>NZ_CP034121.1:0-3247993 GCF_005347485.1 Microbacterium sp. RG1 | reverse complement strand
GCGGGACACGGTCCCGACCTCGTCTCTGCCGTGGTCGGTCAGGCGCGACTCCGCTCCCGTGCTGCGGCGAAGTTCGGGCCCTTCGCCGGGAGGATGCTCTTCACTCCCGCGGGCCTCGAGCAGGCCACGCGCCTGAGCGTGGCTGCCCGCCACGCTGGACGATTCCGGGATGCGGGACGCCGCCGGATCGCGGATCTCGGATGCGGCATCGGCGGCGACACCCTGGGGTTCGCCGCCCTCGGGCTCGAGGTCACCGCCGTCGACGCCGACGAGCCGACCGCGGCCGTCGCCGCCTACAACCTGGCGCCCTTCGGTGACACCGTCACGGTCTCGCACGCCCGAGCGGAGGACGTCGATCTCGCCGACCGGGATGCGGTGTGGCTCGACCCCGCCAGACGCCCGGTCGGCGGCTCGCACAACGATCGCCTCAGAGCCGACGAATACAGCCCCGCGCTCAGCTGGGCGTTCGAGGTCGCCGCGCGCATCCCGACCGGCATCAAGCTCGGTCCGGCTTCGATCGCGACAGCATCCCCGACGATGTGGAGGCGCAGTGGATCAGTGTGGACGGATCCACGATCGAGCTCGTGATCTTCTCCCGGGAGCTGGCCCGCGACGGAGTCCGACGTGCGGCGCTCGTCGTCCGCGGTGACGAGGTGCACGAGATCACCTCCGGCCATGACGCCGAGGACGTCGCTCCGCGCCCGCTCGGCGCCTTCCTGCACGAGCCCGATGGCGCCGTCATCCGCTCCCGCCTGATCGGCGACGTGGCCCGGTCGCTGGATGCGGGCACGCTCGACGAACGCATCGCGTACCTCACCTCGGACGAGCCGATCACGAGCCCGTTCGTGCAGAGCTTCCGCGTGCGCGAGCAGTTGCCCGTCGACGAGAAGAAACTCGCCAGGGCCCTCCGCGAACGCGGGATCGGCACGCTCGAGATCAAGAAGCGCGGCGTCGACGTGGACCCGGCCGGCCTGCGCACCCGCCTCAAGCTCAAGGGCGACGGATCGGCCACACTGTTGACGCGGATCGGCGACAAGCGGACGGCGATCCTCGCGGACCGCGTCTGATCAGCCCTCGCCGACGGCCGCGCGTCTGCGGAACACGGCCGCGCGCACACGAACGCGGCGACGGCCGCGATCACGATGCCGCCGGCCCCGACGACCGCCACCGCCCCCAGCAGCGGATCGCCTGCGAGATAGGCCGATACGGCGATGAACACCGCGCTCGGCACCAGCATGCAGGCCAACCCCGGCCGTGATCACGACCACAGGGTTGATTCGTCCCCACTCGATCCCCATGTCTGCGAACCTATCAAGCCCGACGGGACCGAGAGTGTGCCCTCGGGGTGAGAATCAGCCGATCCACCCCGATTGGATGCCGGCGTACATGAGCCATCCCGCGCTGTAGACAACGAGAGGGCACCGAGCGCGACACCCCACGCCGCGATCGGGCGGCTCTCCACGCGCCCGCGCAGGGACATGACCCCGAGCGCGACGGCGCCGACGCCGATCGGGAAGCCCCAACCGACCACGATGGCGACGATGAGGGCGACCACCGCGAAGCCGAGGGAGAGCGTCGCGAAGTTCGCGGGCGACGCGGCATCCGTCGTCCGCAGGGTCGCGGTCGTCGCCGGGATCGCCTCGTGCTGGGCGAGCTGCTCCCGCACGTCCACGGGCGCCGTGGCGGGCGGGTGAAGCCGCCGCGGTGTGTGCCCGGGAGGTCGGCGGCCTGCGTCGGAACGATCACATCGTCCGAGGCCGACTCGACCCGGGCGACGACCGGCCGCGGCTCGACGACCGGCTCCTGCGGCGAGGGGTCCAGCGCCGCGGCGGCGGCCAGCAGCGGCTGAGCGGCCGCGTCGTCCGGCCCGAACGCCGACGACAGCGCCCCCGGCTCCTCCGGTGCGTCCTTCCCGTGTTCGCGGTTCACCGCTGCTCCGCCACCTGGATCTCGGTGACCGGCAGCGTGGAGTCCGCGCCGAAGCGGAGCGTGGACGGCGCGCGACCGGCGGAGATGAGCTCCGCAGCCAACGCCGCGATCATCGCTCCGTTGTCGGTGCACAGGCTCAGCGGCGGGATACGGACGGCGACGCCGGCGGCCGTGCCGCGCTCCAGAGCCACGTCGCGCAACCGGCGGTTGGCGATCACGCCGCCGCCCAGCAGCAGTCGCGGCACGCCGTGGCGCTCGCACGCATCCAGCGCCTTCGTCACGAGCACGTCGACGACCGCCTCGCGGAAGGATGCGGCGACGTCGGGCACGGCGGCGTCCGGCGTCTGCTCGAGGTAACGCGCGACAGCCGTCTTCAGCCCTGAGAAGGAGAAGTCGTAGCGGTGCTCGGCCATGTCGGAGGCGCGGGAGAGCCCACGCGGGAAACGGATTGCGGTCGCGTCTCCCTCGGCGGCGGCGCGGTCGATCTGCGGGCCCCCCGGGTAGGGCAGGCCCAGGATGCGGGCGACCTTGTCGAACGCCTCCCCCGCCGCGTCGTCGACCGTCTCGCCGAGCAGCTCCACATCGCTCGTGAGGTCGCGCACGAGCAGGAGGGAGGTGTGCCCGCCGCTGACGAGCAGCGCCACCGTCGGGTACTCCAGGGGCTCCGCATCCGCGTCGAGGATGTCGGCCGCGATGTGGCCGACGAGGTGGTTGACGGCGTAGAGCGGCTTGCCCAGCCCCACGGCGAGGGCCTTCGCGGCCCCCACGCCCACCATGAGCGCGCCGGCGAGTCCCGGACCCGAGGTGACGGCGACCGCATCCAGGTCGTGGAGGCCGACTCCGGCCTCGGCGAGCGCCGCGTGGATCGCGGGCTGCAGGGCCTCGAGATGCGCGCGCGCCGCGACCTCGGGGACGACGCCGCCGTAGCGGGCGTGCTCGTCCATGCTGCTGGCGATCGTGTTCGTCAACAGCTCGCGGCCGCGGACGATGCCGATGCCGGTCTCGTCGCAACTTGTCTCGATGCCGAGCACGAGAGGTCCGCTCACGAGCACCATCCTCCGTTCACACCGGATGCGACCGCATCCTCGCCGCGGGCCGCCGCCCACGCCGGCACGTCCACGCGCATGACGATCGCGTCGACGTCGTCGGGCTGGTAGTAGCGCGGACGTCGGCCGGCCTCCACGAATCCCTCCGAGGCGTACAGCCCACGGGCGACGGGGTTGTCGTCGCGCACCTCGAGGAACACCTCGCGGACGCGTCGTTCGTGGGCCTTCGACAAGAGCGTGCGCAGCAGCGCCCGTCCGAGGCCGCGTCCGCGGGCCGACTCGTCCAGGGCGATCGTCTGGACGTCGCCGTCACGCGCTCCCGCGGGCGCACGCAACCCCGCGTAGCCGGCCAGTCGACCGCCTTGCTCGAGCGCGACGTAGTACCCGTGCGGTGAGGCGAGCTCCTCGCGCATCATGGCCTCGCTCCACGCATCCGTGGGAAAGCTCGCCCGCTCCAGGCGCATGATCGCATCGAGATCGGCGGGCGTCGCCGGGCGGATCACGAGCTCACCCGCTTGGGGGCGTGGGGACTCGTGACGTCGGGCGAACGCAGATACAGCGGCTCGTCCGCGGCGATCGTGCGGCCGGCGGCGACGGCACGTGCGCCGCACAGCGCCAGGACCGTCGCCGGGATCGCACCCGCATCGATGCGGGCGGCGCCGAGCGCCGCGAGCCGGTCATCCAGCTCGTCGCGCGGGCTGAGAGCGGGACCGGCGAGCCGCTCGGGCAGGCCGTCGTCGTCGAGGCCGCGGTACACCGTGTACGCGAACTCCCGACGCCGGGCGTCGGTGACGACGGCGAACATGCCGGCGTCCGCATCCTCCATCGCCGCAGCGAGGAGCACGCCCAGCGCGACGGCGTCGTGACTGGCCACGGGTACCACCGGCACGCCCCGGGCGAGCGCGAAGGCGCGTGCGGCGGCGATGCCGATCCGCAGCCCCGTGAAGGGACCGGGCCCCATGCCGGCGACGACATGCGTGATGCGCGCGTCGTCGGCCGCGCCCAGCCCCGAGCCGTGGGCGGCCGTGGTGCGCGCGGTCTCCGTCACCGTGAGCAGCAGGTCGCCGATGACCTCGGCGTGGCCGAGCGGGTTGTCGCTGGAGACCTCGGCGCGCACGACGCCGTCGGGGTCGATGACGGCGAGCGCCGTTCCGAGCGAGGTGTCGATGCCGAGGAACACCCCTCCAGGGTAATGCGGCAGGCCCGCCGTGCTCAGACGGCGTGGTGCGTGATCGTCACCAGGCGCGGGGTCTCCGCATCCAGGTCGTCGTTGTGGCGCTGGTATGTGCCGCAGGCGCTGTCGACTCCGCGACCGTCCCACTCGCGGTCGAGCTCGACCTCCCACCAGGAGTCGGCGATCGCCTCGATGAGTCCGTGGCCCCATTCCACCACCACGACCGAGCCCGGCAGATCGATGTCGAGGTCGTCGAGTTCCGCCGCCGAGCCCAACCGGTAGGCGTCGACGTGCACCAGGGGCGCTCCGCCCGTGAGCGAGGGATGCGTGCGGGCGATCACGAACGTCGGGCTCTGGATCGGACCGCGCACACCGAGACCCGCCGCGATCCCGCGGGTCAGGGTGGTCTTGCCCGCCCCCAGCGCGCCCGTCAGCACGACGACGTCGCCCGCGTGCAGGCGCTCCCCCATCTGCCGACCCAGCTGCTCCATGTCCTGCGGCGAGACGATCTCCCGTTCGCCGAGCAACTCGTCCATCGCCCGCTCACCGACCTTGTTCGTCATGCCGTCTGGAACACCGGCGGCGCCGGATTCATGCCCGCTCACGAGGCGAGGTGGTGCCGCGGCACGCGCGCGCCGATCCGCGTGACGATCTCGTAGTTGATCGTGCCGGCAGCGATCGCCCAGTCGGTCGCGGAGGGCACTCCGAGGGTGGGATCGCCGAAGAGCACGACCTCGTCCCCGACGTTCACCTCGGCGTCGCCCACGTCGACGACGAACTGATCCATCGCGATGCGGCCGGCGACACGGTGACGTTCGCCCGCGATGCGCACGGGCCCCGCTCCGGAGGCCTGGCGCGGCACTCCGTCGGCGTACCCCAGCGGCACGAGGGCGAGGGTCGTGTCTCCGCTCGCGCGGTAGTCGTAGCCGTACGAGACGCCCTGCCCCGCACCGACGCGCCTGACAGCCGCGACGCAGGCCCGCAGCGTCATGGCCGGCCGCAGGCCCAGGTCGGCGGAGGAGCGGTCTTCGAAGGGCGACAGGCCGTAGATGCCGATCCCGATGCGCACGCAGTTCAGGCGCGTCTGCGGCAGGGCGAGTGCGGCGTGGGTGGCGGCGATGTGCCGCAGGCGGGGGTCAATCCCGCGAGGGATGCGGCGGCGACCGCATCCTCGAATCGTGCGAGCGCCGCCAGGTCGTCCTCGGCGGATGCGTTGGAGAGGTGGCTGAAGATGCCGATCACGCGCACCCGGCCCAGCCGTTCCCACCGGGCGGCCTCCGCGAACAGCGCGGCGTAGTCGGCGGGCGAGGCGCCGTTGCGCCCCAGCCCGGTCTCGAGCTTGAGGTGCAGCACGGCGGGTCGATCACCGCTTCCGGCGGCGGCGGCCGCGTTCAGCTGATCGAGGCGGGAGATGCCCAGCTCGATCCCGCGCTCGACCGCTTCGCCGAAGGAGGCGCCGGGGGCGTGCAACCAGGCGAGGATGGGCGCGTCGATCCCGGCGCGCCGCAGCGCCAGCGCCTCGCTGATGTCGGCGACACCGATGCGCGTCGCGCCGCCGGCGAGCGCCGCCGCGGCGGATCGCGCCGCTCCGTGCCCGTACCCGTCGGCCTTGACGACGGCGATGATCTCGACGCCCGTCAAGCGCCGCAGGTGACGCACGTTGTCAGCGATCGCCTCGACATCGATGACCGCTTCTCGCATGACCCCGGCCGGCAGCGTACTCATGGGACCTCCCGTCGCCGCATCCACGGTACCGGCTGGCGCAGGACGCTCAGCGCCGCCACTTGGGTGCCGGCGGCTCCCATGCCGCGAATCCCGCGAGCAACGCCGCCGGGTCTGCGGCGACTCCGAGGGTGTCCCGGAAGGCCGCGGTCAGAAAGCCGGACTCGACCATCCCGTCCAGCATCGCGCCCAGGGGCGCCCAGTAGCCGTCGACGTCGTAGAGCGACACCGGCTTGCGGTGCAGGCCGAGCTGCAGCCAGGTCCACGCTTCGAAGAGTTCCTCGAGAGTGCCCGCGCCGCCCGGCAGGGCGACGAACGCATCGGCGAGCTCCGCCATCCGCGTCTTGCGCTCGTGCATGTCGGCCACGATCTCGAGCCGGGTGAGGCCGGGATGGGCGAGTTCCGCATCCACCAGAGCCTGCGGGATCACCCCGTGCACCTCGCCGCCGGCGGCGAGGGCCGCATCCGCGACGATCCCCATGAGTCCGGCGCGCCCGCCGCCGTACACGAGCCCGAGACCGGATGCGGCGAGCGCCTCCCCCACGGCCGCGGCGGCCGCGGCGTAGGCGGGCGAGGTGCCGAGGGCGGAGCCGGTGTAGACGGCGATGCGGGCGATCATGCCGGCACCGCCTCGGCGACGACGTACGCCGTCGCGAGTCCGGCGTCGTGACTCATCGACAGGTGCAGCGCCACGATGCCGCGCGCCGAGACGACCTCGGCCGTCGATCCCGTCAGCGCGAAGATCGGCCGGCCCGAGGGCTCCGATGCCACCTCGATCTCGACCCAGTGCACGCCGTCCGATCCGCCGAGCGCCTTGATCAACGCCTCCTTGGCGGCGTATCGCGCGGCCAGCGACCGCGGCTTCAGCACGCGCTCCGCCGGCGAGAACAGGCGGGTCAGCAGACCCGGCGTGCGCGCGAGCGTGCGCTCGAACCGCGGTACGTCGACCAGGTCGACGCCGATTCCGACGATCATGTGCCCTCCCGGATGCGGCGGCCCACCGCATCCGCCACCCTATCCGCGCCCCGGATACCCGAGTTGCGTCGCCTTTGCGCATCCGCCACAGAAATGCGCAAGCGCGCCTGTCGATCACAGGCGCGCTTGCGCAGAAGTGTGGCTCTTACTCGACCGTGACGGACTTGGCGAGGTTGCGCGGCTGGTCCACATCCAGCCCCTTCGCCGTCGCGAGGCCCATCGCGAAGATGTGCAGCGGGACGACCGCGAGCAGCGCCTCGAACAGCGGTCCGGCGAGCGGGATGTGCAGCACCTCGTCGGAGAACGGCAGGACACTCGCGTCGCCCTCCTCCGCGATGACGATGACGCGCGCACCGCGGGCGCGGATCTCCTGGATGTTGGAGACCACCTTGTCGTGCAGCACCGACGACTCCCGCGGCGACGGCACGATCACGAACACCGGCTGACCGGGCTCGATCAGCGCGATGGGTCCGTGCTTGAGCTCGCCGGCGGCGAAGCCCTCCGCATGGATGTAGGAGATCTCCTTGAGCTTGAGGGCACCCTCCAGCGCGATCGGGTACCCGACGTGACGGCCGAGGAACAGCACCGAGCGCGTGTCGGCCATCCAGTGCGCGAGCTGTGTGATGCGCTCCTGCTGCGTCTCGAGGATGGTGCTGATCTTGCCGGGCACCGACTCGAGCTCGCGCACGTGGTCCGCGATCTCGGCGGCCGTCAGCGAGCCGCGCACGCGAGCGATGTGCAGCGCGAGCAGGTAGATCGCGGTGATCTGCGCGACGAAAGCCTTGGTCGAGGCCACGGCGACCTCGGGGCCGGCGTGCGTGTAGACGATCGCGTCCGACTCGCGCGGGATGGTGGCGCCCTGCGTGTTGCAGATGGAGAGCGTGCGTGCGCCGCGCTCACGGGCGTACTTGACCGCCATCAGGGTGTCCATGGTCTCGCCCGACTGGCTGATGGACACGACGAGCGTGCGGGGACCGATCACCGGGTCGCGGTAGCGGAACTCGTGCGCGAGCTCGACGTCGACCGGGATGCGGGTCCACAGCTCCAGCGCGTACTTGCCGGTCTGTCCGGCATACGCGGCCGTCCCCGCGGCGATGATGACCACGCGGTCGATGTCGGCGAAGAGCTCGTCCAGACCGTCCAGCTCGGGAACGACGACGGCGCCGTCGCGGATGCGGCCGCGGATCGTGTTGGCGACGGCCTCGGGTTCCTCCGAGACCTCCTTCGCCATGAACGAGGACCATCCGCCCTTCTCGGCGGCGGCGGCATCCCAGGTCACTTCGAACGGCTCGGGCTCGACGACGTTGCCGTCGAAGTCCGTAACCTCGACTCCCTCGGGCGTGATGGCGACGATCTCGTCCTGGCCGATCGCGAGCGCGTTGCGGGTGTACTCGACGAAGGCGGCGACGTCGGATCCGAGGAAGTTCTCACCCTCGCCGAGGCCGATCACCAGCGGCGAGTTGCGACGGGCGGCGACCACGAGGCCCGGGTGGTCCTTGTGCATCGCCAGCAGCGTGTAGGCACCCTCGAAGCGGCCGACGGTCGAGCGGAAGGCGGCGATCAGGTCGCCGGATGCCGCGTACTCCCGGCCGATCAGGACCGCGGCGACCTCGGTGTCGGTCTCGCTGCGGAAGGTGTAGCCCTCGCTGACGAGTTCGGCCTTGAGGGCCGCGAAGTTCTCGATGATGCCGTTGTGGATGACGGCGAGCTTGTCGTCATCGGCCAGATGCGGGTGCGCGTTCGCATCCGTCGGACCGCCATGGGTCGCCCACCGCGTGTGGCCGATTCCGGTCGTGCCGTCCGCGAGGGGGACGCGTGCGAGGTCGTCGCGCAGCACGCTGAGCTTGCCCGCGCGCTTGCGCATCCCGAGGTCGCCGTCGGCGTCGATGACAGCGATGCCGGCCGAGTCGTACCCGCGGTACTCCAGACGGGCCAGGCCCGAGATCAGGATGTCCTGGCTCGGCCGAGGGCCGACGTATCCGACGATTCCACACATGGGTTCCATCGTAGTTGCGCCCAGCAGTGAAGCCGCCCGACGCCGGGCCGTGCAATCGAGGCCCCTGCCGCGGTGCTCGGTGCGCGTCTTGTGCCCCGCTCGTGCGCCGTCCGCAGGAGCGACAGTTTTCCGCATCCGCGTCAGTGAATGACTGTGGCGGATGCGGAAAGGTGTGGCATCTGCGCAACTGCGACGCAACTCGGGTACCGGGCTCCCGCGAAGCGGGCCGCCGCGTCAGAGCTTGCGCAGAAGCACCGTCTCGACGGCGTGCGAGGCGCCCTTGCGCAGCACGAGCGAGGCGCGATGACGCGTGGGCAGCACGTTCTCGATGAGGTTCGGCAGGTTGATGCTGTTCCAGTAGTACGCGGCGCGCTCGCGCGCGTCTTCGTCCGAGATGTCCGCGAGCCCGCGGAAGAACGAGTTCGGGTTGCTGAAGGCTGCGTCGCGCAGCGCCAGGAACCGGTCGGTGTACCAGCGCTGGATGTGCGCGGGGTCGGCATCCACGTAGATCGAGAAGTCGAACAGGTCGCTCACAGCGACGTCGTGCGGAACGGGCGGCGGCTGCAGCACGTTGAGGCCTTCGACGATGAGCACGTCCGGCCGGTGCACGCTCGTGTGCGCGTCGGGGACGATGTCGTACCGCATGTGCGAGTAGTACGGCGCGTGCACCTCGGCGGCCCCCGACTTCACCGCCGTGAGGAACGCGATCAGCGCACGGCGGTCGTAGGACTCGGGAAAGCCCTTGCGGTCCATCAACCCGCGCCGTTCCAGCTCCGCGTTGGGATAGAGGAAGCCGTCGGTGGTGACGAGCTCCACGTGCGGCGTGCCCGGCCACCGACTCACGAGCTCGCGCAGCAGCCTCGCGATCGTCGACTTCCCGACGGCGACGGAGCCGGCCACGCCGATCACGAACGGCGTCGTCTCGTCGGGCTCGCCCAGGAAGGTGCTCTCCTCCGCGCCGAGACGCTTCGTGGCGGAGGCCCGCAGAGACAGCAGCCGGCTCAGCGGCACATACACCTCGCGCACCTCGGTGACGTCGAGCATGTCGCCCAGGCCCCGCAGCTGCACGACCTCGGCCTCGGTCAGCGGCTGGTCCATGCCTCGGGCCAATCGCGCCCAGTCGGAGCGCTCGATCTCGCGGTACAGGGACTCGGCTGACGCCGCCGACAGGGTGGTCTCCTCTGGCACCCGCCCATCGTAGTGGCGACGCACCGGCGCGGCGTTCGCCCTCGCAGCGCGCGGAAAGGCGCGCGCCGCTACTCTCATCGGGTGCGACTCGGAGTTCTCGACATCGGTTCCAACACCGTGCATCTGCTCGTGGCGGATGCACACCCCGGCGGAAGGCCGCTCGCGACGACGAGTCACCGCACCGTGCTGCGCCTCATGCGCTACCTCACGCCCACGGGCGCGATCAGCGAAGAGGGCGTCCGCGCACTCGAGGATGCGGTCGCCGAGGCGCGGGAGACGGCGCGGCGCGAGGGCGTCGCGGAGCTGCTCGCGACGGCGACCTCCGCGGTGCGCGACGCCACCAACGGCGAGCTCGTCATCGCGCGGATCGAGGAGGCGCTCGGCCAGCCTCTCCAGGTGCTCGGCGGGGAGGACGAGGCGCGCTTCACGTTCCTCGCAGTCCGGCGCTGGCTCGGCTGGTCGGCGGGCCAGATCCTGCTCTTCGACATCGGCGGCGGCTCGTTGGAGATCGCCGCCGGCTCCGACGAGCTTCCCGAGCGCGCCGCATCCGTTCCTCTCGGCGCCGGCCGGATGACCGTCGGCTACCTTCCCGAGGATCCTCCGGGAGAGGATGCGGTCGAGCGCCTGCGGGCGCACGCCGCGGAGGTGCTCTCCCCCGTGGCGGCCGAGTTCCAGGCACTGCCGCGCCCCGACCACGTGGCCGGGTCGTCGAAGGCCATCCGTTCGCTCGCCCGGCTCGCGGGCTATCCGGTGCCGGGGTGGTCTGGGAGCGAACGGCTCCTCCTCCCGCGGCAGGCGCTGGGTTCCTGGATCCCGCGCCTGGCGCGCCTGCCCGCCAGTGCCCGCCAGGAGCTCCCGGGAATCACACCCGATCGCACGTTCCAGATCGTCGCGGGCGCGGTCGTGCTCCACACCGCGATGCGCACGCTGGACATCGACGAGCTCGAAGTGAGCCCGTGGGCGCTGCGTGAGGGCGTGCTGCTGCGCTACATCGAGGCCATGGCCTGGGGCTGACCACCCGTAGCCCGCATGGCCGGGGCGACCATAGACTGACCGCCGTGATCCGCGGGGGGTCATCTGCACCCGGCCCGCGGATCACGGTACCGACGTCCCCCCATTGGCGGCCGCCGTCAACTCGAGAGCAGGACCTTCCGTCGGTAGGAACGAAAATATGCCAACTCAGGACGAACAACAAGACTCTGGACGCAGAGTCCATAACGATTCGTCACAGACGGGCCGCGCCAGGCGCATCCCTCGTGACGAGCTTCGCCGTCGCGTTCTGGATGCGGCGGCCGACCTGCTCGCGGACGGTGCCGTGAGCGTGGGGCTGCATCAGCTCAACATGGAAGAGCTCATCCGGCGCGTCGGTGTGCCGCGAAGCTCGGCGTTCGCGGCGTTCGGCGGCAAGGACCAACTGCTCTCCGCCCTCATGCTGCGCCTGCTCGAGCCGCGCGGGCCGCATCCGATCGGCTACTCCGCCGCCACCGTCCAGATCGCGACCGCCGTCTTCGAGCAGTATGCGGACCACCTGGTCGACGCGGACGGCGAGCCCGACCCCGTCGGCATCGAGCGGGTTCTGAAAGAGTCCGTGCGCCGAGCCATCGGACAGAACGTGCTCGACACCATGGCCTCCACCGAGTGGAAGAACTACATGGCACTCTCCGTCTCGGTGAGCTCGCTCCCCGTCGACCAACAGGCGGAGGTGCGCCGTGCGCTCGCGGCGAGCGAGACCCGTTTCCTGGCGGAGATCGCCGACATCTACCAGCGGGTCCTTGCCCGCGTGGAGCGGGAGCCGGTCCCCGGAGTCACCTGGCTGCAGATCGCCGCGGCCGGAGCATCGCTCATCGAGGGTATGGCCAGTAAGCGTCTCGTCGGCATCGAAGGAATCGACGACGTCGTGCTGCGCGAAGGCATCGACGGCGAGGAGGTCCCGTGGGAGCTGCCCGCACTCGCGTTCTGGTCGCTGCTCATGGGCCTGACCCGTGCCATGGGAGAACCCCGTCATACGGCCTGAGCGCATCCGGGTGAGCCGATAAGATACGGGGGCGCCCATCCCCACCATCAGTGCGCATACCCATCTGTCTGCGAAGGAACACCCGTGGCGAGACTGCGCATCGCACTCGTCGAGGACCAGCCCCTCTACCGCGACATGCTCGTGGGTCTCCTCCGCGCCGTCCCGGACTTCGACCTCGTCGTCGCCGCCGGCTCCGCCGCGGAGACCGCCGCCTTCCCCCGCGATCTCGACATCGCACTGCTGGACATCACCCTCCCCGACGGCGACGGCATCGAGGTGGGCCGTCGGCTGCAGGAGCGCCAGAGCTCGCTGTCGATCGTGCTGCTGTCGGCCGTGGACCGCCTCAACACCCTGCTCGACGTGCCGGAAGAGCAACGTCGCCGATGGAGCTATCTCTCCAAGACCTCCGCGCTGTCGGCGCCGTCGCTCGTCTCCGCCCTCCGCGCCAGTGCGGGAGGACGCAGCGTGCTCGATCGTGAGCTCGTCGAGCGTCGCCGCGCGCGCCCGCGCGGTCGTCTCGCGGGCCTCAGCACCCGTCAGTTCGAAGTGCTGACACTCCTGGCCGAGGGGTTGACGAACACCGCCATCGCCCGCCGCCTCAGTCTCGCCGACCGCTCCGTCGACAATCACGTCAACGCCGTCTATAGCGCCTTGGGCCTCGGCGGGGACGCCGAGCGCAACCCCCGCGTGAGCGCCGTGCGCATCTTCCTCGAGGAGAGCGCGTGAGCGGAGATCCGCCGAGCGACATCGCTCTCGTGGATCGGGCCGCCGATCAGCGGCAGTTCTCCTTCGTCGCCCTGACCCTCGGCGGCACCCTCTCCCTGGCCATCAGCGCCCAGGCGGTCCTCCTGCTCGGGATCAACGCCGTGTCCCTGCGCGGCACGGACGCATCGCCGTTCGGCGATCTCGTCATCCGAGTGACCATCAACCTCTGCGGCGTCGCGATCGCCACGCTCCTCGCAAGCCGCGCACGCCTGATCTTCTGCACGGGGATCGTTCGGATCGCGGTGCTCGTCGGCTGCGCGGGGTTCGCGGCGGCGTGCCGAGCCGCCGCGCAGATCTTCGTCGGGATCTATCCCTCCGTGCCACTCGCGCTCGCGGATGCGGCCATTGCGACGCTCCTCATGTCGGTGACCTTCGTGTTCGCGCTGCAGAGTGTCGGGTCCCGGCGCCGCGCGCGCGAGTCCGAGCGGGCCCGCCTCGCGCAGGCAGCGCAGGCGACGGCGGCATTGGCCGCGCTGCAGGACGAGGAACTCCACGTCCGACGGGAGATCGCGGACACCCTCCACGGCACGCTGCAGGGGCGCGTCGTGATGCTGCAGGCCGACCTGCGTGATGTGGCCGCCGCGCTCGACGGCGACCAGCGCGGCAGGATCGAGCGGATCCGCGAGGAGCTGGACGCCTTGCGCGAGAACGAACTGCGCGCCGTGAGCGCGACTCTCTATCCCGAAGGCATCGACCGCGGAGTGGCCGCAGCCCTCCGGGCGCTGGTCTCCCGCATCCCGGCCGCGATCGACGCGTCCTTCACGGTGGTCCCCTCGGGGGCCGAGCCCGAACTCGACCTCGGCCGTCGGCTCGCGCTCGTGCGCGTCGCGGAGGAAGGGGTCTCGAACGCGCTGCGGCACGGGCTGGCCGCACAGATCGACGTCGTCCTGCACGTCGCGCCCGACGAGGTGCGACTCAGCGTGCGCGATGACGGCATCGGAGTGGACCCGGCCGCCGCGCTGAGCGGGCTGGGCCGCCTGACCGACCGACTGGAGGGATTGGGTGGACGCCTGGTGCTGACTCCGATGGAACCCGGAGCCGAACTCGTCGCCCGCGTGCCGCGAGGCTGAGACGCCTCAGAGAGCGAGACGCTCGCGCACGACCTCCGCCAGCCGATCCGCGATCCGCTGGGCCTGCTCGGCATCCTCCGCCTCGACCATGACGCGCACGAGCTGCTCGGTCCCTGACGCGCGAAGGAGCACGCGTCCGCTGGATCCGAGCTCTGCTTCCGCCGCCGCGACGGCATCCGCGACACCCGGATCGGCGACCCGGGTGCGGTCGACGTCCTTGACGTTGATGAGCACCTGCGGGAAGACGGTCATCACCGAAGCGAGCTCGGCCAGCGAGCGCCCTTGGCGAGCCATCTCGGACATCAGGTGCAACCCGGTCAGCAGTCCATCGCCCGTCGTGGCGAAGTCGCTCATGATCACATGACCCGACTGCTCGCCCCCCAGCGCATATCCGCCGGCGTTCATCTCCTCGAGCACGTAACGGTCTCCGACGGCCGTCTGCAGGACACGGATGCCGTTGGCCGCCATGGCCCGGTGGAGCCCGAGGTTGCTCATCACGGTGGCGACGAGGGTGTCGTCGCGCAGCACGCCGCGATCACGCATCGACACGGCGAGGATCGCCATGATCTGATCACCGTCGATCACGCGGCCCGCCGCATCCACGGCGAGGCAACGGTCGGCGTCGCCGTCGTGCGCGATGCCGAGGTCGGCACCCGCCCGCAGGACCTCCGCCGCGAGGTGATCGAGATGCGTCGAGCCGACGCCGTCGTTGATGTTGAGCCCGTCGGGATCGGCACCGATCACGGTGACGCGCGCGCCCGCATCCCGGAACGTCTCGGGAGAGACACCGGCAGCCGCGCCGTGCGCGCAGTCCAGCACCACGTGCAGACCGTCCAGGCGGTGCGGCAGCGACTGCAGCAGGTGGACGACGTAACGGTCCTCCGCGTCGGCGAAGCGACGGATGCGGCCGACCGCGGCTCCCGTGGGCTGGAGCTTCGGACCCGCGAGCGCGAACTCGATGCGCTGCTCGACGGCGTCGGGCAGCTTCACACCGCCGCGCGCGAAGATCTTGATCCCGTTATCGGGAGCGGGATTGTGCGACGCCGAGACCATCACTCCGAAGTCGGCGTCGATGTCGCCGATGAGGAAGGCGGCCGCCGGCGTGGGGAGCACACCGGCGTCCAGGACGTCGACTCCCGAGGAGGCGAGGCCCGCGGCGACCGCCGCGGCGAGGAACTCTCCCGAGATCCGCGGGTCGCGCGCGACGACAGCGGTGGGCCGCTTGCCCGCCGCACGTCGGGCTTCCGCGGAACGGCCCTGGCCCAGGACGACAGCGGTCGCCTGGGCCAGGGAAAGCGCCAGATCGGCGGTGAGGGGGCCGTTCGCCAGCCCCCGCACGCCGTCCGTACCGAACAACGCCATTCGGCGTGTCAGCGCTTCGAGTACTGAGGAGCCTTGCGGGCCTTCTTGAGACCAGCCTTCTTGCGCTCCTTCACGCGAGCGTCGCGCGAGAGGAAGCTGGCCTTCTTGAGGGTCGGGCGGTTGTTCTCCTCGTCGATGCCGTTGAGCGAGCGGGCGATGCCCAGACGCAGCGCACCGGCCTGACCCGACGGGCCACCACCGTGGATGCGGGCGATCACGTCGTACGCGTCGGTGAGGTTGAGGATCGTGAAGGGGTCGGTCACGAGCTGCTGGTGCAGCTTGTTCGGGAAGTAGTCCTCGAACGTGCGGCCGTTGATCGTGATCTTGCCGGTGCCGGGAACGATGCGCACGCGGGCGATGGCCTGCTTGCGACGACCCACGGCGGCGCCGGGGACGGAGAGCACGGGACGCTCGACGGCCGCAGCCTCGAGGTCGGCCGGGGTCTCGGTCGAGTAGTTGGTGGTTTCTTCGATGTTCGCCACGAGAGTGTCCTTAGTCTGAGCGGCGCTTACTGGGCGACCTGGTCGAAGGCGTAAGCCGTGGGCTGCTGCGCGGCGTGCGGGTGCTCCGCACCGCGGTAGACCTTCAGCTTCGAGAGCTGCTGGCGGCCCAGGCTGTTCTTGGGGAGCATGCCGCGAATGGCCTTCTCCACGGCGCGGACGGGGTTCTTCTCGAGCAGCTCCGAGTAGGTGACGGACTTGAGGCCGCCCGGGTAACCGGAGTGGCGGTACGCCTTCTTCTGCTCGAGCTTCTGCCCGGTGAGGGCCACCTTGTCGGCGTTGATGACGATGACGAAGTCACCGGTGTCGACGTGGTTGGCGAAGGTGGGCTTGTGCTTGCCGCGGAGGAGGGTGGCCGCGTGCGAGGCGAGGCGTCCGAGGACGACGTCGGTCGCGTCGATGACCAGCCACTCACGCTGGATCTCGCCAGCCTTGGGGGTGAAAGTGCGCGTCACGTTAGTGCTGCTTTCTTGATCGAACGGAGAGGTTCGTGAATCCCGCTCCGGGGTGCTTCTCACGAGAAGACGCCAGTGGAGGGCTCACGTTCGCGGCGCCGACCAGCAGGGATGCGGCACCAAACGAGAAGCCTAGCACGCCGAAGCCCCCGCCCCCGCATCCGACGCTCTTCGCAGCTGTCGGGTTAATGCACAGAAGTTGTGCAAAGGAACTGTGTATGGCTAGAGTCGCGGCATGGACGAGCCCCGCACCGACAGCACCATCCGCCTCGACAGTCGCGCCGTGCGCGCGCTCGCCCATCCGTTGCGATCGCGCATCCTGAGCCGTCTGCGCACCCACGGCCCCGCCACGGCGACCGAGCTCGCGAGCGCACTCGGCACCAACTCGGGCGCGACCAGCTACCACCTGCGCGCCCTCGGCGAGGTGGGACTCGTGACCGACACCGGAGAGGGCGAGGGACGCCGCCGCGAGTGGCGCGCGGCGAGCGAGCGTCACTCCTGGGTCGATTCCGACTTCGCCGGCGATGAGGACGCCCGGACCGCACTGGCATGGCTGAGCCGCGACTACGTGCGTCAGTTCGCGGCGGGTGCCGAGCGCTGGTTGGATGCGGCCGAGCACTGGCCCGCGGAATGGGTCGACGTGCTGGGCCTGTCCGACGGCTTCCTGACCGTGACGCCCGAGCAGACCGCCGCCTTCTCCGCCGAGCTGGCGGAGCTCATGGCGCGCTACCGCGATGCGGGTGCAGCAGACCCGCGGGCACGCCGCATCCACGTCACCTCGTTCGCGAGGCCCCTCGACCTGGACGACGCGTGATCGACGCCGCCGGCGCACAGCGCCGGCTGCTGTGGCTGACCGCGCTGCGCTGGCTGCCGGTCGGAGTGACGTTCGGACTCACCGCGCTCCTTCCGCTGGAGCGCGGTCTCAGCCTCGTCGAGGTCGGCGCGATCCTGTCGCTGCAAGGGATCGTCGCGCTCGTCCTGGAGCTGCCGACCGGCGGACTCGCCGACACGCTGGGGCGCCGTCCGGTGCTGCTGATCGCCGCGCTGATCGGGCTCGCGTCGACCGTGCTGTTCGTGCTCGCGCAGGATGTGGCGGCCTTCGCCGTCGCGATGCTCCTGCAGGGCGTGTTCCGCACGCTCGACTCCGGCCCGCTCGAGGCCTGGTACGTCGACGCGGCGCACACCGCCGATCCCGACGCCCCCGTGGAGCAGGGGCTCGCCCGCGCCGCCACGGTGCTCGGCGTCTCGATCGCGGCGGGAGCGCTCGGCGGCGGACTGCTCGTGGCGTGGGCACCGCTTCCCGGCAGCTCCGCACTCGTGCTGCCGTTCCTCGTGAGTCTCGCGCTGTCCGCCCTGAGCGTCGTCGTCACGGCGGTCCTCGTCGTCGAGCCGGCACGCCCCCGCCGACGGGTGCGCGGCCCGGCCGCCGGCACATCGGGACTGCTCGGGGCGCTGCGCCTGGTCCGCCGATCCCCCGTCCTACGGGCGCTGCTGGCGGTGGAGGTCTTCTGGGCCGTCGCGATGGTCGCGTTCGAGACCCTCACACCGGTGCGGCTGGCGGAACTCGCCGGCGGCGAGGATGCGGCGGGCGCACTGTTCGGGCCCGCATCCGCCGCCGCCTGGGGACTCTTCGCTCTCGGCTCGCTCGTGGCGGGGCGTGCGGCCAGGCGATGGGGCGTGGCGGTCACCGCGGCGCTCGCCCGCATCCTGAACGGCGCGTTCGTGGTGGTCATGGGCGTCGTCGCGGGGCCCGTGGGCCTGCTCGCCGCGTACGGCGCCGCGTACCTGTCGCACGGAGCCGCCAGCCCCATGCACAACACGCTGCTGCACCGCCAGGCCGACACGGGCACGCGGGCCAGCGTGCTCTCCGCCAACGCGATGGTCTCCGGCGGTGTCTACAGCGCGGGCCTGCTCGCCCTGACCGTGCTGGCCGAGCACACCGGTACGGGCATCGCCTTCGCGGTCGCAGGCGCCTTCAGCGTGTTCGGTGCGCTCTGTTATCTGCCGGCCTGGCGGGCCGAGCGCGCGGCCGGCCGAACGTGAGAGCCGGGGACTCTGCGTCCACAGATCGACCCCGGCGCGGCCCGGGCACGCGGCCATTCCGTAACGTAAGGCTGTGATGCCCGACGCCGTCGCCCCCGTTCGCGCGTTGCGCACCGTCCCCTTCCTCGCCGCCGTCAACCTCTCCGCTCTCGGAGCGTTGACCGCTCCGGCGGTCGTGGGACTCCCGGTGCGGGTGGCGGCGCTGGTGCCCGCCGCCGATCGCGCGGGCACGCTCGCCGTGGTCATCGCCGCCGGCGCCCTCGCCGCGATCGTGGCCAACCCGCTCGTCGGGTTCCTCTCGGACCGCACACGAGTCGGGTGGGGCAGGCGACGGCCCTGGATGCTGGCCGGAGCTGTCACCGGGCCGCTGGCGACCTGGTGGCTGCTGGGCGCGGGCGACCTGTTCACCCTCGTGCTCGCGTGGATCGGGATGCAGGTCTGCTACAACGCGGTGCTGGCCACCGCGGCCGCCCAGCTCGCCGACACGGTCGAGGAGAGATGGCGAGCGGGGGCCTCCGGTATCTTCGCGGCGGCCGCCTTCCTCGGCACGGTCCCCCCTCTCGTGATCGCAGCGACCCTCCCGAGCCAGCTGGTGCTCGCCTCGGCGATCATGCCCGCCGCTGCGGTGATCGCGGTCGTCCTGTGCGTCCTGTTCGTCCCGGATGCCGCCGTCGCGACCGTCGGTCCCCCCTCCCGCCCCTCGGGTCGTCCTCGCTTCACCCTCGCCCCCGGCTTCGCCGTCGTGTGGGTGCAGCGGCTCCTCCTGCAATCGGCCTTCTCACTGACCACCGCCTTCACCCTGTACTTCGTCATGGACCGTATGCTGCGCGATCAGGCGTCGGCCACGAGCATCACCTCGCTGTCCACCGTGCTCGGCGGCGGCGCCATCGTCGTCGCCGCCGTCACCATGGGACTGCTCGCCGGTCGCCGCGGCGACTACCGGCCGTTCCTCGCGGCATCCATCGTCGGTCTCATCGCTGCCTCTCTGCTGCGCGCCTTCGCCGCGGAGCCGATCCAGCTGTGGACGAGTGCGCTCGTGGGCGGCCTCGCCATGGGCACCTTCTTCGCCGTCGACTTCGCCCTCGCGCTGCGCACGATCCCCGCCGAACGCACGGGCGCCTACCTCGGGATCCTCAATGCGACCGAGACCATCCCCCAGGTCGTCGGCCCGCTGGCGGCTGCGGCGCTGCTCGCCACGGGCGGCGATGCACTCGGCGGGCGCGGCGGCAACTACGTCGCCCTCTACGTGACCGCGGCGGCGGTGGCGCTCCTCGCGCTGGTGCTGCTGCGCCTCGTCGCTTCGTACGCGCGCCGCCCCGTCAGTGCTCCGACCCCGGCAGATCCAGCGCCGCGAGCGCACGAAGGGCGTCGACACGCGAGCTGACACCGAGCTTGCGGTAGAGACTGCGCAGCTGGGATTTCACGGTGTTCGGCGAGACGACCAACGCCGCCGCGATCTCGGCGACCGTTTCGCTGCGGGTCAGCTCGTCGGCCACCGCGATCTCGCGAGGCGTCAGCTGCACACGACGACGAGTAGCCGGGATCATGCCGATCCGCCCGGCACGCGCGATCAGCTGCTGCACATCGGGATCGCCCGCGACCTCTGCGATGGCCTCGAGCGCGTTGGCCGGCACCATCGCCAGCGGCACCAGCAGGGCGCGCTGTTCGAGCACCACCGCGAGACGATCCAGCATCCGCCGGGCCCCGTCCGGATCGGTGCCGCCCAGCGCGAGCGCGCCGACGGTGAGCGCGAGGTGCTCCGACTCGATGCGAGCGGATGCGGCCATGCCCGCCGAGGCCTGCAGCACGCGCACGGCACCCTCCACGTCGCCGGCGGCCAGCGCGATGCGTCCCAGGCTCACGCCGCGCCGCACGGGATCCTTGTCCTTCGCCACGACCCGCTCCGCCCCGGCGGCATCTCCCGCCGCGAGCAGCACGAGAGCGCGCGTGTGGCGCAGCCTGCTGAGCGTCAGCTCGGACGTCGCGTGACGCGCCTGCTGGGTGCGCAGAGCGTTCGCGAGCACGGCGTGCGCCGAACCCACCCGCCCGCGCGCCAGGGCGATGAGCACGTCCAGGTGCGTCAGCAGCGGCCAGTGCTCGATCGTCGCACGGTGCGCGTCCAGAATGCGGATCGCGGCGTCCGCCGCATCCGGATCACCGCCTTCGAGGGCGGAGAAGCCGCGCGCGAGTTGGAGGAAGCTCCCCGGATAACCGTCGACCCAGCGCTCGGGCCATGCGCGCGAGAGCGCTTCGTCAATCACCTCTCGCGACTCGCCGACCTCGCCGGTCACGGCGAGCGTCCCGGCGGTCAGCGCCAGTCCCTGCAGCCCCGCGAACAGGCCCTTCGCGTCGCTGACGGCTGTCGAACGGCGGAAGCAGTCGAGCGCATCGGCGGTGAGGCCCCCGTAGAACAGCGACGTGCCGATCTGGTTGTACACGGTGGGCTCATTGCGGCCCAGCCGGTCCCGTTCGGCCGCGTCCATCTCCTGCAGTGCGCGGTAGCCGTCGCGGGCGGCGGCGAGCGCACCGGAGCGCCCGGAGACACGGTAGGACGTCGTCTCGATCGCCCTGAGCAGCACGCGGTCGGCGGGCGGCGCGCTGGCCCGCTGCATCCTGGCTCCGTAGATGGCCAGGCCGAAGTACTCGAGCGCGCGCAGACGCTGGGTGCCACTCGCATTCGCGACGATCGCCAGCACCATCGCCACGAGCGGCCGGGTACGCAACGCCAGCAGCGGTACGTGAGCGAACAGCTCCGTCAGACGACCGCGGTACGTGAGCAGCTCGTTCCAATGCCGCCGCAGGACCTCGTCCACGAGCGATGCATCGTCGATCTCCGCCGCGCGTCGCAACGCCGAGAACGCCAAGCCCCGCTCGAGCTCCCAGCGCGCGACCCGTCGGATGATCTCGCGCACCTCGGGTCGCGAACGCTCCCGACGCAGACTCTCCTCCGCGGCCAGACGGAGGAACGGCGAGAAGACGAACACGGCGGTGGAGTCTCTCGGGCCGGGTGTCTCCCAGGAGCCGAGCCCCTCCGCCTCCGCCGTCTCGAGGAGTCGCAGTGCGTCGGATCGGCCGGAGATCGCCTCGGCCAGGCGCACGTCGAGCGCATCGGCGACGGCGACCGTCTCGAGGAACGCCACGAACGCATCGTCCCAGTTCCCGCCCCGCAATCGCAGCAGGGACCGGGCGGCCTGTTCGACGTTGGCCCCTGAGGCACCGACGTCGCCGAGCGTGAGCATGCGGGCGAGGGCGGGCACGCCGCCGCCCGCGACGATCTGGTCCGCGGCCTGGGAGTCGCCGGTGAGCTCGAGCGCCTCGGATGCGGTCAACGACAGCTCTCCCCTGCCCACGATGACGGCGTCGACGAGGACCGCGAGGCTCGGTTCGGTGAAGAGGGAGGCGCGACGGACCGTGACGCGCACGAGCAGCTCGGGGACGTCCGCGAGGAGGTCGATGAGGCCTCGGACGGTGGCGTCGGAGAGCCGGTCCCCATCATCGAGGGCGACCACGATCAGGCCGGGCCGGCGCCGGAGCCCGCGAGCGAGCAGACCCCACGGATCGTCGTCGACGGCGAGGGTCTCCGCGGCCGTGCGGAGCGGGTTCCCGTCGTCGAGCAGCCCGGCATCCACGAGCTGCGCGGCGAGCTGCTGGACGAAGGGTCGCGGCTCACCGCCGCCGTCGCGCACCCGCATCCAGACGCCGCGGTGCGCGGTGCCGCGCGCCCACTGCGCCATCGCAACCGTCTTGCCGTACCCCATGGGGGCGTGCAGGATGACCAGCGGAGCGGCGTCGTCGAGCGCGGCCACCAGTCGGGCTCGCGCGAGGACGCCGACGCCGGCGCGCGGCACAGCGGACAGGCTCATCGGGTCGTCTCCGGCGACGTGCCCGGGTGTCGAGCACCCCGCCGCCGACTCCACCCTACGACGCCACCCGGACGTCGGCCCGATACGGCGGACGGCGGCACGCCGATGCCTCCGTCCGCATCAGCGGACAGGGGCGGGCGTGCGCTCACCGAGTGCGGCATGTCGGCTCCGCGTCGCCACCCCGCACGTGACGGAGTGGCGACGCGGGGATCAGGCGCCGGCCCGGCGTCGTCCTCGTCCGACCAGCACGACCATCAGGCCGATCGTCATGAGCAGCAGTGCCGCGAGCACCGCACCCGTGATCGACAGGGTCAGTCCCGTCACCGCCAGCGCTTCGGGTGCGTAGGCGTGGAACGGATCGCTGTCGGTCAGTCGCACGGGGGCTCCCGACGCATCGGTCACCGGGACGGGCTTGCCCGACCCGTCGACCTGCGGCTGCCCGGTCGGCACGCCGTCGCTGTCGGTGGCAGGCACGAGGGGAGTTGCGCCGACGCTGACCGTGTCCGCGTGGGTGACGCCCTCGCCGAGGCGCAGCGTCCCCTCTGCGAAGAAGGACGCACCGGGCGGGATCATCCCGTGCCAGGTCCCGCTCGCGACGAAGTCGTACGCCGCCGGCCCGCCGAACGCCGACAGGTCGGCGGTCCAGCGCTCCACGTCGGGACCGGTCGCGGTGACGTCGGTCAGGTCGATCGCGGTCAGCCACGTCGAACCCGTGTTCGTGACCACCCAACGCACCTTGTGCTCGCTGCCCGCCTTGTACTTCACGGCGTGAGCGCGATCGTTCGCGTCCTGGGCGTCGTCGACGAGGGGCTTCGTGGGCACCACCCAGTCTCCCGAGGCGTCCTTCACCGCGGGATCGGCCTTGTCACCGTCGTACTTGATGACCTGGATGCCGGACGTGAACGCGTTGTAGTCGTCACGATCCGTGACCGGGATGCCGCTGGCGACGCCCTCGGCCTCGACCACCGCGCGGTCGACATGAGACTCTCCCCCGTCGAGCGTGAGGGTCGCGGATCCCGTGATGACCTCACCCGGGCGCCAGACCGCATCGCCCGAGAACGTCTGCTCCCAGCGCGCGCTCCAGCCGGAGTCCTGCTGGGTGGCAGGCAGCGTCGAGCCGTCGGGCAGCGTCCACACGAGGGACTGGATCCCGGCGCCCGAGAGGTTCTCGTCGCTCAGCACCACGCGGTGCAGATCCTCATCGCCCGTGTTGGTGACGGTCAGCACGATCGTGCGGGTCTCGCCGTTCTCGTAGTTCTGGCCGTCGGCCATCGTGTCCGCGTCGTTCGCGATCGTCGTACCCTCGCCGTCACCCTTTTCGATGTCGACATAGGGGCCGACACCCGTACGGGCGTGGAAGGGATCGTCATCGGTCAGCACGAACGGGACGCGCTGGGTCGGATCCGACGGGTCGGGCACGGTGGCGCGCACGGCGTCTCCGTCCACGATCAGCGGCTGGCCGTTCGGGGTCACCCCGTCGGCGGAGACCGCGGGGACGACGACGGTACCGGCGACGTCGACCGTGTCCGCGTGGGACTGCTCGGCGGGCAGGGTCAGGGTTCCCTGCGCGAAGAACGAGGCTCCGGGCGGCAGCAGGCCCCGCCACGGACCGCTCTCGGCGAACGAGTAGTCCGCCGGTCCGCCGAACGCCGACAGGTCGGCTGTCCAGTCGGAACCGATGGCGGGACCCGCATCCGTCGTGTCCGTCAGAGTGATGTCGGTCATCCAGGTCGTGCCGGCGTTCGTGACCACCCAGCGCACCGGCTCGGCCACACCGACCGGGTATTCGACGGCGTGGTCGGCGTCGTTCGCGTCCTGCGCGGGATCCGCGAGGGGCTTGGCGGGCGTGACCCACGCTCCCGCGTCGTCGGTGATGGCCGGGTCGGGCTTGTTGCCGTCGTACTTGATCACCTGGATCGCACCCGTGAACGCGTTGTAGTCGTTCGAGTCCGTGACCGGGATGCCGGAGAGCTGACCGACGGCGTCGACACTCGCGCGGTCCACATGGGCCTCGGAGGCGGTGCCCAGGGTGAGCGATGCCGTGCCGGTGATCACGTCGCCGGGCTGCCATGGCCCTGCCCACGACGCCGACCAGGCACCGGTGGCGGGGTCCTGCGTCGCCGGCAGCGGTGTGCCGTCGGGCAGGGTCCAGCTCATCGAGACCACGGCACCGCCGGCGATCGTGACGTCGCCGAGCTCGACCGAGACGAGGGGCTCGTCACCGGTGTTGGTGGAACGGAACACGATCGTGCGCGTCTCACCGGGCGTGTACGCCTCGCCGTCGGTCATCGTGTCGGCTTCGTGGGCGATGGCCGTCCCCGATCCGTCACCCTTCTGGATGTCGACGATGGGGCCGACCCCGGTCTTGGCGTGGAACGGGTCCTCGTCGGTCACGGTGAAGGGGGTGCCGTCGTCGCGCTTCGCCGTGACCGGCGTGCCGCCGGAGGTGGCGGGCTGATCGGTCGGCTTGCCGTCCGCATCCGCTTCGGGCACCACGACCGTTCCCACCACGGTCACCTGGTCGGCGTGCGTGGTCGATGCCGGCAGCGTCAGCGTGCCCTCGGCGAAGAACGAGGCGCCGGGGGCGAGAAGCCCCTGCCAGTTGCCGTCCTTCGTGAACGAGTAGTCCGCGGGGCCGCCGACGCCGGAGAGGTCCGCCGTCCAGTCGTCGCCCACGGCGGGACCGTCCTGGGTGAGGTCGACCAGCGAGAGGTCGGTCAGCCAGGTGTCACCCGTGTTGGTGACGACCCACCGCACCTTCTGCGGCGTGAGCACCGGGTAGGTGACCGCGGTGTCCTCGGTGTTCGCGTCCTGCGCGGCCGAGAGCAGCGGCTTCGCCGGCACGATCCAGTTGCCGGTCGTGTCCTTCACCGCAGGATCGGGCAGGTTGCCGTCGTACTTGATCACCTGGATCGCCCCCGTGAAGGCGTTGTAGCCGTTCTCGTCGTCGACCGGCTGGCCGGAGAGCGCGCCCTCGGCCGTCACCGTGGCGACGTCCTGGTGCGCGCCGTCACCGACGCCAGGGGTCAGCACGGCCGTACCGACGATCACGTCGCCGACGGCCCACTCGGTCGTGCCCGGCGCGAAGGTGTTGGCCCACTCGGCCGTCCAGACGCCCGTGGCGGCGTCGTAGTCCGCCGCCGTCGTCGATCCGTCGGGGAAGGCGAAGCTCAGCTGGGTCACGGCGCCTCCGGCGACCGTGGCGTCGGTGAGTGCCACCTTGCGCAGCGGCTCGGGACCGGTGTTGACGACGCGGAAGACCACGGAGCGAGACTCGTCCAGACCGTACGCCTGGCCGTCCGTGACGCTGTCGGCCTCGTGGACGATGGCGCCCGTCGCCCGGTCTCCGTCTCCCTTGCGGATCTCGACGGAGGGCGTGACGGTGGTGGGATTGGTCACCACGACGGCGACGGTCGTGGCGTCACCGATCGTGAGGGTGGCCCCGTTCGCAGCGGGGGTGCCGCCGATCGTGAGCGTGGGCGTGCCCCAGGCGGCGCCCGCAGGCAGTCCCGTCGTCGGCGCGACCTCGGTCACGGTCACGACGGTCCCGGTCGGCAGGGCCGGCGAGGTCGCCGTCTCCCCGTCGCGCACGGTGAGGGTGCCGTTACCGCCCGACCAGGTGTAGTCGATGTCGAACGTGGTGTCGGGGTCGAGGAGCGTCGCACCCGGTCCCGTCACGTCCTTCGTCACCGAGAACTGGCCGTTGAGCGGCGTGGTCGGGTTCTGCATGGTGACCTGCGCGGTCGTGCCGTTGCCGATGGTCACCGTCGCGGTGCCGTCGCCGTTGTCCACGACACCCGTTCCGGAGAAGGCAACCGCGCCCCAGGCCACGTCGGGCAGGGTCGGCGGTGTCTTCTCGCGCACCAGAACCGTCGATCCGGTGGGCAGCGCCGCGGGTCCCGTGACGGTCTCGCCGTCGGTGACCTCGGCGAGGTCGATCCAGGTCGTGCCGCCGTCGGTGGAGTACTGCGCGACGAACGCCGTCGCCGCGGGCACCCGCGATTCTCCGGGCCCCGTGACGTCCTTCGTGACCGAGAACGTACCGGTCAGCAGTGTCGAGGGGTTGGTGAGGGTGAGTGCGGTGTCGGTGCCGTCACCGACGGTCACGGTGGCCGTGCCGTCGCCGTTGTCGCCGGAGCTCCACACCGGCGTCGCGAAGGAGACGCTCGGGTCGGCGCCCGTGATGGTGGGTTCGCTCAGTGTCACCACCGTGCCGTAGGGCAGCGGAAGGCTCGTCGCCTTCCAGGCTGCACTCTTCAGCTCGAGCGTCCCACTGCCGGCGGCCGAAGAGTAGGCGACCGTGAAGACGGCGTCCTCGAGCTGGTCCGAGGCCAGCGTGAAGTCGCCCGTGACCTGCTTGGTCACCGTGATCGTGCCCGGCGCGAACAGGGTGTTCGTCACGACGAGCGCGAGGGTCGTGCCGGTGCCCGTGAGCGCACGGTAGCCGTCGGCATCCGCCGCGCCGGCCCCGGTCACCACGTACGACTTGACCTTGGCGTCGCTCTCGGAGAGCTTGATGCGGGTTCCGACGGGCACGGTGAACGTGCCCGAGACCTCACCCGCTTCAAGGGTCACGCTGTTCTGAGTGAGCGGGGGCGAGAGGGATCCGCCGCGGAAGTCGCGTGCGGCGAGATCGATCGTGAACTGCTGTCCGTCGGTCGCGGCGCCGCCCGAGGCGTCGATGTCCTTCTCCACCGTGAACGGAACGTTCGCGATGAAACCGGCGTCGATCGTGTGGTCGTTGAATCCGGCTCCGGCGATCGTCACCGAGGCCACTCCGGATGCGTCCGCGTCGGAGTCGACGGCCGGATCACCGCCCGCGGCGGTCTGCGTGAACGACGCGTCCTGCCAGCGCACGGCGCCGAAGCTCGTCGCGTTGGGTCCGCGCAGGTCCATGGTGCCGGAGGCGGGCTTCACGAAGGTCACCGTGTAGTCGCCGGAGGTGGCGAAGCCGTCGGCGTCGGAGCGGAAGTAGTACTCGCCGTTCTCGTCGGTCACCTTGGTGGCGACCACGGTTCCGGTGCTGTCGCGCAGCTCGACGGTCACGCCCGCGATCGACGGCTCATCGGCGTCCTGGATGCCGTCCTGGTCGGCGTCGAACCACACGCGGTTGCCAATCTCGACCGGCGCCTCCCGCGCAACCAGCGCGACGGCGCCGAGGCCGCCGCCCTTCTGGAACGTCCCGTCGGGCGAGGGTGAGCCGCCGCCGTCGGCGGTCTGCTCGTAGCCGGAGAGCGAGCGGCCGTTGTTCTGGTTGAACCACTGCAGGCCGCCCAAGCGGATGCCGCCGAGCGGGTCGTAGGTCGTCGCGACGACCTCACCGGTACCCCGCATGCCGATGACCGAACCGAGGGTGTTCTCGCGGTGATAGGTACCGCTGCCGAGGTTCTGGCGGTCGTCGTAGAACTCGCGTCCGCCCGGGCCCTCGGGCGTCGCGCCCACGGCCGCGGTGCGCGTGCCCACCACGCCGTTGTTCTCCATGACGAAGCCCGCTCCGCTGGGCGCCGCGATCAGCAGGTCGCCACCGGATGCGGTCTCGTAGGATCCGGTGCTCACCGTGCCCCAGTTGCGGTTGCCGCCCTGGATCGCGGTGCGGTCGAGCAGAGCAAGGCTCAGGTAGCCCTCGTCGTCGAAGTACAGGCTCGACAGGATCGGCTGGGGGTAGATGTGCCAGCCTCCGTTGGGCTCGCTGACCGAGCCCCCCGTCCACGTCCACGTGTCGGTCCACGTGTTCCAGCGCTTCGCCTGCGTGCTGAGCGCGCCCAGTGCGACGTCGCCCTTGGCGTAGCCGAGCGACGAGGAGAGTACCTCGGTCCAGGTGCCGGGCGCGGTTGCGGGCGTGGAGAGCACGTGCAGCGACAGACCCGCGGCGGCGGCCGAGACTCCGGGGCGAGAACCGGACGCGGTCTCGCCGGAGTCGACGTAGCCGACATAGATCGACCCGTTGTGCACCGTGACGGCCCAGGGACGCTGGCCGTCGCCGAGCCCCAGATCCCACGACGTGTAGCCGGTCGGCGTGACGGAGGGATCGGAGACGTCGATCGAGTACAGCTTCTTGTCGTGGAGGTTGATGAAGAACAGCGTCGAGCCGTCGGCCGAGAGGGCGACGCCGCCGACGCCGATCTTTCCGGCCTTCTCGAAGCCGTCCACATCGTGGGTCGCAGTGGTCGCGGAGGTGAGCCCGCGAGCGGCGTTCGTCGCCGCCGTGCCGAGATCGATCCCCAGAGCGGTCAGATCGAGCCACGGGGTGACGGAGCCGGCATCCGAGGGCTTGCCGTCGGCGCCGAGCACGTCGCTGACCCGGTAGACGCCGCCGATGCCGAGCGATCCGAGTCCGCTCTGACGCTTGTACGTCGCGAAGGCGAAGACGCTGTTGGACTGCGGCTGGTAGACGACGCTCGAGACCGCGCCGACCTCGCCGAAGGTCGCGAGGGTCGTGAGATTCGCGAATCCGGACGGCTGCGCGCCCCGGTAGCTCGCCTCGTACGGCAGCGCCGTGATGGCTGCGCCGTTGATGGCCGCCGGGGAGCCGCCCTGCGCCGTCGTCGGGGTGCCCGCCCGCTGGATGGAGGTGACGATCGGCGCCTTGGCCTGCGAGTAGTCGCCGGGCTGGTTGAGGGCGAAGTCGATGCCGGACTGTCCGACCTTCGCAAACTGCACGCTCGTGCCGTTCGTGCCCGCGGCGCTCGTGCCACTCGGCTCGTACGCGGTGGGCCAGTCGGAGAACTCGACGCGCACGTCGGAGCTCAGCGCGTCCGATGCGTCGATCGCGTAGGTGCCGTCCGCAGCGGAGGTCGTCGTGCCCAGCACCGTGCCGGCACCGTCGACGACGGTGACCGTCACACCAGCGAGCCCGCGGTCGTTCGCCTGCCCCGTTCCCGCGGCGTTACCGGTGTCGAAGAAGCCGTTGCCGTTGAAGTCGCGGAAGACGGTTCCACGCACCTCGTCCTGCGGCGCAGCGGATGCGGGTGCCGCGGCGGCGAGGCCTGCGCCGGTGAGGGCGAGCGTCCAGGCCATCGCCGCGCCGAGCAGGCGCCGGCGAGCGTGTCTAGGGCGGGCAAGGGCAGTGGGCATGACGATCCTCCGGCGGACTCTTGGGCGGTCTCGGGCGGGCGTGCGAGAACAAGGGAAGTCCTCCCTCGGGCAGGAAGGACATCTCAGACTCCCGTTCGGACGGATCGTCCAGCCGGGTGAGCCGGGTATTTCACCCGCCCTTTCACCCGCATCCGATGCCGACGCAGGCACCTGCGTCGTGCACGGTTAGTATCCGGTCATGCCTGCTTCCTCGAGGGGCCGTCTCGCGGCCGCTCTCGCTGCCCTCGCCCTGGCCGCATCCGCCCTCGCCGCGTGCGCCGCCGAACCCGCGACGCTTCAGACGGTCGCCGTGCCGGCGGATGCGTCCACGATCTCCGAGGCCGTGGCGCGGGTCGCCGAGGGTGGCCTCATCCTCGTCTCGCCGGGCGTCTATCCCGAGCAGGTCCTCGTCGACAAGCCGGGGGTGACCGTGCGCGGGCTCGACCGCAACGACACCGTCGTCGACGGGGAGGGGCAGCGCCCCTACGGCATCGTCGCGATCGCCGACGGCGTGAGCATCGAGAACCTGACGGTCACGGGTGCGACCTTCTACGGCGTGCTGGTCACGGGACTCCACGACGAGAACGGGCCCACCGCGCACGGCGGCGGCGGATACACGCACCTGGACCCGGAGAAGTTCCCCCCGGTGCAGCGCTTCTTGATCGACCACGTCACCGCCTACAACAACGGCCTGTACGGGCTCTACGCCTTCGACGCCCAGCACGGTGTCATCTCCAACTCCTACGCGTCCGGCTCCGCCGACAGCGGGATCTACGTCGGTCAGTGCCGGGACTGCGACATCACCGTCAGGGACAACATCGCCGAGAACAACGCCGTCGGCTTCGAGAACGCGAACGCCTCCGACAGCGTGTACATCGTGGGCAACCGCTTCAGCCGCAACCGCGTCGGTCTGACGCTGATCTCCAACTACCAGGAGGCCTTCGTCCCGCAGGCGGGCAACACCGTCGTCGGCAACCTCGTCTCGGACAACGTCGAACCCACCTCCCCCGTGCAGGCAGACGGCGGGTTCGGGATCGGGATCGGGATCAGCGGGGGCACGGACAACGACATCCGCGACAACCGCATCACCGGCAACGCGCGCGCGGGCATCCTGCTGGCGGGCACCGAGGATCTGCGCGCGCAGGGCAACGTCTTCACAGGCAACGCCTTCGAGGCCAACGGCGTCGACACCGCGAACATCTCGGGTCCGCGCGCGCCCGCACAGGGAAACTGCGTGGATCCCGCCGCTGTCACAGTGCTGCCCGCGACCCTCGCCGCGGACTGCGCGAGCGGCGTGGACCAGCCCGCCGCGGCGTCGGCGGAGCTGCCCGCATCCGTCGCTCCGCCCGGCGTCAGCTTCCGCGCCGTGCCGCCGCCCCCGCCGCAGCCTCAGCTTCCCGACCCCGACGCCCCCGCGCGCTCGCTCCCCGCCTCCCTCGGCGCCCCCGACCTCAGCCGCTATACACTTCCGGCGGCCGATCTGCTCGCCGCCGGGGCTCGCGGATGAGACGCCGGCTCACCGCCGCACTGGTGGTCGCCGCCGCAGCCATCGCGACCCTCACCGGATGCACCGCGGCAGCCTCCGACGACTTCGCCGCCGACGACGCGCGCCCGCTCACGAGCGAGGAGGCACAGGACCTCGCGACGATGCGGCTGCGAAACCAGGACACCGGCGCCCGCGCGATCTCGTTCTCGCTCACCGAGAAGGGCAGCGAGTCGCACTTCGACGGCTGGTACGACTACGCCACGGTCATCGGCTATGGGCGATGGCAGAGCGTCGATCCGCAGCTGCTGCTGTGGAACACGCAGGTCGCGGGCACGCATCCGGCTTCGACCGCGACCCCGGAGGCCGGCGACAGCCCCGCGCCGCTACCCATCCCCGACGCCGATCAACTCGACACGGCGTGGGCGGGCGGGGCACTGGATCCCAGCGGTTCCCGCCGCGACGCCCTCCTGTCGGTCATCGCGCAGCTCGGCGCCGATCGCCCGGACAATCCGCTGCTGCTGCAGCAGGGCGGAGCGCTCTGGCTCGGCACGCGAGAGGTCGACGGTGAGACGCTGACGGTCTACGCGGGACCCGAGAGCGATCAGGTCGCCGCGACACCCGCGGCCGACCCCGCCGCAGCCACCGTCCGCTACTGGCTCGACAGCACGTCGCTCCTGCGCCGGCTCGATGTGCGCCTCGGTGGAGCCACGGAGTGGACGACCGTCACGTTCGCGGATGCCGACGGCGTCTCGCTCCCCGACGTGTTCACCGCGGCGGCGGGAACGACGCCGTGAGCGAGACACCCGCATCCGGGATCAGCCGGCGCGCGCTGCTGCTGGGCGGCGGCATCGGAATCGGCGGCGCGGCACTCGGCGCCGCGGGCGGGTGGGCGCTCGCGCAGAGCGCGGCGCCCGTTCCCGATGCTGCTCCGACGGCCGGAACCGCGACCGTTCCCTCGCGGGGGCGCACGCAGGCGGGCATCGCTCGTCCGGCTACGCCGCAGCGCAACGGACTGGTGGTCGTCGCCGACACCCCCGAGATCACCACGGCGGACGGGGTGCTCGCGATGCTGGCATCGCTCGGCGACCGCATCGACGCGCTCACCGATCCCGCAGCCACCGAGCGCGTCGTGCTGCCGGACGGCCCCGGCGACCTGACGATCACGGTCGGCATCGGTCCTCGACTGGTCGCCGCGATCGACACGTCGCTTCCGGGAGCGGCGACGCTCCCGCGCTTCGCGAGCGACGCGTCACTGTCCGACGACATGCGCGGCGGGGACCTGCTGATCTCGGCCTATGCGTCGGATGCGGGTGCACTGCACGCGAGCATCGCCGATGTCCTCGCCGCCGCAGGTGGCGCCGTCCGGCGGTGGACGCAGCCCTGCGTCCGAGGCGCCGGCGAGGGCACCATCGTGCGCAATCCGCTCGGGTACCACGACGGGATCATCGTGCCGCACACAGGCGACGAGCTCGACGAGAACGTCTGGATCGCCGACGGCCCGGCAGCCGGAGGGACGATCGCGGTCATCCGGCGCCTCCGACTCGACACCGCCGGGTTCGGCGCACTGCCGGGCGAGCGGCAGGATGCGGTCGTCGGCCGCGTGCGCGCCACGGGCGATCCCCTGTCCGGCGGTGGCCCCACGGCCGAGGCGGACCTGACGGCGAAGAGCCCGGACGGCAGCTATCTCGTGCCGTCGCGCTCGCACGTGCGCGCGGCCCACCCCTCGTTCACGGGCAGCCGGCTCATGCTCCGGCGCGGGTACGCGTACAGCAATGCCGCAGGCCCTGGGCAGGAGCCCGACGACGGCCTGCTGTTCATGTGCTTCCAGCGGGAGCTCGACGACTTCGTGCGCACTCAGCGTCGCCTCGACGAGACGGACGATCTGATGACGTTCGCCACGCCGACCGCATCCGCGTCGTTCCTCATCGTTCCGGGGCGGACGGACGGCGCCCTCGGCGCGAGCCTCGGTCGCTGAGAGCCCGGGCCTGGGTCGCTGAGCGTCAGAGCGGAAGGGTGCCGCGCATGACGGCGATCGCGCAGAGCAGGACGCTCGCCGCGAGGACGAGGGTCAGACCGAGCATGGCCAGGCGCACAGCGGCGCGGGAGGAGCGGGGCATGGGGGCCTCCGGGCGGTGAGGGTGCGGCGCTGTCGGAGACCGACGGCCGAGCGTCGATCTCCGACAGACGGGATCGGGTGAACAGACGCTAACCTCGACGCACGGTGCCGCGAACACCCCGGCGCCGGGTTTCACCCGCGGCTTCACCCCGGCCCGTTCAGGCCGCGACGATCCCCCCGTTCAGACCCGCGAGCGTGCCGACGACGGCGAGCGCGACGAACGAGCCGTTGAAGACGATGTGGGCGACGAGCGCCGCCCAGAATCTGCCGGTCACCAGCACCAGCACGGACGTTGCGAGTCCGAACAGCGCGATGGATGCGGCGCCGGCCGCGCCGTCGGACAGCGATCCGGTGAACTGGTGGAGCAGCAGGAAGATCCCCGTGCTGATCAGGGCCGCCCCCGCGCCGGCGACCGACGGCGAGCGCGTGAGGCGACGGAACACGGTGTACAGCGCGACCAGCAGGAACCCGCGGAAGAAGAACTCCTCCACGACGGGCGAGATGACGACGGGCACGACGGCGTCGACGAGCCAGTCCACACCCGAGAGACCGCCGTTGGTCGTGGACAACGCAGGCCAGAGCGCGGTGCCGCGCTCCGCCTGCTCGAACCAGCCGCTGATGACGCGCAGGCCGAGTCCGAGGATCAGCCCGAAGAGCAGGTCCGTCGCGCGGAAGCGCAGGAGACCCCGCGGCACCGAGCGGGAGTACGCGATCACGACGGGCACGATCATCGAGGCCCAGAGCACGATGCTGCCGACCCACCCGCCCAGCGTTCCGCCGATCAGCGTCGACGCCGCCGTCGCGATCAGGAGACCGGCGCCGAGCCCCATGAGCGCGCCGCCCACCAGCAGCCAGCTCCACCGCTGTGTCGTGCTGCCGCCCTGCAGCCAGACACGCGGTGCGCGTGGACGCCGCCGGCGGGGACGACGCTCGGGTTCCGGCTGCTCGTCGATCTCCGCCTCGACGAGACCGAGGTTCTCGAATCGTCCTGCGCTCGCCGCTGCGTCCTCACGGCGAGCGGTCCAGGCTCCGTCCGAGGCGCGCTCGAAGCGCGAGGAACGATAGGCGCCGGACTCGCCGCGGCCGGGCTCGGTAGGATCGCTCACAGGGGCCAGGTTACCGGGCAGGGCCCGGCGGACAGGAGACACCCGCGATGCTCGAGGTTCTGACGGTGTGCACCGGCAACATCTGCCGCTCGCCGTTCGCCGAGGTGATCCTCCGCGACGAACTGGGCCGGGTGGGCGTCACGGCCGCGAGCGCCGGAGTGAAGGCACTCGTCGACCAGCCCATGACGCCCGAGGCGGCGGCGCTCGCGCAGGCGTACGGCGTTCCGCAGGATCTGATCGGTGCGCATCGCGCGCGCTGGCTGAACGAGAGCCATCTGCGCACCCCCGCACTCGTGCTGGCGATGACGCGGGAGCACCGCAGAGCGGCGGTGGAGCTGGCTCCCGCGGCGACCCGGCGCACCTTCACCGTGCGCGAGCTCGCTCGCCTGGCCGCGCACGTGTCCGACGAAGCCGCCCGCTCGGTGGCCGACGCAGCGGGTTCCGACCCGCGCGCGCGGCTGGATGCGCTGCTCGCACACCTCGTGTCGGTGCGCGGCGAGATCGAGGCACCGGCCGATCCCTCGCTCGACGACGTCGTCGACCCGTACCGGCGGGAGTGGGAGGTGTACGAGCAGATGGCGTCCGAGCTGATGCCTGCGCTGGGTGAAACGGTGCGACTGCTCGCCCTCGCGACGCGCGCGTGAGACTTCATGAGAGTTTTCACCCGTTTGTGTCAAGTGCTCTGTGCTGACTCCCAGACTTCTGCCAGAGTGGTGCGGTCAATCCGTCTCGAGCAAAAGGACTCTTCATGACTCAGCAGCCCGCTCCCGGCGTCGACTACCCGGGCAAGACTCTCGGCGTCGTCGGCCTTGTCGTCGCGATCTTCTTCAACGTCATCGGACTCATCATCTCTGCCATCGCCTTCAACCAGTCGAAGAAGGCCGGCTACAAGAACACCCCCGCCCTCGTCGGCATCATCATCGGCGCCGTGCTCTTCGGTCTGGGTGTCATCCTCTGGATCATCGCCATCGTCGCCGGCGTCGCCGCGGTGAACATGAACAGCTACTGAGACCCCTACCAGGGGAGGGGCCGCGTCCGTTCGGATGCGGCCCCTCGTCTTTCCTCGGTGCGGCTGACGGCGCTCACATCCCGCCTTCGTTATTCACGGTCTGCGGCGCGGATCCGCGCCGCGAAAGGGAGTTGAGTAGGGCACGTGGACGCAGAGAGTGCGACACGGGTGCCGGTGGAGACAGACCCCTGCGGTGGGTTGGCGGTCTCTCTCCCCGACACACCTTCCGTGTCGTGACGTGTTCGTCGGTTCCCGCACAAGCGCAGACGTCGGGACCGGCCACGATCTGCACCCGCACTCGGACCGCTGCGCCGCGTTTCGACGCTGGCGCAGCGGTCCGAGTGGTTCGATGTCGAGCCGGTCGTGTCGCGGTGGGGCGGGCGGGGCTCGGGATGCCGATCGCCCCCCTCACCGCGAGACGACCGGCCCGCGGGCGGCGTCAGGATGCGGCCAGGCTCCCCACGCCGCCGTCGTGATAGACGAGCGGCGCCGTGCCGCGGTGGCTCGATCCGCCGAGCACCTCCAGCACGACCAGCCGATGATCGCCGAGGGGCTCATCGCTGTGCACCCGGCACTCGAGCCACATGCGCGCGCCGTCGATGAGGATCGCGCCGCCGTCCGTCTGCGCCGTGACGAGACCGGCGAACCGATCGCCCGCGCGCGACGCGAGCGTGCGCACCGCCGCCGCGTTCTCCTCACCGAGCACCGAGACCCCGATGCGGGAGGCGCCGGAGATCAGCGGCCACGTGCGCGAGGACTGCTGAGCGGAGAAGAGCACGAGCGGCGGGTCGAACGAGATGCCGAGCGCGAACGAGGTCGCCACCATCGCCTGCGGCCCCTCCGGCGTGAGCGCACAGATCGCCGCGATGCCGGTGGGATGCTGCGCGAACATGTCGCGCACCGCATCCGCATCCTTGGGAGCTGCGGGAAGGACGGTGCGGGCGATTCCGTCGGGTCCGGGGACGATCTGCGCCCACGGGTGGTTCCAGGTCATTGCGGCTCTCCTTCACACCCGTCCAGCGCAGTCCGCGGGCGCACCGCCACGCTACGAAGCCGGTGTTACGCGGGTTTTACGCGGGAGTGAAGATACCTGACGACGATCAGTCGATTACCGATAGCTATCGTCACGCTGCGGGACGCGCCGCGTAGTCGCGCACCGAGCCGTCGCCGGCCGCGTGCCGGTCACCGGCGGCGCGGATGTCGCGCACGGCCGAGCGGGGCGCGTCGCCCGGTGCACGCCCGCCGTCGCCGTCGACGGGGAGCGTGATCGTGGCCGTCGTGCCCTGACCCACCGTGCTGCACAGCAGCACCTCGCCGCCCTGGCGTTCGATGAGCGCCTTCGTGCTCGCCAGTCCGATTCCGGTCCCGCCGTCGTCCGGGTTCGACAGCCGACCGCGTTCGAGGGGGTCGAAGATGCGCTCGAGGTCCTCCGGGGCGATACCGCGCCCACGATCCGAGATCGCGATGCGCGCCTGGGAACCGTCCACCTCCACCGAGATCTCGATGGGTCCCTCGCTGTACTTCGCCGCGTTGTCGACGAGATTCGCGATCGCGCGCCGCAGCGCCACCGGGTCCGCCAGCACCGCGACCGAGCGCGGCGATCGATAGCGGATGCGTCCATACGCGTCACCGGGGAGCACCAGCTCGGCCGCCTCCCGCACCGTGACGGAGGCATCCGCTCGGCTCCGCGCCTGGCGCGGGCGGGTGGGCACGAGCCGCGCGGACAGGTCCTGGATCATCGTGGCGAGGTGATCGGTGACGGCGGAGATGCGTTCGACCGCGGCGACCGTGGCGCCACCGGGCTCGGCCATGAGGTCCACGTAGCCGCGCAGGGCAGTGATGGGCGAGAGGAAGTCGTGCGCGAAGGCGCGCAGGAAGTCGAGCTCCGCGTCCTCCCGCTGTTTGGCGGCGGTGAGATCGGAGACGATCTTCACGAAACCGGCGACCTCCCCCGCGTCGTCGCGCAGCGCCGTGATGATGACGTGGGCCCAGAACAGCGAGCCGTCGGCGCGCACCCGCCAGCCGTTGTCCTCGACCGATCCCCGCGTCGCAGCGATCGCGAGCAGGCGCAGCGGCACGCCGCGCAGCTGGTCCTCCTCGCGATAGAAGCGCGTGAAGGAGGAGCCGAGGATCTCCTCGGGCGTGTACCCCTTCAACTTCTCGGCACCGGGATTCCACCCCACGACCCGGCCCTCGACGTCGAGGTGCACGATGGCCACGGAGGTGACCTGCGCGGTCCAGTCCTGCACGAGCGCGCCCTTCGCGGCGTCCGCGGGGACCGCGGTGACGGGAACGGGCAGGCCGACACCGGATGCGGGCGCGGCCGCGGCCGGCGCCTCGTCGATCGACGGTGCGGCGGAGGATTCGGACTCGGAGATATCGGCTCCCATCGGGACGTCGATCAGTTCATCGCTCGTCGGCTCGGCGCGTCGGGTACGCGTCATCTGGATTCTGCACCAAACGCGCCCGCGCCGCATCCGCTCAACGCGATGCGGCGCGGCGTAGCACATCCGCACACCGGACGGGGGGCGCTCGACCGGACGGGGAAGGGCGGGCGACGATGGCGACACGCATCCGCAGAGGAGGAGACGGACATGTCCGAGAACGCACACGAAGAGCTCGCCGGCCTGATCAAGAAGTTCCGGTTCGCCATGGTCACCACCACCGAGGCCGACGGCAAGCTCGTGGCCCACCCGCTCACCGTGCAGGAGGCGGAGTTCGACGGCGACCTGTGGTTCATCGTCGGCACGGCGACCTCCGCCGCCGTCAACGTCGCGCGCGAGTCCCGCGTGAATGTGTCGCTCAGCAGCGACGACACGTGGGTGTCGTTGTCGGGGACGGCCGCGATGGTCGATGACCGGGCGAAGCTCGAGCAGCTGTGGAGCCCCGCTGTCGACGCCTGGTTCGAGGGCGGCCCGGCGGACCCTGCCGCGGGTCTCCTGCGCTTCCACGCCGACAGCGCGGAGTACTGGACGGCGCCGGGCGGCAAGATCGTCCGCGCCGTCGCCGCCCTCACCGGCCACCGCGTCGAAGGCGAGAACGAGACCGTCGAGCTCTGAGGCATCGCGCCCGGGCCTTCGAGGGTCCGGGCGCGACGGGTCACCTCGCGAACACCGCCTCGCCGTCCACGAGCACCAGCCGCACGTCGTCCGCGCGGGAGGCCAGGACGATCCGCGCCTCCGGCGACATCGCCGGACCGCCGGAGGCGGCGCGAACGACCAGATCGGCGCGCTTGCCCGGCTCGAGAGAGCCGATGACGTCCGACATGCCCAGCACCCGGGCCGCGTCGATCGTGGCGTGAGCCAGCAGCTCGGCTGCGGTGACCCGCCCGGCGCCCGTCCCGGCCGCCCGGTCGAAGGCGAGCGCGTGTCGCATCTCGGCGACCATGTCCGCGGGCGTGTTGAGGCTGCGATTGTCGAGACCGAGGCCCACCACGATGCCGGACTCCCGCAGCTCCCCCAGTGCGCTGCGGTGGGCACCGGAATACATGGATGAGGCCGCGCAGTGGACGCCGCCGCATCCGTGAGCCGCCAGCAACTCCCTGTCGTCCGGATCCGTCGCGCTGAGGTGGGCTCCGACCAGGCTCGGACCCAGCACTCCCAGCCGCTGAAGACGGGCGACCGCCCGCTCGGGCCTTCCCGCGGCATCGGGGATGCCGGCCGCGCCCGCGTCCGACGCGCACAGGTGGGTGGTCATGCCGGGCGCGTCGAGAGCACCCAACCCCACGAGCAGCGCGTCGGAGGCCATCTCGGGCAGTTCCGTGCAGGCGAACACCGACACCCGCCCCGATCCGGCGTCCAGCGCCGACGCGGCGAAGCGCAGCGCCGTCTCGGTGGGGGCGACGAGAGCGTCACGTCGGAAACCGCCGGCACGTTCGGCGGCGTCGAGCCACGGGGTCCACTGCGCGGGGAGGCGGTCGGAGACCATCGGCGCCAGGACCCACCGGATCCCGGACGCCCGCGCGGCCCTCGCGCTCGCCGCGAAGGCCTCGTCCGCGCGTCGCGTGCCGACGTCGCCGACGCCCCAGCAGTCGAGCACCGTCGTGATGCCCGCGCGCGCCGCATCCGTCGCGAGGCTGCGCACCGCATGCGCCGCATCCGACGGGGTGAGGGCGAGGACGGTGCGGTAGTACGTTCCGAACAACCAGTCGAAGAACGGCACGGACGCAACCAGCGAGCCGGCCGCGGCCGCATCCATGGAGTGCGTGTGCGCGCTGACGAACCCGGGGTGGACGATGCCGCCGCGCGCGTCGATCCGTTCGCGCGCCGCCGGCGCGGGCCCCTCGCCCACGGCGTCGACGACGCCGTCGCGGATCGCGATCCATCCCCGGGCGACGCGCCGCGCCGCATCCATCGTGACGACGAGGGCGTCGTCGATGACGGTGTCGACGACGCTCACGTGCGCGGGAACACCGGGATGCGGCCGAGCACCGCGACGCGGTCCTCGTATGGCGCGAGCGCCGCAGGCCACCCCTCCCCCTCGGCCAGGAGCGCACCGATACCGACGATCTCGGCACCCGCCCGCTCGAGCAGGCGCAGCGCGGCGCCCGACGAGGAGCCGCTGGAGATCACGTCATCGACGAACAGCACCCGCTTGCCCGCGACCGCCGAAAGGCGCGCGCGATCCAGGAGCAGCGCCGCGCCGGTCGTGCTGGTGATGGCGTGCACGGATTCCTCCAGCGCGTCGCCGAGGTGTACCTTGCGGGTCTTCTGCAGGATCACGTAGTCGTCGAGGCCGAGCGCGCGAGTGACCTCGATCGCGACGGGGATCCCGAGCGTGGCGGGTGCCACGACGACATCGACGCCCGCATCCGCGAAGTGCTCGGCCAGCTCGCGCCCGGCGGTCTCGGCGAAACGCACCCCGTGATCGATCACCATCATCAGCGCGATGGACAGGTCGTCGGAGACGGGGATGATCGGCAGCGTGATCTGCTGGCTGCCGACCTGGGCGAGGTAGGTGTCTGCGGGCATGTCCGGAGGCTACGCCGCGCGTGTGTCGCCCCGGTTTCGTGCCCACCCCCCGGCAGCCCGAACTCCTGCAAAACCGCCACCCGCAGCCGCATCCAGCCCCGAACCGCCCCATCTGCAGGAGTTCGGGCTGCCCGACGCCGCACCCACCCGGGGTCGGATGCCGCGCGCCACCCCGGTCGGACCCGGGCCACCTGCCGCCGCCTGCCACCCACCCCCGGCAGCCCGAACTCCTGCAAAACCGCCACCCGCAGCCGCATCCAGCCCCGAACCGCCCCATCTGCAGGAGTTCGGGCACGCCCGACGCCCCACCCACCCGGGTCAGGGAACGGCGCAGGCGCTCTCGACCGACACCCGGATCGGGCTCGCGGCCCGGATGCGGCGCTCAACGCGCGCCGCCCGGGCAGCCCGGATCATCCGCGGAGCGCTGCGATGGGCTCGATGCGCGCGGCGCGACGCGCAGGCAACCAGCCTGCGGCGAGCCCCACGACGGCGCCGAGGAAGGCTCCACCGACGGCGACCAGCGGGTTGATCACCGGACTCCACCCCGCGATCACCGAGACCAGGACCACCGAGAGCACCGCCACCGCCGAGCCCATGATCCCGCCGAGCATTCCGATGATCGCGGACTCCGCGATGAACTGTCCCGCGATCTGCCGCGGGGTCGCGCCCAGCGCCCGCCGCAGTCCGATCTCGGGCGTGCGCTCCATCACCGAAAGCAGGGTGACGTTGGCGATGCCGAGCCCTCCCGCGAGGAGCACGATGACACCGAGCGCGATGAAGACGACGTTCACGTCCGCCTGCACGTTCTGGCTCAGATCACTGCGTCCGCTGGGAGCGGCCACCTTGATCTGGTCCGGTGCGTCGGGGGCCAGGGCGAGCGGGGCCTGCTCGCCGATCTGCGGCCCCGCCCCCACGTCGACGCGCGCCTGGATGCTGCCGGGAGCCGCCAGTGAGAAGTCGGCGCGCGCGGTGCCGACCGGGATGATCACCGCGTCCTGCAGGTCCGCGCGCCGCTCGAAGGAGTCGACGATGCCGATGACGGCATACGCCAGCCCGTCGATGAAGATCGAGGGCTGACTGTCGACGCGATTGATGGCGAGCCGGTCGGCCTCCCGCGCCCCGAGCACCGCGACGCGGTCGCCGCGCACATCGTGCCCGTCGTCGAACATGCGCCCCTCGACGACCCGTCCGCCCAGTGCATCGAGCAGACCCGAGGATGCGGCGACGACCGGAGCGGGTGCCGAGGATGCGGCAGAGGGGTCGTACACGGGCACCGCGGTGATCGCGGAGCCCGCCGGAAGCGTCACCTCGGCGAGGGTCGCTGCGGCGACCACGCCCGCGAGCCGCTCGACGCGCTCGGCGCCGTCCCAGGGCAGGCGCGCGGTGGCGACGGAGGCGCCGGACTGCGTGCGTGCCTCGGCCGGCGTGATCTCCACACGTGTGGCCGCCGCCTGATCGAACTGGCGGGCGATCTGACCCGCGGCCGTCTGCGCGAACCCGAGGGTCGCGACGAGTGCGCCGATGCCGAGCACGGTGCCTGCGATGGTCATGATGAGCCGCGCGGGGCGCGAACCGATGTCGGCGGTCGCCTCGGCGACGAGGTCCTGCGACGTGAAGCGGTCGGCACGGGGCGTGGGCGGCACCAGCGCGCCGAGGTCGACGCGCTCCCGGGCGGCGGCACGGCGGCGTCTCATGCCACCTCGCTCAGGCGGCCGTCGGCGATCCGCACGCGGCGACTCGCCCGCGCGGCGACGGCGTCGTCGTGCGTGATGACGATGAGGGTGAGACCGTCGGCGCGGAGCTCGTCGAAGAGGTCCATGACCTCGTCGGAGGTGCGGCGGTCGAGGTTGCCCGTGGGCTCGTCGGCGAGCAGCAGGCTGGGCCGACTGACGACCGCGCGCGCCACGGCCACGCGCTGGCGCTCACCGCCGGAGAGCAGCCCCGGCAGGAAGCCGGTGCGTCCGCCCAGTCCCACCCGGTCGAGCGCCATACGCGCACGGTCCTCGCGCTCATCGCGGGGAACGCCGCTGTAGAGCATCGGCATCAGCACGTTGTCGAGCACGGTGCGTCGCGACATGAGGTGGAAGGCCTGGAACACGAACCCGATCCGGCGCGCCCGGACGGCGGCTCTGCTGTCCTCGTCGAGGGATGCGGTGAGCACGCCGTCGAGGTGGTACTCCCCGACGCTCGGTCGGTCGAGCAGGCCCAGGATGCTCAGCATCGTGGACTTGCCGGAACCGCTGGGACCGACGATGGAGACGTAGTCGCCCCGCTCGACCGTCAGGTTGATCCCCTTCAGCGCCTGCACCTCCGGAGGGCCGGGGAAGGACCGGGTGACATCGCGCAGCTGCACGAGCGGCGCCGCCGAGCCCGAGTCGATCCCGGCCGCATCCGTCACGGCCGTGGTCTGAGTCATCGCCCGACCACGACCAGGTCGCCCTCGCCGACGGCGCCCTCGAGCGGCGAGATCTCCACCGCGCCGCTGGCGGCGAGGCCCGTCTTCACGGTGACCAGGCGGGTCTTCGCGTCGGGGTCGCGGGGGTCGCCTTCGACGACCTCGACCCGCGCTTCGCCGCCGGGCCCCGCCGTCAGGGCGGCGACCGGCACCGAGAGGACCTCGCCCTCGGTGGCGCCCACGGGGATCGCGACACGCACGTTGGATCCCTGCATCTGCTGGATCTGCTCGGGCGACAGCGGGTCGGGCTCCAGCTCGATCGACCAGCGCCCCGACGAGTCCTTGCTGGTGCTGGGAGCGAGAGCGGTGATGACAGCGCGGTGGGGTGTTCCATCGGGCAGTTCGAAGCTCGCCTCGCCGCCCACCTGCAACAGGGCCGCATCCGCTTCGCCCGCGGACCCGGTGAGGCGCACGGTGGCGCCGGAGACCGTCATCGCGGCGCCCTGCAGCACCGCGCCGCGGGTGACGTTGACCGTATCGACACGGCGCGGCAGGCCCGTCAGGTACAGCACCTCGGACGAAGGCAGGAAGGCCATCGAATCCTCGCGAGCACGCTGCAGATCCTGCTGCGCCTGCTGCACCTGAACGTTCGCGGCGTCGATGGCCGCGCGCTGCGCGGAGGTGTCCGCGGGCGCATCCAACTGCTGACGCTGCAGCTGAGTCAGCGCGAGCTGATCCTGCGCCGCGGCGATCTCGGATGCGTTCCCCTTGGCGATCGCATCGTTCACCGCGCGCTGCGCCGCCGCCACCTCGTTGTCCGCCTGCTTGATCGCGACAGGATCGGCTCCCGACTGCGCCTTGCGCAGCTCTGCCTGCGCCGCGGCGACCGCCTGCTGGGCCGAGCGCACGCCGGCTTCGGCGGCGCTCACGGCCTGGGCGGCCCCCTCATCCCCGGAGGGCGCCGGGTAGCCGACGGCGGCGTACAGCGCCGTGATGCCGGCGGATGTCTGGGCGTCGAACACATTCGAGGCGGGGTCTCCGCCGTCGATGCCGACGCTGCGCAGCGCGTTCTTGAGCTGCACGACATCGGGCCCCGAGACGCCGAAGCGCAGGCTCCGATACGCGGGCAGGTCGCCGGGCAGCACGATCACGGGACGCCCCGCGACCTCCAGCGCGATCGACAGCGCGTTCAGCTCGGTGCCCACCTCGGGCACCTGACCGGTGACGACGGCGGGCCCCGACAGGGTGGCCGTGTCGATGGTCACCTCCACCGCATCCGCGTAGCCGACGTCGGCGCGGATCGTCACATCGTTGCTGAGCTCGCCGAACTCCACCGGAACCGTGATGAGTCCGGGCTCCGGCGCGTCGGCGCGGGATGCGGCCTCCACCGGCGAGACGACGAACGTCCCCACGAGCAGTCCGATCACGAGGCTCGCCACCGCGACGGCGGAGGTGATCCACAGCGGGCGGTTGCCGCGGAACACGCGCCCCCACCCGCGCAGGGCGGCGAAGCGCCCACGGGGAGCTCCCGCATCCTCCGCGTCGGTCGCGGCTGCAGCCGCGTCCTCGCCGAGTAGCTCGCGCGTGAGCGCGGAGTCCTCCGAGGCGTCGTCGGCGGCGGGATCGAGGTCCTTTCGCGCCACCTCGGTCAGCTCGCCTGCTCGGCGGCCGCCTTGAGGGCGTCGAGGTCGGCCTTGTTGTCGGCGATGAACTGCTCCTCGAGCGCGAACTGCACCTTCTCGTAGGCGTCTCGGTAGTTCGTCTTCTCGCGGCAATCGAGGTCGGCGAGGGCGAGGGTGATCTCCTCTTCACCGAGCTCCTTGAGCTTCGGGTCGTCCTCGACGTACGCGGTCTGTCCGCTGTAGTACTCGTTCAGCTTGTCGGACATGCTCGTCTGCGCATCGCCCTGCTTGGCGAAGCCGGACTGGCCGGCGTCGGCCATGCAGGACGCCCACTCGGCGTCGATCTTCGCGAAGCCCGGGTCGTCGGCCATCTTCGTGTAGAAGTCGTTGATGGCGTCGTTGATGCCCTGGAATTCCTCGTCCATCATCGGGTTGGCGCCGGACTCGTGCTGCGCCCAGCCCTGACATCCGGCCTTCGTCCAGTCGTACTCGTAGGAGCCGTCCTCGTTCAGCTCCTCCTCCGTGGGGGACGGACCGTACAGCGCCTCGTAGAACGCGGTCTGCTCCGACTCCGACAGGCTCGAGACGTAGTCCTGGTTCGGGTCGACGTACTGCTCCTGGTCCGTGGGCGTCTCGTCGCGGCCGGGGTAGTTGATCATTCCGTAGCCGTACTGGGTCACCCAGTCGCGGTCGTCCGGCTTCCACTCGACGTCGCTGCTGCTGCTGAAGGACACCGATTGGATGTTGGGCGTGTAGTCGAAGCCTTCCTCCGACATGCACTGCGCCACGAGCTCCTCGGACTTCTTCTGCTGCTCGGTGAAGCGCGCCTCCTGCTCCTCGGTGGACAGATCGCCGCCCCAGATCGAGGAGAGGTAGGCCGACAGCGGCGACTCGGGGCGGTCATCGCCCTTGTCTCCGTCCGCGGCCGAGCAGGCCGTGAGAGCGAGCGCCGCGACAACGGCGAGAGGCGCGATGGCGAGCAGGCGTGAACGAACCATGATTCCCCCATAGGATCACCGGCGCCGATGCGACGACGCACATGCTCAGCTTAGGGATCGCATAGCGTCTTCCCATCTGGGAAGACGCCGCGCATCCTTCCCACACCATCGGATAGGGTGTCGCACCGCTCAGATCAGGGGCAGTCGCGCGCGCAGAACCGCGCCGCCGGTCGCCCCGGCGGCGAGCTCGAGCGCGCCCCCGACGACGTCGAGCTGCTGGTGCAGGCGGGCGAGTCCCGACAGCCGGACGTCTGCGGCGGGCGAGGCGCCGTCGCTGACGACCTCGAGCAGCAGCACTCCGCGCATCACGCGTGCGGCGAGACGGATGCGGCGCGCACCGCCGTGGCGCAGCGCGTTGGTCTGCCCCTCCTCCAGCACCCGCACCACGACGACCCGCATCCGCTTGTCGATGCGCGCACCCAGCACGGCGAGCAGCGGCGACGCGTCGTCGATGATCTCCACGTGCGCGGGAGTACGCGCCGCGAGCGCACGCACGGCGGGCGCCAGCCCCCGGTCGAGATCGACGGGGTACAGCCGTTCGCTCAGGGCACGCAGCTCGTGCTCGCGCAGGCGGGCGAGCGTGTCGGCCACCGCCACGATGCGCTGCGGCATCGGAGCGGCGGCAGCGATGTCGCGCAGCTCCGCCTCCAGCACGACGAAGGTGCCCTGCACGGAGCCGTGGATCGTGGCGGCCACGTCCTTGCGCACGCGCAGTTCCTCGGCGCGGACATCGTCCATGAGGGTCAGCGCCCGCTCCTGCGCCTCGATGCGCGTCAGATCCGCCTCGCGCGCGCGACGCCAGACGTCCGCGAACTGGAGTCCGCTGCCGAGCGCGAGCAGCGCCAACAGGAAGGTCATCGCCGTCTCCAGGCCGACCACGCGCAGGGCGCCTTCCGATGCTGTATCCACCACGCCGCTGAGCACCTGCAAGAGGGATCGAATGAGGGCTGCGACGACTCCGAGCGAGAGCACGATGGCGGACCGCGCGCGCGTGCCGCGACGTTCCGGACCCAGCAGGAACGCCCCGCCGACCACGATCGCGACGGCGGTGAAGTTGTACGCCCACCGCAGCACGATCTCGGAGAACGGATCGGGGGCGAGCTGGCGCATGTCGTCGGAGACCACTCCGAGCACGAGCACGGCCTGCACGCTGGCGAGCACCGCACCCAGACCCGCCACCAGGGCGGTCGCGCCGACCATGATGCGCGAGAGCGCGCGCTCTTCGGATGCGGCCGCCCGCGCCCCCGGGGAGACGGTCACCGATCCGACGCGGCGGGCACGGCGGATCCATCGGTCGGAGGTGGGCGCGATCACTCTCGTTCGCGACGCCCGCGCACGACGATGGTCACCAGCGTGGCGAATCCGAGCACGCCCAGCGCGCCCCACACCCACGGCAGACCTTGTGTCGCCGTGGCCGCCCATGCGGCAGCATTAGCGAGAGACATCGCACGTCCTTCCCCAGACAGGCGGCTCCCCCAGGAGACCGCCGTGACGAACCTAGCCTCGACGCGGCCGGCAGGAGTGTGCGGCTGAGTAGTTTCCCCCGGCGCCGCCGACATCCGGGAAGTCCGATGAGCGTTATCGTTCACCGGCCCGAAATAAGGCCTGTGGCAGGATGGTGCGCGATACTCCCGATCTGAGAGGCACCATGGAACTCAGCGACTACATCCGGGTTCTGCGGAAGAACTGGCTGATCATCGTCGTCGCAACTCTCGTCGGGCTGGGGGCGGCCGCCGGATACTCGCTGACCCGCACGCCCCTCTATGAGTCGCAGGCCTCGGTGGTCGTCTCGACCCAGTCCAGCGGCAGCGTGCAGGAGATCTCGCAGGGATCGAACTTCACCCAGCAGCGCGTGGCGACCTATGTCAACGTGGCGACCAAGCAGCTCGTGCTCGATCCCGTGATCCGCGACCTCGGGCTCGACATGAGCGCCGGTGCCCTCGCCAGGAACGTGAGTGTCAGCAGCGTGCTGAACACCACCTTCATCACGATCGCGGTGACCGATGCCGACCCGGTCAAGGCCGCCGACATCGCCAATGCCGTCGCTGCCCAGCTGCCGCTCGCGGTCGAGGAGATCGAGCCGTCCACCGGAGGCGAGAGCCCGGTGCGCCTCACGACGGCGAGCACGGCGGTCCCCACGAACGTTCCCGTCAGCCCGAACGTCCCTCTGAACCTCGCGCTCGGTGCGCTCATCGGCCTCGCCGTCGGCATCGGTATCGCCGTGCTGCGGACGGTGCTCGACACCCGCATCCGCACCATCCGCGATGTCAACCAGATCACCGACCGCCCGATCCTCGGCGCGATCCCGTTCGATGCGAAGGCGGCGGAGCGGCCGATCATCATCCAGGCCGACCCGTACAACACGCGCTCGGAGTCCTTCCGGGCCCTGCGCACCAACCTGCAGTTCATCGAGATGGACGGCGGTCACTCCTTCGTGATCACCTCCTCCATCCCGAGCGAGGGCAAGTCCACGACGACGGTGAACCTGGCGATCGCGCTCGCGGATGCCGGGAAGCGCGTCGCTCTCATCGACACCGATCTGCGCAAGCCCAAAGTCGCCGAGTACCTCGGGATCGAGGGCGGCGCGGGTCTCACGGATGTGCTGATCGGTCGCGCGAAGGTCGGCGACGTGATGCTCCCCTGGGGCAAGCGCCCCCTGTTCGTCCTGCCCGCGGGCAAGGTGCCGCCGAACCCCAGCGAGCTGCTCGGTTCGCGTCAGATGGCACAGCTGCTCGAGGCGATCAGCCGCGACTTCGACGTGGTGCTTCTCGATGCGCCCCCGCTGCTGCCGGTGACGGATGCGGCGATCCTGTCGCGCGAGACGACGGCGGCGATCCTCGTCGTCGCCGCCGGTCGCACGACGACGGGTCAGCTCACCGCGGCACTCACGGCTCTCGAGACGGTCGATGCGAAGGTCGGCGGGATCGTCATGAGCATGGTCCCCACCCGCGGACCGGATGCGTACGGGTACGGCTACGGATACGGATACGGCGGCTACGGGACGTACGGCACGGCTCCGGAGCCGGCTCCCGCGAAGGCGAAGAACTCACGCAAGCGGGCGCCGGAGGACGACGCCGGCCTCGACGAGCTCGTGAAGGGCTCCTGAACAGAGAGGCGTTCGTGCGATGTCCTCACGTCGTCGCCCGATTCATCGCTCCACCCCCGTCAGCCGCGCGCTGACGGGGGTTCTCGTTTCCGCGCTGGCGGTCGCCGCCATCGCGCTCGCGGTGTTCGCGCTGACGCCGCGCACCCCGCCCGAGACGCGCCCGCTTCGCACGACCACACCGTCACCCGCGCCCTCCGCTTCGCCGTCGGCCTCGCCGACCCCCGCCGCGTCGGCCTCGGCTGCACCGCTCGCGCCGGTTGCGGCGCCCGGCGCCGCGGAGCGGTTCCTCGCCGTGGGTGAACAGGCCCTGTGGCGCGCATCCGCCGGCGACTGCGGGACGACCGCACCCCTGCTGGAGCGGTCCACCGACGGCGGCCAGACCTGGAGCGACGTCACGCCGCGCTATCTCGGCATCGGCGAGATCCTGCACGTCGAGGCGTTCGTCGGAACGGAAGCGCGCATCGTCGCGCGCATGGGTGCCGCCTGCGAGACGCAGGGGCTGCGCACCTTCACACAGGGACGCTTCTGGGAACAGGATGCGGCGACTCTGGCCGCGGCGACCTACATCGATCCCGCGGCCCCCGCCGCGATCGTGACGCCGTCGGGCCGCGTCGAGGCGCCGTGCCCCGAGCCCTGGGGCGCGCAGGGCGACGCGGGCGCGCTGACCCTCGTGTGCGAGGGCACCGCACAGCAGTGGGACGGCGGCGCGTGGCAGCCCGTCGCGGAACGCGCGGTCGCCGTCATCGCGACAGCCGACGGCGCGCGCACCGCGCGCACGGGCCCGTCCTGCGCGGGCGTCCTCGTGGGGGACACCTGCCTCGCGGACGCTCCAGCCGGCCCCGCCGCCTTCGCCGCGGCGTCCGACGCCCTGTGGCTCTGGGCCGGTGACACCGTTCGCGCGCTTCCCTGACCCGGCCGCATCCGGTCCCGGCGAGGAGCGGGCGGGCCGGGCCCGCACTCCTGCATATCGAGCCCGCACACCCCCGACGGCCCGGCCCGCGCCGCATGTGCAGGAGTTCGGGCGCCCCGGCAACGCCGCCCGCGCGGCACCCTCCCCCGGCGAACGGCACCTGCGAGGCAACTCGGGCACTCCGCCCGGGCACGACGAAGCGGGGCGGGCCCCGAAGGACCCGCCCCGCCTGTTCCGCACGACTCAGGCGCGGCGGCGCGTCCGGGAGACCAGCAGCACCAGCGCCCCCACAGCGAGCAGGCCCGAGGCCAGCAGAGCCCAGGGCAGCGGATTCACACCCGTCGCGGGAAGCGAAGCGGTCACCGGCGCACCGGGCGCGGCCACGACGAGCGCCGAGGTCGCGACGGCGGTGGACCCGTCCGGGGCGAAGCCGATGGCCACCAGGGTGTGCTCACCGGGAGCGAGGTCCGTGGGAACCGTGACCGGGAACGAAACGGTGCCGTCGGCATCCGTCACCGCCGCACCCAGCAGGGTGGGCGTGGAGTACGCGAAGGCCTGCACGTTCGATCCCCCGAGGAAGCCGGAAGCCTCGACGGTGACCTTCTGCCCCGGCGTGACCGAGCTCACGAGGTTGCCCGACGCGTCCACGAAGCGCACGCTCGTGCCTGCGGTCGCCGCGGGCACCGTCTCGGGCGCCGCACTGGAGAGCACGGATGCGGATGCGGACACCGCCGGCTCGGCGGATCCGACCGACGTGGACGCCACGACCGAGAAGGTCATCGCTCCGGCCGGAAGACCCGTGATCACACACGAGGTCTCGGTGGTCGTGCAGCTCTGGCCGCTCGGCACAGCGGTGACGGTGTAGCTGACGGGTCCCGCGCCGCCGTCGTCCTCGGATGCGGGCCACGAGACGAACGCCTGGAAGGCGCCCGGCACCACGTTCACCGTGCCGGGGGCCGAGGGCGCGACGGCGTCGATACGGATCTTGACCGCGGACGTCGCGGTGCCCGCCTCGGCGCCGGTGGCGGTGATGGTGAAGGTCGTCTTGTCGATCGCGTCGCCCGTCGGGGTTCCGCTGATCACGCCGGTGCTCGCGTCGATCGACAGCCCGGCGGGCAGCGTGGGGCTCACGGCGTAGGTGACCGGCCCCGAGAAGCCTGTCGCCGTCAGCGCCGAGGTCGGCTCGATGGCCTGCCCGTGCACGGCGGCGAGCGGCTGATCGGACGGAGAGAGCCCCGCCACCACGATCCCGAACTGCTGCGACGCCGTGAACGTGCCGTCGCTCGCGATGAGCGTGAACACGGTGCGCTCGATCGCCTCACGCGGCGTTCCGGAGATCACGCCGGTGGCGGCGTCCAGCGTCAGGCCGTTCGGCAGCGCCGGCTCGACCGAGTAGGCTACGGAGCCCGGGAAGCCGGATGCGGTGGGGGCCGGCGTCGCGTCGATGGCCGTCCCGCGCGTCGCCTGGACGATGGCCGTGGCCAGCGCGAGGGCGGGCTTGACGGCCAGCGAGATCGTCGCCGTCGCCGTGGCGTCGCCATCCGTTCCCGTGATCGTGTATTCCGTCGCCGCCTGCGCCGTCGTCGGCGTGCCGCTCAGAACGCCCGTGGAGCCGTTGAAGGTCAGTCCCTGGGGTACGGCCGGGGCGATCGTGTACGTCACCGTGCCGTCGAAGTTCTCCGCCGTCAACGCGGAGGATGCGGGCATCGCCCTGCCGACGGTAGCGTTCAGCATCTGGGTCGCGGGCGAGATCTCGGGCCGTGCGACGAGCGAGATGACGGACACGGTGCTGGTGTTCTGACTCCCGACGTACGCGGTCGTGCTGTCAGGCGACACGGCGAGCTCGTAGGGGCCGGAGCCGACGAAGACGGTGGCTCTCGTGTCGGTGTCGGCGGTGTCGATGACGGTCACGGTCGACGCGACGTAGCTGGCCACGAGCACGTGCGCCCCGTCCGGCGTCACCGCGACGCCGTAGGGCAGCCGGCCCACGGTGAGGTCCGCGGTCTTCGTCAACGCGACGGTGTCGATGACGCTCAGGGTGTCGGTGCCGCCGTTGGTGACGTAGGCGCGGGTGTTGTCGGGGGAGATCGCGACGCGGCGGGGGCCGTCTCCGACAGGGATCCGCGCGATCTCCTGCTGCGAGGCGAGATCGACGACGGAGAGGTCCTCGGACTCGTGGTTCACGACGTACAGCCGCTTGCCGTCGGGAGAGACGGTGACGCCCCAGGGCAGGGAGCCGGTGAGCGTCGGAACCGTGCCGATCTGCGCGTTCGTCGCGGTGTCGATGACCGAGACCGAGCCGCCGTTGGCCGTGTACACCCGTGAACCGTCGGGCGAGATGGCGATACCACGGGGGCTGTAGCCCGTGTAGCCGGTGACGTTGCTGATCAGCGTGTTGTCGACGAGGTCGAAGACCTTGATGGCGCCGCCGCTCCAGTCGGCGGTGTAGGCGCGAGTGCGATCGGGGGTGACGACGATGCCCATCATCGCTGCGCCACCGGCGATGGTGGTCTGCAGCTTCTGCTCAGCGGTGTCGATGATCGACACGCCCTGCGAGCCGTAGCTCGCGGTGTACACGCGGGACCCGTCGGCCGAGATGGTGAGCGCGGTCGGCGTCGAGCCGACGGCGATGGTGGCCGTCACCTCGGGGGCGAGTCCGGCGGCGTATGCCGGAGTCGCCGCGAGCGCGGCGGATGCGGCCAGAGCTGCCGTCGTGACGCCGGCCGCGACGCGCCGCCATGCGCGCCGTCGAGGGGCGCGCGCGAGCACGCCGGAAAGGGGTGTATCAGTCATTGGAGCCTCTCGATCCCGGGCGCGCGTGTAGGAAGAGAAGTGCGCGCGGGGTGTCTTCCGACACTACGAGCGAGTTGCTCCGCATCCGTCACCGGCGGCGAGGCACCGCGTAGAACTGCTCAGTCCACCCGCTGTCCCCCTGCGCTTCACCGCGCCGTCCTATCCCCGACGTCTGCACGACCGATCACGCACGGCATGCCTCAACATCCACACGGGATATCACCCGCACCACCCATCGTGCAGACGTCGTCGCATGGCTGCCCGACCGCCCCGGACCCGACGGGCCACACTTCTCCGCATCCGCCACAGTCATTGCCTGGCGCACCTGTGCAAACGTGTCGCATCTGCGCACATGCGACGCAACTCGGGCACCCGAGAGGGGTCCCCTCGACGCAGCACCTACCCGACGAGCGGGCCCCCGAGCTTCCAGTACCCGAGGAACGAGACACGATCCTTCGGCACCCCGCGCTCGGCGGTGAGGTGGCGACGGATGCGGGTGACAGCACCCGCCTCGCCTGCCAGCCACACGTACTCGGCGTCCGCCACCGCCGCCTCCCGCACGGCCGCCTCGAGCGCGTCTCCCGCGACCGCCGCGCGCGGCACGAGCCGCACATGCGCGCCGGCCGGCGCCTCGGCGCTCACGATGTCGTCGCGCACGTCCGCCGCCTCCAGCAGCACGTCCGCGCGGCCGCCCTCGGGCAGGGTGCGCAGGATGTTGGCGATCGCCGGGAAGGCGGTCTCGTCACCCGCCAGCAGCCACCGCATGGCCCCGGGAGGCGGCTGCCAGTGCAGACCGTAGCCGGTCCAGCCATTGCGCCGGTCGGGTCCGGTGATCCACAGGCGCTCCCCTGGCGCCACTCGCGCAGCCCACGCGGATGCGGGACCGGGCGGCTCGTGCAGCAGCACATCCACGTCGATCTCGCCCTGCTCCGGTCGGATCGCCGACGGCGTGTACGTCCGCAGCACGTTGCGCTCGGCCTCGGGCAGCGCCTTCCAACGGGCGTACCACTGGGACGGATGCGGGGTGGGCTCCGCCATGAGACCGAAGTCGGCGAGGCCCCCGTCCGGCAGCGGCAGCGGCAGCACGAGCTTGATCCGCTGATCCAGGCCCCACGGGGCGAAGTCTCGGAGCTTGGGCGCTCGGAGCGTGAGCCGCCGCCACGCCGGCGTGATCGCGCGCGCCTCGGCCACGGTCACGGCGAAGGCGCTGTACTCCCAGGGCCGCATCATGCGCCCCCGAGCGGCACGACGAGGGGTCCGCCGGTCACCGGGTCGGCGATCACCATGTTGGGCAGGCCGAAGACCTGCTCGACCCGCTCGCTGGTCACGACCTCGGCGGGCGTCCCCTCGGCGACGATGGCGCCGTCGCGCATGGCGACGATGTGGCTGGCGTAGCGGGCGGCGTGGTTCAGATCGTGCAGCACGGCGACGATCGTGCGCCCCGCGCGGTTCAGCCGCCCGAAGAGCTCCATGAGCTCCACCTGATGCGCGATGTCGAGGAAGGTGGTGGGCTCGTCGAGCAGCAGCAGGTCGGTCTGCTGCGCGAGCACCATCGCGACCCAGACGCGCTGTCGCTGCCCGCCCGAGAGCTCGTCGACCGGGCGCGGCGCGAGCTCTCGGGTGCCTGTCGCGTCGAGCGCCTCGTCGACCGCGCGCTCGTCCGCATCCGACCAGCGCCGGATGAGGCCCTGGTGCGGGTAGCGCCCGCGGGCGACGAGGTCGGCGACCGTGATCCCCTCCGGGGCGATCGCGGTCTGCGGGAGGAGTCCCAACCGTCGGGCGACCTCTTTCGCGGGATAGGCGGAGATCGCGCGCCCGTCGAGCACGACGCTTCCGGACTGCGGCGCGAGCAGGCGCGACAGCCCCCGCAGCAGCGTCGACTTGCCGCACGCGTTGGGGCCGATGATCACCGTGAACGAGCCGTCGGGAATGCTCACGGTGAGATCGGACACCACCGTCCGGCGGTCGTACGCGAGGCTCACCCTGTCGGCTGTGAGGCGAGGGTCGGACGGATGCGGGGACTCAGGCACGGCGACGGATCTCCTGGATGATCGTGACGACGAGGTAGATGCCGCCCAGTGTGACGGTGACGACACCGGCGGGCAGCACGACGGGAAGCAGATGCTGCGCGATCACGTCGGAGGCGAGCAGCAGCAGCGCGCCGACGAGGGCGGCGAGGGTCAGTGAGAGGTACGGCGTGCGCGCGAGACGACGCGCGATCTGCGGCGCCGCGAGCGCGATGAAGGCGATGGGGCCGACCACGGCGGTGGCGATCGAGACGAGGCCGACACCCAGCAGAAGTGCCGCGCTGCGCACGAGGGCGGGGCGCGCCCCGGTCGCCGCGGCGACGTCGTCGCCGAGGTCGAGCTGGCGCAGGCGGGGCACGAGCACCGCGGCGCCGACGAGCAGAGGCACGGCGCAGGCGAGCGCGCCGCCGAGCGGCGCGGCGGTGATGCCGTTCAGCGAGCCGGCTCCCCAGGCGGACGCGAACATCGCGGTCTCGAGCTCGACCTGCAGCAGCATCCACGTGTTGAGCGAGGCGAGCATGGCCGAGATGCCGATGCCGATCACGATGAGCCGGAAGCCCTGCACACCGCCGCGTCGGGCGAGCGCGCCGATCACGAGCGCGACGCTCACACCGCCGACGACGGCACCGATGGTCAGTGCGGGCCAGCTGCTCGAGACGAGGGTCAGGGTGAGCAGCATGCCGGCGAACGCGCCGTTGGACAGGCCCAGGATGTCGGGGCTCGCGAGCGGATTGCGCGTGACGGTCTGGAAGAGCGCGCCGCTGACGGCGAGCAGCGCCCCCAGGGCGACGGCCGCGAGTGTGCGCGGCAGCCGCCACTCGAGCACGACGGTGCGGTCCAGTTCTGTCCCGCCGCCCGCGAACGCGGTGAGCACCTGTGCTGGATCGAGCGCGTACGAGCCGAGACCGAGCGAGACGACGGCGAGCGCGATCACGGCCGCGGCGAGCGCGATCCCCACGACCACGCTCCGCGCGCGCAGGCGGATGCGGTATCCGCCGAATCCGGCCTCGAACCGGCGGTAGCCGGTACCCGTGAGCGCACTCATCCGAGGCCGCTCACGCGACGGCGCATCGCCAGAGCGATGAGCACGGGGGCGCCGACGAAGGCGGTGACGATGCCGGCGGACATCTCGGCGGGGGCGATGAGCACGCGCCCGAGCACATCGGCGGCGAGCACGACCACGGGTGCGAGCACGACCGAGACCCCCAGGATGACGCGTTGGTCGACGCCGAACACCCACCGTGCGACGTGGGGCACCATGAGCCCGACGAACGCGATCGGTCCGACGAGCGCCGTGGCCGCGCCCGCGAGGAGGGTGACGGCGATGACCACGAAGACACGGATGCGGCGCACGTTCGCTCCGTGGGACCGGGCCACGTCGTCACCGAGCGCCAGTGCGTTGAGCCCCGGCGCGACGGCGAACGCGATGACCAGTCCCACCCCGATGAAGGGGACGATCGCGACGAGCGCGTCGGCTCCGGCGCCGAGCAGGCTCCCGGCGTGCCAGCTGCGCATGGCGTCGAAGGCGTCGGGATTGCTGAGCGTCATCCCGGTGACGAGCCCCGAGAACACGGCGCCCAGCGCGACGCCGGCCAGGGTGAGGCGGATCGGGTCGGCGCCCCCGCGCCCCGACGATCCGATGAGGTACACGCCGAGCGTCACGACGAGAGCCCCGGCGAAGGCGAGCCAGACGAAGGATGCGGGATCGCGCATCCCGAGGAACGCGACGCCGAGCGCGACGGCGAACGCCGCCCCCGCGTTGACGCCGAGGATGCCGGGATCGGCGAGCGGGTTGCGCGTGAAGGCCTGGATCAGAGCCCCCGCCACGCCGAGAGCCGCCCCCGCGGCGAGGCCGGCGAGGGTGCGCGGCACACGCAGCTGCCACACGATGTACTGCGACTCGGGGGTGCCGCCGCCGGCGAGGGTGTCGACGACGACGCGGGGCGAGAGGGGGTTCGCCCCGAGCGCCAGCGACAGCAGGACGGCGGCGACGAGAGCGCCCACGAGCGCGGACGCGCCCACGGCGACGCGCAGGCTCCGAGGCCGTGCGTGCCGCCGTGAGCGGGCTGCGAGGGTGAGGGTCACCGAACGTTCGAGAGGTACTTCTCGATGTCGTCGAGCACCTTCATCGCGCCCTTGGGACCGACGCCGGAGACCCAGTAGCTGGTGTCGACGAGCGTGACGTCGGGGAACTCCGCGGCGTTCTGCGCGATGGCGGCGGGGATGAGCGAGGTGTCGGCGACGTCGGTGGCGGTCACGAACACGTGGTCGGCCTCCGCCTGCAGGATGTTCTCCGGCGAGATGTCGGCCTGGATGCCGTCGGCCCAGTCCTGGTCGGGGATGGTGAAGCCGACGCACTCGAGCAGGCTGCCCGCGAAGGATGTGGGGCCGTACAGGCTCAGCGTCGTCTCGTCGCGGGGACGGATCAGCTGCGCGGTCTGGCCGTCGACGGCGTGCTCCTTGCCGATCTCGTCGCAGCGCGCGTCGACGTCGCCCAGGAGCGTCTTGACCTCGTCCTTGTGTCCCAGCGCGTCGCCGATGAGCAGCGCGTTGTCGCGCCACGGGTCGGCCTGCGTCGCGATGAAGACGGTCGGCGCGATGGCGCTGAGCTGGTCGTACAGCTTCGAGTGACGCGCCTCGGTGCCGAGGATGAGGTCGGGCTTGAGGGCGGCGATCGCCTCCAGGTCGGGCTCCGGCACGGTGCCGACCGGCTCCACGCCCGAGGCGTCGAGGTAGGCGGGGATGCCCGAGACGTTGCTCGCGACGGCCGCTCCCACGGGAGTGATGCCGAGGGCGACGGCCGTGTCGAGCTCGAGCGGCTCGAGCGTCACGACCCGCTGCGGGTCGGCGGGCACCTCGGTCGTGCCGCGGGCGTGCGTGACCTCGTGGGTGGAGGCTGCGGCCGGAGTGGATGCGGCGGGCTCGGCGGATGCGGCCGAGCAGCCGGCCAGGCCGAGGGCCGCGACGGCGGCGAGCGCGAGGGCTGCGAGGGAACGGGGACGAGCGGGCATGCGGCCGCCTTTCGGGTGGTGCGTTCGGGAACCGGCCGCCGCGCCGCGACGAGCAGGTAAGCACAGCCTAACCAACCTTGCCCTCGTCTCTCGACCCGTCCACAACCCGCCCCACGACGTCCGCACGACCGATCGCGTATCGGACGCCCCATGAGGCCCTCGTGCTCCCACCCGCCCCACCCGTCGTGCAGCTGTCGCGACCCTCGGCGGGTTCCGGGCGAATCGGCGGGTGAAAACGCGGCGCCAGACGCATCCGCCCACGTGGCGCGGAGATAGGTTCGCGTCGCCGGATGAACCCGACGCACCGGCCCAAGATTCGCTCCGGACTGGGGGCAGTGGGGTGGGGCAGCGACGCCCCACCCCACTGGACTCGTCGACCCCTCCTCCTCCGACGGCCAGACGATTCGAGACAGCCATGACACCGGATGCGGCGACCCGAGCGCAGCCCGTCTCCGCGTACGAGGCGGCGGTGCGCGCGCTTCTGTCTCCGCTGCCGGGGGAGCCGATCCTGACGGCATCCGATCGCGAGGCGCTCTTTGCGGCGTCCGCTCTGCCGCCCGGCATCCCCGGGGCGCGCTTCGTCGTCTCCGCCGGTACGGTGGTCGCCCTTCTCGGGAGCGGTCGCCACGGCCGCGCCGCCGAGACCGCCGCCAAGCTCGCCGCCGAGGCCGACGAGCTGCGCGTGCAGACGGCGCCCTCGCTGCTGCCGGACGTGTACAGCGCGATCGCCGACGGCCTCCTGGCGGTGGGCGAAACCCGGCGCGCGCACCGCTTCGCCGACGTAGCGGCGCGCATGGCGCACGAGCACGGCCGCGTGGCGTCGGCCTACCGCGCGCAGGGGATCGCCGCGCTCGCCCTGGCGATGAGCGGCGAGCATGCGGCAGCGGCCGAGGTGATCGTCAGCACCTCGGCCCTCGCCGATCGCTACGGATGGCCGCGCTCCGAGACCGCGTACCACCTGCTGCTCGCGCACGCCCTGCGCGCGGAGGCGCGGGGGGATGCGGCGGAGCTGCAGGCCGTGGCGGAAGAGATGCGGAACTCGGCGTCGGATGTGCGCTGGCTGCTCTCGTCGTGGGCGGTGTCGGCGGTCGCGGCGTTGCTCGACGGCGACAGCGCCACCGCCATCGCGCACTCGCGTCAGGTGACCTCGACGGTCGCCGCCGGCAGCGCCCCGCCCGCGCTGCGCGGCTTCGCCCTCGGCGCGCACGCCGATGCGCTCGTGCTGCGCGGAGAGCCGTCGCGCGCGCTCGCGATGCTCGACGGTGAGTCCTCGACGATGGATCACTGCGTGTGCCTCGACGGGCTGCGCGCGGGCGCCTACCTCCACCTGGGCGACCTGTCGGCCGCGCTGCGCGCCACGGCACCGTGCATGCGAAGCGCCGCGCACCACTCGCACCGGACGCTCGGTCGCGTTCTGCTCACGCGTGCGCTGGTGTTCGAGCGGCTCGGAAGACGGGATGCGGCGCGGGCATCGCTTGAAGACGCGCTGAGTGTGTGGACCGACCCGCGGGAGGCCTTCGTCTCGCCCCTGCTCCCGCTGCGGGAGGTGGCACCGGTGGCGGCGGCGCTCGTGCGCAGGTCCGCGCTCCAAGAGCGATTCGCGCAGATCCTTGTGCGTGCCGACGCTGGTGCGCGCGCCTCCGTGCGCGCGGCGACGCCGCCCCTGCTGCTCACCCGCCGCGAGCGCGAGGTCGCCTACGCGCTTCGCACGAGCAGCCATGCGACCAACGCGGAACTCGCCGCATCCCTGCATGTGTCGGTCAACACGCTGAAGACGCAGCTGAAGACGCTCTATGCCAAGGTCGGTGCCCACGAGCGCCGCGGCGCGGTGAGGATGCTGGAGTCCGTCGGCTTCTACGACGTGCCCTTCGACGCGCGCTGACGCCGCCCTCATCCGACACGGCCCTCACGCGCGCGTCGGGCGAGGCCGCCCGCGCACCCTCCGTCCGCACGGCAGGCCAGTCGCGCGCGCCCGAACTCCTGCACAATCCGCCCGGGCCCGCCCGCCCGGCCCCGACGCGCCCGTTCTGCAGGAGTTCGGGCGCGCCCGACCCGGGTTAACCCCGGGGTGAACCCGGCACACCGCATCCGCCGCCTCCCTCACCCGCCCTCACCCGATCGACAGCGCCAGCGACGCATCGCGGATACCCCAGGTGACGGGCCGGGTGATCTTGCCGAGCGACCCGAAGGATGCGGCCGGCGCCCCGGCAGACTGCGAGCCGGACGGCGTGTACCCGGCGTGCGTCTGCCCGGTGCCGACGCGTTCCCCGAACGCGCGACGCCGGATTCCGTCCTGTGTGAAAGGCTCGCGATGCGATCACCCTCCCCCCGTTCCGCCGCCGTGCGGCTCACCGCGGGCACCACCGCGGTGGCCGTCGTGGCGGCACTGTGCACGTTGGCCGGCGCGAGCGCCGCGTCGGCGGCCGGCTCGACCTCCGGCACCGTCAGCGGCCTCGCGTTCCGCGACTTCGCCGCCAACGGCGTGTACGACACCGGCAACTCGGCCGGCAGCGGCCTGGCCAACGACCTGCCTCTCGCCGGCGTGGGCGTCACCGCGGTCGATCGCGACGGCACGGTCGTGGCCACCGCCACGACCGACGCATCGGGCGCGTACACACTGGCGGTCTCGGGGGCCGCGACAGACAGCATCCGCGTCGAGTTCGCCCTCTCCCCCGCACAGCTGTCGGAGGGGTACTTCCCCGGCGCCCACGGCGCTGGCAACGGCACCAGCGTGCAGTTCGTGCAGCTGGGAGCCACGGATGTGGACTTCGCCGCCCTCGTGCCCGAGGACTACATCCAGCCTGCACCGCAGGTCGCGGTGGCGGCACAGATCGGCGGGGACCCCTCGGGCCGCGGCAGCACCGACTACAACGGCATCGTGAGCGTCGATTGGTGGGCGAGCTCTTCCGCCTCGCTCGCCAAGATCGACGACACGACCGCCGCCGGGACCGGCACCGGCGCGATCTGGGGCCTCGCGTACGACGCGAAGAACGACGTCGTCTACTCGTCCGCCGTGCTGCGCCGGTTCGCCGGCCTCGGCGAGGGCGGGCTCGGCGGCGTGTACGCGACGGATCGCGCGACCGGACAGACCACCCTCCTGGCAGACCTCGAGCAGCTCGGCATCGACGTCGGCGCCGCCGACCTCAACGCGGCTCTCGGCGTGGCTCCGACGGCGGATGCGGCTGATCAGAACGCCGCGAGGGGTCTCGTCTCCGACCCCGACGTCGCCACGTACGACCACGAGGTCTACGGCCTTATGGGCAAGACGGGCATCGGCGGCATCGCCTACTCGGCGGAGCTGGGCCGCCTGTTCGTCGTGAACGTGCACGAGAACACGCTCCTGTCGATCGCGCTTCCGGCGGGCGGCGGCGCCCCGGCGGCGTCGGACGTCACGACGATCCCGTTGCCCTCGCCCGCGGCGGCGGGATCGAGCTGGCATCCCTGGGCGGTCAGCGTGCACCGTGGACTCGTCTATGTCGGCGGTGTCACGAGCCCGGATGCGGGCACGGACCGCTCCGGACTGAACGCGCTGGCCTACACCTCGCCCGCCGCCTCGGCGGGAACCTGGACGCCGGTACTCGCGGCACCGCTGGATTACGCGCGCGGCTCTGCGTTCGGCGACGGCAACGGCGGTCCCAACGCCACGCACTGGAACGTGTGGCAGGACGAGTGGGATGCGAGCCTTATCGCGACCAGCGGTGACGCGATCACCTTCCCGCAGCCGATCTTCGCGTCGATGAGCTTCAACGCCTACGGCGAGATGGAGCTGGGTTTCAGCGACCGGTTCGGCGCTCAGAACGGTCAGAACAACTACCGTCCCGACCCGGCCGAGTCCGACCCGGCCACCTACCGCACCTACTCGGCGGGTGACGCTCTCGTGGCCGCCCCCGACGGCACGGGTGCGTTCGTCCTCGAGTCCGACGGCACCGTCGGCGGGCGCACGGCCGCCTGGGCGGGCCCCGTCTCGGCCGGTGCCGGCAACGACCAGGGTCCGGGCGGTGGCGAGTTCGTGCAGGACTACGCGATGGGTCACGGCGCAGGCGCCACCGATGCGCAGCAGGAGATCATGTCGGGGGCCACGGCCGCCGTTCCCGGTCTGGGTCTCACGATGCGCACGATCGTCGACGTCCCGAACCTCTCGGGCAACCCGCCATACGAGTTGCAGGACGGCACGTCCGGCCTCGGGTGGTCGCGCGCCTCCGACGGCAGCATGAGGCAGGCCAACGTCGTGGAGGGTGTCGGCTTCGCCAAGGCGGGCGGCCTCGGCGGCGTGGCGGTGCTGGCGCGGCTCGCTCCGGTCGAGATCGGCAACCGCGTGTGGTTCGACGCCGACCAGGACGGCATTCAGGATGCGGACGAGCCCGCCGTCGCAGGCGTGACGGTGTCGCTGACGGATGCGTCGGGCAACCCGGTCACCGATGCCGACGGCAACCCGGTGGCACCGGTCGTGACGGGGCCCGGTGGCGAGTACTACTTCACCAACCTGGTGCCGAACCGCACCTACACGGTGACCTTCGCGACACCCACCACCGGCACCTGGGACGGCGGTCCGACGTTCGGCGAGGTGCCGTGGACGGCGATGTCGTTCACCGAACAGGCGCAGGGATCCGACCCGTCGACCGACTCGAACGTGAACTCCTCCGGTGTCGCCACGGTCGCCGTGGGCGGACCGGGGCAGAACGATCACACGATCGATGCCGGCCTCGTGGCCGACGTCACGTTCACCGTCACCAAGCGCATCGCCGCGGGCAGCCCGGCGCCGCTGGCGGGGCAGACGTTCATGATCGATGTGGCCGGGCGCGACTTCCGCGGTCTCGACTACGCGGTCGCACCGGCATCCGTCGACCTCGCGGCCGACGCCACCTCCCCCGCGATCACGGTTCCGATCGGCACGAAGGTGCGGGTCAGCGAGTCGGGCGACGATTCGATCGCCTCGTACGTCGCGACGTACGGCACCCAGACCCCGGATGCGGACGGCTATGCGCTCGTGGTCGGGACGGGTTCCGCTCCCACCGCCGTGGAGGTGACCAACACGCTCCGCCAGCCCGGCACGTTCTCGATCGCGAAGGCGCTCGACGACCCGTCGGTGTCGCTGAGCGAGCTGGGCGCCACGACGTTCACGGTCGCCGTGGGCGTCAACGGGACCGCGGCCGGCACGGTGCAGCTGTCGTCGGCGAACGGCTTCGCCTACTCCTCCGGCGCCTACCCGGTGGGCACGCGCATCACCCTCACCGAGACCGGCGAGACCGGCTCCCCGGTGTGGGCCGACTGGGGCAACCCGTCGTGGAGCACCGGTGACGCCGATGGCGACGGCACGGCCGAGATCGTCGTCGGCGAGGGGGCGAACGCCGCCCTCACCCTGACGAACGACATCACCGTGCTGACCGGCGGCTTCGACGTGCTGAAGGACGTCACCGGCTCCGGCGCCGATCGGGTGCCCGACGACTTCACCTTCACGCTCGAGTACAGCGTCGACGGCGGCACCACGTGGGCGCCGCTGCAGCTGACCGACGGCCAGACGGTGGACGGTCCGCAGGACCTGCGCGTCGGCACCGTGGTGCAGGTGCGCGAGGTCGCTCCGACCGGACCCGCAGACGTCACCTGGCAGACGCCGGTGTTCAGCGGCACGGGCGTGACGCCCGGTCAGCCGGCGACGCTCACGATCGGCGCGGCGGGCGAAGTGCATGTGCTGCTCGAGAACCCGACCGAGCCGAGCAACGGGCAGTTCTCGCTGCTGAAGGACGTCACGGGTCCGGGCGAGCCGCTGCTCGCTCCGGGCACGGTGTTCCCCGTCACCTACAGCTACCCGGGTCAGCCCGGCGGAGCCCAGACGGTGAACCTCACCAACGGCACCCCGTGGTCCTCCCCCGCGCTCCCGACGGGCACGGTCGTGACCGTGACCGAGGGCGCTCCCACCGGCGGCCTGCCGGACGGCGCGAGCTGGGGCACGCCCTCGCTCGAGATCGACGGCGTCGACGCCGCCAACGGCGCGACGCTCACGATCGGCGCCGACAGCACGGTGGCCGTGGTCGTCGACAACCCCACCGACGTCACCCCGAGCGTGGAGCTCACCAAGGGCGACGGGGATGCGGGATCCGCCACGATCGCGCACGAGGCCGACTCGGTCGACACCGGTGAGGCGTACCGCCCGGGCGAGACCCGGTCGATCGTGATCCGTGTCACGAACACGGGCCCCGAGCCGCTGCGCGAGGTCGACCTGAGCGATCTCACGACGGCGGGCGGCGCGATCACGTCGCTGCGGTGGAACTTCCCCGACCTCTCGTCGACGGATGCGGTGTGGGACGCCGCATCCGGAACCTGGAGCGCGGCGTGGGGCGCCACCTTCGAACCGGGCACGACGACCTGGGCCGTGGGCGACGTCATCGTGGGTACCGCGACGCTGACCATGAACGGCTCGGACGATCCGCACCAGGACATCGCGTCGGTGTCGGCGAAGGGCGCGTTCTCGGGCAAGACGGTCGGCGACGACAACCCGTACAACGCGTTCACGGGCGGCATCCAGGTGATCAAGTACGACGGCCAGAAGCCCGACCCGCTCGTGGGCGGTCCGGGCGGCTGGATCACGCCGACGAAGCCGCTGGTGAACGAGGCGCAGGACGCCAACACCCCGCAGACCGCGGTCGCGTACCCGGTCGACAAGGCGCAGAAGGTGCGCTGGGTCGTCACCAACACGGGCAAGACGTGGCTGACGAACCTGACGCTGGTCGACGTCACCTCAGACGCGCCCGCCATCGGCAGCGACTGGACGGCCGATCTGTCGGCCTTCGGCGGACCCTCGGACTACTCGTTCGTGAAGGACGGGGCGTGGGCCGGGCTCTTCCCGCCGGGAGCCTCCTTCTTCGCGGAGGGGACGCTGAAGATGCCGGGCAACGACACGCACGCCGACACGGTCACGGTGACCGGGACGCTCGTCGTCCCCAAGCCGGACCCCACGACGGGCCTGCCGACCGGCGAGCCGCTGCTCGACGACTCCGGCAACCCGGTGATCGCGAAGGACGGCACCGGCTCACCGATCGTCTTCACCGACGACGACCCGTTCCACGCTCGCACTCCCGCGCCCCCGCTGGCGATCACGGGTAGTGAGGTGCCGTGGGCGGCCGGCGGCGTGGCCGCGGTGATGCTCCTGCTGGGCGCAGGAATCGTCATCCTGGCCGGGTGGCGTCGCCGCACCCGAAGCGGTCACTGACCCACCCTCCCTCACGCCCGCAGGCGCCCTTTTCAGGGCCCTGCGGGCGTGACCCGTTCCCCGGGGCAGCGCTTCTCCCCAGCCTCCGCAGGCCGCCCACGAGCACAGCGAAGCGAAGCGCCACGCTCGTGACGAATACGGGGATGATGCGCTCACGCCACGACGAATAACACTGCTGCGACCCGACCGAGGCGAAGGAACCGCTTAGCATCCGGGGATGATCAGGATGCGGGCGAGGACTCGATTCGGATATGCGCTGGGCGGTATCGCCTCCGGCACGTACGGCACTGTGCCGGGACTGATCCTCATGCCCTATCTCACGGATCTTCTCGGGGTCGAGGCCGCGATCGCCGGGCTCATCGTGTTCATCCCGAAGGCGTGGGACTTCTTCCTCAACCCGATCGCCGGCCGCGTGTCCGACCGGTCCCCCCGCCCGGACCGGCGCCGCCCTTTCCTCTTGCGAGCCGGCGTGATCCTGGCGCTCACGTTCGCTGCCATGTTCTTCGGCCCCAGCGCACCCCCCGTCGCCGGCGCGCTCTGGGCGCTCGCACTCTTCGTCGCATCGGCGACGGCGTACGCGTTCTTCCAGGTGCCCTATCTCGCCCTCTCGGCGGAGATCACCGACGACTACGGCGAGCGGACACGCCTCGTCACCTGGCGCGTGATCGTCTTCACCCTGGCGATCCTTGTCTCCGGCGCCGCAGCGCCCGCACTGGTCGAGGCGGCGGGCGGACTCGCCGGCTACCGGATCATGGCGGGGGCGATGTCGGCGCTGATCCTCGTCGGCACCGTCGGCGTGTGGTGGGGCACCCGAGGCGCCGCCCGCGTGCGCAGCGAGCCTGCCGGCGGGCGACTGCGCACACAGCTCGCCGCCGTGCTGGGAAACCCGGATGCCCGGCTTCTCGTCATCCCTTTCGTCCTGCAGGCGATCGCCATGGGGATGGTGCTCAGCGGTGTCATCTACGTCGCACGACATGTGTTCGGCGACGCCTCCCTGGCGACGACCTGCTTCGTGTGCTTCGTGGCCCCGGCCATCCTGCTGACTCCGGTGTGGGCGGCGATCGGGCGGCGCCTCGGAAAGCGCAACGGATTCGCGGCCGCCACCGTGGTTCAGATCACGGGCTTCATCGGACTGTTCGCCGCTGCGGGCATGGGGCAGGGGGTCCTGCTCGCCGCCGCCGCTGTCGTCGGAGTCGGCTACGCGGGCGGCCAGCTCTTTCCTCTCGCCATGCTTCCGGACATCGCCGCCGACGACGCGAAGCGTTCCGGACTGAACCGGATCGGCATGATCGCCGGGGTGTGGTCGGGATTCGAACTCCTCGGCTACGCGCTGGGCCCGGCGCTGCTCGGGGCGACGATGAGCATCGGCGGCTACGTCGCCTCCACGCAGATCGATCTCCCGCAGACGGATGCGGCCAAAGCAGCGATCGTCATCGGCGTCTCCCTCGCCCCCGCACTCCTGTGCGCCGTGAGCCTGGTGCCGCTCTCGCGCTACACGCTGGATACGCGACTGCGGCGAGAGGCACTCACCACTCGACCGGAATCCGTCTGATCGAACGCCCCTCACCGTCGAGGAGATGGCCGTTGCGTTTCCACGTGCGCAGCACGGTCCACCGGTCGGCGACCTCGACGGCCGCGGCGTCCTGCCAACGATGCTCGATGGACGGCAGGGCGGTGAGGGTCCGCATCCGCACACTCGCGAACACGGGCGACGGACCGACGACGACGCCGGCCCGGTGCGTCTCGGCGAGCAGACCCGCGCGATCCGCTGCGGCGTCGACGTCTCGGGCGCGTGCCCACAGCACGGCCGCACGCCCGAGACCCGCCGCCGACATGGCGAGGTCGCAGCCGAAGCGGAGAACCCCGGCGGCGATCGCCCGATCGAGGGTTCGACGCATCGTCGGCTCCGACACGCCCAAGCGTCTGCCCAGAGTCAGCACCGCGAGCCGCGGATCATCGGCGAGCGCCGCCGCGATCTCCGCGGTGACCTCGGGTGACGGCGGGCGCACGTCGCGACGCGCTCCTGCGGGTGCGACCAGCAGGCGCTGCTGAGCGCGCGAGAGAGCCTGCAACCGCCACGTCGAGTCCTCCTGCGCGATGGATGCGGCGACGTCGGCGCGCCGGATGCCGGCGCCGAGCCCGGAGATCGTGCGCACGCGCGCGCCGATCGCCTCGAGTCCGCCCGACTCGGCGACGACCGCCAGGACGCCCGCAGACGTCTCATCGAGAGCGATCACCCAGGGCATCAGAGCGATCGCGTCGCGCGCTGCCGCATCCGCATCCATCAAGACGAGCGCGACATCGGTCGTTCGCGCCCACCGTTCAGGCGTCGGCCAGATCGTGGTCCAGGCGAGCCCGCCCGCACGCAGGTCCTGCCAGTGGCGGGTCACGGTTCCGGTGTCTGCTCCGACGGCGGCGGCGATCCGCGCCCACGGCGCCCGGCCGTCAATCTGCAGCGCGTGGACGATGGCGAGGTCGAGTTCGCTGAGCGAGCCGGGCATACGACGAATATTCTCACGGGCAACGCACTGGGTGACGAATACAGGGCGTCATCTCTGCGAATGACGGACTCTACATACCGTTGTCCGTATGACGATGACGGAATCGGCGATGATGGACACGATCCGAAGTCTCGTCGCCCTCGCTCCTCGCGCCACGGGAACCCCGGGCGGCGATGCGGCGGCCGACTACGTTCGGGGCCGCTTCGAGCGCGCGGGCCTCGCGACCCAGGAGTTGCGCGTTCCGTCCTTCCGATGGGAGGCGAGCGAGTGCCGACTCGAGCTCGGCAGTGAGACGATCGCGTGCGCGCCCATCCTGCATTCGGGCCTCGTGTCGCACGAGTGGACCGGAAGCGCCTCCCACCGCCTCGTCGCCCGCGTCGTCGACATCGGATCCGGTCGGGTGGCGGCACACGACGTGCGCGGCGCGATCGTGCTGTTCGATCTCACGTTCGACATGACACTGGCGCACACTCTGCCTCTCGCGCGCTACATCCACGATCCGAACCGGCGGATGCTGCGCCGCGACGTGCTCGCCGGCCGCAATCCTTACGTGACCTCGCTCGCGCGGGTGATGCGCGATGCGGCGGCGGCGGGCGCGGTCGGCCTCATCGGAGTTCTGCGCGACTACCCCGACTCGCGCAGGTACCACAACGAGTACTACCGCCGCACACTGTTCTCCCTGCCGGGCGTATGGGTGACGCGCGCCGAGGGGCGGCGGCTCCGGCACCTGATCGATTCGTCACCGTCCGAGGCAGCCCTGACGCTCACCGTCGAGCGTCGCAGGGTGACCTCGCGGAGCGTGATCGGCGTGTTGCCCGGGCGCACCGGGGATGCGGTGATGGTGCAGTCCCATCACGACTCCGTCGGTCCGGGAGCGGTGGAGGATGCCTCGGGCACGGCGGAGGTGATCGCGTTGGCCGAGCACTTCGCCGCGCGCGACCCCGCGACGCGGGAGAAGACGCTGATCTTCGTGACGTTCGACACGCATTTCACCGGGTATCAGGCGCATCAGGAGTTCGCACGACGTTTCGTGCTCTCGCGCGGCGCGCCGTGGCGCATCGTTCTGAACACGACCATCGAGCACATCGGCCTGCGCGCCGTGGAGGGCGCCGACGGCGGGTTCGCCGACACCGGCGAGACCGAGCCGCGGGGAATCTTCCTGAACGTGAACCCCGCCTTCGCCCTGCGGATCGCACGCGCGGTACGCGAGAACGGCATGCACAGCACGACCCTGTTGGACGCGACGGCGCTCGAGTTCTTCGCGAACGGCATTCCCACCGATGCGTCGTTCACTCTGGTCAGCGGCGTTCCGACGGTGAGCCTGATCTCGGGGCCGCTGTACCTCTACGACGACGCCGACACGATCGAACGCATCGACCGCACGCAGCTCGTGCCGGTCGCGCGGTTCTTCGCGCGCATCATCGACGACGCGGATGCCCGCCGAGGCGGTCTGCTCGGCTTCATCCCGCGTCGCCTGCGGCAGCTCCTGCCCCGCGGGCGCTGGTGATGCGCCACGGCACGACCCGCCGCGTTGCCTTCCCCGCCACCGGCATCGACGGGTCGCTGCAGCAGCAGACGGGTCTCGTGCATGTTCCGCACCTGCCGGCTCCGGCGACCGGCTTCCCGATCGTGGTCTACGGCCATATGACGACCGGCGGCGGTCCCCGTTCCGCGCCGAGCACGGCGGATCCGACGCATCCGGAGTGGCGCCGGATGTCGCAGGGCGATGTCCTGTGCGACGCGCTGCTCGCGCGCGGGATCGCGGTGCTCCGCCCGGACTACGAGGGGATCGGCGGTCCCGGCATTCACCCGTATCTGATCGGGCCGTCGCTCGCCGAGTCCATGATCGCGATGGTGCGCGCCCGCGCGCTCTTCTCGGCTCCCCTCGGTGACACGTGGCTCGCGGCGGGGCATTCGGAGGGCGCCGTCGGCGCGTTGTGGGCGTCCGTCTCTCCCGAGCCCGACGAACGTTCTCGCCTGGTCGGAACGTGCGCTTTCGCGCCGGTCACCCGGATGGATCTCAGCATCGGCGCAGCGCTGCGAGTGCCGATCACGGCGCCCGGCAGTGGCGTCGTCTCCGCATTGATCGGGCTCATGGTGCGCGGCGCAGCCACGGCCGACGCCGACCTTGCGCACTTGTATGCGGGCGACGGGCTGAGTGCGCGTGCCCGGGCGCTGTGGCCGAGCCTCGGCAGTCTCTCGCTCACCGAGCTCGCGCGCCGCTCCTCGTGGGGCGGCATCGCGCCCGCGGCGATTCTCGGCACCGCGGGAGGAGAACTCCGCTCACGCTTGCTCGCGTCCTTCCGCGAGAACGAGGTTGCCGCATTGCGCGGCTTTCGCGCGCCGGTGCGGGTGGACGCGGCGGCCTTCGACGAGGTAGCGCCTGCTCCCCTCACCGGCGCGCTCCTGCGCAGCTACCGGCGGGCGGGCGTCGATCTCACCTCGCACTGGTGGCCGACGCACCACTCCGGCACGATGCACGCGCGGTCCGCACCTTCCCGCGCGGCCGCCTGGATCGCGCAACGACTCGGTCGCTGAGCGAGCCGCAGGTGAGACGAAACGCCCCTCACGCCCAGAGCATGGCCTCCACGTCGTCCACGAGCGCCGGCGCACCGCCCGCCATCGCGATCCGCTCGCCGATCCGACGGGATGCGGCGGCGTACCGCGGATCCGCCAGCACACGGTCGACGGCACGGGCGATCTGCGACGGCGACGGCCGTCCGGTGCCGAGGCTGACGCCGGCACCGGAGAACTGCACGCGAGCCGAGGTCTCGACCTTGTCCTCGCTGTCGCCGGCCACGACGATCGGCACCCCGTGGCGCATGGCCTGGTGCAGGCCCCCGTATCCGCCGTTCGTGACGAAGACGTTCGTGCGCGGCAGCAGGCGGTCGTAGGGCAGGTAGTCCGCGGCGAACGCGTTGCGCGGCAGCGGCGGCAGATCGGATGCGGCGCGGCCGCCGGCGGTGAGCACCACCTGCACCGGGCGGTCGGCGAGGGCCTGCAGTGACGGGCCGATGAGCTCGGAGAAGTCCGTGTTCGCGACGGTCCCCTGTGTCACGTGCACGACGGGCACGTCCGGGTCGAGGCGGTCGATGAGTTCCCCCGCGGATCCGCTGGATGCGGCGGGCGCCGCCATCGGCCCGTAGAAGCGGAGGTGCGCGGGGGCGTCGCTGCGCGGGTACTCGAACTCGGCGACGGTGAACTGCGCGAGCAGGTCGCTGCGCGCGAGCACGTCCATGAAGAAGGCGCCGTCGAGTCCCGGGGCGTCGAGCCGGGCGAGCAGGTCGTCGAGCGCCCGGTGGGCGCCCGACAGCACCCAGCGGGCGGAGCGGTTGAGCACCGCATCCCGCATCCGTCCGACGGCTCGCTGGCGCGCCGGGACGATACCGAGTCCGTAGGGCGGGCAATCCCGGCTGGAGAAGCCGGCGGGGCCGACACCGCACATGACGACGAGGGGGCGTTCGGATGCGGGGCGCGCGAGCAGCCCCTGCACGCCGAGGAACGTCATGTCGTGGAAGACGACGTCGACGGGCGCTTCCGCGAGGAGGGCGTCGAGCTTCTGCGCGGCGGGCAGGGCCGGGCGCACGAAGGCCTCCTCCACGCCCGCGTTGATCGTCGCGATGCCGCGGTTGCGCCCGGTGGCGCCGACGGAGTCGAGGGTGTCCGCCTCGGCGGGGAGGGCGACGAAGTCCACACCCGCGGCCCGCACCCGGTCCGCGTAGCGCGAGCCGGTCAGCATCCGCACGCGCCACCCGCGCCGCAGCAGCTCCCGCCCCACGACGAGCATGGGGTCGACGTGGCCCACCGCGGGCATCGCGCAGAGCAGCGCGGACCGATTCGTAATTGACATGTTCGCCACACTAATGGATATTGATGCACACCAACAGATCCGGGGAGGACCGATCATGAGCACAGTAACCACGCGGGCGACCACGAAGCATCCCGCCTTCGCCGAGACGGATGCGAGGGCGTGGGCACGATGGGGCGGCGGCCTGATCGCCGCGGGCGGCGCGATCCTGGCTGCGGCCACAGTGGTCGAGGTCGGACTCCGCACCGATCCGACCGGCCCGACCCTGCCGTTGTTCGCCACGCTGTTCCTGGCGAGCGCGGCGATCCTCGCCGCGGCGATGCTGCCCCTCGCCCTGGGCACGATGGCGGCGAACGGGATCACGGGGAGCCGGGTGCGGGGCACCTTCGCGCTGCTCGGCTTCGGGGCCGTGTTCTTCGCGAACCAGCTCGTCTACTACGTGATGACCTATGGCGCGCCGAGCGGCGCGGACGCGACGCTGGGATGGCTGCCGCTCACCCTCGGGATCGTGCAGCTCGTGCTGCTGATCGTCGGCGCCGTGGGGGCCGTGCGCGCCGGGATCGCGACGGGTGCGGCGCGGTGGGCGCTGCTGGCACTGGCCGCGGTCGTCGCGGTGGCGGGCGGACTCGCGTCGGCGAGTGACGACGTGGCGACCGTCACGATCGCGCTGCTGTCGTCGTGCGCGGCGCAGATCGTCGTTGGCGCGGTGTTCCTCGCTGCGCGTCCGGCCGCGAGCGGCGGTACGGTCTGAGGATGCCCCGCGCGTACCACTCCCCCCGCCGCGAGGCCGAGGCGGCGGCGACGAGGGCGGGCATCGTGGCGGCCGCGGCCAGGCTGTTCATCCGAGACGGCTACGCGGCCACGTCGATGAAGACGATCGCCGCGGAGGCGGGTGTCTCGGCGCAGACGGTGCAGCTGCACGGCCCCAAGCACGCCCTGCTCATCGCCGCGTTCGAGACGTCGTTCGCCGGCGACGAGGGGACGCACTCGCTCACCGAGCGTCCCCTCATCGCCGAGATCATGGCCGAGCCGGAGTTCGAGACCGCGCTCGAGCGCTATGTCGCGTTCCTCACCGAGGCGAATCGGCGATCGGCGGCGATCGCGCAGGCGATGATGGCGGCGGCGGATGCGGATGCAGCAGCTCGCGCGGCCTACCTCGAGCTCGAGGAGCGACGCCAGCGCGACATGCGACTGAGCGCGGGGTGGTTCGCCTCTCGCGGCCGCATCCCGGAGGCGTCCGTCGACGTGGCGGCGGATGTGCTGGGGCACCTGACGGGGCCGGCGACCTACCTCCACTTCACGCACGCACGCGGATGGTCCGACGAGCAGTACGCGGCGTGGGTCACCACTCAGCTCACCCACCTCGCCGAAGCCCTCCCGCCCACCGGTCGTTGAGCGAGCGCAGCGAGACGGAACGCGCCGAAGCGCCGCGCAACGCAGAACTACTCACCCGCCGCAGATTGCAACACGTCCCCATTCCGCGCGGGATCAGGACAGTATGTGCTTGTCCCCCATTCGGTGGACTGTGTCCAACGAACCGATCACCGTAACATCGCACGCAGAGACGCGCCCCATGAATCCAGATGAATCACCCGACACATCACCGTCACATTCACCTGATAACGTGCGGCCCGTCAGCAAGGCACGACTGATGAAGGGGGAGGATGTGTCGACCGATTTCGAGGTCGACGCGACGACGGAGTCGCGGATAGCGAAGAACGCGTCACCGTCTCTTCCCGACCATTTCCTGCTCCCCAAGACTCCGGCAACGTCTCCGCAGCCCGTCATCTCGGATGCGGCCCGCCAAGCCCTCACAACCGGCCCGATCCAGACCTCCGAGCGGATGCCGAAGAACTGGCGCCGCGGTTATCAGCGGCGCCTGTGGATCAGCGACCTGCTCGCGGTCGTGTGGGTGGTCTTTGGAACCCAGATCGCATGGTTCGGCCTCGGCAATGCTCAGGTCACCATCGCTCTGGACCACCGCTGGAGCGATCTGTCTTATTGGGTCTTCTCGGCGGTTCTCGTCATAGCGTGGATGGGGGCTCTGTCGTGGAGCGACTCCCGTAGCCCCAGAGTGTTCGGCACCGGCTCGTCCGAATACGTGCGCGTCGCGGATTCGAGTCTGCGCCTGTTCGGCGCAGTCGCGATCGTGGCCTTCCTCTTCCAGATCGACCTTGCGCGAGGATTCCTGCTCATCAGCCTGCCGCTCGGCATCCTCGTGCTCCTCGTCGTGCGCTGGCTCTGGCGGCAGTGGCTGATCGCGCAGCGGTCGGTCGGCGAGTACGCGGCCCGCGTGCTGCTGGTCGGCTCGGTCGAGTCGGTGGCGAACATCGCTCGTGAGCTCGCCCGCACGCCGAGCGCCGGCTACAAGGTGGTCGGCGCGTGCACGCCCACGGGCAAGGTCGGCGCTCTCGTTCCGGGAACCGACATCCCGATGATGGGAAGCGTGAACGCGGTGGACCGCGCCATGGAGCGCGCCGGCGCCGACACGGTCGCCGTCACCAGCACCGACGAGCTCCCGCCCACGAAAGTCAAAGAGATCTCCTGGGGGCTGCAAGCCGGCCGCCAGCACCTGGTGCTCGCGCCGAGCATCGTCGATATCGCAGGCCCGCGCCTGCACACCCGCCCCGTCGCCGGACTCCCCCTGATCCACGTCGAGACGCCGCGCTTCAGCAAGGGCCAGCTCTTCCTGAAGCGCACGGTCGACATCCTCGCGAGCACGATCGGCGTGGTCCTGCTCAGTCCCGTTCTCGCCTTCCTCGCCATGAGCATCCGTCTGTCGTCGGAGGGCCCCGTGCTCTTCCGTCAGACGCGCATCGGACGCGGCGGTCGCGAGTTCACGATGCTCAAGTTCCGTTCGATGGTCACCAACGCCGAGGAGTTGCTCGAGAACCTGCAGCGCCAGCGGCGCGAAGAGGGCATCGACTCGGGCAACGAAGTGCTGTTCAAGATGAAGAACGACCCGCGCGTCACGCCCATCGGGCGCATCATGCGCAAGTTCAGCCTCGACGAGCTGCCGCAGCTGTTCAACGTGATCGGCGGCTCGATGTCGCTTGTCGGCCCCCGCCCGCCGCTGCCGAACGAGGTCGAGCAGTACGCCACGCACGTGCACCGCCGCTTCCTCGTGAAGCCGGGCATCACCGGCCTCTGGCAGGTGAGCGGCCGCTCCAGCCTCTCGTGGGAAGAGACCGTGCGTCTCGACCTCTCCTACGTCGAGAACTGGTCACTGCTCGGCGACTTCGTCATCCTCACCAAGACCGCCAAAGCCGCGCTCGCCCCCGGCGAGACGGCGCACTGATACCTGCGAGAGAGCGAATCCACCATGTCCCTCAAAATTGTGATGATCGGCTCGGGATACGTCGGCCTGGTCAGCGGCGCCTGTTTTGCCGATTTCGGCCACTCGGTCATCTGTGTCGATGTGGACGAGAGTAAAGTCGCGCGGTTGAACGACGGCGAAATCCCGATCTTCGAGCCCGGACTCGAAGATCTCGTTCGAACGAACCACATGGCGGGTCGCATCGAGTTCACCACCGATCTCACCGCCGCCGTCGCGCAGGCAGATGTCGTATTCATCGCGGTCGGAACCCCGTCCCGTCGCGGCGATGGTCACGCCGACCTCTCCTATGTGTACGCGGCCACGAAGTCGATCGCAGCGGCACTGAGCGGCTACACGGTCATCGTCACCAAGTCGACGGTGCCGGTCGGAACGGGTGACGAGGTCGAGCGCATCGTGCGGGAAACAAACCCGGGTGCTGACTTCTCCGTGGTCTCCAACCCTGAGTTCCTTCGCGAGGGTGCCGCCATCGACGACTTCCGGCGCCCCGACCGCGTGGTGATCGGCACGGAGGACGACCGCGCCATCGCTGTCATGGAAGAGGTTTATCGTCCGCTCTCGCTCAACACCGCACCGCTGATGTTCACCGGCCGGCGCACGGCCGAGCTCATCAAGTACGCGGGCAACGCGTTCCTCGCCATGAAGATCACCTTCATCAACGAGGTGGCAGACCTCTGCGAGAAGGTCGGCGCCGACGTTCAGGCCGTTGCCCGGGGGATCGGCCTCGACAACCGGATCGGCAAGCAGTTCCTGAACGCCGGGCCTGGCTACGGCGGCTCTTGTTTCCCGAAAGACACCCTTGCCCTCGTCAAGACAGGCCAAGACAACGACGCTCCGCTTCGCCTGATCGAAACGACCGTCGCGGTGAACGATCAGCGCAAGCGGGCGATGGCGCGACGAGTCATCGCCGCGTGCGGAGGCAATGTCCGCGGGCGGACCATCGGACTTTTGGGCCTGACCTTCAAGCCGAACACTGACGACATGCGCGATGCGCCGGCGATCTCGATCGCTCAGGGTCTCCTGGATGGTGGAGCACGCGTTCGCGCCTACGATCCTGAGGGAATGGCCCAGGCGAGCAAGGTGATCGAGGGGATTGAGTTCGCCTCCGATCCCTATGACGTCGCGGAGGGCGCGGACTGCGTCGTTCTCGTGACGGAGTGGAACGAGTTCCGCACGCTGGACCTGGACCGCCTGAAGTCGGCGATGACGGGACACGGGTTCGTCGACCTGCGCAACGTCTATCGGCGCGAGGAACTCGAAGCTGCTGGCTTCACCTACAGCAGCATCGGCCGCGGCGACGAGAACCGCGACATCCTCACGGCACCGGAGGTCACGGCTTGACGGTCCTCGTCACAGGCTCCGCCGGGTTCATCGGCTTCCATGTCGCATCTCGCTTGCTGGAGCGCGGAGAGACCGTCGTCGGATTCGACGGGTTCACTCCCTATTACGATGTCCGGTTGAAACGCGACCGAGCCGCACTGCTCGCTTCCTACGACCGCTTCGTCTCCGTGGAGGCGATGCTTGAAGACGAAGGAGCATTGCTCCAGGCCATGGAGGAACACCGTCCGACGACGGTCATCCATCTCGCGGCACAGGCCGGGGTGCGATATAGCCTCGAGAATCCCGGCGCTTACATCCAGTCCAACCTCTCGGGAACTTTCAACGTCCTCGAAGCGGTTCGGGTTCATCGCCCGCAGCACTTCATGTTCGCGTCCACTTCTTCGATCTACGGCGGGAACGAGAAGCAGCCCTTCACCGAAACGGACCGGACCGACTACCCGGTGTCGCTCTACGCCGCGACGAAGCGTGGCTGTGAGTCGATGACGCACTCCTATGCACACCTGCACGGGATCCCGACAACGTGCTTCCGCTTCTTCACTGTGTACGGGCCCTGGGGAAGACCCGACATGGCACTGTTCAGATTCGTCGAACGGATCCAGCGCGACGAGCCCATTCAGGTCTATGGCTTCGGTGAGATGGAACGTGACTTCACGTACATCGATGACCTCGTCGAGTCGATCGTTCGACTTCGCGATGTCCCCCCTCGTGTCGGCGAGCCCGTTTCTCAGCACGACTCCCTTTCACCGATCGCCCCTTGGCGCACGGTGAACCTGGCCGGAGGCAATCCGATTGCTCTCGAAACGTTCATCGAAACGGTGGAAGCGGCAATGGGCACGAAAGCTGTGCGCGAGATGCTCCCGATGCAACAGGGCGACGTGAGGTCTACTCACGCGGATCCGACACTCCTGAACGAATTGACCGGCTACGTCCCGACAACCCCGGTCGAGCGCGGCGTGCACGAGTTCGTCGACTGGTACAAGGAGTACTTCGCACATGCCTGAGACATCCCCCGTCTCCGAGCTCCCCACCATTCGCATCGGTGGGTTCGACACCGTCAGCGTGAGCCGAGCAGCGCTGGCAGAACGCATGGTCGAAGACTGCCGCGCCGCCCGGACGGCCGGGTCGAGCTGGGCGCCCAAGCTCGTCTTCTCGTCCAATGGCCAGGGGATCGCGCTGGCGGGCCAGGACGCTGCGTTCATGGAGACGATGGAGAACGCGGACGTCATCCATGCAGACGGCATGCCCGTCGTGCTGGCTTCTCGCCTGACCCGGCGCAGGCTCCCGGACCGAATCGCGACGACTGATTTCTTCCACGATGCGGCGCTGGCGGCCTCGCGTGAGGGCTTGAGGTTTTTCTTCCTCGGCGCTTCCGAAGAACAGAACGCTGCTGCCGTTGCCCGCGTGCGAGAGATGTACCCCGACTTGGACGTCGTCGGACGCCACCACGGGTACTTCGGACCTGAAGATACAGCCGATGTGCTCGAGGAGATTCTCGCGTCGAAGGCTGATGTGGTTTGGGTCGCTCTAGGGAAGCCTCGGCAGGAACATTGGTGTGTCGAGGTGCGCGATCAGCTCCCCGGCGTGGGCTGGCTCAAGACATGCGGTGGCCTGTATGCCTTCCTGGCCGGCGACGCCCCCCGCGCCCCCCGATGGATGCAGGCTGTCGGCCTCGAGTGGCTCTACCGCACCCTCGATGACCCGAAGCGTCTGATCTGGCGCTATGCCACGACCAATCCGTACGCGTTCTACCGGATCGCGCGGCACACCGACTGGCGACGCCCGCGTCGAGCCCGACACGACGAGCTCTAGGAGACATTTCATGTATGCACTGATCAACGGCGGGATCCCCCCGGTCGGCCGCGTGCGAGTGAGCGGGGCAAAGAACTCCGCCACGCGCCTGCTGGCCGCCAGCCTGCTTTCGGACGATCCCGTAGAACTCGCGAACTTCCCGACCAAGCTGGTCGATGTCGGCCACAAGATCAGATTCTGCGAGTATCTGGGCGCGCGAATCGATGTCGACCCCGTCGCAGAGACGCTCCGCATCGATGCGTCCGGACTTTCCGCCCCCTTGCTCACACGCGACCAGTATGACCTGCCGATTCGGACGACGTACCTCCTCGCCGCGGGTCAGATCCTGCGTGCTGGGGTCGCGCGCATCCCCTACCCCGGCGGATGCCCGATCGGCCCCGGTGACGCCGGCAGCAGAGGTTACGACCTGCACATCTTGGTGTGGGAGGCGCTCGGCTGCAAGGTCACCGAACTGGCGGATCACATCCTGATCGAGGGTCCGACCGGCCTGCAGGGCGGATCCATCGACTTCCCCATCACGACGGTCGGCGGAACCGAGAACGCTCTGATCAGCGCGAGTGTCGCCACCGGTCAGACGATCATCCAGAACGCCTACATCACCCCCGAGGTCCATGACCTGATCGAGCTTCTTCGCCGCATGGGGGCTCGGATCACCGTCACGGGAACCAGCCACGTCGTCATCGACGGTGCTGGGGGGCCACTGTCGGGCGCCCACATGGCAGTCATGAGCGACCGCATCGAGGCGCTCACCTGGATCGTCTATGCGGCGATCTCCGGCGGTGCGCTCACGATCGACGACGTACCGTTCGATGCGATGGAGGTTCCGCTGATCCATCTCGAACAGTCCGGCATCGATCTCTTCCGCAACTCACGGTCGGTGCACGTTACGACCGAGTGCTTGCGATCCGGGGCGATCCAGCCGTTCGAGCTCGCCTGCGGATCGCACCCGGGAGTGATCTCGGACATGCAGGCGTTCTACGTCATGCTCGGGCTACGCGCCGAAGGCACATCTCGAATCTTCGACTACCGGTATCCCGAGCGAATCGCTTTCGCAGCAGAGCTCGCCAAGCTGATTCCGGCAGAGCACATAGATGCCGAGCGGGGAAAGATCACGACCCGAGGCCCGGTCTCCTTCCGCGCCGGAACAGCGAACTCCACTGATCTTCGCGGATCGATGGCCGTCGTCCTGGCCGGCCTGTGCGCAGAGGGCCCGACGCGCATCAACAACGTCCAGATGGCGCTGCGCGGCTACAACAACCTCGAGAACAAGCTGAGGACCCTCGGTGCGGACATCTCAATCCATGAGGGATGACGATGCCTAAGCTTCGACAGAGCGCCTTGCAGCCAGAGCTGAGACTCGCCCTGGCGGAGATCACCGCCGGGAGCGTTCGATTTGACGAGCCGCTCGACGCCCTCACACGTTGGAGGATCGGCGGCCCCGCTGCTGCGTACGTCGTCGCGCGCACGAGCGAAGAAGTTGCCGCAGTGCTGGCACTGATGAGGGACCGCACCGAACCGCTCATCATCGTCGGCGAGACCTCCAACCTTCTCTTCGACAGCGCCGGATTCTCGGGTGTCGTCCTCCGCCTGGGCGGTGAGATGCGCAACTTCACAATCAGCGGCACGACTATCACCGCCGGCGCAGCAGTAAGCGTCCCGGACCTCGCTTCAGCGGCAGGAGCCGCCGGCCTCAGCGGCATTGAACATGTCGTCGGGATCCCCGGAACGCTCGGTGGGCTCATCGCGATGAATGGCGGCACACAGCGCCGTGGAATCGGAGAGAACGTCACCACGGTGTCGATCGTCGACTCCGACGGGCGCGAGCGCACCATCGAAGGACATGACGCGGGGTTCGCTTATCGCCGCTCGATCTTTCAGGACGACGACAGCGTCATTGTCGGCGCCACGCTTCGACTCGAACGTGGCGACCGAGAGCTCATCGAACAGGAAATGGCTTCGATCCGCGCCGAGCGCGCACGCAAGTTCCCGTCAGATGAGCCCAACTGCGGATCGACCTTCCTGTCTGACCCGAAGATGTACGCCGTTGTCGGCCCGCCCGGCCGCGCGATCGAAGAGGCTGGCTTGAAGGGCCTGCGTCGCGGCGGCGCCGTCGTGTCGACGCAGCACGCCAACTTCATCAATAACATTGGCGGGGCGACCTCAGACGACGTCCTCTGGCTTATCGAGACTGTTCGCGCGACGGTTGAACGCGAGACCGGCTTCGACATGCCATGCGAGGTTCGGCACGTCAGGGTCGACGGACGAGTGCGTCCCGCCCACATCAGCGCGGCAGAGCGATGGCAGAGTTGAGTCGACTCGAGTGGCGTACCCACTCCCTCAACCCAATTGGATTCTTTGAATGTGGAGGGCGCTAGGTGAAGGAACTGGCGGCACAGGCATTCACCGTGCTGTTCGGAAAGGGTCTGATTCGAGTCTCCCAGTTCGTCGCGTTCATTCTCATCGCGCGCTTCCTGACACCGTCTGAATTCGGCTGGTTCGGCATCGTAGCGACAAGCGTGACCCTTGCGGCGACCTTGGGAAGCCTCGGCCTACGCCAGTCCATCGCATACAACATCGGCCGAGGAATCATTACGGCACGGGAAGCGACCCTGACGACCCTCCTCCTGTGGCCGCTATTGGGGGGCGTTTCCGCACTCATCGTCTGGCTTTTGCTTGCGCCCGACGCACCCGATGCCGACGTCAACGGTCTCGCATTCGTTGTTTGCATCAGCGTCGCGGCGGCCATATTGATCATGTTGCTCCAGGGCGTCCCGCTTGGACAGGGTCGTATTCGAGCTTTTACAACTACAGACACCACGCCAAAGACTGCCCTTATGGTGATTGCGGCAATTCTCGCGGTGACTGGACTGATGACCCTGATGTCAGCACTCTGGGCGCAGGCGCTCGGCTACTTAATAGCAGTTCCCTCCGCCCTCTGGTTCGCACTGCGGGAAGGGGGGCAGATTCGCACGCGATTCAGACTTCTGCCATCAATGCTTCGGTACGGAATCGTGTTTGCGATGAATCTCTTCCTCATCACGCTCTGTACCCGAATCTCAATGTTCTTCATTCAGGCAAGCGTCGGCGACGCCGCCGCGGGACAGTTCTATGCAGCGTCCAGAGTGAATGAAATCTTCCTCGAGGCGGCGACAGCGCTAGGAATGGTTCTCTTCTCCAACGCCGCACGAACCGACAATAAGAAGAAGACCATCGCCGCCAGCGCTCGCCTATCCGCGTGGCTATTCTGGTTCTTTTTCGCGCTCGCCATTGTTCTGTACTTCGCCGCGCCCATAGTCGTGCAAGTACTGCTCGGTTCCGATTACCGAGGAGCAGCCCCCGCCCTCCAGCTTCTCGCCTTCGGCCTTGCCCCCGCTGCGGCGAGCAAGATCATCTACCCGACTATCGCTGGGACCGGAAGCCCTCTGTTCGGCACGCCAGTGATCGCGATGAGCGTGACAATCACGACAGCACTTGCCTATTTTCTCGTACAACCCCTCGGCGTCACCGGCGGCGCGCTCGCCGTGGTTATTGGGCAACTGCTCCTATACGTCGGTTACGCAACGACGGCGGCATGGAAGTACGGCGTTCCGTGGACAGACTTCTTCTTATTCCGCCGCACCGACATTCAAGCCTCCTGGAAAGCCGTCGCGCGGACGCTGATGAAACGCCGCTCCGACGACAACTAAGAAGGACGATCAAAGTGCAGCACACTTCCACATCAGAGCGCGAACACAACCGCATCCTTTACGTTGTATCCGCGTACTCGTCATCAAATACAGGAAATGGGGGCCATTACTATAGCGTCAGGGAGATTGCAACTGCGTTCGCGGCGGCGCACCCCAGCACTGTTGTTGAGATCTTACTGATCGGCGACGTGGACTCAGCCCCGCTCCGAGCCGCGAGCGTACCCGTGTCACGAATAGACTTCAGCGCGCTATCATTGCACAGATTCTTTCGAGAGGTAATCAGCCACATTAGGGCCTTCAAGCCCACACATATTCATGCATTCGATAATAAGTCCTACTTCTTCTCTCGTTGGGGCGCACTCTGGACGGGTGCCAAGCTATACCTGACCAAGCCTGGCGGACCGAATCCGGGAAGGTACTTCCCACAAGCTCCTGACGTGATCTGCTTCAGCGCGGAGAACTTTCAGAATCTTGAGCAAAGGAGATCACTGAGACGGTCCCGTTTCCATTTGATTCCTCAGCGAACAGCGACTCCGGAGTTTCGCGAAGACCGCGTACTACGATTGCGAAACCAAGTCGGCGACGCACCCATCATTCTCAGGATCTGCCGCATCGGCGCGTACTATCGCAGTTCCATCCTGCAAACGTTCGAGCTCGCGAAGCTGCTGCGCGAGCAGGGCATTACGGTCTCCGCTGTGATCCTTGGTGTCGTTCAGGACGAACTAGTGCTGGAAGAGATCATGTCTCTGCGAGGGCGCGAGGACTTCGTAATCACAGACCCCGCCATGACGACGAACGCGGCGGAACTTCTGCCTGTCGCGGACGCAGTTGTGGGCACCGGGAGGAATCTCGTCGAGGCCGCCATGGCCGGAGTTACGCTCTTCACGCCACTAGCGGAATCTCAACTCCCCGCAGCAGTCACAGGTCATAACTGGCGCGACCTCGCCGCGACGAACTTCTCCGAGCGAAACAAGCTAGCCATCGCTCAGAGCCCGCGGGAGTTGGCCACCGCCTTCCTCAGAGCCGACGCCACGATCGCTCGGACGATCGCCGATGAGTACTCGATTGAGGCAGCCATCCGCAGATACGCGACCGTGTACGAATCGGATCAGTCAACTCACCATCATCCGGTTGATTTTATCTTAAACGCTAGTGCTGTCATAGTCTCTGTGACGCGTAGTCGTCGCTCGAGCTAAGAACATTACGTTATCGACGAATCCTGCTATTACTCATAGCTTTCCGTCGACGTGGCGTCAGGAGTAGTTCTGAAGCGTCAAAGGCGGCACCTCTTTTAAGGGCGAGCCGCTGATGCGTCGCTTGTGCCACCATGATAGTGATAAGCACCCAGAATGTCCCAATCTTGCCGCCATAGACGATACCCATCAATCCACAAAGCATCGCGAAAAGAACGGTCGGCCACACGTAACCCGAATTGAGTTTCGAGCCACGATCGCTGAGCAATGCACCCAGCAAGAACACTGAAAGAATTGCAGATCCGACCAAACCAGTCTCGAAAGTCGCATTAATCCACGTATTGTGCGCGTGGGGTGCAACGTACCCCGAAGAGAAGAAATGCGCCGTCAACGGACTGAAGAAGCTGGCAAAACCGTAACCGAACACCGGATGAACCTCGATCATTGAGATCGCATTGGTCCAGATAACGGTTCGGCCTGTGAGGGTCATCGTGTTCGATCCGTCGCGACCAACAGACGCAAGCAATTCATCAAAATTCGCGACGATGTACCAGATAATGAGTCCGGCCGCCAGGACAGCGAAGATCTTTGTCCACCCTGGAATACGGAAGAAGACAAGTATCACGCAGATGATGAGCACAAACGCCGTGTTCGCCCGCGTCTGTGTAGCGGCCAGAGTGAGCCCCAGCAGCACCAGCGCGCCCAGCTCCCTACGCCGAGAGGCGAGAAATGGGACGGACCTAAGCATCATTGCGAGGCCGAGCAGAAGGGCGAAGCCAGCAACAAGTGCGAGACGCTGCGAGTGCTGCATCGGTCCATTGAGCCGCCAAGTGATATCCGGGAGAACGGCAACGTGTGGAAGAACGGGCACCATCAGCCACGAAACGATGGCGAGAATTATGGCTACCCGCACAACTTCTTGCACGAATACTACAGGGGGGATCTCGGCATACGATATCGCAACCAACAGGCCGACGATCAAAAGCCCAGCTTGCAGTAACGTCTCGCTGGGAGTCGCCGACCATATAAGACTGAACAGACACCACACGCAGTATGCGAATAGCGCCAATAGCGGCCAACAGAAGAGTAAACGGAGATTGAATATTACCCTCCGCGCGCGAAATACAAGTAGGGCACAGGCTCCCAAGACAAAAACCGCGAGGCTCATGCGCGTGTTGCCTACGAGCCGCGGACTCTGCATCTCAAGGATCAACGCTAGGACGATGATGATGCGCGCAGCAACCCGCCACGACTGGATCGACCGCGCCAGATCGGGTTCTCCATGCCTGCGATTGGCCAAGAGCGTCATCCAGCCACACCTGCAATCTCTCGCTCGACCCAGCGCCGCGGAATCATCGACCCACGTCCCACCACTACAGGGAATTCTGTCGTCGCAGACGCGCACCAGGCGACGTACCAGGCCTAGCCTAGCCCGCAAACGTTTCCGCGGCGTGACGTAACCCCTCCACAAGCCCGGTATCTCTCAAGTGGGTCGGGCGAGCGCCCATGACCCTGGCGAGGCGGTCGGCGGCTTCCATTCACAAGAAACGCGCTGTTCATAAGAGAGAGATAGCTTGGAGACGTGAAGCCGCGCGACCTCGCAGAGTCCGTACGACGTCGGCGCATGCGAACAACACTTCTCATCTCAGGGCTGCTCTTCGCAGTGCTCTGCCTTGGTGGCGGCCTGGCAGCGTACGTTTTCCCCACGACGGACGAACCGCGCCCCGCGGATCTAGTATTCGTTCTGGGCCCGGCGAGCGATGCTCGCATAGACGAGGCACTTGCCCTCCTTTCGAACGGGAGGGCTCGTTCCGTACTGATCTCGGTAGCGAGCGAACGCGGGCAAAGCAACTATAAGGCCTCCAGAATGCCAATCTGCGAGGCCCCGAATGTCGAGTGCTCGAAGCCGACGCCGCTCACGACTAAGGGGGAAGCTCGGTTACTCAATCGGTACGCGTCCAGCCACGACATTGAGTCAGTCATCGTAGTCACGTTCACGCCGCACGTCTCGCGAGCGCGATACATCATGGAACGGTGTGCACCGGATCTTGACATCGAAGTAGTTGGAGTAGACGAGGATCTGAGCCTCGGCGACTGGGCATATCAGTTCGCCTACCAGACTGGCGGATTCGTCAAGGCCATGGCTACGCCGTGCTCTACCGCCGCGCACTGAACGCCAGCCGCTAGGTGCGGAGGGCGAGTCACCTGAGTCATCATCTCTTCCGAGCGGCCACATAGCCACTCGATCTCTGATTAAAGGATGACGCGACGATCGCTCCGAACTATCTGTGCGATCCTGATCGCCTCGCTTGCGATCACCACATTGATCTGCCCAACCCTGTCCAGCCATGAGACGACGCTTCGGCATCAGGGAGAGGGCTGGAATGACGATCAATCAGGGCTTCACGGCGTCAACATTTACACACTCGAGCAGGAACGGGACCTAAGCGATGCGGACACACGACCGGACTCACAGGCTTCCTTCGACTATCTTGCCGCCCGCGGATTCCAGATTGTAAGACTGGCGGTCTCCTGGCAACGAGTGATCCCGATCCCAACTGGCGTGGCCCCCATCGATGCTATCGAAGGGCCTCAGAGTGATGCTTACATTGCTCTCATTCGCACCGAGGTCTCAAGGGCGGCCCACGCTGGGATGCACACGGTCATAGACCTCCACAACGGGTGTACGTATCCCTGGGATGGGCCGACACCGTCGGCAGGGGCGGTCGCCTGCGGCGCGGGCATATCACGAGCGGCGATCGAGCACGTCTGGACGATCCTTGCCAAAGCATTCCGTCGAGATCAGTGGGTCGAGGCGTATGACCTCTTCAACGAGCCACACGCGTCAATCGGCATTGCCGAGTACGAACTCGGCACACAAGCCGCGACTGACGCCATACGAAGAACCGGGGACCGTCATCGGTTGTGGGTGGAGGGTTTTCTTGGCGGGCGTTCTGCAACTCTGGCTTCCATCGCACCCGGAGGCCCGTGGATCCGCGACCCCGAGAACAATGTCGAGTACTCGCAACACTTCTACCAGCACGGCGCGACGCCGAGCTACGTCCTCACCGCACTCGCCACGTTCGAAGCTTGGTGCAACCGATGGGAGGTCCGGTGCAGCGTCGGTGAAGTGGGCTGGAAGACACACGCCTCTTCCGAAACGACAGGGACCTTCGATGAGTTCTATTCGATGGCCGACACAGACCATCTCGACGTCACCTACTTCGCGGCATCCTCACTGTCGCACGTCGGGGGCTACTTCGCCTACGCCTCATCCGGCGCAGCGCCCATGACGATCGACTCCAGCGGACCCCAGGCTATGGTCCTCCAACGACACAACTCTCGCTTGAGCTCCGGGAGAGCTCGCGGTGCCACGCACAAGCTCTAGCCCCGAAGGGCGAGGCGCTCATGCTCGTCGACTACGCGCGCACGCACGAAGTGCATAAGGTGGCCGTAATCACGTTCACCCCGCACGTGGCGCGGACGCGGTACATCTTCGCGCGGTGTGCGCCCGACCTCGATGTCCAAGTCATCGGCGTCGATGAGCATTTGTCACTTGGCGACTGGGCATACCAGTTCACCTACCAGACGACGGCGTTCGCCAAGGCGATCACCACGCCCTGCGCGACCGATCACGGTAAGCCGCCTACGGCACGAAGAGGTCTACCCTCGACTCGGAGTCACCGTCGACCACGACCCACGCTTCGGTCGTTCCCACGGGCAGCGCGGCGGTGACCGAACGGGCGACCGCATCCAGGTGATGCTTCGACGTCACCGCGATCTGTAGCCGCGAACCTGACTCCCCCACGTACGCGATGCGCTCCAGCTCTGAGTCATCGAGCCGTCCGACGAGGTCGCGGGCACGTGCGCCATCCGCCTCGCCGAGCCGGATGATGTCGCTCGCGAACGCCAGCCGCGGCTCGGCCTCCGGGAACAGGCTGGCGGCGCGCTCCGCAGCGCGCGCGTAGTCGGCTTCCTGCGCCAGCGTCACGACGAGCGCAGCGTCGCGCAGTCTCATCCCCGTCAGCGGCACCTCGGCGACGAGGGCGTCCCAGGCGGCGAGCGCGCCCGCGACCCGCTGCGGCGCGTCTGCGACATCCACGGCGCGATCCTCGGTGCGGACGAACAGTTCCGAGCGAGACTCGGGCGGAGCCGTCGCCGCCAGCTCCGGCAGGCCACGGATCAGCTCGACCGCTGCGCCCACGTCGGCACCGACGAGGGCGATGAACGACTCCGCGATCTCCGCCGACACCACGCGCTCATCGGCGCGGAGAGCGAGCGCCGTTTCCACGGCGGCCGCATCCGTCTCGAAGTGCCCGGTGACGATCAGCTCGACATCGTCCGCGAGCAGCGACACCAGCCCCCGCATCCGCTCGCCGTTCTCCCGCGTGTACGAGCTCAGCCGATCGGCGAGCGCCGACAACTCATGATCGGCGAGCCCCGCACGCGCCACGACCTGCCCGCTCACGCCACCGGTGAACGGCTGATTGTCGTGGCTCGTGAGCTCCACCGAGGCGACCGCGGCATCGTCGCCGAACTCCGCCGCGAACGCTCCCGCCTCGCCGTCTCCCGTGCAACCCGACGCCAGCATCGCCGTGAGCGCGAAGGCCGCCGCGACGGCGAACATCGGTTTCCTCCCAGCGCATGACGCGGTCAGCCTCTCGCCTCACCCAGGCGCCAGTATCCCGAGAACGTGATGCGTTCCTTCGACACACCGCGATCGATGAAGTGACGGCGCAGCTCCTGCACGGCCGATCTCTCCCCGCAGACCCATGCATCGTCGATCGTCGGGGGCAGCTCGGCACGGCGCACGGCATGCTGCAGCCGGGCCCCCGGCCGCTCGCCCGCACGCTCGATCCAGGTGACCGGTCTCGCGAGCTCCTGCTTCTCTGCGGCGTCGGCGACCTCGACGAACACTTGCGTCTCGGGCGCATCGGTCTGCTCGAGGATGCGGGCGATCGCCGGAATGGCCGTCTCGTCGCCGATGAGCACCCGAGCGCGCACCCGCGGCAGCGGCCCGTATAGAGCAGAGCCCTCGCGGATTCCGAGCACCGACCCCGGCCGCGCGCGTCTCGCGAAACGCGTGCCGGGCCCCTCGTCTCCATGCACGACGACATCCACATCGATCTCGCCCGCCTCCGCACGGTGCGCGCGCAGCGTGTACCAGCGCAGATCGGGCCGCTCGTCCGATGGGATGGCGGCGACCGCTGCACGGATGTTCTGCGCCTCGTCGTCCGCTGGCAGCACGAGCGGGGCGCCCTCGTCACGAGGCAGGAGAAGCCCGAGATACTCGTCGGGGCCGGTGGGCGCGTAGTCGGCGAACTCCGACGCGGCGATCGTCAACCGCCGCATCCGTGGAGTCAGCTCCTGCACCCCGACCACCTCTGCCGCGAACACGCGGGCTCTCTCACGCCGCGGACGCGTGCCAGCGCGCGCCGCCCGTTCAGGCACGCCGCGCCGCCTCTCGCCACAACAGCCAGAGGAAGAACGCGCCACCCACGGTGATCGTAATGACGCCCACCGGGATGGGTGCCGAGAAGAGGTTCTGCGCCAGCAGATCACTCGCGAGAAGCAACAGTGCACCCATGAGACCCGCGGCGACGAAACTGGTAGCTCCCGCCAGCCGCCGCGCGATGTGCGGAGCGATGAGGGCGATGAACGAGATCGGTCCGGCCGTCGCAACGGCGACGGCCACCAGCAGTGTCGCGGCGGCGAGCAGGATCCATCGCACCCGCACCGTCCGCACCCCGAGCGATGTCGAGACACTGTCGCCGAGAGCCATCATCCGCGCGCCGGGCGCGGCCCACACGAGCAGCGGAACGATCAGGATGAGGGCGACGAGAGCCGGCACGAGGTCTGCCCACCCGCGACCCTGGAGCGAACCGACCAGCCACGTCTGGGCGGTCGTCGCGCTGGCGACGAACACCTGCGTGAGAACGTAGTCGACCACGGCCATCGCGGTCGCAGAGAGAGCGATCCCCGTGAGGATCAACTGCACGCCGTGCAGACCCGACCGCGCGGTGAGCAGCGCGATCACTCCCGCAACGAGCAGGGAGCCCACAACCGCTCCCAGCGCCGCCTGCGCGAGCGAGCCATGCGCCACGACCATCACCACCACCGCGCCCACCGATGCACCGCTGCTGATGCCGATCACGTCGGGACTCGCGAGCGGGTTGCGGGTGAGACTCTGGAACACGGCCCCCGCGACCGCCAGACTGGCGCCCACGACGATCGCCACAAGACTGCGAGGCAGCCGCCGTCCGAGCACGAAGAACTCATCGAGACGCGCGGGCGGATGCCCACGCAGCGTGTCGATCAACGCCGCCGGCGTGACCGGATACTCGCCGATCATCAGCGCCGCCACCAGCAGCACCAGCAGCACGGCCGTCAGGATGCTGCTCACCGCAAGCGTGCGGCGACGGAACCGCAGCGACCATCGCGCGCCGCGCACGACGCGGTCGTCGGAAGTGAGGGCGGTGGCGCGCGTGCTCACGAGAGCTTCCCACCACGGCGGCCGACGACGAAGGCGACCAGCAGCGGCCCGCCGATCAGTGCGGTGACGATACCCACCTGCACCTCGCCCCCTCCTCCGACGACCCGCCCCAGCGTGTCGGCCAGCAGCAGCATCACGGGTGCGGCGAACAGCGAAAGCGGCAGCACGAGTCGCAGATCAGGTCCGACCATGCGACGCACCAGGTGCGGGGTCACGAGTCCCACGAACGAGATCGGACCGGCGATCGCGGTCGCGGTGCCGCAGAGGAGCGTGACGGCGACGAGCACGAGCGCCCGCACGACGCCCGGACGCACCCCGAGCGCGGTCGCGCTGTCGTCACCGAGCGCCAACAGGTTCAACGCCGGTCCGAGCACGAGGGCGAGAAGCACCCCGACCACGATGAACGCCACCAGCGGCAACGCCTCTTCGACCGGTCGGGCCGTCAGCGACCCCACCCTCCAGAAGCGGAACGCATCGAGCACGGTCTCGTCTGTCAGCACGATGGCCTGCGAGCCGCCCGCGAGGATCGCCGAGAAGGCGACACCGGCGAGCACGAGCCGCACCGGCGAGCCGGCGGCGAAACGGGTGCCCGAGAACCAGAAGATCACGGATGCGGCGAGCGCCGCTCCGACCAGCGCGAGCCACACCGTCGCACCGACGCCCAGCGCTCCGAACACAGCCATCCCACCGACCACGCCGAAGGACGCACCCGCGCTGACTCCGAGCATGCCCGGATCGGCGATGGGGTTCCGCGTGAGAGCCTGCATCAGTACGCCGGCGGCTCCCAGCGCGACACCGCAGATCACCGCGTTCACGGTGCGGGTGACCCGCAGCTCCCCGACGATGTTGAGCACGTTCTGGTCACCCTGCCCGAAGAGCGAGAGCACGACCTCATCGAGCGGCACGAAACGCGCGCCGACCGCGAGACTCAGCGCCAACGCGAACAGGAGTGCGACGGGCGCCAGACTCATCGCGAACACGCCCGGTAGACGAGAGACCACACCCGTTTCCTGCCGCCGCCCGCCGCCCACGGATCTCAATCTCATATTTGGTTAGCCTAACCAAACCTGAATAGGGTGTGGTGTCGTGAACAGCATCTCTCGCCCCCACCTTCGCCCGCTCGCCGCTCTCGGCGCGCTCACTGCCGTCGCCATGATCGCCGCGGGGTGCGCCAGCACCCCGTCGACCGACGAGTCCACATCTGCCGCCGGGCAGAGTGGCTACACCGTCGAGCACGCGATGGGTGAAACGGAGTTCGAGTCGGTCCCCGAGCGCATCGTGGTGCTCGACTCGCCGCAGATCGACGCCCTGGTCGCGCTGGGGATCACGCCCGTCGGTGCACCCGAGATCGGCGCCGGCCGCGGGTTCCCGGCCTATCTTGCCGACGAGCTCGACGGAACCGAGCCGATCGGCTTCATCGCCGAGCCCGACATCGACGCGATCGCCAACCTCGCCCCCGACCTCATCATCGGATCGAAGGTGCGCCACGAGGCCCTCTACCAAGAGCTGTCCGCGATCGCACCCACCGTCTTCTCCGAGGACACCGGCACGAATTGGACCGAGCAGGCTGAACTGACGGCCGCCGCAGTGAACCAGTCCACAGAGATGGACGAACTCATCCAGGGCGTCGAAGACCGCGCCGCCGAGGTGGGCGAGAAGGTCGGAGCGTCCGGCACGACCGCATCGATCGCGCGCTTTCGCACCGACAACTTCCGTCTCTACGGACCCGGCACGTTCTCGGGCTCACTGCTGACCGACATGGGCTTCGACCTCGGCGCGGACCGCGACTGGAACGAGTACTCGATGATGGAGCTCAGCCCCGAGCTCTACGAGCAGATCGACGGCGACGTGGTGTTCTACACGAGCCCCGGCGGCGACCCGTCCGCGACCACCGAGGCGCGGATCACCGGCCTCTGGGGCGCGCTGCCCGCACCCGCCGCCGACAAGGCGTTCTCGGTCGACGACGACACCTGGATGGTGGGCATCGGCGTGATCGGCGCGAACCTGGTGATCGACCAGGTCGAGAAGCTGCTCGGCTGAGACGGAGAGGTACGCCATGTCCACGCCGCCCCCGGCGCTCAAAGCACGCGATCTCGTTGTCGCCTACGACGGCAAGATCGCGGTGGACGGCGTGGACCTGGCCCTCGATCCGGGATCCTTCACCGTCATTCTCGGACCCAACGCCTCAGGCAAGTCCACCGTGCTGCGCACGCTCGCACGCGTCCTGACGCCCGAATCCGGAAAGGTGCTGTTCGACGGACGGCTACTCCGCGAATACGGCTCGAAAGAGCTCGCTCGGAGAATGGGGCTGCTACCCCAGGACGCGATCGCTCCGGAGGGCATGCGCGTCGCCGATCTGGTGTCGCGCGGCCGGTATCCCCACCACTCGGCGCTGCAGCGCTGGACCTCGGCCGACGACGAAGCCACTCGTCACGCCCTCGCCGCGACGAACACGGCCGATCTCGCCGAGCGCTACGTCGATCAACTGTCCGGCGGGCAACGCCAGCGGGTGTGGGTCGCGTTGCTGCTCGCGCAGCAGACGCCCGTTCTCCTGCTCGACGAGCCGACGACCTTCCTCGACATCGCCCACCAGTACGAGCTTCTCGACATCCTCAAAGAGCTCAACCGGCAGGGCAAGACGGTGGTGGCCGTCCTGCATGACCTCAACCAGGCCGCGCGCTACGCAGACACGCTCATCCTCATGAGGGACGGTCGTGTGATCGCCACCGGCTCTCCCTCCGAGATCATCACCGCGGACCGCGTGAGTGCGGTGTTCGGCATCGACGCTGTCGTGATCCCGGACCCGGTCACGCAGACACCGATGGTCGTGCGCCGATAGCCCCACCCGAGCACGGTCGATGGCCGAGGCCCGTGCGATGCTCATTCCCCGTCGGAAGCAGCTGCTTCCGGCCGGAGAAGACGCCGCCCGGCTCGATGTCTGAGGTCGGTGGCAGACTCTTTACAGGTGGAAGATCACCTGGTCGTCGGCTGTTGTTCCCGCCGAGTGCCCCGGCAACACAGGTCGCGTGCGAGCGCGTCCGAACCAGGGGTGGCACTCATGGCACGCGACGAGGTGATCGGCTTCAGCGACGCGCAGAACGCGCGGTTCGCCGAGGTCGTGCACGCCGTCGAAGCAGCGGATGCGGCCCTCACCGCGGCCCAAGCCCGCATGATGCGGGCACTCGCCGACGCGCGAGAACTGGCACGCGAGGTCGCGGCATCCTCACCCGCACAGGTGCGCGCCCGCGACATGGCCGAGCGCGCCGTTTCGTCCGAGATCAGCGCCGCGCTGCGCCTCTCCGACCGCGCCGTCCAACGGCGCATGGATGCGGCGGCCGAACTCACCTGCGACTACCCCCGCACCCTCGCCGCACTCGAGTCGGGCCGCATCCACATGGGCCACGTCCGCACCATCACGGATGCGGGCGCCATCCTCCCCGCCGAGACGCGCGCGATCTTCGAGACCCACGCGCTCGCCCACTGCGAAGCGCAGACTCCCGGGCGGGCGAAGCGCGCCATCGAGATGCTCGCCCAGCGCCTGCATCCCCGCTCCTTCACCGAGCGACACCTCGAGGCGCGGGAGCGACGCGGGGTGTCGATCACCCCGCTCGGCGAGGGCATGAGCCACCTCGGCATCGATGCCCCCAGCGTGCTCGTCAACGGCGCCTACGACCGCGCCACCCGCATGGCCCGCGCCCTGCTCGACCTCCGCGCGCACGCAGCAGCACGCGTGCGCGACGCGCGCGCCTCCGGGCGCGAACCAGACCCCGCCGACCTCACCCTCGCCTCCGACACACGCACCACCGACCAGCTGCGCGCCGATCTCATGGCCGACCTCCTTCTCACCGGCAACCCCGGAGCGGATGCGGCCCTCCCCGGAGACGACGCGGGAACACTGGGCGCGATCCGCGCCCAGATCCAGGTCGTCGTGCCCGCCCTGTCGCTCATCGGCGCCGACGACGACGCCGCCGACCTCGCTGGGCGTTCCCCGATCGACGCCGACACCGCCAGACGCCTGGCCGGCGGCAACACCGAGTGGCGCCGCATCCTCACCGACCCGATCGACGGTCGGGTGCTCGCCAGCGATCGGCGCCTCGCCCCGCCTGATCTCCGCCAATGGGTGCAGGCGCGAGACCAGCACTGCCGTTTCCCCGGCTGCACCACCCCGGCGATCCGCTGCGAGATCGACCACGTCGTCGACTGGGCGAAGGGCGGCCCCACGGCCGTCGACAACCTGCAGGCACTGTGCCAGCGTCACCACTCGATGAAACAGTTCACGGCCTGGCGAGTCTCGCTGCTCGATGACGGCGTGATCTCGTGGACCTCCCCACTCGGACACACCTACACCGACCACGCCTCGCCGCCCGTCGTGTTGTTCGCCGATGAACCCGAGCCACCAGAGGCGTCACCCGCCCCCGTCCGCGACGCCGACCGGTCCGCGCCCGACAACGACGATGCGCCTCCGTGGGAGAGCTCCGCCTGACGGTCAGTCGCGTGCACGCGCACCGAACAAGGTCCCCTGCGCTCCACGCGCGCGTTCCCGACCCGGCGCACCCGCGTTCATAGCCGGTTCACCGAGTGCACACCATCGGCGACCCTCGCCCGGATAGATCTTTTCTCGGCCCGTCCCGAGGCCGCCGAAAGGATCTTCACAGCTCATGAAGCACCCGACCCGACGCGCGTGGAGCGTGGCCGCCGTGGCCGCCGCACTCGCGCTCATCTCCGCCGCCGCGGCCGCGCCTTCCGTCGCCGAGACGCCCTCGCGCACGGTGGCCATCGACCCCGCCGCCGCATCTGGCGCTGCCCCCGCGTGGCCCTCGATCGATCCCGCAGCGATCGACCCGACGGCGAGCGACTCCGGACGGGCCAGCGAGCTCGCCGCATCCGTCATCGCCACCGCCCGCACCGGCGCACAGGCGCTCGCGGGCGACTCGCTTCCCGCCGCAGCCAACACCGTCCGTGCGCACTTCTCCGATTTCATCCCCGCCGGAACCCCGCTGCTCGCGTCCTCGGACGACACCACGCTCATCGCGCTCGCCGGCGACACCGCGACAGTCGTCTTCGCCAACACCTCCGCCGCCGAGACGGCCCTCGAGATCGACGTGCGCTCCTTCGCCGATCGCACCGGCGCGGCCACCACCGTGCACACCACCAGCGCAGCGGGCGAGCTCGTCGCCGCACCGGCAACGCCCGTTCCTACCACCGGCCTGATCACCGTCACCGCCCCCGCGCACTCCATCGTCACCGCCGTCACCACCGGGTTGGTCATCACCGCCACCCCGGCAGCGTCCACCGCGCGGGTCGCACCCGCATCCGCCCTCGTCGGCGAAGGCCGGCTGCGCCTCATCGAGTCGTCGTACGCGCCCGGCAAGGTCATCGAGCTCGGCAACCCCGCCGCCCAGCCCACCGGCCCGACGGGAGCGACCTACCCCGCCCCCGCTGCCGTGTTCACGATCTCCGGCGTCGCCGCCCTCACGCAGAAGCAGGCCGTCGTGTTCTCCCCCGTCACCGCGCGGGCCGACACCTACGTCATCTCCACCCAGGACGGACGCGTGCTCTCGCGCCGCGACAACGCCGCAAGCGACTTCCGCTACCTGCAGCTCACCGAGCGCACCATCGACGACGCCGCCACCGACCCCTACGCGCAGTGGACCGCCGTCGACGCCGGGAACGGCGAGATCTCGCTGCAGAACGTGCAGCGGGATGCGGGCGGCGCCACCGCGGCCCTCGACCTCTACAACTGGAAGACCGCCGACGCCTCCGAGGTGCAGACCTACACCGCAAGCGGCGCCGCCGTGCAGAAGTGGAAGATCCACCCCCTCACCGCCACCGTCGCATCCGACACGGTCATCATCCAGCCCGGCGCCGCACCCCAGCTGCCGACCCTGCTGCGCGCTGTCTACGGGTGGGGCACCCGGTTCGAGATGACGACGCTCACCTGGAACCTGCCCGACCCCGCCGTCTGGAACACCGACGGCACCGTCACCGTGACCGGCACCGGCATCGGCTACTTCGGCGAGCAAGTGCCCGTCGAGGCCCGCTACCTCATCGGCTCGCTCTCCGACGGCGCCGACGCCCCGTACACGACCTTCGCCGGCGTGCTCGTCAAAGAACTCCAGATGCGCGCACCCCGTACCGTCCTCCGCGGCGTCTCCGGCTCCGAGGCCACCGTCGACGCACCCGTCACCTGGGACTGGTCGCGCGTCACCGACGCCGACTTCGCCGCCCCCGGAACGGTGACCGTCCCCGCCTCCGCGAAGAGCGGGTTCGCGGCGAACCTCGTCATCACCGTGACCCCCGCCGCCGCCACCGACATCCTGCGCGGCCCCGGCGTGCACCACACCGTCACCCACATGGACGGCTCGAACTTCCAGCTCACCGACGGCGTGCGTAACGTGTCGGGCTTCTCCGACTGGCGATCGGGCGGCGCAGCCAACCGCGTCAACCCGAACACGATCACCTTCTTCCTCGACGAGCCCCAGCAGGTCACCGGAGCCGCGGTGTTCGACATCGCCGGAAAACAGAACATCGGCACCGTCACGGTGCAGTACCGCACACTCACCGGCGGCTGGGCGAACCTTCCCGGCACCGACTGGCCGGTCGCCAACCCCACACCAGACCTCAGCCTCGAGGTCACCAACGAACCGGTCATCGCCACCGGCGTGCGCATCATCATCACGAACAAGTCCGCGAGCACGTGGATGACCCTCTCCGAGATCGAGATCTTGGGTCTCACGGCGGGAGACGCACGATGATCCGCTCCGCTGCGCCCCTCACCGCCGCATCCACCGAGGAGTACTCGTTCATGTCACGAACGACCCGCCGCGCCGTCACGGTCGCGACCATCACCGCCATCGCCGGCTCCGTGCTCCTGGGCGGCACAGCCGCATCCGCCGCGACGCAGAGCACCGTCACCGCGCCGAGCACGACCGGCTCCGACGCCGCCGGCGATCGCTCCAGCTTCGTTCTGCCGGTGCTGCCCGACACGCAGTTCTACTCCCGTTACAGCGCATCGCAGTTCGTACCCCAGTACGGCACGAACCCCTTCGAAGTGCAGACGCAGTGGATCGTCGACAACCAGCGCGAGCTCAACATGCCCTTCACGGTGCACGTGGGCGACGTCGTCGACCAGCAGGGACAGAGCAGCGAGTGGGATGCGGCCGCCAAAGCCATGAAGATCCTCACCGACGGCGGCATGGAGTACTCGGTGCTCCCCGGCAACCACGACGTAAGCGACATGAACGCCCGCTCCTCCGTTGGCATCTCGGGCAACTACCTCGCCCGCTTCGGCGAGTCGCAGCTCCGCGCGCAAGCGGGCGACGGTCTGATCGGCACCTTCCAGAACGGGCTCTCCTCGGCCTACCTGTTCCAGGCCGAGGGCCACACGTGGATGTCGCTCGCGATCGCGTGGAACGCGTCCGACGACACCTTCGCGTGGGCGCAGGGCGTGCTCGACGCGCACCCCGGCATCCCCGTCATCCTCTCCTCGCACGCGATCATCGGTATCGCCGAGGACCAGGTGTCGCCGGCATCCTGGTGGTGGGGCGAAGAGCTCTGGAACCGCCTCATCAAGAGCAACGACGAGATCATCCTCACCGTCAACGGCCACTTCCACGGTTCCACGTCGCAGACCCGCACGAACGACGCCGGCCACCCGGTGTACCAGGTGCTGACCGACTACCAGATGGCCGCCGACGGTGGAAACGGCATCATGAGCCTGTTCGAGTTCAACCTCTCGGGCGGCGACATCACCCTGTCGACCATCTCGCCGTGGGTGCCAAAGAAGCACGCGAACTCCGTCACCTCCACCGATGCTCCGGTGCTGACCGGCTCCGGGCAGAGCATCACGATGCCGCTCGACTTCCGCTCCCGCTTCGGGTGGACGATCGATGCGTCGCAGGAAGACAACGTCGACCTCTCGGCGCGCGCGAAGGCGATCGTGTCGAAGGGCTGGAACGGCTCGAACGGCGGCACCGCTCGTGCCGTCGCCGGCGCCTCCAACGACTACGTCGAGGTCGACGGCACCGTTGCGCATTGGCGATTCGGTGGCGTGCCCGAGGGCGTCGTCGACGAGAACTCGGTGATCCCCGACGTGGCCGGCGACAGCCCCATGTACCGCAACGCGATCGACCAGACCGACGCGAACGAGGCCCTGGACGACGTGAAGGTCTCGCACGAGAACCACGCCTACTACTCGTCCGACTTCGGCGCGGTCTGCTTCAGCAACGTCTACCGCAACGCCTCCGGCCCCGACAATCTGTCGTTCCTGTCGACCGAGTACGGCGCACCGGCGACCTTCGCCGATCTGACCGCCTCGACCGGCTACACGCTCGAGAGCTTCCTGCAGCTCGACGAGGGCTGGACCGAGACGGCCAACCGGTGGGGCGCGGCGATCACCCGCGGCGGCTCGCGCGAGTGGACCGGCATCCACGATTCCGCAGATCCGGGCGCCGGCGCCGCATGGCTCGGCATCTCGAGCCTGCGCGAGTACCAGTACTCGGCCGGCGACACCACGACGGGCAACTCGTACACCAACTGGTCCGGCGAGATCATGCCCGGCTCGTGGCACCACGTGGCGATCGTCAACGACCCCGACGCCCGCACCGTGATCATGTACGTCGACGGCGTGCCCGTACTGCGCAACGCCTCGAACGTCGGAGGGATGATGGCGGCTGACTTCATGCCCTGGATCATCGGCACGTCGACGTGGGACACCGAGCCCGACCACGGCTGGAACGGATGCGTCGGCGAGACCCGCATCGTCGATCATGCGCTCTCGCAGAGCGAGTTCCTCACCCAGCGCGTCGACATCGACGGCACGGGCGCGAACTTCGCCCTCACGACCGACACCGGCACGGTGCTCGCGCACGACGCGAAGATCACCGATTTCACCGGAACCGGCTTCCCGGGCGCGAAGATCACGGTCACGGCGGGAGAAGCTCGCCTCGGCGAGGCGGTCGTCGCCGAGGACGGCACCTGGAAGGTGACTCTCGATACGCCCGTCGCAGGCTCGGGCGCACACGCCTTCGCCTTCACCCAGGCGATCGGTACCCGCTCCGGCAAGCCGTTCGAGGCGACGGTCACGATCGGCGAGGACACCGCGTGGAGCCCCGTCGAGGGCGACCTGTCCGACACCCTCGAGGGCCTCATCACGGTGATGCCCGAGAACTTCGTGCCGGGCCAGGCGATCAGCGTGCGCGTGCCGGAAGGACACGAGGGCGAGGAACTGTCGGCGTTCCTCTTCTCCCAGCCGACCGGGCTCGGACTGGCGACGGTCGCCGACGGATCCCTGCGCCTTGTGACCCCCGCATCCCTCCCGCTGGGCGTGCACCGGCTCGCCGTCTACACCGCGGACGGCACGATCCTGGGCTGGAGCAACGTGCTCATCAGCGCACCCGTCACCGGCCCGACGGCTCCGGTCACCGGCCCGACGGCTCCGGTCGCCGCGGGGCCGGGTGCGTCGGGCGCGCTGCCGACCACCGGAATCGAGGCCGCATCCCTGGTGCTCCTGTTCGGGGCGGGGCTCGGGGCGCTCGTCTTCGGCGTCGGCGCGGTGCGTCGAGCTCGCCGCCGCTGAGCGGACCTCGTGGGGCCCCTTCCGCATCTCGCGGGAGGGGCCCCACGAGCACGTGTCAGCGTCCTTCGCCGCGCCCCCGCACGATCGCGGTGTCGAGGTACCGACGCAGCGAGACCTCCCGCACGTGGTTCCAGCCCGCGCGTACGCGCACCATCGTCACCCCGCGCGCACGCATCGCCAGCGCGACGTCGTGAGATAAGCGCACCCGTTCATCGACCGGACGCCAGGCCATGCCAACATATTCGTCAAGCACCCGCGCCCCGTCGATCTTGTGAGATGCACCGGCCATGGCGACTCCATCCGAGCTCGCACGAGAACTGCTCTTTCACACCATGTATACATGGTGTGAAAGAGGTCCGGCAAATGGACGTGACCGACACAGAACCAGCGCAATCTCCCGCACCGACGAGCGACCTCGCCGCCCGATCCCGACCCGGAAGAGGATGACCGCCCCATGCGCGACTACTTCGGCGGCGACGACCACGAACTGTGCCCAGCCTGGTGCACCGGAGATCACGAGCTGTCGGACGATCTCCGCCTGGCGCACCGCAGCGAGGCGACGTCGGTGCCCGCGGTCGAGCGCATCGATGACCCCGCGGGCAACGCGCCTCAGGCCGCTACCGTGAATCTGATCGTCGGACTCGAGAAGTCCGCTGCCGAGCTCTGGGTGTGGATCGGCCCCGAAGACGACGCGGGACGCGGTCTCACCCTCAGCGCCGAGAGCGCCCGCCGCCTGCAGACCGCCCTCGGCGACATCCTGCACACAGCGCGCACCGGACGCGCGCGCGGCGGAGACTGACTTCCCCCCACCCGGCGCGTCACCATGTACCATGTAAACATGGTGTCGCGGCGGTCCGGCGACACGGCGATGGTCACTGGACGTGGGAATCCAGGGACGCGTTGCGGTCTCCGTGGGGCGCAACGCCTGGCTCCCCTTCGCGCGCTCACCCCCTCGCACGGCGAAGGGGAGCCAGCACATGCTCCCGCGTTGCCCGCAGGGCCTTCTCCACAGGCAGTTTCCTCGTGCGCATGAATGGTTCAGAGTTGATCCATGACGATCACCACCGCTGAGCAGTGGACGCAGTACTGCCGGATGCTGGGCGAGAATCTCTCGACGGCGCGCGCCGCACGGGGCCTCAGCCAGGAGCAGGTCGCGCGCGCTGCCGGTCTGGCGACGTTCACGTACCAGAAGCTCGAAAAGGGCGAGTCCAACCCGGGCAGCCCTGCGAACCCGCGACTGCACACCCTCGTCTCCCTCGCCCTCGTGCTGAACCTGGAGCTCGCGACGATGCTCCCGTCCGCCGCACTCGCGAAGGCCTGACCGTCGCGTTCAGTGCCCCGCGCCGAGCATCCCCGTGAGGCGGCCGTGGAACGAGGAAGCGGCGGCGTTCATCCCCTCGATCTCCACGGTCTTGCCGAGCCGGCGATACTTCGTCGCGACCGCATCCAGCGCCGCGACCGTGGACGCATCCCAGACATGCGACCGGCTCATGTCGACGATGACGCGCTCCGGGTCGTCGGTGTACGAGAACTGCGTGGTCAGGTCATTGCTGGACGCGAAGAACAACTCGCCGTCGACGGCGTAGCGCACGGTCGGAACCTCAGCGTCGGCGTCCACCACGCGCGTCACCGTGACGAGGTGCGCCACGCGGCGGGCGAACAGCACCATCGCGGCGAGCACTCCCGCCACGACGCCGATCGCGAGGTTGTGGGTCCACACCGTCATCGCAACGGTGATGATCATCACCGCGGTCTCGCTCACCGGCATCCGCGCGAGCATGCGAGGCCGCACGCTGTGCCAGTCGAACGTCGCGATCGACACCACGATCATCACCGCCACCAGCGCCGCCATCGGGATGATCGCCACCACGTCGCCGAGAAGCAGCACCAGAGCCAGCAGGAAGGAGCCCGCGAGGAAGGTCGAGATCCGCGTCCGCGCACCGGACGCCTTCACGTTGATCATCGTCTGGCCGATCATCGCGCATCCGCCCATCCCACCGAACGCCCCCGACAGGATGTTCGCGACGCCCTGCCCCCACGCCTCCCTGGTCTTCGACGAACGCGTGTCCGTGATGTCGTCGACGAGCTTGGCCGTCATGAGCGATTCGAGCAGACCCACGACCGCCAGCGCGAGCGCGTACGGGGCGATGATCTGCAATGTCTCGAGGCTCAGCGGCACGTTCGGCACGAAGAGCGCCGGCAGGCTGTCGGGAAGCGTTCCCTGGTCACCGACCGTCGGCACGTGCAGACCCGCTGCGAACACGATGATCGTCACGACAGCGATCGCCACCAACGGCGCCGGCACCGCCTTCGTGAAGCGTGGCAGCAGGAACATGATGGCCAGACCCACCAGCACCAGCGGATAGACGATCCACGGGATGCCGTCGCCGAACAACTGCGGCAGCTGCGCGGTGAAGATCAGAATGGCCAGGGCATTGACGAAGCCCACCATCACCGAACGGGGGATGAACCGCATGAGCTTCGCGACACCGAGCACGGCGAGCACGATCTGTATCGCTCCCCCGAGCAGCACCGTCGCGATGAGATAGTCGACCCCGTGACCGCGCACCACCGGCGCGACCACCAGGGCGACGGCACCGGTGGCCGCCGTGATCATGGCCGGCCGCCCTCCGACGAAGGCGATCGCCACAGCCATCACGAACGACGAGAACAGCCCCACCCGCGGATCGACGCCGGCGATGATCGAGAACGCGATCGCCTCCGGGATCAGCGCCAGCGCGACGACCAGGCCCGCGAGCGCCTCTCGAGTCAGCAGCTTCGGACTGCGCACGGCCTGCAGCACCGTGGGTTCGATCCGGTGACGCCCGGCGGTGGATGCGGGAGTGAGAGTGGTCAACGCAGCTCCTTGGCGTGGAGGGTCGGGGAGGGCACAGTGCGCCCGAGAGCGCAGCGTCGGGCGGCCGACGCGAGAAGATGGGAGGGATGCGGACGCCGCATCGCCTGCGCAAACCTAACGTAACGTGAGGTTTCTGTCGAATCCCGAGGAGCGGCCTTGTCAGACGAGCACACGATGCGCATCGGCGAGGTCGCCGAGCGCACCGAGCTGTCGTTCCGCACGCTCCGCCACTACGACGAGATCGGACTCGTGCCGCCCTCGGCGCGTACCGACGGCGGGTTCCGTCTCTACACCGAGGACGATGTCGCCCGCATCCTGCTCATCCGACGCATGAAGCCGCTCGGATTCACTCTCGACGAGATGCGCGAACTGCTCGATGTCGTCGACGCCCTCGCATCCGGCCCCGACGACGCCGAACTGCGCGCCCGCCTCGCGAGCATCCAGCAGGAGGCGTCTGAGCGTCGCGAGAGACTCACGAGGCAGGTGGGAATGGCCGACGAGTTCCTCGAACAGCTCTCGCGCATCTGACGCGCCGAGCGCAGATCCCGCATCCATACACTGACACCATGCCCGCACGCCGCGACCCGCAGACCGCGGCGACGCTCGATCTCTCAGGGCTGACGGGACCGGTCTCGCTGCGCGAGGTGAACGACTTCTATCGGCGCACAGGGGTTCCCGCGGCGCGCCGCTGGTGGGCCGTCGCCCTCACGATCGCGATGTTTCTCGCCGCCGAGGCCGTCTTCCTCAAGGTCATGATGCCGGCGTTCGGACTCGACGCCGCGCTGTCCGACGCCGTGTACGGCGGCTTCCTCGTCTTCACGGGCCTGTACGCGCTGGTGCTCGGCGCCATCATCTGGCGCAACGCCGCGCGCCCGGCGCGCATCTTCCGCACCGCCCGCGCCAACCACCTCGCCTACAGCGACCGCGGCACGGTCGGCCTGCGCCTGCCCGGCTCCGTCATGGCCAGCGCCGACGCGTTCGTCGTGACGGCCGACGTCCTGAGCGGCGGACCGCCCGACAACGACCTCCCCCGCTTCACCGCCGCGACCCTCGCCCCGCAGGTCGCGGGCACCCGCCGTCGCCGCGGCATCGCCGCCATCGCCCTCGACCGCCAGACGCCGCACATCGTGCTCGAGAACCGTCGCGCCCGCGTGCTGCGCACCACTGGCCGACGCTTCCGCGGCGAGCAGAGGCTGAGCCTCGAGGGCGACTTCGACCGCACCTTCAGCCTCTTCTGCCCGCGTGGCTACGAGACCGACGCGCTCTACATCTTCACGCCCGACCTCATGGCCCTCATGATCGATCTCGCATCCGACTGCGAAGCCGAGCTGCTCGACGGCTGGCTCGTGCTCTACAGCGGACGCCCCTGGCGACTCTCGACTCCGCGCGGCTTCACGCGACTCATCTCGCTCGTCGACCTCGTCGGACGCAAGATGCGCGCCCGCACCGAGTTGTATCGCGACGACCACGCGGATGCGGGGACCGCCCTCGCGATCCCCGGTCACCGCCTGCGCACCCGCCCCTCCTGGGGAGCGGTCGCCTCGACGATCGTGCCGGCCGCGTTCATCGCACTCGGGCTCCTATCGATGGTGCTCGACGCGTTCTGAGGGATGCGGGGCGCCGCTACGTGGCGCGAACCAGCGTCTTCTCGTGGATGCGCGCGTCGAGCAACCGGATGCGCTCTTCCGACCGCTCGACGGCCCGGCGATCCGCCCCGACGAACATTCGTCGCAACGCGGTGACCGGTGAGAACCGCGATTCCCCTCCCCGCCACAGGCTCGCCAGAGCCGCCAGTACTCCGAGAACGAGAAAGAGGATGCCGCTCGCGACCCATCCGCCCCATCTGCTGTCCATCCACCCCGACGCCGACGCGAGGACCAGCGCGACCCACCCGAGCATCGCGAAGACGGCACCCGCCACCCGCGCGAGCACAGCGAGGACCCCCGCGCCCAAGTAGCGCCCGAACTGAGCGATGAGGATGCCGTACCAACTCGCCGCTCCGATCGTCGCCGCTGTCGCCGCGATCGCCATGGCGTACCCGGCGTCCACGGGCGCTCCGACACCCGACGCATCCGTCAGGGCGACGAGCCGGATAGCGAGAAACCCCAGCCCAGCGGGCGCGAGCACCCCCGTCACGGCGATCCACGCGAGCACCTCCAGAATCGACCACGCAGGGCTCCGTAAGCGCAATGTCCCCGCGGCGGCGGCTCTCGCCCGAGCTCGATCCCGCTCGGCGATCGCGACCTCTCGCTGACGACGCGCCCCCGGAGCCCACGAGGCTCCCACCGTGAAAGCGAACAGCAGCGTGAGCAGCACGATCGCGACGATCGCCGCGGCTGTGCCGACCTCATCCAAGCCGGTCAGCGCCGACGGCAGCGCCAGTGTCGCGTGCCATACCGCCAGCATGCTGGCGACAGCGGCGACCGTCGAGAAGCGCTGTTCCGCCTCGGCGTACGCCTCGTGATCGACGGCCCGCCGGTCGCCGATCGCGTAGGTGATGCGCAGCACGAGAACACCGCTGCCGATGAAGCCCAAGGTCGCAATCGCCGTCTCGCGGAATCCATGACTCAGCGCCATCAGATCACGGAAGGATGCGCGGGGGTCGCCCGTCTCGAGCACCGGCGCGAACACGACGATCGCGCTCGCCAGCGCGAAGAACACACCTGACGCCACGACGGACAGCGCCTGCCGCCCCCGACCCGCAGGAACACCCGGCACGTGCTTCTCATCCACGTTCACCCCCACGATCGCACCCTAGCGACCCTCTGCCCGGCCCGCTCGTTCCCGCAGCCGCGACGTCACCTGTTCGTATCTTTGTTCTATCTTTATCACACATCGTCGTGCTAAAATACGACTATGTCTTCGAACGAGTATCGCCCCGTCGGGTTCTCCGACGCGGATGCGGCGACGCTCGCCGAGATCGCCGCGGCGGTCGAGAAGACTCAGGCCGAACTCGCCGCCCTCCAGGCGCGCATGACACGCGAGCTCGCGCGGGCAGAAGAGCTCGCCTGCCGCCAGTCGACCGGCGCGACACGCGGCGCTGCCGCCAGCGACATGGCCCATCGTGCGATCGCCTCCGAACTGGCGACCCCGCTTCACATCGCCGACCGCACCATGCAGCGGCGGATGACGCAGGCCGCCGAGATCGCACACGAGTACCCCGCCACGCTCGAGTCCCTCGCGGCCGGCCGCATCACCATGGGCCACGTCTACGCCATCACCGACGCGGGCGCGCACCTCCCCCACGAGAGCCGCGCCGAGTTCGAGGCGGCGGCGCTCCACAAGTGCGAGAACGACACCGTCGGGCGCGTGCGCCCGGCCGTGCGCATGCTCGCCGAACGTCTCCACCCGCGCACACTCACCGAACGCCACGTCGAAGCGCGCGAGACACGAAGCGTCACCGTCAGCCCGATCGATGACGGCATGTGCGAGCTCACGGCGATCCTGCCCCTCATCCTCGGCGAAGGCATCCACAACCGTCTCACCCAGCAGGGCACAGCCCTCCACGACGAGCGGATGCGGGCGACAGAACGCCTGCGCGACGCCCGCGCGGCGGGCGAGCCCGCATCCGAGACCGACGAGGTCCTCGCCTCCGACCGCCGCACGATGGATCAGCTGCGCGCCGACATCTTCGCCGACATGCTCCTCACCGCCCAGCCGGGCGCCGACCCCACACGCACCGACGATCGCCCCGGCGTGCTCGGCGCGATCCGCGCACACGTGCAGGTCGTCGTGCCGGTGCTCGCGCTCGCGGGAACCCACGAGTATCCTGCCGATCTTGCCGGCCGCAGCCCCGTCGACGCCGACACCGCCCGACGCCTGGTCGGCGCCGAGTCCGGCTGGGACCGCATCCTGACCCACCCCGTCAGCGGCGAGATCCTCGCAACCGACCGCTACCAGCCCACCCCGGCCCTCCGCCGCCGGCTTCGCGCCCGCGACGCGCACTGCCGTTTTCCCGGATGCCGAGTGCCGGCCATCCGCTGCGAGCACGACCACACCGTCGACTTCGCTCTCGGCGGTAAGACCCGGCTCGACAACCTCTCGGGGCTCTGCCAGCGACACCACTCGATGAAGCAGTTCACCGCGTGGAAAGTCACCCAGATCGGTGACGGGATCCTCGCCTGGACCTCACCGCTCGGACGCCCCTACCTCGACCATCCGCCCGCGCCGACGGTGCACTTCGTGCCCGATGAGATTCCCCTCGGCGTGCCATCGCGCTACGACGATGACGACGACCCGCCGCCCTGGGAGAACGCCGCCTGAACCCGGCCGGCAGCTTCCCCGCTCACTGCGATCACGTAGAACTGCTCAGTTCTCAGAGCGGGTGCGGGGTCGATCCGCGCCCGCGGGCACTCCCGCACGACACCGCCTCGGCGCGAACATCGCCCCCACGTGACTGCCCGGTGAGAACCGCTTTCTTGATGAAGCGCTCGCCCCGAGCGCGTTCCACGAAGCACCGGGCGAAACCTCACCACTCCCAGCGGAAACACAAGGGACACATAGCGATGACACGGTGAGGCCGCTCCACCGACACCGTCACCCGAACGCTCCGGCAGCAAAGGTCTGTACACCCATGCCCGATTCCCGCGCCCGCCGCCCCCGCAGCGGCCCCCGCTTCCGACGACCAGTGATCATCGCCGCGCTCGTCGGCCTCGTGATCGCCCCCCTCACCGCCACCGCCGTCGCCACCGCGGTCTCGGCCAACGCCAAGACCACCGCGATCGCGACGCTGTCGGCTACCGAGGGCGTCGTGGGCGACGCGCTCACCCTGACGCTCGACACCGCCGACGCCGACGATGTCTACGCCGCCGCCGTCAGCCTGAGCTTCGACGCGTCCCGCCTGACCTTCGACGAGGAGGCCGTCACCAGCGACTTCCCCGGTATGTACAGCGTCGTGGGCGAGATCGTCGGCGACGAAGGCCGCCTCGACTTCACGCTCACCCGGCTCGGCACCTCGAGCGGAGCCGTCGGAGACTTCTCACTCGGCGAGCTCGGGTTCACCTCGGCCGCGTGGGGCGACGCCGCGATCACGATCGACGCCGTGACCCTCGTCGACAGCGAGCTCGGCCGGATCGAGCAGAAGCCCGGAACGACCCTCACGTTCCGAGTTCCCGCACCCCCCGAGCCCACGGTTCCACCGACGGAGCCGACCACTCCCCCCACGGAGCCGACCACTCCGCCCACCGAGCCCACGACGGCGCCGACCGAACCGACCGAACCGACGAAGCCGACGAACCCGACGACACCGAACCCGCCCGCGACTCCGAGCAGCCCCACGGTCATCTCGGCCAGCGGTTACGGCACGACGGTCGCGAAGCCCTCGTCCGGCACGGTCGTCGCCGCGCCCCAGTCGAGCGCCGCGCCCACCAACCAGACGGCGCAGATCGCGGCCTCGACCTCGAAGCCCGGACTGGGCGACACCATGGAGCTGACGGTCACCGGCCTCGCCGCGAACACGGCTCATCGCATCGAGCTGCACTCCGACCCGATCGTGCTCGGCACCGCGGTCAGCGACGCGGCGGGCTCGTTCACCTTCAGGGCGACGATCCCGAAGACCGCCCCCACCGGCGAGCACGAGATCGTCGTCCTGGCCGACGACGCCGTGGTGGCGACCCTCCCCATCACGATCGCGGAGGCGACCGCATCCCCGACACCGACGGCCAGCCCGACCGCTCCCGCCACCGCGGCACCCGAGGTCGACACGGATGCGGCATCGTCCGATGGCTCCGCCGACGGCCTCGCCTGGTGGATCTGGATCGTCATCGCACTGATCGTCGTCCTCATCCCGGCCGTCATCGCCCTCACGATGTCCCGCAACCACAGCAAGGAGAAGAGCGAATGACGCACGCATCCATCGCCCCCGTCCGCCGTGCGACGCTGCTCGCCGGGATCGGCCTCGCCACCGTCGGCGCCCTCGTCGCCGGCGCGACGCCCGCCTACGCCGCCGACGACTCGGTCAGCTACCTCGCGCCGGAGTACCAGGTCGGCGAGCTCACCGGCGACGGCAAGGTCGACACCGACGACCTCGCCATCCTGATGACCGCCGTCGGAAAGACGTCCGCCGACGCGGACTGGGAGACCGTGGCCGCGGCCGACGCCGACGGCGACGGCGTGATCACCGTCCTCGACGTCGCCGCGCTCTCGAAGGCGTACCTGTACGACGACGACCCGTTCGAGATCCTGGAGACCGATGTCGTCGCCGTCCAGAAGGCGATGACCGCCGGCGTGCTCACCTCCGAGCAGCTGACCGCCGAGTATCTCAACCGCATCGCCGCCTACGACCGCGTCGCCGGCATCGACCCCGCCACTCCGGCCGAGATGCTGGAAGCGATCGTCGCCACCAACCCGAACGCGATGGCGGAGGCGAAGGCTCTCGACGCCGAACGCGCCACAACCGGTCCGCGCAGCATCCTGCACGGCATCCCGGTGCTGGTGAAAGACAACATCAACACGCTCGACATGGCCACGACAGCGGGCTGCGCCTGCCTCGCGGACAACCGCACCTCGACCGACGCGGAGACCGTGGAGCGGCTGAAGGCGATGGGAGCCATCGTCATCGCCAAGGCCAACCTGTCCGAGTTCGCCCAGTCCACGGCATCCTCGATCAGCAAGTACGGCACGACCCGCAACGCCTACGGGCTGGGACGAGACCCGGGCGGCTCGAGCGGCGGCACCGGTGCATCCGTGTCCGCCAACCTCGGCGTCTTCGGACTCGGAACGGACACCGGCGGCTCCGTGCGCGTCCCGTCCTCGTTCAACGCGCTCGTCGGCATCCGCCCCACGATCGGACTCGTGAGCCGCGAGGGCGTCATCCCTCTGGATCTCTACCGCGACACGGTCGGCCCGATGGCTCGCTCCGTCTCGGATGCGGCACTCGCCCTCGATGCTCTGGCCGGCAGCGATCCGATGGATGCGGTCACCGCCGGCGCCGACGGCGTCAAGCCGCTGTCGTACGCACAGGCCCTCGACCCGAAGGCGCTGCAGGGCAAGCGCATCGGATACATCTCGGGCCTCGTCTCCGGCAACCAGAACGCCGTCGGATTCCGCCTCGTCCGGGGCGCGTTCGCCGACCTGGAGGCCGCCGGCGCCACCGTGATCGACGTCGGGAGCTTCGGCAGCGTCAACGGCTATGGGCTCTCGAGCCTGCCGGGCAGCTCCTCGTTCACCCACGACATGAACGAGTACCTGAACGCGTACTACCGGCCGGGCTACACGTTCGCCGACCTCGCGCAGCGGGTCACCGACGCGGCGACCAGCGGCGGCCCGACCCTCTCCACCTGGTCGGCGGCCACCGTGCGCGGCTGGGCCTCGACGAGCGACGCCACCCGGGATGCGGCCTACCCGAACTTCAGCCGCACCCAGCAGGCGATGCGTGACCGCGTCGATCAGCTCATGACGCAGTACGACCTGGATGCCGTCATCTACCCGAGCACCGGCGGGACGGTCGGCTCCCCTGCCAGCAACAACCGCATCAGCGCGTTCAGCGGATACCCGGCCGTCTCGGTTCCGATGGGCTTCGCCGACTCGACGCTCGACGAGACCAGCTACAGCGGGTTCCCGATGGGCCTGGAGTTCCTCGCCGAGCCGTACTCGGAGTCGAAGCTCCTGGGCTTCGCCTACGCGTACGAGCAGCAGACCCAGCACCGCCGACCGACAACGCTCTTCCCCGACCTCGCGGGCTGAGCATTCGGCACGGCCATCGCGCGCCCCGCTCCGCTTCGGCGGGCGGGGCGCGCGCGGCTCTGCCCGTTCACAGACCTTCCCCGCCGGCTTCTGTCCCCGCGAACTTCTCCGGTCGCCATCCCGCCCTAACCTTCAGTAAGGCGTAAGGTTGAGGACATGGAGACCTTCCTACTCCGCCTCGACCGCCTCGCCGGCGGCCGCATGGCGGGCTACCGCGTCGACCGCTCCGACGACCCCCGCGTGACCCGCGCCTTCCGCGCGATCACGATCCTGCTCGTCGTGTGCTTCCTGCTCGGCATCGCCACCATCGTCACGTCGGCCTGGCTCACCGCATCCGGCGAAGACGTGGGCTTCGCCGTCTGGATGCGGTGCCTCGTCGTCCTCGGCATCACCACGACCCTCTTCTACTTCCTGTGGCGGGCGCGCGCCGGCTGGTACTGGGCGATCCGTCGCCTGCAGCTGTTCAGCCGGATCTTCCCGATCGTGGCCCTCGTCCTGGCAGCGATCCCGGGTCTCTACCCGTGGTGGGTCATCAGCGAGCAGATCGTGTTCGCCATCCTGCTGATCGGCGTCTCCGACTATCTGCAGTCCGACTACCTCCGCGCCGCCTACCCGAAGCCGTCGCGCCCATAGCGCAGCGGCGGCCAGGCTCGTCGGCTGTGGCGCTCGCGCCCCGGCAATGGCATGGTCATCTCATAACGGGGTGATCCGAGGAGCAGCAATGCCGTTGTTCGAGATGGAGGCGAGCCCCCGGGGCCGCATGCGCGTCTTCGGGCGCACGCAGCTGCCGTTCGCCCTCGGCGCGGTCCTCATCGCCGCCGTCGCCGCGCTCGTCGACCCATCCCTGCTCGGGCACTGGCCCATGGTCACGGGCTTCGTGCTCACCATCATCGCCACGTGCGCCGCCATCGCCGTCCCGTGGGAGCGCCTGCATCCGGCGGCCATGATCTCGATCGCCGTGCTCGACATCGTCACCGTCGCGTTCCTGCGCGCGGAACTCGCACCGCTGGTGCCCGCGGTCACGATCCTCGCGCTCTTCCCCCTGCTGTGGTTGGCCTACGGATTCCGCTGGTACGGCATGATCGTCGCCGTCATCGGCGCCGCCTTCATCACGTCGTTCCGCTTCGTCTACATCTCACGCTGGCCGTCGAACCCCGCCGAGTGGGCGAACGTCGTCACCTTTCCCGTTCTCATCCTCGGCGTCGCGGTCATCGTCTACATCGCCGCCAACCAGCTGCGCCGCAACGGGGCGCGCCTCGCCGCGGCGTCCCGTGCGCAGTCCGACGCGCTCCGCGACGCGAGGGATGCGGAGGCGATCGCCCGCGGCATCCTGAACACCGTGAGCGCGGGGGTGGCCTTCTACGACGCCGATGGCCGCCTGGACGTCGCGAACACCACCGCGCGCCGAATGACCGATGTCGCGGGCTTCCGACTCGACACCCCGCCCTACAGCGGCGAGCACGCCTTCAGCGCCGACCGCGTCACCCGCATCCCGGACGACGAGCAGATCATCCCGAGGGCCCTGCGCGGCGAGACGATCGCCGACCACTTGGAGTGGATCGGGCCGCCCGACTCGCAGGTGGCGATCATCGCCTCATCGGGACGCGTGCACCGCGAGGACGGCGTGCTGCTCGGAACCGTCGTCGTCGCCTACGACGTGACCGAGCTGGCGGATGCGATCGAGGTGCGCGAGCAGTTCCTGCGCACGGTGTCGCACGAGCTGCGCACCCCCATCACGAGCATCACCGGCTTCCTCGATCTGATCGATGACGCCGTCGACCCCGCCGACACGAAGGTGCACGGCTACATCGACATCGTCACCCGCAAGACCGACGACCTGCTCGACCGCGTGCGGGACCTCCTGGCCGCGAACGACGGAGCCAAGCCGCCGAGCTGGGCCAGCAACGACGCCGCCGAGCTCGTCCGGGATGCCGCAGAGAGAACACGTCGTCTCGCCGACAGCCTCGATGTCGTCGTTCAGATCACCGGACCCGACACCCTGTCCGTCTTCGCGGACGGCGAGCAGTTGGCGAGTGCCATCGCCGAGCTGCTCACCAACGCCATCAAGTTCGGCGATCAGAACTCCGTCGTCACCGTCCGCTACGGTCTCGTCGGACGCCGCGTCACGATCGCCGTCACCAACTCCGGGCACGGGATCGCGCCCAGCGAACAGCGCCGCGCGTTCGACCGCTTCTACCGCGCGCCGTACGCACGCGCCCAGGCGATCCAGGGGTTCGGGCTCGGCCTCACCAACGTGCGCGCGATCGTGGCGGCGCACGGCGGCCACATCCACATCGACAGCGTCCACGACGAACACACGACCTTCACGCTCGACGTCCCCCAGCATCCCTACACGGTCAGCCAGGCCTGACCCCGGGCCCGCTTCTTCCCCGCCGGTGACACCGCCCCTCGGCGCGCCCGAACTCCTGCAAAACCGCCGGACCCCCCTCAGACCCCGACCCCGCACTCAGTTCTGCAGGAGTTAGGGCCCAGCGCTCCGCCCGCACCACACCCGGCGGGACCCCGTATCCGATCGAGAGGCGCCGGCCCAGTCACGCACCCTCAGCGCTCCACCCCCCAGCTCACCCGGCGCAGCCCGAACTCCTGCAGATCCACCCTCCCGCCCCACCGATTCCGCCCCCACACGCACTTCTGCAGGAGTTCGGGCCCAGCTCGACGAGCAGGAAAAAGCGAAGGGGGCGGCCGAGCCTGCCACGGAAGACCCGGCGCCTGCCGTGGAGGAAGAGGACAGGAGAAGGAGGGCGCGGCGCTCAGGCTCCCGCGGGGTCGCTGTCCTTCGCGGCTCGGCGACGCCGGATCTCAGCCTCCAGGGCGGCCGCGCGCTCCTCGCGCTCGAGGTCGGCGAGCTGCTGCTCCGTCGTGCGCGTGTCGCGCGGCCTCGGGGCCGGAGCGGGGCCCGCCTCGTCCTTCGACCAGCGACGCGGGTCACCGAAGCTCATGGCCTCCCGCCCACCGCTCCACTCGCGACCCAACGTGAACCAGAGGATGGAGCCGACGAGCGGCAGCAGCACGATGAAGAAGATCCACGCGACCTTCGGCAGGAACCGGATCTGATCGTCTCGGCGCGTGATGGCGTCGATGAGCGCGATCACCATCACGGCGAAGAGGAGCAGCGCGAGGAACGGCATGCATCCAACGTGCCGCAGCAAGCCGCCGAGCGCAACGGTCGCGGCATCCGCATCCCGCACGTACGTCGGAGGAACCGCGCCCCGTCGGAGGATTCAGCGCCAATCCTCCGACATCCGCGCGAATTTCCGACCGACGAATGCGGCGAGCCCCGCGAGCCCGGCCCGCCCCGCCCGCCCGGCCAGTGCCCGCCAGCCCGGCCGCCCGCCCTCAGCCTGCGACGAGCCAGACGATGACGGCCGCGACCAGGAGCACCGGCGCGATCCACGCCATCCACCGGGTCGTCGGCAACGGCTCCCACCACACGCGCAGCAGGCTGACGAGGACGAGGAAGGAGGCCATGAACACGACCGCGAGGTGCACGCGCATGACGGTGCCCACCACGATCAGCACGACCCCACACACCTGCATCGCGAACAGCCGCCACAGCACCAGGTGCGGCGGCCGGAAACGTCGGCGGGACAGCTCGGCGCTCATGGCAGCAGCCCCGACGTCGCCGCATCCGTCGTGCGGTCGTCGAAGGCGGGCATACGCCCAGTATTCAGCACTGTCTGCGATGCCCGGCACAATCGTCGAGTGGCACGTATTCATCACATCGAGATCTGGGTCGACGAGTTGGAGGAGGCGCTGACCGAGTGGGCGTGGCTGCTCACACGACTCGGGTCCACGCCCCAGAGCGAGTGGGCGAGCGGTCAGTCCTGGTCGCTCGGCGAGGCATACCTGACGCTGACCACCTCGCCCGCGCTCTCCGACCCTGCGCACGACCGGCGACGCGCCGGGGTGAACCATCTCGCCTTCGCCGTCGACACGACCGACGAGGTCGACGCCATCATGGCGGATGCGGAGGCGCACGGCTGGCGGCCGCTGTACCACGACCGGTATCCGCACGCCGGCGGTCCCGATCACTACGCGGGCTGGGTGGAGAATTCCGCGGGTTTCAAGGCGGAGATCGTCGCAGCCCTCAGTCCTGCTGCTCCTTCATGATCCGAGCGTGCGAGGTCTTCCCGCGCGCCACCTCGCGATCGTCCCGGCGCACCACGCCCACGAACTCGACGAACCGCGCCGCGAACGCGCGGAACGCGGCCGACACGCTCGCCGCGCGCGGCTCGGGCGTCTCGGCCTCCTCATCCGGCATGAGGTTGAGTTCGCCGTCGGTGTCTCTGGGCGTCCGCGCGAACGCGACGCACAGCCGCGCGACACCCTCGGCATGCCCGTGCATGACGGAATGCGCCGCGCCTCCGATCTCCCACGTCGACGCGAACGGGATCTCGCGCGCCACGCGCTCGACCCACGCGCGCGGCACCACGTCGTCGTGCTCGCCGCGGATGACGAGCGTGTGAGCACGGATGTCGGCGAACAGCTCCTCGATCGGAAACCGCATCATCTCCGGCAGCACCCGCAGAAACCATCGCGGGCCGCACAGCAGGTAGGCACCCACCGCCAGCACCTTGATCTTGAGCGGTTCGTGCCACGTCGATCGCAGGAACCGCAGCGCGAGCCGCGGAAGCCGACGCGCCTCGGGGTCGACGACCGGGCCGATGAGCACGAGCGTCGAGATCTCCGGCCGCCGCCGCGCGACCTCGCTCACGATCTGCGTGCCCATCGAGTGCCCGACGAGCACGGGGTCCACCAGCGCGAGCTCGTCGAGCACCGCCTCCACCGCATCCGCGTACTGCGCGATAGACATGGCGGATTCCGGATGCGGCACACCGCCGAACCCGGGCAGGTCGAGCGCGTGCACCGCACCGAACTCGTTCAGCTGCGGAGCCAGGCGCTCGAAGTAGGTCGCCGCGACGCCGATTCCCGCGACGAGCACGAAGGAGCGCTCCCCCTCCGCCCGGATGGAGGACACGCGCGTGTAGGCCGTGCCGCATGCGACGCGGCGCACGTCGACGACGGGTGCGGATGCGGCCGTCACGGTGAGGACGCGAACAACGAGCCGATGAACAACAGGAGCGCGAAGGCCGCCACGGCGTTGCCGATCATCACGAGGAAGGCGGACATCGTGAGTCCCGCGAACGCGCGACGCCAGAAGGACGCGCCGGCGGGCACAGTCGACGCGTAGGAGAAGGTACCGACCGCGATGATCACGATCTCGATCGCGGCGATCCACCATGCCTGGAGCATCGCCACCTGAGGCGCGAAGACACTCACCGCGAAGTCGCCAGTCACCGCCGCGTACACGCTCACAGCCAGCCACACGAGGTTGAGGGCGAACAGGGGCCACAGCCACGCCCAGCGCTCCCGCACGGCGAAGCTCGCGTCATGCCCGTGGACGTCACCGTGCTCGGTGCGCTCACGCACCGCATCCGTCGAACGCGCGCGACGCGACGGCACGGCCTGCCGCCATCCGCAGTCCGGCTCGACACAGCTATAGGTGACGGCGCTCATACCGATCGAGGCTATCGGTCCGAGCGGCGGGCGTGCAGGCCCTGCACGAGCAGCACGATCGTCATGAGGAATGCGAACAGCGGCAGCCCCACGGCGCCGAGCGCAAGGAGCGTGCCGGTGGGATAGTCGATGTTGCCCATCCGCCCGAGGCCCACGCCGCCGCCCGCGCCTGTCACGTCGCCGGCCAGCAGGAACTCGCCGTCGTAGGCGTCGATCTGCGACCGACAGGTCACGGATGCGGCAGCCCCGCCCGCATCCGCAATGCTCTGCACAGGCGAGAAGCCGTCGCCGTGGGTCATCCACCACAGCGTGTCGTCCCACCCCGGCGACGGTACCGACCAGGTGCGCAGGGGGGTCCCGTCGGTGGTCTCGGCCCGGCACTCGACGAGCCCCAGCAGCGGTGCGGCGCCCGACGCCCACACCCCCGTCACCCCCTCCGCGGGAAGCTCCACCGTCTGTCCCAGCGGCACCGGCTGCGCCGCCGCGACCGACTGCGACACCGGCACCGCCCACAGGGCCCAGATGAGTGTGCTCGCCACGACGCACACCCCCACCAGCGCCCACAGCAGCTGCGTCCTGTGCCGTATCCGCATCCGCGTCTCCTGCGCCCGGAACGCTTCGTCGGCGGCGAGATCGATCACGCGTCGAGTGTACGGATGCGGCGCGGTCAGAAGTGTTGTCTCGCATCCCGTATAGTTGATAATGGTTCTCAATAAGACAGGCGGATCTCCGTGCTCGACGCCACCGCGACCGCGGCGCCTCCCCCGCGCAGCCGCGTCCTCGCGGCTCTGGCGACCTCGCGCCGCCATGCCGTTGCGACCGTGGGCACGCTGTGGCTCGCCGCATTGATCGTCGCCATCGTGGCGCTCGGCATCGGCCCGGTGCCCGTCGATCCCGCCGTGATCGTGCGCATCATCGCCGCACACGTCACCGGGTCTGCGATGCCCGCCGACATCCCGCCCATGGCCGACCAGATCGTCTGGACGACACGGACGCCCCGCATCGCGATGGCCGTCGTGGCCGGGGCAGCACTGGCCGTCGCGGGCGTCGTGCTGCAGTCCCTCACCCGCAACGGGCTCGCCGATCCATACCTGCTCGGCATCAACGGGGGCGCATCCGCCGGCGTCGCCCTCGTGGTCCTCGTAGCGGGCGCCGCGACCGGCCTCGCCCTTTCGGGCGCCGCCCTCGCCGGCGCTGTGCTGGCGACCGTCCTGGTGCTGGTGATCGCGGGAAGCGCGGCAACACGCGGGCCCTCCCGACTCGTGCTGTCAGGGCTCGCCGTCGGCTACGCGCTGACAGCCGTCACGAGTTTCCTGCTGTTCTGGACCGACTCGCCCGAGGCGGCGCGATCCGTGCTGTTCTGGCTTCTGGGTTCGCTCACGAGTGTGCAGCCCACGGTTCTGACCGCCGCAGCGATCGCCACCCTCGTGGGCCTTCTGCTGCTCTCCCTGCTCTCCGGGCGTCTGGACGCACTCGCCTCTGGCGACGACTCGGCCCGAGCTGTGGGCCTCGATCCTGAACGCGCTCGGTTCGCTTTCATGGCCGGAACGTCGGCGATGGTGGGGGTCGTCGTCTCCGGTGTCGGCGGCGTCGGCTTCATCGGGCTCATCGTCCCCCACGCCGCCCGCGCGCTCACGGGAGCGCGGCACCGCTTCGCGCTCCCCGCCGCCGCAGCCATGGGTGCCGCACTTCTGGTCGCAGCCGACACCGTCGCGCGCACCGCCTTCGCCCCGCAGGAGATCCCCGTCGGTGTCATCACGGGCGCCCTCGGCGCCCCCGTCCTCCTTCTGCTGCTTCGACGCAGTCACAGCTGAGCCCGTCCCCACCCGAAAGGACCCCATGAAAGCCCACCCTCCCCTTATCGCGGGACTGATCGCCGTCGTCGTGGCGGCCTCATCCCTCACCGCGTGCACGAGCGCATCCACGGCGTCGAATGCCCCCGCTTCCCCCACGGCGGACGCGCAGTACCCGCTGACGATCGACAACTGCGGATCCGACGTGACACTCACGCACGCACCGAAGCGCATCGTCATGGTCAACAACGATGCGCTCGCCACGCTCGAGGCACTGGATGCGGTCGACCGCGTCGTCGCCGTCACTGCCACCCCGCAAGCGGATCTGTACCAACCCGCCACGGTCGCGATGATCGACACGCTCTCCGTGCTTTCGACGCAGAAGAACGCCACCGGTGGCTCGATCGTCTCGCAGGAGAGCATCCTGGGGGCACAACCGGACCTCGTCATCGCCCCGGAAAGCGCTGTCGACCGGGTTGCCCTCACCGCGGCGGGTATCCCTGTCTACAGCCCCAGCGCCTACTGCCAGAGCCCACCGCCCGCGTACACGCAGACGGCGACCTTCCAACGCGTCTGGGACGAGCTGACGACATTCGGCGCCATGCTCGGCGTGCCCGAGCTCGCCGCGTCCGCCATCGCCGACGCACGGGCGGACCTGGGCAGCACCGACGTCGCCGACCAGGGCACCGCGGCCGCAATCTACGTGTCCTCCGGCGGCACGACGCTCTCGCCCTACGGCGGGCCCAGTATGGTCACCCCCGTGTTCGCCGCAGCGGGGCTGCAGAACGTCTACACCGACACTCCGGAGCGTGTGTTCGATGCGAGCCTGGAAGACCTCCTCTCGCGCGACCCGCACACCATCGTGCTGCTCTACTCCGGCGGCGACCCGCAGGCCACGATCGACGCATTCCGTTCCGCGCCCGGCGTCTCAGGCCTCTCCGCCGTGAAGGATGGCCGCGTCGTCGCCCTCGCGTTCCCCTACACCGACCCGCCGTCGGTGCTCTCGACGCGCGGACCGGCCGAGCTCAGCAAGCTCCTCGCGGACCTGCCGTGATCTCCGCGAGCGGCCTGGTCGTCGAGCTGGGCGGGCACCCTGTGCTGCACGGCGTCGACCTGGCCGCTCGCACCGGCCGGGTCACCGGCATCGTCGGACCGAACGGCAGCGGCAAGTCGACTCTCGTGCGCTGCCTGGTCGGCGCCCACATCCCGCGCAGCGGCACCGTCGCGCTGGACGACACCGCGCTGCGTCGCCGATCCCGCCGGTGGGCCGCAGAGCGGATCGCCTTCGTCGGTCAGCACGTCGACCCCGACCCCTCGGTGCGCGTCAGCGACGAGGTCGCACTCGGCGCACTGTCGGCACGTGTGCGCGGTGCGGCCGAGACGGACCGCCGGGTGGTGAACGCCCTCGACGCGGTCGGACTTCTTCCGCACGCACGACGACGCGTCGCCGAGCTATCCGGCGGCGAGCTGCAGCGCGTGGGGCTGGCCCGTGCAATCGCCCACGGCGCATCACACGCCGTGCTCGACGAGCCGACCAATCACCTCGACATCCACCATCGTCTCGAGATCGGCGCGCTCCTGCGGCGCGTCGCCGAGACGGTCGTCGTCGTCCTCCACGACCTCGAACTCGCCGCGCACGTGTGCGACGACGTGCTCGTACTCGACGAAGGGCGAGTGGCGGCATCCGGTTCCGCGGCAGACGTGCTCACCGCCGCGGTCATCGATCCGCTCTATCGCGTCCGCACCCTCGAGCTCCCGACCGGCGAGGGCGACACCGCCCTCGCGTTCCGCCGACACTCCCCCACAGCACACCCCCTCCACGGAAAGAAACCCGCATGACTCTCGCCACCGTCTCCGCAACCTCCGCCGAACTGACCGAGGCCCGCACGTTGCTCGCCCGCTGGGACGCGCAGCAGACCGGGTACATCCGCCACCGCGCCGAGCGATTCCAGACCATCGCGCGCGTCGTGGCGGCCGTCGTCGACGACACGTCGGCACCACGCATCCTGGACCTCGCCGCAGGGCCCGGATCTCTCGCGCACGCCGTGCGCGCCGACGTACCCGCTGGTCACCTCGTCGTGGCCGACAAGGACCCCGTCCTGCTGCAGATCGCCGCGGACACCTTCGCGGGCGACACGCACGCCGAGGTGGTCGCGGTCGATCTGGCGGATGCGGCGTGGACACAGGCTCCCGCCGTCGCCGCAGCACCCTTCGACGCCGTCGTCAGTTCGACCGCGCTCCACTGGCTGCAGCCCGAGACGCTCGTGCGGGTGTATCGCGAGCTGGCCGAACTGGTGCGCCCCGGCGGCATCGTGCTCAACGGCGACCATCTCTCGTACGATGCGGCCGCTGAGCCCACGCTGCGCGCGATCGCGGCCAAAGACGACGCCGCGATGCAGCACGCATCCTTCACCGGCGACGCCGCGGAGTCGAAGGTGGACACGTGGGACGCTTGGTGGGCGGCAGCCGCATCCGTCGAGCGCTACCGCGACGCGTTCGCGGCACGGGAGCGGGTCTGGGGCGAAGAACTGCGGGTCGCCCCGCCGACCGTGTCGCTGGAGTTCCACCTCGCAGCTCTGCGCAGCGCGGGCTTTCGGGAATCGGGCACGGTCTGGCGCTACCTCGACGATGTCGTGCTCTACGCCGTGCGCTGATCTGATAGTGCTGACGAATCGCGCACTCCGCCTCACCTAGGCTGGGCGCATGAGCGAGCAGCCCTCACCCACCGCCGCCGCCATCGGCCGCGCCGTGCGAGAGGAACGCACGCGCCGTCAACTCTCGACGCGCGCGCTCGCGACGGCCGCCGGGGTCTCGCAGCCGTTCCTGACGAACGTCGAGAACGGCCGGGTGATGCCCAGCATCGCCTCGCTCTACAGCCTCGCCGGCGCCCTCGGCGTCTCCGCCGCGGCGCTGCTGCCCGAGCAGCCCATCCGCCTGGAGGTCGTCCGCGCCGGCGGCGGCTCCCGCATCCCGATGCGCGACAGCGACGGCGAGACCTACACCCAGCTCATCGCCGGCGCGCGCGGGCGTCAGCTCGGGGCGTATCGGTTCGAGCTGACGCCCGGCTACGAGGACGTGACCTACGCGCACGACGGCGAAGACATCGTGCACGTGCTCTCCGGCTCCCTGATCTACCGCTACGCCGACCACGACGACGTCGAGCTGCACCCCGGCGACACCCTCTGGGTCGACGCGCGCGGCGAGCACTCCTGGGTGGTGCCCGCCGCGCAGCGCGGCATGACCGAGCTCCTGCTCATCACCGCCGCGGGCGCGACGCATCGCCACGGCAGCGGCTCGGAAACCGGCACGGAGCCCGCGACAAGCACGCAGCGATAACTCACACGAATCGTTACATCGACGGCGAGCAGCGGTCACACCCGCGAAACACGCGATTCCTAGCGTGGCCGCATGCCCACCAAACAGCTCGTCCTCGGCGCGTTCGAGGAGTTCACCCCCAACTTCATCGGCAACAGCTGGCACCACGAGCGCGGCGACACCGCCGCCTTCGCCACGCTCGAGTTCTGGACCGACATGGTCAAGAAGCTGGATGCGGCGGGCTTCGACTTCTTTTTCATGGCCGAGGCCATCGGCTACCCCATGAACGACGCCGGCGAGGTGCCGGAGGCCGTCATCCGCGAGGCCGTGCAGTTCCCCGTGCACGACCCGCTCACCATCATGTCGGCGCTGGCCGCGGCGACGCCGCGCATCGGGTTCGTGGCGACCGCATCCACCACCGCGCAGCAGCCCCTGCTGAACGCGCGCACGTTCACGACGCTCGACCACCTGACGGGAGGGCGCATCGGCTGGAACATCGTCACGAGCGACAACCAGCAGGCGCTCGTGCGTCTGCTCGGCCGCACGCAGGTCACCCCGCACGACGAGCGCTACGCCGCAGCGACCGAGTTCGTCGACCTCGACCTGGAGCTCTGGGAGGGTGCCTGGGAGGACGACGCCGTCCGCGCCGACAAGAAGAACAAGGTGTTCGCCGACCCGACCAAGGTGCACCGCATCCGTCGCGACGGCACGTACTTCACCTTCGACGGTTACTTCCCCGCGACCCCATCGCCGCAGCGCACGCCCACACTGTTCCAGGCGGGCACCTCCGAGGCGGGCACGACGTTCGCCGCGCAGTACGCGGAGTGCGTGTTCACGCAGGACCGCAATGCCGCGCGCCTCGCGGCGGGCATCGCGCGCCTGCGTCAGAAGGCCGTGGATGCGGGCCGGCCCGCATCCTCCATCAAGGTCGTCAACGGGGCGTCGTTCATCATCGCCGACACCGAGGAAGAGGCCGAGCGCCTGCGCGCCGAGCTCAACACGACCGCCACCCGCGAGGCCACGGCCGCGCTGTTCCTCGGGTGGTCGGGCGTGGACCTCGCCCAGCTCGACCCCGAGGCGACGCTCGACGACGTCTCGACCGAGGTCGGGCACACGATGCTCGCCATGTGGCGCAATCCCGACGGCACGAGCCCGACGATCGGCGAGATCCTCGACTCGCTGCCCGCCACGTTCGGCGGCATGAAGTTCACCGGCACCGTCACCTCCGTCGCCGACCAGGTCGAGGCGTTCGTGGCCGAGACCGACGTCGACGGCTTCCTCGTCGAGAACTGGTACGGCGGCATCGAGGGCTACACGGAGTTCACCGATCAGCTCATGCCGGAACTGCGCCGCCGGGGCCTGCTGCCCGAGACGCCCCGCACCGGAACGCTCCGCGAGATGCTCACGGATGCCGACGGCCCGCGCCTTCCCGACTGGCACCCCGCCGCCCGTTACCGTCGCTGACGCGCGCCCCGGCGGGCTCCCGCATCCGACGGGCTCCCGCCAGCTCGCTCAGGCGGGGCGGACGACGAGCGTGTGCCGGAGCGACTCGGCGCTGACCACGGGCGGCACATGCTCGGGGAAGTCGGCCGCGTACTTCGCCTCGTAGGCGGCGGAGACCGCATCCTGCACCGGGTCGTCGGCGGCCACGCGCGCGAACGTCACCGCGACCCGCGGGTCGTCGAGCGCCGCCACCGGATCCTGCTCGGCACGCGCGCCGTCGGCGAGGGTGAACGCCGCCGGACGCCCCGACTCGGCGCGGCGGAACCACGCCGTCCTGTCCCCGTACGCGGCGCGGACGTAGGCGGCGTCACCGACGACGACGGCCCAGATCGGCGTGGCCACCGCGCTCCCGTCGCGGCGGGTCGTGACGACGGTCACGGTCGAGGTGGCAGCGAGGTGGGCGAGCAGCGCATCCGTCATGCCCCGAGCCTAGGCGGGCGGCACCCGCATGGCTTCCGTTCCCGAGGGACGGATGCGGCGGCACCCGCATCCGCTCGCGAACGTCGGAGATGAGGCCAGAAGTCGGAGGTTTCGGCCCCGATCCTCCGACATCCGCGCGATTCTCCGACCGGCGGATGCGGATGGACGCACGGACAGACGGGTCGGCACGCCCGGTCAGGGCGCGGGTGGGCGGGCGACGAGCACCTCGCCGTCCCCTCTCACCACAACCTGGCCCTCCGCGGCCGGAACGAGGAACACGCTCCCCGCCGGCGCGGACCCGCCGGCGATCTCGAGCGCGCCGCGGGTCACCACGAGCACCGCGAAGCCCGCGGCGAGACGCACCGCATCCGTCACGCGATGCCGCTCGAGCCGCAGGAACGGGTCGGCCTCGGACGGGAACACCGATTCGGGACGCGCCGCGAAGGGCGCGTGCTGAACGAGCCGCGTGAGTTCGGCGGGCGCCCGGCGGTTCAGGTTCACGGCGTCGAGCGCTCGGGCGAAACCGAGGCCGAGATGCCCATCCCGGGCGCCGTCGAGCTCGAAGCCGCGCCACTCGAGCAGGATCGAGAGGTCCTCGGGCTGCTGCAGCTCCAGCAGCAGCACCCCCTCACCGATCGCGTGGAGCTCGCCGGGCGGGATCCACACCACGTCGCCCGACTGCACCGGCACGGTGTGCAGGAGATCGAGCAGAGCCACCGTGTCCTGATTCTCGACGAGGTCGCGCAGCTCGCTGGCCGCGACGGGACGGCGCAGCCCCACGTGCACCCAACCGCCGCGGAGGATGTACCAGCCCTCGGCCTTGCCGTGCGCGTGGCCCAGCTGTTCGGCGGCGAACGCGTCGTCGGGGTGGGCGTGCACCGGCAGCCGCTGCCCGGCATCCAGCAGTTTCACGAGCAGCTGCGGGTCGGCACCCCATCGGGCGACGTGCGCCTCGCCGAGCCAGCGCACGGGATCGGCGGCGATCTCCTCGCGCAGCAGCGCGCCGCCGGGCAGCCGGCTCAGCCCGACCTCGCGTTCGCCGAACACGGTCGTGCACGAGGCGACCCAGTCCTCCGGCTCGTGGCTCGCTGCGGGCGCCTCGTGACGGAAGTCGGTGATCTGCCGCCCACCGCGGTAGAAGCGCCGAGCGGGCCGGTTCGACGGCAGCCGCACGATCATGCTCATGCCCGGAACCCGCCGATGTTCATGCCAGGAACCCGCCGACGAACGTGTCGCCGAGGCCGATCGTGGTGGGGTGGGCGACGTCGACGCGGTACGCGGCGACGCCCACCGCACCGGGGACCAGGCGCTGCACCTCGGCCACCACCCGTTCCCCGTCCGGATGCCGGCCGAACCCGGCCGTGGCCGCCATGTCCTCCGCGGTGGCCGCGTCGCCGAGGCGGTAGCGGGTGGCCGCGAGCCGCACGGCGTTCTCGAGTGCGCCGCGGTGTCGGCCTGCCTCCGGTCCCGTCGCGATCGCCCAGTACCGCGTGTGCACGACGAGCGCGGGGGCGCCGATCAACCCCCGGGCCGCGGCGAGCGCGGCGGCCACATCCGCGGCATCGGTCAGCGACACCGGGCGTCCGACGTACTCCTGCAGTTCGTCCTCGTTCATGCCGTGCACGTCGATGACGTCGCCGAGGCGCGCACGGACGATGTCGGAGAACTCCCTGCGGTAGAAGCCCGCATCCTCGTAGTAGACGAGCGCATCGGCGGGCAGGCGCGTCATCGCCGCCCGCAGGTCGTCGAGCCGTGAGGACAGAAGCGCCTCGTCCTGCATGGTGTTGAACCCGGAGACCAGGAAGGCGTCGGCATCGGCGAGCGCGTCGGCAAGCTCGGGCGCCAGCGCCATCTCGCGGTTGGGCGCGTCGTTCGCGAAGATGATCCGGTTCGGCGCCGGCGCGATCACCTCGCCGTCGAGGAGGGCGATGCGCGCGCCCGCCGGGTACTGCACGATGAGGTGCGGGTCGAGGGTGTCGCGGGTCGCCGAGCAGATGTAGGCGAGCTCGGGCGGCAGCAGACGCCGCACGTTGTCGTCGATGCTCACGAGGTGCTGCACGCTGGGGATGCCCAGCCGGGCGAGCGCGAGCCCCGCCCGCACGCCCGTACCGCCCAGCGTGACGCGCGTCTCGAAGCGTTCGGCGAAGCGCGTCACGATGTCGGATGCGGCCACGAACCGCTCCCCGCCGCCGCCGCCGGCAAGGAAGCCGAGCACCGTCACGACGAGCGCGCGCTCGTCGTCGATCGGCGCCGCGGTGGTCAGCTCGCCCCGGCGCACGCCGTACGCGCGCGCCAGCTGCTCGAGCACGGCCGCATCCCATCGAACTTCGTAGTCGACGGTGCCGCCGAGCCCCAGGACGAGCTTTCCCACCACGGCGCCTCCCTTGTGAATCCCGTGACCTGCCGGTCAGTACAGCGCGGCCTTGCCGGCCGCTCCGAACAGGTCGATCTTCTCTGCCGCGGTGACCTTCAGCGCCGCGATCGCGCCCGGCTGGATGGCGTTCGGCTCACGCAGCCGCTCGTCGGTACCGAGGATCTCGCGCATCTTGTTGTGGTACGAGACCTTGATGTCGCTGGAGATGTTGATCTTGTTCACGCCGAGCTCCACCGCGCGACGCAGCTCGGAGTCGGGGTTCGCCGATCCGCCGTGCAGCACGAGCGGGATGCCGACGGCCGCCTTGATCTCCTCGAGCAGGTCGTGGCGCAGTTCGGGGTTCTTGTCGGCCGGATACAGACCGTGGGAGGTGCCGATCGCGATCGCGAGGCTGTCGACGCCCGTCTCCTCGACGAAGCGCACCGCGTCCGCCACGTTCGTGTAGATGATCTCCGCCGCGCCCGACTCGCCGTAGCTGTCGTTCGCGCCGATCGTGCCGAGCTCGCCCTCCACCTGGATGCCGACGGCGTGAGCGGCCTCGACGACCTTGCGCGTCAGTGCCACGTTCTCCTCGAACGGCAGGAGCGAGGCGTCGATCATGACCGAGGTGAACCCGGACTGGATGGCGACGATCATCTGCTCGTAGCTGCCGCCGTGATCCCAGTGGATCGCGACGGGAACCGAGGAGCGGTGGGCGCGGGAGTGCATGGCGGCGATCAGGTCGGTGGTGATGTGCGAGACCTCATCCGGGTGGATCGCGATGATCACCGGGGCCTGCTTCTCCTCGCTGATGTCCATGACGCCGTTGAACATCGCCCAGTCGCTGATGTTGAACGCGGGGATGGCGAAGTTGTGCTCGTTGGCGACGTCGAGGATGGACTTACCGGTGTACAGCACGATGGATTCTCCTTGAGTGGGATGGGTGACGGGACGTCGGGACAAACGGGAAGGGCGCGGGTCAGCTCTTGACCGAGCCGGCGGTCAGGCCGCTGATGAAGAAGCGCTGCAGCACGAGGAAGAGGATCAGCACGGGGATCGAGCCGAGGATGCTCATCGCCATGATCTGGTTCCACTCGTACGAGTGCTGGCCCATGAGCAACTGGATGCCGATCGGCACCGTGCGCATGTCGGTGGTGCGGGTCAGGGTCAGCGCGAACAGGTACTCGTTCCACGCGATCATGAACGTGTAGATGCCGACCGAGACGATGCCCGGCACCGAGATCGGCACCAGCACCCGCCAGAGCGCGGTGAACGAGCCCGCCCCGTCGACGCGCACGGCCTCGTCGAGCTCGCGCGGCAGGGTGTTGAAGTACCCGGTCATCATGATGATCGCGTAGGGCAGCGTGAACACCATGTAGGTGAAGATGAGGCCCGGGTAGGTGTTGTAGAGGCCCAGGGCGACCATCAGACCGAAGTACGGGATCAGCAGCGTGATCGGCGGCACCGCCTGGACGCTGACGATCACGACGTTCAGCACCCGCTTGCCGCGGAAGTCGAAGCGGCTGAACGCGTACGCGGCCTGGATCGCGACCAGTAGCGTCAGGATCGTGACGGCTCCGGCGACGATGTAGCTGTTCAGGAAGAACCGCATCGTCTCCGCGTTCGTGAAGATCTTCACGTACGCGTCGAACGAGAACGCATCCGTCACCAGCCGCGGCGGGCTCTCGAAGATCTGGGTGTTGGGCTTGAACGAGCTCGAGAGCATCCACAGCACGGGACCGGCGGCGAAGACGGCGCCCGCCACGAGGCCCACGAGCAGCAGCGTGCGCGCGAGACGGGTGCGCGAAGCAGTGGTCATCGACATGTCAGTCCCTCGCCTTCTGGTGGCGCACGTAGAACACGGCCAGCACCATCGACATGAGCAGCACGAGGACGGCGGATGTGGACGCCAGCGAGAAGTCGTACTTGGCGAAGGCGAGCTTGTAGGTGAACGTGCTGAGCATCTCGGTCACATCGATCGGACCGCCGCCGGTGGTCATCCAGATGAGCGCGAACTGCTGCGAGGTCCAGATCAGATCCAGCAGCACCAGGCTGATGATGATCGGGCGCAGCTGCGGCACCGTGACGTTCCAGAAGCGCTGCCAGGCGGTCGCGCCGTCGACGGTGGCCGCCTCGTAGAGATCCTGCGGGATGCCCTGCAGCCCCGCGAGGAGGCTGACCATGAAGAACGGGTAGCCCGCCCAGATGTTGATGAAGGTGACGGTGCCCAGCGCCAGCTGCGGCGAGGCGAGCCACTCGATGTTCGTGTTGAGCAGGAAGTTGATGACGCCGTTGGGGGCGAGCAGCATCCGCCACAGCACCGCGATGACGGCGGCGGTGAACAGCCACGGCAGAACGTAGAGGGCGCGGAAGATCGTGCGGGTGACGCCGCCGAGCAGGCGGCTGTTGAGCATCATCGCGAAGCCGAGACCGAGCACGAGGTGGGCGGCGACGCTGACGACGCTGAAGAAGATCGTGTTGCCCGTCGCCTTCCAGAAGCCCGGGTCGCCGAGGACCGTCAGATAGTTCTGGATGCCGACGAACTCCGGCGGGGGTCCGAGGATCGCGCTGTCCTGCAACGAGTAGCCGACGACCATGACGATCGGTACGACCATCAGGATGAACAGCAGGATGAGGGTGGGGGCGAGGAAGCCGTACGACTCCGTCGTGCGCCGCAGCTGGCGACGCTTCTTGCCGGGCGGACGGCCGGTGACGAGTGTCTCCGTGTCCGGCGCGGTCAGCGTTCTGAGTGTCATGCTCGGTCAACTCCTGACGTATCCGGGTGCCGCACCGCGCGGTGCGGCACCCGGTGGCGGAAAGGGATCAGAACTCCGCCGTCCAGCTCTCCTGCGCCTTCTTCAGCGCGTCGGGGATGGACTGCTGTCCGTCGAGGGCGGACTGCAGCTGCTCGCCGAGCTGACGCATGAGGTCCTCGGCCACGGGGAGGCCGGTGAACTCGTTCGCCGGGTAGCCCGCCTTGTAGATCTCGAACGCGGTCTTGAACAGCTCGTCGTCGTTCACGAAGTCGGGCTCCGAGCCGGTGTTGCCGGGGAACGCCTTGGCCATCGTCGACAGCTTCGAGTTGGTGTCCTTGCTCATCAGGAACGCCACGAGCTTGGCCGCCGCATCCTTGTGCTGCGAGTTCTCGGCCACGCCGATGCCCCACGAGGCGTAGGGGATGCCGCGCTCACCCGTGAAACCGTCCTTGGCGGGGATCGCCGAGATCGAGAAGGTCAGGTCGGGGTTGTTCTCGCGGATGAGGTTGATGTGCGCGAGCGAGTCGATCATCATGCCGACCCGGCCGTTGGTGAACTCCTCGACCTTGTCCTGCTCCTTCATGGTGAAGCTGCCGGGGGCGATCACGCCCTCGTCCCACAGGTCACCGATGTACTCGACGGCGCTCGTGACGTCGTCGTTGGTGAGGTCGGGCTGGCCGCCGTCGAGCATCGTGCCACCCGAGGCCCAGACCCACGACATGACGTCGTTCTGCACGCCGTTCGGCGCCTCGAGCGAGAGCGGCAGCACCCAGCCGTGCACGTCGCCGCCGAGAGCGGTGATCTTCTTGGCCGCATCCTCGAACTCGGTGCGGGTGGAGGGCGGTGCGCTGACACCCGCCTGCGAGAGCAGGGCGTCGTTCGTGAACATCGGGTAGACGAAGTTGACGACGGGGATCATGTAGGTCTTGTCGTCGACCTTGATCTGGGCGGCCAGCTCGCTCTCGTCGAAGCCGGCGTCCTTCAGCAGCGGACCCAGGTCGGTGATGACGCCCTTGGATGCGAAGTCGTTGACCCACGCCCCGTCGAGACCGACGACGTCGGGCATCGTGCCGGATGCCGCGCCGGCGAAGAGCTGTTCCTTCGTCGATGCGTACGGGCCGCTCACGAGGTCGACCTTGATGCCGGGGTTGGCCTGTTCGAACTCGTCCATGAGGGCGCGGAACTCGCCGTCGGGGAGTTCGGGCTCCCACCACTGCGCGAATTCGATCGTGACGTCGCCACCGCTGTCGCCCGAACCGCTGCCGCCCGACGAGCAGCCCGTCAGAGCCAGAAGCGTGGTCGTCGCTGTCGCGACACCCATGAGCATGATTGCGGTACGGCGTCCTCGCCGGAATGCGGACATGTCTCTCCTCTTCGAGATGGTGCGGCATTCCGCTCATTTCTGCAGCTTCATGCCTGTTTAAGCAAGATTATGCAGCGATGCCTGCATCCCGTCAAGACACGGATTGGTCACGAGACCCCCTGAATCACGGGACTTCTCCGCCCGGCACGGCTGGACTCTCGGTCCAGAAGTTTGCGGCTGCGTGCGGTTGACTCCGCTGTTTTGTGCTGTCCTGTGCTAGATATGAGGCCATGGACGCGCAGCGCAAAAGCACCTCCCGCCGACTGCCCGCCGGACGCAAGGCGGATCTCGCCGCTTACGTGGAGGAGGTCGGACAGGTCACCGTCGCCGACCTCTCCGCGCACTTCGGCGTCTCGATCGACACCATCCGCCGCGACCTGGACGAGCTCGATCGTCAGGGCGCGCTCGTGCGCACGCACGGCGGCGCGATGAGTGCGTCGGAGGGGCCGGGCCGCGATCGCGGGTTGGATGTGCGCCTGCGGATGCAGGTGCCGGAGAAGGAGAAGCTCGGCAAGCTCGCCGCCGAGCTCGTCGACGACGGCGCGGTGCTCATGATCAACGGCGGCACGACGGTGCTCGCCCTCGTCCGGGCGCTGCGCAACCACCGTGACCTCACGATCGCCACGAACAACCTCCGGATCCCCGCGGAGATCCCGCCGAGCGTGTTCCGCGACCTCTACGTCTTCGGCGGGGCCGTGCGCACCATCACCCAGGCGACGACCGGACCGGTGAGCCTCGCGATGACCTCGGCCGGACCGGATGTGGACATCCGCGCGGACATCGCCTTCGTCGCGGTGGGCGCCGTGGACGCATCCGGATATTCCGCATCCAACCTCGGCGATTCGACGATGATGGCCGAGATGATCCAGCGCGCCGACCGCACGGCGATCCTCGCCGACTCCACCAAGCTCGGGCGCCGCCTGTTCGCACAGGTAACGGCCCTCGAGGGCGCCGACTACCTCATCACCGACGCTCCCCCGCCAGACGACCTCGCCGCGGCCCTCGCCGCCGCCGGCGTCACGGTCATCTGCGACTGAGGCGCCGTCCCCGCGGGGCCGGGCGGTGCGACTCGTGCGGTCGGAGACAACGCCTCGCGTCGGAAGTTTCGGCCCGCATCCTCCGACATCCGCACGATTCTCCGACCCACGGATGCGGCCCAGCGCCCCACGCCTGCGACCCGGCCGTTCCATGCCCGCGGCCCGCGACGCGGCCGGCCGCCGGGCCGGTGACCCGGCGAGCGGGAAGCCGGCGCGCGCAAGGGGTCATCGGGGCCCCCGAACGGACTTATGCTGAGCGCGATGTCAACAGCTCTCGTTCCCCCCGTCGAGGTCGTGATCCCCTGGCGGGACGCGCCGACCCGCCGCGCACCGTTCGCGCTCGTCCGCCGCTGGTACGAGACCCATCTGCCCGAGGCGTCGGTGCGCACGATCGACACCGACGACGACGTCTTCGTCCTCGCCGCCTGCCGCAACCTCGCAATGCGCACCGCGCATCCGGATGCGGTCGTCGTGATCGGCGACGCCGACACCCTCCCCGAAGCGGAGCCGCTGCGCGCCGCGATCGCCGCCGCCCGCACCAGCGGACGCGTGCACCTGCCGTACGACGAGTACCGCTGGCTCGGCGCGAGCGGCTCGGCCGAGTACACAGCCGGCACACCGCTCGTCGACTGCACGGTCGAGCAGTACGTCGAGGGTGCGTGCTCCGGTGTCTACGTCGCGACCCCGCAGACGTGGTTCGCGCACGGCGGCCAGGACGAGGCGTTCCGCGGATGGGGCTTCGAGGACGCCGCCTGGTACCTCACCCACCAGGCCGTGCTCGGCGAACCGCCGCGCCGCCATGCGGGACGCGTCTACGCGCTGCACCACGCGGCCGAGCAGCGTGTCGGCGCCGGTTACGAGGCCAACGAGGCCCGCATGGGTCTCTACCGGGCCGCGGCCTCGGACCCCGGTGCCATCGCGCGTCTCGTCGGCATCTCCTGACCTGCACAGAGCCACCTCGCCGATCCTGACCTGCACAGAGCCACCTCGCCGAGCGAGCATTCTTTCGCCGAGCGAGCACTCCATCGGATGCTCACTGGGCGAAAGAATGCTCGCTCGCGCCACCGGCCGGCGCCAGCGGGGTCAGGCCAGCGCGTCGAAGGCCCGGAGCGGTCCGGGGCGTTCGCGGCCGTCGCGCCGCATCCGATCGCGCAGCGCCGGATCCGCCGCATCCGGTCGCAGCTGCCGGGCGACGGCATCCGCGAGCTCCGACGCGGTCACGCGGTTGGGATCGCACGCGATGCCCACACCCGTGCGCTCCAGCGCCGCAGCGCCCGCGAACTGATCCGTCGAGAACGGAAGCACCACCAGCGGCACGCCCTGCGCGCACGCCTCGGTCACGGAGTTGTTGCCGCCGTGGGTGATCGCGGCCGCCGCCGAGCCGAGCAGGCGCACCTGCGGCAGGTACTCGCGCACGAGCCAGCCGGCGGGGATGTCGCCCCACGCCGAGGTGTCGGCGGCACCCGTCGCGATCGCGGCGCGCACGCCGAGAGAACGCAGGGCCTCGACCACCCGCGCCAGCACGTCGTCGCGCACGGAGAGGAAGCTGCCGAAGCTCACGTACACGTACGGCTCGCCCTCATCGATCCAGCGAGAGATCGACGGGTCGACCGCCTCCTCGCGCAGCGTCGAGCCGAGGAACGCCCCGGGAGCCATGGCCCGACCGTCGCCGTCGGCGAGCTGCTCGGGATAGTTGTAGAGCACGGTGGCGCCGTGCGACGCGAACGCGTCGGCCACGGCGGGAGCCGCGGGATCGATCTCGGATGCGGCGTCGTTCCACTGCGCGGTGAAGCGCTCCGACACCTCCGCCGCCAGAACGTGCAAGGCGGCCAGGCTCTCGGGATCCGGGTCGAACGCGCGAGGCCAGAACGGCGGCACGCCGTAGAGCTCCCCCGGCACCGGCAGCGCCGTCGGGTGGCCCAGCACGACGTCCCCGTACGCGACGCCGGCGGCCTGCATCGCCATCCGCGCGCTGAAGGCGAGGTGGTCGACGAGGATGCGGTCGGGCCGCACACGGTCGATGATCTCGAGCGTCTGCCGACCGCGGCCGACCGGGTCCCACATCAGATCCGTGAGCCGTTCCCGCGCCTGGTAGGTGAGGGTCTCGACCATGCCCCGCCGCGTCGCGGAGAAGAACCCCTCGAGCGAGGAGGCCTCGTCCGCCTGTTGCTGCGCGGTGCGCATGACTCCCGCGTTCGCGCCCCGTCCGAGCGACAGCTCGACGTGCGCGAAGCCGGCATCCGCGACGATGGGCGCCGTTGCGCGCCCCGTCGCCACGGTGACCTCGTACCCGCGATCCTGCCAGGCGGTCGCGAGGGTCGCGAGCGGCAGCAGATGCGAGGCGTAGTCCGGACTGATGACGAGCAGCCTCACGACGGCAGCACCGCCAGACGGGCGAGGTCCGCATCCTGCGAGGCGACGGCCTGGTACAGCGGGGCGAGCGTCGCCGCCATCGCCTGGATCGTGAACCGCTCGGCGACCATCGCGTGAGAGCGCTCGGCGACCGCGTCCGGCTCCACCTTCGCGTGCGCGAGCGCATCGGTGATCGCGGCGACGAAGCGCTCGCGATCCCAGGTCGGCGCGAGGAAGCCGGTACGACCGGGCTCGACGTACGTGGCGGGGCCACCGGCGTCCGGCGCCACGACCACGAGACCCGTCGCCATCGCCTCCAGCAGGGCGATGCCGAACTCCTCCTTGATGCTCGCGCACACGTACACCCCGGCGGGTGCGGCGAGGCCGGGCAGACCGAGACGGGCGGCAGCCAGCCACAGCGCCGTGACGCCGTTCGGGCGGTGTCCGGGAAGCAGCAGGCCGCGCGCTGCGCGTTCGGCGGCCGGGACGACGGCGTCGATGCGCTCGAGCTGCTCCCGCTCGTCCACCGACGGATGCGCGAGGTCGCCCCCGATGATCAGCAGGTTCGTGCGCGCGGCGAGCGCAGAGGTGTGCCACGCCTCGACGAGCGACGCCATGCCCTTCACCCGGTGCAGACGCCCCACGCTGACCAGCAGCGGTAGGCCACGGCGCTCCTCCGGCAGCTCTCCCAGCATCCGCTCGAGTTCGGCGAGGCCCTCCGGCGCGTCCCCCTCGGCGCCGTAGGCGGCGAGCCGGGAGACGGCGTCGTCGACGACGGCGAGGTCGACGCCCTCGGCCACGACCGTGTGCCGCTCGGCGTGCGTGGTGATGTCCACGCCGACCAGCCGCTTCATGTCGTCGGCGAGCGTGGGCCGGGGAAAGAGCACCGTGTGCTCGGCGCCCGCCGCCAGCGACTGCACGAGTCGGGCGCGGAACCAGTAGTGCTCGCGCAGGTCGGCCTCACCGAACCCCTCGCGCGTGAGCTGACCCGACTCCTCGAGCGAGGTGATCACGGAATGCGGGTCGGGCGCCAGCGTGAACACGGTGGGGATGCCGAGCTCGCGGGCGACGTCGGCCGCCGCGAGACTTCCCACATCCGCCATGCGCAGGTGCAGCACGTCCACGCGACCCGCGGCGCGCAGCACCCGGCGGATGCCGCGACGCGCCTGCACGCGCAGCCCCCACGCCGCGGCGGAGGGGACCGGCGAGGACGCCATGGGCACACGTCCGAAGCGGTGCCCGCCACGGGTGCCCGCGACGTCGAGAAGGTCGCTCGCGGCCTGGTCGATGCTGCCACGACCGAGGGTGATCACGCGCTCCACCAGCCCGGAGCCGTCGGCGACCAGGGCGTCGCCGAGCCGCACGAGAAGGGTCGCGATGCCGCCGTTGTCGCCGGCGCCGGCCGTGGCCAGCTGCGCGTCCATGTCGGCGTGCAGGAACAGTTGCGCGATCGTGCGGGGCGCGTCGGCCGCATCCGGCCGCGGCGGGACGAGATCCAGCAGCGCCAGCCGCGCCACGGACGCCAGCCGGCCCGTGGTCGCCATGAGCTCGTCGAGCGTGCTCTCGACGGCGGGGTGCCCGGGCCGCTGGCCGAGCGCGGCGATGGCGGCTTCGCGCACCGCGTCGTCCTCCGACTCGTCACGGGCGATCGCGATGAGCGGTCTCGTCGCCAGCGGCGCACGGACGAGCCCGAGGGTCTCAACGAGGCGCGCCCGGGCGGCGGGGGTGTCGGCGGACACGAGCGCCGCCTCGAGGGCGACGGCGAGCACCTCGCCGGAGGGGACGGACCAGCCCTCGAGGGTGCGCTGGGCGAGCATGGCGGAGAATCCGCCGGCGGCGACCATCGCGATGAGACGCCCGACCGCGTCGAGCCGCGGCAGCCCCTGCGACAGGGCCCAGGCGGCATGCTCGCGCACGTACGCGCGACGATCCGACAGCAGCGCCGCCAGCATCCGTCCGGCTTCCTCGTCGGTCATGGCTCCCAGCGCGTGCACCGCCGCGAGGGCGCGCACGTCGTCCTCGCTCGCGAGCGCAGCGGCCAGATGGCGCAGCGACCGCACACCCGGCTCCCGGCCCGCCTCGAACGCCAGTTCGTCGGCGCGGCGCAGCGCATCGACGATGGTCGGAGCGCTCTGCACCGCATCCATGGACGTCTGAATCCCCACGTCCCACTTCCCTTCACCGTCGCCGCACGGCCACGAGCGAATCGATCGTAGAGAACACGTCTGTACGGCAGGCTAGCGTTGAGTCGCACCCCTTCCCCCGCTACGATCCCGGAGCCCGCGTGAGCGTTCTTGCCATCGGCGATGTCGGCGTCGTCGACGATCTGTTCCATGTCGGCGACGAGGCGATGTTCGACGCCGCCGTCGTCGAGCTCCGCCGTCGCGGCATCGACACGATCGGCGTCTCCTCCGCCCCCGCCGAGACCCGCGAGCGGTACGGCATCGACGCCGTCGACCGACTGGGCTTCGTGGGGCTCGACCGCGACGCCGCGGCCCGCCGAGCCGAGCAGTTGGCGGATGCGGCGACAGGCCGCGCCCTCCTCGCCGCCGACGACCCGGCCCGGGGCGTCCTCGACGCACTCGATGCGGTCACCGGGGTGCTGCACACCGGCGGTGGCAACCTGGCCTCACGGTGGCCGGTGCACATCTACGAGCGCACGACGCTCACCCGGATGGCGGCCGCGCGCGGGCTGCCGGTCATCTTCAGCGGCCAGACCTTCGGGCCCGACCTGACCGCCGACGACGAGGCCCGGCTGCGCGCAGCGCTCGCGGCCGCCGCGCTCGTCGGCGTGCGCGAGGGCGCCACAGACGCGCTCGTGCGCTCGTGGGGGCTCGATCCCCGCCGGCAGGTCGACGACGCGTCCTTCCTCGACGCCCCAGCCGTCGCCCCCGCATCCGGCCCGCTGCTCGTGAGCCTCTCGGGCTGGTATGCGCACCGCCCGTTGGATGCGGTCGACGCGGCCCTCGCACGCATGATCGACACCGCCGCCGCGATCACCGGCGCTCCCATCGTGTTCCACGCGCACTTCGGCCCCCTCGCCGACGGCGACGTGCGGGGAGACGTCGTGGTGCACGAACGCGTCCGCGCCCGTCTGCAGACCCCCAGCAGGCTGGAGACGACCGCGGACACGGCGCACGCCGTCGCCCTCGCCCGCTCCGCGCGCCTGCTCATCAGCTCCCGCTATCACCCCGTGGTGTTCGCGGCACCGTCCGGGGTGCCCGTGCTCGCCCTCGCGGCAGACGAGTACACCCGCATCAAGCTGACCGGTGCGCTCGAGCCGTGGGGACAGGACGGCGTGATCGACATCGACGACGCGGCGGCCGCATCCGCTCTGCTTCCCGCGCTGGCCTCCGGCGTCGCGTCCCTGCGGGACGCTGCGGCTGAGCGGTCTGACGCGCACCGCTCGCGGGCGTCGCAGTGGTGGGATGACGTGGCGGCGGCCCTCGGCTGAGCCCGGGGAAACTCCAGGTGCGCCCTCTACCCTGACCGCGATGTCCCGACGTCCCCCGGCCGCCCGCCGCCGCCCGCCCGCCCGGCGACGCCCGCGTCATCGGCGCGCCCGCTCCGGTCGGCGCAGGGGGATGCGCGGCGGGCTCATCGCGGCCGTCGTCCTTCTCGTCGCAGCCCCCCTCGTCCTGGTCGTGGCGCTGATCGTCGCCGGCAGCGCGGCGATCAGCGCCTTCGATGCCGACGACCGGATCGACGTCGGCGTCGAGGACGCGCCCAGGCCGCCATCCATCGCGGAGCCGGGCATCGCGGGCTACGGTTCGGGCCAGCTCGCGAACGCGTGCACGATCCTCGCTGCGGGGCGCGACCTCGGCTTCGACGAGCGCGATCAGACCATCGCGATCATGACGGCGATGGGCGAATCTTCGCTGCGGAACCTCGACTACGGCGACTGGGAGACGAGCGGCGTCACCAATCCCGACGGATCACCTACGACCTCGATCGGACTGTTCCAGCAGCAGGATTCGTGGGGTACACGTGACGAGCGCCTCGATCCGTACACGGCGGCGACCATCTTCTTCCGGGCGATGGCGGAGCGGGTGCCGGATCGGGCCGCGCTCGATCCCACCCAGGTCGCGCACGAGACGCAGGTCAATGCCGATCCGCTGCACTACGCGCGGTTCTGGGACCGCGCGGTGCGTGTCGTCGCAGCGCTGAACGGCACACCACGCGCGGGCGACCGCACAGACGGCATCGCGCTCTGCCCCGCGGTGTGACCCATCCCGGCGAGCTATGCCTGTCGTCGGATGAAGCGCATGAGGGCGGCGATGATCCCGATGATGAGGATGACCAGCCCGATCCAGAGCAGGAACTTCACCGCTTCCACGAACACGCCCAGCAGCAGCAGAACGATTCCGATGATGACCAAGAGAACAGCGATTCCGACCATGTCTTCAGTCTGGGTGGCGGCTGACCCGTACCGGGGGCCCTTGACGAACATCGCCGCACCGGGCATAGACACCCCGACGCATCATGGAAGCCGACTCCCAAACTCGCACCCGCGCCGAAGTCCACACCGGCGCCCGCATCCGGCGCGGCGCGTGTCGGCTGAAGAATTCCGCGCAACCGCGTCACGATCGGGCGACTTCCGCATCTCTCAGACATGCACCCCGCGCACACCGAGTTCACCGTTCCGACCCGTCGCGCATGGCGGCGCTGGCTGCCGGGGCCGACGACGGGCTCCACGGAGCGGATCGCGCCCGATCGGATCGTGATCCGCGGGCCGCTCGTGCACGTCTACTTTGGGCAGGACACGGCGATCTGGCGGCGCGGGCTCGTGGGATTCTGCGTGCCGCGCCCGAGCGATGCCAGAACAGGCCGACGCCTGCGGCGCTGCGTGGTGGTGACGGTCTTGGGAGCCGGGCCCTGCGTCCTGGACTGCCGCGCGTTCACCGACGATGGGTTCGCCGATCTCGTGCGGCATCTGCGCAACTTCGAGTCCATCGGCGATTCCGCACAGAATGCGTGGGACCTCCACCCATCGCTCGGCGAGGCCCTAGTCTGAGACCCGAAGATGAGAGACTTCTCACAAAGCCCGAAGACCCGAAGACCGATGCCCGAGCTGTCTGACGACGATCTCGTCGAACGCGTCCGCGCGAACGACTCCCGCGCCTACGGCGAGCTGTGGCTGCGCCATTCCGCCGCCGCGCACGCGGTCGCGCGCGCGTTCACGTCCCTCGACCCCGACGACGTCGTCGCTGAAGCCTTCACCCGCATCCTCGCCGCGATCGGGCGCGGTCAAGGTCCCGTCATGGGCTTCCGCCCCTACCTCTTGACCGCCGTGCGCAACGTCGCCGCGGAGTGGGGCTCCCGCCAGGTCAAGGCGGACACGATGGATCTGGAGGACGCCGCCGGTGCCGCATCCGTGGATGCTGAGCACTCCGCGCTGTCCGCGCTCGAGCGCGGCACGACCGCCAATGTGTTCCGCAGTCTGCCGACGAGATGGCAGGAATCGCTCTGGTACAGCGAGGTCGACGGGCTCAAGCCACGGCAGTTCGCCCCGCTGATGGGTCTCGCCCCCAATGCTGCGTCCGCCCTCGTGATCCGCGCGCGCCGCGGTTTCCGAGACGCATGGGTCACGGCACAACTGCGCAACCCGAGCGGTCCCGACTGCCACGAGACGCTCCCCTTGCTGGGTACGCACACCCGCGGCGCTCTCTCGCGACGCGACGCCCGCCGCGTCGATGCCCACCTCGCCACCTGCACCGGCTGTGCGCTGGCCTGGAGCGAGGCCCGCGACGTCGCCTCGAGACTCGCCCTCGTCCTCATCCCCCTCGTCGTGGGTGTCTCGGCGACGGCCAGTTACGCCGCCTGGGCGCAGTCCGGCGGCGCACAGGCCGCGGCCGTGGCGATGGCCGCGGGCAGCGGGCAAGCCGCGACGAATGCGGGCGGCGGGCTGCTGGGCTTGCTCCGCCCACGCGGCGCCGGACGCAGTTCCTGGCAGGTCACCACCGTCGTCGCCGTCTCCGCGGTAGCCGTTGTGGCCGGTGGGGTCGCGTGGGCCGCGACCGGCGGTCTCGGCGGCTTGCTCGCCCCGCCCGTGCCCGCCGCGATCGGGCCGGTGGACACCGCCGCCGAGTCGTCGACGACACCGGAGGCACCGGTGCTGTCGACTCCCGAGATCGACGTCACCCCGGATCCCTCCGCGATCCCGACGAGCGCGCCGAGCCCGGAGCCGACGCCCCAGCCCACGCGCACCCCCCGCGCGACGCGTCCTCCCGTGCCCGAGGCTCCCGCACCGCTCCCCTCGGGCATCCTTCCCGCTCCTTCGCCCTCGGTCACGGCCGCGCCGACCCCCACGCCCGCGGCATCGCCCTCACCGACCGCGTCACCGTCGCCCTCCGCATCACCGTCGCCATCCCCCACTGCATCACCCTCACCGACCGCGTCGCCCTCACCCTCGCCGTCCCCCACTGCATCACCGACACCGACACCGACCGCATCGCCCTCGCCCTCGCCCTCGCCCACCGTGTCGCCCTCACCCACCGCGTCGCCCTCACCCTCGCCGTCCCCCTCGCCGAGCGGCCCCACCCAGCCGACGGAGCCGGAATGTCCCTGGCCCTGGGGTTGGTTCTGCTTCCCGTTCTGATCGGACATTCTCGGAAACCGCGTCACGAAACCGCGTGAGACGCATCTCTCCTGACAGGAAACGCGACCCCCGCGTCACCGCAGACCCGAGAGGCCACGCAGATCGTGAGCGATGTCACCCGTGAACCGCAGCGCGCCCTGAACAGCGCCGTCGACGACGAGGATTGGGATCGCGTGACCGCGCTGATCGCCGAGCACTGGTCGGCGCTCATCCTCAACGACGCTCCCACGCTCCTGCGCGCGTTGGAACGGCTTCCCGCAGCCACGCTCGCCGCGCAGCCTCGCTACCTCGCCGCGCGCACCTACCTCCGCCACCTCTCCGACGGCGCAGGCAGGGTGCACCGCTATCGGCACTCCGCCTTCGAACGGCCGACGGCGCTGCTCGACGTGCTCGTCGAGCACACCAGCCGTGCGGCCGCCGAACGCAGCGCCGGCCACGTCGCTGCGGCCGTCGCGCACGTCGAGCGGGCCCGCGACGCGCTCCGCAACGCCCCGATCGAGGCGGCGGAGGCTGCCCAGTCCGCTCTCCCCCACCTGCACGCCCAGTGGGCCCGGGTACGCGAGTTCGCCGGACAGATCGAGCAGGCGGTCACCGAGTATCAGGATGCGTACGACCTCGCCGTCCTGCTGCAGGACGACCTCATCCGCGCGTCGGCAGCAGCCTCACTCGCCGGTATCCACGCGCTCGAGGGACACAGCTCCGCGGCCGCCTACTGGTCGCGCATCGCCGCGCCCGGCTCGCTGGGAACGACCGCGGCGAAGTACGAGGTGCCGGCCCGTGTCGCGCAGGCGCTGCGCGAACACGACCGGCTGGACTTCGATGCGGCGCAGCGCACACTCGCCGCGATCGACCCGGCGACGCTCGGGGAGCACTGGGCCCACGTGCTGCACACGAAAGCGCGGATCACGTCCGCGGAGGATGCGTCCGCTCTGCTCACCGAGATCGACGTCGCCGCCGCCGCGCACCCGGGCCCGCTGAGCGAGGCGGGCTTGGCGGGAGAGCTGGTGGCGTGTGCCCGGATCGATCTGTTGCTGCGGCGGGGAGATCTGCTGCGCGCGACGGCTGTGCTCGAGCGGGCCGAGGAGGCGCTCGCCCGCGGGTCGCGCGTCGACGGGTTCGACCTGTGGCCGGCGGAGCCGGGTCACCTCACCCTCGCGCGGGCGCGAGTGGAGTCCGCATCCGGACAGCATCGTCGCGCGCTCACCACGCTCACTCCGCTGGTGGAGCAGGCGGCAGCGAGCCCACGCCTGCTCATCGAGACCTTGATGACGGCTGCGACGGCCTGCCTGCATCTCGAAGAGCCCGAGAACGCCGCAGGCGCGATGCGTCACGCCCTGCGCCTCGCCCGTGAGTACGATCTCGCCGCCAGTCTCTCGACGGTCGGGCGCCGCGACTTCATCCGGCTGATCGAGACGGCAGCGCTGGGAGACGACGATCTCATCGCCCTCGTGCAGCAGACCGCCCGCTTCCCTGACGCCGCGTCCGCGCCTCAGCTGACGGCCCGGGAGCGCGCGGTACTGCGGGAGCTGGCCACCGGCGCCACCACCGCCCAGATCGCAGAACGGCTGTTCGTCAGCCCCAACACGGTCAAGACGCAGCTGAGCAGCGCCTACCGCAAGCTGGGCGTGGCGTCACGCAAGGAGGCGGAGGCCGCCGTACGGCGCCTCGGATTGAGCTGACCCACGGCGGGAGGCGTCATCGGCCCATGACCTGTGTGAGCACCCACCCGCCGGCCAGGAGGAAGGGGGCCGCCGCGGCGACCGCCACCAGACCGATCACACCGATCCACCCGAGCACGACCAGCGCGAGCGCTGTCCCTCCGCCACCCCGGCGCAGCGGCGGGCGGAGGGACAGCGTGCGGAGGTTCTCGGTGGTCATGTCTCAAGCGTGACAAGCCGCCGCATCCGTCACATCCGTCGGGAGGATGTTTCACATCATCCCCGAGGACTATTCACCCGGCGCGGTTCACACCGTGCGCGGCATCGTGCCCCGCCACGGGCGGCGGGTCGGAGCGGGGGCGGCATGAAACGACGCCTCGACCCAGTTCTCGAGCTTCCAGGTCGGCACGCGGAAGATCCGCGCGACGAGCACGACCGGATGCCCCGCCTCGACGACCGCCGCGACGGCGAACTGCTGCAGCGAATCGAATGTGCGGCCCGCGAGAGCCCCGCGGCGGAGGTCGTCGAAGGACCGCGGGGTCGGGCTGGGCGCGGGCGGTGCAGAAGGGGGCGCCGTGGCGCGCGGCGCAGGCTGCACGAACGGAGCGGAACGCGCCGGATACCTCACAGGGGACACCGGCTGAGGGGATGGAGTGATTCGCCCCGCGGACGCGCCCGCGAAGGCCATCGGGTCGGCCGCACCGAGGTAGCCGACCGGAGGCTCCCACAGTTCGGGGACGTCGAGCGGGACGTAGCCGGCGGCGGAGGCCTGCACTGTCGCGCGCGGAACGTTCGGTGCGGCAGGCGCCGCCGTCGGAGCGGACATCGATCTCGCGAAGGGCGCTCGCGCGGGGAGCGCCCGCTCGACGCCCGGACGCTCCGGGACCGGCGGATGCGGCTCCTCGGCGCTGTCGGGCACGCGCGCCATCCGTATCGCCACCACGACGAGGGCGGCGATCGCGACGGCAGCGACGACGAGAACGGGGTTGTCGCGTGCCCAGACGATCAGGTCCATGGCGCTTCCTCTTCCGCTACGGCACCCGGGTATCACAGACCCGGATCGTGCCGCGTTCAGAAGGGGGTCGGGTAGCCCGTCAGACGTGACACATGAGGTGTACATGGGAAGACTACTCCCCCACCCGGCCCGGTGAGGATCTGACTCGATCGATTCCGAACCGAGATGAACGGCGGACCCCGATTGTTCGGGACCGGGGTCCGCCGCGCAAGAGCCTTCGCGGGGACCTTGCACGGCTCATCATGCTCGACGGTTCCCGGGGTCGGCTCTGTGGACATGGTGAATTCGCCCGGTGATTCACCCGTAGAACGGATGCGGAGAACTGCTCAATCGGAAACACCCCGTTCATCAACCATCTCTAGTGTTCGGCGCATGGCTCACGCACCGATCAAGGCCGTCATCCCCGCAGCGGGACTCGGGACCCGCTTCCTGCCCGCGACGAAGGCGATGCCGAAGGAGATGCTGCCGGTCGTCGACAAGCCCGCGATCCAGTACGTGGTCGAGGAGGCGGTGGCCGCGGGCAGCGACGACGTGCTGGTCATCGTCGGACGCAACAAGAACGCCTTGGCCAACCATTTCGACCGCGTCGCGGAGCTCGAGCACACGCTGGAGCGGAAGGGCGACGCCGCCAAGCTGGAGAAGGTCATGCAGGCCAGCCGGCTCGCCGATGTGCACTTCGTGCGCCAGGGCGACCCGCTCGGGCTCGGCCACGCCGTGCTGCGCGCCCGCAAGCACGTGGGTCACGAGACGTTCGCCGTCCTTCTCGGCGACGACCTGATCGATGCCCGCGATGTGCTGCTCGCGCGCATGATCGAGGTGTCCCAGGCGCGTTCGGCGACCGTCGTCGCTTTGATGGAGGTCGATCCTTCGCAGATCCACCTCTACGGCTGCGCGGCCGTCGCCCCCACAGCGGAGGACGATGTCGTGACCATCACCGGCCTCGTCGAGAAGCCATCGGCCGCCGACGCGCCCAGCAACCTCGCCGTCATCGGACGCTACGTGCTCAAGCCTGAGATCTTCGACGTGCTCGAGGAGACCGCGCCGGGCAAGGGCGGAGAGATCCAGCTCACCGATGCTCTGGAGGCAATGGCCGAGGACGAGAGCATCGGCGGACCGGTTCTGGGAGTCGTCTTCCGTGGCCGCCGATACGACACGGGAGACCGGCTCGACTACATCAAGTCGAACGTGCAGCTCGCCCTCGACCGCCCCGATCTCGGCCCCGACCTGGCGGAGTGGATCAAGGAGCTCGCCACCAGCCTCTGAAGCGACGCCGGCGATCGCAGCGGAGATTCACATGCGCATCGATGGACGAGAACGGGCAGAGTAGAACAACACACCCGAACCCTCCGGAAGGCACGGCATGACCGACGCGCGTCCAGACTCCCCCGATGACTCGCAGGCGGGCTCCAGCCCGTTCGATGAGCTGATGCGCCCGTCCCCGGGCGACGAAGGCAACACGTTCTCGGTGGGATTCCGAGGCTACGACCGTCACGAGGTCGACACGGCGATCTCCGAGCTGACGAACCGCCTGCAGCGCACCACGGCGGAGCTCGGCACGGCCGAGGCGCGTCAGCGGGACACCCTCGACCGGCTGCGAGAGGAACAGCAGGCGGAGATCGAACGCCTCGTCGCCGAGACCGAGGCGTCCGTGAACCGGGTCCGCGAGGAGCAACGCGAGCAGGCGACGCGCCTCGAGGCCGATCTCCAGACGGCGACGGCGCAGATCTCCGAAGCCGAAGCGCGCATCGCGGCCCTCACCGCTCAGCTCGTCGAGCGTCCGGACGGCGACGAGGGGGCAGATCCCCAGGCGCCCGCCGATCCGTCGACGCGCGACCAGTTCGAGGCCGTCCTTCGCGTCGCCGAGGAGCAGGCGAGCCTCATCGTGCAGAACGCAGCGGCACAGGCCGAGCGCCTGCTCGAGGCCGCACGTGAAGAGGTCGCGACCCAACGCGCCCAGGCTCAGGCGGACATCTCCCGCATCCAGGCGCAGGCCCAGCACGATGCCGACCAGGTGCGTCTGCGGATCGATACCGAGTACACGGCGCACGAGGCGACCATCCAGCGCGAAGCGGCGCACGCCGCTGAGAAGCTCGCGCAGGCGGAGCGAGAGGCCGAGACCATCCGGTCGGAGGCGGAGAAGGGCGCCGCGGCACTGCGAGCCATGGTGACGCGCGAGACGGCGCAACTGCGCAGCGACACCGAACGCGACGTCCGCGAGATGAACGCACGGCTGCTGGAGTTCGAGGAGACGCTGACCCGCCGTCAGGATGACGCGCAGCAGGAGTTCCTCGTCCTCCACAACCAGGCGGTCGCCCACGCCGAGCGCATCACCTCCGACGCGAACGACCAGGTCGCCGCCTCCCTCGAGCACGCGCAGCGCATCTCCGCGAAGGCGGACGACTACGAGAGACTCATGCGGGCCCAGGCCGCGCAGATCGAAGCGGACGCACATGTGCGCGCGCAGGAGAACCTCGACCGCGCGCGCACCAAGGCGCACAAGATCGTCTCCACCGTCATCGACCATTCCACCGCCGTCCTGCGCGATGCCGAGGACCGGACGCGCGCGCTGCGCTGGCAGCAGCAGCAGCTCACGAGCTTCATGTCGGAGGTGCGCGAGCTGATCCGCCCGGAAGGCGTGCTGACCGCGGCGGTCGGCGCGGACGAAGCGACAGCCGAGTCAGATCACGGCGACGGCGACGGCGACCCCGAGCAGGAGAACGAACACGCCTGAGTGGAATTGCTCAGATCAATGAATCTCCTGTGTTCCATGTGATTGAATTCAACTGAGTGGTCGCTCCCCGCGAAGGCCCGATCACTCGCACCCGAGCTGGGGCCCCGGCCAAATGCTCATACCCCCCTCCCCGGCATCGCCGAGGAGGGGGGTTCTGCGTTTCCCGATCAGCGCGTGAGCACCGCGGCGGCGACGAGGGCGACGACGCCTGCGGCGAGCAGGGCGACACCGATGTAGAGGGACCAATGCGGACGCTGCGAGAGCTTGCGGTGCAAGCGGCGCCGGCGGCGGGCACGCGCCTTCGCCTCGCGGTCGCGTACGGCAGCCTGACGGGGTCCGGCGCTCGAGCGATATCCTGAGCGCGAGTACGGTGCCTGCATGCGTCCTCCCAAGGACTGAACGGTTGGAGCCGAAGGACCGTCGAGACGCCGGAGCATCAGAGTCGGGAGCTCCCTCATCCGCCGGCCTTCCCCGAAGATACCCACGCATGTTTTCCCGCAGGTTGCGGCTGAGTACTTTCCCGTCGCCGATCACGACCCACCCCCGGCGACGGGCAGAATGCGACAAAGGAGAGAGGCCGCGATGGGCGCATCGGCAGGCGGGGGCTTCTCCGTCGAAGACGGACTGCTCGACCACCTCGACACCGGGATCGCGATCTTCGACCCCGAGGGTCGTCTGCGTGCGGCCAACGCCGCCGCACACCGCTACGCGCGGCTGCAGGGCGTGGATCTGGACGATCTCGATCTGGCGCGCTCCCTCCGCGAGAGCCCGCCAGGATTCGACATCGACGATGCGCCCTTGCGAGTGGATCAGTCGGTCATCCTCGCCGCGGCGGAAGGCCGCGAGGCGCAGCGCACGGTATGGGCCGGACCCGTCGACCGGCGCCGAGCGCTACGCAAGTCGTCTCATCGGATCACGTCGCCCACGACCGGGCTCGAGGGGACGGCGCTGCTCACCCGAGACGTATCACGACGCGCCCACCACGACCGGCTGCCGCATGACTTCCTCGCCTCGACCTCGCACGAGCTGCGAAACCCGCTGACCCCGATCGTGGGGCATCTCGAACTTCTCACCGACGACATCGCCCGAGGCGAATCGAACGCGTCGGCGCGCCTCGAGGTCCTGCGTCGCAACGTCGACCGGATCATCCATCGCCTCGACGAACTTCTCCTCATCGAACACCTCGCTCCGCGGCTGGTCCTGACCCCGTGCGATGCCGCCCTCATCGTCGAGGATGCGGTCGCGGCACGTGCCTCGGACGCCTCCGCACACGAGATCCGCATCCTCGTCGACGTCGCCCCGACTCCGATCAGCGCGGACGCGAACCGCCTGCGGATGGCCGTCGAGGCCCTCATCGGCAACGCCGTCAGGTTCGCTCCGCGCGGCTCAACCATCACAGTGGCGCTCACCTCCGACGCCTCCACGGGGCTGGCCGACATCACGGTGATCGACGAAGGACCCGGATTCCGCCCCTCCGAGCTCGCCAGGGTCTTCGAGCCCTTCCACCGCGGTCGCGACGCGCGGGCCAACGCGGTACCGGGCCTCGGGCTCGGACTCGCCGTCGCGCGTGCGATCGCGCACGCCCACGGTGGCGCCATCGACATCGTCAGCGAGCCGGGATCGGGCGCGGTCGTGACGCTCACCGTGCCCGTCGACCATCGGTGAGGGCATTCTCACGGCCGTGCCCTTCCGCCCCGGCGACCGCCCGTGGTTTACTCCTTCCGAGCGCCCGCTCCCCGCGAAGGCCCGAGCGCTCGCATCCCGTAACGGCCCCTCGCCATCGCCGGCGAGGGGCCGTTCCTTCCCCCGCGCGACGCGCGGTACGCGCGCCTTTCATACGTTTCACATAATCGAAACACAGGCAGCACCCCCGGAGCGGCTCGTTCCCCTAGCGTGAGCGGAGTGAATCGCCCGGTTCACTCCCTCTCCCCGGAGCACGACGATGTCTGCGCGCCTGCCCATGCCCTCGCACCGACCGACGTACGCACTAGGGTGGGGCCGTGCCGAACCCGACCGACGGATCGCGCGGCAGGCTCCTCGACGCCGCCGAGGCGCTGCTTCAGGAAGACCCCGACCGGTCTCTGTCGATGCGCGCGGTGTGCTCCCGTGCCGGCGTACAGCTGCCCACGCTGTATCACTTCTTCGAGAGCAAGCAAGGACTGCTCGACGCGCTCGTCGAGCGCGGTTTCGCTCGCTTCGCACGTCTCCTCGACGAGATCCCGTCGCCGGCGGCGACGGGATCTCCGGCAGTGATCTGGGACGCGCACCTCGCCTTCGCCATCGAGCATCCGGCCCTCTTCACCTTGATGAGCGGACACGTCCGTCCCGACTCGCCGCGCAACGGAGACGACATCGCGGAATCGGCCATCCGGCGACTCCTGCGCGAGGAGGCTGCGGCGGGCGGGCTTGCCGTATCGGCGGACGAGGCGGCGTGGCGCCTGAGGACGGCGGCCACGGGGGCGGCTCTCGCCGCCATCGCAGATCCTGCCGCATCCGAGCGCTTTGCCGATGCGGCGCGCGATGCACTGGTCGCGGCGATGACGCGTTCGACGGATCGGTCGTCTCCCGCCGCTTCGATCGGTGCACACGCCGGTGCACTGCAGGCGGCGCTGACAGGCGCAGCCGCAGAGGTGCTGGAGCCCGCCGAGCGCGCCTTGCTCGAGCTCTGGCTGGCGCGATTGTCCCTGCCGCCGACGTGACCTCCGCCGGCGGCAGCCGATGAGTTCCGCGGCAGCGGGTTGGTTCACCGCCCTGTCCGCCGGCGACGTCACGGCACTGTCGACCCTCCTCGCGCCCGAGGCGGAACTGATCGGCCCGGACGGTCGGCGCGTGCGCGGTAGCGACCGCGTGCTCCGCTGGCTCATGGACGCGGCCTCGCCCGCCGACGCGCGACTGCGCGTCGGCACCGTCACCCACGCGTACGGCATCGCGGCGGCCACCCTCAGCGTGGAGATCCTGTTGGCCGACGGAGAGCACATGACCGAGTGCGGGGTCATGGCGGTGACGGTCGGGCGGCGCGGGGTGCGCCGCGTCGTCATCGACGACGAGGCGGTCTATATCAGTGATACATAACTGCACATAACGGTTAAGTTTTGTTTCCATCCGGTTTCTCCGCGCCCGTCGCGCGAGAGCGGTCCCTAGCCTCGGACGCGGACCGCGCGGATACGCGGTTCGACCCGACACCCTTCCTCGCATCGGAGAACCGTGAGAACACGTCTGTCCTCGCGCGCTCGATGGCTCGCGCTCACCGCGACCATCGTCACGCCCGTCATCGCCCTCACCTGCGCACCATCCGCCGCGTTCGCCGCGCCGTCCGACGCCCCTCTCGCCTCCGGCGAGGACTGGTCGGTCACCCGCGCACCGGGCGGATACCTCGTCACCGTCGATCTCGACGAGCCGCTGCCCATCGTCAGCGACGCGCCGACGCTCGTCGCCGACGGAGAGACGCTCGGATTCGCCACCGAGTCCGCCGACGGGCTCTCGCTCAGTCTGTTCACAACGGATGCGACCGTGACCCGCGCCGCCGACATCGACAAGGGCTGGGCATCCGCCGACATCGACAAGGCGGCCGAGCAGCCCGCCCCGGAACGCGTCGATGAGCCGACGAACGACGAACTCGTCGAGCAGATGAGCCGGATGGCGCCGCTCGCCGCGACCGCCGACCCCGCCGACCCCGGCACCTATGCGGTCACCGAGGCCGAGTACGACTTCGGCGACCGTGCCGTCCCCCTCGCGGGGATCTCCGGCATCCGTGGCGAGATGACCGGAAAGATGTACCTCACCGACGCACCCGGTGAGCGTCCGACGGTCATCCTGCTGCACGGCCGTCACACCTCCTGCTCCACGGGCACCGCGAACCCGCTGCGCTGGCCCTGCGGCCCGAACCAGGTGAACGTGCGCAGCTACCAGGGCTACGAGGGCACCGGACGCGCGCTCGCATCACACGGTTACAACGTGCTCTCCATCGCCGCGAACGCCGTCAACTCGAACGACAACCAGCTGGCATTGGACTACGGCGCCCAGGCTCGCGGACAGCTCATCCTCGACACCCTCGGCATGCTCGAGAAGGCGAACTCGGGCGCCGCCGTCGTCTTCGAGGATGTCTCATGGCCCGCTGAAGACGGGACGGTGACCCGCACCTCGCGTACCCTCGACGAGGCGCTCAGCTACGCGACCACGCGTCGGGACGCTCCCGCCGCGGCAGGCGGCGTCAGCGCCGCCTCGCTCGCCGGCCGCTTCGACCTCGACACGGTGGGCATCATGGGCCACTCGCGCGGTGGTGAAGGTGCGACCTCGGCCGTCACTCTCAACCAGGGTCTCGCCGACCCCTACGGCATCGTGTCGGTTCTGCCCCTGGCGCCCGTCGACTTCGGGCGCATGACGGTCCCCGATGTGCCTATGGCCGTGTTCCTCCCGTACTGCGACGGCGACGTGAGCAACCAGCAGGGCCAGCACATGATCGACGACTCGCGCGGTGCGTTCGGCGACAACGTGATGCGCTCGGCCGTGTGGGTCATGGGCGCCAATCACAACTTCTTCAACACCGTGTGGACGCCGGGCATGTACCCCTACGCGACCGGCGACGACTGGAGCACGAGCGACCGCACGTCCTCCTGCCGCACCGCGGATCCGTCGCGGCTCACCGCCTCGCAGCAGTACCAGGTCGGGGTTTCGTACATGACCGGGTTCTTCCGTCTGACGATGGGCGGCGAGTCCCAGTTCCAGTCGCTGTTCGACGGCTCGGCCATCCCGTCGACGACCGCGACCTCCTACGCGGACGTGCGCATCATGGCGTCGCAGCCCAGCTCGGCGACGACGATGCTGACCGACTTCACGCGCAGCAGCACGCTCGTGCGCACGGCGGGCAATGCTTCGGCGCAGATCTGCGCGAACGCGGAGACTGCCTCCTCGATCGCTCCGTCCGTCCCGTACTGCACACCTCGCACGGTCGGCACCGCGCGGGTGCCGCACTGGACGCCGGTGCGGTTCGGACTGAACGTGCCCGCATACCCCGTCACCCGCGTGACGTGGACCGGATCGACCACGAATCCGGCAGCGGTCAGCAACGGACAGCTGCTCGTCACGGTGCCCGAGGGATCGCGCAACGTGTCATCGCGCACGCAGCTCACCCTCAAGGCGGCACCGGATCTGTCGGTCGCCAGCGGCACCGACTTCACGATCACCGTCGCCGACGGTTCGGGCCGCACCTTCACCCGCACCGCGTCGGAGATCAACCCGTTCGCCGTGAACCGCCTGCCCGGCGGCACACACACCTCTCTGAACAAGATCGTGCTGCAGCAGCTGACGATCCCGACGGCGGAGATGACCGACATCGATCTGACCGACGTAAGAGAGGTGCGCATCGGCGCGGGCGTGGGTGCGGACGCCACGGGCGCCGGAGGCCTCTACCTCTCCGACCTCGCCTTCGAAACTCCCACCTCCACCCCCGCGAAGGTCGCGACCCGCACCACGGTGAACGTGGCCGGCACGGTCGTGGAGGAGGGCAAGGCCGCCGACACCCGGGAGATCGCCGTCTACCTGAACCGCGCCGAATCGTCGACGGTCACGGCGTGGGTGAGCTTCGTGCCCACGTCCGGCCCGGTCTCCGCCGCCGTCCAGGGCGTGCGTTTCGCCCCGGGCGAGACGTGCACGGTCGTCGAGGTGCCCATCGCCGGCAACATCCTGCCCTCGACCACGCCGTCGACCGCGATCACGGTCAGCGCGACGAACACGACCGGCGCGGTCATGGGTGCGAGCGCGTTCAACACGCTCACCGTCCGCGAGGACGACGGCGTGACCGGCTCGCTGCCGGCTCTGCCGGACGCAGGTGTGCAGGGCGACGCGTGCGCCGAGTTCGAAGCGTCCCGCACCGCGGGCGCGCTCACCGCGTCGGCCACCGAGCTGGCTCCCGGCGCCGAGCTGACGCTCACCGCGACCGGCTACCGTGTCGGCGAGTCGGTGCAGTTCACCTTCGCCGGCACGGAGGCAGCCACAGCGACCGCAGCCGCTGACGGAACCGCGTCGGCGACGTTCACGATCGCCGACGACCAGCCGCTCGGCTCGCAGACGGCACGCGCGATCGGTGCGGGTTCGGCGCGCCTGCAGGAGGCGACGGTCGACGTCCTCGCCCCCACGACGACGACGCTCTCGCTCGCCGAAGGCGCCTCGCTCGTCGAAGGCGCGGAGCTGACGTTCATCGCGAAGATCGACGGCGCCGCGACCGAGGGCACCGTGACCTTCACCGACGGCGGCGCGGCGGGCGGCGGAGCGGGATCCACCGCTCCGACCGCAGCGGCGGGGGCTCTGCTGGGCAGCGTCGAGGTCGTGGACGGCGTCGCGCGACTGACACTCCCGGATGGCCTCTCGGCAGGCTCGCACGCGGTGGTCGCCGTGTTCGGCCGCACCGCGATCGCCGCGGAATCCCGTTCCGAGCCGCTCACGTTCACGCTCGCCGCAGCGCCCGTGACCGAGGAGCCCGGCACCGGCGGCGAGCCGTCCACCCCGGGGACCGGCGGCGAGCAGCCCATCACCGGAGCACCGGCCGCGGCTCCCGCGGACCGCGGCGACCTCGCCCTCACGGGTGGCGAGATCGCGAGCTGGGCGCTCCTGGCCGGCGGTAGCCTGCTCGCGCTCGGCGCCGCACTGCTGATCGCCCGACGACGAGCAGGGGCGCGCGCGGACTCCTGACGTCAGCGAAGAGGGGCGTCGCCGATCCGGCGGCGCCCCTCTTCGTGCTCTCGCGGCGGTTTCACGCCTGCGCGATGACGACGGCCAGCACCATGTCGGACTCGACCGTCGTGGCGGCGACCTCGAGGTCGGGCACGTAGGTCTCGCGCAGGCGATCCGAGCTCTGCGCGAACCGCTTCCGGATCTCGTCCGACGCCACATCCGGTGTCGCGACAGGGCACACCATCGCCACCCGACCGGGGCCGATGAGGCCCACCTCGGCGTCGTCCGCGAACGTCCGCGTGCAGGCGACGACCAGCGCTGTGTTGACCTCGTCGATGTACTCCTGACCGAAGGACTCGCGGATCAGCTCCAGTTCGTCGACGGTCACCACCCGCCAGGAGACGGCGCCGTGCTCGGCGAGGATCGCCCTGGCGCGGGCGGCCAGTCGGTCGCGCGTGCCCACCTGCTGGACCCGACGGCTGGCGCGTTCGTCACGGGCGGCGGCCAGCACGCCGAAAGCAAGGAGGATCACCGCGAGCACCCCCGCGATCGTGGTGGGACCTGTGGCGAAGAACTGGGCGTAGATCCCGTCGTACAGACCGTCGATCGCCAGGAAGATCACGCGGCCGACGGAGTAGAGCGCGTAGCCGATCATCGTCGCCGCGATCGCCAACGTGCCGCTCGTGTCGCGTGCGCGGCCGGTGCGCGCCTCGATCGCCGTCAGCGTGCAGCCCGCGATCAGCAGAAGGATCTTGATCCCCGACGACACCGTCTCAGACAGCAGGATGCTGCACACGAACATCGCGACGCCGCCCGCGATCACGACCCACAGCCGCCACGGCCGCCTGTCGTTGAGCGCCCCGACAGCCACCCACAGCAGGGCCGGCGCCAACACCATGGCGGCGTCGCCGGCGGCGAGGGTCCACACCGCCTGCTCGAGCGAGAAGTAGATGACGTAGAGAAGGCTGGAGAACACGGCGAACACCGCGGAGGCGGTGGCGATCCCCAGGAAGGACCCGGAGCGATACGAGGGCCCTCTCACCCAGAGGAACGCCGCGAGGACGACGAACGTCGCCACGATGCTCACACCCACCAGCGGCAGACCGGTCATCGCGTTCATGCGCGCCCCTTCCGCCGCAGGATGAGAACGCCATGCTACGCGCGGCAGGGTCGGGCGTCAGTCGAAGACGGAGAACCCCGTTACGTCACCGCCGGCGCAGCGGCCGGAAACTGGGGATGGGGATCGGCTTGCTGATCGGGCTCGCCGGTTCCGGCACGGCGGCGCCGAAGCGCTCCTCGAACTCCCGCCGCACGTCTTCCTCGAAGTAATCCGCGTCATCGCGGAGATCGTCGTGCTCCTTGATACCCATGACCGCCTCCTGCTGCGATCACGGTAGGTCGGCGGATGCGGCATGCCACGGGGGTTGCGTATCCGCGACGACCCGTCTACTCGCGCGCGCTCGCGCCCATCGCGGCGACCGCGTGCGCGAGCAGCGGCCGGGGCATCGCGAGCACGAGCCGAAGGAATCCGGGAGCCGCGCACAGCGCGCCGTCGGTCAGCACGACCCCCGCGCGCTCGCGGAAGAAGTCCGCGGGGGTGTCCGGCAGCGCGAGGCCGCGCGTGTCGAGCCACGCGAGGTAGGTCCCTTCGGGCGGCGTGTACCGCACCTCGGGCAGATGCTCGGCGAGCAGATCGACCAGCAGCATCCGATTGCCGTCGAGGTACTCGATCGTCTGGGCGAGCCAGGGCTCTCCCTCCTCGTAAGCGGCGATGGATGCGACGACGCCGAGAGTGGATGCGCCGTGCACGTGAGCGAAACCCACGCGCCGGTAGATGTCGTCGTCGTTCTGGTTCGACGTGATGAGCTGCGCGGCCTTGACCCCCGGGATGTTCCACGCCTTCGACGCGCTCGTGCCGGTGACGGTGTGCGCGGCGGTGGCCTCGGAGAGGGACGCGTACGGCACGTGGGCGATACCGCCGTACCGCAGCGGCGCGTGGATCTCGTCGGCGAAGACCCGGCCGCCGTGGCGTTCGACCACGTCAGCGATCCGGGTGAGCTCTTCCCGGGTGAGGACGGAACCGGTCGGATTGTGCGGGTTGCACAGCACGAGCGTGCGCGCGCCGGCGGAGAACGCGGCGTCGATGCCGTCGAGGTCGTGCTCCCACCGCCCCGACACCACGCGACCGGGCACCGGGATCACCGGGTGTCCGATCGCAGGCAGGTAGGTGAGGAACGGCATGTAGGCGGGCGTGGGAACGATGACCGGTGACCCGGCGGGCGCGAACGTGCGGACCGCGACGCCCAGCGCCGCCATCACGTCGGCGACGGGGTGCACGCGCTCGGGCGCGATGCTCCAGCCGTAAGCGCGCCGCATCCATCCCGCCGTCGCCTTCGCCATCCGCTCGGCGAGCGCCGGCGAGAGATACCCGAGCGTCTCCTCCTCGACCGCGCGGTGCAGTGCCGCACTCACCACCGGCGCGGTGCCGAAGTCCATCTCGGCCACCCATGCGCCGATCTTGCCCGGATGCAGACTCCACTTGCGACTCTCCGGACGATCGAGCGTCTCGCGGCCGCGTTCGTCGTAGGGATGCGTCACAGATCCGACGCTACCGGTGGCGTGCGCTCGACGTGCCCGCGATGCCGTATTCTGTCATTCAAGCAAGGGGAGTACTCCCGCTCGCGGTCGGCTCGTCAATACGGATCCAACGTCGGATCCCGGGCCGCCGGTCCCGACCAGCATCGGGGCGGAGGAGACCTTGGCGTCATGACCGTACGCCCACCCCTTGGAGTTCTCCGTGAACGTCACCCCCGTCATCTGGCTCATCACGATCGCGATCACGATCGCCTTCTTCGTCTTCGAGTTCTTCGTGCACGTGCGCAAGCCGCACGCCCCCACCATCCGCGAATCCGCCGTCTGGTCGGTCTTCTACATCGGCCTGGCGCTGCTGTTCGGCGTCGGGATCGGCATGGTGTCGGGCTGGACCTTCGGCGGCGAGTACTTCGCCGGGTACCTGACGGAGAAGGCGCTGTCGATCGACAACCTCTTCGTCTTCCTCATCATCATGACGGGCTTCGCCGTACCCAAGGAGTACCAGCAGAAGGTGCTCATGATCGGCATCGTGATCGCGCTCATCATGCGCGGCGCCTTCATCGCCCTCGGCGCCACCCTCATCGAGAACTTCTCCTGGGTGTTCTACATCTTCGGAGCGTTCCTGCTGTACCTGGCCTGGCAGCAGGCGTTCTCGAGCCACGAGTCCGACCCCTCGAACGGGCGGATCGTGCGGTTCATGCGCCGCATCCTTCCGGTTCGCGACGAGTACCACGGCGACCGACTGACCGTGAAGATCGACGGCAAGCGCTTCGTGACCCCCATGCTCCTGACGGTCGTCGCCGTCGGGTTCATCGACCTCGTGTTCGCCCTCGACTCCATCCCGGCGATCTACGGGCTCACGCAGGAGGCGTACATCGTCTTCACCGCCAACGCCTTCGCTCTGATGGGCCTGCGCCAGCTCTTCTTCCTCATCGGCGGGCTCCTGGAGCGACTGGTCTACCTGGCGCAGGGCCTCGCCGTCATCCTCGCCTTCATCGGTGTGAAACTCGTCTTCCACGCGCTCCACGTCAACGAACTGCCGTTCATCAACGGCGGCGAGCACATCGACTGGATCCCCGAGATCCCGATCTGGTTCTCGCTGCTGTTCATCGGCGCGACGATCGCGGTGGCCACCGTCGCGAGCCTGCTCAAGACCCGCGGCGACCGTCTGAAGGCCGACCGCGAACGGGTGCAGGGGCGCCCCGTCGCCACAGCCGAGGTCGACGAGCACTGAGCTCACAGTCACGCACATCAGGAGATGTCCCCTCAGCAGGACCGTTGGCGCGGAATCATCCTGCGGAGGGGATTTTTCCTGACGAGTGGATGCGGGTGATGCGCCGCGTCAGCCCGGACAGATCTCGAAGGCGTAGTCCGCGTCCCCCGGCCTCGTGAGGTCGCGATCGCGCAGCACGAGGGATGCGGGCGTCGCCGGGTCGGCGCAGAGTTCGTCGAACGGCCGGTCGATCGCGTCGGTGTACTCGATCGCCACCACAGCATCGCCGTACACGTCGCTGTAGGCCGCGCACTCGTCGTAGTACGCGCACTCCTCCACCACGGCGAAGTCGAAGCCGGCCTCGGTGCGCAGGCGCTCCGCATCCTCCGCCGCGTTCTTCTGACCCGCGGCGAGGCCCGCGCGATGCGCCCGCTCGACGAGCAGCGTCGCGAGCGCGAGGTTGTCGTCGGCACCCAGAAGACCACCGGAGCGCGTGTAGGTGTCGAGGTTGTCGAACTCGACCGCGTCGTAGCCCGACGCCGCACAGCCGTCGATCCACTCTCCGACGCGCTCCGCGATAGCCTGGCGGCCGCCATCCGAACGGGTGTCGAGCAGCGCTTCGTCGGGCCAGTCCGGGTCCGTCACGTCCGCTCCGCCCTCGCGCAGGACGAGGTCGTCTGGCCACTCGTCGCGCTCCCCGGGCTGCGTCTGGAACGCATTGAGGTAGCAGATCGAGTACACCCCGTCGGCGGGCGCCGCGGTGCGATCGCGGGCCACGATCCCCACCCGGGGATCCGGCGGGTACGCGCCGCCGAGCTGGTAGTCGACCGGCGTGGCGGCGGGCGGCGGCTGCGGCGACGCGGGCTCGTTCGCACACGCGGCGACGGCGACGCCCACGCCCCCGACCAGCACGAGGACGGCTGCGGCCCGCGCCCGCGCGAACGCGGAGCGGCGGAGCGTCATGAGGCGAGCAGGACACCCACCCGCGCGACGAGCTCGCGCGGCGAGAAGGGCTTCGTCATGAAGTCGTCGGCGCCGGCGGACATCGCGCGCGCGATGTCCTCGTCCTGTGCCCGGGCGGTGAGCATCATGATGCGGGTGCTCGCGAAGGACGCATCGCCGCGGAGCTCCGCGCAGACCTCCAGACCGGTGCGGTGCGGCATCATCCAGTCGAGGATCACGAGGGAGGGATGCGCGTCGCGTGCCGCCACGAGGCCCTGCTCGCCATCGGGAGCAACGGCGACCTCGTGTCCCGACGCCGCCAGGCGGTGCTGGATCAGCTGCGCCACATCGGCATCGTCTTCGACGACCAGAATGCTCGCCACGGCCGCCACCTCCTTGTCACCCTTGACTCGTGGACGGGGCGGGGACCGCCGAGAGGGTACGTTCACAGTATGAAGGCTGGCGCCCCGTTCGCGACACTCGGCGCCCCGTCACGGACCGCTTGGATCCCCCCGTGGTGGAGTTGGCCGATCGCCGCGGTCACCATCGCCGCCCTGGGACTCACGGGGACGATCTTCACGCCTCCGGGAGGCAGCGCCGCCGCGTGGTGGCCGGCCGCCGGGGCGGCTGCCCTCTTCGCGCTGCTCAATCCCCCACGACGGCGCGTGGCCGTCGTGCTGCTCGTTCTCGTCGTGACGGTGATCCCCAACCTCATGTACGGGCGATCGCTCGCGGTGTCGGTCGGCTACGCGTTGGCGAACGCCATGGAGATCGCGGTCCTGCTCGCCGTCCTGGCGATCTGGGGCTACCGAGGATCCCACACGTTCTTGCTGCGCCGCACCCGCGAGGCGCTCGTCCTCGTCGTCGCCGGTCTCACGGGCGCCCTCGTGGCGGCGTTGATCGCTGCCGCCACGGCCGCCCTTGCCGGCGGCGGCGACTTCTGGGCGACGGCGCTGAGCGTGCTCCCGTCCCACGCGGCGGCCGTGCTTCTGATCGCTCCGTTCGCGTGCATCCCGCCGTCTTCCGGCCCCGTCCCGTTGGCGCGCTGGGAGGCCGTGCTGCAGCCGGCCCTCCTGCTGGGCGTGCTCGCATTCGTCGCCGCACCCCGTGTGGAGATCCCTCTCACCTTCCTCCCGTTCATGATCATCGCGTGGGGATGCCTGCGCCTGCCCTTCGTGGCGTCCCTCATCGAGGTGCTCGTCGCCGGCATCGCGATTCTCATGGTGACCCTGGCCGGGCGCGGGCCGTTCGCGCTCGGGCTCTCCTCGGCCGAGCGCGCGATCACCGTCGAGATCTTCCTCATCGCGTTGGCGACGGTGTCCCTCCTGCTGCTCACCGCGCGCGCGGAGCAGCAGGAGACGGCGCGTGTGGCGGCGCGCACCAGTCACCTGCTCTCGGGCGGGCTGGTCGAGACCGAGGTGGGTCTCGCCGTGGCCCGGCGCGACGCTGAGAGCACCCGGCTGCTGTGGGCGAATCCCGCAGCGCGATCGATGATCGCCCTCGAACTCGATGGCGACGAGTGGAAGGGCCCCCTCGAGCACGTCGCCCGCCATGCCAGCCGCGACGGCGTCGAGCGTGTGCACACGGACGGGGACACGTCGCTGCGCATGGTCGCCAACCCGATCGAGAACGATCCCGGGCTGTTCGCCGTCCAGGTGCTCGACGTCTCGAGCACCGTGCGCATGATCCAGGCGCGTGCCGAGGCCGAACGCGAGCGCGCCGCCGCCACCGAGCTGCGGGCCGACTTGAGCCGGCAGCGCGACGACTTCATCTCGACCACGAGCCACGAGCTTCGCACGCCCTTGACCAACGTGCTGGGCTACGCGGAGCTTCTCGAGGAGTCGCCCGTACTCACCGCCCTCGAACGCGACTGGGTCGCCCGCATCCGCCGGAACGGTCTGCGTCTGTCGGATCTCGTGGAGGATCTGCTGATGGTCGGCGGAGCCCATGCGACGCCGGTGAGTCCCGGCGAGCAGCACACGCTCTCCACCCGTTCCGTGGTCGCGGCGATCGTCGCCTCGCACGGCGCGGCCGCCGACGAGAAGCGGCTGCGCCTGGAGATCGACATCGACGCCGGAACGAACGTGCACGGGGTTCCCGCCGACATCCATCGCTCCCTCGGAGCGCTGCTCACGAACGCGATCCTGTTCACGCCGACCGACGGGGACGTGCTGGTGCGCGTCCGCGAAGACGGCGAGGTCACCGAGTTCTCGGTCAGCGACAGCGGGCCCGGCATGAGCGATGCCGACCGCGACCGCGCGTTCGACCGCTTCTTCCGGGCCGCTGAGGCGGAGCAGTCCGGCACGCCGGGCGTCGGCCTCGGCCTGTCCATCGCGCAGCGCCTCGCGCAGCGCAACGGCGGGACGCTGGAACTCGTCTCCCCCGCATCCGGCGGCCTGCGCGCGGTGCTCCGGCTTCCGGCGGCGCCGCACCCCGCCTGACCATCCCGCATCCGTCCCCGCGCGATTCAGGCGACGGGCAACGGCACCCGAGCCTCGAGCACGACGTCGCGGCCGCGCTGGAAGAGATGCGCGCCGCCCAGATTGGCGATGCCTCGGCCGGCCGTGAGAGGCAGCGCCGAGCCGAGGCGTCCCGGCGACGACACCTCCACGCGCAGCTCCGGGGCCGCATCCGGGTCGCCGTGGGTCACCTCGAGTGTCGCCCGCCTCGCGCCCGAGTGTTTGACAGCGTTGAGGAAGCCCTCGCTCGCGATGTCGACGACACGGCGCGTCACGTCCTCGCGTCCGAGCGCGATCCGGGCCTCGTCGTCGATGTCGCTCGAGATCTCCAGGACATGGGACCACGTCTCGATCATCTGGGCGAGCGCGTTCGGCGGCGCGATCGGCGCCGCCCCGGCCTGCGTCGGCGCGGTGCCCTCGATCTCCGCCAGCGCCAGCGTGATCGTGGCCGCGAAGGCATCGACCTCCTCCGCTGTCGGTGCGCGTTCGTCCACCGTCGCGGCGAACAGCACGCACCGGCCCTGCACGCGCCCGTGGAGCTGCTCGGCGGCGCTGCGCAGCTCGACACGCGCGCGCGTCGTGCGCGTCGCCACCGCATCCGTCTGCGCGGCCAGAGCGCGCGACAGGCGACGCGTCTGCACGATCGCGCTGTGGATGGCATCGGAGGAGACACCGATGATGGCTGCGAGCAGCGGGAAGGCGAGGATCGGAACGAGCGCCGTCGGCAGAGTCTCAGGCGCCAGGAGGATCGCGGCGGCAGAGAAGAGGACCCCGGTCGCGAACCAGGCGAACAGGATGGCGCCGCCGCGACCCGTGGCCGAACGTCGGCGCGACGAGCGACGGGCGACCGCGTCGGCCACGAAGCCGCAGGCGAAGACGAGCACGACGGCGAACAGCGCGAGCGCGGTCGGCACCGTCGTCAGCGTGTACGGAAGGCTGCCGACCACGTAAGCGATGCTGACGACGACCGGGCTCGGGGGGCGCAAGCGCGCCAGCAGCGGTCGCCGCGCGGAGGCGGGCACCTCCACGGGACCCGTCCCCGCGGGAATCTCGGACAGCGGCAGCGCCGCCTCATCCTCCAGATCGTGGCTGACCGCGCGGACCGACTGCGAGAACGCGCTGACGTCGTCGAATCCGGGACTCGTCGCCACGAGCTGCGCGAGCTCGGCGCGAAGCTTCGCGAGCTGCCCGTGCAGCAGGATGCGGGCGCGACGCGCGTAGGCGTCGGCGCGACGGTCGGCCTCGCTGAGATCGGACAGCGCGACCCGCAGGCGCGAGCTCGCGTCTCGGGTGGCGTCGTAGGCCACCGTCGCCGTGGCGACGAGGGAGAGCACGATGAGCCAGATGACGACATTCGTCGTGATGCGCTCCACCCATGATCCGGTACTGGGCTCGTGCAGCAACAGGAAGCCCGCGGCATCGTTGAGCAGGGGCCGCACCGCTCCGGCGGCGACGACGGCGGCGAGCACGACGACGGCCCGCCGGCGAGGGCGTCGTATCCGACGTTCGGCCCACGCCACCGGCATCAGGAGCGCCACCAGCACGGCCCAGACGAGAACCGAGATTCCGATGGCGGGCAGATACTCCACCGTCGAGTTCACGGACCGGTAGGCGCCGAGCACGGTCACCGCGATCAGAAGGGCGACGACAGCGCTCCATCCGCTGAAGAAGCGACCGCTGGTGACGGTCCCCCACCAGATCCGCGCCACGCGTCGCGCACTTCCGACGGCACCGCCGCCGCGCCCCTCGGCGTATGTGCGGGCAGGGGTCATCGCCGGTTCCGTCCGGTCACGTCGTCGCTCGACGCCTTCGACGACACGGAGTCTGGGCGCACCATCGATCTCATAGATCCCCTCAGGCCGTCGGGTCGACCTGCTTTGCGCGACTACTGTACCCAGCGCCACGCGGGAACGGGCATCACACGAGCGATTGCGCACCCAGCATCACGGATACGGCCTCAGATCGCGGAGGGCGCCGCATCCAGATCCGCGTAATTCGGAGACGTGTCCGCTCAGATCGCGGCGAGCGCCGCATCCAGATCCGCGAGGAGATCCTCCGCGTCCTCGATGCCGACCGAGAGGCGCACGACCTCCACGGGGACCGCCAGTTCGGTCCCGCGCACCGACGCGTGGGTCATCGCGTCGGGGTAGTTCACGAGGGACTCGACACCCCCGAGCGACTCGGCGAGCGTGAACAGTCGCGTGGACTCGGCGAAGCGGCGGGCCGCGGCCTGGTCGGCGAGCGCGAGCGACACGATGCCGCCGAACCCGCTCATCTGGGCGCGCGCGGTGTCGTGGCCGGGATGCGTCGACAGGCCGGGATAGTAGACGGCCGCCACCCGCTCGTGGCCGGCGAGGAAGTTCGCGACGGCATCGCCGTTCTCGCTGTGGCGCTGCATCCTCACACCGAGCGTCTTGATGCCGCGCGTGGTCAGCCAGGCGTCGAACGGGCTCGAGACCGCGCCGACGGCGAACTGCAGGAAACGCGCCTGCTCGGCGAGCTCCGCATCGTTCGTGACGAGGGCGCCGCCCACGACGTCGGAGTGGCCGCCGAGGTACTTGGTCGTGGAGTGCACCACCACGTCCGCACCGAGGGCGAGCGGCTGCTGCAGCGCGGGGGTCGCGAACGTGTTGTCGACCACGACCACCGCGCCCGCCGCGTGCCCGAGGCGCGCGAGACCCGCGATGTCGCTGACCTTCAGCAGCGGGTTGGAGGGCGTCTCGACCCAGAGGATGCGGGCCGGTCGCTCGTCGAGGGCTGCGGCGACCGCATCCAGATCGCTCATGTCGACCACGCGCAGCGTGACGCCCCACGGGCCGAGCACACGGGCGAGCAGCCGGTAGGTACCGCCGTACACGTCGCTGCCGAGGAGGACCTCGTCGCCCGGCTTCAGCACGGCGCGCAGCAGTGCGTCCTCGGCGGCGAGTCCGGACGAGAACGACAGCGCGTGCTCGCCGTGCTCGATCGCGGCGAGCTGCGTCTCGAGAGCCGTGCGGGTGGGGTTGCCGCTGCGGCCGTACTCGTAGCCGCCGCGAAGACCGCCGATGCCGTCCTGCGCGAACGTCGTGCTCATGTGGATCGGGGGGATGACCGCACCGGTGGTGGGGTCGAAGTCCTGCCCTGCGTGAACCGCGAGACTGGCGAAGGCGCGGGCTGCGGGGTTGGTCATCGGTGTGCTCCTTCGTCGGTGCCGGCTTCGGAGAGCAGGCTCGTGGTCTGTTCGACGGCGAATCCGTGATCGGTCATCCAGGCGTCGTCGAAGATCTTGCTGAGGTAGCCGCGGCCGTGGTCGGGCAGCACCACGACGACGACGGCATCGGCGGGCAGCTCCTGCGCGGCTCGGAGGGCGGCGACCACCGCCATGCCACCCGATCCCCCACGAGCAGGCCCTCTTCGCGGGCCAGGCGGCGCGTCATCGCGAAGGCCTCGGCGTCGCCCACGCGCTCGTAGCGGTCGACCACGGCGGGGTCGAAGGTGGTGGGCCAGAAGTCCTCGCCGACCCCCTCGACGAGGTAGCCGTGCAGCGGGCCGCCGGAGTAGATCGACCCCTCCGGATCGGCGCCGATCACCGTGACGCGACCCTCGGACGCCTGCTTGAGGAAGCGGCCCGTGCCGCTGATGGTGCCTCCGGTGCCGATGCCCGCGACGAAGTGCGTGACGGCACCGTCGGTGTCGGCCCAGATCTCGGGGCCCGTGGTCTCGAAGTGTCCGCGCGGGCCGTTCTGGTTGGCGAACTGGTTCGGCTTGAACGCCCCGGGGATCTCGCGCGCCAGCCGGTCGGAGACGCTGTAGTACGAGTCCGGATGCTCGGGCGGAACGGAGGTGGGAGTCATCACGACCTCGGCGCCGTAGGCCCGCAGCACCGCGACCTTCTCGCCGGCGAACTTGTCGGGGACGACGAAGATCATCCGGTAGCCGCGCTCGAGGGCGACCAGCGCCAGGCCCACGCCGGTGTTGCCGCTGGTGGGCTCGACGATGGTGCCGCCGGGCTGCAGGAGTCCGTCGCGCTCGGCGGCGTCGATGATGTTCTTCGCGATGCGGTCCTTGGCGGAGCCGCCGGGGTTGAAGTATTCGACCTTGGCGAGCACCGTCGCGGCGATGCCGTCGGTGACCCGGTTGAGTTTGACGAGCGGGGTGTTGCCGACGAGCGCGGCGACGCTGGATGCGTAACGCATGGAGGTGTCCCTGGGTGCGGCGGGGCCCGGCTGCGGGGAGCCCGCGGGTTGTCGGTGGTTATCGGTGAGGGTGCGCGAAAGGGCGCACGGGATCACTCAGCGACAACAACGACAGGTAAGCACGCTGCGACCCTACCAGAGCCCGCGCCCGCCCCGCCCCGCGCCCGCCCCGCGCCGCCGAGTGAGCACTGCTTCATCGAGTGAGCACTCGATTGGGTGCTCACTCGATGAACGGATGCTCGTTCGCGCCACCAGGGTCCGTGACGGGATGTGACGATGCGCGACGAGGTGTGACGGCTCGGATCGGATGCCGCCGACCCGGTGTGGCGCAATGAGGGCATCGCGACCCCGGGTCGCCGACACAGCACACAGAGCCCGCGCGCCACCGGCGCAACGGCCAGAGCGAGGAGACATCACATGTCCGAGAACCCGTCCGACTCCGCCGACCTGCGCACGACCCTCGACACCTCGCGCAAGCGACGACGCAACGTCTGGCTGGGCGTCGCAGCCGTCGCCGTCGTCGCGGTGATCGTCGGCGTCGTCGCCATCGTCGCGAACCTCACCCGCTCCGGGGAACCGGCCGCCGCGGCAGGCGGCGAGGAGCGTCTCGCGCTGCGTATCGCAGTCAGCGAGGACTCCGATTTCCAGAGCGCCATCGCGGACATCGCGGCAGAGAAGGGGCTCGACGTGACCTGGGTCAACGTCGACGACTGGGTGCTGCCGAACACGGAGCTCGCCGCCGGAACGGTCGACGGCAACGCGTTCCAGCACATCTTGTACCTCTCCAACTTCAACGCCCAGAACGACGAAGACCTCACGCCGGTCTTCTCGACGGTCATCACCCAGTGGGGCATCTTCTCCGCAACCCTCGGCGACACCGACGAGATCCCGGATGGCGGCCGCATCGCCATCCCCGATGACCCGTCCAACGGCGGCCGCGCGCTCGGCATCCTGGCCTCGGCGGGGCTCATCGAGCTGAGCAAGGATGCGGGCGACTTCCCCTCGGTCGACGACGTCACCGCCAACCCGAAGAACCTGGAGTTCGTGCCGATCGCGGCGACCACGATTCCGCAGCAGTTCGACGACCCGAGCCTGTCCGCCGTCGTCGTGGGCCTCTCCTACTTCGACCCCTCGCAGGGCATCACCGCGGACAAGGCCCTGTACCTCGATGACTCGCTCGACGAGAAGAACCTGCCGTACATCAACGTCGTCGCCAGTCGCGCCGACAACGCGGACGACCCGGCGTGGAAGATCCTCGAGGAGGCGTACGCCGACCCGCGCGCGGCCGAGGCGCTCGAGAAGGAGGACAAGGGCGCGACGGTGCTCGTGCAGATCCCCGTCGACACCCTGCGCGCGAAGCTGGCAGACCTCGAGAAGTCCGCTGCCGCCAACGGCTGATCCGCCTCCGCGCTCGCTGCTCTCGCTCGACGACCGGCCAGACCCCGGTCGTCGAGCGAGGCCGTGGCGCGAGATGTGACGCACGCACCCGCATCCACTCCTGGAGAAGCATGAGCACCGCCGTCCGCTTCGAGCACGTCTCGAAGACCTACACCACAGCCCGCGGGCGCACCCTCACCGCACTCGACGACGTGAACCTCACCGTTGATGCCGGCGACATCTACGGGATCGTCGGATACTCCGGCGCCGGGAAGTCGACGCTGCTGCGCACCGTCAATGCGCTGGAGCGTCCGACCAGCGGACGCGTGTTCGTGGGCGAGAAGGAGGTCACGGCGCTCGACGCGGCGGGCCTGCGCCGCGCCCGCCAGCGGATCGGCATGATCTTCCAGCAGTTCAACCTGCTGCGCTCCCGCACGGTCTACAAGAACATCGCCTACCCGCTGCGACTCGCGGGGGTCTCCGAGAGCGACACGATCGACCGGGTGGCCGAGCTGCTCGACTTCGTCGGACTGTCCGACAAGGCGCTCCAGTACCCCTCGCAGCTCTCGGGCGGGCAGAAGCAGCGCGTGGGCATCGCGCGCGCGCTCGCGAACCGACCCGACGTGCTCATCAGCGACGAGGCCACGAGCGCGCTCGATCCTCAGACGACGGGCGAGGTGCTGGACCTGCTTCGCCGGGTGCACGCGGAGTACGGCATCACGATCCTCGTCGTCACCCACGAGATGGAGGTGATCCGCGACGTCTGCAACCGCGTCGCGGTCATGCAGGAGGGCCGCGTCGTCGAGCAGGGCAGCGTGTACGACGTGTTCGCGCACCCGCAGCATCCCACGTCGCGCCGCTTCGTCTCCTCCGTACTGCACCACCTGCCGGCGGCGGAGACGATCCGCCGCATCCGCACGGTCCACACCGGACGTCTCGTGCAGCTGCACATCGAGAACCGGGAGTCCAACGACCCGTTCCTCTCGCGAATCTCCCGCGTGCACGACGTCGACGTGAACGTCGTCTACGGCGGCGTCGACGAGCTGCAGGCACGGCTGTTCGGGAGCCTCACCGTCGAGCTGCTCGGCACCGACGAGAACGTGGATCGCGCCCTCATCGACCTGCGGGATGCGGCACTGGTCACCGAGCTGGAAGGAGCACGCTGATGGATGCGGCCTACCTGGACGCCCTGCTCCCGCGCATCGGCCGGGCCCTGTTCGAGACGTTGCTCATGGTGACGATCTCCTTCACCCTCGCGACGATCCTCGGACTCGGCCTCGGGCTGCTCCTGTACGCGACGAGACCGGGCAACCTGCTCGCCAACCGGGTCGTGTTCGGCGGCCTGAACCTCGTCATCAACATCGTGCGGCCCGTGCCCTTCATCATCCTCGCCGTGTCGATCATCCCCCTCACCCGTCTCCTGATCGGCACGAGCATCGGGCCGCTCGCGGCCACCGTGCCGATCACGATCGTCGCCTCCATGGCCATCGCCCGCATCGTCGAGTCGAATCTCGTCGCCGTCGATCCGGGATCCATCGAGGCGGCCGTGGCGATGGGGGCGAGCCCGGCCCGGGTGTTGTTCACGGTCGTGCTCCCCGAATCCCTCGGACCGCTGACGCTGGGGCTGACCTACATCGTCGTCGCGCTCGTCGACACGACGGCCGTCGCCGGCGCGATCGGCGGCGGCGGGCTCGGTGACCTCGCGCTCAAGTACGGCTATCAGCGCTTCGACTGGTTCGTGGTGCTCGTGATCGTCGTCGTCCTGATCGTCCTCGTCCAGGCCGCACAGCTGCTCGGCAACTGGGTCTCACGGAAGGTGATGCACTGATGACCGACGCATGGGACGACCTGCTCGCGAGATGGCGCGTGGGCGCCGCGGAGCGGGAGCGCGACCGGGACCTTCCCTTCGCGGCCGTCGACGAGCTGCGGGCGCAGCGCTTCGGCGCGCTCCGCCTGCCGCGGACCGTCGGCGGTGCCGAGGCCTCGCTGGTCGACGTGCTCGCGCGCATCGTGGAGCTCGCCGAGGTCGACTCGAACCTCGCGCACATCTGGCGCGGGCACATCGCCTTCGTCGAGCAGCTCCGCTGGGACGGCTGGCACACGGATGCCGCAGCCCGCTGGCTCCCGCGTCTCGCCGCGGGGGATGTCGTGGGCAACGCGTTCAGCGAACGGCAGGAGACGGCGCAACTGACGACCCGGCTCACCGACACCGGTCACGACGGCCTGCGGGTGACGGGCACCAAGCACTACACGACGGGCTCGCTCTACGCCGATTGGGTCCATGTGGCGGCCGTCGACGCCTCCGGCGAGCGCGTCGCTCTGGCGGTGCGCTCCGATGCGCCCGGGGTGAGCATCGTGGATGACTGGGACGGATTCGGGCAGCCGCTGACCGCCTCCGGCACGACGATCCTGGATGCGGTGGCGGTCGATCCCGGCGACGTGTTCCCTCTGAGCGGGCACGACGAGGATCGTCACCGCGTCATCGGGGGCGTCTACCAGCTGACCCTTCTGGCCGTGATCGCGGGGATCGCCCGCAGGGCGGTCGCCGACACCGTCGCCTTCGTGCGCCCGCGACGACGCACCTTCGGCTTCGCCGGCGAGACGCGGCCCGCCAGCGACCCGCTCGTGCAGGTCGTCGTGGGTGAGATCAGCGCCGCCGCGTCCGCCGCACGGCGGATCGTGCTCAGCGTCGCGGCGGATCTGGACGCCGCCGCGACGGCCCACGACGGCGCCGCGCTGCGCGACGTCGAGCTGGAGGTGTACCGCGCGCAGCAGACAGTGATCGAGCTCGTGCTCGCCGCCACCAGCCGACTGTTCGAGGTCGGCGGCGCGAGCGCGACCTCGCGCACGCTGGGCCTGGATCGGCACTGGCGCAATGTCCGCACGATCGCCTCCCACAACCCCGTTCTCCAGCGGGTGCGCGCGGTCGGCCGGTTCGAGCTGGATGGAACGCCTCCCGCCTGGCAGGCGCCCGGCGCACCGACCGGCATCCCGGCGACGGGTTCGGTCGCATGAGCGTCGGATCGGCCGCCCTGGTGCGCGAGTTCGACGCGGTCTTCGACGCCGTCGGGCAGGAAGCCGTCGCGCGAGAACGGGAGCGGCGGTTGCCGCACGCAGAGGTCGAGGCGCTGCGTGACGCCGGCTTCACCCGCGTGACCCTTCCCGTCGCGCTCGGCGGGCGCGGAGCGGGCCCGTCGCAGCTGTTCGAGCTGCTGGCGGAGCTCGCACGCCGCGATCCGAACCTTGCGCAACTGCTGCGGTCGCACTTCGCCTTCGTCGACCGGACCCTGCTCTCGCCACCCGGAGCCCGCCGCGACCGCCTGCTGGCGCGGGTCGCGGCGGGAGCGATCCACGGGAACGCGACATTCGAGCGGGGACCTGCCTCGGTCGGCCACGTCGCCACGGCGGTCACCCGCGACGCGCGCGGCCTGCGCCTGGACGGGCGGAAGTTCTACTCGACCGGCACACTGTTCGCCGACACGGTCGGCGTCCTCGCCGAGTACGAGGGAGAGCAGGTCAGCGTGATGCTCGACACCACGGCGAGCGGCGTCGAGCGCGTCGACGACTGGCGCGGGTTCGGCCAGCGCCTGACGGGCAGCGGCACGACGATCTTCCGCGACGTGCGCATCGAGGAGGACGACATCATCGCCCGGGAGCAGGGGCGCGTGAGTCACGCCGGTGCCTTCGTACAGCTCGTACTGCTCGCGGCCGCCGCGGGGATCGGCCGCGCTGTCCTCGACGATGCGAGCACCTACGTCCGCACGCGCACCCGCGGATTCAGCCACGGAGTCGCCCGCAGGGCGCAGGACGATCCGCTCGTGCAGGAGGTCGTCGGCGACATCGCCGCATCCTCGTTCGCGGCCGACGCCGCGCTGGCCGCCGCATCCGCGGCTCTCGACGCCTCGACCGCGGCCGTGCTGTCCGGCGACGACGAACGAGCCCGCCCCGCGGTCGCTGCGGCGGATCGAGCCGTCACCGCGGCGCAGCTGGTGATCCTCCCCGCCGTTCTCGAGGCCGCGAACCGCCTGTTCGAGGTCGGCGGTGCGAGCGCGCTCGAGGCCGACCGTGCTTTGGACCGCCACTGGCGCAACGCACGCACGCTCGCCTCGCACAATCCCCTACGGTTCAAAGCGCGCGCGCTGGGCGAGCACGAACTGACCGGCACGCCGCTCGCGTCCTGGTGGACGGTCGGAGAGACCTGAACCGGCTCGGCGTTCTCGCCTGTCGCGTCCGGCCCGACACGACGCCGACCGCGCCCGAGCAGCCGCCCCACCCCGCCCGAGAACCTGACCCGAGAGAGATCCATGCCCGAGCCCAAGAAGCTCATCCTCAACCTGTTCGAGATGAACACGGTCAGTCACATCACGCACGGACTCTGGCGCCTCCCCGGCAACAATCGGCATCGCCACGGCGAGATCGCGTACTGGCAGGAGCTCGCGCAGCTCGCCGAGGGCGGCGGGTTCGACGCGGTCTTCCTCGCCGACGTCGTCGGCACCTACGACGTGTTCCGCGAGGGCCCCGAGACGGCCGTGCGCGAGGGCTTGCAGATCCCCTCGCACGACCCGCTGCTCGTCGTGCCGCTCATGGCTGCCGTGACCCGCAGGCTGGGATTCGGCGTGACCTTCTCCACGAGCTACGAACCGCCGTTCACCTTCGCCCGTCGCATGTCCACGCTCGACGCACTGACGCGGGGACGTGTGGGGTGGAACATCGTCACGTCGTACCTGCCCAACGCCGCCCGCAACTTCGGCCTGGACGAGCAGATCCCGCACGACGAGCGGTATCGCATCGCCGACGAGTTCCTCTCTGTCGTCTACGCGCTGTGGGAGCGATCGTGGGATGAGGGCGCCGTCGTGTTCGACGCGGAAGGCGCTCTGGTGACCGATCCGGCGAAGGTGCACTACATCGACCACATCGGAGAGCACTTCCGCGTCGCAGGGCCGCACCTCGTCGAGCCGACACCGCAGCGCACCCCCGTGCTGTTCCAGGCCACCGGCTCTCCTGCCGGGATCGCCCTCGCCGGCCGCCACGCCGAGGTGGTCTTCACCGGCGGCAAGAGCGCCGACGACTTCCGTCGCAACAGGGCCCGGATGCGGGAGGCCGCGGCGGCCGCGGGGCGCTCCCCCGACGATCTCCGCTTTGTCGTGCAGGCGGGCATCGTCGTGGGGCGGACCGAGGCGGAAGCGGCGCAGAAGTGGGAGACCTACCGCCGATTCACGAGTCTCGACGGCATCCTCGCGCACGCCGGCGTGCCCCTGGATCTGACGGCCTTCGACGGCTCGCTGACCGTCGGGGAGGCGGCGGCGCTGGCGGGAGTGGACGTCGGCGGACTGGGTCTCCCGCCCGAGCGCACGGTCGCCGAGACTCTTGAAGCGTTCCGGCGCAGCCGCGAGGACCGGTACTTCGTGGTCGGCACTCCCGGAGTCGTGGCCGACGAGGTCGAACGGTGGCTCGACGAGGACGGCATCGACGGGATCAATCTGCGCCAGTACCACTCGTTCGACACCCTCCGGGATGTCGCGGAGCTCGTCGTGCCGGAGCTGCGTCGGCGCGGTCGGCTCCGCGACGCGGACGAGGCCACCACCCTGCGCGAGCGTCTCTTCGGCGCCGGACCGTATCTGCCCGACGCCCACCCCGCACGTCGCTGAGCCGCGACGCCCGGCTCCCGCCGGGGCGCCCCTCCCCCGCGGGAGCCTGCGCGCGAACCGGGGCATGCGTGCGACCCGGGGCATGCGTGTCTCAACCGTTCACGCGAAAGCACCCCTCCGCGTGCACAAGTGAGACACGCATCCATCCGCCCGCCGAATGCAGACCTCCGTGTCTCAACCGTTCACGCGAAAGCACGCCGGTGGGGGAGCACACAACCGGGCGAGCACACGCTCGACGGCGCGAGAGGCGGAGCGGGCTCAGCGGGCGAAGACGTCACCCCAGGGGGTGGGGCCGACGGCGATCGGCCGCCCTGGGGTGCGCGACCAGCGGCTCCAGCCGCCGGGGAACACCCGCGCGTCGATGCCCGCCGCGGCGAGCGCGAGCGCGCTGTGGGCAGAAGCGATCCCCGAGCTGCAGGTCAGGACGATCCCGGCGGATGCGTCCACGCCCGCATCCGTGAGCGTCCGCTGCACCTCGGCGGCCGGTCGCAGCCGCCCGTCGGCCTGCATGTGGACGAGGGCGGGCACGTTGATCGCACCGGGGATGTGGCCGGCCGCGGGATCGGCGGTGGGTGCGAGACCCCGGTAGTGCTGCGGCGCGCGCGCATCGATCAGCGCTCCCTGCTGCGGGGCGCCGGCGGCGTCCTCGATCGAAGCGATCCCCGGGTCACCGTCGGCGAGCACGACGTTCCCGGGTTCCGGCCTCACGTCGCCGCCTTCCAGCAGGCCGCCGGACGCGATCCAGGCGCGAAGTCCCCCGTCCAGTACGCGCACGTCGACGCCTCGGCGGCGCAGCAGCCACCAGGCCCGGGCCGCCGCCACGGCGTCGTTGTCGTCGTAGGCCACGACGAGGTCGCCCGCATCCACGCCCCACGAGCGCGCCGAACGCTCCAGGTCGGCGAGTGTGGGGAGCGGATGCCGCCCCTCCTCCGGATGTCCGGGACGCGCAAGCTCGCGCTCGAGATCGACATAGACGGCACCCGGCAGATGCCCCGCGAGGTAGGCGGGGCGCCCCTCCGGCAGATCGAGCCGCCACCGCACGTCGAGCAGCCGCACGGGACGCCGAGCAGCGGCGAGTGCACGGCGCAGCTCGTGGGTGTCGATGACGGGTGGCGACGTCATACCGCGAGCCTGCCCGGCCGGCATCCGGCGTTCACGGCCCGTCGCAACAGCACGTCACCGGACGTCACACCCCGTCACACGCCCCTGCGTCCGACGTCGAAATACGCAGTGAGTTGCGCACAACTGAATTGCGTGCAATCCTTTCTCCATGACGGAGACGACGGGACCGGCGCTGGATCGGATGCTGTGCTTCTCGCTGTACTCGGCGAGCAGGGCGACGACCCAGGTGTACCGGCGTCTGCTGGAACCCTGGCAGCTCACCTACCCGCAGTACCTCGTGCTCGTCGAGCTCTGGGACCGCGGGCCGCGCACGGTCAGCCAGCTCGGCGACGGGCTCGGCTTGGACTCGGGCACACTGTCGCCACTTCTCAAGCGCCTCGAGAAGGCGGGACTCGTCAGCCGCACCCGCGACGACGGTGACGGGCGCGTGGTCACGGTCGCACCCACTGAGCGCGGCACGGCCCTGCGCGCCGAGATGTCCGAGCTGCCGTCCCAGATGTGGAACTGCTACGGCCTCGAGCCGGATGCGGCCCGCGCACTACTCACCGCCCTCCACTCACTCACGGAGACGTTGCACGCCGACGCCGACTGAGTCCCTCCCGAAGAATCAACGAAAGGTATCCCCCATGGACGTCCTCTACACCGCAGAAGCCCTCGCCACCGGAGGCGGCCGCAACGGCCACGTCACCACGAGCGACGGCATCCTCGACGCCGACGTGCGCGTCCCCAAGGAGATGGGCGGAGCGGGCGAGGCCCTGAACCCCGAGCTGCTGTTCGCCGCCGGCTACTCGGCCTGCTTCCACAGCGCCCTGCAGTCCGTCGCACGGATGCAGAAGGTCGCCATCCACGACACGAGCGTCGGCGCGCGCGTCGGCATCGGCCCCAACGGCCAGGGCGGCTTCCAGCTGGCCGTCGAGCTCGAGGTCGTCATCCCGGACCTCCCCGCCGACCAGGCGCAGGCCCTCGCCGACGCCGCGCACCAGGTCTGCCCCTACTCGAACGCCACCCGCGGCAACATCGAGGTCACGGTCCGCGTCGTCGAGGACTGATCCTCCTTCAGAGCTGGAGGCGGTACCCCATTCCGGTCTCGGTGAGCAGATGCACCGGGCGAGCGGGGTCCGCCTCCAGCTTCTTGCGCAACTGCGACATGTAGAGGCGCAGATACCCCGAGTCATTGACGTTCTCGCTCGCCCAGATCTCCTTCAGCAGGCTCTGGCGCGTCACGAGCGCACCGGGATGCCGCGCGAGGAACTCCAGCATCCGCCACTCCGTGGGCGTCAGATGCACGCGCGCACCCGCGCGTGTGACCGTCTTCGTCGCCAGATCCAGCTCGATGTCCCCGAAGCGGACGAGAGGATCGTCGACGGATGCGGCGGCCCGCCGTCCGAGCGCGCGCAGCCGCGCCAGCAGCTCGTCGATCTGGAACGGCTTCGTCACGTAGTCGTCGGCGCCCGCATCCAGCGCGTCCACCTTGTCGGCGGACCCGGTGCGTCCGGAGACGACGATGATGGGCGCCGTCGTCCACCCGCGCAGCGCCTCGATCACCTGCACACCGTCGAGATGCGGCATGCCGAGATCGAGCAGCACGATGTCGGGATGCGATTGCGCGGCCAGCGTGATCGCCGCCGCGCCGTCCGCGGCTGCCACCACGTCGTAGCCGTGCGCGGCGAGCGTGATACGCAGAGCCCGCACGAGCTGCGGGTCATCGTCGGCGACCAGGATCTTCACGAGCCCATCCTCCCCGCGGATGCGGCGTCCTCCGGCCACAGCGGCAGCGACACGACCATGGTGAGCCCGCCGCCGGGGGTGTCCTCCGCGGTGAGCGTGCCGCCCATCCCCTCCGCGAAGCCGCGCGACAGCGCGAGCCCGAGTCCGAGTCCGACCGTGTTGTCCGTGTCGCCCAGCCGCTGGAAGGGCGCGAACATGTCGTCCCGACGCTCGGCCGGCACGCCAGCACCCCGGTCGACGATGCGGATCTCGGCCCGCTCGCCGAGACTGCTCGTCGCCACCCGCACCCGGGCGTCCGGCGGCGAGTGGCGCGCGGCGTTCGCGAGCACGTTCACGATGACCCGCTGCAGCAGCACGGGGTCGGCGGTGATCTCCGGCAGAGCAGGATCGAGCGCGAGCTCCACCCTGCCGGGGCCGAGCCCCAGCTCGTCGAGGGCGGCGAGGACGGAGCCGGCGGCATCCACCGGCGCGAGCGCGACCGCGAGCACGCCCGCCTCCACGCGGCTCACGTCGAGCAGGTCGGTCACGAGGGCCGACAGGGTCGCGAGGCTCTCCTCGGCGGTGTCGAGCAGCTCGCGCCGATCCGAGGGGCTCAGCTGCGCTCCCGCGGCGCGAAGGCCGCCGATGGCCGCGACCGCAGCGGCCAACGGCCGGCGCAGGTCATGGCTGACCGCGGAGAGCAGGGCCGTGCGCACCTGATCGGTGGCGGCGAGCGCGTCGACCTCCCGCGCCGCCGCCGACAGGTCGGTGTGCTCGAGAGCTGCGGCGAGCTGCGCGACGATCACTTCGAGCAGGCGCCGAGCCGACGCATCCGGGTCGGGTCCGTGCAGCTCGAGAACCGCATCGCCGACCGTGAGCGTCGTGAAGTCGCCGCCGCGCACGGGCTCACCGTCAGTGGCGATGACCTCGCCGTCGGCGGCGAGCAGGCGCACCCCGGCGAGTCCGAACGCCTCGCGCGTGCGGGTGATGAGGGCGGGAACCGCGCTCTCGCCGCGCAGCACGGATCCGGCCACCGTGGCCAGCAGCTCCGACTCCGCCGCGGCTCGTTCCGCACGGCGGGTGCGTCGGGCGGCCTGGTCGACGATGTAGCTGACGAGGATCGCGATCACGACGTAGAGGCCCAGTGCGAGCGCGTGCAACGGGTGCGCGATCGACACGGTGAAGGTCGGCGCGACGAAGAGGAAGTCCAGCGTCAGCCCCGAAAGGACCGCTGCGAACAGCGCGGGCCAGATCCCGCCCACGAGGGCGACCACGACCACGAGCAGTTGGAAGGCGAGCACGTCGGAGGTGATCGACTCGTCACTGCGGAAGGCGAACAGCGCCGCCGACAGCAGCGGCCCCACGGTCAGCGCGATCACGAAGCCGAGGATGCGGCGCTTGACGCTCAACGCTCCTCGCTGCACCGAGGGCAGCCGCATCCGTCCGCCGGCGGCGGCCGCGTGGCTCACGATGTGCACGTCGATGTCGCCCGAGAGTCGGATGACGGTCGCCCCGATGCCGGGGCCGGTGGCCGCTGCGGCCCACCGGGAGCGGCGGCTGACGCCGATGACGAGCTGGCTCGCGTTCACGGAACGGGCGAAGTCGACGAGCGCACGCGGGACGTCGTCGCCGACGAGTTGGTGGTAGGTGCCGCCGAGGGATTTGACCAGCGCCCGCTGCTGTGCGAGCGCGCCCGGTGTCGCGCGGCGCAGGCCCTCCGCGCTGGAGACGTGCACCGCGAGGAGTTCGCCGCCGGCCGAGCGAGCCGCGATCCTGGCGCCTCGGCGAAGCAGCGTCTCCCCCTCCGGGCCCCCGGTGAGTGCGACGACCACCCGCTCGCGCGTGTGCCACGTGCCGCGGATGTCGTGCGCGCTCCGGTAGTCCTTCAGGGCGCTGTCGACTTCGTCTGCGAGCCAGAGCAGCGCGAGCTCGCGCAGCGCCGTGAGGTTGCCGAGGCGGAAGTAGTTGGACAGCGCCGCATCCACGCGTTCGGCGGGATAGACGAGCCCGGCCGACAGCCTGTCCCGCAGCGACTGCGGCGCGAGGTCGACCACCTCGACCTGATCGGCGCCGCGGATGACCGTGTCGGGCACGGTCTCGCGCTGTGCGACGCCGGTGATCTGCTCCACCACGTCGCCGAGCGAGGCGATGTGCTGCACGTTGACCGTGGTGATCACGTCGATGCCGGCCGCGATCACCTCCTCGACGTCCTGCCAGCGCTTCTCGTTCCGCGATCCCGGGGCGTTCGTGTGGGCGAGCTCGTCGATGAGGGCGACGTCGGGATGCCGCGCGATGACCGCATCCACATCCATCTCGTCGAGCTCGACACCCCGATGCGCCCACCGCCGTCTGGGGATCTGTGCGAGCGCCTCGGCCTGCTGCGCCGTGGCGGCGCGGCCGTGGGTCTCGACGACGGCGATGACGACGTCGCCGCCCTCTTGGGCGAGTCTCGCGCCCTCGCGCAGCATCTGGAACGTCTTGCCGACGCCCGGCGCCGCGCCCAGCAGCACGCGCAGCCTCCCGCGCTTCATGCCCTCACCCTAATCTTCCCTGCGTCGCCCGCTGATCTTCCCCGCGCTCGGTGGACAGCCGCTTCCCCTGTCACAGATCGAGCCTCGGCCGTGGATCTGAGACAGGGGAGCATGACCCCCACCCGCTCGCCTGTCACAGATCGAACCGCGAGCGTCGATCTGTGACAGGTGAGCAGGGCCGACGGACGAGCAGGACCACGCATGGCCGGGTCACGGCTTCAGTGCGTCGAGGGCGAGGTTCAGCTCGAGCACGTTCACCCGCGGCTCGCCCAGGTAACCGAGGTCGGAGCCGGTCGTGTGCGCGGCGACCAGCGCCCGCACCTCCCCCTCCTCGAGCCCACGTGCGCGAGCGACGCGGGCCACCTGCAGCGCCGCGTAGGCGGGGCTGATGTGCGGGTCGAGTCCGGACCCGGATGCGGTGAGCGCGTCGACCGGGACGGATGCGGGGTCGACGCCCTCGAGCTCGGCGACCGCCTGCCGACGCTCGGCGATCGAGGCGACCAGGTCGGGGTTCTCGGGACCCAGGTTGGACCCGGACGATGCGGCCCCGTCGTAGCCGGCGCCCGCGGCCGATGGCCGCGACTGGAAGTACTGCGGCAGCGCGGCACCGTCGGCATCCGTGAACGACTGGCCGATCAGGGCGCTGCCGACGACCGTGCCCGCAGCATCCGTCACGAGCGAACCGTTCGCCTGCGCGGGCAGGGCGAGCTGGCCGATGCCCGTGATGAGCGCGGTGTAGCCGACACCGAGGACGAGGGTCGCGGCGAACAGGGCGCGCACGGCGACGCCGGACTGGCGGAGGGCGGAACGAAGGGACATGGTGTGGTCTCCAGAGAGGGCTCAGAAGCCCGGGATGAGGCTCACGACGAGGTCGATGAGCTTGATGCCGAGGAACGGGGCGATCACGCCGCCGAGTCCGTAGATGAGGAGGTTGCGGCTGAGCACCTGCGATGCGGATGCGGGCCGGTAGGTCACGCCGCGCAGGGCGAGCGGGATGAGGAAGACGATCACGATCGCGTTGAAGATGATCGCGCTGGTCACGGCGGATGCGGGCGAGCTCAGCTGCATCACGTTCAGCGCCGCGAGGCCGGGGAAGACCCCCATGAACATCGCCGGGATGATCGCGAAGTACTTGGCGACGTCGTTCGCGAGCGAGAACGTCGTGAGGGCACCGCGGGTGATGAGCAGCTGCTTGCCGATGCGGACGATGTCGATCAGCTTGGTGGGGTCGCTGTCGAGGTCGACCATGTTGCCGGCCTCCTTCGCGGCCGACGTGCCGGTGTTCATCGCCACACCCACATCCGCCTGCGCGAGAGCGGGCGCGTCGTTCGTGCCGTCACCGGTCATGGCGACGAGGTTGCCGCCGGCCTGCTCCTTGCGGATGAGGGCCAGCTTGTCCTCGGGGGTCGCCTCCGCGAGGTAGTCGTCGACACCGGCCTCGGCGGCGATCGCCCGCGCGGTCAGCGGGTTGTCGCCCGTGATCATCACGGTGCGGATGCCCATGGACCGCAGCTCGTCGAAACGTTCGCGCAGCCCCTCCTTGACGATGTCCTTGAGGTGGATGACGCCCAGGATGCGGGTGCCGGCGGCATCCGCCACGGCGACGACGAGCGGAGTGCCCCCCGCGGTCGAGATCGTCTCCACCTCGCTGGTCAGCTGCGCTCTGGTCGCCTCGGCGATCGCTGTCCCCTCCGACTCCACCCACGCGGTGACGGCCGAGGCCGCTCCCTTGCGGATGCGGGTGCCGTCGGCGAGGTCGAGCCCGCTCATCCGGGTCTGCGCGGTGAAGGGGACGACGACCGCGCCCTCGGGCTCGGCGGCGTCGATGCCCTGGCCGCGGGCGAGGTCGACGACCGAGGTGCCCTCGGGCGTCGGGTCGGCGAGCGAGGAGAGGGCGGCGGTGCGCGCCAGCTCCTCCGCGTCGATCTGGGGCAGCGCGACGAACGCGGTGGCACGGCGGTTGCCGTAGGTGATGGTGCCGGTCTTGTCGAGCAGCAGCGTCGTGACGTCGCCGGCCGCCTCGACCGCACGCCCCGACATTGCGAGCACGTTGCGCTGCACGAGACGGTCCATGCCGGCGATGCCGATCGCGGACAGGAGCGCGCCGATCGTGGTCGGGATGAGGCAGACCAGCAGCGCCACGAGAACCGGCACCGACACGGGCGCTGCGGCGTAGGAGGCGATCGGGTTCAACGTCAGGACGACGATCACGAAGACGATCGACAGGCTTGCGAGCAGGATGTTGAGGGCGATCTCATTGGGCGTCTTCTGGCGCGAGGCGCCCTCGACGAGCGCGATCATGCGGTCGACGAAGGTCTCGCCCGGACGGGACGTGATGCGCACGACGATGCGGTCGCTGAGCACCCGGGTGCCGCCGGTGACGGCGCTGCGGTCGCCGCCGGATTCGCGGACCACCGGCGCCGACTCGCCGGTGATGGCCGACTCGTCGACCGTCGCGATCCCCCACACGATGTCACCGTCGCCGGGGATGAGCTCGCCCGCGGCCACGACGACGACATCGCCGAGTGTCAACTCGCTCGAGGCCACCTCGGTCGTCGCCGTCTTCTCGGCCGCGCGGTCACGCTCGGGATCGTAGGCGAGGAGACGGCGGGCCATCGTGCTCGTGCGGGTCGAGCGCAGCGCCTGCGCCTGCGCCTTGCCGCGCCCCTCCGCAACCGCCTCGGCGAGGTTCGCGAAGATCACGGTCAGCCACAGCCACAGCGCGATGCCCCAGGTGAACCCGAACGGCACGGCCGAGCCGCCGCTGCTCTCGGGGCCGCCGAGGAAGGGCTCCGCGATCGCGATGAGGGTCGTGAGAGCGGCGCCGACCCACACGAGGAACATGACCGGGTTGCGCCACAGCGCGACCGGATTGAGCTTGGCGAGTGCGCCGGGCAGCGCCTCGACGAGCTGCGCGATCCCGAAGGCGCGACGGGACCCCCGCGCGCCGGGGGAAGCCTCAGTCTCGGCCGGACGGGTGAGATCGGGGGATGCGGGAAGTCGGGACATGGTCACAGAAGCCCTTCCGCCAGGGGACCCAGCGTGAGAACGGGAAAGTAGGTGAGTGCGGTGATGAGCACGCTCACGACCACGAGGAGACCGACGAACTGCGGCCGGTGGGTCGGAAGCGTGCCGGAGGTACCCGGAATGCGCTCCTGCGCGCCGAGCGAGCCCGCCAGTGCCAGCACCAGCACGATCGGGATGAAGCGGCCGAGCAGCATCACGACGCCGAGCGCGGTGTTTAGCCACGGGGTGTTCGCAGTGAGACCGGCGAACGCGGAGCCGTTGTTGTTGGCCGCCGAGGTGAACGCGTAGAGCACCTCGCTGAAGCCGTGCAGTCCGGGGTTGAGGATCGAGGTGGACTCGACGTCGTCGCGCACACCCGGCACCGCGAAGCTCAGCGCGGTGCCGGCGAGCACGAGAACGGGAGTCACGAGGATGTACAGGCTCGCGAGCTTGATCTCGCTCGGCCCGATCTTCTTGCCGAGGTACTCGGGGGTCCGACCCACCAGCAGACCGCCGATGAACACCGCGATCACGGCGAGGATCAGCATCCCGTACAGGCCCGATCCGACACCGCCGGGTGCCACCTCGCCGAGCATCATGTTGATCATGGTCATGGCGCCGCCGCCGGCCGTGAAGGAGTCGTGCATCGAGTCGACGGCGCCCGTGGATGTGGCCGTCGTGGAGGTGGCGAAGAGCGCCGAGGCCCAGATGCCGAACCTGGTCTCCTTGCCTTCCATCGCGCCGCCGGCGAGCTGCGGCGCGCTGCCGAAGCCCTGCACTTCGAACCAGGTGAGCAGCGAGAGCGAGACGGCGAACAGCGTCCCCATCACCGCGAGGATCGCGTAGCCCTGGCGGTCGTCACCCACCATCCGACCGAGAGCGCGAGGCAGGGAGACGGGGATCACGAGCATCAGGAAGATCTCGAAGAGGTTGGTCCACGGCGTCGGGTTCTCGAACGGATGCGCCGAGTTGGCGTTGAAGAAGCCGCCACCGTTCGTGCCGAGCTCTTTGATGGCCTCCTGCGAGGCGACGGGGCCGCCGGGCAGGCTCTGCGCCGCACCGCTGATGGTGTCGACGGGCGTGAAGCCCGAGACGTTCTGTACGACGCCGCCGATGATCAGCACCATCGCCGCGACGATCGCGAGCGGCAGCAGGATGCGGCCGACACCGCGTACGAGGTCGACCCAGAAGTTGCCGATCGTTGCGGATCCGCGCCGCGCGAAGCCACGCACGAGGGCGACGGCGACGGCGAGTCCGACGGCCGCGGAGAGGAAGTTCTGCACGGCCAGTCCCGCGAACTGCACGGTGTAGCCGAGGGTGGCCTCGGGCGAGTACGACTGCCAGTTCGTGTTGGTGACGAAGGAGACGGCGGTGTTGAAGGCGAGTCCCTCCGGCACCGCGGGAAGGCCCAGTGCGTAGGGAAGGAACTGCTGCGTGCGCTGCAGGAGGTACACCAGCAGCACACCGGCCGCTGAGAAGATCAGGACGCCGCGGGCGTACGCCTGCCAGCTCTGTTCCGCCTCGGCGTCGACGCCGATCACGCGATAGACGCCGCGTTCGATTCGGGCGTGCCGGGGCGAGGTGAAGACGAAGGCGATGAGATCGCCGAGCGGCCGGTAGGCGAGCCCGAGCGCCACCAGCAGGGTCGCGATCTGGAGGATGCCGAAGGTGATCGATTCCGCATCCATCAGAACTTCTCCGGGCGCACGAGAGCGATCACGAGGTAGACGACGGCCGCGACGGCGAGGGCTGCGGCGACGAGGGAGATGACGATCATGCGCGCTCGCTCCGGGTGGCGCCGGCCGGCCGGGTGGACGCGCGGTCGCCCGCCTGCAGGGCGTCGACCCCCTTCAGCACGAGGGCGACCAGCGCGAAGAGCGCGAGCGTCGCGAGGACGTAGACGAGATCGAGCACGGGACTCTCCAGGGAACAGGCCGCGCGGTCGGCGCGGGCGCCCCGCTCGGGGCACTCGTCGATCGAACGCCTCCGCCGGGGCGCGTCCCGCCGTCCTTACGGAATCCGAACGGTCGGCGTTCGGATCCTCACGCCCTCCTCATCCCGGCGCACGGCTCGTCGACGCCCCTGTCGGGGCAGGACCGCGTGCCCTAGGGTGTGGCGCATGATCATCGTCACGACGAACGACGTCCCCGGTCGCACGATCACCGAGGTGCACGGCGAGGTCTTCGGCCTCACCGTGCGCTCGCGTCACATCGGCTCGAACATCGGCGCCTCGTTCAAGGCCCTCGCCGGCGGCGAGCTCAAGGGCATCACCGAGCTGTTGCAGCAGACGCGCACCGAGGCGCTGTCACGCCTCGCGGCGGAGGCGCAGCAGAAGGGCGGGAACGCCGTCGTGGCCTTCCGGTTCGAGACGAACGACTACGGCGACACGGGCGGTGTCGAGGTCTGCGCCTACGGCACGGCCGTGACGATCGCCTGAGTCGTCAGATGATCGCGTCGGCGTAGTGCCGCCGCCTCGAGCACCGCCTTGGCGTCGTCGAGGCGCGCGAAGACACCGCGGCACGTGCCGAGCCCGTCGACGGCTTCGAAACCGTTCGCTTTCTCGGTCACCGTGCCCACGAACGCGGACGCCGTGCTGGCGACGTGGAGACCGTCTTCGACCTGCACCCACAGCGCCCGCGGAGCCGCATCGGGCGCCTGTTGGATCAACGTGTGAGCTTCCACATCGGAGATTCTGCGCCGCCCCTCCGACATCGGAGTGCCCCTGGCAGGGACGCAGGCGATCTGCTAGTCACGGGATGCACAGAGGAGACGACATGTCGGAGGACGCACGGGATGCCGTACCGGGTGACGGCCGCGACGAAAGCGCGAACGAACGGGCGGATCGCAACTGGGACGAGCTCATGCAGGAGCTGCGCGTGATGCAGACCGGCACGCAGATCCTGACCGGGTTCCTGCTCGCCGTCGCCTTCCAGCCCCGTTTCGCGGACCTCGACGCGCTCCAGGTCGTGCTCTACATCTCGCTCGTCGTCCTCGCAGGCCTGTCGACCCTTCTCGCCCTGGCCCCCGTCACCCTGCACCGGACCGTCTTCGCCCGCCGGATGAAGCCGGCCCTCGTGAGGGTCGCTGCGCGCATCGTCGCGATCGATCTCGCCGTCATCGCCCTGCTCAGTGTCGGTGTCACGGCTCTCATCGTGGATGTCGTGCTCGGCCGGACGGCAGGAGCTGTGGCGCTGATCGTGGGTGCTGTGCTCGTCGTAGGCCTCTGGGTCGTGCTGCCCCGTCGGTTCCGCCGTGGGGACCACAGTAGTTAAGCTAGTTAAAGAGAATTAGTTAAGCGCTCTCCCGGGGTTACCTTAGGGCAATGGGCCAATTGCTTTACGACGGCGGGAGCCAGTCTTTCGACATCGATGACCGGGCCCTCGCACATCTGCGCCTCGTCTTCATGAACAAGCTGCGCCGCGGCGAGCCGTTCCTGCTGCACCTGGCCGACACGAGCGGCATCGGCACCCGCAGCCTCTGGGTGCACCCGGGCATCTCCCTGGTCTTCGCCTTCTACGGCAGCCGCAACCCGGCCCTCAACCGGGAGTGGCTGGACGCCATGATGGCCGAGGCCAACGGGCCTCACGGCCTGACACTGTCGCCAGAGCCGGCGGTCAGCGACACTCCGCATCGACAGCCCGTGTGATCTTCTCCATCAGCTGCACCACCGCGGCCGACGTCTCCGGATCGAGTTCCCCGACCGCCTGACGGATGCGGGCGCCCACCGGGTCGAGCTCATCGATGTCGGTGTCGCGGTCGAAGGGCACGACGAGCTTGCTGCGCCGATCATCGGGGTTGGTGCGGAAGGCCACGAGCCCGCCGGCGTGAAGCTTGTCGAGGATGCCGCTGACGGCCGCGGGCGAGACGCCCAGGTGCTCCGCGATGTCGCCCGGGGTGAGGTCCTCCCCCGCATCCGCGCGCTCGAGGATGAGACGCATCGCGGCGCGCGCGTTCTCACTCGGACCGCAGGCGGTCTGGCGACGCCGGCTGAGACTGGCTTCGGCGAGCCTCAACCGTTCGATGGCCGAGACCGCCGGTTCGATGGTGCGTTCCTGTGCCGTGCTGCCCGCCATGTCACTCCGCTCGCAGATTAACTACTAGTCTGTCTAGCGACCATCCTCGCCGACCGGCGGGACGACCACAACCCGGAGGCCGAGACCGACGACGCGGTTTTGCGCAACCCCTCGGCACCCGGATATCGCCGCGCGCTATCCTGCCGGGATGTACATGCTGGACGGCGGACCCCGAGCCGGGCAGCTCGTGGACGACCTCCCCGAAGGCTACGCACTGGGAGACACGCGCTCCGCGTCTGCCGTCGTGCTCGTCGGCGACATCCCCGCCGCGCGAGCGTCCTGGCGCGACAGCCTCCCGCGACTGCGTGCGCTGCGCCGCTACGACGGCTGAGCCTCCTCGGGTCACGATCGTTGCCCGTCCTTCGCGTCGACCAGCGAGAGCGGATCGGCGATGTCCTCGAGGGACTTGCCTGCGGCGCTGACCCCGAAGATGCCGCACACCACGCCGCCGATCATCATCACGGCCGAGCCGAGCACGTATCCCCAGAACAGCGGGCCGCGATCCGATCCGTCTCCGATCAAGGCCCCGTAGAGAGCGGGCGCGCCGGCTCCGACGAGCTGTCCGATCGAGAACACGTAGGAGATCACCTGGCTGCGCAGCTCCAGCGGGAAGATCTCGCTGACCGTCAGATAGGCCGCCGAGGCGCCGGCTGAGGCGAAGAAGAACGACGCGCACCAGAAGATCGTGTGCGTCACCGCGTCCAGGGCGCCGATGTGGAACAGGAACGCACTCGCCAAGAGGATGAGACCTGCCAACACGTAGGTGCCGAACAGCATCCGTCGCCGACCCCAGGTATCGAAGAAGTGCCCCAGCACGAGCGCACCGGCGAGGTTGCCCAGGGCGAAGACGATGAAGTACTGCGACGCGGATGCGGGTGGGACGTCGTAGAAGTTCTCGAGCACGAGCGCGTAGGTGAAGAAGATCGCGTTGTACAGGAACGACTGCGTCACCATCATCGTCACCCCGACCAGGGTGCGCCTCGGGTACTGGCGGAACAGCACCTTGGCGATCACGAGAAACGGCACGCGCCCGTACTCCTTCACGACGATCGCCTTGCTCTCATCGACCGGCGGGATCTGTTTGCCTTCCTTGCGGATGCGCTCCTCGATCTCGTCGACGCCGCGCTCGGCCTCCTCCTCGCGTCCGTGCGTCATCTGCCACCGCGGGCTCTCCGGGATGTGGCGTCGCAGCCAGATGATGAGGATGCCCAGCACGGGTCCCACGAAGAAGCTCAGCCGCCAGCCGAGGTCCTCCGCGAAGATGTCCTGGTTCAAGAAGAAGGAGCTGGCCACGGCACCGAGCGCCGCGCCGCCCCAGTAGGTGCCGTTGATGGCGATGTCGACGCGTCCGCGGTACTTCGCCGGGATGATCTCGTCGATGGCCGAGTTGATCGCGGCGTATTCGCCGCCGATGCCCGCGCCGGCGACGAAGCGCCAGATGTAGAAGAACCAGGGGGCGAAGGCGAGGCCGGCGACCGCGCTGCCGACGAGGTAGATCGCGAGGGAGATGAGGAAGAGGTTCTTGCGCCCGAGCTTGTCGGTCAGGCGTCCGAACACGAGGGCGCCGGTGACCTGCCCCAGCAGGTAGAAGGTGGCCGCCAGCCCCACTTCGAACGAGCCCATGCCGAGGGTGGCGGCGTAACCGGTCGCCGCGACGATCTGCACTTCGAGTCCGTCGAGAATCCAGGAGAAGCCCAGGCCCACGACGATCATCCAATGGAATCTCGACCACGGCAGGCGATCCATGCGGGCGGGAACGAGGGATCTGATCTCAGTGGGCTGCAGCGACATGACTCACTCCTTCCGCAGGCGGCACCGCTGCCCCTGCCGCCGATATTCCTACTCCCGCTCCGCACGCGGCGGCGGAACCTTGACCCCGGCGGCGCGGGGGGCTAAGCGCATCGCCTACCGTCGAGGGATGAGCCCGCTCCTCGCATCCGTCACCGCCGCCGTCAACGCCTGGCACACCCGCGACGAGGCGGAGGAGAGCACGCGTCGAGACTTCGTCGGGGCCCTTCGCGACCACGGCCGAGCGACCCTGGAGCGCTCCGGCCCGCCGACGCACGTCACGGCCAGCGCCTTCGTGTTCGACGAGGACGCCGCGCACGTGCTGCTGTGTTTCCACGGCAAGGGTCGGTTCTGGGTGCAGCCCGGCGGGCATCTCGAGGCGGGCGACACCTCCGTGGAGGGCGCGGCGCTGCGCGAGCTGCAGGAGGAGACCGGGTTGTCTCCCGCGCTGCTGGAGGGCATCGCGGTGGCGGATCTGGATCATCACGCCCTCGGAGGGGGGTTCGGCCGGTGCGCGTCGCACCTCGACATCGGCGTCGTCGGGCGCGTCTCAGACCTGACCGCTCCCCTCGTCGTCAGCGACGAATCGGATGCGGTGGCGTGGTGGCCCGTGGCGGCGCTGCCGCTCGACTCGGCGCCGGGGCTCGCCGATCGCCTGGCCCGCGTGCTCGCGGTGCGCTGAGCGACGCTACTGCGCGGGCTGCGCGAGCACCTCGGCGTCGACGGCCGTGCCGTTCAGCTCCAGGTAGAGCCGGGATTCCACGAGGGAGACCGTCGCGGTGTTGCGGCGCTCGAGAGCGGGGCGCGCCTCGTCGATGAACCCGGGCGTGAAGCTGATCAGGCGGATCGCGTCACTCCGGTGGATCTTCTTGCCGTCCCACTGCGCGGCGACCTTCGCCGGGTCGCGGTGGGTGTAGACGACCACCCGATCGGCGAGCTTGCTGCCGAAGTGCAGGCGCGCCGCATCCGGAGCTCCGACCTCGATCCACGCGGTGATCGCGCCCGTCGCGTCCCGCACGAGCACCGCGGGCTCCTCGGCCTGCGAGATCCCCTCACTGAACGCGATGCCTTCCTCGTACTCGAGGCAGAATGCCAGCACCCGGGTCAGCATGAAGGCATCCGTCTCGGACGGATGCCGCGCCGCCCGCAGCGTGAACTGCTCGTAGACGCCGCGGTCCACATCCGACAGCGTCACATCGAACGTGTACATCGTCGCGCCGGCAGCCATAGCCCTCGAGCCTACGCGGCCGCCGCCACTCGCCGAGCGCGCATCCGTTCGCCGAGCGCGCATCCGATCGCGTGCTCATTCGATGAAAGAGTGCTCGCTCGCCGGGCACGCGATCGTTTCAGCGCCGCGAGCGCCAGCGCACCCCGATCATGACCACGATCACGCCCGCCAGCACGCAGGTCGCGACGGGAGCTGCGGGAACGAGCACGATCGCCGCTCCGGACGCTGTGGCCAGCACGACGGCGTCCAGCGCCCACACGAGTCGCACACCCGCCATCGGATCACCCATCGGCGCGGACATGGGCGCGAGCAGCGCCGGAGGCATCGGCCCCTTCAGCGCGCTCGCCAGCCGAAGGGCGAGCGTCATCAGCGCGACGAGCGCTGCCGCCAGAGCGGCCGACGCACCGCTCGCGACAGCGACGATCGTGACGGTGAGCCCGGCCGCGAGCGTCAGCAGCGCGATCGCAGCCACGAGCGGGAACAGCGCGTGCCACGCCACGAGCGACGCATCCGTCACTCCGTAAAGTGGCACGTCGGCAGCCGCACTCGCGGCATGACGGATGCCGTCGGTCACCGGCCCGAGGCCGGCGAACGAGAGGACTCCGGCGACAGCGCCGAGGACCGGCGTCGGCGCGCCGGGGGTGAGCGCGATCGCCGCGAGGACTCCGGCGAGCGCCAGCGCCGCCGCTCCGAGCGACAGCCGCAACGGCGTACGCAAGGACCCGACGGCGTCCCGACGCAGGATGAGCAACCACAGCGGGCCGCGTGACCCGATGGCTCGGAGGCGGCGGCCTGGCGCGGGTCGGGCACGGTAGACGTCCGCGGCCTGTCCGAGATCCAGCCCGGCTGCCGACGTCTGCGCCGCATCCGCACGCGCCGCCTGCGCGAGCAGCTCGTCTGTACGCAGCCGCTCCAGCAGCCACGGCGCCGACGCGGCGAGCGCCAGCACGAGCGCCGTCAGCGGGATGAGGGCGCTCGTGCTCCCGCCGAGCGGATACGCGGCGCCAACCCAGCCCATGGGGGTCACGATGCTCGCGGCGGGAACGGCGACCGCCACCACTCCCAGACCGAGCACGAGACCCGCCGCGGGGAGCGCGAGGCGCGGCAGCGCCTGCCCGAGCAGCCAGGCGCAGACGGTGACCACTCCCCCCAGAGCCCCGGCCGCGGCGAACCCGACGACGGCGTCCGCGGAAGCCATGCCGTTCGCCGCGAGGCTCCCGCCCGCCAGCACCGCCGCCACGGTCCACAGGCCGATCGAGAGGAAGCCCGCGGCCAGCACCGGCCCGAGAAACGCGCGCGAGCGAGGAAGGGCGCTGGTGCCGAGCGCGTATGTGAGGGAGGGCGGGCGGAGCGCCGGACCGCGCGAGGGCCCCACTGCCAGCGCAGCGGCCCACACCACGGAGGCGATCAGCGCGATCACTCGCGCCGTGCGCGGGTCCGCGAACAGCGCGAGCCCGCCGGGCCCTGACGCCCCCAGCCAGACCGCACGCACGACCGGCGCCACCGCCACCAGGGCGACCAGCACGAGCAGGTAGACGGTGAAGGCCCGCTCCCCGCCGCTGCGGGTACCTCGCTGCCGCCACAGGGCGACGGCGGTGCGCACACTGCCGCTCACGCGACGCGCTCCAGACGCACGGTCGTATCGGCGACGAGCTCCGCGAGCCGCGGGTGGTGCGTCGCGACCACGAGAGTGGTTCCCGCATCCCGCCGCGCCCGCAGCGCGGCGATGACCGCATCCACGTGCTCGGGGTCGAGGCGCTGCTCGGGTTCATCGAGGATCAGCACCTCGGCGGGACGCACGAGCACGAGCGCCAGGCCGAAGAGCTGCGTCTGCCCCGACGACAGCTCATGAGGAAACCGCTCGTGCAGCGTGTGCAGGCCGAGCTCGCCGAGCACGGCGCGCGCCCGGACCTCGGCCTCGTCCGCCGTGAACCATGTCACGGCGACGAGTCGGGCGTGCTCGAGCACGGTGAGATCGGGCGCGAAGGGCGGGAGCCCGATCATCGCCGCCACGCGCCGACGGTAGGTGCGGTCGCGCTGCGAGATGGGCGCCCCGGCGATGCGTGCCGAACCGGCGGAGGGCGTCTGCATGCCGGCCAGAACGCGCAGCAGCGTCGTCTTCCCGGATCCGTTGCCGCCCCGCACGGCCAGCGCGGTGCCGGCATCCATACGCCAGCTGATCGTGTCGAGCAGCGTGACATCACCGGAGACGACGCGCACCGCATCGACCTCGATCATGCCGGAGTCCCCTCGGATGCTGGGGCGCGGCGACGCCGGGCAGCCGAGCGCGGCGGCGTGTGCCTCATGTGGTCGCGCACCCGGCCGAGGATGTCGGCGAGGGCATCGACGTCACCGGGCGAGAGACGCGCGAAGAGCAGATCCTCGAGGGTGGCGATATGCCCCGGGAAGACCCGCCCGAGCACCTCCCGGCCTTCCGCGGTCAGGGCGACCGCGACACTGCGCTCGTCGTCCGGCGACGACGAGCGGGTGAGGAGCCCTCGCTTCTCGAGAACCTGCGCCTGGTAGGTCAGGCCGCTGCGGCTGTAGACGACGCCGTCGGCGAGATCCGTCATTCGCAGGGAGCCGTCCGGGGCATCGCCGAGCGTCGCGAGGAGCTGGAACTGGACATAGCTCAGATCGCCCGCCTCTTTGAGCTGCTGCTCGACGGCATGGCGCAGGAGGCTGCTGACCTCGATGAGACCGAAGTATGCGGCGAGCTGGACGGCACTCGGACCCGTCGGCGATGAACCCATGCAGCGAGCGTAGCAGTGCTACTGATTCGAAACAGTTGCTTCGAACTCGAACCACTGCTATCGTCGCGATCATGCTTCGAATCCGAAGCACTTACCTGAGGAGACAACCATGAAGGCAATACGGTTCCACGAGACGGGCGGCCCCGAGGTGCTGCGCTACGAGGACGCGCCGATGCCCGCGCCCGCCAACGGCCAGGTGCGCATTCGCGTCGCCGGCGTCGCCTACAACCCGGCCGACGGCGGGATGCGCGGAGGCTTCCTCCCCATTCCGATCACGCTTCCGCACATCCCCGGATACGACGTCGCAGGCACCGTCGACGCGCTGGGCGAGGGAGTCGATGACCTGGAGATCGGAGACAGCGTCATCGGTCTGATCCCCATGGAGTCGGACGGTGCGGCCGCCGAGTACGTGGTGGCACCGGCCGCCGTCCTCACGAAGGCGCCGCTCACCATTCCGCTGGCGGATGCGGCGGGCCTGCCGTCGGTGGGACTCACCGCATCCCAGGCCCTCTTCGAGGCGGCAGGTCTCGGCGCCGGGCAGCGCGTACTCATCAACGGCGCGGGCGGGCCGGTCGGCGGCTACGCCGTCCAGCTCGCCCAACGCGCGGGAGCGTACGTGATCGCCACCGCGAGCGGGCGCAGCCGCAGTCAGGTCGAGGCGGCCGGCGCCCATGAGATCGTGGACCACACCGTCACGACGCTCCAGGACGCCGTGACCGAGCCGGTGGACGTGCTGCTGAACCTCGCGCCCATCACGGCAGAGGGCTTCCAGTCCCTCGTGCCGCTGGTGCGCGACGGCGGCGTCGTGGTCTCGACCACGCCGACGGTGCCGACGCCCGGCGACGAGGCGCGCGGCGTCCGGGCGGTGACGATCTTCGTCCGCTCCGACGTCGACGAGCTCGCGGACCTCGTGTCACTCATCGATCGCGGCGAGCTCTACGTGGACATCGCCGAGCGGCTGCCGCTCGCGGACCTGCCGCTCGTGCACGAACGCGCCGAGGCCGGCGACGTGCACGGGAAGATCGTGTTCCTCCCGTCGGGGAACAACTGAGCCCGGCCTCCGCGAGCGCGCATCCGTTTGCCGAGTGAGCATCCGATCGGGAACTCACTCGCCGAACGGGTGCTCATTCGACGGAGCGCACCCACCGCCGCCACTCGGGCTGTGCGCTGAATCCGGCTGTCGCCCAGAACGACTGTCCGAGTCCGTTCTGTTCGAGCACCATCGCGTCGAGTCGTGCAGCACCCAGGGCCGCGAGGCGAGCCTCCGCGCGACGAAGCAACTCGGCGGCAATCCCCCGGCCGCGCAGATCGGGACGGACGGCGAGGCGATAAAGGTGCGCGCGCCAGCCGTCCCAGCCCGAGATGAGCGTGCCGACCACACCGCCGTCGTACGCCGCCAGGTCGAGCGCGTCCGCATCCCGCTCGAGAAGCGCCGCCAGCACTGCGATGTTGTCGGCCGGTCGGGCTTGGTTCTCGGCCGCCTGCGCCCAGAAGGCCAGGATTCCGGGGAGGTCCTCCCCGCGTGCGGCACGGAAGACGATGTGGTCGAGGTCGGCGTTCACCAGCCGAGCGTAACGTCGCCGGTTGTTGCGCGAGCGCGCATCCGTTCGCCGAGTGAGCATCCGTTTGGGTGCTCACTCGGCGAACGGATGCTCACTCGGCGGAAGGCGCGGGGGCGCGCGCCCGTCTCAGTGGTGGAAGCCTGAGCCCGTGGTGCGCTCGCGGGGCAGCGGCGCATCGAGGCGGTCGAGGAAGTCCACTTCGGCGCGGATGTCGGCGATGAGCGACGCCGCGAGATCGCGGCTGAGCCCCACCTTCACCACGATGCGCTGCAGCACCGTGTCGCTCATGTCGTCGGCCATCGGGTAGGCCGGCACGAGCCACCCCTTCATCCGCAAGCGGTCCGCCAGGTCGTAGAGGTTCCAGACATCCGTGTGGCCTGCCTTCAGCGTCCAGGCGAAGACCGGGATGGTGTCTCCTCGGCTCACGAGGTCGAACGGGCCCATGCGCTCGATCTCACCGGACAGGAACTGCGCCACGTCGAGCGAGTTCTGCTGCACGGCGCGATAGCCGTCCCGTCCGAGGCGGAGGAACTGGTAGTACTGCAGCAGCACCTGAGCTCCCGGCCGGGAGAAGTTCAGGGCGAGGGTGGGCATGTCGCCGCCGAGGTAGCTGACATGGAACACCAGACTCTCCGGCAGCACCGACGGATCCCGCCAGACGACCCAGCCGACGCCGGGATAGACGAGCCCGTACTTGTGCCCCGAGGTGCTGATCGAGTTGACGCGAGCGATGCGGAAGTCCCAGTCCAGCTCGGGCTGGCAGAACGGGGCGATCATGGCGCCGGACGCGCCGTCGACGTGGATGCGGACGTCGACGCCGGTGGCGGCCTCGATCTCGTCGAGCTTCGCCGCGATGGCGGCGACCGGGTCGTACAGACCCGTGAAGGTCTGTCCGAGCACCGCGACGACGCCGATCGTGTTCTCGTCGACGTACTGCTCCAGACCTTCTCCGTCCAGCACCAGGTGGTCCGGGGAGACCGGCACGTACCGGGGTTCGATCTCCCAGTAGTTGCAGAACTTCTCCCACACCACCTGGACGGCAGCCGACATGACGAGGTTGGGCCGGTCGGTCGGCTTCCCGTCGGCCCTGCGACGCTCCTGCCACAGCCGCTTGAGCGCGAGCCCGCCGAGCATGCAGGCCTCCGACGAGCCGATCGTCGACGTGCCGATCGCGTCGGCGTCGTCCGGTGCGTGCCAGAGATCCGCCAGCATCCGCCAGCACCGCTCTTCGATCTCGGCGGTCGCCGGGTACTCGTCCTTGTCGATCATGTTCTTGTCGAAGGCCTCGCGATACAGCCGCTGCCCGTGGTCATCCATCCACGTCGTGACGAAGGTGGCGAGATTCAGGCGGGAGTTGCCGTCGAGGATCGCCTCGTCGTGCACGATCTGGTAGGCCGTCTCGGGCAGGCTCGGGCCTGCCGGGAGCCGATAGCGGTCGAACTCCGTGGCCTCCCCCGGGCGCACGAACACGGGATTGATGCTCAGCCGGTCCTCACTTCCGGCGGGCGGACGGTGGGGACCTCGACGAGCGTTCATTGCTGCCTCCGGGCGTGGGTTCGCGTTCGCCCACACAATCACGACTCGCCCGTCGAGGGCGAGGATTCTCAGCGGGTCGTGGCGTCCGGGGCGTGCGCCGGTGCGAGCCGATAGAGGACTTCGGGACGACCGCGCTTGCCGTAGCGGTGTGCACGGTCGACGAGCCCCAGGTCGACGAGATGCGTCAGGTAGCGGTGAGCCGTGGCTCGCGACAGATGGCACGTGGTCGCGACCTCGGCGCCGGACCGCGCGATGACGGGATCGAGCGCCGCCGCCACCCGATCGAGCGTGGGTTGCGCAAGTCCCTTCGGCAGCGCGGATGCGGCTGCGGGCGTCGCCGCGGCGTGGGCGCCCGTGCGGATGCCGCCCGTCGCCAGCAGCCGGTCAATCTCGCCCTGACTCAGCGGACGCTCGCGCGCGTCCTGCTGGGCCTGCTGACGACGCGTCCGATACTCCTCGAGCTGGGCCCGCAGCGCCGATTCGGTGAAGGGTTTGATCAGATACCCCACGACGTGCGCGGCGAGCGCCTGACGCACGGTCGTCTGGTCCTGCGAAGAACTGATGACGATCACGTCCACCTCCGACCCGCCGATCGTGCGGAGGCGGTGCAGCACCTCGATGCCGCTGATATCGGGAAGTCGCATGTCGAGCAGGATGAGATCGAGCGCGTCGACGTCGAAGCCCAGGGCCTCTCGCCCGCTCGCGGCGGTGCCCACGACCGTGAAGCCGCTCGTCGCTGCGACGAAGCCGCTGTGCAGCGCGCGGGCCCCCCTGTCGTCGTCGACGACGAGCACGCGGATGTTCCCGGTCACGAGCGCCTCGCCATCTCGAAGGAGAACCGGGCGCCGCCGAGCGTCGAGGCGCCCACTTCGATCGTCCCCCCGCGCGCGGTGACCAGCCGGCGCACCAGGTCGAGACCGATGCCTCGTCCGCTGCCGGAGGCATCCGGCTTCGAGGAGAACCCGAGGGCGAAGATCCGCGTCGCCTGGCGCGGGTCCACGCCGGGCCCGTCGTCCTCCACCGCCCCGACGAGCAGGTCGCCGCGCTCGCGGAGGATGCAGCGGATGCGGGCGGCCCCGGCTTCCGCGGCGTTGCGGCAGAGGTTGGTGAGGACGGTGACGACCTCGTCGTCGATGTCGCGCGCCACGGCGATGTCGAACTCGACCTGCGCACCGTGGGCGAGCACGTCCGAGCGGACGGCGTGGACCGCGGCATCGCGCAGTGGCATACCCGCATCCCGTTCATCATGCCGAGCACCCGAGACGGGTACGAGATCCTCGATGTAGGCGAGCGCCTCGTCCGCGTCGCCCCGGGAGACGAGCCCGTGCACGACGTGCAGGCGTGTCGTGAACTCATGGGACTGCTCGCGCAGCGCCGCCGTCGTCCGCCCCATCTGGGCGTGCTCGAGGGCCAGCTCGTCGAGGCGGCGGAACCGGCGCTCGACCGCCGCCGTGAGCGCGGAGCTGGCCAGCGTCGCGGCGATGAGCGCCCCCATTGCCCAGGGCAGCAGTGCCCCCAAGGCCTTTTCGCGTTCGGCGGCGATGTCGGACTCGAGCACCCCGACCGCGACCATGCCCACCACGCGGTCGCCGTCGACGACCGGCACCTTCGCGCGCAGCGACGGCCCCGACGGCCCCGTCTCGGTGCCGAGGAACGGCGTACCCGCGAGCACCGAGGCGTTCGTGGTCGACACCTGCACACCGCGCTCGGAGGCGAGCGGATGCGTGATGCGCACGCCCTCGTCGTCCGTCACGACGACGTAGTAGACGCCCGCCGCACGCGCGACCAGTTCGGCGATCGGCTGCAGCGAGGCCGTCGCGGAAGCGAGATCGGCCGCATCCGCGAGGTCGTCCGGTGTTCCCGCGTCGGAGACGGATGCGACGGTCTGTCGCACTTCGCTCAGGGCGGCGAGGCTCGTGGCCACCTCCTGGACGCGCTCCGCCGTCGCATCCCGGATGCGGCTCTCCTGCAGCGCGAGGGCGACCGTCGTCGTGACGCCGAGGGCCGCGAGGGTGACGATCGAGGGCAGCACGAGCATGGCGAGCCGGACGGCGCGCTGCCGGTGCCCGAACGCCATCGTGCTCGCTTCCTCGCCGTGCGGCCCCGTCGCCGCGTGCGCGTTTATGGGAACAAATCGGCGCGACCGGCTCCGCCGTCTCGCGCGCTGCCATCCTAGGTCGATCTCGCGGCGACGACGATGTCCGCGCGAATGGAGCAATGATGACCACCCCCTCGGACGAGTCCGCCCCCCGGACGAAGACCACCACCAGAACCGTGATCGGCCGCGTGATCGGCGGCGTCGTGACCGCAGCCGCCGTCGGCATCGCCGCGTTCGGCTCGATCAGCTCGGCCGCCGCCGGACAGGAGATCAGCGCCTCGATGACCATCGTCGCCCCCGCCGCCGCCGGCGGCGGATGGGACGGGATCGCGCGCGAGCTGCAGCAGGCGCAGAAGGCGAACGGCCTGGTGAACAACGTCCAAGTCGTGAACATGCCGGGTGCCGGCGGCACGATCGCCCTCGGCAACGTATCGGTGCTCAACGGCCAGGCGAACAATCTGATCGTCGGCGGCACGGGACTGCTGGCCGCGACGATCCAGTTCAACTCCGCCGCGACCCTCGCCGACGTCACGCCGCTGGCCGTCGTCGTCGAGGAGTACGACGTCATCGTCGTCCCGGCGGACTCCCCCTACGAGAGCCTCGATGACCTCGTCGCGGCGTGGCAGGAGAACCCCAAGGCGCTGCCGTGGACGGGCGGCGGCTCGTTCGACCAGCTCGTCGTGACCGACCTCGCCCTCGCCGCGGGGATCGACCCTGTCGAGACGACCTACATCTCGTCCGACGGCGGCGGCGAAGCGATCCAGGCGCTGCTCAACGGCACGGCCAAAGCCGCGGCGGGCGGATACCCCGACAACATCGACCAGATCGAGGCGGGGCGACTGCGCGCGCTCGCACTCGTCGCGAAAGAGCCGATCGAGGGGATCGACATCCCCACCGCGTCCGAGCAGGGCTACGACATCTCGCTCACCAACTGGCGCATGCTCGCCGCCCCTGCAGGGCTCACCGACGACGAGGTGGATCAGCTCACGCAGCTCATCCTCGACTCCGTCGAGACCCCGCAGTGGCAGGACGCCGTCGAGCGCTATCGCTGGACCGAACGCGTCATCACCGGGGACGAGCTCACCGGCTTCCTCGACGACGAGGAGTCCCGCATCCGCACGCTCTACGAGGAGATGGGCCTGTGACCTTCCCCGCCAACCCCACCGCCACCTCCGCCGTCCTCGGCGAACGTCTGCGACTCGTCTCCGGCCCCGGCATCGCGGCGCTGCTGAAGGGCCTCACGATGCCCGTCATCGTGGCGGCGTTCGCGACGTACCTGCTGATCGGCATCCTGACGATGCGCGTGCCCGAGGGTGCCGCCTTCCCGGGACCGCAGTTCTTCCCCGGCATCGTCACCGCCGGCCTCTACGTCTTCGCCGTCTCGCTCGCCATCACCGCGGTGCGGGAGATCAGGGCCATGCCCGACCCGCTCACGGCCGAGCTGCTGGCGGCCGAGGCCGACGACGACCCGCCGCCCCCGCGGCCGGTACGCGTGGACGTCCGCTCGCTGGCGTGGGTGCTGGTCTCGTTCTTCGCGTTCGCGGTGCTGCTCGATCTGCTCGGCTGGATCATCGCGGCGACCCTGCTCTTCTGGTGCATCGCCCGTGGATTCGGCGCGTCCAAGCCCATCCAGATGCTCGCGGTCGGCGCGACCCTGAGCTCGCTCGCCTACATCGGATTCGACATGCTGCTCGGGATGCCGCTCCCGTCCGGCATCCTCGGGGGTTCTGACATGGATGCTCTGCAACTTCTGGCACAGGGCTTCGCCAATGCCTTCACCCCCGAGAACCTGCTCTGGGTTCTCGTCGGCTGCCTTCTCGGGACGGCGGTAGGCGTTCTGCCCGGCCTCGGCTCCTCGATGGCCGTCGCCCTGCTGCTGCCGATCACGTTCTCCCTCGATCCCACCGCAGCGTTCATCATGTTCGCCGGCGTCTACTTCGGCGGCCTGTTCGGTGATTCGACCATGGGCATCCTCATGAACACTCCGGGGCAGGCATCCGCCATCGCCTCCACGTTCGAGGGCCACAAGATGGCGCTGAACGGCCGAGCCGCCCAGGCCCTGGCCACCGCCGCCATCGGCGCCTTCATCGGCGGTTTCATCGCATCGATCGTCGTGGTCTTCCTCGCCCCGGCACTCGCGGACTTCTCGAGCCGGTTCGGGCCAGCGGAGTTCTTCGCCCTGGCCGTCTTCGCGTTCGCGGCGACATCGTCCGTCGTCACGGACAACGTGATCAAGGGGCTGACGTCGCTGTTCATCGGTCTCGGTATCGCCGTTATCGGTATCGACGGGGTGTCGGGAGCGCCGCGCTTCACGATGGAGTCGCCGCAGCTGTTCGACGGCATCTCGCTGGTCACCGTGACCGTCGCCATCCTCGCGCTCGGCGAGGTCATCTTCGTCGCGTGCCTCGCGCGTCACGACACCGCGAAGAAGATCATCAGGCCCACCGGTCGGCCGTGGCTGAGCCGGAAGGAGCTGAAGGAGGCGACGCCGGCGTGGCTGCGCGGCACCGCGATCGGCCTGCCGTTCGGCGTCGTGCCCGCGGGCGGATCCGAGATCCCGACGTTCCTCGCCTACGGGTTGGAGAAGCGGCTCGACGCCCGGCGCAAGAAGCCGCAGTTCGGACGCGGAGCCATCCGCGGTCTCGCGGCTCCGGAGGCGGCGGGAAACGCCACGACGGGCATGGCGATGGGCGCCCTGCTCGCACTGGGCCTGCCGATCTCCGCGACCGCCGCGATCATGCTCGCGGCGTTCCGCCAGTACGGTCTGCAGCCCGGCCCGCTGCTGTTCGACCGCGCCTCCGAGCTCGTCTGGGCACTTCTGGCGAGCTTCTTCATCGCGATGGTCGTGCTGCTGATCCTCAACCTGCCCTTTGCGATGCTGTGGGCGAAGCTGCTGCTGATCCCCCGCCCCTACCTGTACGCCGGCATCACGGTGTTCTGCGCGCTGGGCATCTACGCCACCTCCGGGTCGACTTTCGATCTGCTGATGCTGCTCGGCATCGGCATCCTGGGCTTCTTGATGAGGGCGATGGACTTCCCCCTCGCCCCGCTCATCATCGGGATGGTGCTGGGCCCGCTGGCCGAGACGAGCCTGCGGGATGCGGCGATGAGCGCGAACGGCGACTTCTCGGTGCTGGTGCACAGCCCGATCACCATCACGCTCTACGTGCTGCTGGCCGCCGTCCTGGTGTTCTCGGTGCGCGGACGCGTCGTCGCACGCCGGCGGGCGCGCCGCGCGGTCACCGAGACGGAGAAGGAGTCGGTCGCGCGCTGAGCTCGCATCAGGGGAATCGGCGTATCTCGGCCGATTCCCCTATGGTGCGCCCGGCGGGCGCTCGCCAGACTTCGGTTGCCCCCGCGTCGGGAGCCCCACACCGAAGGACCGCCATGCGCCGCCGTCTTCTCCCTCTCGCTCTGATCGCCGCGGGCGCCGTGGCGCTCCTCGCCCTGCCCGCACAGGCCGCCGAACCGCTGCAGACGGTCACCGGCGTCGCCGGCACGGGCGGCAGCGTGCAGCGCCTCGCACTCTCGCCGGACGGTTCGACGGGCTATGTCGTCGACGGTTCCGCTCGCCTCGCGATCTTCGACACCTCCACGAGCACGGTCGTGGCGCATTCGATCGACTTCGCGGTCGAGGGCTTCGGACTCCCGACGGATGTGGCCATCAACCCCGACGGCGCCCAGGTCGACGTCTCCACGACGGCAGGATGGGTGGTGCGGTTGGACGCATCGGGTGCGCTGATCTCTCAGATCGCCCTGCCGACGACGGCGCTCGGCGCCCTCTCGATCGCGGCCGCGGGCGAGACCGTCGTGGCCGCCCCCTCAGCGGCCGATCCGACCCGGATCCTCCGGTTCAACATCGACGTGAGCAGCGTGAGCGGGGTCGACTTCGCCCCGGACGCGCCGGGCACCCCTCGGCCTTCTGCACTCTCGGACATCGCCACGGGTCCCGGCAACGGTTCGGACAACGACATCCTCGTCGCGGGGACCGCGGCCGGCACCGGCGTCGTGTACCTCTTCAACGATCCCTTCGCGCTGGCAGGTCAGTCCGCCACGATCCTTCTGCCCGGCACGACGACCGCCGGCCAGATCGCCGTGAACCCCGCCGGCACGCTGGCCGCGGTGACCGCCCCGAGCGCGCAGCGGGTGTTCCTCATCGACATCGACGCAGCATCCGCTGCCTACGGCACGATCGTGCGCACGGCGACCGTGCCGCACGATGCGGCGGCCGCCGCCTTCTCGCCCGACGGGACGAACCTGCTCGTGGTGGGCGCCAACAACCTGTCGACGCTCGATGTCGCGACCGGCGACGTAGCCGAGACGACGGCGATCGATACGACGGATGCGGCCGCCGTGCTCGTCTCCCCCAGCGGCAACCGCGTCTGGGTCGGCAACCGCGCCTCCGGCGCGGTCGGCCTGCTCTCGCGTGCCGCGCTCACCGCGGCGACCGGCGACACGGGGACCGTCGGCTTGCCGTTCACGATGACCGTGACCGCATCCGCCTTCGACATCGCGCCCACGTTCGCCGTGTCACCGGCCCTTCCTGCCGGTCTCTCGCTCGACGCCATGACCGGCGCGATCTCGGGGACGCCGCTCGCTCTGGAACCGACGCAGACGTACACGATCACAGCGTCGGCGTCGGACGGCACGGTCGTCACGACAACGATCACCCTGACGGTCGACGCGGCGCCTCAGCCGTCCTCCGCAGCGACGCAGGTCCCCACGGATCCCGGCTCGCCGACGCGACTGGCCGCGAGCGGTGCTGCGGATGAATCAGGCGCGGTGCTCGTCGCCCTCGGCGCCCTCCTCGGAGGAGCCGCGCTGGCGATCGGTGCCGGGATCCGACGCCGGGGCACCCGCGGGTGAGGCCGCTGACTCGAAGGCGACGGTGGCGAGCCCCGCTCGCGACGGGAGACCGAGTCGGTGCAGAGCCTCGGCGAGATGGTGCTCGACGGTCTTGACGCTGAGACCGACGGATGCGGCGATCTCGGCGTTGCGGCTTCCCGCCGCGGCCAGGGCGGCGATCTGGCGCTGACGTGGGCTCAACCGCGCCAGATCGAGCCCGCGCCGGGGGCCGAGAAGAGCAGCCGCGCGGCCGCGCGTCGGCGCTCCCGTGATCCGGAGGATGTCCTCGACGTGGCTCTGGACGGTCCGCGGCGAGAGGTAGAGCACCTGCGCGATCGCCGCGTTCGTGTTGCCCTCCGCGAGAAGCACCGCCACCTCGCGCTGCTTCTCGGTCATGACCGCCAGGTCGCCCCGCGCGCCGCCGACCCGCGCAGCCAGCTCCCGCCACCGACGAGCGGCGAGCAGGCGGTGGCGTTCGTAGCCCACCGCATCCGCCTGCCGCGCGAGGCGCAGCAACAGCTCCAACGCCGCCGCGGGTTCGGCGGCGGCGAGCGCGTCCGCACGCACGAGCTCGCCGCGCAGCACCTCGGTCGCCGCTCCGGCCGCCTCGTCGATGCGTACGGATGCGGCGGCCAGCGCCTCGGCATCCGCCGCCTGCCCCTGCGACAGGGCGAGTGCTCCACGGGCGCGAGTGAGCGACGACGTCGCCACGCGATGACGAGCCAGTGCGCCGCTGCGACGCAGGAGAACTCCCGCACGGTAGGTGTCGCCGCGCGACAGCGCCGCTTCGACGAGCACCTCCGTGGCGAAGGCACGGTCCCACACCTTGCAGCGCGACAGGTCGGCACCCGCTGCCGACACGAGCAACGCCGCGGCACGCTGCAGCTGTCCGACGGCACGGAAGCCCCAGGCGACGTAGAGCGACGATCCGACGGAGAGGTAGTTCTCGTCCCGGCGGGTGCGCGCGATCACCGCATCCGCGAGGGCGAAGAACCGCTCCCGGTCGCCGGCGACCGCGGCCCCGTAGCTGCCGATGGCCTGCAGCACCACCAGTGCCCGCGGCGGCACGATCGCGGCGCTGCGGAACAGCCCTTCGGCGATCGCTCTCACCTCGTCGCGGCGCCCGTGGAATGCGGCGCTGCGCGCGGCGAGCAGCTGCAGCGCCACCGCGGCCGGATCGGCGCGCTCGGTGTCGTCCGTCGTCACCTGTCCAGGGGCGAGCTCCGCACCGCGGATCAGCGCGTCGGCGGCGTCGAAGCCGCCGGAGCTCAGCGCGGCTTCGGCCAGCAGGTATCGCGTCAGCAGCGCGCCCTCGCCCTCCTCGACGACGGCAGCGGCGACGGCGGCCGCATCCACGCCGAGGCGGTGACCGTGATCGGTGCCCGCCATGGCGTCCGCGGTCAACATCGCCGCCGACGCGAGGCGCACGACGGGCGGCGCGCACCCATCGCTCTCGTCCAGTGCGCGACGGGCGTGCGCGGCCGCATCCGGAAACCGGCAGGCGATCACCGCGGCGATCGTGGCGGCGACGCGGGAGAGTGCACGGTCGGCGCGGTTCGTCGCCGCATCCGACCGCCCGGACGCAGCGGCGAGTTCGACGCCCGCGTCACCGGCGAAGACGCGCAGCAGCATGCCCGTGCCGAATCGCCACGCCTCGGCACTGCCGTCGACGTCGTCGCCCACGCGATCCGCCCCTCTGCCGGTTCCGGGCAAATCGTGCCACGCAGGAGACCCGCCGCGATACGGAGCGGATGCGGAATCCGCCGAAACCCGCAGCGAACAGCCTCAGAAACGACCCGCGATGGTCTCCCCGAGGCTCGTCCACAACGCCGGGTCGGCGCCAGACCCTCCCGGGTCGATGTCGACGAGCAGCAGCCCTTCGTTGCCCTTCACGACCAGGATCGTGCCGATCGAGGCATCGGCCCAGCCGCGGGTGACGCCCGGAATCGGCTGCGCGTTCCCGCCCTGCGGATAGAGCTCCGCGGGGAGGAACGCGTCGGCGTCGCCGGTGTACTGGGCGATGGCGCTGTGCGTATCGGCGTAGGTCCAGGTGCACTGCTGCAGACCCTGCTGACCTTCCGCGGCGATCCCCTCGACCGCATCGACACCGAGCGCTGCGGCGATGTCGGCGGAGGGCACGAGCGCGCATGCGTCGCCCGTGCCCGACCCCGCCTCGGGCGCGGGCGCCGAACCCGAATCGGCGCCCGCCGCGGCCGAACTCCCCGCGGGCTCGGCCGCGTCCGTCGCGGTCTGCGAACAGCCGGTGAGCACCAGGGCTGCCGCGACCAGGACGAGCGGCTTGAAAGACTTCACGCCGCGATCATGACAGTCGGCGAGGCGCGCCGATACGACCTGCGACGCAATCCCGCCGGATCCCGCAGTGGCGTCCTCAGACCTCAGTCGGCCGCATCCGTGGGGGCACCGCGTTTCGTCAGACGCGAGATGCCGGTGACCACGGCCACGATCACAAGCCCGAGCGCGAGGCCGAACACGGCGGAGAGGGCCGTCTCGATGATCCACACCACCACGGGGCCTGCTGCCTCCACGAGGTGCGTGACGGCGTGGACGAGGTGCTCGGGTCCGTCCCAGAGCGTTTCGGCCAGGTTGCCCACGACCAGATGACCACCGACCCAGAGCATGGCGACGGTACCTACGACGCTGATGACCCTGAACACGGCGGGCATCGATGCGACGACGCGGACGCCGAATCGGCGGATGCGGCGCGCGTCGCTCTTCATGAGTCGCAGGCCGATGTCGTCGACCTTCACCAGCAGCGCGACCGCGCCGTAGACCAGAGCGGTCATGGCGAGGCCGATGACCAGAAGCGCGCCGAGGGTCATCCAGATGCCGAAGTCGGGGTCGAGGCTCGAGAGCGCGATCAGCATGATCTCGGTGCTGAGGATGAGGTCGGTGCGCACGGCGCCGAACACGAGCTTCTTCTCGTCGCGGGGGGCGTCGTCATCCGCATCCTCGTGGTGCGCACCGAACCACTCGAGGACCTTCTCCGCACCCTCGAAGCAGAGGAACCCGCCGCCCAGGATCAACAGGAACGGCAGCACCCACGGGGCGAATGCGGTCAGCAGCAGCGCGATCGGGATGATGATCACGAACTTGTTGATGAGGCTGCCGAGCGCGATCTTCCACACCACCGGCAGCTCTCGCGCCGGCGTGATGCCCTGCACGTACTGCGGGGTGACGGCGGCGTCATCGATCACGACACCCGCGGTCTTCGCGCTCGCCTTGATGGCGGCGGTCAGGATGTCATCGACGACGGCGAGCAGGCCGACCGACATACGCACTCTCCCGGATGCGAGGGCCGCAGCCGAACGGCTGCAGGGGCGGATGCCCTCAGCGAGGATATCGGCCCGGAGGCATGCGGGATCGCAGGTTGTGCGAACCGCGGCGGCACCTCACGCGCCGGCACGCACCGGCCCGGTGGGCGCCTGTTGGCGTGCGACTCGGTTGCGATTGCCGCACCCCGCAGCGGTGCACCAGATCCCTCAGTCGCTCGCACGCGGGTACGTCGAGCCGGAGTCACCCGCGGTGCGTTGACTCAGAAGCGGGTGAGTCACCAGATCGTGCCGCCGCCAACCGAGATGCCGCCCCAGGTGAGGAGGATGAAAATGATCGCGAACACGACGGGCGCGATCCCCTGCCCGCTGCGCGCGAGACCTTTCAGCAGGCCGATCACCGTGAACACGGCCGCGACGACGGAGAGCCCGCCGCCGAGGATGAGCCCGATGAACAGCGGGATGGGCATGAGCACGAGCCCGGCGAGACCGAACCAGAATCCAGCCCAGGCGCTCGGGTTGCGGCGACGTTCGACGGTGTAGGACACGTGCCCATTATGCGGGGCGTGACCTGACAGAACACGAAAGCCCCGGCTGACCGGGGCTCATGGCGGAGACGGAGGGATTTGAACCCTCGGTCCCCTTACGGGGACTCCACCTTAGCAGGGTGGTGCACTAGGCCTGACTATGCGACGTCTCCAGTGGCGGCTTGCGCCGAACACACCCGTCCATCATAACGGGTCGGTTCGCCCCCACCGAACAGGTCCCGGATACTCGATAGCGGATGCGGTGCACACCGCATCCGGAAGGGCATCCGGTGGACCCGAAACACCTCGTCAGTTCGGCGGCGCTCGCGCTGCTGGCCGGTTTCGTCGACGGCTTCGCGTTCGTGATGCTCGGCGGCTTCTTCGTGTCGTTCATGAGCGGCAACACGACGCAGGCCTCCGCCGAGCTGACGGGCGGCGCGTGGGGCGCCGCGGGATACGCGGGACTGCTCGTCGCGGCCTTCGTCGCCGGGGGCGTGACGGGCACGGCCGTGTCGATCCGCGCACGGTCGCGCGGCGTCATGACCCTCGTGGCGCTCACGCTCCTCGTGGCCGCGGTTCTGGCAGGGATCGGGCACGTGCTGGCGGCGGGACCGGTGCTCGCGGCCGCGATGGGCGCCACGAACGCCGTCCACTCCCGCGACGGCGCCGCTCCCTTCGGCATCACGTACATGACGGGGCAGCTCATGAAGCTCGCGGAGAACATCGTCGCGGCCTTCCGCGGCGGCGATCGGCGCGCGTGGATGCGGCACCTCGCGCTGTGGGTCGCGATCGCGATCGGTGCGATCGCCGGCGCGGCGGCGGCGCGCCTCGTCGGCCCCGTCGCGCTCTGGCTTCCTGCCGCCGCCGCCACCGCCACGGCAGCCGCCCTCGTTCTCCGGCGGGGAACGCCGCCAGCGACCTCATCAGAGTGAACAGGACAATCAGCACATGATCGAGTTCCGCCCCGCAGAGCAGACGGATGCTGCGGGCATGGCCGAGGTGCAGAACGCCATCCACCGCGCCGGCCTTCGCGCCAGCCCGGTCGACATCGCCTTCGTTCAGGAGCGCTACCTCCGCCCCGAACACCGGATCGCCTGCACGGTCGCCGTCCAAGACGACCGCATCCTCGGGTTCCAGTCACTCAAGCAGGCGTGGCCGGGCAACCCCTACGACGTCCCCGAGGGCTGGGGCATCATCGGCACCCACATCCACCCCGAAGCCGGACGCCGTGGCATCGGACGGAGCCTGTTCGCGGTGTCACTGGCGGCGGCGGAGTCAGCGGGTGTGTGGCATCTCGACGCGAGCATCGGCGCAGACAACGCCCCGGCGCTGGCCTACTACTCCGCGATGGGCTTCACGCCATACCGCGACGGCGAGGGTGTCATCCCGCACCGCTTCGACCTCTGAGATCTACTTCTGCGGAACCGTGCAGGTCACCTGGCTGGCATTCTGCCCCGAGATCGACGACGGCAGCTCGACCGCCGTGTCTGACGGGAGTGCCTCGCCGCCCTCCGTCGCCGCGGGGGCGGGAGGAGTCGCAGCGGGATCCGGAGTAGCGGTGTCGGGCACCTCGCCCGTGACCTCGACGCCGAAGCCGCCACTGGCCTCACCCGTGAGCTGCAGCGGGCGATTCTCGCGGAGTGCGGCGAAGAGCTCGTCCGCCGCACCCGAGATCGGAACGAGACCGTCGCCCGAGTAGGCCGCCGGGTACTGGACGAAGACGATGTCCTCGAACGGGACGCCCTTCAGGGCCATCGCGATCTGCGCCATGCGCGTCGGGTTGGCGAGCTGCTTGTCGAGCACGAGCTGCTTCTCGCGCACCTGCGTCATGGCGACGTTCGCGAAGTTCAGCAGCTTGCCCGCATCCCCGAATACGGCGTCGCCCTGCAGCTTGCGCACGAGCGACGACATGAACTGCTGCTGGTTCGAGATCCGGCCGAGGTCCGACCCGTCGCCGATGCCGTGACGGATACGCAGGAACTGCAACGCCTGAACCCCCTGCAGCGTGTGCGTTCCGGCGGTGAGCACGAGGCCGGTGTGTCGGTCGGAGATATCGCCCTTCACGCAGACATCGACGCCGCCGACGGCGTCGGAAAGGTTGATGACGCCGGTCCAGCGGATGGCGGCCGCGAACTGGATGTCTTCGCCGGTGAGCTCCTCGACGGTGCGCACGGTGCACGGCAGGCCGCCGTACATGTAGGACGCGTTGATCTTCTCCGTGCCGCCGCCCACCGTGTTGCCGTCGGAATCCTGGCACTCGGCGATCGGCACGAAGGTATCGCGCGGGATGGACACGACCGTCACTCGGCGCGGCGCATCGCTGATGTGGACAAGCATCGTCACGTCGTTGCGCTCGCCACCGTCATCGTCGATGCCGCACCGCGGGAACAGGGCGAGATCCTGCCCCTCGCACGAGTCGGTGCCCACGAGCAGGAGGTTCACCCCACCTTCGATCTCGCCGAGGCCGGGAGGCAGAGCGGGGTCGCCGTCATTACCGATGTCGACGGCGTTGTCCTGGATGGTGGCTGCGGCATCCCAGAGGTGGAAGCCGACGACGCCCGCGGCCGAGGCAATGCCGACGACCACGGCAACGGCCGCGATCGACAACGCCTGCACGAGAGGATGCGGAGACCGCAGCCGTCCGTGCCGGGCGACCGGGAGGCCGCGAGGACGCCGCCGTGGCATCAGCGCAGGTTTCCGTTCGAGCACGTCTCCTCAGCGGCGGTCTGCCCCGCGATGGTGGACGGCAGCTCGACGCTGTCGGTCGGGGTCGTGGGCTGCGCCACGTCGGCGGACTGGGTCGGCGCGGGGGTGGTCGGGTCGCTGGGAGCCTCGGTCGGATCGGCGACGATCGTGCCCTCACCCTGGCTCGTCGAGCCAGTCAACACGAGCTGCTGGTTGGCCTCGAGGGCGGCGAACAAGGTGTCGGCAGCGGTCTTGTTCGGCACCACGCGATTCGGGTCGGCCGGGTCGGTGAGCGTCGGGTACTGAACGAAGACGATCTCGTTGAACGGCACTTCCTTGACGGCGAGCGCGATCTGCACGAGCGTCATCGGATTCGTGAGGCTCTGGCTCGGCGTCACGTTCTCGACGCCGACGGTAGCGAGCTTGTAGAGCGTGGCGGGATCGCTGAGCACCCCCTCGCCGACGAGCTTGCGCGCGAGACGCGACATGTACTGCTGCTGGTTGGAGATGCGACCGAGGTCGCCACCGTTCCCGACGCCGTGCCGCGTCCGGAGGAACTGCAAAGCGTCCCAGCCCTGCACGTTGCGCGTGCCGGCGGGCCAGTCGATGCCCGTGTACGGGTCGCGGATGCCGTTCGCGATGCAGACGTCGACGCCACCGATGGCGTCGGTGATCTGGATGACGCCGCCGAAGGTGACGGATGCGGCGAACGGAATGTTCTGCCCGGTCAGCTCGGAGATCGTCTTCACCGCGCAGCTGAGACCTCCGTAGGAGAAGGTCGAGTTCAGCTGCTGCTTGCTCATGGCCGACGTCGTCGAGCCGTCCGCCCGCGTGCAGGAGGGGATCGGGATCATGAGGTCGCGCGGGAAGGAGATCACCGTCACCCGACGCGGGTTGTCGGAGATGTGCAGCAGCAGGTTGACGTCGTTGAGGTCGCCGTCGGCATCGGCGCCGGAGCACCGGTCGCCGAAGAGTTCCGCGTACTCCGGCTCGCACGCATCGGTCCCGGCGAGGAACAGGTTCACGCCACCCTCGATCGCCCCGATGTCCGGCGGCACGGCGCTCTGTCCCTCGAGCGCGACCGCGTCCTGCGTGAGGTTGGTCGTCAGGCTCCAGACGTTGTAGCCGACCACACCGATGCCGGCGACGAGCACCACGGCGAGCGACACGGCGACGAGCTTGAAGAACTGTGCGACGGGATGCGGCGAGCGCAGTCGGCCGTGGCGCGCCACCGTCTGGCGACGCCCGCTTCGGGTCGGGCTCACACGGGTCCTCTCGTAACACACGACGTGGGGGCGCCGCGAGATCTCGCGCCGAACCCCCGTAGATCGTCGCCCATCCTACGAGTCGAGACCTGAGAACGACGTGCGGATCGCCTGAGCCGCCTCAACGCGGCGCCTGCGGCAGCGTGAGGCGCACGCTCGTTCCGCGCCCGAGTTGCGACCGCAGCGACACCTCGCCACCGTGACGATGCACGACCACGCGCACGAGCGAGAGGCCGAGGCCCGTTCCCTCGACACCCCGCGCATCCTGGGCCCGCCAGAGCTCCTCCCACACGAACGGGAGATCCTCGGCACGGATCCCCCACCCGGTGTCGGCGACCTCAATGACGACGGCGTCCGACTCCTCCGTGCCGCGCACCTCGATGCGAGCGCCCTCGGCGGAGTACTTCGCGGCGTTCAACAGCAGGTTGCGCACGGCGACCGCGAGCAGGTCGGGGTCTCCGGTCACGGGCGGCAGAGGCCAGGGAACGGTGGGCAGCACGGTCTCGACACTGCGACGTGCGCCGCGGGCGGCGAGTTCGTCCCGCAGCGCCGCCGCCTCTTCCTCCACGATGACCGTCAGGTCGACGCGGGATGCCTCGATCGGCCGGGTCTCCAGCGAGGACAGGGCCCGCAGCTGCGTGACCACACCGCCGAGTCGCGCGGCCTGCGCCGAGGCGATCACCAGGTTCTCCGGCGGCGTCTGCTCACCCGCGGCGAGCGCCGAACGGATGGCGGTGACCGGGTTCTTGAGTTCGTGGTCGAGCCGGCGCAGGAACCGCCGGTGCGCATCGCGTTCGGCCACCGCGCCCTCGGCGCGTGCGGCGGCGAGGGCCGCCGAGCGGCGACGCACGCGCACCGGCCGGACGATCAGCAGGAGCGCCAACACGATCGACACGAGCACGCCCGCCGCGACGATCACCGTGGCCAGCGGCATCCGCAGCACGATCGATCCGTTGCCGCCCGCGAGCGCGAGCACGACGGCGATGAGCACGGCGACGGCCAACGGAGCGGCGACGAGCACCAGCGGCGAGGGTTTCATGAAGCACTCACCGGTGCGCAGAAGAGGTAGCCCGCGCCCGGCAGCGTCTCGATCCAGCGCGGCTGCTGGGCATCATCGCCCAGCGCGCGACGCAGTTCCGCGATGCGGTGGTCGACGGCGCGCGTGGTGACGGCGAACTCGAATCCCCACAGGGTCTCGAGCAGGTGCTCCCTCGTGTGCACCTCGTCCGGATGCGACATCAGGTACTCCAGCAGCGTGAGCGCCTTCGGCGTCAGCTCGAGCGTCTGCCCGTCTCGCTGCACCCGACGGGCCACACGGTCCAATCGGAGCCCCGCGCTGACCAGTTGCGACGACGCCGTCAGGGGCTTGCCACCACCTGCCGTGCGACGCAGGACGGCACGGATGCGGGCCACGAGCTCCGGCGGGTCGAAGGGCTTTCCGAGATAGTCGTCGGCACCCTCTTCCAACGCCGCCGTGCGCTCGAACGACGCATCCACCTTCGTCAGCATGATGACCGGCGTCCACGCATCCGCCCGGCGAAGGCTCCGCACGAGTTCGCGCCCGTCCATGCGGGGCATGAGCACGTCGGAGACGACGATGTGCGGCGCGAAGGCGGCGTGCGCGTCGAGGGCGCTCTGTCCGTCGGCTTCCACCCGCACGTCGAATCCGCTGCGTTCGAGGTAGGGAGCGAGGGTGGAAGTGATGGCCTCCTCGTCGTCCACGAGCAGCACGCGGGTGCGCGCCTCGTCGCTCATGAAGCGTTCACCGCCCAGATGCCGATGCCGAACGCCACGAGGATGAGGACGGCGATCGCGGCGATCGTGAGGTAGCCGATCACCAGCCCCGCGATCGCGAAGCCGGCACCGCCCGCGTTGCTGCGGCGGATGCGGGCCAGCGCGACGTGCCCGAAGATCACCGCGAGCAGGTTGAACCCGAGCAGTGCGAGGACGAACGACGTGATGGCGAGCCCATCGGTGGGACGGGTGACGTAGACGTACTGCTGCGGGGGCTGGGACATGCTGGTCATCCTCCGGTCGTGGCGCGTGCCGAGTTGGCGACGCCGGTATCGGTCACGTCTGCGGCGCCACTCTCCCACCGCAGGTCGTTGCCGCTGCCGCCCAGCCGGGCGACGTCGACGGATGCGGCCTGCACCTGGTTGGCGGCTCCGGTGATCTCGAGCGTGCCGATGCGATCGGCCAGCACGACGGCGCCGCTCGCGGTGACGGTCACCAGGGCGCACTCCCCCTCGATCGACACGGTCGCGCCCGCCTGCGCGACGACGACCTCGCCCGAGGCGCAGGAGGTCTGCTGCGCCACATCGGCGTAGCGCGCCCGCAGGTCGTCGGATGCGGGGGACGGAGTCCTCGAGGTGTTCGGCTCCTGCTCCTGCTCCTTCGGAGCCGATGCCGTCGGCGCCGGTGTCGACGACGGAGCGGGATCTGCTGCGGGGGCTTCGGGCGTCTCGTAGGCGACGGAGCATCCGGTCAGAAGCACGGCGAGGGCGGCGAGGGTGATCGGGAGCGTGTTCTTCATCATCTCGTCCGCTCAAAAGGCTGGGATGAAGATCTCGACGCGGCGATTGAGCTGGCGTCCGGCGGGGTTGTCGGCGCCGTCGATCTCATTCGCGGCGACGGGTGCGCTCTCGCCGTATCCGACCGCGCTGAGCGACGCGGTGACACCGCGGTCCTTGAGAGCCGCGACCACGGCGGCGGCGCGGCGCTCGGACAGCTCCTGGTTGTACCCATCGGAGCCGATCGCGTCGGTGTGGCCGCCGATCTCGGCCGTCGGCACGTCGAGCTCCGTCATCGCAGCAGCCAGCTCATCGAGCACACCCGCCGCATCCGTCCGGATCTCGGAGCGGTCGAAGTCGAAGAGCACGCCGTCGCTGAGCGTGATGGTCGTGCCGCAGGATGTGAGGGGCGCGAGCGTGCCGAGGGGCGGGAAGACGCCGACCGGCTTGACGGCGGGCAGGGCGTCGACCTCGACGGGCTTTCCGTTGACGGCGCCCGTGCCGTCGCGTAGTTGCGGATGTCCAGGCCCGCCGCGATATAGGAACCGGACCCGTCTCCGTAGTTGTGGATCTCGACGTCGGCATCGCGGTACATCGCCGATCCGTCGCCGTAGTTCCAGTGCTCGACGCCGTTGCCGGTGCGCGAGGCGGAGCCGTCGCCGTAGACCCATGTGGCGCCCTCGGCCGTCGTCACCGATCCGGAGCCGTCGCCGTAGTTGTGGATCTCGATGCCGTCGGCGATGTAGGAGCCCGAGCCGTCGCCGTAGACGTTCGCCGTCACGCCGTTGACGGTGAAGCTGCCGGAGCCGTCGCCGTAGTTGTGCACCGCGCCGTCGGGTCCGGTGAAGGTTCCCGAGCCGTCGCCGTACAGGAGCACGGACCCCCGGCCGGTCGCCCGCTCGGTCACGTCGCCGCATGCGGCGGGGCGCACCTCGATGCCGGGCCGCGGCCCGATCTCGCGGTCCACCTGGATCGCGAAACCGCCGAGCGAGGCGTCGAGCAACGACAGGTCGGGCATCGTGAACAGCGGAACAGGCGGAACCTCGCCGGGCGCGAAGCCCGCGACGGCGGGGACGGCCGGCGCTGACGGCGAGCCCGGCGTCGTCGTCGCGACGGGGACGACCGGACGCGGATCGGCGGCGCAGCCGGCGACCAGGACGCCCACGGTCGCGACGAGGGCCAGGATGCGGGGGACGGTGCTGCTCATGCAACGACCGTACCGAGCGGGCCCCGTCGCCCGGTGGCAGGGTCGTCGCACCTGTGTATCAATCCCGCGACACGGCCCGATCATCCCCGAGGATGACGCAGATGCTGCTCGCGGCCGACGACCTCGCCGCCTCCGCCCACGAGGCTGGGAAACATGCACGCTCCCTCAGATTCTCACCCTGTTCTCGTCGCGCGCGGTCTCGTCAAGCGCTACGGCCCGCTCACCGCCCTCGCGGGCGTCGATGTGACGATCGCCCCGGGCGAGGCGGTGGCCATCATGGGCGCGTCGGGGTCGGGGAAGACGACCCTGCTCCACTGCCTCGCCGCGGTCATCGCCCCCGACGGCGGCTCCGTCCGCCTCGGCCAGGAGGATCCGGTCGAGCTCGTCGGCATGGATGAGACGGGGCGCTCCGCGATTCGTCGCAGCCAGCTCGGGTTCGTGTTCCAGGAGCACCTGCTGCTGCCCGAGCTCACCGCCCTGGAGAACGCTGCCCTTCCCCTGCTGGTGCAGGGCGTGCCGCGGCGAGACGCAGAACAGCACGCCGCCGGGTGGCTGCATGCTCTGGGGCTGGCCGGCATGGAGGACCGCCGCATCGGCCAGCTCTCCGGCGGCCAGGCCCAGCGGGTGGCGATCGCCCGCGCGCAGGTGACGGGTGCACCGCTCGTCTTCGCCGACGAGCCCACCGGCGCTCTCGATTCCGCCACGTCCGCCGAGGTGATGTCCGCGCTCCTGCACGCCACGGTCGGACAGGGGCGCAGCCTCGTCGTCGTCACCCACGACGCCGACGTCGCGGCCCGCTGCCACCGCATCGTCCGGATGCGGGACGGCCGCATCCTCGACGCCGCGCCGATGAGCGAGGCGCAGCGATGAGCGCGGTCGCCACGCAGGGAGCGGTACGGCGCACGCTCACCCTGTCGCGCCTGCTCGCCCGCCCGTCGCGGCAGTCCCGCGCAGCCCTCGTGCTCCCGATCGTCGCCTTCGCGACCACGACGACGCTGCTGCTGATCGTCGCCGGCGGCACGCGCATGTTCCTCACCGACGACCGCGGCGGGGCGTTCACCGGGATGTACGGCATCCTCGCGGTGCTCGCCCTCGTCCTGCTCGCCGTTCCGCTGGCCACGCTCGGCGCCGCCGCCGCGCGTCTGTCGAGCCGGAGGCGCGACGACCGCCTGGCGACGCTGCGGCTGTTGGGTGCCACCTCCGGTGAGGTCGCGGCCATGACGGTGATCGAGGCCGCCGCGACGGCGGCCGTCGGCGCCGTCGCGGGCGCGATCGGCTACGCCGCCGTCCTGCCGCTCGTGGGACTGCTGCCGTTCTTCGGCGGCCAGATCGGAGCTGCCGCGGCGTGGGCCGGATTCGACGTGCTCGCCCTCGTGCTCGTGGGGGTCGTGGCGCTCGCGACCGTCAGCGCCACCCTCGGGCTGCGCCGCGTCGCGCTCACGCCACTCGGCGTGCGTCGGCGTTCGGATCCTGCACCTCGTCGTCGCGTCGCCGTGATCGTCGGTGTGATCGGCGTCGCCGCCGTCGCCGTCATCGTCCTGAATCTCTCGAGCATCGGTCAGCTGGTCGGACCCGCCGTGTCGCTCGCCCTGCTGCTCGCACTGTTCGCCGGATCCCTCGGCCTGCTGAACCTCATCGGCACCCCGATCGTCGCCGCGCGCGGCCGCGCGATGGCTCGCCGCGCCGCGGATGCGGCGCACCTCATCGCCGGACGAGAGCTCGCCGCCCACGCCTCCGTCGCCTGGAGACGCGTCTCCGCGATCGCGATGGTCTCGTTCATCGCGGTGGTCGGGGGAGCCGGGATGAGCCTGGTCGCGCTCGCCGGTGACGACTCGGCCGACAGCGGGACGGTGTTCGCCGACATCCGCACGGGCGTGCTCGTGACGCTCATCTCGGCCTTCTTGCTCCTGGCGTGCTCCGTCGGGGTGACGCAGGCCGCATCCGTGCTCGAGGACCGCGAGCTGATCGTCGGTCTCGACCGCCTCGGCGTGCCCGCGACCGACCTCGCCCGCGCCCGCCGCATCACCGTGCTGCTCCCCCTGCGCTGGGCCGCGCTCGGCGGCGCGCTCGCGGGCATCGCGCTGAGCCTGCCCGTCATCGGCATCACCCTCGTCCTCGCGCCGACGTCGCTGCTGATCATCGGCGGGACCTTCGCCGTCGGCATCGCCCTCGTGCTCGGCTCACTCGCCTCGACCGAACCTCTCGTGCGGGCGATCCGGCGGGCGGCCGCGTAGTCGCTCAGGCGTCGAGATCCTTCGATACGTGCGACGCCGCGCGGCCTGAGCGCAATGACGAAGCCCCGGCGGACATTTCTCGCCGGGGCTTCGTCATTGCTTTTACTGCGCCGGGCGGGCTCGGCGTGCGGCACGTGCACGTGCCCGAACTCCTGCAGATCCGAGGAGATCACCCATTCGCGCTCCTTCCGGACAGGAATTGCAGGAGTTCGGGCGCGAGGATTGCTTCGAATGCGCGGATCAGTGTGCGGCGTCGTACGCCTCGAGAACGGCGGCCGGAACGCGTCCGCGCGCGCTCACTTCGTGGCCGTTCGCCGCGGCCCATTCACGCACGGCGCCGAGGTCGCGCGTGTCCTTCTTCGCGCTGCGCCCGCGGGGCGTCGTGCGCGCCGCGCTGCCGATGGAGCGGCCCGCTTTGATGAACGGCGCGAACGCCTCGCGGAGCTTTTCGGCGTTCTTCTCGGAAAGGTCGATTTCGTACGAGCGTCCCTCGAGGGAGAAGTGAATCGTCTTTCCCTCTTCGAGGACTTCGCCGTCGAGGTCGTCAATGAGTCGGGTGAAATGCTGTTTGGCCATAGCCAGGGAGTATGGCACATCAACCTTTTGCAATTTCTCGACTTGCGCGCCGGAAAGAAAACTGAAGCGAAAAGGAAAGGCGATGTCATCTGCGGAGCCTCGGGCGGCGTGGGCCCAACTCCGTTCGACTCCCGCTCAACCGATCAAAACGAAGGAGCGCCGACCCCTACGGGGCCCGCGCTCCTTCGTTGCGGAGGGTGTGGGATTCGAACCCACGGGACATTGCTGCCCACCGGTTTTCAAGACCGGGTCCTTCGGCCGCTCGGACAACCCTCCCGACGCGCAGAATGCACGCGCCGAACGGGCCGAGTCTAGTCGACCCACTGACGGCTCAGAGGCGGCGCAGCACCTCGGCGACGCCGCCGTCGAGCACGGATGCGGTGACCTCGCCCGCCGCATCCTGCACTTCTTGCGGGCCCTGCCCCATCGCGACCGCGCGTCCGCCGTGCTGCTTCGCCCACGCGAACATGCCGACGTCGTTGCGGCCGTCGCCCATGACGAGCACGTTCTCGGGCGCCACGTCGAGCCAGTCGCGCACGAGCGCGAGCGCCGTGCCCTTGTCGACGCCCTTCGGGGCGATGTCGAGCCAGGCCGTCCAGCCCACGGCGTAGGAGACCTGATTGAGTCCGACCCGATCGACCAGTTCGACGAAGTCGCTCTCGTCGTGCTCGGGAGAGACCACGACGACGCGGGTCACCGGCTGGCGCGCGAGCTCCTCGAACTCCACCTTCGACGCACGGTCGAGGTTCCAGTCGTCCATGTAGTCGGTGTACTCGCGGCGCCCGTCGGGCAGCTCGACGAGGTAGTGCGCGTCGGGCAGGTGCTCGCGCAGCAGCGTCAGCACCTCCGCCGCGTCGAACGTCTCGACGTGCTTGCGCTCGTAGACGAGGGATGCGGGATCCGCCGCGCCGACGCGCGCCATGATCACGGCGCCGTTCGAGCAGACGGCGTAGTCCGGCGCGATCTGCAGCAGCTCCTGGATGCCCCGCGTCGCCTCCCAGCTGCGCCCGGTCGCGAGCATCACCTCGTGACCGGCGCGTCGCGCATCCGCGACGGCCTCGACGATCCCGGGGCTCGGCGACTCGTCCTCCAGCAGCACCGTGCCGTCGATGTCGAGCACGATGAGCATGCCACCCGCACGCGCGGTCGCGATCTCCTCGACGAGAGCGGCGGCCTCCGCCGGCGTCTCGATCTCGATCTCTCCGGTCTCCGGCAGCCGCGCCTCACTCACGCGGTCGGCTCCAGAACCTCGAGTCCGCCGAGGAACGGACGCAGCACCTCCGGCACGGTGACCGACCCGTCGGCACGCTGATGCGTTTCGAGGATGGCCACGATCCAGCGCGTGGTCGCGAGCGTTCCATTCAGCGTCGCGACCGGCTGCGTCCTGCCCTCTTCCGGGCGGTACCGGATCGACAGGCGCCGGGCCTGGTACGTCGTGCAGTTGCTCGTGCTGGTGAGCTCACGGTACGCGTCCTGAGTGGGAACCCATGCCTCGATGTCGTACTTGCGCGCCGCGGACGAACCGAGATCGCCCGCGGCGACATCGATGACGCGGTAGGACAGGCCGAGATCCTGCAGCATCCGCTCCTGCATCTCCACGAGCCGCAGGTGCTCAGCCTCCGCCTCGGCCGGGTCGACGTAGACGAACATCTCCAGCTTGTTGAACTGGTGCACCCGGATGATGCCGCGAGTGTCCTTGCCGTACGAGCCGGCCTCGCTGCGGTAGCAGGTGGACCAGCCCGCGTAACGCTTGGGGCCGCGTCCGAGGTCGAGAATCTCGTCCATGTGGTAACCGGCCAGCGGAACCTCGCTCGTTCCCACGAGATACAGGTCCTCGTCGTCGAGGTGGTACACCTCTGCGGCGTGCTTGCCGAGGAAGCCGGTGCCGCGCATGACCTCGGGGCGCACGAGCGTCGGCGGGATGATGGGGGTGAACCCGGCCTGCAGGGCGCGATCGAGCGCGAGGTTCATCAGCGCGATCTCGAGGCGCGCCCCGATGCCCGTGAGGAAGTAGAAGCGGCTGCCGGAGACCTTGGTCCCCCGCTCCATGTCGATCGCGCCGAGCATCTCGCCGATCTCGAGGTGGTCGCGCGGGGTGAAATCGAACGACGGGATCTCGCCGTGCGTGCGCAGCGTCACGAAGTCGTCCTCGCCGCCGACGGGGACCCCCTCGATGACGATGTTCTCGATCTTCGCCAGAGCGTCGGCGGCTGCCTCTTCCGCCTGGGTCACGGCGGCCTGCGCGGCCTTGACCTGCGCGCTCAGCTCCTTCGCCTCGGCGACGAGCGCAGCCTTCTCCTCCTTGGGAGCGGCGGCCACCCGCTTGCCGTGCGCGTTCTGCGCGGCGCGCAGCTCTTCGAACGCCGTGATGGCCGAGCGTCGGTCACGATCTGCGGCGAGCGCCGCGTCCACCGTCTCCGCGGACTCGCCGCGGGCTTCCTGAGAGCGCTTGACGAGCTCGGGGTTATCGCGAAGGAGGGCCAGATCGATCACCCGTGAAGTCTAGACGTGGTGGGTGCACCTCGGATTCCGCCCGCTGGGCGGGGTGGCGCGACGAGCCACCGGCCGGCGCGCGGCCCTACTCTGTGAGCATGACCTCGGATCGCGCAGCCGTTCGGCGCGCGGCTCTGGTCTACAACCCCGTGAAAGTCGACGCCCGTCGCCTGCGGGCGCAGGTCGTACATGCTGCGGAGGTCGCAGGATGGGGCGCGCCCCTCTTCTTCGAGACGAGCCCCGACGACCTCGGTCAGGGCCAGACGCGCACGGCCCTCACGCAGGGAGCGGATGCGGTGCTGGTCGCGGGCGGCGACGGCACGGTGCGCGCGGTCGCCGAGGCCCTCGCGCACACCGGCGTGCCTCTGACGATCGTGCCCAGCGGCACCGGGAACCTCCTCGCCCGCAACCTGCGTCTTCCGCTGGACGATCCCGACCGTGTGATCGCCACCGCCTTCGCCGGTGACACGGTGCTGATCGACGTCGGCTTCGCCGAGCTGCACCGCGTCGACGGAACGAGGAAGACGCACGCCTACGTGGTGATGGGCGGTATCGGACTGGATGCGGCGATGATCGCCAACACCCGCCCGTCGCTGAAGAAGAGCGTCGGCTGGGTCGCCTATGTCGACGGAGCGGCGCGTTCGCTCGTGAAGGCGGCGCCGTTCCGCATCGTCTATCAGGTGGGCGACCAGCGTCTGCACTCGGCCCGCGTGCAGAGCGTGCTGTACGCCAACTGCGGGTCGCTCCCGGCGGGGCTCTCCCTCATCCCGGAGGCCTCGGTGACCGACGGCACGATGGACGTCGTGCTGTTCCAGCCCAAGGCGTGGTGGGGGTGGCTGTTCGTCTGGCGCCGGGTCGCGTGGGACAACAGCGTGCTGCGCCGATTCCGCGCCGGCCGTCGCGTGCTGCAGCTGCGCACGCGCGACAACGCCGTGCGCTACATGCGCGGTCGGACGATGGAGGTCGCCGCGGCGGAGCCGCATCCGGTGCAGCTCGACGGCGACGAGTTCGGCGAGGCGGTGCGCATCGTGAGCCGGATCGACGCGGGCGCGCTGCGGGTGACGGTTCCGGCGGGGCACGACCTCAGCCGACTCTGACTGTCAACCCTTCGACCCCGATTCCCCCGCGTTCGCGAGGATGATCGGGTGAGCAGCCCCACCCTCGTCTGGTTCCGCGACGACCTGCGCCTGGCCGACAACCCGGCCCTGCGCGCGGCGATCGACCGCGATGAACCGGTCGTGGGCGTGTACCTGCTGGACGAGGAATCGCCGGGCGTGCGCGCCCTCGGCGGCGCCACCCGCTGGTGGCTGCACCACACGCTCGCCTCCCTCGGCGAGCGCCTGCGCGAACGCGGCGGCGCCCTGGTGCTGCGCCGGGGCGCCGCCGCATCCGTCCTGCCCGAGCTGGCCTCGGATGCGGGCGCCGGCGCCGTCTTCTGGAACCGCCGCTACGGCGGCCCGGAACGCGAGATCGACGCCGGCCTCAAGCGGAGCCTGCGCGAAGGCGGGCTCGAGGTGCGTTCGTTCCAGGCATCGCTCCTGTTCGAGCCGTGGACGGTGCGCACCGGCTCCGACACCCATTTCTCCGTGTTCACACCGTTCTGGCGCGCGTGCCTGCACCTTCCCGCCCCGCGCGCGCCGCTGCCCGAGCCGCGCGAGCTGCCGGCGATGGGCAGGCCACCCGCATCCGATGCGCTCGACGACTGGGAACTGCTGCCCACGCGCCCAGACTGGGCCGGGGGCCTCCGCGAGACGTGGGAGCCCGGCGAGCCCGCCGCCCGGGCACGCCTCAGGAACTTCCTGAAGGACGACCTTCGGGGCTACGGCACCGCGCGCGACGAGCCCGCCGCAGGCGTCACCTCCCAGCTGTCCCCGCGCCTGCGCTGGGGCGAGCTGAGCCCGTTCACCGTCTGGCATGACACGCTCGCGACCGGCGCGGATGCGGGACGTTTCCTCTCCGAGCTCGGCTGGCGCGAGTTCGCGTGGCACACCCTGTTCCACTTCCCCGATCTCGCACGGAAGAACCTGCGTGCGGCCTTCGACGCCTTCCCGTGGCCCCGCCTGCACCCGTCGCACCTCGAAGCGTGGCAACGGGGACGCACCGGCGTCCCCCTGGTGGACGCGGGGATGCGGGAGCTCTGGCACACCGGCATCATGCACAACCGCGTGAGGATGGTCACGGCCTCGTATCTGATCAAGAACCTCATGATCGACTGGCGCCACGGCGAGCAGTGGTTCTGGGACACCCTCGTCGACGCGGATGCGGCCTCCAACCCCTTCAACTGGCAGTGGGTGGCCGGCTCGGGCGCCGACGCAGCACCGTACTTCCGGATTTTCAACCCCCAGACACAAGCCGAGAAGTTCGACAAGGATGGACTGTACGTCTCGCAGTGGGCTCCGGATTCCGCATCCCTGGACCCTCTCGTCGACTTGGGGGCATCGCGCAAGCGCGCGCTGGACGCGTACGAGAACGTCAAATCTGCCGCGCGCTGAGCGCTCTGAAAGGACATCGACATGCCCCGAACCGCCCGCCGACTCCTGCTGCCGCTCGTGGCCGCCGCCGCACTCGCGCTCGCCGGGTGTGCGGCTGCCGGCCCCGACGTCTCCCCCGTCGAGGTCGGAGACGCGCCGACGGAGGCGACCGCCCCCGGCACGACGCTGTCGGTCGGCGACACCGCCTGGGTCAAGGTTCCCGCCGCCAGCGGCGACACGGAGCTCGTGGGCGCGACGGTCCTCTCGATGGATCCTCTGGATCCCGAGAGCATCGACGGCTACATGGACAAGGCGGAGCTGAGCAGCCGGCATCCGTTCGCGATCGTGGTGCAGTACACGTGGACCCCGGTGAGCGAGTACGACAGCACGACCCGCAGCGTGCCCCTCATCCCGATCGAGGCGGACGGTTCGTTCGCGGGTTGGCTCGCCAACGACATGGGAAACGTCGGGATGGGCGACGCGGATGCGTGCGGCCTGTCTCTTCCGGAGCCGAAGGACGGCACCGCCCTGGAATGCTGGGTCGCTCTGACGACGGGGCTCGACCTGGGCGGAGTGGAGTTCAACGGCACCAGCCGCAACGACACCTTCCCCGACGAGGAGCACCCCTACGCGGGCCAGCCCGTCACCTGGAAGCCCTGACCCCGGTCCGCTCCCGGCGCGCCGCGGAATGCGGGGACCCCCATCGGGGTTGCGCTCTGCGATGAGCATCACCGTTTCCGTCCTCGACCTCGTTCCCGTGCGCTCCGGCCAGACCAGCGCCCAGGCGGTCGCCGCATCCCTCGATCTCGCCGAGCGCGCCGATGAGCTGGGTGTCGGTCGCTACTGGTTCGCCGAGCACCACAACATGCCCGCGGTGGCATCGACCAGCCCGCCCGTGCTGATCGCGGCCGCTGCCGCACGGACGAAGCGGATGCGGGTGGGCTCGGGCGGCGTGATGCTCCCGAACCACTCGCCGCTCATCGTGGCCGAGCAGTTCGCCGCCCTCGAGGCGCTGGCCCCCGGTCGCATCGACCTCGGCATCGGCCGCGCGCCCGGCAGCGACCCGGTCATCACGCAGCTGCTGCGCCGCAGCGGCACCACGAGCGATGTGGAGCAGTTCCCGCAGCACATCTCCGACATCCTCTCGCTCACGAGCGACGCGGGCGCCACGGTGCGCTTCACCTCCGGCGACACGTACAGCGTGCATGCGACGCCCGCCGCGACGACCCTCCCGGAGGTGTGGCTGCTCGGCTCGAGCGACTACTCCGCGCAGCTGGCCGCCGCATCCGGCCTGCCCTACGTCTTCGCGAACCACTTCGCCGGCGACGGACTCGAGCGCGCGCTGACGCTCTACCGCGACCAGTACCGGCCTTCCGAGGCCCACCCGAGCCCGCGCACCTTCGTCACGGCGAACGCGGTCGTGGCGCCGACGGAGGCCGAGGCATGGGAGCGTGCGCTGCCGCAGGTGCGCATGATGTCCCGCATCCGCTCCGGACGCCCGCTCGTGCCGATGGAGACCGTCGAGCAGGCGCGGGATGCGGAGGCGCGCGACAACCTCGCCGCTCACATCATCGACAACGCCCGACGCACGTGGTTCGTCGGCGCACCCGAGCAGGCCGCGGATGCCCTTCGCGCGTTCTCGGCGCGCTACGGCGTGGACGAGATCATGGTCTCCCCCGTCGCCGGCGCGTACGACGCGGAGCCCCTGGACGTCGCGGGCGGGCGCGTTCAGACCCTGGAGCTGCTCACGCCCCTGCTCGCCGCCTGAGGCGGGCGGGTCGGCCCTCGGGCTCGTCCCTCCCGTCTTGCGAGCCACCGCTCAGCCCCCGCGCTCGCCTGTCACAGATCGCCGCTCTCGGCGCGGATTGGGACAGGCGAGCAGCCCGTCACCCCGCTCGCCTGTCACAGACGGACGCCCGCGGCTCGATCTGTGACAGGCGAGCGGGGTGGACGCGGGCGCGCCACAGGCGGGCGTCCCGGAGGCGGAGGTGCCGGATGCGGGTGGGTCAGGCCTCGGGCTCGCCGCTGACGAGCGCGCGCAGCCAGTCCCGGGCCTCGACGAACACGTCGTCCGAGTACCGCTCGGGGTAGCGGTTGATCGCGCGGTCGGCGCGCGGGTAGGAGCCGAGGAAGATCACCTTCGGGCTGAAACGACGCAGCCCCATGAGGGCATCGGCCACGCGCTCGTCGAGCACGTGCCCGTCCGCGTCGATCACGAAGCGGTAGCGCCCGAGCGCGTCGCCGATCGGACGGGATGCGAGCAGCGAGAGGTTGATCCCGCGGGTCGCGAACTGCTCCAGCATCTCCATGAGCGCGCCGGGGTACTCCTCCGGCAGCTCCACGATGAGCGAGGTCTTGTCGGCGCCGGTGGGCGCCGGCGGCGCCACGGTGCGCGCCACGAGCACGAAGCGGGTGACGGCGTCCTTCTTGTCGCCGACGCCTTCGGCGAGCAGATCGAGCTCGTGGTGCTCGAGGATCCCGGGCGGCGCGATGGCCGCATCCGCGTCGCTGGTTCCGTCGAGCAGGCCGAGGGCCGCGGCGACGTTGCTGGATGCGGGCAGGTGCGCGTGCGCCGGCAGCTCACGGCTCAGCCACTGCAGGCACTGCGCGTAGGCGACGGGGTGAGCGGCGACGAGCGAGACATCCTCGAGGCGCTGTCCGGGCCGGCCCACGAGCACGAAGCTGACCGGTACGAGGTACTCGCCGATGATGCGCAGCCCCGGCATCGTGGCCAGCGCGTCCTGCGCCGTGGACACGCCGCCGTCGACCGAGTTCTCGATCGCGATCATCGCCGCATCCGATCGCCCCTCGACGACATCCGCGAGCGCCTCGCCCACATTGCGCACCGAACGCCAGATCTGGCCGCGCGCCTCGGGAACCTGCGCGAGGGCCGCTTCCGTAAAGGTGCCCGCCGGACCCAGATAGCTGTAGGTACGACGGGCGACGGGTGCGGTGCTCACGGGCACTCAGCCTAGACCGCACTCGGCGGCCTCCGGTGAACACCGGAAATGACGCCGCCTGGCGCGGAGAGTGACGGTGAACCGCTCAGCACGGCAGACTAGGGACATGAGCCGTGCCGGACAGCCTGCTGAGCCTTCCGATCTGATCGACATCGACGAGCTGATCGCCGCCTACTACGACCTGAAGCCCGACGCGTCGGTGCCCGCACAGCGGGTCGTCTTCGGCACGAGCGGACACCGCGGGTCGAGCCTGTCGACCAGCTTCAACGAGAACCACATCCTCGCCACCACCCAGGCGATCGTCGACTACCGGGCGGGCCAGGGCATCACCGGCCCGCTCTTCCTCGGCCGTGACACCCACGGCCTGTCACTCCCGGCCGAGCGCACCGCCATCGAGGTGCTCGTCGCCAACGGAGTGGACGTGCGCGTCGACGCCCGCGACTCGTGGGTTCCCACTCCCGCTCTCAGCCACGCGATCCTCACCTACAACCGCGATCGCACAGCCGACGACACGGGCCGTGCGGACGGCATCGTCGTGACCCCCTCGCACAACCCGCCGCGCGACGGCGGCTTCAAGTACAACCCGCCCCACGGCGGACCCGCCGACACCGACGCGACCTCGTGGATCGCCGACCGCGCCAACGAGCTCATCTCGACGGATCTTGCGGGCGTGAAGCGCACCCCCTACGCCGACATCGACGGCGAGACCCTCGCGCAGTACGACTTCCGCGAGGCGTACGTGCGCGACCTCGACGCGATCATCGACATCGAGGCGATCAAGAGGGCCGGCATCCGCATCGGCGCCGACCCGCTGGGCGGCGCGTCCGTGGACTACTGGGCGCTGATCGCGGAACACTACGGCCTCGACCTCACCGTCGTGAACCCCGACGTCGACCCGACGTGGAAGTTCATGACCCTCGACTGGGACGAGAAGATCCGCATGGATCCGTCCTCACCCAACGCCATGGCAGCGCTCGTCGCCCGCCGCGACGAGTACGACATCCTCACCGGAAACGACGCGGATGCGGATCGCCACGGAATCGTCACCCCCGATGCGGGCCTCATGAACCCGAACCACTATCTGGCGGTCGCGATCGACTACCTCTTCTCGCACCGGCCCGGATGGCCGGCCGACGCCGCCGTGGGAAAGACCCTCGTGTCGTCGATGATCATCGACCGCGTGGTCGAGGCCCTCGGACGCACGCTCTACGAGGTCCCGGTCGGCTTCAAGTGGTTCGTGCCCGGCCTCCTGGACGGATCGGTCGCCTTCGGCGGCGAGGAGTCCGCCGGCGCATCCTTCCTCCGTCAGGACGGCACCGTCTGGACGACGGACAAGGACGGCATCCTGCTCTGCCTTCTCGCCGCCGAGATCCTCGCGGTGACCGGCAAGACCCCCTCGCAGCGTTACGCGGAGCTCGAAGACACCTACGGCGCATCCGTCTACCAGCGCGTCGACGCCCCGGCGACGCCGGAGCAGAAGGCGGCGCTCGCGAAGCTGTCGCCGGATGCGGTCACCGCCACCGAGCTCGCGGGCGAGCCCATCACCGCCAAGCTGTCGCACGCACCCGGCAACGGTGCAGCGATCGGCGGCCTCAAGGTCGTGACGGCGGACGCCTGGTTCGCCGCGCGTCCGTCCGGCACCGAGGACGTCTACAAGCTGTACGCGGAGTCGCTGCGCGGCGAGGCCCACCTGCACGACGTGCAGGACGAGGCCCGCGCCGTCGTGTCCGAGGCTCTCTCCGGCGCCTGATCCTCGGCGCGGACGACGACCCGCATCCGCGGCCGGCCGCATCCGGGACCGCCGTTGCGGGCTCAGCCCCCCCCTTTTTGGCGAGACTGCGGGCTTGGGGTGGGTGACGAGCGGCGCACGAAAGGGGGGCGGAGCCGGTGACCGGCTCCGCCCCCCTTGGCGTGGTTACTCCGCAGCCGAGCGTCGACGCGTGGTGACGCCGACCAGGAGCGAGCCCAGCAGCAGCGCCCCGAGGGCGAACGGCAGGGTCGGGCCGAGATCGAGACCCGTCACGGCCAACGGACCGGATGCGGCACGCACCTCGAGCGGCACCCAGCCGATGACGGCGCCGGACGCATCCGTCACGACCAACCGGTGCTGACCCGTGGGCGCATCCGCCGGGATCGAGACCGTGATCTCTCCCGCCGTGGAGACGGTCTTCGTCCCGAGATGGACCGGCGTGGAGAACAGCCACGCGTCGACCGACGAACCCCCGCGGGACGCGCCGACACCGATCGTGATCGACGAGCCGGCCGTCACCACGCTCGGAGCCGTGATTCCGCCGCGCGTCGTGTCGGTCAGAGCCGACTCCGCGGGCGGCTGCGCAACACCGGTGCCGGGGTTGCCGGGCTCGCCGGGCGTACCGGGTCCACCCGGGTTGCCGGGGTTGCCGGGGTTGCCGGGGTTGCCGGGAGCAGCGACGACCACGACGGCGGCCGATGTGGCCGTGCCCGAGACGAAGCCGTCGGCGGATGCGGTGACGACCGCGCGCAGCTCGTGGCCGAGGTCGGCCTCGGTCGCCGTGTATGCGGCCGCGTTCGCGGACTCGATCGGCTGACCGTCACGTGTCCACGCGTAGGCGAGGGCGGCGCCGGCGGGGTCGCTGTCCTCGAGGCGAGCGGTCAGGGTCGCACCCACCTCCGCGGCACCCGCGAGCGACACGGCACCGACGACGACGTGACGGGTCACCGTGATCGTCACGGTGCGGGAGGTGCCGTCGACAGCCGTGACCGTGATGGATCCTGCGCCACCCGCATCCGCGGGCTGCACGATCTCCACCGCGGCCTCGTCATCGACCGCCACGGCGCCGATGGTCGGCCAGGCCGCGCCGTTGGTGTCGACCGCGTACGCGTCGCGAGCCGGGTCGAATCCGTCGAGCAGCGCATCGCCGACCGTGACGCGGGCGAGGTCCGTCACGCTCGACGGGGAAGCCGCGAGCGCGTTGATCTCCACCTCGGACACGATCATGTGCGTGTTCTCGCGAGCCTGCATCACGACGCGCACCTCGTCGGCGACGATCCCGCCCAGCGGAACCTCGACGGTCGGCGCACCGGACTCGGGCACCGGGACAGGGATGTCCTCGCCTGCGATCCAGCCACCGCCCGCGGTGCGGTGCTCCACACGGAGCGACTGCGCCCAGCTGGCCGTGCCGTCGCGGTAGAAGTACACCTTCACGTCGGAGATCTGCTGCCTGGAGCCGAGCACGTACGTCAGGGTGTCCTGCGTGTTCTTGGTGCCGGAGCGCCAGTTCGACCATCCCTTGTCGGTCGTGATGCCGTTCTTCGTGCGGTCGACGCTGTAGCTCGGACTCTCGGTGAACGTCGCCGACGCCTTGCTGTCGCCGGCGACGTTCCGCGTGCCCGGGGCCGTCACGATCACACTCAGGCGTGCCTCGATCGTGGCGCCGCCCGGCACGGTGACGGCACCCGGGACCGTAACGGTTCCGGGCTGCGCGAAGTCTGCGTCGCGGACGCCGCTGAAGTCCCAGCTCACCGCAGCCTCGTAGGCCGTTCCGCCCAGGCGCACCTCGGCGGGCACCGTGGTGGGCGCCGCGGCCACGACACGGTCCCGCGTCGCACCGGCGTACGTCGTGATCGAGACGGGACGCGTCGCGGTGTACGCACCGATCTCAACGGTGGCCTCGACCTCGAAGCCCGCACCGAACACGTCCTTCCCGGAGCCCGGCACCTGCACGGTTCCGGGGGCCGAGAAGTCGGCCCCGGCCAGGTTCCACGCGACGTCGGCCGTGCGCTGCACCCCACCGCGGTAGTTCAGCGTGACCGTGGCGGGCAGCTCGGGCTCCTCGCCGACGGCGGTCGCCGCCGTGACGGGCGCGACGCTCGTCACCCGAGTGGACGCGATCGTCCACCGCTGGTTGCCCCCGTTGTTCGAGGTCCACGTTCCGACCGTCGTACCGTCGGCCGTGCCCTGCCCGTTCACATCGAGCACGCGCTCCGCGGCGGCGCTCAGCAGCGAGTAGGTACGCCCGTCGGTCGTGGACGGGATCCACTGCAGCGACGGATCGGATGCGGCGGCCGCCGCATCCGCCGACACCAGCGTCGTGCTCGTGCCGTTCACTGCGAGGAAGCGCCCGTCACCCGCCTCGAGGGCGATGCGGTGGCGGTTCGTTCCTTCGCCCGAGATCGAGTGCACGGTCCATGCCTGAGCGGGTGCCGCATCCGCGGTCGTCGCACCGGTGCGGATCGCGAGGCCGTTCGGGTCCGCCGCGAGGGCCTTGCCGCTCTGGACACCGAAGAGCTGGTACGTCTCGCCGTCTTCGAAGACGGCCGCATCCGCCGCGACGCCCGAGACCCCCGAGACGACGAGCGTGGTCACCGACTTCGCCGGCACCGTCACCGTCGCCGACTTCGACGCTGCGTCGACCGAAACGGCCGCGCCCGTCACGAGCGCGTGGTCGGTGACGTCGCCGGCCGACGACTCGGTCGTCACGATGGGGGTGACTGTGGCACCGGGAGCGATGTTCGCGAAGCGGGACAGGTCGACCTGCACGGTTCGCTCGGACGCCTCGGAGTTGATGTGCACGAGGGTCACGCCGTCACCCTCGGCCGTGAGGGCCGCGGTGGTCTGGGTGTCGTCGGTCGGGATGAGTCGGTCGCCAGGCTCGATGTAGTGCGTGAAGTTGCGCACGGTGTTGAACTTCGAGTTCGTCAGCACCTGGCACGACGGGTCAGCGTCGCCGTCGGCGATGCGTCGCTCGGAGTTCCCGTCGGCATTGCAGTCGAAGTCGATGAAGACGCTGCCCCAGTTGAGCTTCTCGACCTTCTCCATGTTGTAGAGGTCCTCGACGGGCTGCCAGAACACCCAGGCGGTGGGCTCGAGCTCGCGCAGGTCGTCGACGATGCGCGTCGCCATGCCGATGCCGTTCTCGATGTTCGTCTGGTTGAATCCGCTGCCGCCGTTCCAGTCGCCCTCGACCTCGCTCATCCAGAGCGGCTTGTCGGAGGCCTTGGCGATGTCGCGCACGATCAGCCGGTCTCCCGTGCCGTAGGTGTGCACGTTGAGCTGATCGACGAGCCCCTTGGACTCGGCGCTCCAGCCGTTCCAGTTCTGCACGAACTTCGACGGGTTCGTCTCGTCCATCGCCGAGATGCTCACGTCGGTCGTCGTGCCGGGCTCGGCCAGGCGCGCGGCGAGCGCCTTGATCATCTGGTCCTGCCTCGTCGGACCGATGTGGGCACCCTCCTGACGGCTGGCACTTGTGGGCCACGTCGCGCCGTTGGGGATACGGGTCTGCCAGTAGTCGGTGTTGGGCTCGTTGAACGGGTCGAGCGTGTCGAAGGTGATCCCGTGGGTCTTCTCGAGCTCTTCCACCACGTTCACGAGATAACTCGAGAACGCAGCCATGTCCTCGGGGGCGAGCTGCTCGCTCGTGGCGTTGTTGATGCCGCCCGAGACGTAGCCGCTCTGCGTGAGGAAGTACGGCGGGGAGTTGCTGAACGCCTCCCAGTGGGTGATCTTGTCCTTCAGCGCGTCGAGCCACCAGCGCTGTCCCTGATCCGCATCCCAGTTGTAGTGATCCGGGTTCTCGCCGTCCCATGCCGCCGCGTAGCGGTCGCGGTCGGCGTAGTCCGAGGTGATCTCTCCCTGGTCGTCACTCTCCCCGAGATCCGGGTTCCACCATCCGGGCACCGCGCCGCCGGGACGCAGGTACGACGGGACGTCGGTCGCATTGCCACCGCCGATGTTGTAGCGCGCGATGTTGAGGTTCAGGCCGTCTTCGCCGAAGACGGCGTCGAACAGCTTCTGCCGAACCTCGGTGGGGTAGCCGCCGGTGGCGTTGGCGAACCAGACGAGGCTCGTGCCCCAGCCTTCGAACGGGTCCGACGCGATCGCCGGATTCGGCGTGATGCGCACATTGCTCGCGGCCTGGGCCTGCGGCGGGGAGACCGCGGCTCCCGCGACGAGTGCACCGGCACTGAGGGTTCCGACGCACAGCAGCGACAGGAATCTGAGGGACTTCATCGTCGATCCTTCCGGCCGCGTCCTCGCAGCCCTGGGGGATGGTGTTTCGTGTTGACGTAAACATGTTGACGTCAACACGAAACATAGCGGATTCCCAGTCGCCCGCACAACGTCTGCATCGCGGCCCCGCATCGGCGCGTATCCGGCATCCGTCCGGCGCGCCCGCATCCGCCCCGGCTCGCCCGGCGCCGCATCCGCTCGGTGGCTCGCCACGCTCCGCGAGACGGAGGGATGGGGGGTCCCGGCCGGCCCCGCGCAGATGGCGGCGCCCGAGGCGCGCGGGATCAGCGGATGCGGGGGCCGGAGCTCTGGCGCACCACGAGCTCGGTCGGCACGAGCGTGCGGTCGTCCACGCTCTCGCCCTCGATTTCGGCGAGCAGCGCCCGGATGGCACCGGAGCCGAGGCGGTCGAAGTGCTGCCGCACGGTCGTGAGAGGGGGCCAGTAGTTGGCCGAGTCCGGCATGTCGTCGAAGCCCACGACGCTGACGTCGTCGGGGACCGCACGACCGGCCTCGTGCAGAGCGCGCACGAGCCCGAGCGCCATCTGGTCGTTGGAGACGAACACCGCCGTGACCGAGGCGTCCTGCGCGAGCCGCGTACCGATCTCGTACCCCGAATCGGCCGTCCAGTCACCGACCTCGACTCCGGGCACGGGTGCTCCCCGGCGCTCGAGGGTCTCGCGCCAGGCGTCACGCCGGCGCTCGGCCGCGTAGGACTCGAGCGGACCCGATACGTGCCACACGGTCTCGTGCCCGAGATCCAGCAGGTGCTCGGTGGCCAGGCGAGCGCCCTGCGCCTGATCGTTGTCGACGACCGGGTAGGCGTAGGCCGCGTGCGAGTCGAGGACCACGACGGGCAGTCCCGTGGGCAGCGCGATCTCCGACTCGTCGAGACGGTGGGACTCGATGAGGATGATGACGCCGTCCACGGCATGCTCGCGCAACCGCACGAAGGCGCCCGAGACGTCGGACTGCGACGCCGTCTCGACCGTGATGAGCGTCAGGGAGTATCCGGCGGATGCGGCGACGGAGGCGACCGCATCCAGGGTCCGGGTGTTGCCGTAGCTGGAGAGCGAGAACATGATCACGCCGATGGAGCGGAACTTGCCCGAGCGCAGCGCCCGCGCGGCGCTGTTGGGCCGATAGCCCAGCTCGTCCATGGCGGCCAGGACGCGGGCGCGGGTGTCGGGATCGACATTGGCCCGCCCGTTCGCGACACGTGACACGGTCTGCCCGGAGACACCGGCGAGAGCCGCCACGTCCGCCATCGAGGTCTCGCGCCGGCGCGCACGAGGTTCGCCCGGTGTTGCTGCCGTGACGTGGCTCATGCCCGGATCCTCCTCGATGTTGACGTTGACATGTTAGCGAGAGCGGAGTTATGTTTACGTCAACATACCGCGGAACCCGAATTCTGCGGAGTATTGCGTTCACAGAAGAGGCATCGGACGATGACGACCACAGCGGCTCCCCCACCCGCGCTCCGCACCCCCAAGCGGCGGCGCTTCGCGGTCGACCAGAAGGGCTGGTTGTTCGTCGCCCCCTTCGCGATCGTGTTCGCACTGGTGTTCCTGGCGCCGCTCGTCTACTCGCTGTACCTCAGCTTCTTCCGCGAGCAGATCGTGGGCGGGAACGCGTTCGTCGGACTCGACAACTACTTCACCGCGTTCACCGACACCAAGCTGTGGGACGGCTTCCTGCGCGTCCTGCTGTTCCTGATCATCCAGGTGCCGATCATGCTCGTGCTGGCACTCGCCGCGGCTCTGGCGATCGACAGCGCCCGACTGCACGCCTCCGGCCTCTACCGGATCGTGATCTTCCTGCCCTATGCGGTGCCTGCCGTCGTCGCGGTCCTCATGTGGGGCTACATCTACGGCGACCAGTTCGGTCTCGCGGGCAACATCAACGACCTGTTCGGCGCCCAGGTGATCACGCCCTTCGTGCCCGAATGGATGATGGTCTCGATCGGCAACATCGTGACCTGGCAGTTCGTCGGGTACAACATGCTGATCTTCTACTCGTCGCTCAAGACCATCCCCGGAGACCTGTACGAGGCCGCATCCCTCGACGGCGCCGGAACCTGGCGCACGATCTTCTCGATCAAGCTGCCGGCGCTGCGCGGCTCGATCGTCATCGCCACGATCTTCTCGATCATCGGCAGCTTCCAGCTCTTCAACGAGCCGAACATCCTCAAGCCGCTGGCCCCCAACACGATCACGACGTTCTACACGCCCAACATGTACGCGTACAACCTGTCGTTCGCCGGCCAGCAGTACAACTACGCCGCCACCGTCGCGATCATCATGGGCCTCATCACCGCGATCGTCGCCTACGTCGTGCAGCTGCGCGGATCCCGTCAGGAGATGCGATGACCGCCCCCGCCTTCGCCCGTACCTCGCCGTTCATGCGGCGGAAGTCGCTCATCCTCACCATCGTGATGAGCCTGTTCATCCTCTACACGTTGCTGCCGCTGTTCTGGCTGCTGATCAACGCCACGAAGGAGCAGGGCGACCTGTTCACGACCTTCGGTCTGTGGTTCGGCAATGGATTCCACCTGTGGGACAACATCGTGGAGACCTTCACCTACCGTGACGGGATCTTCCTGCGGTGGCTGGGCAACACCCTGCTCTACGTCGTGGTCGGCGCCGGCGGCGCGACGCTGCTCGCGACCCTCGCCGGATACGGCCTGGCGAAGTACAACTTCCGCGGTCGCAAGGCGGTGTTCGCGGTCGTCATCGGCGCGGTCGCCGTGCCCGGCACCGCCCTCGCCGTGCCCACCTTCCTCATGTTCAGCCAGATGGGGCTCACCAACACCCCGTGGTCGATCATCATCCCCTCGCTCATCAGCCCGTTCGGCCTCTACCTCATGTGGGTGTTCGCCAGCGACGCGGTGCCCACCGAGCTGCTGGAGGCGGCCCGCATGGACGGCGCGGGCGAGTTCCGCACCTTCTTCACGATCTCGGTGAAGCTGCTCACCCCCGGCATCGTCACAGTCGTGCTCTTCACGGTCGTCGCCACCTGGAACAACTACTTCCTGCCCCTGATCATGCTGAGCGATCCCGCCTGGTATCCGCTCACGGTCGGTCTGAACCAGTGGAACGCACAGGCGACGGGCGCCGCCGCCGAGCCGATCTACAACCTGGTGATCACGGGCTCGCTCCTGTCGATCATCCCCATCGTCGTCGCCTTCCTCATGCTGCAGCGGTTCTGGCAGTCGGGGCTGAGCGCCGGAAGCGTCAAGCAGTGACGAGGGGCACTGTCTGACACCCGATTCCCCCTCACCACCGGCGCGTCCTGCTCCGGCATCCACAACAACGAAGTGAAGGAAAGTCCCATGTCACACATGCGCAAGGGTTCGGTGCTGCGTCGCGCCGCATCCGTCGTGGCCATGACCACCATCGCGGGCATCGCGCTGGCTGCCTGCGCCGGCGGCGGCGGTGCAGCCTCCGGCGGCGGAAGCGCCGACGACCTCGACAAGGCCCTCGAGGCCGGCGGCGAGATCACGTACTGGTCGTGGACGCCCTCCGCCGAGGACCAGGCGGCCGCGTTCATGAAGAAGTACCCGAACGTCAAGGTGAACGTCGTCAACGCTGGCACCAACAAGGACGAGTACACCAAGCTGCAGAACGCGATCAAGGCCGGCTCCGGCGCCCCCGACGTCGTGCAGATCGAGTACTACGCCATGCCGCAGTTCGCCCTCACCGACGGCCTGCTCGACCTCTCGTCGTACGGCTTCGGCGACCTCGAGAACGACTACACCGCCTCGACGTGGGGCTCGGTCGACTTCGACGGCAAGATCTACGGTCTGCCGCAGGACTCCGGCCCCATGGCCATGTTCTACAACAAGGCGGTCTTCGACCAGTACGGCCTGACCGTTCCCACCACCTGGGACGAGTACATCGAGACCGCGAAGAAGCTCACCGCAGCCGACCCGACCAAGAAGATCACGAACGACACCGGCGACGCCGGTTTCGCGACCTCGATGATCTGGCAGGCCGGCGGTCAGCCGTTCAAGGTCGACGGCACCGACGTCAAGATCGACCTCTCCGACAAGGGCTCGAAGCTGTGGGCCGACACCTGGAACCAGCTCGTCGACCAGAACCTGCTCTCGGACGCCTCCAGCTGGAGCGACGAGTGGTTCAAGGGCCTCGGTGACGGCTCGATCGCCACGCTGATCATCGGCGCCTGGATGCCCGGAAACCTCGAGTCCTCGGTCCCCAGCGCCGCCGGCAACTGGCGCGTCGCGCCCATGCCCACCTACGACGGCACCCCGGTGTCGGCCGAGAACGGCGGCGGCGGCCAGGCGGTCACCAAGCAGAGCAAGAACCCGGCGCTGGCCGCGGCCTTCCTCAAGTGGCTGAACAACGACCAGGAGAGCATCGACATCTTCGCGAAGTCGGGCGGATTCCCCTCCACCACGGCCGACCTGCAGTCGGACGCCTTCCTGAACGCCGAGAGCGACTACTTCGGCGGACAGCAGATCAACCAGGTGCTCGTGCAGGCCGCATCCGACGTCCGCAAGGGATGGCAGTACCTGCCCTTCCAGGTGTACGCGAACAGCATCTTCAGCGACACCGTCGGCCAGTCCTACGCCAACAAGAGCGACCTCAACGAGGGCCTCATGACCTGGCAGGACCAGCTCGTCAGCTACGGCAACGAGCAGGGCTTCAGCGTCAACAAGTAATCACCGACGAGGGGTGGGTCGCATCGCTTGCCGATCCGACCCACCCCTCGCCGCATCCCCGACCGGAAAGCGATCATGACCTCCGCCACCCGCATCGCCGTCGCGACGAACGCCGACGGCCCTGCCGTCCCCCGCCGCGTCTTCGGCACCTTCGTCGAGCACATGGGCCGCTGCGTGTACGACGGCATCCACGAGAGCGCGCATCCCACTGCCGACGCGAACGGCTTCCGCGCCGACGTGCTCGAGCTCGTGCGCGAGCTCGGTGCGACCGTCGTGCGCTATCCGGGCGGCAACTTCGTGTCGGGCTACCGCTGGGAAGACGGCGTCGGCCCCCGGGAGGAGCGTCCCGTGCGCCTGGATGCGGCATGGCACTCCACCGAGACCAATCAGGTCGGCCTGCACGAGTTCGCCGACTGGGCCGAGTCCGCCGGCCTCGAGCTCATGGAGGCGGTGAACCTCGGCACGCGCGGCGTCGCTGAGGCCGCCGACCTGCTCGAGTACACGAACCACCCCGGCGGCACCGCTCTCAGCGAGCGCCGCCGCCAGAACGGCCGCGACGAGCCCTTCGACATCCGCCTGTGGTGCCTCGGCAACGAGATGGACGGGCCGTGGCAGATCGGCCACAAGACGGCCGACGAGTACGGCCGCCTCGCCGCCGAGAGCGCGCGCCTCATGCGCTTCATCGACCCCGACATCGAGCTGGTCGCCGCCGGCAGCTCCAACCACGAGATGCCCACCTTCGGCGAGTGGGAGCGCACCGTGCTGCGCCACACCGCGGAACTCATCGACCACATCTCCGTGCACGCCTACTACGAGGAGACACCGGGCGACCCGGCCAGCTTCCTCGCCTCGGGCGCCGCCCTGAGCCGCTATCTCGACGACGTCGCGACCATCATCGACGAGGTGCGCGCCGAGACCGGCTCGTCCCGCGAGATCGGCATCAGCGTCGACGAATGGAACGTCTGGAACCAGACGCGCTGGAACGAGGTCGACAAGCCGCGCGTCTTCACCGGCGACTGGCCGATCGCCCCGCGCCTCATCGAGGACGACTACACCGTCACGGACGCGGTCGTCGTGGGATCCCTCCTCATCACCCTGCTGCGCCACGCGGATCGGGTCTCGATGGCCAACCTCGCCCAGCTCGTGAACGTCATCGCTCCCATCCGCACCGAGCCCGGCGGCCCCGCCTGGCGGCAGACGACCTTCTTCCCGTTCCAGCTGACGGCGGCCGCGGCACACGGCACCGTGATCGTCCCGACCGTCGAGAGCGCGTCGATCGACACGGCCAAGCACGGCGCCGTCGCGGCCGTGGATGCGGTGGCCACCGTGAACGGCGACGAGATCGTCGTCTTCGCCGCCCACCGTGAGCTGGACGAGGCCACCGAGGTCGTGATCGACCTCGATCGCGAGATCGCCGCGGCCGACGCGCTCGTGGTCACCGTGCCCGAAGACGGCGACCGCCACACCGTCAACTCCGCCGAGGCGCAGCCCGTCGCACCCGCATCCCTCACCGCGGTCGTCGACGGCACCCGCGTGCGCCTCACCCTCCCCCCGCTTTCCTGGGCGCGCATCACGCTGCGCGCGGCCCGCTGACCGAAACGAAAGACACCGTGAGCACCTTCACCGTCGGCGAGTCCGACTTCCTGCTGGACGGCGAGCCGCACCGCATCCTCTCCGGCGCGCTCCACTACTTCCGCATCCACCCCGACCACTGGGCCGACCGCATCCGCAAGGCGCGTCTGATGGGCCTGAACACGATCGAGACCTACGTCGCGTGGAACGCCCACGAGCCGGTGCGCGGGCAGTGGGACGCGACCGGATGGAACGACCTCGGACGCTTCCTCGACCTCGTCGCCGCCGAGGGCATGCACGCGATCGTGCGCCCGGGCCCGTACATCTGCGCCGAGTGGCACAACGGCGGACTGCCCGTCTGGCTCACCCGGACGCCGGGCATCGGTCTGCGCCGCTCGGAGCCGCAGTACATCGAGGCCGTCAGCGAGTACCTGCGGCGGGTGTACGAGATCGTCGTGCCGCGCCAGATCGACCGCGGCGGCAACGTCGTGCTCGTGCAGATCGAGAACGAGTACGGCGCGTACGGCTCCGACAAGGAGTACCTGCGCATCCTCACCGACCTGACCCGCGAGGCGGGCATCACGGTGCCGCTGACCACCGTAGACCAGCCCGAGCCGTGGATGCTCACCAACGGCAGTCTCCCGGAGCTGCACCTCACCGGCTCGTTCGGCTCGCGCGCAACCGAGCGCCTGGCGACCCTGCGCGAACACCAGACGACGGGCCCGCTCATGTGCTCCGAGTTCTGGGACGGCTGGTTCGACTGGTGGGGCGGGGTGCACCACACCACCAGCGCCGCCGCATCCGCCGCCGAACTCGACGCGCTGCTGGCAGCGGGCGCATCAGTGAACATCTACATGCTGCACGGCGGCACCAACTTCGGCACGACGAACGGGGCCAACGACAAGGGCCGCTACGCGCCGATCGTCACCTCGTACGACTACGACGCGCCACTGGACGAGTCCGGCTACGCGACCGAGAAGTTCCACGCGTTCCGCGAGGTGCTCGCCAAGTACACCGACGTCCCGGCCGAGACGGTGCCCTCGCGCCCTATGGCGCCCGAGCTGTCCGTCGCGCTCACCGCGGCGGGCGACTGGCTCCCCGCATCCGCAGGGCCCACCAGCGCCGAGCCCTGCACCTTCGAGGACCTCGGTCAGCTCGGGCCGCTCGTGCGCTACGACGTCGAGCTTCCCGCAGCGGCCTTCGGCGACGACGACGCGGCCGTGCTCGCGTTCGCCGAGGTGCGCGACCTCGCCTGGGTGTCCGTGGACGGCGTCGCCGTCGGACGGCTCTCGCGGGCACTGCACGAGCGCACCCTGACGATCCCCCGCGGCGCGCACCTCACGGTGCTCGTGGAAGACCAGGGCCGCGTCAACTACGACCACCGCCTCGGCGAGACCAAGGGACTCATCGCTCCGGCGACCCTCGGTGGCAGCGCGCTGACCGGGTGGACCGGAACACTCGTCGACGTGGAGCGCATCGCCGCGGGGATCAGCGCCGCCGCATCCGGATCCATCGCCGGGCGCACGGCGCTGCGCGGTGCGTTCACTCTCGAGGCCCCCGCCGACCTCTACCTGGACACCGCATCCTGGGGCAAGGGCTTCGCGTTCGTGAACGGCTTCTTCCTCGGTCGCTATTGGGCCAACGGCCCGCAGCGCACGCTCTACGTGCCGGCGCCGGCGACCCGCGCGGGCGAGAACGAGATCGTGGTGCTCGAGCTCGAGCAGGTGGCGAAGGCCGTGGCGGCATTCGTGGCCGAACCCGATCTCGGTCACCGTGAAGAGTGAGCGCCCGACTCGGGCAGGATGGATGACATGACCTGGCTTGTGACCGGCGGCGCCGGATACATCGGAGCGCACGTGGTGCGCGCGCTCACCGCGGCGGGCTTGACCCCCGTCGTGCTCGACGACCTCTCCAGCGGTCACGCCGCGTTCGTGCCCGAGGGCGTCCCGTTCGTCCGCGGCTCCATCCTGCAGCGCGATCTCGTGGAGCAGACCCTGCGCCAGTACGAGGTGACCGGCGTCATCCACGTCGCCGGGTACAAGTACGCCGGCGTCTCGGTGAAGCGTCCGCTGCACACGTACGAGCAGAACGTCGAGGGCACGCGCGTCGTGCTCGCCGCGATGGCGGCGGCCGGCGTCGACAAGCTCGTGTTCTCCTCCAGCGCCGCCGTCTACGGCACCCCCGACGTCCCGCTGGTCGTCGAGGACCTGCCGAAGCGCCCGGCCTCCCCGTACGGCGAGTCGAAGCTGATCGGCGAGTGGCTCATCCGCGACCAGGCCGTCGCGACGGCCGACGAGGATGCACCGCTGCGACACACCTCGCTGCGGTACTTCAACGTCGTCGGCTCGGGCGACCCCGAGGTCTACGACACCAGCCCGCACAACCTCTTCCCGATCGTGTTCGAGAAGCTGATCGCGGGCGAGACCCCGCAGATCAACGGCGACGACTACGACACGGAAGACGGCACGAACGTACGCGACTACGTGCACGTCGCCGACATCGCCGCCGCTCACGCCGTCGCCGCCCGCCGCCTCGCCGCGGGTGAGCCGCTCGAGGCCGCGTACAACCTGGGGTCGCAGAACGGCCTGTCGGTGCGCCAGATCATGGACGCGATGGCACGGGTCACCGGCATCGACTTCACGCCCGTCGTCGGCCCGCGCCGCGCGGGCGATCCCGACCGCATCGTCGCCACGGGCGAGCTCGCCGCACGCGACCTCGACTGGGCCAATCGCTACTCGGTCGACGAGATGGTGCGTTCGGGCTGGGAGGCCCGCCGCCGGGCCTGACCTGCGCATCTGAAGCGGGCGTTCGCCGCCGCATCCCTCCGGATCGCGGCCGCGGGCGCCCGCTTCGGGTTTCGGGGCGCGGCGGGTGTGCGGTTCACCGTTCGTGGGCGTCGGCAACACAGCTCAGTCGATCGCGGCTCATTCGGTGTCCGCGGACGGGTGATCGGCACATCCCGGCTGAGTTGTGCGCCCGAACTCCTGCACAACCGGCGTGCGGCCCCCGCATCCGGCCCCGACCGAGGGTTCTGCAGGAGTTCGGGCACGGACGCGGCCAGCACCCCCGGCGACCACCCCCGGTGCCTCGACCCGGTATCCGACCCGGCGCCCCTGCCGGCACTACTCAGCACAGCCCCGGTCGGCCGGGGCTGTGCGGTCCCGGCACCGACCGCTTCCGGCTGAGTTGTGCGCCCCAACTCCTGCACAACCGGCGTGCGGACCCCGCATCCGCCCCCGACGGACGATTCTGCAGGAGTTCGGGCACGGACGCGGCCGACACCGACCGCGGCCAGCCCCAACTCAGCCAGCGCCCACACGGCCGGCACCTGGCGCCCCGACACCGGCCGGTTCCGGCTGAGTTGTGCGCCCCAACTCCTGCACAACCGGCGTGCGGCCCCCGCATCCGGCCCCAACCGAGGGTTCTGCAGGAGTTCGGGCACCGCGAGACCCGCGCGTCAGGCGGAGTCGCGCCAGACGACGGGGGCGTCGAGGAGGATGCCGGTGCGCACACTCTGATCGCCATCGAGCTGTGCGAGGACTGCTGCGGCCGCCGCAGCGCCCAGCCCCTCGGCGGGCTGGTGCACCGTGGACAGCTGCGGCGAGGTGCGGGTCGCCCACGCGCTGTCGTCGAAGCCCACCACCCCGACGTCCTCGGGGACTCTCCGCCCCGCCGCGCGCAGGGCCTGCATGGCGCCGGCCGCGACGGCGTCGGATGCGGCGAACACGCCGTCGAGGTCGGGGGCGCGTTCGAGCAGCCGCGTCATGCCGGCGGCACCGTCGGCGAAGGCGTACAGGTCGACGGGTTCCACCAGCGCGGGGTCGAACGCGTCGCCCAGCGCCGCGCGGAATCCGGCGAGGCGGTCACTGCCCGAGTCGCGGTCGAGGGCGGCTGCGATCATGCCGATCCGGCGGCGACCCGTCTCACGGAGTCTGGTGACGACGGCCTCGGCCGCGCCGCGGTTGTCGATGCCCACCCAGGCGCCGCTGATCCCGGGCGGGTGGCCGACGAAGGCGACGGGTAGCCGAAGGCGCTCCACCACATCGGAGATGGGGTCCTGATGCCGCGCGGAGACGATGACGGCGCCGTCGACGAAACCGCCCGAGAGGTACCGCGCGACCCGGTCGGTGTCGCGCGCGGTGTCCACGACGACGCACACCATCTGATAGTCCGCCTGCGACAGCGTCGTGTTCGCCCCCAGCATGATTCCGCCGATGTTGGGGTCCTCGAGGAACAGCGAATGCGGCTCGTGCACGATGAACCCGACCGCCTGCGTGCGCTGGCGCACGAGGTTGCGCGCCGCGGTGTTGGGCACGTAGCCGACCTCGCTGATGGCGCGGTGGATCGCCTCGCGCGCCTGTTCCGACACGTACCCGCCGTTGAGCACGCGGCTGACCGTTCCCCGCGACACCCCGGCGGCGCGCGCCACGTCGTGCACCGTGGAGCGGCGGGGTCCGGATGGGGATGCGGCCATGGGCGCCAGCCTATCGGCGCTGCCGCGCTTGACGGATGCGGCGAACCGTGACAATCTGTGCACGTTCACAGATTCTCTTCGGAGATTCTTCGCACGCAATTGTGTGCACGTTCACAGCTACGCAAAGGAGCGCCACGGGATGCCCGACGCCGCCCATCTCGCCACCCTCGCCGCAGACGGCATCGTCTTCGGCAGCGACTACAACCCCGAACAGTGGGACCGGTCGGTGTGGGAAGAGGACGTCCGCCTGATGAACGAGGCCGGCGTCAGCCTCGTGGCCATCAACGTCTTCGGCTGGTCGGACATCAACCCCGCTCCGGGCGAGTGGGACTTCACCGCCCTCGACGACATCATCGAGCTGCTGCACTCCCACGGCATCCGCGTGAACCTCGGCACCGGCACCGCGTCGCCGCCGCCGTGGCTGAGCCGCATCCATCCCGAGATCCTGCCGGTCTCCGAGGACGGCGTGCGCGCCTGGCCGGGCGGGCGTCAGGCCTACTGTCCCAGCTCCCCCGTCTTCCGTTCCTACGCCGCCGAGGTCGTCACCCGGGTCGCCGAGCGCTACGGGAGCCACCCGGCCGTCGCCCTGTGGCACGTGTCGAACGAGCTCGGCTGCCACAACGCGCTGTGCTACTGCGATGCGAGCGCCGAGGCCTTCCGCGGCTGGCTTCAGCGCCGCTACGAAACGATCGAGGCGCTCAACGACGCCTGGGGCACCGCGTTCTGGAGCCAGCGCTACGGCACCTTGGACGACGTGTTGCCCCCGCGCCGCGCCCTGTCGCTGCGCAACCCCGGCCAGATGCTCGACTTCCACCGCTTCAGCTCCGACGAGCAGCTCGGCCTGTATCGCGCCGAGGCGGCGATCATCCGCGCGGCGAGCGCCGTCCCCGTGACGACGAACTTTATGGTGACGGCCCACATCCGCAACCTCGACTATTGGTCGTGGGCAGGAGAGATGGATGTCATCGCCAACGATCACTACCTCGACAACCGCCTCCCGCTCCCCCGCGCCGAGCTGTCTTTCGCGGCGGATCTGACCCGCGGACTCGCCCAGGGTGCCCCATGGCTGCTCATGGAGACCTCGACCGGCGCGGTCAACTGGCAGCCGTACAACCTCGCGAAGAGCGACGGCGAACTCCTGCGCAACGTGGTCACTCACGTCGCGCGCGGCGCCGACGGCATCTGCTTCTTCCAGTGGCGCGCCTCGGCTCAGGGGGCGGAGAAGTACCACTCCGCGCTCGTCCCGCACGCCGGCACCGACACCGCGGCCTGGCAGCGCGTGCTCGAGCTCGGCCGCACGCTGCGCGCGCTCGCCCCGGTCGCGGGTACGCGGGTGCACGCGCAGGCCGCCCTCCTCTTGAGCTGGGAGAGCTGGTGGGCCGCGGAAGGAGAGGGGCGCCCGAGCGAGGCGCTCGCCTACCTCGAGCAGGTCCACGCGGCACACGCTGCGCTCACCGCGGCGGGCCTCACCGTCGACATCGTCCGCCCCGGAGCATCTCTCGATGACCACGCGCTCGTCGTCGTCCCGGCCCTGCACCTCGTGCGGGATGCGGATGCGGCCGTCATCGCCGACCGGGCCGCATCCGGGGCCGCGGTGCTCGTCACCTTCTTCAGCGGCACCGTCGACGAGCGAGACGCCGTGCGTCTGGGCGGCTACCCCGGCGCGTTCCGCGACCTGCTCGGGATCGGCGCGGAGGAGTTCGCCCCGCTCGAGCCCGGACACACGGTGCGCCTCGGATCCGGTGCCGTCGGCCACGTCTGGACCGAACGGATGCGGGCGTTCGACGCCGAGGTCCTCGACACGTTCGTCGACGGCCCTGCGGGCGGCATGCCCGCCCTCACCCGTCGCACCGTCGGCACGGGCTCCGCGTGGTACCTCGCCACCCAGCCGGACGCGTCCTCCTACGCCGGGATCGTCTCGCGGATGGCGGCGGAGGCCGGGCTCGAGCCCGACGCCTCACGCATCCCCGGCGTCGAGGTCGTGCGCCGGCGGGGCGAGCAGGGCTCGTATCTGTTCGTCATCAACCACTCAGAGAACGAGGTCGCCGTCGACGTCCGCGGCCGCGACCTGCTCACCGACCAGCCGGTCGACGGCACCGCGGTCGTGGCCGCCGGTGCCGTCCGGATCATCGAGGAGTCCCTGTGACCATCACCGAAGCGCCCGTACGGCGCCGGACGCGGGTGCCGCACAAAGCGGCGATCGCGTTCCTGCTGGTGCCGTTCGGCATCCTGTTCACCCTGTTCTACGTCGCCCCGATCCTCTTCGCGATCGTGCAGTCGACACTCGTCGTGCGCCGCGAGGGCACCTTCGGCAAGGCCGAGCAGGTCTTCGGCGGATTCGCGCAGTACGTGCTCGTCTTCCAGAACGAGGCGTTCTGGAGCTCGGTGGGGCGGATGCTGCTGTTCGGCGTCGTGCAGGTGCCCGTCATGCTCGGTCTCGCACTGCTGTTCGCACTGCTGTTGGACTCGCCGCTGGTCAAGGGCAAGCGCTTCTTCCGCCTCGCGTTCTTCGTGCCGTACGCCGTGCCCGGCGTGATCGCCGCGATCATGTGGGGCTCGCTGTTCTCGCCGAACCTGTCGCCCTTCACCGCCCTGACCAAGAACGTCGACTTCCTCGGCGCCGATCTCGTGCTGTGGTCGATCGCGAACGTCGTGACCTGGGTCTACGTCGGCTACAACATGCTCATCATCTACTCGTCGCTGCTGTCCATCCCGACGGAGATCTACGAGGCGGCGCGCCTGGACGGGGCCGGGCAGTTCCGCATCGCCTGGTCGATCAAGATCCCCCTCGTGCGGCCGGCGATCGTGATGACCGCGATCTTCTCGATCATCGGCACGCTGCAGCTGCTGGCGGAGCCGCAGGTGTTCCGCTCCTTCAGCTCGGCGGTCACCAGCACGTACACCCCGAACATGACGGTCTACGCGACCGCATCCATTCCCAACCCGAACCTCGCGGCCGCGTTCTCGGTCGTGTTGGCCGTGACCACCTTCGTGCTCTCGTTCGGATTCATGAAGTACATGCAGCGGAAGGGCAACGCATGAGCGCCACCGTCGCCACCCGCCGGAACTCCGGCGCCACCCGTCGTGTGCGCGAGCCCCTGGTCTCGCGCGGCTCGGCGATGCTCATCATGGCCGTGTTCACGGTCTACTTCCTGCTGCCGCTGTGGTGGCTGCTCGTGGCGTCCAGTAAAGACACCGGCGACATCCTCACGACGAACCCGCTGTGGTTCGCCGACTTCCGGCTGTTCGCGAACATCGGCGATCTGTTCGCGTACCGCGATGGCATCTACCTGCGCTGGCTCGGCAATTCGCTGCTGTACGCCGGGCTCGGCGGTGCGATCGCGACACTGCTGGCGGCGATGGCGGGGTACGCCCTCGCGAAGTACCGCTTCCCGGGGCGCGAGTTCCTGTTCAACGTCGTGCTCGGGGGCGTGCTCGTGCCGGCGACGGCGCTCGCTCTGCCGCTGTTCCTGATCTTCAGCCAGGTGCAGCTGACGAACACGTTCTGGGCGGTGTTCCTGCCCTCGCTCGTGAGTCCGTTCGGCGTCTACCTCGCGCGTATCTTCGCCGCATCCTCCGTGCCGGACGAGCTGCTGGAAGCGGCACGCCTGGATGGCTCGGGCGAGATCCGCACCTTCTTCACCGTCAGCATGCGGCTGATGACGCCTGCGCTCGTGACGATGTTCCTCTTCCAGTTCGTGGCCATCTGGAACAACTTCTTCCTGCCGCTGATCATGCTGCGAAGCGAGGAGCTCTTCCCGGTCGTCTACGGCCTGTTCGGCTGGAACAACCAGCTGAACCAGCTGCCCGAGCTGCGGGGACTCGTCCTCATCGGCGCCCTGCTGTCGGTGATCCCGCTGATCGTCACGTTCCTGTTGCTGCAGCGCTTCTGGCGCGGCGGGCTCGGCGCGGGCGCCATCAAGTGACCCCAGACTCCGGGCGGAAGGAACCGCCCGGCCCTCGTCCGTCGGAAAGGCCCGAAGGACGCACCACCAAGAAAGGGATGGAAATGCAGCACCCCAGAAAGAAGGCCGTCGCAGCTCTCGCACTGTCGGCATTCCTGCTCGCCGGCTGCGCCGCGGGCGGTGACCAGGGCAGCGACGCCGCTGCCGGCGACTGCGCACCGGCCGACGGTCAGGTCACGCTCGAGTTCACCTCGTGGATCCCCGGTATCGAGGATGTCGTGAAGATCTGGAACGACGAGAACCCCGACATCCAGGTCAAGGTGCAGACGGGCCCCAACGGCAACAGCGGCACTTACCAGAACTTCTTCAACCAGATCGCGGCCGGCAACGCACCCGACCTCGGCCAGATCGAGTACGACGCACTCCCCAACTTCCTCGTGCAGGACGGCGTCGAGAACATCGCGAACTGCGGCGACGTCAGCTCCGCCAAGGACCAGTTCGTCGGCTGGGCCTGGAGCCAGGTGGCCCTGGACGGCGGGGTCTACGGCATCCCGCAGGACATCGGCCCCATGGGCCTGTTCTACCGCTCCGACCTGTTTGAGGCCAACAACATCCCCGTGCCGACGACCTGGGACGAGTACAAGGATGCCGCGAAGAAGATCCGCGCTCTCGGCGGCTACATCACGAACTTCTCGCAGTCGGACATCAACCAGTTCGCGGGCTTCGTCTGGCAGGCCGGCGGGCAGTGGTTCGACAACGGATCCGACGGCTGGAAGGTCTCGCTGACGGACGACGCCTCGACCAAGGTCGCCGACTACTGGCAGGACCTCATCAAGGAGGACCTCGTCAGCACCTACCCCGCGTGGACCGACGAGTGGAACAACGCCTACAACTCGAGCCAGGTCTGGACCTGGAACTCTGCGGTCTGGGGCGCCAACTCGATCTCCAGCGGCGCACCGGACACGTCCGGCAAGTGGTCCGTCGCACAGATGCCGCAGTGGAAGTCGGGCGACGCGGTCTCGGGCAACTGGGGCGGATCCTCGATCGCCGTGCTGAAGGGGAGCAAGCACCCCTACGAGGCGTCGAAGTTCGCGCTGTGGCTGAACACCTCGGATGAGGCGCTGACCGCGCTGAACAAGGCCGCCAACATCTACCCCGCGACCACCGAGGGCCTGAAGCTCCCATCGCTGGCCGAGGGCGTCGACTTCTACGGCGGACAGAAGATCTACGACGTGTTCGCGCAGGCGGCCACCGAGGTCACCCCCGACTTCGTGTGGGGTCCGACGATGACGCAGACCTATGCCGACGTCTCCGACGGCTTCAAGGCCGCCGTCTCGGGGTCGGGGACGCTCGCCGACGCTCTGCAGAAGGGTCAGGACGCGACCATCAAGACGCTCGAGTCGCAGTCGATCCCGGTCCAGAAGTAACACCGACCGTGATGCCCCGGGATGCCAGCGCGTCCCGGGGCATCACGCATTCCCGGCACGCCTCAGGCGCTGTCGCGCACGACCAGCGTCGCACCGATCTCCTGCGCGGACGCGGCCTCATCCGTCTCGATCATGCGGACGAGCACCTCGACGGCGCGAGAGCCCAGCGCGTCGAAGTCCTGCCGCACGGTCGTCAACGGCGGGCGGTACTCGGCGGCGTCCACGATGTCGTCGAAGCCCACGACCGCGACGTCCTCCGGCACGCGCCGGCCGAGGTCTGCCAGGGCACGCAGCAGGCCGAGAGCCATCTGGTCGTTCGCGACGAAGACGGCGGATGCGGTCGCGAAGGCGGACCCGCGCTCGTACCCCGATCGAGAGGTCCAGTCGCCGCGCTCCGGCTCGGGCACGGAAAGGCCGGCCGCAGCGAGCTCCTCGCGCCAGCCGCGCTCGCGCTCGGCCGCCGCGAAGGAGGTCACCGGGCCGGCGAGGTGATGCACCGTGCGGTGACCGGCATCCAGCAGGTGTCTGGTCGCGAGCCGGGCACCGCCCGCGTGGTCGGTCTGGACGATGGTGAAGCGGTCGTCCGGCGGCGAGTCGACCACGACGAGACGGAGTCCCGCGGGCGGCTCCGCACCGCGGGCGAGCCGCGTCGCCTCATTCAGGACGACGGCCCCGTCGACACCCTGGTCGCGCAGCTGCGAGAAGGCCTCGGCGATGTCGCGGGTGCCGGCGACCGTGACGATCGCGAGCGCGTAGTCGCGCTCGGCGGCGGCCTCCGCGATCGCCTGCAGCATCCTCGAGTTGCCGACGGAGGCGAGGGTGGAGACGACGAGACCGATCGTGCGGGTCTGCCCCGTGCGGAGTGCGCGTGCCGCGCGATGCATCCGATAGCCCAGAGCGCTCATGGCCGCCTCGACCCTGGCACGGGTGGCCGGATCGACGCGCGGGCTCTGATTCACCACGCGGGACACGGTCTGAGCGGACACGCCCGCGTGCGCGGCGACATCCGCCATCGATACCCGAACCATCGCGCCCCCGTCGTCATGTTGACGATATCACGCCTGAAATGTAGCGTGTTATCGTGAACACACCTCAGCAGGATGTCGCACTCCTCGGTGCGGGCGTCGTGAAGCGCCCCACACGTCTCGCCGACGGCCGCGAACTCATCTACTACGACGACCCCGACACGACCCTCCCGCCCGAGCGCAGCATCGACGCGCGCGAGCTGGCACCGCGTCCGGAGACCGCGACGATGCGCCTCGATGTGCTGACCGGCGACTGGATCTCCATCGCCGCCAACCGTCAGAACCGTGCGTTCCTGCCCCCGGCCGAGCTCGATCCGCTGGCCCCGCAGACGCCCACGAACCCCTCGGAGATCCCGTCGCGCTACGACGTGGCGGTCTTCGAGAACAAGTCCCCGTCGTTCGGCCCCGCCCTCGCCGTGGCGACCGACGACGTCCCGGCGGCCGTCGACCCGCCGCAAGGCCTCGCCGACCTGGCCGAGTACGGTCTCGGCCGCACCCGCACCTCCGTCGGGCGCACCGAGGTCGTGTGCTTCAGCCCCGAGCACGCCGGCTCGTTCGGCACCCAGAGCGTCACCCGTGCCCGCACCGTGATCGAGGCCTGGGCCGATCGCACGGCAGCACTGTCCGCGCTGCCCGGTATCCAGCAGGTCTTCCCGTTCGAGAACCGCGGGCAGGAGATCGGCGTGACCCTCCCGCATCCGCACGGGCAGATCTACGCCTACCCGTACGTCACCCCGCGCACGCAGCGCCTGCTGACCGCGCTCGAGCGCACCGGCGACGACCTGTTCGACCGCATCCTCGAGATGGAGTCGAAGAGCGAACGCATGATCCTGCGCGGCGAACACTGGAGCGCGTTCGTGCCGTTCGCCGCGCGGTGGCCGCTGGAAGTGCACCTCGTCCCCCACCGCCATGTCGCCGACTTCGCCGAGACGAACGATGCCGAGCGCGACGAGCTGGCACCGCTGTACCTGCGACTGCTCCGCGGCGTCGACGCGCTCTACGACACGCCGACGCCCTACATCGCCGCCTGGCACCAGGCACCCGTGCACACCGGTCGCGGCGGCGCTCGCCTGCATCTCGAACTGACCTCGCCGCGCCGTGCGGCCGACAAGCTGAAGTACCTCGCCGGGAGCGAGGCGGCCATGGGCGCCTGGATCGGCGACGTTCCGCCCGAGACCGCCGCCGCCCGCCTGCGCGAGGCCGTAGAAGGAGTATCGCTGTGACCCGGATGGATGCGGCCGCCGCCGCCCGCGACCTGTTCGTCGAGCTGACCGGCCACGAGCCCGTCGGCCACTGGTCGGCGCCGGGACGGGTGAACCTGATCGGCGAGCACACCGACTACAACGACGGCTTCGTGCTGCCATTCGCGATCGAGCACCGCACGCACGTCCAGCTGGGCCTTCGCCAGGACGGCCGCGTGCGCGTGGTGTCGACGTTCGACCCGGTGCCCGTGGAGGTCGCGCTCGACCAGCTCGACGCGCTCTTCCCCGAGGGGCGCGACGACGTACCCGAGTGGTCCACGTATCCGCTCGGCGTCGCGTGGGCGCTGTTGGCGGCGTCGGGTCGGGACGCCGCGAGCGTGACAGGTGTCGACATCGCGATCGCCTCCGACGTCCCGGTGGGAGCGGGACTGTCGTCCTCCGCCGCGATCGAGGGCGCGACCGCATCCGCTCTCAACGACGTGTGGGAGCTGGGCCTGGACCGCGTCGCCCTCGCCAAGGTCGGCCGCGTCGCGGAGAACGAGGCCGTCGGCGCCCCCACCGGGATCATGGACCAGATGGCGTCGATGCTCGGCGAGCAGGATGCGGCGATCTTCCTCGACTGCCGCACCCTCGACACCACGGTCGTCGACCTCGGTTTCGCGGCCGCGGGTCTTGCGCTGCTGGTCATGGACACGAACGTGAAGCACTCGCACTCGACCGGCGGCTACGGCGAGCGCCGTGCGTCGTGCGAGCTGGGTGCATCGATCATGGGGGTTCCGGCGCTCCGCGACGTGCGCGTCGAGGACCTCGCCGAAGCCCGGACGAAGACCGACGACGTGACGTTCCGCCGGATGCGCCACGTCGTGACCGAGGATCAGCGCGTGCTCGACACCGTCCGGACGCTTCGCGAGCAGGGTCCGCGCGCCATCGGCGAGCTGCTCCTCGCCTCTCACGCCTCCATGCGCGACGACTTCGAGATCTCGGTGCCCGAGCTCGACACCGCGGTCGAGGCGGCCATGGCGGCCGGCGCGATCGGCGCTCGCATGACCGGCGGCGGCTTCGGCGGCGCGGCCATCGCACTCATCGACGCGGACCGGGTCGATGCGGTGTCGGATGCGGTGCGCCGCGCCTTCGCCGACGCCGGGTTCACCGCGCCGACGATCTTCACCGTGACCCCGTCGGCCGGCGCGCACCGCGACGCCTGACCGGGCGCGACGACCCACCACCCGCGCGAAGGAGCATCGATGCACCGCGACGACGACACCACGGCACACCTGCGCGCCGCGGGTGTGAGCCTGCTGATCGAGCTCACCGACCCGGTTCCCCGCATCCTGCACTGGGGAGCGGACCTCGGCGATGCCGCCGATCTCGGCGCGGGCATGCGCCTGACGGGTGCTCCCGCCGTGCTGAACAACGCGCCGGATGCGGCCCGCACGTTCACGATCTGGCCGACCGAGCGCGACGGCTGGTCGGGGACCCCCGCACAGGCGGGCCACGCAGCCGGTGCGGCCACGACGCCGCGCCCGCGCCTCGTCGATGCCCGGGTGTCGCACGACGAGGCGGGGGGCGGCCGGGTCCGCATCCTGATGCGCGATGAGGTGACCGGCCTGGACGGCGAGGCGACATACGTCCTCGACCGTTTCGGCGTGCTGAGCGTCGCGCTCTCCCTCACGCGTCCGGCGGAGGGCGGCGCCGACGCACCCTACGACGTGGAGGCGCTGCGCGCCCTCATGCCGGTACCCGCCCGCGCGAGCGAGGTGCTCGACTTCTCCGGCAAGTGGGTGCGCGAACGCTCGCCGCAGCGTGGCGCGCTGCGCGACGGCAGCCACGTACGGCGCGCGCGGCGGGGCAAGCCGGGGCACGATTCACCGTTCCTGCTCGCGTTGGGAACGCCGGGCTTCGGCTTCGGGCATGGAGAAGTCTTCAGCGCGCACCTCGCCTTCTCGGGCGACGCCGAGTACCTCGCGGAGAGGCTGCCGGAGAGCGCGGGGGCGCTGCGCTCGGTCATCGGCGTCGGCGAACTGCTCCGTGCCGGCGAGATCCGTCTCGCGCCCGGCGAGCGCTACGACGCTCCGCTCGCGATCTTCACCTGGTCGGATGCGGGCCTCGACGGCCTCTCGGACCGTCTGCACCGGCGCCTGCGCGCACGCAGGGCGCACCCCTCCTCGCCGCGCCCGCTGACGCTCAACACCTGGGAGGCGGTCTACTTCGACCATGACCTGTCGCGTCTGTCGGCGCTCGTCGAGCGCGCCGCGGAGGTCGGGGTCGAACGCCTCGTGCTCGACGACGGCTGGTTCCGCCACCGCCGATCCGACCGTGCCGGTCTCGGCGACTGGTACGTCGACGAGAGCGTCTGGCCCGAGGGACTCGGGCCCCTCGTGAGGCAGGTGCGCGCGGCGGGCATGCAGTTCGGCCTCTGGTTCGAACCGGAGATGATCAGTCCGGACTCGGACCTCGCGCGCGAGCATCCGGAGTGGATCCTCGCCCCTGCCGAGGGTCTCGGCGGCACGTCCCGGCACCAGCAGGTGCTCGACATCGCCCGCCCCGAGGCGTGGAACCACCTGCTGGAGCGCATCAGCTCGCTCGTCGCGACGTACGACATCGACTACCTGAAGTGGGATCACAATCGCGACCTGCTCGAGGCCGTCGCACACCGCGGCGACGGCGACCGTCCCGCGGTCCACAGGCAGACCCTCGCGCTGTACCGACTGCTCGACGAGCTGCGGCGCCGGCATCCCGGTCTCGAGATCGAGACGTGTTCCGCGGGCGGCGGGCGCGTGGATCTCGGCATCCTGGAGCGCACCGACCGCGTGTGGGCCTCCGACTGCAACGACCCCGTCGAGCGCTCCCAGATCGAACGCTGGACTCGTCTGATCGTGCCGCCCGAGCTGATCGGCTCCCATCTGGGCGATGCCGAGGCGCACACGACCTCCCGCGTCACCGACCTGTCGTTCCGCTTCCTCACGGCGCTCACCGCGCACGCCGGGATCGAGGCGGACCTGACGCGCCAGGACGACGAGCAACGGGCCGCGACCCGCGCCTGGGCCGACCTCTACCGTGAGCTCCGCCCTCTGGTGCACACCGGTCGCGTCGTCAACGCGGACCTCGCCGACGACACGACGCAACTCACCGGCATCGTCGCGCAGGACGGATCTCGTGCGCTGTTCACCTGGGCACGGCTGGCGAGCTCCGCCGACGGCCAGGTCGGCCGCATCCCGTTCCCGGGACTCGATGCGGGGGCGAGTTACGGCGTCCGCATCCGCTCCGAGGTGGGCCGTGCGAAGCGGCGCGACGTCGCTCCCCCGGAGTGGATCAGCCGTGCCCTGGAGGAAGAGGTCGTGCTGCCCGGGGCCGTCCTGGCGACAGCAGGGGTTCCGCTTCCGACGCTCGATCCGCAGCAGGCGATGCTCTTCGACGTGAGACTCCTGGGCTGACCGAGGCCACGGCGGGGATGCGGTGAGCGGAGCGCGCCTCGAGGGATGCACGCGCTCCGCTCACCGGATCCCCTCCGCTCACCGCATCCTGCGCGTCATGCGTTGCCGGTCGCGATCAGCTCGTCGACCTGCTGCTCGCTCACGGGCGCGTTCGGGAAGGCGGCGAGGCGTCCGATCGGGAACGACGCCATCATCTTGATCATCCCCGCGTCGTCACCGAACATCGCGGTGATCGCCGGGCCGATGACCGGCGCGGTCGCGGGGTTGTCCAGCAGCTCGCCGATCGACGATTCGCGCGACAGCGGCGGACGCACCTCGTCACCGGTCAGCTGCAGCGCGACGGAGGAGCGGATGTCACGGCTCGACGCCGCCACATCGAAGACGTACTCACCCGGCTCCACGACCCAGCCGTCGACGCGGATGTCCCAGTAGGCGAGGTCGCTCCGGCGGATGATGAGCTCGGCCGTGCGGGTCTCGCCCGCATCCAGCGCAACCGACAGGAACGACTTCAGCTCCCGCGGCGCCCGCTGCACGGCGGAGGCTGGCAGGGAGGAGTAGACCTGCACGACCTCGCGCCCGGCGACGTCGCCCGTGTTCGTGACATCGACCCGCACGCGCACGTCACCCGTCTCGGTGACCTCGGCCGTCGCATCCCCGTAGGCGAAGCTCGTGTACGAGAGGCCGTGTCCGAACGGGAAGGCGACGTCCTTCGCGGCCGCGTCGAACCCGCGATAGCCGACGAGGAGACCCTCGCCGTAGCGGACGTGGCCGAACTCGCCCGGGAAGCTGCCGTGCGAGGGGGTGTCCTCCAACCGCAGCGGGATCGTCTCGGTGAGCTTGGCCGACGGGTTGACGTCGCCGAAGAGCACGTCGGCCGTGGCCGAGCCGCCGGCCTGGCCGAGCAGCCAGCCCTCGAGAATCGCCGGCACGCGCTCGGCGAAAGGCAGCGCGACCACGCCGCCGTTGGAGAGCACGACGACCACGTGGGGGTTGGCCTTGACGACCTCGTCGACGAGCGCGAGCTGCACGGCAGGCAGATCGATGTGCGTCCGGTCGAAGCCCTCGGACTCCTCCGCGGCGGGGAGGCCGAGGAACAGCACGACGCGTTCGGCGGATGCGGCGGCGGCGACCGCTTCGGCACGCAGCGCGTCCGCATCCCCGCTGCCGTCGAAGGTGAAGCCCGCTGCGTACGCGACGTCGCCGTCAGCCGCCTCGCGGATCGCGTCGAGGGCCGCGTCCACCCGCGTCGGGTTGATGAGGGAGGATCCCGCGCCCTGGAAGCGCGGCTCGGCGGCGAACGCGCCGAGGACGGCGATGCGCTGCGAGCGGCCGAGGGGCAGGATGCCGCCGTCGTTCTTCAGCAGCACGATCGAGCGACCCGCGGCCTCGCGGGCGAGCGCGTGGTGGGCATCGACGTCCAGCGTTCCGGATGCGGCGGGCCGCGCTCCGGCCTTGCGCACGAGATCGAGCACGCGGCCCGCAGCGAGATCCACGGCGGCCTCGTCCAGCGACCCGTCCCTCACGGCGGCGACGAGCTGCGCGTCGGTGCGACCGCCACTCGAGGGCATCTCGAGATCGAGCCCCGCCACGACGCCGGCGACCCGGTCGTTGACTGCGCCCCAGTCGGACACGACGAGCCCCTCGAAGCCCCACTCGCCGCGGAGCACCGACGTGAGCAGCCAGGGATCCTCGGAGGCGTAGACGCCGTTGATGCGGTTGTACGAGCACATGACGGTCCACGGCTTCGCATCCTCCACGACGCGCTGGAAGCCTCGCAGGTAGATCTCGCGCAAGGGCCGGGGATCGACGTCGCTGGAGACGCGGAGCCGGTCGGTCTCCTGGTTGTTCGCGGCGAAGTGCTTGAGCGAGGCTCCGACGCCCCGCGACTGGATGCCGCGGACGAGGCCGGCTCCCATGACGCCCGAAACGATCGGATCCTCGGAGAAGTACTCGAAGTTGCGGCCGCACAGCGGGGAACGCTTGATGTTGACACCGGGGCCGAGGATCACGGCGACGTCCTCGAGCGCGGACTCCGTACCCAGAGCTACCCCCACCCGCTCCGCGAGCTCGGGGTCGAACGACGAGCCCAGGCCCACAGCGGGCGGGAAGCACGTGGCGGGGACGCTCTGTGCGAGGCCGAGGTGATCGCTCGCCGCCGACTGCTTGCGCAGTCCGTGAGGGCCGTCGGTCATCATGATCGAGGGCACCCCGACCCGGTCGATCGGCTTGGTGGTCCAGAAATCGCGGCCGCTGGTGAGCGAAGCCTTCTCCTCGAGCGTCAGCTCGGCAGGGGACACGTCCGTCATGGTGCTCCTTCGTGATCACGGCGCTGCTCCGCGCCGACGCGAAAAGCTTATGTCGCTCGGTTTTCGTCGCACAAGCTGTTTCGGGCATATCCTCGGGAACATGACGCGACGGGGGTCCTATGCGAAGGGCGTCGCCCGGCGCGAACAGATCCTCGAGGCAGCGCTGGCCGTGATCGCCCGCGAGGGCTACCGCGCCGCATCCGTCCGTGAGATCGCGGACGCCGTCGGACTCAGTCAGGCCGGCCTGCTGCACTACTTCGACAGCAAGGAGCACCTGTTCGTCGAGATCCTCCGCAAGCGCGACGAGCTCGACCTGCGCGCCTACCACCCCGAGGGCGGCGAGGAACTGCCCGAGGCGTACGAGCGGATGATCGCGCACAACGCACAGGTGCCCGGGCTCGTGCACCTCTTCGCGCGGATGTCGGTCGAGGCGAGCGATCCCGCGCATCCGGCGCACGCGTACTTCGCCGACCGCACCTCCGGATTCCTGGACGGCCTCCGCGACTGGTTCCAAGAGGCGGCCGATGCCGGGCGGATGGCGCCCGAGGTGTCACCCGCGACCGCCAGCAGGCTCGTGCAGGCGGCATGGGACGGCGCGCAGCTCCAGTGGCTGCTGGACCCCTCGGTCGACATGGCCGCGATCGTCCGCGCCGCGTTCCAGAGCGCGCTGACCGGACGCGAGGCGCAGCTGCGATGACCGATCCGCTCGTCACCATCTCGACCGGCACCCTCCGCGGCCTCCGCCGCCCGGGCTCCCTCGCGTTCCTCGGCATCCCCTTCGCCGCCGCTCCCATCGGCGAGCACCGCTTCGCCGCACCGCAGCCCGAGGCACCCTGGGACGGCGTGCGCGATGCGACCGCCTACGGCCCGACCCCGCAGCGCGGAGATACCGGGATCACCCTCATCCCCGAGCCGTCGGTGCCGGGCGACGCGACGCTCAACGTGAACGTCTTCACACCGGACACGGATGCGGCGGCCCCCTCCCCCGTGCTCGTGTGGATCCACGGCGGCGGCTACATCTCCGGCTCTCCCGCGAGCCCCTGGTACGACGGCGACACGTTCGCCCGTGCGGGGATCGTGGTCGTGACCCTCTCGTACCGGCTCGGTTTCGACGGGTTCGGGGCCATCGACGGCGCCGTGAGCAATCGCGGCGTGCGGGACTGGATCGCGGCTCTCGAGTGGGTGCAGCAGAACATCGCCGCGTTCGGCGGCGACCCCGCGCGCGTGACGATCGGTGGGCAGTCGGCCGGCGGCGGGGCGGTGCTCACGCTACTGGGGATGCCTGCGGCGCAGCACCTCTTCTCGGCAGCGTGGTCGATCTCCGGTGCGCTCGGGGACGTCCCGCTCGACGAGGCGCGTGCCCGCGCCACCCGTCTGGCCGTCGCCGCCGGAGTGAGCGCGGACCGCGACGGCTTCGCCTCGGTGCCCGAGGAGAGGCTGCACGCCCTGCAGAGCACGATCGAGCTCGCCCCGCACCGCGGACGGCTCGCGCCGCTGCGGGAGATGATCGCCGAGCGCGCGTGGGGTCCCGCCGTCGACGGCGACCTGCTCCGCACCGACACCCCGACCTCGATCACCGGCGGAGTCGGCGCCGACAAGCCGCTGCTGCTCGGCTCCACGGCCGACGAGTTCACGATGGTGACCGACTCCTTCGCCCACAAGCTGCGCCTCGTCCCCGCCTCGCTGGCGTTGGCCGCTCTGGGACTCGACCGCCGGCGGCGGCGCGCCTACCTGCGCGACAACCCGGCTCCTCGCGCGAAAGGGACGGCCGCCCTGCTCGGGCGCTACGTGACCGACCGCGTGTTCGGCGCGCTCGTGCCGCGGGTGGCAGACGCCCGGCGGTCGGCCGCCCGCACGTGGGCGTACCGCTTCACCTGGCCCTCGCCCACGATCGGTTGGGCCTGCCACTGCCTCGACGTGCCCTTCTGGTTCGGACGGCTGGAGGCCGACGGCGTCGCGAGGATCGCCGGCCCGCATCCGCCCGCATCCCTCGCTGAACGGATGCACGCGACGGCGGTGGCCTTCATCCGCGACCACAGCGCGGCGTGGACGCCGTGGGGCGAGGCGCCCGGCACCACCCAGGTCTTCGACCTCGACTCCCCCGTTGTCGACGACGGCTACGCCGGCACGGCCGCCCTCCTCTGAGGTCGCGTTTCTTTCCGCGAGCTGGAGTCAGGCCTCGCGGGGCAGCGGCGGGATGAGGACGGCGCGCGGCATCCGCTGACGCATGACGGCGACCGCATCCGCGTTGTCGTCGACGAGCACGGCGTGCCGACCGAGCGGAGCGGCGACCGCGCCGGTGGTACCGCTTCCCGCGAAGAGGTCCAGCACCGCGTCGCCGGGACGACTGGATGCCTGCACGATCCGGCGCAGCACCCCCTCGGGCTTCTGCGTCGGATACCCGGTCTTCTCACCGCCGGAGGTCGGCACGATCGTGTGCCACCACACATCCGTCGGCAGCTTGCCGCGCGCGGCCTTCTCGGCGGTGACGAGTCCCGGCGCCATGTACGGCTCGCGGTCCACCGCATCCGCGTCGAAGAAGTACCGCGCCGGATCCTTCACGTACACGAGGATCGTCTCGTGCTTCGTCGGCCATCGGCGCCGGCTCTTCGCGCCGTAGTCGTAGGCCCACACGATCTCGTTCAGGAACCGGTCGCGACCGAACAGGGCGTCGAGCATGACCTTCGCGTAGTGCACCTCGCGGTAGTCGAGGTGCAGGTACAGCGTGCCGTCGTCGGCCAGCAGGCGCCAGGCCTCGAGCAGCCGCGGCTCGAGAAAGCCCCAGTAGTCGTCGAAGCGGTCGTCGTACGCGCGCAGATCGCCCCGCAGTCGTGCGTACTCCTGCCCGCGGAAGCCGGGCTGGGAGGCCGCATCCGGCGCGGGCGCGGTCGCCGTCTCGATCGCACGGATGCGGGAGCGCCCGGTGTTGAAGGGCGGATCGAGGTACACGAGCGTGAACGCTCCGGAGGGGAGCTCCTTGGCAACGGCCAGATTGTCGCCGTGGTGGATGGCGACGGTTCCGGGGGTGGACCCGCTCACGGCACGCGCTGCAGCCACGCATCCGTGGCGAACTTGCTCGCAACGAGCGCCTCCGCCTCGGCGTATTCCTCTTCGGTGATATGCCCGGTCGTCGCGCCGTACATCGTGGAGAACGTACTGATGAAGCGCTCGATGATCTGCTCGCGCGGCAGTCCCGTCTGGCGCCGCAGCGGGTCGACGCGCTTGGCCGCCGAGACCGTGCCCTTGTCGCTCAGCTTCTCGCGCCCGATGCGCAGCACCTCGGTCATGACCTCGCCGTCGAGGTCGTAGCTCAGGGTCGCGTGGTGCAGGACGCCGCCGTTGGCGAGGCGCTTCTGCGCGGCACCCCCGATCTTGCCCTGCGGCGAGGAGATGTCGTTGAGCGGCTGGTACGTCGCCTCCACCCCGAGCGAACGCAGCGCCTGCAGCGCCCAATCGTCGAGGAACGCGTACGAATCGGCGAAGGTCATGCCGGCCACGAGGGACGCCGGAACGTACAGCGAGTAGGTGATGATCGCGTTGGCGCCCATCATCATCGCGCCGCCCCCCGAGATTCGCCGCACGACGTCGTAGCCGTGGCGGGCCGCTCCCTCCGGATCGACCTCGTTGCGCAGGGATTGGAAGGAGCCGATGACCACGGCGGACTCGTTCCACTCCCAGAGCCGAAGGGTGGGGTTGCGGCGGCCGTCCCCCACGCGTGCGGTGAGCACCTCGTCGAGCGCGAGGTTCATCCGCGGCGAGACGGGCGCGTCGTGCACGACCTCCCAGGAGAAGTCCTTCCAGCCGGGAGCGGTGACCAGCGCCCGTCGCACGACGGTGCCGACCGCCTCGGGCGAGAAGCCGAGCAGCTGCGCGCCGTCCGGAAGCGCCGCGCGCACGGCGGCGGCGATCGCGGCCGCATCCGTCTCGACCGAGAGTCCCTCGATCGCCCGGTTGATGTCGCTCAGCGCCTCGTCCGGCTCGAGGAAGAAGTCGCCCGCGAGGTGCACGTCGGCGATGCGCCCCTCCCGCACCTCGAGATCGACGACAACGAGCTTGCCCCCGGGGACCTTGTACTCACCGTGCATGATCTCAGCCTAGGTCGCCCGCTCACCCGCGGCCCCGCATCCGCTCTCGCTCCCGTTCCCGTTCCCGCCCGCAGTCTCGCGGAAGGTGGAAGGGAAAAGCGGCGGGGCGGGACGCCTCAGACGCGGGAAGGGATGCGGGCGTCGAGCCAGGCGAGCAGGTCGGCGCGCACGTCGGCCTGCATGACCTCGTTGAAGATCTCGTGGCGCGCGCCGGGGTAGACGAGGGTCGTGACGTCGGTGAGCCCGGAGCGCTCGCGGTACTCGGCGGCGAGCTTGTGAACGCTGCGGGGACCGCCGACGGTGTCGTCGCGCCCGACCATGAGCAGGATCGGGATGTCGCGGCCCAGATTCCGGCGCGGACGCCCGAACAGTCGCGCGGCGTCGACGGGTCCGAAGAGCTTCAGCAGGGGCGTGCCCGTGGTGAGCGGGTCGTCGGCGAAGGCGCGGCCGACGGAGAGGTCGCTCGACAGCCACGCGGTTCCCGTGGTGTCCTCTCGCCGCCACGGCGCGTTCAAGTTGCCGGCGTTGAGGGTGCCCGGCAGCCGCAGCGCCGAACCCGACAGCACGACCGCGTCGTAGGCCTCCGGATGCCGGTTCACCAGGATCTGTGCGAGGAACGATCCCCAGGAGTGACCCAGCAGCACGAGCGGCAGGTCGGGGTTCTCGTCGCGGATGCGGCGGGTCAACTGCCAGACGGCATCCACCGCCGCCCGGTGCCCGCCGCGGCCGAGCCGGCCGAGCCGCGCGGGATCGCCCCACTGCTTCATGCCGGTGCGCCCGTGCCCGCGGTGGTCGTCCGCGTAGACCGTGAAGCCGGCTTCCGTGAGGGCGGAGATCAGCACGGGATAGCGGCGGGCGTGCTCACCCACGCCGTGCAGGAGCTGCACGACACCGCGCACAGCACCCTGGGCGGGATGGACGTCGTAGACGATCTCGACGCCGTGCGCGTCGGTGAACTCCGGCATGGTCTCGATTTTATGGGTTCCGCGCAGCGCTGACGGGTGTAGCCTCTGGTCGATAAAGCTAGAAAAGCGAGACAAATTCATGAATGCTCCGTCATCCCGCCGCTGGGCGGGCCTGGTCTTCATCAGCGTCGCGGTGTCGCTGATCATCGTCGACTCGACGATCGTGAACGTCGCCGTGCCCTCGATCGTCGACGAGCTCGGCGTCTCCTCGACCGAGGTGCAGTGGATCCAGGAGGCGTACACCCTCGTCTTCGCCGCGTTTCTCCTGCTGTTCGGGTCGATCGCCGACCGGATCGGGCGGCGACGGCTCATGCTCATCGGCGTCGTCATCTTCGCCCTCGCCTCCATCGGCGCGGCGCTCGCCCCGGACGGACGCCTGCTGATCCTCGCCCGCCTCGTGCAGGGTGTGGGCGGTGCGATGATCCTGCCGACCACCCTCTCCCTCATCAATGCGACCTTCCGCGGCAAGGAGCGCGGCATCGCGTTCGCTGTGTGGGGCTCGACGATCGGCGGCATGGCGGCCGTGGGGCCCCTGCTGGGCGGATGGCTCACCACGGCGTTCTCGTGGCGCTGGGCGTTCGGCATCAACCTGCCCCTCGCCGTCATCATCGTGATCGGCGTCCTGATGACCGTCCCGGAGTCCCGCGAGTCGGCCCGACGCGGCATCGACGGAGTGGGCGCATTCCTGTCGGTCGTCCTCTTCGGCTCCCTCGTGTTCGGACTCATCGAGGGGCGCACGTACGGCTGGTGGCAGAACACCGACACCACCTTCTCGCTCGGCTCGTTCACCTGGCCGTTCTCGATCTCGCCCGTACCCGTCGCCTTCGCGATCGCCGTGGTCGCGCTCATCGCCTTCATCGCGTGGAGCGCACACCGGGTCCACCGCGGTCGCGCGGCCCTCCTCGATCTCTCGCTGTTCCGGATCGGCACCTTCCGCGACGGCAACCTCGTCGCGCTCACGGTCGCCCTCGGCGAGTTCGGCATCATCCTGTCGCTGCCCCTGTGGCTGCAGTTCGTCCTCGGCTTCGACGCGCTGCAGACGGGTCTCGTTCTCCTGGCCCTCGCGATCGGCTCCTTCGTGGCGAGCGGCTTCGCCGGCGCCGCATCCGGCCGCGTGACTCCGGTCGCGATCGTGCGGGTCGGGCTCCTCGCCGAGATCGTCGGCATCGTCTGGGTCGGCCTCGTCGTCGCCCCGGATGCGGCGTGGGGCTGGCTGCTCCCGGCGCTGTTCGTCTACGGGTTCGGCGTGGGGCTCGCGACCGCGCAGCTCACGGGCGTCATCCTCCAGGACGTCCCGGTCGAGCTCTCCGGGCAGGGCTCTGGCACGCAGTCCACCTCCCGACAGGTCGGCGCGGCGCTCGGCGTCGCGATCCTCGGAACGGTGCTGTTCACCTCGACCGGCGGCCTGCTGGCGAGCTCGCTCGACGATGCCGGCGTGCCCGCATCCCAGCGCGATGAGATCGTCTCGAGTGTCGTCGACTCCGCAGGCGGCGCCATCGCGGGCCTCGCCGCGAACCCGCAGACCGCCGAGATCGCGACCGCGGCGGAGACCGCGTTCTCCGACGGCACCCGCTACGCCGCGTTCACCGCGGCGGGGTTCATCGCCGTGGGTCTGGTGGCGACGCTCACCCTCGGCGGCCGCCGCCGCGAGGAGGTCGAGACCGGGTAGCGCACGGATCCTTAGCAAGACTAATGAGCTATGCTAAGGATCGAGATGATCGACGAATCCCCCCGCGCCGCCGAAGCGGCTGAGCTGCGCATGTCGGTCTTCCGTCTCGCCCGGCGCCTGCGCGCCCAGCGCGCGGTCGACTCGATGAGCGACGGACAGTTCTCGGTGCTCATGGCACTGAAGGTCAACGGCACGCGCACGCTCGGCGAGCTCGCCGCGCGCGAGCGGGTGACCGCGCCGTCGATGAACCGGACGGTCAACTGCCTCGAAGAGTCGGGCTACCTCGAGCGCCGGAGCGACGACACCGACCGCCGCAAGGTCAACATCGTGCTCACGGATGCGGGCCGCGCCGTCGTCGAAGAGACCGTGCGCCGTCGCAACGCGTGGCTCGAGGAGGCGCTCGACGAACTGGACGCCGATGAGCGCGCGACGCTGCACGCCGCATCCGAGATCCTGCGCCGGGTGGCGGAGCGATGAGCGCGATGTTCCGCTCGATGCGGCTGTTCAACTACCGCGTCTGGTTCCTGGGCGCGCTCGTCTCCAACATCGGCGGCTGGATGCAGGCGACCGCCCAGGACTGGGTGGTGCTGACGCAGCTCACCGACAACGACGCCACCGCCATGGGCATCACGATGGCGCTGCAGTTCGGACCACCCCTCGTCCTCGTGAGCATCACCGGCTGGGCGGCCGACCGCTTCGATCGACGACGGATGCTGCTGCTCACCCAGTCGACGCTGATGCTGCTGGCGGTCGCCGTCGGCGTCCTGCTGCTGACGAACGTCATGACGCTGCCGCTCATGTGGTGCTTCGCGGCGGCGTTCGGTGTCGCCAACGCGTTCGACGCACCGGCACGTCAGGCGTTCGTGACCGACATCGTGTCGCGCGACGACGCCTCCAACGCCGTCGCGCTCAACTCCGCATCCTTCAACGCCGCACGTCTGCTCGGTCCGGCGATCGGCGGCGTGCTGATCGTGCTGGTGGGCACCGGGTGGGTCTTCATGGTCAACGCGGGTACCTTCCTCGCGATGCTCGTCGCGCTCATGCTCGTGCGGGTACGTGAGCTCGTGCCGCGCACCCGTGCGCCGGGCGGCGCGCGACTGGCAGACGGCTTCCGCTACGTCGCGGGCCGGCCGGATCTGAAGGTGATCTTCGCGATGGTGTTCCTGATCGCGGCCTTCGGCATGAACTTCCCGATCTTCGCCTCCACCATGGCCGTGCAGTTCGGGCAGCAGGCCGACGGGTACGGTCTGCTGAGCTCCGTGCTCGCCATCGGCTCTCTCGCAGGCGCGCTGCTGGCCGCACGGCGCGATCGCGCCCGGATGCGGGTCGTGATCGCGGCGCTGGGAGCCTTCGGCGTCTTCTCCCTCGTCTCCGCCGCGATGCCGACCTACCCGCTCTACGCCGTGAGCCTCGTGTTCGTCGGCTTCAGCACCGTCACGATCCTCACGACCGCGAACGGCTACGTGCAGACCACGACGGATCCGGCCCTGCGCGGCCGTGTTCTCGCGCTGTACATGGCGGTCATCATGGGCGCCACCCCCATCGGCGCCCCGATCGCCGGCTGGGTCGCCGACACGTGGGGACCACGCGCCGCGATCGACGTCGGCGCCGTCGCGGGCCTCATCGGCTGCGCGATCGGCGTCACCTGGCTCCTCGCATCCGGCCGGGTGCGCCGCGACCCCGAGGCGCGCCTGCGCTTCGAGATCGACGAGACCCGGCCCGTCCGCGTCGTCGCTCCGGAGGAGTTCAGTGACGAGGTCGCCGCGGCCACCGCGCCGGTCACCCTCCCGGATGCGGCAGCGCGCCGCCGCATCCGCCGCCGCTTACCCCGCACCGCCCGCGCCCCGCGTCCCTGACCCGCCGGCCCCGGCCCGCCGCCGCGCTCGAACGTCGGAGATTCGGCCCGATGTCGGAGGTTTCGGGCCCGATCCTCCGACATTCGGCCGATTCTCCGACCGGGGCGACGGCAAGCGCGCGGGTCAGGCCTCGCGGGTGATCGTGACCTTCACGTGCAGGTTGCTCTTGAACGGGCCCGCGTACACGCCGCGCAGCGGCGGCACGTCGTTGTAGTCGCGTCCGCGCCCCACGAGCACGTGACGGTCGCCGATCTCGATGTTGTTCGTCGGGTCGAAGCCGGTCCACTCTCCGGCGAACCACTCGACCCACGCGTGCGACTCCCCCGTCACGGCGACGCCGACCTCGGCCTGCGGACGCGGATGCAGGTAGCCCGACACGTAGCGCGCCGGGATGCCCACGGAGCGCAGCGCACCGATGGCGATGTGCGCCATGTCCTGGCACACGCCCTTGCGCGCCTCCCACGCGTCGATCGCCGTGGAGTGCACCCCGGTCACACCGTGCATGTACTCGACCGCATCCCCGATCGCGACGCAGATCTCGTGCGCCGCGCGGCCCGGGTCGTCGTGCCGCGATGCGTAGGATGCGGCGAGCTCGGCGACCTCGGGATGCGGACGCGTACGATGCGTCTGCGTCAGCTGCTCGACGGTCTCGAGCGAGCGCGCGGCCTCGACCGCGAGGCGGTCCCAGGTGATGCCGGTGTGCTCGATCGGCCGCGGACGCACCTCGACGAGCGAGCGCGCGGTGATCGTCAGTGCCTGATGGGGCGAGAGCACGTCGAACGCGCTCACCCGTGTGCCGAAGTAGTCGACGTAGGTGTTGACGGCCGTCGACGGCTCGATCTCGAGCGCCGCGCTGAGCACGAACTGGCTCTCGGTGGTGCCGGGAAGCATCCGCGCCTCGTTGTAGGAAGCGGAGACGTCGCCGCCGTACCGGAAGCCCGTCTCGTGCTCGATCCGCAGCCGCTTCATGAGGTCTCTCCGATCCAGCTGGGCTCGGCCTGCGTCGGGAAGAAGCGCTGGCGGATGGCATCGGACGCTTCGCGCGTCACGGTCTGCACCCGGAGCATATGAGCGGGAAGCTCGCTCAGGATGTCACCGATCGGCAGGTACTCGAGGTCGTTGCGGATGCGGCCGAGCGCCCGCAGGACCTGATTGGACTGCCCCACGCGGTCCTCGCGCGGGTCGATCGCCGAGATGCACTCCTCGGCGCGCGAGATCGAGTAGATGATCGAGCGAGGGAAGAGGCGGTCGAGCAGCAGGAACTCTGCCGCGTTGCGCGCGCTCGGCATCCCGCGATAGGTGCGCAGGTACGCCTCGTACGCACCGCAGGAGCGCAGGATGGTCGTCCACGACGGACCCGATGCCTCGGTCAGCGACCGGGTCGCGAGCAGCCGCGCCGTCATGTCGGCGCGTTCGATCGACCGACCGAGCGTGAAGAACTGCCAGGCCTCGTCCCGGCTCGTCGACGAGTCGACGACGCCGACCGCGAGCGCGGCGCGCTCGCGCACCCACTGGAAGAACTCGTGCACCTTGTCGGTCTGCAGTCGCCGCGGCATCCGCGCGTTGGTCGTGTTGAGGCACTCCCACAGCTCGGTCGAGACGATCTCCCGCGCGCGGCGGGCGTTCTCGCGCGCCGAGGTCAGCGAGTAGAGGATGCTGGAGGGGTTCATGCGGTCGACGGCGAGGCGCGCGAGCACGTGCTCGCGGGTGACCGTCTCGACACCGTCGGGCGGCGAGGATCCCATGACCGCGAGCAGCGAGCGGCAGGCGGTGTCCTCGTCGATCCAGGGGTCCTCGAGCAGCAGCTGCAGGTGCACGTCGAGGATGCGGGCGGTGCCGTCACTGCGCTCGATGTAGCGCCCGATCCAGAACAGGCTTTCGGCGATCCGGCTCAGCAGCATTGCGCACCCCCCTCTTCCTGGTGCAGCTGTTGCTGCTGCTCCTGCTGCTCGACGTTCGAGCGGGGGCGGTCCTGCGGCGAGTGGTCGACCTCGTCGGGAGTGACCTCGAGTGCCGCATCCGTGATGATCGGGATGGCCTGCGTGATGGTCGAGGCCTGGTCGGCCACGAGCCCCGCCAGCCCTTGCCCCTGCCCGTACTCGACGTGGCCCGGGGCCGCGCCGCCGACGACCCACGTATCCTTCGACCCGCCGCCCTGGCTGGAGTTGACGACGAGCTGCCCCTCCGGGAGCGCCACACGCGTGAGACCGCCGGGCAGCACCCAGATGTCGTCGCCGTCGTTCACGGCGAACGGTCGCAGGTCGGCGTGACGGGGCCGCATCCCGTCCTCGACGAGCGTCGGGATGGTGGAGAGCATGACGACCGGCTGCGCGATCCACCCGCGAGGATCGGCCAGCAGGGTCTTGCGCAGCGTGTCGAGCTCGGCGCGCGAGGCGTCGGGACCGACCACGAGCCCCTTGCCGCCGGAGCCGTCGACGGGCTTCACGACGAGCTCGTCGAGCCGGTCGAGCACCTCTTCCAGCGCCGCCGGGTCCTCGAGCCGCCACGTGTCCACGATCGGCAGGATGGGCTCCTCCGACAGGTAGTAGCGGATGAGGTCGGGCGTGTAGGTGTAGAGCAGCTTGTCGTCGGCGACGCCGTTGCCCACCGCGTTGGCGATCGTGACGTTGCCCATGCGCGCGGCGAGCATGAGCCCCGGCGCACCCAGCATCGAGTCGGCGCGGAACTGCAGCGGGTCGAGGAAGTCGTCGTCGACGCGGCGGTAGATGACGTCGACGCGCTTGGGGCCGCGGGTGGTGCGCATGAAGACGCGCCCGCCCATGCAGAGCAGGTCGCGCCCCTCGACGAGCTCCACACCCATGAGTCGCGCGAGCAGCGTGTGCTCGAAGTACGCCGAGTTGTAGACGCCCGGCGTGAGCACGACGACATTGGGGTCGTCGATCCCGGGCGGGGCCGAGGCGCGCAGGGCCGCGAGCAGCTTGTTGGGGTAGTCGCCCACCGGACGCACGCGCATCGAGAGGAACAGCTCCGGCAGAGTCTGCGCCATGACCCGTCGGTTGGAGATGACGTAGCTGACGCCCGACGGCACGCGCACGTTGTCCTCGAGCACGCGCATCTTGCCGTGCTCGTCGCGGATGAGGTCGATGCCGGACACCTGGATGCGGACGCCGTTCGCCGAGTGGATGCCGGCGGCCTGGCGGTAGAAGTACTGGCTCGACGCGATCAGGCGCGCCGGGATCACCCCGTCGCGCACGCAGTTCTGGCGGCCGTAGGCGTCGTCGAGGAACGCTTCGAGGGCCCGGACGCGCTGCTTGACGCCGGCCTCGATCTCGCTCCATTCCGCGTAGTCGATGATGCGGGGCACCGCATCCAGCGGGAACGGCCGCTCCTCACCCGCGAAGTCGAAGGTGACGCCCTGGGCGAGGTAGCTGGAGGCGAGCGACTCCGTGCGCCCGCGCAGTTCCTCCTGCGTCATGCGCGCCAGCGCCTGGTAGAGCTCGCGGTAGGCGCTGCGCGACTCCGCCGCTGCGCCGGGATGCGCGGGATGACCGAACATCTCGTCGAACGCGGGCAGCCCCTGCGGGGTCTTGCGCGGCGCGAGAGTGGAGCCGTAGCCGTCGAACAAGTCGCCCATGCGATGAGCCTAATCGCGCGCGTATTGCCAGGATGTTTCTCCGCCGTTCGCGCGGTGGATTCGGGCAACCACTCGGCGTGAGTACACGCCGCGCGCGGCGAGGCGCGCCGCCCCGCACCGCTTCACGCACCACCGCATCCGCGTCTCACCTAGGCACGCGCGACGCTTCGAAAACCTGCACAACCGAGACACGCACACCACGCATGAGCCCACCACGCACGCGTCTCACTTATGGACGCCCCGCAGCATCCGTGTCTCACTTATGGGCGCGCACCGCAACCGGAACGTGAACAACCGAGACACGCAGGGGATGCCGGGGCGCACCCGAACGCGGGCCCCGTGCCCGTGCCGGCGGTCCGGCGACCCACGTCAGGCGGTGAGGACGAGCTTCAGCTGCTCGATCGCCCAGTCCAGCTCCGTCGCGCGCACGACGAGCGGCGGCGCGATGCGGATGGTCTGGCCGTGGGTGTCCTTCACGAGCACCCCGCGCCCGAGCAGTCGCTCGGCGACCTCGCGCGCGGTCCCCTGCGCGGGGTCGATGTCGACGCCGGCCCAGAGTCCCGCTACGCGCACCGCGCTGACGCCGTGGCCGACGAGGTCGTTCAGCCGCGCCTCGAGGTGCTCACCGAGCGCCTTCGCACGCTGCTGGAACTCACCCGTGGCAAGCATCTCGACCACGCGATGGGCCACGGCGGCGGCCAGCGGGTTTCCGCCGAACGTCGAGCCGTGCTCGCCGGGACGGATGACGCCCAGCACCGCCGCGTCGGCCGCGACGGCGGAGACGGGGAGGATGCCGCCGCCCAGCGCCTTGCCCAGCACGTACATGTCGGGCACGACGCCCTCGCGCTCGCACGCGAACGTGTAGCCGGTGCGGCCGAGACCCGATTGGATCTCATCGGCGATGAACAGCACCTCGTGGCGGGTGCAGGTCTCACGCACCGCGGCGAGGTATCCCGCGGGAGGCACGATGACGCCTGCCTCGCCCTGGATCGGCTCGATCAGCACGGCCGCGGTGCTGTCGGTGATGGCCGCTTCGAGGGCGTCCGCGTCACCGAACGGTGCCGCGACGAACCCGGGTGTGAACGGGCCGAAGTCGCCGCGCGCCTCAGGGTCGTCGCTGAAGCCGACGATGGTCGTTGTCCGGCCGTGGAAGTTACCGCCCGCGACGACGATCTCGGCCGCACCGGCAGGAACCCCCTTCACCCGGTACGCCCACGCGCGGGCGACCTTGATCGCGGTCTCGACCGCCTCGGCGCCCGTGTTCATCGGCAGGACGAGGTCCTTGCCGCACAGCTCGGCGAGCGCTGCCGCGAAGACCCCGAGCTGGTCGTTGTGGTACGCCCGGCTCGTCAGGGTGAGGCGCGTGAGCTGCTCCTGCGCGACCGCCACGATCGCCGGATGCAGGTGCCCGAAGTTGAGGGCGGAGTACGCCGACAGCAGGTCGAGGTAGCGCTTGCCCTCGACGTCGGTGACCCACGATCCCTCACCGCGGGAGATGACGACCGGCAGCGGGTGGTAGTTGTGGGCGAGGTGCGCGTCCTCGGCCGTGATGATGTCGCTCGTGGTGGTGTCGAGCACAGACATGTCGGTCTCCTTCATCGACGTCATCGACGCAGCTCCAGCGTGCAGCACTTGATGCCGCCGCCGCCGAGCAGCAGCTCGGACAGATCGATCAGCACGGGGTTGTACCCGCGCTCGCGCAGCTGCGCCTCGAACCCCTTCGCGCGGGGCGAGATGAACACGTTGTAGCCGTCGCTGGCGGAGTTCAGCCCGAAGACGTCGCCGTCCGCATCCGAGACGCGGATGGCGTCGGGGTAACGCTCGGCGAGGATCTTCTGGCTCGCCTCGTCGAACGCGCCCGGAAGATACGCGATGTTCGCCTTCTCGACGCCGCCGGGGCCCTCGACCGGGTCCAGCACGGCGATCGCGGTGTCGAGGTGGTAGAACCGCGGATCCACGAGCGTGAGCGAGACGACCTCACGGCCGAACACCTCTCCGACCTCGCGGTGGCTGTCACCGGTCGAGCGGAACCCGGTGCCGGCGAGGATCGTGTTCCCCACGAGAAGGAAGTCGCCCTCGCCCTCGTTGACCTCCTCGGGTCGGGCGACGCGGAACCCGTTCGCGGCGAACCAGTCCATGAACGGCTCCGCCTCCTCCGCGCGCTCGGCGAAGCGGAACTTCGGGCCGTAGGCGACACCGTCGATGACGAAGCCGCCGTTGGCCGTGTAGACCATGTCGGGCAGCCCGGGCACGCCGTCGATGAGGCGCACCTCGTGGCCGAGCGCGACGTAGGCGTCGTACAGCGTCTGCCACTGCGCGACGGCCTTGGCCGTGTCGGTCGGGTCGGCGGGCCGCATCCACGGATTGATGGAGTAGCTGACCGTGAAGTGCTCGGGACGGCACATCAGGTAGCTGCGGCGCTGGGCGATACGGGATGAGGGCACGGATGCGGTGGACATTCAGCTCCTTCGACATACGGCGGACGCTGTCCTGGGGCCCGGCGGAGCTGTCAGAGAGCCGGCGACACGGGCACGCCGGATGACATTCTCGCACGATGAGGCCGATCACGACCGGAAGCCCGCACCCGATGCGGCCGTGCCAGGCTGGAGCGCACACCCCTGTCGAAGGAGACCTATGAAGCAGCGCACACTCGGACCGTTCTCCGTCTCGGCCATCGGCCTCGGAGCCATGCCCCTCTCGATGAACAACGACAACGAGCTCCCCGACCGGCAGAGCGCGATCGCGACCGTGCACGCCGCGCTGGATGCGGGCGTGACGTTCATCGACACGGCCGACATCTACGCCCCGAGCTGGGATTCGATGGGGCACAACGAGCAGCTCGTCGCCGAAGCCCTCGCCTCGTGGGGCGGCGACCGCTCGTCGATCGTGGTGACGACGAAGGGCGGCATCACGCGCACCGAGGAGAAGGACTTCGGCCGCGACGGCTCGCTGCAGTACCTGCGCGGCGCCGTCGAGTCGTCGCTGCGGCGCCTGGGCACCGACGTCATCGACCTGTATCAGTACCACCGCCCCGACCGCTGGATCGTCTACGGCGAGATCATGCAGAACCTCAAGACCCTGCACGACGAGGGCAAGGTGCGCGCGCTCGGCATCTCGAACGCGAGCATCGAGGAGATCCAGATCGCCCAGGAGGTCCTCGGCGATGCGCTCGTGAGCGTGCAGAACGAGTTCTCGCCGCGCCATCCCGGCAGCTACAAGGAGCTGACCTACTGCGCGGATGCGGGACTCGCGTTCCTCCCCTGGAGCCCGCTCGGCGGCACCGGCGGCGGCGGACGCTCGGTCGGCGAGCGCTTCCGCGTGTTCTCCGAGGTCGGCGAGGCGCACGGCGTCAGCCCGCAGCAGGTGGTGCTCGCCTGGGAGCTCGCCCTCGCCGACACCGTGATCCCGATCCCGGGCGCACGGCGTGCCGCATCCATCACCGACAGCGCGAAGGCGGCCGATCTGGAGCTGTCCGCGGACGAGATCGAGCGGCTGTCCTACTCGGTGGGCATCGACGCCTGACGCGCGAGAGGACGAAGGGATGCGGCGGGCGATCGTTCCGGCCGCATCCCTTCCTCGTCGATAGCCCCGTGGCGTCCGGTGGTCACAGAGCGGGTCTATGATCAGACGTCCGATAGTTGCGGATAGTCAACCTTTTCCGCCTCATCCCACCGGAGGCTCCATGTCCGAGACTGCGCGCACCGACCAGCCCGTGATGACGCACCGCGCCATCCTGCTGGTGATCTTCGGCCTCATGGCCGGCATGTTCCTCTCCGCCCTCGACCAGACCATCGTGGGCACGGCGATCCGCACGATCGGCGACGACCTGCACGGGCTGAGCCTGCAGGCCTGGGTCACCACGGCGTACCTGATCGTCTCGACGATCGCCACGCCCATCTACGGCAAGCTCTCCGACATCTTCGGCCGCCGACCCCTCTTCCTCTTCGCCATCATCGTGTTCATCCTCGGCTCCGTGCTCGCGAGCTTCTCGACCGACATGGTGCAGCTCGCCGCGTTCCGCGCGGTGCAGGGCCTCGGCGCCGGCGGTCTCATGTCGATGCCGCTGGCGATCATGGGCGACATCCTCGCGCCGCGCGAGCGCGCCAAGTACCAGGGCTACTTCCTCGCCGTCTTCGGCATCTCGAGCGTCATCGGCCCCCTGGTCGGCGGACTCTTCTCCGGCGCGGACCAGATCCTGTGGATCGCGGGATGGCGCTGGGTGTTCCTCATCAATGTGCCGATCGGCATCATCGCCCTGTTCATCGTCGTCCGCTTCCTGCACATCCCGCACCACCCGCGCGAGTCGGTGCGCATCGACTGGTGGGGCGCGGCGCTCGTCGTGGTCGCCCTCGTCCCGCTCCTGCTGGTGGCCGAACAGGGCCGCGAGTGGGGCTGGGACTCCCCCATCGCCATCGCCTGCTACGTCGTGGGTGCGCTGGGCGCTGTCGCGTTCGTGTTCGTCGAACGCGCGATGAAGGCGGATGCGCTGATCCCGCTGACGCTCTTCCACTCGTCGACGTTCTCGATGGCGACCGTCATCGGCGTGCTCGTGGGCTTCGGCATGTTCGGTGCGATGCTGACGCTGCCGCTGTATCTGCAGCTCGTGCTGGGCGCCACGCCCACCGAGAGCGGCTTCCAGATGCTGCCGATGATCCTCGGTCTCATGATCGCCTCGATCGCGAGCGGTCAGATCATCGCGCGCACCGGCCGATACCGCATGTTCCCGATCCTCGGCACACTGTTCCTCTCGGGCGGATACGTGCTGCTGACCTTCCTCCGCGTCGACAGCTCGTACTGGTTCCTCGCCGGCGCCATGCTGCTGCTCGGTCTCGGTCTCGGCCAGCTCATGCAGACGCTGACGATCGCCAGCCAGAACTCCGTCGGTCTGCGCGACATGGGTGTGGCCACGAGCGCGTCGACCTTCTTCCGTCAGATCGGTGGAACCCTCGGCACCGCCGTGCTCCTCTCGCTCCTGTTCACACTGGTGCCCGCGAACATCCAGAACTCCTTCGCCGATGAGACGACCGTCACGAATGCGCTCGAGGCGGCGCTCGATCCCGCGGTCACCCAGGCTCCCGAGAACGCGGCGATCATGAAGACGATCTACGACCCGATCGTGGCGAACCTGCAGCAGGCGGCGAGCGCCGCATCCGTCGACCTGTCGAACGATGCCGCCCGCGAGGCGTTCGTCGCTCAGGCCGTGCCGCAGGTGCAGGAGGCCCTCGCCTCGAAGAGCGACGACCAGAGCTTCGACGGCTCGGTCATGAACGACACGTCGTTCCTCAACGGCGCAGACCCCCGCCTGACCGCTCCGATCCTCGTCGGCTTCAACGATTCCGCGACGGTCGTCTACCGGGTGGCGCTGGGTGTCGTGCTGCTCGCGTTCGTGCTGACGCTGTTCTTCCGCACGCCTCCGCTGCGGGCCAAGTCCGCACTGCAGGAGGCGGCGGATGAGGCGGCCGCCGCATCCGAAGCCGACGATCCGGCCGTGCTCGCGCAGGCCGCGGCCGCGGATGCGGGTGCGCTGGTCGCGCCCGACACCGGCCCCGTGTCCACCGCGGACCGACCGCTCACGAGGAGAGACCTCCGCGACTGAGCTCCGTCGGTCCCGCCCTCCCCGGCGGGACCGACGACCGCTTCCCCGCACGGCATGTCCCACTTCCCGCAGGAATCGGGTCTGATTTCTGCAGCAAGTGGGACATGGATTCGGAAGCCGGCCGGCGCGATGACAGGGCGACCGGCCCGGGCCACGCTCAGATGACCTCTTCGCTCCACGCGTCGGGGTTGCCGAAGCGGTGCGCGGTGATCGCGATGGCCTGTTCGTGCAGGAACGGCAGCAGCTCGAGGCGGCCGGCCGTGGTGACCGGGTTCGCGTAGACGGCGAGATCCGGGTCTCCGGCGATCGCCTCGGCCAGCGTTCGGTGCAGGACGTCGGTCTCGGATGCGGGCCCCACGAGCCGCGCTCGCGCGACGCGCGGCTTCACGCTGACACCGGCCGCATCCGCCTCGGCGCGGGTGAGCCGCTCGATCCACTGCGCGTCGGTCTCGACATGCACCGTGAGACCCGCCTCGCCCAAGGCGCGGCGCACGGCGGGCGGAAGCCCCGTCGCCGTACTCAAGGATGCGGCCGAACCTGCGCGCAGGGCGGCGAGCGCGACGCGCAGCACCTCCTGCACCTCCGCGCCCGCGGTCGCCCGCACGGCGACGTCGACCGACCGGTACCGGAACAGGTTCCGCTCGACGCGGAGCCCCGTCACATCCTTGATGCGGCCGAACTCGCGGTCCCACTCCACCGCGTCCGACAGCGCTGCCCGGCGCAGCCATTCGAAGCGTTCGTAGTCCAGTGACGGCTGGGCGGCTTCGACGATCGCGGTGATGCGCGAGTCGAGCCCGCGCAGATGCAGCGTGGTCGAGCCACTGACCGCGGTGGGTCGCCAACTCCCGAGGCCGATCAGGTAGTTCGGGCCGCCGGCCTTCGTGCCCGCCCCGACCGATGAGCGCTTCCATCCGCCGAAGGGCTGGCGCTGCACGATCGCACCCGTGATGCCGCGGTTCACGTAGAGGTTTCCCGCCTCCACGCGGTCGAGCCACAGCGCGAGGTCGTCGGGATGCTGGGTGTGAAGACCCGCGGTCAGCCCGTAGGCGACCGCGTTCTGCAGCTCGATCGCCTCGGCCAGCGACGATGCGTGCATGACGCCCAGCACCGGACCGAAGAACTCCTCGAGGTGGAAGCGCGACCCCGGCGCGACGCCGGTGCGGATGCCGGGACGCCACAGCCGTCCCGCCAGTTCGGGTGCACCGTCGATCTGCTCGGGCTCCACGAGCCACTTCTCGCCGTCGTCGAGCGTCGTCAGCGCCCACGCCAGTTTGCCCTGCGGCGGCTCGATCACCGGCCCCGCCTCCGCGGCGGCGTCGGCGGGCGATGCCACCACGAGCGAGCGCGTGGCATCGACGAGCTGGCGCGCGAAGCGGGCCGAGCGCCCCACAGAGCCGACGAGGATCGCGAGGGATGCGGCGGAGCACTTCTGTCCGGCGTGGCCGAACGCGCTCCGGACGAGGTCGGATGCGGCCAGATCGAGATCGGCCGACGGCATGACGATGATGGCGTTCTTGCCGCTCGTCTCCGCCAGGAGCGGAAGATCCGGTCGCCAGGAGCGGAAGAGCTGCGCGGTCTCCCACGACCCGGTGAGGATCACCCGATCCACCGCGGGATGGGAGATGAGCCGCTCCCCCAGCTCCCCCTCGTCGATGTCGACGAGAGCGAGCAGGTCGCGGGGCACGCCCGCATCCCACAGCGTCTCAGCGACGACGGCCGCCGCGCGGCGCGCCTGCGGGGCGGGCTTGAACACCACGCCGGAGCCGGCCGCGAGGGCCGCGAGCACGCCGCCCGCGGGGATCGCGAGCGGGAAGTTCCACGGCGGAGCGACGACCGTCAGCCGCGCCGGGACGAAGACGGCACCGGCGACCCGATCCAGCTCGCGCGCGGTGGCGGCGTAGTAGTTGGCGAAGTCCACCGCCTCGCTCACCTCGACGTCCGCCTCGGCGAGCACCTTGCCGGTCTCGGATGCGGCGACCTCGATGAGCAGGTCGCGCCGCGCCTCGAGGGATCGCGCGGCCGCCTGCAGCACCACGGCCCGGTCGGCCGCTGGCAGCGAGCCCCAGCCGGCGGCCGCGTCGCGCACGCGCGCGATCGTGCGCTCGAGAGTGTCGGTGTCGCCGACGCGGGCTCCGCCGATGGTCGCGTCGCCGGCGGTCGAGGTCTCGATCCTCTCGATGATGCGCTGCGCCCACTCGCGGTTGGCGGGGAGAGCCGGGTCGGTGTCGGCGGCGGGGCGGAAGCCGGGCGCCCCGTGCACGCCGGCGTTCGATTCGCGCGGCGAGAAGACGGCCGTCTCGACGAACTCCGCGCCGCCGAACAGGACGGAGTGCGCGTCGGGCTCGGTGCGGTCGGCGGCGATCCCGAGCACGGCCTGGGTGAGACCTGCGATCTCCTGCGTGGGGGCGGGGTCTCTCAGGATGGCGGGCTCGGCCGCATCCGCTGCGCTCTGCAGACGGTTCTGCCCGCGCCGGGGTCCGATGCGCAGCCCGGCCTCCGTCGACCGCTGGATCGATGCGAGGAAGCGGTCGCGCTCGCGTTCGAACAGCTCGGGATCGGTGTCGAGGTCGAACGCGGCGGAGAGGAAGTTCTCGTCGGACGCGTTCTCCTCGAGCCGGCGCACGAGGTAGCTGATCGCCACGTCGAACTCGTCGGGACGCACGACCGGCACGTACAGCAGAACGGCGCCCACCTCGCGAGAGACCGCGGCGACCTGACCCGCGGCCATACCCAGGAGCATCTCGAACTCGATGCGCTCGCGCACTCCGCGCTCGCCGGCGAGCAACCACGCGTAGGCGACGTCGAAGAGGTTGTGACCGGCGACACCCACGCGCATGGCGGCGGCGTGGTCGGCATCCAGTGCCCAGTCGAGGCAGCGCAGATAGTTCGCGTCGGTGTCGAGCTTCGTATCGTACGGGGCCTGCGGCCAACCGTGCATGATCGCGTCGACGCGCTCCATCGCGAGGTTCGCGCCCTTCACCAGGCGCACCTTGATGCCGGCGCCGCCGCCCGCGACGCGCTGCCGGGCCCACGCGGTCAGCTCCTGCAGAGCCGGGAGCGCATCGGGCAGGTAGGCCTGGAGCACGATGCCCGCCTCGAGCTGCGAGAGCCGCTCGTCCTCGAGGATGCGGGTGAACACCGCGATCGTGAGGTCGAGGTCGCGGTATTCCTCCATGTCGAGGTTGATGAAGGTGCCGTCGGCGGCAGCGCTCAGATACAGCGGCAGCAGGCGCTCGACGACACGCTCGACGACCTCGTCGAACGCCCAGAGCGAGATGTGCCCCGCGATGGCCGAGACCTTGACCGAGACGTAGTCGACGTCGGGGCGGCAGATGAGCTCGTGGATGCCGTCGAGTCGGCGCCGCGCCTCGTTCTCACCCAGCACGGCCTCGCCCAGCAGGTTGAGATTCAGCTTCGCGCCGCCCTCGCGCAGCTTGGCGATCGCCGCCCCCAGCTTCTCGGGGCGGGCGTCGACGATGAGGTGGCCGACCATGTCGCGCAGCGCACGGCGGGCGATCGGTACGACAGGCGTTGGCACCGCGGGGGCGACGGCCCCTCCGACCCGCACGGCCGAGCGCAGGTACCAGGGCAGGAAGTCGGGCACGAGCGGGGCGATGCGGCTGAGGTTCGCCGCCGCCGCCGACAGGCTCTCGGGGCGCATGACACCGTCGACGAACCCGATCGTGAACGGCAGCCCGTTGGGGTCGCGCAGCACTCCCGCGAGGCGCTCCGCCGCGGGGTCCGCGTGGGCGTCGGCGGCTTCGGTGACCCAACGGCGCGCGAGGGTGACCGCGTCGTCGGCGAGGGATGCGGGACGCGGCGCTCGTGGCGCCCCCGCCTCGGTGCTGGAGGACATGCGCTCAGCCTACGTCGGGGCCCGGCGGCGCCACCGGCGTGACACGAGCCCGTGGACGGCGCCGGATCAGCGCCAGATGCTGGGGGCGGGGCGACGCGTCGACGGCAGCGCCACATCCTCGGCCCAGCGCAGCATCCACTCCTCGGGAGCCGGCACGGTGGCGGGATCCTGGCCCAGCGCCTCGAACAGCTCTGCGAGGCCCACCGTGCCGCCGGAGCGACGCACGAAACGACCGCGGGCGATGAGCTGCGCGTAGATCTCACCGTCGACGACGGCGCGGTGTTCGAGGTAGACCGCGCGATCGTCGGCGGCGATGACGCGCGACTCCACGTCGAAGCGCTGCCACAGATGCAGCGACTTGCGGTAGCTGATGGTCGCGTTGGCGACGACCGGATACCAGCCGCGCTCACGCATGAGGTCCCAGAGCCCGGTGCGCATCAGCAGGTCGAAGCGCCCGAGGTCGAACAGCGACAGGTACCGTCCGTTGTTCATGTGCCCCACGACGTCGAGGTCGGTGGGAAGCGTCGTCAGTCGGATGCGCCCGACGCCGAGCGAGTCCATCGCGCCTTCGCGACGGTAACGGCGGCGGGAGGAGGCGAGCAGAAGCAGGGTGCGCCAGATCACGTTCACGACGACAGATCGTAGGAGAGCGCAGGAGAATGCGGCAGTCGATTGTACGAATCCGACAGCGGCGGCGGCCGCATCCGGGTCGTCCCTGGTGGCCCGCAATGACCCGGCGGAGTCGATTTCCGCCGTTCGTGCCGCCCGCGTAGAGTCTGGCCATGGAAGCCGACCTCACCACCGATGTGATCGTCCGCCCGGTACGCGACGTGGACGCCGAAGCCCTCGGTCGCGTGCACGCCACGTGCTGGCACGAGACCTACGACCACCTGATCAGCAAGGCCGCACTGGAGCGCGTCTCGCCCCGCAGGCTCGCCGAGCTCTGGACCCACTGGGCCGAGCAGGGCCCCGACTACCGCATGTCCGCGGCACTCGTGGAGGGCGAGATCGTGGGCTTCGTCGGCTCCGGCCCCGCGCGCGATGAGGACGCTCCGCGCGAGCGCGAGCTGTACTTCATCTACCTGCTGGATGCGTGGCACGGCACCGGGATCGGCCAGAAGCTCTTCGACGCCGCCGTCGAGCCCGGCGAGGAGCTGTACCTCTGGGTCGCCGACGACAACCCGCGAGCCCACCGCTTCTACACGCGCAACGGCTTCACCCTCGACGGCGCGATGCACACCGAGCCGTTCCTCGGCGAGACGCTGACCGAGGTGCGCTTCACCCGCTGACCCGGGCCTCACATCCGGTACCCCGCTTTTTCGCGAGACTGCATCCTCGTCACGAGATCACGGGTATTTCCCGTGATCTCGTGCGGGAAATGCAGTCTCGCGGGCGTTTGCGCCGGGGACGCGAGTCAGCGGGCGCTGACCGTGCCGAAGAGCCGCGCGATGGGCGCGAGCACGAGGGGACGCGCGGCGATCCACCCGCCGGCCATCACGAGCACGGATGCGGCGAAGATCCAGAACCCGGCCCAGTTGTCCGCGTATGCGGTGGGATCCGTCGACCCCTGCGCGGCGTACATGTGGTTGAGGTTGCGCAGCGCACCGGTCGCGAAGACGAGGGCGACGTGCACGATGATGAACGCGACGAAGTAGAGCATCACGGGGAAGTGCACCTTGCGCGCCCACTCGATCGGGTAAGCGCGGTTGAGGGTCTCCGCCTTGCGCGGCCACAGTCCACTCATCCGCACCCCCGTGAGGATCGCGAGCGGCGCGGCGACGAACACCGTGGTGAAGTAGGCGAGCTGCTGGAGGCTGTTGTAGTTCACCCAGCCGTTCTCGGTCGGCCAGTCCAGCGACGCGTACTGCAGCATCGCGGACAGCGCGTTGGGCAGCACTTCCCAGCTGGTCGGCACGATCCGCATCCACTGCCCCGTCACGAACAGGAGCACGAGGAACACGAGCCCGTTCACGAGCCACAACAGATCGAGCGACTGGTGGAACCAGATCGTCAGGCTGGTCTTGCGCTTGCTGTTCCACCGCGGTGTCCAGAACGCCGACGGCCGCTTCTCGCGCCGCACCTGCAGACCCGACCGGATGATCAGCAGCATGAAGAACGCGTTGAGGAAGTGCTGCCAGCCCAACCACGCGGGAAGGCCCACGGGGGCGCTCTCGGGCAGGTGGTACTCGCCCGGGTAGGTCGTGAGGAAGTCGCGCAGCGGCTCGAGCGAGACGAGCCACCGCGTCGCGAACACGATCATCGCGAGCGCGAACAACGCCCCTGCGCCGGCCACGATGCCCGCACCCACCCACTGCAGCGTGGTGAACGGGCCGTAGCGGCGCGGCTCGGGCCGCGGCGCGGGGCGCTCGAACGCGGTGCGGCCGGGGAAGACGGTCGGTGTGAACGGCAGCGGCTCCCGCATCCGTTCGACGTCCGTGGTCGCCTGCGCGAGGGACTCCGGATGCGGCTCCTCGCCGGGGTTCGGCGCGGATCGCGTCTCTTGAACATCCGGGACGGATGCGACCGGCCTCGGTTCCGATCCGACGTGCGTCGCGGATGCGGCGGCGCGCTCGGTCGCGGCGGAGCCGGCCCCGGTCGCGGCAGACCCGGCGTCGGTGGGAGAGCCGACGTCGGGTGCGGAATGCGTCGCAGCGCCGATGTCCGGAGCGGTCGCCACGGCGGCGGGCGGCCGCATCCGTCCCGCCGGGGGCCACGGCTCCCCGCCCGCAACGCGCGGCAGTCCCCGCCGTACGGGCTTCGACCCTTGCTCGCCTGTCACAGATGGCGCGGTGTCCGCGCGATCTGTGACAGGCGAGCTGGGGTGGGAGTGGCCATGGAGGGTGGGAGCCGAACCAGTGGCGACACTCGGCACCGCGGCCACGCGTCCAGCATCCACGGCGGAGCCCGCGCCGTCGGGTCCAGGGACCCGAACGACGGGAGACGCAGTCTTCGCCGGAGGCCAAGGCTCTCCCCCCGCCACCCGCGGCAGACCCCTTCGCACCGAGCGCCGGCCATGTTCGCCTGTCGCAGATCGCGGGGTACCCCCGCGATCTGCGACAGGCGAACCAAGGGATAGCGACTCCGCGTCCGCCACCACAGGGGCGACCTCCGCCTCGCGGGAGGCATCTGCACCAGGGGCAGCCACGGAAGCCACGGCGGGCTCCACGGCCACGACGAGGGATGCGGGAGGCCACGGCTCCCCGCCGGCAACGCGCGGGAGGCCCCGGCGCACGCGACGCGGGCGATCAGCCACGCTCAGCCCCGCTTCGCCGCGAGGGCGTCGATGAGCTGCGGCACCACCTGGAACACGTCGCCGACGACGCCGAAGTCCGCGATCTGGAAGATCGGCGCATCGGCGTCCTTGTTGACGGCCACGATGGTCTTCGCGGTCTGCATGCCGGCCTTGTGCTGAATGGCGCCCGAGATCCCGAGCGCGACGTAGAGCTGCGGCGACACCGAGACACCGGTCTGTCCGACCTGGTGCTCGTAGGGGATGTAGCCCGCATCCACCGCTGCGCGCGATGCGCCGACGGCAGCGCCGAGCGCGTCGGCGAGCTGCTCGACGAGGGCGAACTTCTCGGCCGAGCCGAGTCCGCGTCCGCCCGACACCACCCGTGCGGCTCCCCGCAGCTCGGGACGCGAGGACGCCTTCTCCACCACCTCGGTGGACAGGACGGACGCGGCCGGCACACCCGACGGGGTCACCGACAGCTCCGTCACGACCGGCTCGACGGACGCGGCTCGGTCCTCGACCGCACCCTGGCGCACGGTCGCGACGAGCGGTCCGAAGGTCGCCGCTGCGTCGACGGCGTACGCGCCACCGTAGACGGAGTGGTGAGCGATCACGCCCTCGTCGTCGCGATCGAGCCCGACGATGTCGACCGCGAGGGCCGCGCCGAGACGCGCGGACAGCCGCCCCGCGACGTCGCGTCCGTCGATCGAGTGCGAGACGAGCACCGCCTCCGGCGCCACTTGCCCCACCGCCGCGGCGAGCGCGTCGACCTGGGCCACACCCAGACCCTCACCCCCGGGGGCGACGAGCACGCGAGGCGCACCCCACTCCCCGGCCGTTGCGGCGAGCGCCGCGTCGCCCACGACGAGGGCGACGGGCGTTCCCACGCGGGATGCGGCCCCGAGGAGTGCGGCGCCGGATGCGGCGAGTCCCCCCGCCGCGGAGGTCTCCAGCAGCACCAGGATCGCGTCGTCGGCGAAGTCGGTCATCGTCGTCACCTCTCAGACCAGGCGGTTCTGGATCAGGAACTCGGCGAGGCGATTGCCGCCGTCACCCTCGTCGACGATCACCTGGCCGGCCGCGCGCGCGGGCCGGGGGGCGATCGCGATCATGATCGACCGCGCGACATCGGGGTCGTCCGCGTCGATGCCGAGATCGGCGAGCGACAGCGTCTCGATGGGCTTCTTCTTCGCAGCCATGACGCCCTTGAAACCGGCCATCCGCGCCTCGGGCATCGCTTCGGTGATCGAGATGACGGCGGGCAGCTCGGCACGGATGCGGCGCACGGCGCCGTCACCGGGACGGTCGCCCTCGACGGCGTCTTCGGCGAGCTCGACGCGGGCTAGCCCCGTCGCCGAGGCCACGCCCAGCCGCTCGGCGATCATTGCGGGGATCACGCCGCCGACACCGTCGGTGGACTGGTTGCCCGCGATGACGAGGTCGAATCCGGTGCGCGCGATGGCAGCGGCGAGCACCTGGGCGGTGAGCCCGAGGTCGGCGCCGCGGAGCGCGTCGTCGACGATCTGCGCGGCGGAGCCCGCACCGAGAGCGAGCGCCTTGCGCAGGGTGGGCGTCGCCTCGTCTGCGGCCATCATCATCGCCACGACCTCGGTGCCCGGGTGTGCGTCGGCGTAGGAGAGAGCGGTCTCGAGGGCGCGCTCCCCGATCTCGTCGATGACGCGATCGCTGGCGGCACGGCCGGCCAGTCCGGTCTCGAGATCCAGGACGCGGTCTCCGTAGGTGTCGGGGACTTCTTTGACCAGCACGACGATTCTCATGGGGCGGTGCTCCTTCGACAGGACGAGTCTAGACGACACTCGGTGTCAGCGATGGCGGAACTCAGGCGCACGCTTCTCCCGGAACGCGGCCATCCCCTCCTTCTGGTCTTCGAGGGCGAAGAGCGTCGCGAAGCTCTGCTTCTCGAACCGCAGCCCCTCCGCCAGCGTCGTCTCCTGCGCGGCGCGCAGCGCCTCCTTCGCGGCGTAGACCACCGGCAGCGACTTCGAGGCGATGGCTTCGGCGACCTCCATCGCCGCATCCCGCAGCTCGGCCGCGGGGACGACGCGCGAGACGAGACCCGCACGCTCGGCCTCCTCGGCTCCCATGCGGCGCCCGGTCAGCACGAGCTCGGCAGCCTTGTACGCGCCCACGGCACGGGTGAGCCGCTGGGTGCCGCCGAGGCCCGGGATGACCCCCAGGGCGATCTCGGGCTGACCGAACTGTGCGGTGTCGGCGGCCAGGATGATGTCGCAGATCATGGCGAGCTCGCATCCGCCGCCGAGAGCGAAGCCGGCGACCGCGGCGATCAGCGGGGTCCGGACCCGCATCACGTCCTCGAGGGCCGCGAACGGGTTGTCCACGAGCATGTCGCGCGTCGACTTGTCGGCCATCTGCTTGATGTCGGCGCCCGCGGCGAACGCGCGCTCGCTCCCGGTGAGCACGATCGCCCCGACGCCCTCGTCGGCGTCGAAAGCGGCGACGGCTGTGGCGAGCTCACCCACCAGGGTCGAGTTGAGGGCGTTGAGGGCGTCGGGGCGGTTCAGGGTGATCCACCCGACGCGGCCGTGCTGCTCGACGAGGATCGTCTCGTAGGTGCTCATCTGCCCATCGTGGCATGAGCGTCCCCACGTGCGGCAGGACCGCTCCCCGGAGAATTGTCCTCAGACCCGTTCGACGATGAGGGCGTTCGCCATGCCGCCACCCTCGCACATCACCTGGAGCCCCCGGCGCCCGCCGGTGTGCTCCAGGTACGCGACGAGCGTGCCGAGCAGCCGGGTGCCGGACGAGCCGAGCGCGTGCCCGAGCGCGATCGCGCCGCCCCAGGGGTTCAGACGCGCGGGATCGGCGCCGAGTTCGTCCAGCCAGGCGAGCGGCACCGAGGCGAACGCTTCGTTCACCTCGTACGCGTCGATGTCGTCGATCGTGAGCCCCGCGCGATCCAGGATGCGGCGCGTCGCCGGGATCGGCGCGGTGAGCATCATGAGCGGGTCGTCGCCCACGACGGCGAACGAACGCAGAACGGCGCGCGGGCGCAGCCCCAGCTCCGCGGCGCGCTCGGCGCTCATGAGCAGCACGGCGGATGCGCCGTCGGTCAGCGGCGACGACGATCCGGCGGTGACGCGCCACTCGAGCTCGGAGAAGCGCCCCGCCGCGGCGTCGGTGCGAAACGCCGGCGGCAGAGCCGCCAGCGCGTCCACGGTCGTCTGCGCGCGGATCGTCTCATCGGTCTCGACGAGACCGGTCGGCGCCTCGACGGGCACGAGCTGCGAGGCGAAGCACCCCGCCGCAGCCGCCGCGGCAGCACGGCGGTGGGACTCGGCCGCATAGGCGTCCAGCGCCTGGCGCGACAGGCCCCACTTCGCAGCGATGCGTTCGGCGGCGATGCCCTGCGAGACGAGGCCCTCGGGGTAGCGCTCGCGGAGCAGCGGAGAGACGGGGGACCCGGATGCGGCCGCCGAGCCGAGGGGCACGCGGCTCATCGACTCGACACCGCCGGCGATCACGATGTCGGCGGCCTCGGCCATGATCGCGTGCGCCGCCGAGTGGACGGCCTGCTGACCCGAGCCGCACTGGCGGTCGAACGTCGCTGCGGGCACCGTCTCGGCGAAGCCCGCCGCGAGCACGGCCTGGCGCGCGATGTTCGTGGACTGCTCGCCGACCTGGCTGACGCAGCCGAGCAGCACATCGTCGATGAGGGTGTCCGCGAGGCCGTTGCGCCCGACGAGGGCGCGCAGCACGCCGGCGGCGAGGTCCACGGGATGCACCCCGCTCAGCGCACCCCCGGGTTTGCCTCGGCCCGAGGGCGTGCGTACCGCGTCGACCAGCACCGCCTCGCGCACGGGCTCAGCCCTTCTCTTCGGGCCGCTCGCTGACATGCTCTGCCGCGTTGTCGGGGACGTAGCCCGCGACGTGCCGTTCCTCGTGGCCGTTGTAGATCGAGAGCGGCCGGATGAGGGCGTTGCGGCTGTACTGCTCCATGATGTGGGCCGTCCACCCGACCACACGAGCGGCGACGAACAGCGGGGTGAAGGTCACCGTGTCGAAGCCGATGAGGTTGTAGGCGGGCCCCGACGGGTAGTCGAGGTTGGGGTAGATGCCCTTGCGCGCCACGAACTCGCTCTCGAGCGCGTCGTAGAGCCGTGCCACATCCGGGCGGTCGTAGTGGGCGACCAGATCGTCGAGCGCCGCCTTCATGGTGGGCACGCGGGAGTCGCCGCGCTTGTAGACGCGGTGACCGAAGCCCATGATCTTGCGCTTGTTCGCGAGTGCCTCGTCGAGCCAGGCGGTGACGTTCTCCGCCTCGCCGATCTCGTCGAAGATGTGCAGCACCGCCTCGTTCGCGCCGCCGTGCAGCGGACCCTTCAGTGCACCGACCGCGCCGACGACGGCGGAGTGCAGATCGCTGAGGGTGGAGGCGATGACCCGTCCGGTGAAGGTGGAGGCGTTGAACGAGTGCTCGGCGTACAGGATCATCGATCGGTTGAAGGCGTCGACGACGACCGCATCCGCCTCTTCGCCGAAGGTCATCCAGAGGAAGTTCGCCGCGTAGTCCAGGTCGTCGCGCGGCGGGATAGGAAGCTGTCCGCGGCGGCGGCGCTGGCCGTAGGCGACGATCGCCGGCAGCGCGGCGAACAGTCGGAGGCTCCGCGCAAGGTTCTCCTCCGGAGTCCCCACGGCATCCAGAACCGACCCGACACCGGCGAGATCGGCGGCACCGAGCACGCTCAGCGCGGTGCGCACCTCGTCCATGGGATGCGCGTCGAGCGGCACGAGTTCGATCGCCGACTGCACGGCCGCCGTCAGCGGCCGGTGCTCCCGCTCGATGCGGCGGAGCTCGGCGAGCTGTTCGTCGCTCGGCAGCTCGCCGTGCCACAGCAGGTACGCCACCGCCTCGACCGGCTGCGTGGCGGCGAGCTCCTGCACGGGGTAGCCGCGGTACAGCAGCGAGTTGGTCTCGGGGTTGACCTTGGAGATGGCGGTCTCGTCGGCGACGACCCCCGCCAGTCCCTTCCGGATCTGGTCCTGCTCGGTCATGTCACTCCTTCGTGCTGGGCCGCGCGTCACGGACGCGTGTAGGTGAAGATGCTGTCGTCGAAGCTGTTGTACTGCTCGTAGTCGATCAGGTCGTAGAGCTCGGCGCGATGCTGCATCTCGCCGACCTTGTCGCGCAGATGTCCCTTGTCGACGAGCTCGTCGAGCGCGCGGTCGGCGGCGCCCATCGCGATGCGCAGCAACGAGACCGGCCAGATGACGATGTTCACGCCCACGTCGCGCAGCTGATCGACCGAGAAGAGCTCGCTCTTGCCGAACTCGGTCATGTTGGCGAGGATCGGCACGTCGACGGCCTTGCGCATCGCCTCGAACTCGTCGAGGGTCGCCAGCGCCTCAGGGAAGATCGCGTCCGCTCCCGCATCCACGAGCGCCTTGGCGCGGTTGATCGCCGCGTCCAACCCCTCGATCGCGCGGATGTCGGTGCGCGCCATCACGAGGAAGTCGGGATCGCGGCGCGCGTCGACGGCGGCGCGGATGCGGCGCAGCGCCGTTCCTTCGTCCACGACGGCCTTGCCGTCGAGGTGCCCGCAGCGCTTCGGGTTGATCTGATCCTCGATGTGGGCACCCGCGACGCCGGCGTCCTCGAGCATCTGGATGGTGCGTGCGACGTTCATGGGTTCGCCGAAGCCGGTGTCGGCGTCGATGAGCGCCGGGAGTTCGGTCGTCCGGGCGATCTGGGCCCCGCGGCCGGCGACCTCGGTCAGGGTCGTCAGGCCGATGTCGGGGAGCCCGAGATCGGCCGAGAGCACCGCACCCGAGATGTAGACGCCCTCGAATCCCTTGCGTTCGATCAGGCGCGCGGACAGCGGATTGAAGGCACCGGGCAGCCGCATCACCTCACCCGAGGCGAGTCCCGCGCGGAACGCGCGGCGCTTGTCGGATGCGGACGCCGTCGACCCGAGCATCAGAACAGCCCCTTCGGTGCCGGCTGCGAGAGCAGCAGCCCCGGTTTGGCGACGATCGAGAGCTGACGCACGTCGTCGGCGGTCAGCTCAGGCAGGCGCTGCACGAGTCCGAGGAACCGCTCGATCTCCGTCTCCTCCAGCACGGGCTCCGCCAGCAGCCGGAACTTGCGGACGTAGTCCTCGCGGACGAAGGGCCGGGCCCCGAGCGGATGCGCGTCGGCGACGGCGATCTCGTCCTCGATGACCGACCCGTCGGTGAGGGTGATCACAACGCGCCCCCCGAATGCCTTCTCGGCGGGGTCCTCGGAGTGGTAGCGGCGGGTCCACTCGGCGTCCTCCGCCGTGGAGACCTTGTGCCACAGCTCGACGGTGTCCTCGCGCGCCGCACGCTCGGGCGCGTAGGAGTCGACGTGGTGCCAGGCGCCATCCTGGAGCGCGACCGCGAAGATGTAGGGGATCGAGTGGTCCAACGTCTCGCGGGATGCGGTCGGGTCGTACTTCTGCGGGTCGTTCGCCCCGGAGCCGATCACGTAGTGCGTGTGGTGGCTGGTGTGCAGCACGATCGAGGCGACGTTCGCGGGATCACGGAGCTCGGGCCCTTCGGTGCCGAGCTTGCGGGCCAGGTCGATCCATGCCTGGGCCTGATACTCGGCGGAGTGCTCCTTGGTGTACGAGTCCAGGATCGCCCGCTTGGACTCGCCCGCGGCGGGAAGCGGCACGTCGTAGGAGGCGTCCTTGCCGTCGAGCAGCCAGGCGACGACGCCGTCCTCGCCCTCGTAGATGGGCGAGGGCGAGGTCTCACCGCGCATCGCGCGGTCGACGGCCTCGACCGCCATCTTGCCGGCGAACGCGGGGGCGTGGGCCTTCCAGGTGGAGATCTCGCCCTTGCGGGACTGACGAGTCGCGGTGGTCGTGTGCAACGCCTGCCCGACGGCCTGGTAGATCGTCTCGGTGTCCAAGCCCAGCAGGGTGCCGATCCCGGCTGCGGCCGAGGGGCCGAGGTGCGCGACGTGGTCGATCTTGTGCTTGTGCAGGCTGATCGCCCGCACGAGGTCGATCTGGATCTCGTAACCGGTCGCGATGCCCCGCACGAGTGCCTGCCCGTCGGCGCCGACGTGCTGGGCCACGGCGAGGATCGGCGGGATGTTGTCGCCCGGGTGCGAGTAGTCCGCCGCGAGGAAGGTGTCGTGGTAGTCGAGCTCACGCACGGCGACGCCGTTGGCCCACGCCGCCCACTCGGGCGAGGTGCGGCGCTCGAGCGCGCACCCGAAGACCGTCGCGCCGGCGCCGCCGACCGAGACCGCGTGATCGAGCGCCTGCTGACGCGCGGCGACGACGGGACGGCGGGTGAGGGATGCGGCGGCGACCGCCGCGTTGTCGATGAGCCGGTTGACGATCATGTCGACGACGTCCGCGTCGACCGCCACGGCGTCGGTGGCGACCTCGGCGATGTGCCAGGCCAGCTGGCCTTCGCGGGCGAGCTTCTCTTCGCTCGTGTGGACACGGAGGTGATGCGTGATCATGCTGCTCCCGGGGTGGATCGTGCGACGCGGGGGACGTCGGATGCGTCGGCGAGCGACGCGAGGATGGCGGTCAGGGCGTGGTGCAGGTGCACGTGCGTGGCGTGGGCGGCGAGTTCTGCGTCGCCGTCGGCGATCGCGCGCGCGATGAGGCGGTGCTCGGCGGCGGAGGCGGCGAGGCGTGCGGGGTTGTCGCGCGCGAGGCGGCGCACACGGACCAGGTGGGTGCGCACGGTCCGCAGGGCGGCGATCAGATAGTCGTTGCCGACGGCGGCATCCAGCGCCTGATCGAACTGCGCGATCGTCGTGTAATAGGCGTCCGCGTCCGCCTGCGGATCCTCGGCCGACCAGCGTTCGGCGAGCGCGGCGAACGGCTCACCCGGAGCCCCGTCCGACACGCGTTCCGCCGCGATACGGGCGGCGGACTCCTCGAGCGCCCGACGCACGGCGAACAGGGCGCGGATGTCGTCGGCGTCGATGTCGGTCACGACGGTGACCCTCGGCGAGGCCTGAGCGACGAGGCCGTCGGCGGCGAGGCGTCCGATGGCCTCTCGCAGCGGCGTGCGGCTCACGCCGAGCCGGCGCGCCTGCTCCACCTCGGCGAGCACGGTTCCCGGCGCCAGCTCACCGGACTGGATCTGCTCGAGAAGGGTGCGGTACGCACGGTCGCTCGCCCGCATCCCGCCTCCTCTGCCGTCACCCGATGAACCCGCACAGTGTATGCATAACCAGCGCCCCGACGCCACCCGGTGATGCTTTCCACGCTTTGGGTATACACAATGCGTCAGGAGCGTTCAGCGGTCCAGGTGCGGCGCGAGCGCGTCGAGCACGGGGCGCTGCGCCGTCACGAGAAGGTCGCGCGCGTCATCGACCCGCACCCATTCGGCACGATCCACCTCGGGGAACGACTCCATGCGCCCCGAATGAGGCGGCCACTCGAGCGAGAACTCGCCGAACCGCATCCCGACCAGGGCGAAGCCGTCGGCGTCGAGCGCGAACACCCGAAGGCGTTTGCCCGACGAGTAGCGGAACTCGCCGAGCTCCACACGTTCCCCGGCGGGCGGGCTCAGCCCCAGTTCCTCCTGGAACTCCCGCTCCGCGGCGGCGAGGGGGTCTTCCGATGCGGGGTCGTACTCCCCCTTCGGGATCGACCACGCCCCCGCCTGCTTGCGCTGCCAGAAGGGCCCACCCATGTGCGCGATCAGGACCTCGGCGGTGTCGGGCCGGAAGAGGAGGAGCCCCGCGCTGTACGCGGTCATCGCCGCATCCCGTCGCTTCTTCGCCGCACCCGTCCACGCTAGCCGGGTCTGAGACCGCGAGGGTCGCCCGGGCCCTATCGTCGTCGCTCGAAGGCGGCGCGAAGACTCCGCAGCAGCAGGAGCAGCCCACCGAGTCCGACCACCGCACCGAGGAACGGGAACAGCGGCACCTGCGCGGTGAGATGCGGCCCCGCATCCGAGACACCCAGCAGGACCGCCGAGATCACGAGGGCGATGCCGACGAGCGTGGTCGTGAACCGCGAGAACAGCTGCTCCACGAACCCGCGACCGGTCGCGTCGTCGAAGCTGCGCAGGCGCACGGAGAACGTGCCGTCCTCGAGCTGCTGACTGAGAGTGGAGAGCGTCCGCGGCAGTCGTCGCAGCTGCTCGCCCACGATCGCCGCCTGCGTCTGCGCCGTGAGCGCGAACCCCTTCGGCGACGTCAGCGCGCGTGTGAAGGCGGGCGCCTGCGACAGCGCTCGGCCGACCATGTCGTAGTCGTGGCGCAGGCGCCGCAGCGAGCCCTCGAGCGAGGCGAGTGTGCGAAAGACCAGCAGGAGCGAAGGGGGAAGGGCGAGGCGATGATGGCGCATGACGTCCACGAGGGCCGCGAAGACGTTCTGATCGACGCCCGCGTTGTGCATACGGGTGAGGATGACGCCGATGTCGTGCTGCAGAGCCACCTGATCGAAGGTGTCGGTGTCGGGCGGGGTCACGAGCATGAGCACGATGTCGGTCGCGGCGACGTCGTCCTCGTTGGCGATCGCCACGAGAAGCGGCAGCAACAGTCGGCGCATGCTCTTCTCGAGCACGCCTACCGAGCCGAAGTCGATGAGGGTCACGGTGCCGTCGGCCGCGAGCATGAGGTTGCCCGGATGCAGGTCGGCGTGGAAGACGCCCCGCACGGCGATCTGCTCGAACACCGCGTCGACGACGGCGTCGGCGATCCTGGTCGCCGCATCCGGGTCGAGCGTCGACGCGTCGACGTGACCGAACGGGATGCCCTGGGCGCGCTCCTGCACGAGCATCTGCGCGGTCGTGTACTGCGCGAAGACCTTCGGCACGGCGAGCGGTGTGAGCTTCGAGCGAGCCGCCGCCCCTCGCAGCATCTCGGTGTTGGCCGCCTCGATGCGGTAGTCCAGTTCTTCCCGCAGCGATCTGGCGAACTCCGCGGCCAGCGCGGTCACGCCGTAGTCTCGCGCCCACGTGGTGTGGCGCTCCGCATCCGCGGCCAATCGTTCGACGATGTCGAGGTCGGTCGCGACCTGGGCGCGTGCACTCGGTCGCTGGATCTTGATCACGACCTCCTCGCCGTCCTGAAGCGTGGCCGCGTGCACCTGCGCGACGGATGCGGCCGCCAGCGGCGTCTCGTCCACGCGCGCGAAGACCTCCTCGAGAGGCCGGCCGAGCTGCGTCTCTATCGCGTGACGCGCCTCGCTCCAGGGGATCGGCACGGTCTCCATCTGCAGCGTCGACAGGGCGGTCGTGAACTCCGGCGGCAACACGTCGTCGCGCGCGGAGAGCACCTGGCCGATCTTGATGAAGGTGACGCCGGCGTCGTTCAGCGCGGCGACGATCGCGGCGGGCAGCTCTTCGCGATCGGGGCGGTGCCGGCCGCGGTAGACGCCGAGCCCGTGCCGTGAGGCGATGGAGATGATCTCGGCGTAGCGGCGGGCGCGATCACGGCGTCGGAACAGCTCGCGCACGACGACGACCGGGTTGCGCATCGGCCGGGTCGGCCACAGGAACTCGAGGGCGACGATCGCGATCACGTCGACCGCGAAGAGCCACCCGATCGTGAGCAGCAGAAACAGCGCGCCGATCGCGTCGTCGACGGCGAGGACGTCGCCGTCGACGACTCCAGCCTGCTGCAGCGCCCACAGGGCGAGAGGCGATCCCGCCACCACGACGAGCGCTCCGGTCACGAACGGACGGATCCACCCGATCGGCATCCCCAGGAGCCGGCGCGCGACCCACGCCGCGACGCCCGCGAACACGAGGACGAACAGAATCACCCATACGATCTGCGGCATCGCACCCTCCCCTGTGCGACGACGCTATCGCGTCGGGGACGGCACCGGGGGTAATCCGCGGCGGATCAGTCGACCGGGGTCGCCGCGGCGACCGCCTGGTCCTCCTCGGTCGCGACGAGCTGCCCGCATGCCCCGTCGATCTCCTTGCCGCGGGTGTCGCGGAGCGTCGTCGGGATGCCGGCATCGTTCAGACGCCGCACGAACTCGTTCTGCACGGGGCGCTCGGACGAGGTCCACACCGAGCCGGGCGTCGGGTTCAGCGGGATCGGGTTCACGTGGACCCAGCCGCGACCGCGCGCGTTGAGCTTCTCGGCCAACAGATCCGCGCGCCAGGCGTGGTCGTTCATGTCCTTGATCAGCGCGTACTCGATCGACACGCGCCGACCCGTCTTCTCGAAGTAGCCGCGCGCGGCGTCGAGCACCTCGTCGACCTTCCAGCGCGAGTTCACCGGGATGAGCTCGTCGCGCAGCTGGTCGTCGGGCGCGTGCAGCGACAGGGCGAAGGTCACCGGGATGTCCTCGTCCGCGAGCTTGCGGATGGCGGGAGCGAGCCCCACCGTGGAGACCGTGATGCCGCGTGCACTCATGCCCAGGCCGTGCTTCTTGTCGGTCATCACACGCACCGCGTGCATGACGCGGGCGTAGTTCGCCAACGGCTCCCCCATGCCCATGAACACGATGTTGGTGACGCGCTCGTCCGGGTGCTCGGCGGGTCCGAGGCCGCCCTCGCGGATCAGCCGGTTGGCGCGGACGATCTGCTCGACGATCTCCGCGGCGCTCATGTTGCGGGTCAGGCCCGCTTGGCCCGTCGCGCAGAAGGGGCAGTTCATGCCGCATCCGGCCTGCGACGAGACGCAGAGCGTGATGCGACCGGGATACCGCATCAGCACGGACTCGACGAGGGCGCCGTCGTGCAGCTTCCAGAGGAACTTGATCGTGTCGCCGCGGTCGGTCTCGAGCCGGCGCACCTCGGTCAGAAGCGGCGGCAGGAGGCCCGCCACGAGCTCCTCGCGACCGGATGCGGGCAGATCCGTCATGAGCGCGGGGTCGCTCGTGTAGTGCGTGAAGTAGTGCTTCTCGAGCTGCGCCGCGCGGAACTTCGGGAAGCCGAGTTCGACGAGCTTCTCGGCGCGCTGCTCGTGCGTGAGATCGGCCAGGTGCACGGGCGGCTTGCCGCGCTTGGGGCTGGCGAACTGCAGGAGCGGCCGGCCGCTCTCGTCCTTCTGCTGCGACCAGCCTTCGGTGCGGGGGCGCACCTGGCGCACGGCGGATGCGGCGTCGCGGGCCGCGGCCTGGCGGATGGCGGGCTGGTCGGTCATACGTTCCAGGCTACCGGTGCACGACTGCCAGGGCCCTGGGCGGGACAGCCCCGACAGACCGCGCCGAAGGAGCACCCATTGAGCGAGTGAGTATCCGATCGGGTGCTCGTTCGACGAACGGGTGCTCGTTCGGCGAACGGCCCTGGGCGAGGCGCCGAGCATCACCCGCCCCGTTAGGATGCACGCATGCCCTCACCCGAAGGGCGCGACGGCGCGCGCGAGAACCACGTCGTCGCGCACAAGGTCCTCAACAACAACGTCGTCATCTCCATCGACGAGCACGGCCGCGAGCGCGTGCTCATGGGGCGCGGCCTGGGCTTCCAGCTGAAGCCCGAGGACCGGCTGGACCCGGCGAAGGTCGAGAAGACGTTCGTCCTCGACTCCGGCGCCGAGGGTGAACGGGAGCGGCAGTTGCTCACGGACGTGCCCTACCCGGTGATCGAAGCGGTCACCGGCGCGGTCGACCTCGCCGAACGCGAGCTCGGACACCACCTCGGTCGCCGGCTCGTCATCCCGGTGATCGACCACATCCAGTACGTGCTCGAGCGCCTCGACCAGGGCGTGCGCATCCCCGCGACCCATATGCCCGAGCTGCGGGTGCTGCACCCGCACGAGTTCCGCGCCGCCGAGCACATGGCGGCCCACATCGGCACCGCACTCGAGCGCGAGCTTCCGCCCGAGGAGGCCGTCTTCCTCACGATGCACCTGCTCAACGCCACCCGTGACGAGCCGAACGGGACGGCAGCGCTGCTGTTCCGGCGGGTACAGCACGTGGCGACCACGGTCGAGACGGGGCTCGGGGTGACCCTGGACGTCGAGAGTCCTGACTACGCGCGCTTCATCCTCCACGTGCAGTTCCTGCTGCAGCGCCTGGTCTCCAAGACCATGCTGCGATCGAGCGACACCTCGTTCTTCGAGTTCGCCAAGCACAGCTATCCGCGCTCGTACGCGATCGCCGAACAGGTGAAGGCCTATGTGCGCGCGGCGACGGGATCGGACCTGACCGACGAGGAGCTGCTGTACCTCATCGTGCACGTCGAGCGACTGGCCTCGCAGGTCGGCGCCAAGGCCGCGCCGGACGATGGTGGCGGCGGCATCGAAGAGGTGCTACGGTAACTCGCGCAGGGCGGAGAAGCCCTGCGACGCGACGGATTGTTACTGCGGCAGCAGGCAAAACCTGAACTCACATCGTCTTGACCGACGGTGAACGAGTTCAGGTTTTTTTGTTGCCCGGAAACAGCCCGACCCGGCGCGTCACCCACGCGAGTGCCGCGCTGATGCGGCGGAAAGAGGGAGTCCGAGATGGACTACTCGAAGACAGCAGCAGGCGTCCTGAAGGGCGTCGGCGGCGAGGAGAACATCACCTCGCTGGTCCATTGCGCCACCCGACTGCGCTTCGTCCTCAAGGACGAGGGCAAGGCGGATGCGGCCTCGATCAAGGCCGTTCCCGGCGTCGTCACCGTGGCCCAGGCCGGCGGCCAGTACCAGGTCGTCATCGGCAACGAGGTGCCCGAGGTGTACGCGGAGATCGGCAAGATCTCGAAGTTCGGCGGCTCGGGCGCAGCGTCATCGCCGGCACAGGATGCCCCGAAGGGCAACCTGTTCAACCGGTTCATCTCGATGATCTCCGCGATCTTCACCCCCGCGCTCTGGGCCCTCGCCGGCACCGGACTGCTGAAGGCCTTCCTCGCGGCGGCCGTCACGTTCGGCTGGATCGACACGACCACCTCGACCTACATCGTGCTGAACGCACTGTCCGACGCGTTCATCAACTTCCTGCCGCTCGCTCTCGCGATCACGGCCGCGCGCTACTTCAAGGCGTCCGAGTTCACCTCCCTCGCCATCGCCGGCGCGCTCCTGTATCCGAGCATCACGGCGCTCGTCGGAGCCCCGGATCTCACCTTCTTCGGCATCCCGTTCACGATGGTCAACTACGTCTCGAGCGTGATCCCGATCATCATCGTCGTCTGGCTGCAGAGCCACGCCGAGCGCTTCCTCTACGCGAAGCTCCCGGCCGCGGTGCGCCGGTTCGTCACGCCCATGATCGTGGTGCTCATCGCGGTGCCGCTCGTCTTCGTCGTCATCGGCCCGATCTCCGCGATCATCAGCGGCTGGGTCGGCTCGGGAATCGGCTGGGTCTTCGAGACCGTGCCGTGGCTGGGCGGTGCCGTCATGGGCGGCCTGTGGCAGGTGTTCGTGATCTTCGGTCTGCACTGGGGTCTGGTTCCGCTGTTCCAGCTGGAGCTGCAGAACAACGGTCAGCTGTTCCTCGTGGCCCCCGTCTTCGCAGCAGTCCTCGCGCAGGCAGCGGCCGTGGCCGGTGTGTGGCTGCGCGCCCGCAACAAGAACCTGAAGTCGCTCGCCGCCCCGGCGACGCTCTCGGGCTTCCTCGCCGGCATCACCGAGCCCGCGATCTACGGCGTGAACCTGCCCCTCAAGCGCCCGTTCGCCTTCGGCATCGTCGGCGGCGCGATCGGTGGCGCGATCATCTCGCTCGGCGGCGTGTTCTCGACCGCGTTCGTGGTGCCGTCGGGCTTGGCGATCCCCGCCCTGCTCGGCAACGGCAACATGGTCTTCCTGGCCCTCGGCCTCGGCGCCGCCATCATCGTGCCCTTCCTGCTCACGGTGATCGTGGGCTTCAAGGAGCCGGCCGAGGATGCCGTCACCCCCGCCGAGAGCACGGACCTCGAGGTGTTCAGCCCGGTCGACGGCACCGTGGTGCCGCTGTCGGAGACCCCGGATGCGGCCTTCGCCGACGGTTCGCTCGGCCAGGGCGTCGCCATCATCCCGCGCAGCGGCGCGCTCTACGCCCCGTTCGACGCGACGGTGGTCGCCGCGTTCCCGACCGGCCACGCCATCGGCCTGCGCCACGCGGACGGCGCGGAGGTGCTGATCCACATCGGCATCGACACCGTCAAGCTCGCCGGTGAGCACTTCTCGCTCAAGGTCACCAGCGGACAGCAGGTGAGCAAGGGCGACCTGCTCGTCGAGTTCGACCTCGCAGCGATCGCCGCGGCCGGTTACGACCTGACGACCCCCGTCATCGTGACCAACGCCGACCTGTACCCGAACGTCGGCTCGCCCGCATCCGGTCCGATCGCTCACGGCGAGCCGCTGTTCTTCGCCGTCGCCGTCGAGCAGGCGGTCGCCGCCAAGTGACACCCCGTGCGGGCGGGGGCGCACGCTCCCGCCCGCACGCCGCATCCCAGATACGAAACGGAAGAGAACCATGAGCACCACCACCCCGTTCCCCCAGGGCTTCCTCTGGGGCGGCGCGACCGCCGCCAACCAGGTCGAGGGCGCCTACGACCAGGGCGGCAAGGGTCTGTCGGTCCAGGACGTCATGCCCCGCGGCATCGTCGCCCCGCGCACGGCTGAGCCCACGGCCGACAACCTCAAGCTCGAGGCCATCGACTTCTACCACCGCTACGCGGAGGACATCGCCCTGTTCGCGAAGATGGGATTCGGCGTCTACCGCTTCTCGATCGCGTGGAGCCGCATCTTCCCGAAGGGCGACGAGGCCGAGCCCAACGAGGAGGGCCTCGCGTTCTACGACCGCGTGCTCGACGAGCTGGAGAAGCACGGCATCGAGCCGCTCGTGACGATCTCGCACTACGAGACGCCCCTGCATCTGGCCGAGACCTACGACGGCTGGACCGACCGTCGCCTCATCGGCTTCTACGAGAACTACGCCCGCACGCTCTTCGAGCGCTACGGCTCGCGCGTGAAGTACTGGCTGACCTTCAACGAGATCAACTCGCTTCTGCACGCGCCGTTCATGTCCGGCGGCATCAACACTCCGAAGGAGCAGCTGAGCGACGCTCAGCTGTACCAGGCCATGCACCACGAGCTGGTCGCGTCCGCCCGCGCGACGCGCATCGCCCGCGAGGTCGCACCGAACGCGCAGATCGGCTGCATGGTGCTGTCGATGCCCGTGTACCCGCTGACGCCGTCGCCGGCCGACGCGCTCGCCGTCATGGACTTCGATCACTCCAACCTCGTCTACGGCGACGTGCACACCCGCGGCGCGTACCCCGGGTACTTCCTGCGGACACTCCGCGAGAAGGGCATCGAGCTGGAGATCACCGACCAGGACCGCGAGGACCTGACCAACACGGTCGACTTCGTCTCGTTCAGCTACTACATGTCGGTCGCTCAGACCGCCGACCCCGCCAAGAAGGTCACCGGCGAGGGCAACATCATGGGTGGCGTGCCGAACCCCACGCTCGAGGCGAGCGAGTGGGGCTGGCAGATCGACCCCGCGGGCCTGCGTCTCGTGCTCAACCAGTTCTGGGACCGCTGGCAGAAGCCGCTGTTCATCGTCGAGAACGGGCTGGGCGCGAAGGACCAGCTGGTCGAGATCGACGGCGTCAAGACCGTCATCGACGACTACCGCATCGCCTACCTCAACGACCACCTCGTGCAGGTCGGCGAAGCCATCACGGATGGCGTGGAGGTGCTCGGCTACACCTCATGGGGGTGCATCGACATCGTCAGCGCCTCCACCGCGCAGCTCAGCAAGCGGTACGGCTTCATCTACGTCGACCGCAACGACGACGGCAGCGGCACGCTCGAGCGCTTCGAGAAGAAGTCGTTCGGCTGGTACGCCGAGGTCATCCGCACGAACGGCGCCAGCCTCACCCGCTGACGCCGCCCGCCGCGTGTGCCCACGATCGTCCCTCGCGGACGTGTCGTGGGCACACGCGTGTGCCGCCCTGCCCCGACCCCACCCCGACGCACCTCTCAGGCGGCACCGGGGAGAATGGATCATCGTGACCCCTCCCCGCATCGCATTCCTCGACGTCGACGGCACGATCCTCGATCACGGCACCACGATCGCGCCTTCCACGGTGGCCGCGATCCGAACCGCCCGCGAGCGCGGTGCCCTCGTCTACCTCAGCACCGGACGCTCGGCCGGCGACATCCACCCTGCCGTGCGTGAGATCGGCTTCGACGGCGCGATCACCAACGGCGGCGCGTACGCGATCGCAGGCGGCGAGGAGATCGTCGCCGATCCGATGCCGGCGGATGCGGTCGACCGCCTCGAGCGGTTCTTCCGCTCCCACGACATCCACTACTTCCTCCAGACCGAGGAGGCCGTGTACGCATCCGCCGAGGTTCAGGCCGCCGTCGCCGCGATGCTCTCCTCGTTGCGCTCCCGGCCCGCCGGCGACGGGCCGCAGACGGCACCGCAGGTCGCACCGCGCTTCCGGGATCTGGCCACGATCGACCGCGCCCGCGTCGCCAAGGCGGTCTTCCTCAGCGACTCGACGGATGCGGTCTCCCGCGCGCAGTCCGAACTGGGTGACCGCTTCCACGTCGTCCCGGGCAGCATCCCGCTTCCGGGGGGAACCAACGGCGAGATCGGCATGCAGGGCGTCACGAAGGGCTCGGCGATCACCGCGGTGCTCGACCACCTCGGCATCGACGCCGCCGACGCGATCGGCATCGGCGACAGCTGGAACGACGTCGAGATGTTCCAGGTGTGCGGCACGGGCATCGCGATGGGCAACGCCGCGCAGGAGCTGAAGGACCTCGCCGACGAGGTCACGACCGCGGTGCTCGACGACGGCATCCACAACGCCTTCGCTCGCCACGGTTTCATCTGACCCCGGGGGCTCCCTCTCCCCCTTGCCCGAGTTGCGTCGCAGTTGCGCAGATGCGCCACTTCTGCGCAGATGCAGCTGTCGTTGACTGGCGCATCTGCGCAGAAGTGTGGCGGCACGCGCGCGGCGGACGCCCCCCCCCCCGGACGGATGAGGCACGCCACTGCATCCTGTCCCGGCCCGCATCCTGCCCCGGCCGAACTCACGGGCCGGGGTGACGGGTGCGGCGCGCGTTGCGAGGATGGGTTCATGCGACGCGCACGGATCCACATCCTGGGAGCGAGCGGCAGCGGGACGACCACCTTGGGCGCGGCTCTCGCCTCGACCTGGAGCGTGCCGCACGCGGACGCCGACGACTACTTCTGGCTGCCCACCGATCCGCCCTTCACCGAGAAGCGCGCGGAGCCCGATCGGGTGGCGCTCATGCGGGCGATCTTCGCGTCGCGCCCGGCATGGGTGCTCTCCGGGTCGATGATGGGCTGGGGTGAGAGCATCGCCGCCGAATGCGACGCGGTCGTCTTCGTCACACTGGATCCGGCGGAACGGATGCGGCGGCTCGAGGCCCGCGAGCGGCGCCGGCGGGAGGGCCGCCCCCTCGATGACCCGGCCTGGGACGCCTTCCGGGACTGGGCCCGGAGCTACGACGATCCGACGTTCGACGGGCGGAGCCGAGCGACCCACGAAGCGTGGCTCGCCGCGCTCGGCAAACCCACACTCCGGTTGGACGGCCTCCACCCCACCGCGGACCTGCTCGACGCCGTCCTCCGTTGGGACCCTGCGTAGCCGGCATCCGCATGCCTCGGCGCGCGAAACTGCATCTTCTGCGCGAGATCACAGGTGATACCCCTGATCTCGTGCTCGAGATGCAGTCTCGCGGGTGGAGAGGGGAAGTGAGCCGCCGGCCGGGCTAGCGCGCGGCGGCGGGAGGCGGACCGGATGCGGGCGGTGCCGGCGCAGTGACGATCGCCGCGCGCTCGTGCCAGGTCTTCGCGGTCACCCGGTCGAGGGAGACCTGTCGGCGCAGGGCGTCGGCCTTCTCGTAGATGGACGGATCGCCGAAGCTCGTCAGTACCTTCACGAGCACCGGCAGCAGCTCGATCATGAAGAACAGCGCCGCGATCAGCCAATGCGCCCAGGCGAGGGTCGGCTCGCGCTCGGACAGCCGTTCGAGCGCGCTGATCTGGCTGAGCAGCCCGACCGCCTGCGCGTTGCCTCCGGCGATGGATGCGGCGCGATCGTTGTAAGCGGCGAGCGCGGCGTCGTACTGCGCCTGCGCCGCCGGCAGCTGGTCCTCGGCCTGCTTCTTGTTCTGGTCGGCGGATGCGGCGGCCGCATCCGTCCCGGCCGCGTTGGCGGAGGTGAGGGCGGCCTGCGCTTGGCTGAGCTGCGTCGCGAGGGCGTCGTACGCGGACTGCGCCTGGGTGAGCTGCGCCTGGGCGGCGTCCGAGCTCGTACCCGATCCCTGCACGCCGGTGCAGCCGGGGACGGTGCCCGCTCCCTCGCCGGTCAGCTCGCACTGGTACAGCGCGCGGGCCTGATCGATCACGCCCTGCTGCGCGGCGAGCTGCTGGGTGAGCTGGTCCACGTTCGCCTGCGCGGCGACCGACTCTGCCGAGGTGGAGGAGGTTCCCGCGACGATACCGGTCGCCGCCTGGTTCTGCAGGGCGGCGAGCGAGGCCGATGCGGCATCAAGGGCCTGCTTCTCGGGCCCGTTCGTGACGGCATCCTGATCGGACTGCGCCTGCACCACGTTGGTCGAGTTGACCTCTCGCGCGATGTCGTTGTGGAAGACCTGCAGCACGAGCGGCTCGGCGACGACGATGCCGATGAGCGCCGCCATGATGACGCGGGGGAAGGCGAGACCGAGCAGCCGCCACACGTTGCGGGTGGAGCGCATCGTCGAAGTGAGGAAGCGGTCGAGGTTGAAGATGATGAGCGCCCAGATGATCGCGAGTGGCACGGCGGCCCAGACGGCGATCTGCACCCCGGTGACGAGCGCGAAGCCCATCGAGAGGGCGGAGACGAGCGCGGTGCCGACCAGCACGAAGAACATCTGGACGAAGCGCGGCGTCTCGCTCGGAACGTCGTCGAGCACCTCGCCCTCGGCACCGCCGAGCACGGCGAGCGTGCGCGAGAGGGGCTGGCGCGGGCGACGGCGCGGGTTTCGGCGTTCGCGGACCACGGGAGGCGCCGGGTCAGGCACGGATGCCTCGGGCTGCGGCTCCTGCTCGGGCTCGTCGATCGGGTCGATCACCTCGGTCGGACCGGTCGCGACGCCGTCGGAGGGGCGGACGTCGCTCAGGTACAGCGCCTCTTCCTCAGGCTGCGACTCGAGGTCGATGCGGCCGTCGGAGCCGAAGCGGCCGGGTCGATGCGCGGAGAATGACACTGCGCAAGGGTAGGAGGCCCTGCCTGTGTGCCAGGTGCGAACGCCCTCGGACGCCCCCGTGCGCTCAGTCGAGGAAGATGTCGGGGAACATCGCCGAGTCGGGTGTGCCGGGCACGGCGGCGTATCCGGAGAGGTCGGTGACGCCGGCCTCGGCGAGCACGTCTTCGACGATGAGCGTCTGGCCGGTGTACTCGCGCGCGGGCCGCGTGATCACCTCGTACGCCGCATCCGCGTAGATCTCCGGGGTTCGGCTGACGGCCATCATCCGCTCGCCGCCCAGGGAGAACTGCACGGCGGCGGTCGCGATCGTCGTCCGGGGCCAGAGCGTGTTGGCGGCGATCCCCGAGTCCGCGAACTCGGCCGCCATGCCGAGGGTCGCCATCGTCATCCCGTACTTCGCGAGCGTGTACCCCGTGTGGGCACCCAGCCACCTCGGCGACAGGTTCAGCGGCGGCGACAGCGACAGGATGTGCGGGTTCGCCGCATCCTTCAGCATCGGCACCGCGGCGCGGGAGAGCAGGAAGGTGCCCCGCACGTTGACGTCCTGCATGAGGTCGTACTTCTTCGTCGCGAGCTCGAGAGAGCCCGACAGGTCGATGACCGAGGCGTTGTTGACGACGACGTCGATGCCGCCGAACTCGCCGTGGGCGGTCAGCACGGCCTGTGTGATGTCGTCCTCGTTGCGAACGTCGCCCACCAGCGGCAACGCGTGCCCGCCGGCCTCCTCGATCGCCGCCGCGGCGGTGTGCACCGTGCCCTCGAGCTTCGGATGCGGGGTGTCGGTCTTGGCCAGCAGGGCGATGTTCGCGCCGTCGCGCGCCGCGCGCAGCGCGATCGCGAGGCCGATGCCGCGACTGCCGCCGGACATGAGGATGGTCTTGCCGGCGAGCGGCTTCTGCTCGGTCATGGGATCTCCTTGGTGCGTCGGGAGCGTCGGGTTCACCCGCGGCGGGCGGATGCGGCGGCGAAGGCCTGGATGCGGGCCTTCGCGTCGGGGGTGTCGAAGGCGGCGCCGATCGTGCGCGCCTCGTCGTCGAGGTTCTCGGCGAACGAGCGGTCGGCGCCCGAGCGGACGAGTCGCTTCGCCTGACCGAACGCACCCGTCGCGCCCTCGAGCCAGAACCGCGCGATCTCGAGAGCGCGGGATGCGGGATCGGCGACCACCTCGGCGACGAGTCCCCATTCGAGCGCCTCGGGCGCCGCCAGCGTGCGGTCCTGCAGCAGCAGCTGGAGCGCCCGGCGCGGGCCGATGGCGGCGGCCAGGAGGGTCGAGACGCCGAGGTCCGGTGTGAGGCCGATGTTGGCGTAGCGGCTGACGAACTTCGCCCCCTCGGCGGCGACGATGTAGTCCGCCGTGAGCATGAGGCCCAACCCGCCCCCGGCGACCGCTCCCTGCACGGCGGCGACGATGGGCACGTGGGACTCGGTGAATGCGCGGATGCCCTCGTGGATCACGTGCGCGGCGGCCGTGACATCGCTGCCGTCGGCGCCGGAGGTCATGGAGATCACGTCGCCTCCGGCGCAGAAGGCCGGACCCGCCGCATCCAGCAGCACGGCGCCGACCGCGGAGTCCGAGGTGACCTGCCGGGCCGCATCCCGCCAGCGCTCGCCCATCGCGAAGTCCATCGCGTTCAGTCGATCGGGACGATTCAGCGTCACGCGGGCGAGGCCGTCGGCGACCTCGACCAGGATCGAGTCGGCGCTCATCGCGGAGCCATCCGAATCGCGCCGTCGAGACGGATCGTCTCGCCGTTGAGGTACCCGTTGCGCACGATCTCGGCCACGAGGCCGGCGTATTCGTCCGGGTGCCCGAGGCGGGCCGGGTACGGCACCTGTTGGCCGAGCGAGTCCTGCGCCGGCTGCGGCAGACCCGCGAGCATCGGCGTCTCCATGATGCCCGGCGCGATCGTGACGACGCGGATCGCGTGGCGCGCGAGCTCACGCGCGATCGGGAGGGTCATCGCATGCACCCCGCCCTTGGACGCGGAGTATGCGGGCTGCCCGATCTGGCCGTCGAACGCGGCGACCGACGCCGTGTTCACGATGACGCCCCGGTCGCCGCCCGCCGTCGGTTCGGTGCGGGCGATGGCGGCAGACGACTGGGCGATGACGTTATAGGTGCCGACGAGGTTCACGCGCACGAGCTTCTCGAAGTCGGCGAGAGGCGTCGGGGCGCCCTCACGATCCAGCACCTTGGCCGGCGGGGCGATGCCGGCGCAGTTGACGACCACGCGCAACGGCGCGGCGGCGGATGCGGCGGCGACCGCATCCGCGATCTGCTCGGGGCTGGTGACGTCGGCCGCGGCGAACGTGCCGCCCAGCTCGGCCGCGCGTTCCGCGCCCGCCGAGGACGCCAGGTCGACGAGGACGACGTGCGCCCCGTCGGCGGCGAGTCGCTGCGCCGTGGCCCAGCCGAGTCCGCTCGCGCCGCCCGTGACCAGCGCGGATGCACCCGCGACATCCATACGTTCTCCTTCGTACGTCGGTATCGGGTTCCACCCTACGCGGCACCGGGTCCCACCGTCACGCTCCCCCTCGCGACCCACCCCGCGTCCCCCTGCCCCCGCTCGCCTGCCCCCCGTTGGTCGCGACCCACCCCGCTCGCCTGTCACAGATCGACGCGCTGCGCTCGATCTGTGACAGGCGAGCACGCGGGCTTCTTGTTCCCCTGTCTGAAATCGACGCCTACGGCTCGATTTCAGACAGGGGAACAGCGGGCGGTGCGAGGCGAACAGCGGGCGGTGCCCTGGACGCGTCAGAGGGCGAAGACGAGGGTCCAGGTGCCGGCGAGCACCGCGGCGGTCACGGATGCGGCGGCGATCACCGCCGCGAGGGCGAGCAGCACGGCATCGCGCCAGCCGAGCCGCGAGGGCCGGGCCCAGGTGCGCGGGGCGTCGGATCCGAAGCCGCGGGCCTCCATCGCCGTCGCGAGCTTCGTGCCGCGACGGATGGACAGCACGAACAGGGCGAACGCCTGACCGAGGAATCGACGGATGCGGCCGCGGTCGGCCACCCCGCGTGCGCGGCGCGCCAGGGCGAGCTCACGCCAGTCGTCGACCAGCAGTCCCACCAGACGCAGGCCCGCGAGCGCACCGAGCACGAAGCGGGCGGGCAGGCGCAGCAGCTGGGCGAGACCGTCGGCGAGGTCTGTCGGGTCGGTCGTGATGAACAGGACGACCGACGGCAGTGCGATCGCCAGCACACGCAGCACGATGGCGGCGGCGAGCGAGAGCGATCCCTCGCTGACGCGCACGAGCCCCCACTCGAAGAACACCGCGCCGGAGGGCCGGCCGTACAGCACCGTCGCCGCGCCGCCGATGAGGGCTGCGACTCCGATCGGCCACACGCGCAGCCACAGCTCGCGCGCCCGCAGCCGCGAGAACGCCAGCAGCACGAGAGTGGCCGCGAGCGTCACGGCCGCCGAGACCGGGTCGATCGAGAGCAGGAGCGTGACCGAGACCACGAGAGTCGCGATGAGCTTGGTGACCGGGTTGATCCGCCCCAGAGGGCTCGCCGAGGCGTCGATCGCGAACAGGCTCATGAGGCCCGACCCAGCCGCAGCTCGTCGTCGGCGAGCGCCGCGACGAGGGCGGGATCGTGCGAGACGACGCCGATCGCGGTGCCGTCGGCGCGAAGCTCGTCGATCAGATCCGCGAGCTCTCGCCAGGTGCGCGCGTCCTGCCCGTAGGTCGGCTCGTCGAGCAGGATGACCCGCGGCGCAGTCGCAAGGACCGCGGCGACGGTCAACCGGCGCTTCTCTCCGCCCGAGAGAGTGAAGGGGTTCACCTCGGCGAGACGCCCCAGACGCAGGCGCTCGAGCAGCGGATCGACGCGCGCGGCCACCTCCGCCTCCGAGAGCCCCAGCGCACGAGGACCGACGGCGAGCTCGTCGCGCACGCGAGCGGTGAGCAGCTGGTGCTCCGGCTCCTGGAAGACGGTGCCGATGCGCGTGAGCAGCTGGGCTGCGCGCCACCGAGACGGATCGGATCCGACGCCGGCGGCCAACGCATCCGCCGCCCGCACCTCGCCTGCGATCGGCGGCAGCAGCCCGGCGAGGGTGAGCGCGAGCGTGGACTTGCCGGCGCCGTTGGCTCCCGTGATCGCAAGCGCCCGCCCCGCGTTCAGCTGCACGTCGATCCCGGATGCGGCGGCGAGCGCCTCGCGGCGGCCGATCCGACGGCGCCCGACCGCGAGACCGGCGCCGACCACGAGCGGGGGGGATTCTCCGGCGCGCGGGCGCGGCGTGATCCGCACGGGGACTCCCGGCACCCACACGCCCGCCTGCGTCAGGGCATCGGCCGCCGTGGCGAAGACGTCGGCGGGCGAGCCGTCCGCCAGCACCCCGCCGTCGGGCGCGAGCACGACGACGCGCTCGACGAGATCGGCCCACAGGTCGACGCGGTGCTCGACCACGACGAGCGTCGCCCCGGTGCGAGTCGCGACGGCGGCGACCGCATCCCGCACCTGACGAGCGCCGTCGGGATCGAGGTTGGCCGTCGGCTCGTCGAGCAACAGGAGCTTCGGGCGCATGGCCAGCGCACCGGCCAGCGCGAGCCGCTGCTTCTGCCCGCCCGACAGCGCGGACGTGGGGTGGTCGAGCGGCACCGGCAGCCCCACGGCATCCAGCGCTTCACCGACTCGTGGCCAGATCTCGTCGGCCGGCACGCCGAGGTTCTCGCATCCGAACGCGACATCGTCGCCGACGCGAGCGAGGATCACCTGGGCGTCGGGATCCTGCAGCACCATGCCCGCGACCCCGCGGACGAATGCGGGGTGCGCACCGTCGACGCTCAGCTCCCCGGTCGCCTCGCCGTCCTCGTCGCCGCCCAGCACACCGGCGAAGGCGCGCAGCAGCGTCGACTTGCCCGCGCCGCTCGCGCCCAGCAGCAGCACCCGCTCGCCGGGCTCGATCGTGAGATCGATGTCGGCGACGGCCCAGCGTCTGCGGCCCGCGTGCCGCCACCCCCACCCGCGGGCGATGACCCGCGCGCCGGGAGTCACGCCGCGTCGGCGGCTTCGACGATGCGCGCCTGCCGTCCGGAGGCGAACCGGTCGAGCGCTCCCGTGGCAGCGAGCGCGCGGGCGATGAGCCACGAGACGAGCCCCGCGATGAGGATGCCCGAGACGATCGCCGAGACGAAGTAGATCGCGCGGGGGCCCGCGTCGTACGCGGCGATGGAGGAGAAGTTGGTGTCGAGCAGCGCCACGGCCAGTCCCGTGAGCGCACCCGAAACGAGAGCGACCCAGAGACGGTAGTTCGCGTAGGCGAACAGCGCGAAGCCGAGTTCGGCTCCCACCCCCTGCACCACTCCCCAGATGAAGGTGGTGAAGCCCCACTGCGTGCCGAGTGCCATCGAGACGACCGCCGCGACGATCTCGCCGTACAGCGCGGCGCCCGGCTTGCGGATGATGAGCCCGGTGAGGACACCCGCGAACAGCCATCCTCCGGCGAGCAGACCCTCGAGCCCCGGCAAGAACGCGAGCGCCGTGCTCAGCGGCGTCCAGGCCTGACCCCAGACCCAGAAGATGACGCCGGCCGCGACGCCGATCACGCTGGCGACGACGATGTCGACGACCCGCCACCGCCACCGGGAGGTGAGGGAAGGACGAGCGGATGTGGACGTGGACGTATGCATTGATGCTCCTTCCTGCGCCGGCATGATCCGGATCAGGTTCGACGGTCGAAGCGTGGATCCGCTTCCTCTCAGCCCGGCTCACCGGACTCCCGTGGTTGACGTGCCGAGTATAGACCCGCTGCTCGCGCTACCGTAGGCGGGTGACCGTGACTGGCCCGACCCCGCCCACTCGGCGTTCGCTGCGCCGCGGCGGAGACGCCGAGCCGTCCGTCGACGAGGCTCCTCTGCCGCCCCACGACCTCGAGATCGAGGTGCCGCGCGCGCCGGTCGACGCCGCATCCACTCCCGCGATGATCGCCGCCGCGAGCTTCAACGGCACGCCGGAGGACGCCGCCACGGAGCACTCCTTCTCCCCGGCCCAGGATGCGGCGGCATCCGTGCCGGTCGTCGTGCCTCCCGTGACCACGGCGCTGAACTGGGTCGACGAGACCGCGGTCGCACGGGCGTCGGGGACGACTCCACAACTCGAAGCCGCGGGCGCAGCATCGTTCACCCCCGTCGCCGCGGACCTTCTCGCCCGCGCCCCCCGCCGGACGCCGTGGCGTCCCGGGGTCCTGGTTCCGATCGCACTGATCGTCGCGGTCGTCGCGGCGTATTGCGGCACCACACTGCTGTGGCCGCTGTACGCCGTCGCCCCGACCGTGCAGGCGTCGGCCCTCGAGGCCACCCCGTCGGCCGCGGCCGTCGGAGCGTGGCCGGGTGCCGGCAGCGCGGCCGTCGTCGTCGACGGCGTGGGTTCCCCGATCGCCTCCAGCCCCGATGCCCGCTCGATCGCCAGCATCACAAAGGTCGTGACCGCGATGGTGGTGCTCGACCAGATGCCTCTCGCAGCAGGCGAACAGGGCCGGGAGTTCGCGTTCAGCGCTGCCGACGAACGCGAGTACTGGTCGTACCGCCGCAACGGCGAATCGGCGCTCGACGTTCCGGTGGGCGGCACGCTGACGGAGTACCAGATGCTGCAGGGCATGCTCATGGGATCCGCGAACAACTATGCGGACCGCCTCGCCGACACCATCTGGCCCAACAACGCGGTCTACGCGCGGGCGGCCAACGACTGGCTCGCAGCGCACGGACTGACCGGCATCACGATCGCCGGCCCCGCCGGCATCGAGGCCGAGAACGCCGCCACCCCTGCAGCTCTGCTGGAGGTCGCCAAGCGCGCGCTCGCCGACCCCGTCATCGCCGAGATCGTGCGCACCCCCTCCGTCGAGCTTCCCGGGGCGGGTCTCGTCGAGAACACGAACAATCTGCTCGCGGATCCCGGCGTCGTCGGCCTCAAGACCGGCACGCTCGACTCCTACAATCTCCTCGCCGCCAAAGACGTCACGATCGGCGACACCACGGTCCGCATCTACGCCGCGACGCTCGGCCAGCCCGACGTCGAGACGCGGGATGCGGCGACGCGCGCCCTCTTCGCCCAGGTCGAGCAGGAACTGCAGCTCACGCCCTCGGTCGCGGCCGGCACGACCGTCGGACGGGTGGAGACGAGGTGGGGCGCGACGGTTCCGATCGTGACCGCGGCCGACGCCGACGTGGTGCTGTGGAACGGCTCTGCCGCGTCGCTGGCGACCTCGTTCGATCTCGGCGACGCGCGCGAGCGGGGCGACGTGGTCGGCTCGCTCGTCGCGACCGGCCCCAAGAACGCGTCGACGGTGGACGTCGTGCTCGACGGCGAACTGGACGGCCCGAGTCCCTGGTGGCGGCTGACGCACCCGCTCGAGCTGTTCGGTCTGGTCTGAGCCCCGCGGGAGCCCGCTCTCAGGCGCGGAAGTCGGGGGATCCGAGCACGCGCTCGACGGTGATCTCGAGCGCGACGCGATCGGGGTTCGGACGGGGCTCGCGGTAGCGGCGTGTGTAGAGCTCGACGGCGTGGGCGACCGCATCCGCATCCTCGACGACGCGCGCCGGACCCTCGAAGCTGAGCCAGCGGCGGCCGTCGACGGTGTTGACGCTGGCGCGTCCGGTGCGCTCGACGTTGAGGAACTTCTGCGTGCCGCGGGAACCGATCACCCGCACGATGCCGTCCTCGTACGTGATGCCGACCGGCACCGAGTGGATGCGGCCCTGCCGGTCCAGCGTCGACAGGGTTGCCAGGTGGTACTCGGCCAGGAACGCGCGCGCGGCATCGGTGATCACCGCCTCAGCCTGCCAGAGCCGGATAGGCGCCGGCTCAGAACCGCCAGATGAGCGGCACGTACAGCACGGCCGCCGCGAGGAACAGCAGGGCGAGCGGGAGCCCGAGACGCCAGTAGTCGCCGAACCGGTACCCGCCAGGGGACAGCACCATCAGGTTGGCCGGCGTCGCGACGGGTGTCAGGAAGGACGCCGCTCCGGCGACGGTCAACGCCATGAGGAAGGCGAGGGGACTGACCCCGAGGTCCACCGCGATCGTGGTGGCGACGGGCGCGACGATCAGCACCGTCGCGACGTTCGAGATGAACTGACCGAGCACGACGGTGACGACGCAGACCGCGAGCAGCGCGAGGTGCGGATCCGCCGAGCCGACGACGCGGAGAACCCCGTCGGCCACGACCTCCGCGGCGCCGGTCTGCAAGAACGCGGCCGAGAGCGGGATCATGCCTGCGATGAGCACCAGCGTCGTCCACGAGATGTCCTGATACAGGGCGGGAAGCGTCACGACGCGGGTGAGCACGAGGGCACCGGCCGCCACGAGGCCCGCAACCGCGGGCGGCGTGAGTCCCGTCGCCAGGAGCACGACCATGATGGCGGTGATCACGAGGGTACGTCGGGCTCCCCGCCGCATCCCGGTCGGCACCGTCCGAACGGCGCCGGTGCGGACGGCCTCCGGTACCAGCGACAACGTCTCCGCCTCGCGCGGCCCGGGCGCGGCATGCGCGGCAGCATCGGGCAGGGAGGGCAGCAGACGGTCTCCGAACAGGATGATGATGGTGAGGGCGGCTGCCAGCAGCGGCAGCCCGACGAGCGCGAACTCCGCGAAGCCGAACCCTCGGCCGGCCTCGGCCTCGGCGAGCTCTGAGACGACGACGTTCACCGGCGTCCCGGTGAGGGTGAGCAGCGACGCAGCCGATGCGAGGAAGGCCAGCGGGATCATCACTTTCGACGCGGGAATGCGGGCACGTCGGGCGATCACTGCGGCGACGGGGACGAGGGCGGCGACCGCGCCGTTGATGCTGAGGAAGGCGGTCAGCACGGCCACGAGTGCGCCGAGTGCGCCGATGACCGGGCCTCGACGCTGGCCGGCGCGAGCGACGATCAGGCCTCCGAGCCAGCGGGTGATGCCGCTGCGCTCGAGCGCGCTGGCCACGACGAACAGGCTGGCGATGAACAGCACCGTGGGATCGCCGAACCCGGCGAGCGCTTCGGGAAGGGTGAGCACGCCGGTCGCCCACAGGGCGAGGGCGACGCCGATCGCCACGACCTCGAGGGGTATGCGGCCCGAGAGGAACGCGAGCACTGCCAACCCCAGGATGAGGAACGTCGCGGCGATCGGATCCATGCCTCCACGCTAGCGGCGGGTGGCTCGCCGCATCCGGCCCGCGACCGTGCGATCAGACGAAGCGCACCGTGGCGTCCAGGCGCGTACGCACGTCGAACACCTCGTTGCCCCCGATGTCGCGCGCGCCCGTCACACCACGCCGCAGCACGGTGGCCAGCGCCGAGCGCCCGGCGACCACGACGGGCGTACCGCGCACGGTGCCGAGCTCGGTGATCTGCTGGGCGAGGTCGTTGTCGGGCAGCACGACGATCGCGCCGCTGAAGCGCACCCGTGCCGCTCGGGCGACGACCCGCATCCGCGACAGCAGATCGCTGACGGGGGCGCCGACGACGGCGGGGCCGATGATCTCGCCGCGACGGAAACCGACCGGGCCGCCGAAGTCCTCCGAGAGCACCCCGTACAGACCGCTCGGACCGAGCACGATGTGGTCGAGCTTCTCGTCGAGGTCTCCGCTACGACCGGATGCGGCGACGTCGTGCCAGACGCTGTAGCCCATGCCGAGGTCGGCGACGATGCGGGCGGTCGCCTCCTCGGCGAGCGCGTCGGCCAGGAGGCGCCGGATCTCGCGCGGCGCCGAGCGCACCAGCTGCGCGTCGTAGGGATCGGGCACCTCGGCACCGCGCCCCACCCACTCGCGGATGAGCGTGAGATACCGTTCGCGCCGCCATCCACCAGGCTGGCCGGCGGATCGTGCGCGCGGACGCGTGTCCTGCCGTGCTCGCGGCGGCGTCCATGCACCTTCCGCCTCGGGCGCAGCGCTCACCGCGCCCCGGCCGCGGTCGTAGGCCGCTCGCGCCTCGGGCGTGCCCACGAGTTCCCACGCGCGCTGCACCTCGACGAAGCGCACCGCGTCGCCGCCGGTGTCGGGATGCGTCTCGCGCAGGCGCACCCGGAACGCACGCCGCAGGGTCTCGTCGTCGGCATCGGCTGCGACCTGGAGGATGTCGTACGCGGATGCGGAGAGGGGACTGTCGAACACGCCGCCTCGCTTTCACCTGCCGCACGGCAGCGTCCAGGCTACCGGCCCGCGCCTGTTCGGGCGCCGTGAGCTCAGCGTCGTTCGTTTCGTCGCGCGTAGGCGGCGGCCTTGCGACTGGACAGGGCGAGGAGCACCAGGATGTCGAGGCCGAGGTTCAACAGGGTGCTGCTGATGCGGATGTCCTGGCCCTGCACCCACCAGGCCGAGAAGGCGAAGCTGATCGACAGCACAGAGAAGAAGAGCACGGTGACCCGCGAACGGTTGCCGCCGCGCAGGACGAAGATCGCCATGACGGCGTCGAACAGCAGGACGGCGCCGCCCACGAGCCAGACGAACCCCAGCCCGAGGGCCCGCTCCTCCTCGCTGAGGGGAACCCCGTCGATCACGACCGATGCGTCGTGCACGATGTGACGCCACTCGAACGTGATCGACAGCAGCCAGATCACTCCCGCCAGCACGCGCAGGAGGACGAGGAGTCCGCCGGCGACGGTCGCCGCGGGCCGCGGCATGTTCGGGTCGTGGGTGAGCGGACGCGCGAGGCGCGCCGGCGACTCGAACGCCGTGCGCTTGCGGGGGACCTTCTCGCTCACACCGTCACCCCCCGCACGTCCACGATCGGCAGATCTCCGTCGGTGCGGATGCTGTCGCCGCCGCCGTTGCGGGCGTGATAGCCGGTGGAGAAGTCTGCGATCACATCGACGCGCACCCGCGGCTCCGCCGCGGTCACGGTCTGCACGATGTGGTCGCGCTCGATGTCGGTGTCGGCGTCGATCCGGTGGGTCACCTGGAGGGTGAACAGCGACAGCCCGACGGCGGTGTCGAAGGTGCCGGCGGCCAGCCATTCCACCCGGCGCCCGCCCGGCAGCAGCCAGTCGTCGGGGCAGCGCCAGAAGCGCACGTGGTGACGCTGCGCGGGGTTGCCGTCCACCTCCTGCTGGTAGGCGAAGTCCTGCTGCCTGGAGAACAGGAACAGCGGGCTGACGGGGGCCTCGTCGTAGCTGTGTCTGGTGAGGGTCGACGTGATGATGCGCCACGAGGAGGCGAGGGTCACGGGGTCGGCCTTCGTCCAGCCCGCGCGGCGCAGCACATCCTCGATCTGCTCGGCGCTGCCCATGAACGCGAGGTTGACGGGGTCGCCGAGGAGTCCGTCGCTCGTGCGTGTGCGACCGATGAAGTAGTCGGGCACGTAGATCATCGTCAGGATGCGGTGCAGCCGGGGCAGCACGAGGTACGCCAGCAGGACCCAGAACGCGATGGCGAGCGGGATGCCCCACCATCCGACGCGGAAGGTCTCGGTGAAGCTCAGGTAGGCGAGCCAGATCGAGGCGAGGCCGGCGAAGACGAAGAAGAAGCCGTCGAGCGCGACGCCGATCGAGTAGGTCCGGCGCTTCCTCTTCTCCCCCGCGGCCACGATCAGCCCCAGAGCGTTCGTGGGGGCCGGAAGGCGAAGGCCTGATCGACGATCGCGGGGTCGAGCTCGTCGAGCGCGGCGGGATGCCAGCGCGGGGACCGGTCCTTGTCCACGAGCTGCGCGCGGATGCCCTCGACGAGGTCGGGCTGGGTGAGGGCGAACCACATCACGAGCCCGTACTCCTGCTCCAGCACCTCGCGCAGCGACCGCCTGCGCCGCGCGCGACGCACGGCCTCGAGCGTCACGGTCAGCGCGGTGGGCGAGAGCGCGGCGATCAGTTCGGCGGCGGCGACCGCATCCGGCTCGGGATGCGCGCGCAGCCGCGCGAGGATCTCGCTGACCGAATCGGCGGCGAACGCGTCGTCGATCCACGCTCTCGCCGTCTCGAGGCGCGAGGTGTCGGGCGTCTCGTCGAACAGGAGCACGAGCTCCGCAGGCCCCTGCGGATCCGCGCGGGTCTCGAGTGCGTCACGGAAGGCGTCGATGCGGTCCGAGGGAACGAGGTGGTCGGCGAAGCCGGCGTAGATCGCGTCGGCCGCATCCATCGTGCCGCCGGTCAGCGCGAGGTACTCGCCGATGCGCCCGGGCGCATGCGCGAGCAGCCACGTGCCCCCGACATCCGGCGTGAAGCCGATGCGGGTCTCGGGCATCGCCAGCTGCGAGCGCTCGGTGACCACGCGGTGCCCGGCGTGCGAGGCGAGCCCCACGCCGCCGCCCATGGTGATCCCGTCGGCGATCGTCACGACCGGCTTCGGATACTCGGCGAGGCGGGCGTTCAGCGCGTACTCCGCGAGGAAGAAGTCGGCGGTGCGCTCCGCGTCGGAGCTCATCGCCTGCTCACGCAGGAGACGTACGTCGCCGCCCGCGCAGAAGCCGCGATCGCCCGCACCGTCGAGCAGCACGACCTCGACATCGGCGTCGTGCTCCCACGCATCCAGGGCCCCGGCGAGCCGGCGCACCATATCGATGTCGACGGCGTTGAGCGCGCGCGGACGGTTGAGCGTCAGCCGCCCCACCCCCTGATCCGACCGCACCAGCACCGTCGCATCCGCACCGCTCATGCCCGCCACGTTAGCGCCGCCGGAGCACCCGCACGGGATCGGTGAGAGTCGATCCCCGATTTTCCGCGGATTTCCGCCAGAATGGAGAAACGTTCTGACCTTGACGGAGGTTCCCATGCCCGACGGCCAGATCCTGGAGTTCTCCGAGGTCACCAAGAGATTCGGCACGATCGATGCCGTCTCCCGATTGAGCGCGCGTATCGAGCCCGGCCTCGTGACCGGCTTCCTCGGCCCGAACGGCGCCGGTAAGACGACCTCACTGCGCATGCTGCTGGGGCTCGTCCGGCCCACCTCGGGCACGACGACGATCGGCGGATCGCACTACAGCGAACTGCGCGATCCGCTGCGCACCGTCGGCGCCGCCCTCGAGGCGTCGAGCTTCCACCCAGGTCGCAGCGGCGCCAACCACCTGAAGGTCTACGCGCAGGCGGCGGGGCTGCCGACCGGCCGTATCGATGAGACGCTCGCCCTCGTCGGTCTCTCGGACGCCGCCGGACGCAAGGTCGGCGGCTACTCCCTCGGGATGCGGCAGCGACTGGGCCTGGCCACCGCGCTCCTCGGCGACCCGGGCGTCCTCGTGCTCGACGAGCCCTCCAACGGCCTCGACCCCGAGGGCATCAAGTGGATGCGGATGCTGCTGCGCGCCTTCGCCGACGAAGGCCGCACGGTGCTCGTCTCCTCGCACCTGCTCATGGAGATCCAGCAGACCGCGGATCGCCTGCTCATCCTCGCCCGCGGACGACTCGTGTTCGACGGCGGCATCGAAGACCTCGCCGACCCCGACGAGTACGCGACGGTCGTCGATGCCCCCGATCGCGCTGCCCTCGAGGCCGCGCTCACCGCGGCGGGACACTCGTTCGAGGTGCTGCGTTCGGGACTCACGGTTCGCGGAGCGGAGCCCGTCGAGGTGGGTGCGCTCGCCGCCGCATCCGGCATCGCTCTGTCGGGCCTGCAGCGCCGCGGCCCCGAGCTCGAGGAGATCTTCCTCGCGCTGGTCGACGGCACGCGCGTGCACCCGCCGGTGGGCGAGACCGCGGCCATCCCCGCGGTCGACGAGGACGCCCCGCTCGCACCCGAGAACGACCCCGCCCCGGAGACGTCGGAGATCACCGAGGCGCCCGATGTGGAGGTGCCGCTGGACACGCCCGTTCCCGAGGGCGCCGCCGAGGCCGCTCGGGAGGATGCTGCGGGCGCCTCCGAGGTTGCCCCCGCCGATCACACCGCACCGGTCGAGGAGACCGCGGCGCCGGACGAGCAGCAGGGTGCTGCCGCCGACGATCTCGCGCCCGCCGCTGAGAGCGGAGAGGCTCCCGCATCCGACTCCGAGCCGGCGGAAGGCGAGACCTCCGACGCAGATCCCGCACCGACCGAGGCCATTCAGATCACCGAGCCGACGGATGAGGCCGAGCCGCATCCCGAAGCCGACGACCGCGAGGAAGGGGGCCGGGCATGAGCCTCGTGAACGTCACCCGCTCCGAGCTGACCAAGCAGTTCACCACCTCGATCTGGTGGATCCTCGGCATCGTCCTCGCCGGATACGTCGGGTTCACCGCGGCCGGCCTGTCCGTGGTGTTCGCGCTGGCCGCGAGCGGCGCCCTTCCCTCGAGCGGCGGCGGCCTCACGGCGACGGGCGTACCGGGCGACGTCAGCGCCCTGATCTACAGCCTCGCCGCATCCGTCGGCTACGTGTTCCCGCTGCTGATCGGCACGCTGCTGGTCACCGGTGAGTTCCGCCACAACACGCTCACCCCGACGTTCCTCACGACTCCGAAGCGCGGGCGGGTGCTCACGGCGAAGGTCCTGGCCGGGGCCGTCATGGGCCTGGTCTACGCCGCGCTGGCGCTGATCGTCACGGTCGGCCCCGCCGCCGGCGTCCTCGCCGGATTCGGGCAACGCACGGGCCTCGACTCCTCGGACACGTGGGCGATGCTGGGACGCATCGTGATCGCCTTCGTGCTGTGGGTCGTGGTCGGCATCGGCGTGGGTCTCGTGGTGCGCAACCAGGTCGCGGCGGTCGTCATCGTGCTCGCCTTCACGCAGTTCATCGAGCCCCTGCTGCGCTTCGGCGGTGCCTTCGTCTCCGGTCTGAGCGACGCGGCCCGGTTCCTGCCGGGAGCCGCGAGCGACACCCTCGTCGGCGCAAGTCTGTTCTCGGCCAGCGCGGGAGGGGATGCGGGCGCGCCGCTCGAGTGGTGGGTCGGCGGCCTCGTGCTGCTCGCGTACGGCCTGCTGCTCACGGTGCTCGGATACTTCGCCAGCTGGCGCCGCGACGTCGGCTGACCCACCTCCGGCGGGGCGGCCCGCGCTTCCTCCGAGCGAGCATCCGATCATCGAGCGAGTACCTCATTGAATGCTCGCTCGGCGAACAGATGCTCGCTCGGCGGATGCGGTGGGCCGGGCGCCGCGATGTCGGCTGACTCCCGGCTCCGCGGGACCCTGCTCAGCTCGAGGCGAGCTCGACGACGTCGGTCGGGTCGTCGCCCGCGTCGACGCGCAGCGCCCGCACGAGGGCCTCGCCGTGCCGGGTGCCGAGCACGAGGCGCTGGAACTCTGCGTCGCCCTCGAGGTCGATGACCACGCCGGGGCGGTTCTTGCGGATGACGGCGAAGTCCTTGCCGCCGGCGTAACGCCACGTTCCGATGGCGAGCGTCGCGGGGATGAATGTGCCGGGTGAGCGGACGCCCCGCAGCCATGTCCAGGGGTCGTCGGTCAGCTGCACCCGCGAGATCGCGGCACGATCGAGCGTCACATTCCGCTTACGGAATGCCAGCGCCTTCTCGGCGCCCGACAGCACGATCTCGAGGTGTCCCGAGTCGAGCATGAGCGTCACCATGGTCCAAGTCTGCCAGCGACGCTTCAGCCGCGGCAGCGAATTTGCTCACAGACGGACAACGATCCGCCAGCTTCGTGCGACCCCGACCGCGCACGGCGGTGGAAGACTGGACCGGTGCCCACGCCTCGTACCGACCTCCGGTCAGATGTGGGGCCCGAGACGGCTCCCGTGCTCGTCGCCCACGTGATCGACCGCGCCCGAGCGGGCGCACGGCTGAGCGTGAACGAGGTTCTCGCCCTCGTCACCGCCGACGGAGCCGACCGCGATCTCCTGTTCGCCGCCGCATCCGCGCTGCGCGACGAGGGTCTCGCTCTCGCCGGGCGCCCCGGCGTCATCACGTACTCGCGCAAGGTCTTCGTGCCCCTGACGACGCTCTGCCGCGACAGGTGCCACTACTGCATCTTCGTCGACACCCCGGGCCAGCTGCTGAAGAAGAACAAACCCGCCTACATGTCACCCGAGCAGGTGCTGCAGGTGGTGCGCCAGGGCGCGGCGCTCGGATGCAAGGAGGTGCTGCTGACCCTCGGCGACCGTCCGGAGGATCGCTGGCCCGAGGCGCGCGCCTGGCTCGACCAGCACGGGTACGCGTCGACGCTCGACTACGTCGCGGCGATCGCCCGCCTCGTGACGGCCGAGACCGGCCTGCTCGCACACCTGAACCCCGGGGTCATGCACGCGCACGAGCTCGAACAGCTCCGCCCGGTCGCCCCGTCGATGGGGATGATGCTCGAGACGACCTCTCGCGCCCTGTTCGAGACGCCGGGCCAGCCGCACTTCGGGTCCCCCGACAAGGATCCCGCGCTCCGGTTGCGGGTGATCGAGGATGCGGGGGCTGCGCGCATCCCCTTCACCACCGGCATCCTGGTGGGCATCGGCGAGACGCCGCTCGACCGGGCGGAGTCGCTCAACGCGCTGCGCGACGCCGAGGAGCGGCACGGCCACATCCAGGAAGTGATCGTGCAGAACTTCCGCGCCAAGCCGCGCACCGCGATGCAGGACGCCCCGGATGCCGATCTGCTCGAGTATGCGACGGTCGTCGCCGCGGCGCGGATCGTGATGGGCGCGCGGATGCGGATCCAGGTTCCGCCGAACCTGTCGGATCCGACCGAGTTCGCTCTGCTCGTCGGAGCAGGGATCGACGACTGGGGCGGGGTTTCGCCGCTGACCGCGGACCATGTGAACCCCGAGCGCCCGTGGCCGCACGTCGACGATCTTGCGGCGGCGACCGCATCCCTCGGCTACGAGTTGCGTGAGCGCCTCACCGCTCACCCCGAGTACCTCGCCGACCCCGGCACGTGGCTCGACCCCGCGATGCACGCCCCGGTCGCTGCCCTCTCCGACCCCGTTACCCACCTCGCCCGCACCGCGCCTCATGTTCAGAGGAATGCGGGCGGGGATGCGCGCGCGAGCACCGTGCGGGGGCTGGCGGAGCGGGCGGCGGCCGATCCGCTCGCGCTCGACGACGCCGAGTGGCTGCGCCTACTCGAGGCGACGGGCACCGCCCTGGACGACCTCGCGCACATCGCCGACGACGTACGCCGCTACACGGTGGGCGAGGCGATCACGATCGCCGTCAACCGCAATCTCACCTCGACCGGTTTCCGCGCGGCGGGCGCGCAGACACCCGACCAGTTCGATCTCGCGGATGCGGCGGCGATCGCCGCGGACGCGTGGGACCTCGGTGCGACGGAGCTGTGCATCCAGGGCTTGATCGCGCGGCAAGAGGCGCCGGAGGCGTACCTCGACATCGTCCGGGCCGCGCGCGCCGCCGCGTCCGACATCCACCTGCACGCCTACCGTCCGCAGGACGTGCACGACCTCGCCACCCGGAGCGGCCTCACGCTCGACGAGGCGTTCGCCGCGATGCGGGATGCGGGCGTCGACACCGTTCCGGGCACCGGAGTGAAGGTGCTCTCGGAGCGCATCCGCGGCCTCATCGCTCCCGGCGATCTCGAGATCGACCGCTGGATCGAGACCATCACGGCCGCCCACCGCGCCGGGTTCCGCTCGACGAGCGTGCTGTTCTACGGCCATGTCGAGACCGCGGCGGAGCGCATCGCGCACCTCGGCACGCTCCGGCGCATCCAGTCCGAGACGCGGGGGTTCACGGAGTTCGTCCCGATCCCCCTCCCCGGCTCCGCGGGTGGCATCGGCCTGGTCGAGGGACGCTCGTCGCTCGACGAGCACCGCGCGATGGCGGCGGTGTCGCGCCTGTTCTTCTCGGGCAGCATCCCCCACATCCAGATCCCGTGGACCCGGCACGGACTCGAGACGAGCGCCGTGCTCCTGCAGGCGGGCGGCGACGACCTCGGCGGCACGCTGCTCGACGGTCGCGTGCGCCCCGAGGCCGGCATCGAGTCGGGCAACGAGCTTGCCCTCCCGGATGCGGCGCGGATCGCCCGTCGGCTCTTCCGCCCGCTGCGCCAGCGCACCACGGTCTACGGCGAACCGTCGGACGAGCGCAAGGCGGCGATGCGATGACGCGCGAGGTCGATGTCGCGATCGTCGGCGCGGGGTTCGGCGGCCTCGCGATGGCGTCGGCCCTGCGTCGGGCGGGACGGGAATCGTTCGCCGTGCTCGATCGGGGCAGCTCGGTCGGCGGCACCTGGCGCGACAACACGTACCCGGGCGTCGCGTGCGACGTGCCCTCTCACCTCTACGGGCTCGCGAACCACCCGTGGCCGGACTGGTCGGGGCTCTTCGCCCGCGGCGAAGAGATCCACCGCTACCTGCAGCACATCGCGGAAGCCGAGCAGCTCGGCGAGCGCCTGCTGCTGGACACGCCGCTGCAGTCGGCGGCGTGGGACGGCGAGCGCTGGCTCGTCGAGACCGGACGCGGCGAGGATGTGCGCGCCCGTCGTCTCGTGCTCGCCTGCGGGCGGCTGACGGAACCGTCGATCCCCGACATCCCGGGACTCGAGACCTTCGAGGGCCCCCTGTTCCATTCCGCGCGCTGGGACCACACCGCGCCTCTCGCCGGCCGACGCATCGCCGTGGTCGGCACGGGCGCGTCCGCCGTGCAGCTCGTTCCGGCGCTCGTCGCACAGGGCGCCGAGGTCGTGCTGTTCCAGCGCACGCCGGCCTGGATCGTGCCGCGCGGCGACGTGGACTACACCGCCGCCGACCGGCGCCGGTTCGCCCAGCATCCGGACGAGCTGGCGCGGTTGCGCGACGAGCTGTACCGCGAGGGTGAGGAACGCTTCGCCTCGCGCTCCGGTGATGAGGATGCGGCGCGCGCCGCGCGCACTGTCGCCCTCGCCCACCTGGAAGCACAGGTGGCGGACCCGGCGCTCCGCCGCGCGCTGACCCCCGACTACGCGTTCGGCTGCAAGCGCGTGCTGCTCTCGGACGAGTTCTACCCGGCCGTCGCCTCGGATGCGGTCGCGTTCGAGGCGACGGCGCTCGCGCGCGTGGACGGCGGCGAGCTCGTTGCCGCATCCGGCGCCCGCTACCGGGCCGACATGCTCGTGCTCGCGACCGGGTTCGCCGCATCCGAGCAGCCGTACGCGGAGCTCGTGACGGGCGAGCAGGGCGAGACACTCGCGGAGCACTGGAGCGAGGGGATGACCTCCTACGCCTCGACCGTGGTCGCGGGCTTCCCCAACCTGTTCGTGCTCAACGGCCCCAACGCGTCGCTCGGGCACAACTCGTCCCTGCTGATGCTGGAAGCTCAGGCGGAGTACGTGGCCCACTGCCTGGACCGGGCCGGCGACGGCGTCCTGCGTCTGCGTCCGGATGCGGAGTCGGCGTACACCGCCCGCATCGATGCGGCGGCCGCATCCCGCCCCTGGCTCACCGGGGGCTGCGACAACTGGTACGTCGACGCCCGGTCGGGAAGGCTCACCCTGCTGTGGCCCGACACCGTCGACGCCTTCCGCGCCATGCTGGGTTCCACCGATGGGTCGGAGTTCCTGCCGGCCCCACTGCACCGCGACGCGTCGCGGGCGAGAGGAGAGTCATGACCGTTCCCCTGCGTCTGGGCTACAAGGCCTCGGCCGAGCAGTTCTCCCCCGATCGACTCGCCGACTTCGCCGTGCTGGCGGAGGAGGTCGGTTTCGACTCGGTCTTCATCTCCGACCACTTCCAGCCCTGGATGCACGAGGGCGGACACGCCCCGGCGGCGCTGCCCTGGCTCGGGGCCGTGGGATCGCGCACCTCGCGGGTACTGCTGGGCACGAGTGTGCTGACGCCGACCTTCCGCTATCACCCCGCCGTCGTGGCGCAGGCGTTCGCAACGCTCGGGGTGATGTTCCCCGGCCGGGTGATCCTCGGCGTCGGCACCGGTGAGGCGCTCAACGAGGTGACCCTCGGACTCGACTGGCCCGACCCGCCCGAGCGGTTCCAGCGCCTCAAGGAGGCCATCACCCTCATCGAGAAACTGTGGACGGGCGAGCGCGTCACCTATGAGGGCAACTTCTGGAGTGTGAGCGACGCGACGGTCTACGACCGCCCGACGACGCCCGTGCCGATCTACATCGGCGCCGCGGGCCCCGCGGCCACACGTCTGGCGGGGCGCATCGCCGACGGCTTCATCACGACGAGCGGCAAGGATCCGAAGCTCTACACCGACACACTGCTCCCCGCCCTCGCCGAGGGGATCGAGAAAGCGGGACGCTCGAGCGACGACGTCGACACCCTGATCGAGGTCAAGGTCTCCTACGCCGCCGACCGTGAGACGGCACTGGAGAAGACGCGCTTCTGGGCACCGCTCGCGCTCAGCGCCGAGGAGAAGATGGGCATCCACGACCCGATCGAGATGCAGCGTCGGGCGGCCGAGCTGCCGATCGAGCGCGCCGCATCCCGTTTCATCGTCTCGACCGATCCCGACGAGCACGTCGAGCAGATCGCCCGCTACGTCGACCTCGGCTTCCGGCACCTGGTGTTCCACGACCCGGGTGAGGACCAGGAGCAGTTTCTGCGCACCTACGGCGAGGAGATCCTTCCGCGTCTGCGCGCCCGCTTCGCGTGAACCTCGACTGGACGATCGTCGTCCCGCTGAAGGCGGCGGCATCCGGCAAGTCGCGACTGGGCGCGAGTGCCGCACTGGTTCGCGCGATCGGCCTCGACACCGTCGCTGCCGCCGCCGCGGTCGCGCGCGTCGTCGTCGTGACCGCGGATCGCGAGACGGCGGCGGCGGTGGCGGCGATCGGCGGCGTGACGGTGGTCGCCGAGGAAGAGCCGCGCGGCCTGAACGCGGCGATCGCGCTCGGGATGCCTGCATCGCACGCGCCTCGCGCGGCGCTGCTCGGCGACCTGCCGGCGCTCCGCCCCGATGACCTGCGTGGAGCACTGGATGCGGCCGCATCCGTCGACCGCGCCGTCGTCGCGGATGCCGAGGGAACAGGCTCGACCCTCGTCACCGCGCGTGCCGGGGTGACCTGGCAGAGCGCCTTCGGGGTGGACTCTCTGGCCCGCCATCTGGCGCTCGGCTGCGTGCGCCTCGACGTGCCGGAGCAGTCGACGCTGCGTCGCGACGTCGACACGGCGGCGCAGCTCGCGGCGGCATCCGCGTTAGGTCTCGGACCCCACTCCGTTCGGTTCTCCACAGGCGACCCGGTTTCGCAGGGAGGCCTTCGCCGAGAGGCGTAACGTGCCAAAGGTGAGCGACGATTTCATGCGGGATGCGGACGCGTCGATCGCCCGCGTCGAGCAGCAGATCGCGGCTGCCCAGGAGCAGGCGAAGCGCGGTCAGCAGTTCCAGCGCGACGTCGCAGAGGTGCGCGCCACGGCCAGCTCACCCCGGCGCGAGCTTCGCGTGACGGTCGATGCGTCGGGCCGCTTGCTCGATGCGGACCTCTCGGATGCGGCGATGGAACTGTCCCCGCAGACGCTGTCCCGCTTGCTCGTCGACACCGCGCGCGCCGCACAGCGCCAGGCGGGTGAGCAGGCGGTGCGCATCGCCGCGGAGTTGTTCGGCGAGCAGGCCGGCGCCACCGAGCGGCTGCGCGCCGAGATCGCAGACGCCCTGCCGCAGGGCGGCGGGACGAATGTGCGGTGGTCGTGATGGCGGACCACATCGCGCTCGACGGGGATCTGATCGCCGCGCAGGCGTCGCGGGTCGAGCTCGTGGCGTCCGACGTCTCGGTCGCGCGCGATGCGGCCGGCTCCACGAACATGGGCGGCGGTGCGTTCGGGGTGCTGTGCGCGTTCCTCGTTCCGCCTGCCCAGCTGGCGGCAGCGATGGCGCAGCAGGCGATCGGCTCCGCCGAGCAGATGCTGCGCCGGTCGGCGACGGAGCTGCGCGGCGTCGGCAGCGACATGGCCTCGTTCGAGGATGACGTGGTGCAGGGCATCAACACGCTCGGTCAGGGACTCGGATGAGCACCGCGAACGTGCTGGTGGCGGCGCCCATCGACACGGCGACACCGTTCAGCGGTGCGGGGCTGCTCGACTCGGGCAGTCAGCTCGTCGCCGCAGTGGACTCCGGATCCTGGGTCGAGGGCGGCCTCGCGGGCGTCGGCGTCGCGATCGATGTGGCAGCCACGGCGATCGACCCGCTGGGGTCGTTGATCGGGGCGGGTCTCGGCTGGATCATCGACCACCTCGAACCGTTGAAAGGCTGGCTCAACGACTTCGCCGGCAATGCGGGCGAAGTCGCCGCCTTCGCGCAGACCTGGTCGAACATCCAGACCCAGCTGGAGACCTCGGCACAGGAGCTCGCCCATGTCGTGGGCCAGGTCGACGAGATGGCAGGTGAGGCGATGGAGGCCTACCGCCGATTCCAGCAGGATGTCGCGCAGCATCTGTCTGGCGCCGCATCCTGGGCCGGGGCGATGTCGACGGGTCTGCAGATGGCGTCGACGATCGTGCAGGTCGTGCACGATCTGGTGCGCGATGTGCTGTCGCAGCTCGCCGGGGCGATCATCTCGTGGGTCGCCGAGCTGGTGGTCACAGTGGGCCTTGCCACCCCCGTCGTGATCGGCCAGGTGACGACGCGGGTCAGTCAACTGGCCACCACCGTCGGCGAGACGGTCACGAAGGTGCTGCGCTCGTGCAAGAACCTCGGCAAGCTGCTCGACGACCTCAAGGGCCTGTTGCAGCGGGCGGGCGATCTGTTCAGCAGCGTGCTGAAGGGCGGCGCTTCGGGGCCGTCGGTGCGCGTACCGGACGGCCCCACCATCCATGCCCGCGTCGGCGAACCGCTCTCGCCCGCCGACCTCAAGAGCATGATCGACGAGGGGTATCACACGTCGATCTTCAGCGACAAGGTCGTGCAGCATTACGACCACTCCGCGGCGACGCTCGGCCGGTCGGGCTCGGATGTGTGGGCGATGCCGACGGAGGATGCGGCCAAGATCCACACGCCCGCGCAGGCGGCGCGCGAGACCGGCATGGCGCCGATGGCGCAGGACGCGTACCTCAACGGCGGCGACATCTACGCCGTGCACTTCCCGGTCGACCCCAGTGAGCTGCGCCGTCCGACGGTTGCGGATTCGGGCGGGTGGGAGCACTTCTATCCCGACCCCACGAACACGAGCACCACGTACGGCCACACCGCCGTCAACACGGGTACCGGGGCGTACCTGGTGAATTCCACGCGTGAGACGCTCATCGCCGGCGGCGACGCGATGCGCAGCAATGCGGTGCTGACGAAGCTGGAGAATGGAGCGTGGGTGCTCGTGAGACGGTATTGAGCGCCGCGACGGAGCTCGGATGCCCCGTGTGCCGCGAGGGTGCGTACAGCGGTGGGCAGCCGCGCTTCGTGACGTCGACCTCGCCGGTCGACCTGCTCTATCGTTGCGAGGTGTGCCACACATGGTGGTTCGACAACAGTCGAGGACTGCGTCCGATGACAGACGAGGAGGCGCGCGAGCGCTTCCCGAACGAGGTGGGCAATGACTGAACCGACCGTCGTCGATCTGGCGATCCTGCAGGCGCGCGAACAGCGCCTCACGATGCAGACCGTGCTGTGGACGTTCGCCGCATCCACCGTCTACGTGCCCAGCGGCGGCGACCCCGGCGAGGACTTCCGCGGCTTCCAGCCGGTGTACTACCCGGGCGCCTCCGAGCGCGTGCTGGCCGTGTTCACCGACCCCGACCTCGCGAGCGAGCTCGACGCCCTCGCACCGTGGATGGTGACGTTCACGGGTGCCGACCTCATCCGTCGCATGCCGGCAGGCGAGGGACTCGTCGTGAACGCGGGTTCGAGCGTCGGCTTCGAACTCCCCGCCGCAGGCCTCGCCGCCTTCCGGCAGGAGCTGGACGCCGCACGGGGCCTCGCCCAGTCCTGACCCGGATGCGGCCCGCGTGGCCCCTAAGGGTTTGTCTGCCGCGACCGGTTGCTCCGCCGCACGAGCACCACCGTCACGACCACACCCACCACAATCAGTGCGAGCACGCCGACCGCGATCCCGATGGTCACGGGCAGGAACGCCGCGATGCCATCGGCGTCGGTGCCGCCGGACTGGCCATCGGATTCCGCAGATGCAAGGGTTTGCTCGGCGGCCGCCACCTGCTCGGGGGAAGGCCGCGGGTTCGTCTTGTTCAGGAGGGGATTCACATCCTCATACCCGAGCGGGTCCTTGCTGAGCACGTGACGCAACGATGCCGTTCCGTACCCGAAACCATCGCTGTCGTTGTACTGGAGTTCGTGGTCTTCGTTGCCTGTGTTGCGAGTGAGCGACTGCAGGAGCTGGTTCCCCGTGGCTGCTGGGTACTTCTGCTTCGCCGCCGCCAGAATGCCGGCGACCTGCGGTGCCGCCAGCGAGGTACCAGTCGCTCGGCCCGCTACGTCCCAGGATCCCGAGCCATCACCTATCGTCGAGATGTCGACGCCCGGTGCGACGACGGTCGTCTCGCCGATCTGGTTCTCGACCCCGAGCGCTCCGAGCGGGAGTTTTCCTTCTTGATCGACGGCGCTGACGGCGACGACGCCCGCAAAGCCCGCCGGAAGCGCGCCCTCCTTGAAGGCGTCGTTCGGATTTCCCGCCACGAAGGGGATCTTCTTCGCGACGAGTTCGGCGATCGTCTCCACGTCCGCAACAGTGCTGACTCCGACGACCGTTGACGTGGTGAGGATGTCAGCTCCATCGTCGATGGCCCGTTGGATCATCCACCCCATCGGCTCATGACCGGAATCCTTCACCTCGGCCGTCGGCTCACAATCCCCCGTCGCACCCAAACCGTAGAACGTCACCGACGCATCCGGAACGATCCCCTTCGTCCCGGCCACCCCCGTGCCGTTACCGATCAGCATCGCCGTCACCGTCGACCCATGCTCCGACGTCGCCGTCGCCTCCGCCGTCGCAGGATCCTTCCCCACACACGCCGAACCCTCAGCCACCGTCAGATCCGCACCCTGAAAGTCCGGCAGATCCGGATTGATCTGACTATCAATCACCGCAATCTTCACGCCCGCGCCCGTCCACCCCTCCGCATGAACGTCCGCGACACCGTAGATGTCGTACCACCACTGCCCGCCATCCGCAGCGGCGGCAGGTGCGGCCGCGCCAAGTGTCAGCAGACCGGCAAGCCCCACCGCGACCACCGCACCAGCACGCACCCAACGCATCCGCGACACCACCATCACGCCCCCACCCGCCGACGACTCCGCCGCACGAGCACCACTGTGACGACCACACCCACCACAATCAGTGCGAGCACGCCGACCGCGATCCCGATGATCACGGGCAGGAACGCCGCTAACCCATCGGCGTCGGTGCCGCCGGACTGGCCATCGGATTCCGCAGATGCAAGGGTTTGCTCGGCGGCCGCGATCTCCTCCGCAGAGGGTTGTGCGAGGCCCTTACCGAGAAGGGGGTTAGTGTCCGGGTACTGCGTGGGGTCGGCCGCCAGAACACGAGTGAGGGATGCAGCACCGTAACCGAAACCGTCGCTCGGGTCGTACACCAGAGGATGATCCTCGCTACCCGTGTTGTGTACGCGCGATTGGAGCAGCTGATTCCCGGTGGCGTTCGGGTACTTCTGCATCGCGACTGCCAGGATGCCGGCAACCTGCGGGGTTGCGAAGGAGGTCCCTGTTCCGAGTCCTGGGGTATCCCAGGAGTTGTTGTCGCCGAGCGTCGAGATCGCAACGCCGGGTGCAACCACCGTCGTCTCCGAGATCACGTTGGGAACTCCGAGCGCCGCGATCGGCAGCTCGAGGTTTTGATCGACGGCGCTGACAGCGACCACGCCAACGAAGCGGGCGGGCAGGAGGCCCTGTTTGAAACCGTCATTCGGGTTACCGGCGATCAAGGGGACCTTGCGCGCGATCGCCTGCGCGATCGTGGTCCGATCGGCCGGTTGCGCTTGACCGATGACGACGGTCGTCATAACGATGTCGGCGCCGTCGTCTAGTGCGCGCTGCAGCATCCACCCGAGGGGCGTGTGCCGCGACTGCTCAACCTCCGCCGTCGGGGTGCAGTCCTCCAGCGCTCCCACGCCGTAGAACGTCACGGATGCGTCTGGCACGATGCCCTTCGTTCCGGCAACACCCGTGCCGTTACCGATCAGCATCGCCGTCACCGTCGACCCATGCTCCGACTCTGCGTTCGCTTCCGTCGTTGACGGCTCGGCACCTTCGCACGCAGCGCCCGCAGCGACGGTCAGGTCTGCTCCCGCGAAATCCGGCAACTCCGGATTGATCTGGCTATCGACGACGGCAATCTTGACGCCCTCGCCCGTCCACCCCTCCGCATGAACGTCCGCGACCTTGTACACGTCGTACCACCACTGCCCGTCATCCGCAGCGGATGCGGGCGACGCACCAAGTGCCAGCACACCCGCAAGCCCCACCGCGGCCACCGCACCAGCACGCACCCAACGCCTCCGCGACACCACCATCACGCCCCCACCCGCCGACGACTCCGCCGCACCAGAACCACCGTCACAACCACACCCACCACGATCAATGCAAGCACGCCCACCCCGACCCCGATGATCACAGGGAGCAACGGCGACCCGGTCGATTCCTTCGAGGGCGATGACGCGAGCGCTTGCTCGACGTCGGCGATGTCCTCGGCCGACGGCTGTTGCAGACGCTTATCCAAGAGCGGGTTCTCGTCCGGGTACTGCAGCGGGTCCGCCGCGAGGAGGCGGGTGAGAGAAGCAGTCCCGTAGCCGAAACCATCGCTTGCGTCGAACTCGAGCGGGTGATCTTCGGACCCGGTGTTGTGCACGAGCGACTGGATCAGCTGGTTGCCCGTCGCGTCAGGGTACTTCTGCATCCCGACGGCCAGGATGCCCGCGACCAACGGCGTCGCCAGCGAGGTCCCCGTCCCGCGCCCCGCCACGTCCCATGAACCTGCGTTGTCACCGATCGTGGATATGTCTACACCCGGTGCGACAACCGTCGTTCCAGGAATTCGGTTCTCCACCCCCAGGCCCCCCGCAGGGAGGGTGGAGTTGCGATCAATAGCGCTCACCGCGATCACGCCGTTGAACGCTGCCGGAAGAATGCCCTGATTGAATCCGTCGTTAGGGTTACCCGCCACGAGCGGAACCTTGCGAGCCACCGCCTCTGCCACGGTCTCGTTATCTGCACTCGTGGTCTCGCCGACAACGACCGCCGTCATGATGACGCCGGCGCCGTCGTCGAGGGCGCGCTGGATCATCCACATCAACGGCGAGTGCCCAGAAGCCTCAACCTCGGGCGTCGGCGTGCAATCCGCCAGAGCACCCACCCCGTAGAACGTCACAGAAGACTCAGGCGCAATACCTTTCGTTCCCGCCACACCAGTGCCGTTACCGATCAGCATCGCCGTCACCGTCGACCCATGCTCCGACTCAGCATTCGCCTCAGTCGTCGACGGCTCCACGCCCTCACACGCCGCACCAGGAGCGACGGTCAGGTCAGCGCCCGCGAAATCCGGCAACTCCGGATTGATCTGGCTGTCCACCACCGCGATCTTCACGCCCTTACCGGTCCAGCCAGCATCACGCGCATCCTGAACGTGGTAACCCTCGTACCACCACTGCCCGTCATCCGCAGCGGACGCGGGAGCCGTGGTGCTCATCGCGGCGACCACAAGCAGCGCGGTCATGACGTACCCGCGAAGCGTTCGAGTTCGCAAGTCTTCTCCCCCCGGAAGCGGTCTCGGGGAGCGAACGCGCGCGTTCGCTCCCCGAGACCGCTTCGACCCGCATCTCGCGGGCTCGCACTGTCGTCAGCGCTGGAACAGCTTCGCCGAGTTGCGGTCGGTGGTCAGGTAGTCCTCCGCGATCGACTCGGTCGCCGACGCGATGCGCGCAAGCACCGTCTTCATGTGCTCGAACTCCATCGACCACGCGCGCTGCGCGTTATCATAGGCCACGCGCGCCGCGCCGTCCCAGTTGCCGCGGAGGCGGTTCGCCTCCTGCTCGAGAGCGCGAAGCGCACCCTCGATACGCTGCGACTCGCGGCGCAACTCACCTGCGGATGCGGTCAGTGCCGCCGGAGTGATGCTCAGATCGCCCATCTCACGCTCCTCCCATCATCGCGCCCAGGCCACCGATGGTGGACTGGTGCTGCTCCTCCAGAGCGTTCTGCGAACGCTCCGTGGAGCGCAACGCCTCCTCCAGGTGGACCAGCGTCTGGTTGATCTTCTGCGCGCCCGCCGTCCACGTCTGCATCATCTGCGCGTAGGACTGCGAAGCCTCCCCCTGCCAGATCGACTGGATCTGGTCGAGCTCAGCGATCACGCGTCGAGTGCTGTCGGCGATATCGAGGTAGGTCGCGGAGACCGCCTCGGCGCCGCGCAGCAGCGCTCCCTCTTCTGCGGAGATCTTCTCGCTCATGTGTCAGTCCCTTCCCCCTGCGCCCGCACCCTCGGATCGAGGACCGAACTCTGCATCGTCTTCGATCGACGGCGCGATCGGACCACCGAGACCGCGACCCTTCTTGTCGCTTCGGCCTCCGCCGCCAGCGCCCGCTCCGGCACCGCCGCCGCCCATCATGCCCGTCGCACCGCGCGAGCCGCCCGCGGCTTCACCCGCCGCCCCTGCACCGACGCCGGCGCCACCCGCACCGCCCTTGCCGAGCAGCCCACCACCGGCGCCGCCCCCGGCGTTGGCGGTCAGGCCACCGCCGAGACCGCCGGCACCGCCGCGCGCGGCAAGCCCTGCGCCGCCGAGACCACCTGCACCGCGAAGTCCGCCGAGACCACCGGCCGCGGCCGCTTTACCGAGGCCGCCCAGAGCAGCTGCCCCACCGGCGCCTGCCACGAAGCCGCTCGACATACCCCCGGAGCCCAGACCTCCCGAGCCCAGACCTCCAGAACCTCCCGGACCGCCCGGAAGAAGCGGCGTCTGTCCACCACCGGGGTAGGTACCGATACCGTTGCCCACGGGGCCGTCGGGATGCACGATGACACCCGGAGCCGGCAGGGCGTTGTAGATCGGCGGCCGAGCCGTGCCCTGGGGGCCGCCGCTGCCTCCGCCGTCGGGATCGTTGGGTACGAAGCGCGGGCCACCCCCGTCTGGATCCGGCATGATCACGCCGCCCTGCCCCGGGGGGACACCCGTCGGCACGTTGTAGTCGGGATACTTCTGCGCGCTCGGCGTGGAAGGTCCGCCCGTGTCGATGTTCGTGTCGCGCAGCTCGTCGGGGATGTTCGGGATGCTGCCGTAGACGTTCTCCATCGGCGGCAGATCCGGGAACGCGGCGGAGTCCTGATCGAGCGCGTTGCTCACCGCCTCGACGGCCGACTTCGCCTGGGCCTCTCGCTGCGAGCCGAGGAACCAGTTGGCGGCTGCGATCGCCCCCTCACCGGCGATCACCGAGAAGCCCGGGAAGACGATCGTCGCACCGGCGGCGGCGTTGCGGATCGTCTGCTGCGCGTCTGCGCTCAGAGAACCCGAGTCGAGCGCCTCGAGGTGGCGCTGCGCGTCCTCCCTGCGGGTGTTCGCGGCGTTGATCGCCGTGGGGAGGTCCTGCTCGACATAGCGTCGTAGATCCTCGATGTCCGCTTTGGCCTTCTGCATCTGATCGACGGCTTCGCGCTCGGTCTCACCGGTGAACCCGGTCTCACTGGCCACGCGGTTCATCAGCGTGGTCAGCGAGCTCAACGCTGGTCCCACCGCCGAGAGATTCGGCATCTGCCACGCCGGGCCCTCCGCGAGGTTGCGAAGGCGCTGCTCCCATTCGCTCATGACTGCCCCTTTCGCTGGGTGCGATTACTTCTTCGAACGAGCACGACGGTCACGATGACCCCCGCGATGATCAAGACTGCGATGCCCACTCCGACGCCGATCAGGACCGGCATGAGTGCATTCGCACCTCCGGGAGCGGGCTGCTCCGAAGGTGCCGGCGACGAGAGGGCCGCGGCGGCCTCGTCGATGTCCGCCTGGGTCGGCCCAGCCCCCTTGTTCAGGAGCGGGTTGACGTCTTCGTACTGCGTCGGATCCTTGCTCAGTGTGTGGCGCAGCGACGCGACTCCGTATCCGTAACCGTCGGTGTCGCTGTACTGCAGCTCGTGGTCCTCAGGACCCGTGTTGTGGATCAGGGACTGGATCAACTGGTCGCCCGTCGCGTCCGGGTACTTCTGCTTCGCCGCGGCGAGGATCCCCGCCACCAGCGGCGTCGCCAAGGACGTTCCGGTGGCGCGACCCGACACGCCCCACGACCCCGGATCGGCGCCGTCACCGATGGTCGCGAGGTCCACGCCCGGAGCGACCACCGTCGTGTCGGTGACTTGATTCTCCACGCCCAAGGCGCCGATCGGCAGCTTCTGATCCGAACCGACCGCGCTCACGCCGACGACGGAGTTCAGTCCGGCCGGGAAGGCGCCTTCTTTGAAGGTGTCGTTCGGATTACCAGCGACGACGGGCACCTTCTTCGCGGCGGCCTCGGCGAGCACGAGGTCGTCGGGCAGACCGCCCTCACCGGTGACCATCGAGACGGACACGATGTCGGCACCGTCATCGAGCGCACGTTTGACCATCCACATGATCGGCGTCAGCTTGGACTCGGCGACCTCGGGGAGGGGCTCGCAATCCGCCGTCGCCCCGACCCCGTAGAACGTGACCGACGCATCCGGAACGATCCCCTTCGTCCCCGCCACACCTGCGCCGTTGCCGATCAGCATCGCCGTCACCGTGGATCCGTGCTGAGCCCCTGCGCTCGCGACCGACGACGACGGGTCGTCGCCGGCACATGCGGAGCCATCAGCGACCGTCAGATCCGCGCCTTGGAAGTCGGGCAGATCCGGATTGATCTGCGTATCCACGACCGCGATCTTCACGCCCTTGCCTGTCCACCCCTCGGCATGCACGTCGGCGACGCCGTATGCCTGATACCACCACTGCCCGTCCTCATCGGCGGCCGCCGCGGGCGCGGACGCGCCAAAGACCAGCAAGCCGACGCACGAGAGCGCGAGAAGGCCACCCAGGCGTGGGCGAGGTCGAGCTCGCCGTTCGGAGCCATTCACCACGGTTGAGGAGTCCGGCCGGACGTCGCACCGGAGGACGAGGTGCCGGAACCACCGGTGGACGCGGGCGACGCAGAGGCGTTGGCCACGGAGGCGTCGATGAACGCTGACGCACGCCGGGCTGCGAGCGAATTGTCACCATCGGTGTTCTGCAACGCGTCGGCGGCCTTCTGCAGGGCCTCGGCGTTCGTCTCCACGTAGAGACGCACCGTCTCCGTCTTCTTGCTGATCGCCGTCGCCAGCCGCGAGAGGCTCTGCAGGTAGGTTGCCTGTGCGTGCTCCTGGTTGGCCCCCTCCACCTGCGCCACTTCACCCTTGGCAGGGATCGCGTTGGCCTGCTCCTGGAGACGAGCGATGTTCTGCGCGAGCTGCGCCAGGTCCAACGCGATCTGAGTGATGGAGCTCATGGTGTTCCCCCGGAAAAGTCTGTATCTGAAAGCCGGATGCGGGCCGGCGCGGTTCTCACCGGCCGACCCGCAACACGAGGTGTGTCAGAGCGCGAAGCGCCCGGCGGCCGAACGGTCGGTCGAGACGTAGCCCTGCGAGATCTCTTCGGTCTTCGCCGCGATCTGCTCGAGGAGCGTGTTGAGGGCGATCAGCGACTGGTTCCACTTGCGCTGAGCATCGTCGTAAGCGTTCTGCGCCTCACCGTTCCAGGAAGCGCGAAGCTTGCCGACCTCGGACTCGAGGGTCTCGAGCTGAGACTTGATCCCGTTGGCGCCGCCGCGGATCTGCTGCGAGAGCGCGATGACCTGCTCGGGACGGACGGACATGGACTGCATGGAAGTTTCCTTTCCGAAAGCCTGCGCCGAAGCGTCAGGCGCCCATCATCGAGTTGAGACCGGAGATCGTCTGCTGGTGCGATTCTTCCGAGGCGGCCTGGTCGCGCTCCGTGCCCGACAGGGCCTCCTCGAGCGTCACCAGCACCTCGTTGAGCTTGGTGGTCTCCTGGTTCCACCGCGCCATGAGCTGCGTGTAAGCGCCGGCTGCGGCGCCCGTCCAGAATCCGGAGACCTGCTCGATCTCGGAACGGACCTTCTTGACCTGCTGGTCGACACCGGCCTTGGCCGTGTTGACTGCCTGGGCGCCGCGCTTGAGAGCACCCTCTTCAGCGGAGATCACATCTGCCACGACTTCCCCCTCATCCCTCATCATCGGCGTTCCCGCCAGCCGGCCGCTCTTCGCGAGGTGAAGGGCGTAGGAAACCGACCGATCTAAAGCTAGGGAGGTTTTCGAGGAGTGGGCAAGCTCTCCACAGGGCATTGCCATGAGACTTCTCTCACGTTATAACCCACCGGCGCTGTGCCGTCCAGCAACCGTGCCCCGTGCGCACGGGACCATAGAATGGCGGCGCGCGACGACAGCGCATCTTGTCGCCCGAGCCGGAGGGGGAGCCCGCACCGTGGCCCAGACGATCAGCGCGCCGCGCGCGCTACTTCGGATCTCCGTGCAGAGCGAGGGACGCCGACTCGACATCGGCGTGCCCGCGCACGTGCCGCTCATCGAGTTCATGCCCGGCTTCGCCCGGAGCCTCGGTGTGCTCGATCCGACAATGACCTACGCGGGCTACGCGCTGCAGAAGGCCGACGGCACGGTGCTGGATGCGGCGCAGGGTGCGGCGTCGCAGGGAGTGTCCGACGGCGACGTGCTCACGCTGGCTCGTGGGGGGCTCATCGCACAGCCGCGGGTGTACGACGACATCGTCGAAGCGGTCATCGACGCCACCGGACAGCAGAACCGGCCGTGGACGGCACGAGACAACGCCCGCACGGCTCTGGCCGTCAGCCTCACCCTCCTCGGACTCTGTGCACTTCTCCTTCTGGCGGCGGGTCCCTCACTGGGGCTCGGCGCACTCATCGCTGGCGGTGGAGCCGTCATCCTCGCGACCGTCGCCGCCGTCGTCGCCCGGCTCGGGCAGCTCGAGGCAGGCCAGGGGCTGGGCATTGCCGCATCCGTCTTCGCCGCCCTCTCGGGATACCTCGCCGTCCCCGCATCGCTGGATCTGTGGGGCTGGCCGCTCGCCGCCGCGGGGCTCGGAATGCTCGTGGTCGGAGGGGCCACGCTCGCACTCATGCCCGACCGCGCCGAGGTGCAACTCGTTCCCGTGGCGCTGGGCGGAGTGGTCGGGATCGCCGCGGCCATCACGGCGCTGCTGCCTCAAGGGACGGTCGCGCCCTACGCACTCATGATCGGAATCGTCGGCACGCTCTCCGGCACACTGCCTTGGCTGGTGCTCAGCTCCACGAGACTGCGCGTCATCTCGCCCCAGAGCGACGCCGACATGTTCGCCGACCCGCAGCCGATCGACGCCGCCGACGTGCGGGCGCGCACGGCGCGGGGACAGCGCACCCTCGTCGCTCTGCGCGTCGCACTCGGGATCGCCGTGCTCGCCGCGACCCCGCTCGTGGCCTCCGACGGCGTTGTGGGCGCGATCCTCTGCACGCTCGCGTTCCTCGGCATGATGTTCCCGTCGCGCCAGACCTACGCCCGCTCGGGTGTGCTGGCGATCATGGCCGTGGGCACCGCGGGCCTCGCCGCATCCGGTCTGACGATCTCGCTCACGCAGCCCGGGCTGCGCACGGCGCTGCTCATCGCGCTCGGCGTCGCCGCAGCGATCGTGGTCACCGTCACCCTGCTCTCCCCCAAGGCGCGCACGCGTCTGGCGCGGGTGTCCGACACGGTCGAGCTCGTGCTGCTCGCGCTGCTGCTGCCCTTGGGCGTCATCGCGGCGGGGCTGGCCTGATCCATGGCGACCAAGAACGACCTCATCGAGGCGCAGACCTTCTCGCGCCGCCGCCTGCTCACCGCCTTCGTCAGCGGCGCGCCCGGCGGTAAGGAACTCGAGCCCACCGCTCCCCTTCGCGCGGTCATCGCCGCCATCGCACTGACGGTCGGCGTCGTCCTGGTCGGCGTGTTCTACGGGCTCATCCGACCGGGGCTGCCCAACGGCTGGGACAACGGCAAGCTCATCATCGTCAAGGACACCGGGTCGCGCTTCATCACCCAGGACGGCGTGCTCTACCCCGTCATCAACACCGCCAGCGCCCGCCTCATCCTGCCCTCCAGCGACTTCCAGGTGATCGACACCGATCAACAGAATCTCGAAGGAGTCCGTCTCGGGCCCACGCTCGGCATCGTCGGCGCACCCGACGAGATCCCCACTCCCGCGGGCCTGACCAACAGCGGCTGGGGCGCCTGCGTCACCGACGACGCCGCCCTGGACGTGCGCATCGGTGGCACTGCCCCCCAGGAAGCGAGCGGGCGGGCCGTCGTCGTCGACGCCGCCGGTTCGCGTTACGTGATCTCCGACGGGCTGCGCTTCGCCGTTGCCGCGAACGACGGCGACGCGATTCTGCGCGCCGCCGGCATCGGCACGCTCAACCCGGTGAAGGTGCCGGTCGACTGGCTCAACCTGTTCACGCCGGGCGCGGACCTCGCCCCCCTGCGCGTATCGAACGCGGGCGCCGCCGTGCAAGGGACGTCGCTGCGGGTCGGCGACGTCGTGCACGCCACGGGCGAGCCCGAAGACAAGCGCTCCCTCGTGCAGTCGGACGGCACCCTCGCCGAGCTCACACCGCTCGCCTGGCAGCTCTACCAGCTCGGCGGCCAGACCTCACAGGTGCGCGAGGTCACGCAAGCCGAGACGGGCAGTCTTCCCTCCGCCGACAAGCGTGCCGGCGGAGCGGACTGGCCCACGCAGAGCTTCACCGCCATCGACACCGACGACCGGCCCTGCGCCGCACTCATCGGCGACAACGCTGAGACCCGCACCGTGCTGGCCACTCAGCCACGCTCGGACAGCGTCACCGCCCAGGTACGCGTGACCGCAGGCGCCGGTGCTGTCGTGCGGTCGGGCGGGCGCGGCGATCAGAACACTGCCCTGGTGACGCTCGTTGACGCCACCGGCACGTCGTATGCGCTCCCCGGTGCCACCGAGGAGACGATCGCCCGACTCGGCTTCACTCCCGACGACATCGGCACCGCCGCAGACGTGTGGATCGACCTGCTGCGCACCGGGCCGGCCTTGACCGAGGAGGCGGCCGGCCTGTCGACGGACGGAACCCGCCCCCTGCCCACACCCACGGCGGGAGGCTGATCGCGTGCGTTCCGCCCACGCGACGAGTGCGCGACCGCTAGGACGTGTCGCTGCCGCGGTCTCCGCAGCGGCCCTGGCGGGCGTGCTGCTGGGTGCCGTCCCCGTCGAGGCGCCCGCCGCATCCGCACAGTCCTCGCAGGGCTGCAACGCCGCGACGCGTATCGGAGCAGCACCCCCGGCACTGTCGATGCTGCAGAGCGATCTGGCGTGGACGATCACCAGAGGCGCGGGCGTCACCGTCGCGGTCGTGGATTCCGGCGTCCTCGCGATCAACCCCCATCTCGTTGACGCGTTCGCGGGCGGAGTGAATCTCGTCGGCGACGGGCAGGTACCCGACGGCTCGACCGACGTGTACGGTCACGGCACGGCCATCGCGGGCCAGATCGCGGCGCGCAAGCTCGACGCGTCGGGCGTCGAAGGCCTCGCTCCGGAGGCGAAGATCCTCTCGGTACGGGTCTTCGCCAGCGACGACAAGCAGACGGTGGAGGCCGGCTTCGGCCCGCAGATCGGCAAGCTGGCCGCCGGCATCCGCTGGGCGGCCGACGCCGGGGCGCAGATCATCAACGTGTCGATGAGCACGACCGACGACGTGCCGGAAGTGGCGGATGCGGTCGCCTACGCGACCTCTCGGGGCAGTCTCGTGATCGGCAGCTCAGGCAACCGCAACAACGTGCTCTCCTTCGTTCAGAGCGACGCCGATGTTCCGCGCTATCCGGCGAACTATCCGGGGGTGCTGGGGGTGTCCGCCACGGATCTGCAGGGCGTCGTCACCGACGACAGCATCCACGGCTCGCATGTGGCGATCGCCGCTCCCGGGCAGAGCATCATCACGACATCCCAGTTCGGCGGCGACTGCGTGTACGCCGACAGCGCCCCTGCCACCAGTTACTCCGCGGGATACGTCTCGGCGGCGGCGGCGCTCGTGGCGGCGGCGCACCCTGACGAGACCCCCGCCGAGTGGGCCTACCGTCTCACGGCGACGGCCGTGCGCAGCGACCCCGACACCCGTGACGACCGAGCGGGCTGGGGAGTCGTGCAACCGTACGACGCCATCGTGATGCAACCGGGACCGGGACTTCGCGGACCCGCGAGTCCGTTCCCCGGTAGCGAGTCCGCCGCGCCGGAGCAACTTGCCGCCGATCCCGTCGTCGTGGTGCACAAGCCCGCACCCGACGAGGAGGCCATCCTCTTCGGGACCACGGCTGCGGTCGGGGCGCTCATCGCGATCGGCGGCGCCGGGGCGCTCGGTGTGTTCGTCTCCCGTCGCCGACAGGCGTCGACGGCCCCGCAGCCTGTGCGGCACGGGGGCGGGCTCTACCGCGACGACGAACCGCGCGACTGAGACCGTTCAGCTCGCGCGGCGGATCTGCACCACGGCGTCTCCGAGCACGAAGCGATCGGTCACCGGGGCGGATCCGCCCGCCGCGACGGCCTGCTCGGCGCCGGAGGCGTCCAGCAGGCTGACGCCGTTCGTGGAGCCCAGGTCGGTGATCGTCCACGCCGTGCCGTCCCAGACGAGACGTGCGTGCTCCTTCGAGACGGTTCGCGCTTCATCCGTGACCGCGACGTACTGCACACCGCTCTCTGCCGCGCGCGGGTTGCGTCCGAGCACGAGGGCCGCAGCGGCGACAGCGACGATCTCACCGGACGGCAGCGCGAGCGACCATCCGGTGGGCACAGGCGTCTCTTCCGCGCCGCGACGGGCTCGACGGGTGAGGGGAGCGGGCTCCGGCTCGACCGGTCCCGAGCGTAGGACCGGTGCGGGCTGGGCGGGCGCGGGCGATTGCGCGCTCTGCGGCTGGGCGATCGGAGTCGGCGGCGCGTCGGCAGCGGGTGTGGGCGGTATGACCGGCGCTGCCGCGGGAGCGACGGCAGGCGCGGGGGCCGCCGACGGCGCAGCCCCGGGGGGCACCGCTGCAGTCGGAGCCGCGGGGGCTCCCGGGGTCACGCCGCGTCGCTTGGGGCCGTATCCACTCGGCGCGGGCGCCGCGGGCGCGGCAGCGGGGGCCACGGGAACCGCGCCGGGCGCGATCGGGGCGGGAGCGACCGGGGGCACGGGGGGCGCGACGACCGCATCCGGGATGGCGGGCGGGCGCTGTGCCGGCGGGGCGACGGCGAACACGGGCGCGGGACGTCCGGGCGCGACCACGGGCTGCTGGGGTGCGGCCGGAGGGCGACCGCCGGAGAGGACCGCTGCCCACACGGGCGGCAGCAGCACTCCCAGCACGGTGCTTCCGGCGCCGCGGCCGGCCTCGCTGTTGATGCGGTGTACGGCCATGATCTTGAGGATCAGCGCGTAGACGTTGACGAAGGGGACGAGCAGGAGCGCGGCCTTGACGGGGTCGACATTGCCGAGCCGGAAGAGCTCCGCCTCGTTCATGATCGGCACCCAGGCACGCCATGGCTCGGTCTCGCGCTCCTGAAGAACCCGAGAGAGGCCGATGGCATACCAGACGTGCCAACCCGCGGCGAAGATGCCGCCGAGCACGGCGACGACGATCACGACGGTCAGCACGACCGAGCTGTCATCCACGGATACCCCGTCTCCCCTCGGGCCGCACGCAGAAGGGCCCTCATTCCACGCTACCGGCCCGCATCCGACGGACGCAGCCCCTTGCCTTCCGTCAGTGGAGCGACCACGAGGTCATGCCCTCCCTCGACCAGCGCCGCCGCGCCGCGGTCGAGAGCGTCGGCCGTGTAGGGCAACGCGATGATGCTTCCGTGGGCGAGCCGGTCGAGCATGATCAGGATGCGGGTGCGCCCCGCATCCGCCTGGGCCGTCAGCGTCGCCCTCGCCTCGAATCCCCATGACCGCATCCCGGGGATGAGTTCGACACCGACCACATTCGAGGCGATGAACCGCAGCGCCGAGCCGGCCTTCAACCGGCGCGTCGACAGCGCGGAGTCGACCATGCGGTACTTCGCATCCACCAGCGCCGTAGTGAACGCATCCAGCGCTACCGATGCAGGCGCCGTCGTTCGCACGATCCAGGTCGGCTTGATCAAGACGCCGCCGTCGGTCGGGAAGTGGCGCCCCCCGTCCGTTCCCATGCGCCCGCTCCGATGCCGGCCGGCCTCAAGCGCCGCGCAGGCGCTCCGCCAGATAGCCGTGCAGCGTGTCGAGCGGCACGCGCTCCTGCGTCATGGTGTCGCGATCGCGAACCGTGACGGCGTCGTCTTCGAGCGAGTCGAAATCGACCGTGACACAGAACGGCGTACCGATCTCGTCCTGGCGGCGGTAGCGGCGGCCGATGGCGCCGGCATCGTCGAAGTCGACGTTCCAGCGACCGCGCAGCTCATCCGCCACACGTCGTGCGAGCGGCGAGAGGTTCTCGTTGCGGCTCAGCGGCAGCACCGCGACCTTGACGGGCGCGAGGCGCGGGTCGAGCTTGAGCACCGTGCGGGTGTCGACGCCGCCCTTCGCGTTCGGCACCTCTTCCTCACGGTAGGCGTCGACGAGGAAGGCCATCATCGCCCGCGTGAGGCCGAACGAGGGCTCGATGACGTACGGCGTGTACGTGGTGTTCGACGACTGGTCGAAGTACGCGAGCTTCGTGCCCGACGCCTCCGCGTGGCTCGACAGGTCGTAGTCGGTGCGGTTGGCGACGCCCATGAGCTCGCCCCACTCCTTACCCTGGAACCCGAAGCGGTACTCGACGTCGATCGTGCCGGCGGAGTAGTGCGCGCGGTCTTCCTCGGGAACGTCGAGGCGGCGCATGTTGTCGGCGTCGATGCCGAGATCGATGAACCAGTTCCAGCAGGCCTCCACCCAGTGCTCGAACCACTCGTTCGCCTCGGCCGGCGGCGTGAAGTACTCGATCTCCATCTGCTCGAACTCGCGCGTGCGGAAGATGAAGTTTCCGGGCGTGATCTCGTTGCGGAACGCCTTGCCGACCTGGCCGACGCCGAACGGCGGCTTCTTTCGGCTCGCGGTGAGCACGTTCGAGAAGTTGATGAAGATGCCCTGCGCGGTCTCGGGGCGCAGGAAGTACAGCCCCGACTCGTCGTCGACGACGCCGAGGTAGGTCTTCACGAGGCCGGAGAAGGCCTTCGGCTCGGTGTACTGCCCCTTGGTGCCGCAGTTCGGGCACGGGATGTCGGCCAGACCGTTCTCCGCCGGGCGTCCCTTACGCGCTTCGAAGTCCTCGATGAGGTTGTCGGCGCGGAACCGCTTGTGACAGTGCAGGCACTCCACCAGCGGATCGGTGAAGGTGGCGACGTGGCCGGATGCCTCCCAGACGCGCTTGGGCAGGATGATCGACGAGTCGAGACCCACCATGTCGCCGCGGCCTCGGACGAAGGTCTGCCACCACTCGCGGCGGATGTTCTCCTTGAGTTCCGTACCGAGGGGGCCGTAGTCCCACGCGGAACGCGATCCGCCGTAGATCTCGCCCGCCTGGAAGACGAACCCGCGATGGCGGGCGAGGGCGATGACTTTGTCGAGACGGGACTGCTCGGCCACGGTGGCTCCAATGGTCGCTGTGCGAAGGGCGCGCGGGCGCATCGGGGATGCGGCGCGGGATCATCCGATTCTATCCGCGCCGGTGCGGCGCTCCGCCGCGCGTTCTGCGAGCGTCAGCCGGCGGGCGCCGACGTGCACGCGGCGGCGATCCGTGCCGCCACGACTCCCTCGGGGTCGGCGAGCGGCGTCACCGCGACGCCGATGGCGGCGCCGAGCGCGAAACCGATCGTCGCCGTGGGGTCTTCGCTCGCACCACTCGCCGACGGCGAGGGAGTGGGCAGCGGCGCCGCATCCGCCCCCGCGGGCGCACTCGCGTCCGCCTCGCAACGGATCTGCGGCAGCGACACCACGATCTCCGCGCTCTGCCCCGCCTCGACCTCGATGCTCCCGGAGCCGACCTTGCGGCCGATGCCGGCGAAGCCCGGAGCGTCGATGCGGATGCGGGTGAGCGCGAGATTCTCGTCGGTCGTGTTCTCGACCCACAGTCGCACTTCGTCGGCGCTCTGGGCAGGTGTCGCGGGCAGCAGAGTGGCGGTGATGCCGGAAGGAAGCGCCGTCGCGCTGGGCGCGGGACGAGGTTGCGCGCCGCATCCGGTGAGCGCGAGAGCCGCGATCAGCAGCGCTGCTGCCGTCGCTCCGGTCCGCGCCGCCGCACGGCGCGCGGACCTCGCAGACGCGGCATCTCCCCCGTTCGACATACCTGCACTGTATCCGGGGGGTGCCTATGGCTTCCCTGAGCGCTCAGCTCTTGGCGGCGGCTTTCGCGGCCCGCTTGGTCTCACGGACCTTCGTGAGGGACTCGGGACTCGTGATGTCGGCGACCGAACGGAACGAGCCGTCCTCGCCGTACGGAGCGGAGGCCTCGCGCCACCCGCCGCCCGTGAAGCCGCGCTGCTTGCCCAGCAGCGCGACGAAGATCTTGGCCTTCTGCTCACCGAAGCCGGGTAGCGCCTTGAGCCGCTTCAGCACCTCCCGACCGTCGGGGTCACCCTCGGTCCAGATCGCCGCCGCATCCCCGTGCCAGCGGTCGGCGATCTCGGCGCTGAGCTTCTGCACGCGCTCCGCCATGGAACCCGGAAAGCGGTGCACGGCGGGGGTCTGCCCGAACGCCGCGGCGAAGGCTTCCGGGTCGTACGCCGCGAGCGAGGCCGGGTCGAGCGCGCCGACGCGGTCGAGGATCTTCAGCGGTCCGGCGAAGGCGGTCTCCATCGCCACCTGCTGGTCGAGCAGCATCCCGATCAGCAGGGCGAACGGGTCGCGCGTCAACAGCGCGTCGGCGTTCTCGTCGGCGGTGATGTGCAGGTCGGCGCTCATGCGTCTCCTTCGGGATCGCGAACAGGTACGGGTGTGCGGAACCGATCCGGCCGGTTCTTCTGCGGCCGGCGCCGATTCTGCGCGAGCGGCCGCAGTGCGCCTTCGAAGTAGGCGATCGCCGCCAGGGCATCCACATGGCCGTGGGTGATGTTGCGCCCCACCACGGGAAGCGGGTAGCGGGGGTTCTCGTAGACCGCGGCGATCCGGAGGATGGCGGCGTGATCATCGGCGCTCATGGTGAGCGCGCGTTCGGCGAGCTCGTCCTCCCCGAAATCCCACAGGCACCCCGCGATCAGCGTGATCGGCGCACTCACCCTGAAGTTCGTGACGCCCTTCATGGCTTCGCGGACGTCAGGTGCCCAGGCGGCGGGCGGTTCGGCGCTCATGCCTCCATGGTGCCAGTCCCCCGACCGCGGCGGCAGGGATGGGTGCGAAGGGCTGGGGGCGCTGCGGGTGCACCCCCGACCTGTTCCTCTGTCTCAGATCGACGCCAACGCGTCGATCTGAGACAGAGGAACATCAGCCCGGCACGCTCGCCTGTCAGAGATCGACGCCAACGCGTCGATCTCTGACAGGCGAGCTGGTCAGGTGGGCCGCGCTAGCCGGCCCGGCTGGGCGACCGGCGGTGCGGGCAGGATCGGGCGAGCGGCGGGACGGGCGACCGGCGGTGCGGGCAGGATCGGGCGACCTGCGGGACGGGGACGGGGACGGGCGGCACGGGGACGTGCGGGCAGCGCCATCCAGCCCGGCGACGAAGCGCGGGCGGGTCAGCCGGCGAGCTCGGATGCGGCGTCGCCGTCGTCCTCGGATGCGGCATCCTCCGGCGCGAGACCGTAGAGCACCTCGAGCGCGGCGAAGACCTCATCGGCGCGCCCCTGCTCGGCGAGCGCGTGCGCGCGGGTCGTGGGGGTGTGCAGCAGGCGACCCACCAGGTGGCGCAGCGCCTGCTCGGTCCGCTCGTCGTCGCCGCGGCGACGTCCGCGGGCGATCTCCGCCTCGAGCAGCTCGAACATGTGCGTGCGCAGGGCGACGACGGCGGGCGCGACCGTGCGACGCTCGCCGACGACCGTGAAGCGCTGGGCGGCGTCGGCCACGAGGGCGCGTGCCGCATCCGTCGCCTGCAGCTCTTCGAGCGGCGCGTGGACACGGATGGTCTCGAGATCGAGCAGGTCGGTGCCGCTGACGGTCGCGACATCGGGGTCGACGTTGCGCGGCAGGCCGAGATCGATGACGAGGCGGCGGTGTCGGTCATGGCCGGGAGCCGTCCGCGAGATGGACGCCTCGTCGCCGAAGGTCGCGGCGCTGAGCACGGGGTGCTCGACGCTCGTGCAGGTGATGACGAGGTCCGACAGCTTGGCGGCCGTGGCGAAGCCCGCCGCATCCGCCACAGCGAGGCCGTGCTTGCGGGCGAAGCGCTCACCCCGGCCCGACGGCGAGTGCACCGTGATGTCGGTGACGCCGCGCTCACGGAGCGCAGCGAGAGTGGCGGCCGCGTACGCACCGGTGCCCACGAGCAGGACGCGCAGCGTCGCCCAGTCGGCGAACCGCGCCGACGCGAGATCCAGGGAGAGACGCACGAGCGAGCGGCCGGCGCGGCCGAGCGCCGTGCTGTTCTTGACGCCGCGCTGCGTCTCGGACGCGCGCTGGAACAGGCGCTCGAGCTCGGGGGAGGTCGTACCGTCGCCCCGCGCCTCCGTCAGCGCACGGCGTACCTGACCGGCGATCTCACCCTCGCCGACGACGACGGATTCGAGACCGGACGCGACGGCGAACAGGTGCTGCGCGACGCTCGGGCCGGAGATGACCTCGTACGAACCGGAGAACTCATCGGCTGAGACGCCCGTGGCGGACTCGATCGCCGACAACGCCGCCTCGAGCCCCACGGCCTCGGCCGCGGTGACGGGCTCGTCCATGTCGACGTAGGCCTCGAAGCGGTTGCAGGTCGCCACGACGACGGCACCCTGCACGCACTCGTCGTGCTCGGCGATCAAAGGGGCGACGCGGGTGGTGTGGATGCTGAGTCGCTCGAGGAGCTCGAAGGACGCGGTCTTGTGACTCGCGCTGACACACAACAGCACCCCTCGATTGTACGCCGCGTCGATATCACCGGCCGCGGGAGCTTGCGCACGAACGTGCAGTCGCTCGACATGTGGCGCTCACCCACCGGATGGGAGGATGTCGGAGTGAGCTCCACCGGACCCGCCTCCTCCCCCCTCATCCGCGCCCTCAAGGGCGAGCGCACCGACCGCCTCCCGGTCTGGTTCATGCGTCAGGCGGGGCGGTCGTTGCCCGAGTACCGCGACCTGCGCGTGGGGACCCGCATGCTCGATGCCTGCCTGACCCCCGACCTCGCGGCCGAGATCACCCTGCAGCCCGTGCGCCGTCACGGAGTGGACGCGGGCATCTTCTTCAGCGACATCGTCGTGCCGCTGCGCCTCGCCGGCATCGCCGTGGAGATCGAGCCCGGACGCGGCCCGGTGTTCCCGGACCCGGTGCGCACCGCATCCGACGTCGCCCGCATCGTGGACATCGACCCGCAGGCGGTCGCCGCCGCGGCGGAACCGGTGCGCGAGGCCGTGCGCATCGTCGTGGACGAGCTCGGCGACACCCCGCTCATCGGGTTCGCGGGCGCGCCCTTCACTCTCGCCGCGTACCTCGTCGAGGGCGGGCCGTCGAAGGAGCACCTGCGCGCCCGGGCGCTCATGCATGCCGACCCGCAGTCGTGGCACGCGCTCGCGGGCTGGCTCGCGGAGGTCTCGCGCACGTTCCTCGCTGCGCAGACGGATGCGGGCGCGTCCGCCGTGCAGCTGTTCGACTCGTGGGCGGGCTCGCTGTCGGTCGCCGACTACCGCACGTACGTCGCCCCCCACTCGCGGGCAGCTCTCGCCGGTGCGGACGCGCCCCGCATCCACTTCGGCGTCGGCACGGGACACCTGCTGACGGACATGCGACTGGATGGCACGACGGATGCGGTCGGCGTCGACTGGCGCACACCGCTCGACGAGGCCGCCGCGATCCTCGGACAGGGCGTCACCGTGCAGGGCAACATCGATCCCGCCCTTCTGCAGGCGCCGTGGCAGATCGTGGAGGAGCACGTGCGCGACGTGATCGCGCGCGGACGTGCGGCGCGCGCACACATCCTCAACCTGGGGCACGGCGTCCCGCCCGAGACGGACCCCGACGTGCTGACACGCATCGTCGAGCTGGCGCACGAGGAGCAGGTGTGAGCGCGGCGGATCTCGACGATCTCGCCGCGCGGGCCGAGGCCACCCGCGTCGCGGTCGTCGGCGGCGGCGTCGCCGGTCTGGTCGCAGCGCTCGACTTCGCCAAGCTCGGCTTCCGCGTGACGGTGCTCGAAGCATCGGCGCAGCCCGGCGGCGTGCTGCGCGGCGCCGAGGTCGCGGGCCTCTCGGTGGATGTGGGAGCGGAGAGCTACGCGACGCGCGGCGGCACCGTGCGCGCGCTGATCGACGAGCTCGGCATCGGTGACGAGGTGGTGACCCCCGCCGCCGGCGGCGCCTGGGTCGCGGGTCTTCCCGGCGGACGAGCCGCACCCCTGCCGCGCGGCGGCGTGCTCGGCATCCCGGAGAACCCGTTCGATCCGAGCGTGCGGCGCATCATCGGCTGGTCGGGCGCCTGGCGCGCCTACCTGGATCGCCTCCGCCCGCCGCTGACGATCGGTCACGACCGCAGCCTCGGTCACCTCGTGCGCAGCCGCATGGGCGAGGCCGTACTCGACCGCCTCGTCGCCCCCGTCACGAGCGGCGTCTACTCGGCCCGCCCCGACGACATCGACGTGGACCTCGCAGCCCCCGGCCTGAACGCCGCACTCACCCGCGCGGGTTCGCTCAGCGGCGCCGTCAGCGACCTGCGCGGACGCAGCACCGCCACCCCGGGGAGCGCTGTCGCCGGGCTGCGGGGCGGCATGACCCGCCTCGTGCACGCCCTCGTCACCCGCCTCGAGGAGCTGGGCGTCGACGTGCGCACGGATGCGGCCGTCACCGCGCTCGAGCGCGACGACGCACGTTGGTCTGTCCAGCTCGACGCGGAGGAACGCCTCGAGGCCGATCTCGTGGTCGTCGCGACCACCGAGGACGAGGCGCGCCGCCTGCTCGTGCCGGTCGTCCCGACGCTCGAGCCGATGACGACCGCGCCACCCGTGGTCGAGATCATCACCCTCGTCGTGCACGAGCCGGGCCTGGACATCCCACCGCGCGGAACCGGCGTGCTCACGGTGCCCGGCTCGCACCGGGCGAAAGCGCTCACGCACGCCAGCGCGAAATGGGAGTGGATCGCGGATGCGGCGGGCCCCGGCGTGCACGTCGTCCGCGTCTCCTTCGGCGCCCAGGGTGAAGACCCGGCGACCGCTCAGCTCACCGACGACGCCGCTGCGGCGCTCGCGCTCGATGAGGCCTCCGCCCTGCTCGGTGTTCGCCTCGACCCGGCGTCGGTCCGGGGTTCGCATCGCGCTCGATGGGTGCAGTCGCAGCCCGCATCCGTCATCGGGCGCGCGGAGCACACCGCCGCCGCACGCGGAGCCATCCGGGCCGTGCCCGGCCTCGGCGCCGTCGGTGCGTGGCTGTCGGGAACCGGGCTCGCCCAGGTCGTCCCCGACGCTCGTGAAGAGACCGATCGGCTGCGCCGTTCGGCGCTGTGGGGGTCGCCGCGTTCTCAGGAGTGAGCGCGCATGTCAACCGGATAACCCGAACGGCATACAGCGCTACGCTGGGCGCACACTCGCTTGATCCACCCCGAACGTGAGGAGACCCCATGAGGGGCAAAGCTGGACTCGTCATCGGACTGGCAGCGGGCTACGTGCTCGGAACGCGCGCAGGCCGTGAGCGCTACGAACAGATCAAGACGCAGGCGCAGAAGGTGTGGAACCTGGCGCCCGTGCAGAAGCAGGTCGGCAAGCTGCAGGAGGTGGGCAAGTGGGCACTGCTCGCGGTGCCGAGCGCCCTGTTCAGCGGCGCGGTGAAGGTCACCAAGGCCGTCACGACCGACGGCACCCCCGGCCAGCGTCTGGATGCCGCGCTCGACGCCGGCGCCGACGCAGCGGAGGACGTCGCGGACGCCGCCGAAACCACGGCGACGGCCGCGAAGAAGTCCACGTCGTCCACGACCGCGAAGCGCCCTGCCGCCAAGCGCAGCACGGGCGGCTCCTCGTCGGGCGGGAAGTGACATGACCACCCCCCGCGGCTTCCGTGACAAGTCGGAGAAGAGCCTGCTGACCCTGGTCGGCGAGGTCCCCGAGCTCGTCCGCAACCTCGTGACGGCGGAGATCGACTCCGCGAAGAAGTGGCTCGGCAAGGCGGCGAAGAACGCCGGTATCGGCGGCGGCCTCATGCTCGGCGCCCTGATCATCCTGTTCTGGTCGATCCCGGCGCTCGGTGCGTTCATCATCATCGGGCTCTCGTCCTGGTGGCAGCCGTGGGTCGCCGCCCTCGTGCTGTTCGGCGCGATGCTGCTCATCGCCGTCGTGCTGGCCCTGCTCGGGTACCTGCGCTTCCGCAGGATCGGCAAGGACAACCCCGCATCCCACATCGCCGAAGACGTGCGCGTCGTGAAGGAGGCAGGCGAATGACTGCTCCGGTTCCCGTTCCCCGCACCGGTGTCCCCCTGGGCATCACCGACCCCGTCGAGAAGGCGCGTGCGGAGCTCAAGGCCACGCTGGCCGCGATCGAGGAGAAGGCCAACGTCCCGCGCCGCGTGGGCACGGCGGCCGAGCGTCGCATCGCCCAGTTCCGCCGCTTCGCGCGCGAGGAACCGACGGCGGCGACGCTCGCCGTCATCGGTACGGCGGCTGCCGTCGGCGTCATCGTGTGGGGCGCCATCCGCGCCTACGTGCGCTGATTCGCTCCCCCGCACCGACGCATCGCGGATAGCACTGGCCGGCGCCGTTTGGCGTCTGGCGACGACGGGGTGAGACTGGAGGTCATGAGCTCCGCACCCGAGTCGACGTCCACGCAGTTCACCCTCTGGGCGGTGTTCCGCCGCGACCCCGCGAAGCCCGTCACCGCGACGGACGACACCGAGCTCGCCGCTCTCGTCGAGCTGATCGAGGCCGGTGGCGTCACCATCCGCGGGTTCTACGACGTCAGCGGACTTCGCGCCGACGCCGATCTGATGGTCTGGATGCATGGGCCTGTCGCCGAGGACCTGCAGCGCGACCTGCGACGCCTGCGACGCACCGACCTCCTGCAGGACCTCCTTCCGGTGTGGAACGCGATGGGCGTGCACCGCGACGCCGAGTTCAACCGCTCGCACGTGCCCGGGTTCCTCCGCGGCGAGCACGCCCGCGAGTGGCTCACGGTCTACCCCTTCGTGCGCAGCTACGAGTGGTACCTGCTGCCGGAGGAGGAGCGCCGCGCCATGCTGGCCGACCACGGCCGCAAGGGCGCGGCGTACACGAACGTCGTCGCGAACACCGTCGCCTCGTTCGCCCTCGGCGACTACGAGTGGCTGCTGCCCATGGAGGCGGACGAGCTGAGCGACCTGGTCGACATGATGCGGGCACTGCGTTACACCGAGGCGCGTCGCCACGTGCGCGAGGAAGTCCCCTTCTTCACGGGCCGCCTCGTCCCGACCTCGGCCATCGCCGAGATTCTGTCGTGACCCGCGGATGTCGGCACCGGAGCGGGGTGTGAGCGCACCGCTGCGCCTGGGCACTCGGCGCAGCGCCCTCGCGACCGCGCAGTCGCAGCAGATCGCCGATCTGCTGGCGACGGTGTCCGGGCGCCAGGTCGTGCTCGTCCCGATCACCTCCGAGGGCGACGTCTCGCGCGCCTCGCTGTCGCAGCTTGGCGGTCGTGGCGTGTTCGCGACGCGCCTGCGCGAGGCGCTGCTGGCGGGTGAATGCGACCTGCTGGTGCATTCCCTCAAAGACCTCCCCACGGCCGAGGCGCCCGGGCTCGTGATCGCCGCCACCCCGCGGCGAGAAGACGCCCGCGACGTCGTGATCACCCGTGACGGCACTCCGATCGCCGAGATGGCCGCCGGCAGCGTCATCGGAACCGGCTCCCCTCGCCGCATCGCCCAGTTGCGGCGGCGGAACCCCGGACTCGTCGCCCAGGATCTGCGTGGCAACGTCGACTCGCGCCTGTCGCGTGTACGCGACGGAGAGCTGGATGCGGTCATCCTCGCCGCGGCCGGCCTCGCCCGTCTCGGCGGTGCGACCGGCGAGCTCTTCACCGAGCCCCTCGCACTCGCGCAGTGGCCCACCGCGCCGGGTCAGGGATCGCTCGCCGTCGAGGCGCGCCAGGATGCGCCCGCCGACCTGCTCACAGCGATCGGTCGACTCGACGACGCCGCGACCCGCGTCGCGGTCACGATCGAGAGAGCGGTGCTCGCAGGCCTGGATGCCGGCTGCTCCGCGCCGGTCGGGGTGCACGCCGTGCTCGAGGGAGATCGACTGCACGTGCGCGCCACGGTGTACGCCGCCGACGGAAGTCGCGCGATCGAAGCTGAGAGAAACCTGTGCGTGAGGGACGGGTATGCTGGGCCGACGGGCAGCAGCGATGGTGCGAGAGCTGCCGGCGATGACGACCCGATCGCAGGTGCACGCGAAACCGGGAGTGACGTCGCACGCGAGCTGCTCGAGCATGGAGCAGCCGAGGTCTCACCATGAAAGCCGAAGCCATGCACGAAGAGCCCCGACGGCACGAAGCCGCCAAGCCCCTGACGGGCTGGCGCGTACTCGTGCCCCGCGGCGGCCCCTGGGGCGACGGGGTGGCAGCGACACTGCGCTCGCAGGGTGCAGTGCCGGTCGTAGCTCCCCTCATCAACTTCGCCCCGACCAATGACGAGCAGACGCTCGAAGCCGCCCTCGCCGACCTCGCCGCCGGCCGCTTCGACTGGGTCACCATGACCAGCGCGACCACGGTCGACGTGCTCTTCGCCTACCGCGCCGTGATCCCCCCCTCCACCAAGGTCGCCGCCGTCGGCGAGACCACCGCGGCCGCGCTGCAGGCTGCCGGCTACCGCGTCGACCTGGTTCCCGACCGCGACAACTCCGCCGCCGGCATGGCCGAGCAGATGATCGCGCTCGAGCCCGAGCCGCGCCGCATCCTCACGCTGCGCAGCGAGATCGCCAAGCCCGTGCTGACCCGCAAGCTCACCGAGGCAGGTCACGATGTGCGCAGCGTCGTCGCCTACCGCACGGTCGGCGTGCCCGTCACCGAGCGCATCGCCCACGACGTGGCGTCGGGCCGGATCAACGCCATCCTCGTCACGAGCGGGTCGGTCGCCGAGCAGGTGCAGCTGCAGTTCCCCGACATCCCCGAATCGACCGTCATCGCCGCGATCGGTCCGCAGACCGCGAACGATGCACGCCGTGCCGGACTCGGCGTCTCGGTCGTCGCCGACCGACAGACCGTCGACGCGCTCATCGAAGCCGTCTCGCACTTCGCGCTCCCGCACGCCGCCGACGAGTTCCAGCCGTGAGCTTTCCCGCACATCGTCTGCGCAGGCTCCGCCAGTCCCCCGCCGTCCGGCGCCTGGTCCGCGAGACGCACCTGGCACCGTCGCAGCTCGTGCTGCCTATGTTCGTGCGCGAGGGAGTGAGTGAACCGCAGCCGATCGGCTCCATGCCGGGAGTCGTGCAGCACTCGCTCGACTCGCTGCGTCGCGCGGCGGCGGATGCGGCGGCCGCCGGCGTCGGCGGCGTGATGCTGTTCGGCGTGCCGACCGTCCGTGACGCCGTGGGCTCGGGAGCGGACGACCCGGACGGCATCCTGAACGTGGCCACGGCGGCACTCGTGGCGGAGGTCGGTGACGCCCTCGTCGTACAGAGCGATCTCTGCCTCGACGAGTTCACGGATCACGGCCACTGCGGCGTACTCACCCCGCGGGGCGCGGTCGACAACGACGCGACCCTCGAGCGCTACGCCGCGATGGCCATCGCACAGGCATCCGCCGGCAGCCACCTGCTGGGGCTGTCGGGGATGATGGACGGCCAGGTCGCCCACGTGCGCGCCGCCCTCGACGCCGAAGGCTTCACCGACACCATTCTCCTCGCCTACGCGGCGAAGTACGCGGGCGCCTTCTACGGCCCCTTCCGCGAGGCCGTCGACTCGCAGCTGAAGGGCGACCGCCGCACCTACCAGCTCGACCCCGGCAACGGCCGCGAGGGCGTGCGCGAGGCCGTCGTGGACGTCGCCGAAGGCGCCGACATCGTCATGGTCAAGCCCGCTTTGCCCTACCTCGACGTGCTCGCCGATGTGCGCGCATCCGTCGAGGTCCCGGTGTGGGCCTATCAGGTGTCGGGCGAGTACGCGATGATCGAGGCCGCTGCCGCGCACGGCTGGATCGACCGCCGGGGTGCGATCACGGAGTCGCTGCTCGGCATCCGCCGCTCCGGCGCCGACGCCATTCTCACCTATTGGGCGCTCGAGGCGGCCGGCTGGCTGCGCGAGAGCCGCTGACACCGCATCCGATCCGCGCCTCTCCCACGGCGCAGGATGCGGCGAGATCCTCGGAAGGACGAGTCATGACCGACCGCAACGACGAACTCTTCGCGCACGCCCGCGAGGTCATCCCGGGCGGTGTGAACTCCCCTGTTCGCGCCTACGGCTCGGTGGGCGGGGCGCCCCGCTTCCTCGCGTCGGCCGCCGGGCCGTACGTGACGGATGCGGCCGGTCGCCGGTACGTGGACCTCGTGGCGTCGTGGGGTCCGGCGCTGCTCGGCCACGCGCATCCCGAGGTCGTCGCGGCCGTGCAAGAGGCTGCGGCGCGCGGGCTCTCCTTCGGCGCGCCGACGGAGGCCGAGGTCGACCTGGCCGCGCTGATCGCCGACCGGGTGCGTGTGGGCGACGCCGCACCCATCGACCGCGTGCGCCTCGTCTCCACCGGCACCGAAGCGACGATGACCGCCATCCGGCTCGCCCGCGGCTACACGGGCCGCGACCTGCTCGTGAAGTTCTCCGGCCACTACCACGGCCACTCGGACGGACTGCTGGCGGCGGCCGGATCCGGCGTCGCGACGCTTGCGCTTCCCGGCTCGGCGGGGGTGCCCGCCCCCATCGCGGCCCAGACGCTCGTCATCGACTACAACGACCTCACCCAGGTGCGCGAGGTGTTCGCCGTGCACGGTGACCGGATCGCGGCCGTCATCGTGGAGGCCGCGGCCGCCAACATGGGCGTCGTGCCGCCCGCGCCGGGCTTCAACGCCGCCCTCGCCGACATCGCTCACCGGCACGGCGCGCTCCTCATCCTCGATGAGGTGCTGACCGGCTTCCGCGTGCACCCGGCCGGTTTCTGGGGACTGCAGCAGGATGCCGGCGAGCACTACGCGCCCGACATCTTCACCTTCGGGAAGGTCGTCGGCGGCGGGATGCCGTTGGCCGCCCTCGGCGGGCGCGCCGACGTGATGGACACCCTCGCTCCGGTGGGGCCGGTGTACCAGGCGGGCACCCTGTCGGGGAACCCGCTGTCGGTCGCCGCCGGTCTCGCGACGCTGCGGCTCGCCACGCCCGAGGTGTACGCCCGGGTGGATGCCGCCGCATCCGCTGTCGCGACGGCACTGTCGGGCGCGCTGGAGCAGGCGGGCGTGACGCACGCGGTCCCGCGGGCGGGTTCACTGTTCGGCGTGGCCTTCCTGCCGGAGGCGCCGCTGTCGTACGCGGCCGCGCAGACGCAGGAGGCGTGGCGGTATCCGGCGTTCTTCCACGCGATGCTGGATGCGGGGGTCTCCCTGCCGCCGAGCGTGTACGAGGCGTGGTTCCTGACCGCCGCACACGACGACGACGCCCTCGCCGCGGTGCTCGCGGCGCTCCCCGGCGCCGCGCGTGCGGCGGCCGAGGCGAGACCTCAGGACTGATCCAGCGTCGACGCGACGGTGGGGATGCCCCGATCGGTGGGGGTTCCGAGCAGGCGCACCTTGCCGATGCGGATACCGATCGCACCGTCGGCCGGCGGCGTGTTCTCCCACACGTCGTGCGCTTCGCCGAGTTTCAGGGAGAACATCCCTTCCGCGGTGGGAGTGTCACGCCAGTCGACCTTGTTCAAGCCGTAGCCCTTCCAGTCGCGCGCGACGAGACGCTGTTCCAGGCGCAGACCGGAGCCGTCCGCGAGCTCTTGCGGGAAGATCCCCGTCCCCGCCACGAGCGCGTTCGCGCGGCCCCAGCAAGACGCGGGGACCTGTTCGATCAGCGCCGCCAGCAGGGCGAGTCGCGCGTCCACGGTGGCGACGTCGAGTGCCTCGCAGCCGTAGGTCAGGATGGATCCGGCGCGGATGACGATCGGGCAGCGGGTGGGTGCGACCTCGAGGGCGCCGCGGAACCCCGGCGTGAGAAGGTCCACCGCGAACGCGGGAATGAACCCCTCGACGCTCCAGCGGGAGCTCGGCCAGTTCGGGCCCATGGGCGGGATCCAGGGCAGCCTGATGCCGTAGTCCTTGCCGCGCCCGAGCGTGGCGTCGCCGAAGCGGATCTCCGGAAGGGATGCGGGCAGCCGCATCCAGACGAGGTTCACCTCACGGCGGTCGCCCCAGGAGTTGCCGCCGCTCCCGGTGCGGAACTCGTAGCCGACGAGTCGCGCGGCGCCCGCCTGACGTCCATGCGCCTGCCCGGTGACGACCTCGCTCATCCCGGTCGGCCAGATGTCCTGCGAGCGACGCGCCCGCATCACCGCCTCGGCGATCTCGATGGCGGGTGGCGGGGTCGCGTCCTCCCACGTCCACCCGCGAGCCTCGAACACCGGACGCGTGGCCCGGCGAGCGGCCGCATCCGCCTCGCGGCGCTTCTTCCCGAACGGCAGCATGCGCGTAGCGTAACGGCCCGCCGCGGGCGACGCGCTCTGGGAGAATCACGGGATGGCACAGAGCGAGCAACCCCGGGTCGTCGTCATCGCGGGAGGCGTGGGCGGATCCACGTTCAGCGAGGGGATGCGGGCGGAGCTGGCCCGCCGCGGCGCTGAGCCCGCGACGATCATCGTCAACACGGGCGACGACCTGTGGCTGTCCGGTGTGCGCCTGCAGCCGGACATCGACTCGGTGCTCTACCGCCTCGCGGGGCAGAACGACACCGTGCGCGGCTGGGGCCGTGCGGGCGACACCGAGCGGGTCAACGAGGAGCTGCAGGCCTGGGGAGCAGGCTGGCCATGGTTCACCCTCGGCGACCTGGACCTCGGCACGCACCTCGCACGGACCGGGTGGCTGCGCGAGGGCGCCACGGTCTCCGAGGTCGTCGCGCGGCTGTCCGAACGGTGGCCGCTGGGCGTGCGCCTGCTGCCGATGACCGACGCCGAGGTCGACACCCACGTGCTTCTCGAGGACGGCGGGCGCCTCCACTTCCAGGAGTGGTGGACACGCCACCGCGCCACGCTCGCGCCCCGCGCCTTCGAGAACCCCGGAATGGACGCGGCCGCCCCCGCGCCAGGTGTCGTCGAAGCCATCGTGCAGGCCGACGTCGTCGTGCTCGCCCCCTCCAACCCCGTGGTCTCGATCGGGCCCGTACTCGCCGTTCCCGGCATCCGAGAAGCACTGTCCGCGACCTCGGCCCGGGTCGTCGGCGTCTCGCCCATCATCGGCGGGCGCGTCGTGCGCGGCATGGCGGATGTCTGCCTCACCGCGATCGGTGTCGAGACCTCCGCGGCGGCGGTGGCCGCCCACTACGGCAGCCGCAGCGCCGGCGGCGTCCTCGATGCATGGCTGCTGGCGGAGGAGGATGCCGCATCCGCGGCCTCCGTGGACGCTGTCGGGATCCGGCCGGTCGTCGCCCCCCTGTGGATGCGGGACATCGAGGCCACCCGAGCGATCGCTGCGACGGCGCTGGGCGCCTGATCGACGCGGGCGCAGAATCGTAGCGGGTCTGTGGACAATCCGCGCGCGGGCATCGCACGACGACACCGGGCGTTACGCTGTCGAGACGTGAGAAGTGGGGGCGGCACGACGATGGCAGGCGCACACCGGGCGCTGCGGCGATACACCGTGGCTGGAGGTCAGCAGTGACCACGCCCGCCGACACCGAGGAACGCCGTCGGATCGCGATCGTCGACGGAGCCTCGCGCCACGATCTCCTGATCCCTCCCGCGGCCAGCATCGCCGACGCGCTCGCGAGTCTCGGCATCCGCCAGGAAGTCGGGCGCGACGTGCTCCTCGAGGTCGACGGACGGGAGGTGAGCCCGCTACTGCGCGTCGACGACCTCAGCGACGGCACGGTGCTCGCGCTCGTGGATCTGTCGCAGAAGGTGAAGCAGGACCGCCGGCGCCGTCGTGACCCCTCCCGCGGGGAGGCGCCCGGAGCCTGGTGGGTGCTCGGCGGCATCGCCCTCGTGCTCGCGGTGTTCTCACTCATCGCACCCGACGCCGTCCGGGAGTCGCTGCGCTTCCCGTTGGCGGTCGCGATGGGCGCCTTCGCCGTCACCGCGGGCATGGCGCTCGCCGTGCGGGCGACGGGTGTCGCGAATGGGACGGATGCGGCTCTCGTCGCGGTCCTGACACTGGCCTTCGCCGCGGGTGCCGGCATCGTGCCCGCGTTCCCCGCCGCAACCTCCACACTGCAGGTTTTCGTCGGCCTGCTCTCGGCGGCGGTGCTGGCGGGAATGCTGGCCCTCGTCGGACGCCCCGCAGGGCTGCACGCGCGCCTGTCGGCCGCCACGACGCTGCTGCTCGTACTGGCCGGGGTGTGGGGTTTCTCGCTCATCCTCTCGCTGCCGCTTTCCGCGCCCACCGCCGTCACGCTGGGCCTCGCACCCGTGGCGCTGCGCATCCTGCTGGCCACCCTCGTGGACGTTCCACCCGGCATCTTCATCGACTACGAGCGCTACCAGACCACGCGATGGAGCGTGCGCCAGCAGCTGCCCGAGGAGATCCACTCCATCGGCGCCGCCGACGCCCGCGACCTCGTGGCGCGCTCGACCGGGCGTCTCGTCGCCGGGACGTTCGTGCTGACGCTCGCCGTCGCCCTCAGCGCCCCGTTCGCGCTGCCGGACATGGACGACTTCGACCCGCTCGTGCTCTCGGGGCGCATCGCGCTGGCGATCACGGTCGTGCTCGCACTCCTGCTCGGAGCGCGGCGCTTCTCGGTCCCGTTGCTGCGGTGGCTGCCCCGGCTCGCCGCAGGCGCCGTGGCCGTCGTCATGGTACTGACCGCGACCCGCGAGGCGAACCCCGTGCTGCTCACCGTGCTGGCGGGCATCTTCCTGGCCGTCGGCGCGATCGCCGCGCTGGTCATCATCCCCACGAGCCGCGGCGCGCAGTCCCTGCGCTGGTCGCGGTTCGGGGACGTCATCGAATGGATCGCGATCGCCTTGTCACTGCCCGCCGGCCTGCTCGCCGCCGATACCGTCGATATCCTGCGTGGAATGATGGGCGCATGAGTCTGCCGCCGCAGTTCACGGGCGAGCCCGCCGGAGTCGGAGCACGACTCGCCGCCTTCACGATCGACGTCGCCATCGTGGTCACCATCGGTGTCACCGTCGCCCTCGTGAGCGGGTCGGCCGTCTTCGGGCTGCTCGTGAGCGCCGAGGCGGTCCTGGCTCTGTGGATCCTCCAGGCCCGCACCGGATCCGGTCCCGGCAAGGCCCTGTTCGGGCTGCGCGTCGCGCGCCTCGACGGCCCGTACTCACCCGGCGCGGGGCGCAGCTTCGTGCGCGGCCTGCTGGTGGGCATCGGCTCCCTCGTGTTCGGCGCGGGAGCGTGGGTCGTCGAGGGATCCGCATCCGCCGACCGCTCGGGCCTGCGTCGCTCCTGGGCCGACCGCGCCGCGCAGACCGTCGTCGTCGCCGCTCCGCGGCGCCCCGCGGCGGAGCGGCGGAGCAGACGGCGCTCCGCCGACGAGATCGTCGCCGTCCCCTCCCCGACCGTCATCGCACGCCCGTGGTCGCCCGCTCCCGTGGAATCCGGCAAGGCTCGGGGACCGATCGCTGCGCCTGTGTCCCCCGAGCCGCCTGCGGCGCCCGTCACCGCCGCGGCAGCAGCACCCGATGTTCCGGCTCCCGCCGCAGCGGTCGCGGGCTGGGCGGGTCCCACTGCCGCGGCACCGATCGTCGATCAGGCCGACCCGGGCGAGCGCCCCACCGGCGAGCTGCTGCTCATCTTCGACACGGGCCAGCGCGCCCGCTTGCCTCTGCCCGTCGCCGTCAACCTCGGCCGCAGCCCCGAGCAGACCGAGCAGACCGATCTGCTGGTGACGGTGACGGATCCCGACTCCAGCGTCTCCAAGACCCACCTCCGTCTCGAGTTCGATCACGCGGGCCTCTGGGTCACCGACACGGGTTCGACCAACGGGACAGAGCTGCTCGACGATGACGGCCAGGTGGTGCCTCTCGCGCCCCACGCGCGCACCTTCGTCGACGACGACACCCGCATCCGGATCGGGAATCGCATCTTCACCGTCAGCCGACTGATCGGAGCCGCTTCGTGAGCAAGGGACCACGCCTGGCCCCGCCGTCCGTGCCGAGTGGTCGCATCGTCGTGCAGCCACCGCCGGAGCTCGTTCCGAACGAGGGCGGCAGCAGCATGCTCACCTCGCTGCTGCCGATGCTCGGCAGCGTGGGCGCGATCGTCATGGTGACGATCTCCAACGCCGGACCGACCGGCTTCATCACCGGCGGCATGTTCCTGCTGTCTTCGCTCGGATTCGTCGCCGTCAACGGCTGGCGCCAGCGCGCGCAGCGCAACGCCCAAGTGCTCGGTAACCGCCGCGAGTACCTCGCCTACCTCAGCGACCTCCGCGAGACCGTCCGCACGGCCGCGCGCAAGCAGCGTCGCCACGGCGCATGGGTGACGCCGTCCCCGTCCGCGCTGCCGTTCATCGCCGAGGAACGCACCCGCGTCTGGGAGCGCCAGCCCGGCGACGAGGGCTTTCTCCTCACCCGGATCGGAACGTGCGACCAGCCGCTGTGCATCTCGCTCGAAGCGCCGGATCTGCCCCCGCTCGCCCAGCTCGACCCCGTCGCCGCATCCGCGGCCCACCGGTTCATGCTCACCCACGAGATCCAGCCGGATCTGCCCCTCGGCGTGACCCTTACCGACTACGCACGCATCGAGGTCGTCGGTCCTGACGAGGATGCGGTGCGCGCCCTCGCCCGCGCCATGGTCGTGGGAGCTGCGACCCTGCAGGACCCCGAGGACGTCGTCGTCGCGATCCTCGCCGGCCCCGACCAGCTGCCCGCGTGGGAGTGGGCCAAGTGGCTGCCGCACGCGCTCTCGTCGCGCTCCAGCGACAAGCTGGGGCCCGCCCGCATGATCGCCTCATCGCTGGACGACCTCGAAGACCTGCTGCCCACCGGGCTCCGCGAACGCGCGCGTTTCGCCCGCGGCGGCGGCGCCACCCCGCACGTCATCCTCGTGGTCGACGGCGTCCAGCTGCCGATGGGCGACCCGGTCGTCGGCGGCGACGGGATGCTGGGCGTCACCGTGGTGGAGCTTCCCGGTCGCTGGGGCGAGCTCGAGAACCCCGACGTCCTGCGCATCGTCATGCCGGAGGCCGCCGCATCCGATCGTCACGCCGAACTCATCGACGTGGTGTCGGGATCGCGCACCTTCACCCCCGACACCACCTCGATCGCCGTGGCCGAGGCCACCGCGCGTCGGCTCATGCCGCTCTACTCGAACCCGGCCGCGCTCGCCGAGACGCCCGGCGCCCAGCAGGGTCAGCGCGAACTCGTCGAACTGCTCGGCATGCCCGACGTGCGCGAGATCGACTTCGACCGCACCTGGTCGGGTCGCCTGGAACGCGACCGCCTCCGCGTCCCGATCGGTCAGGACACGACGGGCGCCCCGCTCGTGCTCGACCTCAAGGAAGCGGCCCAGCAGGGTATGGGTCCGCACGGCGTGATGATCGGCGCCACGGGTTCCGGTAAGTCCGAGGTGCTGCGCACGCTCGTGCTCGCCCTCGCGTTGACGCATTCGCCCGAGCAGTTGAACTTCGTGCTCGTCGACTTCAAGGGTGGCGCGACCTTCGCCGGCATGGCGGGGATGCCCCACGTCTCGGCGATCATCACCAACCTCGGCAGCGAGCTCGCCCTCGTCGACCGCTTCCAGGACGCCCTGCAGGGTGAGATCGTGCGCCGCCAGGAGCTGCTGCGCGCCGCCGGCAACTTCGCCAACGTCTCGGACTACGAAAAGGCTCGCCGCGGCGGGCGCACCGACCTCGCGCCGCTTCCGGCGCTGCTGATCGTGGCCGACGAGTTCAGCGAGCTGCTGGCTGCGAAGCCGGAGTTCGTGGAGAGCTTCATCAACATCGGCCGCGTCGGCCGTTCGCTCCAGGTGCACCTGCTTCTGGCATCGCAGCGCCTGGAAGAGGGGAAGCTTCGCGGCCTCGACACGTACCTGTCGTACCGCATCGGTCTGCGCACGTTCTCGGCCGCCGAGTCGCGCACGATCATCGGCACCCCCGACGCCTACACCCTGCCGCAGGAGCCCGGCGTCGGCTACCTCAAGGCCGACACCGACAACCTCGTGCAGTTCCGCGCCGCCTATGTCTCGGGAACACCCAAGACGAAGCTCACCGGCGGACGCTCGAGCGAGTCGGCCGACACTTCAGGTGAGGCGACCCGCATCGAGGTCTTCACAGCCGCACCTCAGCCGCTCGAGCTGATCGAGGAGCCCGTCGACACCTCGCGCGACATCGTGTCGCAGCCGGTCGAGGAGCGCTCGACCTTCCAGATCGCCGTCGAGCGGATGAAGGGTCGCGGCCCCGCCGCCCATCAGGTGTGGCTTCCGCCGCTCGAGGAACCTTCGTCGCTCGACGAGCTCATGCCCGATCTCGTCGTCGACCCGCGGATGGGTCTGCACTCCCCCGGCTGGCGCGCAGCCGGCGCCCTCACGGTCCCGCTCGGAATCGTCGACGTGCCCCTCGAGCAGCGCCGCGAGAACCTCGTGGTCTCGCTCGGCGGCGCGGCCGGTCACGTGGCGATCGTCGGAAGCCCGCTGAGCGGCAAGTCGACGCTGGCCCGCACGCTCGTGTCGGCGCTCGCCCTGACCGCGACACCGCTCGAGCTGCAGTTCTACGTGCTCGACTTCGGCGGCGGTACCTTCACGGGTCTGCAGCGCCATCCGCACGTCGCCGGCGTCGCCACGCGCACCGAGGCGGAGGCCATCCGCCGCACGGTCGCCGAGGTGGAGTCGATCATCGACGACCGCGAGCGCTACTTCCGCCAGAACGGCATCGACTCGATCGACACCTACCGCCTGCGCCGCAGCCAGGGTGTCGTCGACGACGGCTACGGCGACGTGTTCCTCGTCGTCGACGGCTGGGCGACGCTGCGTGCCGACTACGAGGCGCTCGAGACGCGCGTGCAGACCATCGCCGCACGAGGCCTCAGCTTCGGCGTGCACGTGATCGTGACGGCCAACCGCTGGCTCGAGATCCGCGCGAGCCTCAAGGACCTGATCCAGACCCGCCTCGAGCTGCGCCTGGGAGACCCGACGGACTCCGAGATCGACCGCAAGCAGGCGGCCAACGTGCCCGCCGGCCAGCCCGGGCGAGGCCTCAGCGCCAAGCGTCTGCAGATGCTCGCCGCGCTGCCGCGCATCGACGGATCCTCGGATGTGGCGGCCCTCGTCGACGGCGTCGACGACATGGTCGCCCGTGTCGGCGCCGCCTGGCAGGGCCCGGCGGGTCCGAAGCTGCGACTGCTCCCGGAGATGATCACCCTCGACGAGGTGCGTGCGCAGACCACGCCGGACGACGCCCGCATCCTGCTCGGTGTCGACGAAGCGCAGCTCGCACCGTTCGGCATCGACCCCCGCAAGGAAGCCCACCTGTTCCTCTACGGTGATTCGGGCATGGGCAAGTCGTCGTTCCTGCGGGGCATCGCGCAGGAGATCATGCGCAAGCACGGCCCGACCGAGGCGAAGATCTTCGCTGTCGACTACCGTCGCTCGCTGCTGGGCGAGATCCCGCAGGAGTACCTGGGCGCCTACCTCACCTCGCACGAGCCCGCCACGAGCGGCCTCGCCGAGCTCGCCCAGTTCTTCTCGAGCCGCATCCCCGGGCCGGATGTGACCCCCGAACAGCTGCGCGAGCGCAGCTGGTGGAAGGGCGCCGAGGGCTTCGTACTGGTCGACGACTACGACCTCGTTGCGACGAGCCAGGGCAACCCTCTCGCCGTGCTGCAGCCGCTGCTGGCGCAGGCCGGCGACCTGGGCCTGCACGTGATCCTGACCCGACGCACCGGCGGTGCGAGCCGCGCAGCCTACGACCCGATCATCCAGCGCTTCACCGATCTGGGTGTCACCGGCATCCTGCTCGGCGGAAACCCGGAGGAGGGTCCGCTGATCGGTCGCGTCAAGGCCGCTCCTGCGGCACCGGGTCGCGCGCAGATCGTGAGCCGCGAGCAGGGTCTGCTCTCCGCCCAGCTGGCCTTCTCCCCCTCCCACCACTGACCCCTCGGGGTCGCCCTTCCCGCGAGGAGAGGAACAGGGGTCAGGATGCGGGGAGCAGATCGCGGATGAGGCGCACCGCGGGCGAGTCGGTCATGCTGGTGCGCCACACGAGCGCGACCGGACGCGTCGGCTCGGGGTCGCGCACCGGCACCGCGACGACGGAGTCGGGCAGCCGCCCACGCCCCAGCTTCGGCACCAGCGCCACCGCGAGCCCGTGGGCCACGAGCTCGATCTGCGACGCGAACTCCAGGCACCAGAAGTCGATGCGCGGCGGATGCGGCTCGCCCCGGAACATGTGGCAGAACCACTCGTAGCAGATGGTTCCGTCGGGGGTGCTGGACCACACACGATCGCGCACATCGGCGGGGCTCACCGCATCCCTCGACGCGAGCGGGTCGTCGCGGTGCACGAGCAGATCCGCCGTGTCGCGGAGGAACTCGACGCTGCGCACGCTCGGCGGCAGCGTGAGCGTGACGCCCTCCCAGTGGTGCACGATCGCGAGATCCAGCGTGCCGGCGGTCACCGCCGCGACCGCATCCCACGGGTCGATCTCGGTGACGGTCAGGCGCAGGTCGGGCGCCTCGGCGGCCGCTCGTGTCACGAGGTGGGGGACGACACCGCGCACGGCGGTCGAGAAGACGCCGAGACGCAGCGTTCCCGTGGGGCGGGCGCCCGCGTCGTGCAGTCGTGAGCGCAGCTGCTCGACCTGGGCACGCAGTTGCGCCCCCTCCTCGACCAGGCGCCGCCCCGCTGCGGTGAGCACGACACCGCGGCCCTCCCGATCGATGAGCCGAGCACCGAGGTCGCGCTCGAGGCGCTTGATCTGCTGGGACACGGCCGAGGGCGTGTAGTCGAGCTCGGCCGCCGCGGCGTGGACCGTGCCGGTGCGGGCGAGGGCGAGCAGCGCATCCACGGCGGCGAGGTCGATCATGGCGTCGACCGTATCACCGAGCTTCACGGATCCATGCAGAACCGTGCGCTGGTGCTGCACGGACACGCTCCGACACGATGGGCGGGTGCCCCTTCGTTCTTCTCTTCTCGCCGCCCTCGTCGCCGTCATCTGGGGCGTCAACTTCGTCGTGATCGACGCGGGGCTCGACGGCATGCCGCCCGCACTTTTCGTCGCGCTGCGCTTCACCGCCGTCCTCGTGCCCGCCATCTTCTTCGTGCCGCGGCCGCGGGGTCGGATGCGGGACGTCCTGCTCATCGGGCTCTTCATGAGCCTCGGTCAGTTCGGGCTGCTGTACACGGCCCTCGCGATGGGCATGCCGCCGGGGCTCGCCTCGCTCGTGCTGCAGGCCCAGGTGGCCTTCACGATCGTCTTCGCCGCGCTCGCCCTGCGCGAGGCTCCGCGTCGGGCGCAGGTCATCGGCGTGGTCGTCGGCGCCGTCGGACTCGGGATCGTCGCCGCCGGACGGGATGCGGCGACCCCCGCACTCGCTCTGGTGGTGACCCTCGCTGCTGCCGCATCGTGGGCGATCGGCAACGTCATCGCGCGCCGGCTCGGCGGTGCGGGGCACGGCGGTGCGCTCGCGGGGCTGTCGGTCACCGTCTGGTCGGCGCTCGTCGTGCCGGTGCCGATGGTTCTCCTCGCCGTCGCGCTCGACGGACCGGATGCGGTCGGCACCGCACTCACGCACCTCACCACGACGCAGCTGCTGTCCACCGCCTACACGGCCTGGCTCGCGAGCCTGATCGGTTACGGCATCTGGAACACCCTGCTGGCCCGACACACGGCATCCGCCGTCGTCCCGTTCACGATGCTGGTGCCGCCGGTGGGTATCGCGGCGGCATGGCTCGCGCTCGGTGAGACGCCCGCACCCGCCGAGCTCGTCGGCGGCGCGGTCCTGCTGATCGGCGTCGCCATCGCGGTGCTGCCACCTCGCGGTCAGAAGGTGAGCGGGGTGTCCTCGGGCGCACGAAGGCGCAGCGCGGCCGGCGCCGGCCAGCCGAGTTCGTAGGTGCGAAGCGGCGCGTCGATCGCGCCGAAGTCCTCGCTCTTGACCACGATGCGCTCCGGGGTCACCTCCACGAGCCGCACCGCCAGAGGCGCTGCACCCTCGCGCTCCAGCATCCACTTCTCGGCGAGCCAGCCGAGCCCGCGCGCCTCGAGCGCCTCTTCCGCGTCAAGCCACTCGACGGGCTCGGTCATGTCGTGTCCGAGGAGGTCGACGGCGACCCAGCCGGATCCCTCCGGCCGGATCCAGCCGAGCAGCTCGCCGTCGTCGCGGCGGTGCGGGGTCCAGTCCGGGTTCATCCCGCCACCCTACGACCCCGCGGGCGGTGCGTGACAGCGCGGTGACAGCGGCGGGGGCGACGTGACAGCGGCATGACGGCGCACGCGGCGCACTCTGGGAGCACGCCAGCAGAAAGGCTCCCCATGACCACCTCACTCCCTCCCGCCGTCCGGGCCGAAGGCCTCGTCAAGGTGTTCGGCGACAATCGCGCGGTCGACGGCGTCGACCTCCTCGTTCCCACCGGCACCGTCTACGGCGTGCTCGGCCCCAACGGTGCCGGCAAGACCACCACCATCAACATGCTCGCAACCCTCATGCGTCCGGATGCGGGTCGCGCCGAGATCTTCGGCCACGACGTCACCACCCAGCCGCAGGTCGTGCGCCAGCTCATCGGCGTCACGGGCCAGTTCGCCTCCGTCGACGAGACCCTCTCGGCAACCGAGAACCTCACGATCTTCGCGCGCCTGCTGGGACTCAGCCGTGCCGATGCCCGCGCGAAGTCCACGGAGCTGCTCGAGCGCTTCGGCCTCACCGACGCGGCGCGCCGCCCGTTGAAGAAGTTCTCCGGCGGGATGCGGCGGCGCCTCGACCTCGCGGCTTCGCTCATCGCCCAGCCGCCGCTCATCTTCCTCGACGAGCCGACGACGGGGCTCGACCCACGCACCCGCGGGCAGATGTGGGACACGATCCGTGAACTCGTCGCGGGCGGATCCACCGTGCTGCTGACCACGCAGTACCTCGACGAGGCCGACCAGCTCGCCGACCGCATCGCGGTGATCGATCACGGCCGCGTCGTCGCCGAGGGCACCTCGGACGAGCTCAAGGCATCGATCGGCACCGCCAGCCTGCAGCTGCGCGTCTCGGAGACGGCGGACACCGCATCCGCTCTCGAGATCGTGGAGAGCGTGCTCGGCGTGCGCGCCACGCTGTCGCCCGAGGCCTCCCGCATCACGGCTCCCATGGCGGATGCGGACCGTGTCACCGACCTGCTCATCGCCCTGCGCACCGGCGGCGTGCGTCTGGCCGAGATGAGCGTGCAGAAACCCACCCTCGACGAGGTGTTCCTCACCATCACCGGTCACGACACCGGAGCGGACACCGCCGACGAAACCGAGACGAAAGAGATGGTGACCGCATGACCACCCTCGCACCCCACCGCATCGTGCCCGCGACCGAGCGAGCGCTGAAGAACCGCACGAGCCTGTCGCAGACGGTGAGCAACACCCTCACGATGGCCTACCGCGGTCTCGTGAAGATCCGGCGCACGCCGGAGCAGCTCGTCGATGTGACGCTGCAGCCGATCATCTTCACCCTGATGTTCGCGTACATCTTCGGCGGCGCGATCTCCGGCGACGTGCAGAACTACCTGCCGCTGCTGATCCCCGGCATCCTCGTGCAGACCGTCGTCACGACCTCCGTCGTCACCGGCACGCAGCTGCGCGAGGACATGGACAAGGGCGTGTTCGACCGCTTCCGTTCCCTGCCGATCGCGCGTATCGCGCCCCTGTCGGGCGCGCTGCTGGCCGACACCCTGCGCTACACGATCGCGACCACCCTCACCTTCGGCATGGGCTTCGTCATGGGCTACCGACCCGGCGGCGGCGTGCTCGCCGTCATCGGCGCGGGTCTGCTCGTGATCGTCTCGTCGTGGGCGATGAGCTGGATCTTCGCGTTCTTCGGCGTGATCGCCCGCACCGCGGCCAGCGTGCAGGGCATCTCGATGCTGGCGCTGTTCCCGCTGACGTTCCTCTCGAACGCCTTCGTCCCGGTCGACACGCTGCCCGATGTGCTGCGGTGGTTCGCGGAGATCAACCCGATCTCCCACCTGATCACCGCGGTGCGCGACCTCGCGAACTCCGGAGTCGTCGGCGGCGACCTGTTCGTCTCGCTCGCGGGTGCGGCCGTCATCGTGGCGATCTTCGCCCCGCTGACCGTGCGCGCCTACATGCGCAAGGCCTGATTCAGAGCAGCGCCACCAGGTCGGTGAGATCGGCGGGGCCGGATGCGGGAGCGTCCGGCCCCGGATCCGTTCCGATCGCCGCACGCACGCGCTGCACGACGGGATCCGTCTCGTCGGCCCGACCCCGCAGCACCGCTCCGATCGCCAGAGCCTGCCGCGCGTCGTCGGGGCGGTCGGTCGCGGCGAACAGCTCGGCGGCGGCGAGCGCCGCATCCGCCATGATCGGCTGGTCGCCCGAAGCGATCGCGAGTTCGATGCCGACGCGCACCTCGTCACGAGCCTCGTCGATCCGCCCCACCAGCACGAGCGCCTGCGCATGACGCGCGTGCATCCACGCGTGGATCTGCGGCGGGATCCCCGGCAGGGAGCCGTCCCGCAGCGCGAACGGCATCGCCTCGAGGATCGCCAAAGCCGCGCCCCCGTCTCCGACGATCACCTCGAAGGTCACCGCGGTGAGGGATGCCTGAAGCACCGCTCGGTCGGATCCGTCCCGGCGCGCGGCGTCCTGCATCCCGGCCAGGCGCTCCCTCGCCTCGCGGGTGCGGCCGAGTCGCACCAGCAGCACGATCGCGAAAGCCTGCTGCTGCAGCTGGTCGGAGACGGAGGTCAGTCCCTCGAGCGCGCTGCTGGCGGCATCCGTGATCTCCAGCGCCTCCTCGAGCCGGCCGTGCAGCATGAGCCACTCGGAGCGCATCTGGCTCGCGAGCGCGATGCCCCAGGTGTCGCCGACGTCTCGCAGCAGACGCAGCGCCTCCTCGCTCTGGCGGTCGAGGCGCTCGATATCGCCGCCGTTCTGCGCGATGGCGGCCTCGATGGCGGCGACGACGCCACGGGACCAGGTCGGTGCACCCACGAGGTCGGCGGGGTCCAGGCGGAAGTTCGGCAACCAGGGCGTGCCGGGGCGCCCGTCGCCGATGGCTCGTGCCTGCGCCTTCAGCAGGACGGGCAGGATCAGCGACAGCTCGGACGGATGCGCCGCCGCGGCCTCGGCGATCCGGTCGGCGTCCTCCGCGGTGAAGCCTCCCGAGACCTGCGCGTCGGCGGAGGCGAAGATGAGTCGAACCCCCGTGATCACCACCCCCGCCTCGGAGTCGAGGGTGGCGTCGGCACCGACGAGTTCGAGGGCGGCGCGCAAGGCCTCCAGGCGCTCGCGCATGATCCACGCCCAGATCTGCGCGCGCACGAGCTCGACGGCCGTCTCGCTCATCTGCGCCCGCGCACCGCTCCAGCGGGTGGCGGCGGCCAGGTTCTCCTCGTTGGCATCGAACCAGGCGATCGCGGAACGCACCGCGGGTGTGCGCAGCTCCGCATCGCGCTCGAGAGCCCGCCACGCGAGCACCCGCGCCTGCGTATCGCGCGCCCGATCCTCGGAGCCGCGACGACGGAGCTGCTCGAGCCCGTACTCGCGCACCGTCTCGAGCACGCGGAAGCGGCCGCGCGTCCGCTGTACGAGCGAGCGGTCCACGAGCTCGTCGAACACGCTCGCGGGCAGGGCGAAGGCCGCGGCGACCGCACCCGCATCCGCCGCGTCGATACCGTCGGGGAACACGGCCAGGGCGAGCAGCCCCTCGCGCTCCGGTTCGCCGAGCAGATCCCAGCTCCAGTCGATGACCGCGCGCAGGGTCTGATGGCGGGCCGCCGCCGAGCGGGGACCGCGGTCGAACAGCGCGAACCGGTCGGCGAGGCCCGACTCCAGCTCGTCCACACCGAGCGTGCGCGCCTTGGCTCCCGCCAACTCCAGGGCGAGGGGAAGTCCGTCGAGGTGCCGCGCGATGCGCGCGACGGCGGGGAGCTCCTCGCCAGTGGGCGCCGTGCCGCGAGCGGCCAGGATGCGGGCGGCGAGAAGATCGGTGGCGTCCGCATCCGGCAGCGGACCGAGCTCGACGAACGCCTCACCGGGCAGTCCGAGGGGCTCGCGGCTCGTCACCAGCACGGTGACGCCCGGCACCGCGAGCACGGTCGCCGCGACCTCGGCCGTCTCCTGCAGCACGTGCTCCGCGTTGTCGAGCACGAGCAGCACGGACCGACCCGCAAGGGCGGCGAGCACGCTGTCCGCCGCGGGGAGCTCCCCCGCGGGATTGTCCGTGAGCCGGATGCTGCGCCCGAGCGCGGTGACCACCGCACCCCAGACCTCGCCCGGCTGGGCCGGCGCGAGCTCCACGAACACTGCTGGCGACCGATTCCTGGCGGTCTCGAGGGCGAGGGTGGTCTTTCCTGCGCCGCCCGGGCCCAGCAGGGTGACGAGGCGGAAGGTGCTCAGCTGGGCGGCGATCAGGGCGAGTTCCTCGGCACGACCCACGAGCGGGGTGACAGCCGCCGGGATCGCGGGCACGGGCTCCGGCGCTTCCGCCATCGACGGCACCGCGCCCCGGGAGAGCCGCTCGGCGTGCGCGCGGTCTTCGAGGAGGTCGCGCAGCACCCAGTCGAAGCCGTCGGCCAGCCACGGCTCGCCCCGCCACAGGGCGAGCGCCTCGCGGGCGAGGGGTACGGGGTCCTCGCCGGCGCGTGCCGCCTGCACGAGGTCCGCGAAGCGCACGAGATCAACGTCGTCGCGGGCGATGCCGAGCGCGTATCCGCCGGGCTCCGCGCGAAGGATCCCCTCCGGCAGCGTCCGCCGCATCCGCGACACCAGCGACTGCAGCGACGCGCGCGGGTCGTCCGGGGCGTCGTCGGGCCACACGTCCTCCGCGAGGGCGCGGTAGCTGACGGTGGTCCCCGCGTCCAGCGCCAGCCTCAGCAACAGCGCACGCTGGCGCGATCCGCGCACCTCGATGGGCGAGCCCGCCGCATCCTCGGCCGCGAAACCGCCGAAGAACCGCAGCCGCATGCTCTCACTGTAGAACGCGCCCGCATCCGGCCCGGTCCAGGAGCCCGGCCGCGCGCCCGTCGCCCCCACTTGTGGGCGAGGCAGGCTTCAGCGGCAGCGCGCTATCCCAGCGCGTGCACAGGCTGACTCCCGGCGACACGGACGGAAAAGAACCGGAAATGTCAGGTATCGAAGTACGGCGGAGAAAGCCCGGCGATCTTGCGCATCTCGTCGGCAACGGTGCGAATTGTGCGGTAACGCCCATAAACACTCGTGGCCATGTAGCGCCGTTTGCGTCCGTTCTTGTCGTAGACGATGACGATCATTCGCACGCGGCCCGCAAAGGGAACCCAGGAAACCATAGATCCTGTCAGCATCGTCGTCACGTCCCAAAGCTCGATCGCCGAGACGTTCTCGATCTGAACTTCGAAGGTGCGAATCCAATTTCGGCAGCGCAAGGTTTGGTCTGTCACATACATACCCAGACTCCAACACCGTGTTGCGACATATATTGACAACGCAGAAGGAATGATGGGGAGGAACGTCAACCAGCCGGATCCTGGAGTATTAAGCAGAAGCAGAAATACGAAGATTGACAAAATGCCCATCAACGCCGACCAGGTGCTTGCCCAGACTCTCACGCCACGCGCCGATTCTGGCAGCATTCTTCCGTCGCTCAAAACAACTACCTCAAGCTCCATGGCACAAGAATCTGCCGCCCTGTATATCGGGACCACCAGGTAACTGCATCATCAGAAGAATGGCTGCTTCACACCGGCCGCGTCGGCGATTTCTATCGCGAGCGAACGCATCAAACGCGCTCTCCCGTAGACATTGGTGGCAGAGTACGACTTTTCACGCTCGCCATTCTTGTAGAAGATGACGATCATTCCCACCCGACCTATGAAAGGAAACCATCCGACGAACGTTCCGGTCAGCATCGTACTCACGGAGTATATTCTTATGCGCTCGATTTTCTCGAGCGGGACTTCAAATGTGCGGATCCAGTTCTTGCAAATCAAGCTGTGGTCGGTCACATACATGCCGAGGAACCACACGCGAATGTCGAGATAGCACGAGAAGGAAGCGATGACCAGCGGCGAAAATGTCCACCAGCCCTTCCACGGCACGGACGCGAGCAAGACGCCACAGTAGGCCCCGACGGTGAGATACAGTACAGCGCTCGTAACCGCCACGGTTCTCACGCCCCGTCGAGAGCCCACGAGTAATCTCTCGCCACTCAAACGAACCGCCCCCAGCGACGAGGACTCCTCATCTCGCACTCACGAGCTGAGTGAGAGCTCCGACGAATGTGAACACGCCCAACGTACTCGTAAGAACGCCGGCTAACCCGAGCGACCATGGGCGCTGCATCTTCCTTATGAATGTCATGCCGCGTCCGCGAAGAAGTACTTCTTCCCTCCGCAATATCGAGGCAAGAAGTGGCTTGCGAAACCAGACAACCAAGAGACCTGCAAGGAATGTCAAAGCGCCCATGATCATGCTGGGAACGAACGACTGAGGTTCCAACTCCGCGCTCACGGTCTGATTCCCCCTCCACCGCTGCACCCCACACCGGCACCGACCCCAAAGTACCCCAAGGGTCCTGCGACGCCGGGCCTCAGGCGCGGGTGGTCACGTGCTCGGCGAAGAGGCCGGGCCAGGCCATCACACCGTAGGGGCTGCGGGCGACGATCAGGCGACTGTCGTCGATGAGCTCGCGCAGTGTGCGCGCGGTCTTGAGCGGATGCGTGCGGTCGCCGGTCCAGGCGAGGATGAGGGTCGGCACCTCGATACGGGCGATGCGCTTCTTCGGTGGAAGGTCGGTGGCCGCCGCTCCGCGCAGCACGATGGGCAGCAACTCGGCCGGCACGGTGGGGCGCGTCTCGGGCGCATCCGCGAGGGCCGGCGGAACGGGAGCCGTATCACCGATCTCGAGCAGGGCGGCGAGACCCCCGCGCTCGACGAGTTGGGCGTTCGCCCGGTACACGTCGCCCTGCGCACGACGTCGCTTGTAGGCGGTCGGCGGCGTGACGAGGGTGAGCGTCGAGAAGCGGCGCCGGTCTGCGGCCGCCGCGTGCAGCAGGGTGCCCGTCCCCATCGACGGACCGACACCGTGCACCTTCTCGCCGGGCGCGACCGCGTCCAGCAGCATGAGCAGGTCTTCCGCCAGCGCGTCCCAGCCGTAGTCCGACTCACGGTCGGTGCCGCTCGATCGTCCGTGGCCGCGCGCGTCGTAGCGGAGGATGCGGTGACCGCGCAGTGCCCGACCGAGGTCCAGACCCAGCTGCGCGTCGCGGCTGCGGCTGGAGGTGAGCCCGTGCAACTGCACGACGAGCGGACCGTCGTCGCCGGTGATGTCGTAGTCGAGACTCGCTCCCCGCACACGTAGCGCCGGCATCCGCGTCTCCGTTCCCACCCGTCCACTGCCCGCAATCTGCGCCCCTTAGACTACGGCGCCATGCGCCTCACGAATGTCGCCCACCTCCGGCTCCCGGCCGGACGGCTGCACAGCTATGACGTCGTGATCGAAGCGACGGACGAGGAGCTGCCCGTCTCGTTCGACCAGGGCCGCCATGTCGGCGAGGGCGACCGTCCGGGATCGTGGATGGCGATGTCGTTCCACCTCCCGACTGCCGAGCGCGAAGCGCTGGGTCGGGCATGGGATGCGGTCGTCGCCCGCCACGGAACACTGCGCACCGTCTTCCGCGACCACGACGGCGTGCGGCTCTTCGCCGGATCGCAGGCCCCCGGCACCTGGCGTACGCATCCGACGGATGCCGGAATGGCCGAGGCGGTGCGGGAGGCCTTCGACACCGGATGCCGCCCGTACGGCGCGGGCTCGTTCCTGCTGTGTCTCGTGGAGCCGGATGCGGGCGAGCCGGTCGTCATCATCGGCAGCGACCACGCGCACGTCGACATGTGGTCGCTCCTGGTGCTGGGTCGCGACCTGGATCGCGCGCTGCGCCGCGTGCAGGCGGGCGCGGAGGTGGGCCTGGAGCCCGCGCATCCGTTCGCCGAGCACACCGCCCTGCTGGAGGCGATGGGCGAGTCGCCCGCCGACGTGCGCGACGAGTGGGAGCGCCTGCTCGCCGCCGGCGGGCAGGCCATGCCGCGCTTCCCGCTTCCGCTCGGCGACATGAGCCGCGCCCACGACGAGCTCGTGGAGGTGCGCGACGTGCTCGATCCCGCACAGGTCGTGGAGCTGACCCGCGTCGCGGACGAGCGCGGTGTACGGCCGACCGCCGTCGCGCTCGCGGCGGTCACACGTGCCACCCGTCGCGTCGCCGACGCACCCCTGCGCGCCGTGTTCCCCGTGCACAGTCGCAACGATCCCCGGTGGACGGATGCGGTGGGTTGGTTCATCACGAACTCGGTCATCGAGTGCGAGGACGGGGACCCGGCGGCGTGCGCCGCGGATGTCCGCCGCGCACTGCAGCTCGGCTCGCATCCGCTGGCTCCGGTGTTCGCACCGCGCGGCGGGATGCCCCGCACGCCGGGCATGTTCGCGCTGTCGTGGTTGGACACGCGACGCCTGCCCGTCTCGGTCAACGACCCGCAGGCATCGTGGATCTCCGCGGTGATCCGCACGAACGGCGTGATGATCTGGTTCGTCATCAACGACACGGGCCTGCATCTGCGCTGCCGCTACCCGGACACCCCCGAGGCGCGCGCCTCGCTCACGCTCTGGCTGGATGCAGTGGAAAGCGAGCTCAGGGCGGCGGCGACCGCATCCGTTCCGGTCGCGGGCTGAGCACCACTCACTCGGCCTCGTCCACCCGGAAGTGACGCAGGCCCAACGGGGCCTCGAGATACCGTTCCTCACCGGGGAAGGTCACCGGCTCGGTGCGCCAGCCCGCGCCGGCGTAGGAGATCAGATCCGCTTCATCGCGCCACGCGGAGACGTACTGGATGCGGCGCGGGTCCGCCTCGTCCACCAGCACCTCGTGACGCACGAGGCCGTGGTGTCGATCGGGGAAGTCGGCGACGAGCTCATGCAGCCGAGCGAGGAACTCCCGCTCGGCACCGGCGCGCACGATCGCCTCGGATACGCGGAGGATCATGGCGGCAGGTTAGCGCGACGGGGGCGCGCACGGCGCTACGGTGGCGGTTATGACTGCGCCCGAGAGCACCACGCGCGACACCCGCTTCTTCGGGCAACCCCGGGCGCTGGCCCACGTGTTCGGCGTGGAGATGTGGGAGCGGTTCAGCTTCTACGGCATGCAGGGGATCCTGCTCATCTACCTGTACTACTCCGCGACCGAGGGCGGGCTCGGCCTCGACAAGGCCGTCGCGACCGGCATCGTCGGCGCCTACGGCGGCGCCGTGTACCTGTCGACGATCCTCGGCGCCTGGATCGCCGACCGTCTGCTCGGCTCCGAACGCGTGCTGTTCTTCAGCGCGATCGTGATCATGGCGGGGCACATCGCCCTCGCCGTCCTGCCCGGCTTCGTGGGCGTGGGCATCGGTCTCGCGCTCGTCGCCCTCGGCTCCGGCGGGCTGAAAGCCAACGCCACGTCCGTCGTCGGCACGCTGTACACCGACGACGACCCCCGGCGCGACGGCGGGTTCTCGCTGTTCTATCTGGGCATCAACCTGGGGGCGTTCTTCGGGGCGCTGCTGACCGGGCTGCTGCAGTCGCTCGCCGGCTTCCACTGGGGCTTCGGCCTCGCGGCGATCGGTATGGCCATCGGTCTCGTGCAGTACTCCTTCGGCCGTCGTGGGCTGCCCGCCGAGGCGCGCGCCGTGCCGAATCCGTTGCCGCGCGAGAGGCACGCGCTGTGGATCGGGATCGCCGTGGCCGGTGTCGTCGTCATCGCGGCGAGCGTGCTGTTCGGCCTCGTGCGCGCCGACAATCTGGCTCTCGTCGTCATCGTCGTGACGATCGTGGCCGCGATCGCCTACTTCGCCGTCATCCTGAGCTCGCGGCGTATCGACGCGACCGAACGCTCGCGGGTCTACGCGTTCATCCCGCTGTTCATCGTGAGCGTCGGCTTCTGGTCGCTCTACCAACAGCAGTTCACGGTGCTGACGATCTACTCCGACGAGCGCCTCAATCGGGATCTGTTCGGCTGGGAGATGCCCGTCTCGTGGGTGCAGTCGATCAACCCGGTGTTCATCATCCTGCTCTCCGGCGTCTTCGCGGCCCTCTGGACGAAGCTCGGCCGGCGGCAGCCCTCGACGCCCGTCAAGTTCGCGATCGGCGCGATCGTGATGGGCGTCGCGTTCTGGCTGTTCCTCGTCTGGGCGAACGGCGGAGAGAACGCCACACCCCTGCTGGGCGTCATCGGCATCCTGTTCGTGTTCACCGTCGCCGAGCTGTTCATCTCTCCCATCGGTCTTTCGGTGTCGACCAAGCTCGGACCGACGATCTTCCACACCCAGATGGTCGCGCTGTTCTTCCTCTCGGTCGCACTGGGCACGGCGATCGCCGGCGCGCTGGGCGAGTTCTACGACCCCGAGAACGAGGTCGGCTACTTCTCGATCCTCGGGTTCATCGCGATCGCCCTCGGCGTCGTGCTGCTGCTGGCGGTGAAGCCGGTGCTGCGTCTCATGAAGGGCGTGCGCTGAGATCAGACGCGGCGCAGCTCGTCGCTCACGCGATCGGCGGTGGCCGCGAGCGCCGGCAAGTAGTGCTGCACCAGGTGCTCGACGCTGTCGCGGGTCGCCGATGACGAGACGTTGATCGCGGCCGCGACCTCGCCGCTGCGATCGCGCACACCGACGGCGATCGAGCGGAGCCCCGCCTCGAGCTCGCCGTCCACGACCGCCCATCCCTGGGCTGCGACCCTGTCGAGTTCGGCGCCGAGGCGCGCCGCATCCGTCAGGGTCCGGTCGGTGAGCGGATGCAGATGCGCCAGCGCCTCGGCGCGTGCGGGCGCGGGCAGCGCCGCCAGAAGCACACGCCCCATGCTGGTGGCGTACGCCGGGAACCGCGTGCCGATCGTGATGCGCACGCTCATGATGCGTCGGGCAGGCACCCGGGCGATGTAGACGATGTCGGCACCGTCGAGCACGGCCGCCGAGACGCTCTCCCCCACCTCGCGCGAGAGCAGTTCGAGGTGCGGTTGGAGGACGTCAGGCAGCGACAGGGAGGAGAGGTAGCTGAAGCCCAGCTCGAGCACCCGCGGCGTGAGGGCGAACAGGCGTCCGTCGCTGCGCACGTAGCCGAGGCTCACGAGGGTGTGCAGGAAGCGGCGGGCCGCCGCGCGCGTGACCTCCGCACGGCGCGCGACGTCGCTCAGGGTGAGCTCTGCGTGATCGACGTCGAACGCGCGGATGACGGCGAGGCCGCGGGCGAGGGACTGCACGAACTCGCCGGATGCGTCGCCCTGCTCACTCATCCGCTCACCATATCCGCGCCGGTCACCTCTCGAGCACGACCGCGAGGCCCTGTCCGACCCCGATGCAGATGGCGGCGACCGCGACGCCCCCGCCGCGACGAGCGAGCTCGTGCGCCGCGTGGCCGATGATGCGCCCGCCGGACGCGCCGAGGGGGTGACCGATGGCCAGCGCACCGCCGTGGATGTTCACCCGCTCAGGGTCCAGATCGGGCCAGCCGGCGATGCAGGCGAGGCTCTGCGAGGCGAACGCCTCGTTCAGCTCGACGACGTCGACGTCGTCCCACGTGAAACCGGCGCGGGCGAGAGCCTTGTTGGCGGCCTCGATGGGCGCGATCGGGAACACATCGGGGTCGACGCCATGGGCGGCGCGGGCGGCGATGCGCGCCAACGGTTCGCCCGGCAGCGCTCCCTCCGCCGCGACGAGCACCGCGGAGGCGCCGTCGTTGATGGGCGACGAGTTGCCCGCGGTGACCGAGCCGTCCCCGTCCGACGCGAACAACGCGCGGAGCCCCGCGAGCTTCTCGACCGAGGTGTCGGGGCGGATGCTCTCATCGCGGGCGAGCTCAACCCCGGGGACCTGCACGATCTCACCGTCGTACACACCCGCGGCCCACGCCTCGGCGGCCAGACGGTGCGAGCGTGCGGCGAACGCGTCCTGCGCCTCGCGCGAGACGCCCCACTCGCGCGCGATCTTCTCCGCCGACTCGCCGTTGCTGATCGTCCACGGCTTCGGCAGCGCGGGGTTCGTCATACGCCAGCCGATCGCCGTGTTCCACAGCGTCTGGTTGCCCACGGCGGGCCACGGCTTGGCCGACTTCTCGACGACGAAAGGGGCGCGGCTCATCGACTCGACGCCGCCGGCCAGGATGATGTCGGCGTCGCCGGACTCGATCGCGCGGGACGCCTGGATGACGGCCTCCACCGACGAGGCGCAGAGGCGGTTGACGGTCGCGCCCGTCACGGTCGTCGGGAATCCCGCCAGCAGCGCGCCGAAGCGGGCGACGTTGCGGTTGTCCTCGCCCGCCTGGTTCGCGTCGCCGAAGATCACGTCGTCGATCCGGGCCGGGTCCAGGCCCGTGCGCTCGACGGCCGCGCGCATGACGAGTGCGGCGAGGTCGTCCGGCCGGACGCCGGAGAGTGCGCCCCCGGCACGCCCGAACGGCGTGCGTACGGCGTCGTACACGAAGCTCGCGGTCATTTCTCCTCCTCCGACGCGGATGCGGCGGCCGCATCCGTCGCATCGATGAGCGTGAGCCCGGTGAGCTCGCGCAGCTGATCGATCGTGTTCTCGCCGAACGCCTCGGTGACGGCGAAACCCGCATCCGTGATCTCGAAGACCGCGTGGTCGGTGTAGACGCGCGAGACGCAGCCCACGCCGGTGAGCGGGTACGTGCAGGCGGCGACGAGCTTCGGCTCGCCGGCGCGGGTGAGCAGGTCCGTCATGACATAGACCGATTTGGCGCCGATCGCGAGATCCATCGCCCCGCCGACGGCGGGGATCGCACCGGGCTCACCCGTCGACCAGTTCGCCAGGTCGCCGTTCTGCGCGACCTGGAACGCCCCGAGCACACACACGTCGAGGTGCCCGCCGCGCATCATGGCGAAGGAGTCGGCGTGGTGGAAGTACGCGGCACCCGCGACAGCCGTGACCGCCTGCTTGCCGGCATTGATGAGGTCGGGGTCGATGCGATCGGGCGCAGGCGCCGGCCCCATCCCCAGCAGACCGTTCTCTGTGTGCAGCACGATCTCGCGGTCGGCGGGCAGGTGGTCGGCGACGAGCGTCGGCGCGCCGATGCCGAGGTTCACGACCGCGCCGTCGGGGATGTCGGCGGCGATGCGGCGGGCGAGGTCCGCGCGGGGGATGCGGGTGGTCATCGCTGCTCCTGGTTCTCGAGGGGGCGGCCTTCCAAGTCGGTGCCGCCGACGAACACGCCGTCCTTCAGCCAGCGCCGCTCGCCGACGGCGACCACACGATCGACGTAGAGACCCGGGGTCACGACCTTCTCCGGGTCGATCGAGCCCAGCGGCACGATCTCATCGACCTGCACGATCGTCGTCGTCGCCGCGGCCGCCATGATGGGCCCGAAGTTACGGGCGGTCTCGCGGTAGACGAGGTTGCCCCAGCGATCCGCCGCGCGTGCCGAGATCAGCGCGTAGTCCGCACGGATGGGGTGCTCGAGCACGTAGGTGCGCCCCTCGATCTCGCGGTGCTCCTTGCCCTCGGCGAGCGCGGTGCCGACGCCGGTCGGCGAGAAGAACGCGCCGATTCCTGCGCCGGCGGCGCGGATGCGTTCGGCGAGGTTGCCCTGCGGGACGAGTTCGAGCTCGATGCGGCCGGAGCGGTAGAGGTCGTCGAACACCCAGGAGTCGGACTGCCGGGGGAAGGAGCACACGATGCGGCGCACGCGTCCGGCCGCGAGCAGGGCGGCGAGGCCCGTGTCACCGTTGCCGGCGTTGTTGTTCACGATCGTCAGGTCGCTCGCGCCGTGTGCGATGAGGGCGTCGATGAGTTCCACGGGCTGGCCGGCACGGCCGAACCCTCCGATCATGACGGTGGAGCCGTCCTCGATCCCGGCGACCGCCGACGCGATGTCGGCGACAGTCTTGTCGATCACACGTCCCCCTTCGGAAGTGTTCGCTCTGCGAACGCAAGTGCGTATAGCGAACATCTTACCGCGCGCCCTCACCCGCCGCCATCCCCTGTCACCTATAAGCGCTCAGCGAAAGACGGCTTGGCTATTGCGGATAGCTTTATAGCTATGTATTGTTTCGGACATGACCTCTTCATCCTCCTCCGCCCCGTCGACGCAGCGCCTCCGCGTCGACGGCGGCGAGATCGGCTTCGACGTCGCGGGCGAGGGCCCGCTCCTGCTGCTCGTGCCCGGAATGGGCGAGCTTCGCTCCTCGTACCGGCATCTCACCCCCCTGCTCATCGCGCGGGGCTACCGCGTCGCCACGGCCGACCTCCGCGGTCACGGCGACAGCTCGGCGGACTTCGGCGCCTACGGCGACGTGCCCACCGCATCCGACATCGCCGCCCTCGTCCGGCACCTCGGCGCCGCCGCGACCATCGTCGGCAACTCGATGGCGGCCGGCGCCGCGGTGATCGTCGCCGCCAAGCACCCCGAGCTCGTGTCGGGTCTCGTGCTCGTCGGGCCGTTCGTGCGCATCCCGCCGAACCAGAGCAAGGTCGCGGCCCTGATGTTCCGACTGCTGATGGCCCGCCCTTGGGCCGTCGCAGCCTGGAACGCGTACCTCCCCACTCTGTACTCGGGCGCGAAGCCCGCCGACTTCGAGACCTACCGCGCCGCGATGATCCAGGCGATGCGGCGTCCCGGGTACGCGCGGTCCTTCCGCCTCACGACGCGCACCGACCACGGCGACGCCGAGCGGAGCCTCGCACGCGTCACCGCGCCCGCGCTGGTCGTCATGGGCAGCGCCGACCCCGACTTCGCCGACCCCGCCGCCGAGGCCGCCTGGATCGCGGAGACCCTGCACGGCACGAGCGTCATGATCGAGGATGCGGGCCACTACCCGCAGTCCCAGCAGCCCGAGCGCACGGCCGATGCCATCCTCACGTTCCTGCACGAGGGGAGCGAGCGTGCCTAGGGCCGGGCTCACACCTGCGATCGTCATCGAACGCGCGGCCGCCTTGCTCGACGCTCCGGATGCGGGACCATTGAGCTTCGCCGCGCTCGCCGACGACCTCGGCGTTCGTGCACCGTCGCTGTACAAACACGTCGACGGCCTCGCGGGACTGGAACGGGGCGTCATGCTCCGCGCCAAGACCGAGCTCGGGCACACGCTCGCCCGCGCGACAGTGGGCCGCTCCCGGGGCGACGCCATCAGCGCGATGGGGCACGCCTACCGCGACTGGGCACTCGCCCACCCGGGCCAGTACCCGCTGACGATCACCGCCCCGGTCGCGGGCGACACGGAGGACGAGCGAGCCTCCGCATCCGTTCTCGAGGTGGTCACGGGTGTGCTCGTCGGGTACGGCCTCGAGGGCGACGACGCGATCGACGCGATCCGCTTCCTCCGCGCGAGCCTCCACGGCTTCCTCTCGCTGGAGACCTGTCACGCGTTCGAGCTGCCCGTCGACATCGAGCGGACCTTCGCGCGGACGATCGACACCGTCGCCGCATCCTTCGAGACCTGGGGCCGGGCGTGACCACCGCCGCGCATCACGGGGCGGAGATACCCTCCGCGCGGGTACCTCCCATCCACCGGGTCGAGGGCGCGGCCATCGCCGTCGCCACGGTCGTCGTGTTCGTGACGGCGGGCTTCGCGTGGTGGTGGTTGGCCGCGCTCTTCCTGCTGTTCGATCTGTCGATGCTGGGCTACGCGTTCGGCATCCGCATCGGCGCGCTCGCCTACAACATCGCCCACAACTACGCGGCACCCCTGGCGCTCTGGGGCGTGTACACCGGGCTGACCGCCGCCGGCGTCGCTGCGCCCGCCCTCGCCATCATCGCCGCCTGCTGGCTGTTCCACGTCGGCGCAGACCGCGCCCTCGGGTACGGCCCCCGCCCGAAGACGTGGCCGGATGCGGCCGCCCCCGCCGTTCGGTGACATTTGTCACCGCGGGCGGTGACGCGGTGACACTGCCGCGGCGGCCACGCGGCTGATGTCCTGAAGGGGCGATGTCACCCGCGTCGCGCAGGAGACCCGCACCCAGGACACCATGAAGAAACGCACCAGGATCACGCTCACCGTCGCCGCCATCCTCGTCGCCGCACCGGCGGTCGCAGTGGGCGCGATGGCCACGGCGAATGCCATCGCCACGAACTCCGAAGCCTCCCGGATCGAGCCCTACGGGCAGCGCGTGAGCGTCGACGGTCGCCAGATGAACGTCGTCGTCAGCGGCGATCACGAGCAGACGATCGTGCTGCTGCCCGGACTCGGGACGGCAGCCCCCGGTCTCGATTTCGCCCCGCTCATCGACCAGCTCGACGACCGCTACCGCGTGATTGCCGTCGAGCCGTTCGGCACGGGGCTCAGCGACGCCACCGACGTCCCCCGCACCTCGGAGAACATCTCCCGCGAGGTGCACGAGGCTCTGCAGCAGCTCGGGGTGCAGAAGTACACGCTCATGGGCCACTCGATCGCCGGAATCTACGCACTCGCCTACACCTCGCTCTTCCCGGATGAGGTGACCGCCTTCGTGGGCATCGACAACAGCGTGCCGGACCAGCCGGGATCGGACGAGCCGATCCCCACTGACGCGCTCGTGCTGCTGAACGACCTCGGCATCACACGCGCGCTGCAGACCGTCTCGCCCGATCCCTACGATGGGCTCCCCTACGACGAGCTCACGAAGCAGCAGATGCGCATGCTCGCCGCGCGCAACACGACGGCCGCGACCATGATCGACGAGATGCAGCACGCGAGCCGGAACTTCGCGGATGCGAGCGGCGCGCGGTTCCCCGCATCCCTTCCCGTCCTGCTGTTCGCCCGGGAGAACGACACGGATGTGGCGGACTGGGTGTCGCTGCACGAGCGTCAGGCGGCATCGGTGGACCGCGGCGAGCTCGTCGTCATGACCGGGGACCAGTACCTGCACCACACGCTCGCGGCGCAGATCGCCGCCGAGACGAAGCGGTTCCTCGACGGCGCCGCCGGCTGATCACTCCTCGGCGAAGACGTCTTTCACGATGCGGAACGCGGTGTTCGCCGCCGGCACGCCGCAGTAGATCGCCGACTGCAGCACGACCTCGACGATCTCCTCGCGGGTCAGTCCGTTGCGCTGCGCGGCGCGCACGTGCATCGCGAACTCCTCGTGGTGACCGAGGGCGATCAGCGCCGTCAGCACCGCGATCGAACGGTCGCGCCGGGCCAGACCCGTTCGTGACCAGATATCGCCCCACGCGTAGCGCGTGATGAGGTCCTGGAAGTCCGCGGTCTCGGGGGCCGTGCCGGCGACGGCGCGATCGACGTGGGCGTCGCCGAGCACTTCGCGGCGCACCCGCATCCCGTCGTCGTAGCGCTGCTCGTCGCTGCGGCCCTCCCCGCTCGGCCGGCTCATCGCGCGACCTCACGGAAGAACTCGCGCAGCACGGCCGCTGTCTGCTCCGGCTCCTCGGCCGGCGGCAGGTGCGCCGCGGACTCGATCACCGCGACGCGCCCGTCGCGCACGCCCTCGGCGATCTCGACGCTCTTCGCCTCCGGTGCCACCTGGTCGTCGCGCCCGAAGACCGCGAGGACGGGAGCCGCTATCTCACCCAGCTGCGGGCGTACGTCGTACGCGGCGAGTGCTTCGCAGCACCGGGCGTAACCCTCGTCGTCCGCATCCTGCAGCGCGTGCAGCAACCGGCCGCTCAGCTCCGGGCGGCGCTCGATCGAGCCCGGGGCGAACCAGCGCTGCGCCGAGCCGATGATCACCGACGAGGTCGATTGCGCGCGCACCTGGGCGGCTCGTTCGTGCCAACTCGCCGCGTCGCCGAGCTGAGCACCGGAGGCGACGATCGCCGCGCCGCGCACGAGACCGGGGTGACGCAGGAGCAGTTCGAGTCCGGTCGCTCCGCCGAGGGACACCCCGGCGTAGAGGATGCGGTCGCCACCGATCGAGCGGACCGCATCGGCGACGGCATCGGCGATCTCGGCGACCGTGAACGGCGCGGTCGGCGCGGGCGCAGCTCCGTGGCCGGGAAGGTCCCAGCTCACCACCCGGTAGTCGTCCACGAGGAGAGGGACGACGTCCTCCCACAGGATCGTGGATGTGCCGAGCGACGGACCGAGCACGACCAGGGGCGCATCGGCAGGGCCGGTCGGCTCGGTCAGGGCGATCGCGGGTTGCGTCATGCAGGCTCCTCCGTCGGCGCTTCGATGCTCTCGCGCGCGGCATCCGCCGGCGCGTCGGCGACAGCCCGGTCGACGAGTGCGCCCGCGAGTCCCGTGTAGGCGGCGGGATCCAGCAAGGCGTCGACGTCGTCGGCGGGATGCGGCGCGCCGGGCACCCGGTCCAGCGCCGCTTCGAGCGCCTGGCGCACGAGCGCGCGGAGGTCGCCGCCCGCGGTCGCGGCACCGACGATGCGGCGCACTTCGTCGGTGCCGATCACGGGCGCGAGCACGATGGACAGCCGCTCCGACACCAGCTGGCCATCGGTCACGGCGAGCGCACGGGCCACGGCGTCTTCGTCGACCTGCAGCCCGGTCACGAGCGCGTGTGTCGTCTCGGCAGCGCCGAGCGCGAGACGCAGCAGCTCCCGCAGCGTCGGCCACTCCGCGTGCCATGCACCGTCGGGGCGTTCGTCCGCGGCGAGCGCGGCCGCGAGGTGCAGAGTGGCTCCCAGCTGCGGTGCCCGAAGCGCCGCCGAGCGTACGAGCACGGCGCCGGTGGGGTTGCGTTTCTGGGGCATCGCACTCGAACCGCCGCCGACGCCCTCCGCGAGTTCGCCGATCTCGGTGCGCGAGCCGGTCGCGACATCGGTCGCGAGTTTGCCGAGAGCGTCGATCGCCTGCACGAGCGCATCGCCGAACTCGGTGACGGGCCAGCGCGAGACGTGCCACGGCGCGTCGGGGGCGGCGAGCGCGAGCTCCGCGGCGTACGCGGACGGGAGAGCGGATGCCGCATCCGTCCCGCCGATCTCGACGAAGGAGGCGAGGGTGCCGCCCGCGCCTCCCAGCTGCGCGGGAAGCTGCCCGACGGCATCGCCGAGCCGGACGCGCGCACGGGTGACACCGCGCAACCAGCCCGCGGCACGAGCACCCACGGTGGTCGGCACGGCATGCTGCGTCAGCGTGCGGGCGGCGGCGACCGTGTCGCGATGGACGACGGCGAACCCGGAGAGCTGCGCCTCGACCTGCCGGAGAACCCCCAGCAGATGCAGCCCCGCGCGCCGGGAGACAAGCATGAGTGCCGAGTCGAGGATGTCCTGGCTCGTGGCACCGCGGTGCAGCCAGGGACGCACCTGGATCGATGCGCGATCGTCGAGCCGGGCGATGAGAGGGATGACGGGATTGCCGCCCGCGACGGCCGCACTCGCCAGCCGCGCGGTGTCGAGCCACTCGGCGTCGACGAGCGCGCCACCCCCGGACCACCCGAACTCCTCGGATGCGGCAGCGGCGACCGCATCCGGGGCGACACCGACGACGGCCCAGGCCCGCACGAGGGCGACCTCGGCGGTCACGAGAGCGGCAGCCACGGCATCGTCGGCCACGAGGGAGTCGTGCGACACCGTCACCGGGGAGAGCAGCCCCACATCCGTGAAGGGCGCCCCGGGTTCGTCAGAAGGCAAGGAAAACGGTCTCCTTCTCGCCCTGCAGGTGGATGTCGTGGGTGAGATCACCCTCGGGCGTGCGCGTCGCGACGAGCGTAGCGCGCTCGTGGGGCTCGAGCGAGGAGAGCAGGGGGTCCGCCGCGAGCAGCTCTTCGTCGTCCGGCAGGTAGATGCGCGTGTGCAGCTTGTTCGGGAGCCCGCGAGCGAAGACGACGGCCGCGTAGAACGGCGCCTTGCCGTCGATCGGACCGGGGTTGCGCGTCCAGAAGTCGTACGCGCCCTCATCCGTCGTGAAGCTGCGGCCGAAGCCGGTGAAGGTGTGGTCGTCGCGGCGACGAGAGCCGCGCGCGCGAGAGATCGTGCCGTCGGTGTCGGCTCCCCAGATCTCGATCACGGCGTCGGGGATCGGAGCCCCCGCGCCGTCGTAGATCGTCCCCGACAGCACGATCGCGCCGCTGGAGTGCGGGAAGACGACCTCGTGCATCTTGGGGTACTCGAGACCGAAGGCGAAGAAGGGTCCGACCGTCTGGCCGGAGGTGGCGGGAAGGCGCGTGGCTTCGGACATCTCAGTGCTCTCCCTCGGGCTCGAACCAGGTCGCATCCGGGCCGTCGACGACGATGTCCCAGCGGTAGCCCATCGAGAACTCGGGCACCGTGAGGTCGTGGTCGTAGGCGGCGATCAAGCGGTCGCGATCGCGCTGATCGCGGATGGTGTTGTAGATCGGGTCGAGCGCGAACAGCGGGTCGCCGGGGAAGTACATCTGCGTGATCAGGCGCTGCGTGAAGCCGCCGCCGAAGAGCGAGAAGTGGATGTGGGCGGGGCGCCAGGCGTTGATGTGGTTCTTCCACGGGTACGGACCGGGCTTGATGGTCGTGAACGTGAAGCCGCCGTCGTCGCCCGTGATGGTGCGGCCGGCACCGGTGAAGTTCGGATCCAGCGGAGCCGGATGCTGGTCGCGCTGGTGGATGTAGCGGCCGGCCGCGTTGGCCTGCCAGATCTCGACGAGCTGGTTGGCCAGAGGACGTCCCCAGCTGTCGAGCAGGCGCCCCGTGACGGTGATGCGCTCACCCTGCGGCTCGCCGCGGTGCTGGAGCGTCAGGTCGGACTCGATCTGCGCGACGTCGCGCTGTCCGTACGCGGGCGAGAACAGCTCGATGGTCTCGGGGTCGACGAGCCGCGGGTTCTTGGTGGGGTGGCGCAGCAGGCTCGAGCGGTAGGGCGCGAAGTCGTAGAGCGTGGTGGGCACGTCCTCGCCGGCGGCCACGCGACGGGCGGCGTCGGCGTGAGCGTCCGCGATCTCCTGGTTGATCTTCGACTGCGTGGGCATGTCGGCCGAGGCCAACAGCGACTCGGGAGCCGCAGCCTGGGGCGGAGGGGTGGACATGGAACCGTCTCCTTCGACGTCACACGGGTGGGGTGTCCAGGGTTGCACCGGCGGGCCGCATCCGGTCGCCTCCGTTCTCACTCAGTGAGAATCAGATCCTCGGAGAGCCTTGGTCAGATCCTTCGCCGCCTGCACGACCAGCGGGGCGAGACGCCTCTCATCGGCGCCGTCGAGGTGCGTGACGACGCCGAGCGCAGTGGACGGCAGCCCCGAGATCGTGCCGAGAGCGGCGGCGACCGAGATGTTGCCGAGCGTCATCTCCTCGCGGGTCACGGCGTAGCCCCGGCGTCGGGTGAGCACGATGTCCGCACGGAGCACGTCGGGGTCGGTGATCGAGTGCCGCGTCTCGGGCATGAGGGGGGCGGCAAGGTATGTGTCGAGCCATGCTTCGTCGCACGTCGCGAGCAGCGCACGACCCACCCCCGTCGTGTGCAGCGGGTGTCGTCCACCCGCCCGCCCGAGGGTGGGAACCGAGGCGCGCCCGGTGATCCGCCCCGCGAACAGCACGACTGCATCCGGTGGGGTCGGGGCGTCGAGCACCGCGAGGTGGACGTTCTCCCCCGTCGCCTCGTACAGCCGCACGAGGTGGGGCAGCGACTGCTCCCGCAGCCGCAGCGCCAGAGGCGAGAGTTCGCCGAGCTCCCACATCCGCGCGCCGACGGCGTACGTGTGCGCGGAGGTGCGCTCGACGAGGCCCTCGCCGATGAGCTGGACGAGGAGGCGATGCACCGTCGAGAGGGGAAGGCCCGCGCGTTCGGCGAGCTCGGCGGCGGTGAGCTCGGGGGCGTCTTCGTCGAACGCCCGCATGAGCGCCATCGCCCGACGCAGCACGCCATCCGCCATGCCCTCACCCTAGCCGCGGGCTGACTGCGTGATGCGGGATGCGTGATGCGGGATGCGGGATGCGGGATGCGTGAGATGGTGGCGGCATGGCCAACTCGCCGAGCGGGGACTCGATGACGGCACGCATCGTGCGCGTGCTCGAGACGTTCACCGCCGACCGCACGGTGCAGACGGCGGCGGAGATCGGCCGGCGCGCGCAGCTTCCCGCATCCACCGCGCATCGCATCGTCGACGACCTCGTCGCCGAGGGCCTGCTCGAGCGCGACGACGAGCGCCGCATCCGCATCGGCATGCATCTCTGGGAGCTCGCCCTGCGCGGTTCGACGGCGCTGCGACTGAGGCAGGCGGCGCTTCCGGCGATGTCCGCCGTGCAGGGCGTCATCCGCGAGCACACGCAGTTGGCCGTGCTCGAGGCCGACGAGGCGCTGTTCGTCGAGCGCCTCTCGCATCCGGATGCGGGAGCGAACATCACGCGCATCGCCGGACGCCTCCCGCTGCACGCGTCGTCCGCGGGGCTCGTCCTCCTCGCGCACGCCCCCGCCGCCCTTCGCGAGCGGGTGCTCGACGCGCCCCTGCGACGCGTGGCCCGCGAGACCGTGACGGATGCCGCCGAGCTGCGCCGCATCCTCACCCGCATCCGGCACGACGGGTATGTGATCGCGCCGGGCTCGATCGAGTCGGTGTCGACGGGCGTCGCCGTGCCGCTGCGCGAGGCGGGCGAGGTGATTGCGGCGCTCTCGGTGGTGCTGCCGCGCGACGCCGACGCGGAGCGCGCCCTCGCGCCGCTGCGGACGGCGGCCGCCGAGATCGAGGCGGGACTGCGCAGCACCCGCGCCTGAGCGCGCCGCAGGTGGTGCCGGGGTCCGGATCCGGAGCCCGGGGGTGCGCCCGGGGCGTCGCGCCCTCGGCCTCAGGTCCCGCATCCGCCACACTTCTCCGCATCCGCCACAGTTCACGACTGCTGCATCTGCGCAAAGGTGTCGCAGATGCGCAGATGCGACGCAACTCGGGCATGTGAAGAGGCCCCACGAGGAGTCCCATTCAACGGGAGGATGTGCGATGGATGCGGTGGCGCGGGGCACACTGGTCGGCAGCATTCAACAGGCCCGTCGTCGAAGGAGACGCCATGACCGTTATCCGCACCCGTGTCGCCATCGTCGGCGCCGGCCCCGCCGGACTCCTGCTCTCCCACCTGCTCGCCGACGCCGGCATCGAGTCGGTCATCGTCGACTCCCGCACGCGCGAGCAGATCGAGACGACCATCCGCGCCGGCATCCTCGAACAGGGCACCGTGGACCTGCTCGTCGCCAGCGGCGCGTCGACGCGCGTGCTCACCGACGGCAACCGGCACGACGGCATCGAGCTGCGCTTCGACGGCGAGGGCCACCGCATCGACTTCCCCTCCCTGACCGGCCGCAGCGTCTGGCTCTACCCGCAGCACGAAGTGCTCAAGGATCTCGTCGCCACGCGACTCGCTGCCGGCCAGGACCTGCGTTTCGGTGTGCGCGTCGACGCGGTGGAGGACGCCGCATCCGATCGCCCTCGCGTCATCGGCGAGGATGCCGACGGGCGGCGTGTCGAGATCGAGGCCGAGTTCGTCGTGGGCGCGGACGGCTCGCGCTCCGTCGTTCGCCAGACGCTCGGCGGGTCGGCGGCGGGCTCGTTCCGCGAGTACCCGTTCGCATGGTTCGGCATCCTGTGCGAGGCGCCGCCGAGCTCCGAGGAGCTCATCTACAGCAACTCGGATGCGGGCTTCGCCCTCATCAGTCAGCGCAGCAGCACGGTGCAGCGCATGTACTTCCAGTGCGACCCCGAGGCCGACCCCGACGCTTTGAGCGAGGCGGAGATCTGGGACGCGCTGCAGGCTCGCGTCCCCGGCACGACCCTCAACGAGGGACCCATCTTCCAGCGGGACGTGCTGCGCTTCCGCAGCTTCGTCGCCGGCGAACTGCGCCGCGGCCGCGTCGCGCTCATCGGTGACGCCGCGCACACGGTCCCACCGACGGGCGCGAAGGGCATGAACCTCGCCGTCGCCGACGTGGTGCTGCTCGACATCGCGCTGCGCGCGCTCCTGCTCTCCGGTGACCAACGCCCGATCGACGCCTTCGCTGAGACGGCGTCGCGGCGGATCTGGAAGGCCCAGCACTTCTCGTGGTGGATGACCAGCATGCTCCACCGCGCCCCCGACGCGTCCGACTTCGACCGCCAGCGGCAGCTCGGCGAACTCCGTTCGATCATCGACTCGGATGCGGGCCGCACCTACCTCGCCGAGGCGTACACCGGCTGGCCCTTCGAGACCCGCCTCGGCTGACCCTCGCGGGGCCGCCGCCTCGCCCCGGCAGCCGCGGCGCCGCGGGGTGGCCACCGCGTGGCGGCACCGCGACACCCGCACGACCACCCTCCGCCGCACCACCCCACACGCCCCACCAGCCACCATCCGCACCACGCATCGTGCACACGTCGCACCGCGGGGCACTCGTCCGCCGCGCGAAAGCGGGCGCGGACGGAGGCGGTGGGCAGGGTAGAGTCCGGTGCTCGTGAGCACCCAGACCCCCGACGAAAGCGCAAGCCGACGCGGACGGGCGTTGCTGCTGCTGATCGCCGTGGCGCTGGTGGCCGCCAACATGCGCGCGACGATCACGGGCGTCGGACCGCTGCTCGAGGAGATCGCAGACGATCTCGGCACGACGACCGCAGCCCTCGGTGCACTCGCCGCCGTTCCCCTCCTCGCCTGGGCGATCGTCTCGCCGTTGACCCACGGCCTGTCTCGCCGCTTCGGGATGTCGCGCGTGCTGCTGTGCGCCCTCATCGCGCTCGGGGCGGGAACGGCCTGGCGCTCGCTGCCGGGCACGGAGGTCAACCTGTGGCTCGGAACCGGACTGATCGGCGCATCCCTCGCCGTCGCCAACGTGATCATGCCTGCGGTGATCAAGCGCGACTTCCCGGGGCGCGTGCCGGTGATGATGGGCATGTACACGGCGCTGCTCGGCGGCGTGGGGGCGATCGCCTCGGCCGTCGTCGTGCCCATCTCGCACGCCGTGGACGATCCGGATGCGGGATGGCGCGTGGCGTTGGCCGCGACCGCCGCACTCCTGCCGCTCACGATCGCCCTCTGGGCCTGGGCGCAGCACGGCCGCACGCCGCGGACCGCGCCGGCGCCTTCCGCACCGGGAGCCTCGCGCAGCACGGGGATCTGGCGCGACCGGCTGGCATGGCAGATCGCGGCCTACATGGGAGCGCAGTCGGCGTCGTTCTACATGCTCGTGACGTGGATGGCCCCGCTCGCCGCGTCGACAGGCAAGTCCGCCGTGGCCGCCGGCGTCGATGTCGCGCTGTACCAGATCCTCGGTGTCGTCGGCTCGTTCGCCGTCGCCTTCGCCCTACAGGGGCGCCTGCGCCGGGCCGTCCCGGCGGCACTCCCCCTGCTCGCGATCGCCGCCGCGATCGGCATGATCCTCGCGCCGCAACTGCTGACCGCGTGGGCCCTGCTCTCGGGCTTGTCGGCGGGGGCGTCGCTGAGCATGTCGTTGACCCTGATGGCAGAGCGCGCGCGGGACGCCGCCGCGTCCTCCGCGCTCTCCGGCATGTCGCAGTCGGTCGGATACCTGCTCGCCGCCGCCGGCCCCATCTCCTTCGGAGCCCTCCACGCACTCGAGGGCGGATGGACCGTGCCGCTGCTGCTCTACATCGCCGTCCTGGTCGGACAGTGCGTGGTCGGCGTCTCGGTCGGTCGCGAACGGTACGTGCTCGAGGGTCGCTGAGCGGATGTCGGCGGCGCCTGCGACGCTGAGGACATGCGTGCACAGCTGACCGCCGACCACGAGGTCCCCGACCGCGCACCGCTGACAGTGAGGCCCGGTGACCCGGTGACCGTGGGCGACCGCGACACCGAGTGGCCCGCTTTCGTGTTCATCACCGCCGTGAACGGATGCGGGTGGGTGCCGGCACGGCACGTCGACATCGACGGCGCCGCGGGCATCGTGCGCACCGGCTACGACACCACCGAGCTCGCCGCACGTGCGGGTGACGTCGTGGAGCTCGTGGCCGAGGACGTAGAGAGCGGCTGGTCGTGGTGCCGGGACGCCGCGGGCCGCGAAGGATGGGTTCCGAATCGCGTGCTGGCGCGGGACTAACCGCATCCGCAACTCAGGAGATATCCCCCTGCAGGACGATCTGCGTCGAAACATCCTGTCGAGCGGAGATCTCCTGCCGAACGGATGCGGACACCCGCCGTATGCAGCACGCCGCACGCGGCATGCCGCACGCCCGGCGGTCAGGGGAAGGCGATGCGGCGGAGGAGATCGGCGAGCTGCACGCGCTCGGCGGGCGACAGGTTTCCGTGCAGGTCGCGTTCGGCGGCCTCGGCGGCGGCCAGCGCGCGCTCGTGGAGGGCCAGGCCGTCGGCGGTCGCGACCACGACGTTGGCCCGACGGTCGGCGGGGTCGGGGCGTCGTTCGATGAGACCACGGCGCTGGAGGTCGTCGACCAGGGCGACGACCTGGCTGGGATCGAGGCGCAGGAACTCCGCGAGCTCCCGCTGCGAGGGACCGGCCGACGTGTCGCAGGCGAGGGCCAGCACGGAGTACGACCGCACCTTCAACCCGAGGGCCGCCAGGGCTGAGTTCCCCGCGGCGAGCGACAGGGCGTTGGCGCGGGCGAGCAGGAAGCTGACGTCGTCGGTGAGCCGGGCGCGCGCATCCGGCTGCGCTGCAGCTGCGTCGCTCTTCGCCATAGGCAGATCCTAACAAAAGGTGCGGGAAACAATAATTGACAATTTCAACTAGTCCCGTTTCAATGAGAGCACGAACGAAGGAGTCCCCCATGTCCCTCGACGGCAAAGTCGCCATCGTCACCGGATCCGGCCGCGGCCTCGGCCTCGCATACGCCCAGGAGCTCGCCCGCCAGGGCGCGCGCGTCGTCGTCAACGACGTGGATGCGGCCACCGCCGCCGAGGCGGTCGCATCGATCGAGCGCGAGGGGGCCAGGCCGTCGCGGTGGTCGCTCCCGTGGGCTCGTCCGAGACGGCGAAGGAGCTCGTCCGCACGGCCGTCGACACCTACGGCCGGCTCGACATCCTCGTCACCAACGCCGGCGTCCTTCGCGACACCGTGCTCTGGAAGATGAGCGACGAGGCCTTCGACACCGTCATCGACGTGCACCTGCGCGGCACGTTCACGTGCGTCCGCGAGGCCGCCACCTACATGCGCGAGAACGAGATCGCCGGTCGCATCATCTGCATCGGCTCGCCGACCGGTCAGCGCGGCAACTTCGGCCAGACCAACTACGCCGCCGCCAAGGCCGGCATCGTCGGCATGGTGCGCACCTGGGCGCTCGAGCTCAAGAAGGCCGGCATCACCGCCAACGCCGTGATCCCCGTGGCCGCCACCGCCATGACGGCGACCCTCCCGTACTTCGCCGCGGCGGTCGAGGCCGAGGAGGCGGGTGAGCCGATGCCCGCCTTCTACCGTCACGACCTCGGCTTCGGAACCTCCGACGACGTGGCCGGCCTCGTCGCCTTCCTCGCCTCGGATGCGGCGGCGAACGTCTCCGGCCAGGCGATCGGCGTCGGCGGCGACCGCATCCAGCTCTGGTCGCACCCCGAGCCCGTGGTCACCGCGTACCGCGAGGGCGGCTGGAGCGCGGCGGCGCTCGAGTCGGAGTTCGCCGACCTGGTCGGCGACAGCCTGCAGTCGGTCGGCGAGCGCTTCCCCGCCCTGCCGGAAGAGCTGCAGCGCCCCCGCCCCTGAGACTCGAGGGGTCCGGTGAGACCGGGCCCCTCGCACCACGCATCCCCGAGGACGAGGAACGCCGATGACCACGCGCTACGAACCCGCGATCGACCTATCCGCCATCACGGCGATCGACGTGCATGTGCACATCGAGGTCGACGCGCACGGCCACTCCTCTCTTCCCGACGATCTGGCCGAGGCTGCATCCGCGTACTTCAGCGCCGACGTGGGCCGCCCCGATCTGGATGCGGTCGCCGCGTACTACCGTGAGCGCTCCATGGCAGCGGTGGTGTTCACCGTCGACGCGCAGACGGAGCTGAAGCATGCGGCACTGTCGAGCGAGGAGATCGCGGAGGGCGCGGCGCGCAACAACGACGTGCTCATCCCGTTCGGCTCCGTCGACCCGCGTCAGGGGAAGGCTGCGATCGATCGCGCGCGACACCTGATCGAGGACTACGGCGTGCGCGGCTTCAAGTTCCACCCCACGGTGCAGGGCTTCGACCCGAGCGACGAGGAGTACTTCCCGCTGTACGAGACGATGCAGGCGGCCGGCGTGGTGACGCTCTTCCACACGGGGCAGACGGGCATCGGCGCGGGGATGCGGGGCGGCCGCGGCTTCCGCCTCGCGCTGTCGAATCCGATGCTGCTCGACACGGTCGCAGCGCGGTTCCCCGACCTGCAGATCATCATGGCCCACCCCTCGGTGCCGTGGCAGGACGAGGCGATCTCTGTGGCGACCCACAAGCACAACACGTGGATCGATCTGTCGGGCTGGAGCCCGAAGTACTTCCCGCCGCAGCTGGTGCGGGCGGCGAACTCGTTTCTGAAGAACCGCATCCTGTTCGGCTCGGACTTCCCGCTGCTCACCCCCGACCGGTGGCTGCGCGACGTGGAGCAGATCGAGATGAAGCCCGAGGTCATGCCCGGCATCCTCAAGGACAACGCCGCTCGTCTGCTCGGACTCGGATAGCCCATGAATCCGAGACTGCGCAGCGAAGCGCCTTTCGGTCACGACGCGCTCGGGTACGCCGAGGCGATGCTCAGCGAGGGCGCCCGCGCTGCCCTGGCCCGCCTCGACGACACGTTGCGCACCCGGATCGCCCCGCTGCTGCCCGCCGCGTGGGAGAGCGCGACCCTGCCGGCCACCGTCATCGACGCCCTCGCGCCTCTCGATCTGATGCAGCCGGTCGGCGTGGAGCCGTCAGAGGCCGCATCATCCGTCTTCTCCGGCTACCGCGCGTTCGTCCTCGCCCGCACCGACGTGTCGGTCGCGACGGCGTACAACGCGCAGTCGGGACTGTTCCGCACCGCCGTGCGCCGCGGCGGCTCACCCGAACAGGTCGCCGCGCTGGACGACGCGATCCGCAGCTTCGCGCTGCGGGGCGTCTTCGCACTGACGGAGCCCGACCACGGCTCCGACATCGCGGGCGGGCTCGCCACGACGGCCACGCACGAGGGAGACGGCTGGGTCATCGACGGCGCGAAGCGGTGGATCGGCGGCGCCGACACCGCCGACGTGCTCGTCGTGTTCGCACGCGCCGCCGACGACGGCGAGGTGAAGGCATTCCTCGTGCCCCGGGACGCGCCCGGCGTCACGCTGACCCGCATCGAGGGCAAGGTGTCGCTGCGACCCATGCAGAACTTCGACGTCCGCCTCGACGGCGTGCGCGTCGAGGAGAGCGCGCGGCTCCAGCGGGTCGACAGCTGGCGCGACGTGGCCGAGATCCTGCGGTCGCTGCGCTCGGACGTGGCCTGGATCGCGACGGGCCTGCAGGCCGGCGCCCTGGATGCGGCGGTCGCGTACGTACGAGAGCGCGAGCAGTTCGGCTCGCCGCTGGGCGGCTTCCAGCTCGTGCAGGAGAAGCTCGCCCGCATCCTCGGCAACCTGACCGCATGCCTCGGCATCGTCACGCGTCTGTCCGCCCGACAGGACGCGGGCGTGCTGCGCGACGAGGATTCGGCGCTGGCCAAGATGCAGACCGCCCGCCTCGCCCGTGAGAGCGTCGCGCTCGCCCGCGAGGTGCAGGGCGGCAACGGCATCCTCCTCGAGCACGGCGCCGCACGGTTCTTCGCCGACGCGGAGGCCGTCTACTCCTACGAGGGCACACACGAGATGACCGCCCTGATCGTCGGGCGCGGGCTCACCGGCTCCTCCGCCTTCGTCTGAACATCCACCGAAAGGAACCCATCATGACCACGACCGCCGCATACGCCGACGCCGCATCCCTCGCGGGCACCGACCTCGGCTTCACCGACTGGCTCGAGGTGACCCAGGACCGGGTGAACCTCTTCGCGGACGCGACCGACGACCACCAGTGGATCCACGTCGACCCGGAACGCGCCAAGGAGGGCCCCTTCGGAGGTCCGATCGCGCACGGCTTCCTGTCGCTGTCGCTGACCGTGAAGTTCTGGTCCGAGCTGTTCGATCTCGAGGGCGTGAGCACCAAGGTGAACTACGGTCTCGACAAGGTGCGCTTCGTCTCGCCCGTCGCCGTCGGCGCCCGCATCCGCGGCGGTGCCGTCATCGCCGAGGTCACCGAGGTACCCGGCGGATACCAGTTCGCGGTCGACCAGACGATCGAGATCGAAGGCGCCACCAAGCCCGCCGTCGTCGCCCGCGGGCTGTACCGCTTCTACGCCTGACCCCTCCCCTCCGGGCTGCGCCCCGAACCCACCATCACGAGGATGCAACGATGCATGATCACGGACTGGGATCCTGGATCACCAAGAGACGACTGAAGAGCCCCGGCAAGCCCGCGATCATCGTCGACGGCGGCGAGACGCTGTCGTACGGCGAGTTCGCCGACGCCGTCGATCGCACGGCGGCCGTGCTGCGCGAGCGCGGCGTCGGCAAAGCGGATGCGGTGGCCTACCTCGGCGAGAACAGCCCGGCGTTCCTTCAGGTGCTCTTCGCCTGCGCCCGGCTGGGGGCCGTGTTCGTGCCGGTCAACACGCGCCTCGCGGCACCCGAGATCCAGCATGTGCTGACCGACTCGGGCGCCCGCGTGCTCATCCACGACCCGGAGTTCGCCGAGCGCATCATCCCCGGGATCGAGGCCGCATCCATCGGCGAGGTCATCCTGACCGGTGAGGGGATCTCGCACCATCCGGGCCTCGCCGCGCTGGTGCGGGACGCCGACGGCGCCTCCGTCGGGACGACGACTGTGACGCTCGAGGATCCCGCGGCGATCGTCTACACGTCCGGCACGACCGGCCGAGCGAAGGGCGCGGTCCTCACGCACGGCAACCTCACCTGGGTCGCGTTGAACTGCATCATCGACTACGACGTGGTCTCGACCGACGTCGCGCTGATGATCTCGCCGCTGTTCCACGTGGCCGCCCTCGGAATGGGGGCGCTGCCGGTGGTCCTCAACGGGGCGGCCCTCGTGCTGGAGAAGGGATTCGACGCCGGTCGCGCGCTGACCCTGATCGAACGACACCGCATCACGATGCTCAGCGGCGTGCCCACGACGTACCAGCTGATGGCCGATCACCCCGACTGGCCCACGACCGACCTGTCGAGCCTGCAGAAGCTGACGTGCGGCGGTTCGGCAGTGCCCACCCGCATCCTCAACGCCTTCGAGGCGCGGGGACTGTCGTTCTCGCAGGGGTACGGCATGACCGAGACCTCGCCCGGCGCCACCTCCCTGGCACCGGCGATGACCCGCGCGAAGCAGGGCAGCGTGGGCCTGCCGCACTTTTTCACCGAGGTGCGCGTGACCGACGACACGGGCGCCGTCGTGCCTGCGGGGACGGTCGGGGAGATCGAGATCGCGGGACCCAACGTGTTCCCCGGATACCACGGGCTCCCGGACGAAACGGCGGCGGCATTCCGCGAGGACGGCTGGTTCCGCTCCGGCGACCTCGGCTATCTGGACGAGGACGGCTACCTCTTCATCTCCGACCGGCTGAAGGACATGATCATCTCCGGCGGAGAGAACATCTATCCCGCCGAGGTCGAGAACCTGATCAACGACATCCGGGGGATCTCCGGGGTCGCCGTGATCGGCGTTCCCGACGAGCGGTGGGGCGAAGTCCCGTGGGCCGTGGTCACCGTCAAGGATGGTGCCGAGGTCACGACCGAGTCCGTCCGCACCCAGCTCGACGGCGTCCTCGCCCGGTACAAGCTCCCCAAGAACGTCGTCGTGGTCGAGGACCTCCCGCGCACCGCATCCGGCAAGGTCCGCAAGGCCGCGCTGCGTGAGCTGTTCGGACGGAAGCACTGATCATGTCGCTGCTGTCGCGCCCCGCCGTCGCACGATTCGTCGCGCGACGGTTGCAGAAGGCCATGCCGCGCATGATGGCGGCGCAGACCGGCGGACTCGACCCGCGCGAGCGACTGCCGGAGTTCGCGGCCGACCGGCGCGAGCTCATTATCCCGGCCGACCCTCCTGCCCCCGCTGTGATCTACCGCGCGGCGGATACGACAGCCCACCCCGGCGTGCACGTGAACTTCCACGGGGGCGGCTACATCCTGGGCCAGCTGCACGGCGACGACGCGCTCTGCCGCGCGATCGCGAGCCGGGCGGGGGTGGTGGTGATCGACGTCGACTACGCGGTCGCGCCCCAGCATCCGTTCCCGACCGCGGTGCATCAGGCGATGCGGGTCGTGCAGTGGGCGATCGACAACGCGGACGCGCAGGGATGGGACGCCACACGGCTCACGGTCGGCGGGCAGAGCGCGGGCGGGGCGATCGCCGCCGCGGTCGCACGGCAGGCGCTGGATGCGGGCGGTCCCCGCATCCGTCTGCAGGTGCTGCACTACCCGCCGCTCGATCTCACGGTCCCCGCGGCCGAGAAGCACTCGCCGCTCGCGAAGCCCCTCCTGCGACCCTGGATGTCCGAGGTCTTCGACAGCTCCTACGTGCCCAACCCTCGAACGCGTGCCGATCCGTTCGTCTCGCCTGCGAGCGCATCCGACTCCGCCGATCTCACGGGCATCGCCCCGGCCGTCGTCATCGCCGCATCCGACGACATTCTGCGCGACGAGGACGAGCGCTACGCCCGGCGGCTCGAGCGCGTGGGCGCCCTGGCGGAGTTCTGGCAGGTCGAGGGCGCCGACCACGGCTACGACGGCGGAGACGACACGCTCGCCCGGGAGAACTACCTGCGCATCGCCGAGCACATCCGCGCCGCGCAGGGCTGACGGCTCGCCCCGTCCGCGAACGACCGGCACGCTAGGCTCGCGAAAGTGGCCGCCCAGCGGCCGATGGGGGAAGAGACGGGTGCGGAGATCACGCGGAATCTGGCTGGTCGCCGCCACGGCGGGACTCCTCTGGTTGCTGGTCGTCGCGCTGGCCGCAGGGATGTCGCTCACGCCGTTGCAGCGCGTGCAGCAGGCGGCCTTACCGACGCCGAGCCCCTATGTCTGGTCCTGGCCCACCCCGTGGTCGCTGCTCTCCCCTCTCGTCGCGGCCCTTGCCGTCGCGGCCTGTGTCGCAGCCGTCTTGCACGTCGTGCGCCGTCGCGCATCGTTCGCCGCGACCTGGCTCGCGGTCGTCGCGGCGGGTGCGATCACCGGGATGGCGATCGATGTGCAGCTCGTCTTCGGCACGCTCTTCACGCACGGCTGGGCTCTGTGGGCGGTGGATCTCGGCAGCCGCGCCGCGATCGGTGCCTACTGGGGTCTGCTCTACGGGTGGCTGCCGGCGCTGCTCGCCTCGCGCCTGTCGCGACGGGAGGCGCCCGGCGACGGCCCCGGTGGAGCGGTACGACTCCGCAGCTCTCTGGCCGTGGGAGCTGCGATCGCGACACTCGTCCTGCTCGTCGCGACGCAGACACTGGGCGACGAGGCGTCTCAGGCCCAGGTGCGGGCTGACCAAGCCGCCGCGGAGCCGGCTCCGGCGGACGGTTCGATTCCACCCGATCCACAGGCGGAGGGCGACCCGGTTCCGGAGCGCTCCGCGGGCGCCGGCGTGACGGACGCGGACGGCTGCACTCCGGATCGCGCCATGATCCTGAAGGGCGAGCCCGATGCGGCGACCGGGCATCGGGGGCTCCGCCTCGAGCTCCTGAACTTCTCCGACGCTCCCTGCACGATCGAGGGGTATCCCGACATCGCGTTCGGCGACCAGAACGGCCATCTGCTCGACTCCACGATCGAGCATGGCGGTTCCTTCATGGCGACCGATCCGGGACCCGCATCCGTCGTCGTTCCAGCGGGTGGCTCCGCGGTCGCCTACCTCGGCTGGGATGCCCAGTCCACCCACGGCGCCCTCATCGCGCGCACGCTGTGGGCGGCGGTCGTCGTGGGAGAGACGCGCGGCTCCTGGCCGGTCGAGCTCGACGTGGTCGCGGGCACAGCTGTGGCAGTCACCGCATGGCAGGCTCCGGGAGACGCGCCCTGACCGCGAGGAGTCAGCGCTGCTCTCGCTCGGGCTCCTGGCCGATCGCGTCTGCGAGCGGGTCGACGGGCAGTGCGCCGCCGATCTGCGAAGTCGGCTTCGCGTCCCGGTGCGGATGTGTGGGTGCGCTGCGACCCAGGTACGCGTCACTGTAGGGATCGGACGCGTAAAGATCGTCGCTGTCGATCCTCTTGCGGCGGCGGGGCCGGAATGACAGGAGCGACACCGCACCCAGAGCAAGGACCGCGCCGATGATCACCGCCCAGAGAGGGATCCGCCATGCGAAGGCGATGGACGCCCAGTACAGCCCGAAGCCGCCGAGGACGATCGCGACGATGAGCGCCCGCCGCCAGCGATAGAGCGCCATGGTCCACGGTAACGCGGGGTCGCCAGCGCGTCCAGGGCCCTCCGTTCAGCCCTCGAGCCGCCGCAGAACCACGTGCACGTCGGAGGGAGCTGCCGGATCGTCCACCGAGATCTGCGCGCTATACGCCCCCGCATCCGGCAGCCGGATCTCCGCCAGCTCCCCCGAGAGGAAGCTCCCGAAACGCACCACGGGCGTCGGCAACGACAGGGTGTGCTCGAACACCTTCTCGCCCCGTGGGACGACCTCATCGATCAGCACGCGGACTGTGACGTCTCCGGCGAGGTCCTCTCGGGTCGCCACCATGATCGCGGAGTCGGTTGCGACGGCCGGCTCGTCGCCGGTCACCCACTCGGGAAACTCCGCGCCCTCCGAGGCGAACAGCACGACCTGCGCGTTCAGCGGCGTCACCGTGATCTCGGACTCGCTCATCACTCCTCCTCGCAGGGTCAGGCTACTGTCCTCGGGCACAACTCAGCCGCATCCGTCCCCGCCGGCAGCACCGATCCGGGTCCGACTGAGCTGTGCCGATCCCGTCGCGCCCACCCCGCCCCCGCGTCCGAACTCCTGCAAAACCGACCACCGACCGCCGGAGACTCCGTAACGAGCGGGTTCTGCAGGAGTTCGGGCACGACCGACCTCGTCCTGTCCGCTCAGCAGGGTGGAATGAGGAACAGGTCACGAAGGCTGATGCGGTGCTTCACGTCGCGCACCTCGCGGGGCGCCAGCCAACGCAAGGGGGTCCGAAACCACGGGCGGAACAGGACTCGCTGAAGAAGGACGACGTTGTTGAAAGCCAGCCACGCGAAGAACGACCCCAGACGAACCGGCCGCGGAAACGTGAAGGGCACGCAGACAAGCCACGCAACGAACCCCACCGGGATCAGCACCCAGAGCATCACGCTGTGAAGCAGGATCACGAGGATCCCGGCGAGCTTGGAGTTGACTCGCCCCGGCATGTCCGGAGAGCGTTTTGCTGGTGTCAGCCGGCTTTTCGGACCGGTTCGATGCGAGCGTAGTCGAGCTGCTCGACCTCGAGGGGCGTGAGGTCGTCGATAGAGCCGTGGGTGCGCTCCGTGTTGAACCAGAGCACCCAGGACGCGGTCGCCGCCTCGACCTGATCGATGTCGTGCCAGGGCCCGTCGTGATGGATGAGTTCGGACTTGTAGAGCCCGATCTGTGACTCCGCGAGGGAGTTGTCGTATGCGTCGCCGACGGATCCGACCGACGGGTCGATGCCTTCGTCGACGAGCCGGTCGGTGAAGGCAATCGAGGTGTAGACGCTGCCCGCGTCGGTGTGGTGCGTGAGCCCGGCGAACCCGATGACGCCTTCGCGGCGGCGGGTGAACAGGGCCATGTCGAGGCAGTCCAGCACGAGCGGAGTTGTCATCGAGGTCGCCGCTCTCCACCCGATGATGCGGCGGGAGTGCGCGTCGAACACGAACGCGACGTAGACCCATCCGGACCACGTCCAGACGTAGGTGAAGTCGGCGACCCAGAGCTGGTTCGTGCGGAACCGGGCGAAGTGCCGGTCGACGAGGTCCGCGGGCCTGGTCTCCCGCAGATCCGTATCGACGGGACGTTTCCGTTTCCCGCGGACGACACCGGTGATCCCGAGCTCGCGCATGAGGCGTTCGACCGTGCAACGGGCGATGTCGTGCCCGTCGCGACGCAACCGCAGCCAGAGCTTGCGGGCCCCGAGCACCTTCCGGTGCGTCTGCCATGTGGTCAGGATGATCGGCTTCCACCTCTCGTCCGACACAATACGTGGTGACGGACCGCGGCCCCTCGCGTCGTAGTAGGTCGATGGGGCGATCTTCACGCCGTGCTGGGTGAGCACGGCGCAGATCGACTCGACACCCCATCGGAGGCCACCGTCGGCGCGATCCCTATGCGCGTCGATGAAGCCGACTATCGCCCTCGTGGCCGGTCGAGTTCGGCCGCGAAGAAAGCCGAAGCCGCCTTCAAGATCTCGTTCGCCCGCCGCAGTTCCGCGTTCTCCCGCTTTAGCCGCTTGATCTCCACCGCGGCGTCGGTCGTGATTCCGGGCCGGTCGCCCGCGTCGACCTGCTGCCTGCGGATCCACGTGCGGATCGTTTCTGACGACCCGACGCCGAGCATCTGCGCGACAGCGGTCATCGCGGCATACTCGCTCGGATAGTCGGATCGCACCTCGGCGACCATACGGACAGCGCGCTCGCGTAGCTCGCGCGGGTACTTACTGGGACGTCCCATGAGACAGATCCTTCCAAGGAATCCTGTCTCCGGACATGCCGGGGCGAGTCAAGTTCCCCGACCACACGAGAGCCCCCCTCTTCCCCAACGGCCGGTCGCCCGCCGGTTCGCCAATCGTGCCACTTCCCGGAGCCAGTCCCCGCAGTCGTCTCCCGCATCCGCGTCCCGAACTCCTGCAAAACCGGCGACCAGCACCCGGGAACCCAACAGCGGGCGGGTTCTGCAGGAGTTCGGGCACGCCGCAGCCAGAACCGACACCACCGACAGCACCCCGCACCGACCCGGCTGGGCTGTGCCGCAGACCCGTCGTGCCCACCGCACACCCGACCCGAACTCCTGCAAAACCGGCCACCAGCAACCGGGAACCCTCCAGCGGGCAGGTTCTGCAGGAGTTCGGGCACGACTCAGCCTGCACCCGCCGGGCAGGTGCCGGGGATCAGTCTCCGGGCAGGGCGGCGGTCAGCGCCTCCGCGGCCGCGGCCGACCAGGCCGCACGGCGGGCACGGTAGATCTCCGTGGTGCGCTGGGCGGGCCAGTCCTCGCCGAGGTAGTCGAACGGCAGACGCGGGTCGCTGCGCAGCAGCTCCAGCCAGTCGGCGACGAGCATCGTCAGCGCCGCCAGCGGTGGGGCCTCGATCGTCTCGGCGGTGTTCCACTCCGTGGCGAACCGCTCGTGCGCGGCACGGATGCGGGCGAGATCCCATGCGGTGCGCGCCGCATCCGCCACCGGGAACGCGGCGAGATCCCGAGCGCGGAACGCGATCACCGCGCCGGCCGGCAGCTCCTCCTTGAGGCCGCCGAGGGCTGCGACCAGGTCGACCTCACCCGGCGCGATCCAGAGTCCGTCGCGCACCGCGGCGAACCCCTCCCACGCGAGCGCCGCGCGCAGGCGGTGGCGGAGCGTGCGCTGGTCCTCCGGAACCGTGAAGGTCACGAGCGTCCATCCGCTGCCCACCGGGTCGAACGGATGCGGCGAATGCACACGCTCGGACGCCTCTTCCAGCACCGCGCGCCCCTGTTCCGTGAGGGCGAACTCCACGCCGCGACCGACCCGTGCGCGCGAGAGCAACCCGGTCACGGCCATCCGGTCCAGGGCGGCCCGCGTGGTGGGAGCGGCGACCCCGGCGCTCTCGAGCACGTCGAGATAGAAGCTGGCGCGGACGGGACGGGAGATCCCGCGCTCGAGCAGCTCGCCCAGCAGGGCGAGCAGCAGGCGCTGCGGCGCGCGCTGGGTCGCTTCGATCTCTCGCGAGAGGGATTGCACCGATGTCACCGACATATCATGCGGCCGGACGGACGGCCTCGCCGCGCTTGGCGCGCTGGATCTGCTCGTACACGTGCGTGCGCAGCTCCGTAAAGCGGGGCAACGCACGCGTCGTGATCTGGTCGCGCTCGGGCGCGAGATCGATCACGAGATCCTCCTGCACCCATGTCGGCGACTTGGAGAGCACGACGACCCGCTCGCCGAGGTAGACCGACTCGTCGATGTCGTGCGTCACGAACAGGATCGACATGCCGCGCTCCAGGTGCAGGCGCCGCACGAGGTCCTCCAGGTCCGCACGCGTCTGCGCGTCGACGGCGGCGAAGGGCTCGTCCATGATGAGCACCTCGGGCTGGTAGGCGACGGCGCGCGCAATCGCGACGCGCTGCTGCATGCCGCCTGACAGCTGCCACGGGTAGCTGTCGGCGGCGTGGTCGAGGCCGACGGCGAGCAGCGCATCGTCGATGAGCGCGTTGCGCTCGCTCTTCGAGAGCTTCTTGTGCTTCAGCGGCAGCTCGACGTTGCCGCGCACGGTGAGCCACGGATACAGGCTGCGTCCGTACTCCTGGAAAACGAGCGCCATGTTCGGCGGCGGCGCGGTGACCTGCTTGCCGTCGAGCACCACGCTGCCCGCGGTGGGGCGGAGCAGACCCGAGATGCACTTGAGCAGCGTGGTCTTGCCGCATCCGGACGGGCCGACGATGCACACCAGCTCGCCGCGGCGCATCGAGAAGTCGATGTCGCCGATCGCTTCCACGACGCCCGTCGAGGACTCGTAGACCTTCTTCAGGTGTTCGACCTGCAGGAGCGTCTCAGGCACGCTCGACCTCCTTGATTCCGTGGTACCAGCGCAGGACCCTGCGCTCGACGATGGTGAAGATGACCGACAGGACGATGCCGACCAAGCCGAGCAGCACGATGCCGCTCCACATTTCCGCGATCAGGTAGTTGCGCTGGAAGTAGGCGATCTGGAATCCGAGGCCCGATGAGGAGAAGAACATCTCGGAGATCACCATCATGATCAGCGCGACCGACAGCGTCTGACGCACCCCCGCCATGATGCGGGGGCTCGCCGCCGGCAGCACGAGCGAGAACAGGCGCTGCGCGGGAGTGAGCGAGAACGACTTGGCCGTCTCGGTCATGACCGAGTCGGTGCCGCGCACACCGTCGACGGTGTTCAGCAGGACGGGCCACAACGATCCGAAGACGATGACGACGATCTTCATGTTGTCGGTCACACCCAGCAGGGCGACGAAGACGGGGATCAGCACGGGCGGCGGGATCGCGCGGAAGAACTCCAGCAGCGGCTCGGCCAGCTCGCGCAGCCACCGCGTGAGGCCGATGAGCGTTCCGACGGCGACGCCGATCACGACCGCCAGCACGATCGCCAGGGCCAGGCGCGTCAGGCTCGGGACGACGTCGGTGAGGAACGCCGGACCGACCCAGGTGTTGACGAAGGCCTCGGCGATCCGCCCCGGCGCGGGGAAGAACTTGCCCGGGGCCACGGTGCCCCACACGCCCCAGATGATCAGCAGCACGATCGGCAGGGCGAGCGCGTAGGCGGTGCTCGTGGCAAGACGTGCCCACACCCGCGGTGCGCGTGGCGGCGTGCGGACAGTGCTCGTGTACAGGGTCACAGCACTTCCTCCCCTCGCACCGACTGGTGCCAGGCGAGCGCGCGGCGCTCGAGCACACGGAAGACGAGATTGATGATGAGGCCGAGCAGACCCGTAACGATCACGACGGCGTAGACCGTGGCGATGTTGCCGTTGCTGGCCGCGAGGATGATGACCTTGCCGAGACCGGGGTTGCCGATCGTCATCTCCGCCGTGATCGCCAGGATGAGGGCGACGGATGCGGCGAGTCGCAGCCCGGTGAAGATGTAGGGGAGCGCGGTCGGGAGCACGAGGGAGCGCAGCTGCGCGGCGCGCGTGAGGCCGTAGCTGCGCGCGGTGTCGCGGGCGACCGTGTCGATGTCGGCGACGCCGTACAGCACCTGCACGAACACCTGCCAGAAGCAGGCGTACACGATGATCACGAGCGCGGCGGGGATCTGGATGCCGTACGTCAGGATCGCCAGCGGGATGAGGGCCACCGAGGGGATGGGGCGCAGGAACTCCACCATGGTGTTGGTTCCCCGCCGCAGCACCGGGACGAGGCCGATGAGCCCGCCGAGCAGGATGCCGAGCACCGAGGCGATCGCGAGACCGATCGCCCAGGCGGTCAGGGTGCGCCCGACGTTGCGCCAGAACTCGAGGTCGGCCGCCATCGTACCGAGGCGCGTGAACGTGTCGACGGCCGAGGGCAGCTGCGAGGGGTTGATGAGACCGGCAGCGGAGATGAGCTGCCAGGCGCCGAGGAACACGACGACACCGAGCAATCCGAGCAGCGGAGCTCGAAACGAGCGTCGGCGTCGACGACGCGGCACGACGACCGTCGACGTGTGCACCGGCGCAGGCGGAGCGAGGGTCATGGGGGGCCTTCCGGAGGGGATGCGGGGGATGCGGCGCGTGCCGCATCCCCCGCTCGGGATCACTGCGGCTGGATCAGCTTCGTGAAGTCGGGCTCTGCGTCGATGTACTTGTACTGCACAGCGAGGGCGGCGAGCTTCTCGATGCCGGCGTCGTCGAGGGCGGAGGTGAAGTTCGGCAGCGTGATGGCGGCCGCCGCGGCTTCCGGGATCTCGAGGTTCTTCACGATCGCGGCGCGCACGGCGTCCGCGTTGTCGGTCGCGTACTGCTGGGCCTCGGCCATCGCCGCCGCGTAGTCGGCGACGAGCTGCGGGTCGGCGTCGATCTTCTCCTGCGTGGTGAAGTTGGTCAGCACCGTCAGACCGGGGATGGTGGCCTGGTAGGGCGAGACGACGTCGACGCCACCGCCGGAGACGATGAGCCCGCGGAAGGGATCGGGAACCCATCCGGCGTCGATGTTGCCCGCTTCGAGCTGTGCCTGCACGTCGGGGAACGCGACCTCGACGAACTCGATGGTGGACGAGTCGCCGCCGGCGTCGTCGACGGCCTTGCGGATGGTGAGGTCACCGGCGGCGCCGATGCTGTTCACCGAGACGCGCTTGCCGGCGAGGTCGGCGGGGCTCGTGATGCCCGAGTCCCCGAGGGCGACGACGGAGTTGACGTCCTCGCCGTCGGCGTGGCTCGAGGCGTAGTTGCTGAAGATCACGACGCCGAGATCCTGCAGGGCGGCGCGGATCGGCCCCATGGGCTGACCGATCGCGAAGTCGATGTCGCCGCTGAGCAGCGCGGGGATGGCCTGCGCACCGCCCTGGGCGGGAACGACCTCGACATCGAGGCCGTGGTCCTCGAAGATGCCGGCGTCGATGGCCGCCCACAGGGCGCCCGTCTCGGCGATGGGGAGAGCGGCGACGCGCACCTGGCGCATCTCACCGCCGCCGGCGGTGGAGTCACCCGAGGGGGACGTGGCGGGCGCGGCGGAATCGGTGCAACCGGACAGGGTCAGAGCGGCCACGGCTGCGAGAGCGATGGCGGCAAGGGTCTTCTTCATCGAAGTGCCTCTCAGTGACGGTAAGCAGGACATCGGCACGTTCGGCTTCGTCACGCTCGGGCGATGCCGCGCCCGCACGCGTCGGCACCGCGATGTGCTGACTCCGCCATCGTGCGCGACCTGCATCCCCATGTCAAGACTTTCTTGACGATCGTCACAATTCCGTTTATTTTGCGCCGCGCGTCTTCCGTCCATTGATCGTCGCTGTGCTGGCGCACATGAATGACGTACGGATCGGATTCGGATCATTCCGCTCCCAGCTGCCTGCGTGTTGCCTCCCCTCGGGGCCCGGCGCACCTCGCCGTGCGCCAATGTGCAACAAATCCGGCGCGTGCGTGCAAGCGATCATCCCGCCCGCGCTCCTAACGTCATGTCATCCGATGAGGGATGCCTGCACCGTTAGGTGAGAGAGAGTAACGATGACGTCACTTGAGAACCGGGTCGCCGTGGTCACCGGCGCGAGCTCAGGAATGGGCCGTGCGATCGCCGCGACCCTCGCCGCCCGCGGAGCATCGGTGCTGTGCGCTGATCTGAAGAAGACCGCCAACTCGGGCGGCTATGAGCGCGACGCCGATATCGACACCGACGATCTGATCGTCGCGCAGGGGGGCAACGCGTCGTTCGTGCGAATGGATGTCGCCGAGCCAGCCTCTGTGGAAGCGGGCATCGCAACGGCGGTCCAGCGATACGGCCGACTCGACATCATGATCAACAACGCGGGCATCTTCACCGGCCCGGCCACGGCGATCGACCAGCCAGTCGATCACTGGGACCTCACGATGACGGTCAACGCACGGGGCGTTTTCCTCGGTTGCAAGTACGCGCTGGCCCAGATGATGGCTCAAGAGAGCAGCGAGACAGGTCCGCGCGGGCGCATCGTCAACATCGCCTCCGTCGCCGCCGTGTCGGGGCTGCACCAGGAGCCCGCCTACTGCGCCTCCAAGGGCGCGGTACTGGCGCTCACCCGCCAACTCGCGGTCGACTTCGGCCCGCACCGCATCGGCGTCAACGCGATCATGCCGGGCGTCGTGCGCACGTCGATGACGAGCATGCTGCTCGAAGACGAAGCCGCCGTCGCGGCGGTACGCCAGGCGAACACCTACCCGCGCTTCGCCGAGGCTGCTGACATCGCCGCCGCCGCCGCGTATCTCGCCTCGGACGAGGCCGAGTACATCAACGGCGCAGGCCTGCCCATCGACGGCGGCTTCCTCGCCTTCTGAGCCGCCGGCATCGCCCACCCCCTCCCGAAAGGACACGCAATGTTCGAAGAGATCGCCTTCGCCGTCGCCGATGGCACTGTGCTGCGCGGCCGGTTCTATGCCGCCACCACTGAGCCCGGCCCCGTCGTCGTGCTCGCCGCCGGCTTCGCCGGCACCATGGACCTGCGCCTCATCCCCTTCGCCGAACGCTTCCACGCCGCCGGCCTGAACGTACTGATCTACGACCACAGGGGTTTCGGCCTGAGCGAGGGCGTGATCCGCCAGGAGGTCGATCCGTTCGCGCAGATCAACGACTGGCGCGAGGCGATCACGGTCGCGCAGCTGCGCCCCGAGGTCGACCCCGAGCGCGTCGGCATCTGGGGCACCAGCTACAGCGGCGGCGAGGTGCTCCAGCTGGGCGCCACCGACCGCCGGGTCAAGGTCGTCGTGTCGCAGGTGCCCTACATCAGCGGCTTCCAGACGATGGCCCGCCAGGTGCGCGCCGACCACCAGGTCGAGGCGTACAAGATGTTCGCGGGCGACCGTATCAACCGTATGAGCGGCAACCCGCCGATGATGATGCCGATCATCACCGACAACCCGGCAACCCCCGCCGTGCTGCCCACGCAGGACGCGTGGGACTTCACACAGAGCATCATCCACGAGGCGCCCACCTGGCGCAACGAGGTGACCGTGCGCTCGATGGAGCTCAGCGGCGCCTTTGAGCCCGCTCTTTATGTCTCGCGCATCTCTCCGCGTCCCCTCTTGATCATCGTCGGCAGGAACGACCTGCTCACGACGCCCGATCTCGCGTTCGACACATACGCCAAGGCGCTCGAGCCGAAAGAGCTCGTCATTCTCGATGGCGGACACTTCGACCCCTACGACCGCCTGTTCGACGAGGCCGCCACTCCCGCCGCCGCCTGGTTCGCAACGCACCTCTGAAAATGCCCACTCGAGACCCGAATCGAGACGGCATGCACGCCCGGAGATCAGGACGCGAGAGGATGTCGCTGCGTCGGCACTGCACCCCGCTCTCTGGCCGTGCGCGGATTCACCCCGAAGCGCTCCGTGAACAGACGGCTGAAGTGCGCGCCGTCCGAGAATCGCCAGCGCTGGGCGATGTCGGTGAACGACGACGTGCACGCGGCATCCGTCACCTCGTCGCAAGCTCCCTGCAGCCGACGCTCGCGCACCCATCCGCTGATCGTCTGACCATGGCCAGCGAACAACGCCTGCAGGTGTCGGAGCGAGACACCGTGTCGCTGAGCGATATCCGCCGGCACCAGGTCGTGACGGATGCGCCGGTCGAGGTCTGCGAGCACCCGCGCGTACAGTGCTTCGCGGGGATCGTCGGCGGCGTGCAGGTCGAGCGAGATCGAGCGGGAGATCATGCCGATGGCGCCGTCCAGTGCGATCTCGACGGCGGCGGGCCGCAACGCCAAGAAGTTCTGGGCGATACCCGAGAAGAACTGCGCGGCGATCGCCCCCATGGGCGAAGCGCCGCTCAGGTGCCAGGCGGCGGGCATGGTGTCGATCGTGAAACGCGCCGAGAACCGCTCGATGGGCACGAGGATCGTCAGTTTACTCAGCTCGTCGTGCACCTCGAACGCGAGCTCGGCGTCGCTGCGCCACATCATGATGTCGCCAGCGTGGGTGATGGTTTCGTTGCCGTCGACGTAGCAGAGCTCACTACCGCCCAGATTGCAGCCGATCCCGATGTACTTCTGCTTCTCACCGTCGATCACCGACCGGTCGCGCCAACCGACGCATGCGCCTCCGCGCAGCCGCGACACCGTGATGTCGCGCACCGTGCGCAGGTCGACCTCGGGCGCCGCCGAACGCCGGCGGAAGCGCCAGGTCAGGATCGCGTGATCGAGGTCGTCGTCGACGTCGATCACATCGCCCGGGTGAAAGGTCATCGTCGTCCTTCGGGATGGATCTGGCGTCATTATCGCACGTCGCACACCGGCGGGCGCCGTACCCGCGGTACCTCTTCTCGTTCTGATCAAGGAGACCCGTTATGAGCCACCCGACCGTCCCTGCCACGATGCTGGCCGCACGCTTTCACGCCGGAGAGCGAGGAGTGACCCTCGAAGAAGTACCCGTGCCGGTACCCGGCCGCGGCGACGTCCTGATCGAGGTCGCCTACTGCGGCATCTGCATGTCGGACGTGCACATGGTGGACGGCACGCTGCCGCCCTTCGTCTCCGAGGTGACACCGGGACACGAGTCCGCTGGCACGATCGCCGCCGTCGGCGACGATGTGCCGGACGCCTGGAGTGTAGGACGGGAGGTCGTACTCACTGCGGGAAAGCGCTGCGGCGCGTGCCTGTCGTGCATCAACGGCCAACCCTTCGACCGCTGTCTGACGCCGCTCATCATGGGGTCGTTCTACGACGGCGCGTGGGCGCAGTACGTGCTGGTGTCCTTTGCGCAGCTGGTGGCCCTGCCCGGCGGTGTGCCGCTGGATCAGGCCGCCGTGCTCACCGACGCCGTGGCCACACCCTACGCGGCACTGAAAGATACCGCGCAGCTACAGGTCGCCGAGTCGATCGGCATCTGGGGCCTCGGCGGCCTCGGCACTCACGCGGTGCAGCTCGCACGCGTGCTCGGCGCTGCCCCGATCATCGCGATCGACGTGTCGGAGTTCGCCCGCAATCGCGCCCTCGCCCTGGGCGCGGATGCCGCCCTCGACCCCGCAGATCCCGACTTCGCCGTGCGTATCCTCGAGCTCACCGACGGACTCGGGCTCGATGTCGCCGCTGAATTCGTGGGCTCCAGCTCAGTTCGAAACCAAGCCGTCACCTCGCTCGCGGCACACGGACGCGTCGTGATGGTCGGCCTCGCCCCGGACCCGCTCGTGCTGACCGACTCGATGACCCCGGTGATGCGCAGCCAGAGCCTGCGTGGCCACCTGGGCGCAAACCCCACCCACCTACGCGAGTTGGTCTCGCTCGTGCAGCACCGCCGGCTCGATGTGTCGGCCTCGGTCACGCGCGTGTACCCGCTCGGCCAGATCCACGAGGCGCTCGGCGCGATCGAACGCCGCGAGGGCCACCCCGTGCGCCTCGTCCTCGACCCGCGCGGGCGCTGACGCCCGCGAACACCCAGGGTCGCCGCACCCGCGGCAACCCGCTCTCCTCGATTCAACGAAGAACCGGAGCGATCATGTCGTCGAAAGTCCTGCGCGTCACCGCCGCGCTCACTGTCACCGCCTGCCTTGCGGCCCTCACCGCCTGCACCACGACCGGAGCAGCGACCTCGAACACGGCAGCCTCGAGCGCGCCGCTGAAGATCGGCATGGTCGTGCCTCTCACCGGCGGTCTCGCCGCGCTCGGGCAGGGCAGCAAAGACGCCGCCGAACTGATGGTCGCCCAGCTCAACGCCGCCGGCGGAGTGAACGGCCAGGACATCGAGTTGACGATCGTCGACGACAAGACGGATGTCACCGAAGGCGTCAAGCAGTTCAACCAGCTGGCCGCCGACCCGAGCTACTCGGCGATGCTGGGCAGCTCCTACACGCAGGCCGCCACCGCAGAGGGCGCGACAGCCGAGTCGGCGAAGATCCCGATGATCGCGCTGAGCCCGGTCTCGGCGTTCGTCGACGGCAGCAACCCGTACGCCTTCACCGGCCCCGCGACGCCCGATGTGTACGCCAAGGCGCTCGTGGACTACTGGAAGAGCGAGGACATCACGACGGTCGCCATCGGGTTCTCGGCCGACCTGTTCGGCCAGGACGGCTCGGACGCCACGAAGAAGTACGCCGAGGAAGCGGGAATCGAGGTCGTGCTCGACGAGTCGCACGATGTATTCGCCACCGACTTCACCCCTCTGGTGACCAAAGTCGTCGCGGCGAAGCCCGAGGCGTTCGCACTGTGGTCGGCGGGACCGCCGGCCGTGATCATCACGGCGCAGCTCGAGGGCAAGGGCATCCCCATCTACGGCACCGGGGCTATCGCCTCGAGCTTGTTCATCGGCCCGGCCGGCACGGCCGCCGAAGGCGTGCTCGCCGCGACCACTGCATCGATGGCCACCACCAGCCTGCCTGCGGGCGACTACCGCGACCAGGTCGTCGCGCTGAACGATGCCTGGATGACGGCCCACCAGGGCGATCCGGCACCGGAGTTCGCCTACGGCGGTGCGGCCGCCGTTCAGCTGCTGGCCGAAGCCGCCCGCAAGGCCGGGTCGACCGACCGCGAGTCCCTGCGCAACGCCCTCGCATCGCTCGAGGTCGTGACGGTCGCCGGAGAGTACTCATTCGCCGACGATCGCCACATGGGCCTGACCGAGGAGAACCTCGCCATCATGACGGTCGAGAACGGCGCCTGGGTTCCCACGCAGTACTCACTCGACCTGTTCGCCGCCGCCAAGTGACCGTCGCGTTGCGGGGGGAGCACAGCCGATGATCGTCGTCGACAATCTGTCACGGTCCTTCGGTGGCGTCTTCGCTGCCCGCGAGGTATCGATGTCGGTCGCTGCGGGTGAGGTGCGGGGAGTGATCGGTCCGAACGGGGCGGGAAAGTCCACCCTGTTCAACCTCATTAGCGGACACCTGCGCCCCCAGTCCGGCACGGTGTCGCTGGGCGGAACGCGCATCGACACCCTCCCCCCGCACCGCCGCGCTGAACTCGGCATCGCCATCGTGTTCCAGGGCGCTCGGGTCTTTCCGGGAATGAGTGTGCTCGAGAACGTGGCGGTGGGGGCGCATGCGCGCACCGACGCGGGCGCACTCAGTGCCATCCTTCGACTCCCCCGGCACCGCCGCGGCGAGTCCGAGATCTTCGCCGATGCCGAGGCGGCGCTCGAGCGCGTGGGGCTCGCCGACTGGGTCTCCCGGCCGGTCACGGCTCTGCCCCTCGGTCAGCAACGGCGCCTGCAAGTGGCGCGGGCGCTGACGGCGAAGCCCACCGCGTTGCTGCTCGACGAACCCGCGTCGGGCCTGCGCGCTCCGGAGCGGCAGGATCTCAGCCGCTTGATCCGCGAACTGCGGGCCGACGGCATCACGATCCTGCTCGTCGAGCACGACGTGGCGATGGTCACATCTCTCGCCGATCGCATCACCGTGCTCGACCTCGGGCGCGTGATCGCCGACGGCACACCCGACGAGATCAGACGGGATCCCGCCGTCATCGCCGCCTACCTCGGAAAGGCTTCCGCATGATCCTCGAGATTGCCGACCTCACCGTCGCCTACGGTTCGGCCGTCGCCGTCGACGGCGTATCCCTGCGCGTAGAGAAGGGGGAGCTGGTGGCCCTCGTCGGACCCAACGGCGCCGGGAAGACATCGCTCGTGAATGCCGTGTCGCGCGTGGTGCGCCCCGTTTCGGGCACGATTCATGTCGCAGGGCACGCAGCCCAAGTACCCGAGGGGCGTCAGATGTTCGGCGACCTGTCGGTCGAGGACAACCTCCGTTTGGGCGCGTGGCGACGGCACCCCAAAGACCTCGTCCCCATCTACGAGCTGCTGCCCGATCTGCAGCGGCTGCGTCGCCAGCGCGCCGACACGCTTTCGGGTGGCCAACAGCAGATGGTCGCCGTGGGGCGGGCGCTCATGTCACGCCCCGACCTGCTGCTCATCGACGAGTTGTCGCTCGGGCTGGCGCCACTCGTCGCTGCGCAGCTGATGACCCATCTGAAGGAGCTCAACCGGGAGCAAGGCACCGCGCTGCTCCTGATCGAGCAGGAGATCGGATTGGCGTTCGAGGTTTGCTCTCGAGCCTACGTTCTCGAAACGGGTCGCATCGTGCTCGAAGGGCCCACCAACATGCTGCGAGACGACCCCCAGCTGCGGGCGGCCTACTTCGGCGGCGCCACCGACGAGACGGCCGCCTGATGACCGAGCTGATCACTTACATCGTGTCGGGCCTCGCGCTCGGCGGCTCGTTCGCCCTTGTGGGAAGCGGCATCGTCGTGGTCTACCGCGTGACGCATGTCGTCAACTTCGCTCAGGGCATGTTCGCCGTGGTCGGCGCCTTCCTCTCCTATGCCCTGGTCGGCACGGTACTGCCGCACGGGCTGGGCGAGCTGGTCGCCGTACTCCTCTGCGCTGTCGTGGGTCTGATCGTTGGCGTCGCGGCCGTGGGACGCCGCTCGACCCCGTCGACGATCGCCCTTCTGATCACGCTCGGGATGTCGATGATCGGCGCCGCGATGATCGTCCTGGTATGGGGGCAGAACCCGGTCTCCCCGCCGGGCCTTCGCGGCACGATCGACATCCTCGGCGCATCGATCCAGACGCAGCGCGTGCTCGTGTTCGTCGTCGCGGTCCTCACCTTCGCTCTTCTCGGCGTGTTCTTCGGGCGCACCGAACTCGGCCGCGCGCTGACGGCATCGGCATCCAACCCTCGCGCTGCCCGCCTGGTCGGCATCGACACCCGAGCCATGGGCTTGTTGGCATTCGCGATCGCGGGAGCACTCGGTGGCCTGGCCGGCGTCCTGATCTCGCCCACGACGGCCCTGTCGGCGACGTCCGATCTCGCGCTCGTGCTCAGCGGGTTCGCCGCGGCCGTGTTCGGGGGATTACGAAGCCCCTGGCTCACGTTCCTCGGAGCACTCGTGCTGGGCGTAACCGGCCAGCTCGTCGCCGGCTACCTCAACGGCTCGTACCAAACCCAGTTGGCGCTGGTCATGATGCTGATCCTGATGATCGCACGCGCCGGCACCATGACCACGGAAGAGGCCAAATGATGTCCCGCTGGTTGTCTCGGGCGGCGGTCGCCCTGGCCACGACCATCGCGTGCCTCGTGCCGCTGATGGCGACCGACCTCACATTCTTCGTGCAGATGACGCTGTCGGCGGTCATTGTCACCGGGCTGTGCCTCTTCATGGGATTCGCCGGGCAGGCCTCGCTCGGGCAGGGGGCCTTCGTTGCCGCCGGCGGGCTCGCCGTCGCGGTCACGACCGTGCAACTCGGAATGCCACCCCTGCTCGCCCTGCTGCTGTCGCCCGTGCTGGGAGCTCTGCTGGCGGCCGTCGTCGGGTGGCCGCTGCTGCGACTGCGCGGGCACTACCTCGCCTTCGGCACTCTCGCCGTGCTGATGCTCGTCCAGGTCATGATGGCCACGGTGCCGCTCTTCGGAGGCGGCACCGGCATCTTCGGCATTCCCGCGCTATCCGTGGGTCCATTCGCGGTGACGGGTCAGCTGCCCTACGCCTACCTCGCGCTCGCGCTGCTGGGTGTAGCGCTGATCGTCAGCCGCAACCTGGTGCGTTCTCGCTTCGGACGCGGCATCCGAGCACTCGCCGGCAGCGAAACCGCGGCGGCCTCGAGCGGTGTGCCGATCTTTCGCAGCAAGCTACTGGTGTTCGCCGTGTCGGGTGCTCTCGCCGGTGCCGCGGGAGGAATCGGCGCGTTCTTCACTCCATACGTGAGTCAAGACACCTACCCGCCGTTGGCGTCGTTTGGATACGTGATCATGGCTGTCATCGGCGGCGTCGGCTCGCTCTGGGGCGGCGTCGTGGGTGCCGTGGCGCTCAGTCTCTGGCTGCAACTGATGAGCATTCTCAGCACCCTGCCCGGACTGCCCGACACGGCCGCGTCCATTTTCCAGTACGCGGGCTACGGGCTCGCCCTCGTGGTGTTCCTGCTTCTGATGCCGGACGGTATCGTGCCCAGTGTGCAGCGCGCATGGGAAGGGCGCCGCACCGACCCCGGTGGCGGCCTCCCCCGCGATGCGTCCGCACTCCTTCATGGCGGTCGAGCCGCTGCCACGGAGGAGTGACCCGCCGACATTGCCTGAGGGCGCGGGTACGGCGGAGCAAGAGGTGGGTGCCAGCGCGCCGCGTCTATCCGTGAGGTCACGTAGCCCAGCGATGAGTCGCGGGCCACCTGAGCCCACTCCATTCAGCGGGATGCATAATCGGTGCAGACGAAGGGGTCTGGATGATCGCCGAACCGCGCAGCGAGTTCGTGGGCCGAAAGGCCGAGCTCGACACGATCGGCGTGCTGCTGCGCACGGGTCGCCTGGTGACGCTCACCGGCGTGGGCGGGGTCGGCAAGACGAGGCTGGCCTCGCGCGCGGCCAACCGGTTCGCCGCCGCCACGGGGGTGACCGCCTGGTTCGTCGGACTCGACAGTCTCCAGGATGCGCGGCGCGTGCCACTGGCCGTCGCACGGGCTCTGCCCCTGGGCGAGCATTCCGCCCGCGATCCGCTCGATTTCCTCGCCGACGTCCTCTCCGACACGCCTTCTCTGGTCGTCCTCGACAACTGCGAGCACCTCATCGACGCGGTGGCGGCGCTCGCCGACGAGCTCCTGGATGCGGTGCCGCAGCTGACGATCCTCGCGACGAGCCGACGCAGGCTCGACGTCGACGGTGAGCAGGTCTTCGCCGTGCCACCGCTGTCGCTCGCCGACGACGCCTCTCACCCGTCCGACGCCCTCGCCCTCCTGCTCGCGCGTGCCCGCGCGGCCGATGCGTCCTTCGCCCTGTGCGAGCAGGAGGAGTCGGTGGCGGAAGAGCTCTGCCGCTCGCTCGACGGGCTGCCGCTCGCGATCGAGCTGGCGGCGACCCGGTTGCGCTCGCTGCCGCTCTCCGAGCTCAACGGGCGCTTGTCGTCGCGCTTCACGCTGTTGCGGGCGGCCTCCCGGTCCGCCGTCGCCCGCCAGCGCACCCTCGGAGCGGTCGTCGACTGGAGCTACGAACTGTGCACCCCCGAGCAGCGCAGGGTGTGGGAGGCGATGAGCGTCTTCCGCGGCCCCTTCGACCTCGCGGCCGCCGCATCGGTGGCCGAGCTCACCGAGACGCAGATCGTCGACGTGGTCGACGATCTCGTCACGCAGTCGGTCATCGAAGCCGATCGCGAGAACGGACGCCTCCGCATGCTCGAGACGATCCGCGCCTACGGACGCCAACGCGCGGAGGAGAACGGCGCGTGGCCGCTGCTGCTGCATCGCCACCTCGGGCACTACCGCCGCCTCGCCGACGCCGCGGACGGACGGTGGTACGGACCCGATCAATCGGGCATCATCGCGACCCAGCGTGCGGATCGAGCCGAGCTTCACGCCGCGCTGGGCACCGCGACGACCGTCGATGCCGACACGGCGCTCGCGCTGTTCGCCGCGCTCCGGTACCACTGGGGCGTCGGGGGTTTCCTGCCCGAGGGCCGCGCGTGGGCGACGCGTGTGCTGGCGTTGCCCGGTGCCGGCGCGGCGCCGCGGATGCGGGGTTCGATCACAGCGGCGTGGCTGTGTCTGCTGCAGGGCGATCTGGATGAGGCGGATGCGCACCTCCGCGACGCCGAGGCGCTGCTCGCGTCCGTTCCCGAACCGGAGCGCGTCGTGTTCACGGTGGAGCTCCAGCGGTGGCGTGGAACGCACGCGCTGTTCTCTGGCGATCCGGCGACAGCCGTGGTCGACTTCGAACGCTCCATCGGCGGCGCCCTCGGCGCAGGCCTCGCCGACGAGGCACTGCTCGCGCAGTTCCAGCTCACGACGGCCCGAAGCCACCTCGGCGAGCGTGGGGCGGGGACCTCGGCCGAAGCGGCCGCTCGGCACAGCGAAGCGATCGGCGAGATGTGGATGCGCTCGCTCGCGCTGTGGTCGCTCGCGCTGGCGGCATTCTGCGACGGTGAGCTCGATCTCGCCGAGACGCGCGCGCGTCAGTCGTTGCGGGCCGAGGACGGCATCGATGATCCGGTCGGGGACTGTCTCGTGCTCGAGCTGCTGAGCTGGATCGACGCGGCGCGCTCACCGACCGAGCGCTCGGCCGTGCTCCTCGGGGCGGCCCGCAGCCGCTGGCGCCGCGTCGGCTCCGACATCGCGGTGCACGGGCCGCAGATGGCGGCCCACCACGAGCGATGCGTGGCCAGGGTGCGCGCACGCCTCGGCGACCGCGCGTTCGAGCGCGCCGCCGCGGTCGGCGAGCGCCTGACCCCCGTCGAAGCGGTGTCGTTCGCCGCGTCCGCCCGGGGCGCTGCGGGCGGGCTCAGCGAGCGCGAGCGGGAGGTGGCGGCCGGCATCCACGAGGGGCTCAGCAACCGCGAGATCGCCGAGCGGCTCGTTCTGTCGGTGCGCACCGTCGACACCCACGTGCAGCGCATCCTCGGCAAGCTCGGCTTCGGCTCGCGCGCCCAGATCGCGGCGTGGTTCGAGTCCACACGCGCTGCGGTCACGGGGGAGGTTACGTAGTCCTACGGATACCGCGGTTCCGGGCGCCGACCGACACTGAGCGTCAGACATCGTCGTCACGGAGCCGCCGCCGCACGCCGACTCCCCGGATCAAGGAAGACCGGAACATGAGCGAGAACCCGCACGTGCTCCTCGTCCACGGCGCATGGGTCGGGGCCCGGGAGTTCGCCCCCGTCATCCCCCTGTTGCAATCGCTCGTCTGGACGGTCGAGACGAGGTCGTGCGCCTCGCCACCGGGCATGCACCGTTCCAGGAGGACCCGCGCGGCTTCGGCGACGCGCTGTCACGCGTCGCCGCGAGCGCACCGGCCTGACCCCACCCATCGAAGGAGCACCTCATGACCCTCACCGATCCCGCATCCACCATCGCCGGCACCGGTGAGCGCGCACGGGGCCGGCTGTTCATCGGCGGCGTCTGGCGCGACGCCTCCGACGGCGCCGTCATGGACGTCGTCTCCCCCGCCAGCGGCCGCAAGGTGGGCGAGGTCGCACGGGCGACGACGGCGGACGTCGACGACGCGGTCGCTGCCGCCCGAGCCGCCTTCGACTCCGGCGCCTGGTCCCGCCTGTCGAGCAGGGAACGCGCCCGCATCCTGCAGCGTGCGTACGCGCTCATGCGCGAGCGGACGGAGGAGCTCGCGCGGGCGGAGAGCCTGGATGTCGGCAAGCCCATCACGTTCGCGCGGATCATCGACGTGAACAACGCCGCGGAGCTCTACGAGTTCTACGCGAGCCTCGGCCACCACCTCGACGGCGACGTACGCGAGACGACCGGCAACACCCACGCCTATGTGAAGCGCGAGCCGATCGGGGTCGTCGCGGCCATCACGCCGTTCAACTTCCCCCTCATCCTCTCGAGCTCCAAGATCGCGCCCGCGCTCATCGCCGGGAACACGATCGTGCACAAGCCCGCGAGCGACACCCCCCTCTCGGCCCTCATCATCGCCGACATCCTGCAGGAGGCGGGTGTGCCCGACGGGGTCTTCAACGTCGTGACGGGGCCCGGCGCCGCCCTCGGCGACCACCTCGTCGGCCACCCGGACGTCGACAAGGTCGCCTTCACGGGTTCGACGGAGATCGGCGCCCACGCGGCGGCCATTGCCGGACGCACGCTGAAACCGTTCACGGCCGAGCTCGGCGGCAACGCGGCCAACATCCTGTTCGCCGATGCGGATCTGAACGCGGCGATCAACACGGTCATCTCGGCTTTCGTGTTCAACTCCGGCCAGTTCTGCATGGCGGGCCCGAGGCTTCTCGTGGAACGCCCGCTCTACGAGACCGTGCTGGGCATCCTCGCCGATGCTCTGCCACACGTGCCCTTCGGCGACCCGGCGGATGAGGGCACCGTCATCGGTCCGCTCGCCAGCGCGAACCAGCTCGAGAAGGTGGCGGCGATGGTCGACCGCGCCCGCGCGGCGGGTGCGCGCATCGTCACGGGCGGCGAGCGCGCCGAGCTCGGCGGCGGCTTCTACTACCGCCCGACCGTGATCGCCGACGTGCCGAACGAGGCCGAGGTGGTGGCCGAGGAGGTCTTCGGTCCCGTCCTGACGGTGCAGCCCTTCGACACCGAGGAGGAGGCGATCGCCCTCGCCAACTCGACGCCGTACGGACTGGCCTCCGGAATCCAGACCGCTGATCTCGCCAAGGCGCACCGCGTGGCCGCGCGCCTGGATGCGGGCATCACCTGGGTGAACGGCTGGGCGCTGCTCGATCCCTCCGTCCCGTTCGGTGGCGTCAAGTCCTCCGGTTGGGGGCGCGAGAACGGACCCGAGGCGATGGCCTCGTACCAGCGCACCCATTCGATCGTCTTCAACCTCGAGACAGGAGCATCGGCGTGACCGCGGGCCGCGCGGCCATCCTGCAGGACGGCGCCCTGCGGGTCGAGGATGTGGAGTACGGGGCGCCGGGTCATGGCGAGGTGCTCGTACGGCTCGTGGCGACCGGGCTGTGCCACACGGACCTCGGGGTGATCGCCGGCGGCATCCCGTTCCCGACCCCCGGCATCATCGGGCACGAGGGCGCGGGCATCGTCGAACAGGTCGGGGCGGGGGTCGACTCCGTGGCACCCGGCGACAAGGTGCTGCTGAGCTTCACCTCGTGCGGCGCGTGCAGCGGATGCCGGGGCGGGCATCCCGCCTACTGCGAGACCTGGCAGGTGCGCAACCTCTTCGGCCTGATGCGCCCCGACGACTCGGGCACCATCACCCACGACGGCCTCCCGGTGGCCGGCCACTTCTTCGGGCAGTCCGCGTTCGGCACCTACGCGATCGCCGACGAGCGCTCCGTCGTCGCGGTGGATGCGGACGCCGACCTCACGGTGCTCGCGCCGCTCGGCTGCGGCATCCTGACCGGATTCGGCTCGATGTGGAACGTGCTGGATCCGGGCCCCGCCGACACCGTCGCGGTCTACGGCTCCGGCGCCGTGGGGCTGTCGGCGATCATGGCGGCCGCGCATCGCGGCCCCGCCGCGCTCGTCGCGATCGATCTCGTCGACGAACGACTCGCGCTCGCCCGCCGGCTCGGCGCGACCCACACGATCGACGCCGGCTCCGAGGACGTCGCGGCCCGCCTCGCCGAGATCACGGGCGGACGCGGCGTCGACCTGAGCTTCGACACGACCGCGAGCCCCCGCGTGGCACGCGGCGCGCTGGACGCCGCCGCGATCCGCGGCACGGTGCTCGTGTGCGGCGCACCCCCTCCCGGCACGGAGATCCCGGTGGACATCCAGAGCATCCTGACCGGAAAGGTGCTGCGCGGCGTGACGATGGGGGACACGCTGCCGCAGCAGCTCATCCCGGAGCTCGCCCGGCTGCACGCCGAGGGTCGGTTGCCGCTGGAGCTGTTGGAGACGACGTACACGCTCGACGAGATCGAGCAGGCGGTCGCCGACATGCACCACGGTGTGACGGTCAAGCCGGTCATCGTGTACTGACGCGTCGACGAACGGATGCGGGCGGGCCGGCGACAAGGCCAGCCCGCATCCTCTCGCGCGAGCATACGATGTCACGATGTCGATGACGACATCGGAACCCCCTCCCCCACCCGCCCTCGCCTCGGTGGACCATGCGCTGCGCCTGCTGCTGCTGCTCGGCGATCGACCCGAACTCCGTGTGACCGAGGCAGCCGCGCGCCTGGGCGTGGCCGCATCCACTGCACACCGTCTGCTGACGACCCTCGCCGCCCGGGGCTTCGTCACCCAGGACCGGATCTCGAAGGTCTATCGGGTGGGACCGGCACTGATCGAGATCGGAGTGCACAGCACCAGCTCCATCGACCTGCGCGCTGCGGGCGAGCCGCACCTGAAAGTACTCAGCCAACGGATCTCCGAGACGGTCAATCTCCTCGTCCGGCAGGGGGACTCCGTGCGCTTCGTCGCGGGCTTCGAGGCGGACCAGCAGGTGCGTACGCAGGTGTTGACCGGCGCACTGCTGCCCGCCTACGCCACGTCGGGCGGCAAGGTGCTGTTGGCGGAGCTGTCCCGCGAGGAGCTGCGCGCACTGTACCCGCGGGGCCTGCGCCGCCTGACCCAGCGCACCCGGACCTTCACTCAGCTCATGGCGGAGCTTCCGCTCGTGATGATGCGCGGCTTCGCCGTCAACGACCAGGAGAGCCGCGACGGGCTGTCGGCGATCGCCGTGCCGCTGCGCGCTCGGGACGGACGCGCGATCGCCGCGGTGGCGATGTCCGCACCCAGCGCGCGCCTGGGCGCGGAGCGGATGCGGGAGCTCGTCGTCGAGCTGCGCGCGTGCGCGTCGGCGATCCGCGGCGATCTGGCTCGGTGACCTCCCCGCACCCTCCCGGATTCCGCAGGGCGGAATCCGCCCCCGCGCGCCCTTGCCCGCTTCCGGCGACGGGGATTGGCTTGCTCGCGTTCCGGCCACGACGAGGTGAGCCGGCGAGAGAGGATCCGAGCCGATGAAGATCGACGCCTTCTGCCACCTGTTGCCGGCCGAGTACGCCAAGCGACTCTTCGCCATCGACGACAGCCCCGTGGCGCGCAACATCCAGAAGCGGGTGAGCGGCGTTCCTGCCCTCGTGGACATGGACGAGCGGTTCCGGATCATGGACGAGTTCGGCCCCGACTACCGGCAGATCGTGAACTCGGCGGCGCCGCCGCTGGAGGATCTCGGGCCCACGGCGCGGACGGTCGAGCTCGCGCGGATCGCGAACGACGGAATGGCTGAGCTCACCCGCGACAACCCCGACCGATTCGCCGGCTTCTGCGCCGCGGTGTCGCTCAGCGACGTCGACGCCGCGATCGCGGAGGCCGAGCGCGCCTTCGACGAGCTCGGCGCGGTGGGCGTGCAGATCTACACGCATGTCAACGGCGGGCCGATGGACCAGGAGCGGTTCTTCCCCTTCTACGAGGCGGTGGCCGCACGCGGTGACAAGATGATCCAGGTCCATCCCTGCCGTGACTCCAGCTGGTCGGACTACAAGACCGAGGCGCGCTCGAAGTTCGAGATCTGGTGGACGTTGGGCTGGGAGTACGACCTGTCGGCGTTCATGTCCCGGCTCGTGTTCTCCGGGGTGTTCGAGAGGCTGCCCGACATCAAGATCCTCATCCACCACGGCGGCGCGATGATCCCCCACTTCGCCGGGCGGATCGGGCCGGGCTGGGATCAGCTCGGCTCGCGCACGCCCGCCGATCAGGCGGAGGACATCGAGGGGTATCCCCTCACCGAGCGCCCCATCGACGCGTTCCGCCGCTTCTACGTCGACACCGCCTACTTCGGCGCCGGCGACGCGATGCGCACCGCCATCAAGTTCTTCGGCGTCGATCACACGCTGTTCGCCAGCGACACCCCCTTCGACCCCGAGAAGGGTCCCGGATACATCCGCTCCACGATCGCCAACCTCGAGGAGATGGACATCATCGACGACGCCGACCGGGCCGAGATCTACCACGGCAACGTGTCGCGTCTGCTGGGGCTCTGACACCCGCACCACCCGACCGAGCTTCCGCTCACACAGAAAGAGGCAGACAATGACGTTCCTGACCCTCCGCCGGACCGCCGCCCTGGCCGCGGCCGCACTGATGACCCTCTCCCTCGCGGCCTGCGCGGGAGCCGCCGAACCCGCGGGCGGTGACGAGACGGGCGCTCCGGAGAAGGCGAATCTGACGATCGCCATCAACCCGTCCTCGCAGTTCGCGCCGCTGTACTACGGGATCGAGGAGGGCATCTTCGAGAAGCACGGACTCACGCTCGAGATCACCCCGCAGACGGATGTCGCCTCGATCGTCTCCGGCGTGGCCAGCGGGACCTACGACTTCGGCTTCGCCACCGTCGTGCACGTGCTCACCGCGAACGCGAACGGCATCCCGCTGCGCGCGGTGTCCACCATCGAGGGGCAGATCCAGCCCGACGACGAGGGGACGATCACGATCGCCTCACCCACCTCCGGAATCACCGACTACGGCGATCTCGAGGGCAAGCGCGTCGCCACCGTCGGACTGTCGTCCCACAACACGCTGACGCTGTGGGAGCTGGCGAGCCGCGACGGCGTGGATGCGAGCTCGATCGAGCTCGTGCAGATGCCCTTCGGTCAGATGGCGGCAGCTCTCGCCAACGGCGATGTCGATGCGGCGGTCATGCAGTGGCCGTTCGCGGCCGACGCGCTCTCGGCCGGCGGTGTGACGCTCGGCTACAACAACCGTGAGATCTTCAACGGCGCAGCGACGACGCTCTTCAACACGTCGCAGTCGTTCATCGACCAGAACCCGAAGACCGTGCGAGCGTTCTCGGACGCGATGATCGAGTCGATCGAAGGCGCATCGGCGAACGAGGATGCGGCCCGCTCCGCACTGGAGAAGGGGATGGGCGTCACCGCCGAGCAGGCGGCCGCCGCGCGCTGGAACATCGGCGGCGACCCCCACCTGACCGTCACCGGATTCGAGACGGCGCGCGATCTGCTCGTCAAGTTCGGTACCGACCAGTCCCTGACCGACGCCCTGAAGAACCTGGACGTCGACTCGGTGGTCTGGCCCGGCGCGCTGGAGAACTGACGTGACGTCGCACTCCTTCCCCACCCGTGAGGGCGGCGGCGGATGAGGGGCGTGGCGCGCGAGCGCGGCCTCGCCGTGGTGCTGCCGCTGTTGGCCGTGGCGATCGTGGTCACCGCCTGGCAGCTGGCGACATCGACCGCCCTGGTGAGCCCGACGCAGTTCCCCTCCATGACGGACTCGATCGCGGCACTCCTGCAGGAGCTCACCACGGCGCGCCTGTGGTCCGCCGTGGGGGCGACGCTCATCGGCTGGTTCTTCGGCATGGTCATCACGATCACCCTGGGCCTGGTCGTGGGCACGGCGCTGGCCCACAGCGACATCGCCCGCCAGAGCGCTGCTCCCGTGATCGAGACGTTCAAGGCGATCCCCGCGATCGCCGTGCTCCCGCTCGTGATCCTCGTCGCCGGGTCGACCCTGCCGATGAAGGTCTTCCTCATCTGCTTCGCCGCGTTCTGGCCGTTCGTCATCCAGGTGATCTACGGCGTGCGCTCGATGGATCCCGTCGTCGCGGACACCGCGAAGGCGCTCGGCGTGCGCGGCATCCGGCGGTTCCTCGTGGTCAGCATCCCGAGCGCGTCGCCGTACCTCGTCACCGGGATGCGGATCGCCTCCGCGCAGGCGCTCATCCTGGCGGTGGTCGCGGAGATCGTGGGCGGCGCCGCGGGCGTCGGGCGCAACATCCTGCTCGCGGAGAACGCCGGGGTGAGCGCCTACCCCACGATGTACGCGTACATCATCGTCGCGGGATTGCTGGGCATCGCCCTCACCGGAGCGTTCTTCCTTCTCGAGAAGCGGTTGATGCACTGGCACGAGTCGCAGCGCAACATGCGGCTCGAGGCGAAGGGGGCGCGCGCATGAGCCGACTGACCACCAGCACCGTTCCCGTCCCACGGCGCCGCTCGGGCCCGTTCGCCTCTCGCCTCGTCGGGGTGCTGCTCGCACTGTGGCTGCCCGTCGTCCTCATCGCGGTGTGGTGGTTCGTCTCGGCCGGCAGCACGTCGCCGTTCTTTCCGCCGCTGTCGCGGATCGTGCAGGAGACCTGGAACCAGTGGGTCGTCTACGGCGCATGGACGAACCTCATCGCCAGCGTGCGAAACCTCATCCTGGGCTACCTCGCGGGTGTGATCATCGGCCTGGTCGGCGGCACCGTGCTGTGGCGGTGGCGAAGGGTGCGTCAGGCGGCGAACCCGCTGATCTACTTCCTCTACGTCCTGCCCGCACCGGCTCTGCTTCCGGCCATGATCGCGATCTTCGGGATCGGCGAGATGCGGCAGATCGCGCTCATCGCGCTGGGTTCCATCTGGCCCACGCTGCTGAACACGCTGGACGGCATGCGCGGAATCTCGGGAACGGCGTTCGACACAGCCCGCGTGCTGCGCCTCGGTGGGATCCGCACGTTCTTCCGCGTCGTGCTGCCCGCCGCAGCACCGCAGATCGCCGCGGGGATGCGGGCGAGCCTCACCATCGCCATCGTGCTGATGGTCGTGAGCGAGATGGTCGCCGCCCGCTCGGGCATCGGCTACTTCATCCTGCAGGCGCAGGCGGAGTTCGCGATCGTGAAGATGTGGACCGGCATCCTCGTCCTCGCGCTGCTCGGCACTGTCCTGAACTACCTCTTCGTCGTCGTCGAGCGCCGCGCGCTGCGGTGGTACTACCGCTCGCGGGCCGCGAACGGATCCTAAGGAGGATCGATGTCCCACCCCACATCCACCGTCCCCGTCCTCGAGGTCGAAGGGCTGCGAAAGACCTACAACGAGGGCACCGACCAGGCGAACACCGCCGTCGCCGACGTCAGCTTCGAGGTCGCCAAGGGCGAGCTGGTGTGCATCGTCGGGCCCAGCGGCGCGGGAAAGACGACGCTGCTGCGCTGTATCTCCGGACTCGCCTCTCCCAGCGGCGGCGAGGTGCGCTTCGAGGGCGACCGCCTCACCGACGTGCCCGCCGAGCTCGGCCTCGTCTTCCAGGACTACAGCCGCTCGCTCTATCCGTGGATGACGAACGCGAAGAACGTCGCCATCCCCCTCGCCGCGCGCGGCGTGGGGCGGCGCGAACGCGAGCGACGCGCGGAGGAGGTGTTGGAGAGCGTGGGCCTCGCGCACGTGGGCAAGAAGTACCCGTGGGAGCTGTCGGGCGGCATGCAGCAGCGGGTCGCCATCGCCCGCGCCCTGTCGTACCGCCCCGAGCTCCTCCTCATGGACGAGCCCTTCGCCTCGGTCGACGCGCAGACCCGGTTCGACCTCGAGGATCTCGTCCTGCGGGTGCGCAACGAACTCGGGATCACGGTCGTCGTGGTCACCCATGACATCGACGAGGCCATCTACCTGAGCGATCGGATCGTGGTGCTCTCGAAGAATCCGAGCGTGGTCCGCGAGGTCGTTCCGGTGCCCCTCGGTCGCACCCGCGACCAGGTGCGCACCCGCGCCAGTGAAGAGTTCCTCGGCCTTCGCGCGCATCTCCTCTCCCTCGTCATGCCGTCATCCGCGGGAGCTCTCTCGTGAGCGGCCTCGGCATCGTCGCGGCGTTCCCCGTCGTCGACGCGCACAGCCCCGTCGAGCTCGGGCACCTCATCGACGCGGAGGAGCGCGCGGGAGGCACCCGCATCGAGGTGCGCAACCCCGCCCGCGTCGCCGAGACCGTCGGCGTCGTCTTCGACGGCGGCGCGGCCGAGGTGACCGCGGCGGTGGATGCGGCGGCGCACGCGGCCGCATCCTGGTCCCGTTCCGACATCGCGGATCGTGAACGTCTGCTGCGCCGTGCCGCAGACGTGATCGACGAGCACGCCGATCGTCTGGCGGTCCTGACGGCGAGAGAGAACGGATCGCCGCTCGCGACCGTCCGCGCCGAGACCGGCGCCGCCGCGATCGTGTTCCGCGCGATCGCCGATGCCGTCGCCGAGCGTCTCGAACCGGAGCTGCATCGCCGCGGCGCCGACGGCGCCTATGTACGGGTCGAGCGTCGAGGGTTCGGGGTGGTCGGCTGCATCGTGCCGTGGAACGCCCCGCTCGTGCTCACCGCCAACAAGATCGCGCCCGCGATCGCCGCCGGCAACGCAGTCGTGCTCAAGCCCTCGCCCACGTCTCCGCTGGGAGTGACGGTGCTCGCGCGCCTGGTCGGCGCCGTCTTCCCCCCGGGTGTCGTCTCGGTGGTGAACGGGACGGCCGCCGCCGTCGAAGCTCTGATCGACGACCCGCGGGTGGGCAAGGTGTCGTTCACGGGTGGCGGGCAGACCGCCCGCCACGTGCTGGCGAGGGCCGCGACGGCGCTGAAGCCCGTCCATCTGGAGCTGGGGGGCAACGATCCCGCCATCGTGCTGGCGGACGCGGACCTGACCCGCGCCGCGGAGGGGATCGTCGCCTCCGCCTACCGCCGCGCCGGCCAGGTGTGCTTCGCGGTCAAGCGCGTCTACGTGCCGCGCGGGCAGCATGCGGAGCTCTCCGCGCTTCTGGCGGAGCGCATCGACGGGATGCGCGTGGGCGAGTCGCTGCATCCGGAGACGACCATGGGCCCGCTCAACAACGCCGCACAGCTGGAACGGGTGCGCGGGATCGTCGAACGCACCCGTGCGGCGGGCCGCGAGGTGCGTGAACTGGGTCGTCCGGTGTCGCAGGACGACTGGGACGGCGGCCACTTCCTGCTTCCCCACCTCGTGACCGACGCGCGCCAGGAGGACGAGCTGGTGCGGGACGAGCAGTTCGGACCGGTGCTGCCGGTGGTCGCCTACGACGATGTCGCGCAGGCCGTCACCTGGGCCAACGACACGCCCTTCGGCCTGGCCTCATCCGTCTGGTCGAGCGATCCGGTCGCGAGTGCGGCCGTGGCCCGCGAGATCGAAGCCGGGGTCACCTTCGTGAACAGCCACCTGTTCTCACCCGAAGGCTCGCGCTGGATCCCCTTCGGCGGCTGGAAGCAGAGCGGCATGGGCTGGGAGGGCTCACCCCACGGGATCGACGAGTATCTCCGCTTCCACAGCGTCGACGGTCACATCCTCACCGGAAGTCGCTCATGACGGCGACCGCCGCCGCCATGCTGGTGGACACCCTGCGCGCGGCCGGTGTCGAGCACGTGTTCGCCAACCTCGGCAGCGACCATCCGGCGCTCATCGAGGCGCTCGCCGCGGATCGCGCGCGCGGCGAGCGTGTCCCCCGGGTCATCGTCTGCCCGCACGAATACACGGCGCTGAGCGCCGCGCACGGCTACGCCCTCGCAACGGGACGCCCGCAGGCGGTCTTCGTCCACACGGATGTGGGGACGGCGAATCTCGGCGGCGCTGTGCACAACGCGGCCCGCGCGCGCGTGCCCGTCCTGATCTTCGCGGGACTCACGCCGTACACTCTCGAGGGCGAGGAGCAGGGGGGTCGCGACACCCACGTGACCTTCCTCCAGGACGTCCCCGATCAACACGCGCTGGTGCGTCCGTACGCGAAGTGGTCGTACGACCTGCGCACCGCGGCGAACGTCCCGCAGGTCGTGCTCCGCGCTCTGCAGCTCACGCGCAGCAGCCCGGCGGGCCCTGTGTATCTCACGGCCGCGCGGGAAGTGCTCGCCCAGCGCGCCCCGGCTCCGGCGACCGCCGTCGAGCGCTGGCCGCGTATCGCACCCGCCGCCGCCGGCGCGGATGCCCTCCGTTCGGTCGTCGACGCGCTCGCGGGAGCCTCCCGCGCGACGATCGTCACGACCTCCGTCGGCCGTGACCCGGATGCGGTCGCCCGCCTCGTGGCGCTCGCGGAGAGATGGGGCATCGGGGTCGTCGAGTACAACGCGGAGGTGCTGAGCTTCCCGCACGATCACCCCCTGCACCTGGGCGACACCCCCGCCGCGGCGGTGGTGTCATCCGACGTCCTGATCGTGCTGGACGCCGACGTGCCGTGGATCCCCGCCGCCGTGCACCCCGACCCCGACGCGCGCATCTTCGTGGTGGGCGACGACCCGCTCCAGGAACGCATCCCCCTCTGGTACCTGCCGGCCGAGGCTCTCATCCGCGCCGACGCGGTCACGTTCCTCGACCAACTGCTGGAGCACACGCCCGATGCCGCTCAGGCGCACGCCGCCCGGACCCGCCGCGAGAGCGTGGCAGCCGAGGCCCGCCGCGCCCGCGCCGAGCGGGACGAGCGCATCGCGACGGACGTCGCCGAGCGACGCCTGTCGGCGGGCAGCGTCGGCGCCACCCTGGCGCGGCTGATCGACGCGGAGACGATCGTCGTCAACGAGGCCATCACCGCGGCGCCGGACATCTGGCGGTCCCTGCCTCGGACGCTGCCGGGCACGGTGTTCGGCAACCGGGGAACGTCGCTCGGCTGGTCGGGCGGCGGGGCCCTCGGCATCAAGCTCGCCGAACCCGACCGCCGCGTCGTCAGCATCGTCGGCGACGGCACGTTCTACTTCAGCGCGCCCTCCTCCGCCGCATCCGTCGCCGCGCGCTACGGTCTCGCGACACTCACCGTCATCCTCGACAACGGCGGCTGGAACGCGACCAGGCGCAACGCCGTGCGTCAGTACCCGGACGGCGTCGCCCAGCGCGATGAGCGGTTCTGGGTCGGGCTCGGCCGCGAGGCCGACCTGCCCGGTGTCGCCCGCGCCGCGGGGGGCGGCTGGGCGGCGACGGTCACGGACTTCGACGACCTGGAGGACACCCTGCGCACAGCGCTCGGCCACGTCGACAGCGGCGTGGCCGCCACGGTCGCCGTGCGTCTGCCGGACATCTCCACGCACGACATCGACGAGCCGGCTGCCGCCGCAGAGAGGATCTCCCTTCCATGAACGCCGATGCACACCGCCCGCCGTATCTGCGCATCGCGACGGAGGAGGCCTGGGCACCGCCCGAGGCGATCGCGCTGTACCGCGACCACCTCGCGCGCCGCGACCTCGACGACGTCGGCTTCAACAGCCTGATGGGCTACTTCCTGAACTCGCCGCATCCGCAACCGCGTGCGGTGGTGGAGCGCCTGCAGGATGCGGCCGAGCGACGCATGGCCGACATGGATGCGGCCGGCATCGACCATCAGGTGCTCGCCCTCACCTCCCCCGGCACGCAGGTACTGCCCGCCGACGAGGCCGTGGCGCTGGCGAAGACGGCCAACGCCCGCCTCGGTGAGATCTGCCAGGCGCGCCCCGAGCGCTTCTCCGGGCTCGGGACGGTGTCGTTCACGGATGCCGCGACGGATGTGGCGGAGCTGCGCCGCGCGGTCGGAGAGCACGGACTGAAGGGCCTGATACTGAACGACCACGTGCGCGGCGACCACATCGACCACCCGCGTTTCGCTCCGCTTCTGCGCGAGCTGGAGGATCTCGACGTCCCGCTGTACCTGCATCCGGGCACACCCCCGAACACCATGATCTCCCCCTACCGCGAAGCCGGGCTCGACGGCGCGATCCTCGGTTTCGGCGCGAGCGCGGGGCTCCATCTGCTCCGGATCATCACGTCGGGCGTCTTCGATCGCCACCCGCGCCTGCGACTCGTGGTCGGGCACCTGGGCGAGGCGCTTCCGTTCTGGCTGCACCGGATCGACCACATGCACGCCAAACAGGTCGCCTCCGGACGCTACGAGGCGATCAAGCCGCTCGCGCAGCGCCCCTCGGAGTACTTCCGCTCCCACATCTGGCTCACGACCTCGGGGATGCCCTGGGAGCCGGCGATCCTGTTCACCCGCGAGGTCACGGGTCCGGACCGCGTGATGTACGCGATGGACTATCCGTACCAGTTCGAAGCCGACGAGGTCGCAGCACAGGACGCCCTGCCGATCTCGGATGCGGAGAAGGCCGACTTCTTCGAGCACACCGCGCGCCGGGTCTTCAACCTGACGTTCTGAGACGGATGCGGGCGGCCCCGGCGAAGGACCGCCCGCATCCGTGAGCGTCAGAGCGGGTACTGTCCAGGCTCGCGGCGCATCGTGATCCAGCGGGTCTCGGTGAAGGCGTCGATGTTCGCCTGCGCACCGCCGTGGCGGGATCCCGTACCGGAGGCGCCGACACCGCCGAAGGGCGAGTTCGCCTCGTCGTTGACCGTCTGGTCGTTGATGTGCACGATGCCGGTGGGGATGCGCTTGGCGAGGTCGTACGCCTTCATGGCGTCGCGGCTGACGATTCCCAACGACAGCCCGTAGTCGGTTGCTGCGGCCAGCTCGACGGCCTCGTCGTCGGTCGCGAAGGAGACCACCGAGGCGACGGGACCGAAGACCTCGTCGCAGTACGCGGCCGCATCCTTCGGCGGGTTCGCCAGCACCGTCGGGCGGTAGAACAGCTGGTCGTACGTACCGCCGGCCGCGAGGCGTGCGCCTGAGGCGACGGCGTCCTGCACGAGCGTGTGCACGCGGTTCCGCTGCGTCTCGTCGATGAGCGGGCCCAGGTGCACCTGGCCTGCGGCCGGGTCGCCGACGACCATCGAGTCGGCCTTCGCCGCGAGCTTCGCGACGTACTCGTCGAACAGCGACTCGTGGACGATGTGGCGGCCGACCGTCATGCAGATCTGACCCTGGTGCAGGAACGCGCCCCACGTGGCCAGGTTGACCGCCTGATCGACGTCGGCGTCCTCGCGAACGAGAAAGGCGGAGTTGCCGCCGAGCTCGAGGTGCGCGCGGGTGAGGTGGCGGCCGGCGAGCTCGCCGACGGCGCGGCCCGCGCGGGTCGATCCCGTGAAGGCGACCACACGCACGTGCGGGTCGGCGACCATGGCCTCACCCACCTCGGCGCCGCCTGGGACCAGCTGCAGGATGCCCTTCGGCAGACCGGCCTCCTCGAAGATGCGCACCATCGAGACGCCGCCGGTAACGACGGTGCGGGGGTCGGGCTTGAGCAGGACGGCGTTTCCGAGCGCGAGAGCCGGCGCGACCGCGCGGATGCCGAGGATGAGCGGAACATTGAAGGGCGAGATGACGCCGACGACGCCCACGGGAATCTGCTGGGCGAGCGAGAGGCGCGGCTCCTCGCTGGAGAGAATGGTGCCCAGCGGCGCCGAGGGCAGGGACGACGCCTCATAGCACTCGGCCGCGGTGACGTGCAGGGCGAAGCCTGCGAGCGGCGGGATGGCACCGACCTCGCGAATGTTCCAGCCCATGATCTCTTCCGCGTGCTGTTCCCACAGCTGCGCAGCCTTGCGCAGCACGGCCGCACGGGCCGGATGCGGCGTGGCGGCCCACTCCTGCTGCGCGCGTGCGGCGGATGCGGCGGCTCGCGCGACATCCGCGGCATCCGCCATCCCGACCTGCACGAGCGTCTCACCGGTGGCGGGCTCGACGGAGGCGATGGCACCTCCCCCGCCTTCGACCCACTCGCCGTCAATGTAAATGCGCCCGGCGAAGACGTCGGGATCGATCAGGGTGGCGGTCTCCTGCGTTGCGGTCGACATCGGTGTCACCTTTCCGGGCTTCCCTGCCCTATACGTGTGAATACATCCTGAGCGACGCGGGGTCCGCGCGCAATGGGAGGGGTGCTCCCGGTTCAGCCCGTCGCACGGGCCAGGCGGTGTGACCTGCGGCCCGGGATGCTCTCCGCCCAGCCGCGCCGGATGACGCCGATCGCGTCCCGCGCGAGGGCGAGACCGTCCGCGTAGGGCGCGCGCCAGATCGAGAGCACATCGGCCGCGCCCTCGGCCAGCGGCCGCGAGAACGCCTCCACACCCCATCGGCCGCGGTAGCCCGCATCCAATGCCTCCCGCACGAGGGCGGGCACATCCACCGCGCCGTGCTCCAGCGGGCCGCGGCCCGACTGGCCCAGCTCGAGGTAGCGCAACCGCGGCATCGCGGTACGGACCGCCTGCACGGCGTCCGCCTCCTCGATCGCCATGTGGAAGCTGTCCAGGTGCACGCCGAGGTGGGCCGAACCGCTCGCGGCGACGTAGTCCATGGCCTGCGCGGCCGTGTTGATCGCCGCCTCCTCGTAGCGGTTCAGCACCTCGAAAGTCATCTGGACGCCGCGTTCCGCCGCCTCGTCGGCCACCGCCCCCACCGCCCGCGCGCGCTCGGCGAGAAGGGCGGGGCTGAGCGGCTCGCACGGGCGACCGAGGAGCCCGTAGGGCACGCCGTTCAGCTGGTCGGCCCCGAGCCGTTCGGCGAACCGGACGCTCGCGCGCAGCAGCTCGACCCCCGCCCGACGCACGTCGGCGTCGGGCGAGGAGACGTCCGCGTCCGGAGCCTGGCCGCACATGGCGATCGGCAGCATCCCGGTCCGCACGAACGCATCGGCGAGGGCGTCCACGTCGGTGGAGGCGGCATCCAGCGGCGGGAGGACAGCGCGTCGGTAACCCATCTCGCGGAAGGCCGTGGCCGAGAGAGCCCGTCGACGCCTCCACACCCGGCAACTGCACCTTGCACGGGTGCATGCCGTATGCGCTGTCGAGCTGGCCGTAGGTGTCGACGATGCCTTCGTAGGAGAAGAAGCCGCGCATCGCCATCGCGATGTACATGCAGACGGCGGCGTGACCCTTGCTGAGCACGAAGCGGTCGCGCTCGGAGTTGGCGATGTCGGTCGGGTCGACGTTCAGCCCGTAGTGGAAGAGAGCGGTGAAGACGTCCGCCGAGGACAGGTCTCCGCCGATGTGGACGGCGCCTTCGTAGGTGCCGCACAGTTGCAGGAGCTTGCGCCGCAGCTCGAACGCCAGATCCTCCAGCTCGGCCACGCTCGGACGGTCGTCCGTCTGCAGGGGGGAACTGCTCATCATGCCTCCTCGTCGATGGCAGGGAGACGTCGAATGTGCGCAGAATCGCGTCTTCATCGACGTCGTTTCGGGTGTCGCCATCCGACTCTGGAGGGCGACCCGGTGAACGTAGCACGATCTCATTTACATGTAAACAAGAATGGACGTAAACTCGTGCCGCGGGGGTGGCGACGGTCGCGATCCCGCACATATCCGAGACACAGAGAGGTGCAGGGATGTCGAGTTCGATCGCCCAGACGTCCGCCGGAGTGCGGACAGGGCTCTACATCGGAGGCGCGGAGCGCTTCACCGATGACGTTCTACAGATCGCCGATCCGGGAAAGCCCGGAGTCATCGTCGGCGAGGCTGCTGCGGCCACGCCCGCGGATGTCGCGGATGCGGTCGCCGCCGCATCCGCCGCCTTCGGGTCGTGGAGCGCGCTGTCGGCGGCGGAGCGCGCGGAGGCGATGGCCGCAGCCATCGCCGGCATCGCCGACGAGCGCGACACGGACGCCGCCGTCCTGTCGCAGGAGAACGGCAAGATCCGCTTCGAGGGGTGGGTGGATGCCCTGGTCTTCGAGATCCGGTGGAACCTCGCCCTCATGCTGAAGGACGAGGTCGAGAAGGGGCACACGCTCCCCGTCGTCCCCGGCGCGATCCCCGTGACGACCGAGGTGGCCTACCAGCCGCTGGGCGTCGTCACGATCATCGTGCCCTTCAACTGGCCCATCGCCATCCTCGGCGCAGCCCTGCCCCACGCGCTGCTCGCGGGCAACACCGCGATCGTGAAGCCGCCGCCCTCCGCGCCGCTGGCGACGACCCGCGTGGTGCAGCGCATCGCCGAGAAGCTGCCGCCCGGGGTGCTCAACGTGGTCACGGGCCGCGACGAGAACATGTCGGAGCTCATCCAGAGCCCCGATGTCGCGAAGGTCTGTTTCACCGGCAGCGTGAACGGCGGCAAGCGCATCATGCAGATGGCTGCGCAGACCCTCACGCGGGTGACACTCGAGCTCGGCGGCAACGACGCGGCGGTGTTCCTCGAGGACGCGATCCTCGACGACGCGCACCTCGACCGTCTCTACGCCGCGATCTACGACACGACGGGCCAGATCTGCATGAACGCCAAGCGTGTGTTCGTGCACCACTCGCGTCTGGACGAGCTGGTCGCGGGGCTCGAAGCGCGCCTCGAGAAGGTCGTGATCGGGTACGGGCTCGACGAGGGCACGACCATGGGCCCGCTCCACCAGCCGGCGCAGAAGGCGTTCGTCGAGGAGATCATCCAGGAGGCGAAGGATGCCGGCGCCGACGTGCGCGAGTACGGCACCCTGCCCGGCGGCGAGCTCGCGGGCGGCAACTTCCTGCGCCCGGCGATCGTCGTGGACCCCGACCCGTCGCTGCGCGTGGTGACCCAGGAGCAGTTCGGCCCGGTCATCCCGATCATTCCGTTCGACTCGGAGGAGGAGGCGGTCGCGCTCGCGAACGACACCTGGGGCGGCCTGTGCGGTTCGGTCTGGACCGCATCGCCCGAGTCGGCGCAGCGCGTGGGATCCCAGTTGGTCTGCGGCTACGTGTGGGTGAACGACCACGGCGCCACCCGCCTCGACCTGCGCGCACCCTTCGGCGGCATGAAGCAGTCCGGCTTCGGACGCGAGCAGGGCATCGAGGGCGTACGCGCCTTCCAGGACACCCGGTCGATCGCCACGATCGATCCCGAAGCCCTGGCGGCGATGGCGCACTGACGAACGGAGGGAGGTCGGGATCACGAACGGTCTCGATCTCCCCCCGTCCCTGCGGCCCCGGCCGCATCCGAACCACGGAGAGGAAGCCGATGGCAACTGATCGCAACCGCCATGCCCATGGTGTCGAGCCGCCCCGGAGCGCGGTGGTCGAGCCCTTGGCCGATGTGATCGACCCGGATGCGTTCACCCCGCGGCTGCTCGCACTGCTCTCCAATGCGCTGGTGTGGCGTGAGTCCCACGAGCTCCGGCGCCAGTTCGATCTGGGCACCAACGAGTGGCGTGTGATCTCCGCACTCGCCATGAACCCCGGCTTCTCCGCATCGGAGGTCTCGGAGTTCCTGGTGGTCAACAAGGCGATCGTCTCGAAGAGCGTGAACACCCTGGTGGAGCGGGGTCTGCTGGTGCTCGCCGAGGGCGCCCGCGGCTCGCGGCCGATGTACCTGACCGCAGCAGGCGCCGCCATGCACGACGACATGCTGCCGATCTCTCTTCGCGGGCAGGAGATCATCCTGGCCCACATGTCGCCGGCGGAGGTCACCCGGCTGAACGCGCTGCTGCGCAAGATGCTCGACGAGATGCGGGTGCTCCAGAGCATCGACAACGAGTCCTGGCTCGCGGATGCGGGAAGCGCCCGCAAGGGCTGACCCTTCGACGACGGGTGAGATCCTGAGGTCGTGACGGATTTCGATTCGGCCTTCGCTCCGCCGATTCTGGGCATCTTCTATCGGGCCATAGACCCTGACCACCGCGAGTTCGCCATCGCGGGCTCCCGTTCGGCGGGGCGCTACTCGAGGCCACACGAGCCGACGCTGTATCTGAGTTCATCGACGGCCGGAGTCGAGGCCGCGATGCTCGCGCACAAGTATGCCCGCGCCGCAGAACTCGAGATCGTCGAGATCGAGGTCGAGGCACCCGGCATCCTCGATCTGCGGGACGCGCGTGCACGGGACGCCGTCGGCGTCGACCTCGCCGACGCTGTGGCCCCGTGGCAAGAGATCGCCGCCGCCCATGGGACGCCGAGGTCGTGGACGGTGCGCGATCGCCTCTTGGACATCGGGGCGAACGGCGTCATCGACCCCTCGCGCAAGAGCCCCGGTCTCTGGCATCTGGTGCTGTTCAGGTGGAACGAACCCGGTGCGCCGACCGTGCGCCTGCACGGAACGTCGACCGCACCCCTCGCGAAGCGAGGCTGACCCCAGACCGTGGCTCTGAGGTGTCGCCTCGGAAATACCTCTTGTCATTACCTATCGACATAGGTAATCTCGCTGACGAGGCGCAACGAAGCCCTCCCGACAGCGGAAGGACCACGACTCGTGGCACGTAACACCCCCGCACCCGACCCGGCCGCATCCCTCGCCCTCCTCGACGGCTTCTCGCTCGAGATGACCGGCAAGGACATCCCCGGGCTCGAAGAAGCTCGCGAGGTCATCCCCGCCGGCACCAAGATCAACGTCACCTTCCTCGGCAACGAGGATCTCGACATGCGCGTCGCCGCGGCCAAGGCCGTGAAGGATGCCGGGTTCGTCCCCGTCCCGCACGTGTCGGCCCGCCGACTCGCCTCGGCGGCCCAGCTGGAGGAGTTCCTCGACCGCCTCCAGCAGGTGGGTGCCACCGAGCACGTCTTCGCGGTCGGCGGCGACCCGGCTGAGCCCGAAGGCCCCTACCCCGACTCGCTGAGCGTCATCCGCTCCGGCATCCTGCAGAAGTACGGCGTGCGCGAGGTCTCGATCGCCGGCTACCCGGAGGGACACCCCGACATCCCCACGGATGTGCTGTGGCGCCACCTCGAAGACAAGTCGTCGGCCCTGGCCGACGCGGGCCTCGGCCAGGTCATCCTGACCCAGTTCGCCTTCGACACCGACCCGGTCATCGACTGGATCGACGGCGTGCGCGAGCGCGGGATCACCTCGGAGATCCGCATCGGCACTCCGGGCCCCGCGGGCATCAAGCGCCTGATCACCTTCGCCCGCCGCTTCGGCGTCGGCGCCAACGCGATGATCGTCAAGAAGTACGGGTTCTCGCTCACCAACCTGATGGGAACGGCGGGCCCCGACCGGTTCATCGGCGACCTCGGAGCGCTCGTCGCGCAGAAGGAGTCGCGCGGACCTGTCAAAATTCACTTCTACACGTTCGGCGGTCTGCGGGCGACATCCGACTGGGCCCGCGACTACATCGCCGCGCAGTCCTGAGGAGATCCCCGCATGTCCCTGCACAAAGACGCCCTGCGTGACCACGCCTGCCTGATCGTGCACGGCCCCGACCAGCCCGGGCTCGTCGCCGCCGTCACCGCGCTCATCACGCGGAACAAGGCGAACATCGTCACGCTCGACCAGTACTCGGACAACCCCGAGGGCGGCGCGTTCTTCCAGCGCGTCGTCTTCCACCGGCCCGACCTGGCCGCGGCGATCGGCGACATCGAAGCCGACCTCGCCCAGACGCTGGAGCCCTACGGGATGCAATGGCGCCTGACCGACCAGTCCGTGCCGAAGCGGATGGCGATCCTCGCCTCCACGAGCGATCACTGCCTGCTCGAACTGCTGTGGCGTCACCGCCGGGGCGAGCTCAACGTCACGATCCCGATGGTGATCTCCAACCACACCAACACCGCGGAGGACGTCCGCTCGTTCGGCATCCCCTTCTTCCACGTGCCCTCGCAGGGCCCGGACAAGTCGGAGGCCGAGCGCGAGATCGTCAAGCTCCTCGCCGGCAACGTCGACTTCGTCGTGCTGGCGCGCTACATGCAGATCCTCACCGATGACTTCCTCGAGGGCGTCGGCGTGCCGGTCATCAACATCCACCACTCCTTCCTTCCCGCCTTCATCGGCGCCGGCCCCTACAAGAAGGCCAAGGAACGCGGCGTCAAACTCATCGGCGCCACCAGCCACTACGTCACCAAGGACCTCGACGAGGGCCCGATCATCGAGCAGGACGTCGCCCGTGTCGACCACTCGATGACCGCCGCCGACCTCCAGGCCCGCGGTGCGTACGTCGAGCGGGCCGTACTCTCGCGCGCCGTGCAGTGGCACGCGGAAGACCGTGTCATCCGGCACGGCAACCACACCATCGTCTTCACCTGACTCCGACGCCTCACCCGAGGCGCCGGCCCCCGAACAGAGAGGTTCATCGTGGCCAGCAACCTGCAGGAACTCATCGACCAGAACAACCCGGTCGAGATGCTGCGCAACTCGCAGATCGGCTCCTACATCTACCCGGTCGTCCCCGCCGACTTCCAGAACTGGATCAAGGAGCAGCAGGCCTGGCGCAACACCGCCGTGCTCTACGACCAGTCCCACCACATGGACAACGTGTTCCTGAAGGGCTCCGACGCGATCAAGCTCATCAGCGACACCGCGATCAACTCGGTCGCGAACTTCGCGGTCAACAAGGCCAAGCAGTACGTGCCCACGACCGCGAGCGGCCACGTGATCGGCGACGGCATCCTCTTCCGCGAGGCCGAGGACGAGTACGTCTACGTGGGACGCGCACCCGCATCCAACTGGCTGATGTACCACGGTGAGACCGGCGGCTACCAGAACCTCGACGTGCAGGTCGACCGTCGTTCGCCCTCGCGCCCGTACGGCCACGCCGTCACGCGCCGCTACTACCGCTTCCAGATCCAGGGCCCGAAGGCGTGGGACGTCATCGAGAAGCTCAACGGCGGCCCGCTGGAGAAGCTCGGCTTCTTCAACATGTCGACCATGACGATCGCCGGAAGGACCGTGCGCACCCTTCGTCACGGCATGGCCGGCGCTCCGGGCCTGGAGATCTGGGGCCCCTACGAGGACCACGACGCCATCCGCGACGCGATCGTCGAGGCCGGCGTCGAGTTCGGCCTCGTACCGGTCGGATCGCGCGCCTACCCCTCGAACACGCTCGAGTCCGGCTGGATCCCCTCGCCGCTTCCCGCGATCTACTCGGGCGAGGCCGAGCGCGGCTACCGCGAGTGGCTCGGCGTCGACAGCTACGAGGCCACCGGAACCCTCGCGGGCTCCTTCGTCTCCGACAACATCGAGGACTACTACCTCACGCCGTGGGAGCTCGGATACGGCTCGTTCGTGAAGTTCGACCACGACTTCATCGGCCGCGACGCGCTCGAGAAGATCGACCCCTCGACCCAGCGCAAGAAGGTCACCCTCGCCTGGAACGCCGAGGACCTCGCCAAGGTCTGGGGCTCGCTGCTGAACGTCGACGGACCCAACTACAAGTTCTTCGACCTGCCGCTGGCCAACTACGGCTCCGCGAACTACGACTCGGTCGTGGATGCGGACGGCACCGTCGTCGGCTTCTCGATGTTCACCGGCTACAGCGCCAACGAGCGTCGCGGTCTCTCGCTCGGCACGGTCGACCCCGACGTGCCGGAGGGCACCGAGCTGAAGGTCGTCTGGGGCGAGCCGAACGGCGGCACCTCCAAGGCCTCCGTCGAGCCGCACGAGCAGACCGAGGTGCGCGTGGTCGTCAGCCCCGTGCCCTACTCCACCGTCGCCCGCCAGACCTACCAGGGCGGCTGGCGCACCGGCTACAAGGGCTGAGCCCTCGACGCGACGCGGGGTCCGGTCCTGCCGGGCCCCGCGTCGGCGTTTATGGATAGCCTCAGAGCCACACCTCGGAAGGAGATCGGCGGATGAGCCTGCGCTACGCGCTCCTCGCTCTCGTGCGGGTGGGACCCCAGTCCGGCTACGACCTGCAGAAGCAGTTCGCGGTCTCGGTCGGGCACGTCTGGCACGCCCCGGACTCCCAGATCTATCCCGAGCTGCGCAAGATGGAGTCCGAGGGCCTCGTGCGCGGCGAGGAGCAGGCGCGCGGCGAGCGCGGCACCCGCCGGATGTACCACATCACCCCCGAGGGGGATGCGGCCTTCCTCGCGTGGATGGCTGCCCCGCTGGACTACCAGCGCGTGCGTGACCCCGCCCATCTGCGAGCGGCCTACCTCGAGGCGGGAACGCCCGCCGACTCCCGTGCGTTCCTGCGCGCGCACATCGCCCAGTGGGAGAGCGAGCTCGAGCAGTGGGAGGGCGAACTGGCGCGCATCGACGCCGTCGACAACCCCATGCTGCTGCGCCGGCTCGCGGTCACCGCCGAGCAGGACAGGGAACGCACGATCGCCTACAAGCGCTTCGCCTACGAGGGCCTCGTGGAGCGGGCGCGGGGCGAGATCTCGTGGGCGCAGCGCGGCCTCGCCCTCGTCGAGCGCCTCGAAGGCGCAGAAGGAGCATCATGACCATCGACACGGCAGCGCGCACCGACCGCGCCCGGGCGGTCGCGGCCGTTCGCGAGCTGCTCGAGGCCGTCGGCGAGGATGCCGACCGGCTCGGGCTCACCCGCACCCCCGAGCGGGTCGCGGACCTCTTCCTGGATCTGTTCTCCGGACTCGGGGTCGACCCGGCGTCGGCGCTCGGAGCGCCCGTCGCCCTCACCGACAACGAGCACCCCGGTGAGCTGGTCGGGATGACGGCGATCCCGTTCCGCTCGGTGTGCGAGCATCACCTGCTGCCCTTCGAGGGGACGGTCGACGTCTTCTATGCGCCGGTGCGTCACATCGCGGGCCTCAGCCGCATCGCGACGCTCGTCGAGCTCGCCTCCCGCAGACCGCAGCTGCAGGAGCGCCTCGGACACCAGATCGCCGAAGCACTCATGACCGTGCTCCGCCCGCACGGGGTGGCCGTGCGCGTGGAGGCCCGCCACGGCTGCGTCGCGCATCTGGAGCCGAGTGCCGCATCCGCTCGCGTCGTCACGGTCGCCACCCTCGGCGAGATCCCGGACGCGACCTGGCGCCTCGCCGCACCATCCACACCGTGACGGTCACGGATCGGACACAATAGTGTTGACGATCCGGTGCGGCTCTGCCGCCCGAGAAGGGGATGACGATGACGTTTCCCTCCGTGACGGACGAGGCCGATCCGTCGGCGCGACCTGAGCTGGCCGCGCAGATCCGCGACGCGATCCTGGGTGGCGAGTTCGCCCCGCACCAGCGACTCATCGAAGCGGACCTCAGCGAGCGCTTCGCGGCGCCGCGGGCGGCCGTGCGCACCGCGCTGCTGACCCTCGCGGGAGAGGGCCTGGTCGAGCGCCTGCCCAACCGCGGCGCACGGGTCCGGGCGATCACGGTCGACGAGGCGGTCGAGATCGTCGAGGTGCGCATGGGACTCGAGTCGCTCTGCGCCCGCAAGGCGGCCGAGCGGGTCGACGACGACGACATCGAAGGCCTCCGTGCACTCCGATCGGACATCGAGCGGGCGATCGCCGTGGGCGACCTGGTGGGATACTCCCGGTTGAACCAGGAGCTCGATCGGCGCCTGCGCGAGCTCAGCGGTCACGCCACCGCATCCCAACTCCTGGAGCGTCTGCGGGCGCAGTCCGCGCGGCACCAGTTCCGGCTCGCCTTCCACCCCGGCCGCGCCGCGCAGTCCGCACCCGAGCACATCGCCATCATCGACGCGGTCGTGGCCCGCGATCCGGATGCGGCGGAGGCCGCCACCCGCCGGCACCTCGCCGGAATCGTCGACATCCTCCGCTCGCTCGACTGACCGCATCCGTCGCCGCCCTCGCGCCAACGCCCGCGAGACTGCATCTTTCGCACGAGATCACGGGGTTTACCCGTGATCTCGTGACGAAAGTGCAGTCTCGCGGGATCTAGAGCGGATGCGGGTCAGCCGAAGGACTCGACCGTGGTGTACCCCTGTCCGTTGTACTTCTGCACGACCACCGACGACACGGCCGGCTGACCGTCCACGGTGGTGTCGACGGCGGTGCCGTCGAGCATCAGCGGCGCCTGGAAGTCGCTGATCGAGCGCAGGGCCTCCATGAAGTTCTCGCGCGTCGGCTCGGTCATCTTCTCGAAGGCCTGCTCGAGGGTCGCCCCGACCATGAAGCTCCACATGCAGTGCGGGAAGGCGGGCATGTCCTGGTAGTCCGCGTACTGCTTGAGGTCGGTCAGGAAGGTCTGCACATCCTCGTCGTCGGCGAACGCGGGACTCGCAGGCGCCTTCGAGAACGACACCGAGTACACCCCGGGGAACGCGTCGGCGCCACCGGGCTGCAGGATGGCGGTCGGGCTCGACGTGTTCGACGGCAGGAACCAGCTCGGGCTCCATCCGAGCTGCTGCGCCTTCTGCAGCGACGAGATCACGAGCGGCGTGATCGACATCGCGTTGAAGAACACGTCGGCGCCCGAGCTCGCGAGTTCCGTCAGCTGCGCGTCGACGGCCGTGTCGGTCGCCTCGTAGGTGAGCTCCTTGACGATCTCGATGTTGCTCGCCCCCTCGACCGCGCTCTTGAAGCCCTCGAGGTAGCCCTCGCCGTAGTCGTCGTTCTGATAGAGCACGGCGACCTTGTGGTTCTCGCCGGATGCGGCCAGGAGCTTGCCGAAGGCCTCGCCCTCGTTCTGGTAGATCGGCACGAAGCCGAGCTGCCAAGGGCTCTCGTTCGTCTCGCTGAAGATCGGGTCACCCGTCATGACGAGCACCTGCGGCACCTCGTCGGCGATGGCCGCCTCGCGGTAGGCGCGGTTGGTCGGCGTGCCGAGTCCCGCCGTCATCGCGAAGACGCTGTCCTTCAGCTGGTCGTAGTTGGCCTTGGCCTTCTGGGGGTCGTAGGCGTCGTCGAGCGCCTTGATCTCGACCTTGCGGGTCTTGCCGTCGCCGAACTTCACGCCGCCCTCGGCGTTCTTCGCACCGAAGTATGCGGTGACGCCGGCGACCGTGCAGGTTCCGGGGCCGGCCGTCCCGCCGCTGAGCGGGGTGGTGATGCCCAGGCTGATGGATGTGTCGGTGATGCCGGGGCTCGCGGCCGCGGCGCCGCCGGTGGCGTCCGAGCCTCCCCCGCCGCGCGAACATCCGACGACGGTCAGTGCGAGAGCGGACGTCAGGGCGACGATGCCCAGCACGCTCCTCTTCCTCAGATTCATGGGTGATTCTGCCTCTCTGTGGTGGTTCCCTCGGTGCCGGGCGACGCGGGAAGGTCGCCGGACGATGGGTGGCTCGGTGCTCGATCGGGGCGACGCCGCATCCGTCTCAGTCGGGCGGGGAGGGACGCGAGTCCTCCCGGCAGGACGAAGAGCACGACGAGCAGCAGCGCGCCCTGGAGCACGGCCGTCAGGTTGGGGTCGACGAGGTTCGTCAACTGCGGCGCCAGCACGTAGTACGCGCCGCCCAGCAGCGATCCGATGATGCTGCCGGCGCCGCCGATGACCATCGCGGCGAGCAGCTGGATGGAGTGCCCGAAGCTCATGGTCTCGGGCGAGGTGTACTGCACGACGACCATGTAGAGGAAGCCGCTCACGCCGCCGATGAGGGAAGCGACGGTGAAGGCGAGCACCTTGTACCGGTAGGGCGAGACGCCCATCGCCGCAGCGACCGCCTCGTTGTCCTTCACGATCGCGAAGGCGCGCCCGTACTTGCCGCGCACCAGATTGCGGGTGAGCAGGAAGGCGATGCCACCGATGATGATCACGAGGTACAGCTGCCACTGATCGTCGTACAGCCCGGTCCACTCCGGCGCATCCGTGAAGCGCGCCGACACGCCCTGCGAACCGCCTGTCAGATCCGACAGCCGCTTGGCCAGCGGGACGCCGACGATCGGCAGCGCGATCGTCACCATCGCGATGGCGAGCCCGCCCAGCCGCGCCGCGGCGAGGGCGATGACGAGTCCGACGACGCCGGGGATGAGGATGCTGAGCACGAAGACGAGGGCGATGTTCCAGTCGTTCTGCACACCGTACGCGGTCACGTACGCGCCGAGCCCGACGAAGAAGATCTGCCCCAGCGAGACCTGCCCGGTGTAGCCCATGACGACGTTCAGACCCAGGACCGCCACGGCGAAGACGCCGATGCGGGCGATCGTCTGGTTGGCGAACTCGGGCAGCATGAGCGGAAGGAGCAGAAGCAGCGCGATCACCGCGAGGACGACGACGACACGTACCCACCGACGCGAGAAGAGGGATGCGGAGGAAGCCATCAGACACGCACCACCGTTCTGCGGCCGAACAAGCCCTGTGGTCGCACGAGCAGCACGACGAAGATGAGCACGAACGGCACTGCGACCTTGAGGTCGTAGCCGATGAAGGGCACGTAGACCGCGGCGAGGTTCTCCAGGACGCCGATGATCCATGCCGCCGCGACCACGCCGACGGGGCTCGAGAGCCCGCCGAGGATGACGGCGGCCAGCGCGTAGACGAGGGCGTTGTCCATCATCCCGGGGGTGAGTGTGAGCTGCGGGGCGACGAGCGCGCCGGCCACCGCGCCGAGACCCGCCGCGAGCCCCCACCCGACCATCAGCAGGCGACTCACCGGCAGTCCGGAGAAGGCAGCGGACTGCGGGTTCACCGCGACCGCCCGCAGCGCCAGGCCCAGCTTCGTGCCGGCGAACAGCGCCTGCAGCAGGATCATGATCGCGAGGATGACCACGGTCGTCCCGATCGAGCGCACGCTCACCGACGCCCCCAGCACCGAGATCGTGTCGAGGGGGAAGAGCGAGGGGAACTGCTGGTTGTTGTAAGTGAAGAGCCAGCCGCAGACGCCCGTGATGAGCGTCAGCAGGCCGATCGTCACCACGACGGCGGTGTCGGGATCGCCGCCCTCGAAGCGACGCATCAGGTACCGCTCGACGACGGCGCCGAACAGGAACGAGACACCCACGGAAAGCAGGATCGCGAGGATCAGCGGGACCCCCATTCCGGTGAACCACCAGGCGAGGTAGGCCGAGAGCACCGCCATTCCGCCCTGGGCGAAGTTGATCAGACCGGTCGCCTGGTTGACGAGCACGATCGCCAGCGCGAGCGCGGCATAGACCGATCCGACGGACAGCCCGTCGATGACGAGTTGGATGAAGGTTCCCACTCTCAACCTCCCAGGTAGGCGCGGCGGATCTCGTCCATGCCTCGGAGCTCGGCGGATGTGCCGGTCAGCACGTTCCGGCCGGTCTCGAGCACGGTGGCGGTGTCGACGAGCCGGAAGGCGAGCGTCGCGTTCTGCTCGACGACGAGCATCGCGATGCCCGACTCCCGGCGGAGCCTCGCGATGGCGTCGTAGACCGTGCGCGCGGTGCTCGGGGCGAGGCCCAGCGACGCCTCGTCCAGCAGGAGCAGGCGCGGACGCGCCATGAACGCGCGGGCGACGGCGAGCATCTGCTGCTCGCCGCCGGAGAGCGCGGAGGCGTGCGAGCGGTAGCGCTCCTTGAGGTTGGGGAACAGGTCGAGGCAGTAGTCGATGTCGCCCTGGATCGCCTTGTGGTCGCGCCGCTGGTACGCACCGACCCGCAGGTTCTCGCGCACCGTCAGGGCTCCGAGGGTGCCGCGCCCCTCGGGCACGTGCGCGATGCCGATCGACGCGACCTTCTCGGGCCGCATCCCGCGGATGTCGCGCCCGTCGAAGCGGATGGTGCCGGTCGTGCGCACCATCCCGCTGATCGCGCGGAGGGTGGTCGTCTTGCCCGCGCCGTTCGCGCCGAGGATGCCGACGGCTCCCTCCTCGGGCACGCTCAGCGACACTCCGTCGAGCACCTGGACAGGACCGTACGACGCGGTCACGTCGACGAGTTCAAGCAGCGTCATCGGCGGCCTCCTTGCCGATGTAGGCCTCGATCACCCGGGGATCGCTCTGCGCCTCGGCGGCCGAGCCCTCCATGAGCTTGCGGCCGTGATCGAGCACGACCACACGGTCGGTCAGTGCCGCGATGAGCCCCATGTGATGCTCGACGATCACGACGGTGATGTCGTCTTCGTCGCGGATGGCGCGGACGGTCGCGATGAGCTGCTCGACCTCGGAATGCGGCAGGCCCGCCGCCGGCTCGTCCAGCAGGAGCAGCTTCGGGTGCGACATGAGTGCCCGGCACAGCTCGATCGCCTTGTGGAGTCCGTGCGAGAGCTCGTCGGCGTGGCGGTTCGCCGCCCAGCCGAGGCCGGAGCGCTCCAGCAGCCGCAGCGCCTCCGTGCGCATCTCCCGCTCCGAGCGCCACGTGCGCGGCGTGCGGATCGCCCACTCGCCGGGCCCTCCCGGAAGGCGCGTGTGCGCGCCCAGCATCACGTTCTCGAGCACGGATGCGTGCAGCTGCAGTGCCGGATGCTGGAAGGTGCGGGCGAGCCCGCGCCGCGCGAGGTGCGCCGGGGTCTGCCCGGACGCCTCGTCGCCGTCGATCGTGATGGATCCCGAACTCGGCCGGTAGTGCCCGCTGATGCAGTTGAACAGCGAGGTCTTCCCGGCACCGTTGGGCCCGACGAGACCGAAGATCTGCCCGGGTTCCACGTCGAAGCCGACATCGTGCAGCACCGTGATCCCGCCGAACCGCAGGTTCACGTCCTTGAGGGTGAGTCGAGCCGCCATGGCCGCCTTTCCGTGTCGCCGCGTCATTGCGAGACCGGGGGGTCGCCCCGTTCCTGGGACGGTACGGAGTCGCCCCAAGATTGTCAACGATTTTGGCGTCGATTCCGGGGCACGTTCTGATCACACTTTCTCGCGCAGCGGATGCGGTGGCGTGAGGATTTCACATGAACGGAAATCGTCCCCACCGCCGATCGCGGCCGGCGCATGCTCGGCTCGACGAAAGGAAGGTCGACGATGACATCCGAATCCCTCGCCGCGGCGATCGAACGCACCGGAAGCCCGCTCGAACTGCTGCGCAACCAGAACTGGCCGGCGTTCACGTTCCCGGTCGCCCCCGAGTTCACGAACTGGCGCGATGAGCAGCGCGCCTGGAACACGACGGTCGCGTTGATGGACCAGTCCCATCACATGACGCAGCTGTTCCTGGGTGGCAGCGACCTCATCGAGGTGCTCTCCTCGATCTCGCCCAACACCTTCGCCACCTTCCGCCCGGGCGTGGCCAAGCAGCTCATCAGCGTCAACGAGTCCGGCTACCTCGTGGGCGACGGCATCCTGTTCTACAACGAGGACGCCCCCGAGGGCCTCGTGCTCATCGGCCACCACATCCTCATCGACTGGGTGCGCTTCACCCTCGAGAAGGCCGCGGCGCAGGGCAAGGACGTGCATCAACGCCTGGAACCGAACTCGCACATGCGCCAGGGCCCGCCCACGTTCTACCGCTACGAGCTGCAGGGCCCCGAGGCCGATCGCGTGATGGAGAAGCTGTTCGGCGGCCCGGCGCCCGACATCAAGTTCTTCCACATCGGCGACGTCACCATCGGCGGCCGCGCGGTGAAGGCCCTGCGTCACGGCATGGCCGGACAGCCGGGCTTCGAGTTCTTCGGCCCGTGGGCGGACAACGAGCACGTGCTGCAGACGATTCTGGAGGCGGGCGAGGAGTTCGGCATCCGCCGTGTCGGCGCGAAGGCCTACTCGGCCACCCCCCTCGAGTCGGGCTGGGTGCCCACGCCGTTCCCCGCCGTCTTCGACGACGACATGACCGAGTACCGGTCGTGGCTGCCCGCCGAGCGGATCGGTTCGGTGGCGGGCTCTCTCACCTCGGACGACGTGCGCGACTTCTACCTCACGCCCTACGACATCGGGCTCGGCCGCTCGGTGCGCTTCGACCACGACTTCCACGGCCGCGAGGCGCTGGAGCGGCACGCCGAGAACCCCCGCCGACGCAAGGTGACCCTGCTCTGGAACGCGGACGACGTCGCCGCCGTCGTGCGCTCGCAGCTCGAGCCCGGCACCCCCGCGAAGTTCCTCGACTTCCCCAAGGCGCGCTACGGGCTGTACCAGATGGATGAGGTGCGCCGCGGCGGCGAGCGCGTCGGCATCTCGACGGATGCGGGTTACATCGCCTACGACCAGCTGTACATGTCGCTCGCAACGCTCGACGCCGACATCCCCGACGGCGACGAGGTCGAGATCGTGTGGGGCGAGGATCCGATCTCGTCCAAGGACTCGGTCGATCAGAACCACCGCCAGGTGATCGTGCGAGCGACGGTGGCCCCGGCTCCGTACCACGAGTGGGCGCGGACGGTCTATCGCGCCTGAGCGCGCGGCGGCACCGGCACAACTCAGCCAGAACCGCGTTGGGGACCCGACGAGGTCCCGCGCCGTCGGGTTCTGGCTGAGTTGCGCGCCCGGCGCGGGGTAGGGTCCCGGTAGCGGGAGGAGTCGCGATGGCGCGAGGATCGGCCGGCGAGTCGGCACTGCATCGGCACCTGAGGGTGCTCGACGCCTTCGACGCCCTGCATCCGTTCCTCACACTGGGTGAGATCGCCGGTACCGCCCGCATTCCGGTGTCCACGGCGCACCGGCTGGTCGGGGAGCTGACGCAGGAGGGGCTGCTCGAGCGGCTGCCGGATCGCACGTACCGCCTCGGCGTGCGGCTGTGGGAGTACGCCTCACGCACCCCCGGCGCGCTCGGACTGCGCGAGGTCGCCCGTCCGTGGCTCGCTGCGGCGCACGCCCGCATCCGTCAGCACGTGCAGCTCGGGATCCGCGCCGAGCTCGATGTGCTGTTCATCGAGCGGATGTCGGCGCCGGATGCGGTCGTCAACGCGACACTCATCGGCGGCCGCATCCCGCTCCATGCCTCCTCGAACGGCCTCGTGCTGCTCGCGCACGCACCCGCGGGCGTCGTGGACGAGGTGCTGCGCAGCCCGATGCGCGCGTACACGCCGTTCACCATCACGGATCCGCGGGCCCTCCGTGCCGAGCTCGCCCGCATCCGCTCCGAGGGGTTCGCCGTGGCATCCGGCCACATCCACCTCGAGTCGCGGGGCATGGCCGTTCCGGTACGGGGTCCCGAAGGCGAGGTGTACGCCGCTCTCGGAGCCGTCGTGCCCAACGACGGCTCGCCGGCCGCGGCCGTTCTCGAGACCCTGCGCGTGGCGTCGGCCGGGATCACCCGTGCGCTGCGCGCCCTGTACGGCTCCGGCCTCGACGACGCGGCCGTCGTCCACGGTCCGCGCCCGGATGCGGGCGTGTCGGCGAAGTCGTGGGCATACATCGCCGACCTCGCCGAGCGCGCGGATGCAGCACCGAAGGTCCGCGCATGACGCGCATCGCCGTCATCGGGCTCGGCGAAGCGGGGCGCCGCTATGCCGTGGACCTCTCCCGGGCGGGCGCGGAGGTCCGCGGCTACGATCCGGACCCGCGCGCGGAGGCCCCCGCTGTCCCCCGCGTGGACACTCTCGCCGAGGCCGTGTCCGCCGCCGAGGTGACCATCAGTCTCGTGGGGACGCACGCCGCCGTGTCCGTTGCCGAACAGGTGGCGCCACTGCTGGACGCGGGTGCGCTGTACGCCGACTTCAACACGGCGGCACCCGAGGTGAAGTCCGCCGTCGAGCACGTCGCCGCGCGTGCCGGCGTGCGCGTGGCGGATGTGGCCGTGCTCGCACCGGTCACGCGCGCCGGCGCCGGCACGCCACTGCTCGCGAGCGGTCCGGGCGCGACCCGCCTCGCCGCACTGCTGCGGCCGTTCGGCGTTCCGATGGATGCGATCGACGCGCCCGTGGGCGCGGCCGCGCGGCTGAAGATCGTGCGGAGCGTCTTCATGAAGGGCCTCGCGACCCTCCTCATAGAGACGCTCACAGCGGCGGATGCGGCGGATGCGGGCGACTGGATGCGGGGGCAGCTCACCGCGGAGTTGGGGCCCGACGCCCCGGCCCTCGTCGAGCGCCTGATCACGGGGACCCATGCGCATCGCACGCGCCGCGAGCAGGAGGTGCGCGATGCGCTGGGCCTGCTAGGTGAGCTCGGCACCCCCGACGACATGACCCGCGGCACCTTGGCCTGGTTCGAACGTCTCGGGCGCGAGGCCTGAGCAACGACCCCCAAAGAGGCATTTGACGGTAGGGGCTGCCGCTGGCGACGATTGTCGTCGTGTCCGATCTCGATTCGCTGCGAGCGACAGCGCACCCCATCCGTCTTCGGCTGTTGTCGCTGACCACGGGAGCGGCGATGAGCGCCGCCGAGGCTGCGCGAGATCTGGGCGTCTCGCAGGCGAGTGCCAGCTACCACTTCCGTGTTCTCGAGCGGGCCGGCCTGGTGCGGGTCGTCGAAGTGGTCAAGGTACGCGGCGGCGAGGCCAAGCGCTACCGCCATGAGTCGTCCGCACAGCCGTTCGACGTCGACGCCCCTCACGAGCGGCTGCCTCTGGAAGACCGACAGCTGTACGTCGAGGCTCTGGTCGACGAGCTGCGCAGGCGCAGCGCCCTGCGCATCGACGGCCCCGCGCTCTCGACGGATGCCGAGCTGTGGATCGCGCCGGAGCTCTGGCGGCGCGTGGTGCACCACATCGGCCAGGCGACGACGGTCCTCCACGCGGGCGCCCAGAGACCCCGTACTCCCGGAACGGTTCCGGTCTCGATGACGCTGTCCATGTTCCCTCTGCGCAAGCCGTGACCACCGTCAGCGCACGGGGAGTGCTCCGGCACGCGGCGTTCCGGTGGCTGCTCGCCGGCCGCACGGTGGGCATCGTCGGCAACGCGGTCGCACCCATCGCGCTCGCCTTCGCCGTGCTCGATCTCACGGGCTCCCCCGCCGATCTCGGCCTCGTGGTGGCGTCGCGCTCGGTGGCGAACGTCGCCGTGCTGCTCTTCGGCGGCATCCTCGCGGACCGCCTGCCGCGCAGTGTCGTGCTCGTCTCGACCGCGCTCGCGGCGGCGGCGACACAGGCGACGATCGCCGCGCTCGTGCTGACGGGATCGGCGACCGTCGCGCTGCTGGTGATCCTGAGCGTGCTCAACGGCGCCGTCGCGGCGGTCAGCCTGCCGACGACGGCTGCGATGGTCCCCGACACCGTTCCGGTGGAGGCGCTCCGCCCCGCGAACGCCGTCATCCGGCTCAGTCTGAACGCGGGCACGATCGTCGGCGCCTCCGCGGGCGCAGCGGTCATCGCCGTGGTGGGCGCGGGGTGGGGTCTGGTGATCGATGCGGCGGCGTTCGCGCTGGCGGCCGCATGCTTCGCGCGGATCACGCTCCCCCGCGCGACGGCACCGCGCGGGGGCGAACGGTTCTCCGTCCTGGCTGACCTGCGTCAGGGTTGGGTCGAGTTCTCGAGCCGGCGCTGGGTGTGGACGATCGTGGCGCAGTTCGCCGTGCTCAACGCCGCCTTCGTCGGCGCCACGACCGTCCTCGGGCCGGTGATCGCGGACGCGTCGTTCGGCCGCGCATCCTGGGGTCTCGTCATCGCGGCGCAGACGGCGGGGTTGGCGATCGGCGCCGGCGTCGCCCTCCGCTGGCGCCCCCGCCACGCGATCGGGATCGGCGTGGGGCTCATGGCCGTCACGACGATCCCCGTCGCGGCATTGGGAGTGCTCCCCGCGCTTCCCGTGCTCATCGTGGGGTTCCTGCTGGGCGGCGTCGCGATCGAGCTGTTCGCGATCGCATGGGATCACGCGCTGCAGACGCACATCCCCCGAGCCGCACTGTCGCGCGTGTACTCGTGGGACATGCTCGGATCCTTCATCGCCATCCCGCTGGGTGAGATCCTCGTGGGCCCGCTCGCCGACCGCTTCGGAACGACCCCGGTCCTGCTCGGTTGCGCCGCGGTCATCCTGGTGGCGACCGGCGCGGCCGTTGCCACGAGGAGCGTCCGCACCGTGCAGACGGGCGGCGCACCGCATGAGGGCGCGACGGCGTGATCCGGCTCCTATCCTGAACACGTGCGTCCGCTCCGCTTCGCCCTGGCCGCCGCGACGGTCGCAGCGGTGACGGTGCTCGCCTTCGGCGAGGTGACACACTGGCGCGCGAGCCGGCGACGCCTCGCCTCGCCATCCGCGCGGGGCACGGAAGCCATCGTGGTTCTGGGCTACGGTAACCGCGGGCCGCGGGCCAACCGCGAGAACCGCTACCGCGTGCGAGCAGGGCTCCGCTCGATCGACCCTGCGGCGGCTGGCACCATCCTGGTGTTCTGCGGCGGCACGGTGGAAGGCCCCGTCCCCGAGGCGGAGATCATGGCTGCGTACGCCCGCGACGAGCTCGGCTACCGCGGCCCCTCCGTGCTGGAGCCGACCAGCAGGTCGACGTGGCAGAACGTCGAGAACGCGATCCCCCTGATCGAGTCCGCCGACGTCATCAAGATCGTGTCGAACTCGATCCATGCGGAGTTGGCCCGCGGATACCTCTGGATGCTGCGACCCGATCTCGCCGAACGACTCGCCCGCGGGGCGGACTACCGCTTCGGCGAGATCGTCTTCGTGAAGCCGGTCGCCGCCGTTCTCGGCCACAAGAAGCTCCGCCGCCTCCGCCTGCTCGACTGAGCCCCCTCAGCTCCCGCGAGAATGCACTTCCCTTACGAGATCACGGGTAGGCACAGTGATCTCGTCGCGCAAATGCAGTCTCGCGGGAGGCGAGCAGGGGGCACGGATGTAGGGAGTGAGGGCGCGCGGCAGCGGGCGGGTCACTCCCAGGTGGCGGTGTCGGGGTCGAGACCCTCGCTGCGGGCACGGGCATCGATCGCACGGCGCAGCCACGTGGCGAGCCCCGGTCGCACAGCGTCGTAGTGCGCGGTGAAGGCGGGATCCGCTTCGTACATGCGGCCGAGGCAGACCTGCATGCTGCGCGTGAGGGGGAAGTACTGCGAGAACACCTCGCGGTGCCGGTCGACGAGCGCGTTCGCACTCTCGCTGCCCGGCTCGACTCCGGCGTCGACCGCAGCCGCCAGCTGCGCATCCAGCGCGCTGACGGTCTGCGCGAGGCGCGTCCAGTCGGCCGCATCCCGTTTCGCCGAGCGTTCCGCGTACTGCTGCCACTGGGCGGTGTCGCCGTATCGCTCGCGCGCCTGCAGCGGCCAGCGTGGATCCCACTCGGGCCCGAACGTCTCCACCTGCTCGCGCACGGAGAGCGTGAGGCCGTTCTCGTACGCGTCGATCATGCGCTCGACATCGTCGCCGCGGCGTCGCAGCTCTTCGATGCGCTCCCCCAGCCGCGCGCGTTGCATGCGCAGCACCGCGGCCGCCTCGAGCCCGGAGCCGTCGAGAACGATGCGGATGTCGTCGAGCCCTATCCCGAGCTCGCGGTAGACGACGATGCGCCGCAGCCGCTCCATGTCGGCGCCCGCATACCGGCGGTACCCGCTGCCGTCTCGCACGGAGGGCGTGGCGAGCCCGATCTCGTCCCAGTGGTGCAGCGTGCGCACCGTGACACCGAGCCGGCGAGCCGCCTGCCCGACGCTCAGGTCGCTCCCGTCAGACACGCTCACCATTGTCGCCTCCCTCGGCGCCGATACCGACGGCGCGCAGCGCGGCCGTCTCTTCGCTCGTCGGATCGAACGGCTTGGCCGCGGTGAACACGACGCGGACGTTCTCGGGCGTCAGCACCTCGATGTCGCGGGTGTTCCACGCGGTGTCGCGCGGACCGGTCATCGCTCCCGCATCCACGGCGCGAACCGCATCCACGATGTCGTCCACTTGACCCAGCACGCAGGCGAAGCTGACGGTCGTGGCCGGCAGCGCCTGCTCCGCGGATGCGGCCGGCGCCAGCAGCACGTCCTGGAACGCCCACCGGCGCAGGTGCACGAGCTGCCCCGGGATCGCGAAGAGCTCGAAGAAGCCCAGCCCGCGGGTCCAGAAGTCGACGGATGCGGGGATGTCGGTGGTCGGGATCGTGACGAACATGGGCATGCCGTAGATCCCGCGGAACAGCTCGGGGGCGACGGCGTCGGGTCCGGGACGAGGGACGGGACTGACGTCGAAGGCGTTGGAGAAGTCGCTCATGGGACCACCGTGCGCCCTCACGCCGCGTGAGGGTCAAGCAGCGTCGTCCACGGGCGGGCGGAACCTCCCCCACGCGATCGTGCAGACGGCCATCAGCAGGGAGGCGCCCACGACGTACAGGGCGACGGGCGTCGTCGAGCCCGTCGCCGCCAGAAGCGAGGTCGCGATGAGCGGCGCGATGCCGCCGCCGATGATCGCTCCGAACTGATACGCCATGCTCACGCCCGAGTAACGGAGTCGGCTCGGGAAGGTGCGCGTGAGGATCGGCGGCACGACCGCCCAGGCGAACGACGTCGACGCGTGCGCGAGGATCGTGCCGACTGCGGCGAGCCAGATCTCTCCGGTGTTGAACAGGAGGAAGAAGACGATCGCCGTCGCGGCCATGAGGATGCCGCCCAGCACTCCCATCGGCACGAGGCCCCGACGATCGGCGATCCGTGCGAGCAGAGGGATCATGACGATCTGCAGCACGCAGCACGCGATGCCGATCCACAGCAGCGCGCTCTGGCCGTAGCCCAACTGGGCGGTGCCATAGCTCAGCGCCCACGTGAGCACGAGGTAGGAGAGGATCGAGGGCACCCCCGCGATCACGATCGTCACGATCAGCTGCGGGGTGAACCGGGCGAAGACCTCCATGAAGGGCACGCGGGCGGGCGCGTCCTTCACGGCCGACTCGAAGAGGGGGCTCTCGCCGAGCCGGCGCCTGGTCCACAGACCGACGACGACGAGCACGACGCTGATGACGAAACCGATCCGCCATCCCCACGCCTGGAAAGCCGGCCCCGTGACAGCGAGCAGCACGATCAGCATGAGGTTCGCGAGCATGAGCCCGGCTGGCAGGCCGATCATCGGCGCCGCTCCGTAGAGCGCCCGGCGCTGCGGCGGCGCGTGCTCGATGGCCATCGTCACGGCCCCTCCCCATTCGGCGCCGACGCCGAGTCCCTGCGCCAGACGCAGCACGACGAGGAGGATGGGGGCAGCGATGCCGATGGCCTCGAAGTTGGGCACGAGACCGATCAGGACCGTAGCCCCGCCCATCACGAAGAGGGAGAGCACCAGCATCCGCTTGCGTCCGATGCGATCCCCGAAGTGTCCGGCGAGGATGCCACCCAAGGGACGCGCGACGAAGCCGAAGGCGAAGGTCACGAAAGCTCCGAGCTGGCTCGCAGCGGGATCGTCCGACGGGAAGAACTGCGGACCGAACACCAGCGCGGTACAGGCGGCGTAGAGGAAGAAGTCGTACCACTCGATGGTGGTGCCGAGGAAGGTGGCGCCGATCACGCGCCGCGACTCGCGGGCCATGCCCGGGTCTACGACGGCCGGCGTGGCCGAGTCGTTCTGTGTCATGAGCGGTCCTCCTTGACCGTCGTGGATGGATGGTGGGCGTCAGTGCACGATGCGCATGGTGCCGGTCGGGGCGTCGACGCCGCCGACGAGCGCCTGCAACCCGGCCTTGAGGCGCGGCAGGTCGACCTTGCCGTGGGGGCTGCGCTCGAGGGTGTCGCGGATCACGAGATGCCGCGGCTTCTTGTACCCGGCGAGGCGGGCGTCCAGATGCGTGCGCAGGGCGTCGGCGTCGATCGCCGCCCCGCCTGCGGGAACGACGACGGCAGTCACCACCTCGCCGTAGCGCTGGTCCGGCATCCCGAACACGACGGCGTCGCCGATGGCGGGGAAGGCGAGCAGTGCCTCCTCCACCTCCGCGGGATAGACCTTCTCGCCGCCGGTGTTCACGACGGAGCTTCCCCGGCCGAGCAGTTCGACCGTCCCGTCACCGTGCGCGAGAGCCCAGTCGCCGGGCATGACGTGACGCACACCGTCGAGGACGGGGAAAGTGGCTCGGGTCTTCTCCTCGTCGCGGAAGTACCCCTTCGGCAGCGTGCCGCGGAACGCCAGGATGCCGCGTCCGCCGTCGAGGTGCTGCACCTGTTGGAAGTCCTCGTCGAGCACGACCGCGCCCGGCAGCAGGCGCAACTCGCCCGGGAGATCGTCGGCGGATGCGGTGACGTTGACGGCGTAGGGGCCGCCCTCCGTCGAGGCGAGCAGGTCGGTGATGACGATGTCGCCGCTCTCGTGGAACCGGCGTTTCACCTGGGTGCTGAAGCGCATTCCGGAGCTGATGATGGAACGGACGTCACCGAAGCCCGAGGTGCCCGCACGTTCGACCGCCTCGATGAGCGGCAGCCCGATGGCGTCGCCGGCGATCACGAGACGCGTGGCCCGCTCGTCGAGGGCGAAGCGCACCGCGGCGTCGGCGTCGAACCGCGCCGACGGCAGGATGAGCACCGTGCCGCCGAGCACGAGGGTGTTCATCGAGGTGAACAGGGCCGTGCCATGCAGGAAAGGCGCGAGCGGAAGCGTACGGGTGACCGGCGGGTCGGCGGCGGCGGCGACGACCTCGGCCATGGACGTCGGCACCTCGAGCCCCGCTGTGCCGTAGATGGAGTACAGCTGCACCGAGAGGATGTCTTCGGCTGCCCAGACCACCGCCTTGGGCGCACCCGTCGTCCCGCCGGTGTACAGGCGCAGTTCTGCGCCCTCCGGTGGGGTCTGCGGAAGTTCGTGGGGTGTGGCGACCGCATCCGTCCACGTCGTGCCGGCCGCGGGCACGGGACTCGGCCCGTCATCGATGACGATGAGCTGCGGCGCATGCTCCCACCCCTCGAGCGCATCGTGCACCACATCCGCGAGCGACGTGGGGTACACGAGCACCCTTGCGCCGGAGTCCTCGAGCAGCGCACGCACCTCGACCGCGCGGTACCGGTAGTTCAAGGGGACGGGCGCGATCGCGCTGGCGAAGCAGGCGAAGAGGGTCACGAGGTACTCAGGGCGGTTGTAGAGCAGGATCGCGACCGAGTCCCCCGGCCGGAGCCCCGCCTGTGCGAGATGCCCCGACAGCGCACCGGCGTCGCGCGCGAACCGCTCGTAGGTCATGGTGCCCGTGGGCGTGACGACTGCGGGCCGGTCGCCGAACGCGCGTGCGATCTCCTGCCACACGTCGCTGTAGTGGCCTCTCATCCGAACCCCTTCGTCCGATGTCCCCCGCCAGGCGGCGGATAGCCGGGCGCGGACGGCGGCGTCCGCGCGGCGCGTCAGTGGTAGTAGCGCAGCACCAGCTCCGCCACACATGCGGGCTTCGCCGCATCCTCGACCTCGAAAATCACCGGCACCTCGATCTGCACCCCGCCGGCCACCTCGCTCGCGGTCCGCACCTCTCCCGACACCCGGATGCGGCTGCCGACGGGCACCGGGGCGGGGAACCGCACGCGGTTGAGCCCGTAGTTGATGCCCATGCCCGCATCCTCGACCTCGAAGACCTCGGCCATGAGCGGCACGACCAGGCTCAGCGTGAGCAGACCGTGGGCGATGCGCGTGCCGAACGGTGTCGCCGCGGCGGCCTCGGCGTCGAGGTGGATGGGGTTGTCGTCGCCGGTCACGCGCGCGAAGAGGTCGACCTCGTCCTGCGTGATCCGCCGCCAGGACGACGGTCCGAACGTCCGGCCGGCGGAACCGGCGAGATCGGCCATGGTGAGCGAGAGTCGGGTGGATTCGGCCACGGTGTCCTCCTTGCGCATCCTCGCGCGTATTTCAGGATGCCTGAAACAGTAGAGCGTGCGCGAGTATCCGTCAACACCCGCGCATCGTGGGCGTCGGGGGCGCCGGATAGCGTCGAAGCATGAGGCTTCTCCTGCTGTCCTGGCAATCCGGGGCTCTCGCTCCCTTCCTGGCCGACGCGAGCGGAGCTCCGGATCGCCGACTCACGATCGGTTACGTGACGGATGCGCAAGCCGGAATGGCCGGCGCCCCGTTCGTTGCGGCAGAGCGCGCGCGAGTCTCGGCCCTGGGCCATGAGGTGCGGGAGATCATCGCGCGCGATGTGGAGCCGAATCAGCTGGATGCGACGCTCGGCGGTCTCGACGCGCTCTACGTGGCCGGTGGCAGCACCTTCGCCCTCCTCGAGGCGCTGAAGACGACAGGCAACGACGCCGTGATCGTCGACCACGTGCGGGCCGGTCTTCCGTACATCGGGACGAGTGCCGGGTCGATCATCGCGGGCCCCGATATCGCTCCCGCGTCACTCATGGACGACCCGGCCGACGGCCCGCTGCTGCGCGACACGCGGGGCCTGGCGCTCATCGACACGACAGTCGTTCCCCATGCCGACGGGCTGCTCCCGCCGTACCCGCCGGAACTGATCGACCGCATCCTCGACACTTACGGCGTCGACCACCGCCTGCAACCGCTGCGCGACGACCAAGCGCTCCTCGTCGACGTCCGCGGCGCTCGCGTCGTCGCGTCCGGCGAGTGAGTGGGACGCACGCTGCGAGATTCCCGTCGCGGGTGCGCTAGCGTGATCGCCGCGGAGGAGGCCCGGATGTCGGCACAGCGAGGCAGTCTCGTCTACATGGTCAAGCAGCTCGAGCTCGCCCTACGGCCGCGGTTCCTCGCCGCGTGCGCGGCGGCAGGCATGACGGGGGCTCAGTACACGGCGCTCACCGTGCTCCATCGACGCCCCGGCATCAGCAGTTCCGAGCTCGCCCGTCGCTCCTTCGTGCGCGCGCAGACGATGGCCGGGATCATCGACCCGCTCGTGTCCGAAGGCTTCGTGCGCCGAGAGAGCGACCCGGCGCACGGCAGGCGCATCCTGCTGTATCTCACGGACGCGGGCGCCGCCGCGCTCGCATCCCTCGACCCGCAGATCGCGGTGGTCGAGGAGCTCATGCTCGCCGACTTCGACGACGCCGAGCGCGAGACACTGGCCGAGCTCCTGCGGCGCGCCCGCCGATCGCTCGACGAGCGGGGCCACCGCCCCGCGTGAGCTCTTGCGCTCTAACGGCGGAAGAGGCGCCCGAAGAGTCCGCCCTCGGAGGGCTGCGACTCGTGGCCCTCGCACCGGTCGCGCTTGGGCACGCCGCGCATCACCTCGTCGACGTGCTGTCCGCATCCCGCCCACGTCGTCTTGCCGCACGTGCGGCACGTCACCTGTCGACACATCTGTCCTGCTCCGTTTCTTCTCGGGAACACCGCCTTGCGCGGTGGCTTGCTTGCACAATACCCCCGGGGGTATATATGCACATGTGAGGACGATCATCATCGGCGGTGTCGCCGCCGGCATGAGCGCGGCGACCAGACTCCGCCGGCTCGACGAGGCGCGGCAGATCAGCGTGTACGAACGCGGCGCGCACGTGTCGTTCGCGAACTGCGGGCTCCCGTATCACGTCGGCGGCGTGATCCCGGATCGCGCGTCGCTGTTGCTGCAGACGCCCCAGTCACTGGCGAGCAGATTCGCCCTCGACGTGCACGTGCGCCACGAGGTCGTCGGGATCGATACGGCGGCACAGACGGTGACGGTGCTCGACCTCGAATCGGATGCGGAGCGGATCGAGCACTACGACGAGCTCGTCATCGCCACCGGCGCCACGGCCGCTCCGGGTCCGTCCGCCGAGCACGTGCCCACGCACACGCTGCGCAGCCTCGAAGACGTCGACCGGGTTCTCGAGGTGCTCGACGCCGCCGGACCGTCGCCGCGCGTCGTGGTGATCGGGGCCGGGTTCATCGGGCTCGAAGCGGTCGAGAACCTCCTCGCTCGCGGCGCGCAGGTGACTCTCGCGACCCGCGGCGCACAGGTGCTCTCCCCGCTCGACGTCGAGATGGCCGCCCCCATCCTGGCTCTCCTTCGGGACGCGGGCGTCGATGTGCGACTCGGGGCCACCGTCACGGGAGCGGAGCCGGGGCGCGTGCACCTGAGCGACGGCAGCACGGTCGAGGCGATCCTGGTGATCGAGGCGAGCGGCGTGCATCCCGACCGACGCCTCGCGGATGCCGCCCGCATCCGCCTCGGTCCGACCGGCGGGATCGCGGTCGATGCGCGCCACCGCACCTCGGTAGCGAAGGTGTGGGCCGTGGGCGACGGCGTCGAGAAGCGCGACGGCCTGGACGGCACACCCACGCTCGTGACGATGGCGGGCCTCGCCAACCGGCACGGCCGGGCAGTCGCGGACGACATCGCCGGGATCAAACCGGACGACGCGGCGCCGGCTCTCGGCACCGCCATCCTCGGACTGCTGGGCACCACGGTCGCGTTGATCGGCTGGAACGAACGGCGGCTTCGGGATGCGGGGCGCCCGCACCGCATCGTGCACACGCATCCTGCGTCGCACGCGACGTACTATCCGGGTGCGCAGCCGATGGCGATGAAGCTGCTCATCGACCCGGCGACCGACCACATCCTCGGGGCGCAGTTCGTCGGCGGCGAGGGGGTCGACAAGCGCATCGACATCATCGCCGTCGCGATGGCGGCGGGGATGACCGCCACCGCGCTGTCGCAGCTGGAGCTCGCCTACGCGCCGCAGTACGGCTCGGCGAAGGACCCGATCAACATGCTCGGCTACGTCGCGGAGAACGTCGCTTCCGGCGCCACGCGCACGCTGCAATGGCACGAGCTCGACGCCGCGCTCGACCACGGCGCGGTTCTGGTCGACGTGCGCACACCGACCGAGAACGCCGCGGGCTCGATCCCCGGCGCGATCAACCTGCCGCTCGACGAGATCCGCACCCGACACCGCGAGCTCGGCGACCGCCCGATCGTCGTGCACTGCCAGGTGGGACAGCGCGGGCACACCGCGGCACGACTGCTCGCCCAGCTCGGCCACGACGTCCGCAACCTCGACGGCGGGTACCGCACCTGGGCCGCCGGAACCGCTGCCTGACCCACCATCCGTCACCGAGGAGACACCATGGACACCTCCAACCGCTCCCTGCACGACGCCCAGGCCGTGAAGAAGGCCGCCAACCGACTCAAGCGCGCCCAGGGCCAGTTGGCCGCCGTGATCGCCGCCGTTGAGAACGGTGGCGACTGCCGCGACGTCATCACCCAGCTCGCCGCGGTCAGCAGCGCGATCGACCGCGCCGGGTTCGCGATCATCTCGACCGCCATGCGCGAGTGCCTCACCGACGCCCCTGCCGACCGGGACGCGGCGGATGGGGATGCCGCCGACGATCGGCTCACGGTGGAGGAGCTCGAGAAGCTGTTCCTCACCCTCGCCTAGGGTGCCTCAGCCGCCCGGGCACTCGCACGGGCTGCCGCTGTAGCAGGCGCAGCGCCATCCGCTGCGTGTCTCACTTGTGCAGGTTCGCGGGGCGATCTGCGTGCACAAGTGAGACACGCAGGCGGGGGGACAGGCGAAAGGGGCACACCGCGCGGGCGGCTCGCGTCCTCGACCGGCTCAACGCGCGATGCCGCCCGGACACTATGTTGGGCCTATGCGACTTCGCTCACTCTCGGCTCCCGTGGTGATCCTCTTGGCCTGTGTCGCGTTGACGGGGTGCGCGTCCGGCGCGACCGCAGCGGACGAAGGCGCGGAACCGGCTCCCGTCGCGACGAGCGAGTCGCCGGCGCCCTCCGCCGGAGAGGCGGCGGCCCTGGCGCAAGCCCAGGCGTGGCTGGATGCGGCAAGCGTGCCGCCAGGGGCCGTTCGTCTGGAGAAGTCGCCCATCCGATTCAACTCGGGCACCACATGGCCGTGCGGCCCCTACGAAGAGCTGAGGGGCTACTGGCTGGTCCCGAACACCACGGTCGCCTCCGCCGGCAACTGGTTGCTCGACAACCCCCCGGCCGACCTCATCACCACACACTTCTGGCCTCTGACCGAGGATGGCCCAGGATCCGATTCGGCGATCATCGGCTACATCCCCGCGGAAGGCGCGCAGGAGGGTGTCGTCTACACGCTCGCGAAGACGGATGCCGACGTCGCCATCCGGGCTGCGGTCGCCGCCCAGACCGACACCGCAACCTGCCCGCCCCTGCCCGACGGCGGCACGTACGGAGCTCCCGGACAGGGCTGAGACACGGGGCCGCCGCTCGCGGAGTTGCCCAGCGCAGCGCCCCTCGGTGTCTCACTTTTGCAGGCCAACGAGGCGCTCCGCGTGCGCGATTGAGACACGGATAGGGCACCGGATCTTGCGTGTCTCGATTGTTCACGCCTATCGGATGATTCACGTGCACGAGTGAGACACGGACGCAGGGGGATGCGGGAAGGCCCGCTCGAGCGGGAGGAGACCAGCGCGGCCGGTGACCACCCTGCCCGAGGGGCCTGCACGGCACACCCGGGCAGGGCCTTCACCCCGCCCGGTAGTTCTCCCGGGCGAAGCGGGAGTACGGCGCGGGGGCGACGGTCGCGCGGATCTCGACCTGCCGGTGGGGCTCGACCGCGGGCTTGGCGGAGTTGGGCTCCTCCCCCCACGTGAGCACCACCTCGGTTCCGGGTTCCGCGTGGGAGGCGGAGATACTCGCGAGCGACACGAAGGCCTGCTCGTTCGTGATGTACCCGCAGTCGTGGGAGATGCCCACCTCCACACCGTCGGCGCGCACGCGATCGACTTGATACAGGCCGTACCGCGCCTTCGGGAAGTCGATGTACTTGGCCGGCAGTCCGTCCTCGACGAGGGAGCGCTGCGCGGCGGCGAGGTCGTCCGGGTTCCACACGAGCGTCACCTTCACTCGCTGCTCGGCCGCGGCGTGCGCTTCGAGCGCCGCACGACCGATGAAGTCGTGATCGAACGCGACGCTGCGGCCGTAGCCGAGGTCGTACGGCGTCAGGTAATAGTCCTCGATGCGGTCGGACACGAAGCTCCCGGCGAGAGAGCCGAGGCGTGCGGCGGGCAGCCACGCGAGGTAGTCCTCCATCTGCTCGCCCGAGAAGATCGCGGGCAGCGGCGAGGGCACCCATGCCGACTCAAGGTTCGCGGACGAGTACGCCTTCGCCCCCACGAGCACCAGGTCGAACTCCTCCCCCGCCGCGATGATCGCCTCGCGGATGCGGGCGCCCTCCGCCCACGGCCCGAACAGCTCGAAGCCGGGCTGACCCGCCATCCCGTGCCGCAGCGAGCGCACCGTGACACCGGCGATCTCGAACGTGGCCATGCCGAAGAACTTCGTGGGCGGCACGGGAGCTCCGGTCAGCTTCTCCATGAGGGCGAGCGCATGCGGGCCCTGCAGCTCGTAGCGGTAGAGCACGGGGTCGACACCGGGCTCGCGCATCAGCGTGTTGGCGTCGCGCTCGAAGGTGACGTCGTAGTCGCCGGTCTCGCCGATGAACTGCACCCAGTCCAGCACCATGTACCAGCCCACGAGATCGAACACCTGCTCCTCGAGGTGGAACAGGATCGCGTCGCCGATGAGATATCCCTCGTGGTTGACCGCGATGAACTGCTTCGCCGCATCCACCGGGAACCGGGCGAACGAGTTCACGCCGGTGTCGCTCAGCAGCCGCAGCGCATCGGGACCGGAGATGAACAGGTCGGTCATGTGGTGCGACTGATCCAGCAGCGCCACGCTCTCACGCCACGACCGCTGCTCGCTGCGCCAGTTGCTGAACTCCGGCGTGACCGGGAAGATCGTCGGCTTGCTCTGCGCGTTGCGCAGCAGGCCGACCGGGTTCCCCACGTGGGCGATGGCGTCGAAAGCGGATGCGGACACGTGAACTCCCTCGTTCGGACGGGCGACCGTGCCCGCATCCACAGGTTAAGAAACCCGACGGCATCGACAGGGTGTATCCCGATTACCGATACTTATGCGAAGGCAACGATGCCTCAGTCGGGAGCAGTCGGTGGATCTCAACCTCATCCGCGTGTTCGTGGCGATCGCCGAGACACGGAGTCTCACGAGCGCCGCGCGTCGCCTCTACGTCACCCAGCCGGCGGTGAGCCAGGCCCTCGGGCGCCTGCGACGCGAGCTGGACGACCCGCTGTTCCGACGGGTCGGCCGCGTGATGGAGCCCACTCCGCTGGCCGACAGCGTCTACCCGGGGTTCCGCGATGCCCTCGCCGCCGTGGACCGTACGCTCGACGGCGTGCACCGGTTCGCGCCCGCCGACTCCGAGCGCACCTTCCGCATCGCACTGTCCGAGCTCGGCGAGATCGGGTGGCTCCCCGCGATCGTCCGCGCGGTGCGCGCTGAGGCGCCCCGGATGCGGATCGAGGTCGTGCCGATGGATGTGTCCACCCTCCCCGACTGGCTGGGCCGCGGCGTCGTCGATCTCGCGGTCACGCCCTCGCACGTGCCGGGCCCCTTCGGGCGGACGGTGCTGAAGTCGCAGGGCTACGGCGTCGCGATGTCGGCCGCGCATCCGCTCGCCGATGAGCCGTTGACGCTCGATGCGTATGCCGCGGCCTCGCACGTCGCAGTCGCCAGCGACTCCGGGGCACCCGCCCTCGAGCGCGCACGCCGCGCGCACGGGATCGAGACCGACGCCCGCATCGCCGTGAACCACCTGGCGTCACTTCCGCCGCTTCTCGCGCGCAGCGGCGATCTCATCGCGACGCTGCCGGACACGATCGCGCTCGGGTGGACGCAGACGTGGCCTCTCGTGGTGCGGTCGCTGCCGTTCGAGATGCCGCCCGTGGAGATCGCGCTCTACCGACGGTCGAGCTCCCAGCATCCTGCCGCGCTGGACTGGCTCTTCGAGACCGTCGCCCGCGCGATCCGCGGCTCCTCCGGTCGGTTCGAGGCCATCCACGGCGAGGCGGCAGAAGCTCACGGATAGCGGATGCTCAGCGCATCCCCGTCGATCGTGTACGGGGCTCTGACATCGAAGGCCACCCGCTCGACGACGGGCTCGGAGGAACCCTCCGGCGTGTAGCTGGCCGTCGCCTCACCGCCCTCGGCGACGACGTAGTCGATATCGAACTCGATCTGCGCGTCGGGGTACTTCTCGATCGACCACGCGACCGGCACGTTGCGCGCGGCGCTACCGGCCGACAACGGGCACCCCTCCGGACGCCAGCTGGTCTGCGTCGCACACGTGTCCAGGAGTGCCTCGATCTGCCTGCCGACCTCTTGCTGCAGGTGCTCGTTCGGCTCCAGCTCCACCGGATCGTCACCGCCGATCCTCGTGGACGCCACCAGGGTGTCCCGATCGGTCTTGTAGAACGTCGACTCCACGGCCTCGATCGGGTAGACGGCCGGATAGAGCGCAAGCCCGAGGATGTTCTCGCCTGTCACCGTCGGAAGTTCCACCCCGCTCACCCGATATCGGGGAGCCCAGGCGGTGAGGGGAAGCACGTCGGTGACCGGGGCGGTCACCAGCCACCGCCCAGGACCCGGCCACGCGCCGTCCTCGTGGTCGAGCGTGAGGGTGGTGCCGTACCTCTCGCCGTCCAACATGTAGCTGACGTCGAAGGCGGCGTAGGAGCCGCCCGGCCCCCCGTCTCGACGATCTCGATGTCAGTGATGCGCTCGACGGCGGCACCGAGCACCTCGTCGGTCAGCAGCAGCGGGTCTGCGAGGTTCGCGACTTCTTCCGGCTGAGGCGCCTCCATCGCCATCGCCGCCGACGCCTCCCCCGCGGCGATGTGGGCGAGGTACCGCTCGGCGGTCTCCCGCGCCGACGGGCCTTGGCCGACCGTGAACAGGATCGCCGACACGGCTGCTACGACCGCCACGACGGCGACGATGATCCCCACCACGGTCCAGAGCAGGGCTCTCGATGGCCCGGACTCGGGTCGCGGAGCGGCCGATCCTGACGTGGGCGCCGGCGGATGCGGCACGGGCTGATCCGTCATGATTCCCCCTCGGATGCGTGACGCCCCCACCCTAGGCGGGACGTCACGCATCCATCAGGATCCGTCCGGAGGTTGCCGCGAGCAGCCCCCTCACGGTAGAGGCCGACTCACGGAGCGACCCGCGCGACCCCTTCGTCGCGCGGGGCGCTCGCTCAGAGGCTTCCGGTGGTGCGCCACCCGCCCTGGTACTCGGCGCGCGCGGTGACCGCGTAGGGCACGGGGCTGACGACGGCGCGAACCGCGATCTGGTCGTGCGGCTCGACCGTGGTCTTCTTCGACCCGCCGTCGGGCTCGCCCCAGACGACGCGCACCTCGGCACCGACGGGCACGTCGCGATCGACGGTCGCGAGCGAGAGTCCGCGCTTCTCGTTCGCCGTGACGCCGGTGAACAGCGAGAGCCCGACGTTGTTGCCGTCGGCGTCGATCACCGCGTCATAGTTCGACGAGCCGTAGTTGGCGTTCGGGAGGTCGAAGAACTGGTAGCCGACGCCCTCGCGATCGATGACGCTCGTGAGGATCTTGGCCAGGTCCTCGTCGTTCCAGGCGAGCGTGACCTTCTTGCGCTGGGTCTCCGGGTCGATCTTCTCGAGCGCATCGCGACCGATGAAGTCGTGGTCGAACTTCACGAACGAGCCGTACCCCAGCTCCCACGGGTTCAGGTAGTAGTCCTCGATGTTCTCCGAGACGAACGACCCGGCGAGCGCGTTGATCGCCTCGTAGCTGTTGGCGGGGAGCCACTCGCGGTACGCGCGCTCGGCCTCACCCGTGTAGATCGCCGGCAGCGGCGACGGGATCCATCCTGACTCGAGCGTGTTCGAGGAGTAGGCCCGGGAGCCGCAGGGCTCGATGCCGAACTCGCGGCCCGCCTCGAGCACCGCGTCGCGGATCTTCTGGTGCTGCGCGTACGGGCCCCAGATCTCGAGGCCGGGGGCGCCCGCCATCCCGTGACGGAGGGTGCGCACCTTCTCACCGGCGATCGTCATCTCTCCCATGTGGAAGAAGCGCACCTTCTCGAGCGGTCCGCCGTTGAGCTTCTCAATGATGCTCCAGGCGTTCGGGCCCTGGATCTGGAAGCGGTAGTAGTCGCGGTGGACCGCGGCGCCATAAGGGCGCGAGGGCGAACGGTCGTCGTAGCGGAACTCGACATCGTATCCGCCGGTCTCTGCGTGGAACTGCAGCCAGTTGGCGCCCGGCGCGCGGCCCACGTAGACGTATTCGTTCTCGGCCTCGTGGAAGAGGATGCCGTCGCCGATGACGCCGCCATTGGATGCGGTCGGCACGAACTGCTTCGCGGTGTTCAGCGGGAAGTTCGCGAACGAGTTGATACCGGTGTCGCTCAGCAGCTTGAGCGCATCCGGCCCCGAGACGAAGAAGTTGACCATGTGGTGCGTCTGGTCGTACAGCACGGCCGTCTCGCGCCAGGCCTTCTGCTCCCGGCGCCAATTGGAGAACTCGGCCGGCACGACCGGATAGATATAGGTGCCGAGCTGCGAATCGCGCAGCATCTCGACGGTGTTCCCTCGCTCGTCCAGCAGTTCCTGCAGCGTCCGCGCCATGATTGCCTCGACTTCCTCGTCTGTGGGCCTGCCGCGATGATAGGCGGCTTTTACCTCTGCCCATAGTGGTTTCGCTGTCCCAGATTGTCAACAAAATCTTGACCATTTCGCAGCCCGTGTGATTCGCTGAGCCCACGAATCGGCACCGGCGTCGACTCCGGACGCCTGCCGCCACGCGTCGGCTCGATGCCGCCGAACCAAGGAGCGGATATGCCTGCAGTCACCCCGGCGCTACTCGTGGTCAGCGCCCACGCGGGCGACTTCGTCTGGCGGGCCGGAGGCGCGATCGCCGCCGCCACCATGCGCGGCGAGCGCGCCACGGTCGTCTGCCTGAGCTACGGCGAGCGCGGCGAGTCCGCGAGTCAATGGCTGGCGGGGAAGTCGCTGGCGGAGATCAAGGAGATCCGCCGGTCAGAGGCGGAGGCGGCTGCATCCGCGCTCGGTGCCGACATCGAGTTCCTCGATCTGGGCGACTATCCGCTGCGCGAATCCCCCGAGGCCGTCGCGCGGCTGGTCGATGTCTACCGCCGGGTGCAGCCGACCGTCGTGCTGACGCATCCGCTGCACGACCCCTACAACGGCGACCACCCCGCCGCCGCGCACATGGCCCTCGAGGCGCGGGTGCTGGCCCAGGCGATCGGTGTCGCGAACTCGGACGGCTCGTTCCCGACGAAGGAGACCATCATCGGCGCCCCGCCGGTGTTCTTCTTCGAGCCCCACCAGCCCGAGCAGTGCGGCTTCGTCCCGGACGTGCTGCTCGACATCACCGCGGCGTTCGACAAGAAGCGCGCCGCGATGGAGTGCCTTCCCGCGCAGAAGCACATGTGGTCCTACTACAGCGATCTGGCCGTGCGCCGCGGTGTGCAGGTCAAGCGCAACGCGGGCCCGAACCTGGGTCTCGCCCACGACACGATGGGTGAGGCGTACATGCGCTACTTCCCGCAGGTCACGGGAGTTCTCGAGTGAGCCCGCATGTCGTCGTCACCGACATCGCGCGCGAAGAGGCCGACCTCGTCGATGCGTTCGCCGCGCTGGGCTCGGCCACCGTCCACGAAGCGCTCGGCCGCACCGGGTACGCCGGAAGCGCGATCCGCCCCATCCAGCAGGGATCGGCGATCGCCGGCAGCGCCGTCACGGTGCTCACCGCCCCCGGCGACAACCTCATGGTGCATGTCGCCATCGAGCAGGCTCGCGCCGGCGACGTGATCGTCGTGGTCGCCACCGGACCGTCCCCGTTCGGGCACATCGGCGAGCTCATGGCCACGCAGATGCAGGTCAAGGGCGTACGCGGGTACGTCACCTCCGCCGGGGTGCGCGACACCGCCGAACTGCGCGCGATGGGGTTCCCCGCCTGGAGCCGGTTCATCTCGGCGCAGGGATGCCTGCGTGACAGCCCGGGCTCGGTCAACGTCCCGGTCGTCCTGGACGGCGTCGTGGTCGAGCCCGGCGACATCGTGGTCGCCGACGACGACGGCGTGACCGTCGTTCCGCGCATGCGGGCGGCCGCCGTTCTCGATGCGGCGCGCTCGCGCGCGGCGCGCGAGGCGACCAACCGCGCGAAGTACGAGGCCGGGGCCAGCTCCATGGACATCAACGGCCTGCGACCGGTCATCGCCGAGCTCGGCATCGCCTACATGCCTCAGGCGGAGCGCCGCGATGCCGACTCCTGATCCGGTACGCGACGGCATCCGCTGCCTGCTCATGCGCGGCGGCACCTCCAAGGGCGCCTTCTTCCTCTCGACGGACCTCCCCGCCGATCCGTCCGAGCGCGATGACCTGCTGCTGCGGATCATGGGCAGCCCCGATCCGGCACAGATCGACGGACTGGGCGGTGCGCACCCCCTGACCTCCAAGGTGGCCGTCGTGGAGCGCTCGAGCGCTCCCGGATGCGACATCGACTACCTCTTCCTCCAGGTGGGCGTGGACGAGCCTGTCGTCGCCGATGCGCAGACGTGCGGCAACCTGCTGGCTGCGGTCGGCCCGTTCGCGATCGAGCGCGGGCTCGTCGCGGCGGATGCGGGCGAGAGCGTCCTTCGCATCCGCCTGCTCAACACGGGCGATATCGCCGAAGCCCGATTCTCGACCCCTGACGGGCGGGTCGAGTACGACGGCGACGAGGCGATCGCGGGCGTGCCCGGTACGGCCGCCCGGATCGCGCTGACCACCCGCGGACAGAAGCCGCTGCTTCCCACCGGATCGGTGACCGACGAGATCGTGGGCCACCGCATCACCCTGGTCGACAACGGGATGCCGGTCGTGCTCATGGATGCCGCCGAGTTCGACGTCGCCGGAGACGAGAGCCCGGAAGAGCTGGAGTCCCGCACCGAGCTCCGCGAGCGGATCGAGACGATCCGCCGGGCCGCAGGCCCGCTCTTCGGACTGGGCGACGTCTCGGCGCAGACCGTGCCCAAGATGTTCCTGCTGTCGCCCCCGCGCCACGGCGGAGCGGTGGGCACTCGGGCCTTCATCCCCGCGCGCGTGCATCCCACGATCGGGGTGCTGATGGCCGCATCCGTCGCCGCCGGCATCCGCATCCCCGGCGCCGTCGGCTCCGCCTTCGCCGTGCTCGGCGACGGCGAGCAGACGCTGCTCGAACACCCCGGCGGCACCTTCGCCGCCACCGTCGCCGTCACCGGCGACGCCGCTTCCGGCTGGCGCGCGAGTTCGTCGTCGGTCCGCACCGCACGAAAGATCTTCGACGGGCTCGTCTTCCCGAGACCCCGCCGCTGACCGTCAGAGAGGACACACCATGGCAACGCGCGACAACTTCGACCTCGCACACCTGGGCGGCGTCGAGCTGTTCACCCCGGTCTTCGAGGAGAGCCTGCACTTCTTCCGCGACCTGCTCGCGATGCGGGAGGTCGCCCGCATCGGCGACTCCGCTTACCTGCGCTGCTGGGACGAGTACCAGCTGTACACGCTCAAGCTCACCGCTTCCGACACGAACGGGGTGGGTCGAACCCTCTTCCGCGTCACGAGTCCCGAGGCCCTGGAGCGTCGCGTCGCGGCCATCGAAGCGGCCGGTCTCGGCCACGGCTGGCGCGAGCCCGAGGTCGGCGTCGGCCGCTCGTACGAGTTCGAGGATCCGGACGGCCACCTCATGGGCATCTACTACGAGACCGAGCACTACGTGCCCGACGACGAGGATCGCCCGGCGCTGAAGAACCAGGCGTCCGCGTTCCCCGGACGCGGCGTGAACGCCCGCCGCATGGACCACATCAACTACTTGGCCAGCGACGTGACGAAGGCGGGCGAGTTCTGGCGCGACGTCATGGGCGCCCGCGAGTCCGAGCGGGTGCGGTTGGACGGCGGCGGGTACGCGGCCTGGTGGTTCCGGTTCCAGCAGAAGTCGTACGACGTGGTCTACAGCGAGGACTGGACCGGCGAGCACGGTCGGTTCCACCATTTCGCGCTCGCCCCCGACACCCGCGAGGACATCCTCAAGGCCGCCGACATCTTCCTCGAGAACGGCGTGCACATCGAGTTCGGGCCGTACAAGCACGCCATCAACCAGACATTCTTCATCTACGTCTGGGAGCCGGGCGGAAACCGCATCGAGCTCGCCAACGCCGGCGCGCGCCTCATCCTCGATCCGGACTGGCCGGTCGTGGAGTGGTCGCAGGCCGAGCGGGCCAAGGGCCAGGCCTGGGGGGCGAAGACGGTGCCGACCTTCCACACGCACGGCACGCCGTTCCTGGCGAACCAGGCCGAGATCGACGAGGCGGCGATGAAGGGCGAACCGATCCCCGCGCCGCAGAAGCGCTGAGCGGGCTCAGCCCCAGACGGATGCGGCGATGTCGACGACGGCACGCACCTTCGCCCACTGCTGATCCTCGGTGAGCTCGTTGCCCTCCTCCGTGGAGGCGAACCCGCACTGCGGGCTCAGAGCGAGCTGATCGAGCGGGGCGAAGGCTGCGGCCTCGTCGATGCGGCGACGGATGCCGTCGGCACTCTCGAGCTCTCCGGTCTTGGTGGTCACCAGGCCCAGCACGACGCGCTTGTCACCCTCGGGCAGGAACCGCAGCGGCTCGAACCCGCCCGCGCGCTCCGAGTCGTACTCGAGGAAGTACCCGTCGTACGCGGTGTTGCCGAGCAGCTGCTCGGCGACCGGCTCGTACCCGCCGGACGAGATCCAGGTGGAGCGGAAGTTGCCGCGACAGACGTGGGTGGTGACGGTGAGGTCGGCGGGCTTGTCGTCCAGGATGCGGTTGAGCAGGTCGGCGTAGCGCTCGGCGATGCCGTCGGTGTCGATCCCGCGCGCGCGGGCCTTCTCGAGCTCCGCCTCCGAGCACAGGTAGGCCCACGCGGTGTCGTCGAACTGCAGGTACCGCGCGCCCGCCGCATAGAACGCGTCCAGCGCGTCGCGATAGGCGGCGACGAGATCGTCGACGATCGCCTCGCGTCCGTCGTAGACGGCGCCATCGATGTGGCCCGGCTCGAGCCGGAAGTCGAGCACGGTCGGCGCGGGAATCGTGAACTTCGGCAGCAGACCGGTGCCCTCGGCGATCGCAGCCAGCGAGCGGTAATGAGCGAGGAAAGGGTGCGACTCGTCGAACCTGATGGGTCCCGTGATCTCGATGCCTCGCGGCTTGGTCTGCACGCCCTGGAACTGGATGCCGTGATCGAGCTCCACGATGTCGACACCGCCGAGCATCCCGAAGAAGTCGAAGTGCCACCACGAGCGACGGAACTCGCCGTCGCTGGCGACCTTCAGGCCCGCGGCGCGCTGACGGTCGACGAGGTCGACGATCTCCGCGTCCTCGACGGCGCTCAGCTCGGCATCCGTCAACTCGCCCGACGCGTGACGTCGACGGGCGGCGGCGAGGCCCGGCGGGCGGAGGAAGCTTCCGACGATGTCGGCACGGAACGGCGCTGAAGTGCTCACGTCGCGATGCTACCGACCCGGCCATGCGTGCGGGCGGAGGACCGGCCTGAGTTAACCCCGGTGACGTCGATCGCGGCGCAGCGGATGCGGGGAGGTGTCGAGCACCTCCCCGCATCCGATCAGGAGCGCGTCTGGCCGCCGCGACGTCGCGCGACCACGACGGCGCCGGCGCCGAGCACCAGGACCCCCGCGCCCAGAGCGAGAAGCTCCCACGGAACCGTCCCGCCGGTGGCGGCCAAGGCGCCCGCGGGAACGATCGTGATGGGCACGCGCAGCGGTTCGAGATCGCCCGAGGCGATCACGAGCGTGTGCGCACCCGCGGGGATGCTCGCCGGGATCGTCGCACGGATCGTGATGCGACCCTCCGCATCCGCGGCGGGAATCCCCGCCAGCACATACGGCTCGCTGCGGATCTCGGCGGCGATGCGCTGACCCGGCGTGAGCCCCGCGACCCGCGCGACGAGGGTGCCGCCCTGCTCGAATCGACCATCACCCACGTCGACCGTCGCCCACACCGACGCGCTCGGCGACGGCGACGGCGACGGCGGGGTCGAGGGAGACGGCGCCGCGGCCACCGGGGCGGTCGCGGCGGAGACACGGGATGCAGGCTGGTAGCCCTCGGCGACCACCGACACACGCACCGTGAGCGCCGCGCCCTCGAGCTCCGCCTCGGGCGTGAACGAGGCCGACACGGCGCCCTCGATCGCGACGCCGTCGGCGAACCACTGGTAGTCGAGCGTCGCGCCCGGCGTCGAGGTCTCCGCCGACACCGAGAGCTCGGCGCCCACGCGGGCCTCTCCCGCGATCACGGGCGGCTCGAGGGCCGCATCCGGCTGCGTGTCGAAACTCTGCCAGACGCCGGCGTAGTCCACCCGGCCCTGGCTGGGCTTCGACCAGTCGCAGACACCCGTGGGGAAGGCGGCGGTCAGCCGCTCCCACTGCCCGTCGGACATGACGGGATAGTCCGCGCGCACCGGCTCCGCCAGCTGGCACTTCAGGACGTCGCGGGAGAGGGATTCCCCCGCGACGTAGCGAGGCTCCGAGTGGTAGGGGAACAACTGGTTGCAGGTGCTCTGCGTGTTCTCGTAGTCGAGCTGCTCCGAGACGAATCCGTCATCGGTGTAGCACCCGTCCCCGAGACCGGCCGGACGCGCGGCGACCGTCCGCGCCCGGTCGCCGAAGCCGCCCATCGCGACGATGTTGTCCAGCCACTCCTCCAGCTTGTCGAGACCCGCGGTGTACATCGCGCTCGCATACCCCGCGTCCTTGCTCGTCCAGCTGACGTGGGTGTCCGCGTTGCCGTAGGCGTCGAGCATCCGCTCACGGATGATCGCGGAGCGGTACCGCTCGTGGAAGTCGCCCGTCGGATCGGTGTAGCGACGCATCTCGATCACCGGCGTGTAGGCGAGCCCGCCGGTCATGAGGTTGATGCGGCCCGTGCGGTATGCCTGCTCGATGGCCTCGACGCTCGCCTCGGACCGCGCCGCGGTGCGCGTGCCATCCACATCCATCCCGCCGGCGTTCTCGTTGAGGGTGACGAACTGCTCGGGCGAGATCGCGCCCGACTGGAGAGCGGCCAGACCGTACTGCACCCCCACGTTGTCCGGGAGGACGCGCAGCCCGCGACCCTGGTCGTCGACGCCGTAGACGTTCTGCACCATGTCGGCGATCGTGCACCGCAGTCCGTCGGGGTTGGCCTCCGACCAGCGGTCGCCGACCGGAACGGCGGCGTTGCAGCCGGCGCGCGGGTTGTCGACACCGGTGAACCAGGTGAAGCCGGTGCAGGTGAACAGCTGCGCGTGACCTGTGACGGCGAGCTTCTGCGCGTCGGTCCATCCGGCCCCGGCCGGCGAGCTCCAGAATCCGAGCAGATTGGTGCAGTCGTGTCCGGCGACGGTCGTCGTGCGCTCGTCCGGGTAACCGATGTCTCCCATGACGCCGTCGATGATGCCGGGGTAGTTGTTGGCCAGCAGGAGTTGCTGCATGGTGCCGGCCGAACCGCCCGAACCGATCGTGTAGGTGACGGGCCCCACCTGCTCGATCACGTGTTCCTTGACCATCATCGCGGTCTCCGCGCTCGTGACGTCGTTGCAGTTCTGCGCGAACACGTTGAAGGTCGCCGAGGCGACGATGTAGCCGCGCGAGAGCAGCATGTCGTTTTCGACGCCGCCCGTGCTCGAGCCCTGCCAATAGCCCACGCCGCAGGCGCCGCCGAAGGTGTAGGCGAGCTTTCCGTTCCAGCCGGCCGCACGCGCGGCATACGTGGGCGTGGGGTCGGCGGGCCCGGCGAGCATCGCCGTCTCGTAGACCGCACGGTTGATGGTGCCGCGCTCGAGCCGAACGACATAGGGGACGGTGCGACCCTCGACGGTCGCGGTGGCGACGTCGCCGGGCGTGGAACCGTCGGTGGGATAGTCGGCCCAGGCTCCGCCCGTGGTGCGGTAACGGAAGCTGACGCGCGCCTCTGCGACGTGACAGTTCTCGTCCGTGGGCCCGAGGTTCCACGGCGCCCCGGCTGCGGTGCAGTACATCGGATGCTGGGGACCGGAGAAGACCGGGCCGTAGGCGGGATGGTTCTGGATCTCGAGAGTCTCGGAGTTCGAGGCCGATCGCGCCGTCACCTCGCTCGTCCCCAGGGGCAGATCCTCGACGAGTCCGATGAGACGTCCGTTCACGGCGGTGAAGGAGGCGGTGACGTCACGCCCGTCCGCGGTCACGACCGTGGCCTCGTCCGCGCCGTCCACCGCGATGAGCGCGTCGCCTCCTGTCACGGTGTCCGCGCGACCGGAGAGCACGGTGAGCGAGAGGTCGTCCGCGGCGGCGGCCGATCCGAGCGGAACGGCGAGCGCCGCCACCACTCCGATCGCGGCAGCGGCGGACGCGAGCATCCTCGCGCGAGGTCGTCGATGTCTGAGCATGCAAGATCCTCCGATGTGACGTCATCGTCATGGGGATGCCTCGTTGCGCCCCCTCGGGGATGAGAGTAGAAGTAATTGTTACGAGCGTCAATGAATCTTTACATAAGGCGCACTCAGGAAAGCCGCTGCGGGCGGACCATACGAGCCAGCGCCGGCTCGATGGCCGCGACGTGTTCCCGCATCCGTTCCTCCGCCGCAGGTCCGAGCGCGTCGTACACGGCGACGAAGGCCTCGCGTGCGCGTTCGCGCGGCCACGCCGCGGGCATGAGGCGCATCGGATGACCGGGTTCCGCATGACGGAACGATTGCCAGGCCAGCATGAGCGAGGTACGCCGCTCGAGTGCCGCCGCGGGCGCGAGCTCCCGCCCGCCGTCGCCGACCCGCGTGAGGAACTCGGCGTAGTCCCCCTCCACCTCGGACAGGTCCCACGCGCGCGTCGGACTGTCGCCCGGCGCTGTGGCCAGCACGCCCCGGAAGGTGGAGACCTGCCCGACCCCGAGCCGGCCCAGGGCGTCCACCGCAGCGTCGACGGAATCGAAGGGCGAGATCCACACGCCGTCGTAAAGGGGGGCGTACCCCAGCCAGCGCAGCCGGGTGCGGGCGGCATGACGCAGAGGGCGCTCCTTCTCGGGGATCGAGAAGAGCACGGCGCTCCACAGACCGTCCCACGCCGGATCCTCCCGGCCGAAACGCTGGAGCCACTGAGCTTCGTCGGCCAGCACCGACGCGCCGCGATCGGTGAGGGCGTGACTCGTGCGCCTCCCCGACTTGCTCAGGATGAGAAGGTCACGGTCGGTCAGCCGCGTCAAGCTCGCCCGCGTCGCGGGCGCCTTCACTCCGAGATCCGCCATCGCGGCCAGCAACGCACCGGTCGGCATCGGCGCGTCCACCCCCCACCAGTAGTCCCCGAAGAGGGTGAGGATCTGATGCGCCGGCGACCGCTTGCGTCCGATGCTCACGGTCGGCGCCTGTCGGGTGTCGCTCACCGCCCCATTCTCGCAGCGCGCATCCCGCGATTCGCGTGGTCACGAGGCGGCGGTCGCCGTCGAGGCCGCCGGAAGTGAGGGCGAGTCAGCGATCGTCGTCCTCAGGCCTCCGCGCCGATAGCGTCCGGCCATGCCCGACACACGACGCCCCGCTTCCCGGCGCCTCCAGCGCGCACTCCAGGGAGTGGGTGCCGGCGCCCTCGCCGCCGCACTGCTGCTCTCCGCGGCGCCCTCCGCATCCGCCGCCGACACCGAGGTCGACGGCTTGACCTATGCGCTGGGAGCCGACACCGCCACGGTCACCGGGCAGCCGAGCCCCACCTCCGCCGTCGTCATCCCGCGGCAGATCACGGTCGACGCCGTCACCTACACGGTCACCGCCGTGGGGGACAGCGCGTTCGACCGCACCGGCGGTACGGCACTGACCTCGCTGAGCCTGCCCGATTCCCTCACGGACATCGGGTTCGCGGCCTTCCAGAGCAACGCCCTCACCTCGCTGACGCTCCCCGCCTCCGTGCGCACCGTCGGCGATCAGGCGTTCGCGCTCAACCCGATCGGCAGCGTCACGCTCAACGAGGGACTCACCAGCATCGGCAGCTTCGCGTTCTCGCAGAACCAGCTCGAGCGGGTGACGCTGCCCTCCACCGTCACGAGCCTGGGCTTCGCACCCTTCGGCGACAATCCGCTCGCGGTCCTCGAGCTGCTCGGTCCGCCGCCCACCACCTTCGGCACGATCGCGGTCACGCCGCCGGCCACTGCCCTGTACCCGTGGCGATTCGGCGAGGCCCGCTTCACGGGGGGCTACACCGAGCCGACGTGGAACGACCTGCCCACCACCGCGGTGGCCACCGTCGACTTCGACACCGCCGGCGGTGACGCCATCGGCGCCCAATCGGTCGTGCTGGATGCGGGAGCCACCGTGACGCGTCCCGCCGATCCCGTCCGCGACGGCTTCACCTTCAGCGGATGGCGCGCCGCGGGCGCCGCGTACGACTTCGCGACGCCTCTCACGGGTGATCTGACCCTCACCGCAGAGTGGACCCTCGCTCCGCTGCCGGGCAGCCCCACGCCGACGCCCGTGTCCACGCCGGGGGTCACCGAACTCGCCCACAGCGGCGTCGACCCGCTTCCCTTCGCGTTCGGAGGCCTCGGGTTGCTGGGCGTGGGAATCCTCGCGACCTTCGTCGCACGTCGGGCACGCCTGCGCGCGTGAGGGTCAGTACACGTACTCCATGAGCTCCACGCCGAGCACACGGAAGGCGTCGTGCACCCGCAGCCGGTGCGCGATGGAGAGGTCGTCGAAGCACACGAACAGCGCGTAGGCCACGCCGGCACGGGGTCCGGCGAGCACACCCGCCTCGGTGCGGATGCCGGATGCCCGCCCGGTCTTGTTGACGAACAGCAGTCCGTGCTCGTCGTTGTCGTGCGCGAACGGATCGAGCCCGGTGGCGGCGGCCACGAGCGAAAGGTCATGGCCGTGGCTCAGCCACTCGGCGACCTGCGCGCTGACCCCGGCGCTGACCGCCGTGCTGTTCACGAGCTCGGCGAAGAGGTGGGCGTACTCGCGGGCCGCACCCAGCGCCACGTGCGGCGCATCGTCGGGGCCGCGCGTATCGCGGAAGCTGTCCATGAGCGCGGATCGGGTGAGCCCGAGCTGCTCGACGCGAGCGCGCACCGCGGGAAGCCCCACCCGCGACATCAGCGCGTTCGCGGCGAGGGCATCGCCCGACGACGCCGCGAGCAGCGCCACATCGATGAGCGGCAGCGCGGGCGCCTTCAGGTGCTGCCAGACACCCGATACGGCAACGGGTTCGATGCCCGCCCGGTCGATGATCTCCAGCGGGTTCAGCGTGCCCGCCTCGAACTGCGCGGCGGTCTCCACGAGGAGGGGCACCACCCCGAGCCCCGCGATCGGAAGGCTGCGGAAGTCGTCGCCGGCGAGCACCGCCGAACCGAGGTCGAGGTCGTCGATGCGCACCGAGACCTGCGCCCCCGATGCGGCGAGCGCGTCCAGAGCCTTCAGGGTCGAGGTGAACGAACGCCGTCCCGCGGCGGCGCGACGCGGAAGGCGCTTCGCTCCCCGCCGCGAGGGCGGCGCCGATTCCGTTCCGCGAGAGGCCTCGGGGGAGCTGGGCACGGCGCAGGTCCTTCCTACCGGTTCGGGCATCGGGGATGCGGGCGAGACTACGCCCGGCGGGTCACGGCTCAGTTACCAGATGGTGACGCGCTGGTCGGCGTCGAGCCACAGCGCGTCGCCCTCGGTGACATCGAACGCCTCGTAGAACGCATCGATGTTGCGCACGATCTGGTTGCAGCGGAACTCGTTCGGCGAATGCGGATCGATCGTCAGCAGACGGACCGCCTCCGCGTCACGGCTCTTCTGCTGCCAGATCTGCGCCCAGCTGAGCAGGAGTCGCTGGATGCCGGTCATCCCGTCGATGACCGGATCCTCCGCGTCCCCCAGCGACAGCCGGTACGCACGGATCGCGATGCCGAGACCGCCGAGATCGCCGATGTTCTCACCGATCGTGAGCGCTCCGTTGACGTGGTTCTCCTCCGGCAGCCCCTGCGGAACGAGAGCGTCGTACTGGGCGATGAGGTTCTTCGTGCGCTGCTCGAAGGCCTCGCGGTCCGCATCCGTCCACCAGTCGCGCAGCGACCCGTCGCCGTCGAAGCGGCTTCCCTGGTCGTCGAACCCGTGCCCGATCTCGTGACCGATGACCGCGCCGATGCCGCCGTAGTTCGCGGCCGCATCCCGGGTCTCGTCGAAGAACGGATACTGCAGGATCGCAGCAGGGAACACGATCTCGTTCATGAGCGGGTTGTAGTAGGCGTTGACCGTCTGCGGCGTCATGTACCACTCGTCGCGGTCGATCGGCTGACCGACCTTGCCCAGCTGGCGATCGTGCTCGTGCACGTGCGCCCGGCGGACGTTGCCGACGAGGTCGGCGGGGTCGAGCTCGAGACCCGAGTAGTCCTTCCACTTCACCGGGTAGCCGATCTTCGGCGTGAAGGCGTCGAGTTTGGCGAGCGCCCGCTCGCGGGTCTCGGGGCTCATCCACTCCAGCTGTGAGATCGACCGTCGGTACGCCTCGATGAGGTTGGCGACCAGCTCGTCCATCGCGGTCTTGGCCGCCGGGGGGAAGTGCCGCTCGACGTAGACCTTGCCGACGACCTCGCCCAGCGCCGCCTCGACCAGGCCGACGGCGCGCTTCCAGCGCTCGCGGTTGACCGGGACGCCGGTGAGCTGGGTGCCGTAGAACGAGAAGTTCTCGTCGACGAAGGACTCGGGCAGGAACGCGGCGGCGGCGTGCACGATCTTGAAGCGCAGCCACGCCTTCCAGTCGTCGAGGCGCTGCTCGGTGAGCACCGTCCCGAGCGCCTCGATGAAGCTCGGCTGCGAGACGACGATCTCGGCGAACGCATCCGGATGGTGCGGGGCGACGCCCTCGAGCCAAGGCGCGAGGTCCACGCCGGCCAGCGCGACGACCTCGTCCCACGTCTTGAGGTTGTAGGTCGCCACGGCGTCGCGGCTGCGGACGTTGTCCCAGTGGTGCGACGCCAGCTCGGTCTCCAGCGCCACCACGCGTTCCGCGGCGTCCGCCGCATCCGCGACGTCGGCGAGCGTCAGGATGCGCTCGATGTGCTGGCGCAGGGCCTGACGGGTCTCCTCGAAGGAGTCGAGGCGGTAGTAGCTCTCGTCCGGCATCGACAGACCGCCCTGGATGAAGAAGGGCAGGTAGCGCTGCGGGTTGCCGGGATCGGGCTCGACGTACAGCTCGACGATGCCGCCGACGCCGTCGCGCTCCAGCTCCCCCACGAGCCGGAGGAGCGAGGCGACATCGCCGACCGCATCCACACGCGCCAGCTGATCGGCGAGCGGCTCGGTGCCGCGCTCGGCGATGCGCTCGGTGTCCATGAAGCTCGTGTACAGGTCGCCGATCTTGCGCGCCTCGGTTCCCGGCTCCGCATCCTGCGACTCGAGGATGATGGCACGGACGTCCTTCTCCGCCTGCTCGGCGAGAAGGTGGAACGAGCCCCAGCGCGCCTTGTCCTCGGGGATCTCGGTCCGGGCGATCCATTCGCCGTTGACGTAGCGGAACAGGTCGTCCTGCGGGCGGATCTCGTTGCTCAGCTCGTCGAGCGCGAGACCGGAACGGGGGGAGTCGGTCATGCGCACAGGATATGCCGCGCCGCTGAGTGACGGCTCCAGCCGCCGCGACGTGCCGCCGCATCCCTCCCGTAGACCCCGCGAGACGGCATTTCGAGCACGAGATCACGGGTGATGACAGTGATCTCGTGCGGAGGATGCAGTCTCGCGGGAGGAAGAGGAGAGCGGATGCGGCGCGTCGGTGCGGGTCAATAGGGTCGAGGGGTGGCGGCGACACTCAATCGACAGATCCTGAACCTCGCGGTGCCGGCGCTCGGTGCGCTCATCGCGGAGCCGCTGTTCCTCATCATCGACGCCGCGATGATCGGTCACCTCGGCGTCGTGCCGCTCGCAGGCCTCGGCATCGCATCGGCCGTGCTGCAGACGATCGTCGGGCTCATGGTGTTCCTCGCCTATTCGACGACCCCCGCGGTGGCGCGGCGCTTCGGTGCGGGGCAGCACGGCTCGGCGGTGACGGCGGGAATCGACGGGATGTGGCTGGCCCTGGGCCTCGGCTTCATCCTCGCCGTGGCCGGATACCTCACGACCCCCACGCTGGTGGGTCTGTTCGCGCCCGCCGCCGACGTCGCGGCGGAGGCGGAGGCCTACCTGGGCATCTCGATGTGGGGTCTGCCGGCGATGCTGATCGTGTTCGCGGCGACGGGTCTGCTGCGGGGGATGCAGGACACCGTGACACCGCTCTGGATCGCGGGCGCCGGCTTCACGGCGAACGCGGGGCTGAACTGGCTGTTCATCTACGGGTTCGGGTGGGGCATCGCCGGCTCCGCGGTCGGAACGGTCGTGGCGCAGTGGGGCATGGTGGCCGTGTACGCGCTGGTGGTGGGACGCCTGGCGCGGCGGCACGACGCATCCATCCGTCCGCGGCGCGACAGCGTGTCGGGCGCCGCGCGCAGCGGCGGCTGGATGTTCGTGCGCACCGTCTCGTTGCGCGCAGCCCTCCTGGCGACGGTCGCCGTGGCGACGGCGCTCGGCACCCCCGAGCTCGCCGGCTGGCAGGTGGCGTTCACGATCTTCTCAACCGCAGCATTCGCCCTGGACGCACTCGCGATCGCGGCGCAGGCCCTCGTGGGCCGCGGGCTCGGCGAGGACGACCCCGCCTTCGTACGCCGCGTACTCGGCCGCACGGTCGCCTGGGGCGTGTGGTTCGGCGTGATCGTCGGGGCGCTGATCGGCGGCTTCTCGGGCGTGATCGGTCTCGTCTTCACCTCGGATGCGGCCATCGCCGCGCTCGTGCAGCCCGCGCTGATCGTGCTCGCCATCGCGCAGCCGCTCTGCGGCGTCGTGTTCGTGCTCGACGGCGTGCTCATCGGCGCCGGTGACGGCAAGTACCTCGCCCTCGCGGGACTCGCCAACCTGGTGCCGTTCGTGCCCGCGCTGCTCGTGGTGCTGTGGGTCGGCGCGGCGGGAGCTGCGGGCCTGGCCTGGCTCGCCGTCGCGTTCTTCGGGGTCTACATGCTGGCGCGCGCGTTCACCCTCGGCTGGCGCGTGCGCACCGGCGCCTGGATGCGCATCCCCGCCTGAGCCCGCGCTGCGGGTGTTCCGGCATCCCCGCAGCGGCGCCGTGCGTCGCCCGGGCACCGGAGCCCTACCTCGCCCGGGCTTCGGTGCCCTGCGTCGCCCGGGCTCCGGTGCCCTGCGTGTCTCAGACGTCCACCCTCGCGCGGGCCTATCCGTGCACAAGTGAGACACGCACGTCCGACCCACCACTGCGTGTCTCACACATGCACGCGAAGAGAGCGGCATGCCTGCACAACTGAGACACGCAGACGACGAGACCGGATGCGGGCACCCGGCCCGTCCGAGGACTCGGGATGCGGGCTCAGGAGTCGCAGGCGATCCCGTCGCCGTCACGGTCGAGGTCGTAGATGTCCGATCCGACGACCCGCGCCGTTCCGGAGAAGTATGCGGGCCCGTTGCCGCTGCCGCCCGCACAGTCCACGTCGGAGGCGATCGGGACGCATCCGTCCGCGTAGTTCGGGTCGCAGTCGCCCTGCGCGGGGGCAGGGGCCGCCGGGGCCGGCGCTGCAGCCGGCGGATCGTACGTGCCGACCACCGTCACCTCGGTGACCGGGGCGCGCGTCACCGTCTCTGCGATCTGCTCGCGCTTCACTTCGACACCGTCGACGAGGGTCACGCGGAACGTGCGGGTGAGTTCGCCAGCGGCTCCTGCCACCGACACCCTCGTCTCGCCACGGGTCAGCGATGGGTCCTCCGCCGTCGTCCGCTCGAAGGGGATGGCCTCCGTCACGGTCTCCTCGCGCGTCGTCGTGACCGGGGTGGGAGTCGGGCTCGGTACACGGGTCGTCGTGTGCCCGGGCGTCGGACTGGCCGACGAGGCGGCTCCGACCGTGCTGACCTCGACGGAACGACCCGCGCCGGTGGCCGCCGCCACCGTCCCCGTCACGAGAACGAGCACGGCTGCGCCGCCTGTCACAGCGACGGCCATGCTGCGTGTGCGCAGCCGCAACCACGTGGGCGTCCCGGCTGAGACGGCGACGATCCCGGTCACGAGGATGCTCAGCGCACCCAGCGCGACCAGCCACGGCACGAAGACCGTCAGCGTCACGACGGCGGCGGCGATGAGCACCCAGCCCCACACCGGCACCCCGAGCCAGGACCTGCCGGCATCCTGCTTCGGTGCTGCCGGCCTCGCCGCGGGCGCCACATGGTCCGTCCACTGCCGGCCGTCCCACCAGCGCCACTGATTCCCGTTCGTCGGGTCGGGAAACCATCCTGCTTCGTTCGCCATCGCACTCCCCCAGAAGTGAGAACCGACCTCACCCCCAGTCAGCGAGATCCAGGCTCACTGGAGCAGATGCACACCTCTCTCGCAACGGGCGATTCTCACCGAATGAGCATCCGATCATCGAGCGAGCATCGGATCGGGTGCTCGTTCGGCGATCGGATGCTCGCTCGGCGGCGAGGCATCCCGCCCCAACGGAGCCAGCGCGCCCGCGCACCAGGCGGGCGCGTCGAACCCGGGCGGCACCTGCACCGTCATGCCCCCCACGTCAGGATGTGGCATCCGCGCGCATGTCGGGGCAGGTGCCGCCGGGAGTGGTCGCCAACTCGAAGTGCCAGCGTTCGTTGGCGTAGGTCTGGCACAGGCCGTACGCGGCGCCGTGCTCCCCGAGCCAGAGCTGCGCCTCGAGGGGCCCGATGTCGACGGCGTCACCCGTCACATGTTGCGAGGCCTCCGGGGTCGCCACGAACCGACGCGCGGTCGCCTCGTCGCCGTAATAACGGATGGCATCGCCCAGCAGCCACCGCTGGTAGGCCTCACTGCGCCATCCGCTGGAGATCAGCAGCGCCACTCCGTCACCCGCCGCGTCGGCCGTCGCGGCGCGCATCGCATCGCGCAGCCCCGCGTCGAGCCCGGCGATGGCGGGCAGGTGGTCGTCGGCGACGGTGACGGTCTGGTCGCCCCGGATGAGGCCGCTCGCCTCGTCGGGCGCAAACGACCCGTCCGTGGTGAGCACGGCACGCAACCACACGCCGGCGAGCGCGGCGAGCAGGATCGCGGCCACCAGAGCGAGGACGGCGAACACGAGCCGGTGGGACCGCGCCGGAGCGATGACGGATGCGGGTGCGACGGAACTGTGCATGCCCACATCCCACGGGTCGTCGTGTTATCACAGCGTCAGCACAATCGGATATGTCCGCGATATGTGCTCCCACCTAGACTCGCCGCATGCGCGTGCTGATCGTCGAGGACGAATTGTTCCTCGCCGAAGCGATCCGCGACGGGCTGCGTCTCGAGGCGATCGCCGCGGATGTCGCCGGCGACGGCGACACGGCGCTCGAGCAGCTCGCGGTCAACGCCTACGACGTCGTCGTGCTCGACCGTGACATCCCCGGACCCAACGGCGACGAGATCGCCCGTCGTCTCACGGCCGAAGCCGCGGCTCCGCGCATCCTCATGCTCACCGCCGCCGACCGACTCGACGACAAGGAGACGGGCTTCGCGAGCGGCGCGGACGATTACCTCACCAAACCGTTCGCCCTGCGCGAGCTTGTGCTGCGGTTGCGTGCGCTGGGGCGCCGTCCGGCCGCGGGAGCGCCTCCCACGGCCGAGCGCGCGGGCGTGACGTTGGATCGGTTCCGGCGCGAGGTGTTCCGCGACGGACGCTACGTCGCCCTCACCCGCAAGCAGTTCGCGGTGCTCGACGTGCTGATGAGCGCCGAGGGCGGTGTCGTCAGCGCGGAGGACCTGCTGGAGCGGGCGTGGGACGAGAACGCGGACCCGTTCACGAACGCCGTGCGGATCACGATCTCCACGCTGCGCAAGCGTCTGGGCGAACCGTGGGTCATCGAGACGGTGCCCGGCGTCGGTTACCGGATGCTGCCGTGACGCCCCGCGGCGTCGGGGTCTCGATGCGCCTGAAGCTCGCGCTCAGCTACGCGGGCTTCCTCATCGTCGCCGGCGGCGCATTGGTGGCCGTCGGGCTTCTCGTGCTGCGCTTCGTGCCCCAGGGCGCCCTGTTCGGCATGGACGGTGACTGGGCGCCGAACCGCGCCGACCTGCTCGAGGTCTTCACGCGGTACGCCGTCTGGGCGATCATCGCGCTCGTGCTGTTCGGCCTCGTCGGCGGCTGGATCCTCGCCGGGATCGTGCTGCGTCCGCTCAAGCGCATGACGGATGCGGTCGCTCTCGTGCGCGACGGCCGCCTCGACCACCGAGTCGCGCTGCCCGGACGCCGCGACGAGCTGACCGAGCTCGCCGACACCCTTGACGCGATGCTCGACCGTATCGAGCGCACCCTCGACGAGGAGCGCCGGTTCGCCGCGAACGCGTCACACGAACTGCGCACCCCGCACGCCGTCATCCGCACGCTCGTCGAGGTGGCGCAGGCGGATCCCGCCGGACGCGACATCGACACGACTCTCGCCCGCATCGGCGCGACGAACGACCGTGCGATCGAGGCGACGGAGGCGCTGCTCGCGCTCGCGCGGGTGGGCCGCGGCACGCCCCTCGCCCTGCAGCGGGTGGACCTGGCGGCGGTCGTCGAGACGGCGCTCGCGGATGTCCGCCCGGATGCGGACGCCGCCCGCATCCGCGTCGACACCGACCTTCGGGCGTCCGTCGTCACCGCCGATGAGGCACTCCTGCTGAGACTCGCCGCCAACCTCCTGCGCAACGCCGTCGTGCACAACGTCGACGACGGATGGATGCTGGTGCGCGTGCGCGAGGGCACGCTGATCGTCGAGAACGGCGGCGAGCAGCTGACCCCCGAGGTCGCCGCGACCCTCACCGAGCCCTTCGTACGCGGCGCCGGCCGCACCCGCGGGGCACACGGCCGTTCCGGGGCGGGTCTGGGACTCGCGATCGTCGCCTCGATCGTGCGCGCGCACGGGGCGACGCTGGCCGTGGCGGCGCGACCCACCGGCGGGCTGCAGATCACGGTTCACCTGCCGCGCTGAGCCGCTCCGGCCGCGCGGACGAGCGTCACCACGATCACACCGATCGCGCCCCCGCAGGTGTTCCACAGCACGTCGCCGGGATCCGGCACACGGCCGGGGATCGCCTCCTGCGCGATCTCCACGAGCGCCGACAGCGCGAATCCGGCGATGATCCCGACGGGCCACGCCCGGCGGGGCAGCAGCAGCGCGAGGGTCGCGCCCACGGGGATGAACAACAGGGTGTTGAGCACCTGATCCGGCCCGCCCGGAAGCCACATCAGGACGGGCTCGGCGAGATCCTGCAGCAGCCAGACGACGCGTCCCCGCAGCGGATGGACGATGGCCCAGGGAGCGAGGGTCAGCAGTGCCACGCCCGCGACGGCCGCGACGGCGGCGGCGAGGCGGGCCGGTGAGATGCGCGTGTGCGGCATGTGTCCTCCGGGGTTCGGGAGGAACAGTCCACGTCACACGATGTTGCGGGAGCGTATGCGCCTCAGCGCGCCCAGCGACGACACCACTCGTACATCACGACAGCGGCGGCAGCTGCGGCGTTGATCGAGCGCGTCGACCCGTACTGCGAGATCTCGACGACCCCGGATGCGGCCGCCACCGCCTCCGGCGAGAGCCCCGGCCCCTCCTGACCGAACACGAGCACGCAGCGCTCGGGGAGCTCCGCATCCTGCACGGGGACGGAGCCGGGCACGTTGTCGACGGCGATGACGGGGAGATGCTCGGCCGCCGCCCATTCCGCGAACGCTGCGACGTCGTCGTGATGGCGCACGTGCTGATAGCGATCGGTGACCATGGCGCCGCGCTTGTTCCAGCGGCGGCGACCGATGATGTGCACTTCCGCGGCGGCGAAGGCGTTGGCGCTGCGGACGATCGAGCCGATGTTCATGTCGTGCTGCCAGTTCTCGATCGCCACGTGGAAGCCGTGCCGATGCGCGTCGAGATCGGCGACGATGGCCTCCATCCGCCAGTAGCGGTAGCGATCGATCACGTTGCGGCGATCCCCCGTGGCGAGCAGGTGGGGATCGAGGTGCGCCTCGTCGGGCCACGGGCCCTCCCAGGGCCCGACGCCGTGCTCGGGAGCGGTGTCCGCGGTGGTGTCCTCCGGCTCGCCCGCATCCGTCATCCACCCAGGCTAGCCGCGCCCGCGCTCGCTTCTCACCCCGCGGAACAGCCCTTTTCGGCAGCCCGAAAAATGAGATACGGTTTCGGCATGCCGAAAACACTGACCCTCGCGCCCGTCCAGGCGCCTGCGCGTCGGATGGCGTGGATGCTGGGGCCGGCGCTCGTCGCCGGGGTGGCCTACCTCGACCCGGGGAACGTCGCCGCGAACATGACCGCCGGCGCGACGTTCGGCTACCTGCTCGTGTGGGTCGTCGTGCTCGGCAACCTCATGGCGTGGCTGATCCAGTACCTGTCCGCGAAGCTCGGGATCGTCACCGGCCAGAGCCTGCCCGACCTCCTCGGCCACCGCATCCGCCGCCCGTGGGCCCGGCGGCTGTACTGGCTGCAGGCCGAGCTCGTGGCGATGGCGACGGATGTGGCGGAGGTGATCGGCGGCGCGGTCGCGCTCAACCTCCTCTTCGGCATTCCCCTCCTGTGGGGCGGCGTCATCACCGGCGTCGTGTCGATGGCCGTGCTGACGGTGCAGTCGCGGCGCGGCGCCCGCGCGTTCGAGACCGTCGTCATCACGATGCTCATCGTCATCGTGATCGGCTTCTGCACCGGGATCATCTTCTCGCCGCCGGATGCGGGCGGCCTGGTGCAGGGCCTGGTGCCGCGCTTCGAGGGCACCGACTCGGTGCTGCTCGCCGCATCCATCCTGGGCGCGACCGTCATGCCGCACGCGATCTACGCGCACTCCTCGCTGGCGCGCGACCGCTTCCCGCTGACGGACGCCGCACCCGCCGATCGCGAGCGTCGCCTCCTGCGCGCCACGCGGTGGGACGTCACGATCGCCATGGCCGTCGCCGGCACGACGAACCTCGTCATGCTGCTGCTCGCCGCATCCAGCCTCGCCGGGGTTCCCGGCACCGACTCTCTCGAGGGCGCGTACGCGGCCCTGTCGGCGGGACTCGGACCCGTCATCGCCACCCTCTTCGCCGTCGGCCTGCTCGCCAGCGGACTGGCCTCCAGCTCGGTCGGCGCCTACGCCGGCTCCGAGATCATGAAGGGGCTGCTGCACGTGCGCGTGCCGCTGCTGGCTCGGCGGCTCGTCACCATCATCCCGGCCCTGGTGATCCTGGGACTCGGCCTCGACCCGACGCTCGCCCTCGTGCTCAGCCAGGTCGTCCTCTCCTTCGGCATCCCGTTCGCCCTCATCCCCCTCGTCTGGCTGACGGCGCAGCGCGGTCTGCTCGGCCGGTACCGCAACCGGATCGCGACGACCATCGCCGGAGCGGCCGCATCCGTGTTCCTCGTCGCTCTCAACGCGCTGCTCATCTGGCTCGTGATCACGGGCGGGTAGCCTGACGGGGTGCCCACATCCGCAGCCGTCGACGACTACCTGAAGGTCGTGTACCAGCACACGGAATGGCAGGACGAGCGGATCACGCCGTCGCAGCTCGCGCAGCAGCTGGGGCTCGCGCCGTCGAGCGTCACCGAGATGGTGCAGAAGCTCGCCGCGGCGGGGCTCGTGAGCCACCGCCGGTACGGCCCGATCACGCTGACCGAGAAGGGCCTCGCGCGCGCGGCGGCGATCGTCCGTCGCCACCGCCTCGTCGAGACGTGGCTCGTGCGCGAGTACGGCTACACCTGGGACGAGGTGCACGACGAGGCCGAGATCCTCGAGCACGCGCTCAGCGACCGACTGCTCGATCGGATCGACGAACGTCTCGGACGGCCGCGCTTCGATCCCCACGGCGACGCCATCCCCGACGCGCTGGGCCAGGTCGAGCGCGTGCCGTTCGTGCTGCTCGCCGACGCGCAGGCGGGGCACGTGGGCCGCGTCCTGCGGGTCAGCGACCGCGACCCCGACCTGCTGCGCGAGCTCGAACGCCGCGGCCTGGACGTCGACCACCGCGTGGAGGTGCTCGAGCCCGCTCCAGAACTCCGCGTCCGCGTGGACGGCGCAGAGATCAGCATCCCTGCCGCGGCGCACGACGCGATCTGGCTCTCCGCCTGACGCGATCGGATGCGGCGCCCGCCGCGCTCAGCGCCGGGCTGCCTCGAAGGGCCACCGCATCCGCGTGGCCGCCTCGCACATGAGCCACAGCCGCTCACCGATCGCCGGCTCCCGCAGGAACGCCGTCGGCTGCGCGGCTCGGGGCGGGCCGGCGACGACGCGGCCGGGGCCCCACATCTGCCCGCCCTCCACGTCGGGGTCGACGAGGGCGCGAACCAGCGGCCACGCGCCGTGCTCTTTGGACTGTGTGATGGGGGCCTGCAGGTTGTCGAGGAACCGACCCCAGCGCGAGGGCTCGTTGACCCCGCGGATGCCGACGGTGCGACCACTCGTGGAGTAGCCGGGGTGGGCGATCACGCTCGTCACGGGAACGCGGGCATCGCGCAGGCGCCGGTCCGCCTCGAGGCCGACGACCGTGGTGACGGCCTTGGACTGCACGTATGCGCGCCACGGCGAGTAGCGCTCGACGAGCTGCGGATCGGTGGGGTCGTACTTCGAGATCGAGGTCGACATGCTGCCGAGCCACACCATCCGGCCGCGACGTGCGGCGAGCGTCGTCAGCAGCGCGCCTGCCAGGGCGAAGTGGCCGAGCGCATTCGTGGCGAGCACGAGCTCGTTGCCGTCTCGCGTGGTCTCGCGCTGAGCGGGCGGATGCACGATCCCCGCGTTCAGCAGCAGGCCGTCGAGGCGTCCGCGCTGACGGACGGTGGCGGCCGCCGCGCGCACCGAGCCGAGGTTGCTCGTGTCCAGCAGGAGCGTCTCGGCGGTTCCGGTCGCGTGCGGCAGGCGTGCCGACACCGCGGCGCGGGCAGCGGCGAGCCGGTTGGGGTTGCGCCCGGTCATGATCACGCGCGCTCCGGCGTTCACGAGCTGCTCGCTGGCGAAGTAGCCGAGACCCGCGTTGGAGCCCGTCACCAGGTAGGTCCGGCCCGTCAGGTCCGGCAGCCGGTGCGGATTCCAATCCGCCTCGCGAGCGCTCACGCGTACGACCCTAGTGCGCTGCGTGAGGTGCCCCCTCCACTCTTGAGCACTCCTTCGCGCCCGGGTAGCCTGGCCGCCCCTCAGACGCCGCTATGACCTGCCCCCGCAGGCTCGGATACCGCCCGCGGGAGCCCTAGGCTGAGGCCATGCGCACGCGCGATGACATCGAATGCTGGCTGACCGACATGGACGGCGTGCTGGTGCACGACAACCAGGCGATCCCGGGGGCGGCGGAGCTGCTCGCGCAGTGGCGCGACACCGGCACGCCCTTCCTGGTGCTCACGAACAACCCGATCTTCACCCCTCGCGATCTGAGTGCGCGCCTGAAGCGTTCCGGGCTCGACGTGCCCGAGGAGCGCATCTGGACCTCGGCGCTTGCGACAGCGGAGTTCCTGAAGTCGCAGATGCCCGGCAGCTCGGCCTTCGTCATCGGCGAGGCGGGGCTCACGACCGCGCTGCACGAGGCGGGCGTCGTCATGACCGAGACGCAGCCCGACTACGTGGTCGTCGGCGAGACGCGTCAGTACTCGTTCGAGGCGATCACGCAGGCCATCCGCTTCATCAACGCGGGTGCGCGGTTCATCGTGACCAATCCGGATGCGACGGGCCCCACTCCGAACGGCATCGTCCCGGCGACGGGTTCGTTCGCAGCGATGATCACGAAGGCCACGGGCAAGGAGCCGTACGTCGTCGGCAAGCCGAACCCGATGATGTTCCGCTCGGCGCTCAACCGCATCGGCGCGCACTCCGAGAACACCGGCATGATCGGCGACCGCATGGACACCGACGTCGTCGCGGGCATCGAGGCGGGTCTGCACACCGTGCTGGTCATGACCGGCATCAGCGACCCGGCCGAGATCGAGCGCTACCCCTTCCGCCCCGACGAGGTACTGACCTCCGTCGCCGAGCTCATCGCCCCCGAGCCCGTCGAGTCGGAGATGCCCGAGGGCATCTGAACGAACGATGCGGCAGGTCCGCTAACGTGCTCGGGCCTGGTTGGCGGCATTGATCAGGTATGACACTCTCAGCGCGAGCGTGTACCTGGTTTCGGTCGGAAGCGTTCTGGAATCGTGAAGAGCCGTCGTCACCTCGTCCACCGGCACTTGTGTCAATCGGCTGATGTTCTGCAGCGTGAAGCCGCACTCACCCGTCAGAGCCTCCAGCATCGCTCGGAGACGCTCGTCGTCGTCGATGTCGAAGCCGTACGCCAGATGCGCGACCAGGGTCGAGACGCGGGCGCTCTCCTCGGGTGAGAGCGAGGGCTCGTCCGAGGAGAGCCCTGCCGCTGTACTGCTCGTGAGGAAGGCCGTGATTCTCTCCGGCGCGATCCGCGTCACTGTCTGCAGAGCGTGCTCCGAGATGTGACCCTCTGCGATGAGCCGCCTGGCGTCCGCCGCGACGTCCTGCCCATGAACCGTCATCCAACCATGATGGCCCCGGCGCGCGCGGGCGCCGGGGCCATCGTATGCCGACTCAGCGGTAGGTGATGCTGAAACCGTAGAGCTTGTCGGGGCCCCAATAGCCGCAGGCATCGCCGGCGAAGATCTCGCCACCGGTCGCGTTGATCGCCCAACCGGTGACCTGCTCGGCGATCTGGCAGATGCCCTTCGTGGGGAAGCCGTGCAGCACGACGGTCTCATCGGCGAACGCCGGCGCGGCCGCTGCGGCACCGGCTCCGGTCAGAGTCGCGGCAGCGAGGAGACCGGCGGCCAGGCGGGTGCGCTTCTTCATGTGCGTGTCCTTTCCGAGGGGTGTCCCGGAAGGGTGCCACGCGGCGCTCGGGCCGCGCAGAGATTATCCACAGCTGAGCCACGCGTCAGTCGTCTCGCGGCTCCCTGTCGTCGCGCTCTCGATCGTCACGCTCGCGGCGCAGGAACCGGATGAGCTGCAGGACGAACGTCACCAGCGCGCCCGCCGTGATGACGAGCGCGACCAGCAGCATGAGGGTGCGATCGTCCACCGTCAGCACCGCCCTGCAGGAGAAATCCCGTGAACAGGACGATCGCGCCGCATCCGTCCTGCAGAACGCAGATCTCCTGAATTGCGGATGCGGGCGGCAGCCATCACTGAGCGGGAAGACCCAGATCGTCGAGGTCGATGGCGGCCAGCCACTGCAGCCCCTCGGCCTCGACGGCGGCCTGGGCGCCGGTCTTGCGGTCGACGATGACGGCGACGGCGACGGGCTCGGCACCCTCGCGGCGCAGCGCCTCGACGGCCTTCAGGGCGGACTGGCCGGTCGTGGAGGTGTCTTCGACGACGACGACGCGCTTGCCCGCCACATCCGCGCCCTCGATCTGGCGACCGCGGCCGTGGTCCTTGGGCTCCTTGCGCACGACGAACGCGTCGAGGGGCGTGCCCGCGTGCACCGACTCGTGCATGACCGCGTTGGCGATCGGGTCGGCCCCGAGGGTGAGGCCCCCGACGGCGACGACGCCGTCCACGTCGCGGATCAGATCGAGGATGATGCGCCCGATCGCGGGAGCCGCCCGGTGGTCGAGCGTCAGCTTGCGCATGTCGACGTAGTACGACGCCTTCTTGCCGCTGGAGAGGGTGAAGTCGCCGTGGAAGACGGCCTCGGCGCCGATCAGCGCGATGAGCGCCTGGCGGTCGGATTCGAGCTCGGGAGTGGATGCGGCGGTCACACCGTCGAGTCTAGGGGCGCCGGCCGATCCGCACCGCGGGCGTGCGCGAGAGGAACGGGCGCGGCCACGCACCGAGGGCGAGCACCGCGAGCACGGTCTGCAGAAGTCCGGTGGCGAAGTAGATACCGTGCAGCGGCGACCAGACCAGCAGCATCGCCAGTTCGACGAAGATCCAGATCATCATGACGAGACCGGCAGCCGCCTGCAGGCCCCAGGCCAGCGCGTACCGGCGGTACTGCGCGATGACGGCGAGCGCCTGCATCCCACCGACCACGACACCGAGGATGACGCCGGGCCAGAAGTACGTGGCGAACGGGGTGCCGTCGAGCCACTCGACGGGCAACCCCATCCCGCCGCCCACGGTCAGCCCGATCATCCCCGCCACCGCCGAGGCGAGGTTGAACCACGCCACGACGAGCAGGGTGACGCGAAGCGCTCTGGGCACCGTCATGGGCGCAGGCTACGCCGCGGCCCACCGCATCCGACACGGTGCGCGCCGGGACTAACACGGGCGCGATAGCGTCCGATGGTGCAGCTCACCATGACACCGCCTACGGCCGACGAGTTCGCGGCGCTCTACGCGAGCACCGGATGGGGCGAGCGCACGGCCCAGGAACTGGCCCCCGCTCTGGCCGGCAGCTGGGTCGTGTGCTGCGCGCGCGACGACGCGGGCGCGCTCGTCGGTATGGGGCGCCTGATCAGCGACGGCGTGCTGCACGCCTTCGTCACCGAGCTCATCGTGGCGACCGAGGCGCGAGGAGGCGGCGCGGGGGCGCTCATCCTCGCCGCTCTCGTCGAGGAGTCACGGCGACGCGGCGTCGCGGATGTGCAACTTTTCGCGGCACGCGGCCGCACGGCCTTCTACGAGCGCAACGGCTTCACGCCGCGACCCGCTGACGCACCGGGGATGGACCTCGCCTGAGGCACCGTTGTGCTCAGGCGAGGTCGCACCGCTCAGGAGCAGGTGTAGGTGACGCCGTCGACGTAGTGCGTTCCCGGCCCGAGGTCGGCGCACTGCGCGATCAGGCCCGCGAAGACGGTGCCGAGGATGATCGCCACGATGATGCCGATCACCAGGAGAACGGCGCCGAGGATGATGCCGATCAGCGCCGGGGTGTTCTTGTAGCCGGCCTTCTTCGACTGCGAGTAGGCGACGATCGAGAGGATCAGGCCGATCAGGCTCGCGAAGAACGAGACGATCAGGCCCACGATTCCGAGGGTCTTGCCGGGGTAGGAGCCGTTGGGAGCAGCCACGGGCTGCTGCGGCGGCTGGGACATGGGGGGCATGGGCTGGGTCATGATGCTCCTTCTCGGTGGTTCGGCGGGGTGAGGGGACGCGTGGGATCAGCCGCCGAAGAGACGGCCGAAGAACCCCTTCTTCTTCTCCCAGCCGTTCGCGGCGAGGAAGTCGAACAAGGGCTGCTTGATGCGGTCCGTGTCGAAGGACCAGCTGGCGGAGGCGCCTTCGCCTTCCGGTGTCGTGACGCGGGTGCCGGCGACGAAGCTACGACTCATCCGCGACTGCTTGCCTTTGAAAGTGGAGGTGCTCCCACCGAAGTGGAAGGACCCGTCGGTCGAGAATCCTCCGGACATCTTCGACGTGGTCTGCGTCTCGTCGGTGTCGAACGTGCCCTCGTCCTCGTCGAACGTGACCTCGATGGAGTAGGCGTCGTCGATCTGTCCGGCACCCAGCAGGGCGACGTACTGCACGTGGGCGATGTCCCAGGTGCCCTGGATGCGATCGCCGACCGCGCGGAAGACGAACGGCGAATCCGGAGCGTTCAGCTCGTCGACGCGAGTGAGCAGCTCGGCAAGTGGCGTGCGCATGCCAGGAAGATACCCCGCCGTCAGCAGGCGCGAATCGCCACTGTGGACAACCAGTCCAAAGGTGTACAGTTCCTCGGTCGCCGGCGTGCGGCGTCGGGCCCGGGTTCTAGGCTGAAGGCATGCGCCTGGCCACCTGGAACGTCAACTCGATCCGCGCACGCGTCGTACGCACCGTGGAGTTCTGTGTCCGCGAGAACATCGACGTGCTGGCCATGCAGGAGATCAAATGCAAGCCGGAACAGTTCCCCTACGCGGCCTTCGAAGAGGCCGGCTACCACGTCGTCGCCCACGGCCTGAACCAGTGGAACGGCGTGGCGATCGCCAGCCGTGAGCCGATCACCGAGGTCGAGACGGCCTTTCCCGGCATGCCAGGGTTCCTCAAGGGTCACGAGGGCCCCGACCTCCCGCAGGAGGCCCGCGCCATCGGCGCGACCATCGACGGCGTGCGGGTCTGGAGCCTGTACGTCCCGAACGGTCGCGGACTCGACGACCCGCACTACCTCTACAAGCTCGACTGGCTGGCTGCCCTGACGGGCTACACCCGCGAGACCCTCGCGGCGAACCCCGACCTGCCGCTCGCCCTCGTCGGCGACTTCAACATCGCCCCGACCGATGCCGACAACGGCGACCCGACCGTCGTCGAGGGCGTCACAACACACGTCTCGCCTCCCGAGCGCGAGGCGTTCCGCGCCCTGCTGGATGCGGGGCTCAGCGACACCGTGCGACCGCTCGTGCCCACCGGCTACACGTACTGGGACTACAAGCAGCTGCGCTTCCCCCGCAACGAGGGCCTGCGCATCGACTTCATCCTCGGCTCGCACGCCTTCGCGGATGCCGTCGCGGGAGCGGCCATCCACCGCGACGAACGCAAGGGCGAGATCCCCAGCGACCACGTTCCCGTCGTCGTCGACCTTGACTTCGCGGGCGACGAGGACGACGACGACCGGCCCATGATCTTCGGCTGACCGCCTCCATTCCCCTGTCACAGATCGACGCCGCGGCGTCGATCTGTGACAGGGGAACACCGGTGGGAGAGGCACTCCGGAGCGTCAATGCTCTCCGTCTGACGGGGGATGCCGCATCCGATGGCCCGCTCTAGGTTGGGAGGATGCTGCCGCTCACGCCCGCGCAACAGCGCGGTGATCTCCTGCTGGCCGCCGCCATGTGCATCGGCGCGCTGATCAGCGCTGCGCTCTCCTCCGTCGCCGGCATCTACGGCGAGCACCAGGGCTCGATGGCCGCCGCCGTCGTCTACGCGTTCGTGCTCGCCGTCCCGCTCGCGGTCCGCCGACGCTGGCCGGCCACGGTCGCCGTCGTCGTCTGTGCCGCGTACTTCGCCGCCGTGACCCTCCGCGTCCCGGAGATCTACGCGGGCAACATCGCCATGTTCATCGCCATCTACACGGTCGGCGCCTGGTCGCCGAACCGACGCCGGGCGATGTGGACGCGCATCGGCATCATCGCCGGGATGGCGGTGTGGCTGACGGTGACGATGTTCGTCGATGCGACGAGTGACCTCGAGATCGAGGGCGTCTCGCGCGCGGGCGCCTTTTCGCCCTATGTCGCCTCGATGCTTCTGACGCTCCTGATCAACGCCCTCTACTTCGGCGGCGCGTACTTCTTCGGCGAGCGCACCTGGGCGAGCAGGCAACAGCGCGCGCTGCTCGAGGAGCGCACGGCGGAGCTCGAACGCGAACGCGAACTCAGCGCCGAGCAGGCGGTGGCGCTGGAGCGGGTGCGGCTCGCCCGCGAGCTTCACGACGTCGTCGCCCACCACGTCTCCCTCATGGGTGTGCAGGCGGGCGCGGCACGCATGATGATGAACAAGGATCCGCAGGCGTCGGGCGAGACGCTGGCGCGCGTGGAGGAGTCGGCGCGCTCAGCGCTGAGCGAGTTGCGGCATCTGCTCGAGACGCTTCGAACCCCTGGCGACACCAACGAGGAGACATCCGTCGGCCTGGAAGGGCTCGAGAAGCTGGTCGCCGAGGCGAGCGCGGCGGGGGTCGCCTCGCAGCTGCGCATCATCGGCGAGGAGCGCGACGTGCCCGATACGGTCCAGGTCAACCTGTACCGGATCGCGCAGGAGGCGCTCACCAACGCCCGTCGTCACGCCGGCCCCGGCGCACGCGCCGACGTGCGCCTGCGCTACGCCCCCGAAGGGGTGGAGCTGGAGGTCGCCAACACCGGACGGCCGGTGGCCGAGATCACCCCGGGAATGGGCCTGATAGGGATGCGGGAGCGCGCCGCCGCATCCGGAGGAACGATCGAGGCGGCGCCCCGATCCAGTGGCGGATTCGTCGTGCGCGTGCGCGTTCCCCTCAGCCCGCTCGTCACGGCGGACGCCCGGTGAGCGGCCGCATCCGGGTCGTCCTCGCCGATGACCACGCCATGATGCGGGCGGGCTTTCGCACCATCCTGACCCTCGACGATCGCATCGAGGTCGTCGGCGAGGCGGGTACGGGCGCCGAGGCGATCGCGCAGGCCCGCGCCCTGCGTCCCGACGTCGTCTGCATGGACGTGCAGATGCCCGACCTCGACGGGCTGGAGGCGACCCGGCGGATCATCGCCGACCCCGACATCCCTTCGGCGGTGCTGGTGGTGACGACCTTCGACCGCGACGACTACCTGTTCGCCGCGCTCGACGCCGGCGCCAGCGGGTTCCTCCTGAAGAACGCCGGCCCGGAGGAGCTCACGGCCGCGGTGCGGGTCGTCGCCGCCGGCGACGCTCTGCTCGCCCCGGAGGTCACCCGGCGCGTCATCGCCCGGTTCGCGAACCCCGCGATCTCCGCATCCGCTCCCGAACCGCTGCCGGTCTCGAGTCCGCTGACCGAGCGCGAGGAGGAGGTGCTCCGTCTCATGGCGGATGCACTGTCCAACGGTGAGATCGCCGAGCGGCTGTACATCGGCGAGGCGACGGTGAAGACCCACGTGTCCAACGTGCTGGCCAAGCTCGGCGCCCGCGACCGGGTTCAGGCCGTCGTCCTCGCCCATCGCCACGGCCTGGCCTGACCCGCTTCTGCCCACATCCCTCTGCCCGAGTTGCGTCGCATCTGCACAGATGCACCACTTCTGCGCACATGCGCCTGTTGATCTCTGTCGCGGGTGCGCATTTCTGGCGCATCTGCGGCGGCCCCGCGGAGGCCCCCGGATACGGCACCGCCCCGGCCGCATCCACCGGGGAAGGCCGCTCCACCGGAAGGGGGAGGTCACGAACCCGTCCGGGGAGGGAGGTGCGCGGGGATGCGGCGGACGTAACGTCGGAGCACGGACCAAGGAGGACGCATGCTGCGCCTGTCAGGAGTGACAAAGAACTACGGCACACGCCGGGTGCTCGACGATGTCGGGTTCACCGTCGAGAGCGGCCGACTCACCGGCTTCGTCGGCGGCAACGGCGCCGGCAAGACCACCACGATGCGCATCGCGTTGGGCGTGCTCGCGGCGGATGCGGGCACGGTCGAGATCGACGGCACGCCCATCACGAGCGAGGACCGCCGCCGCTTCGGCTACATGCCGGAGGAGCGCGGCCTGTACCCCAAGATGAAGGTCGGCGAGCACATCGCCTACCTCGCCCGCCTCCACGGCTACAGCAAGGCCGCCGCGACCGCGAACGCGGAGAAGCTGCTGGATCGCCTCGGACTCGGCGAGCGCCTCGGCGACACGGTCGAGACCCTCTCCCTCGGAAACCAGCAGCGCGCACAGATCGCCGCAGCCCTCGTGCACGAGCCCGAAGTGCTCATCCTCGACGAGCCGTTCTCAGGCCTCGACCCGCTCGCGGTCGAGGTCGTCGCGGGTGTGCTCGCCGAGCGCGCCGCGGCAGGTGTCGCCGTGCTGTTCTCGTCCCACCAGCTCGACGTCGTCGAGCGGCTCTGCGACGACCTCGTCATCATCGCGGGCGGCACGATCCGCGCGGCGGGCAGTCGGGAGCAGCTGCGCGCCGAGTACAGCTCGCCGCGCTATGAACTCGTCACCGGCGGCGATCTGGGCTGGCTCCGCGATGTGCCCGAGGTCACCGTCGTCGAGCTCGCCGGCGGCGAGGCCGTGTTCGAGGCCTCCCCCGAGGTGGCCCGCGCCGTCCTCTCCCGCGCGGCGGCGTCCGGCGACGTCGACGCCTTCTCGCCGCAGCGCCCCACCCTCACCCAGATCTTCCGGGAGGTCATCCGATGAATGCGCATGTCCCCACAGCCCCCACGACCACGCAGAGCGTGTGGCTCGTCGCCGAGCGCGAGATCGGCTCCAAGCTGCGCAGCAAGTCGTTCGTGATCTCCACCGTCATCCTCTTCGTGCTCGCGCTCGGCGCGGTCGTCTGGGGCGGGTTCACGGCGAGCGACACCAGCGGCATCAAGGTGGCCGTGACGCCGGCGACCGCATCCGTCGTCTCGGGCGTCTCAGGACTCGACGTGACGGATGCGGACTCGTCCGACGCCGCGATGGCACTGGTCACCGACGGCACCGTGGAGGCGGCTCTCGTCCCCAGTGCGGACGTCCCGGATGCGACCGCATCCGGCTCGTTCGACTACACGGTGGTGGGCAAGGACGACCTGCCGTCCGGGCTGCTCTCGATCCTGAGCCAGTCACCGCCGGTGCACCTGCTCGATCCCTCGAGCACCGACTTCCTGCTGCGGTACTTCGTGGCCCTCGGATTCGGCATCGTGTTCCTGCTGGCCGCCTCCACCTTCGGCGGCACGATCGCGCAGTCGGTCGTCGAGGAGAAGCAGACCCGCGTGGTCGAGCTGCTGATCTCCGCCATCCCGGTGCGGGCGCTGCTGGCCGGCAAGGTCATCGGCAACACGATCCTCGCAATGGGTCAGATCGTGGTGCTGGCGGCGATCGCGATCGTCGGGTTGTCGGTGACGGGGCAGGACCTCGTGCTCACCGGCCTCGGCGGGCCCATCGTGTGGTTCGCGATCTTCTTCCTGCTCGGCTTCATCCTGCTCGCGTCGCTGTTCGCCGCGGCCGGTGCCATGGTGTCGCGCATGGAGGACATCGGCTCGACGACGGCACCGCTCACGATGCTCGTGATGCTGCCCTACTTCCTGGTCATCTTCTTCAACGACAACCAGCTCGTGCTGACGATCATGTCGTACGTGCCGTTCTCGGCTCCGGTCGCGATGCCGCTGCGGCTCTACCTGGGCGACGCGATGTGGTGGGAGCCGCTGGTCTCGCTCGTCGTGCTCGCCATCACGTGCGTCCTGGCGATCTGGGTCGGCTCGCGCATCTACAGCCGTTCGCTGCTGCGGATGGGGGCACGGGTGAAGCTGTCCGAGGCGCTCTCGCGCAGCTGATCCCGCATCCGCCCCCCGAGACGGTTCACGGGCCTCAGGTGCGATGGGCGGCGCGGCCGCCGTGCCCGCCCATCGCATCGGCCGCTCGCACCTGAGCGAGGTGCGACAGTGCCTGGGGCGTGTTGCCGATCTGCCGGCGGGCTGCGGGGTCGTACTCCTCCGAGAACAGCCCCAGATCGTTCGCGGTCGCGCAGGCGCGGTTCATGAGCGCCTGCGCGTCGTCGACCCGTCCCACCCGCGCATACTGCTCCACGAGCCAGAACGTGCACGCGATGAACGGATGCTCGCCGCCCGCCAGCCCGTCCACGCCGGTCTGCGTGCGATAGCGGTTCACGAGCCCGTCGGGCATGAGCTCCGCCTCGATGCGCGCGACCGTGGCGACCATGCGCGCATCGTCCGGTTCGCAGAAGCCCACCTGCGGCAGAAGGAGCAGGGAGGCATCGACCTCGGTCGAGCCGTAGTGCTGCACGAACGCTCCGGATGCGGGATCCACCCCGTGGGTGTCGATCTCCTCGCGCAGCCGGTCGCGCAGCGCCTCCCACTTCGCGACCGGTCCGTCCTGCCCGTACCTGCGCACCGCACGTACGCCGCGATCGAAGGCGGCCCACATCATCGCGCGGGACTGGGTGAAGCGCTGCGGATCGCCGCGCACCTCCCAGATGCCGTTGTCGGGTTCGTCGATACGGGCCTCGACACCGTCGAGCAGCGCGCGCTGCAGCGCCCACGCGAGCGGGTCGTCGGGCACCCCGGCGACACGGGCCGCCTCGAGCGACACCATGACCTCGCCCACGACGTCGGCCTGGTACTGCGTGACCGCGCCGTTCCCGACGCGCACCGGCGCCGATCCCTCGTAGCCGGGCAGGCTCGTCAACTGGCGCTCCGGCAGGTCGCGCTCCCCGGCGACGCCGTACATGATCTGCATCTGGCGAGGATCTCCCGCGATCGCACGGATGAGCCAGGACCGCCATTGCTCGGCGACCTGGAGGAATCCGTGCGCGACGAGCGCTTCGAGGGTGAGGGCCGCGTCCCGCAGCCAGACGTACCGGTAGTCCCAGTTGCGCTCTCCCCCGATCTGCTCGGGGAGCGAGGTGGTGACCGCGGCGACGATGCCGCCGGTGTCCTGGTGGCTCAGCGCCCGCAGGACGAGGAGAGAACGCACGACCTCGTCGCGGTGCGGTCCGTCGTGATCGATGGATGCGGCGAACCCGGTCCACCAGGTCCTGGTGTGCTCGAGCGCCGCATCCACGTCCAGCGCTTCCGGCGTGGGCAGGTAGGACGGGTTCCAGGTCGCAACGAGGTCGGCCGTCTCGCCCGCGGTCACGCTCACGCGCCCGCGGTGCGCCCGCCCGTGCGGGGTGAGCACGACGCCGCGGACGATGAGCGCGTCGGGACCGGCGATCGCGTGGAGCGCGGGAGCCGCCGCATCCCCCACCTGACGCACCCAGGGGATCGCGCGCGCGTAGTCGAAGCGGATGCGCAGATGCGTCGTGAACTCGACGGTGCCGCTGATGCCGACGATGCGGCGCACGATGTCGACGCGCCCTCCGTCGATGGGCAGGAAGTCGTGCACCTCGGCGATGCCGCCCGCGCTCTCCCACCGGGTCACGAGCACGAAGGTGTCGCCGTCGTAGCGCCGGCTCGCGACCGCATCCGCATCCTCCGGTCGCAGATGCCACGCGCCCTGCTCGTTCCCGCCGAGAATCGCGCCGAAGACGGATGCGGAGTCGAACCGCGGTGCGCAGAACCAGTCGATGCTGCCCTCGCGCGAGACCAGGGCGGCGGTGCGGCAGTCGCTGAGGACGGCGTAGTCCTCGATCGGGACGCTCATGCTCCGATCATGCCGTGTCGTGGAGCCCGCGCCGCGTCCGGCGCGGCAACTCATAGCGGGGACTAACGTGGCCTGCGTGACCGACACCACACTCGTCATCTTCGGCGCGACCGGCGACCTCACGTCCCGACTGCTGCTTCCCGCACTCGCCCAGCTGCTGGATCGAGAACCCGGCCGCACCGTGCACCTGCTCGGCGCCGCCCGTCGGGAGCTCAGCGACAAGCAGTGGCGCGACCTGCTGAAGGCGGGCGTCGGCGACGGCCACGGAGAGGCGGTCGACCGCCTGGTCGCGGATGCGCAGTACATCGTCACCGATCCGACCGACGCGAAAGACCTGAAGAGCGTGCTGGATGCGGTCGAAGGCCGACCGGTGTTCTACTTCGCCGTTCCGCCCCAGGTCGCCGAGGCCGCGTGCGAGCAGCTCGCGGGCATGGACATCCCCGAGGGGCTCACCCTCGCGCTCGAGAAACCCTTCGGCACGGACGAGGCGAGCGCCCGTTCGCTGAACGAGACCCTGCGCCGTGTCGTGCCCGAGAACCAGATCTTCCGCGTGGATCACTTCCTCGGTCGCTCCACGGTGCTCAACGTCCTGGGGCTGCGCTTCGCCAACCGGCTGTTCGAGCCGGCGTGGTCCGCGGAAGACGTCGAATCCGTCGTCATCCGCTTCGACGAGACGCTCGGACTCGAGGATCGCGCCGGCTACTACGACCAGGCGGGCGCCCTGATCGACATGATCCAGAGCCACCTGCTGCAGGTCATGGCCATCGTGGCGATGGAGCCCCCGGCCACCCTGCACGAGACGGACCTGCGTGATGCGACCGCGGCCGCTCTCCGGGCGACATCGCTGTGGGAGGACAACGCCGTGCGCTCCGCCCGCCGAGCCCGCTACACCGCAGGCACCGTCGGCGACGAAGAACTCCCCGCCTACGCCGACGAGCCGGGCGTCGACCCCGCCCGCCAGACCGAGACGCTCGCGGAGGTCACTCTGGAGGTGCGCACCGCACGGTGGGAGGGGGTTCCCTTCACCCTGCGTTCGGGCAAGGCACTCGGACGCAAGGACACCGAGATCGTGCTGACGTTCCGGCCGGTGCGTCATCTGCCGGCGGGCTTCACCGGACACGCGCCCGGCTCCACTCTGCGCTTCTCGCTGGGTCCCGATAAGATCTCGCTCGGGCTCAACGTCAACGGCAACGAGGAACCGTTCTCGCTCGTACGGGAGGACGTGGAGGTGACGCTCGGCGACGGCGCACTCCTCGCCTACAGCGAGGTGCTCTCCAGCATCCTCGACCAGGATGCGGCTCTCGCCGTCCGCGGCGACGCGGCCGAGCAGTGCTGGCGCATCGTGCAGCCCGTGCTGGATGCATGGCGACGCGGCGAGACGCCGCTGGACGAGTATCCGGCAGGGTCCGCGGGCCCGGCCACCTGGCCGCAGTTACCCTGAGCCGCGTCAGGGCTGCAGCACCGCCAGCACGTTGCCCGCGGGGTCGGTGAACCACGCTATGTCGGGGCCGTACCCACCGCCGCGCATGACGCCCCTCTCGTCGGTGGCGAACTCCTCGTCGGCGTAGATCTTCGTCTCCACCCCCCGAGCGCGGAGGTCGTCGACGGCCGCGTCGATATCGGTGACGGGAAAGTTCAGCACTGTGTAGCTCGCCGGCTCATGATTCGGTTTCGTGTACAACAGCACGCGCGCTCCCGACGAGAGCTCGAGCTCCAGGAAGCCCATGGGGTTGTCGATGACCGTCAGGCCGAGCACATCCGCGTAGAACGTGCGGGCCGCATCCGTGTCGTCGACGCTGAAGCCGCTGAACGCGGCATCCGGTGTGAACATCGTGATCCCCCTCGATCGTCACGCTCCAGCTTGCTCCCGCGAGGCACGGCTGTCGAGGGCGGATGCGGGTTCAGCGCTCGACCAGCACGCCGTCCGCGTCGGCCCACACATGGTGACCGGGGACGAACACGACGCCCGCGATCTCGACAGGCACATCGACCTCGCCGACGCCGTCCTTGGCGCTCTTGCGGGGGTTCGTGCCGAGTGCCTTCACTCCCAGCGGGAGGGTCCGGAGCACGGCCGCATCCCTGACGGCGCCGAAGACGATGATGCCGGCCCAGCCGTTGTCGACTGCGGCGCCGGCGATGATGTCTCCGACCAGCGCCGACTCCAGTGCACCGCCGCCGTCCACGACCAGCACGGCGCCGTCTCCCGGCGTCTGCAGCACCGTCTTCACCAGGGCGTTGTCGCGATGGCAGTGCACCGTGCGGACGGGGCCGTCGAACGCCTGCCGTCCCCCCAGGTCGCGCAGTTGCAGCGCGAGCGAGTCGAGCTGCTCACCCCGCTCGTCGTACACATCGGCTGTCGCGATCACCATGTCTCCACGCTAGGACGCCGGATTCCGGGTGCGCGCGGCGTGCGCCGTGAAGTTCTTTCCACATTCACACCCGGCTCGGATCCGGGAACATTCCGCCTCTGTATACCGTTGCATGGATCGGGCCGATGACGTCCCCCCGCATATTCGACCCCGAGGAGATCCTCATGTCCGACACTCTCGACCGCACCGCGCCCACCGACGCGCCCATTCTCGACGTGCTCTCGCAGCGCTGGAGCACCCGCGCCTACGACAGCGTGACTCCCATCGACGAGGACGCCCTGCGCGGCGCGCTCGAGGCCGCCCGCTGGTCGCCCTCCGCCTACAACAACCAGCCCTGGCGCTTCATCGTGGCCCGCCGCGGCACCGAGACCCACGCCAAGGTCGTCGCCAGCATGGTCGAGTTCAACCAGGCGTGGGCCGCCCCCGCCGGCGCACTCGTCGTCTTCATCGCCGAGACCTCGCGCGGCGAGCACCAGTTCCCCTCCGCGTTCTACGACCTCGGCCAGGCCGCCGCGCACTTCACCGTGCAGGCGCACGCCAACGGCCTCTACACCCACCAGCTGACCGGCTTCGACGCAGCCGCGGTCGCCGAGGCCTTCGAGCTCGCCCCCGAGTTCACGCCCTTCTCGATCATGGCCGTCGGCAACCTCGGCACCATCGAGGACGCCCCGGAGTTCGCCCGTGACGGCGAGCGCGCGCCCCGCGTCCGCCGCCCCATCGAGGAGTCGGTCGTCGTCGACGACTGATCCCCTCCGGGCCGGCGGCACTCCGCCGTGCGCGTGCGCGTGACCCTTCCGGCACCCGTCTCTCCCGTTCCCCTGTCACAGATCGACGCCCCGGGCGCGATCTGTGACAGGGGAACCACGCCACCCCCCCGCTCGCCTGTCTCAGATCGACGCTCCGCGCTCGATCTGAGACAGGCGAGCTGTGGTTTTCGGGCGACGGATCCGCCGTGGATGCAGGGGCCGGCCCGGCGGGCGCACAACAGCGGGGCACAGCGGGGCGCGGCACTCTAGACGCCGCCACATCCGGGCACCAGCCTGCGCGACCTCGGGGCACGACGTGCCTATCGTGAGACATGGTCCCGAGCATCGTCGGAGTGGGCACGGCTGTACCGGACACCCGGCTCACCCAGTCGCAGATCCGCGACCTCTTCCTGGTGCAGGCCGGTCTCGACCGCCGGGCGCAGCGGATCCTCGGCGCCGCGTTCGACGCGGCGGCCATCGAGACGCGCCACACCGTGCTGGCATCCCTCACCGGCGACGCCCCGCCCGAGGCTCTCGTGGTGCGCGAGGGCGACCTGCTGCTCGACCCGAGCACCTCCGCGCGCAACGCCGAGTTCCGCCGCCTCGCGCCCGACCTGTTCGCGCGGGCGGGCAGAGCGGCCCTGGCCGACGCCGGAGTCGCCGCCGGGGAGGTGACGCACGTCATCACCGTCAGCTGCACCGGACTGTTCGCCCCCGGTCCCGACATGCTGCTCGTGCGCGACCTGGGGCTGCGCCCGGAGACCGAGCGCTACCACCACGGCTTCGTCGGCTGCGCGGCCGCGGTCCCCGCGCTGCGGGCGGCGCATCGCATCGCCGTGGCCCAGCCGGGCGCGGTCGTCCTCGTCGTGTGCGCCGAGCTGTGCTCCCTGCACCTGCGGGTCAGCGACGACCCGGAGCAGATCGTCGCCGCATCCCTCTTCGCCGACGGCGCCGCGGCCGCCGTCGTGACCTCGCGCGAGCACGCGGGGCGTCGGTTCGAGCTGGACGAGTTCCGCACGGCGCTCAGCGACGACGGCGAGCACGACATGGTGTGGACCATCGGCGACCACGGCTTCGAGATGACGCTCACCGCCGAGGTGCCCCGCATCGTGGGGCGCGAGGTCGCCGATGCGGTCGCCTACCTCGACGGCGCCACGGCCTGGGCGATCCATCCGGGCGGACGCAGTGTGCTGGACCGGGTGGCTACCGGGCTGGGACTCACCGAGGAGCAGATGGCACCGTCGCGCGAGGTGCTCCGCGCGTTCGGCAACATGTCCAGCGCGACGGTGCTGTTCATCCTCGACCGGATGCGGCGCGACCCCGCCCTGGCCGACGGCACCACCCTGGGACTCCTGGCCTTCGGGCCCGGGCTCACAGTCGAGTCCGGACGTCTGCTCGTGCGAGGCGACGCGTGAACCTGGCGGAGCGCGACGTGTCGCTCCGCGAGCTGATGGACGACCCGGACTGCGACCCGCGGCTGCTCGCGGCGACCTACCGCCGCTTCGGTCTCGTGAACCGGCTGGTCGCGGGGTGGACCGGCGTCTACCGGCGGACGCTCCGTCCGTATCTGTCCGGCCTCGGACGCCCGGCACGCGTGCTGGATCTGGGATGCGGCGGCGGGGATGTGGCGGCACACCTCGCAGCCCTCGCCCGCGCCGACGGGCTGCGGGTGCAGTGGGTCGGCGCCGACCCCGACCCGCGCGCCATCGAGGCCGCGGTCGCGCGTGCCGCATCCGATGTGTCCTTCCGCTGCACCGGCTCGGATGCTCTGCGCGAGAGCGGCGAGCGCTTCGACGCGGTGCTCTCGAACCACGTGCTGCACCACCTGGATACGGCGGAACTGGCCGCGTTCGTCTACGACTCCGCCGCGCTCTCGACAGGGCTCGTCCTGCACGGCGACATCGAGCGCGGGCGCCTGGCGTACGCGCTCTACGGCGTCGGCATCCTGCCGCTGGCCCCGGGCACCTTCCTGCGCACCGACGGACTTCGCTCGATCCGGCGCAGCTATCGGGCCGCCGAGCTCGCGTCGCGGCTGCCCGAGGGATGGCGGGTGGAGCACCCCGCCCGCTTCCGCGTGCTGGCTGTGAGGGACCCCCGTGCCTGAGGTCATCGTCGTCGGCGCCGGGCCGGTCGGACTGCTCCTCACAGCGGAGCTGCGCCGACTCGGCGTCGACGTCATCGCGCTCGAGAGGCGTCCCGGTCCCGGCGACGGCACGAGGGCGATCGGCATCCATCCGCCCGCACTCGCCGCGCTCGAAGCCTCCGGCGCGACGGAGCGCCTGCTCGCCGATGCGGTGCGCGTCGAGCGCGGGGAGGCGCGCACCGACGGTCGGCTGGTCGGCGCGGTCGACTTCCGTCGCCTGTCCGCCCGCTTCCCGTTCGTCGCGACGCTTCCCCAGCGCGTGACGGAGGCCGTGCTGGCCGATCTCGCGGGGCCCGTCGAGCGCGGCGTCGCGGTGGCCGCCGTGCAGCGCGAGGGCGACCGGATGCGGGTCCGCTCCATGGAGGGCCGCGAGTTCACCGCGCGCGTGGTCATCGTGGCCGGCGGCTGGGGCGGCCGGGAGCTCGCCTACCGCCCCGCCGCCCTGCGGGTGCACGAATACCGCGACCGCTATCTCATGACCGATACCTCGCTGGCCGCGTCGGACCCGGTGGCGGTGATCCGGCTCGACGCCGCCGGCGTCATGGAGTCCTTCCCGCTGCCCGGCTCCGCCCGCCGCTTCGTCCTGCACGACGCCGACGGCGGCCCGGACGAGCCCCACGCCCGATACGAACGGATGCGGCGCGCGCTGCACGAGCGCGGCGAGGCGGAGGCCGCCGACCGCATGGAGGTCGTGACCTCCTTCCGGGTGCGGCGCCTCGTCGCTCCACGCCTGCGTCGGGGCGGTCTCGTGGTCGTGGGCGACGCGGCTCACGAGGTGAGCCCGATCGGCGGGCAGGGCATGAACCTCGGTCTCTTGGATGCGGCGACGCTCGCCCCGCTGGTCGCAGAGGCGCTCCGCACCGGCTCTCTTGCCTCCCCCGCCCTCGACCGATGGGAACGCCGCCGTGTGCGCTCCGCGCGGGTCGCGGCCGGGATGGCGAGCGTGAACACCGCACTCGGCCGTCCGGCCGGAGCGGTGACCCACCGCATCCGCGGTACGGCACTCGGCATGCTGCTGCGCAGCCCCGCCGGGGCCGTGCTGACGCGCGCCTATGCGATGGGCTTCGATGCCGACGCCCGCTGATCTTTCCCACAGGCACCAGCGGCGCGCGAGCCGATCTGACAGCATTCATCCGTGAGCATGCGACGCTTCAAAGTCCTCGGCACGATGACCCTGGCCGCGGCGGCGCTGGTGCTGACAGCGTGCACCGCGGCGCCGGACGACCCGACCGAGCCGGCCGGATCGTCGAGCCCGATCGCCACGCAGGCGCCCTCTGCGACTCCCGCTCCCGCGGCATCCGCCGCCACCGCCGACGGCCCCGTCGAGAGCTTCCGCGCGTGGTTCGCGGCCACGCGCACCCCCGATCCCGCTGCAGCGTGCGCGGCGCTGTCGCCGGCTCTGGCGGAGCGGATGCTCGCCGAGCTGAACCAGAACGGGCTCGCTCTCAGCACCTGCGAGGAGATGATCCAGGCGACCTCGGAGCTCTACCGCGCGACCGGCCAGAGCGCCGACGTCGACGTGCAGGTGCAGTCCGAGACGGCCACCGACGCCACGCTGTTCGTCACCTACGGCGCGTCCGGCGATTGCGGCACCGTCGTGATGCACCGCGACGCCGCGTCCTGGATCATCACGGACGAATCGCGCGAGTGCGCCGGGTAGAACCGCTCAGGCGGTGAGCGAGCCGCCGGTCGCCACGAGTTGCACGGCGAGCAGCAGCGCGGCGCCCATCACGAGGCGGAACACGATGCGCCCGGGGCGACGGGCCCACGCGCAGCCCACGGCCACGACCGCCACGCCGACCACGGCGGCGAAGAAGACCCACGAGACGATCGGCACCGCATCCCTCGCCGGCCCGAGCCGGACGGCCACGGCGCCGCCGATGATCCCGACGCCCGCCAGGGCACCCGACCACCGCGCGCCGATCCGATGCGGCAGCCCGCGGATGCCGGTGCGTTGATCGTCGTCGAGGTCCGGCAACACATTGGCCAGGTGCACCGCCGCCCCCAGTGACGCTCCGGCGGCGCTCGCCCACGGCGCCGCGAGCACCGGCTCCGCGGCCGAGAGGGTCGCGAGCGACGGCAGAAGCCCGAAGCTCACGAGGAACGGCACGATCGAGAACGGCGTCGCCTTCAGCGGCGCGTTGTACAGCCACGCCGAGGCGATCGTCACCGCCTGGGCGGCCAGCAGCCCCGCTCCGAGCGGGGCGGACAGCAGGAGTGCGGCGGCGACGGATGCGGCCGCCACGGCCCAGGCGGTGTGCAGGCTCACGTCGCCGCGTGCGAGCGGCTTGTCGGTGCGACCCACGGCACGGTCGCGGCCCGCGTCGATCGCGTCGTTCGACAGCCCGATCGAGACCTGCCCCGCGAAGACGGCGACCGTCAGCAGCGCGATGCGCCATGCGTCGAGTCCGGCCGAGACACCGAGCGCCAGGGCGAGCACCGTGACGACCAGCGCCGGCCCCGGATGCGTGGACGCCCACAACGCGCGCACGGTCGCCAGGGCACGGGTCATGCTCCGACCGTAAGCCGCCGCATCCGTGTCGCGGCGCGGCTTGACGACGACGCGCCGCTCATCCGGCCGCCGTGAGCTGCGCCTGGATGCGGGAGATCGCCTCGCCCAGACGCCCCCGCGCCAGCAGACCACCCGCGACCAGCGGACCCGATGCATCGCCACCGACGGCCGGGAGCAGGCGCAGCGCCGCGCGCGCATCGGGGGCGAGAAGAGCGAGCTGCCCGTCGAACGAACCGGGGATCGCCGCATCCGCCGCCACCGCGGCATAGGCGGCCGCACCCAGCGCGTGCGCCCCCATGTGCGCGACGCCGGCCGCCTGCGCCGCGGAGCGGGCGGCCGCGATCGCCGCGGCGCCGGTCACCGCGTGTGCCGCCCGACCGGCGACGAACCGTCGCTTGATCTCCCCCGCCGCATCCAGCTCGCCGCGGGCGTACGCCCGGGCACGCGCGATGGCGTCGCGGGGCCGGTCGTCACCGGGGGCCTCCGCTTCGAACAGGGCGAGCACGCGCTCGGCGCACTCTGCCGCCCAGGCCGCGACCAGCCGACGGTCGGCGTCGTCGAGCGACTGCGGGGATGCCATCGTTCCTGTCTACACCGCATCCGGCCGTCGGCACAGGATCGCACCGACCGGGCGTTCGCCGCGGGTCGCGCGTCGGTGCGTCTCGACGATCTCGAACCCCGCACGCTCGAGCCGCCGTTCCAGCTCCGCGGCGGGCCAGCGCCACGCGCCGACGACAGCGTGATCGAACGGTTCGAGCGCATCCGCATCGAAGAACCCGAGCAGGAGCGTGCCGCCCGGGCGCAGAACCCGCGCGAACTCGGCGAACGGCACGTCGATGTCCGGCGGCGCGTGGTGGATCGTCGAGAACCACGCGAGGATGCCACTCAACGCCGCATCCGGCTCGTCGAGCGCATCGATCGTGCCGAGATCGAACCGGATGCCGGGGTGACTCTGCCGAGCCGCCTCGACGAACTGCCGCGTCAGGTCGATGCCGCGCACGTCGAGCCCGCGCTCGGCGAGGTGCGCGCTCCAGTGGCCGGGCCCGCATCCCGCATCCAGGACACGGCCGCGGATGCCGGCGGCCCAGGTCTCGACCAGCCGGCGGTCGGAGGGGTGGACGGCTGCCATCGTCCCCAGCGCCCGCGTGTACTCGGCGGCCCGCCGGTCGTACGCCTCGGCCACATCCGTCACCCGTCGAGCGTAGCGGCGCCCCCTCATCAGGAGATCTCCCTCCCACAGGACGATTCGCGAAGGATCATCCTGCACCGTGGCGATCTCCTGATGAAGGATGCGGCGCAGCCCGCCCCCTCAGATCCAGCCGCGCTCCTGAGCGCGCAGCAGCGCCTGCTGGCGTGTCTCGAGGTGCAGCTTGCCGAGGATGGAGGAGACGTGGTTGCGCACCGTGCCGGGCGACAGGTGCAGGGTGCGGGCGATCGTGGCGATCGTCTGCCCCTCGGACCCCGCCCGCAGCACGTCGAGCTCCCGATCGGTGAGAGGGCTCCGCTCGTCGGCGAGCGCATCGGCGGCGATCTCCGGATCGACGTACCGGCGCCCCGCGGCGACCTGGCGGATGACGTCGGCGACATCCTGCGCCGGCCGGGACTTCGGCAGGAACCCGTCGACACCCGCCTGCAGCGCACGCCGCAGCACGCCCGGTCGCGCGTGCCGCGTCACCGCGACGACCCGCGAGCGCGTCTGCTTGCGCACCCGCGCGGCCGCGTCGATGCCGTCCAGGCCCGGCATCTCGACGTCGAACAGGCATACGTCGGGCTGCAGGCGCAGGGCCGCAGCAACCGCCTGCTCTCCGTCGATGCACTCACCGACCACCTCGATGTCCTGCTCCAGGCGCAGCAGCGCGGCGAGCGCGGTGCGGATCATGTCCTCGTCGTCGGCGAGGAGCACCCGGATCATGCTCCGACCCCCGTCGGCACGCGCGCGTCCAGGACGAACACGTCACCGTCGGACTCGGTCAAGAGCGCTCCCTGCGCCTCGGCGAGACGAGCCGCCATGCCGTCGATCCCCGTACCCTGGCCGGCGGCCGTGTCACCGCGATCGTTCTCGGCCCGGTACCGCCAGCCGCCCGCGTCGCGCTCCAACGAGAGCCGCGCGAAGCGTCCGCCGCCGTGCTTGAGGATGTTGGTCGTGCTCTCGCGCACGACAGGGCCGAGCGTGTCGCTCGGCGCGCCCGCCGCATCCGGGCTCACGGCGAGCTCGACCTCGAGACCCGCCGCGCGCAGGAGGTCTGCGGCGTTGGCCAGCTCATCCGGGAGCGGAACGCCGCGGAAGCGCGCGGCGAGCGCCCTCGTACCCACGCGCGCCTCGTCCACCTCGCGGCGCGCGGCACGAATGTGCTCGAGGGCGGCGGGCGGATCGGCGCTCAGGCGTTCGGCGAGCTCGAGCTGCAGCGCGACGACCTGCAGATGGTGGCCCTGCAGGTCGTGCACGTCGCTCGCCAGGCGCAGCCGTTCCTGGGTCGCGGCGAGCTTCGCCTCGGTGAGGCGGGCGCGGTCGAGCTCGCGCACGATGTCCCACCACCAGAGCATGCTGACGACGGTGATCGGCAACGCCACGGGGAACATGAAGAGCACGAAGATCGGGCCGTAGACGAGGGTCGCCTCGCCCTGGACGGCGCGGAGGTACTCGATCACCGCGACGGCGGCCAGCACGACGGTGACGAGCCCCGTGACCCGGGCCCGCACGCCCCTCGGCCACGGCAGGGTGCACACGAGCGCTGCCACCAGGGCCAGCGCCAGCGTGATACTCCCGGTCACGAGCCCGACCGCGATGGCCGCCGCAGCGCCGAGAGCGAACGCGGCGAAACGCACCCAGCGGCGACTTCCCGCCGCATCCGCCCGGAAGTAGTCCAGACCCGTCATGACGAACGCCACGAGCCACGCGACGGATGCGGCCACGAAAACGACCAGCTCCGCGGCGGACGCGGTGACCCACGTCGGAATGGCCCACACCGTCAGGGTGCCGACGGCGAAGAACACAGCGGACGAGAACGTGTACCACCACGTCGCGCGCACGCCGCGACCGACGGCGGGCTCGGCAGCGGCCGGAGGTGATGAAGCACTCACGCCGACCAGGCTACGGGCATGACAAAAGTCATGCCCGAGCTGCCCTTTCCTCCCCGCCGGAGGTGACGTGGCGGCACTGCCGGCGACGGCCGGTGCTCGGTGGGATGGAGATGTTCCCCCGACCGAGCACGCCACCACCGACGGAGCCGACATGCACGATCTCATCGCAGGATTCCAGAACCTCATCGCCGCGGTCCCCGAGCTGGTGCAGCCGCTGATCGTCGCACTCGCGGGCGCCGTCCCGTTCGTCGAGGGCGAGGGCGCGACCGTCATCGGCATCGTCGGCGGCATCCACCCGATCGTCGCGGCCGTGGCCGCCGCCGTCGGCAACTTCGTCTGCGTGGCGATCGTGGTGCTCGTGGGGGCGGGCGTCCGATCCGCCGTGACCTCCGGGCGCGTCGCCACCGCCGGCGGTCAGGTCCCCGAGACCTCGCCGCGCCGCGAGAAGTTCCAGCGCGCCTTCGTGCGCTACGGAGTGCCGGGCGTGAGCCTGCTCGGACCGCTGCTGCTTCCGACGCAGCTCACCTCCGCGATGCTCGCCGGGGCCGGTGTCGCCAAGGGACGGATCCTGGTGTGGCAGGCCATCGCCATCACGATGTGGGCCGCCATCGCGACGCTCATCGTCACCGGAGTCTGGGCCTTCGCCGGCATCCTCTGAGAACGGGAGAGGCCCCGCATCCGTCGGGATGCGGGGCCTCTCTGTCGGTCGATCAGTCGTCGAGCAGCTCGGCCTCGATGACGTCGTCATCGTCCGAGGCGGACTCGGATGCGGCCGAGCCCGCGCTCGTCAGCACGAGCTGCGAACCGTCGGCGGCGACGTCCACCCGCACGACGTCGCCGTCGTGCACGCCGCCCGAGAGGATCGCCATCGCCAGGCGGTCCTGGATCTCGGACTGGATGAGCCGGCGCAGCGGCCGGGCGCCGAACACCGGGTCGTAGCCGCGCTCGGCGAGCCACGCGCGGGCGTCCGGGGTGACCGCGAGCGTGAGCCGACGGTCCTTCAGCCGGCGCTGCAGCGCATCCACCGACAGCTCCACGATCTGCGCGAGGTCGTCCTGGCTCAGTGCCTGGAACATCACGATGTCGTCGAGGCGGTTGAGGAACTCGGGACGGAAGGCCTGCCGCAGCAGCACCTGCACCTGCTCGCGCTTCTGCTCGAGCGTCAGCATCGGATCGATCAGGATCGGTGAGCCGAGGTTCGAGGTGAGGATCAGGATGACGTTGCGGAAGTCGACGGTGCGCCCCTGGCCGTCGGTGAGACGCCCGTCGTCCATGACCTGCAGCAGCACGTCGAAGACCTCCGGATGCGCCTTCTCGACCTCGTCGAGCAGCACGACGGAGTAGGGACGGCGACGCACGGCCTCGGTCAGCTGACCGCCCTGCTCGTAGCCGATGTAGCCGGGAGGGGCGCCGACCAGGCGCGAGACGGAGTGCTTCTCGCCGTACTCCGACATGTCGATGCGCACCATGGCGTGCTCGTCGTCGAAGAGGAACTCGGCGAGGGCCTTCGCGAGCTCGGTCTTGCCGACGCCGGTGGGCCCCAGGAACAGGAACGAGCCCGTGGGACGGTTCGGGTCGCTGATGCCCGCACGCGAGCGGCGCACCGCATCCGAGACCGCCTTCACGGCCTCCTTCTGACCGATCAGGCGCTTGCCGAGCTCGGCCTCCAGATGCACGAGCTTCTCACTCTCGCCCTGCAGCAGACGTCCCACCGGGATGCCGGTCCATGCCGCGATCACCGAGGCGATGTCCTCGTCGGTGACCTGGTCGTTCACCATCCGGTCGCCGGTCGACTCCGCCTGTTCGGCCACGCTCAGCTCGCGCTCCAGCGCGGGGATCTCGGCGTAGAGCAGCCGCGACGCGCGCTCGAGGTTGCCCTCGCGCTGCGCGCGCTCGGCGTCGATGCGCGCCGCATCCAGTCGGGTCTTGAGTTCACCGACGCGGTTGAGCGAGGCACGCTCGTGCTCCCACCGCGCCTGCAGTTCACCGAGCCGCTCCTGCTCGACGCGGAGGTCCTCGCGGAGCTTCTCGAGGCGCTCCTTCGAGGCCGCGTCCTTCTCCTTCTTGAGCGCGAGCTCCTCGAGCTTCAGGCGGTCGACGTGGCGACGCAGCTCATCGATCTCGAGCGGCGCGGAGTCGATCTCCATGCGCAGACGCGACGCGGCCTCATCGATCAGGTCGATCGCCTTGTCGGGCAGCTGCCGCGACGGGATGTAGCGGTTCGACAGCGCGGCAGCCGCGACCAGCGCGCCGTCCGCGATGGCCACCTTGTGGTGGGCCTCGTAACGCTCCTTCAGCCCTCGAAGGATGGCGACGGTGTCCTCGACCGTGGGCTCACCCACGTAGACCTGCTGGAAACGGCGCTCGAGGGCCGCATCCTTCTCGATGAACTCGCGGTACTCGTCGAGGGTCGTCGCGCCGATCAGACGCAGCTCACCGCGCGCGAGCATGGGCTTGAGCATGTTGGATGCGGCCACGGAGCCCTCGCCGCCGCCCGCGCCCATGAGCACGTGGAGCTCGTCGATGAACGTGATGATGCGCCCGTCGGACTCGGTGATCTCCTTGAGGACGCTCTTGAGGCGCTCCTCGAACTGGCCGCGATACATGGCGCCTGCCACCAGCGCGGAGATGTCGAGGGAGACGAGCTCCTTGTTCTTGAGGCTCTCGGCGACGTCGCCGGCGACGATGCGCTGCGCGAGGCCCTCGACCACGGCGGTCTTTCCGACGCCGGGCTCGCCGATGAGGACGGGGTTGTTCTTGGTGCGGCGGGTCAGCACCTGGCTGACGCGCCGGATCTCGCTGTCGCGTCCGATGACGGGGTCGAGCTTGCCCTGGCGGGCGCGTTCGGTGAGGTTGATGCCGAACTGCTCGAGGGCGCTTTGCGACTCCTCCTGCCCGGGCTGTTGTGTGGCGTTCATGTGTTCTCCTGAAATCTCCGGGACTCAAACTTGAGTCTCACAGGCTCAAGTTTATCACCGAGGGCCCCCGCGCACCAGAGGTGCGAGCAGATGAGCGTTCGTCACGAAGCCGCCGACGCGGCCACCGGAACGGCTACGGTGCTGCGGTGATCCGCCGAGCCTCGCGCACCCTTCTGCCGACCCGCGTGCTCCTCACCTGCGCCGCCATCGCGGCGGCCAGCACGGTGCTGCTGACGGTCACGAACCTCGCCGCCAAGCTGCTGATCCCGGCCTTCCCGCCGTCGGCATACGTCCTCGCCGGACTCTGGGTCGTGCCGGCGACGCTCGCACTGGCGCTCCTCCGCCGCCCGGGCGTCGGTGTTCTCACGGGCCTCATCGTGGGACTCGTGATGACGCCCTTCAGTCCACAGGGCGCGTCCGTCATCCTGGCGACGCTGTGGTGGTCCGCGGCCTGCGAGCTGCCGTTCCTCCTCGCGCGCTACCGCCGCTGGACGCTCCCGTTGCACGTCGGCGGCGGCATCGTCGCGGGGCTGGTGAGCATCGCCGTGTCGTTCACGACCGGCGTGCTGACGGTCATGCCGCTCGCCGCGCAGATCGTCACCATCGGGCTCTCTCTCGTGTCACCCGCGGTGGCCGCAGCCTCCTGCGCGGCCGTGGCGCGGCGCCTGCGGCACGCCGGCGTGGGCGGTCAGTCCGCCGCGAGCGGCGGCGTGTCAGCGCGCGGCAAGCCCTCCGCCTGAGCGAAGGCGGCCGCCGCCTCCCGCATCCCGAGCCGCACGGCCAGGTGCAGCGTCTCCGGGTCGCCCGCCGCATCTCGCTGGAACGCCGCGAGCACGAGGGCGTCGACCACCACGAACGCGCGCCCGAGCGCTGCGCGCGCATGCGGTGTGAGCGCCACGGCCTCTTGATGCTCGAGCGCGGCCACGACGTCGTCGAGGATCGTGAGGTCGGCGGGCGCATCCCGCGCCGGGATGTCCACGAGCAGCCATCCCGCGGTGCGGATCGCTCGGAACGACGGGATGGTGCGGTACGCCGTGAGAAGCGACCGCACCAGAGCGTGGAATACGCTCTGTGCGTCCGCGTGCGGCTGAGCGAGGGCCGTGGCGATGAGCCGCCGCAGCAGCTGGAAGTTGCGTTCACCGAGCGCGACGATGACGGCTCTGGCGTCCGGGAAGTAGCGGTAGACGGTGCCGACCGAGGTGTGCGCCTCCTCTGCGACGAGGGCGGGCGTGAGCTCGATCGATCCCACCCGGTCGACGACGGATGCGGCAGCGCGCAGCAGTCCCTCCACCCGCTCGTTCGAGCGCTCCTGCACGGGAAGCCGCCGCAGGCGGGTGACCGGCGTCGGCCGGCTCAGACTGTGGGGCATGCGGGCCTCCTCCCTTCGCCGCGGTGGTGCGCGATCACGACGATGGGCGGTCCCATCCGCTTCCGATGCTCGCGCTCCGACACCGCGGACGTCAATCCTGCGGGGCCGGAGGTGACGATCACTCAGCGATGGGCCACCGGCCCGCCGATGGGACCGTACTCTCGCGTCGGCCCGCCACCCGTCGGGCGCACCCGCATCCGTCATCCGAGAGGACCATCCCCCCATGACCTCCACGCCCCAACCCACCGTCGAAACCGGCTCCACCTCGCACAGCGCGGCCGTGCTGACGCATCTGGGCGGCATCCTGTTCTCGTTCGTGCCGAGCCTCGTCGTCTTCCTCGTCCAGCGCGGTACGGGCTCGAACCTCTACGAGCAGGCCAAAGAGGCGCTCAACCTGCAGATCACGGTCTTCCTCGGGATCGTCGCGGCCGGCATCCTGGCGTTCGTCATCAACGTGCCCGTCGGCGGTCTCGTATGGATCGTCGGCGTGATCTTCGCCGTGATCGGCGCGCGCGCCGCCGCCAAGGGCGAGCTGTACCGCAACCGCAGCATCCTGCGCCTGATCAGCTGAGGCGCAGCGGCCTGCCGTTCAGCGCGGCGATCATGCGACGGCGGCGACCGCCTCATCGGCTGGACACGCGAACCGGGCACGGTAGGCGGTCGGCGTCGTCGACAGCACGCGCGTGAAGTTCTGCCGCAGCACGGCCGCGGATCCGAACCCGCACTCCGCAGCGATGCGGTCGAGCCCGTAGTCGGTCTGCTCGAGCAGGCGCTGCGCGTGGAGCACCCGCTGGCGGGCGAGCCAGGATGCCGGCGTGGCGCCCAGGTCGGCTTTGAAGCGCCGCGCGAAGGTGCGGGGCGACATGTGCGCCTTCGCCGCGAGCTGCTCGACCGACAGTTCCTGACGCAGGTTCTGCACCATCCACTCCGTCACCGGGGCGAGCGAGAGCGACGCCGTCTGCGCGAGAGGTCGCGAGATGAACTGCGCCTGGCCGCCCTCCCGTTGCGGGGCCACGACCATGCGGCGCGCGATCGTGTTGGTCATCTCTGCACCGAGCTCCTGTCGAAGCAGGTGCAGGCACGCGTCCAATCCTGCCGCCGTCCCCGCGCTCGTGATGACCTTGCCGTCCTGCACGTAGAGCACGTCCGGGTCGATGTCGAGGCTCGGGTACATCTCGGACATCCGGTCGGTGTACTTCCAGTGCGTCGTCGCGCGGCGTCCGTCGAGAACACCGGATGCGGCGAGCACGAACGACCCGCTGCACACGCTCAGCAGCCAGGCGTTGCGGCGCTCCGCGCGGCGCAGCACGTCTGCGAGTCGCGCGTCGATCGTGCCCCAGGTGTCGCGCGGGACGGGTGTGACCACGACGAGGTCGGCCTCGTCGGCGAAGGTGAGGTCGTGCTCGACGTTGATCGAGAAGCCGAGGTTGGACATGATCGCGCCCGGTTCGATGGCGCAGACGCGGAAGTCGAACATCGGGATGCCGTCGTCGGTGCGATCGAGGCCGAACGCCTCGCATGCGAGTCCGAATTCGAACGGGGTGAACCCGTTCTGGACGACGACGGCGACGGTTCTCATGAGCCCTCCGTGGTTGGCAGGATTGATGCGCTCATGGGCAATTCTGCCAGTCGTGGCACGATCTCACAACACGTAGCTTTTCTGCCATGATCGCACTCATCGTCCTCGGCATCCTCTCGATCGTGGCCATCGTCGCCACCGTCATCGCCGTCGCGCGAGACGGTTACGGCCCGGTGCGCACCGACTGGAGCCGCCTCCCGGACCGCGACGACCCCGTCGCCCCCTCATCCTCCGTGGCCCCCTCGACCAGCGACGCACCTTCGACCCGCGTTCGAGGGACACGAGTCGCGACCACGGCGCCCGAAACATCGCACGTCGCGTCCCTCGACCACGTCAGCACCGCCGCCCGCGCGTAATTCCGGGACCGACCGCCGGGATGCGGCTCAGTCGCGCGCGGCGCGGGGGTGCGGGGTCATCGCGCGCACGGTGTCGAGCAGGATGCGGGCCGACCGCCCCCAGGAGAACCGCGCCACGTGCTCCCGTCCGGCGGCGATGGTCGCGGCGCGCACGTCGGCATCGTCCAGCTCGGCGACGGCCGCGGCGAACGCCCGCGGATCGTGCGGATCGACGTACAGGGCGCCGTCTCCGGCCACCTCGCGGAAGATCTCGAGGTCGGTGACGACGGCGGGAACGCCCAGCTCCAGCGCCTCGGCGATGGGCAGGCCATAGCCCTCGTCGAGGCTGGTGGTCGCGAGCACCGCCCGGTCCGCGAGGAGGCGTGCGTACTCCTCGTCGCTCACTCCGTTGTGGAACACGATGTCGGCGCCGTCGGGGGTGATCGCCTCGAGCTCGGCGCGACGCTCGGTCGAGATGCGACTGAGCAGGTGCAGGGTGCGTCCGGGGAGCCCCGCCATCGCGCGCACGAGGTTCGCCACGTTCTTGTACGGCATGAACGAGCCCATGTAGACGACATTGCGCACGGGGCCGCTCGCGTCGACCGCGACACCGTCGAGACGGTCGGCGAGGCGCTGCGGCGCGTTCGGGATCACGACCACGGGGCGCGACGTGAGTCTCACGGCCGCGAACTGCCGCTTGCTCGTCTCACTGACCGTGGCGACCACATCCGCCGCGTTGAGCGTCAGACGCTGCGGAAGGTAGCTGAGGTGGAACAGGCGCCAGCCGAGCCGCACGGGGGCGGGCAGGTCCTTCGGCGGCGTGCGGTGGCGGTAGTAGATCGTGTCGTGCAGCGTGAGGATGACACGGAATCGACGTCCACCGGCACCGATGGTCTGCATCGGGGAGAAGACGACATCCGGCGCGAAGCGGTTGAGCAGCCGTGCGGTGAAGGGCTCACGCCACGAGGTCGGCGCATGGATGGCGAGCGTCTGCGCACCGTCCGGCAGCAGCGGGATCTGCCGGGCGTCGTGCACGAGGAAGGTGACCTCGACGCCCGCATCCGCCGCGGCCGACGACACCGCGGCCGCGAGCTCCGCGGAGTAGCGGCTGATGCCGTCGTGGAAGTCCGTGCGGATGTACCGCGCGTCGAAGAACAGCCGCAGCGGCTCGGCTGCCGTCACGGCGCGACCGGCTGGCCCCGGTAGAGCTTCTCGAAGGTGTCGAGGGTGCGCGCGATGTCGTGGATCTCGACACCCTTCAGCGACGCCTCCTGCATCGCGCGATACTCCTCCGGGGATGCGGTGAGCACCCGCGTGAGCTTCTCGGCGAGATCGTCGGCGTTCTGCGGCCGGAACAGCCAGCCGTTCTCGCCGTCGTGCACGAGGTGGGGCAGCGCGAGCGCGTCGGCGGCCACGACGGGAAGACCCGACGCCATCGCCTCCATGGTCGCGATCGACTGGAGCTCCGCGATCGAGGGCATCGCGAACACCGTCGCGCGAGTGAGGATGCGGCGCAGCTCCTCCTCTTCCACACGACCGTGGAACGTCACACGATCGGCGAGACCCAGCTGCTGCACGAGCGCGTCCAGCGACTTGCGCTGGTCACCACCGCCGACGACCTCGACGGTGGCGTTGAGCGCCGGGTCGAGCTTGGTCACGGCCTGCAGCAGGGTGTCGACGTGCTTCTCGGTGGTGAGGCGCCCGACGAACAGGATGCGGTTCTCGTCGCGCGGCGACAGATCGGCCGTGTACCCGGAGGCGTCGATGCCGCAACTGATCGGGATCACGCCGTGGATGTCGATCGTGGCCTCGAGGAAGTCGGCCGCACGGCGCGTGGGGGTCGTGACCGCGCGCGCCATGTGGAAGGTGCGCGACGCGTCGTCCCACGCGAGCTTGACGAAGACCTTGTCGAGCACGGGCGGCAGCGTCGTGAAGTCGAGGATGTTCTCGGCCATGACGTGGTTGGTGGCGACGACCGGGATGCCGCGCTTACGCGCCTCGCGCGCGAGGCCGCGACCGATGACGATGTGCGACTGGATGTGCACGATGTCCGGCTTCACGCTGTCGAGCACCTGACGCGCGTAGTGCTTCGAGCGCCACGGCCAGACGAAACGGAGCCAGTCGTGCGGCTTCCAGCGCACAGCGGGCAGGCGGTGCACCGTGATCGGCACGCCCTCGATGATCTCGGTGGCCGGCGGGTACGTGCGGTACTTGAGGCCGGGAGCGACGACGTGCACATCGTGGCCGCGGCTCGCGAGACCGGCGGCGAGCCGCTCGGCGAAACGCGCGGCCCCGTTCACGTCGGGTGCGAACGTGTCGCAGCCGATGACGATCGTGAGGGGGCGTTCGGTATCCGGCGCCGGTTCGGGGACATCGGGCGTCGAGGGGGTAGTCACGTGTGGTGGCTGCCTCTCTGGGGGGGTCGTTTGCGGGGTGCGCAGGCATCCCGAGTCTACCGGAGCCCTCCCGAGCGCCACCGAGGCACCCCGCCCTACGCTGGTTGTCATGATGCGATTGCAGGCCGACGCCGATGAGACCCAGTGGGTCGCCGTCACCGAATCGTTGGGGTTGCGCGGCCGTCGTCACCGCAAGAAGGCGCTGCGGATGCTGATGGCACAGGGCTCGCTCGCCACCGGCGCCGAGCAGCGCACCGGCAGCGGTTTCGCGGCCTGGCTCGTGAGCCAGGCGACGCCGTTGCTCATGAGGCGTGCCGCCGGACGCGTCCTGGCGTGGATGTGGCGCGCCGACCCCGAACTCGTCGTCGTGCTCGCGCAGGTGCAGGAGGCGACCCCGCAGTTGCGGACCGCCCGCGCCATGATGCCGATGGAGTACGACGACACCGAGGATTTCCGCAATCCGCACCTCGGTACGGGTGAACGACTGCTGATGGACCTGCCGTCGAACCCGAAGGCGCCGCCGTTCGCGACCTACACGTGGGACATCGGCACGCACCTCGTCACGCTGACCGCGGTCTTCGGCGACCGCGAGCGGGTGAAGACCGCGGTCCCGGCCGTGGATGCCCTCGCCCGCACGCTGCGAGCGGTCGACGACCTGCCGATCGGCGAGTCGCCCGACATCCTGCGCATCGACCCGGCCTGACCGCCCGGTCGCGACGGACCGGGCGGTCAGACTCAGCTGGAGGGAACGCCCGGCGCGGGCGGCGCCGACGGCGGGACCGGGGCCGAGGGAACGTCTTCGGCGGTCACCGACTCGGCCGCCGCATCCGCCGTCGCCTCCGGAGCCGCGGGCGGCTCCTCGACCAGCTCCGTCGCCGCCTGCTCGAACTGCGAGCGGTACAGACGCCAGTAGGCGCCCTCGGCGGCGATGAGCTGCTCGTGCGTGCCCTGTTCGACGATGTCGCCGTGCTCCATCACGAGGATGAGGTCGGCGTCGCGGATCGTCGAGAGCCGGTGCGCAATCACGAACGAGGTGCGCCCCTCCCGCAGCGCCGCCATCGCGTGCTGCAGCAGCAGCTCGGTACGGGTGTCGACCGAGCTGGTGGCCTCGTCGAGGATCAACACCTCGGGACGCGCCACGAACGCCCGGGCGATCGTGATGAGCTGCTTCTCTCCCGCAGAGACGTTCGCCGCATCCTCATCGAGCACCGTGTCGTACCCGTCCGGGAGGGTCTGCACGAACGGATCGACGCGTGTCGCGACGGCGGCCTCGACCACCTCTTCGTCGGTGGCGTCGGCGCGCCCGTAGCGGATGTTCTCGCGGATCGACCCCGCGAACAGCCACGGGTCCTGGAGCACCATGCCGGTGCGCGAGCGCACATCGTTGCGGGTGAGTTCGGCGATGTCCTGCCCGTCGAGGAGGATGCGGCCGCCGTCGAGCTCGTAGAAGCGCATGATCAGGTTGACCAGCGTGGTCTTACCGGCGCCGGTGGGTCCGACGATCGCCACCGTCTGTCCCGGCTCGACGCGGAACGACAGGTCGGTGATGAGCGGCTTGTCGGGCGAGTACGAGAACGCGACGTTCTGGAACTCGATGACTCCGCGGCCTCCCGCGGGTGCGGGTGCGTCGTCGGAGTCGGGCTCCTGTTCCTCGGCGTCGAGCAGATCGAACACGCGCTCCGCGGATGCGGTGCCCGACTGGATGACGGCCGCCATCCCACCCAGCTCCGACAGCGGCTGCGTGAACTGCTGCGAGTACTGGATGAACGCCTGCACGTCACCGAGACGCAGCTGCCCCGACGCCACCATCAGCGCACCGAGCACCGCGATGCCCACGTAGGTGAGGTTCCCGACGAACATCATGCCCGGCATGATGATGCCCGACAGGAACTGCGCACGGAAGCTCGCGCGATACAGCTCCTCGTTCTCGGCCTGGAACTTCTCGCGCGCATCCGCCTCGCGGCCGTAGACCTTGACGAGAGCGTGGCCCGAGAAGGACTCCTCGACGCGGGCGTTGAGCCGGCCGACCTTGCGCCACTGCAGCGCGAAGGACTTCTGCGACTTCGGCCCGATGACGCCGAAGATGACCGCCATGAGCGGCAGCGAGACGAGCGCCACGAGGGCGAGCTGCCACGAGATGGAGAACATCATCACGAGCACGCCGACGACCGTCAGAACCGATGTCACCACAGTCGAGAGCGACTGCTGCATCGTCTGGGTGATGTTGTCGATGTCGTTCGTGACGCGGGAGATGAGCTCGCCGCGCTGTACGCGGTCGAAGTACGACAGCGGCAGGCGGTTGATCTTCGCCTCGACGGATTCACGCAGGCGCCACATGGTGCGCACCATGATCACGTTGATGACGTAGCCCTGGAACCAGGTGAGCACGGCGGAGGCGATGTAGATCGCCAGGGCCGCCATGGTGACCACCCGCAGTCGCTCGAAGTCGATGCCCGCGCCCACCGCGAAGTTCGGCATGGCCCCGACGATGTTGGCGATGTCCCCCTGCCCCGCCGCCTGCAGCGCGGCGACCACGTCGGCCTGCGAGGTGCCCGCGGGGAACTGGCCCCCGAGGCCGGCGGACACGACGCCCTCGAAGATGACGTTGGTCGCCTCACCGAGCACGCGCGGGGCGATGACGGCCAGCACGACGCCGGCGGCGCCCGCCAGGGAGACGAGAGTGAAGGCGACGGCGTGCGGCTTCAGCAGCCCGATGAGCCGCAGGAACGACTTTCCGAAGTTCGCGGCCTTGCCGGGTGCGACGGAGTCCCAGCTGCCCGAGTTCTGGCGTGCCTGTTCGGCGAGCTCCAGCTCGAGGCGCTCTTCTTCCGTCAGGGCGTCGGGAGTGCTCATGCGTCCACCCCCAGCTGCGATTCGACGATCTCGCGGTACGTGTCGTTGTCGGCGAGCAGCTCCTCGTGCGTTCCCACACCGACCATGCGACCGCCGTCGAGCACGACGATGCGGTCGGCGCCCGTGACCGTCGAGATCCGCTGCGCGACGACGACCTTTGTGACGTCGGGCAGGCGTTCCCAGAGCGCGTGGCGCAGCCGCGCATCGGTGCGCAGGTCGAGTGCGGAGAACGAATCGTCGAACACGAACAGGTCGGGGCGGTGCACGATCGCCCGCGCGATCGCGAGGCGCTGACGCTGGCCGCCCGAGACGTTCGTGCCGCCCTGCGCGATGGTCGCCTCGAGACCGCCGGACATCTCGGAGACGAAGTCCCTCGCCTGGGCGATCTCGAGCGCCTCCCACAGCTCGTCGTCGCTCGCATCCTCACGACCGAAGCGGAGGTTTGAGGCGACGGTGCCGGTGAACAGGAACGGACGTTGCGGCACGAGGCCGATGCCCTTCCAGAGCAGATCGAGATCCGCCTCGCGCACATCGACGCCCGCCACCCGCACGGCACCGCCCGTGACGTCGAACAGTCGCGGGATGAGCGAGACGAGCGTGGACTTGCCGGAGCCGGTCGAACCGACGATCGCGACCGTTTCGCCCCGCGCCGCGCGGAACGAGATGCCCTGCAGCACGGGAGCGTTCGCGCCCGGGTAGCTGAACGACACGTCGTCGAGCTCGAGGGCCCCGGGCGCGGGGAAGACCGTCACGGGCCGCACCGGTCGGGCGAGCCCTCCCTCGGCGTCGAGCACCTCGCCGATGCGCTCGGCCGACACCGCTGCGCGCGGGATCATGATCGTCATGAAGCTCGCCATGAGCACGCCCATGAGGATCTGCCCGACGTACTGCATGAAGGCGAAGAGCGTTCCGACCTCGACGCCCCCGGCATCGATCTGACGGCCGCCGAACCAGATCACTCCGACGACCGTGACGTTCAGCACCAGCATCGCGAGCGGGAACAGGAGGACGAAGAGCGATCCGACCTTGCGTCCGATGACCATGATGTCGGTGTTCGCGAGACGGAAGCGCTCGGCCTCGATCGACTCGCGCACGAACGCACGCACGACGCGCACGCCCGTCAGCTGCTCGCGCATGACGCGGTTGACGGCGTCGAGCTTCTTCTGGAACTGCCGGAACAGCGGCACCATGCGGGCGATGATGAGCCCCGCCACGATCAGCAGCGCGGGCACCGCCACCGCGATCAGCCAGCTCAGCCCCACATCCTGCTGCACCGCCATCACGATGCCGCCGATGGCCAGCAGGGGGGCGGTGACGAGCATCGTGGAGCCCATCATCGCGAGCATCTGCACCTGCTGGACGTCGTTGGTGTTGCGGGTGATGAGCGAGCCCGGGCCGAACTGCGACACCTCGCGCTCGGAGAAGCCGCTGACCTTCTGGAACACGTCACGACGGATGTCGCGGCCGGCCGACATCGCGGCACGGGCGGCGAAGAAGGTGGCGATGACGGATGCGGTGATCTGCCCGAGCGAGATCACCAGCATGATCGTGCCGGTCGACCAGATGTAGCCGGTGTCGCCGCGGGCCACGCCGTTGTCGATGATGTCGGCGTTCAGACGCGGCAGGTAGAGCGACGCCATGGCGGAGGCGAACTGGAAGACCAGCAGAGCCAGCAGCCACCAACGATAGGGCGCGAGATATCGCAGCAGGAGTTTTACGAGCACGGTGCCTCCCCAGGCAGGGCGCGGTTCACACGCCGTGCACAGAGTAGGCCGGAGCTCCGACACCCCGCATCCACCGCGGGGAGGATTTCGCTCAGGGCGTGGACTTCTCCGCCGCGGCGAGCGCCGCGCGGGCTGCGGCGAGCTCCTGCTCGAGCCGCGCGACGTCGGCCCGGGTGGCGGGCAGCTGCTCCTGATGGCCGCGGGTGACGCGCTCCATGACCCACGACGAGAAGGTGGCGACGATGAGGCCGACGAGCACGACGCCGCCCACCATGAGCGCCACCGCGACCGTGCGCCCCGGCACGGTGACGGGGGTGAAGTCCCCGTAGCCCACCGTCGTCACGGTACAGAACGCCCACCACACCGCATCCCCGAAGCTCCGGATGTTGCTGCCCGCCGCGTGACGTTCCACATTGAGCACGGCGAGGGCCGCGGTCCAAATCAGCAGCAGCGCGGCCGCGATGCCGTACACCAGCATCCGCGCGCGGAGCGAGCTGGCGGCGGTGCGGGTGAAGGAAGGAATGCGCGTGAGCGCCCCGAGCAGACGGATCGGCCGCAGGATCGGCAGGAGCGCCACGGCGAGATCGAACAGGTGCGTGCGGAACCACCGCCACTTCGGACGCGACATCGCCAGACGCACGAGGTAGTCGCCGATGAACATCACCCAGGTGATCGTGAGGATCGACGAGGTGATGATCGCGGCGACCCCCGACACGTCGGCGATGACGTGCACCGTCTGGGTCAGGATGAACACGAGCGCCGCGATCGTCAGCGGCCAGTACGTCATCCGCTCCCACCGCGCCGTCGCTGCGGTCTCACCGCGCGGGTTCACCCCCGCGCCGCGCTGCTGCCCATCCCCGTGCACACCTGCACTCTAGAGCGCACCCGCCCGCCTCACACCGCGACGTCACCGACCAGGTTGACCCGGATGCCCATCGCGTCGAAGGCCGCGGCCTTCGCGATGAGCGCACGGTCGGCCGTCTCGGCGTCCGGCGCGTAGACGACCTGCGCGTGGTTCGCCTTGTGCCGGGCCATGAACTGGTCGCGGCCGATGCCGTGCAGCACGACGTGGGCGATCGGCCACTCAGGGTTCGTCGCCTCCTTGCGCCGGCGGGTCTCCTCCTCGGGCAGCTCCACCGCGCTCGCCCGGAAGATGTCTGCCTGCAGCACACCCTCGGCGATGAAGACGCGCGAGACGACGAGCTCGCCCGGCTTGCTCACGCCGTTGATCGTCGCGCCGCCCGCGGGGAAGAAGACGTGCCCCTGCCGCCAGCCCTCGGCCTTGTCCCAGCCACCGAGGTGGGATGCGGGAACGGATCCCGAGATCTCGTAGACCCACACGAACTCGCCGTCGAACTCCTCGCCCCACCGCACATCGTGCAGCGTGTTGTCGGGCACGAGGCCCATCGCGCGCCACACACGGTCGGTCACGAGCGCGTCGACCGCGACGCCTTCGTCGGCCTCGTTGAAATGCGGCAGCGCCCGCCCCGCGTGCAGTTCACGGCGTCCGTCGCGAGAGAACACCGGCGGGCGCTCGCTCGTGTTGAGGATGCCCTCGGCGAGATCGGATGCGGGAACGAGATCCTTGAGGCCCTGCTGGTACTGGATGCCGACCGCATCCAGTCCGAAGTCGTCCGCGATGCGCAGGGCGGCGATGTACATCTTCAGCTGCCACTGGACCTGTTCGCGGGTGAGCTCGGTGGCCGGATCCTCGCCGAAGCGGAACGTCATCCCCCGCTCGATCAGCCAGTCGAAGGCTGCTTCGGCGTCCGCATCCGTGACCGCGAGCATCTCGGCGTAGAGCGCGGACTGTGACAGACGCTCCTTGTAGATGCCGGTCGGGTTGAGCAGCTCGTCGTCGAAGATCGCGTTGTACATGCCCATGCACCCCTCGTCGAAGACGCCGATGATGGCCTTCTCCTCGCGCAGTTGCCGGCCGATCGCCTCGCCGAGCTCCCGCTCCGGGCTCTCGGGCAGCAGCGGCAGCGGCCGGACGTGGGAGGTGTCATGGGTGATGCGGCCGGTGCGCGTCCACTCGAGAAGCCCCTCGCGGAACCAGTCGTCGGCGAAGTCGACCGACCAGATCGTGGCGTAGGGCGTGCCCATCTTCGTGAGGCCCGCGTTCAGCCCCAGCAGCCCCACGAGGCCCGGCCACTCCCCGGCGAAGTTCGCGACCGTGAGGATCGGCCCGTGGTGGGTGCGCAGCCCCGCGAGCACGTGGTGCGAGTACTGCCACACCGCTTCGGCGACGATGAGCGGAGCCTCGGCGGGGATGCTCTTGAACACCTCCATGCCCATGCGCTGGCTCGAGATGAAGCCGTGGCCGGTCGCGGGGTCGACATCGTTGGCCCTGACCACGCTCCAGCCGAGGTCGCCGAGCACGCGGGTCACGGCGGCCTCCAGCTCGACCTGCGCGGGCCAGCCGGCGACGTTCGCCGACTCGCGGAGGTCGCCCGACGAGATCAGGTACGCGGTGCGCGGCGGCGCCACGGGAGCGGCGGGTGCGGTGGGGAGGGTGTAGGTCATGATCGATCTCCTTGCAGAGCGGTGAGGATGTCGGCGCGGTGCGGCATCGACGCCGCGGCCCCCGGACGGGTGACGGTGAGAGCGGCCGCGGCGGATGCGGCCTCGAGTGAGGAGTGGAGCGTGGCGCCGGCGGCGAGCCAGGCGATCAGCACGCCGGCGAAGGTGTCGCCTGCGCCGGTGGTGTCGACGGCTGCGACAGGACGCGCGGCCACGGTGGCCGTGACCTCGCCGCCCTGCGCGACAAGCGCACCCGCGGCACCGAGGGTCACGACGACCGTCCCGGCGGTACGGCTGAGCATGCGCCCGGCGCCCGCCGCATCCGCGTCGCCGCTCAATGCGGCGGCCTCGTGTTCGTTGACCAGAAGGATGTCGCTCAGCGAGACCAGTTCGTCGATGTGGGAATCGGGCACGGGCGCGGGCGTCAGAACCGTCGTCACGCCGTGTCCGCGTGCCCACCGCATCGCCTCGAGCACCAGCGAGACCGGCCGCTCCAGCTGGACGATGAGGTGGCCGGCGCCGGCGATCGCGGCCCGGTCCGAGTCGGAGAGCCGGTCGCCGCCGTTCGCGCCCGCGACGACGACGATCGCGTTCTCGCCGTCGTCGGTGACCGTGATGGCGGCGATCCCGGTGGGCTCCGCGCTGGCCACGAGTCCCGCTGCGTCGATCCCCTGCGCGAGGAGGAAGCCGCGCAGGCGTCCGCCGAACTCGTCCGCGCCGACCGCGCCGAGGAAGCAGACGCCCGCCCCGGCGCGCGCGGCGGCGACCGCCTGATTCAGCCCCTTGCCGCCCGGCCCGGTCGCGAACGACGACCCGCTGACCGTCTCCCCCGGACGCACCGCGGATGCGACCCGGACGACGAGGTCCATGTTGGCACTGCCGAGCACGGCGATCGACGAAGCCACGGCGGGCTCAGCGGTACGTCGCGATGACGCGCTCGATCTCGGCGAGCGCCGCCCCGTCGGGCTGCACGAGAGCCATGCGGCAGGTGCCGTCGGCGACGCCCATCGACCGGTAGGCCGCCTTCATCCGGGCCATGTCTCCGCCGATGACCGCGACGATGTCGTCGACGGCCGCCTGCGCATCCGCGATCTTCTCGGCGTCGCCCGTGTCCGCCGCGGTGGCGAGCGCCCGGAACGGCTTCGGCAGCACGGAGGAGACGCCGGAGACGACGCCCTGCGCGCCGACCTGACCGGCGGCCACGAGGTCCTTGTCGGCACCGGTGTAGAGGATGAAGTCGCTCGGCACGGCCGCGCGGTACGCGGCGAGCTCCTCGAGGCTGAGCTCGCTGACCTTGGCCCCCACCACGGCAGGAAGCTCGGCGAGGCGCGCCAGCAGCTCGGGGCTCACGGTGATGCCGCTGCGTCGCGGATAGATGTAGACGTAGAGGGTGCCGTCGCCGACCGCCTCGGCGACCTGAACGAAGTAGTCGTACACCGCCGACTCGGCAGCGGGCAGGTAGTAGGGCGTGAGGGCGGCGAACTCGGTGACGCCCGCATCCTTCGCGATCCTCACGCGCCGAACGGCCTCGTAGGCGCTCGGCTGGCCGACGTGGGCGATGACACGCATGCGACCCGCGAGCTCCTCGACCGCGGTGCGGATGAGCTGTGCGAACTCGTCGTCGTCGACCGCGGGGAACTCGCCCGTGGTGCCCAGCACGAAGGCGCCCTCGTTGCCGGACTCGCCGACGTACCGGAAGATCGAGCGGCTGCCGTCGAGATCCAGCGAGCCGTCGGCGTGGAAGCTGGTGGGGATGGCGGTCACGATGTCGCGACGGGTCATGTCGATGCCTTTCGAGAGGATGCGGAGCGAGCCGCTCACGCGTAGGAGGTGTTGGCGGTGGGGGTCAGGACCAGCTCGTTCACGCAGACGCGCGCGGGCTGGCGGGCGATCCAGGCGACGGTCTCGCCCACGTCGTCGGGCGCGAGCATGAGGGCGCGCGCCTCGGCGGAGGGCGGGTTCGGCCGGGTGTCGAGGATGTCGGTGGCCACCTCGCCTGGACACAGATGCGTGGCACGGATGCCGTGCAGCCGCTCCTGCGCATTCAGGGTCTCCGCCATCACGCCGAGCGAGGTCTTGCTCATGGCGTAGGCGGCGCCCGCGCCGGGCGAGTGGCGCCACGCGGCCCAGGATGAGACGAGCACGACGAGTCCCACGCCGGCCGACCGCATCCCGGGCAGCACCGCGTGGACCGTGCGCACCGCACCCTGGAGGTTCACGTCCATGACGTGCGCGATGTCGGTCGCCGAGACCCGGTCCCAGAAGCGTCCGGCGACGTTCGTGCCCGCGCAGTAGACCAGGGTGTCGATGTGGCCGTGTGCCTCGGCCAGGCGCGCAGCCGCATCCTGGACGGCGTCGTCGTCGGTGACGTCGAGCACGAGGGCGGATGCGGCGCCGCCGCTCTGATGGACGGCGTCGAGGGTCGCGTCCAGTTCTGCCGCCCGGCGGCCCGACACGACGACGTGGAAGCCGTCGCGGGCAAGCGCCTGGGCGGCGGCGCGGCCTATGCCGGTTCCGCCTCCGACGACCCATGCGGTCCGTGTTGCCTCGCCCATCTCAGCCCTTCGTGGCGCCGGCGGTCAGACCGCTGACGACGTAGCGCTGCGCGAACAGGGCCACGATCATGACCGGCACCGTGATGACCACCGCGGCGGCCATGAGCCCGCCCCAATCCACCGACGCGTAGCTCGTGAAGTTCACGATCGCGACCGGCAGCGTGCGAGTTGACTGGCTGGAGAGCACCAGCGCGAACAGGAAGTTGTTCCAGCTGAAGATGAACGACAGGATCGACGCGGTCGCGATGCCGGGCAGCGACAGGGGGAGCACGACGCGCACGAAGGCGCCGATCTTGCTCGAGCCGTCGATCTGCGCGGCCTCCTCGAGCTCCGTCGGGATGCCGTCGAAGAAGCTCGACATGATCGCCACCACGAGCGGCATCGTCACGAACAGGTGCGTGAGGATCAGCACCGTGTAGCTGCCGACGAGCTGCACCTGCGAGAACAGGAAGTACCACGGGATCAGCAGGCTGACACCGGGGATCACACGCGCCATCAGCAGGAAGCCGGTCGTGCTGCGCACCTTGTACCGGGCGATGCCGTAGGCCGCCGGCACCCCGATCACGAGCGCGAGCAGGGTGGCCCCGACGCCGACCAGCAGGCTGTTGCCGATGACCGGCAGGAAGTTCTGCACCGTGAAGACGGTCTCGTAGTTCTTGAGCGTCGGCTCGAACGCGAACATCTTGTCCGGGTTCACGACGTCGAGATTGCGCTTGAAGCTGGCCAGCAGCATCCACACGAGCGGCACGAGGAAGGCGAGCACGACGAGGACGATTCCGACGATGCGCGCGGTCTGCCCGGCGATGTCGATCGGGCGACGCGGGCGACGCTTGGGGGCGGCAGCGCGACGGCCGCGACGGCCGACGGGCTGGACGAGGGCGCGGGTCTCACTCATACCCGGGTTCCTTTCTTGCGAAGGATCGCGAGGGCCAGCAGCACCACCACGATCAGCAGGAAGAAGAGGATCAGCAGCGCCGATGCCTTGCCGTACTGCGAGAACTGGAAGGCCTGGCCGTACGCGAGGATGTTGAGCGTCTCGGCCTCATGGCTCGAGCCGCCTCCGATGCCCTTCGTGGCGTAGATGATGTCGAAGGTCTTCATCGCATCGATGGAGCGGAGGATGGCGGCCGCGCCGATCACGGGGGCGAGCAGCGGCAGGGTGATGTGACGGAAGCGCTGCCACGCGTTGGCGCCATCCACCCGCGCGGCCTCGTCGGGCTCCTCCGGCAGCGTCGACAGGCCGGCGAGGAGGATCAGGATGACCATCGGCGTCCACTGCCAGACGTCGATGAACACGAGGGTGTTCAACGCGGTCGAGGGGTCGCTCAACCAGCCTTGGCGCGGAAGGCCGAGGAACTGCATCACGCTGTTGGCGAAGCCGATGGACGGCTCGAAGATCAGCAGCCACATCATGCCGACCGCGACGGGTGTGGCAACCAGCGGCAGCAGGATGAACACGCGCACCAGGCCCTGACCGCGGAAGGTCTTGCGCAGCAGGAGCGCGATCGCGAGGCCCAGGATGAGCTCGATGCCCAGCGCCACGATCGTGAAGTAGGCCGTGCGACCGACGGCCGGCCAGAAGCGGTCGGTGTCGCTGAGCCAGGTGACGTAGTTGTCGAGGCCGACGAACGAGAAGGGGCGGGTGACGGCGCCCGCCGAGTCGGTGAGGGAGAGGAAGACCGTGTAACCGATCGGGAAGGCGATCAGCAGCGCGATGAACAGCACCGACGGGACGATCAGGATCCACTTCAGACGAGCGTCGATCCAGTTGAGTGCGCGGTTGCCGAACGTCGACCTGCGCGCGGTGAGCGAGGACACGGAGCCTCCTTGGTCCGGGGTGGCCCCGGGCGGCGAGCGCCGCCCGGGGCCTGAGATCACTTCTCGGAGTCGAGCAGTTCCTGGAACTGCGTGTTCGCGGTCTTGGCGGCGTCTGCGACGTCGCCCCCCTCGATCGCGGTGATGGCGGGACCGCCCACGATCTCGCGGGCCGCGGCGACCTGCTCCAGCTGCGGACGGTCATGGCCGACGCCGTGGTCGCCCACGTTCTGGATGATCTCGACGAGACCGGCGGGGAAGGATGCGGTGGCCTCCGCGTCGTTCCATGCGGACTCACGCGCGCCGGGAACCGTCTCGTTGGCCAGCAGCCACTTGGTGTTCTCCTCGTTGGTCACCCACTTGATGAACTCCCATGCGGCCTCCTTCTTCTTGGAGAAGGCGTTGATGCCGATGGTCTGCGGGACGATGTTGTAGAACTTCGAGCCGGCCGGCCCCTCGGGGAACTGCGCGAAGCCGACCGTGTCGACGACGGCGCTGTTGTCGGCGTCCAGGAAGGTGTACGCCTGGCTGTCGGCGTCGATGTAGAACGCCGCCTTGCCCTGCGCGAAGAGGGCGGATGCCTCGACCCAGCCCATGTTGGTGGCTCCGGGAGGGCCCGACTCGCGCAGCAGGTCGCCGTAGAACTCGTAGGCCTTCTTCGCCTCCGGAGTGTCGACGCTGGCGTTGCCGTCCTCGTCCTGGAAGTCGCCGCCGAAGCTGTAGAGGAACGACGACAGCTGGGTGACCAGCGGCACGCGGGAGCCGCGCATGGCGATTCCGTACATCCCGTTGTCCGGGTCGTTGAGCGCGGCGGCTGCCGACTTCAGCTCGTCGAGCGTCTTGGGCACGGGGATGCCCGCGGCCTCGAGCAGGTCGGTGCGGTAGTAGACGATCTGACGCTCGGTCATGACGGGAACGCCGTAGACGACTCCGTCGAGCTCCACCGCGTCACGGGCGGCGGACTGGAAGTCCTCCCAGTTCCAGTCGGCGTCGCTCTCGACCTGCTCGGTCATGTCGGTGAGCCAGCCGTTGCGCGAGAACTCGCGCATGACGTCCTGCACCTGGAAGGCCATGACGTCGAAGTCGGCGGACTGTGCGTTGAGCTTGACCTTGTAGTTGTCGTTGAGCTGCTCGTTGCCGTAGGCCTCGATGTTGACCTTGACGCCAGTCTCCTGCTCGTACTGGGTGCCGAGGGTCTTCAGGCCTTCGACCCAGGGGCTGTTGGCGGCGACGACCGTGATCTCGGAGACGTCGGCGGAGTCGCCCGCGTCGCCTGTGCCGCCCGCGCAGGCGGTGAGGCCCAGGGCCGCGACGGCGCCGGCGGCGAGACCGATGACCAGCCGACGGGGTCTGCGTGTCGTGAACATCGTTGTTCCTTTCAGGAGGTGGGTGGTGCGTGGGATTCGGGTCAGACAGCGAGGGCGGCCGGAACGCGGCCCGCGAAGACGTCGACGATGGCCTGCGCGGTGGCGAGGCCGATGCGCTCGTACGCCTCCGCACTGTCGGCGGCCGCGTGGGGGGCGACGACGACATTGGGGAAGGAGAAGAGGGGGTTGTCCGCGGCGACGGGCTCCACCTCGAACACGTCCAGTCCTACCCCGCCGATGCGCCCGGACGCGAGTCCGCGCACCAGCGCCGCCTCGTCGACCAGGCCGCCGCGGCTCGTGTTGATGAGAAGGGTGCCGGGACGCATCGCGGCGATCAGCTCGTCGTCGACCGTGTGGTGGGTGTCGGGCGTGTGCGGGGCATGCACCGAGACGATGTCGACGTCGCGCACGACATCCGTGACGCGGTCGACGATGCACACGCCCAGTCGCTCGGCCGCCTGGCGGTCGGCGAACGGGTCGAAGGCCACGAGGTCGACGTCGAAGCCGGCGAGGCGGCGGGCGACGGTCTGCGCGATGGCACCGAAGCCGATGAGGCCGATGCTCTTTCCCGCAAGCTCGCGGCCGACGTAGCGATCCCATCGGCCGTTCTTCGTCGCTGCGTCGAGCTCGGGGATGCGCCGCAGCAGCGCCAGCATGAAGCCGATCGCCAGTTCGGCGACCGCCGCGGCGTTGCCGCCGGGGACGTTCACGACGCGGATGTCGCGGGCGCGGGCTGCGTCGAGGTCGATGTTGTCGAGTCCCACGCCGAGGCGCGAGATGATCTGCAGCCGGCCGGCGCGGTCGAGGGCGTCGGCGTCGTAGACCTCGACGCCGGCGACGGCGGCGTCCGCATCCGCGATGCGTGCGTGCAGTTCTTCGGACGTCCACGGCACGGTGGACTCGTTCTCGATGAGCGTGAAGCCGTGCTCGAGAAGCAGCGCACGGCCGGAGGCGCAGAGGGCCGGGTAGCGGACCGGTCCGACGATGACGGTGCGACCTGCACCCACCGGTGCGGTCGAATCGTGTCCTGCCATCTGGGAGCCCCTCCTCGAAACGGGTCAGGGCTGCTCCAGGCGGAGCGACCGGTCACCGTTGAACGATCTGTTTTCTGTTAACAGTCAACATAGGACAGTGTGAGGGCCGTGTCAAATACCCGCCTGGCGGGTATCGACGGCGGAAGCGTCAGTGAGCAGCGTCGGGCAGGCTGCGCAGGGCGTCGCGCACGTGGCCCTTGGCGAGCGTGAGATGAAGGTGCAGCCGCTTGACGGCGGCGTCGGCATCACCGGTGCGGATCACATCGAGAAAGCCCTGATGATCGGCGGTTGCCGATGCGATGTCGCTCGTGTCGCTGAGCTCGAAGAGGATGGCGAAGATGCGCTGGTACGGGCGCCAGGCCTCCATCAACCGACGGTTGCGCGCGTTGACGTAGAAGCTCGTGTGGAACTGCATGTCCGCATCCGCGAAGCGCTCGCCGTCATTGCTCTCGGCGGCGGCGGCCATGTCGTCGACGATCGCCTGGACCCGGTCCCAGTCCTTCGAACTGGCGTTGGCGATGGCGAGGCGGATGGCGAGGGACTCGAGCACCTCGCGCAGCATGTACAGCTCCTCGATGTCGGTCATGCCGACGGCGCGGGTGTAGATCCGTTTGCGGCGGTCTTCGACCAGACCCTCCGCCTCCAGGTGGCGCAAGGCATCGCGCACCGGACCACGGCTGACGTCGAAGCGCGTGGCAAGGGCGTCCTCGGCGAGGTGCGTGTCGGCGGGGATGATCCCCTTGATGATCTCGACGCGAAGCCGATGGGCTATCTGGTCACCCATCGCAAGGGGGCGGAGATCGGACACGAGCACCTCACTGTCGTCGGTTAACAGTCAGCGTTGCACCGCGCTTGTGCGCGGGTCAAATCGCGATCCGCACCGGTCGGCCGCCGTCAGTCTTGAATCCTCAACGCCATCCTCGGACAGAGCGCCACGGCCTCTCGCGCGTCGCGCAGACGATCCGTCGGCACGACGACATCGCTCCCACCCTCACCGAGGGGATATCCCCAGTCGTCGCTGCGAAGGATCCCCTCGAGCAGTTCGGTGCACCCGCCGCGTCCCCGACAGGCCGTCCAATCAATGTGCAGACGTGTCATCGCGCATCCACTCCCTGCCGAACGAAGCAGAGGCCACGCGCATGAGCCGCCGCGTCGTCGGCGAAGACCCGCAAGGCGGAGCCCATCATGCGGATGGAGCCGTCCGGGTGGTGGCACGCACCCCGGCCCGCCACCAGTCCCGCGAGTCGCGAGAGCTCGGCCCGCGTGTCGACGCCGGAGCCCAGCGCCTCCCAGGCGTGGGAGACGGCGGGTAGACCGTTGGCGCAGGGGCCGCATTGACCAGCGGACGCATCGGCGAGGACACGCAGGATGTCGCCGGTGACCGCGATGCCGCAGTGCTCCGACCCGATCGCGTGCAGGATGCCGGCGCCCACGGCCGCACCGTGCGGCGCAAGTCCGGTCGGCGACAGAGGTGCGTCCAGAGCCGACTGCCCCACCCATGCGCCGTGGTATCCGCCGACCAGAACGGCATTGACGTCGGAGATCTCGGCCGCCTCGAGCAGCGCCCGCAGGGGGGTGCCTCCCACCGTCTCGAAGACGACAGGAGACCGCGAGGGGCCGCTGACGCTGACCAGACGGGTTCCCGGCTCGTCGGCGGTGCCCACCGACCGGAAGTGGTCCGCCCCGACGCGCACGATCAGGCCGATCGCGGCGAGCGTTTCGACGTTCTGCACGAGAGTCGGTGCGCGATGCAGGCCGCGAACGGCCAAACGCTCTCGCCGATCGACGGGGACGGGCCGCCCGCCGCGCAGCGAAGCGACGAGGGCCGAGGCCTCACCACCGACGAAACCGCCGGCCGCCGCGCGCAGCTCGACGTACCCCGCGTCCGGGCGCTCATCGAGCGCCCGGCGCATCTGCGGCATCACCTTCTCGTCGACGACGAGGTGCACGGCCCGGGCATCCAGTGCAGCGGCGCACGCCAGGAGCCCATCGAGCACGAGGTGCGGCGACGACGTCAGCAGGACCGCATCCTTGGCACTCAGCGCCTCTCCCTCGGAGCCGTTTGCGATGATGACGGGCCGGCCATGCCGCGCGCTCGATCTGGCCACGGCCGCGAGCTTGCGCTCAACCGGGAACCCGGCGCCACCTCGACCCGTCAACCCCGCCCGACCGACTTCTGCGATGAGGGCCTCGGACGAGAGCAGAGGAAGCGCACCGTGGTGTGCGAGGTGATCGTCCCAACGCGGTGTCGCGACCGCCAGAAGGCGTGGGGAGGGCATCGTCGTCGTCATCGGACCGTCTCCAGTCTGCGGCGCGCGACCGGCGACGTCTCGGACGCACCGGCGTAAGCGGTGCCGGTGCGTCGGAAGCGAGGCGACAGCCGCCACGCAACGGCGACACCGACAGCCGAGGCGCATACTCCCGCCAGCGCGATGAACCAGGCCTGCGTTCCGTCGGTGCCAGCTCCGATCGCGTGGGCGAGCGAGATCGGCCAGAGCAGATACGTACCGAAGTGCACAACACGGAACGCCCGAGATCCGATCCGGTGTCGAAGCAACGCGGTCGCGATGACGGCGATCACGAGGTCCACGGCCACGGTCCCCAGACCCAGCCAGAACGGCCGATAGGTCGCGAGGAAGGGGACGAGAAGATCGACCAGGTTGAGCTGTGCGTAGCTGTCGAAGAGCAAGCTGACGATGTGGATGCCGATGAAGACGGTCGCCATCAGCGCGACGTCACGGTGGAGACGCGCGATCCCGAAACGGGGCAGACCGACCGCCGCCCGACCGCCGCGGACGACGATCCCGAGCACGACGGCGAGCGTGAACAGGACCAGTCCCACGACACCCGTGCCTCGTCCGAGCGCCCAGAGCGCCTCATCCATGACGCACCTGCATCTCCTGCTCCACCGGCCACCCGCCGACAACGCGCACCCGACCGGTCTCATCGACGAGCCGCGCCGCGCCGCGCCCCTTCAGCCACGACAACGCCTCGGCGCCGCGGACGATGGATGCGGTGGCCAGCGCATTGGCGACGAAGCAGCTCTCGGCGGCGACGGTGACCGTGCGCCAGTACTCGCCGGCGGGGAGCCCCGTGCGCGGGTCCACGATGTGGTGCATACTGCGTCCGCCGCGCCGCCAGCGACGATGCAGAGTGCTGGATGTCGCGAGTCCAGTGCCCGCACGCAGACGCACGGTCGCGGCCGGCTCGTCCGGGCCGTCTTGCACGAGGACGTGCCAGCCGCCTTCGGGTTCGGGCCCCGCGGTCGCGATATCGCCTCCGAGCGACAACAGAACGCTGCACTCCAACTCTTCGGCGATGGTCGCCGCGACCCGATCGGCGGCGACGGCTTTGGCCGTGGCGCCCAGATCGAGCGCGAGATGGGGGGCGACGGTCAGCACATCGCCGACGAGGGAGACACTCCGCCACCCCGGCCGTGTGTGAACGACAGCTCGGACGAGCTCGCCCTGATCCTCGATCAGCTCGATGTCGCGATCGTAGCCGAGACGGTTCAGGGTGTGACCGAGGGTGGGATCGACGAGGCCGTCGGTGAGAAGCGCCGCATCGATGCCTCGCCCCACCAGCAGGGCCAGCAGCGGGCTCACCCTCACTCCGCTGGGCGCGGAACCTGCGACGCGGTTGAGCTCGGAGTCGGCACGGAACCGGCTCGCGACTTCGTCGATGCGGGCGAGCTCGCGATCCGCTATGGCGGTCGCCGCTTCGAGACGGTCCGCCGGCTCGACCACGAGGCGGGCGGTCGTAGACCACAGCTGCCATCCGGATACGGCACGCATCCCGTCACGATCCCTTGCTGGTCGCGTCGGTGGACGTGGACGTGGAGCCTGAGACGCTCGACTGCGTCGCGGAGGATGAGGAGCCCGAGGAGGTGGAGGACCCCGAGGTCGAGGAGGTCGCGGATCCGGTCGAGCTGCTGCCGGAGGTGGTCGCGGCGTCGGAGCTCGTCGACGCGTCCGAGCCCGTGGTGGATCCGGTCGTCGCGCTCGCGTCGCTCGTCTGCGACGACGTCACGCTGGTGGTCTCCTCCGCGACGGCGTCATCGGAGAACGACGCGATGGCGAATACGGATCCGAGGATGCTGGCGATCGCCACCGTTGCCGAGGCGATCCTGGTTCGCAGGCGTCCCTTGTGTGTTGCGGTCATCTCCGCCTCCCTTCCACACCCCCATGGTGCGAAAGGAACCGTCGCGGATGCCCTGCGCCCGCCGACCGCCGCTACAGCGCGTTCTCTGTGTTTGCTATGACGAATCAGTCCGCGGGAGGCAGTTCGCGGCGGGGTCTCCAGACCACGATCTCGGTGGAGCGACGCACACGTGTGCCCGAGCGCAGCGGGACCACGGAGCCCGAGGGGCCGGCCGCGAACACGCGTGCTCCGGGCCGCCGCTCGAGCTCAGCGCGCATCGCGTTCTCGAGATCCCGCACGCGGCCGTGAAGCTCCCGCACGCGGTTCTCGAGCTCGATGATGCGGGCGATGGCGGGCAGGCTCATGCCGTCCGCCGACAGGCGCGAGACCTCGCGCAGCTGTTCGATGTGACGCACCGAGTACCGGCGCGATCCACCCTTCGTGCGTCCGGGCACGACCAGCCCCAGCCGGTCGTACTGCCGCAGGGTCTGCGGGTGCATGCCGGCGAGTTCCGCGGCCGTCGCGATCGCGAACACCGGCGCCTCGTCGTCGATCTCGTTCTCGTCCATCCCGCTCACCTCCTTGCCCCGATCATCTCGTCGTCCGCGGGTGCCGCATCCGGATTCGGATGCGGCACCCGCGGATCGTTCGTCAGTTGCGCGCCTTGGCCATCAGCTCGGCGCGCGGGTTCTCCTTGGGCTCCAGCTCCTGGAAGCGTTCGAGCGCTTCCTTGGCCGCGTCGTCGAGGTGGGCGGGAACCGCCACCTGCACTTCGGCGAGCAGATCGCCCGTGCCCTTCTGGGTGTGGACGCCGCGACCTTTGACCCGAAGGACCCGGCCGGACGGCGTGCCCGGAGCCACCCGCAGGCGCACCGGGTCGCCACCCAGGGTGGGGACCTCGATCGTCGCGCCCAGCACGGCCTCGGTGAAGGTGATCGGCACGGTCAGGCGCAGATTGAGCCCGTCGCGCGTGAAGACCGGATGCGGCCGCACCGAGACCTGCACGACGATGTCGCCGGCCTCGCCGCCGTCGGGCGAGGGGCGCCCGCGGCCGCGGAGTCGGATCTTCTGCCCGTCGGCGACACCGGCGGGGATCTTCACCTTGAACGGCTTGCCGTCCTCGCCCTGGAGCGTGATGGTCTCGCCGCCCACGGCCGTCGCGAAATCGAGCGTCGTGCGGGCCGTGACGTCGGCGCCCTTGGTGGGCCCGCCGAAGCCGCGGTAGCCGCCCGAGGTCTGCCCGAAGCGGCCGGATCCGAACGAACTCGATCCGCCGCGGTCGAACATCGTGAAGAAGTCCTCGAAGCCGCCCGCGTCGAACTGGCTGCCGCCACGGCCCTGGCCGAAGCGCGAGAACACGTCCTCGAAGCCGCCAGCGCCCGCGCCGCCCGCGGTGAAGCGGGCGCCGGAGCCCATGGCGCGCATCTGGTCGTACTCCTCGCGCTGCTCCTTGTCACTGAGCACCGAGTACGCCTCGCTGATCTCCTTGAAGCGTGCCTCTGCCGCCGCATCCCCGGGGTTCGAATCCGGATGGTACTGGCGGGCGAGCTTGCGGTACGTCTTCTTCAGATCGGCGTCGGAGACGTCCTTCGCGACGCCGAGCACCGCGTAGAAGTCCTTGTCGAACCAGTCCTGACTGGCCACGTTCTCCTCCTAGTCCGCCGGCACGGCGACCACGACCTTCGCGGGGCGCAGCTCGACGGAGCCGAGTCGGTAACCGACCTCGACCACCTCGAGGATCGTCGCCTCGGTCTGACCGGGTGTCGGCTGCTGGAAGATCGCCTCGTGCTGCTGCGGGTCGAACGCCTCGCCGGCCGCCCCGTAGGTGACCAGGCCCATGCGCTCGGCCACGCCCCGCAGCTTCTCTGCGATCGCTGCGAACGGGGTGCCCTCGGCGAGGTCGCCGTGCTTGGCAGCGCGGTCGAGATCGTCGAGCACGGGCAGCAGGTTTTTGGCCACCGAGCCCTTCGCGCGCTCGATCTCCACCTCCCGCTGCTCCTCGGTGCGACGCCGGTAGTTGGCGTACTCAGCCTGCAGGCGCTTGAGATCTCCCAGCAGGTCGGGGTCCTCGGCAGCCGCATCCGCGTTCTGCTCGGCACCCAGGATGTCGTCGACCGTCAGCTCCGGCTCCTGCGAAGCGGGGTCGGAGGCGTGCGCCTCCGACCCCTCCTCGCCGGGCCGAACCTCGTCGCCGTCGTCCGGCTGTTCGAAGTTCTTGTCCGTCATGGTCGTATCTCTTACTTCTTCTCGTCCTCGTCGTCGACGACCTCGGCGTCGATGACGTCCTCCTCGGGGTTCGGCGTGGTGCCGCTGCCCGGGTCGGTGGCGGACGGGTCGGCGGGCTGACCCTCGGCCTGTGCGGCCTGGTAGAGGGCCTCGCCCAGCTGGCTCTGGCTCTGGTTGAGCTTGTCGAACGCGGTCTTGACCGCGTCGTCGTCCTCACCGGCGAGCGCTGCCTTCAGCGCGTCGACGTCGGCCTGCACGGAGTCCTTGACCTCGGCGGGCAGCTTGTCGGCGTTCTCGGAGATCAGCTTGTCGACGGAGTACGAGAGGGTCTCGGCCTGGTTGCGGGTCTCAGCCGACTCGCGCCGCTTCTTGTCCTCTGCGGCGTGCTCCTCGGCCTCGCGCACCATGCGCTCGATGTCCTCCTTGGGAAGCGACGAGCCGCCCGTGATGGTCATCGACTGCTCCTTGCCGGTGCCCTTGTCCTTCGCCGAGACGTGGACGATGCCGTTCGCGTCGATGTCGAAGGTGACCTCGACCTGCGGGATGCCGCGGGGGGCGGGGGCGATTCCGGTCAGCTCGAACGTGCCGAGCGGCTTGTTGTCGCGGGTGAACTCGCGCTCGCCCTGGAAGACCTGGATGGCGACCGACGGCTGGTTGTCGTCGGCGGTCGTGAAGGTCTCGCTGCGCTTGGTCGGGATGGCCGTGTTGCGCTCGATGAGCTTGGTCATGATGCCGCCCTTGGTCTCGATACCGAGGCTCAGGGGGGTGACGTCGATGAGCAGCACGTCCTTGCGCTCACCCTTCAGCACACCGGCCTGCAGGGCGGCACCGACGGCGACGACCTCGTCCGGGTTGACGCCCTTGTTGGGCTCCTTGCCACCGGTGAGCTTCTTGACGAGCTCGGTCACCTGCGGCATGCGGGTCGAACCACCGACCAGCACGACGTGGTCGATGTCGTCGACCTTGATGCCGGCCTCGCGGATGACGTCGTCGAAGGGCTTCTTCGTGCGGTCGAGGAGGTCCTTGGTGAGGTCCTCGAACTTGGCGCGAGAGAGCGTCTCGCTCAGCGACACGGGGCCCGAGTCGGTCAGCGACAGGTAGGGGAGGTTGATCGAGGTCGAGGTCGAGCTCGAGAGCTCCTTCTTCGCCTGCTCCGCGGCCTCCTTGAGACGCTGCAGCGCGATCTTGTCGCCGGAGACGTCGACACCGGTCGTGTCCTTGAACTGCTTGATGAGGTAATCCACGACGCGCTGGTCCCAGTCGTCGCCACCGAGGCGGTTGTCACCGGCGGTGGAGCGCACCTGGATGGTGGAGAAGTCGTCGTCCTTGCCCACCTCGAGCAGCGAGACGTCGAAGGTTCCGCCACCGAGGTCGAAGACGAGGATGAGCTCGTCCTCCTTGCCGCGGTCGAGGCCGTAGGCCAGAGCCGCAGCGGTGGGCTCGTTGATGATGCGCAGGACGTTCAGGCCCGCGATCTCGCCGGCCTCCTTGGTGGCTTGGCGCTCGGCGTCGTTGAAGTACGCCGGAACGGTGATGACCGCATCCGTCACGCTGTCACCGAGGTACTGCTCGGCGTCGCGCTTGAGCTTCTGGAGGATGCGGGCCGAGATCTCCTGCGGCGTGTACTGCTTGCCGTCGATCGCCTGCGTCTTCCAGTCGGTGCCCATGTGGCGCTTGACCGAGGTGAGCGTACGGTCGACGTTGGTGACGGCCTGACGCTTGGCGGTCTCACCCACCAGAACCTCGCCATCCTTGGTGAAGGCGACGACGGACGGGGTGGTGCGGAAGCCTTCCGCGTTTGCGATGACCTTCGGCTCGCCGCCCTCGAGGACGCTGACGACGGAGTTCGTCGTACCGAGGTCGATACCTACTGCACGGGGCATGTGTTTCCCTCTCCCTTTGCAAGGACCCCCGCGGATGCGACGGCCCGATGTGTGTGAAATCTGCTCGCCGACTCAGGTTGAGCCGCGATGACTCAAGGATAGACACATCGCACCTGAGCGTCAAGTGAACTTGATATGAATGCGCTCAACTTTGTTCATCGAGACGGAAGTCGCCAGCCGTTACGCTGAGCGCACCGCGACGACGCGGGCCGGCGCATCCGCGGCACCGGCTGTTCACCGAGAGGTCCTACCGTGCCCGACATGTCCGACTCGCCTGTCCCTGCCCCCGCGGAAGCGGGGGCGGCCTCCGTCTCCGGCACTCCCGCCCCCGAACGCACCCGTCGCGGGCCGGTGATCGCGTGGGGCCTGTGGGACTGGGGATCGGCGGCGTTCAACGCGGTCGCCACGACCTTCGTGTTCACGGTGTACTTGACCAGCAGCTCGTTCGGGAGCACGGCCGAGACCTCGGCGGCCATGTCGTTCGCCCTCGCCGCGGCCGGCGTCGTCGTGCTCCTCACGGCACCGGTCACCGGGCAGCGCTCGGACGTGTCGGCGCACCGCAAGCGCTGGCTCGCCATCAACACGGCCGTGGTCGTGCTGATGCTCGCTCTCATGTCGCTCGTCGCGCCCGACCCGGCCTATCTGTGGCTGGGCCTCGTGCTGCTCGCGGTCGGCACGGTGTTCTTCGAGCTCGCATCCGTCAACTACAACGCGATGCTCGCGCAGGTGTCGACGCCGGAGACCGTCGGCAAGGTGTCGGGCTTCGGCTGGGGCATGGGCTATCTCGGCGGCATCGTGCTGCTGCTCATCGTCTACTTCGGTTTCATCAGCCCCGAGGTCGGACTGTTCGGCGTGACGAGCGAGAACGGCTGGGCCGTGCGCGTGTCGATGATCGTCGCCGCGGTGTGGTTCGGCCTGTCCGCGATCCCCGTGCTGATCGCCGTGCCGGAGAACAAGTTCCTGCGTCCGATCGAGACAGAGCGGGTGGGCGTGTTCGCGTCGTACGGGCTGCTGTTCCGCAACATCGCGAAGCTGTGGCGGGAGAGCCGCCACACGGTGTACTTCCTGTTCTCCAGCGCGGTCTTCCGCGACGGTCTGACGGGCGTCTTCACCTACGGCGGCGTGCTGGCGGCGGGCACCTTCGGCTTCAGCCCCGGCGAGGTCATCATCTTCGCCATCGCGGCGAACGTCGTCGCCGGCCTCGCGACCATCGCCTCCGGCCCCCTCGACGACCGCTTCGGCCCGAAGCCGCTGATCCTCGTCGCGCTCATCGGACTCATCGTCAGCGGCTCGTGCATCTTCATCTTCCACGCCGGCGGCGCGGGCATGTTCTGGGTGTTCGGCCTGATCCTGTGCCTGTTCGTCGGGCCGGCGCAGTCCGCATCCCGCACCTTCCTCGCCCGACTCATCCCGCCCGGGCGCGAGGGCGAGGTCTTCGGCCTCTACGCCACGACCGGCCGCGCCGCGGTGTTCCTGGCACCCAGCGCGTTCGGACTGTTCGTGGTCATCGGCGGCGAGCAGTACTGGGGCATCCTCGGCATCGTGCTGGTGCTGGCCATCGGCCTCGCGATGCTCATCCCGGTGCGCGCCGCATCCCGCCGCCTCGCCGCTTCTTCCTCGTAACCCGCCGCCGACCCCCTACCGAGCCGCGGCGGCGGCGGACGCGGGTCAGCGCGTGGCGCGGGCCAGGTTGGCGCGCAGTTCCTCGGCGTTCTGGCGCACGACGTAGGCGGGCTGGTCGCGCTCGACGCGCCAGCTCTCGGCCAGCGGACCGACGGTGACCGTGTCGTAACCGAACTCGTCGTAGAGGGCCGTGATGAACGCGAGGCCCTCGTCCGTGTCGGCCGCCGTCGCCAGCGCCCGGCGGTTCTCGGTGCCCGCGGCGGTGCCGTCGGTGTTGATCTGGGCGGCCATGATGTGGTTGAAGCCCTTCACGACGGTGGATCCGGGCAGACGCTCCTGCAGCATCTCGCTCGTCGTGGTCTGCTTGTTCTCGAGCACCTGGATGCGGCCGTCCCGCTCCCAGTAGTAGTTGTTCGTGTCGACGACGATCTTGCCCGCCAGCTCCGCGACCGGCACCTGGTCGATGGCCTTCAGCGGGACCGTGACGATCGCCCACTCACCGAAGGCGGCCGCATCCGCTGCCGTGGCGGCGTGCGCCTTCGGGCCGAGCTCCGCCACGAGGTCTGCCAGCGTCTCCGGCCCGCGCGAGTTGGCGATCGCCACCTCGTAACCCCGGTCCACGAGGCCCTTCGCGAGGGCCGATCCGATGTGTCCTGCTCCGATGATTCCGACGCGTGTCATGGTGAAGGACAACGCCGACGGATGCGGCGCATTCCCGCTCAGTCGGCGATCCGCCGCATCGGCACGTGGGGGATGCCGTCCTCGTGGAAGCGTTCGCCGTCGACGGCGAACCCGAAGCGCGCGTACCAGGGCGCGAGGTGCTCCTGCGCGTCGAGCACGATCGCCGCACCGGGCCAGCGCTCCCCCGCGCGCAGCACGGCGCGCGTCATGAGCTCGGCGGCCACACCCCGCCCGCGCGCGGCCTCGGCCGTCGCCACGCGCCCGATGCGTGCGTCACCCGTGTCTTCGTCGTGCAGGAGGCGGAGGGTCGCGACGACCTCGCCGTTCTGCTCGGCCCAGAACAGCTCCGCATCCGGCTCGAGGTCGCGTCCGTCGAGCTCGGGGTACGCGGCCTCCTGCTCGACCACGAAGACCGCGACGCGTAGCCACATCAGCCGGTACAGCGTCTCGGCGGGGACGTCCGCCAGGCGGGCGGCGCGGTAGGAGAGCTCTGTCACTCCTTCACGTTAGTGCGGGGGCGCCGCATCCAGGCGGGCATGCGCAGCCCGCCCTCGTTCTCCTGCTCGACCTCGAGACCGTAATGGTCGCCGATCTGCTCGAGCAACTGTGCGCGCTGCGCCCGGTCGTACACGCGCCTCTCGCGCTGGAACGCGACGATCGTGGCCCAGCACATGAGGAGCATCACGACGCTGAACGGCAGCGCGATGAGGATGGCAGCGGACTGGAGAGCCGTGAGGCCGCCGGCGATCAGCAGCGCGATGGCGAGCACGGCCGTCGCGAGGGTGAAGAACACGCGCACCCACCGCTTCGGCTCCGGGTTGCCGCCGGTCGCGAGCATCGCCATGACGAGCGCCCCCGAGTCGGCGGAGGTGACGAAGAAGATGGCGATCAGCACGATCGCGCCGATCGTCAGCACGGGAGTGCCGGGCAGGAACTCGAACAGGCGGAACAAGGCGCCCTGCAGATCGACCTCGCCGTCGGTGAGCATCGACCCGGGGTTGTGGAGCTCCTGGTACAGCCCCGACCCGCCGAGGACGGCGAACCACAGGATGCCGACGAGGGTGGGCACCAGCAGCACGCCCATCACGAACTGACGCACCGTGCGGCCGCGGCTGACGCGCGCGATGAAGACGCCCACGAACGGAGCCCACGCGATCCACCAGCCCCAGTAGAACGAGGTCCACGCCGCCTGCCACTCCTCGCCCGCGGTGCCCTGGAAGGCGCTGACCGTGAAGCTGAGGCCGACGTAGTTCTGCAGGTAGGCGCCGATCGACTGCACCCACTCGCGCAGCAGGTACTCGGTCTGCCCGAACACCAGGACGAACACGAGCAGAACCCCTGCGAGGATCAGGTTGGCGCTGGAGAGCCACTTCATGCCCTTCGTCACGCCGGAGAGCACCGAGAAGAGCACGAAGACAGTGATCACGGCGATGATCAGCACGTTCATCAGAGTGTCGGGTTCGGGCAGGCCCGCGGCCTGCAATCCGGAACCGATCTGCAGCACCCCGAGACCGAGCGAGGTCGCGACACCGAAGATCGTGCCGCACAGCGCGATCGCGTCGATGGCGTTGCCCCACCCGCCGCGCACGCGCCGCCCGAGCAGGGGCTCCAGCGCCCAGCGGATGGAGATGGGGCGCCCCCGGCGGTGGATCGCGTACGCCAGGGCGAGCCCGACGACGACGTAGATCGCCCAGGCCTGGACACCCCAATGCAGGTACGTCTGGGTAAGCGCGCCCTGCGCGAGCTGCTCCGGCGTCCCGGTCACACCGGGGCGGGGATCGACGTAGTGGCTGAGCGGCTCGCTCACCCCGTAGAACACGAGGCCGATGCCCATCCCGGCCGCGAACAGGAGCGAGAACCAGGCACCGATCGAGAACTCGGGCTCGTCGGTGTCCTTGCCGAGCTTGATGTCGCCGAAGCGGCTGAAGCCCATGAACAGAGCGAAGGCCACGAAGAACGCCGCGATCAGCACGTAGTACCAGTTGAAGGTGTTCACGATGCCGGTCTGGATCGTGCCGAAGAACACCTCCGCCGCATCCGGGAAGATGATCGCGAACGCAGCGGCGACCAGGACGACGGATGCGGCGGGCCAGAAGACCCACCGGGCGATCCCTCGCGTGGGCGCGGATGCGGGCGGGGTGGCCGATTCGGGTGCGGTGCTCACCACCCCACCGTAGACAAGAGGCGCGAGACGCCCCCTCACCTCTTGTGCCTCGCGGCGCCGCGAGGTAGTGGCGGCGTCAGTCGCGGGATGCGGGCACCTGGAACCACGCGGTGGTGCCGCCGCCCTCGCGCGGCTGGATGCCGATCGAACCGCCGTGGGCCTGCACGATGCGACGGCAGGTGGAGAGGCCGATACCGGTGCCCTCGACCTCCATGTTCGCGCGGACGAGGGGGTCGAAGACGCGCTCGACGTCGGCGGGGTCGATGCCGGGGCCGCGATCGCCGACCTCGATGCGCCATCCCTCGGGCGTCCGCTGCGCGCGCAGGTCGACCCGAGGATCCGTCCCGCCGAACTTCAGCGCGTTGGACACGAGGTTCTGTAGCACCGCGCGCAGCTGGGTGGCATCACACGCCACGACGGGAAGGTCGCCGATCGTGATGCGCGGGTCGTCGTCGGTGACGCCCAGGTCGGCGCGCACGTCGTGCGCGAGGGCACCCAGGTCGGTGGGGGTGAGGTTCAGCACTCCGCCGAGGCGTGCGAAGGCGAGGATGTCGCGGATCATCTCCTGCATCCGGGACGTGCCGCGGATGCCCGTGGCCACCCAGTTCTCCACGGACGGGGGAACCTTCAGCTCCTCCTCGAACTGCTCTTGCAGCAGGTGCAGCGACATCGTGACGGAGGTCAGGGGACCGGCGAGGTCGTGACTGATCTGGCCGGCGAAGGCGGACAGGTGATCGTTCGAGCGACGCAGCTCGTCGCGCAGCTCGTCCGCGCGCTGGAGCACAGAATGCAGGTAGCGCGTGCGCCGTTCGAGCTCGAGGATGTCGACGATCCGCGCGGCGAGCACGGCCAGCAGCGCCGTGCGGTGCTGGTCGATCTCGCGGGGCACGGTGTCGAAGACGCACAGTGTGCCGATGGTCTCCCCCGCGAGCACGAGCGGATGGTTGGCGTAGAAGCGGACGGACCCCAGGTCGCCCGTCACGAACGGGTTCGAGCGGTAGCGCGGATCCGCGCTCGCGTCCTCGACGGCGACGGGCTGGCCCAGGTGCAGATTGAGCGCGCACATCGAGTCCTCGCGTCGGCAGATGTCCGCATCGAAACCGACGGCGGCGAGCTGATGCTGTGCGTCGTCGGTGATGATGTTGATCGTCGCCATCGGGACCTCGGCGACGAACGCGGCGAGCGCGACCACCGAGCGCAGCGCGTCGGGAGGGCTTCCCAAGACGTCGTACTCCGAGATCACTTCCTGCACAGTCATCGTGTCGTCTCCCGGCCCCGTGGTCGCGTTTCTCGATCCAGGTTAGGGTGCTGGCCCGCGCTGTGGCGCGCAGAGGGACGAAAGGTCCTCCTGCGACAATGACGCCATGTCCACGGCTCCACCCGCATCCGTCTCGGAATCTCCTCTGAGCAGGATGCGGGGCATCGCCGTGGCGGCCGCGTGGCTGCGGCGGCATCCGTTCACGACCGCGCTGCTTCTGGTCATGCTGGTGACGGGCGTCGCGCAGATCGTCATCACCTCTCCCCCGGATGCCGACACGGGCCTGCTCCCGCCGTGGAACGACTCGTTCGACGACTTCCGCTGGTGGTCGGCGATCACCCCCATGTTCGTCACGGGCTCCGTCCCGGAGCTGCTGACGACGCTGGTGCTGGCGACCGTCGTGGTCGGCCAGGCGGAACGGGTCATGGGCACGGCGCGGGCGGCGATCGCCTACATCGCCGGCGGCTTGCTCGTCACGTCCGTGTCGATCGTGGTGGGGCTGCTCGAGGAGCGCTTCCTCGCATTCCTGCCGCTCAACGACGTCTTCTTCTTCACGTTGACCCCGCTGGCCGCGATCGTGTGCACCGCGATGGCGGCGAGCTGTTTCATCGGGGCGCTCTGGCGACGGCGGGTGCGCCTCGCATCCCTTCTCGCCGTCTGCGTGCTCTTCCTCTACCGCGGCGACGCGGACAGCCTGTTCATCCTCGTGGCGCTGCCGGTCGGACTCGGGGTGGGCTTCCTGCTCGGCGGGCGAAGGGCGAAGACCCTCGTCGTGCGCAGCTCGCACCACGAGATCCGTGTGCTGCTCGCTTCCCTCGTGGCCGTGGGCGGCATCGGGCCCGTCATCGCGACGTGGTTCGGATCCGGCACGGGCCTGCTGTCGTTCTACGGGTTCCTCAGCATCGATCCCGTCGTCGTGGTCGACGGCACGACGTGCGCGTTCGGCTCCGCGGTCGACTGCCCGTCCGAGTACACGACGGCGGCCGAGGTGTTCCCCGCCGCGGGCTGGATCGCGCTGCTGCCGATGATCATCGCGCTGATCGCGGCGTGGGGCATCCTCCGCGGCCGCCGGGCGGCGCTGTGGATCGCGGTGGTGCTCAACGCGGCGGTGTTCGGCTGGATCATCGTGCAGTGGATCACGCTGCAGCCCGAGACGGTCGCCGACATCGCCGCGTATCAGGGGACGGATGCGGAGACCTACGTCTGGCAGACGATCTCCGGTGCGCTGCTGGCCGCGGTCGCGCCGCTCGGCACGACGATCGCACTGCTGGTGTTCCGACGGCATCTCCGCGTGACCTCGAGCCCCACCGCGCGGCGACGCTACCTCGTGGTCCTCGGAACCGCGACGGTGCTCACCGCGGTCGTCGCGACCGCGGGACAGGTGCTGACGCGCGAGGGCCACGATCCGGCGATCGACTTCGGCGACATCCTGCTCGCTCTGCCGCTGCGCTTCATCCCTCCGACGCTGCTGCCGCCCGACGTGGTGTCGTTCGTGCCGGAGACCTTCGAGGCGCGCATCTTCTGGTACCTGCCGCCCGCGATCTTCTGGGTCGGGGCGGTGCTCGCGACGGCGTACCTGATCTTCGCGCCGGCGGCCGTCGGCGAGCGCGACGACCGCATCCGCGCGCGCGAGCTGCTGCGCGCGGGCGGCGGGGACTCGTTCAGCTTCATGTCGACCTGGCCCGGCAACTCCTACTGGTTCTCGCCCGACGGCACCGCCGCGATCGCGTATCAGGTGCACCACAACGTCGCCGTCACGGTCGGCGGTCCGTTCGGCCCGGCGTTCGCGGACGTGCGGGTGTTCGAGCAGTTCGCGGCGTTCTGCGGCGACAACGGCTGGCGGCCGGTGTTCTACAGCGTGAGCGACGGGCCCAGTGCCGAGCTCGCGTCGCGGGGCTGGTACCGGCTGCGGATCGCCGAGGAGGCGCTGCTCGACGCGCAGGAGTGGACTCCGGCGGGCAAGAAGCGGCAGGACATCCGTACGGCGACGAACAAGGCGGCGCGCGAGGGTGTGACGGCGGTGTGGACGCGCTGGGCCGACCTCAGCATCGCGCAGCACCTGCAGCTGCGCACGCTGTCGGAGTCGTGGCTGGCCGACAAGGAGCTCCCCGAGATGGAGTTCACCCTCGGCGGGCTCGATCAGGTCGACGATCCGGATGTGCGCCTCATGCTCGCCATCGCCGAGGACGGCCGCATCGAGGCGATCACGAGCTGGCTGCCGCTGTACGGCCCCGAGGGACTCCGCGGCTACGTGCTGGATGTCATGCGTCGGCGGCACGAGGCGTTCAACGGCGTGATGGAGTTCGTCATCGGCGCGGTGGTCGTGCAGCTGAAGGAGGAGGGACTGCAGACGCTGAGCCTGTCGGGCGCACCCCTCGCGTACACGGCGGAGGCGGGAGCGGAGTCGGATGCGGTGCAGCGCATGCTCGATCTCGCGGGATCGCTGCTGGAGCCGGGCTACGGGTTCCGCTCACTGCACAGCTTCAAGCGCAAGTTCCAGCCGGACTTCTCGCCCGTGTGGCTCGTGGTCGCCGATTCGGCGGCACTGCCGGTGACGGGGCTCGCGCTCGTACGGTGCTATCTGCCCCAGCTCACATTGCGTCAGGCCGCGCGCATGGCGGCGACGCTCGGCCGCGACCGCGCGCGAAGCTGAACCGGGTCAGCTGCCGGCGGCTCCCGCATCCGTGATGCCCACGTCGGTGACGTGGAAGTTGCGCGAGGAGCGGGATGCGGTGGGTCCGCGCTGGCCTTGGTAGCGGTTGCCGTAGGGGCCGGAGCCGTAGGCGTTCTCGGCGGGCGAGCTGAGGCGGAAGAAGCAGAGCTGGCCGATCTTCATGCCGGGCCAGAGCTTGATCGGCAGGGTCGCGACGTTGGAGAGCTCGAGGGTCACGTGACCGGTGAAACCGGGGTCGATGAATCCCGCCGTCGAGTGGGTCAGCAGGCCGAGGCGGCCGAGCGAGGACTTGCCCTCGAGGCGGGCGGCGACGTCGTCGGGCAGGGTGACCCGCTCGAAGGTCGCGCCGAGCGCGAACTCACCCGGATGCAGGATGAACGGTTCGTCGGGGCGCACCTCGATCAGCCGGGTGAGCTCGGGCTGATCTTCCGCCGGGTCGATGAAGGGGTACTTGTGGTTGTCGAAAAGCCGGAAGTACCTGTCGAGGCGTACGTCGACGCTGGAGGGCTGCACCATCTGAGGATCGGAGGGCTCCAGCCCGATGCGTCCGTCGGCGAGTTCCTGCTTGATGTCGCGATCCGAGAGCAGCACCCGCCCAGCCTAGCGAGCAATGCCCTTTGCTATGCTGGCCGCGTACCCCCGGGGCTGTAGTTCAATGGCAGAACTTCTGCTTCCCAAGCAGACAGCGCGGGTTCGATTCCCGTCAGCCCCTCAATGCAAATAGCGGTCCGGCTCGTCCGGGCCGCTATTTGCATGTCTCGGCAGAGTGAATCGAACCCTTGGGTGGGCCCACGCCGCCAGAGGCTCCGCGCGCGGCGCAGCCGCGTGTGGAGAAGGCGGTGGGGACGGTTCCCGTCAGCCCCTCCAAAACAGAGAGGGCCCGGCTTGTCCGGGCCCTCTCTGTTTTCGTGTTTGCCGCGGGAATCGAAAGCAGGCGAAGCCTGCGTATTCGATTGGGCCCACGACGCAGAGGCTCCGCGCGCGGCGAATCTGGGGCGGGATTGATGCGCGGGGGCGCGAACCTCCCGCCCCGACGCAAGTAGTGTGCCCCGACCGGGACCCCGCGGGCCACGCACCGCTCGCCCAACCGCGCAGGAGCGGGCCAGCGTTTTGTCCTCGTGCCTGCCCGAGTGGCCCCTCACAGCCCCCCTCGCGTAGCGTGGGGAGGTATGGCCGACACCCTTGCCGACCGACGCTCACCCCTCCGACCCGCCGTGGACCTCGTCCGCGGCACGCTGATCGGCGCGGTGGAGGTGATTCCGGGGGTCAGCGGCGGCACGGTCGCCCTCATCGTCGGCGTCTACGCCACACTCATCGAAGCCGCCAGCCACGTGGTGCGCGGCACGCTCGCACTGGCGGATGTCTTCCGTCGCAAGGGCCTGGCGCGCGCCGCATCCCACTTCCGCGCCGTGCGCTGGCGGATCGTCGCGCCGGTGCTCCTGGGGATGGTGCTGGCGGTCGTGCTCGGCGCGAAGCTCCTCGCCCCGCTCGTGCAGGAGTTCCCGACCGAGACCCGCGCGGTGTTCGGGGGCATGATCGCCGCATCCCTGCTCATCCCGATCCGGATGCTGGGGCGCGACTGGACCTGGCGCCTCGCCGTCGTGGCCCTCGGCGCGGCGGTCGCCGCCTTCGTCCTCACCGGGCTTCCCTCGGGAACCCTCGAGGACCCGCCGCTCGTGATCGTGGCCCTCGCCGCATCCGTCGCCGTCTGCGCTCTCGTGCTCCCCGGCCTGTCGGGCGCCTTCCTGCTGCTCGTGTTCGGCCTCTACGAGACGACGCTCGTCGCCCTGAACGAGCGCAACGTGCCCTACATCCTCGCCTTCGCGATCGGCGCGATCATCGGCCTCAACCTGTTCGTCAACGTCCTCCGGATGCTGCTCGCCCGCTTCCACGCGGCGATGCTCGCCATCATGACCGGGCTCATGCTCGGCTCTCTCCGGGCTCTCTGGCCTTGGCAGGATGCGGCAGGCGCCGCCACCGCCCCGACGGGAGACGTCCTGGGTCCGGTGCTGCTGGCGGCGGCCGGCGCCGCCGTCGTGCTGGGGGTCGTGGCGATGCAGCGGGTCCTCGACCGGCGAGCGCCCCGCGCCGCCTAGACCCACATCCCGGCGTTTGGGGCGCATTTGTCGCGTTGGGGCGCGAACTGTGCGCCCCAACGCGACAAACCTGCCCCGAACGCGCCCACCCGCTCAGGCGGCGGCGCCCTCCTGCAGCGCCTCGATCAACCCGGGTGTCTTGAGCACGCCGCCGCACAGGCCGCGATCGCGACGCCGGCGATCTCGTCGTCGAACGATCGGATGACGTCGCCGACCGCGGCGAGCGTGGTGTCGGTCTCTCCGGTCGCCACGGAGCTCCGACTCAGGATGCGACGAAGGTCCCCCTCCGGGGCCGCCGCTCAGACGATCTTCATTCCGCCGGTCTCGATGCCGACGAGCAGCCGGCTCACGCCGCGTCCTCGTCGCGGGGCACGATCCCCCCGAACACGGAGTTGTTGCGCATGGCACGACTCTCGTCGTCGCCGCCGAGGAGCGCCCGTCGCAGGCCGTCGACGTCGTGCGTGCGCAGGAGCGCGTTCCAGCGCTCGACGGCGGCGCGCGCTCCGCCCTCGGTGGTCTCACGCTTGCGCGGCACGTTCTGCAGCGCCCGGGTGATCACGTAGAGCGGCTCGGTTTCGAGCAGCTCCACGATCCGGCGGTGCTGCGCCAGCTTCTTCTGGTCGTTTCGCGACATTCCTGCCTCCGCGTCCCATCCTGCCGTGGGCGAGCTGCCCGCGGGTGAAGGTTACCCACGCCGAGATCGGGGCAACGCCAGAATCACCGACAGCACGACGGCGACCAGAGCCATTGCGGCCAAGATCGCGAACGCGACGGTGAATCCGCCTCCGCCACCCACCGCGACGATGATCGACGCGCTGAGCTGCGCGCCCACTGCGCCGCCGATGTTGCGGATGTTGGTGTTCATTCCCGACACCGATCCGACTTCAGAAGCGGGCACCGTGCGAACGATGAACGAGGAGAGGTGAGTATAGATGAGCCCGATTCCCATTCCCGTGACGGCGCTGGCCGCGATGACCGGTGCCGGGTCATCATGCCAGAGGGCGAGCGCGAGCTGTCCAACCAGAGCGAGGAGCGCACCGAGGACGATCGAGACTCGCTCACCCGGCCATTGGTGCATTCGTCCGGCGAGCAGGCTGACGGCGAGGAACACGACCGTCTGGGGCAGGAGGTAGAAGCTCGTCTCGGTGACGCTGGCGGAGAAGCCGAATCCGGCCGCCGCCGGCGCCTGCACGAATGCGGGCACGAGCACCATCCCGCTGAAGAGCAGGAACCCGAATGCGAAGGCGAGCAGATTCGGAAGCAGGACAACCGACGTCGCCAAGAGCTTGACGTTGACGATTGGGGTGCGCGCACGTCGCTCGACGAGGATCCACAGCGCGAAGGCCACAGCGGAGGCCCCGAAGAGCACCGGGACGAGGGGGAGGGCCATTCCGCCTCGGGCGAGCTCGCTCAGCGCGACCAGCAGCGCTGACAGCCACACCACGAGTAACGCAGCACCGGGTACGTCGATCGTTCCCCCCGTACCACCCACGTGCGGCGATATCACCAGCGTCACGAGGGCAGCGGAGATCACCACGAGCATCGCCGCCGTCGCGAAGACGCCATGAGAGCCGCCCGCGCGTTCGAGGGGACCGACCACGACCACCCCGATCCCGCTACCGACGGCGATGACGGACGAAGTCAGCCCGACAGCGGCGGCCAAGCGCCCCGCCGACAGATGCTCGCGATAGATCCCGAAAGCCAACGGGAAGAGCGCCCCACCCACACCCTGCCCCACCCGCGCCGCCAGAAGTAACTCGTAGGTGGGCGCCGCAGCGGCCATCGCACTGGCCGCCGCGAAGATCCAGAGCACCCACCGCAGGATGCGTCCCCGACCGTACATGTCCCCGAGGCGCCCGCCCAACGGTGTCGCGATCGAAGCCGAGAGCAGAAAGCCCGTCACGAGCCAGGCAGACGCTGCCTCATCGACGCCGTATTCGCGGGCGAGCGCGGGCAGCATCGGGGTGACGCACGACTGCAGAAGCCCGTACGCGAATGCAGCGCTCGACAGCGCGGCGACTGTTTTTCGGGACGACGGTCTCACGCGGAGTGGACGGATGAGGAGCCGGAGGCCGCCTCCCACACGCTCTCCCAGCCGGGAGCCAGCTCCGCCGCGCGACGGCACGCGAGGACAAGGCTTGCCTCTCGCGCGATCCCCTGTCCCGCGATATCGAAGGCGGTTCCGTGGTCAACCGAGACGCGCACGACGGGAAGCCCGATGGTGATGTTGACGCCATCATCGCCGTAGACGGCTTTGAACGGCGCGTGACCCTGGTCGTGGTAGCACGCGATGACGGTCTGCCATTTGCCACGCACCGCAGCCGGGATCACCGCATCCGCCGGAAGTGGGCCGTGGGCGTTGATGCCGCGCTCGCGCGCGCGCTGCACGGCCGGCGCGATCACATCGGCATCCTCATCGCCGAAGATCCGGTTCTCACCCGCGTGGGGGTTGAGCCCGCAGAAGCCGATCGCCTGATTCTGCTTTCCCCGCGCCTTCAAGAAGGCGCCGGCAAGTGTGAGGACATCATCGGCCCGCTCGGGAGTGCAGTCTCGAATCGCCTGCTGCAGTGAGACATGAGCCGTCAGGTGGAACAAATAAAAGTCACCCGCGGACAGCACCAGACTGAAGTTCTCAACACCGAACTCATGCGCCAGCAGTTCGGTGTGCCCGGGCCACGTATGACCGCCGGCATGCATCGCCGCCTTGTTCAGGGGGGCCGTGACGATCGCGTCCACCTCGCCCTCGCGGGCGAGGCGGCAGGCCTCGACGACGAACAGGTACGCCCCGTTGCCCGCTTTCCCGCTCAACTCGCCCACAGGCACATCCGCGAGCGAGTCGCCGACCTGCACGATCTCGATGAGACCCGGATCATTCGTGGCGTCTCGAGGGGAGGAGATCACTCGAACGGCTTCCGGGTCGAGTCCCGCCTCGGCCGCTCCTCTGCGCATCGCATCCGCGTCCCCGATGACGACGGGAATGCACTCTTCACGCAAATCCGGATTGACGAGGAGAGCCTTCGCAGTGATCTCCGGGCCGACCCCGGCGACGTCGCCCAGAGTGATGGCGAGCAGAGGCAGAACGGATGCAGTCATGAGGGATCCTTCGGTTCGAGGAGGGTGGAAGAGAAGCGAGGGCGCCGCAGGCGTTCGACGAGCGTGAGAAGCTCGTCGTCTGGTCCGAACCCGCCGGATTTAGTGACGACCGGAACGCCAGAGACGATGCCGCCCTCGATCGTGCTGAGACCGCTGCCGGGCGTGAGGGCTCCGCGTACGCGCAGACGACGCGCCCCCAGCGCGTGCAGGATGCGGGATGCGCCGTCCCCGCCGACCAAGACGAGAGCCGCCGGTCGCGTCGCCTCCACGGCGACCGCAACGCGCGCCGCAAGCTCCTGGGCGGCCACCGCGGGCGCCGTCCACTCCCGGGAGGTTGTGAAGACGCGGACATCGCTCGCCGCCGAAGACAGCGCGTCGAGCTGCGCCAAGGCGCGGGGATGCCGGGAGCTGACGGCGACCATGATGGGCCCATCCACCCGTTGCGAATCGGTCGATGCGGGCCACGTCGCGGGCTCGGCTCGCCCGAGCGCCGCGGCCAGTCCGCCGGAGCCCACGGCGATGGCCGAGGGGCCGGCGGCAAGGATGGTAGCCGCGACGTCATCGAGATCCTCGTCTGTCTGCGCGTCCAGAACCACCCGCTCTCCCGGACGCACGGTGTCACCCACCCGTACAGGCCGCGCATCGAGGATTGCGCGCAGATCGGACTCATCCACCGGCGTGACGGCATCGCTGGAAGCCGGGCTCAACGCAAGCGGAACGTCGTGGACGAAGACACACGCACCACGCACCACACGGCCGAGGGCGGGGAAGGCCGGGCAGATCACTGCTGCCGCGTCCGGTTCGCGTGCACTCCACCCCGTCAGCGCCCCGAGAATCTGATAGCGAGTGGAGCCGCGCGCCGTGGAGTCGATCTTCACGAACAGTCGCTCGGCGCCTCCACGAACGAGCGTCTCGACCGCGGTCTGGGTCGCAGCCGTGCTCAGCTCCGGATCCCAAGCACGTGCGCCGGTGACGACGACTGTCACCCCTTCGTCGAGCGGCGTGTCGATCCCCTCACAGGCGACGATCGCCGGCAGACCCATTGCCGAGAACCCCGCTGCCGCGTCGACGGCTCCCGTGAGATCGTCCGCCACCATCCCCCATACCGTCATGGACGCGCGTCCACCCATTCGGAGCTCAGCCGCACGTGTTTGATGGCCTGCCGGTGGTAGGTGTAAGCGACATCCCATCCGCCGTCCGGCGAAGGGAGCACAGTCGGGTAGGAGAACTCGCGATTTCGCCCATGCAGCGAATCGTTCGTGAGGCAGTAGCCGTCACCCTGGTCCAGGTCATCGAGCACCCACCAGCTCCGTCCTGAGTCGTCCGAGAGTGCCAGTGTCAACGGCGCGCGGGGCGCTCCCCAGAATGCTCGCCCGAGCGACGACGGTTCAGCGGGCGCCTCGTGTCGAAGGGCCGCAGTGTCGTCGATCTCGTCGTACAGCGAGGCACGCCTCTCCGTGGCGTCGTCGCGGCTGCTGTGGTTGTACACCAACGCGATCCGGCCTCCCGGCGACATCCTGTGCTGAATCGATGAGTTGTTGTTGGGAAGGGCAGTGGGTTCCGGCAACGACCAGGTCTCTCCTTCATCCAGGGAACGGGACTCGTAGATGGCGTCGGCCCAACGGCTGCGGAACAGGGCATGCAGACTCCCGTCATCGATCAACACGACGCTCATGTGTACGAGCCCCGTGCTCTCAGAAACCACGACTTCACGCCAATGCGCCCCGGCATCGTCGGAGATCATGACCGCACTCGTGTCGACCTCGCCCGTCCAGCGCTGCCCCGGCACACGAACGCAGTGAAAGATCGGCAGGATCCAGCGTCCGCTCGGTGTGACGACGATGGGCTGCCGGACGAAGATGCCGCCCACGTCATCGGCGGGGAACAGCGTCTCGACGTCGCTCCAGCTTCGCCCGCTGTCCGAGGAACGGCGGCGACGCACGTGGGCCGTGTCCTGGTCACCCGCGTGCTGCGCGGTGAACAGCAGCCAGAGCTCACCCGCGGGCGTCGTGAACAGCACGGGATTCTGTTCGGATCGGTCGGGGTCGTCGCTGAGCCGCTGCGCCGCCGACCAGCAATGATCGACCTCATCGAAGCGTGAGAACCAGACGGAGATGTCCGACACACCCTCCTGCGTCCCGCCGAACCAGACCATGCCGAGGCTTCCGTCGGGCAAGCGCTCCAGCATGGCTGCGTGGCTCTGGGCTGTTCCCGCGCTGAGGTATGCGTCCTCGCGTCCCTCTGCGACAGCCCGCAGCACACCATCGATCCGCGCGGCGTCGATTGCGGAGGGCACGTCACGCTGCCTGGCGTATCGGGAGGTCACGAGGCACTCCGCGCAATCGACAGATGGTGCCGCGCCGCGTGCTCGAGATGAACGAGGTCGGAGGCGACAGACACGAACCGGAATCCGTCTGCGAGGCGTTTCTGCGCGATCTCCCCTGAGGCCGAGTGGATGCCGGGGATCAGATCGTGTTGCCGACAGGCCGCGAGAACCCTTCGCAGGGCGGCATCGAAATCCATGGCGACAGAAGGATCGGTGGGGGTTACCCCGCCCAGCGCCAGCGTGAGGTCGGAGGGCCCCACGTACAAACCGTCGAGCCCGGGCACGGCGGCGATCTCGTCGAGGTTGGCCAGGCCCTGCGGCGTTTCGATCATGGCCAGCACCAGCACGCTCGCATCCGCCTCGGCTGGCGCCGGCCCGATGCGCAGTCCTGATCGCATCGGACCGTAGGACCGCGCACCCGCGGGCGGGTAGCGCGTCGCAGCGACGGCGGCCGCCGCATCCGCCGCGGTGTTCACGAGGGGAACGATGACCGCGGACGCGCCGGAGTCCAGCGCCCGACCGATCGCGGCAACGCTGTTCTCACCCACCCGAACGACACCGACCGGCGCGTTTGCGGCGCTGATGGCCAGGAGCGCGTGAACCATGCCTTGATAGCCGATGAGTCCGTGCTGCATGTCGACGGCGATGTAGTCGTATCCCGTCATCGCGACGCGCTCCGTCGCGATCGGGTTGTCCGTGACGACCCAATACCCCACTGCGGTGCCACCCGCTCGCATGCGAGCGGCGAAATCTGCGCTCATCGTTCTCGCGTCCTCTCTCGGAGATCTCAACGGTTGTAGGCGGGCATCGGCCCGCGCAGCTCGGCGCCGACTGCGTCGCACGCCGCCACGACGTCATCGGGCAAGGGGCCCCGGCGAATCGACGCGAGGTTGGTCTCAAGGTGGTCCACCCGTGATCCGCCCAGGAGCACGGTGTCGATCCCGTCGCGTCCGACAAGCCATCGGATGGCGAGGTCCGCGAGCGGCACCCCCGCCTCGTCCGCGATCTTCGACAGCTCCGTTACGGCACTGAGCATCGCGGCATTCCAATATCGCTGCGTGTACATGTCGGCCAACCGGCTGTCGCCGAACCGTCCGTGTTCGGGTCGCTTAGCCAGGTCATGGCGACCGCTGAGCAGTCCACCGGCGAGCGGGTTGTAGACCATGGTTTCGATACCTGCGGTGCGCGCGTACTCGAGGTACTCCTCATCTAGCCGCCGCGCGACGATGCTGTAGACCTGCTGCCCGACGCGCGGTCCGGGCAGACCCAGCCGCCGCGCGGCATGACTGAGCTCGGCGACTTGCCATGCCGAGTAATTCGACACGCCCCAGGAAGCGATCGCGCCGCCGCCGATCAGCTCTCCGAGCGCTGCGAGGGTCTCCTCGACGGGCGTGAGCCGATCGGGCTGGTGGAGGTACAGCAGGTCGATGGAGTCGACCTCGAGCCGCGCGAGGCTGCCGGCGACGCAGCGGCGGATCGCGTCTGCCGACAACGGGGCGAGTCCCTGTGCGTCAGGGTGCGGGATTCCCACTTTGGACGCCAGCTCGATGCGGTGTCGACGACCGCGCAGGATGGTGGCGAGCATCGACTCCGCTGCGCCACCGGCGTAGCCGTTCGCCGTGTCGATGCGGGTCACTCCCTCGGCAAGGGCCACGTCCACCATCGTGGTCGCGGTATCGATGTCGACGGTGTCGCCGAACGTCATGGTCCCGAGGACGGCTCCGAGCTCTGGCATCAGACGCGCTCCTCCACCGCGGCGATCGCCTCGTCGATGAGTTCGACGAACTCGTCGAGACACTGCACGTAGGCGTTGTGGTGGGCATCCTGAGCGACGATCACCCTGGCATGCGGGATTGTCGCCCCCAAAGATCGAACCGGATCGGCCATGAAATCGTCGGCGCCGACGAAGAGTGTCACCGCGCTCTTGATGCCGGCGAGCTGACCACCGAACGCCGGATCGCTCCACTCGCCGGGCATCGATACGCGCGGGCGCAACGACGTCTCGATGGCGGTCGCCGTGGACCGCATCCGCGAGTACTGGGCCACGATGCGGGGATGCTTCGCAGCCCACGCCTCATTGAAGTTACGCGACTCGAGCCAGAGGCCATCGCGCAGAGGTGCGGGACCGATCGACTCGACGGGCGGGATCGGCCAGCCCATGCCGGCCAGAACCAGCGCATCGGCCTCGGATGGATGGCGCGCGGCCCAGCGCAGGCTCGTCATGGACCCCATCGACTGCCCCACCAGGACGGGGCGTTCGATCTCCAGGGCGGCGAGCAACTGCTCCAACTCGGCCACGCGGTCGGGCTCGGGCTGATCGATCGGTGAGTTGGAGGAGAACCCGTGGTTCACGCTGTCGAACGCGATCACGCGGTAGCGATCCCGTAGCCGGTCGATGTGCCAGTCCCAACACGCGCCCGATGCGGAACGTCCGTGCAGCAGCACGAGAGGCCGCCCCGAGCCGTGGTCCGTGTAAAAGATGTCGGAATCGTTGATCGATAGAAAAGGCATCATGCTCCTCGCTGGGTCGGGAAGTTCGTCGTGACGGCACCGATGCGCTCGATCCGCCGCTCGCGCTGGCGCTTCGGATCAAGCACGGGGGCTGCCAGCACCAGACGTTTCGTGTAGGCCGTCTGCGGGTCCTCGAGCACTTGCATCGTTGTGCCCTGCTCGACGATGCGCCCGCCGCGCAGCACGATCACGCGCTGGCACAGGTGCTTGACCACCGACAGGTCGTGGGTGATGAAGAGGTATGACAGGGAACGCTCACGCTGCAGATCGGCCAACAGGTTCATCACCTGCGCCTGCACGGAAAGATCGAGCGCGGAGACCACCTCGTCGCAGATGACCAGTTCGGGCTCTGGGAGCATGGCGCGAGCAATGGAGATCCGCTGCCGTTGCCCCCCCGAGAACTGGCCCGGGAATCGGTCATAGGAAGATTCGTCGAGCCCGACGTTCGCCAGCATCGTCATCGCCCTGCGACGCCGCTCGTCCCGATCGGCGACCCCCGTACCTTCCAGGGTCTCGGTGATGCTCTGACCCACGGTGCGGTGCGGATTCAACGAACTGTACGGGTCTTGGAAGATCGCCTGCATCCGCCGACTCAGCACGCGTCGCGCGCGACCGCGCGACCGTGTGATGTCCTGGCCGTCGAAGGTGATGCGTCCCCCGAGGATCGGCGTGAGCCCGAGGACCGAGTTGCCGAGGGTCGACTTTCCCGAGCCGGACTCGCCGACGATCCCCAGGGTCTCGCCGCGATGCAGCTCGATGGACACACCGTCGAGTGCACGGTGGGCGGCGCTTCTGCGTCGGCCCGCGTAGGTGACCTCGAGAGAGTCGACCTGAAGGAGGGGAACGCTCACGACACGGCCTTCTCTCTGACATCGTCCGTACGGGGATGGAGGCACCGGAAGGACCTGTCGGCGACCTGAGACAAGGCGATGGGAGCCTGTCGACAGTCGTCCCGCGCGAACGCGCATCGGTCGGCGAAGCGGCACGAGGTGGGCCAGGTGCCAGGTCGCGGCACCAGCCCCGGGATCGTCGGCAACCGCACTCCGACCTCGACCTCTGAGGGGTTCGACTCCAAGAGTGCCTTCGAGTACGGGTGCCGCGGCGCGCTCACAAGCGATTCGACCGACGCCTCTTCCACGATCTGCCCGGCGTACATCACGACGGCTCGTTCGCAAGAGTCGGCGAGCACGCCCCAGTCGTGCGTCACCATGATCAGCGCCATCCCCGTTTGCTCTCGCAACTCCCGCAGCAGATCGAGGATCTCCGCCTGCACAGTGACGTCCAAAGCAGTCGTGGGTTCGTCCGCGATGAGGATGCGCGGGTTCCCGGCGAGGGCGCGTGCGATGGCGACGCGCTGCGCCATTCCTCCGGAGAGCTCGTGCGGATATCGCGCCGCGGCAGCAGCAGGGTCGGGAAGTCGGACCTGCGCGAACAGCTCCAGGGCGATCCGCCGCGCCTGCCTGCGGCTGACTCGCCTGTGCTGTCGAACGGCCTCCGCGACCTGCTGCCCGGCCGTGAAGACGGGATCCAGACTCGAGATCGGCTCCTGCGAGATGTACGCGATCTCGCGGCCTCTCACGGAGTTGATGGACTTTTCGCTGAGCTCCATGAGTTCGATGCCGCCGAAGCTGCACGCACCCGCGGTGACGACGGAGCCCGGCGGGGTCACGCGCAGCAGAGCCGTGACGAACATCGTCTTGCCGCACCCCGACTCGCCCACGATGCCGACGGCCTCACCCGCTCTCACATCCAGGCTCACGCGGTCGACAATCGTCGTCGCTCCCTCGTCGAGAGCGACGCTCAATTCACGAATGGACAGCAGGACCTCGCCGTCGGGTGCGATGCGCTGATCCGCCAGCGCCGCGCGAGGCGCGATCGCCTTCCAGCTCTGCTCTTGCTGATCCGAGCGCGCGCCGCGGCCCATGTACGCGTCACGAATGGCATTTCCCAGCAGGCCCAATGCGAGCGAGACGAGCACGAGCACACCGCCCGTGGGAACGAGCATCCACGGTTGGATCATCATGGCCTGCTGCGCGTCGTTGATCAGGTTGCCCCAGTTGGGCTGCGGTGGCTGCACGCCCAATCCGAGATATCCCAACCCCGCTTCTGTGAGGATGGCGGCCGCAGCGAAAAGCGTCGCCTGAGTGATGGCCGGCCCGCTGATGGCGGGAAGGATGTGTCGGCGCTGGATCTGGCCCGGCGTCAGACCTGCGACGCGTCCCGCCGTGACGTACAGCTCGGTCTTCGCGGCGAGGGTCGACCCGCGAACCACGCGGATCAGACTCGGCGAGGACAGAGCGCCGAGCGTCACCATCGCTGCGATCTCGTTGGACCCGAAGATCGCCAGGACGACCAGGAGGACGATCAGCCCCGGAATCGACTGCATGAGATCGACGAACCGCATGATGACCGCATCGAAGCGCCCTCCCGCCGTTCCGGCGAGTATTCCGACGAGGACACCGAGGACCACGTACACGACCACGGCGATCAGCGCGCCGGAGAGGGTGACCTGCCCGCCGAAGAGCAGGCGGGCGAGCAGGTCGCGACCGAGGGAGTCGGTTCCGAGCGGGTGCGCGACACTCGGCAGCTCGTAGACCGCGTCCAGATTCTGCGCGTACGGGCTGTAGGGGCTGATCACTCCCGCAAACAGGCAGGCGAGAACGACGATCACCAGGAACAGCAGCGATACGAGGGCGCTGGGTCGCCGGATGGTGGCGCGGAGGAAGTTCGGGCGTTTGACCGCCGGCTGACTCTCCTCCGCGAGGAGAACCTCGGTGTCGGTCATGCGGTGACCACCTTCGGGTTCAGCGCTGCGTAAGCGACATCGGTGATGAGGTTGACGGCGACCACGACGAGCGTGAAGTAGACGACCACCCCCTGGATGACCGGCAGGTCGTGACGGGCCGTCGCGTTGACGGCGAGCGTTCCGAGTCCGGCCATGCCGAAGACCTTCTCCATGAAGACGGTGCCTCCCAACAGAGTCACCACGAGCAGTCCGGTCAGAGTCACGACCGGCCCCGCCGCGTTCTTGAGGATGTGCGTGTAGAGAATGGACCGAGAGGAGATGCCGTTGGCGCGCAGCGCGCGCACGAAGTCGCTACGGAAGGTCGCCACCATCTGCCCGCGCATCTGCAGCGCGAGACCTGCGACGCTGCTGGTCGCGAGACAGAAGACCGGCAGCACGAGCGAGGCCAGCCAGAGCTGTGGCGAATCCGCGAAGGCGACGTACCCGCTGACGGGGAACAGCGGGATTGTGACAGCGAACAGGATGATGACCACCGCCGCGAACCAGAAACTCGGGATGCTCATTGCGACCAGCGAAGTCGCATCGAGCAGTCGGGCGATGGGCCCGCCCCGGATGGCCGAGACGGTTCCCAGCGCCACACCGATGATGACGCAGACGACGAGGGTCAGAGCAGCGAGCGAGAGAGTGACCGGAAGTCGAGCACCGAGCATGCCGGCCACGCTCTCGCCGCTGAAGAGAGATGATCCGAGATTGCCCTGGAGCGCATTGAGCAGCCATGTGCCGTACTGGACGATCATCGGCTGATCCAGACCCAGCTGCTCGGTGACGATGGCACGCTGCTCCGGCGTAGACCCCGTGCCGAGGATCACCGTGGCAACATCACCGGGCATCAGGGAGGCAAGCGCGAAGGTGATGATGGATACGGCGAACAGAAGCGGAACGGACCAGATCAGTCGGCGCCCCAGGACAATCAGGATTCTCATAACTCAGTCCCTCAGGACGCCGGCTTCCAGTCGAGCAGATCGAGCGCACCGTTGGCTGCCAGCGGTCCGAGATCGGCGACGCCCTTGGCGAACACGTAGCTGTCCACGCTGACCACCGGTGCGAACCAGGCATCCGCACTGATGGCGGCGCTGACGGCCTCGGCCGCCGAGGCCACCTCGGCCTCCGGGGCGACAGCCAGTGCCGCGTAGGCGGCATCGACCTCCGGGGATGTCAGCCCGGAGGGGTTGAAGACGGACTGCGCGGTCAGCAGCGACTGCTGGGTGGTGACGTCGGCGTTCAGCGCGAAGGTGAGCGCGGCCACCTGACCGTCGCCGATGGCTCCGAACATCTCTCCCGGCTGGTTGTTGTACGTGGTCAGATTCGCCGTGACGCCGATGGCGTTCCACTGCTCGACGAGGATCTGCGAGACCTCCGCGTCACGGTTGTCCGTGTTCGTGGCGAAGTTCAGCGTGAATCCGCCGCTGAAGCCCGCGTCCGCAAGCAGCTGCTTGGCCCGCGCGGGGTCATAGGCGTAGGCGTCATCCAGCGCATCTGAGAAACCGATGAGTCCGGGCGGTACGTACTGATTGAGCGGCGTGTAGGCCTCTCCGAGAGCCTTCGCGATGGCCTCTCGGTCGATCGCGTAATTCAGCGCCTGGCGTACGCGCACATCACCCATCGCGGGGTTGATCTGCCCGTCACGGTCGATGAGCCAGACCACGATCGACAGCGGCTTGCCCGTCAAGATATCGACCGACGCCGCCTGGGCCTCCGTGAGTTGGGATTGCGTCGTCACCGTGCTGACATTGATCTGGCCGGTGCGCAGCGCGCTCAGCGCCGTCTGCGCATCTCCGATCACCCGGACCACCACTTTCTCGTAGTGCTGCGCGTCGGGATTCCAGTACGCATCGTTCTTCGTGAAGGTGTAGCGGTCGCCGGTCACTGTGCCGGCCGAGTCGAGGATGTACGGACCCGCACCGAAAGTTGCCGATCCGAGCTTCTCCGGGTCGGCGAGACCGGCCGGACTGATGACGTTTCCGTAGCTCGTCATCTGGCTGAAGACGTACGGCAGGATCGGGTTCGGTTGGCTGTAGACCACGCGGACCGTGTCGTCGTCAACGGCTTCCACGTCTGTCAGCGCGTCGATGACGGAGTGGAGCGTGCCCGGGGTCGCCACGTAGTACTCGATCGTGTCGACGACCGCTTCGGCGGTGACCGGGGTGCCATCGGCGAAGGTCGCGTCGGGTCGCAGGTTCATCTCGAACGTCGTGTTGTCGTCGCCGACGTACTCCCACGATTCAGCGAGCCCCGGCGAGAACGTGCCGTCCGCGTTCTGGCGGATGAGCGGCTCGTAGGAGAGCCACTGAACGATCTGCTGGTAGTCGCCACCGTTCTTCGCGGGGTCGAGGCTCTGAGGCTCGCCATTGATCGCGATGGTGAGAGTGGTGGAGGATGCTCCGCTCCCTCCCGCGCACCCCGAGAGCGCAAGCGTTGCGGCCAGGACCACCGCTCCAACGACCGACCACCTGCGCGGTGGGCTCTTCAACACAGCCATGTCGTACTCCAATCACCATTGACGGAAGGTCTTTGTGTCGCGCTCGTCGCAACGCCTCCATCCTCCACAATCTGCGCGTTATGCGCAAGATCTCATAACAATCGATCTTCTGTTCGCGCGTACCGCGCAGATTCCCTCTATCGCCTTGCGCGGCGCGCCCGATACGCTGAGGCCATGAACGGTGCTCTCCGCCGAGCGAGGACGCTCGAGCTCCTCGCCGCCCACGGCCAGCTCACCGTCGAGGAACTCTCCGCCCGCCTCGACGTGACCGAGTCGACGGTCCGACGCGATCTGCAACGCCTCAGCGCAGAAGGCCGCCTCACGCGCACCCTTGGGGGCGCTGCGCTGCCCACCCCCGGCTACAGCGAGCCGAGCCTCGCTCAGCGATCCCAGACCGCACGTGCCGAGAAGGAGGCCATCGCGAGATACTGCGCATCGCTCGTGGCCGATGGGGAGAAGATCATCCTCGATGCCGGCACCACCACGGGGCGACTAGCTGCTGCGCTGCGAAGCCGAACCTCGCTGACCGTCTTCACGAACGGCCTGACCTCGATTATGGAACTGGCTGCCGCCGACGATGTGGAGGTCGTGGTACTCGGGGGTCGCATCCGTCACATCAGCCAGGGGCTCGTGGGTGCGCTCACCGATTTGTCACTGTCCCGCGTCACGGCCGATCGGGTCTTCCTGGGTGCGGATGCCATTCGCGCCGACCTCGGCATCTGCGAGGCCGACCTCGAGCAGACGCGTACGAAGGAACTGATGGCGCAACGAGGCCGCAAGGTCTACGTGCTCGCAGACTCCTCGAAACTCGACCAGGCACCCTTCGATGCCTGGGCCGACGTGGGTGAATACACCCTGATCACCGACTCCGCGGCCACTCCAGCTCAGCTCGCATCCTTCGAGCGCGCACCGAACGTCGAGGTCGTGGTGGTGAACCCCGTCAGTTGACCGAGCCGCCGACGGGCGCGGCGAACTCGTCGAGAGCGGCGACGACCTCGGGCGAGAGCTCGGCCTTGCTCGCGGCGATCGCGTCATCGATCTGGCCCGGGCGCGAGGCGCCGATGATCGCGGTGGTCACGACCTCGTCGCGCAGCACCCACGCGATCGCGAGCTGCGGGATCGACAGTCCCGCATCCTGCGCGACGCCGTCGATTCCCCGGATGCGGCGCAGGTAGTCGTCGGTGAGCGCGCTGCTGTTGAGGAAGTGGCTGTCGGCGGCGCGCGAGTCGGCAGGGACCGTGCCGTCGAGATACTTGGCGGTCAGCAGCCCCTGCGCCAGCGGCGAGAAGACGGCGCTGCCGACCTGCAGCTCCCGCAGGGCCGGGAAGAGCTCCGCCTCGGGAGTGCGGTCGAACAGCGAGTAACGGGGCTGGTGTACGAGCAGGCGCACGCCCTCGGCGGCGAGCAGCGCGTGCGCGCGACGTGTGAGCTCGGCGGGGTAGTTGGAGATGCCGACGTAGAGCGCCTTGCCGCTGCGCACGATGTCGACGAGCGCCTGCATCGTCTCTTCGAGGGGCGTGTCGGGGTCGACGCGGTGGGAGTAGAACACGTCGACGTAGTCGGTGCGCATCCGCGTGAGACTCTGCTCGAGCGAGCGCATCAGGTACTTGCGCGACCCGCCGTCGCCGTACGGCCCCGGCCACATGTCGTAGCCGGCCTTCGTCGTCAGGAACAGCTCGTCGCGGTAGCGACGCAGGTCGCTCTCGAGCACGGTGCCGAACGTCGTCTCGGCAGCACCGTAGGGCGGGCCGTAGTTGTTGGCGAGGTCGATGTGCACCACGCCGCGATCGACCGCGTGGAGGAGGATCTCGCGCTGCGTCTCGATCGGACGACCGCGGCCGAAGTTCTGCCACAGCCCCAGTGAGACACGGGGCAGGCGCACCCCGCTGGCGCCGGCGCGCGCGAACGGCACATCGTCGTAGCGGGTCGCCTTCGCGATGTACGGCGAGAGCAGGCGGGGGTCATCGGCGGCGATGGGCATGACGATCCTTCGGGAGGGAAAGGGGGTGCTGTTCGCAAGCCTGCCACACCCGGACGACAGCCGGCCCCGACCCTGCAGGGCTGCGGGGTCGGGGCCGGGTGTCAGCGGGTCACTCCTGGATGAAGGCCAGGATGTCGGGGTTGATGACATCGGCGTGCGTGGTCAGCATGCCGTGCGGGTAGCCCTCGTAGATCTTCAGCGTCGAGTTCTGCAGCAGCTCGTGCTGCTTGAGCGCCGCATCCTTGTACGGGACGACCTGGTCGTCGTCGCCCTGGATGACGAACACGGGAACCGTGATGGCCTTGAGGTCCTCGGTCTGATCGGTCTCGGAGAACGCCTTGATGCCCAGGTAGTGGGCGAGGGCGCTGCCGGTCATGCCCTGCCGCCACCAGTTGTCGATGACGGGCTGCGAGGGGGTGACGCCCTCGCGGTTGAAGCCGTAGAAGGGACCGGATGCGACGGCCTCGAAGAACTCGGCACGGTTGGCGGCGAGCGCCTCACGGAAGCCGTCGAACACCGAGATCGGCGTGCCCTCGGGGTTGGCGTCGGTCTGCACCATGAGCGGGGGCACGGACGACACGAGCACCGCCTTGGCGACGCGACCCTGGGGCTCGCCGTACTTCGCGACGTAGCGGGCCACCTGGCCGCCGCCCGTCGAGTGTCCGACGTGGATCGCGTTGTGCAGGTCGAGGTGCTCGACGACCGCGTTCACATCGCTCGCGTAGTGATCCATGTCGTGGCCGGTGCCGATCTGCGAGGAATGGCCGTGCCCGCGGCGGTCGGTCGCGATGACGCGGAAGCCCTTGCTGAGGAAGAACAACATCTGGGCGTCCCAGTCGTCCGACGAGAGGGGCCAGCCGTGGTGGAACACGATGGGCTGGGCGTCGGTGCTGCCCCAGTCCTTGAAGTAGATCTCTGCGCCGTCTTCGGTGGTCACGTAAGCCATGGGAAGCCTCCAGGGTGTCTTGTTTCACAGTCGTTGAGGGGAGCGCTCTCGAGCCGCACGGGCCGAGGGTGCGTTCACGATAGCTCCGCGCCTCACGCTGAGTGCTTCGACATCTGTCCAGACAATTCCCACGGGTCCGACCCGCGTCCCACGCCGCCGGATCGTGTCAGCGGTAGGTCTCGAGGCGGCGCAAAGGCGGCTGCGCACCCTCGTAGGTGACCGCATCGGCGCCGACCGCGCAGGCGGCGGTGAGGGCCGCGACGTCGTCCCATCCGGCGTGCAACGCCAAGGTCAGTGCGGCGCAGAACGCGTCGCCCGCCCCGACGGAGTTGATCGCGGCGACCCGCGGGGCGCTCACCCGTGCGACCTCGCGGCCGCCCTCCCGCAGCGCTGCACCGTCGGAGCCGTAGGTGACCGCCACACGGCGGGCGGCGGCGAGCGCCGGCAGCAGTTCGTACTCGGTCTCGTTCACGATCACGAGGTCCGCGCGCTCGAGCACCGCCTGCGGCACCGCGCGCGCGGGCGCCGCGTTCACGGCGAGGAAACCGGGCACCTCGGCGAGCGCCGCGATCGCGGACACCGGGATCTCCTGCTGCGCCAGGACCGCCTCGTCCGCCTGAAACGCCACCCCGTCGAGGCGCACCGTGTCGTTCGCTCCCGGACAGACGACGATCTGGTTCTCGCCGGCCTCGTCGACGATGATCAGTGCGGTCCCGGTCGCATCGTCGCCGAGCCAGACGTCACTCGTGTCGACGCCCGCCTCCCGCAGGTTCTGCAGCATCGCGTGACCGTCGGTGTCGTCGCCGACGGCACCGACCATGCGCACGCGAGCACCCAGACGCGCCGCGGCCACCGCCTGGTTGGCGCCCTTGCCACCGGGGTCGCGCCGCAACCGACCGCCGAGAACGGTCTCCCCGGCACCGGGCAATCGATCGGTGGTGGCCGTCAGATCGACGTTGATGCTTCCGACGACGCAGAGGGGACCGAGCATCCCCCCATTCCACCACGCACCGAAGCCCCGGATGCGGCACCTCGGCGCTGGAGGAGATATAACCGAACAGGCGGACGAGGGGGTCGCGCCCCGACCCACCGAGGAGAACGATGACCGAGCCCACCCCCGTCTACCTGGACTGCGACACCGGCGTCGACGACGCCGTCGCGCTGGCGTACCTGCTGGCCTCCCCGACGATCGACCTCGTCGGGGTCGGCACCGTCAGCGGCAACATCTCCGCCGCCGAGGCCACGCGCAACACGCTCGACCTGCTCGCCCTCGCCGGCCGCGACGACATCCCCGTGGCGCAGGGCGCCCACGATCATCTCGACCACCCCTACGGGGGCGGCGCGCAGTGGGTGCACGGCGAGAACGGCATCGGCGGCGTCGAGCTGCCCCGGAGCCCGCGGGCGGCGGATTCGCGCAGCGCCGTCGAGCTTCTCATCGACCTGTCTCACGCCCACGCCGGACGCCTGCACGTGCTGACGATCGGGCCGATGACGAACCTCGCGCACGCCCTGGAGGCGGATCCCACGCTTCCCGAGCGCGTCGCCGCGGTGACGGCCATGGGCGGCGCGGCCCTCGTGCCCGGCAACATCACGGCAGCGGCCGAGGCGAACGTCTACAACGACCCGCAGGCGGCGGCAGCGCTCCTCGCCGCCGACTGGGATGTGACGCTCGTGCCCTTGGACGCGACCATGGAGCACACCATGAGCGAGCAGCAGCGCGAGAGGCTCGTCGCCGACGATCGCCCGTTCGTCTCGGCGATCGGCCACATCCTCGATCACTACTTCGACTTCTACCGCGACACCTACGGGCATCGCACATGCGCGCTGCACGACCCGCTCGCCGCCGCGATCGTGGGCGGCATCACCCCGTCACGCGCACCCCGAGTGCCGGTGACGGTCGACGTCACCGACGGACCGGGGCGAGGTCAGACGATCGCCGACCTGCGCGGCCAGCGCGTGGCGATGCGCGACCACGACGGTGTGCGCACGCGCATCGTGCTCGACGTCGACGCGGGTGTGGCGGACCATCTGATCGACACGATCCTCGCGGGCTGAGCGCTCAGGCCACCGGTTCGTCCTGGCGGCGGGCACGCGGGGCCATCAGCACCGCGCCGATACTGGCGGCGATCACCAGGGCGATGCCCGCGATCTCGAGCACGCTCAGGTGCTGCCCGAGCAGGAGGAAGCCGGCGATCGACGCCGTCGCCGGTCCGAGGCTCATGAGGATCGCGAACGTGGATGCGGCCAGGCGGCGCAATGCGGACAGCTCGAGCGCGTAGGGGATCGTCGAAGAGAGCACGGCGACCCCGGCCCCGAGCGCCAGCAGGTCGGGCCGCAGCAGCGCGACGCCCGCATCCGCGATGCCGAAGGGGAGCGAGAGCACGGCGCCCACGGCCATGGCCAACGCGAGGCCGTCGAGCCGGACGAACTCGCGTCCGACCCGCGCCGAGGCGAGGATGTACAGGGCCCAGCTCGCGGCGGCTCCCAGGGCGAAGACCACGCCGAGTGCATCCAGGCGGTCCCAGCCACCCCCGCCGAGCGCAGCGACGCCCACGAACGCGAGTCCGGCCCAGAGCCACGCGGAGGCCCGACGCGCCGCGATGATCGACAGCGTCAGCGGCCCGAGCACCTCGATCGTCACGGTGACGCCGAGCGGCAGGCGTTCGAGAGCGAGATAGAACAGCCCGTTCATCAGCGCCAGCACCAGCCCGAACCGGACGACCGCGAGCCAGGCCGCCCGCGAATGCCCCCGCAGGCTCGGTCGTGCGATGAGCAACAGCACCATCGCCGCGAAGACGAGCCGGAGCATGACCATGCCCAGCGGTCCGACCTCATCGAACAGCAGAACGGCGAGCGAGGCGCCGACCTCCTGGCAGGCGAGGCCGACCAGGACCAGGGCGACGGCGGAGGTGGATCCGGAGCGAGCGGTCACGAAGCGGGCAGCGGGCACACGGCCGCAGCGGCGATCGCGTCGTGATACTGCTGCGCGGTCCAGGGCAGACCCGCATCCGGGGTGCTCTGACCGCTGGCCGCGGGCGCCTTGGAGGCGATGGAGGCGAGCTCCCACGCGAGGTACGCGCCCACCAGGTCGGAGGCCGCCGAGTTGTTCAGCACGACAGAGACGGTCATGCCGGTGGTCGGGTCGGCGAAGGACGCGGTGATGTACCCCGGCACCGAACCGAACTGTCCGATGAGCGAACCGGCCTGGAAGGCGCCGCCCGTGGCGGTGAGCCACGACGGCTGGTCGGGGGAGACGAGCATCGGGGACGCGAAGCGCTCCTCGCCGCCGAACGATCCGGCGGCGAGCGCCTGCGTGTAGCGGCCGACATCGGCGATCGTGGAGACGACTCCCGCGTTCGTGAAGCCGAAGCTGGACGACATGGTCGTCATGTCGCGCGGCTCGGCACAGTTCATGGCACCGTCGGGGCCCGGCTGCGACAACAGACCCGTCAGCGAGGGCTGTCCGGGCTTCGCTGCGGTGCGCCCGGGAAGGCTGGTGCGACTCAGCCCCAGCGGCGCGAAAACGTGCTCGTCGAGCAGAGCTGAGGCGCTCTGGGAGCCGGCGTTCTCGAGCGCGAGTCCGAGCAGCACGTAGCCCGTGTCGGAGTCGCGCCAGGCAGCGCCCGCCGTGGCCGGGTCGAACCCGGTGATACCGTAGGCGGCGAGCTCCGCGGCGTTCCACTCGCGGGCGGGCAGGCCGATCGCGTCGTCCTGCAGCACGGCACCGTACGAGCCCAGACCGCTCGTTCCGTCGCACAGCATCCCGAGGGTCACGCCGCTGAGACCGGCGACACTGGGGACGTACGTGCGCACCTCGTCATCGAGCGAGACGGTGCCGGCATCCACCATCTCGTAGAGCACGTCGCAGATCATCGGGCGGGTGAGATCGCCCACCCGGAACACGTCGTCGACCGAGGCATCGCCGACACCGGCCACCCATGACCCGCTCCATGGCGCCCAGACACCGACGATCGCGCCGGTCGAACCGGTCGCGGCCATCGCGAAGTTCACCGCCGACTCGAGCTGCGTCTGCGTGTCTGCCGGGAAGGCGCCCTCCACCTGCGTGGGCATGTCGATCTCGACGCTCTTGGCCGGCGTGCATCCCGCGAGCGCGAGAACGATGGCAGCTGCGCCGGCGATCGCGGCGGCAGCGCGTTTGAAGCCGGAACTGATCGGCATTTCACCCCCGCGGTCGTGCTCCAGCATTCAAACACACCCACATCACAAGACCATCACGGCTCTTAGGCTGTGCTGCATGACCCACGTTTTCGACGACGAGACACTGGCCGGTGTTCTCGGGCACATGAACTCCGATCACTCCGACGACAACATGCTCTTCGCACGCGCTTTCGGCCCGCATCCGGCGCCCGTCGGCGCCCGCATGGTCGGATTCGACGGCGACGGCGGGGACTGGATCATCACGGCTGCCGGGGGCGCGAGCGTCGACATGCGGCTGACGTGGCCCGGCGGTCCCATCACCCAGCGGGCCGAGGTGCGACGCGAGATCGTTGCGCTGTATGACGCTGCATGCGCCGAGCTGGGCATCGAGCCGCGCCCTCACTGACCGCATCCGACATCCTGGGCGAATTGACGATTTAGGTTCTGCTTACCTGAAGGTATAGTGGGCCGCATGAGCGAGCCGATCCCGTTCTCCGCAGCCCTTCGCGAACGTTCCAGCGGTGCCCACTCGGGCAGCGAGGGCGCCGGATTCATGTCCGACCTGATCAAAGGCGAGGGCACGCGCGATGACTACATCGCGCTCGTCGCGCAGCACTGGTTCATCTACGAGGCGCTGGAATCGGCGGCCGAGCGGATGCGGCGCGACCCCGTGGCGGCGGTGTTCATCAGCGAGCGCCTCACCCGCCTTCCCGCTCTCGCCGCCGATCTCGAGTTCCTCGTCGGTCCCGACTGGCGCGAGCGCATCGAGCCCCTGCCGACCACCCGGCGCTACGTCGACCGCATCAACCAGGTCGGCGCGACGTGGCCGGGAGGATTCGTCGCACACCACTACACCCGCTACCTCGGCGACCTGTCGGGCGGGCTGTTCATCGGCAAGCTCATGCAGCGCCGGTTCGGTTTCGACACCAACGGCATCGGTTTCTACATCTTCGCGGACATCGCCGACCCGAAGGAGTTCAAGGAGCACTACCGCGTGCAGCTCGACTCCGCCCCCTGGGACGAGGCCGAGAAGGAGCGCGTGATCGACGAGGTGCTCCTGGCTTACCGCTTCAACACCGAGCTGTTCGAGGACCTCGCTCGGGCGAAGGCCGAAGCCGCCGCCTGACCCGGCGCGCCGCATCCGTGCGTGGGCTCGCATCCGCGCGTGGGCTCGCATCCGTGCGTGGGCTCGCATCCGTGCGTGGGGCGCCCTCCTGTGCCCGAGTTGCGTCGCATATGCGCAACTGCCACATGTTTCCGCATCCGCGGCAGTTATTGACTGGCGCATCTGCGCAGAACTGTAGCTCTCGGTGCAGCCCGTCCACCTGAACCCGGCCCGCCCTCGACCCGCGGCGCCCGGACCCGGCGGGTCTTCCCGGATGTCCTGCTGAAAGCCCGCCCTCGACCCGACGCCCCGCCACCGCATCCGCCACCCCCGACCCCTCGCAACAGCCACACTTCTGCGCACCCGCCACAGTCATGGACTGTCGCAGCTGCGCAAAAGTGGCGCATCTGCGCAAGAGCGACGCAACTCGGGCAAGGAAGGGGGGAACCCCCGGGGAGCGGAACCGGGAGCGAGGGGATGCGGTCAGGCGCGGGCGCGGGACATGAACCGCTGCACGTCGGGGTCCACGCGGATGTCGGAAGGCCGGAGCGGCCGCGACAGGTACAGTCCGTCGAGCGAGGTGAGCCGGGACAGCGCGACGTAGGTCTGCCCGGGCGCGAAGGCTCCCGCTCCGAGATCCACGATGGCGCGGTCGTACGTCTTTCCCTGCGACTTGTGGATCGTGACCGCCCACGCCAGCCGCAGCGGGAACTGCGTGAACTCGGCCACGACCTCCCGGCTGAGCGATCGGGATGCGGCGTCGTACGCGTAACGGAAACGCTCCCAGACCGCGGGCTCGACGTCGTAGTCGCGGCCGTCGATCTCCACACGGACGATGCTCCCGGCGATCTTGACCACCGTGCCGATCGTGCCGTTCACCCATCGGGGCCCGTCGCCGTAGGACTGCGTGTCGTTGCGCAGGAACATGACCTGCGCGCCGACCTTCAGCTGCAGCTCCTGTTCGGCGGGGAAGGCGGCCTCCCCGCGCCCGAAGTCCCCGCTGACCTCGGCGTGCGCGGTCTGCACACGACCGGAGAGGGCATCGAGGTGGCGCCGGTTGATCGCGTTGACGCGGTCGTTGCGGGTCGCGAGCGTGATGATGGGCTCGTCCGCGGAGAACTCAGGGGGCGTGCGGGCGCCCGTGTCGTTGAGGATCTTGGCCATGTCCGCGGTGACCTGGCCGTAGCGCACCGCGTTCAGCAGCGCTTTGAACCCCGGGTCCGACTGCCGATGGATCTCGCGCAGCTCGGCGACGTGCAGATCGGCGCCGTACCGCCCCATGTCCATGAGACCGTCACCGCTCGACTCCCCCGCCCACACGTGCGCGTCGAAGAACCAGAACGAGTGGTAATGGTCGCGCACATAGCGCAGCTCGTCACCCCGCGGCGGAACGGGCGCCAACTGGTACGGGTCTCCGAACATCACCATCTGCACGCCGCCGAAGGGCTCCGCCCGCCGGCCCCGGGCCTGGCGCAGCGCCCGGTCGATGGCGTCCATGAGGTCGGCGTTGACCATCGAGATCTCGTCGATCACGAGCGTGTCGATCGCGTTGAGGAGCTTGCGCGTGGCGTCCGACTGGTCGAGTTCGCTGTTCGCGATGAGGCCGATCGGCAGCCGGAACAACGAATGGATGGTCTGGCCCTCGACGTTCAGGGCGGCGACGCCGGTCGGGGCGCAGACGGCGATCTGCTTCGACGTGTTCCACGCCAGGTGCTGCAGCAGCGTCGATTTGCCGGTGCCGGCGCGACCGGTGACGAACACGTGCTCCCGGGTGTCCTCGATGAGCCGGAACAGCGCCTGCTGTTCGGCGGAGAGGGCGGGGGTGCTCACCGATCCATGCTAGGCGCCGCGCGGCCGCATGACGCCCGGGGGCGACTCCCCGCGCTTTCGCGGGGACCCTTTCCTAGACTTGGCCCGTGAGCCGCTTGAGACGAACCCGGCGCCCCGGCGTGCGCCTGGCGTTCGATCTCACGACCCTCGGCCTCATCGGCGCCCTCCTGCTCGCGGCCCTGGGCGCCGGCACGGCGGCCCTGTACCAGGAGTTCTACAGCCCCTCCGCTTTCGTGCAGCGCTATCTGAGCATGCTCGAGTCCGGACGCGCCGCTGACGCTCTGGCCCTGCCCGGCGTCTCGCTCGACTCCTCGGAGCTGACGGATGCGGGACTGCCCGCATCCGCATCCGACGCACTCCTGCGCAGCGCCGCGCTCGGTTCCCTCACCGACGCCCACGTGGTGTCCGAGCAGACCGACGGTGCCGACACGGTCGTGACCGCCAGTTACGTCGCCGGCGGGCACGACGGGACCACCTCGTTCCGGGTCCGCAGCAACGGGACGCTCGGCTTCATCCCGACGTGGCGGTTCAGCCAGAGCCCCCTCGCCGTCATGAACCTCATGGTCCTCGGCTCGTCCACGTTCGACGTCAACGGATTCCGCGTCGACCGTCGCCAGGTCTCCCCCGATGGCGTCGACGCCGACCCCGTCGCGCCCGTGTCGCTGCTGGTGTTCTCGCCGAACCTCTACTCGGTCACCGTCGACAGCGCGCTCTCGACGTCCGAGGGGCTCGCCGTTCTCGCGGACGCGCCGATGGTGAACGTGCCCGTCACCGTTCAGACCAAGCCGACCGACGAGTTCGTGAAGGTCGTGCAGCAGCGCGTCGAGGAGTTCCTCACCGCGTGCAGCACGCAGCAGGTGCTGCAGCCGACGGGCTGCCCGTTCGGCTTCGTGGTGCGCAACCGCGTCGAGAAGCTCCCGACCTGGTCGATCACGCAACAACCCACCGTCGAGGTCCTTCCCAACGGTGCGGGATGGGTCATCCCCGACGCGGATGCGGTCGCGCACATCGATCTCGAGGTGCGCTCCCTGGCCGACGGTTCGCTGCGCGAGGTGTCCGAGGACGTACCGTTCGTGGTGAACGGCACGATCGACATCCTCCCGGACGGAACCGCGTCGATCCGCATTGGCGGCTACGACCCGGGGCTCTGAGTCAGCCCTGACCGCGACGCGCGTCGCGGGCGGCGATCGCCGCCAGACGTGCGTTGTACTCCTCGAGCTCCGCGTCTCCGGTGCGATCGGCCTGGCGGTCGTTGGATCGCTGCAGGCGCTCGTCGCTGCGGCTCCACTGGATCGCCACGGTGATGCCGAGGATGAGGGAAGGGATCTCTCCGATGCCCCAGGCGACACCTCCGCCGACGTACTGGTCTTCGAGCGGCGTCGCGCCCCAGGTCCGACCCATCGCGCCGAACCACTCGGCGGCGAACAGGCCCGTCTGCATCATGATCGCCACACCGAAGAAGGCGTGCATCGCGATCACGACCACGAGGGTCAGCAGCCGGAAGGGGTAGGGGAAGCGCAGCGGCACCGGGTCGATCCCGATGAGAGACAGCACGAACAGGTAGCCGGTGATCAGGAAGTGCGTCACCATCCAGATGTGCCCGAGGTGGTCGTAGAGCGACCACCGGAACAGGTCCGTGTAGTAGAAGATCCACAGCGACGCCACGAAGTTGAGCGCGGTGAAGATCGGATGCGTGACGACCTTGGCGAAGGGCGTGTGCACCGCCCACAGGATCCACTCGCGACCGCCGCGCGTCCCGTCGTCGCGCTTGCGGATGGCGCGCAGCGCCAGCGTGACCGGTGAGCCGGGCACGAGCAGCAGCGGGATCGCCATCGTCAGCAGCATGTGGCCGACCATGTGCACGCTGAACAGATACTCCTGGTACGCGTTCACGGCACCCGAGGTGACCCACAGCAGCAGCAGCATGCCGGCCACCCACATGATCGTGCGATAGATCGGCCAGCGGTCGCCGCGGCGGTGCAGGCGCCACACGCCGGCCAGGTACAGGAAGATCCCGAAGGCGACGACGAACAGCCACAGCAGATCGATGTTCCACGCCGTGATCCACCGCAGCGGCGTGAGCTCCGGCGGTACGGGCGCGTCGGTGAGGAACTCCGCGGGAGTGCGCGCCACCGGCGGCTGCTGATCGGTGGGCGGAGGCGTGCGCGCGAGAGCAGCGGCGGCTCCGCTGGCGATGCCCATGAGGGCGAGTTCCACGGCGATGAGCGTCCAGAACCGCCGGGCACTCGCGTTCTCGTTCATCCGCGAGATGAGCCGCAGCCGGTACCAGGCGCCGAGCAGGCCTAGTCCGATGAGGGCCACGACCTTGACCGCGAGGATGCCGCCGTAGGGGCTGAGGAGAGCGGGCAGCGCCTCCACGCTGACCCAGGCGCGGACGGAGCCCGAGACCGCGACGACGATGAAGGCGACGAGCGCGATGCTGGAGTAGCGCCGCAGCAGGGCGATCTGACTCGACCGCGCCACGACCGGCCGGATCACGACCAGCAGCACGAGCCCTCCCAGCCAGACGGCCGCGGCCAGGATGTGCAGCACGAGCGAGGTGACGGCGACGCTGTGGTTCGCCAGCTCTCCGGAGTGGCCCTGCGTGCCCATCGGAACGAGCGAGGCCAGCGCGAGGATGGCCACGAGCAGGGTCGGCGTCCACGCGCGCACCGCGAAGGTGAGCACCGTGAGCACGGCGCCGGCGACGGTGGTGATGAGCCATGTCCGCCCCAGCTCGACCTCGACGAGGAAGCGGCCGAGCTGCTGTCCGAAGACCGCATCCGCGCTCGGGGCCGCGTTGAAGACGTTGACGAAGGTGAAGAACCCGGTGACGGCGGCCGCGACGGTGAACACCGCCGCGCCGATGGATGCGGTGTCCAGCGCGACCTCGAAGGCGCGGTCCTCGGGCCGCAGGCCGAACAGCGCGAGCACGAGAGCGCCCACCATGGTCGCCGCCGCGAGATTCAGCACGAGGGTGGCGATGGGAAGGCCCCAGCGGACCACGGGGCCGGCGTCGGCGATGACGAGCGGCGCGGCACCCCCGCCGTAGGCCAGGGCGAGGATGAGGGCCACGAGAGCGGTGACTCCGAGGATGACCGGGCCCGCCACCCGCAGCGTGCTCGCCGAGACCGTTCCGGGACCGCCCGAACGGGGTCCGGCGGCGCGGGCGGAGGCGGTCGTCATCACTGCTCCAGCCTAGGCGCGCTGCGCTGTCAGCTCGCCCAGACGACGAAAAGGGGGGAGCCTCACGGCTCCCCCCTCACAGACGGTCGTCGATTACTTGACGGCGGCCTTGAGCTTCGAACCGGCGGTCACCTTGACGCGCTTGCCGGCGGGGATGGCGATCTCGGCGCCGGTCTGCGGGTTGCGGCCGGTGCGAGCGGAGGTCTCGACCTGCTCGAACGCGATCCAACCGGGGATGGAGACCTTGGTGCCCTTGGCGACGGCCTCGGAGACCGTGGAGAAGAGGGAGTCGAGCACGCTCGACACGGTGGACTGGCTCTGTCCCGTGGCGCTGGCGATGCTCGCGACGAGCTCGGTCTTGGTGATGGACTTGTCGGCCATGTGGGTTGTCCTCCAGGCGGCGGTACGCCGCTTTCTTGACTTCGGTCCGGGGCTCGGCCCCGGTTGGTCGGATCGACCGAGCACGAATATACCCACGAACCCCGTGATTCCGCGGATTTTGGGCGTGAACCGCCCACATCCGACGGCGTGTCTCACCCGAAATGACCCAAATGGGTCGGAATCGGCCCCACCGGGCGTCCGAGAACGACGAAGGCCCGGAACCTCAGGGGTTCCGGGCCTTCGTGCGGATGCGGGTGCTTACCAGCTGGACTTGGTCACACCGGGCAGCTCGCCACGGTGGGCCATGTCGCGGAAGCGCACACGCGAGATGCCGAATTTCGACAGCACACCACGGGGGCGGCCGTCGATGACGTCACGCGAACGCAGGCGCACGGGCGACGCGTTGCGCGGCAGCTTCTGCAGGCCGACACGGGCGGCCTCGCGCTGCTCGTCGGTGGACTCGGGCGAGACGAGCGCCTTCTTCAGCTCGGCGCGCTTGGCGGCGTAGCGGTCGACGACCTCCTGGCGCTGCTTGTTGCGCGCGATCTTGCTCTTCTTAGCCATGGATCAGCGCTCCTCTCGGAATTCGACGTGCTTGCGGATGACCGGGTCGTACTTCTTGAGCACGATGCGGTCGGGGTTGTTGCGACGGTTCTTGCGCGTCACGTAGGTGTAGCCCGTGCCGGCGGTCGAACGCAGCTTGATGATCGGACGGACGTCCTGTGCCTTCTTCGCCACTAGAGCTTCACACCCTTCGCGATGAGGTCCTTGACGACGGACTCGATGCCGCGTGCGTCGATGACCTTGATGCCCTTCGCCGAGACGTTGAGCTTGACGTTACGACCCAGCGAGGGCACGTAGTACGTCTTCTTCTGCACGTTCGGGTCGAAGCGGCGCTTCGTCCGGCGGTGCGAGTGCGAGATGTTGTGACCGAAGCCGGGAACCGCTCCAGTCACCTGGCACACTGCTGCCATGGTGATGTCTCCTTCTGTACCGTGACGCCGGACGGCGCCACCCAAGATCCCTTGTCTGCGCCCACGATCGACCCGGCCGTTTCCGACCCGGAAGAGGATGTGGACACGAACTGCGCGCAGGAGTGCGCACAGACAAGGAGTCAGTCTAGCACGTGCGGCGTGTCGCCTTGACGAGGGCCCTCCCCCGCCGACCGTCACCCCACGTTGTCCACAGCGCACCGCGCGCTGACAGTCCCGACAGGTGCCGCACTGCCACGATGGCGTGACGGCTGCGACGCCGTCGATTCGGGGGAGACGATGACGGACACACCGCAGGGGGGCCGCTGGCCCGCCTCCGCGCGCGAGCTCGGCGATCCGCACAGGTGCCCCTTCTGCTTCACGGTGATCAACGGATCACCCTGCCCCGCCTGCGGGCAGCCGCTGGACGATCCGCGCATGGGGCAGGTGCTCGCGATCGGCCAGACGATGGCGGATGCGGAGGCCACGCGCCAGAGCATCATGACCGCCGTCCGCGAGAGCGCCGTCGCCGCGCGCCAGGCGGCCCTCGCGGAGCGAGCGGCGCTGGCGGAGCAGGCAGCTCTCGCCGCCCAGCAGCAGGCCGCCCCGCCGCCGGCCCCCATCATCCCCGATCCCGTCGGCGCCGGAGCCGTCGCCGAGTCCGAAGCGCCGGACGCCCGCGGGCTCGCGGCCGACGCCGCACGTGCGGAGCCCGTCCGCTCCGCACCTGTCGCCCCCGCATCCCCGCGTCCCGCGGCGCAGCCGCCTGCCGCAGAGCCGGCACCCCGCCGGCGGCGGCTCACCGTGCCGGTGTTGCTGCTCATCGTGGGCGTCTCTCTCGTCGGCGTCGCGGCGGTGTTCTTCCTGCTGCTCGCCTGGTTCGTGGCCGGCATCGCTCTTCGTGCGGTGATCGTGGGCGCGATCACGCTCCTCACGATCGGCGGTGCGTCGCTGCTGCGGCGCAGGGGCCTCACGGCCACAGCGGAGGGGATCGCGGCGCTCGGCGTCGTGCTGCTGGGGCTCGACACCTGGGCGGTGTACGCGAACGATCTGTTCGGCGCGGCGAGTTTCCGACCGGCCGTGTGGACGGGCATCGGCGCCGTCGCGGTGGCGGTCATCGGCCGCGCATGGGCCCGGTTCTCGCGTCTGCGCACTCCCGATCTCGCCGCATCCGTCGCACTCCCCGCGGGGGTCGGGTTCCTGGTCGGCGGCGCCGTCGCACTGCCGTCGCCCGAGGCCCTGATCGCGGGACTCCTCGGCGCCGCGGTCGGCGGGCTCGCGCATGCGCTCCCCGCGCCCGCATCGTCGGCACGGTCGGGCGAGACCGGCGCCGTCGAGCGCTTCGTGCTCGCGATCGTCGGCCTGTCCGCCCTCGCAGCGGGCGCGCTGCTGACGCCGCTGTTCGCCGAGGGGGTCGGCGCAGCCATCTGGGCCAACGGCGGCGTGATCCTGATCGGCTCGACGTACGCGTTCGTGCTGCGCCCCGCCGCACCCGAGCGCGTCGCCGGCGCGTGGCTCGGCGCTGCGGCATCCGTGCTGGCTGCCCTCTCACTCGCGACCGCCGGGTGGCAGCTCGCCGCCCGCAGCGATCTGCCCGTGTTCGGCGTGCTCGTGGCGCCGGTCCTGGCGGTCGTCACGGCGGTCGCGCTGGATCGCCTGCGGGTCCGGCTGCCCTGGCTGATCCCCGCGGCCATCGCCGCCGGGATCGTCGCGGTCTGTTCGCTCGCCGTGCAGATCGTGATGTGGTCGACCCGCGCGGCGCTCGCGATGTACGGGAACTGGCCGCTGTGGCGCACACCGGCGTTCGAAGCCGCCGGCGGCTCACTCGAGGTCCCGCTGCTCGCACTCGTCGCCGCCGCCATGCTCAGCGTGCTCGTGTTCCTCGCTCCCGCGGCACGACGAGACTCCGTGCGGCACGTCCGCCCGGTCGTGGGCACCCTCCTGCTGACCTCCGCCGCGGCCCTCACGCTGATCCCCGCGGTCGCGGTCGCCGCGGGTGTCGTCGTCGCGGTCGCATCCGTCGTCGCGATGCGCAGGCGTGCGGACACGACCGGATGGCTCACCGCGGGCTACATCGGCGCCGGCGCGGCCTACCTGACCGGCCTGTCGGCGATCTGGCTGTGGGTCGCCGCGGTCGCCGTCGCCGCACTGCTGCCCGTGGCTCATCGGCTCGCCGCGCGCGCGGCGGGCGGACTCGCCGTCGCCTTCGCCGTCCTTCCGATCGGCGTGCTCGCGGTCTCGTCGACGATCGCGCCGAACGCGCTGAGCGTGCAGCTCGGCGGAGCATCGGATGCGGCCGCCGCGGGCTGCGCGTTCGTGCTGCTGCAGTGGGTCGCACTGGTTTCGGCGCTCGCCTCGCTGCTCGGGTGGCGCGACGCCGCGTCGCGCCGGGCGCTCGCCCTCGCGACGACCGTGCTGCTCGCCGTCTCCCTCCCCGCTGCGGCGGCACTGGGCGCTTCGCCGCTCGCCGAGCGCGCCCTGCTCGAACCGGGCCTCGGCATCGCACGGGCGGCCCTGCTGGTCGTCGCGTTGACGGCACTGACCGCGCGGCACCGGGAGAGCCCGGTCGGCTGGGCGAGTGCCGCGTTCGTCGCGCCCACCGCGGCATCCGGTGCAGTGGCTCTGCTCACTCTGGTCGGCGCACCGCCGTTCATCACCGCACTGGTGACGGCTGCGGTCGCCGCGGCCGTCATCGCCGGCGGTGCGGTCCTCGCGCTCCGCGCACGCGTGCCTCGGGTGCGGCTCGCGGCGGATCTGGGCGCGGCGGTCGTGCTCCTGTTGGCGGCGTGGCCGAGTCCCCTCCCGGACGGTCGGGTGCTCTTTCCGATCCCGACCGAATGGCGTGGGGCGTTCGTCGCGATCATCGCGATCGCGATCGGCGCCGCATCCGTCACCCGGGGCTGGCGCGCCGAGGGCGCGGGCGGAGTTGCGCTCGCCGCGGCTCCGCGGCGTCTCCTGGCCTGGCCCGCGTTCGCGGGAGCGACCGCGGCGCTGTGGCTGTGGCTCGGGTCGGCATGGCCCGACGCCGCCCTGGAGGCGTACGTCGTTCCACCGGCCGTGGGCCTCATCGCCTTCGCGGTCCTGCTGAGCGGACTCGGCCGCATCCCCGAGGCCACACTCGCGGCGGCGTTCGGCGTGGGTCTGGGGCTTCTGCCGTCCGCGGCCACCGCGCTCAGCGGCGACGCGACGCGCGGAATCGTCGCGGCCGCGATCGCCACCGCCGTCGCCGGCGCTGCGTCGTTCCTGGGGCGCCTTCGTTCCTCCGCACCCGGACTCGCCGCGGCCGCCACGTCGCTCGGCGCACTGCTGCTGGCGGCGAGCGGCCTCGTCATCACCGGACCCGAGGTCGCCGCCCTGTGGGCGGCCGCGGCCGTGGCGGTGACACTGATCGTCGGTGTCGGCCTCGCGCGGGACACCTCCGCCGCCGCGGTGGGCGTCGCGACTGCGGCGGGCCCCGTCGCGACCTTCGTGGCCTCGGCGGCCGTCATCAGCGCCGTCGCGACGCACGACTCGTTCGCGGTCGGTCTGACCCTGGTTCTCGTCCTGCTCACCCTGCACCTGGCATCCGCCGGTGCGCACCGCATCCCGCTGACACCGGCACTGCGCTGGACCACATGGGCCGTCGCGCTGATCGCCGGCTCCCTGATGCTCGCCGGCGGCGTGTTCACCGAGGTCGAGCTGGCCTTCGCACCCGCCGGCGTCGCGCTCGCAGCAGGGGCCGTCCTCGCCGCCGTCCGCGCCGACCGCACCAGCGCCCTCGAACGCGCGGCGTGGCTGGCCGGCCTCACGATCACCGCCCTGCCGAGCGTGTTCGCACCCGTCGAGCCGCTGCGCACGTGGCTGGTCATCTCGCTGTCGCTCGCGGCCGCCCTCGTCCTCGTGCTCGCCCCCCTGCCGGACATCGGCCGCCTCAAGACGCCCTCCGTGCTCGTGCTCCTCGTCGCCGCCTGGGCGATGGCGGTGCGCGGCGCGGGAACGGATGCGGTTGCCCCCACGATCGCGTCTCTGGTCGTCGGCGTCGGCACGGTCGCCGTTGCGGCGGGTCTCGTCCGGATCGGCGCACGGGCAGGCATCCCCGCATCCGTCGCCGCGGTCGGCTCGGCCTTCGTGGTCGTGACCGTCGCCCTCCGGCTGGACGGAGCGCCCACGACGACCGCCGTGACGATGAGCGCCGCAGCGCTGGTCGGTGTGGCGTCCGCCCTCGTGCTCGGACGCGAGCGCTGGCGGGGCGTCGCCGCCGTCGCGGCGGTCGCGAGCGCGGTGACGCTGGCCACGGCGGCGGGAATCCGCATCCTGCTCCTGACGGAGCTGCCGGGCGCCCTCTTCACGATCGAACCGGAGATCTGGACTCTGGCGGCGTTGGGGCTCGTCACCGCCATCGCCGTCGCGTCGCTGCGCACCCGTTCCGGCAGCCGCGTCGACGTCGCCGCCATGATCGTGCTCTCCGCGGCGGTCGGCGCGTTCACGATCGCCGAGCTCGCCGCGTTCGACGGCGCGCGACTCGCGGTCCGCGTCCTGCTGATCATGGTCGTGCTGAGCGCGGCGGGAACCGCGGGCTGGGCGCTTCGCCGCCGGAACGGTCTCGTGCTGCTGGGCGCCGCCGGCGCCTTCGCCCTCGTCACCGCCGCGTCGACGACTCCCGCGGTCATCACGATGATCGAGGTCATCACGCTGCCGCCCGCTCTCGCAGGACTCGCGGTGGGCATCGCCCGGATGCGGGCCGAACCCGCGCGGCGCTCATGGCCCGCGCTCGGCGGCTGGCTCGCCCTGCTGACGCTGCCGTCGCTCGCGTACGACGTCGATCCCGACGCCGCACTGTGGCGTGTGGTCGCGCTGGGCGCCGTGGCGATTGCCCTCGTCGTCATCGGCGCGGTCCGCGCTCTGCAGGCGCCGCTCGTGGTGGGTTCGGCGGTGCTGCTCGTCCACGCGATCGCGCAGCTGTGGCCCTGGATCGCCGCCGCCTATGTCGCCTTCTGGTGGCTGTGGCTGGGGCTCGGCGGGGTGGCGCTCATCTTCCTGGCTGCCCGCTACGAGAAGCGGATGCGGGCGCTCAAGGCGGCCTTCGCCGCGGTCACCGCGCTGCGCTGAGCCCGGGTCCGGCGCCGCGTCCCCAGCGGAACGCCGAGACGGTGGGGTCGTCGGGGATCCAGAAGCGCCACGGGAACTCGTCGCCGCCGGCGGCACCCGCCACCCCGACGCGCGGGCCGGTGGCGATGCCTCGGCGAGGACTCACCGGAAGGAGGAGCCGGGCTCGCGCCCCCGCCTGCACGCCACCGGTCACCGCGTCGATGCCGTCGTGCACGGGATGACGGAGTCCTGAGGCGTCACCGAGGCGGCCCGGTCCGCGGGCGAGATCCCGGTCGTGGCGAACGACACCGCGTTCGTTGCGGCGGCGACGGGCCGCATCCGCACCCCCGACGACCTCCGCGCCGCGCAGCAGGACACCGCCGGCGACTCCCGCGGGCCCGCAGACCACGTTCACGCAGGAGTGGATGCCGTGGCTCAGATACACGTACAGGTGGCCGGGCTCGCCCCACATCGTGGCGTTGCGCGGCGTCGGCCCCATGCGGGCGTGCGACCCCGGATCGGGCACGTCACCGGTCCCGCGTCCGTGGTACGCCTCGACCTCGCTGAGACGCAGCACGACGCGTTCACCGTCGAGCTCGACCTCGAGCAGCGCGTCGAGCAGGAGCGGCGCGACCTCCACCGGCAGGGCGCTCAGCGCCTCGCGCGTGGCCGGCACATGGGTCGTCATCGCAGCGGAACCTGGCACCACGAGATGTCGAAGGCGCCGAGGCTGGACACCTCGGTCTCGCTGTCGAGATCCAGGATGTGGGTCTCGACGGTCTCGGGCACCGGCAGGGCGTAGCTCGTCACGTACGGGTTCTTGGCGGCATCCGGCTGCACCAGCACGGCCGCGTAGCGACCGGACGGCGAGACGCACGTCTGCAGCAGGGCCGAGCTCGCCGCCACCGTGAACACCGGCTTGGCGTGGCCCTCGCCGTCGACCAGCAGAAGCGAGGAGCCGGCGCCGTTGGGATCGGTGTACTGACGCAGCGTCCGATCGCCGGTGAGAGGCACGACGCCGCCGAGGTAGCCCGTCGCGTCCTGCGTCGAGACGAGCGGCGTCTCCGAGCCGTCGACGAGCGAGACCGTGACGAGCCCGTCGGCGCGCAGCACGATGGCCGTCGTCGAGCCGCGCGCGATGCCCTCGATCTGCGCGGCCGCTCCCAGATCGACGGGGTTCTCTCCCGAGGGCGGTGCGAGCAGCAACCGGCCCTGGAACGAGAGCATGAGGATGCTGTCGGTATCGGGGACGAAGCTCCACTGCGCGACGCTCGCCGGTTCACCCGACACGTCGATGCGCGTCGGCGGGGTGTCGGCGTCGGCCGGCTTGAGCGAGGCGGTGTACAGCACGCTCGCCCGGGCCCCCGCGGCCGACATGTCGGGGTCGGTATAGGTGTAGCCGATGGTCTCGCCGCGATCCGCGGTCTGCAGGTCCTGAATCGGCCCCGTTCCGGGAAGCGGCAGCGAGCGCTGTCCCGTCCCGTCGGGGTCGGTCACGATGAGCTCGTTCGAGCCGTCGTCGTCGACGACCGACATGACGAGGTGCGCACTCGTCGCGCGGAAGTCCTCGATGTGCCGGTGCGTGAAGACGGGGACGGCGTCCTCGCCCGACAGCGACGTGCGAAAGACGGTGTCGTGCTCGCCGTCGTCGCCACGCTGCAGCAGATACACCGACAGCGGCGGAGTGCGGAAGCTCTCGGTGAGGGTGACGGCCGCATCCGATCCCTGCCCCGCGACACCCGAGACGGTGACGGTGTAGTCGGTGTCGTCGCGCAGCGGCAGCGTGAAGCGCACCCCGATGCTGCGGCCGGATGTCTCGACGGCGAAGTCCGCGACCGGGCTGACGGTCACCTGCGAGGGGTCGATCGCCGTGAGGGTCTGCGTCGTGGTGAGGATCAGGCGCGAGCCGGATGTGGACACCGCCGCCTGCGGGTCGAACTGCACGTTCGTCACCCGCGGGCCCTGAAGGGTTCCGACCGCGCCCGCGGCGGCACCCGCGAGCGCCAGCACGGCCAACACGATCGCGAACGCCCCGAGGTACGCGCGGATGCGGCGGCGCCGGGACTGCTCGCGTCGCGAGGGGCGCCGGGCCTCAGTACTCATAGGGATCGCTCGGCTCGTCGATCGGCGTGACCTGGTCGGCCACGATCGCCAGCTGTCCGGATCCCGTCGCGCGCACCGTGCCCGAGACGGTGACCCATTGCCCGGTGGACGGCGCGGCCGCATCCGCCGAGATGGCCAGGCGTGCGGGTTGCGCGTCGATCACGCAGTGCGTGATGACGAGGCGGCTGAGATCGAACCCGCCGTCGATGTCGCCGCTGACGAAGCCCGTGAGGGTCACCGCGTCGCCCTCGAACGCGTCGGGATTGGTCGCCGTGGCGAACACCGCGGCCCAGTCGCCCACCCCGAACTTCGACGTGTCACCGGTGGAGGCGAGCGAGATCACATCCGATCCGGCGAACAACGGCGGCGCGCCGACGTCACGGGATGCGGCGAGCTCCGCCGAGAGGGATGCCGGCGGAAGTGCCAGCATCGTCACGACGACGCCCGAGGCCAGAACGCCGCCGGCCACCGCGGCCACGGCTCCCGCCGACACCCGGCGTTCGTGCCCGTGATGCGTGTGGTCCTCGTCGTGGGCGTCGCCGTGGTCGTGACCGTGGTCGTCCTCGGCCCCGAGCGGCAGCACGAAGCTGAGCGCCGTTCCGACGAGCACGACGACGGCCATGCCGATCGCGAACCAGGCCCCGTCCGGGTTGATGTACAGGCCGATGCGGCCGGTGACGGCCAGCACCAGGGTGATGACGGCGAGGGCCGCGGCAAGCCCCGCGCCGAGCCAACGGGTGAGGACGCTACGCAAGGAGATTCACCACCGCTCCGAGCGCGAAGGCGAACAGCAGGACCGTGGTGACGATCCCGACGAGTGCGCGGGTGGAGAAGGTCGTGCGCAGCAGGGCGATCATCTTCACGTCCACGAGCGGACCGGTCACCAGGAAGGCGACCAGCGAGCCGGGGGTGAACGTCGAGGCGAAGGAGAGCGCGAAGAAGGCGTCGATGTTCGAGCAGATCGAGACGACGATCGCGAGCATCATCATCGCCACGATCGACAGCACGGGGTTCGAGCCGATGGCCAGCAGCGCGTTGCGCGGCACGAGAACCTGCACCGCGCCGGCGAGCGCGGAGCCGATCACGAGCGCGGGCATGACCGCACGCAGCTCGACGAGGAACTGCGCCAGGGAGCGGCGACCGCGCCCGCCGCGCTCGTGGACGACGACCTCGCACGTCGCGCGGAAACGGTCGGTCAGCAGGGCGTCGGGCGACGGGTGGCGGCTGTAGAGCCAGCCGATGAGGTTCGCCACCGCGTAGCCGCCCAGCAGGCGCGCGATGAGGATGCCGTCGCTGAAGCCGAAGGCCTGGTGCGTCGTGATGATCACGATGGGGTTCACGATCGGCGCGGCGATCAGGAAGGTCATCGTCTCGGAGACGCTGAAGCCGCGCATGAGCAGGCCGCGCGCGAACGGGACGTTGCCGCACTCGCACACCGGCACGATCATGCCCAGCAACGACAGCACCGCCCGCCGCGCCCAGGCGCGTCGCGGCATCCACCGCTCCAGGACGCCGGCGGGCAGCCACACCTGGACGAGGATCGAGAGCACGACGCCCAGCGCCACGAACGGCAGCGACTCGATGAGCACACTGAGCGCGAGCGTGACCCCGTCCTGGAGGCGCGTGGGGACGTCCGCCGGAAGCAGCTGCGGCGCGAAGATGTAGATCGCCGCCATCACGACGATGAGCGCCAGTCCGAGACTCAGCGCCACGGACGTACGCGAGCCGGACGCGCGCCGCGGCGACGCCGACCTCGCGCGCTCGGTGCGACTAGTCGTCACGCTCATTCGCCCGGGCGGCGGTGCACGCACCGCAGAGCCCGAAGATGTCGACGACGTGCTCGGCGGAGGTGAAGCCGTGGCTCGCGGCCGTGCGCTGAGCCCACTCCTCGACCTCCGAGGCCTCGATCTCGACCGTCAGACCGCACTGCCGGCAGATGAGGTGATGGTGGTGGCCGCTGGTCACGCAGGCGCGGTAGAGGTTCTCGCCCTCGGGGCTCTGCAACGAGTCGGCGTCACCGCCGGCGGCCAGCCCTGCGAGCGCACGGTAGACGGTGGCCAGGCCGATGCCGGTGTTGTCGTCGCGCAACCGCGCGTGCAGCGTCTGGGCGCTGACGAAACCCTGCGCGTCGGAGAGGGCTTCGCGGACGCGCTCGCGCTGCCAGGTGTTGCGCTGAGCCATGCCCGAATCCTACCCGCGCACCCTGGCAGCGGGCCGGGCGCTGTTCTCAGGCGGCACGCGTCACGCGGTCGCGACGTGCTCCGATCGCGCGGCAGACGATGTAGATGACGAACGAGATCGTCGTGATGTACGGGCTCACCGGCAGGGTTCCCGCCACCGCGAGCAGGATGCCGCCGACGGCGGAGACGACGCCGAACAGCGCAGCCCATAGCGGCACCGCGAGCGGGCCGGTGGAGATGCGCATCGCGGCCGCGGCGGGGGTCACGAGCAGCGCGAGCACGAGCAACGCGCCGATGATGTGCACGGCGACGGCCACGATGAGCCCGAGCAGCAGCATGAAGGCGAGCGAGACCGCCCTCGTCGGCACACCGCGCGCGGCGGCCGACTGGGGGTCCAGCGAGTCGAAGCGCAGCGGGCGCCAGATGAGCAGCAGACCCACCAGCACCACGGCCGCGATCGCGATGAGCACGCCGAGCTGCCCGGTCTGCACGGAGACGATCTGCCCCGTGAGCAGGCTGAACCGGTTGGCGCTTCGTCCGTTGTACAGCGAGAGGAAGAGGATGCCGAGACCGAGTCCGAAGGGCATCAGCACGCCGATGATCGAGTTCCGGTCGCGCGCGCGGGAGCCGAGCCAGCCGATGAGGGCTGCGGCGATCATCGAGCCGACGATGGATCCCGTCACGACGTCGAAGCCGAGGAGGAGGGCGGCAGCGGCGCCGGCGAAGGAGAGTTCGCTGATGCCGTGCACCGCGAAGGCCATGTCGCGCTGCATCACGAACACGCCGATGAGACCGCCGACGATGCCGAGGACGGCGCCCGCCCACACCGAGTTCTGCACGAGCTCGAGGATCTGGCCGTACTGGGCCACGCCTCCGAACAGCGCGTCGCCGACGTCGCTCCAGTTCATGCGTGGTCCTCGTGGTCGTGATGGTGGTGGTGCGACTGCTCCGCATCCGGCGCTCCGACGACGACGAGGCGTCCGCCCGCCCGCAGCACGTGCACGGGAGCGCCGTAGAGGTCACTGAGCACGGCGGAGTCGAGCACCTGGTCGGGGGTCCCGAGCATGAAGGTTCCGCCGGCGATGTAGAGGATGCGGTCGACCGCGTCGAGCACCGGGTTGATGTCGTGGGTCACCAGCAGGACGCCGGCCTGACGCTGCCGGCGATGCCGATCGATCAGCGACACCACGGCCTGCTGGTTCGCGAGGTCGAGACTCGTCAGCGGCTCGTCGCACAGCAGCAGGCGGGGGTCGTCCGCGAGTGCCTGTCCGACGCGGAGCCGCTGCTGCTCCCCGCCCGAGAGCAGCCCGACCGGACGGTCGGCGAAGGTCTCGGCGCCCACGGCGGCGAGGAGCTCGTCGACGCGAGCCCGGTCGCGCCGACGGGAGATCGGCAGACCGAAGCGGTGGCCGTCCACGCCGAGCGCGACGACATCGCGGCCGCGCATCGAGGTGTCGCGCGGCAGCGGGCGCTGCTGGGGGATGTAGCCGATGCGCCGGTTGCCGGCCCGGGTGACCGGCGCCCCGAGGGCCGTGATCGTTCCCTCGCTGAGCCTGTCGAGGCCGAGGATCGCCCGCAGCAGCGTCGTCTTGCCGGCGCCGCTGGGTCCGAGAACGGCAACCAGCTCGCCGGGCGCGACGGTCAGATCCAGCCCGCGCCACAGGTCGCGTCCGCCGCGCCGAAGCGCAGCGGACGCGATGACGAGCGGGTCGCGCTCGGTCGTCACTTGTCGAGGGCTCCGGCGAGGTCCTCGATGTTCTTCTGCATCCACTGGATGTAAGTCTGGTCGTCCGGACGCGTTTCCGTGAACTCGAGCACCGGAATGCCCGCGGTACCCGCCGCGTCGATGATCTGCGTCGTCTCGGCGCCGCCGGCCTGGGCGTTCGCGATGACGACCTTCACCTCGCCCGACTTGACCTCGTTGAGAGCCGCCAGCAGCACCGCCGCGGGCACGTCCTGGCCCTCTTCGACGGCCTCGCTGAACTCGTCCGGCGTGGCGTTCTCGAGTCCGGCGGCGGCGATCAGGTAGCCCGGCACCGGCTCGGTCACGAAGACCTCGGCGCCGCCGTGCGCGGCCTTGATGTCGTCGAGGGACTTCTCGAGACCGGCGACCTGCGCGAGGAACGCGGTCGAGTTCGCCTGGAAGGTCTCCGCCTCGTCGGGAACGAGACGCGAGAGCTCCTCGGTGATCGCCTCGGTCACGTGCTCGATCGTGTGCGGGTCGTACCAGACGTGCTCGTTGAAGCCCTCGATGTGGTCGTGGTCGTGCTCCAGCTCGGAGTGCGGGCTCGCCTCGAGCTCGTCCGTGTCGTGCTCGGTCGCCTCGGTGCCCTGCCAGCTGTCGGAGTACTCGGCGGCCACGATCACCGGAGCCTCGGACTTGCTCGCGTCGATGAGAGAGTCCATGAACGCGTCGTACCCGCCGCCGTTCTGGATGATGAGGTCGGCCTTCTGCACCGTCAGCTGGTCCGCGGCGGTGGCCTCGTAGTCGTGGGGGTCCTGCGCGGCGGACGAGATCACGGGCGTGATCGTGGCCGCATCCCCCGCGATCTCCTCGGCGATCTGGCTGTACACGTTCGTCGAGGTGACGATGGTGATCGCGTCGGCGGATGCGGAGCTCTGCGACGGATCGGCCGTGGCCGACGCGCATCCGGCGAGCGTGAGGGCGGCGCCGGCGACGAGGGCGGGCGCGAGGAGAAGTCGGGTCTTCAGGGGCATGGCGGTCACTCTACGCCTACTGATAATCGTTATCAAAATCGGTTGGGCGCGCTTCCTGGTCGGCCACTGTGGCCAGCGGCACCTTCCCTCCCTGTGCCCGAGTTGCGTCGCATGTGCGCAGTTGCGCCACTCCTGCGCAGATGCACCAGTCATTGACAGGCGCAGTTGCGCAGAAGTGTGGCCCCTGTACGGGTTCCCGCCAGACGGATGCGGTGAGCCAGCCGCATCCGCGTCGATACGGTGGCGGGATGCGCTCCCTCATCCGCCTCGACGACTGGACATCCGCCGACATCGAGCAGGTCTTCGCCCTCGCCGACGCGTACGAGGCGGGGCGGGGTCCGACGACGTCGGGCTGCGCGGTCATGTTCTTCCCAGCGACGAGTCTTCGCACCCGCGTCACGTTCGAGCGCGGCGCGGCGCTCATGGGTCTGCAGCCGGTCGTCCTTCCCGAGTCCACCCTCGACAAGCCGGAGGCGCACGCGGATGTCGCGGGCTACCTCGCCGGCTGGGCCGATGTCGCCGTCGTCCGCCACGGCGACATCGGCGTGCTGGAGGCACTCGCGGCCCCGGGCGCGCTTCCGATCGTGAACGCGATGACGGGCATCAACCATCCCTGCGAGGTCCTCGCCGACCTGTGGATGCTGCGACGGAACCGCGATCTCGCCGCGACACGTTTCCTGTTCGTCGGGCCTGACGGCAACATCTCACGCGCGTGGCAGGAAGCCTCTCGCGCGCTCGGACTCGACGTGGTGCAGTGCGCGCCGGCCGAGCTGCGCACACCCGGCGCGCGCTGGGTCGAAGACCTCGATTCGGCGATCCGCTCCGCCGACGTGATCATCACCGACGACCCCGGGAGCCACGCCGAGATCCTCGAGCCGTATCGGATCACCGCAGCCCTGCTGGATGCGGCGCCTCGCGGTGTCCGGCTGAACCCGTGCCCGCCGTTCATCCGCGGGCGGGAGGTCAGCGAGGACGCGGTGGCACATCCCGCCTTCGTCGGTCACGCGTTCAAGAGCGCCCTCCTGCCCGTGCACCAGGCCGTGATGGCCTCCTGCCTCGGGATCGGCTAGCCGCGTTCGCAGCTGCGGGCGGGGTACGGGCGGGGTACGGGCGGGGTACGGGCGGGGTGCGGGCGACAGGCGGGTGCGGCCCCAGGCGGGTGCGGACCCAGGTGGGGTGCGGGCCCGCATCCGCCACACTTCTCCGCGAGTGCGACAGGAAATCACTGTGGCGGATGCGGAGACCTGTGGCATCTGCGCATGTGCGACGCAACTCGGGCACACGCGGACGGCACCACCGAGCGCGGAACGGCCCGACGGGGATCACTCCACGAGGAGGGCGGGCTCCTCGAGGACGGCGGCGACGTCGGCGATGAAGCGGCTCATGCCGTCACCGTCGATGACGCGGTGATCGAACGAACCGGACACCGTGGTCACGAAGCGCGGGCGCACCTCGCCATCGACGACCCACGGCTTCTGACGGATCGTCCCCATCGCGATGATCCCGGCCTCACCCGGGTTGATGATGGGGGTTCCCGCATCCATCCCGAAGACGCCGATGTTGGTGATCGTGATGGTCCCCTGCTGCTGGTCGGCGGGCGGGGTCTTGCCCTCGCGCGCCGTGAGCGTCAGGCGCTCCAGGGCCTTCGCCAGCTCGCGCATGCTCAGGTTCTGGGCGTCCTTGATGTTCGGGACGATCAAGCCCCGCGGCGTGGCCGCCGCGATGCCGAGGTTCACGTAGTGGCGGAGGTTGATCTGCGCGCCGTCGTCGCCGTCCACCCACGCGGCGTTGACCATGGGCGTGCGACGCACGGCCCAGATGACCGCGCGGGCCATGATCAACAGCGGCGAGACCTTCGTGTCGGCATAGTCGGGCGACGCCTTCAGGCGCTTCACGAGCTCCATCGTGCGCGTCGCGTCGACGTCGGTCCACACCGTCACGTGCGGCGCGGAGTAAGCGCTGCGCACCATCGACCCGGCCGTCGCCTTGCGCACACCCCTCACCGGGATGGACTCCTCGCGCGGGTCGGACTCGGCGACGGATGCGGCGACCGGGATCGTCTCCTCGCGCACCTCGGGCCACTCGGGCGTCTCGATGTTGCGGAACACGCTCGCCTGCGACGCGTGCTTCACGACATCGTCGCGTGTCACCTCGCCGGCGGCGCCGCTGGGCGTCACGGCGGAGAGGTCGACGCCCAGGTCGCGGGCGAGCTTGCGGATCGGCGGCTTCGCCACGACCCCGGCGGCGGATGCGGCGGGCGCCGCGGCGGGCTTGCGGCGCCGCGAGGTGACGGCACCGGCGGAGCCGTAGCCGACGAGGACGGAGCCGCCCGCCTCGGGCTCGGCCGCGGGGGCCGGAAGTCCCGGGTCGCCGGGTGCGGGGACATCGGATGCGGGAGCCGCCGCATCCGCGATCGTGATGATGGGGGCCCCGACATCGACCGTCTGGCCCTCTTCGACGAGCACCTCGCCGACCACGCCCGCGAAGGGCGACGGCAGCTCGACCAACGACTTCGCCGTCTCGATCTCGACGATCACGTCGTTGACGGCGACGGTGTCACCGCTCTTGACGTGCCAGGTGACGATCTCGGCGTCGGTGAGACCCTCGCCGACATCCGGGAGATGGAAGGTCTGCGTGCTCATTGCGGTTCCTTTCGCCGTTCCTTCACCGTCGAGACTGCATCTTTGTGACGAGATCACGGGTAAACACCGTGATCTCGTGCTCGAAATGCAGTCTCGCGGTCATGAGGGGGTGAGGGGCGGGGATGGGGATGAGGGGCGGAGTGGTCAGTAGGCGAGGGCGCGGTCGACGGCCTCGAGGATGCGGTCGGCATCGGGCAGGTACTGCCCCTCGAGCTTGGCGGGCGGGAAGGGCACATCGAACCCGGACACGCGCAGCACCGGGGCCTCGAGCGAGTAGAACGCGCGCTCCGTGACGGTCGCGGCGATCTCCGAGCCGAGCGAGGTGAACTGCGGCGCCTCCTGCGCGTAGACCATGCGACCGGTGCGGGCGACGGAGTCGAGGATGGGGCCGTAATCCACCGGCGAGAGGGAACGCAGGTCGATGACCTCGCAGCTGGTCCCCTCGCTCTCGGCGAGCGCGGCCGCCTGCAGCAGGGTCGAGACCATCGCGCCGTGCCCGACGAGCGTCACATCGGTGCCCCGCCGCACGATGCGGGAGGCGTGCAGCGGCAGCGCACGAGCGGAGAGATCCACCTCGCCCTTGGGCCAGTAGCGGCTCTTCGGCTCGAGGAAGACGACCGGGTCGTCGGAGGCGATCGCGTCCTGGATCATCCAGTACGCGTCGTTCGGCGTGGACGGGCTCACCACACGCAGGCCCGGGGTGTGCGTGAAGTACGCCTCGGGGCTCTCCTGGTGGTGCTCGACGGCGCCGATGTGCCCGCCGTACGGGATGCGGATGACCACGGGCATGCGCAGCGCGCCCTCGTGGCGGTTGGTGAGCTTGGCCAGCTGCGTCGTGATCTGGTCGAAGCCGGGGAAGACGAAGCCGTCGAACTGGATCTCGCAGACGGGACGGAACCCGCCCATGGCGAGCCCGATCGCGGTGCCGATGATCCCCGACTCGGCGAGGGGGGTGTCGATCACGCGGTGCTTGCCGAACTCTGCCTGCAGACCCTCGGTGACGCGGAAGACGCCGCCGAGCGGACCGATGTCCTCGCCCATCAGCAGCACGCGGTCACTGTCGCGCATGGCCTGGGCCATGCCCGCGTTCAGGGCCTTGCTCATCGGCAGGGTGGTCATCTCGCTCATGCCCGGCCTCCCTCGAGGGATGCTTCGTACTCGGCGAGCCAACGCTTCTGCTCGTCGACGAGCGGATGCGGCTCGCTGTAGACGTGGTCGAACATCATGTCGGTGCCGATGGAGCCGAGGGCCACCGTGCGGGCGCGGACGTCTTCGGCGTAGTCGGCGGCGGCTGCATCCACGTCGGCGAAGAACGCGTCCGACGCACCGCGCGAGCGCAGGTACGCCGCCATCCGGGCGATCGGGTCGCGCTCGGCCCAGGACTGCTCCTCGGCGGAGGTGCGGTACTTGGTGGGGTCGTCGCTGGTCGTGTGCGCGCCCATGCGGTACGTCATCGCCTCGATCGCGCGGGGTCCGCCGCCGGCGCGCGCCTCGTCGAGGGCCTGACGCGTGACGGCGAAGCTCGCCAGCACGTCGTTGCCGTCGACCTGGACGCTCGGCATGCCGTAGCCCTCGCCGCGTCGGTAGAGCGGCGCCGAGGCCTGGGTCGCGACCGGGACCGAGATGGCCCACTGGTTGTTCTGGAGGAAGAAGACCTGAGGAGCGCGATAGCTCGCCGCGAAGACCATCGCCTCGTGCACATCGCCCTGACTGGACGCGCCGTCGCCGTAGTAGACGATGACGGCCTCGTCGCGGTCGACGTCGCCGGTGCCCGTCTTGCCGTCGAACACGAGGCTCATGCCGAAGCCGGCGGCGTGCAGCGTCTGCGAGCCGAGCACGAGCGTGTAGATGTGCGTGTTGCCGTTCTTCGGGTCGTACGGGTTCCACCCGCCGTGCGTGAGGCCGCGCATGAGCCGCACGATGTCGATCGGGTCGACGCCGCGGATGGTGCACACGACGTGCTCGCGGTACGAGGGGAAGAGGTGGTCCTGGGCCCTCGCGGCGTGGGCAGAGCCGACCTGCGCCGCCTCCTGCCCCCAGCTCGGCGGCCAGAGGGCGAGCTGGCCCTGACGCTGCAGGTTGGTCGCCTGCCGGTCGAAGGCGCGCACGACCACCATGTCGCGGTAGAAGGTCTCGAGCTGGGCGTCGTCGATCGCGGCCACGGCGGCGAGGTAGGGCTCGGCGGCGGGGGTCGGCGCGAACGAACCGTCCGCCGCCAGCACCCGCACCATCCGCGCGTCGTCGTCGGCCGGAGAGAACGTGTCGGGCGAGGTCACGGGCTCTACGCTATCTGCTGGCGGGATGGCCCTCTGGGAGGTCACGTACAACGGATGCGGCAATTCGTAGGATCTGCTCGACAGACTCCTCTTCGCCGATCGAGATCCGCACGCCGTCTCCCGCGAAGGGGCGGACCACCAGGCCACCCTCGTCGAAGGCCGCCGCGGCGTCGGTCGTGGCCTCTCCCGTGGCGAGCCAGACGAAGTTGCCCTGCGCGTCGGGGACCCGCCATCCTGCGTCGCGGAGTCCCGCGACGACCCGGTCGCGGCGTTCGGCGATCACCCGTACGCGCTCGAGCAGCTCGGCGTCGGCGTCGAGGCTCGCGAGCGCCGCCTCTTCGGCGGTGGCGGTGACCGAGAGAGGGATGGCGACGGCGCGCGCCGCATCCAGCACGCGGCGGTGGCCGATCGCGTATCCGATGCGCAGCCCCGCGAGCCCGTAGGCCTTCGAGAAGGTGCGCAGCGCCACGACGTTCGGGCGGGTGACGCCCGTGCGGCGCAGGCCGTCGACCGCGTCCGGCGCGGTCACGAACTCGGCGTACGCCTCGTCGAGGATGACGAGCACGTCGGCGGGGACCGCCGCGACGAAGGTGTCGAACTCGTCCTGCGTCACGACCGGACCCGTGGGATTGTTCGGGCTGCACACGATGACGGCGCGCGTGCGCGGGGTGATCGCCGCGGCCATCGCGACCAGGTCGTGACGGCCCTCGGACGTCAGCGGCACCTCGACGCGGTCGGCGCCGGCGACCGTGACGAAGCTCGGGTAGGCCTCGAAGGACCGCCACGCGTAGACGACCTCATCACCGGGGCCCGCGACCGCGAGGATCAGCTGCGAGAGCAGCGATGCACTTCCGGCGCCGATGTGCACCTCGTCGGCGTCGACGCCGTAGCGCTCGGCCAGACGCACGCGAAGCCTCGCCGCGGTCGCGTCCGGGTAGCGGTTCACCGTCTCGGCGGCGCGGAGGGCGGCCAGCACTCGCGGCAGCGGCGCGAAGGGGTTCTCGTTGCTCGAGAGCTTGAACGCGTCGGCACCGGCCGGCTTCCCCTGTCGGTAGACCGGCAGGGCCGCGATCTCGGGGCGCACACGAACGGGAATCGGCTCTGTCACACCGAGAGTCTAGGAGCGCGGATGCGGGGCGCGTGCCACACTTCCGGCATGGGCTTTCTCATCCGCGTCGTGGTGAATGCGTTCTCGATCTGGGTCGTGACCCTCATCCCGGTCCTCGGCGTCAGCGTCATCGCGTTCCCGCCGGGCGGAACGCTCGAGATCGTGCTGTCACTGCTGATCGTGGCGCTCGTCTTCGCGCTCGTGAACACGATCGTCGGATCGGTGGTGAAGGTGATCGCCTTCCCGCTCTACGTGCTCACGCTCGGCCTGTTCTCGCTCATCGTGAACGGGTTCCTGCTGTGGCTGACCAGCTGGATCACCGAGTTATGGGACTGGGGCCTGCGGGTCGAGAGCTTCTGGTGGGGCGTCGTCGCAGCGCTCGTGATCGCCTTCATCAACGGCATCTTCGGCGTCATCCTGCGCCCGAAGCGACGGGACTGACCGCACCGGCGCGGCGCCGCGGTACGGCGTCGACCTGACGCGCCCCGAACTCCTGCGTCGAGATGAGACGTGCGCCCTCGAGCTCGGCCATGCGCTCGTGCACCACGGCGACGCGCGGATCGGCCGAGGCGTCGACGAGTCCGGCCGTTTCGGCGTAGGCGCTGAGGTGGTGCGCGGGCAGGCCGAAATCCTGCGGGCCCGGCGCAGGATCCACGACGCGCGTGACGACGAAACTCCCCTCCGCTCCCACACGCGTGGCGAATCCTCCGCCGGCGAGCATCGCCACCGGGTCGTCGCCGTGTCGCAGGTCGACGGCCATCGCCTCGGGGCCGGGGTCGGCGGCGGTCGGGGAGCCCGCCGTCCCGACGACGCGCACGTCGTAGTCGCCGGTCGCCGCGACCTGGCCCACCAGCATCCCGCCCTGCGAGTGGCCGTAGAGATAGAGCGTGTCGCCGGGGCGCACACCCGCCTCGGCGAGCATCGCCGTCAGCGCCAGGTAGGCGTCGGACTGCTCGCCGCCGTACCCCTGGACGTTGGAGAGCATGTCCCACACCTCGTCGCCGCCGAGCCCGCTCGTGCCGGCGACGTACACGGCGTACGCGGTTCCGGATGCGGTCGCGTACTTCTCGATGCGCACCCGCGCCTCGCCGCCCTGCGGGATCCGGCCGAGAGCCGGCGCGAGGGCTGCGGGGGCCGCGGCCGAGAGGTCCGCGGGTGGCAGCGGCACGATCTCCGGCACGGGCCGCCCCGTGGGCGCCAGGTGCGTGCCGAACGGGATCCGGCCGCGGACCGCGGTGAGGCGCGCGATGGCCGCCCCCGCGGCCAGACCCGCCCCCGCGAGGAAGGGCATCAGCAGGGTGAACCACGCCCAGCCGTCGCCGAGGCCTGCATCCGCTCGCAGAAGGTCCGTCGCCCCGGGGTAGGCGCGCTCGATCGCGGCGATACCCTCGCGAGCGCGCGCGACGGCATCCGCGTCTCCTGAGGCGGATGCGAGAGCGGCCTCGGCGCGCATCTCGGCGAGCTCGTACACGGCCGCGCACATCAGGAGGCGGTCCTGCTGCTCCCGCGCGCGATCGGCCAGCGCGCCCACCTCGCGCATGCGGGCGTCCTGGGTGAGCCCCAGCACCGGCAGCATGTGCGCGCTGATCCGCGCATCGGCGCGGGCGATGTCGGCGACGGCTTCGTCCAGACGTGCCGCCGCCCCCACGAGCACCGCGGCCGCATCCCGCAACCGCGCCGTGTCGACGGCGACCGCCCCACCGGAGGAGATGCCGACCTCGTCGGTCACGACGACCACCATCCGAAGAGGTTGCCGCCACCCGTGACCAAGGCCTGACTGCGGATCTCCGCGATCACGTCGTCGAGGGCGAGGAGTCGCCGTCGCTCGTCGGCGAGCGCGGTCGTCCAGGCGTCGTGCGCCAGCTGGAAGGCGCGCATCGCCGGCGACGCCCAGGCCGTCGCCCGGGCGAGGCCCGTGGCGTCGCGGATGACCGTCTCGATGAGCTCGACGGCTGCGAGCACGTCGCGCCGTGCCGCGTCGAAGGAGAAGACGACATCGTCGAGGGTGTCTGTCATCCCCCGATGCTCGCTCCGCATCAGAGGGGCGCGGTGCGGCCGCATCCGATCCGAGGATCGCTCGCCGCGAGATCGTGGCTGTGCAGGAGAGGTCGTCAGGACCACAATGGACCCATGCCCGCGTCCTCGCCGTTCCGCGTGGTCTTCGTGTGCACCGGGAACATCTGCCGATCCCCGATGGCCGAGATCGTCTTCCGCTGGTTCGCCGAGTCGGTCGGTCTCGGCGATCGCGTGGTCTCCACGAGCGCCGGCACCGGCGACTGGCACGTCGGCGAGCCCGCCGATCCGCGCACGGTCGAGGCCCTGGAGCGCCACGGGTACGACGGCCGGCATCACCGCGCCCGACAGTTCGACTTCGCGGACTACGAGCGCAACGACCTGGTCATCGCCCTCGACAGATCGCATGAACGCAACCTGCGCGCGTGGGCGCGGTCGGAGAACGATTCCGACAAGGTCGTGCTGCTGCGCGCGTTCGACCCGCAGACCGACGACAACCTGGACGTCCCCGACCCGTACTACGCCGGTCCCGAGGCGTTCGACGAGGTGCTCGCTATGATCGAGAGCGCGTGCCGGGCGCTCTTCCGGCAACTCGAACCCGCCATCCGCTCCGCGGGATGACCCGCGCGGCCCACCGCCCTCGACGGAGTACCGTGTCGAACTTCCCCGCCCAGCCGCTCAGCCCCCTCGACGGTCGTTACCAGGCCGCCGTCTCCGCCCTCGGCGACTTCCTGTCGGAAGCGGGGCTCAATCGCGCCCGCGTCGAGGTCGAGGTGGAGTGGCTCATCACCCTCACCGACCGCGGTCTGTTCGGACAGTCCCCGCTCTCGGACGCCGAGAAGGACTCCCTCCGCGCCCTCTACCGCGACTTCGGTCAGGCCGAGATCGACTGGCTCGCCGAGCGTGAAGCCGTCACGCGTCACGACGTGAAGGCCGTCGAGTACCTCGTGCGCGATCGTCTGTCCTCGCTCGGACTCGACCGGATCGCCGAGCTCACGCACTTCGCCCTCACCAGCGAGGACGTCAACTCGACCTCGTACGCCCTCACCGTCCAGCGCGCGGTGACGCAGGTGTGGCTGCCGAAACTGCGGCAGGTCATCGAGCGGCTGCGGGCGGTCTCCGTCGAACTGGCGGATGCGGCGATGCTCGCCCGCACCCACGGCCAGCCCGCGACCCCCACCACGATGGGCAAGGAGATCGCCGTCTTCGCGTGGCGCCTGGAGCGGGTGCTCGCACAGCTCGAGTCCTCGGAGTACCTGGCGAAGTTCTCCGGCGCGACGGGAACCTGGTCCGCCCACCTCGCGGCGGATCCGGATGCGGACTGGGTCGAGATCTCCCGCGGGTTCGTCGAAGGGCTGGGTCTCGGGTTCAACGAGCTCACCACGCAGATCGAGTCGCACGACTGGCAGGTCGAGCTCTACGACCGCGCGCGGCACGCGGGCGGCATCCTGCACAATCTCGCGACGGATGTGTGGACCTACATCTCCCTCGGCTACTTCGCCCAGATCCCCGTGGCGGGCGCGACCGGTTCGTCGACCATGCCGCACAAGATCAACCCCATCCGCTTCGAGAACGCGGAGGCGAACCTCGAGATCGCGGGAGGCCTGTTCCAGACCCTGGCCGCCACCCTGGTCACGAGCCGCCTGCAGCGCGACCTCACCGACTCCACCACGCAGCGCAACATCGGCGTCGCGTTCGGCCACTCGCTGCTCGCGCTCGACAACCTGCTGCGCGGGCTCGGCGAGATCTCGCTCTCGCGTGAGGTGCTGCTGGCCGACCTCGACACCAACTGGGAGGTTCTCGCCGAGGCCATCCAGACCGTCATCCGCGCCGAGGTCGTCGCAGGTCGCTCGCAGATCACCGACCCGTACGCGCTCCTGAAGGAGCTCACCCGCGGTCACCGCGTCGGCGGCGCCGATCTCGCCGAGTTCGTGCGCGGCCTCGACATCGGCGACGCGGCGAAGCAGCGACTGCTCGCGCTGACGCCCGCCACCTACACGGGCCTCGCGGCCTCCCTCGTCGCCGGCGCCTGACCCGCGGGCGGGCTCCCGGCATCCGGGGGGGCGGGGCCCGCATCCGGGGCTCCTTCTCCCTCTGCCCCGAGACTGCATTTTCAGCGCGAGATCACTGTGTTTACCCGTGATCTCGTGCAGGAGATGCAGTCTCGCGGGACAGTGGGGACACGCGCGAGGGGGCGGGCCCGCTCGGGCACCGCGCCGCGGGCGCTAGGCGCGGGGCGGGGCGTCGCCGTCGGCGGAGTCGGATGCGGGGCTGTCGCCGGATGCGTCCTCGGACTCCTCCTTGGGCAGCAGCACCGCGCGATCGACCGTACGGTTCACCTGCGCCGGGTCGACAGCGAGCATGAGCAGGGCGATGATCACGAGCGTCGCGATGAAGGTGATCCCGGCGACGATGCCGCCGACCATGAGGGCGTGGCCCGACTGTCCGGCGACGCGGTTCTGGAAAAAGCCCATCGAGATGAGCGTGACGATTCCGGCGAAGAGAGCGGCCGCGAGAGCGAGCCCGATCAGCTGAGCGGGCTTCATGATGTCGCGACGGGTGGGTTTGTCTGTCATGCCGCCTCCTCGGGCGCGGGGGCGGACTCGCGGCGCGGGGAGAAGCCCGCGATCCCCAGGTAGACCGCGACGATCGCCGCGTAGCCGCCGAAGAGTCCGACGGCGATCGTGATGCCGGTGAGCGTGAAGGAGCCTGCCTCTTCGATGCTGTACTGCAACGCGTAGGCGGGCTGCACAGCGAGGGTGCCGAGCGCGAGCAGCACGCCCACGATGCCGACCGTCAATGCATCGCGTGCCTCGGAGCGGGCGACACTGCCGCGCTCTGCTGCGCGCAGGGCCCGCAGGCCCGCGATGCCCTCGATGAGCCCGGTCACGAGCGCCCACGAGATGACGATCACGAAGAAGGCCAGTGTCGTGCGCAGGGTCGGGATGCCGGAGACACCGCCCGCGATGAGGGTGAGAGCGCCCAGCACGATCGGCAGCCGGCGCTGACCGGGGCCGTACACGAGCCACGCCGAGAGCAGCCACACGATCGCCGACGCCATCGCGAAACCGCTGAACACCGACAGACCCACGGCGGCGGAGTGATCCGGCGAGAACGTGATCATGACGGCCGCCACGGCCGCGAAGAGGGCTCGAACCAGTTGGAGGTGGCGCGGCTCGAAGGCGCGCGCGGAAGAACTGCTGGTCATGGCTCGACTCGTGAAGGTGGGTACGGCGGCGGAACGGATACCTCCAGTCTAGGTCGTGCTGATGAGGAGCCCGCCGTGAACGGACGACGGCGGCCGCTCGTGCGACACAATGAGGTATGCCGATTCTCAACAAGGACATGACGCTGTGCATCTCGCTCGCCGGGCGACCCTCGAACATCGGGACGCGCTTCCACAACTACCTCTACGACGAGCTCGGTCTGAACTTCGTCTACAAGGCGTTCACGACCGATGACATCGCGGGGGCGATCACGGGGGTCCGGGCACTGGGGATCCGAGGCTGCTCCGTGTCGATGCCCTTCAAAGAGGCCGTGATTCCGCTGCTCGACGAGATCGAGCCGTCCGCGGCCGCGATCGACTCCGTGAACACGATCGTCAACGACGGCGGACGGCTGTCGGGCTCGAACACCGACTACGAGGCGGTCGCGCAGCTGCTCGCCGAGCACGCCGTCGACCCCGCCGCATCCGTGCTCGTGCGCGGGTCGGGCGGAATGGCGAAGGCCGTCGTCGCGGCGTTCCACGGTGCGGGCTTCCGTGATCTCACCGTCGTCGCCCGCAACGCCGAGGCGGGCCGGGCGCTCGCGGAGCGCTACGGCTTCCGTGCGGTCACGGAAGATCCGGCGCCGGGGCACGCGGTCATCGTGAACGTGACGCCGCTCGGCATGAACGGGGCGGATGCGGACGCGCTCGCCTTCAGCACGGACCACATCGACGCCGCGGAGCGCGTGTTCGATGTGGTCGCCTTCCCGTCCGAGACCCCCCTCATCCGCGCCGCGCGCGAACGCGGCGTCGCCGTCATCACGGGCGCCGAGGTCATCGCGCTTCAAGCGGCACGGCAGTTCGCGCGCTACACGGGTATGACCCCCACGCCCGAGCAGGTCGCGCGCGCGTCGGAGTTCTCCCGCGCCTGAGCGAGGCAGACGGCCACGCACTGCGGATTGGACCCCCGGCCGCAAGCCCCCGCGCGGGCAGACTCGGGGAATGACCAGATCGGCCGCATCCGGACTGCTCTGGGGAGCGCTCGGCGTGCTGGCCTTCTCGTTCACGGTCATCTTCACGCGGATCGCCGTCACCTCGCTGTCGCCGCTGTTCGTGGGGGCGGGGCGTGCGGTCGTGGCCGCCGCCCTCGCCGCCGTCGCCCTGGCCGCGACCCGATCGCGTCTGCCGCGCGGCGGACAGTGGATGCGGCTCGTCGTGGTGGCCGGCGGGGTGGTCGCGGGCTTCCCGCTGCTCACCTCCTACGCGCTCACGGTGGCACCGGCCAGCCACGGCGCCGTCGTGATCGCCCTGCTGCCCGCCGCGACCGCGGTCGCCGCGGTGCTGCGCGCCGGCGAGCGCCCGGGACGGACGTTCTGGGTGCTCACCGCCGCGGGCGCCGTGGCGGCGACGGTGTTCGCCATCGTCGGCGGCGGATGGGGCGGCTTCCACTGGTCGGACGTGCTGCTGCTCGGGGCCGTCGTCGCCGCCGCGATCGGATACGCGGAGGGGGCGCTGCTGGCGCGCGAGCTCGGCTCGTGGCAGACGATCTCGTGGGCGCTCGTCGTGGCCGCCCCCGTGATGGCCGCGTTGACGGCGGTCTCGGCGGTCTCGGATCCGCCGACGGCGACACCTGGCCAGTGGGCCGCGTTCGGCTACCTCGCGGTGGTGAGCATGTTCCTCGGCTTCTTCGCCTGGTACCGCGGGCTCGCGATCGGTCCCATCACGCGCGTCAGCCAGCTGCAACTGGTGCAGCCGGTGCTCTCGATCGTGTGGGCTGCACTGATTCTCGGCGAACCGCTGACCTGGGCGACCGTGCTGGGGGGCGCTGCGGTCATTCTGTGCGCATCTGGCGCCGTCCGCAGCCGCGCGCGCTGAGCCGCTGGCATGATCGCCTCGTGGAGGTTCCCGACCTGGCGACGATCGCGCAGCTCCGGCGAGCGCGCGACCGCATGGACCGCGACTACGCGAAGCCACTCGACGTGGAAGCGCTGGCGCACAGCATCCCGATGTCGGCCGGTCACTTCAGCCGACAGTTTCGTCGCCTGTTCGGCGAGTCTCCGTACCAGTACCTGATGACGCGGCGGATCGAGAGGTCGATGACACTGCTGCGCCGCGGCGATCTCACGGTGACCGAGATCTGCTTCGCCGTCGGCTTCTCCTCCATGGGCACGTTCAGCACGCGCTTCACCGAGTTCGTCGGCGTTCCGCCGAGCGTGTACCGCACGCAGGACCCGCCGTTTCGCGAGGGGATGCTGCCGTGCATCGCGAAGCACCTCACGCGTCCGGTCAGGAATCGAGAAGCGTGACGGATGCTCGTCGCCCTAGCGTGAGCGACATGGACATCACGATTCACTCCAGCTTCCTTCCGCACACCGATCCTGAGGCATCGCTCGCCTTCTACCGCGACGTGCTCGAGTTCGAGGTGCGCCTCGACGTCGGATACGAACAGATGCGCTGGATCACAGTCGGACCCGCCGGCCAGCCCTCCACCGCCATCGTGCTGCACCCGGCGAGCGTCGGGCGCGATCTCTCGGACGAGGAGCAGGAGTTCCTGCTCGCGCTCATCGCCAAGGGCAGCTACTTCGGCGTGAACCTCTCCACCGACGATCTCGACGCCGTCTTCGCACGCGTGGAGGCCTCGGGGGCCGATATCGTGCAGGAACCCATCGAGCAGGACTACGGGCTGCGGGACGCGGCGTTCCGCGATCCCGCGGGCAACCTCATCCGCATCCAGCAGAACAAGGAGCAGCAGGCATGAGCACAGGATTCTCCGCGCAGGAGCGCGAGGCCATGAAGCAGCGGGCCGCCGAGCTCAAGGAGATGAAGGGCGTGAAGGGCGCCGCGAAGCGGGCGAAGGAGTACGACGCCTGCCTCGAGGCCATCGACGCCCTCACCGGCAACGACCGCCAGATCGCCGAGAGGCTGCACGTCATCGTCTCCGAGGAGGCACCCGGTCTCGCACCCAAGACGTGGTACGGATTCCCCTCGTACGCCAAGGACGACAAGGTCGTGGTGTTCTATCAGCCCGCCGCGAAGTTCGAGACCCGCTACGGTTCCATCGGCTTCAACGAGACCGCGGCGCTCGACGACGGCGAGATGTGGCCGACCTCCTTCGCCGTGCTGGAGATGACCCCGGCCGCCGAGAAGACGTTCCGCGAGCTCGTGCGCCGCGCCGCCGGCTGACGTCTCAGCGCCGCCTAACCTTCGTGGTGCCGGTGGGAAGCGGGGAATAGCCTGACGGCGTGAGCGAATCCGCCGAGTACGGGGTTCACCCCGATGAGCCGCACCGTCAAGGCCTGTCCCAGCGCCTGAACTGGTTGCGCGCGGGTGTACTGGGCGCCAACGACGGGATCGTCTCGACCGCTGCCGTCGTGGTCGGTGTCGCGGGGGCCACCTCCGAGGTCGCCCCCGTCTTCCTCGCCGGCACGGCGGCACTCGTCGGCGGCGCCATCTCGATGGCCTTGGGCGAGTACGTGTCGGTGTCGAGCCAGCGCGACTCCGAGCGCGCGCTCATCGCGAAGGAGACACGGGAGCTGCGAGAGCAGCCCGAGGAGGAGTTCGAAGAGCTCGTCGGGCTGTACCGGGCGCAGGGGCTCAGCGAGGAGACGGCGACCCGTGTCGCCACCGAGCTCACGGCGAAGGATGCGTTGAAGGCGCATCTCTCGGCCGAACTCAACATCGACGCCGACGACGTGGTGAGCCCGTGGCACGCGGCCCTCGCATCCGCCATCGCGTTCTTCGTCGGGGCCCTGCTCCCGATGGCCACGATCCTGCTCGCACCGCATCCGCTGCGCATCGCGCTGACCTTCGTCGCCGTGCTCATCGCCCTCGCGATCACCGGCTACGTCGCCGCGTGGATCGGCGGGGCGAACCGATCCCGCGCGATCGCGCGGACGGTGATCGGCGGGGCACTCGCGCTCGTGGCGACCTACGCGGTGGGCAGCCTCTTCGGCACGACGGTCGGCTGATCCGCCCCGGGGCCCCGTGCCTGGCCTCCTTCCTTCCCGCCTTCCACCCCGGCTCGCCCCCCCGCTTCGTGCGGCAGCTTGGCCGCGCCCCCCTCCCCGCTTCGCCTGTCACAGATCGACGGCTTCGCGTCGATCTGTGACAGGCGAAGCGGGTTCGGTACTGTCGGGACTGTCGACCGAGGGGGAGAAGTGACCGCATCCGATCAGCCGATGCGCCGCCGCAAGCCGAAGCTCGATGCGTGGGGCACGACCGGTGTCGCCATGGCGGCGATCGCCATCCTGCCGACCCTCGGCATCTTCCTGATCGGCTTCATCCCCGACATGAACCCGATCTGGTGGCTGGGGATCCTGCTCATCCCGATGCTCGCCGTCATCGGCGCGGCTGTGCTGCTCCTGGGTGTCGTCGGCGCGGTCGTTGGCGCGCGGCGCGGCACCTCGTACGGACTGTCGATCGCCTCGATCGTGCTCGGCATCGTCATGATCGCCCCCATCGCCTGGCTCTGGTTCAGCGGCGCCTGAGCGGGCTCGCGGCCGCATCCGCCGCTCGCCGCCGGTCGGAGATTCGCGCGAATGTCGGAGGATTCCCGCCGGATCTTCCGACCGGAGCCCGTTTCTCCGACGAGACGGAGCAGACCGACCCGGTCAGCCCGCCGCCAGGGCCGACCCCTGCGCGCCGCCGCGGATGCGGGCGAGCGCGCTGAGGCCGAGGGCGATCGCCGCGATCGCGGTCAGCACGCTCGTGCCCGCCGCCAGCAGCAGCACGATCGCCGCCAGTCCGAGCAGCACGGCATGGGAGATGCGCGCGACGGATGCGGTGGGCCGCGGCATCCGGCGTCGTTCCAGGCCCGCGAGCGCCCACGCCACCACCGCCGTCAGCGACAGGGCGACGACGAACCACGGGAGTCGGGTGAGCCACCACGTCGGGCTCGAGGGCTCGGGCAGCTCGAGACCGGTGGTGAGGGCGAAGAGCGCCGATGCCCCCGCCATCGTGAGCAGCACCGGCATGTGCCAGAGGTAGATGGTCATCGTGCGGGCCGTCACGAATCCGGTGAACGCCGCCACCGGCGGGCGACGGCTCGCCGCGGCGAGCGGTGCGCGCAGCAGCGAGAGCAGCGTGGTCTGAGCCAGCCCGACCAGCAGCAGCGCCGTCGTGGGCGGGTTGAGGTTCTCGTAGAGATCGGCGGAGAACACGCCGCCGATCATGCTCGACGCCAGCACGGCGACCGCCGCGACGCCGATCACGACGCGCGTGCGTCGGCGTAGCGCGTCGATGGTGCCGTCGGCCATGACGAAGCCGAGCTGCTGCAGCGCCAGCCACACGCACGCGAGGTTGAGCATGCCGATGGCATCGATGCCGGTGACCGCGCGCATCGCGTCGACGGCGCCGGCGGCCGCGACCAGCAGCACGATCGTCCGAAGCGGCGCGCGTTCGTGGGCGGCGAGCAGCGCGGGAAGAAGCGCCTGGCACAGCAGGAACACGGCGAGGAACCACAGCGGCTGCGCGTATCGGAAGCCGGCGATCCGCACGAGCTCGCCGTCGACGCCGGCGGCCAGGAGGGCGGCGAGCGCGACGGCGACCACCGCGAAGGTGAGCAGCGCCGGCACGAGCAGGCGATGCACGCGCGCGGCCACGAAGGCACCCGCTGTCCCCCCGGTGCGACGCATCCGTCGATACGCGAGCGCGCCCGCATAGCCGCCGATGACGAAGAACAGGGGCATGATCTGCGCGACCCACGTCAGCGGGGCGAACCAGGCGGTGTCCTCGGCGGCGTTCGCGAAGACGGGACCTGCGGGGGTGACGGTGACGCCGACCATGACGGCGTGGAGGAGCACGACGATGACGACGCAGATCGCGCGTGCGAGATCGATCCCGGTGTCGCGGTCCGCGGCGGGTGCGATCGCGGTCCGCGGTGCGGTGAGCGTGGTGACCATGCGTCCTCCTCGAGTGGGTCTCGAGAAGGCTATGGATGCGGCCGGTGCTGCGGCATCACTCCCAGGGGTCGTCCGACCCCCTACCTCGGAGTGAGATTCAGGATGCGGGCTCGGCGAGGCCCGCGTCGTAGGCGAAGATCACGGCCTGCACGCGGTCGCGTGCGCCGATCTTCGCGAGCAGCTTGCCGACGTGCGTCTTCACGGTCTGCTCGGCGATGAACAGCTCGCCCGCGATCTCGGTGTTCGACATGCCCTTCGCGAGCAGCACCAGCACCTCGCGCTCCCGGTCGGTGAGCTCCGCCAGCTGCGCTCCGCCTCGCGGCGCACGCGGCTTCTGCGTGGCGAACTGGGAGATCAGCCGTCGCGTGACGCGGGGCGAGAGCAGGGCGTCCCCGGCGGCGACGACCCGGACGGCCTGCACGAGCTCCTCGGGCAGCGCGTCCTTGAGCAGGAAGCCGCTCGCCCCCGCCTGGAGCGCGTCGTACACGTAGTCGTCGATGTCGAACGTGGTCAGCATGAGGATGCGCGGCACGTGTGCGGCGGGGTACGCGGGCCCCAGGATGCGGCGGGTCGCCGCGATCCCGTCGAGCTGCGGCATCCGCACATCCATGAGGATGACGTCGGGCTCGAGGCGCGCCGCGAGCGCGACCGCCTCCTGCCCGTCGGCCGCCTGCCCGACGACGCGGATGCCCTCCTGGGCGTCGAGGAGCGCGGCGAAGCCCGCGCGCACCATCGCCTGGTCGTCGGCGATCAGCACGGCGATGCTCATGGGGACTCCTCGCCGGCGGTCGGCAGTGTCGCCGCCACCGTCCATCCTCCCGCGGGATCGGCGCCGACGGTGACCGTTCCGCCCAGCAGGGCGACGCGCTCGCGGATGCCGCGGAGCCCGTGACCCGCTCCGGACGCGTCGACCGTCTGCTCGGGCGACGTCGTATTGTGCACGCGGATCGTGACCTGCCCATCGCGCGCCTCGACTCGGACCTCGATCACCGCACCGGGAGCATGACGCACCGCGTTGCTCAGCGCCTCCTGCACGATGCGGTACACGGCGATCTGCACGCCCGCGGGCGGCGGGGTCGTCATGACGGCGAGCGACAGGCCGACCTGCACCCCCGCGCGACGGACACTGTCCACCAGGTCGGGGATGTCCGCCATCCCCTGCTGCGGCGCCAGCTCGGGGGCCTGCTCCTCGGTGCGGAGCACGCCCAGCAGCCGGCGCATCTCCCTCAGCGACGCGCGCGCCGACGCCGCGATGTCGTCGAACTCCTGCACCGTCTCATCGGAGAGGTCGGCGAGGCGGTACCGGGCGGTGGAGGCCTGCACCTGGATCACCGACATGCTGTGGGCGAGCACGTCGTGCAGTTCGCGGGCGATGCGCGTGCGCTCCTCGACGAGCATGCGCCGGGACTGTTCGGATGCGGTCAGCTCGCGCTCGCGGGTGAGCTGCTCGTTCAAGCGGATGCGGCCCGCCAGGAGCACTCCGATGAGCAGCACCGCGGTGGAGATCGACGCGGTGACGATGAGGTTCGCGGTGGCGGCGGGCGCCGCATCCGTGATGATCAACGGCGCGACGAGCGAACCGAGGTTGCCGATGGCCCACGGCCACCGGCCGAGTCGCCAGCCGTGCAGCGTCGTGATCACCAGGACGAAGACGAGGAAGGCGATCATCGCCGGCACCGACCACGGCCAGGGCCATGCGCCGTCGTGCGGAACGCTCACGACCAGGGGGAGCACGAGGGCCGTGACGCCGAAGACCACGATGGCGGTGCGTGGGCGCGTGAGGGAGATCCACGGCGCCGCACACACGCCCGCGCCGAGGAGCATCGCAAGCGGCAGCGGGGTGCCGTAGAAGACGGCGTGCAGCGGCACGAGGACGCTGAAGAGAGCGACGCCCGTGACGGCGAGCGCGACGAGCCCGAGGATCTGCGAACGCGTGCGCGGGGCGGAGCGCGGGATCTCGGTCATGCTCCCAGTGTGGCCGACACGGGCTGGCGCTCCATCGCCTCGGGCACGTCGCGAGCGCGGCGTCGCAGCGCAGCGATGCGGTCGATGACGATGCCCACTCCGAGGGCGAGGGCGACGCCGATCACGGCGCTCAGCGCAGGCTGGTCGCCGAGCCACTGCCCCGCGAGGGTTCCGATGACGACGCTGTAGAGCGCCCAGCTGACTCCGGCGACGACGCTCAGCGGAGCGAACCGACGCCACGGGTAACCCAGCGCTCCGGCAGACATGTTCACGGCGACCCGACCGACCGGGATGTAGCGGGCACCCAGGATGAGGGGAGCACCGCGCGTGGTGAGCGCCGCGCGAGCGCGCGCGAAGGCTCCCGCGACGCGGGGGCGCCGCATCCAGCCGTACCGGGTCGTGCCGACCCTGCCGCCGATCGCGTAGGCGATGTTGTCGCCGATGGCGGCACCGAGCGCGGCCACGAGGCACAGCGCGACGAGTGTGGGCACGTCTCCGGTGGCGGCGGCCACGGCGGCCGCGGCGACGAGCACCGTCTCGCTGGGCATCGGCGGGAAGAACCCGTCGATCACGGCGGCGGCGAACATGACCGGCAGCAGCCACGGCGAGGCGGCGGCTTGGAGGATGAGATCGGTGACGACGTCCACGCCTCGACGCTACGAATCGAGGCGGCTCCCCCACATCCCTCGGAAGTATCTCCCGCGTGATACCTGAGAGGGGTTCGTATGTCGGTCGACGCCCCCTCGGCTCCCGTCGGAGATTCGCCCGGATGTCGGAGGATTCCGCCCCGGACCTCCGACCGGAGCCCGATTCTCCGACGCCCGAGCGCAGCCCGAGCGCAGCACCGGGCGAGCAGGCCCCGTCGTCAGCCCGCGGCGACCCGCACCTCGCGCGCGAGGTGCGGGTGCCACATCGCCCCCGTGGCGCTCATGACCGCATCCGCTCCCGCCGCGCGGTACGCCAGATAGTCGGCCGTGCTCGCCACGCCGCCGGTGCCCACGATCGCGAAGTCGGCGTTACGCAGCGCGCGGATGCGGGCGAGCCGGCGGGTCATCTCGAGCCCCGCCCACCGGATGGCGGCGCCGCAGACGCCCGCGCTCTCGCGTCCGGCGCCGAGCGCAGGTGCCCCGGATGCGGTCACGAGCCGAGCGGGGATCGTGTTCACCCCGGCGTACCCCGCCACGAACTCCGCGGTCGCGTCCACGAACCGTTCGAGGGCCGCATCCGTGTCGAAGTACGCGAGCTTGACGAGCAGGGGGGTGTCGCCGATCTCGTCTTTCACGACGGCGAGGATGCGGCGCACGCGCGGCGTGTCGAAGCAGAGCAGGGATGCGGCGCCCTCGTTCGGGCACGACAGGTTGAGCTCGAGCACCGCGGCGCCGGTCTCGATGACCAGCCGGGCGGCACGGAGGTGATCGGCCACGAGCGCCAGTTCGCCGCCGGAGCCGCGGGTGCCCTGGAAGCTGCCGATGAGCAGCTGACCTTCCCCCGCCGCGGCGACAGCCGCGGCCATATCGGGTTGCCAGACGTCGGGATCGCGCGAGGGCACCCCGAACGAGTTGCTGATCGACACGGGCTCGGAGAACTCGCCGTCCGCGCGGACGGCGCCGGCATCTGGCGCGAGGTCGCCGTCGACGTGCACCGCGAGCACGTTCGGGTACGGGTTGCTGGGGTGCGCGCGCGTGCGCACCGTCTTGTAGACGGCGAGGTCGTAGCCGTGCGCGAAGGCGGCCGCGACGAACCGCGCGTTCAGCAACGGCCCCGCAGGGATGCCGAACGGGATGCCGACGGCGCGTCCGAGGAAGCTGTTTCCCGAGGCCGGAGGGGCCGCATCCACCGCGGGCTCGGCGAATGCTCCGAACGGCCCGCGCGCGTAGTTCTGCTCGTAGGTCAGGGTCGGATCGTAGAAGGGGAGCACCGCCGACGAGCGTAGGCATCGGCGTCGGCGCCGCGACCCGGCGCGAACCGTGAGAAGGTCGCATTCTCCGTCGCGAGGGGGATCCGCCGGACGCTGGAACGCTCGTAGGCTCGCGGCATGAGCGACCAGAAGCAGTCCTGGAACTCGACGTACGCGACGGTCGGCTTCACCTTCTTCACCCTGGCCGTCGTCTTCTGGCTCACGATGGACAACGTCGCGATCGCGCTGCCGTTCTTCGTCCTGGCGATCACGTTCGTCGTCATCGGCATAACCTCCCAGGGCAGCAAGACCGACGACGCCGAAGAGACCGGCGACACCGATAAGGAGTGATGCGCGTTCACTCCGCCATGGCGAGAATCTAGCCCGAACTCACGCCCGCCGGGTCGTCCGCGAAGCGCGCGACGAGGTCGTAGGCCTCGCGCGCTTCCCGCGTCCAGTACGCGCCCGGGTACACGTGGAAGCCGTCCGGGGCGACGACCAGCCGCACGGGACTGCCGGCCCGGCTCGCCTTCTCGGCGAAGAGCTGTGCGTCGGCGAGGAAGATGTCGCGTCCGCCCTGGAACAGCAGGGTCGGCGGCAGGTCGGCGAGGTTGTCGAAGATCGGGCTGATCTGCGGGTCGTCTGTCGGCAGGGTCCCCGCCCACGCGACACCCGCCGCGCGTAGGCCATCGCAGCGCAGCGACGGATCGCGGCGCTGCAGACGCGCCGCCTCGGGATTGCGCATCGTCGGGTCGACCCACGGCGCGAGCAGGATGAGGCCGTCGATCGGGCGACGGCGTTCGTCCCGCACGCGCAGCGCCAGCGAGAGGGCCACGTTGCCGCCGGCGGAGTCTCCGGCGACGAACAACCGAGTGGTGCGCAGGTCGTCCGCGACGTGCGCATAGACGGCATCGACGAAGGCTCGCGCCTGGTCGTACGTGTGCTCGGGGGTGAGCGGATAGTCGACGATCGTGACGGCAGCGCGCGTGCGCGTCATCAGCCTGCGGATGATCCACCAGTGCGCCGTGACGAGCGGATTCACGAAGCCGCCGCCGGGGAAGTAGATCAGCTCGCGACCCGCGACGTGATCGGCAGGCTGCCACCGTCGGACGACCCGACCCCCGATCGTTCGCTCGGTCATCTCACCCCACCGCGCGGCGTTGCGCGGAACGCGCTCGGGCGCCCGAGCCGGGTCGAGGCTCTGCAGATAGGCACTGCCGGAGAGGTCGCGCCGGGTCTTGCCCGCCGTCAGCCAGAGCAGGCCGGAGGTGAGGGTCATCAGCAGCGTCACGTGCTCACCTTACGAGAGCGGTGATCGCCGCAGCGGGCGTCACGGGCCGTCCTGTCGGACCGCCCCGTCCAGGGCGGAACCGATCTCCGCTGCCGTCGGAAGGTCGGCCCCTACGCGCTGCACCGTAATCGCGGCCGCCGTCACGGTGTAGCGCCCGACAGCGTCGAGCAACTCCGTGGTTGGTGCGGCAAGCAGCTGCGGATGCCAGAGCAACTGCGCGATGAGCGCCGCCATGAACGTGTCCCCCGCTCCGACGGTGTCTCTGACCGTCACCGCTGGAGCGACGATGGAGCGCATGATGTCGCCACCAGCGATCAACGCTCCCGCCCCGCCGCGCGTCACAGCGACGAGCCGAGGCCCCATCACGAGGAGCCGACGCGCTACCGACTCCTCCCCAGCGCCCGGGTACAGCCACTCGGCGTCTTCATCGCTCAGCTTCACGACGTCGGACATGGCGGCGAGCCTCTCGAAGCGAGCAAGGGCGCTCGCATGGTCGGGGACGAGTGCCTCGCGGATGTTGGGGTCGAAGGTGACCGCCACGTCCGCCCCACGCCCCTCGAGCGCCCGTTCCACCGTAGAGGCGCCGGGCTCCAGAAAGGCCGCCACTGATCCCACGTGGACCACCGAGGCACTGGTCGACCGCGGCGGGACCGGGAGGTGCCAACTCACGTCGAACGTGTATCGGGCCGCCCCGTCGGATCCGATCTCGGCGAGCGCGGACGAGGTGACGGGGAGCGACCAGGACGCCTCGGCGACATCCACGCCCGCGGCCGCGAGATGCGCCGCGATCCGCTCGCCGCGCGCGTCTCGCGCCAGCGCCGTGTGGAAGTCCACACTCACGCCCTGACGGGCCAGGCCGAGAGCGACGTTCGCGGGCGATCCGCCGACGACTTCGGTCTCGTCTCGTTCTGGGCTGCGCACGATGTCGATGACGCTCTCGCCGACCACGAGCACCTCGCCGCTCATGAACGCGGTTCTGGCAGCACCGCCAGCTCGCGGATGGTCACATCGCGGAAGGCGGTGCTCCCGCCTCGGCTATGCAGCCTGATGCCTTCATCACCCGCCAGCGGGAACACCCGATGGGACAGCACGATCTCGCCGTCACCGACGAAGAGTTCGACGCTCGTGCGGTCGACGAGAAGACGGATGTCGACCTTCCGAGCCATGGTCCGCCGGAGGGGTGCGATCGTTCGCCCGGGCATGGGATTGCCCGTCAGGCTGCGATCGAGATAGACCTCGGAGGCGGACACATCCACGCCCGCGCCGACGAGGCGTGTCCCGCCCCTCGATCGACACACCTCGAGGCCGACATCCGTCACCTGGGTGTCCCAGCGGAGCTCGGTCGTCAGTTCGTAGGCGTCCGACCGCACATCGAGGTCGAAATGGCCGCGAACCTCGAATTCGCCTAGCTCGTGGATGCGAGTCGTGTAGGACGTCAGTGCCGCCGTGGGCGCGGAGAGGAGCCGGTAGCCGCGGTCGTCGCGCACGAGCCGCAGGTCGCGGACGATCATGTCGTCGCCGTTGTAGCCGTCACTCACGATCGTGGGCGTGTTGTGGGGGTAGTCCCAGAAGTTCGCCCAGCCGATGACGTGACGCATCCTGGGATCCTCCGCGCCGTCGACGAGGTGGTGCGGGTACGTGACGGCTCCGTAGAAGTCGAAGCCCCAGTCCAACCAGGACGGTTCATGCGCGTCGGCGACGAATCCTGTCCCGTCGAACTCGCCGCTCCAGTACGCATACGTCGCGGGCAGCCCGCGGTGTTTGGCGTTCGCGCTGACGCCGAGGATCCAGGTCGACGATCCGTCGTCCGCGGTCATCTCGAAGATGTCGGGGCACTCCAGCAAGCCGAGGTCGTCGCGCGCGAACTCTCCCACTCGTGACCACGATGTGAGATCCGGCGATGCGTAGAAGCCGAGCCGATCTCCCTCCGCGAGCGCCATGAACCAGCGCTCGCGACGGGCGTCCCAGATGACCTTCGGGTCACGGAAGTCCGGAGTCTGCTCAGCCGTCAGCACCGGACCCTCGTGACCGGGCCGGAAGGTGCGACCGCCGTCCACCGAGTACCACAAGAACTGCGCCTGCCCTCCCTCGGGCACCCGGTCCACGCCGGCCTGCGTCACGAGGGCGACGATCGCTCCCTCACCGAACCCCGCCGTGTTCTGCGCGTCGACCACGAGAGAACCCGACCAGCAATCTCCTTCTGCGTTCGTGAACTTCTCGATGGCGATGCCTTGGTCGACGAAGCGCACGTGATCCCGCGTCGTCGCCCGACGCCAGGAGGTCCCGATGCCACCCGCCAGGTAGTCCGCGTTGTACAGGTAGTAGTAGTGGTACTCGCCATCGACGAAGATCGGGCGCTGGGGATCGTTCTTCCAGTTGTCGGGGACGCTGAAGTGATACCGAGGACGCCTGGTGAGGGCGGAGGACGAAGTCATTCGGCGAGTCCGCCCATCGCGTGCGTCGCTCGCGAGACCGACGCCATCTCCCACACACGCACGCGAACCTCTCCTGCGTCGCCCGAGATCCGCGCATGCACGGCATCGTCGCTCGTCGGATAGATCCGCGCTGTCAGCGCGACGCCGCCGACGAAGATCTCCAGCGCGGAATGGTCGATCAGCACCCGCACGTCGATCGCTCCGTCCGCAGGTAGCGCGACGGTGCCCGAGCGCACAGTCGCGTCCGCATCGGGATCGAGACTGGAACGCGAACGATCCAGAACGACCTCAGCACGATCATCGTCGCGGCGCACGGTAAGGACGGTGCGTTCGTCATCATCGGACGTGGCGCATAGGACGACGATCGCCTGGCCCTCATCGGCCAGGGTGAGCCGCACCTCGATGTCGAGCTGATTCCCACGGCCGAGGTCCAGCGCGTGCGCGCTCAGCTGCGCGGAGGCGTCGACCAGCTGTGTCGCGCGAAGAGCGTCCACTTCCGGCGCGGGCGCCTGATGCACCGTCCCGTCTGGTCCGGGCGTGATCACGCGGGGAAGCGACATGACTCCCGACCATCCTGCGGCGATCGACGCACTGTCCGGACGGCCCTCCTGCAGCCACCCGAACATCAGGCGTCGACCGGATTCGTCACGCATCGACTGAGGGGCGTAGAAGTAACGGCCGCCTAGGTCGAGGCGATGCAGGGAGACGGGTTCGAAGTGGTCACCCTCGTATCGACCCGACCAGTAGAGCGGATGATGGGTGACACCGTCGTTCCAGGCGGAGAAGACGAGGATGTCCCGTTCGACGGAATCGTCATCTCGCAGCCGGAACAGGTCGACGCACTCCCACATGGTGCCTGTCCAGTCGTCGGAGCCCGGGTCGCCCGCCGAAGCATCGCCCACCATCAGAGGCCCGAGGAAGCGCCACGTGCGCAGGTCCTCGGACTCGTAGAGGAAGGCCGTCCCGCCCTGGCCACGGATGCCGGAGCCGATGAGCTGCCGCCACACCTCTCCCTCACGCCAGACGCAGTGGTCACGAAACGCGGTGACATCGGCGCGGGGCGGGGCGTCGATCACGGGATTCCCGGGATCCTTCGTCCACTCCGCAAGGTCGGGGCTCCCGGTGGCTATGCACGGAAGCTCCACCCCGTCGTGACGGCCCGAGTACACCAGGGTCGGGGTCTCACCGTCGTAAACGAGCACCCCTGACCAGCATCCGTCGACGTCCGGTCCTGCGCTCGGGGTGAGCGCGATCGGCAGGTCCCGCCAGTGCACGAGGTCTGTGCTGACAGCGTGGCCCCAGTGGATCCGGTCGTGCACGGGAGCGGCCGGGTTGAACTGGTAGAAGAGGTGGTACTCGCCGTGACGTTGCGTGAGGCCGTTCGGGTCGTTGAGCCACCCCGCCGGGGCCGTGAAGTGATACGCGGGCCGGTGCGGATCTGCACCAGCCCGCCTGATGAGCTCGGCGGGAACGGGTGTGTACGCGGTGGTCGCGCTCATGCGGCAGTGCCTTCTTCTGAGGGGTCGGTGGATTCGAGTGCGGTGCCGGGAGCACCCGCCGGCGGGGCGTACAAGCCGCAGCGCACCCAGTGCTCCGGCGATGTGCTGACGGTATGGAACACCGCTCTCGTCGACGAGCACACGCGGTCGGAATCACCCTCGAACGCGCAGGAGACGGGACGCATCACCGCCTGCCGCAGCCCGGCGCGCTCCGCCGCGTCGAAGCCGCCCCGTCGGTGGGGGTCGGGCACCGCCGAGATCAGCAGTCGGGTGTACGGATGCCGCGGGTCGGCGAGGAGCGCCATCGCATCGCCGCCCTCGACGAACTCCCCCGCGAACATGACGACGATGCGGTCCGCGAGGTATCGCGCCGACGCCAGATCATGCGTGATGTAGAGCATGGAGATGCCCTGCTCCTCGCAGAGGGATCGCATGAGGTTCAGCACTCCGATCCGTACCGACACGTCCAGCATCGAGGTCGGTTCGTCGGCCAGGATCAGTCGAGGATTCGCCGCCAGCGCCCGCGCGATGGCGACGCGCTGGCGCTGACCTCCGGACAGTTCGTGCGGGTAGCGCTCCAGCATCTCCGCCGGCAGGTCGACCTTGTCCATGAGACGACGTTTGGCCGTCTCCAGTGCCGCAGAACCCGAGACGGCGTCGTGCAGACGCAGCGGCCGCTCCAGGAAGTGCCCCACACGATGCACCGGGTTGAGGGAGCCGAACGGGTCTTGGAAGATCATCTGGACGGCGGAACGATACGCACGACTCGCGCGCCGTGGCTCGGCGCGCATCATGTCCTTCCCTTCGAAGAGGAAGGTGCCCGCAGAGGGCTGCTCGAGTCGGGCGAGACAACGCGCGAGCGTCGACTTGCCGCTGCCCGACTCGCCCACGAGCGCAACGATCTCGCCCGGCGCGATGTCGAGATCGACGCCGCCGAGAGCTCGCACGCGGCTCCGTGAGAACATTCCGCCGATCGAGAAGGTCTTCTCGAGTCCGCGAACGGAGAGCACGGGGGTCTGCGCATTCATCGGGTCACCTCCGGGAGGGGGGATTCGCCGGCGACGGGGGCGGCGAAGTGATCGGGTCCGACCTTCACCAGATCGGGGATGTCGTGGAACCGGATGCCCTCGCCGAGACCGCGCAGGCGCGTGCGAGGGCCGCTCATGGGAGGGAACGCATTCATGAGCGCCCGCGTGTAGGGATGGCTCGGCTTCTCGAACACGATGTCGGCGGGTGCCGTCTCCACGAAGCGGCCGGCGTACATGACGGCCATCCGGTCGCTGAGCTCCACCATGAGCGACATGTCGTGGGTGATGAACAGGACGGCGAACCCGAGCTCTCGCTGCAGGTCTTTGATCTGGGCCATGATCTCCTGCTGCACGACGACGTCCAGCGCGGTCGTCGGCTCGTCCATGATCAGCAGCGGCGGGCGCAGAGCGGTCGCCATCGCGATCACGACGCGTTGCCGCATCCCGCCGGAGAGCTGATGCGGATACGAGCGCAGCCTGTCGTGCGGAATGCCGACGAGATCGAGCAGCCCTGCCGCGCGCCTAAGCGCCTGCTTCTTGGGGATCCCCTCGTGCGCCGTGTAGATGTCGGCGATCTGGTCACCGATCGTCATGACCGGATTGAGCGAGTTCATCGCGCTCTGGAAGACCATCGCCACCTGTCGCCAACGGAACCGGCGGAGTTCCTCGGCGCTCAGCTGCAACACGTCGGTGCCGCGGAAGCGGATGGAACCGCCGGCGATCACCGCGGGATCGCGAAGCAGTCGAAGGATCGCGTTGGCGATGGTCGACTTTCCGCAACCCGACTCACCCGCGAGCCCGAAGACCTCGCCCTCCTCGACGGAGAAGGTGACGCGATCGACCGCACGGACGGTCCGGGCATCGGTGACGTACTCGACCGAGAGGTCCTGGACCTCGAGCAGAGGAGCGCTCATCGGACTCCCTCCTTCTTCGTCGGCCGAGCATCCCCATCCACACCGACGACGGCGGTGGGAGACATCGGCGAGACCCGTCGGCGTGGCTTGCGCAGTCGGGGGTTCGTGGTCTCGTCGACGCCGTAGTTGACGAGGGCCAGGGCGAAGGCGACCAGCGCGATGCAGACTCCCGGAGGAACGAAGATCCACCACGATCCGGTCAACAGCGCACCGTCGTTGCTCGCCCAGTAGAGGTTCGTGCCCCAGCTCACGGTCGAGATGTCGCCGAGCCCGAGGAACTCCAATCCGGCTTGCGAGCCGATGCCGAAGATGACGCACGACAGCAACGTGCTCATGACGATCGACGCCATGTTCGGCAGCATCTCGCGGAACATGATGCGCACCGACGACTCTCCCGTGACCTGGGCGGCAGCGACGAAATCCTTGCCGCGGATCGACAGGGCCTGAGAACGAAGCACCCGAGCGCTGCCGGCCCAGCCCGTGATAACGAGCACGATGATCACAGTGCCGATCCCCTGTGGCAGGAAGGCGGCAAGGATGACCAGAAGCGGGAGGCCCGGCAGCAGAAGGAAGACGTTGGTCACCAGCGAGAGGAGGTTGTCGACGGCTTTGCCGAGGTAGGCCGACGCGAGGCCGACGAGCAGGCCGACGAGAGTCGCGAGGATGCCGACGGTGAACCCCACGAACAGGGACGAGCGGGCTCCCCAGATGTTCAAGGCCAGCACGTCCTGCCCCTTCGCGGTCGTGCCCAGAAGGTGCTCCGCTGAGGGCGGTTGGGCGCCGAGGCCCTGGATGAGGGTGGGATCGCCCGGTGCAATGACCGGCGCGAGCAGCGCGATGACCGCGAACACGGCCAGGATGATCAGCCCCGCGACCGCTTTTCCGTTTGCGAGGAGGCCCCGCAGCAGGCCGTCGCGTCCTCTCGGCTTTCGGCGTGGCCCGGTTTGCGGTTCGGTCGCACCGCCGAGGTCGAGTTCGGCCTGAGCGCGAGGATCTTGGGCGAGAGACATGGTCACGCTCCGATCAGTTGACGCGGACGCGTGGATCGAGCCGCACGTAGGCGATGTCCACGAGGAAGTTGGCGACCAGCACGGCGGTGGTGATCGTGAGGAACAGCCCCTGCATGAGGGGGTAGTCGAGGTTCTGGACGGCGGAGAGGAGCTGATACCCCACACCCGGGTAGGCGAAGACGACCTCCGTCAGCAGCGCTCCGCCCACGATGAATCCCAGCGACATGCCGAAGGCGGTGACCGACGGCAGAAGTGCGTTCCGGGCGGCGTAGCCGAACATGATCCGGTTGCGTCGCAGGCCCTTCGCCTCGGCCATGGTGATGTAGTCCTCGGCGCTGGTGGAGATCATCGTGTTGCGCATGCCCAGCATCCAGCCGCCGATGGACACCAGGACGATGGATGCGGCGGGCAGGAACAGATGCGTCGCGACGTCGCCGATGAAGGCGAAGGACAGTTCGGGGGTTGCACCGACGGAGAACGCGTGGCGAAGCGGGAACCAGCCGAGCGTCACCCCGAAGAGGTACAGGAGCCCCATCGCGAGCCAAAAGTACGGGAAGGATCCGATGAAGATCAGCAGGGGCGGCAGCACCGAGTCGAGCACCCCGCCCCGCCGCCATGCGGCGAGGATGCCCAGGAGGTTGCCCACGACCGTCGCTATGACGAGCGAGGTGAGACCCAGCAGGAGCGTCCAACCGATCTGCGTCGAGATGACCTCAGTGACCGGGGTCGGGAATCGAGAGATCGAGAACCCGAAGTCTCCGGAGAAGATCTGCCCGAGATACCGGAAGTACTGCTCCCAGAGCGGCGCGTCGTCGAGTCCGAAGGAGTGCCGCAGCGCCTCGATCTGGTCGGGGCGGATGGATCCCTGCAGGCGCGCCACCATCCGGGTGACCGGGTCACCGGGCATGAGGCGCGGGAGCATGAAGTTCAAGGTGATGGAGACCCAGAAGGCCACCAGGTAGAAGCCCAGGCGCCGAAGGATGTAGCCCATGTTCTTTCTCCTCCCGACTCGCCGTGCCGCCCGCTGTGGGCGAGCGGCACGGCGAGTCCGGGTGTCAGCCCTTGACGGGCTCGAGGGTGGTGAGGATCAGGACGGCGCTGCGGGTGCGGACGGCCCCGAGGCTCGCGTAGGGGTTGTCCTCATTCGGCCATCCCGTGAAGCGCAGCGTGCTCGCCGCTCCGAACTCCGGACCCGGGAAGAGCGGGACGACGGGGAGCACTTCGGAGAAGAGCGCCTGCAGGTCGTTCATGACGGACTTCTGCCCGTCTTCGCTCGAGGTCGCGGCGAACTGGGCAAGGAGGGCGTCCGCCTCCGCGTTTCCGTAACGGTGGTAGTTCTCGAACGTCTGCTGCCCGTCCGGCTTGACCGTCTCCGTCGACATGACGCCGCGGAAGAACTGGTACGGCGTGGGGGCGTTGTTGCTCCACACGATGCCGGAATCGAAGGATCCGTTCTCGTAGCTCGACACGACATCGGCCCAGTCGCGGGCGGCGACGTTGACCGTCACCCCGAGCTCGGCGAGGTTCTGAGAGATCACATTGCCTACCGACACCCAGTCGCTGGACGTGGTCCCGACAGAGAAGTCGAATGTGAACGGGCTGCCGTCGGGGAGGACTCTCTTGCCGTCCGATCCCATCGTGATGCCCGCATCGTCCAGCAGAGCGCCCGCTTCGGCGAGGTCGTGCTTCGTCCAGTCGCATGAGTCCGCGACGGACGCATCCCGCCAGGTGTCATACGCCCCGGAGAGGCCGGTGCAGTCCGCGGGGACGGTGTAGCCCTGCATGCCGATCGAGGTGACCTGCTCGCGGTCCACGGCCATCGACAGCGCCGTGCGGACCCTGACATCGTCGAACGGCGCCTTCGTCGTGTTGAACTGCCAGCTGATCATCGAACCGGTGGTGGGGAACCAGTAGAAACGGTGCTCCGGATCCTTCGCGATGAAGGCCTGCTCGATGTTCGGGATGAACTGAGGGGCCCAGTCCACGTCACCGTTCGCGGCGGCGAGATTCGCCCCGTCGTTGCCGGCGAAGGCGAGCATGCGGACGCCTTCGATCTTCTGCTTCTCCGGCTGCCAGTAGTTCGGGTTCTTCAGCAGATCGAAGGACTGCGCCTGGAAGTTGGTCACCTGCGTGTAGGGGCCTGTGCCGACCGGATCCGGGTTCGTGAACTTCGACGGATCGTCCTGCTCGTCCCAGATGTGGGAGGGCGCGATGATCTGCTGGCCGACATCCAGCAAGGCCGGCGAGAACGGGGTGTTGAATGCGAAGGCCACCGTCTCGTCGTCCACAGCCGTCACCGTGTCGATGTAGTCGAAGCCCCCTCGGATCTCCCGCTGCAAGGCGAAGCTCGTGACGACGTCCTGGGCGATGAGGGGCTCACCGTCGGACCACTTCACCCCTTCGCGCAGATGGAAGGTGATCCCCGTGCCGTCCGGCGCGACCTCCCAGTCGGTGGCGAGCCACGGCGTGGTGGTCCCGTCGGCGGGGTTGAAGACGAGCATCGACTCATAGATGGCCACCTGGGTCATCGGGAAGTCGGGGTTCGCGAACGGGTTGAAGTTGCGATCGAAGGTGCCCATGTCCTCACGCGGGATGGTGAGCAGCTGTGTACCGTCGAGGTCGGCCGACGAGCGGGCTGCGCCCGCGGCGCAGCCCGACAGCAGGAGCGCCCCTGCGGTCACGACGGCGGCCAGGATGGCCGCCCTTCTTCTGCGAAGTGCCATGATTGGTGCTGTTCCTTTCTTCTCTTCCGCGTTGAAGCCGAAGACTGATGCTCGTCCCGGGATGTCCAGTCACACGGACGAGCGTTCGAGGAGCGGGCAGTCGACCGTCACGATGTTCGTGACGGTCGACTCTCCCGCGGTGATCCGGGCGAGGAGGTCCACGCCCATCGCGCCCATCTGTTCGAAGGGCAGTGCCACGGTCGTCAGTTTCGGCCGCAGGTAGCTCGCGATGAGCTCCTGATTGTCGAAGCCGATGACGGCGACGTCTTCGGGGATGCGCAGCCCGCGTTCCTTGATCGCGTCGTACGCACCCATGGCCATCCGGTCGTTCGCGCAGAAGATCGCGGTGGGCGGCAGCGGAAGATCCAGAAGGTGCTCCGCCGCTGAGAACCCGCCATCGGCCGTCGCGTGACCGACGACCTCGAGAGCTGCGTCCGCATCGATGTGCCGTTCACGCAGGGCGTGCACATAGCCTTCGCGCCGTCCGACCGCCGCCGGGATGCCGGCATCCAGGTTGATGAAGCCGATGCGACGGTGGCCTGCCTGCAGCAGACGCTCGGTCGCACGGTAGCCGCCGATCCTCTCATCGGGAACGACGGCGGGGAATCGCTCCTCGACATCGAAGCAGTTCACGAGCACCGTAGGCACCTCGAGCGCGATGTCGGGGATGCTGACGCCGCGGTGCCAGGTGGCGGCGTAGATGAGACCCTCCACGCGCTGCTCGAGCAGGCGCTCGATCGCCGCGGTCTCGGCCGCCGGATCCGATTCCGTCGAGGCGATCAGAAGATACTTGCCGTCGCCCATGGCTCGGTCTTGCGCCCCCTTGATCACATCGACGGCGAACGGAGCTGTGACGATCTCAGTGACCAGCCCGTACCAGTCGCTACGCTGCTGCGCCAGCGCCCGCGCACCCGCGTTTGGGCGATAGCCGAGTTCGCTCGCCGCCTGGATGACACGCTGACGTGTGTCGTGCGCGAGTGTGACGTCGAAGCGATCGTTGAGCACCAGCGAGACGGCCGTGCGCGAAACGCCGGCCTGCTCGGCCACGTCCTTCATCGTCACGGCGCGCGTACGCGGGGTCTTCTTCGACATGAGCTCTCGATGGTGAGTAAGTGACTAACTCGCGTTAGTCGATGCGTGGTCGATGTTAACGCGAGTTAGCTGACGCTGTCAATCACACTGGACCGCGAATGCAGGACCGGCGTCGCGCCGTCGATCAGGCGGAGGAACGCTCGACGAGAGTCCCCCGGAGAACGGCCCCCGCGAAGGTGTCCATGTCGCCATTGAGCGCTTCGACGGCCGCTGCGCCCATCTCCTCGAACGGGAGGGCGACGGTGGTGAGGGCGGGTCGCAGATACGCCGCGACGATCTCCTGATCGTCGTAGCCGACCACCCGGATGTCGTCGGGGATGCGCATGCCCGCCTCACGTGCGGCGTCGAACGCACCCATGGCCATGCGATCCGTGCCGCAGAACAAGGCGTCGGGCGGATCCACCCGCCGCAGCATGGCGGTGGCCAGCTCGAAGCCGGATGCGGCGTCGGCGGGGCCTTGCGCCACGAGCGCCGGGTCCACCGCGATGCCGGCCTCCCGCAGTGCGCGTTCGTACCCGCGGCGACGCCCGGCAGAGGGGAGCGGCGCATCCAGGTTGAGCAGTCCGATCCGGCGCCGCCCACCCTCGATCAGTCGCCGAGTAGCGGTGTAACCGCCGTGCTCTTCGTCGGGCAGGATCGACGGATACCGGCCGTCGGCGTCCTCGCAATGCACGAGTACGACCGGCACTTCCGACGCCGCGGCGGGCAGCGATACCGAGATGTGCCCCGCAGTCGCGTAGATAAGACCCTCGATGCGACGCTCCAGCAGCATCTCGAGCATCGCAGTGTCCGCCGACGCATCCTGATCGATGCTCACGATCAGGAGCACCTGACCACGCGCCCACGCGGCTCTCTGCGCACCGGTGATGATCCCGCCACCGAAGGGGCTGCTCGCGATGTCGGTGACCAACCCCAACAGGTTCGTCCGACTCGACGCGAGTGAGCGAGCGGCAGCGTGAGGACGGTACCCCAGCTCTTCGACGGCATCCCAGACGCGCCGCTTCGTCTCGTCGGCGATCCTGATGTCCGTGCGGTCGTTGATGACGAACGAGACGGTGCTGCGACTGAGCCCCAGATGGCGAGCGATGTCATCCATCGACACGCGGCGCTGAGGCATCCCTCATTCTGTCACGGGCCGGGTGGGGCGCCTCGGGGTTCTTCGGCCCGCGGCGCCATCGCCCGGCACGTGTCAGCCGGCGTAGGCCGCCTGCACGTCGACGACCCACGTCACGCCGAAGCGGTCGGTGAGCATGCCGAAGCCGGGGCTCCACGCGGAGGCGGCGAGCGGCTCGATGATGTCGGCGCGCTCGGCAAGACGCTCCCAGATCACCGTCATCTCCTCGAGCGACTGGCCGCGCACGGACTGGAAGAACGTGCGGTCGGTCAGGGTCACGCCGTTCGCGCGGCTGGTCGTCCCGGCATCCGCGGTGCCCGCATCCTGGCCGGGGATGTCGTAGGCCATGACGCGGAATCCGTCGGCACTCTCGAGCTGGCCGAAGACGATGCGGTCGGCACCGGGCGTGTCGGCGGGCATGCCCATGTCCGCGTAGGTGGCGACGATGAGGTGGCCGCCGAAGACGGACTGATAGAACTCGAGCGCCTCGCGTGCGGCGCCGCGGAAATTGAGGTGGGTGGTGGTCGTGATCGTCATGGTGCGTCCTCGGTAGATGGGATGCGGCGAGCGCCGCGATCTCCACGTTCGACGACATAGAGGACGCTTTCTGTCCGCTACTCGATCGAGAATGGAGAACATGTCCGCGACGTCTTCCCGCATGTTGTCGCTGTTGTCGCTGATGCAGGCGCGGCGCGACTGGCCCGGCGGAGTGCTGGCCGAGCGCCTGGGCGTGACTCCGCGAACCGTGCGCCGCGACATCGAGCGGCTTCGGGCGCTCGGCTACGTGATCGACGCGGCGAAGGGCCCGGACGGCGGCTACCGACTCGCCGCAGGGAGCGAGCTGCCGCCGCTGCTCTTCGACGACGACCAGGCGGTCGCCATAGCCGTCGCGCTGCAGAGCGCTCCGGCGACGGGTGTCGATGTGGCCGAGGGCGCCGCGCGAGCCCTCGCCACCGTGCGGCAGGTCATGCCCTCCCGGCTGCGGCACCGCATCGACGGCATCCGTTTCACCGACGCCGCAGGCTCGGACGCGGTCGACCCTGCCGTGCTCGAGGCGGTGAGCGCCGCGACCGAGAACCGCCGCATCCTGCGCTTCGACTACGGCGACGAGCTCTCGCGCCGTGCCGAGCCGCACGCCGTCATCGCCCGCGGCGGTCGGTGGTATCTCGTCGCGTGGGATCTCGACGCCGAGGACTGGCGCATCTTCCGGCTCGATCGGATGGTGCCCCGCATCCCGCTCGGGGCGCGGTTCGCGCCGCGGCCGATTCCCCACGGCGATGCGGTGGCGTTCCTCGCGGCGCGAATGAAGGGCTCCGACAGCCCGGAGACGTGGCCCGTCTACGGCGAGGTCCTCCTGGAGCTGCCGCTTCGCGTTGCCGCGCCGTGGCTGGGGGACGCGGAGGCTGCCGCCGTCTCGGACGGCTCGTGCCGCATCCGGGTCGGGTCGTGGTCGTGGGCCGGGGTGCTGTCGTGGATCCTGCGCTTCGATGCGCCGTTCACCGTGCTCGGACCGACGGAATTCGTCGCCGCGGCCCGCTCGCTCTCCGCACGGGTGGCGGATGCGGCGGCGCCCGTCAGCTCGGAGTGACCGGCTGGCGAAGGATGGTCCGCAGCTTCTCGGGCGCGGCGCGCCGCGGATCCCCCAGGTATATCTCGTGATGACGGCCGTTCCACGTGAAACCGAGCTCCGGCATGAGCTCGTCGTGGAGGTGCGCCAGTATCGGCGCTTCGTCGTCGTAGGGACCGATGTGGAGGGTCTGCAGGCAGAGCCCCTCGGTCATCGTGAGGTGCGTCACCTGCGCGATCGGTGCGGCGGGCTTCTTCGCGGATGCGGCGGTGAGCCCCGCCGCGACATCCTCCGCGGTCACCGGGGCGGGCAGCGGGATCAGCATCGTCCAGTCCCAGTCGCTCTTCCTGCCCTGTACGAAGGTGGTGGGGTCCTCGCTCGACCACAGCCCCTCGAGAGGTCCGACGACGAAGTCGGACCCGGTGCGCTTCTTGAAGGCGCTGCGGACCTGGTAGCCCGACACGTACAGCGCCTCGACCGCAGCTCGGTACGCCGGTTCGGTGTTCGGGTCGCCGTGCCCGTCGATCGCGAGGTACTGCATCTCGGGCACGTCGACCTGGACGAACCGACCGGATGGGGGCTTGTACAGCGCCCCGAGATCCCGCTTGAGGTCGTACCGCATCCCCTGCTCCCTCGCTCCGTCTCACCCCGCTCGCTCAACGTACCGACGCCCGCGGACGTTGAGCGAGCAACGCCGGTGCAGGTGCCGGCGGCTCCGGGGTCAGTCGGCGAGTTCCGCGATCACGTACTTCCGCTCGATCCCCGCGGTCACGCTGCCCCACTCGCTCGCCGCGACGCGCTCCTGGTGCGCGCGGAACGCCTGCTCCGTGGCGAACAGCTCCGCCACATCCCACACGAGCGGGTCGGCCGTGGAGGTCACGTCGAACCGGATGCAGCCCGCCTCCGCCCGCGTGAGCTCGATGTGGCGCGGCAGGTGCGTCGCGACGATGGCCGCCTGCTCGTCGTTCGCGCAGATCAGGGTTCCGGTGAGCTGGATGCGAGGCATCCGTACATTCTGGCTGCAGGCAGGGATGGCGACGAGTCGAGGTGTCTTGCCGAGTTCCGCCCCCGTTCCCGGGCGAGCAGCCGCACAATGGCCTGATGACCCGTCGCGCGAAGAAGCCCACCGCCACCATCCCATGGACCGTGATGGTTCCGTTCGCGGTATCGGGCGTCGTCCATCTCGTCCGCCCCAGCGTCTTCACGCCGATCATCCCGCGCGCGCTTCGACGCTGGGACAAGGCGCTGGTGATCGTCTCAGGCGTCGCCGAGCTGGCGTGCGCGCTCGGACTGGCCGTGCCGGCGACGCGCGTTGCTGCAGGCCGCGCGAGCGCGGTGGTGCTCGCCGCCGTCTGGCCCGCGAACGCGCAGATGAGCATCGACCTCGGACGCCGGGCCCGTCGCCGGCGCACCCTGAAGGCGTGGGCCGCGTTCGCGGTGTCGCTGGCGCGGCTGCCGCTTCAGGTCACGCTGATTCAGCGGGCGCTCGGTCACTCGCGCTGACGATCCGGTCGGATCACCTACCCGAGCTCGCCGAGGATCCCGTCGAGCAGCGTGACCTGACGCTCCGGCGGGTACGCCGACGGATCGAGCACCGCTTGAACCGTCAGGCCGAGCACGAACGAGTGCACCGCCTCGGTGACGCGCTCGACTCGCTCATCTTCTCGATCGTCGACACCGAGGAACTCGGCCACGAGGCCGGCGACCTTGGCCCTGCTGGCCCGGTAGCGCTCGGCGTGCTCGGCGGCGTGGCGCACGTCGGCGAGGGCCGCATCCCAGGATGAGATCCAGATGCGGTTCGACGTCTGCGAAACGGCGTCGAGCGGGAGCATGTCGAGGAGCGCGGACCGGAGATCCGCAGGACCCCCTGCGGTGGCGGGACGTTCCCGCGCGCCGGAGCGCTCGGCGAGCAGCTCGAGCGCGAAGCTCGTCAGCTCCCGCTTCGACGGGAAGTAGTGCGTCACGACGCCGGTCGTCGCATCGAGTTCACGGGCGACCGCGCGCATCGACAGGCCCGCGAAGCCGGACTGGTCGAGAACGCGCCACACCGCCGCGGCCACGTCCTCGCGCCGCTGCCGGTACGCATCCGATCCCGTCATCCGCTCAGTCTGGACGACATAACAGTCGTTATGCAACGCTGGTCCCATGTTCCGACACGAGCTCGACGCGACCGCCTACCTGAGCCCCCTCGAGATCTGGCAGGCGGAGGAGTTCGCCGACCACCTCGACCGGGCGCGCGAGTTCATCCGCCCCTGGGTCGGGCCGTCGTTCGTCACGGACTCCGTCGAGGGCGCCACCGCGACCCTTGCCCGCTACGCCGACTCGGCCGCCGCCGACGGCGGGCGTCTCTACGGGATCTGGGTCGACGGCGTGCTGCGCGGCGGCGTCATGTTCGTGAGCTTCAGTGCCGCCGCCGGAGTCTGCGAGATCGGATGCTGGCTCGAACCGGCCGCCGAGGGACGAGGGCTCGTCATGCGAGCCGTCTGCACGCTCCTCGACTGGGCCCTGCTCGGTCTGCGCAACATGGAAATCGCGCTAACACCCCCACAACTGCTGGCCAATATCCACGCAGTACAGCGGGCGCGCGGGCTGACGCTCTCGACGGACCTAAAGGATCCGATCAAGAAGTCCGCGGCCCCGATCAATCTCGATGTCGAGATGGAGACCGGCACTGGCAAGACCTACGTCTACATCAAGACAATCATGGAGCTGCACAAGCGATATGGGTGGTCGAAATACATCGTCGTCGTGCCGTCGATCGCGATCCGCGAGGGTGTGAAGAAGTCCTTCGACATCACGGCCGAGCACTTCCAGCAGCTCTACGGCACCAAACCGCGGACGTTCATCTACAACTCCTCTCGATTGCACGAGATCGAGCGGTTCTCATCCGACGCAGGCGTGCAGGTGATGATCATCAATGTCCAGGCCTTCAACGCCACAGGCAAGGATGCCCGACGCATCTACGAAGTGCTCGACGACTTCCAGTCCCGCAAGCCGATCGACGTGATTGCGGCGAATCGGCCGATCCTGATCATTGATGAGCCGCAGAAGATCGAGGGGGACGCAAAGAAGCCGTCGAAGTCGCTGGAGACCCTGACATCGTTCAACGCCCTTTTCGCGTTGCGGTACTCCGCGACGCACCGGATCGAACGCACCAAGGTGCATCGGCTCGACGCCATCGATGCCTACAACCAGAAGTTGGTGAAGAAAATCGCGGTGCGTGGCATCACCGTCAAGCATCTGGCCGGAAGTGGCGCGTACCTGTACATAGACGGCCTCGAGATCGGCAAGGGCGCCGACTTCCCGAAGGCGCGAGTCGAGCTGGAGGTGCAGACCGCCCAGGGCATCAAGCGGCAGGTGAAGCGGCTCTCGCGGCGTGCGAATCTGCACGACATCTCGGGTGGCATCGAAGCGTACAAGGGCCTCTTCATCCGTGACGTTGACGCCATTCGCGACAGGATTGAGCTGAGTAATGGTGAGTATGTCGGCGCCGGCGAGGTCACCGAGGACGTCGCCGAAGACCAGAAGCGGCGCATCCAGATCCGCGAGGTCATCCGAGCCCACCTCGCCAAGGAGCGCGAGCTATTCGCGCAAGGGATCAAGACGCTGTCGTTGTTCTTCATCGACGAAGTCGCCAAGTACCGCGACTAGGAGCGCGAGGACACCCTCGGAGAGTACGCCCGAGTGTTCGAGGAAGAGTACGAGGCCGTGCTCGCCGACTACCTCGGCGAACTCGACCTGGATGAAGCGGCTGAACGCTATCGAGCCCACGTTCAGGCGATTCCGGTGCGCTCGACCCACGAGGGATACTTCTCGATTGACAAGAAGACCAAGCAGTTCGTCGATGGCAAGATCGCAGCACGCGGCGACTTCGCAGGTCAATCGGACGACGTCGACGCCTATGACCTCATCCTCAAGGACAAAGAGAGACTGCTCTCGTTCGAGGAGCCGGTCCGATTTATCTGGTCACACTCCGCGCTCCGCGAGGGCTGGGACAATCCGAACGTCTTTGTGATGGGCATGCTAAAGAAGAGCGACAACACTACAACTCGGAGACAGGAGATCGGCCGTGGACTGCGCCTATCGGTCGACCAGCACGGAGAGCGGATGGACAATCCCGTAACCGTCCACGACATCAACGAGCTGACCGTCGTTACCGACGAGTCCTACACCGACTTCGTGACCGCGCTCCAGAGGGAGATCATCGAATCGCTGTCCGCGCGGCCCCGCAAAGCAAGCGTCGAATACTTCGTCGCGAAGACGATCACGCTGGCCGACGGATCCGCAAGCGCGCTCGAGAAAACAGTCGCGCAGGCTCTCTACTTCCACCTGATCAAGAACGACTACATCGACGAGTCTGGCCTGGTCACGCAGGCTTATAAGGACGCGCGCGACGAGGGGACCCTCGCGGCCCCGACCTCGGAGGCACTGAAGCCGCTCATCGACTATGTCTGGCCACTCGTCGACGCACTCTACCTCGACGTGCCGAAGCCGACCGATGGGCGCAAACCGAAGAGGATCCCGGTCAACGAAGCCAACTTCAACAAGCGCGAGTTCCAGGAGCTCTGGGGACGCATCAACCACAAGGCCGTCTATCAGGTCGATTTTGACTCCAATGAGCTGATCGACAACTGCATTCGTGTGCTCGACACCTCGCTCAACGTCACGGTCATGCAGTACCTCGTCGAGAGGGGCAACCAAGTCGTCGGCCTCGAACTGGAACAACTGGAAGCCGGCACGGGCTTCAAAGTCTCCGAAACGAAGGTCGAGCACTCGGCCGTGTCAGCAGGTTCGACCGTCAAGTACGACCTCCTGGGCGAGATCGCGGAGAAGACGCAGCTCACCCGACGCACCTGCGCCGCAATCCTCACCGGCATTCACCAGGGCACGTTCGCGAAGTTCAAGCAGAACCCCGAGCAGTTCATCACCGAAGCCGCCCGTCTCATCAACGAGCAGAAGGCAGCCGTCATCGTTGAGCACCTCAGCTATGACCCGCTCGACAATCGATACGACTCGTCGATCTTCACGGAGAACCAGACCGCTCAGGACCTGTCCAAGGCTGGCGACAAGCTAAAGAATAGTGTCTACGAGTATGTCGTCACCGACTCCAAGGTGGAGCGCTCCTTCGTCGAGAAGCTCGACGTCAGTGATGAGGTCGTCGTCTACTCGAAGCTGCCACGCGGGTTCTTCATCCCCACACCGGTCGGCGACTACAACCCCGACTGGGCCATCGCGTTCCGCGACGACGATACGAAGATCAAGCACGTCTACTTCGTGGCCGAGACCAAGGGTTCGCTGTCCACTCTTCAGCTGAAGGGCGTCGAGAACGCCAAGATCGAGTGCGCCCGCAAGTTCTTCGCCGCGCTCAACGCGAAGACCGATCGAGACGTCACCTACGACGTCGTCTCCGACTACTCCGAGCTGATGCAGTTGGTGACGGGTTGAACGCGCCAGCAACGCAGGAGCGTGACGTGCGTGTTACCAGACTTCGAATCGAGAAGTTCCGCGCGATCGCGAAAGCCGAGATCGAACTCGGCGAGACGGTTGCTTTGGTTGGTCAGAATGGTGCAGGGAAGTCGACAGTTCTTCGCGCTCTCAACGCATTCTTCAACTTCGACGACGAAAGGCCTGCTTTTGAAGCGGGAGCACATCGGTACTCCAATGCGACGCAGGCGATCATCGAGCTCACGATCGAAGGTCTCGCAGGCACGGAACTCCCGACTTCTGGCACAAACGGCGAGTTTCGAGGACGTCTCAAGTACCAGAGGAAGCCCGTCTGGCAGGTCTGGCGGGCTGGCGAGTGGGATACAGTCTCGAACTTCGCAGACTCGCTGCGAGAGCACATCACCTACGCGCTCGTGCCGATCCGACGCGACCACGAGGTCGCACACAGCGCCACTGGGGGTTTGCTCGAACGCGCAGTGGAGGAGTGGGTCAGCAGCCACAGCCAGCGGGATCGTCGAAGTCCAGAGATAGCCAAGGTTGCTGACCGTCTTCGCGAGAAGTCGCTGTCAGGGCTCGAGAAGCAACTCCGATCTATTGCCCCTCTCGACGGCCCGTTCTCGTTCGAGTTGAGCTATGCCGTGCCCCCGGACTACCGCCTGCTCCTTCAGAACCTGGCCCTCGCCGTGCGCGAAGGCGGCCAGACCATCCCACTTTCCGACAGCGGGAGTGGGACGCAGAGCATGGCTGTGTTTGCTCTGTACGCATACCTGGCCGAGTTGCAGAGCAAGAGGTACCTTCTGGGACTGGAGGAACCCGAGCAGAACCTGCACCCGCAGGCTCAGCAGCAGTTGATGCGCAATCTTTCTCGGCTCGGGCTCCAAGTCATCTTTACCACGCACTCTCCTACCATCGTTGACATGCTCGATCACGAGCACGTGGTGCTCTGTAAGCGGACAAGCAGCAACCGGCGAGATCTCGAGGTGGAGCTCTCGCAGATCAGCCGAACGTTCTTTGCCGACCACGGGCTCGATAGAGACCGCTACTACAAGTTCCACCGACGCCGGAACTCTGAGTTCCTGTTCGCGGACTTCGTTGTCGTCACGGAGAGCCCGATCGACGCCGCCGTTATCGAGCGTCTCCTCGAAGACGCGGGAACGCCAACCGATCAACTTGGGGTGAGCATCGTGTCACTGGACGGTGGGGTAGGTAAGGGCAGTGTCGACTACATGTTCCAGCTCCTCCGGGGTCTGCAGATCAACGCGGCATATGTCGTCGATCGTGATTATTTCGTGCCCTACAAGAACGGGTCCCGGGATGCCAGTCTCGACAGCCGCGGGTTCCCACAGTACGAAGCGCGCCTCCAACCGGGTTGTCTGTTGACGACGCTTGTGCCGAGCCTTTCCGCTCGTACGCGGCTGATCGAAGATCTTGTCAAGCGCCCAAGCGAGGCCCTGAAGGCGCTGGCAGATCATGGCTTCTTCTGCTTCATGTGGGCTTTGGAAGTTGACCTCGTCAACGCGGCAACTCCGCGCGCCCGGATGTTCGACCACTTTCAGATACCGAACGACAAGCGCACGACCCGTGAGCTCCTGAAGAATCGTGGAAAGGTCATCAAGAAGCAGGAGGTCCTCATCTCCGCTATCTCCGGCCTCTCAGCGAACGCGCTTCCCAACTCTTACAAGGCGCTCCGGAGAGAGATACCCAAGCTCGCTGCCGGGTCCCGGGGGCGAGCGTAACCCCTCCAGTCACCACTCGATCCTGAGTCGTTGGACTCGACATTTCTTTCGCCCGGGACGCCGACTGGATCGGCTGCCGGCTTGCCGACCGGGACCCGTCGGACGCCGAAATGTCCATATGGACACACCGTGGACATTTCATCTGCGAAATGGACAACTTCAAAAAAACCTACAGTTCCCGCTACATCCCCGCGGCCATGTCGGTGAAGCGCGAGAAGTGACCCTGGAAGGCGATCTCGATCGTCGCGGTCGGACCGTTACGGTGCTTGGCGATGATGAGGTCGGCCTCGCCCGGGCGCACATCCTTGTCGTACACCGAGTCGCGGTGCAGCAGCATGACCATGTCGGCGTCCTGCTCGATCGAGCCGGACTCACGCAGGTCGCTCACCTGGGGGCGCTTGTCCTGGCGCTGCTCGGATCCACGGTTCAACTGCGACAGCGCGATGACGGGAACCTGCAGCTCCTTCGCGAGCAGCTTGAGCGCACGCGAGAACTCGCTGACCTCCTGCTGGCGCGACTCGACCTTCTTGCCGCTGGTCATCAGCTGCAGATAGTCGATGATGACCATCTTGAGCCCGACGCGCTGCTTGAGGCGTCGGCACTTGGCGCGGATCTCGACGAGCGTCATATTGGGGCTGTCGTCGATGTACAGGGGCGCGTCGTTGATGCGGCCTCGGGTGGCGGCGACGGTGGTCCAGTCGCGCTGGTCGAGCGTTCCCTTGCGCATGTTCTGCAGCGGGATGGCGCCCTCGGCGCTCATGAGCCGCATGGCGATCTCGCTGCGGCCCATTTCGAGCGAGAAGAAGATCGCCGGCATGTTGTGCTTGATCGCGGCCGCGCGGGCGAAGTCGAGCGCGAGGGTCGACTTACCCATCGCGGGACGGGCGGCGACGACGATCATCTGACCGCCGTGCAGACCGTTGGTCAGCTCGTCGAGCTGCGCGAAGCCCGTCGGCACACCCGTCATCGAGCCGTCGCGACCGCGAGCGGCCTCGATCTCCTCGACGGCCGCATCCACCGCCGTCGTGAGGGGCACGTAGTCCTCGGTGGTCTCGGTACCGGTGACCGAGTAGATCTCGGCCTGCGCCGAGTTCACGATCTCGGTCGCCTCACCCTGACCGGCGTAGCCCATCTGCACGATGCGCGTGCCGGCCTCGACGAGACGACGTAGCAGCGCGCGCTCCGAGACGATCGAGGCGTAGTAGCCGGCGTTCGCCGCCGTCGGAACGATCGAGGTGAGCGTGTGGAGGTAGTCGGCGCCGCCCGCGCGCTGCAGGTCGCCGGTCTTGATGAGCTCATCGGTGACGGCGATGACGTCGGTCGGCTCGCCGTGCGAGTAGAGCGTGAGGATGGCCTCGAAGATCAACTCGTGCTTGGGGACGTAGAAGTCAGCGCCGCGCAGGCTCTCGATGACGTCGGCCACCGCATCCTTCGAGAGGAGCATGCCGCCCAGGGTGCTCTGCTCGGCGAGCACGTCATGCGGGGGCGTTCGTTCGTACTCGCGTCGGGGCTCGAGGCGGTCCGCTGGGATGTCGGCGATGGACACGAGTGCCCACACTCCCCTCTGGCGCCGGAAGGCGTCGCTGTTCGAACGTGATCGACCCGCGTTCCGCGCGCCCGCGCACGCGAAAACGGACGATGCGTAAGCACATCACCCGCCTCCGACATCGCGTCTCCCCTGACGCACGCGGGCCCTTTTCTCGGGCCGGCTCTGAAGCCTCCCCCACGCTAAAGTCGGCCCATTCTCCATGCAAACGGCCCTGTGGATAACCCTGTGGGGAAATTGCGCGAAACGCCGCGCACCCTGTGGACGGATACTGTGGATAAGTGGATAACAGCCTCCCGGAGACGCCACTTTTAAGTCTCTTGATCTGGGATTTCGCGTTACCCACACCTGCGGAATGTCATGTGGTTGAAGTCCTGCTTTAAGGTTGCGAATCGACCTGAGTTGTGCACAGGTCCGGTCTTGGGATGAGGAGTTCGGCACGCTGGCGCCTGCCACGTTTCCCTCCATTGCGCAAGCCCCCTCACGTCAGACCCGCCTACCAGTAAGTTGCCGGGCACAACTGGCCTGCCGATGACGCACAGGGGGTGACGTGGACGAGTCAGTGAACGGATCACCGCGACGCGTGGGCCGGATTCTCCTGCTCGCCGCCGGCGTCGGCCTGCTCTGGGCGAGCATCTCCGTGCTGACCTCCACCTCCTCCGCGCACGCGGACGACGACGATCGCGGCGGCCTCATCGGGCTCGTGGGCGGCGTCACAGGCGCGGCGTCAGACCTCGTCGGCGCGACCACGGGGGCGGTCGGCGACATCCTTCCGCCCGTCGCCCCCGTGACGGATGCGGCCTCGCAGACGGTCTCGACCGTGACGACCGCCGTGTCGGACACCGTCGCCTACGTGCCCGAGGTCGTCCCGGAGCTTCAGCCCGTCGTCGAGCCCGTCGTCACGGAGATCGTGCAACCCGTCGTCACAGAGATCGTGCAGCCCGTCGTCACCGACGTCGTGCAGCCGGTCGTCGACGGGGTGGGTGGGATCGTAGAGCCGGTTCCCGTCGTCTCCGACGTCGTCGGCGCGATCGACCTTCCGAGCGTGGTGGGCGTCGTTTCTGGCGTGGTCGGCGCTGTTCCCGGTGTGGTCGGCTCGGTGGACGACACGGTCGGCACCGTCATCGGCACGCCCGGTCAGCCGACGAGCGGGGGAGTCGTCCCGTCCGTTCCCATTCCGGGCACGGATCAGGTGTCCGAGCCCGGCGCGAGTCCTCACCCGACGCAGGAGGCAGCCACCGCAGCCCTCGTGGCCGCGCTGACAGCAACGGTGGACGCGCGCCATGCGAGCGTCGCGGGAGCCGGCGGAGCCGCGTTCGCCACGCCGAGTGCGGCCGCGCCCGCCCGCAGCCTGGATCTCTTCGGCGCACCGCCGTTGCCCGCACACTCCGCTCCGTGGGAGGGCTCTGCGCCCTCTGGCTCGTCTTCCTCGGGCTCCTCGTCCGGCCCGCTGAGCTTCGCCCTCGGATGGGTGAACGGCTCCGCGTGGCCTGGTTCCGCAGGTTCGGCCGTCGCTCCCCGCGATGGCGACGATGATCTTCCCTCCTCCCCGGTCTTCGACACCGACGTCGCCCCCGACTGACCGATTCGGGTCGCGTCTCGCACGCGACACATCCCTGCACGCTCGCGTGCATCCGCGCTTCCGCGCGGTCCGAATCGATCAATCAGGAGACAGAATCATGCGTACATTCGCAAAGCGAGTGCTCCTCGGAGCGCTCATCGGCGGCGGCATCGCCATCGCCGGAGCAACGGTCGCCAACGCGGCCGAGACAGACGGGCAGGACGGCCTGCTCTCGGGCACCCAGGGCCTGATCAACGTGGCGGTCCCCGTCACGGTCAGCGGCAACGCCATCTCCCTGCTGGGAGACTCCGCGTCGCAGGATGCGGCGACCGAGGTGGCCGCGCCCACGGCCAGCACGGGCTCGAACGAGACGTCAGGCACCGACGGGATCGCCAGCGGCACTCAGGCGCTGGTCGATGTGACGATCCCCGTCACCGTCAGTGGCACGAGCATCTCGCTCACCGGCGACAGCACGTCGTCCGGCGCCGAGACGGCTCCCGCCGCGCCGACATCGGATGCGGGATCGCCCGCCACCACCGACGGAACCGACAGCGTCGCCGGCGGTACCCAGGTGGTCGCACCCGTCACCGCCCCGGTCACCGTCAGCGGGAACGCCATCTCGCTGCTCGGTGACAGCGACACCACGGACGCCACCACCGCCACGGGAACCACCGGATCCGGCAGCGCGGACGGCGCGATGACCGGCGGCTCCGACGGTGCCGTCAGCGGCACCCAGGTCGTCGCACCCGTCACCGCCCCGGTGACGGTCGGCGGCAACGCCATCTCGCTGCTCGGCGACAGCACGAGCAGCGACGCCGCCACGGCACCCGCATCCACCGGCTCGGGCAGCGCGGGCGGCGCGATGACGGACGGCACGGACGGCATCCTCGGCGGCACGCAGGCGGTCGCCCCGATCGCGGCTCCCGTGACCGTGGGCGGCAACGCTATCTCCCTCACCGGGGACAGCACCACGACCGACGCCGCCACGGCGGCCGGCACCACCGGCACCGGCAGCACCAACGGCGCGATGACCGGCGGCACCGACGGCATCCTCGGCGGCACGCAGGTGCTCGCACCGATCACCGCTCCCGTCACGGCGGGCGGCAACGCCATCTCGGTGACGGGCGACAGCACCTCCACCGACGCTGAGACGGTCTCTCCGACCGGCAACGGCACGGTCCCGGCACTCACCTCGGGTGAGGACGGGATCCTCGGCGGGACGCAGCTGGGCCTTCCCATCACGGCGCCGATCACGCTGGGCGGCAACGCCATCTCGGTGACCGGCGACTCGACCACCGAGAACCCGGGTACCACCCCGGGAACCCCTGGTGAGCCCGGAACGCCCGGTGAGCCCGGAACGCCCGGTGAGCCGGGAACTCCTGGTGAGCCGGGAACGCCTGGTGAGCCCGGAACGCCCGGTGAGCCCGGAACTCCTGGTGAGCCCGGCACTCCCGGAACGCCTGGTGCCCCCGGTACCCCGGGAACGCCCGGTGCGAACGGAAGCCCCGCTGCGGTGACCGGCGTCGTCAGCGCCGGCGCTCGGACGGCTGACGGATCCCTCGCGATGACGGGCGGAGCGGATGTGGCGGGCCTCGCGCTCGGCGCCTTCCTCCTGGCAGGGTTCGGCGCGCTCATCGCGCTGATCGCCCGCCGCCGTCACGCTCGGATCTGAGGGTGGAAACGGCGGATGGCGGGGAGTCTCATCGACTCCCCGCCATCCGGCATGCCTGAAGGCGTTACTTCGCGGCGACCACCTGGAGGGAGATCACGGCGGTCACGTCGTCGCGAAGACGAACCGTGGCCTCGTGCACACCCACCGACTTGATCGGCGACGTGAACTGCACCTTGCGCTTGTCGATCTCGCCGATGCCGGCGGTCTTGACGGCGTTGGCGACGTCCTCGGTCTTGACCGAGCCGAACAGACGACCCTCAGCGCCCGCCTTGACGGTGAGCTTGACCTTGTCGGCCTCGAGAGCGTTCTTCAGTGCGACGGCGTCCTCGTGGTCGTGGATCGCGCGAGCCTCGCGGGCGGCGCGGATCGACGCGACCTGCTTCTCGCCACCACGGGTCCACGCGACAGCGAAGCCCTGGGGGATGAGGTAGTTGCGGGCGTACCCGTTCTTGACCTCGACCACGTCACCGGCGCTACCGAGCCCGGTGACCTCGTTCGTGAGAATCAGCTTTGCCATGTCGGTACCCCTTACCGGCCTGCGCCAGCGTAGGGCAGGAGCGCCATTTCACGGGCGTTCTTGATCGCGCGGGCGATCAGACGCTGCTCCTGCACCGAGACACCGGTGATACGACGGGCGCGGATCTTTCCACGCTCCGAGATGAACTTGCGAAGCGTGGCGACGTCCTTGTAGTCAATGACGCCGACGCGGATCGCCTTCGCGGGAGCAGCGTTCTTCGCGCCCTTCCGCGGCTTGCGGCGGTCGCCGCTCGACTTTCCAGCCATGTTGTTTCCTTAAAAGAAGTGTGTTGTCAGAACGGGGTGTCGTCGCCGTAGGCGCCGGGGGCGCCCCATGCGTCGGCACCGTTCGCCGTGTTGTTGCCGCCGGCAGGCGAGCCGGGGGTCGCCCACGGCTCGTCGGCGACCTGGGCACGCGGCTGTCCGCCGCCACCACCGCTGTTACCACCGGCCGCGCGCGTCACCTGAGCGGTGGCGTAGCGCAGGCTCGGGCCGATCTCGTCGACCTCGAGCTCGATGGAGGTGCGGTTGTTGCCCTCACGGTCCTGGTAGGAGCGCTGCTTCAGGCGGCCGGTCGCGATGACGCGGCTTCCCTTCGTCAGCGAACCCGCAACGTGCTCGGCGAACTCACGCCACACCGATGCACGAAGGAACAGCGCTTCGCCGTCCTTCCATTCACCCGACGCGCGATCGAAGTTGCGCGGCGTGGAGGCGATCGTGAAGTTCGCGACGGGGAGCCCGTTCTGCGTGTAACGCAGCTCGGGATCGGCCGTGAGGTTACCCACGACGGTGATGACGGTTTCGCCGGCCATGAGCCTTAGGCCTTTGCTGCCTTCGCGGGAGCGGCGGCCTTGCGGGCTGCCTTCTCCTCGGAGCGCTTGGCTTCGGCGGCGACCTGAGCGATCGCCTCTTCGGCGCGGAGAACCTTGGTACGCAGGATCGACTCGTTCAGCTTCAGCTGACGATCGAGCTCCTGGGTGGCCTCGCTCGTGGCGACGAAGTTGACGACGGCGTAGATGCCCTCGGACTTCTTCTGGATCTCGTACGCGAGACGACGACGGCCCCAGACATCGACCTTGTCCACCGAACCGCCATCGTTGGTGATGACCTTCAGGAACTTGTCGAGGTTGGGGGCAACCTGACGCTCGTCGATCTCGGGGTCGAAGATGACCATGAGCTCGTACTGGTGCGAGTGCGTCACTAACCCACCTCCTTCGGACTAGAACGGCTACCGGGCACTTCCCGGCAGCAGGAGGGTGTAATGCACGTGCCGGGACACAGACGTATCCAGACAACCTCAGAAGTCTAGCGGATGCGGCCCGCCGCCGCATCCGGGCCGGATCGGGGCCGGTAGCGTGGCCGCATGGAGTGGACCCCGGACGTCTCTGTCGGCGATTGGCTGCGCGAGCGGACGGACGATCCCTGGCAGGGAACGATGCACGATGTCGTTCCCCGCGGATTCGCGGCCTACGCCCGCGTGTTCCACCCGACGACGCGGTCGCGTCCGGTCGGGATGGCGTGGCCGCCTCTTCCGCAGGACGAGCACCGCCGCGCGTGGGACGCCTTCGCCGACGCGCAGCCCGAGATCGACACCGAGGCCGCCCGATGGCGGGACGCCGCCGCATCCTTCGGTACCGAGCTGCACCCGGCCGCGCAGTGGGGCGCGCTGGTCGGCCGCGCGCTTGTAGACGGCCCCGTCTACGGCGCACGCTCGCGCTCCGACGACGGGTGGGAGTACGACGCCCCGCGCGAGGGCGAGTTGGATGCGGCGACGCTTGCCGCGATCGGCCGGCACCTCGCCGCCCGCGGCACCGCCGTCGGCTACGCCGCCGTGTGGGAGGGCTGGGGCGGACTGGTCGGCCATCTCGGGATCGCCCCGTCGCGGGCGTTCCTCTCCTCCTCGTCCGACGAACCGGACCTCGAGCGCCACCAGGAGATGCTCGCCCACGCGATGCACGATCCCTTCAACCGCCCGTACGCGAAGGAGAGCTGGCAGCCCGGCATCCTCGACGACGCCGTCTCGCGCGGACCGCGGCTGTCGCTGCCCGGCCGCGACTACGTGCTGTTCTGGGGACCGCTGGACGTCTTCGCCGATCCGATGTGGCCGCACGAGGTCCCGTGGCGCGACCAAGAGATGGAGCGCGCCGGATTCGCGCAGTTCGCCGCATCCCCGTCGCTCATGTGGCCCTCGGACCGGTCCTGGGTGCTGGCGACCGAGGTGGACTTCGACTCCACCATCGTCGGCGGCGACGCGGCGCTGATCGAGGCACTGTGCGCCGACCCCGCGCTCGAAGCCCTCCCGCTGCCTGCGGGTTCGTCGCTGCAGTGGGATGCGGATGCGGTGAACCGATGACCCTCGACACGGCGCCGCTCACCGCTCCGGTCAACCCCGCCGAGCTGAAGGAGTTCACCCGCAGGAATCCCACCAGGACGGGACCCGACGACGGGGCCCTCGGCAACGCGATGCTGCTGCTCGGGGTGGGCGGGACCGCCTTCGCGCTCTTCGCGGTCTTCGTCGGTCTCGTGGGCGAATCCCTCGAGGTCACGCTTCTTTGGGGAGTGCTGCCGTTGCTCGGCGCCCTGCTGCTCGCTGCCGGCGGATGGAGATTGTCGGGCGAGGCTGTCGAGCGGCATCACGTTTTCAAGTACCGGACCGACATGTTCGCGCGGTCCAACGGTCTCGTCAACGAGTGGAAGGAGATCGACCGCGATCTGCCGGGTGTCATCTTCCACCGCGGCAAGTTCCGGGCGGCCTTCCCCGTCCTGCGCCGCGAAAGCGGCCGCTTCGTCGAGTTCGCGAACTACCGCTACTCGAACCAACGGGGTGCGACACACCACTGGGGCTACGTGGCGATCAAGCTCGATACCGCGTTGCCGAACATCGTGCTCGACGCGCTGGGCAACAACGGCCTATGGGGTCAGTCCAACCTGCCCGTCACGCTCGGCCCTGAACAACGCCTGAGTCTCGAGGGCGCGTTCGACCAGTACTTCGCGCTGTACTGCCCCGAAGGTTACGAACGCGACGCGCTCTACCTCTTCACGCCGGACATCATGGCGCGGCTCATCGATCATGCCGCCCAACTGGACGTCGAGATCGTCGACGACTGGTTCTTCCTGTACGCGAAGCGTCCCCTGGTCACCACGGACCCCGCGACCTGGACGTGGCTCATGACCACTGTCGATGCCGTCACTCAGAAGCTCGACCGATGGACGCGTTGGCGCGATGACAAGCTGCCGGAGACCGCATCCGACGAGCCGCTGCCTCCGCTGATCACCCCACCGCCCGCCGTCGCCGCCGGCGGTCGGCGTCTGCGCCAGAAGCGGGAACTCGTGAAGGGCCTGCTCATCCTGGCCGCTTTCGTCGGCGCCTACGTGCTGGCGCTCGTCTTCCTGTTCTCCCTCCCCCGCTGAACCCAGCGCTGCACGGGCTCAGGCGAGGGCGCCGCCGCGGCGTTCGCGCTCGAGGAACCGGATCGTCTCGGGATGCTGCGGGGCGTCGAACACCTGCGCGGGTGTCCCCTGCTCGATGATCGTGCCGCCCTGCATGAACACGATGCGGTCGGCCACCTCCCGCGCGAACGACATCTCGTGCGTCGCCATCAGGATGGTGGAGCCGCGGGTCTTGAGCTCGCGCACCAGATCGAGCACCTCGCCGACGAGCTGCGGGTCGAGCGCGCTGGTGATCTCGTCCAGCAGCAGGAGCTCGGGATCGGTCATGATCGCGCGCACGATCGCGACGCGCTGCTGCTGCCCGCCCGAGAGACGGTCCGGGAACTCGCGCGCCTTCGCCCCGAGGCCGAGCGTCTCGAGCAGCTCCATGCCGCGCGCACGCGCCTGCTCGCGCGGTACGCCGTGCACGCGACGCGCAGCCAGCGTGACGTTGTCGATCACGCGCAGGTGCGGGAAGAGATTGAAGTGCTGGAACACGACGCCGATGCGGGCGCGCACCGCATCCTGATCGATCGTGGGGTCGGTGATGTCGTCGCCGCTGAGCAGGATACGGCCGTCGTCGACCCGCTCGATGAGGTTGATCGTGCGCAGCAGCGTCGACTTGCCCGAGCCGGAGGCGCCGATGAGCACCACGACCTCGTGCTGGGCCAGGCTCAGGTCGATCCCGCGCAGCACCTGGTGGTCACCGAAGTCCTTGCGCACGCCGATGACGTCGAGAACGCTCACACGACACCCCCGGTCTGCTCGCGGCGGGCGAGGCGGGCCGAGACCCAGTCGGTGAGACGGATCATCGGCAGGCTCATGGCGACGAACAGGAGCCCCGCGACGATGTACGGGGTGAAGTTGTACGTGGCCGCGACCTGGATCTGTGCGGCGCGCACGGCGTCGACGGCACCCAGGACGGAGATGAGTCCCACATCCTTCTGCATCGACACGAAGTCGTTCATGAGGGCGGGCACGACCTTGCGCACGCCCTGCGGGATGACGACGATGCGCAGGGTCTGCGCGTGGCTGAGGCCGAGGGAGCGGGCGGCGATGCGCTGCGAGGGATGCACCGCCTCCATGCCCGCGCGCAGCACCTCCGCGACATACGCCGAGTAGGTGAGCACGATCGCGATGGTGCCCCAGAGCACGACCGGCACACGGCCGAAGATGCCGAGGGCGGGGATGCCGAACCCGACGAGGTACAGCACGATCAGCAGCGGCATCCCGCGGAAGAGGTCGGTGTAGACGGTGGCGAGGGCACGGAGCGGGAAGAACACCGGGCCGCGCAGCGAGCGCATCACGGCCAACAGCGTGCCGATCACGGCGACGGCGAGGGCGGCCACCAGCAGCACCTGGATGTTGACCCACAGCCCGGCGAGCACAGAGGGGAAAGCGGCGAGCGCGATGTCGACGTCGAAGAAGCTCCGGCGCACGTCCTCCCAGCCGGGGCTGGAGACGATCGCGTAGCCGATGACGGCCACGAAGACGACGGTGCTGGCGAGGGCGATCAGCACCGATTTCGTGGACTGCCGGCGCCGCGTGGCGCGCCGGGCGAGCTCGAGCTCGCTCGGCTGCCACGCGGCGTCGGTGGTGGTCATGTTCAGCCGAGGACCGGAACGTCGACGGCTTCGCTGAGCCAGGTCTTCTGCAGCTCGTCGAGCGTGCCGTCCGCGCGGAGCTCGTCGAGCGCCTTCGAGACCGGGTCGGTCAGCTCGGACCCCTTCGGCAGCACGTAGGCGAGCTGGTCGCCGCCGGTCGTGTCGGCGAACTGACCGAGGATCTTGCCGCCGTCGAGCTCGGCGTTCGCGAGGTAGAAGGCGGTGGGAAGGTCGATCACGAACGCGTCGATCTGACCGGACTGGAATGCGAGCACGACGTCGTCGTTGTTGTTGAAGACGCTGAGCTTGTCGGTGCCGAGCTCCTCGGCGGCGACGGTGTAGCTGGTCGTACCGCTCATGACGCCGACCGTGTACCCCTTGAGCTCGTCGATCGTGGTCGCGTTCGCCGCGGCCGAGCTGTCGGAGGTGACGACGGCCTGCGAGGTCGTGTAGTACGGCGACGAGAAGTCGACGGCCTGCTTGCGCTCGTCGGTCACCGAGAACTGCTGGATGTTGAGGTCCCAGTCCTTGGGTCCGGGCGCGATCGCGCTGTCGAACGTGGAACGCACCCACACGACGTCGTCGGCCGAGAAGCCGAGCTTCTCCGCCAGCGCGTAGGAGACGGCCGACTCGAAGCCCTTCTGGTTGGAGGGGTCGTTGTCGACGATCCAGGGGTCGTACGCGGGCTCACCGGTGGCGATGGTGAGCTTGCCCGCGGTGAGGGTGGGAAGCGATCCGTCCTCGGATGCGGCGGGGGCGGACTCCCCCGCGAAGGCACAGGCGGTCAGGGCGAGCGCTGCGACGGCGCCGAGGGCGGCACCGGCGGTCAGGCGCCGGAGGCGGGAGGTCGTGATCACGGGGACTCCAAGCAGAAAGAGGGGGTGTCGGGTCGGGCGTCGGCGGGTTGCTCTGGCCGACGCCGCGCTCAGCCTAAATCACGCGCGAGTCGCCAGTCCTCGAAGCTGAAACCTGGCGAAACGACACAGCTCACCAGCACCTCGGCCTCGCCCCCGAGCCGAGCCGACTGCCATACGCCGGCCGGCACCGTCACCTGCGCGAGGTGTCCGGCGGCGAGGTCGGGGCCCAGGGTCACGGTGCGCTCGGCGAGCGGCTGGTCGCCGTCGCCCCCGAGGCTCAGCTCGAGGGTGCCGGGTCCGTGCCAGAGCCAGATCTCGTCGCTCGTGACGACATGCCACGCGCTGTGCTCGCCGGGGGTCAGCAGGTAGTGGATGCAGGTGGCCGCCGGCCTCGGACCCGCGGGCGTCTCCACGCCGGCGGTGGCTGTCCACATCCGGCGGAACCAGCCGCCCTCGGGATGCGGGGCGAGATCGAGGGTGACGGCGGTGGCGGGTCGGGTGCTCATGCGCTCACTCCGGTGTGCTCTGTGAAGGACGGTGTCGTGTGCCGGAACGCCCCGCTGATCACGGTGGCCGCCGCGCGGCCCGCGCCATCGGTGGCGAGGTGCTCGATCGTGTCGTCGATCGTCGTGACGGGGATGTCGAGGAAGGCCAGGTCGGCGAGGGCTCCGACCGCGAGGTAGCCGGTGCGGTCGGGGCCCGTGTCGATGCCCATCGCGTGCGCGCCGCCGAGGGTCGCGGCCCGCAGCAGCTGAGCCGCGAGCCCCCGGTCGGAGTAGCCCTGCGCGCGGGCGATGCGGTGCAGCGCGGCCACATCCGCGAGCAGGTCGAGCGACGGGCTCGAGGAGAGGGAGTCCGTGCCGACGGCGATGCCGTTGCCCTCGGCGAGGTAGGCGGCGACGGGCGGTTCGTCGAGGCCGATGACAGCGTTGGAGCGGGGGCAGAGCGCCACGGAGGTGCCGCGGGCGCGCAGCAGGGCGCGATCGCGTGCGGTCATGTAGACGCCGTGCGCGATGTGGCAGTCGGGTCCGAGCACACCGAGCTGATCGACGAACTCGGTCGCCCCTGTGCCGAAGCCGTCACCGCGCAGCTCGCGGAAGCTGCCGGCGCGACGCTCCTGCCAGGGCGTCGGATGCGGAGCGCCCGATTCGCGCTCGAAGGCGGCCTCACCGAGGTGCAGATGGATGCGGCCGCCGCGCTCGCGCACGATGTCGGGGATCTCCAGCAGCGGCTCGACGTCGAGCGAGTAGGGCGCGTGGGGCGAGAGCCCGGTGCCGGGCGGGGAGGGCAGCGCGTCGAGCGCCGCTTCGACCTGCGCTCTGCCGGTCGCCGCCCAGTCGGCGTTGGTCCAGCTCATCACCTCCCAGTAGGTGATGCCGTGAAGGCCCGCGTCGTGCAGCACCCCCGCGGCGGGCGCATCGGTGACGATGTCGGCGACAGCGGTGGTGCCCGCCTCGATCATCGCGCGCGCTCCGGCGTCCGCGTCCGCCTTCCAGTCGTGTCCGCGCTCGTAGACCGGATCGAACGCTGCCGCCCAGTCCTCGAAGCCGCCGTAGCTGCCGCGTCCCACCTCGGCCATGCCCGTGTACTGCAGGTGCGAGTGCGCGTTGACGAGCCCCGGCAGGAGGACTCCCGGCCAGTGCACCTCGGTGAAGGTGGCGCCGCGGGCTGTGAGCTCGCGGCGCACCCAGTCGCGGTCGCCGACGTGGCGGATGCGGCCGCCGCTTACCGCGATCGCCCCCTGCGGGATCGGCGGCGCGGTGATGGGCAGCACCAGATCGGCCGAGTACAGCACGACGCTCATCCGCGGGTCTCCTCGTAACGCGCCGAGCGCCAGTCCGCATCCGTGCCGACGGACGCGGTGCGCTCATCGATCCGCACCCCGCGCGCGGCGAGCGCCGCGCGGCCGACACGATCGTCGATCTCAGACGGGAGGGCGTGCACGCCGACGCCCGGGCGGGTGCGCAGCAGGTGATCGAGGGCGGCGAGCTGCACCGCGAACGACAGGTCCATGATCTCGATCGGGTTGCCCTCGGCGGCGGTGATGTTCACCGCTCCGCCGTCACCGAGCAGGAGAGCAGCGGATGCGGCGGCCGCCGCCGTCACCTCCCCCGGCACGCCGCCCGCGACGGCGATCGCCGCCGCGCGCTCGGCGACCGCCTCATCGATCGTGCCGGCGACACCCGTGGCCGACACGACGAGAGCGCCGTCCGCCAGCGCGGATGCGGGGCCGACCGCATAGCCGTCGTGACGCGCGATGAGGGCCCGCACCGGGTCGACCTCGGCCACCGCGACGGTCGCGCCCAGGGCGCGCAGGTAGGCCGCGACGCCCTCGCCGACGGGGCCGTAGCCGATCACGAGCGCGGGTTGGTCGCGCACCGTCAGAGAGTGCTCCTCGAGAAGGTCCGCGATCGCCAGAACGCAGGAGAAGCCGGTGCCGTACCGGTTGTCGAACCGGGTCTTGGCGGCGGCGTCGTTGACGGCCATGACCGGCGTGCGCAGCAGCCCCGCCGCATCCATCCGCCGCAGCGGCGTGAGCCCCGACGTCGTCTCCTCGTTCGCACCGATCCAGGATGCGGCGATCGCGGGGTCGATCTCGTGGGCGAGGCGGATGAGGTGCGAGCCGTCGTCGATGAGAATGTCGAAGCCGCGGCGCAGGAAACCCTCGGCCGCCGCGCGCTCCTCGAGACCCGATAGGTCGGCGCCGCCGTCGACGGGGATCCCCCTCTCCGCGAGCGCCGCGGCGACGGCCGCATCCGTCTCGTCGGGGTGACCGTAGACCGCGACGTCGGCGCCGCGAGAGCGCAGCAGGAGCGCCAGCTGGGCCGTCTTCGGCTCGAGCACCATGCACACGCCGATGCGCAGCCCCCGCACGTCGATGTCCTCAGCGACGGTCGCCGAGACCGGCATGTGAGAGGCGGCGAAGGCGATGCGTGCCGCGGCGTCGGGCCGCTCGGGAAGCGGGGCTCCGCCGAGGAGGACGGGCACATCCGTGGGATCCGCGTCGGCGGGAAGAGCCGTGAAGTCGAAGCGCAGCATCCCCGCATCCGAGGCCGCCCCCGTCGTGAGAACCGCGCCCAGATCGTGCAGCAGAGCCGTGAGTCGCTCGGCGACGACGCGGTGAGCGGGGGAGGCGTCGACCCGCACGGTGCGCGAGGCGATCATGAGATTCGTGCGGCGGGCGAAGCGGCGCACGATCGCCTCCGCGATGCGCGTCGTATCCACCGCCATAGCCTACGTCGATCCTTAGCACAGAATGAGATCCCTCTCACGGGGGGACGTCGGGCAGGGGCCGCCGCTTAGCGTGAGGAGCGGGGGCGTCTTCCGTGACGGAGGCGGACCCACGTCCGCACACGCAGCACACGGAGGAACCTCATGCGCAAACTCGCCCCCCTCGCCCTTTCGGCCATCGCCCTTCTCGCCCTCGCCGGTTGCGCGGGCGGCGCCAACGGCGGTGGAGACGCCGGCGCCTCGTCCCAGTCCGTCCAGGAGGCGTGCTCCATCGCCCAGGACAAGCTCAGCGATGCCCAGAGCAAGCTGAGCGAGTCGATGTCGGCAGCGGCCTCGGGCGACAGCGAGGCCACGACCGATCTGTTCGAGACGGTCCAGAAGGGTCTCGACGACGCCCTTGCCGAAATCACGAACGCCGACGTGAAGAAGCCGTTGCAGGCAGTCTCGGACGAGTACAAGACGATCGGTGAGTCGATGTCGGCTCTCGCCGCCGCGGGCTCCGACCCCTCCAAGATCGACGAGCTCACCAAGATCAACGATGACGTGCAGGCCTCGAGCGAGCGCCTGAAGACGGCATCCGACGAGCTCACGAAGCTCTGCGCCTGAGTCTCGCGCTCCACACGACGAAGGGATGCGGCCCGCCGGGGTCGCATCCCTTCGTCGTTGTCGTCGGTGACCGTTCGTGCGGCGGAATCGACAGATTCTGCGCCCGTGGACGTCAAAGCCTCCCCCGCCTGATGGACTCCCTGCGGCTTCGTCGCGCGGGACCGGGATGCAGGTGCGCGGCGGAGCCCTCGGAAGGAGTCACGGATGTTCGCAGGAATCCGACGGGGATGGACCCGTTTCGCCGACGCCCGCCCCACGTGGGCGCAGCTGATCGTGTTCTCGCTGCTCAACGTCGGGATGACCGTGCTCCAGCTCGTGCTGATGCCCGTGTTCAAGGCCGTCTTCGCCCTCACGCCGCTCGTCGACACCGGCTTCCAGGCACTGCCCATCGGCTCGGACTACTTCATCTTCGACTACGCGGCCGGCGCTCTTCCGGCGGGCGGGGGCGGACTCGCCTACTTCCTCGCGGTGCAGCTCACACTCGCGATCGCGCAGGTCGTGAACTTCTTCGCGCAGCGCAACATCACCTTCAAGTCCAACAGCAACCCGTGGTGGGCGGCGCTCTGGTACACGCTGGCCTACGTCGTGATCACGTTCGGTGCGGCAGCGCTGCAGGGCTTCTACAAGGCGCCCGTGTACGACCTGTTCATCACCGTCTGGGCGATGGGCGCCACGGGCGAGACCCTGGCCGACGTCGTCACGATGCTCATCAACGCGCTCATCTCGTGCGCGGTGTTCTTCCCGATCTTCAAGATCATCTTCCGTCGCGATCCCGACCCGGAGGTCGTCGTCGCCCCCGCCCCCGCGCGCGAGCGCGTCGGCGTCTGATCACCCCGCCGCGAGGCCGAAGGCCTCGAGCTCCGCGGGTTGCAGCATCCGGGAGCGGATGAGGAACCGCATCCCCGTCGGCGCCTCCACGCTGAATCCCGCGCCGCGCCCCGGTACCGCGTCGATCGTCAGGTGCGTGTACTTCCAGTACTCGAACTGCGACTCGGACATGAACACCTCGATGGGCGCGAGATCGGCGACGCGCAGCGCGCCGAGCCGCACGTCGCTCGGCCCGATGAGGAACATGCCGACGGGGTAGCACATGGGTGCGGATCCGTCGCAGCATCCGCCCGACTGGTGGAACATGAGCGGTCCGTGCTGCGCGGTCAGCTCCACGAGCAGGGATGCGGCCGCATCCGTCACCGCGACGCGCTCGGCCGTCCGATCGATCGGTGCCTCGTCCATCCCTCTCCCCTTCTCTCCGTGTCCCACTTGCCGCATCCCGTGTCCCACTTGCCGCAGGTTTCACCCCTGATTCCTGCAGAAAGTGGGACACGGATGCGGCGGGCCTGCGCGAAGGGGGACATGCCCCCTGCGCGGCGGGCCCGACTCAGAAGAAGCCCATCGGCCCGTCGGCGTAGGAGACGAGCAGGTTCTTCGTCTGCTGGTAGTGATCGAGCATCTTCAGGTGGTTCTCGCGGCCGATGCCGGACTGCTTGTAGCCGCCGAAGGCCGCGTGCGCCGGGTACTGGTGGTAGGTGTTCGTCCAGACGCGCCCGGCTTCGATGCCGCGACCGGCGCGGTACATCGTGTCGGCCGAGCGGCTCCACACTCCGGCGCCGAGGCCGTAGAGGGTGTCGTTCGCGGTGTGGATGGCGTCGTCGAAGCCCTCGAAGCTCGTGACCGAGACGACCGGACCGAAGATCTCCTCCTGGAAGATGCGCATGCTGTTCTGACCCTCGAACACCGTGGGCGCCACGTAGTAGCCCTCGGACAGGTCGCCGCCGAGGTCGACACGCTCCCCTCCCGCGAGCAGCTTCGCGCCCTCCGCCTTGCCGATCTCGATGTACGACAGGATCTTCTCGAGCTGGTCGTTCGAGGCCTGCGCGCCGATCATGGTCGCGGGATCCAGCGGGTTGCCCTGCACGATCTTGCCGACCCGCTCCAGGCCGTCCCCGAGGAACTGGTCGTAGATCGAGCGCTGGATGAGCGCGCGGCTCGGACACGTGCAGACCTCGCCCTGGTTCAGCGCGAAGAACGTGAAGCCCTCCAACGCCTTGTCGTAGTAGGCGTCGCGGTCGCGGGCCACATCCTCGAAGAAGATGTTCGCGCTCTTGCCACCGAGCTCCAGCGTGACCGGGATCAGGTTCTGCGAGGCGTACTGCATGATCAGCCGGCCGGTCGTGGTCTCGCCCGTGAAGGCGACCTTGCGGATGCGCTTGTGCTGCGCCAGCGGTGCCCCCGCCTCGATGCCGAACCCGTTGACGATGTTCACGACGCCGGCCGGCAGCAGATCGCCGATCAGATCGAAGAGGAAGAGGATGGATGCCGGCGTCTGCTCGGCGGGCTTGAGCACGACGCAGTTGCCGGCGGCGAGGGCGGGCGCGAGCTTCCAGGTGGCCATGAGGATGGGGAAGTTCCACGGGATGATCTGGCCCACCACGCCCAGCGGCTCGTGGAAGTGGTACGCGACGGTGTCCTCGTCGATCTGGCTGAGCGAGCCCTCCTGCGCCCGAAGGACCCCCGCGAAGTACCGGAAGTGGTCGACGGCGAGCGGGATGTCGGCGGCGAGCGTCTCGCGCACCGGCTTGCCGTTCTCCCACGTCTCGGCGACGGCGATCTTCTCGAGGTTCGCCTCGATGCGGTCGGCGATCTTGTTGAGGATGTTCGCGCGGTCGGCGGGTGTCGTCTTCTTCCAGCTCTCGAACGCCTGCCACGCCACATCCACGGCGCGATCGATGTCCTCGCTCGTGCCGCGGCCGACCTCGCAGAACGGCTTGCCCGTGACGGGGGTGATGTTCTCGAAGTACTGGCCCTTGATCGGCTCGACGAACTCGCCGCCGATGTAGTGGCCGTAGCGGCTGCGGTACTCGGCGACCGATCCGCGGGATCCGGGGGCGGCGTAGACGCTCGAGACGCCGTCTTCAACGATGGTCATGTCATCTCCTTCGACGATCAGGACGGGGCGGCATCAGCGCCGCGCTCGTTGCCCGACACCGTAAGCACCCCCGGGTTGCATCGGGTTGCGCGTCGAGACTAGGCGCCGAGCTGCTCCAGGCGCGCGACGATCGGCCCGCGACGCGGCGAGCGCGGGGCGAGCATCTCGAGGCAGAGGCGCAGCGCATCCACATCCTCACGTCCCTCATCCGTGTCGACATAGGCCAGCAGCACGTCGAGCCCTGCCCCGGCGAGGAGCGACTCGCGCAGGGCCGCCTGCACGCTCTGCCGCAGCTCCTCGACCCCCGGCGCGCGGGAGTCCGGCAGGACGGGGCCGCGATACGCCGTGAGGGCCACGCGGTGCGCGCCCCGATCGAGCAGCGAGACGACGTGATCGGCGTCGGTCTGAAGCGGGCTCGTCAGCCGATAGGGACGGGATGCGGGGATCAATGCGGGAGCGACGGCATCGAGCACCCGCCGCAGTCTCACCATCTCGGGGCGCAGGGTCTCCACCGGCGCGGCCTCGCCGTACACGAGGGCGGCCAGTCTCTCCGCGGAGAGGCCCTGCTGGTGCACCGCCAGCATGAGCAGGATCTCCGCGTGACGCGCGCTCAACTCGGTGACGGTGGCGCCTCGGTCGTCGACGACGTCGAGCACCGCCAAGTCGCGTCCGAGCACGCGGAGGGTCGCGTGCTCGGTGGCGCCGCGTGGACGACGCGGGGGCTGGCTCTTCATGGGCGGCTCGGCGCGCGCCCGCAGCCTGGCCACGAGCAGCTCCCCCTCGATCGCCCGCGCCGTCGCGTCGACGAGCAGCTGTGCCTGCGGCGTGGTGACCTCGGCGCCGCCGGTCACATCGATGACACCGAGCACGCGCCGACTCTCGGGGTCGCGCACCGGCGCCGCCGTGCACGACCACGGTTGGACGAGCCGGTTGAAGTGCTCGGCTCCGCGGATCTGGACGGACGCGTCGAGGGCGAGGGCTGTGCCCGGCGCCGAGGTGCCCACGGCCTGCTCCGACCAGTTCGCCCCCGCGACGAAGCCCATGTCGCCCGTGAGGTCGCGGATGCGGCGGTCGCCCTCGACCCACAGCAGGCGGCCCGCCGCATCCCCCACCGCGACGACGACGCCCGACTCGTCCTCGTCGCCGGGCAGCAGCAGCTGGCGGATCATGTCCATGACGCTCGCGAGGGGATGCGTGCGCCGGTACGCGTCGAGTTCGTCCGAGATGAGATCCAGGGGCGGCACGGCGTCCACGCCGACGAGGCTCCGGGCCGAGCGCTGCCAGCTCTCGCGGACCAGACCCCGCACGGCGGTGACCCGCGGATCCTGCGCGTTTCCGCCGACGAACTCCTCGTGCGCGCGCTCGATCAGCAGGCGCGAGCTCTCGGCCGACGCCTCGCGACGCAGAGACCAGGGCGAGGGCACAACGACTCCGATCGACGGTGATCAGGTGGCTTCAGTGTAGGCACGCGGCTCGCGCGACGACAGGGTCGTTGTGCGACACACGGTACCGCACTGCTCGCACTACTGTGCACTGCGTGGTAGCTTGCTTCGCAGAGGAGAGAGGAGCGCGGATGGATACCACGCAGCTGTTGAAGGGGGTGCTGGACGCCGCCGTGCTCGCGGTCGTGCAGCACGAGGACGCCTACGGGTACGACATCGTGCGTCGGCTGCGCGAGGCCGGCCTCGGCGAGGTGGGCGACGCATCCGTCTACGGGACGCTTCGCCGGCTCTACAGCGCCGGGTCGCTCTCGAGCTATGTGGTGCCCTCGGACGGGGGTCCGCACCGCAAGTACTACGCCATCAACCCGCAGGGGCGTGCGGCACTCGACGCGCAGCGCGAGGACTGGGCCTCGTTCTCGCTCGCGCTGAGCACGCTTCTCGACGCCTCCCGCAAACCCACCGCGCTGCGCACGATCGGAGAAGGACGATGAACGCCACGACTCAGCCCCGAACCGACATCCCCGCCTTCGCCGCCGCGGTCCGCGCGGAACTGGACGACTTGCCCGCCGATGAGGTGGACGACCTGCTCGACGGGCTCGAAGCCGACCTGTCCGAACAGGCGGAAGACAGCGGCGAGGCCTTCTCCCTCCCGGATGCGGCGACCTACGCCGCGGAACTCCGTGCCGCCGCGGGACTCCCCGAGCGCAACGGGCGTGCCGCGAAGGTACCGATGCGCGAGCAGCTGGAGCGCGCCCGGCAGGCAGCGGCCACCCGCATCCGCTCGTCCCGGTTCGGATCCGCGACGCTGGACCTGCTCGTGTCGCTGCGCCCGGTCTGGTGGATCGCGCGCGGGGTGGCGTTCTTCCTCATCCTGATGTTCCTCACCGTGCCGCTCACCGGCCGCGTCGACTACGCGCCCACGAACGTCGTGGCGTGGGCGATCCTCGCGGCGCTGGTGCTCCTCAGCATCCAGTGGGGTCGCGGGATGTGGCTGCCTCGCCGCTGGGTGCGGGGTCTGCGGAGCGTGCTCAATGTGGCGGCGAGCATCGTCGCGGCGATCGCGCTCATCGCGGCGCCCACCGTGCTGCCGCAGTATTTCGCCTCGCAGTCGGCGTATGCGAACTACGTCCCGATGGACACGACCCAGCCCGGTCTCGTGCTCGACGGCGAGCGCGTTCGCAACGTGTTCGCCTATGACGCCGAGGGCAACCCGCTCGAGAACGTGCAGCTGTACACCGAACAGGGAACCCCGATGACGACCGTCGGCACCGAGGGTCGCACGAACGGATGGTGGTGGGACGAGTACTTCCTGGGCGGTGGAGGTCCGGTCACCACGGCCTACGAGGGCACGGGGCGCTCCCCGCTGTGGAACGTGTTCCCGCTGCGCGAGGCGACGGATGTGAACCCTTGGGATGTCGATGTGAACCAGTGGGATACGGACACCGCCGTCGCGACCCTGCCCCCGGCGCCGTTCGCGCAGGTTCCCGCCGTACCCGCGCAGTCGCAGGCGGGCACGGAGCCGACGCCGAGTCCGACGCTCGGGGCCAGCACCGGGACGGACACGGCACCGGTTCCCGAGCCCGCCCCCGAGACGGAGGTGACGCCATGAGCATGATCGGCCAGGGACGTCCGGATGCGTCCGCCAACGGCGACGCGCCCGCCGCTCCGCCGCCCGCATCCGCCGGGCCCGCACGGATCGTGAGCATCGACATCAGTCACCTCGTGCGCGAGGCGCTCGAGTCCGACCCTCGCGACTGAGGGACCTCCCTCCCGAGCCCGCCTCGGGGCCCCTTCCCCCGACCCACCCCCTGTTCCCCTGTCACAGATCGACGTCCGAACGTCGATCTGTGACAGGGGAACGTAGGTGTGTGCGGGTCGCCCCATCGCCATGCGGGACATGCCGCGGGAATCAGCGGGTGGCGGAGAGGTTGCCGTCTGCCCAGGCACCCAGCTGGGTGAGGATCGGCACGAGGCGGGCGCCCGCATCCGTCAGTGTGTAGGACACCGCGACCGGGGGGCCCGCATCCAGCTCGCGCACGACCAGGCCGGCGTCGGCGAGCTCGACGAGGCGATCCGAGAGCACGGCGTCGCTGATGCCGGTGACGGCCCGGCGGAGCCCCACGAACGACAGAGCCCCCTCACCGAGCACGTCGAGGATCATGCCGTTCCAGCGCTTGCCCAGAACGGAGAAGGCGCGCGACACGGCGGCGTCGCACTGACGCTCGTCGTGCTGCTCTGCGGCCATACCACCGAGTCTAGTCGTGCTAGCGTTCACGTAGCCACTCTCTTTTTCATAGCCGCTAGGTCGATTGGAGCACCATGTCCCTCTTCCGTCTGGATGCGAGCATCCTTCCCCCCACCTCCGCCAGCCGCGCCCTCGGCGACATCGTCGAAACCGAGTGGCTCGCCACCCACGCCGACCGGACCGTCGTCCGCCGCGACCTCGCCGCCGAGCCGGTCCCCGCCACCGCGTGGGCGGCCGCCGTCACCGGGAGGAACCTGCCCGACGCCGACCGCACCGCCGAGCAGCGCGAGGCGCTCGCCCTGGCGACACGCCTCGCGGACGAGCTCATCGACGCCGACGCGCTCCTGCTCACGATCCCCCTCTACAACTACGGCGTCTCGCAGCACGCGAAGACGTGGTTCGACCTGGCATACACCGACCCGCGCATCGACCCGCAGGGCACGGCGCTGCGCGGCAAGCCCGCCGTGCTGGTCACGGTGCTCGGCGGCAACTACGACGCCGGCACGCCCAAGGAGGGCTGGGACCACTCGACCGCCTGGCTGCGCCGCGTGCTCGAGGATGTGTGGGGCCTCGACCTGCGCGTCGTGCAGCGCTCGTTCACGCTCGTGGGGGTGAACCCCGCGCTGGATCAGTTCTCCGAGATCGCCGCCGACATCAAGTCCGCCGCCGAGGTCGCCGCGCGCGAGGGCGGTCGCTCCATCGCCGAGGCCGCGTCCGCCACGGTCTGAGCCGGCACCGCATCCCTCCCGCAGGAGATATCCGCCCATCAGGACGATCTGACGTGAATCGTCCTGATGGGCGGATTTTTCCTGTTGACCGGATGCGGCCATGCAGCGGATGCGGCCATGCAGCGGATGCGGCCATGTACCGAATGCGGCCACGCACCGGCCGGCGGGGATCAGCCCCGCGCCGCCCACCACTCGCGCAGGCGGCGCTCGCTCTCCTCGGGCCCCAGCACGCCCTCATCCAGCCGCAGATCCAGGAGGAACCGGTACGCCTCGCCCACCTCTCGGCCGGGCGGGATGCCGAGGATCTGCTGGATCTCGTTGCCGTCCAGCTCAGGACGGATGGCGTCCAGCTCCTCCTGCGCGCGCAGCTCGTCGATGCGCCGCTCGATGTCGTCGTACGCCAGACGCAGTCGCGTCGCCTTGCGCTTGTTGCGCGTGGTCACGTCGGCGCGGGTCAGGATGTGCAGGCGCTCCAGCTCGTCCCCGGCATCGCGCACGTAGCGGCGCACGGCCGCATCCGTCCACGCGCCCTCGGCGTAGCCGAAGAAACGCAGGTGCAGCTCGATCAGCAGCGCGACGGACTCGATCGTCGCCGAGTCGAACCGCAGCTCGCGCAGGCGCTTGCGCGCCATCCGCGATCCCTTCACGTCGTGGTGGTGGAAGGTGACCGCGCCGCCCGGCTCGAGCCGGCGCGTGGCGGGCTTTCCGATGTCGTGGAGGAGCGCCGCCAGACGCAGCGGCACGTCGGGCGCGGCGTCCGGGTGGCGGCTGCCCTCGAGCTCGATCGCCTGCCGCAGCACGGTGAGTGAGTGCTCGTAGACGTCCTTGTGGTGGTGGTGCTCGTCGACCTCGAGTCGCAGCGCCGGCACCTCGGGGAGGAACTGATCGATCAGCCCCGTCTCCACCAGCAGCCGCAGGCCGCGCACGGGATCGTCGGTCTGCAGCAGACGCACGAGCTCGCCCTGGATGCGCTCCGGGCTCACGATCCCGAGTGTCTCGCGCAGCTCGGTGATCGCCGCGACCGCGTCGGCGTCGACCGTGAAGCCCAGCTGGGACGAGAAGCGCGCCGCGCGGAGCATCCGCAGCGGGTCGTCGCCGAAGCTGATGCGCGCATCGGTGGGGGTGCGCAGTACGCCCGCGACGAGATCCTCGATGCCGCCGTGCGGATCGACGAGCTGCGGACCGGGCACACGGAGCGCCATCGCGTTGACGGTGAAGTCGCGGCGCACGAGGTCGGACTCGAGCGAATCGCCGAACGCGACGACGGGCTTGCGGGTCTCGCCGTCGTAGGCGTCCGCGCGGTACGTGGTGATCTCGACCTGCTCGCCGCGGATGCGGGCGCCGATCGTGCCGAATGCCCGCCCGATGTCCCATTGCGCGGTCGAGATCGGCGTGACGATGCGCAGGATCTCGTCGGGATCCGCATCCGTCGTGAAGTCCAGATCGTGCGTGGTCCGCCCCAGCAGCGCATCGCGCACCGGACCTCCGACGACCGCCAGTTCGTGTCCCGCGGCCGCGAAGGCGTCCGCGAGAACGACGACGACGGGCGAGGAGGCGAGGGTGCCCAGGCGCGAGAGACCGTCGGCCATGTTGAGCATGCAACGAGCCTAATCGGCCGCGCCGTGCGGCACCTCCAGCATCCCGGTCAGCACCAGCTCCCTGACCCTCGGGAGCAGGTCGGATCGGAGAGATGCGGCATCGACCTCGAGCAGATCTGCGATGGCGTCGATGAGCACGCCCACGGGCAGCTCTCCGTCGCTCGCGCCGACGAGTGCGGCCAGCGCCGGGTCCGCGGACACCGTGCGGGCGAGCCCGCCTCCCTGTCGCAGCTCGATCACGCTGGGCGCTTCCGCACCGGGAAGGTGATGCCGCGCCTCGGTGACGTCGGCGGCGACGCGCAGCACGGATGCGGCGAGCACCATGTCGTCGGTTCGATCCAGCCATGCCGCGGCCCGCCACACAGCGGCGGTGTGCGCGGCGAGCACGGCGGTGTCGACCGCCTGCACCACCCGTTCGAAGCGGCGCAGCCCCGAGCCGCGCATGAGCTGCACCCAGCCGAGCCCCACGCCCGTGACGCCGCGCGTCTCGAAGTCGTCGAGCCAGGCGCCGATCAGCGCCTCATGCTCGTCGCTGCCCGGCCGCGTGCCGCCGTCGCGCACCCACAGCTCCGCGTAGCGGGCCGGATCGAGCTGCTCGCGCTCGATGACCCACGCGCCGATGCCCTCCGTCCACGCGCGCACCCGCTCCAGCCCCGCCAGATCCTCACGGTCCTGCCAGTTGCCGAGCATGATCGCTCGTCCACCCTCGACGAGATGGGGTGCGGCACCGGCGACGACCTCGCGCATGAGCTCGTCCCCCGCCCGCCCGCCGTCGCGGTACTCGTAGGCGGGCACGCCGGCCACCCGCGGCGTGATGACGAACGGCGGGTTCGAGGCGATCAACTCGAAACGCTCGTCGCCGACGGGCTCGTACAGACTGCCCTCGCGGACATCGATGCCCTCCAGGTTGTTGAGCGCCGCTCCCAGCCGCGTGAACCACAGTGCGCGCGGCGAGATGTCCGTCGCGACGACCTCGAATCCCCTCCGGTGCAGCTCGAAGGCCACCAGACCGCATCCGCATCCGAGGTCGAGGGCACGGCCGTTCCCGGATGCGGGAAGCAGAGAGACCAGCGTCCTGCCGGCGCCGCCGACACCGAGCACGTGGTCCGGACGCAACGGGAAGACGCCGGCCAGCTCGTCCAGATCGCTCGCGATCCATCCCTCGCCACCGTCGGCGAAGACGTGCGGGCGCACAGCCACCGCGGGCGCCACGCTGTCGCCGCGGCGTTCGATCACGCCGAGCCGCTCGGCATCCGCGAGTCCGGTGGTGGGCAGTGCCGCGGCTACGGATGAGGCATCGACGACGTCCCCCAGCACGAACAGGCGGGCGAGCACGGCGACGGCGTTCTGCGGATGCCGAGCGAGGGCCCGTCGGGCCGGGACGGCGACAGCCCGCGCGAGCGCCGCTTCCGCGGCGTCGCCGATGAGCGGGTGAAGGGCCGCAGTCGTGAAGCCCGCGGCGCGCAGATCATCGGCGAAGCGGTGGGCGATGGCAGTGTGCATGAGTCCATTCAACCCGGGCGCGCGCTCGGTGAATCCCAGGCCCGGGCCCGTAGACTCGCTCCCGACCCTGCGGATTCTCCGCACAGGAGCCTGCTCAGCTACGAATGATTCCGACTTCGGCCCGCACGGGCACCCCCGCATTCCGGCGGCGACGACTTCTGCTCGCGCCGCTCATCGCCGTCGCGATCGTGCTGGGGATCGTCGCCCCCGCAGCCGCCGCCACGCCGACGCCCTCGCCGTCCGCGACGGGAACGATCGACGTCTCGGTGGCACCCTTGTCCGGCGGAGTGCTGGCCGCAGGCGAGGCGCTCACAGCGCTGGTCTCCCTCGAGAACGGCACGAGCTCGCGAGCCGCCGGCTCGACGGCCGAGCTGCTGCTCGCAGATGCACCGCTGGACGGCTCCGCCGCTCTCGACGCGTGGCTGTCGGGATCGGCTGATGCCCCGGCCGGGCGCGTCATCGGATCCAGCGCGGTCGAAGAGACCGCACCCGGGCAGTCGAGCTCGGCGAGCGTGATCGTCGCGGCCGACGACCCCGCCCTCGCGGGCCGCGGCGCGGGCGTCTACCCGCTGTGGGTCACCGTCGCGGGCGAGACGGCGCGCTCCGTGGTGACGATCGGCACCGGCCCCACGGGCACCGTCGCCGTCATCGTCCCCATCACCGCGCCGGCGCTGACGGCGGGGATGCTGTCGACCGAACAGCTGGCCACCCTCACCGCATCCGACGGCGCGCTGACCGCCGCGCTCGACGCCGTCACGGGAACCTCCGCGATCCTCGCCGTGGATCCGGCGATCGTGGCCTCCATTCGGGCGCGTGGAACCGCTGCGCCGGAGTCCGCTCAGGCGTGGCTGCAGCGGCTCATGGACCTGCCCAACCCGCGGTTCGCGCTGCAGTACGGCGACGCCGACGTGAGCACGCAGTTCGCGGCGGGGATCGACGCACCGCTCACGCCGACATCGTTGAACGCGTACGTGGATGTGAAGGCGCAGCCGGCCGCGCCCACGCCCGCCCCGACGGACACGCAGCAGTCCGACCCCGCACCGCCGACCCTCGACGCGCTCCTCGACGTGCGCGCCGCCGGAGAGCCGACGATCTACTGGCCGCCGTCGGGCACGGCTTCCCCGGAGCTCATCGGGTGGCTCACCGCGGCGACACCGGGCGCGATCACGATCGTCGACAGCACGCAGGTGTCCGCCGCATCCGCCGCACACGCGCGGACCGGCGGCGGTGAGCTGCTCGTCGCGTCGGCGGGCGCATCCGCTGCGCTTCAGGCCGCATCCACCGCGACACAGCCCACGTCCCGCGCGGCGGATGCGGCGGCCGCGGCCGCGCATCTGACCTTCGCGTCCTCGTCGGCACAGGGGTCCCCGATTCTCGTCACCCTGGGCAGGTCCTCCGTCCGCGACCCGCAGGGCCTGCGCGGGGCGATCTCCGCGGCGACGACGGGCATGACCGCCGTGGGGCTGTCGAGCATGCTCGGCACCTCCCCGACAGAGGTCCAGGTCTCGGCGGGCACGGTCGACCCCTCGCGTCCGGCGGCGCTGACGAGCATGCTGGCCGGAGCCGCACAGATCGACAGTTTCGCCACGATCCTCGACGACCCGTCGCTGCTCACCGGACGCGAGCGCGCCGCCATCCTCCAGGTTCTGGGCGGCGGGTGGCTCGGCGATCCGTCGGGCTGGCAGAGCGCCGTCGCGGCACACGCGGAAGCCACCACGACGACGCTCGACTCGGTGTCGATCGTGCCCTCGACAGCGCTGAACCTGCTGACCGCGGGCACCAATCTGCGCTTCTGGGTGCGCAACGACCTCCCCTACCCCGTGAACGTCGTGCTCGTGGCCTCGCCGGATGATCTGCGCGTCGACGTCGAGCGTGAGAACGCCGTGGTCGCCGCCGCATCCGCCAACACGCTCGTCGAGGTCCCCGTGAACGCGCGGATCGGAAACGGCGACGTCAAGATCGATCTCAGCCTGCGCAGCCCCGCATACGTGCCCATCGGCCAGACGCAGACGGTGGATGTCAACGTGCGAGCCGACTGGGAGGGAATCGGCCTTGCCGCGCTCGTCGTGCTCGCGGCCGCGTTCCTCACGATCGGCGCCGTCCGAACCGTCCGACGCCGTAGGCGCGACAAGGCGGATGCGGTCCGCACCGATGATGAGGAGAACGCGTGAGCGGATTGGGCCGGGCAAGCGTGCTGCTGGGAGCGGGAACGCTCGTCTCCCGCGTCACGGGCCTCATCCGCACCATCGTGCTGGTGGCGGTCCTCGGCACCATGTCCTCGCGAGCGGGCGATGCCTTCGCGCAGGCCAACCAGCTGCCGAACAACGTCTATGCGATCATCTCGGCGGGCGTGCTCACCGCGGTGATCGTGCCGCAGATCGTTCGCGCGAGCGCGAGGGAGGACAGGGGCCAGCGTTTCATCTCCGCCCTGTTCACCGCGGGGATCGTCGTGCTGCTCGCCGTCACAGCCGTGGCGATGCTGCTCGCGCCCGTGCTCATCACGCTCTACGCGCCCGCCTACAGCCCCGAGCAGCACGCCCTGGCGACCGCGTTCGCCTACTGGTGCCTGCCGCAGATCTTCTTCTACGGTCTATACTCGCTCCTGGGAGAGACGCTCAACGCGCGCCGCATCTTCGGACCGTTCACCTGGGCCCCGGTGCTCAACAACGTCATCTCCATCGCCGGCTTCCTGCTGCTGATGCTCGTCATCGGAGGAGATCGTTCGGCGGTGTCGGACTGGAGCGCCGCATCCATCGCCGCCCTGGGCGGCACGGCGACCTTCGGCATCGCGGTGCAGGCACTCATCCTGCTCGTGTCCTGGCGGCGCACGGGGCTCCGGTTGCGCCCTGACTTCCACTGGCGCGGACTGGGTTTTCGCAACATGGGGCGCCTGGCCGGCTGGACCGCGGCCATGGTCGTCGTCGGACAGATCGCGGGCCTCATCCAGAGCCGGGTCATCTCCGAGGCGACCGGCGACGGCGCCTCGACGCTCGCGACGCAGACCGCCTGGCTCATCTTCATGCTCCCGTACTCGGTCATCGTGCTCTCGATCGGGACTCCGTACTTCACGCAGATCAGCGAGCACGCCTCGGCGGGACGGGACGATGAGGTGCGCGGCGATGTATCGCGCAGCATCCGCATCATCAGCTTGTTGATCGTCGTCGCGACGGCCGCTCTCGTGGTCGCGTCGGTCCCGGCGTCGCGCATCATCGTGAACAACGCGACGGATGCGGCCGAGCTCGCTCCGGTGCTCATCGCCTACCTCGTGAGCCTGCTGCCGCTCTCGGTCCTCTTCGTGCTGCAGCGCACCTTCTACGCCTACGACGACACCCGGACCCCGTTCGTCTTCACGACCGTACAGGCGGTCCTCGTGATCGTCACCGCTCTCGCCGCCGCCTGGCTCGCCCCGACGCCGTGGCTCGCGGCCGCCGTCGCCCTCGGCCAGTCGATCGCGATCACCGTGCAGGCCGTGCTCGCAGCCATCCTGCTGCGCCGGCGGATCGGCTCCCTCGGCATCCGCTCGTGGTTCGTCGCGATCGCCCGGTACGCGGTCGCCGCGCTCCCGGCGGCGGCGGCCGGATGGGGGGTCTACCTGCTCCTCGGCGGTGACACCGGTTGGACGACCTCCGACAAGATCTTCGGCGCGATCGGCACCGGCATCATCGGGGCGGTCACCCTGGTCGTCTACCTGGGCGTGCTCGCAGCTCTGCGCACCCCCGAACTGGCCCCGGCGCTGCGACCGCTTCGCCGCATCCTTTCCAGACGCTGACAAACGGACCGCGGGAATGTCCCGCGGATACCATATGTTGAGCACTTTGAAACCACGAGGGAGAACGCACGTGCGTCAGCTCATCATCATCGGCTCCGGCCCCGCAGGCTACACCGCCGCCATTTACGCGGCCCGGGGCAACCTCAAGCCGCTGGTCATCGCCAGCTCCGTCGAGGTCGGCGGTGAGCTCATGAACACCACCGAGGTGGAGAACTTCCCCGGCTTCCCCGAGGGCATCCAGGGTCCCGAGCTCATGACCAAGATGGAGGAGCAGGCCCGCAAGTTCGGCGCCGAGATCCTCTACCAGGACGTCACCGAGCTCGACCTCTCCGGTCCCGTGAAGCGTGTTCAGCTGGGCTCCGGGGCGGTCGAAGAGGCCGCTGCCGTGATCTTCGCGACGGGCTCCGCCTACCGCAAGATCGGCCTGCCGAAGGAGGAGCACCTCTCCGGTCGCGGTGTGTCGTGGTGTGCGACCTGTGACGGTTTCTTCTTCCGCGAGCGCACGATCGCCGTCGTCGGTGGCGGCGACTCCGCGATGGAGGAGGCGACCTTCCTCACGCGCTTCGCGACGAAGGTCTACGTCATCCACCGTCGCGACGAGCTGCGCGCCTCGAAAATCATGCAGGAGCGCGCGATCGCGAACGAGAAGATCGAGTTCGTGTGGAACAGCGAGGTCGTCGACATCCTCGGTGACGAGGCGGTGACCGGCGTCGTCCTGAAGGACGCGGTCGACGGTTCGACGCGCGAGCTCGACCTGCAGGGAGTGTTCGTCGCCATCGGCAACGACCCGCGTACGAAGCTCGTCCACGGTCAGCTCGACCTGACCCCGGAGGGAACGATCTGGGTCGACGGGCGGTCGTCGCGCACGTCGATGCCCGGCGTGTTCGCCGCGGGCGACGTGATCGACCCGACCTACCGTCAGGCGGTCACCGCCGCGGCATCCGGAACGATCGCGGCCCTGGACGCGGAGCACTTCCTCGCGGCGCTCGACGAAGCGGGCGCGCCGCAGCCCGACGCCGACCAGATCGAGGGTCTGCCGGTCGTCTGAGGGAACATCCGAACCCCGTCGGGTGTTCGGTACGAGTAAGGCTTACGAAGGGAAATGACAATGAGCGCGAAGGCGACCAGCTCGAGCACCTGGAACCAGGACGTCCTCGAAGCAGACGGTCCTGTCCTGGTGGACTTCTGGGCGGAGTGGTGCGGCCCGTGTCGCATGGTGGCCCCGGTTCTCGATGAGATCCAGGCGGAGAACCCCGAGAAGATCACGGTCCTCAAGCTCAACGTGGACGAGAATCCCGATCTCGCGATGAAGTACCAGATCACCTCCATCCCGGCGATGAAGGTGTTCCAGGGCGGCGAGGTCAAGACCACGATCATCGGCGCGAAGCCGAAGTTCGCGCTCGAGCAGGATCTGGCCGCGTTCATCGGCTGATCCACTTCCCCGCACAGAAGAAGCCCCCGGAGATCCTCCGGGGGCTTCTTCTGTGCGCTGTTCAGGATGCTTCGGGCCGCACGGTGGCGTCCCATCGGCGAGAGGTGTTCGTGTCGCCGAGCAGGCGCCAGACGGCACGGGTCAGCGGCGGATAGTCCAGGGCGATCTGACGCAGCACACGGTAGTGGCGCGCCTGCGACGGCTTGCTGCCGCCGGCTTCGGCGATGTTCTCTGCGCGCAGGAGGAACACGACGAGTTCATCGACCGTGGGGAGCTCTTCCATGAAGTCCCACGGGTCCTCTCCCTCACGGAGTCGTTCGTGGATGAGGGCGGCCAGTTCGTCCGCGGCTTCCGCCCGCAGCAGCTCGAGACTCGCTCGACGGCGTGGGGATTCGGAGGTCATGATTCCAGCCTACGTTTCGTCTGACGCATCGGGGCCTCGGCGTCGGCCACCCTCCGGTCGTTGATTGAGCGAGGCCCGGAGACACAAGGAGTCGAGACCCGATACGCGGATCTCACCGCGCCGAAGCACGCGATTTCGATTCGTCAGGAGCGATTCTCCGCCCGGATCAGCGAGATGCGCCGAGCTCTTCCTCACCGAGCTCACTGAGGATGCGGTTCAAGTCCTGGATGGTGGCGAAATCGATCGCGATCTGGCCTTTTCGTGCGGAGATGGAGATCTTCACGCGCGTGTTGAGTCGATCCCCCAACCGTTCCGCGATCTCATCGAGATGTGCGCGTCGCGCCCCCGCCTTCGGTGCAGGCCGCTTCACCGTGGCGGCACCCTTGGCCGCGGCTTCGGCCGCACGGACCGACAGGTCCTCGTTCACGATCTTGTCCGCGAGGCGCTGCATGCTCTCGCCGTCCTCAACGGACAGGATCGCACGGGCGTGCCCGGCCGAGAGCACGCCGGCAGCGACACGCTGCTGTACCGGAACCGGCAGACGCAGTAGGCGGATGGTGTTGGAGATCTGGGGACGCGACCTTCCGATCCGCGTGGCCAGCTGTTCCTGGGTGATGCCGAAGTCCTCGAGCAGCTGCTGATATGCGGATGCCTCCTCGAGCGGGTTCAGCTGCGACCGGTGCAGATTCTCGAGAAGGGCGTCGCGGAGCAGATCCTCGTCGGCGGTCTCACGGAGAATCGCGGGGATCGTCTCCAGCCCCGCCTCGCGCGCGGCTCGGGTTCGCCGCTCTCCCATGATCAGCTCATAGGTGCCCTCGCCGGTGTCGCGCACGACGACCGGCTGCAACACACCGAACTCGCGTACGGAGTGCACCAGCTCTGCGAGATCTTCCGGGTCGAAGTTCGTCCGCGGCTGACGAGGGTTGGGAACGATCGCGTGCGGATCGACCTGGATCAGGCGTGCGCCGGGAACGGCGATCAGCTCCTCCTGCGGCACCTCTTCCTTCGCCGCATCCGCCTGGGGTGCGGGGGCGCCGGGGAAGAACACGTCGACCGGACGCGCCTCAGAACCCTCCGATGTCGGGATGAGAGCGCCGATCCCCCGACCGAGTCCCGTTCGCTTGGCCATCAGTGTTCTCCTTCGTTCGTGGCGGACGCGGCCTCATCGGCCTCGCGAGCCAGCAGTTCGACGGCGGCTTCACGGTAGGCGACCGCGCCTGCCGACTGGCCGTCGTAGGCGATGACGGTCTGCCCGAAGCTCGGCGCTTCGGACACCCGCACCGAGCGCGGGATCACCGTGTTCAGCACTTCCTTCGGGAAGTGCGTGCGCACTTCCTCGGCGACCTGCTGAGCGAGTCGTGTGCGCCCGTCGTACATCGTCAGCAGGATGGAGGACACGTGAAGCGGCGGATTCAGGTGCTTCTGGATCATCTGCACGCTACCGAGGAGCTGACTCAGTCCCTCGAGGGCGTAGTACTCGCACTGAATGGGAATGAGAACCTCGTCCGCGGCAGTGAACGCGTTGATGGTGAGCAATCCCAGCGAAGGCGGGCAGTCGATGAGAACGACATGCGGCGGCTCTTCGGCGGTGGCGAGGTACTCCTCCAGTGCGCGGCGAAGCCGGTGCTCGCGCGCGACCTGAGAGACCAGCTCGATCTCCGCGCCGGCGAGGTGGATCGTGCTCGGCGCGCACGTGAGCAACGGAGACTCGGGGCTCGTCTGGACGATGTCGGCGAGCGGGAACTCATCGATCAGCACGTCGTAGACACTCGGGATGTCCGCCGTGTGCGGCACACCCAGGGCAGTGGATGCGTTCCCCTGCGGATCCAGGTCGATCACCAGCACGCGAGCACCCACGCTCGCGAGCGCGGCCGCAAGATTGACGGTCGTCGTCGTCTTGCCGACGCCGCCCTTCTGGTTCGAGACCGTGAGGGTGCGAGTCCCTGTCGGCAGGGTCACAGTGGAGTCCTCGAGAGCGCGTCGCCGCGCGCGGAGGTCTGCGAGTTCGCGGGCAAGAGGGGTGTCGTCACCGAAGTCCGTCGCGGTGTCGTCGGATTGTTTCACGTGAAACACTTCGCCTTTCGCCAGCATCGAACCCTGTCCACTCTAATCGTCGCCATCGACAGCCACGCCGTGATGTTTCACGTGAAACATCCCCTCAGGAGCGGTTCACCCGTCCACGGACCACCCGGGTCGGCGCGTCCAAGATGCTCTCCCCCACCATCTCGACGCGCAGATCGACAACTCGGTGAGCGCGCGCCTGTTTCGCGGCCTTCTCGATCTCTGCATCCGCAGCGGCACCTTTGAGAAGAATGAGCTCTCCGCCATCACGCACGAGAGGCGCCGTGATCGGAAGAAGTGTGCGCAGAGCGCTCACCGCGCGGGCCGTCACCGCATCGAGGGTCGCGCCGCGGGTCCAGTCCTGCGAGCGACCGCGGAAGACCTCGACGTTGTCCAGGGCGAGTTCGTCGACCTGCTCCTGCAGCCACTGGGTGCGTCGTTCCATCGGCTCGATCAGAACCCACTCGACGTCAGGGCGTGCGATCGCCCCGACGATGCCTGGTAATCCTGCTCCAGATCCGACATCGCCGATACGACCAACTGGAACGAGCGGCGCCATCACCGCACTGTTCAGGATGTGACGAGTCCACAGCCGTGGTAGCTCCAGTGGACCGATCAGTCCGCGTAGCTCGCCTTCCTTGGCGAGGTTGCGCGTGAAGGCGCGGGCGCGATCGATTCGGTCTCCGAAGATCGTCGACGCCGCATCCGGCTCCGGCTCGAGTTCGTCCATCAATGTTTCACGTGAAACACTCACGCGCGACGGAGCACAGTGTGGCGCTGCGCGCCTTCGCCGTACGACTCCGAAACGAGCCCACGCTCCGCCGCGATGTCGTGGACGACCTTGCGCTCGTAGCTCGACATCGCAGGGAGTGACGCCTGTGATGCACCGTCTTCCAGACGCGAGGCGGCACGGTCGACCAAAGCCTCGAGCTCGCGGCGTCGCGCGTCGCGCGACCCACTGACGTCGAGGATGAGGCGCGAGAATCGACCGGTGCGGTTCTGCACGGCGAGACGGGTCAGGTCCTGCAGCGCGCTGACCGTATCAGGGTCGGACAGCACACGAAGTGAGTCGTCGCCATCCGACTCGATCGACACATAGGCACGATCGTTGCGGACATCCAGCGCAAGGTCGCCGCCGATGTCGGCGATGTCGAGGAGTCCCTCGAGGAAGTCGGCGGCGACATCGCCTTCCTGCTCGAGCTGCTCAACGGTGTCGGTCGTGGTGGGGGAGAGTTCAGAGGTCATGACGGTCTCCTCAGCTGGAGGGTTCGGAGTCGGACGCGCCGCTCTTGGCGGCGGGCGGCTGCTTGCCGGCCTGCTTCTTGGCGCGCTGCTTGCCCACGGGCTGCTGACGCTTCGGGGCCGCGGCGCGCTTGCGCTCCGCCTCCTCGAGGAGACGCTGCTGCTCGGCCTGGTACTTCTCGATCGGAACGATCTTGCCGCTGCTGTCGATGGCCTTGCCACGGCGGGCGAGACGCTCTTCCCGGGCCTTCGCGGCCTCGGATCCCGGGGTCGGCATGTTCCGGATGACGAGGAACTGCTGCACCATCGTCCAGATGTTGCTGATGAACCAGTACACGACGACGCCGAGCGGGAAGAAGATGCCGGAGAAGACGAACGCCAGCGGCAGGATGTAGAGCATGATGCGCTGCATCTGGTACGCCTGGCCGGTCTTGGCCTCGGGGGAGAGGTTCTTCGAGATGATCTGCAGCTGCGTGAAGAACTGCGACGCGATCATCAGGACCACCAGCACCAGCAGGATGACGACCGTCACCGTGCCGTCGGGACGCCCCCAGGCACCGACGAGGGTGTCATGGAGCGAGGCTCCGAACAGGTTGGCGTTGTAGAACTCAGACGTCAGATTGGGGTCGAGCAGTCCGACGCCGCCGATCCCGTCCTTGGCGTGCTTCGCCACATCGTTCAGCACGCTGTACAGCGAGAAGAAGATCGGCATCTGCACGAGGAGCGGCAGGCAGCCGGAGATCGGGGTCGTGCCGTGCTTCTTGTAGAGCGCCATGGTCTCGCGGCTCATGGCCTCGCGAGAGAGCTGGTCGCGCTTGCCCCGGTACTTCTCCTGAACCTTGCGCAGTTCCGGAGCGATCTCCATCATCTTGCGCTGACTCTTGATCTGCTTGACGAAGAGCGGGATGAGAGCCGCGCGCACGACGATCACGAGGCCGACGATAGAGAGCACCCAGGCCAGACCCGAGTCCGCCGGCAGACCGACGAACGTCCAGATCGCGTGCCAGGCCACGAGCACGAGCTCGACGACCCACTTGAGCGGCCACAGGATCGTCCCGATCAGGTCGAAGCCGCCCGATGATTGCGTCGCGGTCGCAAGTACCAGATCCACGGGGATCAGTCCTTTCTCAGTGGCACGACGAATCCGTGCCGGGTCAGTGCGTGGGAGAAGTCCTTGTGGGCAGGCGGATCATCGATCCCGCCCTCGGCCCAGGGGTGGCACCGCGCGATCCGAGCGGCGGTCAACGCCGCGCCCTTCACCGCACCGTGCTGCTGAACCGCCCCCACCGCGTAGGCGGAGCAGGACGGGTAGTACTTGCAGACATCGCCGTACGTATGCGAGATCGTCGCACGGTAACCATGGAGAAGACCGAGCATGATGTTGCGCGGCAGCAGCGGAATCGCGCGGAGCCAGCCGTGCTCCGGCATCGTCGCCTCGCCGATCGACGCCATCGGCAGCGTCGAGGTGCTCACGACGCCCTCCGGGCCAGGCATCGCTTCACTTCGGCGTCGAGATCGGCGAAGGAGGCGTCCGCGCCGCCGGGCAGCACGCGCACGACAACGTCCGCGCCCCTGACCACAGTCGGGAGCGCGGACGCGCAGATTGCTTTGAGTCGCCGGCGGACACGATTGCGAACGACCGCCGTGCCGACCTTCTTGCTCACGATGAATCCGAACCGTGCGGCGCGATCGTCACCGGATGCCACCACGTACGTGACGGTGTGGGGGCCGGAACATCGCACGCCGCGGCGGACGACAGCCTTGTACTCGGCGCCGTCGGTCAGTCGGTTCGGCCGCGAGAGCAACGGAAGGGTCAGGCCGAGAGCTCGGTGCGGCCCTTGGCGCGGCGTGCCGAAAGGATGGCGCGGCCGGCGCGGGTGCGCATGCGAGCGCGGAAGCCGTGCTTCTTGGCGCGACGGCGGTTGTTGGGCTGGAACGTACGCTTGCTCATGGGATCTCTCCGGGAAACGGTTGCCACCCGAAGGCGAAGCCTTCAGACGTGGTCGGGGACTGCCTCGAGGGCATAAGTCAACCGACTAAGACTAAGGCGCGAACCCCGAGAACTCAAACCGCGGAGGTCAACCCGCCATTATCCACAGCGCTGTCCCCGACGCGCTGAACCGACACACCCCCGGAACGACGCCGGAGTTTGCTCTCTGGGGCCTCGCTGACTAGCGTGGCTCGCGCAGTTATCCACAGGTGTCGCGCACCGGCGCGTTCTCGCCGGGCCAAGAAGGGGACCATGACCGCGCAAGACACTCCCGACGTCCCGGTCTGGTCGGCGGCTCTCGAGATCCTCGGCAGTGACGCCCGGGTCTCGCCGCAGATGCACGGGTTCCTCAACCTGGCGGTCGCCCAGGGCGTGATGTCGGGGTTCCTCTACCTCGATGTCCCCAACGACCTCACGGCCGCGCAGCTCAACAAGCGACTTCGACCCATGATCCTGGAAGCCCTCGCACAGGCGTCCACGAACGATGTCACCGGCTTCAGAGTCGTCGTCAACCCGGAACTGATCGACGCGCACCTCACGGCAGAGGTTCCGGTTCAGACCATGGTGATCGAGCAGCCCATCGCCACACCCGCGCCGGCCGCGGAGGCCGCGGATCCCGCATCCGCCCGGGCAGACACCCGGCTGAACCCGAAGTACACCTTCGACCGATTCGTCATCGGCCAGTCCAACCGTTTCGCCCACGCGGCCGCGGTCGCCGTCGCGGAAGCACCCGCCAAGGCTTACAACCCGCTGTTCATCTACGGCGACTCAGGTCTGGGAAAGACACACCTGCTGCACGCCATCGGTGACTACGCACTGAGCCTGTATCCCGGCATCCGCGTGCGCTACGTCTCCAGCGAAGAGTTCACGAACGACTTCATCAACTCCATCGCCAACAACCGGGGCTCCGCCTTCCAGGCTCGCTACCGCGACGTCGACATCCTTCTGATCGACGACATCCAGTTCCTCCAGGGGCGCGCCGAGACCCAGGAAGCGTTCTTCCACACCTTCAACACACTCCACGATCACGACAAGCAGGTCGTGATCACCAGCGACGTCCCACCGAAACACCTCACCGGTTTCGAGGATCGGATGCGGAGCCGCTTCGAGTGGGGCCTGATCACCGACGTCCAAGCGCCGGACCTCGAGACCCGCATCGCGATCCTCCGCAAGAAGGCGCAGAACGAGCGGCTCCAGATCCCGCCCGAGGTCATGGAGTACATCGCGACCGTCGTCTCCAGCAACATCCGCGAGCTCGAGGGCGCCCTCATCCGCGTCTCCGCCTTCGCCAGCCTGAATCGGTCGACGCTCGACATGTCGCTCGCGCAGCAGGTGCTGCGCGACATCGTCGATCAGGACGACACCAACGTCATCTCACCGACGGACATCATCACGGCCACGGCCCAGTACTTCAAACTGTCGGTCGACGACCTCTACGGATCGAGCCGCTCGCAGGCGATCGCGACCGCACGCCAGATCGCGATGTATCTGTGCCGGGAGCGCACGAACCTCTCCCTGCCGAAGATCGGCCAGCTCTTCGGCAACCGTGACCACACGACCGTCATGTACGCCTACAAGAAGATCAGCGACCTCATGAAGGAGCGCCGCTCGATCTACAACCAGGTCTCGGAGATCACCGCCCAGCTCGGCAGAGCGGGTCGCTGAAGCTCCTCGAACCCCACGGCACGACGCCGTGGGGTTCGTCGTTTCCGGTGCGCGAAGACTCTCATTTGACAATCGCCTCGCGCGGCCTCATCCTCCGCTTTCACACATGTGGACAAGTTGTGGATAACTGTGCGAAACGCCGACGGCCGATGTGAACGACACGGCGATCACGTGTGGAGAACGCTCGAGCTCGATGAATCACAGGAAACGTGTTCGACAGCTCCGTCCGCAGCGCGTCCACATCTCACACGCGTGTAGTTCCCATGAGCCGAGAGTCATCCACCGACTTATCCACAGTTTGCACAGGTGTTAACAAGATGACTCTCACTTCACTCTTGATCAACGTGCGATCACCTCTGGGGGCGGGAAGCGTGTTCTTCGTCTGGACCGATCGCAGCACTAGCATGGGTAAGCCCAGCCCGCCGGAGAGGGAGCACTGTGAAGTTCCAGGTCAATCGCGACGTTTTCAGCGAAGCCGTATCGTTCGTCGTCAAGCTCCTGCCCCAGCGCAACCCGCAGCCGATCCTGGCGGGTGTGCTCATCGAAGCCGGTTCCGAGGGACTCTCCCTCTCGGCCTTCGACTACGAGGCATCCGCGCGCACCACGATCGAGGCCTCGGTGGAGGCACCCGGCACGATCCTCGTGCACGGTCGTCTGCTCTCCGACATCGCCAGCCGCCTGCCCAACGCTCCGATTCAGATCGAGGTGGACGACGACGGCATCCTGCTCACCTGCGGATCCGCCCGCTTCACGCTCGCGTCGATGCCGGTGCAGGAATATCCCGCGATCCCCGAGGTGACGGGCGAGTCCGGCCTCGTTCCCGCCGAGGAGTTCGCCACCGCGATCGCACAGGTCGCTTTCGCCGCATCGCGTGACGACGTGACCCCCGTGCTCACGGGAGTCCAGCTCGAAGTGAGCGGAACGCAGCTCAGCCTCGTCGCGACCGACCGCTACCGCGTCGCGCTCCGAGAGATCCCCTGGGACGGTCCCGCCACCACCGACGGCGAGTCCACCACGGCGCTCGTCCCGGCGCGCACGCTCCAGGAGGTCGGTAAGACCTTCTCGCACGGCGAGAACATCTCGATCGCGTTCTCCGGTTCGGGCGACCGCGAGATCATCGCTTTCACGTCGGGCAACAAGACCGTGACCTCGTTGCTGATCAAGGGCAACTTCCCTCCCGTGCGCCGGCTGTTCCCCGAGCAGACCGCGCATCACGCCGTGGTGAACACCGCGGAGCTCGCCGAGGCGGTGCGCCGTGTCGCGCTCGTGCTCGACCGCTCCGCGCCGCTGCGCTTCACGTTCACCGCGGAGGGCGTGGCGATGGAGGCGTCGGGTACCGAGCAGGCGCGCGCATCCGAGTCCGTCGACGCGACGCTGACCGGTGACGATGTGACCCTCGGGCTCAACCCGCAGTACCTGCTCGAGTCGCTCTCGGCGGTGCGCAGCGAGTTCTCCCGCATCACCTTCACCTCCAGCGACAACGCGAACAAGCTCAGCCCGATCCTCGTGACGCCGCAGACGTCGGTGGAGCGCGCCGGCGAGGGCGAGTTCAAGTACCTGCTGCAGCCGAACCTGCTGCTGCGCTGATCGCGTCGCACCGTCGCCGTAGGGTTGTCCGGTGATCGTGGAACGCCTGAGTCTCGTCGACTTCCGTAACTACGAACACGCCGATCTCGAGTTCACCCGCGGAGCGAACCTGCTCGTCGGGCGCAACGGCCAGGGCAAGACCAATCTCGCCGAGGCCGTGACCTACCTCGCCACGCTCGGCTCGCATCGTGTGTCGGCGGACGCGCCGCTGGTGCGGTCGGGAGCGGATGCGGCATTCGTCCGCGCCCGTCTCGGTCACGGTGAGCGACACATCCAGCTCGAGATCCAGATCAACAAGCAGGGATCGAACAAGGCGCGTGTCGGCGGGGCGCCGGTGCGCTCCGCCGAGCTGCCGCGCTATGCGCAGGTCGTGCTGTTCGCTCCGGAAGATCTGCAGATCGTGCGCGGAGACCCCTCTGCCCGCCGGCGGTTCGCCGACCAACTGCTCGTGCAGCTCTCCCCTCGGCTCGCCGGGGTCATCGCGGACTACGACCGCGTGCTCAAACAGCGCACTGCGTTGCTGAAATCCGCCCGCGCCCGAGGTTTGCGCGGCGACGCGCTCCCGACCCTGGATGTCTGGGACGACAAGCTCATCGCCCTCGGCACGGAGATCATCGAGGCCCGCGCTCACCTCGCCGCCGACCTGCATCCGCACCTCGTCGCCGCCTACGCCGCGATCGCCGGCGCGGATCATTCCCCCGAGCTGGAGTGGGCCAACTCCATCGCCGGTTTCGATCCGGAGGACGGCGACGATCAGCGCGTCGCATCGGGGGCCGTGACGGCGGAAGCCTTCCGCGCAGCCCTCGCAGCGAAGCGGGCCGCGGAGTTCGACCGAGGCGTGACGCTGGTCGGTCCGCACCGCGACGACCTCATGCTCCGCATCCGCGCGCTCCCCGTGAAGGGATACGCGTCGCACGGCGAGTCCTGGTCGGTGGCACTCGCGCTGCGTCTCGCCTCCGCGCAGCTGCTTCGCGCGGATTCACTGCTGGGAGATCCGATCGTCATCCTCGACGACGTCTTCGCCGAACTCGATGCCGACAGGCGGATGCGGCTCGCATCCCTCGTCGCGGACTTCGAGCAGGTGGTGGTGACGGCCGCCGTGGAGGCGGACGTTCCCGAAGAGCTCCGCGGGCGCACGGTGCGCGTCGAGGCCGGCCGCATCCTGGAGGTCCGCGACGATGAGTGACGAGGACGAGGTCCCCGAGACCCTCGGCACGTACCTGCGTCTGCGCGGACTCGAACCGACGACGCGTCGCGGTGCGAAGAAGCGCACGCGTCGCGGCAACGATGATGAAGGGGCGCCGTTCACACCCGGTCGCGACCCGCACGGCGTCGGCGACGTGCTCGCGCACTGGACGAAACAGGCCGGCTGGGACCCGCTTCTGGCTCGCGCGGACCTGGTGCGGCAGTGGGAGGTCGTCGCCGGCGAGGAGACCGCCAGGCACACGCGCCCTGTGGGACTGGATGCGGGAGTGCTCACGGTGCAGTGCGACTCGACCGCCTGGGCGAAGCAGTTGCGCCTCATGCGCACGCACATCGTCACGACCATCGCGCAGCGGTTCCCGGATGCGGGCGTCCAGAACGTCCGCTTCGTCGGCCCGGACGTCCCCTCCTGGAAATGGGGTCCCAGAGCCGTTCCAGGGCGCGGTCCCCGAGATACCTACGGATGAGGCATGTACGGACGTATCTCGCGTCCGTTTACGACGCCACACGGGCGTACACGCCCCGCGCGGAGCCTCCGCTTGATAGACTGGGACGGTCCGTCTACTAGAACCGGAGCGCTCGAAACCTATGACGTCCCCCACCCCCTCCAGCGTTCCCCACGACGGACAGAGCACCCCCGAGCCGGTACGGAACGAGTACGGGGCAGACGCGATCCAGGTTCTCGAGGGACTCGAGGCCGTTCGCAAGCGCCCCGGCATGTACATCGGTTCCACCGGCCCGCGCGGACTCCACCACCTGGTGTACGAGATCGTCGACAACTCCGTCGATGAGGCACTCGCGGGATACTGCGACCGCATCGAGGTGACGATCCTCGCGGATGGCGGCGTGCGTGTCGTCGACAACGGTCGAGGCATCCCCGTCGACATCCACAAGACCGAGGGCAAGTCGACGGTCGAGGTCGTCCTCACGGTCCTCCACGCCGGCGGAAAGTTCGGTGGCGGCGGCTACGCGGTCTCCGGCGGCCTGCACGGCGTCGGTTCGTCCGTCGTGAACGCGCTGTCGACGCGGCTGGAGGTCGCCGTCAAGCGCCAGGGCTACGAGTGGAACCAGTCGTACGCCAACGGCGGCGTGCCGCAGGCACCGCTCGCACAAGGGGCGGCGACCGAGTCCACCGGCACGACCATCACCTTCTGGCCGGATCCCGCGATCTTCGAGACCGTCGACTTCGACTACGACACGCTGCGCACCCGCTTCCAGCAGATGGCGTTCCTGAACAAGGGCCTCACCATCACGGTGCGCGACGAGCGAGCCGACCACACGGTCGACGAGGAGATCGACGGCAAGGTCACCACGGTTCAGCCGCACGACGAGTTCCTCTACGAGCGCGGCCTCGTCGACTACGTCGAGTACCTCAACCGCGTGCGCAAGGCGGATGCGGTCAACGACGAGATCATCGACTTCGAGTCCGAGGACACCGAGCGCCACATCGCGCTCGAGCTCGCGATGCAGTGGACCACCTCCTACACGGAGAACGTGTTCACCTACGCGAACACGATCAACACGCACGAGGGCGGGACCCACGAGGAAGGTTTCCGCGCGGCGCTCACGACTCTCGTGAACAAGTACGCCCGCGCGCAGAACCTGCTCAAGGAGAAGGACGACAACCTCTCCGGCGACGACGTGCGCGAGGGCCTGACGGCCGTCATCTCCGTCAAGCTGTCGGAGCCCCAGTTCGAGGGTCAGACCAAGACGAAGCTCGGCAACACCGAGGCGAAGGCGTTCGTGCAGAAGGTCGTGGGCGATCAGCTCGGCGACTGGTTCGACCGCAATCCGCAGCAGGCGAAGAACATCGTCCGCAAGGCGATCGACGCCGCGACCGCTCGGATGGCCGCCCGCAAGGCTCGCGAGACCGCGCGCCGCAAGAGCGTCTTCGAGTCGGCCTCCATGCCCGACAAGCTCAAGGACTGCACGAGCAAGGACCCGTCGATCAGCGAGATCTTCCTCGTCGAGGGCGACTCGGCCGGCGGCTCCGCGGTGCAGGGTCGCGACCCGCACACGCAGGCGATCCTGGCGCTGCGCGGCAAGATCCTCAATGTCGAACGCGCCCGGCTCGACCGTGCCCTCGGCAACAACGAGGTGCAGGCGATGATCCAGGCGTTCGGCACGGGCATCGGTGAGGACTTCTCGATCGAGAAGGCGCGCTATCACAAGATCGTGCTGATGGCCGATGCCGACGTCGACGGTCAGCACATCACGACGCTGCTGCTCACGCTGCTGTTCCGTTACATGCGCGGGCTCATCGAGGCCGGGTACGTGTACCTGGCACAGCCGCCGCTCTACCGCTTGAAGTGGTCGAACTCGCCGCACGAGTACGTCTACAGCGACATCGAGCGCGACGCGCTGCTGGCCGAAGGGCTCGCGGCAGGACGCCGCATCCCGAAGGACAACGGCATCCAGCGCTACAAGGGTCTCGGCGAGATGAACGCCAAGGAACTGTGGGAGACCACGATGGATCCGACCACCCGCACCCTCCTGCAGGTGACGATCGACGACGCCGCCGCGGCGGACGAGATCTTCTCCACGCTCATGGGCGAGGACGTCGAATCCCGCCGCCACTTCATCCAGCGCAACGCCAAGGACGTCCGGTTCCTCGACATCTGATCGCACCGGATGCGGCCTGAGCCGCATCCGTCAGATGACACGACACCGACGTAGAGAAGAAGAGACGAATGACTGACGAAGAGCGTCCGACGACGGAGCCCGCCGAGCACGACCACGGCCGCATCGACCAGGTCGACCTGCAGTCCGAGATGCAGCGCAGCTACCTGGACTACGCGATGAGCGTGATCGTCGGCCGCGCGCTGCCGCGCGTGGAGGACGGCCTCAAGCCCGTTCACCGCCGCGTGATCTACGGCATGTACGACGGCGGCTTCCGGCCCGACAAGTCGTTCTCGAAGTGCGCCCGCGTCGTCGGCGAGGTCATGGGTCAGTACCACCCGCACGGCGACTCCCCCATCTACGAGGCGCTCGTGCGTCTCGTCCAGCCGTGGTCGCTGCGCTACCCGCTGGCCCTCGGTCAGGGCAACTTCGGCTCCCCGGGCAACCAGGGCGCGGCAGCCCCCCGGTACACCGAGACCAAGATGGCCCCGCTCGCGCTCGAGATGGTGCGCGACATCGAGGAAGACACCGTCGACTTCGTCGACAACTACGACGGACAGACGCAGGAGCCGGTCGTGCTGCCGGCGCGCTTCCCGAACCTCCTCGTCAACGGTTCCGTCGGTATCGCCGTCGGTATGGCCACCAACATCCCGCCGCACAACCTCCGCGAGGTGGCCGACGGTGTGCTCTGGGCGCTGGATCACCCCGAGGCGACGCAGGAGGAGCTGCTCGAGGCGCTCATCCAGCGCATCAAGGGTCCCGACTTCCCGACCTCCGCGCAGATCCTCGGCACGCGCGGCATCATCGAGGCGTACCGCACCGGTCGCGGTTCGATCACGATGCGCGCCGTGGTCAACATCGAGGAGATCCAGGGCCGCACGTGCCTCGTGATCACCGAGCTGCCCTACCAGGTCAACCCCGACAACGTCGCCGTCAAGATCCGTGACCTCGCCCGCGACGGCAAGATCACCGGCATCGCCGACATCCGCGACGAGTCGAGCGACCGCACCGGTCAGCGACTCGTGGTCGTCCTCAAGCGGGATGCCGTCGCGAAGGTCGTCCTGAACAACCTGTACAAGCACACGCAGCTGCAGGACAACTTCGGCGCCAACATGCTGGCGATCGTCGACGGCGTGCCGCGCACGCTCTCGCTCGACGGCTTCGTCTCGTACTGGATCACCCACCAGATCGACGTGATCGTGCGCCGCACGGCGTTCCGCCTGCGCAAGGCCGAAGAGCGCATGCACATCCTGCGCGGCTATCTGAAGGCGCTCGACGCGCTCGACGAGGTCATCGCCCTCATCCGTGCGTCCGCGACGGTCGACGATGCGCGCGGCGGACTGAAGAAGCTGCTCGACATCGATGACATCCAGGCCGATGCCATCCTCCAGATGCAGCTGCGCCGCCTGGCCGCCCTCGAACGGCAGAAGATCATCGATGAGGCCGAAGAGCTGCAGGCGCAGATCGCGGACTACCAGGACATCCTGGCGACGCCCGCACGCCAGCGCACCATCGTGCGCGAGGAGCTCACCGAGATCGTCGCGAAGTACGGCGACGAGCGTCGCACGCAGATCCTCTACGGGTTCGACGGCGACATGTCGGTGGAGGACCTCATCCCGGAAGAGGAGATGGTGCTGACCATCACCCGCGCCGGCTACATCAAGCGCACGCGCAGCGACAACTACCGCTCGCAGCACCGGGGCGGCAAGGGCGTCAAGGGTGCGCAGCTGCGCGCCGACGACGTGGTCGAGCATTTCTTCGTCACCACCACGCACCACTGGCTGCTGTTCTTCACGAACAAGGGCCGCGTCTACCGCGCAAAGGCCTACGAGGTCCCCGAGGCCGGGCGGGATGCCAAGGGTCAGCACGTCGCCAACCTTCTCGCGCTGCAGCCGGATGAGGAGATCGCACAGATCCTCGACATCCGCGACTACGCCGTCGCGACGTACCTCGTGCTCGCCACCCGCGGCGGACTCGTCAAGAAGACGCGCCTCACGGAGTACGACACGAACCGACAGGGCGGCGTCATCGCCATCCGCCTGCGCGAGGAGGATGAGCTCGTCAGCGCGCTGCTGGTCGATGAGAGCGATGACATCCTGCTCGTGAGCCGTCACGGGATGTCGCTGCGGTTCACGGCGACGGATGCGTCGCTGCGGCCGATGGGCCGCTCCACCGAGGGCGTCAAGGGAATGTCGTTCCGCGGCACGGACAGCCTGTTGTCAGCATCCGTCGCCTCTGTCGACGGCGACGTGTTCGTCGTCACCGAGGGTGGCTACGCCAAGCGCACGGATGTGGACCAGTACCGCGTCCAGAGCCGCGGCGGACTGGGCATCAAGGTGGCCAAATTGCACGAGGATCGGGGCGATCTGGCGGGCGCTCTGATCGTCGGAGACGACGACGAGGTCCTTGTGGTTCTTGCCAGTGGCAAGGTGGTACGCTCTGCCGTGGCCGAGGTCCCTGCGAAGGGTCGCGACACCATGGGCGTCGTTTTCGCCCGACCGGATGATGACGACCGGATCATCGCGATCGCCCGCAACAGCGAGCGGCGCCTTGCGGATGCGGCGGATGCCGACGCATCCCAGGAGACCGAGCCGGCCGACACCGTTCCCGAGGAGAGTACTGACGCATGAGCACGGTAGCCGACAAGCTCGCCAAGAAGTCGAGCAGCAAGACGAGCGCCAAGCAGGTTCGTCTCCGCCTCGTCTACGTCGACTTCTGGTCGGCCGTGAAGCTGTCGTTCCTGGCGGCCGTCGCCCTGGCGATCGTCACGGTCGTGTCGTTCCTGCTGGTCTACCTGGTCGTGCAGACCACCGGTCTGATCGGCCAGGCCGATGAGTTCTTCAAGTCGTTCTCGGACGGCTCGCTCTCGCTCAGCCAGTTCGTGGGGCTCCCGCAGGTGATGGCGTTCGCGGCGGTCGTCGCCATCCTGAACCTCATCGTCGTGACGGTTCTCGGAGCGGTCATCGCGGGGATCTACAACCTCGCCGTCAAGGTCACCGGCGGTCTGCTGGTGGGCTTCACCTCCAACTGAGCGCGATTGGTCAAACCGGTCCGCATCCGGTAAAGTCTTGGAGGTTGGCGCCGCGAGGTGCCGAGGGGCTATAGCTCAGGCGGTTAGAGCGCTTCACTGATAATGAAGAGGTCCCAGGTTCAAGTCCTGGTAGCCCCACCACCCTTCTCACGGGGCCTTAGCTCAGTTGGTAGAGCGCCTGCTTTGCAAGCAGGATGTCAGGAGTTCGAATCTCCTAGGCTCCACAGTTTCTCCCTCGGCGACATCACCGATGCGCATCGGTTCTCGCGTATCGGGAGCACCGCAATGACGAATGCCCCGCACCTGTCGGCACGGGGCATTCGCGAAGGCCGTCAGTCGCGCTCTGCGGTGGCGAGCTCTTCCTCGCCCGCATCCGCCTCGATGACGATCTCACGCACCACCTGACGGATGCCGAGACCGCTGCGCTGCCCGCCGTCGCGGCTGGCGCCGCCCATCATGCCGCCGGGTGTCATCATCCGCGAGCCGGCGGCCGCGGCGTGAGAACTGCCGACGCTCGCGGCGGTGGCCGCGGACGCCGCCGCACCCGTGCCTACGATCGACGACGGGGTGCCCGTGCCGGCACCGGAGCCGGATGCGCCGCTGCCGGATGCGTACGCCCCGCCGGCACCGATGCCGCCGCCGTCGACGGAACCGTGTGCGCCGCCGCCGGAGACTGCTCCCAGGCCCGCGGTGCCGAGCGTCGACCCGTCGGCCGTCAGGGTGCCTTCCGCCCCGACGCCCGTGGAGACGACAGCGGTCGGCGTGAAGTGCCAGTCGTCGGCCCTCTGACCGGCGCTCACGAGATTCGCCTGCGCGGTGTTGCCGAGTCGAGTGGCGCCGGAGGCATCGACGACGGCACCCGCGGTGATCGTTGCGGACGTGGCCCCGCCGCCCAGGATGGTCGAGCTCAGCCGCTCGGTGCTCTTGAACAGCGAACCGAGCTGCTGCACGAAGCCCACGAGGGACTTCACCGAGCGAACGACCTGTGTGAGGGGGCGGACGACCTTGTTGACCAGCTGGTTGACCTTGGTGACGACGCGGGCGATCGCGTAGCCGATCCCGAGGCCGAAGGATGCGGCGACGACCGCCATGGCTTCGATCGCCGTGGCGACGACCTGGGAGATGGCGTTCTTCACCACACCCTGCATCTTCGCGACGAGCGACGACGCGCTGCGCAGCCCGCCGGCGGCAGCATCGGCCCAATCGCCGGATGCGGCGATGTGCTGAGCGGTGTCCTGCGCGAACCGGACGTAGGTGCGAACCGTGTCGCCGCTGAGGCCGTCGAGATCCGACAGGCGCGTCACAAGAGTGTTGCCGGTCTCGCGCAGCGCACTGCCGGCGTTGGTCCACTGCTGTGCGACGGCGGCGACGTTGGCCTCACTGCCGGCCAGCTGATCGAGCCAGGTGCTCAGCGGCTTGAGGTACTTCATCACCCAGCCGAGCCCGATGCTCGCGAGGGTTCCAATGGGATCAGCGAGCGCGGCCGCGGCGTTGCCCAGCGTGTCGAGGAACGCGAGTCCTCCCTCGAGCCAGTCACCGTTGCGCACGGCCTGTGAGAGGGCGTGGCCGGAATCGAGGAGCTTGCTGCCGGAGTACGGCGACGCGAAGGACGAGCCGGATGCGGCGAGGGCGGCGGGAGTCGTCATCACAGGCCCAGCGCATTCTCGAGGTCACGAAGGGTGGTGACCGTGTCGTCTTCGAACTGCTCCCACTGCGCGGCGGTGCCGCGGAGCTCCCCGGCGGTGCGCAGCAGCAGGGACTGGTCCGCACCGAAGAGGCCGGTCGCCGCCGCGGACATGGCCATCGAGGGGGGAACGAGGAAGGCGCAGAGGATCCCGAAGGCGTTGGAGGCGAGATCGCCCCCCTTCAGCATCGAGATGGCGCCGGTGACGTCATCGGCAAGCGAGGTGACCAGCGCGGCGTGCTGCCGAAGCCGATCGAAATCAAGGGCGATGTTCTCGGTCATTCGAGGCTCTTTCGAACGTGTCAGGGGTGTCGGTGGAGCGGAGTTGTTCGGTGATGGGATCGTCGTCGCCCAGGAGCTCGGAGACGGCGTCGATCGTGGCCGCGTGAGCGTTCTTCTCCGCGGACACGATCGTGGCGAGGATGTCGGAGGCGAGTCGCTGTGCGCCGCGGGCGAGAGCCGTCTCTCCCAGACGGAGCGTCTGGACGCGGCCCGTCGAGTCGACCTGGACGTAGACGTCGCGCGCCGCGGACCAGGCGGCGCCGCGGATGGCGGAGACGGTGGCCTCGAAGGCGGGCATCTTGGCGGCGCGATCAGCGCTCTGACGGACATCGCGCTCGATCTGCGCAAGTGATTCTTCGGGGTCCAGAGGCACGCGGTCACGCTAGCGAAGCGTCGTGAACGACAGTGTGAGTTATCCACACCCCGGTAAAGTCACGTCATGGATATGCGTGTCGCCGCCTACGCGATCATCACCGACGAGACCGGGCGCATCCTGCTCGCCCATTGGAACGAGGGTCGTCGGAGTGCCTGGACACTGCCAGGCGGGGGCCTCGAGGAAGGGGAGGATCCCGAGCGCGCCGTGCGACGCGAAGTCCGGGAGGAGACCGGTTACCGCGTGGCCGTCGACGAGCTGCTCGGGATCGACTCTCGGGTGATCCCCGCGGCGAAAAGACTCTCGGAGACCGCGTCCGCGCTGCACACGCTGCGCATCGTGTACCGCGCTCACATCACGGGCGGACGCCTGCGCAACGAGGTGGGCGGGTCCACCGATCGCGCCGAGTGGTTCACGCCGGAGGAGGCCGCCGCTCTGCGCCGCGTCCGGCTCGTCGACATCGGACGTCGGATGGCCGGATGGGACGCGACGTCGACACAGTCGTGACCTTCGGCACGTATGATCGCCGGACGTGCAGTGAGGATGATCAGTGGTGCGATGGCGTGTTCTGTCCGCGGCGGCCGTGCTGGTCGCAGCTCTCGGAATCGGCGGATGCGCGGCGAGTGAGTCGCAGCCCTCCGCCCCGAACAGTGAGACCGCGGCCCCGGCTGCTCCGCCCAACACCCTCTCCGCGCAGGATGTCCAGACCGTCGTCGATCGCTGTGCCGCAGCGCTGGCGACCGACACCACATCTCTCAGCGCCGAGCTCTCGGCGGCGAGTCAGCCGGCAGCCGAGGCCGCGCTCTTCTTCGCGACGTCGAACCAGTGCGCAGACATCCCCATGGCTCTGCAGCGGACGGATGTCTCCTCCTTCGCCTCACCGCTGAGCTTCATCGAGCAGCCCTGCGAGGGTCGCACAGTGGTCTCCTTCTGGGCTCACTACGACGATGACCTGATCTTCGGCAACCCGGTGATCGATGATGAACTGGGCGGCGGCGCCTGCGTTCGTACCTTCTTCTTCACGTACTCGGATGCGGGAGAAGGCGAATCCACCTACGCGAGCGAACGCGAGAACGGTATCCGTGCGGCGTACGACGCCATGCTCGGGCGGAACGGAGCATGGGTCGACCGTTCGGTGACGCTGCTCAGCGGCATGACGGTCACGATGACCAAACCGAGCGACGACGACCGCGTCTCCCTCCTCTTCCTGCGTCTGCCGGATGGCGGGCTCAGCGGTACGACGTTCATCTACACCGGACAGCAGACGCTCGAGAAGCTCCTGAGCGGCGCGCTCCCGTCACTGCGCACGATCGACGCGGGTCGATCCGTGTCGGTCGCGACACTGGAGAAGTCGATCGTCGAGATCCTCGCCGGATACGGGCCGGATCGTGTGCTCACACACCTGCCCAAGGAGGCGCCGGACTCGGCCGGCGACCATCCCGATCACTCATCGGTCGGCACGCTCGTCGCACGCGCGGTGGATGCGGGTGCCGCAGGCAGCGCGCAGGTCGAGTACGCCGTCGGCTATCCGTCGGCCGAGCGACCCGCGAACATCGCCGCGACGGACCTGGAGCGCAAGGCGTCGCTGTTCGCGGTGTATGCCGCACACGATCCCGTGATCGGCTGCTCGTCGGCCCAGACCTGCCTCGCGCGGGCGCACTTCGGCGACTGGCTGCAGCGGGAGTACCTGGTCCCGAAGGGAGACCCCGCGCTCGGCTGAATCGGGCGCGATCGCTCAGAGGGGCTGGGAGATGTCCGCCACGGTCGCGTCGAGCGCCTGCACCAGGGCGTCGGCATCCACGAAAAGACTGAACCCGTGGGCACCGGCGCCGAGCGCGATGCGGCGTCCGCGGATCGACTCGTCGGCGAAGACCGGCCAGGCGGTCGTGCTGCCGAGGGGAACGATCGTGCCGCGCTCGTAGCCGGTCGCAGCGAGAGCGACATCAGCGTCCGGCAACTTCAGCTTGTTGACACCCACGAGTTGACGAAGTTTGGGCCAGGCGATGGCCCGATCGCCCGGGATCAGGGCGAAGAGGAACGTGTCGTCACTGCGTTTGACGACCAGCGTCTTGACGATGTCGACCGGCGAGATCCCCAGGAGCGCGGCCGCCTCGGGGAGGCTCCGTGCTTCGGGGCGCTCGCGCACCTCCACAGAAAGACCGAGGGCGGATGCGGCTTCCCGCACCCGCCTCGTCGGATCCTCGTTCACGCGTCAGGCGCGCTCAGCGGGTCGTCCGCGACCCACAGCTCGTCGTCGGCCCGCAGCGTCTGCCAGGCGGCGTAGAGCACGCCCGCTGCCGCGGCGACACCGAAGATGAGCGCGATGACGCCGCCGGCGCCCAGGCCCCGCTTCTTCGGCGACTCGACGGCCAGTCGCTTGGCCAGCTTCTTCGAAGCCTTGGCGCCGTACTTGGCCGCCTTCTTCTTGTACGTGGCGGGGTCGAGGTCGATGCCGCGTCCGGCGGCGATGCGCGCACGGGTGTCGCCCGCCGCATCCCATACCGAAAGGGCGCCGCCCACGAGCGCACCGGCGGCCGGAACGACCTTGTCGCTCAGCACGTGCTTCGAGATGTTGACGCCGCGGTCCACGTACGGGGCCGCATAGCGGTCGTACCCTTCGCGCACCGCGGGCACCACGTGCTCGCGGTTGTAGTTGCCGAGCTGGCGGCCGGCTTCGCGGGCGATGTCCGCCGCTTCGCCGACGAGCACCTGCTGCGATTCCCACACCTTGTTGGCGTGGCCTTGGAGCTTCCGGAGCTCCTTCTTACGCTTGCGGCTGAGGCTCATGCGAGATCCCCCTAATCCGTGGGTAGTCGTGAGCCCATCTTGCCAGAGGGATCGGCTGCGTACGGCAGGGCTTGCAGCGAACTCTGAGACAATGACAACATGCCTCAGCACACCGCCGTCGCCACCATTCACACCAACCACGGCGACATCGTCGTCAACCTGTTCGGGGACCACGCGCCCCGCACGGTTCAGAACTTCGTCGGCCTCGCCGACGGCACCGGAGAGTGGACCGACCCGTCCACGGGTCAGCCCGGTTCCGGCCCCCTCTACAACGGGGTCATCTTCCACCGCATCATCCCCGGTTTCATGATCCAGGGCGGCGACCCGCTCGGTCAGGGCGTGGGCGGTCCCGGCTACACGTTCAACGACGAGATCAACCCGGAGCTCACCTTCCAGAAGCCGTACCTGCTGGCGATGGCCAACGCGGGTCAGCGTCGCAACGCCATCACCGGCGCCGTCGAGGGCACGAACGGATCGCAGTTCTTCATCACGACCGACCCCACCCCGTGGCTGCAGGGCAAGCACTCGATCTTCGGCGAGGTCGCGGACGACGCGTCGCGCCAGGTCGTCGATGCCATCGCTCAGGTCCCCACCGGCGCCGGTGACCGGCCGGTCGAGCCGGTCGTGATCGAGTCGATCGACATCGCGCAGGTCTGACCACCCGCATCCCGTGACGAGCGAGAGCTTCGCGAGCAACCGCGAGAACTTCTGCTACCGGCATCCCGACCGCCAGAGCTTCGTGCTCTGTCAGCGGTGCCTGCGAACCATCTGTCCTGAGTGTCAGACGCAGGCACCGGTCGGGGTGATCTGTCCGGAGTGCATGGCGGAGCAGCGACGCGCGGCCACGCCCGCGCAGAAGAAGGCGCAGCGACGGTGGGGCCGGTCGGCGCCCGTTGCGCTCGTTGCGGGCAGCGGTCGACCGGTCGTGACGTACACGATCATCGCCCTGTGCGCCGCGGTGTTCGTGCTCTCGCTCGGACTCCCCCTCACCCAGTGGCTCGGCTTCCGCGGGGGCTATCTCTATCCGCAGTTCACCGGCGAGTTCCAGCCGTGGCGACTGCTCACGGCGAGCCTCGTGCACTCGGGCTTCTGGCACGTCGGTCTGAACATGCTCACGCTGTGGATGATCGGACGCATCCTGGAGCCCGTGCTCGGCAGCGCCCGATTCCTCACGCTGTATCTGATCAGTGCGCTCGGCGGGTCCGTCCTCGTCGACCTCATCGCTCGCGACTCGTTCGTGGTGGGCGCCTCAGGGGCGATCTTCGGGCTCTTCGGTGCGCTCATGGTCATCGCGCGCCGGTTGGGCAACGACATCACCGGCATCATCATCGTGCTGGCGATCAACCTCGTGATCGGCTTCGTCCCCGGCTTCAACATCTCGTGGCAGGCGCACGTCGGCGGCCTGGTCGCCGGAGCGGTCGTCGGGCTCATCTACGTCACGACGCGAGAGCGTCGGCGTCGCGCGCTTCAGATCGCGCTGCTGAGCGGATGGAGCGTCGTTCTCATCGGACTGCTTGCCCTCGCCCCCGCGATCTGGGTGTGACCGGGAGAGTTATCCACAGGTTCATCCACACGTGGGGATGAATCACACGGATGTAATTCGGTGGCGCTGAGCCGTCAGCGCCACCGAGTGGTCATGAGGAAGCCCACGAAGGCGATCCCGAAGCCGATCACGAGGTTCCATGCCTCGATGCCCGGGATGGGGAACTGCATCCCGCTGAGGTAGAACACGAGAACCCACACGAGTCCCACGAGCATGAGACCGATCATGATGGGCTTGAACCACACGGGGTTGGGAGCCGGCTCACCGGCGCCAGCGGGGGTGAGGTCCTCGTCGTTGTCGGAGCGTGCCATGTGCACATTCTAGGGGTCAGGCTTCTGCGTCACCTGCGACAGTTAGACTCCCCTTGTGACCGACACCCCGCCCGCCGCCACGCGGCGTTCGCGCCGGAGCGCCACGCCGCCGCGCCGTCGGATCAGTGTGCTCGGGGTGATCGGAGAGATCTTCATCACCGTCGGCGTGCTGGCCTTCCTCTACGTCGGCTGGCAGCTGTGGGTCGGTGACTGGATTCAGGGGCAGCAGAACAACGCTGCCGGACAGGCGATCGCCGAGCAGTGGGCGCAGAACTACACGCCGTCGACGCCCTCTCCGTCGACCAGCGCGTCGAGCACGCCCGAGGTGAGCACCGCCGAGCCGATCGTCCTCCCGGATGCTGCCAGCGGTGAAGTCTTCGGCATCATGCACATCCCGCGCTTCGGACCGGACTACGCCGTGCAGATCGCGGGCGGCGTCGGCCGATCGGAGAGCCTGGATCTCGGCGCGATCGGTCATTACTCCAGCACGCAGATGCCGGGCGCCGTCGGCAACTTCGCCGTCGCCGCCCACCGCGGCAGCCACGGTGCACCCTTCATGAATCTGCCGGATCTGCACGTGGGCGATGCGATCGTCATCCAGACGCAGGACGGCTGGTACACCTACCGCTACCGCAGCATGGAGTACGTGACCCCCGATTCCGTCGACGTGCTGCTGCCCGTGCCGCGGGAACAGGGCGTGGAGGCCAACGGACGCTATCTGACGATGACGACCTGCAGTCCGCGCTACGGGTTCTCGGAGCGTCTCGTGGCGTACGCCGTCTTCGAGTCCTTCACGCCCGGAGCCGAAGGCGCGCCGGCATCCCTGAGCGAGGCGGTGACCTGATGTACGCAGCGTTCTGGCGCATCCTTCCCGGCCCCTGGTGGGTCCGACTGCTCATCGTCCTGGTCGTCGCGGCGGCCGTTCTCTACGGGCTCTTCTGGTACGTCTTCCCGTGGATCTCGTCGATGGTCGACCCGCAGGAGTCGACCGTCCAGTGACGGCAGCACGCGTGCTGGTCGTGGACAACCACGACAGTTTCGTCCACACGCTGGTGGGCTACCTGCGCGAGCTCGGGGCCGACACGGTCATGCGCGAGGCCGACGAGATCGACGCGGATGCGGCGACCACCGCCCTCGTGGGCTTCGACGGAGTCCTGGTCTCACCCGGGCCCGGGACGCCCGAGCGCGCCGGATCCTCGCTCGCCGTCGTGGCGGCCGCGGCCGAGACACGGACGCCGCTGCTGGGCGTCTGTCTCGGCCATCAGGCGCTGGCGATGGCGTTCGGCGCGCGCGTCGTGCAGGCTCCCGAGCTCATGCACGGGATGACGTCGCCGATCGTCCACGACGGGAGCGGCATCCTCCAGGGGCTGCCCTCTCCCTTCTCCGCGGCCCGCTATCACTCCCTCGCGGTCGCAGCGGAGACGATTCCGGATGTGCTTCGTGTCACCGCTCGCACCCCGGAGGGCACGGTGATGGCGCTCGAACACCGCCATCTGCCGCTGAGCGGGGTGCAGTTCCACCCGGAGAGCGTGCTGACCGAGTACGGCTATCGGATGCTCGCCACCTGGCTGGCCGGGATCGGCGCCGAGGATGCGCCGTCTCGTGCGCTGACACTCACCCCCCACCGCGGGACGAGCACTCAGCCGGCGCAGTAGGTGAGCGTGATCTCCGAGCGGATGGGCACTTCACCGGGCGCGAGCGACATGACGCGGACGGTCGGGGTCGTGCCGGTCGCCCTGCAGCCGGGATCGGCGCTCGGAACGACGCTCAGTCCCAGCGCCTCGAGGTCGCGTGTCGCGGCCTCGATCGTGTAACCGGTGACGTCGTTCAGAACCACGCGACCGCTCGCGACGCGCAGGTTGACGGTCGTTCCGACCGGGATCTCGACTCCCGCCGTCACATCGCCGGATGCGGTGCTCGCGCTGAGCACTTCGCCGGCGGGTGCCTTCGCGTCGTTCACCGGGGTGATCGTCCCGACGGCGAGACCCGCTGCGGTGAGCGCTTGGCGGGCGTCGGTCTCGTTGAGGCCGACGATCGTCGGAGCGGCGACGCTCTCCTTCCCGGTCGAGACGTAGAGCTTGATGGTCTGCCCGACCTGAACCGAGTCGCCCGCTGCGGGTTCGCTGCGCACGACGCTGCCTTCGGTGATCCGATCGTCGGCCACGGGTACTCGATCCGACAGGAGGTCCTGCTCCTCTAGCACGTCGACGGCCTGGTCGTAGGTCATCGTCGTGAGGTCCGGCACGATGCGCGCGCTGTCGGGCACGGCATCGCCGGGACGGATGGTCACGACCCAGAACAGCACGGACACGAGCAGAACGGCGAGCACCGCGACACCGGACCAGATCCAGGCGACGGGAGGCCCAGCCTGCGTCCGGCGCATCGTCGTGTCTGTCGACAGCTGCCTGAGCGACCGGGCGGTCTCGGCGGCCTGACGGGGGTTCGCGCCGTACAGCTCGCTCGTGAGCGCTCCGAGCTGGCGCTTGCTGGGGGCCTTGCCACCCACGGCCTCCGAGAGCGCGGCACGGAAGGAGGCCGCATCCTGGAATCGCTGGAACGGATCCTTCGCGAGGGCGCGCATCACGAGAGCGTCGAGGCCGCGAGGGATGCTCTCGGTGTGCTCGCTGGGGGGGACCGGCGTCTCGCTGACGTGCTGGTACGCGACGGCGACCGGGGTCTCGCCGCGGAAGGGAGGCCGACCGGTCAGCAGCTCGTACAGGACGACACCGGTCGAATAGAGGTCCGCGCGTGCATCCACCGGTTCGCCCTTGGCCTGCTCAGGCGAGAAGTAGGCGGCGGTACCGATGATGGCGGTCGTCTCGGCGACCGTCGAGGAGGAGTCGGACACCGCGCGCGCGATGCCGAAGTCCATGACCTTGACCTGGCCCGCGGCTGTCACCATGACGTTGCCGGGCTTGATGTCGCGGTGTACGACGCCCGCGCGATGCGAGTACTCGAGGGCCTCGAGGATGCCGTCGACGTAGCGCACCGCATCGGTCACAGGCACGTCGCCGCCGGCGATGATGTCCTTCAGGAGCTCGCCGTTGACGAGCTCCATGACGATGAACGGAACGGGGTGCACGACGCCGTCGGGGGTCGTCTCGGTGTCCTCGCCGGCATCGAAGACCCGCACGATGGTCGGGTGCGACATCCGCGAGGCGGCCTGCGCCTCCAGCCGGAAACGCGTGCGGAAAGCCGCGTCGTCGGCGAGCTCGCGGCGGAGGATCTTGAGCGCGACCTCGCGGTCGAGGGTCAGGTCGTAGCCTCGGTACACACTCGCCATGCCCCCGCGACCGATGAGCTCATCGACACGATAGCGACCGGCGAGTACGCGTGGATCATCTGACACGGCGACTCCCTGGGTGCAACAGATCAAAGCCTAACCGACCCGCCCTGGCAGTATCCGGGGCGAGTCGGCGGCTCGTGCTCAGTTCCCGCCCAGGAGGGGATTGGTGGTGGCCGACGGCGACGGCGACGAGGACTGCACGTTGGCCTGAGCCTGCGGCGACGTCTCGGAGTTGCGCGTCGTGCCGTCGCCCGAGCCGGAGCAGGTCACGGTGTAGCTGACGATGAGTGCCTGCCCGGTGTTCGTCCCGACCTCGAGAGGGATCGGACGCTGGTTGGGTCCAGCGGCGGCTGTGGACTGGCCGGTCGAGGTGAAGATGCCGTTGACCGCCGTGAAGTTGTAGCTGACCACCGATCCCGTGCCCGACGGACAGGTGAAGCCGTCCCAGTTGATCTGCACGGTGGAGCCGGCGGTCACGGTCGCGGCCTTCTGGCCGTTGACCTCGATGCGGGGTTCGGTGGGGGCGCCGATCGGAGTCTGGTCGGCGTAGACCGTCAGGGTGAGCTGCGAACCCTCGGGCGCGTTGCCGGTCGGGCTCACGCTGTACACCAGACCGACCTGGTCGGGGCTCGGGGCGGGGTTGCCCGGCGTGCAGGAGGCCTGGAGTCCAGCCTGCTGGGCGATCCCCGTCGCCTCATCACACGTCTTGCCCACCAGATCCAGCGCCGCGACATCCACGGTCGTGGTGGTCGGAGTCGGAGTGGACGGCGGGGTCGACACCGTCGTCCGCGTGCTCGTCTCCGTCGGTCCGGCATCGGGGTTCTGGTTGCCGAAGATCGCCCAGAGGGTGCCGCCCAGCACGATCAGCAGCAGGACGATGAGGGCGACGAGCGGCCACGTCCAGGGACTGCGCTTGCGTCCCGCGGGCTCGGCCACGGGCGATGCGGCGGTCGTGGCGCTCAGCAGTTGCGTGGCTGCCTGCGTCTCGCCGACGCCCAGCAGCTGGGTCGCATCGTCCGCGCCCACGGCGCCGCCGATGGCGGGCACCGCGACGGTCGCCGCCGTCACGTCGCCGCGGCGCAGGGCGCTGGCGGCGCGCGCGACGGCAGCCGCGGACGCCGGCCGCTCCTCGGGCTTCTTGGCGATCATCGCCATGACGAGGTTCTGTACGGGAACCGCGACGGTGGGAGGCAGCGGCGGCGGCTGTTCGTTGATCTGCGCCATCGCGATCGCCACCTGCGACTCGCCCGTGAAGGGGCGCTTTCCCGCAAGGCACTCGTACGCGACGATGCCGAGCGAGTAGATGTCGGTCGCGGGGGATGCGGGGTGCCCTGACGCCTGCTCGGGCGAGAGGTACTGCACGGTGCCCATGACCTGACCGGTCGCCGTCAGCGGAACCTGGTCGGCGATGCGCGCGATCCCGAAATCAGTGATCTTGACACGACCGTCGGGCGTGATGAGCAGGTTGCCCGGCTTGATGTCGCGGTGCACGAGGCCTGCGGCGTGCGCGGCCTGGAGGGCGGATGCGGTCTGCGCCACGATGTCGAGCGTCTTGTCCGTCGACAGCGACCCCTCGCGCTCGAGGATCGTGGAGAGGGCCTCGCCGGGCACGAGCTCCATGACGAGGAAGGCAGAGCCGTTCTCCTCGCCGTAGTCGAAGACGCTGGCGATGCCCTCGTGATTCACGAGTGCGGCGTGGCGCGCCTCGGCGCGGAACCGCTCGAGGAACCCGGGGTCCCCCATGTACTCGTCCTTGAGGATCTTGATCGCCACCGTGCGCCCGATGACGTGGTCAGTGGCTTCCCAGACCTCGCCCATACCGCCGATGGCGATGCGCGAATCCAGCTCGTAACGCCCACCGAACGTCGCTCCCTGTGTCGGCCTCATCGTCCCAGCACCGCCTCCATGACCTTCTTTGCAATGGGCGCTGCGATGGAGTTACCGCTGCCCGACTGACCTTGCCCGCCGCCGTTCTCGACGACTACTGCGACCGCGACCTCGGGGTCTTCTGCGGGCGCGAACCCGGTGAACCAGAGCGTGTACGGGTTGGACCCGCCGTTCTCCGCCGTCCCCGTCTTACCGCCCACGTCGACTCCGTCTATTCTTGCATTCGACGCCACGCCGTCACTGACATTGGCGACCATCGCGCTCGCCAGCTGGTCGGCGAGATCCTCATTCAGCGCCCGCCCGAACTCGGTCGGCTCGAATTGCTGCTGAACCGACAGATCCGGTCCGATGACCTGGTCCACCATCTGCGGATTCATGACCATCCCGCCGTTCACGATGCCGGCCGAGACCATGGCCATCTGCAGCGGAGTCGCCCGGACATCGCCCTGACCGAAACCGGTGAGGGCCGTTCTGTCGTCGCTGAGTGCGGCGGTGGGGTAGACCGAAGGTGCGGAGTCCACGGGCGTCGCGAACGAGGTGTTGAAGCCGTACTTCTGCGCCTCGGTGCGGATGGCGTCGTCGCCGAGCTGCACGGCGAGCTCCGCCATGGGGATGTTGCAGCTGAGGCGCAGGGCGTCGGCGAGGGTCACCGTCTCGCCCGGGCCGCACGCGCCGCCGCCGGCGTTGCTGATCGAGGTCGAGGTGCCGGGAAGCGTGTAGCTGGCGACATTCGGCAGTGTCGACTGGAGGGTCCACTCGCCCGAGGCGAGAGCCGCGGAGGCGACTACGAGCTTGAACGTGGATCCCGGCGGGTTCATCTTGCCGGCGATGGCGCGGTTCGACATCGGCTGCAGCGCATTGTTGATGAGGTCGTTGTACGACGCCTGCACTGCGGCGAGGTCGTGCGAGGCGAGCAGGTTGGTGTCGTAGCCGGGCGTCGAGACCATGGCGAGGATGCGGCCGGTCTTCGGCTCGATCGCCACGACGGCGCCCTGCAGGTCGCCGAGCGCGTCGTACGCGACCTTCTGCACGTTCGCGTCGACCGAGAGCACCACGTTGGAGCCCTGCGGGGGCTGCCCGGTGAAGATCTGCTCGACGCGGGAGAAGAACTGGCCTCCGCCGGTTCCGGAGAGCTCGCGATTCATGGCCTGCTCGATGCCGGTCGCCGACCCCAGCGCCGCGTTGATGTATCCCGTCACCGGCGACCACATGTCGGCATCCGTGTAGCTGCGCTGCCAGCTGTAGACGTCGCCGCTCGGGCTGGAGGAGGCGATCGCCGCACCGCTGGCGATGATCGAGCCCCGCTGGATCTCGTACGAGTCGTAGAGCGCGCGGCGGTTCTCGCCGTTCTCGGCCAGCGTCGATGCCTGGAACACCTGGATGACGCTGGTCGAACCGAAAAGCACGAGGAACATGGCCAGCATCACGAAGCTGAGCCGGCGGACTTCGCGGGTCATCCGATCACCACCCTGGGCTGATTGCGCACCGCATCCGAGATGCGCAGGATGAGCGCGACGATGATCCAGTTGGCCACGAGGGAGGAACCGCCGGCGGCGAGGAACGGCGTCGTCAGGCCGGTGAGCGGGATGACGCGTGTCACACCGCCGACCATGATGAACACCTGCAGGGCGATCGTGAACGACAGGCCCGTCGCGAGGAGCTTGCCGAAGTCGTCCTGCCCGGCGACCCCGACGCGGAGTCCCCGGCTCGTGAAGACCATGTACAGACAGAGGATCGCGAAGACGCCGATGAGTCCGATCTCTTCGCCGAGGCTCGGGAAGATGTAGTCGCTCTGCGCCAGCGGCGTGATCGAGGGGCGGCCCTGTCCGAGGCCGGTGCCGAGCAGGCCGCCGTGCGCCAGACCGAAGATCCCCTGCACGAGCTGGTAGCTGCCGCCCGTGCGGTCGATGATGTCGGGGTTGAAGGCGTCGAGCCAGTTGGCGAAGCGCCATCCCACGTAGGTCAGCACCTGCGATGCGGCGACGGCGCCCGCGACGGCGAGCCCCACCCCCAGCAGCACCCAGCCGGTCTTGCCGGTGGCGACGTAGAGCATCGCGACGAACATGCCGAAGATCAGCAGGCCCGTGCCGAGGTCGCGCTGGAGCACGATGATGCCGAGCGAGATCAGCCAGACGACCAGGATGGGACCCAGGTCGCGGGCGCGCGGCCAGGTGATGCCGAGGAACTTCTTGCCGACGGACGTGAGGCTCTCGCGCGTGCGCACCAGATAGCCGGCGAAGAAGATCGCCAGTGCGAGCTTGGCCAGCTCACCCGGCTGGAACGAGAAGAATCCGAGTCTGACCCAGACGTCGGCGTTCTGGTTGGTGCCCAGGCCCGGAACGAAGGGCAGGAGCAGGAGCGCGACGCCGATGAAGCCGGACACGTAGGTGTAGCGGAACAGCACGCGGTAGTTCCGCAGCAGGAGCACGACGGCGATCGCCGCGGCGATCGCGATCGCCGCCCAGACGATCTGACGCGTGGAGGCGGCGGCCCACCCTTCGCTGTCGATCTCGATGTCGATGCGGTAGATCATCGCGAGGCCGAGTCCCGTCAACACGGTCGCGATCGGGACGACGAACGGATCGGCGTCGTGAGCGACGAAGCGCAGCACGATGTGCAGGGCGAGGGCGAGCACGCCGAGCCCGCCGGAGTAGTACAGGAAGCTCGGGTCGATCGCCCCCTTCGCCCCCAGCTGCACGAGTGCGACGGCTGCGCCGTTGATGGCCAGGGCGAACAGCAGCAGTCCGAGCTCGCGGTTGCGCTGCTTCTGCGGCATCCGGATGCGGCGCAGCGCGCGCATGACGGAGGTGTCGGTCGCGGGGGCTTCGGCGGTCATCACTGCCCCTCTGCCGGTCGGAGTCGGTCGACGATCAACTGGGCGTCCGCGAGGGAACGCGCCGAGATGGTGGATTCCACGCTCTGTCGGTCGAACGGGCTGAGATCCGCCAGGGCGATGTCGGTGTCCTCGTAGACGCTCGACAGCGAGATCGGTCCGATGCCCTGCTGCACGCCCTGGTAGATCACGACGGAGTCGTCGTCGGCGCCGACGTAGTAGCGCGTCTGCGTCCAGCTGTAGCCCGCGAACGCGGCACCGGCGAGGGCGGCGAGCACGAGCAGCAGCCCGACGAGCCAGCCGATGCGGCGTCGGCGCGCGCGGCGGCGGTCCTCCTCGATGAGCTCCTCGAGGAACTCCGGTGCCGGCTCGAAGTGGGTGGGTTCGTTCGCCGCCTGGCGTCCCGGATGCAGCCACGACGAGCGGCCCGGGCGGGCGGCGGGGACGACGACGCCGGTCGGGTTCGAGGCAGAGCCGACGATGGTGGGCGTTCCCGAGAAGACCGGATGGTGGCCCCCGATGTCGACGATGACGACCGTCACGTTGTCGGGAGCCCCCGCATCCAACGCCTGCTTCAGCAGGAGATCCGCGGTGCGGGCGGGCGCCTGTCCCGCGGCGAGGGCCTTCTGCGTGTGGGCGTCGTCGACCACGCCGGACAGGCCGTCCGAGCAGAGCAGCCACCGGTCGCCCGGACGCGTCGGCATGATGAACGTGTCGATCTCGGGGTCGGGATCCATGTCGCCGAGCACGCGCATGAGCACCGAGCGCCGAGGGTGGTAGCGCGCCTCTTCCGGCGTGATGCGACCGGAGTCGACGAGGCGCTGGACGAACGTGTGGTCCGTGGTGATCTGCGTCATCGCGCCGTCGCGGAACAGGTAGATGCGGGAGTCGCCGATGTGAGCGATGACGGCGTAGTCGTCGACCATCAGCAGCGCGCTGACCGTCGTGCCCATACCGGCGAGGGCGGGCCGCACGCGCACCGTGTCGATGATGTCGCCGGCGGTGTCGGTCACGGCCTGCTGCAGGGCGCGCTCGGCATCGACGGTCGAGGCGAAGGGGCGATCGAGCTGGGCGATGCGCGCGATGGCAAGGCTGGAGGCGACGTCACCGCCGGCGTGGCCGCCCATGCCGTCCGCCACCACGAACAGGTTGGAACCCGAGTACCCGGAGTCCTGATTGTTCGAGCGCACCTTTCCGGTGTGCGAGAGTGCGGCGCTCGAGCCCTGGAAGACCATCTCGACGGATCAGCCCTGGAGCTCGAAGGTCGTCGCGCCGACCTTGATCGGGGCGCCCACCAGGACCGGCACGGGGCTCGCGACGCGCTCGCCGTCGTGCCAGGTTCCGTTCGTGGAGTCGAGGTCCTGGATCATCCACTGGTCGCCCCAGAGCATGAGACGCGCGTGGTGGCTCGAGGTGTAGTCGTCGCGGATGACGAGCCCCGACTCGCTCGATCGGCCGATCGTCAGGGGCTCGGTGCCGAGCGGCAGCTCGAGGCCCGCCTTCGGTCCGCTCGTGATGACGATGCGGGACACCGCCTCCGTCGTCGCCTTCTGACCCTTCGAGGACTTTCGCGGAGAGGCCTTCGGAGCGACGGGCGCGGTGGTGGCCGCGGCGGGCGCGGCAGCCGCGGCGGCGGCCTGCTCGGGCATCTTGCGCACGCGCACGCCGAAGAGGTCGGCGCGTAGCGAGTACACGACCGCGAAGACGAAGAACCACAGCAGCAGCAGGAAGCCGATCTGCAGGAGCAGAAGCGGGAGCTCGTTCATCAGGCCTTCCCCCAGCGGTCGATGTCGTCGAGCGAGAAGGCACGCGTCGCGTCGTCGTCGACGGGCGCCGCACGGCCCCCCGTGGCCTGGGCGACGATGCGGAAGACGATGTCGGTGCGTCCGATGGAGACGGTCGCGTCCGGAGGCAGTGGGGCCTCGTCGATCTTCCGGCCGTTGAGCTTCGTGCCGTTCGTCGAGCCGAGGTCGCGCACCATCGCCCGCTCGCCGTCCCAGAGGATCTCGACGTGCTTGCGGCTCGTGCCCGAGTCGGAGATCGTGATGTCGGCATCGCTGCCGCGGCCGATGACGGTGCGGGATGCGCTGAGCGGATGCCGCTTGCCGGCGATGTCGAGCACGGCGCTCCAGGCGACCCGACCCGCGGCGGTCGAGGATTCGACGCGCACCTGACCGGTCGACAGGGTCGCGCTGCTCGACAGCGAGATCGACAGGGGGCCGGCGAAGGTGTAGCCCTGGGCGCGGGCGTGCTTGGTGACGAGCGCGTCGAGCTCGTCGGTGAGCGAGGAGCCGAGTGCCCGCATCCGCTCGTAGTCCGCCGGCGCCAGCTGCACCGTGAGGGTGTTGGGCGCCAGGATGCGCTCGCGCGAGACGACGGCGGCCTTCGTGTCGAGCTCGCTGCGCAGGGCTGAGGCGATGTCGACCGGCTGGACACCGCTGCGGAAGGTCTTGGCGAACGCGCCGTTCACGGCGCGTTCGAGACCTCTCTCGAAGCTGTCAAGTAGTCCCACGCGACTCCTCAGGCGGCTGGACGGGTGGCACCATCGTAGTTGTACGGGCTGAACAGGCCGTGCAGGACTTCCGCAGGAGCGCTGCGCGGCCGACTTCTCGGGTCGTGATCGGGCGTGATACGATCGGCAGGTTGAGTTCGCACATCTCTGATGAGCGACTCGCGCGAGTGGCGGAATAGGCAGACGCGCTGGCTTCAGGTGCCAGTGCCCGAAAGGGCGTGGGGGTTCAACTCCCCCCTCGCGCACAGACAGAACCGGTCGGGATTCATCCCGGCCGGTTCTTGCGTTCACGGGCGCGTTCCGCCGCAGAGTCGCGCGCGGAAGCGCCGCCTCCGGGCCTGCGCAACGCTTCGCAGATCCTGCCGCGTGCCGCTCTGTCGCCCGCTGCGCCACGCGCAGGCTCGTCGAAACGCTGATTGACAAGCGACGCCGGACACTTTAGCTTTCTCCATGTACAGGGTTGTTCATAGACAAAGGAGTCGACAGCGATGAAGATCGCAGTCGTCGGCAGCTACGGCGCCGGCTTGACCATGCGGGTCCCGAAGGCTCCCGGACCGGGCGAGACACTGTCCGGCGGCGAGTACGACGAGGGGCCCGGCGGTAAGGGATCCAACCAGGCGATCGGTGCCGCGCGCCTGGGTGCGGATGTGGCGCTGCTCACGGCTGTGGGCCGAGACGCATTCGGTGACGCGGCCCGCCGGCTGTGGGCCGCGGAGGGCGTCGACGACGCTCACGTCGTGACCGGGACGCGTCCGACCATGGTCGGATTCATCCTCGTCGAGCCTTCGGGGGAGAACCGCATCACGATCGCCCCCGGCGCGCTGGACGAACTCGACGGGGTCGCGGTGCGCGGCTTCGCGGAAGAGATCGCCGCGGCCGACGTGCTCGTGGTCTCCATGGAGATTCCCGAGGCGGCGGTGCTCGAAGCGTTGCGCATCGGTCGCGAACAGGGCACGCGCACCCTGCTGAATCCGGCACCCGCCCGTGCGATCCCTGAAGACATCTGGTCGACGATCGACGTCATCACCCCGAACCAGACGGAGGCGCCCGTTCTTCTCGGGCTTGCGCCCGGTCATGGCCTCAGCGACGAAGAACTCGTCTCGCGGCTGCGAGAGCGCACGGGCGGCGCCGTGATCCTCACGCGCGGGGGGCAGGGCGCGCTGCTCGCCGATGAGCACGGACTTCAGGAGATCGCACCGGTCGACGCCGCGAAGATCATCGACACGACCGGCGCCGGCGATGCCTTCACCGCGGCTCTCGCTGTGGGTCTCGCCGAAGGCGCGTCGCTCGCGGATGCGGCGCGCTTCGCAGCGCACGCCGGAGCCCACGCCGTCACGATCGCGGGCGTCATCCCGGCACTGCCGACACGTGAGCGACTCCCCCAGCTGACCACCGTCCCGATTGGAAGCCCGTCATGACCGCCATCGCTGCACCGACGCAGTCCACCCGGTTCAATCCTCGCAAGCTCCTGCACGCTCGAGAGGCCGGCGTGTTCGCGGCGCTCGTGCTGCTGTTCATCCTCGGCGTCGTCCTGCAGCCGAACTTCGCCCAGAGCGGCAATTTGCTCTCGGTCGGCCAGCAGATCTCGCAGATCGGCATCATGGCGATCGGGGCCACGTTCGTCATCATCAACGGTGAGATCGACCTCTCCGTCGGTTCCATCTACGCGCTCTCCGCGATCACCACGGGAATGGCCATCACGGCGGGCATGCCCTGGCCTCTCGCCATTCTCATCGGCCTCGCCGTCGCCATCGTGGCCGGTCTGCTCAACGGACTCGCCGTCGTGCTGCTGGGCGTGCCCAGCTTCATCGTCACCCTCGGCAGCCTGAGCGTCTTCCGCGGGGTGACCCTGCTCATCTCGGACGGCGCGCCGATCTCGCTCTCGAGCGACCAGGCGGGCGTCGCGGAGTTCACGCTCATCGGTCAGGGCCGACTGTTCGGCGTCGTCCCGATGCAGCTGATCATCTTCGCCGTGATCGCCGCCGCGGGCATCGTCCTGCTCTCACGGTCGCGTCTCGGCTTCAACACCTACGCGGTCGGCGGAAATCAGGAGGCCGCGCGCCTCGTGGGCATCAACGTCAAGCGGGTCAAGCTGACGGCCTTCGTCCTGTCGGGACTCACCGCCGGCGTCTCCGGCGTGCTGGGGCTGTCCTTCCTGTCCTACGTGCAGGGCGTCACCGGTACCGGCCTCGAGCTGACCGTTATCTCGGCCGTCATCATCGGCGGTGCCGCGCTCTTCGGCGGCTCGGGCACCATGTGGGGCACCATCATCGGCGTCGTCTTCATCGGCCTGCTGCAGAACATCCTGAACATCAACGGGATCTCGTCGTTCTGGCAGACCGTCGTCACCGGTCTCGTCATCGTCGCCGCCGTCGCCGCCGACACCTGGCAGCGGCGCCGCAAGACGAAGGCCTGAGCCCGACCTCTCTTTCCCCATCCCCACCCGCGGACACCAACAAAGGAGTATCGATGTCCCTCTCACGTATCGCCCGGCGCCTGCTCGCCACTGCGGCCGTGGCCGCGTCGGCGGCGCTGGCCCTCAGTGGTTGCGGCGCCATCACCACCGGAACCGAGTCCTCGTCGTCATCGGGCGGCTTCCAGCTGGCCGAGTACATCCAGAAGCGCATCGACGATGGCGAGCCGTTGCGAATCAAGCTGAGCTACCACGACCCGTCTCTGGCTTTCGCGACCCCCATCTCGGCCGGGATGGAACGGGCAGGCCAAGAGTTCGGCGCGGATGTCCAGCTCATCGGCCCGACCGGAGGCGACGCCGCGAAGCAGGTCTCCGAACTGCAGACCCTCATCCAGCAGCAGTCCGTCGATGCGCTCGCGGTCTCGAGTTCGTCCAGCGACGCACTGAAGCCCGTCATCGCGCAGGCCTATGACGCGGGCATCCCGATCATCTCTTTCAACACGGACAACCCGGGTTCCAAGCAGATGGGCTTCGTCGGACAGGATCTGGCCGCATCCGGCCAGTCCGAGTCCGAAGAACTCCTCTCGGTTCTCGGCGAAGGGGCCGCGGGCAAGGTCGTGGTCTTCTCACTCGACACCGGCGCCGGCTGGTCGAACGACCGCTTCAGCGGGTTCGAGAAGGGGCTGGAGGGCTCTGGACTGGAGATCGTCGGGCCGGTGAACGTGGGCAACGAGCCGAATGCGGCCTACAACACGGTCGAGTCGACGATGGCCGGCCAGTCGGACGCGATCGCGATCGCGGGCCTCGACTGCTGCAGCACCACCGCCGCCGCGAAGTGGGTCCAGCAGACGGGCAACACCGGGAAGATCACCATGGTCGGATTCGACCTGCTGCCGCAGACGGCCGACTTCGTGAAGAACGGGGTCGTCTCGTTCACGATCAGCCAGAACCCGCAGGAACAGGGATATCAGGCCGTCAAGGTTCTGTACGACTTCCTCACGAAGGGCACCGAGATCACCGGTGTCGACACGGGCGCGCAGTTCATCACGCTCGAGAACCTCGACGAGGCCACGGTGGAGGGCTGATGAGCACGCTTCCTCCGCTCGCCGTCCGCATCGAGCACCTCAGCCGGAAGTTCGGTCCGGTCGTGGCGCTTCAGGACGTGAGCTTCGACATCACAGAGGGCGAGGTGACGGCCTTGCTCGGCGAGAACGGCGCGGGCAAGTCCACCCTCCTCAAGATCCTCGCGGGGCTGCAGCCGCCGAGCGGGGGAAGCATCACCGTCTTCGGTGAGACCGTCACGACGTTCGAGCCCGCCGACATGCTCACCGCGCACGGGATCGCGATCGTTCCCCAGGAACTGTCCCTGCTTCCCGACCGCTCGGTGGCCGAGAACATCCTCGCGGGCATCGAACCGGGAAACCGTCTCTTCCCCTCCCGGCGACGGATGCTCGCCCGTGCGACGGCGCTGCTGGCGGAACTCGATCTCCGTCTCGATCCGACGATTCCCGTGCGGTCGTTGGATCTCGCCACCCAGCAACTCGTCGTCGTCGCCCGATCGATCGCCCGAGAGTGCCGCGTGCTCATCCTGGACGAGCCGACGGCGATGCTCACACCCGCCGAGTCCGACCGACTGTTCGCGCTGATGCAGACACTCAAGGCGCAGGGGACCACGATGGTCTACGTCTCGCATCGGATGCCGGAGGTCTTCCGACTCGCCGACCGCATCGAGGTGCTCCGCGATGGTCGGCACGTCGCCTCATGGCGCCGGGACGAGGTGACTCCCGACCAGGCGGTGGCGGCCATGGTCGGGCGCGAGCTCGGTCAGTTCGCATCACGAGCGCAGCAGCGGCCGGCGCTGGCCGCGGGGGCCGCACCGGCACTCTCGGTTCGTTCCCTCACCGGTAAGCGGCACACGGGGGTGGACCTCGATGTGAGACCGGGCGAGATCGTCGGCGTCGCGGGACTGCCCGACAGCGGTCGCGTCGAGATGCTGCACCATCTGTTCGGCAGTGACAAGGGCGACGACGGGAGCGTCGAGCTGCTCGGCGAGCCCTACGCGAAGCGGGACCCCATCACCAGCGTGCACCGTCGGTTGGGGTTCGTTCCCGGAGAGCGCAGAGCGCAGGGCCTGCTGACGACGATGAGTGTCGCCGAGAACATCGCGGTGCTCACCGTGAAGGCGCTGAGTCGGGCGGGCCTCGTGCGTCGAGGCGCGCTCGACCGGGGCGCGCGCACGCTGGCGGAGGGTCTTCGCGTCAAGACCGCCACGATGGATCAGCCCATCACGAACCTCTCGGGGGGCAACCAGCAGAAGGCGATGCTCGCGCGGTGGATCGCGATCGATCCCGCTGTGCTCATCCTCGACGAGCCGACTCGTGGGGTCGACGTCGGAGCCAAAGCCGAGATCTACGAGCAGCTTTTCGCCCTCGCCGACCGTGGCGTGGCCATCCTCTGCTCCTCGTCCGATCTGCCGGAGCTGCTCACCATCACGGATCGCATCGTGGTGATGGCCGAGGGGCGCGTCGTGGACGTCGTCGACTCCGCCACGGCGACCGAGGAGTCGATCATGAGCGCCGCCACCGGAGCAGACGCCGCCGCATGAACCGCACCAAGCCCACACCCCACAGACAGGAGACATCATGAAGCGACACGGCATCCTCAACGCCGAGCTCAGCGGTGCGCTGGCGACGCTCGGCCACACCGATCTCGTCCTCGTCGTCGACGCCGGCTTCCCGATCCCGCGCGACGCCCACCGCATCGATCTCGCCATCGCTGAGAATCTGCCGGATCTGCGCACCGTCCTCGAGCTCATCTCGCGCGAGATCGTGGTCGAAGGCGTGGTGCGCGCACAGGACGTGACGACGAACAATCCCCGACTCGACGAGTGGCTGCACGGCACGTTCGCCGACGCGGAGTTCACCACCCGTTCGCACGCCGACATGCTCGGCGAGCTCGCCTATCAGGCCAAGGTCATCGTGCGCACGGGAGCGTTCGAGCCCTGGGGCAACATCGGTCTCTTCTGCGGAGTCGATGTCCCCCGCTGGTTCGGCGGTGACGGCGTCATCGCCCCGGACTACTACGCATCCAAGCTCTGAGCGTCAGCTCGTCTCGATCCGCCAACAGAAAGAAGAAGAAAGTGTCCGACATCGCGACGTCCCCGTCCACCCGGCTGAAGCCCGCTGAGCTCGCGCCGTACATCCAGCACACCAAGATCGAGCTCGGAACCACGCGCGACGAGATGATCGCCCACGCGCGAGAGACCGTCGAGTACGGCTTCAACGCGGCGATGGTGCCCGCATCCTGGGTGCCGGTGGTCGCCGCCGAGCTCGCCGGAACGGGCATCGGCATCGCGTCCGCGCTCGACTTCCCCACCGTCGGCGTGATGACCAGCGCCGGAAAGGCTGCCGAGGCGGCCGAGATCGCTCGTCTCGGGGCGACGCAGCTCGACATCGGTGTACAGATCGGCTGGCTCAAGAGCGGCATGTACGACGCCTTCCGAGAGGACATCGCGGGCGTCGTGCGCGCGGCGGGCATCCCCGTCAAGGTGATGCTCGAGCTTCCGCTGCTCACGGACGCGGAGAAGGAGGCCGCGGTCGAACTGGCGCAGGAAGCCGGGGTCGCGTTCCTCAAGAATGCCTCCAGCGGCGCGATCGAGACGGCCAATGCCGCCAGCGTCCGCTATCTCGTCGAGCGGGCCCGCGACGGCGTGCAGGTGAAGGCCTCCGGCTCGATCAAGGGTTATCCGCAGGCGTTGACCCTCCTGGACGCGGGTGCGGTGCTCATGGGCACGAGTGCGGGCATCCAGATCGTGACCGACACCGGTGACGAGTCCACCGTCAGCTACTGATGTCCCGGGGCTGTGGGGGCGGCGTGAGCCGTGCCCACAGCCCCGCACCGGATTCGCAGCGGATGCGGGACGATAGACGAAAGGTCAGGGGGAGCAATGAGTAGCGAGAAGGCGGCAGCCGGGATCGACAGAGACGCTCCAGTGGCGATTCACTCGCAGATCTCCGAGCGCATCCGCAATCGCGTCGCCACCGGCGAATGGCCCGCTCACTACCGACTCAAGAGCGAGCCCGAGCTCGCCGCAGAACTGGGCGTGAGTCGTGGCACACTGCGGCGGGCTCTGACGACGCTGATCGAGGAGGGACTTCTGCGTCAGGTGCGGGGCCGCGGCACCTTCGTCACTTCCACGACCTTCGAGCCCGCGATCGCCCAGCGTCTCAGCACCCTGTCGGAGGATTTCGCCCATCAGGGGGTCGTGTTCGACACCGAGGTACGAAGCGCCGAGGCCATCGAGCCGCCACGGCCGGTCGCGGCCCTGCTGGACGTGCCCGCGGGCGGTCAGGTGCTGCGGCTGTCGCGTCTGCGCTCCACCGACGGGGATCCCGTCACTCTTCTCACGAACTACGTGAGGCTGGATCTCACACCGGGCATCCTCGAGACCGACTTCTCGCGGGAGAGCCTGTTCGGAACCCTCGAGGGCAAGTTCGGGATGAAGATCGGCACCGCGCGTCGGACGTTCAGCGCCGAAGCCGCGACCGAGGAGATCGCCGACGCCCTGCGCCTGAGGGTCGGCGAACCGGTGCAGTACATGCAGCAGGTGACCTACCTCGCCGATGGGCGACCGATCGAGTTCTCGGATGTCTGGATCCACAGCGGACGCCTCCAGGTGACGTCGCTGCTGTCCCGACGCTGAGCGGTCGACGCTCCGTCAGGATGCGTTCTGGCGGCAGCGCAGCGGTACCTCGAGCTCGACGACGTCGCCGACCAGGGGCGGAAGGCTCTCGGCCATCTCTATCTCGTCGCCGACCAGCGCAGCGATCGCGGCGTGGAGTGCGGCGGGCACGTCCTCGGCGCGGGTCGCCTCGAGTTCGACCTCGCGGCGAGCGACGGCGTCACCGTCGCCGTTGATGAGGCGGAGCGTGGCCCGCCAGGCGGCTCCCGTGGCAGGCGGTGCGCTCAGGCGTGCACGGATGTAGCCGGTTTCCTCCACGATGTCCCCCTGATGTCGTGAGAGTGCTTTGCTCTTCTTTCCTACACTGCCGAGGTTTCGCGCAGCAGCGGCGGTACCTGGCAGTGAGCTGGGTGTCCGTACATGTCGTGGCGGCTCGTCCCCCTCCGCCCGTTCAACCGATCGACGAAGGCGCCGAGGCGTCGAGACGATTGCGCACGCCCCACAGCGCGAGCTGAGTGCGATCCTGCGTCCCGGTCTTGCGCATGGCGGACTGGAGGTGCGAGCGCACCGTGTGCACCGAGAGGTGCAGGTGCGCGGCGATGGCGTCGCTGCCCGTGACACCGATCGCCAGAGCCGCGACCACGCGCCTCTCGGCGGGCGACAGCGAATGGAGGGCATCCGCATCCGCGGCGGCGGGGCGGCGGCGCACGAGCTCCTTGAGGATGGATGCGGTGACGCGCGACGACACGAGCGCCTCGCCGCGCGCGGCGGCGAGGACGGCCGGTACGAGCTGATCCGAGTCGTGGCTCTTCAGAAGGTATCCGACCGCACCGGAGTCCAGCGCCTCCAGGACGAGCTGGTCGACCGCGAAGCTCGTCATCACGATGACCGCCGGCGTCGCCCCGTGCGCTTCACGGCGCAGGATGCGGGTGGCCTCCAACCCGTTCATCGCGGGCATCTGCAGGTCCATCAGCACGACGTCGGCGCGCTCCGATCTGGCGAGGGCGACCGCATCCTCTCCCGTCGCCACTTCGCCGATGACGTGGATCTGGGCGATCTGCTCGAGCTGGAGCCGGAGACCTCGCCGGACCGCGCGGTTGTCGTCCGCGATGAGCACGCGGATGGGCTGCCGATCGGTGTCCACGTCAGACCTCGGCCAACGCGACGGGCAGGCGGGTGTGCACGCGCCAGCCTCCGTCCGGGGTCGCTGACGCCGTGAGAGAGCCGCCGAGCAGTTCGGCGCGGTCGCCCAGCGTCGTGAGTCCCCATCCCAGCCCGATACCCGGGTGGCGCTCGGCGTCGTCCGGGCCGGGGGTGTTCGTGACGGTGACCTCCAGCGCCCGCTCGGACAGCCCCACCGCCACGTCGACGCGCGCACCGGGGGCATACTTAGCCGCGTTCGTGAGGGACTCGGCGATGACGCGGTACGCCGTCGTGGAGACGACGGCCGGCAGATCGTCGGGGCTCGCTGTGCTGATGAGCCGCACATCTGCACCGCGCGCCCGCCAGAACTCGACGAGTTCCGCGGTCTGACGGAGGTCCCGGGTGACTTCGACCGGCTCGGAGTCCACCGCTCGCAGATCCTGCAGCGCGCTGGACAGGCTCGCCGCAGCGAACCGTCCCTCGGCGCGGACATCCGCGACCAGCTCGAGCGCATCGGCGGGATGCGCCGGCGCCATCTTCAGCGCAGCATCGGCGAGGGTGATGAGTCCCGCCAGATGCTGCCCGGCCACGTCGTGGAGCTCCTGGGCGATGCGCGCGCGTTCGGCCGCCCTCGCCTGCTCGATGCGCTCCTCGTGTTCGCGCTCGACGGCCTCGGCACCGCGGCGAGTCCGCTCCGCGCGCGAGACCACGACGTGCCACCAGATGCCGAGGGCGGCGGCCGAGAAGGCGAGCAGGGCGAAGCGGGTGATCTCCGCGATCAGGAAGGCGACGATGTGCGCGGGGTTCTCGCCGAGCGTCGTCGTCCAGCCCACCCACACGAGCGCGACCGCCGAGGTGACCAGCGCCGCCCATCCGAGAGCGAGAGCCGGCGTCGCACGCGCGGCCACGAGGAAGAGCGCCAGCACGATCACCAGTTGCATGGCGGCGAGCCACGTCGGGGCATCGGTGACGAACAGCAGCGCCACGTAGACGGCGATCGTCGCCGTGAGAGCCAGGACCGGCCGCCGGGCGCTGAGCGCGAGGCCGGCCGACTGGAGCATGCACCCGAGTGTGAGCGTCGTGATCATGACGGCGGGGCTCAGCGGAATCGTCCAGGCCATTCCGACGTCGACGAGAGCGGAGAGGGGCGTGACCAGCACCTGCGCCAGCGTCGCGACGCACATGATGGCCGCGAAGATCACACTCGTGCGCCAGCGATCGAGGAGAGCGAACGGTCCGGAGGACGCGACCGACGCGTCGGCGACGGATGGGGGGACTGGTCGCATCCGGTGCCGGCCTTCTCGTCTCGTCGGGATGGGGCTTCTCCGCCGCCGATCCTATGGTGGACCGTCGCCGCGGCGCGGCGCCCGGATCCGACCGCAGGACGAGGGCATTTCATCCATACGGATGATGACGGCCCGCATCCGATCGGGTTGTCTGGAACGGTTGCCGCGGATGCGGCGGTGTCCCTTGGGGGGAGAGCTCGTCATCACGCCGCGTCGGGCGGTCGTGACGGGATCGCTGACACCGCTGCCCGCGGCCTCGGTGGGCGCCGCTCGGGTGGCGGCGCCCACCACACCTCGCGCGCCGCATCCGATACTGGAGACGGCGACGCGGAGGATGGGCACATGCAGGAGTCAGCGCACACGGCGGAACTCGGATTCGGTCTCGCGGCCGTGGGGCGTCCCGCCTACATCACGAGCGATCGCGAACACGATCTCGGAACCCCCGCGGCCCGCTCGGTCGCCGCTCTTCGGAGCCGGGTCCACGCGCTCCTGGACACCGCGTGGGCTCTCGGCATCCGCTACCTGGATGCGGCGCGCTCCTATGGCCTGGCCGAGGAGTTCCTCGGCTCCTGGCTCGCCGCGCACCCCGAGCGCCGCGCGTCGTTGACGATCGGCTCCAAGTGGGGTTACGAGTACGTCGGCGGCTGGGATCCCGCGGCCGGGGTCCATGAGCGGAAGGAGCACACGCTCACGATGCTCGACCGGCAGTGGCCCGAGACGCTCGCCGCCCTCGGCGGCCGACCGGACTTCTATCTCATCCACTCCGTGACGCCCGACTCCCCCGCGCTCGCCGACGCGGCGCTGCGGCAGCGGATCGGCGAGATCCGCGACGCCGGAGTCCGGGTGGGCATCTCGACGAGCGGGCCCCGCCAGGCCGAGGTCATCGACCGGGCGCGAGCGGAGCACGGCGACCTCTTCTCCGTCGTGCAGTCCACGTGGAACGTGTTCGAGCCCTCGGCGGGCCACGCTCTCGCACGGGCGCACGATGCGGGGTGGACCGTCGTGCTGAAGGAGGTGCTGGCCAACGGCTGGCTGAGCGACTCCCACGCGCCGACGGTGGTGAGGGATGCGGCGCGCACCGCATCGCTCACCGTCGACGAGTACGCATTCGCGGTTGCTCGTCGTCAGGAGTGGGCCGACATCGTGCTCAGCGGCGCCGCCACCGACGACCAGCTGCGTCGCGGAGCCGAGCGCAGCGCGCCGGCGGGCGCACTCCCGATGCCGTCGTTCGCCGTCGATCCGGACAGCTATTGGCAGCGGCGGTCCGCCCTCGACTGGGCCTGACGGCGGTCGCAGAAGAACCTGAGTGTTGCTTATGCGATGACACGGATTTGTCCCCCATATGGGGGACAGGGGTACTCTGAGTGCACGAGCCCTTCACCTCCCCCAATCGAGGGGCTCCACGGCCCCCTCCGCTCCCCCCAGCAGGAGGGGGCCTTTCTCATTGGCTCCGTCGGCGGTGATACGAGCGCAGGATCGCATCGCCTCGCGCGGCGTTGCGGCTGACGAGGGCGCCCCGCAGGGCGTCCCCGGCTCGGCGCCCCATGTCGGAGGTGACGTCGATGAACGCCCAGCCCTGCAGATTCCGCTCGAGGGTGAGTGACGTCTCGCGGATGAATCGGCCGAGCACGATGTTGCCGGTGGCCATCGAGAGCGTCCGGAAGAAGGCGGTCGATGCCTCGGTGTGCCCGCCTGTGCCGACGGGAGTGGCGAGCATGCGGTCGTAGGCGGCGACGAGGAGGGTCAGCTGTTCGTCCGAGCACGTCGGCAGTCCCGCACGCAGGGCCTCTGCCGTGAAGCCGACGATGAAGGCGCGGGTATCCGCGACGAGGCGTTCGGTGGGCACGGTGACGCGGGTGAACCGGTTCGCGGAGATCTCCACGAGTCCGATGCGCTCCAGCCGCTGCAGCGCCTCGCGTACCGGTGTGCGCGAGATGCCGAAGCGCTCGGCCAGCTCCACGTCGCGCAGGGACTGTCCGGGGGCGAGCTTTCCGTCGCGGATGGCGCGACCGAGCAGCTCGAAGACCTCGTCTCCGAGCATCCGGCGACGGCGCGGCGGCCGCGATGTCGGGTGGTCGGCCATGGCGCGACCAGTCTACGGCGCGGCCCGCGGAACGACCGCGGAGTTTTGCCCTGTCGCCGGGGAATCTCTGTGGCGATTCGGCGGCGACACAGTAGAGTGATCGCTGTCGCGCTCCGCGCGACGTATCCGGGGGGATCCGTCGACGCCCGGGCCTATGAGCTCAGCTCGGCCCGGGCGTCGAATGGTTAACGGCCCGCGTCGCCCGTGCAACGATTTCGTCACCATCTGCAACTCTTCCCACTGGCCGCTCCGCGCCGCTACGGTGGGAGGTCACTGGCGCAGAGGGTGCCGGACGCACAAGAAGGCAAGGCATGAGCACGACGGGTACGGTCAAGTGGTTCAACTCCGAGAAGGGTTTCGGGTTCATCGCTCCCGATGAGGGGGGCGCGGACGTCTTCGCTCACTTCAGCGCGATCGACGGCAACGGATACCGCTCGCTCGAGGAGAACCAGCGGGTCGAGTTCGAGGTCGAGCAGGGCCCCAAGGGTCTGCAGGCAGCGAAGATCCGCGCTCTCTGAGGCGCGAATCGACAAGAGGGACGGGATGCCTGGCATCCCGTCCCTCTTGCGTTCGCGTCAGGAGGTTCCGCGGACGAGTTCGAGACCAGCTCCGGCGAACTGACGCAGCGTCGCCGTCGGCAGGAAGGCTCTCGTGAGCCCGAGGCCGATGCGGGTGAGGTCGCTCTCGTCGCGGTAGAGCAGGTACATGGTCTCGTAGCGCGGGTGGAACTTCTCCTTGAACCGATGCAGTGACTGGAAGCCGTAGACGGGTTCCAGCGCCTCGGCGAGCTTGCCGCTCAGCTCGGCGATGAGTCCCGCATCCGGCGGATAGTCGTGGGCGAGCGGCGCTCCCGACAGCGACATGATCTGCGCGCCCTCCTCGGAGAACGCCTTGGCGGATGAGCCGATGAGGAACTCCATCACCGGACCGAAGCCGCCCTCGCGCCGACGCATGAGATCCAGCGTCCAGCCGTGGATGCCGCCGCCCGGCGCGTAGACGGGGAGCCACGACAGGAACCCGTCGACATCGCCCGCGGGTGAGATCGCGAGCGCGAGACGTACCTCCGGGTCGGCGGCCTCGGTCAGGGTGCCGAGGGTGAAGCTCATCTCCGGGAGGCCCTTGTCGCCCACCCAGCTCTCGGAGATCGCGCGCAGTTGGGCGCGGATCCCCCACGGTTCGTCGGCGAGCCGCGTGAGTCGGAACGTCATCTCCTCGCGCCCCGCCCGGTTGAAGGAGGTGCGGACGGCGTTCCAGGCCTTGCCGGTGAACTCGAGTCCGGGAAGGTCCACGATCGTGTCGTCGGCCACCACGAGGCTGCGCCAGCTCTCGGGCACCGCGTCACGGGTCCGTTCGCTCGCGCTGAAGAAACAGGGCACGAGGCCGGCGCGCTCGGCCGAGTCGATGAACGCCGACACGGCGGCGCGCGCGTCTGCCTCCGGGCCGATCGGATCGGCGAGCACCAGCGCGACGGAGGCGCGACTCTGGAACGCGACGATGCTCTCCGACACCCGGGCGTAGTGGTTGCCCTCCCAGGTCGTCATCCATGACAGCGTCCCCCCGCCGAAGCGGTGCAGCTGTTCGCGCAGTGCGGTCTGATCCGGCGCGGGCGGCTGCCCGATGCGGGTGCGCCGGCGCGCGCGGAAGGCGCCGCGCACCCAGACGAGGTAGATGAGAACGAGCAGCCAGAGCACGCCGGTCGCGAGCGAGAGCGAGGGATCGCCCGAAAGGACGTCCGCCGCTTCGGTCCAGCTCGACAGGGCGATCAGGGCGATGAGGAGAGCGAACGACAGAAGATTGAGGCCCGTCAGCAGGAGCCCGAGGATCCAGGCCCACCGACGGCCGCGTCGCAGCCCGTTGGCGATGAGCGCGATCGCCACCACGTCGATCGCCACATCCCAGATCGAGCCCGAGCCGGGAGTGGTGGATCCGAAGGGGCCGTCCGTCGGGACCACGAAGACGATCATCTCGAGGACGGCGAGGACGATGAGCGCGAGGAAGGCGACGAGCCGCTGCTCCCGCACGGTCGTGCGCTGCGGGCGCAGGGACCGGTCCACGAAGAGCACCAGGACCACCGCCAGCAGGTGCTCGATGTCGTCGAGATTGCCCCAGAACAGCATCGTGACGAAGACGTAGCCCAGAAGCAGCAACCAGACGCGCATGCGCCACGGCGCGCGAAGGAGGCCCACCGCCGCGGCGATGGCGGCGAACGCGCCGCCGGAGGGTCCGACATCCAGAGCACTCGCCTGCGTGAGCGCCCAGGGCCAGCCGGTCAGCGAGAGCGTCCAGACGAGAAGGGCCGCCGCCAGCACCGCGAACAGCTGGCCGATCGTGAAGTAGGCGAGCGCCACGCGTGTGCCGCGGCGGAACTCGAGGTACGCCATTCCCGCGAAGCTCGCCACCGCGAAGAGGTAGAGGCCCGGGTGGCCGACGATGAAGGTGCCGGTGACCGGTGTCCACCAGCGGCCGGCCTCGAGGGCGGGCCAACCGTAGGCCCACAGCTCCATGCCCGGGTTCCGATGGAAGGGATGCCAGAGCGCGCCGGTGATGATCCCGGTCACCAGCAGTGCGGCGACCAGGACGAGAGTCGCGGGCATGCGGCGTGCGACCCGCATCGCGGCGCGGGGCCTCGGTCGGCTGGCGTCGTCGTCCGTCGTCATGCGCTCACGATAGCGACGCGAAGGGATCAGGCGTCGGAGTCGACCAGCAGCAGTGCGTGGAGTTCGTCGGCGTTGTCGACGACGGCCTGGGCGCCCTCGGCCTCGTGCGGCCAGCTGAAGCCCCAGCGCACGAAGATCACCGGTACGCCGTTGGCGGTCGCGCCGTCCACGTCATGGTGCCGGTCGCCGATCAGCACGGGGCGCGAGGTGTCGACCCCGGCAGCCCGCATCCGGCGCAGCGCCTCGGCGACGATGTCGGCTTTGGTCGCGAGCGTCTTCTCATCGGGCGTCGCGCCCGTGATGGCCGTCATGTGCTCCGCGAGGTCGAAGTGCAGCATCAGGGCCTGCACCTGGTTCTCGGGCTTGGAGCTGGCCGTGCCCTGAGGAATTCCCGCGGCGGCCAGGTCGTCGACGATCTGCTTGACCCCCGGGTACAGCTTGACGTCGGTCGTGTAGCCGTCGGCCTTGCCGAGCGCGCGGTAGAACGTGACCGCGTCAGTCGCGCCGTCCGGCGTCATTCCGGCGTGGTGCTGGAAGGACTCGTACAGGGGAGGTCCGATCCAGTGCACCAGCTCGGCGCGCGTCGGCGCCGGAAGCCCGAAGTGCTCAAGCGTGATCGTCAGGCGGCGCAGGATCCCATCGGATGCGTCGACGAGCGTGCCGTCGACGTCCCAGAGGATGCAGGAGAACGGGGATCCGACGGACATGGTTCCCACGCTATCGTGCGTTGGCGAGGGGTCAGCCCGTCCGGGCGGGTCGCGGGGGGCGGGGCGACTCAGAACAGGGTCGGCAGACCGCTGTCGATGCCCTTCATGGCCTCGTAGTCCAGGACGACGCAGTCGATGCCGCGGTCGGTCGCGAGGGTGCGTGCCTGCGGCGCGAACGCCTGGGCCGCCAGCACTCCGCGCACGGGCCGCAGGTGCGAGTCGCGGTTGAGCAGGTCGAGGTAGCGCGTGAGCTGCTCGACGGCGTCGATGCCCGCTCGACGCTTGACCTCGACGGCCACGTGCAGGGCACGGGGGGTCTCGCCCTCCAGGGCGACGACGGTGGCCGCATCCGGATCGCGCAGCATGAGATCCACGGGACCGATGGCGGTGGGGAACTCGCGGCGCACGAGGGTGAGGTGCTCGCCGATGACCCCCACCTGCTCGGCCAGCAGACGCTGCAGGTCGGCCTCCACGCCGTCCTTCTGCAGGCCCGGGTCCACGCCGAGCTCGTGGCTGGAGTCGTGGATCACCTCGTAGAGGCGCACGAGCAGCGCGTCGCCGGTCTTGGCGTGTGTGACGCGCCACTGCTCGATGACGCCGGCGCTCGCCGCATCCTCGTCGGGCTCCTCCACGGCCAACGAGCACGGCGGGCTCATCCAGTTCAGGGGCTTGTAGGAGCCGCCGTCGGAGTGCACGAGGAGACTGCCGTCGCCCTTGTGGACGAGGAGGCGAGTCGCGAGGGGAAGGTGGGCGTTGAGGCGGCCGGTGTAGTCCACGGAGCAGCGGGCGATGACGAGACGCACCCGAAGAGCCTAGTTGCCGTCGAGGCCGTCTTCGACGTTCACAGCAGATCGAACAGGCCGAGCTCGGTCGCCGCCGCACGGGCGAGCAGGAAGCCGATGACGCCGAGGATCCACGATGTGGTCTCGCCGGCCGTGCGCGCGAACCATGCCGCGAGTCGCTCGAGGGGGCGCTCGATCAGGCGCGCCGCGACGACTCGCAGACCCAGCAGTACGAGCGCCGGCAGGACCATGACGAGGCAGTACGCGGCCAGGGCTCCCACCTGCACCGGGAGTGCGAGCGGCGACTCGGCCAGCAGCGTCATGCCGATCAGATACGGCAGCATCGTCGCCAGCTCCACGATTCCCGCCGCGATCGCCACGGCGATGACGGTGCGCGCGGGTACCCCGTCGGCGACCAGCCGGTCGCGCCACCGGACGATGCGCCCGGGACCGGCGTCGGGGCGCTCCCGCATCCGCTTCTCGTTCGCGGGGATGACGAAGGCGGCGATCAGCAGCGCCGCGCCGACGACCAGGCGCACCACCGCCCCCGCGGTGGAGGAGAAGAAGTCGCCGACCACGTCGATGACGTTCATCAGCCCGAGCAGGAACAGCACGCCGACCCCGAGGTAGAAGATCGAGATCGTCGACAGGTAGAGCAGGTGACGCCCGACGCGCACCTTGCCCGGCGTGATCATGAGCAGCAGGGGGATGACGAGCGTGCCGACGCTCAGTCCGTCGACGAGGGCGAGCACGAACAGGGTGAGCGGCAGGGGGGCGCCGGGAATGAGGTCCACGCTCCGAGTCTTCGACGGTGGTGGACTCCGCACATCGGGCGAAGGACGCACCCTCTCCCCGGCGCCTCCGTCCTTCGACGGATGCCGCAGGCGCATGCCTGTGCTTGCATGAAGGCATGGGCGAAGCAGAGGTCTCCCGGCTGCGCGGCTGGGTGCGCCGGCACAGGGGGCCCGCCGACGCGCTCACCTATCTGCTGATCGCGCTCGCCGCCGGCGCGCTTGGACTCACGGTGTCCGGCGCCATCGTGCCGAGTATGTTCGCCGCCGCCTCTCCGTGGTGGGCGTTGATTCCCGCGCTCGCCGCCGTGGCACTCGTCCTCGTGCGGGACCGGTGGCCGATCCCTGCGCTGATCGCCGCGGCGATCGTCATGGCCGTCGACGTCTTCGTGTTCGGCGGGCTGGTTCCCCTCATCGTCGCCGTCGACGTGCTGTACGTCGCCACCCGCGAGACGGAGCGCCGTCGGCCGATCCTCGTGGGGACGGTGTCGGTCGTCGCGGTCATGTCGATCGCGGCCGGGTGGATCACCGGCGACGCGCGTGCCGCCTTCCTCGTCGCTCTGCAGCTGGGTGCGCTCGGCGGGCTGGGGTACTGGTACGGCACGGCGGTGGCGCAGTCGCGGGAGCTCATCGCGCTGCATCGACGCCAAGCGGAGGACGCGCGACGCGAGGGTGCGCGGCAGCGGGACGCGGCGGTGCAGGGCGAACGCGACGCCATGGCGCGCGAGCTGCACGACGTCGTCGCCGGGCACGTCGCGGCGATGGCGATCCGTTCCGAGGCGGCGCTGTCGATGCCGCCGGATCCGGATGCCGACCGCGCTGCGCTCCGGGCGGTGCGCGACTCGTCGCGGCAGGCGCACGACACGCTTCGCACGATGATCGCCGTGCTGCGCGACGGCGGCACGCAGATCGCGGCGCCGGCCGGCGTCGCGTCGATCGACGACCTCGCCGAGGCCGCTCGCCGCTCCGGACTGGAGGTGTCGCTCGAGAACGACCTCGACGCCGATCTCAGCACGCCCGTGGACCAGGCCGTCGCCCGCATCGTGCAGGAGTCGCTGGCGAACTGCGTCCGTCACGCGCCCGGTGCCGAGGTGCGCATCCGTCTCGTCGAGGAGGCCGGGGAGGTGTCCGTGCGGGTGGACTCCCGCGGAGCATCCGCGCCGCCCGCTCGGCTCGTCGGGAACGGCTGGGGCCTCGAGCTGCTGCGCGAACGTGCGAAGGCCCTGGGCGGGCGGCTGGATGCCGGCCCCCGTGCCGATGGATGGCGTGTCGAGGCCCGCATCCCGGCGGCGGTGCCCGGATGACCGCGCCTCGCGTGCTCCTGGCCGACGACCACGCCGCCATCCGCGAGGGATTGCGGATCATGCTCGTCGCCCACGGCGTCGAGGTGGTCGGCGAGGCGGCCGATGGCGCGGTGGCGGTGCGCAACGCGCGAGCCCTGCGGCCGGACGTCGTGCTGATGGACCTGCGGATGCCGGGCATGGACGGTGTGGAGGCGACCCGCCGCATCCGCGAAGACGACACGAGCGACGTGCTCGTGCTGACGAGCTTCGACGAGGACGAGCTGGTGGACGCGGCGCTCGACGCCGGTGCCGTCGGTTTTCTGCTGAAGACGGCTTCGGCGCCGGCCTTGGTGGATGCGGTGCACAGCGTCGCTCGCGGCGACGGGGTTCTCGACCCTCGGGTGACCCGGCGGGTGCTGGCCCGCCGGACGCGGCGGCCGGAGCACTCCCCCGCTGCTGCGGCGCTCGACGCGCTCACTCCGCGCGAGCGTGAGGTGCTCGCCGCCCTCTCGGAAGGGCGCTCCAACCATCAGATCGCCGCGCTGCTGGAGATCTCCGTGCCGACGGTGAAGACGCACGTGTCGAGTGTGCTGACGAAGCTGGGTGCGGAAAGCCGTTCGCACGCCGTGGCGATCGCCCGGGGTGACGCCGCTCAGTGACCGCGCGGCGCCTTCTCGTCGGAGGCGATGGCCAGCGGGCGTGCGGCGCCCGAGAAGAAGCCCGACGCCACGATGAGTCCCACGATGATGAGCAGGGTGTTCAGCAGGCCGATGTGCTCGCTGATGAAGCCGAGGATCGGCGGCCCGCAGAGGAACGCGACGTAACCGATCGTGGCGGCCGCGCTCACCCGCGCCGCCGCGTGCTGCGGGTCGTCGGCCGCGGCCGACATGCCCAGCGGGAACCCGAGGGATGCGCCCATCCCCCACAGCGCCGCGCCGACGAACACGAGCGGCATGTTCGGGGCGACGATGAACAGCACGAGGCCGACCGCCGCCGTCACGGCGAGCGAGCGCAGCACGACGACGCGGCCGAAGCGATCGACGAGCGGTCCACCGAAGACGCGCACCACGGTCATCGCCACCGAGAACACCGTCAGCGCGGCGGGTCCGAGCGCCGGGTCGGCACCGTGATCGTCGACGACCGCGAGGGAGAGCCAGTCGTTCGCGCCGCCCTCGGCGAACGCCATGCCGAGGATGATGACTCCCAACGTGTACGTGCGCGGCTCCTTCCACGCGCTCAGCGCGAGACGGATGCGCTCGCCCCATCCCTTCGGGGCATCATCCGCGTCGACGTCCATCGCGACGTCGCGCACCGGCACGTTGGAGGCCGTCACGACGGCCAGGACGGCGATGACGACGGCGACGATCGCCGTGTGCGCCACGACGCTGAACGCGATGGCGGCGGCGGCCGTGCCGAGCCCCGCGCCGATGACCGTTCCGAAGCTGAAGAAGGCGTGGAACAGCGGCAGGATCGTCTTGCCGGTCTGCTTCTCGATCGCGGCGCCCTCGACGTTCATCATCACGTCGAGGGAGCCGTTGCCGAAGCCGAAGAGCGCGAGTCCCGCGAGCACGACCCCGTAGGTGTGCAGGTAGTCGGTGCCGACGCCGATGAGCACGAGTCCGAGCACGACGAAGAGGAGCGCTCCGAGCATGCCCTTGCGAGCGCCGAACCGCGCGAGGATCGCGGAGCTGGCCGTGAGGCCCAGGATCGAGGCGACGCCCATTCCCAGCAGCAGCATGCCGACCTGGATGTTGTCGATACCCAGCGCGGTCTTGATCGCCGGCACGCGGGACGCCCACGTCGCGATGCTCAGACCGCTCGCGAGGAAGATGGCGAAGACGGCCGTGCGCCAACGCGCGACCTGGGAACGGGACAGCACTGTTTCCATGCGCACACCTTACCGAATCGATTCGATCCTTGTCGCGACGCGGGGGGTTAGCATCGAGGGACCATGAACGCACGCCGTGCCACCATCGCCGACGTCGCCCGTCAGGCGGGAGTCGCCGCCTCGACCGCGTCGGTGGTGTTCAGCGGCAAGACCGCGGTCTCCGACGCGACCCGCTCGCGTGTGCTCGCCGCCGCCGCCGAGCTCGGCTACGCCGGACCCGATCCGCGAGCGGCATCCCTGCGTCTCGGACGCTCCGGCGTCGTGGGCGTCGTCATCGGCGACCGGCTCCGCGCGGCCTTCCGCGATCCCGTCACGACGATCATGCTCGACGGCCTCGCCGAGGGCGTCGCCGAGCGCGGCAGCGGCCTGCTCCTGCTCCGCGACGACGAATCGGGGGGCGCCGCCCTCCCCGCAGCCCCTGCCGACGCCTTCGTGCTCATCGGCTGCAGCACGCGGCTGCGCTCCGACCTCGAGGTGCTGCAGCGCCGGGGGGTCCCGGTCGTCGTGGTGGAAGGGGATGCGGGTGAGGGGATCCCCCGCATCCGGCTGGACAACCGCGACGCGCAGGCCGTCATCGCCCGGCACGTGCGAGAGCTCGGCCACCGACGCGTCGTCGTGGTCGCGCTTCCCGTCGGCGGGCCACACGGCACGGGATGGTTCGATCCGCAGGCGGCCTCCCAGATCACCGTCGACGTCACCCGCGAACGTCTCGAAGGCGCCCTCGACGTGTTCGAGGATGCCGGTGTGTACGCGGCGGGGGCGAGCCTCATCGATGAGGGCTATTCCGCCGGCCGCGCCATCCTGACGGCGCCGGGCCCGCGACCCACGGCGATCCTCGCCCAGAGCGACGTGTTGGCCGCGGGCATCATCCGAGCCGTCCACGATGCCGGGCTGCGCGTGCCCGAGGACGTGAGCGTCACGGGGTTCGACGGCGTTTCGGTCGACGGTGTCGCGCCCCTCACCCTGACCACGATGGTTCAGCCTGCGGCGGAGAAGGGGCGTGCCGCGGGGATCGCCGTCTCGGCGATGCTCGAGGGCGTCGTGCCCCCCGACATCCTGCTGACCTCTGTGTTCCGTCCGGGTAATACGACAGGACCCGTTTCGGCTCCCGTGGTGCCGGGCGCCTCATTCGCCCCGTAGAATAGAGAGCGACACCCCGATCGCCTGAGTGGTTCCGCCTGCCACGGAGCCCCGACGACCACGAGGAGGCCGCGTTTGCTGGTACTCCTCGCTGCGTTCGCCCTCGTCCCCCTCCTGCTCCCCTGGCTGGTCTCCCGCCTCGGAGCACGCGCGTTCGCGGTAGCGGCCCTGCTGCCGATCATCGCCTTCGGACACACGTTGTGGCTGGCGCCGCAGGTGCTGTCGGGGAGCATTCCTTTCGAGACATACGAATGGATGCCCTCGCTCGGTATCCAGCTCTCGATGCGGATGGACATGCTCAGCTGGGTGCTGACGCTCATCGTGACCGGCGTCGGCGCTCTGGTGATGCTCTACTGCCGCTGGTACTTCGCGGGCAAGCGCGACGGCCTCGGCCAGTTCTCCGCCGTGCTCCTCGCCTTCGCCGGAGCCATGTACGGACTCGTCCTCACCGACGACATCGTCGTGCTGGTCATGCTGTGGGAGATCACGAGCGTCCTCTCGTATCTGCTGATCGGCTACTACCACGCGCGTGGCGTCAGCCGCCGTGCGGCACTCCAGGCGTTGCTCGTCACGACGCTCGGCGGGCTGGTCATGCTGATCGGCGTCGTGTTGTTCGTCGTGGAGGCCGGAACCACCAGCATCTCCACGATCCTCGCCGAGGCTCCCACGGGCCCCGTCGTCAACGCCGCCCTCGTCCTGCTTCTGGTCGGAGCCCTCAGCAAGTCGGCGATCTTCCCCTTCCACTTCTGGCTCCCCGGCGCGATGGCCGCGCCCACGCCCGTGAGCGCCTACCTCCACGCGGCGGCGATGGTCAAGGCCGGCATCTATCTGATCGCCCGCTTCGCGCCCGTCTACGCGGAGGCCGATCCCTGGCGTCCGATCATCGTGTGCCTCGGCGTGTTCACGATGCTGCTCGGCGGCGTGCAGGCCCTGCGCGAATCCGACCTCAAGCGCATCCTCGCCTTCGGCACGGTGAGCCAGCTCGGGTTCCTGACGGTCGTCCTCGGCTTCGGCACGAGGGAGGCAGCCCTCGCGGGCCTCGCTCTCCTGCTGAGCCACGCCCTGTTCAAGTCATCGCTGTTCCTCGTCGTCGGCGTCATCGACCGCCAGCTGTCCACCCGCGACATCAACGAGCTCTCCGGCGTGGGACGGCAGGCGCCGACGCTCGCGACCTTCTCGATCATCGCGGTCGCCTCCATGGCCGGAGTCATCCCCACCATCGGGTTCGTTGCGAAGGAGTCCGCGCTCGCGGCATTCCTCGACGACGGATCGGTGTGGGCGATGGTCGCGCTCATCGGCATCCTCATCGGATCGGCGCTGACGGCCGCATACGGCATCCGCTTCATCTGGGGCGCCTTCTGGACCAAGAAGGATGCGGACGGCACCGCACGAGAGCGCACCGAGTGGCCCGACCCGCCGGTCGGCTTCCTCGCGGCGCCCGTCATCCTCTCCGGTCTCACTCTCGTGTCGGGGCTCGCGGCCCCCTGGGTCGACACCGCGTTCGCGCGATACGCCGAGCTCGCCCCACCCGCAGGCGAGAAGGCCACTCACCTGGCGCTGTGGCACGGGTTCGAGCCCGCGCTCTTCCTCTCGCTCGGCACGCTGGCGGTGGGCGCGTTCCTGTTCTGGTTCGCTCTGAAGGTGCGCTGGTCCGAGCGTCGCCGCGTCCTCCCGTTCACCGCCGCCGACGCGTACAACGCCGTCCTGCGTCTGATCGCACGCGTCTCGGTGTGGACGACGACGCTCACGCAGCGCGGTTCGCTGCCCGTCTACGTCGGCACGATCTTCGTCGTCTTCGTCGTCTCCCAGGGCGTCACCCTGTTCGCCGCTCCCGAGTGGCGCGCGCAGCTGGATGCCTGGCAGTCCCCCACCCAGGTCTTCGTCGCCCCCATCATGATCGTCGCGGGCATCATCGCGGTGCGTGCCCGCAAGCGCTACACGGGTGTCGTGCTCGTCTCGGTCACGGGCCTGGGCATGGTCGTGCTCTTCGCCACGAGCGGCGCCCCCGATCTGGCTCTGACGCAGATCCTCATCGAGACCGTCACGCTGGTCGCCTTCGCGCTCGTGCTGCGGCGCATCCCGGCCCGGATGGGCGACCACAACGCGTCGGTGGCGCCGCTCGCGCGCGCCGTGCTCGCCGGAGCCGTCGGCCTCACGATGGCTTTCGTCGCGATCGTCGCGACCTCCGCGCGCGTCGAGGCGCCGATCTCGCTCGCCTTCCCGGAACTCGCCTACGAACTGGGCCACGGGCGCAACGTCGTCAACGTCGCCCTCGTCGACCTCCGCGGCTGGGACACGATGGGCGAGCTGTCGGTGCTCATCCTGGCGGCCACCGGTGTCGCCTCACTCGTGTTCGTCACCCACCGCGCCGACACCCTCTCGGACTTCACCAAGCCGCTTCCCCGCATCCCCCGTCGACGTCCGCTGCTCGAGACGTCGGAGGGTCTGCGCCCCCAGGGCGCGGGCGAGAGCGGCCGTCGCGCCTGGCTCGTGGGAGGGGCCAAGGTCAAGCCGGAGAACCGCTCGATCCTGCTCGAGGTGGTCGTGCGGATCCTCTTCCACTCGATCATCATCGTGTCGCTGTACGTGCTGTTCGCCGGTCACAACCTTCCCGGCGGCGGGTTCGCGGGCGGTCTCATCGCGGGCATGGCGCTCGTCATGCGCTACGTCGCCGGCGGCCGCTACGAGCTCGGTGCCGCAGCCCCGACGGATGCGGGGCGTCTGCTCGGCGTGGGAATGCTGCTCGCCGTCGGCACCGCCGTCGTGCCGCTGTTCTTCGGCGTCGACCCCCTCACGAGCACCTGGTTCGACGCGACGCTCCCCGTGCTCGGCCACGTCGAGTTCGTGACGTCGACGATCTTCGACATCGGCGTGTACCTCGTCGTCATCGGACTCGTGCTCGACGTACTCCGCAGCCTCGGCGCCGAGGTCGACCGCCAGAAGCTCCAACTGGAGCAGCAGGGGGCGGGTGCCCGATGAGTGTCTCCGTCGTCCTGATCGCCGTGATGGCCGTGCTCTTCGCGTGCGGTGTGTACGCGATGCTCGAGCGGAGTCTCACGCGGGTCCTGATCGGCTTCCTGCTGCTCGGCAACGCCGCGAACCTGCTGCTTCTCATCGTGATGGGCTTCCCCGGAACCGCGCCCTTCTTCGCGAAAGGCGCCGATTCGGCCCAGTTCTCCGACCCGCTCCCCCAGGCGCTCACGCTGACGGCGATCGTGATCACCTTCGCGGTCTCGGCATTCCTGCTCGCGCTCATCTACCGCTCCTGGCAGCTGGGCCAGGCCGACACCGTGGAGGACGACGTCGAGGACATCGCCCTTCGCGGTCGCGCCGCCCAAGACGAAGAGGCGATGGAGGACGAGTTCACCGCCGACGATGCGACGACGGACTTCGTGGATGCGGCGAGCGTTCCCATCACGGTGCTCGGCAGCCTCGACGTGCCCGGCATCCGAGACGACGCGCCGACCGACCGACCGACCAGCAGGCGCGATGAGAACGAGGAGGGCGAGCGATGAACGCACTGGTTCCCCTCCTGGTCACCCTGCCGCTCATCGGTGCGGCCATCGCCCTCGTGTTCGGCCGGCGCCGGCGCGTGCAGGTCGCCGTCTCGATCACGACCCTGACCGCGGTGCTGGCCATCGCGGCCGTCCTTCTCGTCGTCGTCGACTCGGGACAGCCTCTCGCGGTCGCGGTCGGCGGCTGGCCGATCCCGTTCGGCATCGTGCTGTACGTCGACCGACTGGCGGCGCTGCTCGTCGTGGTCTCGAGTGTCGTGCTGCTCGCGGTCCTGCTCTTCTCGGTCGGCCAGGGCGCCGCCGACGGAGACGACGAGACCCCCGTCTCGATCTTCCACCCGTCGTACCTCATCCTCGCGGCGGGGATCTTCAACGCGTTCATCGCGGGCGACCTCTTCAACCTCTACGTGGGCTTCGAGATCCTGCTCGTCGCGTCCTACGTGCTGATCACCCTCGGCGGCACCGAGTCCCGCATCCGTGCGGGCATCGTCTACATCGTCGTCTCGCTCGTCTCCTCGATCCTCTTCCTGGCCTCGATCGCCATGATCTACGGCGCCCTCGGCACCGTGAACATGGCGCAGATCGCCGAGCGGATGGGGGAGCTGCCTCAGCACGTCCAGCTCACGCTCCACCTCATGCTGCTGCTGGCCTTCAGCATCAAGGCGGCCGTCTTCCCTCTGTCGTTCTGGCTGCCCGACTCCTACCCGACCGCCCCCGCGCCCGTCACGGCCGTGTTCGCGGGCTTGCTGACCAAAGTCGGCGTCTACGCGCTCATCCGCACCGAGACGCAGCTGTTCCCCGACAGCAACGTGAACGTCCTGCTGCTGATCGTCGCCCTCGCCACGATGATCGTCGGTGTCCTCGGCGCGGTCGCCCAGGCGGAGCTCAAGAGGATCCTCTCGTTCACGCTCGTGAGCCACGTGGGCTACATGGTGTTCGGGCTCGCGATCGCGACCCCCGCGGCGATCGGCGCGACGATCTACTACATGGTCCACCACATCGTGGTGCAGACGACCCTGTTCCTCGCCGTCGGACTCATCGAGCGCCGGGCCGGCAGCACCTCCATCCTCAAGCTGAAGGGGCTCATGCGCGCAGCTCCCGTGATCGCGGTGCTGTACTTCATCCCCGCGGTGAACCTGGGCGGTCTCCCCCCGTTCTCGGGGTTCATCGGCAAGTACGGACTCTTCGACGCCGCAGCCCAGGTGGGAACCCCGCTCATGATGGTTCTGATCGTGGCCGGTATCGTCACGTCGCTGCTCACGCTGTACGCGCTCATGCGCGCCTGGAACCTCGGCTTCTGGCGCGAGGACGACACGGAGGAGCCCGAGGTCGAGGCGCGCGTCGAGTATCTGGGCAACGCGCCGGCCGCCGGCATCCAGACCGAACGCCGCGTCATCCCGCGTGTCATGACTGCGGCCACCGCGGGCATGGTCGCCGTGACGGTCGCCCTCACGGTGTTCGCCGGGCCTCTCTACGACATGTGCACCCGCATCGGCGACGCGCTGCTGCAGCCCGTGCAGCTCGTGCAGCTGGAGACGCAGTCCGGGGAGGTCGATCAGTGATCCGACACCTCCGCGGCCCCAAGGGACTCATCGCCCAGACCTGGCGGCAACTGCCGTTCTTCCTGTGGCTCGTCGCCCTGTGGATGCTGCTGTGGGGTCAGTTCACGGTCATCGCGTTCCTGACCGGACTCGTGGCGGCGATCCTGGTCACCCGCGTCTTCCGGTTGCCTCCGGTGGAGCTGTCCGGCCGCGTCAACCTCTGGTACGGCTTGGTCTTCGTGCTCGCCTTCCTCGGCGCGCTCGTCAAGGGCTCGTTGCTCGTCGCCTGGCAGGTCGTGAACCCGCGGCGCTATCCGGGGGTCGCGGTGATCGCGGTGCCGCTCGCCACGAATGACGAGCTGATCCTCGCGCACACCGCCGTCACCGCATCCCTCATCCCGGGATCGCTCGTGATCGACATCGACCGCGACGAGAGCGTGCTCTACCTGCACGTCATCGGCGTGAGCTCGGACGCGGACGTCGAGGCGCAGCGACGTCAGGTGCAGCGGTGGGAGCGGCGGATCGTGCGCGCGGTCGGCTCGCGCGCACAGCTCGCGCAGGTGACGCCGGCCCGCACGGGCCAGGCCGAGGCGAAGGAGGCCAGCCGATGAACCCACTGCTCGTGGCGATCTACATCGTCTTCGCCGTGGCCGCCCTGCTCACGCTCTGGCGCGTCATCACGGGGCCCTCGATCCTCGACCGGGCGGTCGCCAGCGACGTGCTGCTGACCGAGGTCATGTGCGTCCTGGGCGCCGAGATGGCGATCAACCATCACACCCGCACACTGCCGGTGCTGCTGGTGATCGCCGCGATCGGTGTGTTCGGATCCATCTCGATCGCGCGGTTCGTCGCGAGGAAGGATGCGAACCAGCGATGATCGCGCACGTCCAGACGGATGCGGGGTTCCCGATCGACGCCGTCCTCGACACCACGGCCCTGGTGCTGATCCTCATCGGCGCGCTCCTGTGCCTCACGGCGGCGATCGGCCTGCTGCGATTCCACGACGTCCCGACGCGTCTCCACGCGGCGACCAAGCCACAGGTGCTCGGCTTCCTGCTGATCTGCCTGGCGGTCGCGTTGTCGGTCCGCAGCTGGGCCGCGGTGGCCTTCCTCATCCCGATCGCCCTCATCCAGCTCGCGACGGCACCGCTGTCGGCGCACATGGTGGGCCGACAGGCCTACCGCAACCGCACGCTGGACGAAGAGGCCATGTACGTCGACGAGCTGCGCGACAAGGATCCCGATCCGCGCTGACCGGCTCAGACGTTGAGGGCCACGACCCAGACGCACAAAGCGATGAACAGGGCTTGCTTGGCGCCGCGCACCGCGATGCGTCGGGCGAATGTGCCGTCGGTATCTCCCGCCAGATGCGCTGCGCGCACGTTCGCGGGGAAGACGACCACGAGGAACAGTGCGAGCGCCACGGCACTGGCCAGCCGGAGCGGTGCGACCAGCAGACCGACGGCCGCGGCGAGCTCGCATGCCGCCGAGATCCATACGACGACCTCGGGGCGCGGGATGGAGCGGGGAACCATCGCGATCAGCTGGGTGCGCGTGGTCCGCAGGAGTCGTCCGATGATGGCCATCGCGCACATGACGACGAGCCCGGCAACGGGGACGGAGACGGGGTCGATGAAGCCGGGAGTGCGGAGCAGATGGAGTGCAAGCGCGAGCGCGACGGTGCATGCGGTGGTGAGGAAGACCATGCGGGGAGTCCTAACGGATAGTAGTACTCTCCGTTATAGCGAGTGATACTATCCGTTACAAGGAGGAGCGGATGAGAATCTCCGAACTCGCAGAGCGCACGAACGTCCCACTGCCCACACTCAAGTTCTATGTGCGGGAGGGGCTGCTGCGCGGTCGTACGACGGCGCCGAATCAAGCCGTATACGACGAGAGACATGTCGACCGGGTGCGGCTCATCGGCGCGCTGACCGGTGCCGCGGCCATGTCCCTCGCGCAGGCGAGGGCCGTGCTCGAAGTGCTCGACGACGGGGTGGACCCGGTCGCGGCGATGGGTCGTGCGGTGGCGACCATGACTCCCGCGACGGACGACCCGGTGACGCACTCGGGGGAGGCGAGGAGGCTCGGGATTCAGGTGCCCGAGGACTACCCGGCGGTGCAGCAGCTGGACGCGGCGGCCGCGGCAGTGCAGGCGGCCGGGCTCCCGTGGAACGAGGAGATCGCTGCCCGCTACATCGCACCGCTTCGCCAGCTGGCCGCTGCTGAGCTCATGCCTCTGTCAGACATGGATCGGGGGGAGGCGGTGGCCTATGCCGTACTGGGCACTGCACTGTACGAACCCGTGATCCTCGCGTTGCGCCGACTCCTCCACGCCGAACTTGTCATCGGGGGCGACGCGCCCACGGCAACCTAGATCGCGGCAGGATCCCCCGCCACGATCTCGTCGGCGTTCGTGGCGATCCACTCCAGCAGCGGCAGCATGCGCGCCATGAGGTCCCGGCCCCGATCAGTCAACCGGTACTCGACGTGGGGCGGCACCGTGGGAAACGACTCCCGCTCCACGAAGCCGTCCGCGGTGAGCTGACGCAGCGTCGATGCGAGCATCTTCTCGCTGATGCCGTCGACGGCGCGGCGCAGCTCGCTCCAGCGGAGCGTTCCGCCTACGAGCGCCGAGAGAACGAGCACGCCCCAGCGACTCATCACGTGGTCGAGCACCGTTCTCGTGGGGCACGCGTGGGTGAACAATCCCCCGGGCAGGGCCTGTAATTTCACAAAACTCACCATGACGTGGGTACCTTACTCCAAAGTGGGTACCTGACAAAGGGAATGTCTCAGGCGGAAGGTGGGCTTACCCCCACGTACCGGATCGAAAGGACACCCCATGACCGTTCTCGTCACCGCCGCCAGCGGACACCTCGGCCGCCTCATCGTCGAAAGCCTGCTCGCCCGCGGCGTCGCCGCATCCGACGTCGTCGCAGGCTCCCGCAGCCTCGACAAGGTCGCCGACCTCGCCGAGCGCGGCGTGCGCACCGCCGTCGTCGACTACGACGCACCCGAAACCCTCGACGCCGCATTCGCCGGGATCGACCGCGTCGTGCTCGTCTCGGGCTCCGAGGTGGGCAAGCGTCTCGCCCAGCACCAGGCGGTCATCGACGCCGCCGTGGCCGCGAAGGTCGGAGGGCTGGTCTACACGAGCCTCTACCACGCGACGACGAGCCCGCTGCCGCTGGCTGCGGAGCACGTCGCGACGGAGGAGGCGCTCGCCGCATCCGGCCTGCCCCACACGATCCTCCGCAACAACTGGTACATCGAGAACTACGCGCAGGATGTGGCCCGCGCCGCTGAATCGGGCGTGATCGCCGCCGCCGTCGCCGACGGGAAGGTCGCGGCCGCCGCCCGCGCGGACTTCGCCGAGGCGGCCGCGGTCGTCGCGACGGACGACGCCTACCTCGGGCGCGTGCTCGAGCTCGCCGGTGACGTGGCGTTCGGCTACGCCGATCTCGCCGCCGCCGCAGCGGAGATCCACGGGCGCGACGTGACGTATGTGGCTCTGTCCGAGGAGCATCTGCTCGAGGCTCTGCGGGGTGCGGGGCTGGATGAGGGCACGGCCGGCTTCGTCGCCGCGCTGGACGCGGGAATCGCCGCGGGCGCTCTCGACTCCCAGGACCGCACGCTGTCGCAGCTCATCGGCCGCCCGACGACGTCGCTCGTCGAGGGGCTCCGCGCCGCGCTCTGACGCCGGAACGACGAAGGGGCACCCGCGCGATGCGGGTGCCCCTTCGTCGTTCGCGTTCTCAGTACCAGCTCGTGGCCTGCGAATGGCCCCACGCCGCGCACGGCGTGCCGTAGGCACGGTCGATGTAGTCCAAGCCCCAGCGGATCTGCGTGATCGCGGAGGTCTGCCAGTCATCGCCGGCCGAGGCCATCTTCGATCCGGGCAGCGCCTGCGGGATGCCGGTCGCGCCACTGCCGTCGTTGTAGGCCTGGTAGTTCCAACTCGACTCGCGCTGCCACAGGGACTCGAGGCACGAGAACTGATCGTCGCCCCAGCCGTAGGTCTCAGCCGCCATCGTGCGGGCCGCAGCACGAGCGCCGTCGGGCGTGTTGGCCTGCGCGAGCGCCGCAGCAGCCGCCTCGGCAGCGGCCTGCTGCTCGGCGGCGACACGGGCGTCGTAGGCATCCCGCTCGGCGGTGACGCGAGATGTCGCATCACGCAGCACGGTGATGGACGCTTCGGCGACCGCATCCGAGAGCTCTGGGGACGAGCTCAATCGGGCGATCTCCTTGTCGAGCGTCGTGGTGTCGGCCTTCCCGACCGCCGAAGCGGAGACGGAGCGCGCCAGCGTGAGGTAGAGCGACGCATCGAGGTCGATCGCGCGCGGTGCGGGATCGGCGGGAGGGGTGGAGGCCGACGGGGTCGGCGTGGGAGCCGCGTCGTCGGAGGCTGCGAACGCTGCCGTGGGAAGAAGGAGGGGGACGGCCACCACGAGGGCGGCAGCGCTCAACAGGGCGCGACGAAAGCGGGGCATATGGCTCCAGGGTCAAGCGGCCTGCCTGACGCGGGGCACGGAGAACGCGCGGACGCGAGGGACGTCGGGGACGATCACGCGCTGCGCCAGCAGGGTGGACACGCCCCGTCGTCGGGGCTGCCGCCGTGCGAGTTCGGGCTCGCGGGCGACCTGCACACGGTAGGGGGGCTTTCTGGACGAACCGTGGCAGGACCCTGGGCGTGCGGTGTATGCACCCGCATCCGTCCCGCCCTCGGCCCTGGGGGCTGAGGGCGGGCGGATGCGGGGCTTAGCCGATGAGGGAGGGGGCCAGGTCGCGGAGGGTGCGCTTGTGCGTCATCCGTGTGACGCCGAGCGCGGCGAGCACCAGGGCGCCCAGCATCCAGGTGAGGAGCACGGTGATGTCGCTGCCGATCCGGGCGATGTCGCCGCCGTACATGAGCTGTCTCATCGCGTCGACGACGAAGCCCATCGGCAGCACGTGATGCAGCCCCGTCAGCGGTGCGGGGAGCGTCTGCCACGGGAACGTCCCGCCCGCCGTCACGAGCTGCAGGACCATGAGCACGAGACCCAGGAACTGGCCGACCGACCCGAACCACACGTTCAGCGCCAGGATGATCGCCGCGTACGTCAGCGAGGCGAGCACCATGATGCCGAGCGTCGCGAGCGGGTTCGCGAACGTGAAGCCGAGTGCGAGCGACAGCACGCCGAACAACGCGATCATCTGGATGCCGCCCAGAAGTCCCGGTGTCAGCCACCCCGCCAGGGTGATGCGGACGGGGGAGTGCAGCGCCGTGATCGCCCGGCGCGAGATCGGCTTCACGATCAGGAAGAGCGCGTAGATGCCGATCCAGCCCGCGAGCGAGGCGAAGAAGGGGGCGAGCCCCGCGCCGTAGTCCGCCGCCGCCGCGACCTTGCTCGATTCCACATCCACCGGATCGGCGATCGTGTCGGCCTGCTTTTCGCGCAGCGCCGCGTCGGAGTCGGGGATCTGCGCCACGCCGTCGGCGAGCCCGCTCGAGAGCTGCTTCGCGCCGTCGTCCAGCTGGGACAGACCAGAGGTGAGCGTGCCGGTGCCGTCGCGGAGCGCGGCCGCACCGTCGGCCGCGGATGCGGCGCCGTCGGCGAGCTGCGCGGCTCCGCTCGCGAGACTCGCCGCTCCCTGCGACACCTGCGCGGCGCCGGCGTTCAGCCGGTCGATCTGACTCACGGCGGACTGCACCCGGTCGTTCGCGGACGACACGTCGCCGCCGAGGGTGTCGAGTCGCGCGAGCACGGCGTCGATCTCGTCGGGAGTGAGCCCGCGCGCGGCGAGCTCGTCGGCGATCGCGGAGCGGATGGCGGGCAGATCGTTCACCAGGCCCTGCGATGCCGAGGCCGCGCGGTCGGCGTATCCGTCGAGCGTCGCCGTGCCCGCCGCCACCTGGCTCGCGCCGTCGGCGAGCTGCGACGCTCCGCCGGCGAGCTGGGAGGCGCCGGAGGATAGCTGGGCCGTCCCGTCGGCGAGCTGGGAGGCGCCGTCGCCGAGCCTCTGGGATCCTGCCAGAGCGGATGCGGCGCCGTCGGCGAGCTGGGAGGCGCCGTCGGCCGCGGTGACGAGATTGCCACGGATGTCGCTGATCGCCGTCAACAGACGGCTCGCGGCCTGGGTGCCGACCAGCTTGGCCACCGAGGCGCGGATCTTCTCGATCGCCTGGGAGCCGATCGTGGAGGCGAGGTAGTTGTTCGCGTCGTTGGTCGACAGCTCCAGCCCCGCCTGGCGCGGCGAGGTCCCGGCGGCCGACTGCAGGGCGTCGGAGAAGTCGGCGGGGATCGTGACGGTGAAGTCCACCGCCCCGTGCTTCAGGGCGTCCTGGGCGCCCTCGGCGCTCATCCGCTGCCAGTCGAACGTGCCGTCCTTCACGAGGTTGTCCGCGACCTCGTCGCCGTAGTTCGTGGTCTCGCCGTTCTCGGTCACGCCCGCATCCAGCACGACGAGACCGACGGGCACCTGGTCGAGGCGGCCGTACGGATCCTGGTTGGCCCACAGGTACAGGCCGCCGTAGAGCACCGGCACGCACATGAGGGCGATCAGGGCGATGACCGACATCTTCGTGGACGTCAGTCGGCGCAGCTCCGCCGTGATCATCGCGGGAACCTTCATCGCGCCACCTCCGTCTCATCCATCTCGGCCCGCTCGGCGCGGCCCGCGAGAACCGCACCGGCCGCCTGGCCGGCGATCACCAGCACGGCGAGTCCGCGGCCGGCGAACTCCTCCGCGAGCTCCCACCACACGCGCGGATCGCCGCCGTGTCGGTCGGGGGAGACGAGGACGAGGGCCTCCACATCCGGACGCAGCACGCTGAGCTCCAGCAGGATGCGCAACCGATCGGCGGGAGCGACGTCGGCGATGGGGGTGCGCGAGATCTCCAGCAGGCCGGCCTCGGTGAGCCACGCCTTGGTCGCGATCGGGTTCGAAGGGCGCCCCGCGAACATGAGCTCCTCGGAGACGACCGTGAACACCGTGACGTTGGGAGCGGGATCCGACACGTCGGGCGCGTCGACGAGGGCGACCTTGCGACGTACCGCGGAGTCGTCCTCCGCGCCGCCGATCAGGACCACGCCCGTGTCGGGCCGCATCCGCCCGCTCGCGATGAGTCCCAGAACCGTGGGGCGCTGCTCGGTCTCCGCGGTCGCGAGTCTCGCGCTCCCGCTCTCGTAAGCGAGCGACACGGGCGCCAGTGCCTGGCCGCCGCGCCCCTTGCTGACGGTGATCGCCTCGACGCGCATCAGTCCTCCTCCGCGAGCTCGGGGTGGGTCTCGAGCAGTGCGTCCGTCTCGCGCCAGGAGAGTCCGGCGATACTGAGCACGGTACGCGCCGCGAGGCCGCGCGCGTGCGAACTCGCCGCATCGATCCGGGTGATCACCATGCGCGCCGCCTCCTCGATGAGTCGCGCGAGCGTCGCCGCGGTCAGGTCGGTGCGCAGCGTCTCGGCATCCTGTCCCTCGCGCACGATCGCCATCAGGCGGCGCCGCACGGGGGCGAGGATGTAGGCGGTCTGCTCGATGTGCGCGTCGTCGAGCGCGAGGGATGCGGCGACCTGTACCTGCGCGGCCTCATCCCACAGGCGGGCCGTCAGGCGAGCGAGGGCGAGAGGCGCCGGCTCGTCGGTGATCGTCTCGGCAGCGAGGACGTTGAAACGCTCGGCGCCGGAGCGGACGAGCTCGGCCACGAGGGCGCCGCGGTCGGGGAAGTGGCCGTACACGGCACGGCGGCTGACGCCTGCAGCCTCGGCGATCGAGGCGATGGAAGCGTGCGGGTCGCGCGCGATCAGAGAAGTGGCGGCCTCGACGAGCGCCGCGCGGTTGCGCAGGGCGTCAGGGCGCGACGAAACAGCGGTGGGCATGACGAGAAGTCTACGCCCAAAACTGCACACTGGTGTGCAGTTTTTCGCTCAGTCGGTTCCGGAGTCGAAAGCGGACGCCTCGTTGACCGCATCCGTCGCCTCGGCGAGATCCTCGCGCTCGGCGTCGTAGGGCTCCGCGTGCTCGACGATCTCATCCGCGGCACCGCGTCGCAGCTCGCCCATCAGCGCGCCGGTCGCGCCGCCGATGAGCCCCAGACCCGCGTACTGCTCGAGACGTGCGCGGGAGTCCTGGATGTCGAGGTTGCGCATCGTGAGCTGGCCGATGCGGTCGGTGGGCCCGAACGCCGCGTCGCCCACGCGCTCCATCGACAGCTTCTCCGGTCCGTAGGACATGTGGGGAGCGGTCGTGTCGAGCACCGAGTAGTCCTCGCCGCGGCGCAGACGCAGGGTCACCTCGCCCGTGATGGAGGATCCGACCCACTTCTGGATCGACTCGCGCAGCATGAGCGACTGCGGCTCCAGCCAGCGCCCCTCGTACATCAGGCGACCGAGACGACGTCCCTGCTCGTGGTAGGTCGCGAGGGTGTCCTCGTTGAGAATGGCGTTGACGAGACGCTCGTAGGCGATGAACAGCAGGGCCATGCCGGGCGCCTCGTAGATGCCGCGCGACTTGGCCTCGATGATGCGGTTCTCGATCTGGTCGCTCATGCCCAGGCCGTGACGCCCGCCGATGCGGTTCGCCTCGAACACGAGCTCGACCGGATCGGTGTACTCGACGCCGTTGAGGGCGACGGGGCGGCCGCGCTCGAAGGTGACCGTCACGTCCTCCGTGGCGATCTCGACGGCCGGATCCCAGAACCGCACGCCCATGATGGGCTCCACGGTCTCCAGCGACACGTCGAGGTGCTCGAGCGTCTTGGCCTCGTGCGTCGCGCCCCAGATGTTCGCGTCGGTCGAGTACGCCTTCTCGGCGCTGTCACGGTACGGGAAGTCATGCGCGACGAGCCACTCGCTCATCTCCTTGCGGCCACCCAGCTCGGTGACGAAGTCCGCATCCAGCCACGGCTTGTAGATGCGCAGTGCCGGGTTGGCGAGCAGACCGTAGCGGTAGAACCGCTCGATGTCGTTGCCCTTGTAGGTGGAGCCGTCGCCCCAGATGTCGACGCCGTCCTCCTTCATGGCGCGAACCAGGAGGGTCCCCGTCACCGCACGGCCGAGGGGCGTCGTGTTGAAGTAGGTGCGTCCGCCGCTGCGGATGTGGAAGGCACCGCAGGCGAGCGCCACGAAGCCCTCCTCGACCAGCGCGGTCTTGCAGTCGACCAGGCGCGAGACCTCCGCGCCGTACTGCAGCGCACGGCCCGGGATCGAGGCGATGTCGTCCTCATCGGGCTGGCCGAGGTCTCCCGTGTAGGTGCAGGGTACGGCGCCCTTGTCGCGCATCCACGCGACGGCGACGGAGGTGTCGAGGCCTCCGGAGAACGCGATGCCGACGCGCTCGCCGACGGGCAGGGACTGCAGGACCTTGGACATGCTCTCGATTCTACTGAGCCGACGGATGCGGCCCGTGCCGCCGGGTGTTGTGGACAACTCGCCTGCGGCCGCGCCGAGCGCAAGACTGGGCGGCGAGGATCAGGGGGAGTCCATGTCGTTCGATATCGCCGTGTTCGATCCCGCGGGTGCGCCGCGGGATGTGCACCGATTGCAGGAGTGGTTCGACGCGCAGATCGGGACCGCACCGGCCGCATCCATCGCCGCCTGGGAACGCGAGATGCGTCAGAGCTTCCGCGGCTACGAGGACGCGCCGGAAGAGTTGCCTCCCGGCGGTCGTTACGCCGACTACGGGCCGGCCGGACAGACGGCGATCCTGCACTGCGCGTGGGATGCGGCCGATGAGCTCGAGCCGCTCGTCTGGGCGACCGCTGCGCGCCACTCGCTGGCCGTCTGGGCGTACAGCACCGCAGCCGACCGGGTGTGGTGGCCGCCGACCGAGAGCTTCGAGGACGCGCCGCATCCGGGACTCGTCCTGCGCACCGAGACGCTCGGCACGCACGAGGCCCCGTCTGACGCGCTCATCGCCGCCGCCGTGAGCTGGATCGACGACGTCAACGGACCCGGCTACGTCATCCTCGAGTCGTCGTCGGATGATTACGCGCAGACGGCCGGCGGCCGCGCTGGGCTGACGGTCGAGTGGCGTCGCCGCCGTCGGGGCCTGGCCCGCATCCGCGGCTTCTGGCACGGGGTGGCGGCGACGGATCCCGACACGTCCGGACCCGATGTGCGGCTGGCACGGTTCCACGCGAGCCAGACGATCCTCGCGAACGAGCTGCTCGGCGTCGATGACGCCCGCCGCATCCTGATCGACTTCGCGCACGGCGAGCAGCCGACCGGCGTGTACGCCTGGCACGACATCACCGACACCTTCACGAAGCACTGAGCGCGCCCGCCAGAGACCACTCGCCGAATGAGCACACATTCGTCGAGTGCGCATTCGATCGGATGCTCGGTCGGCGAAAGGATGCTCGCTCGACGCTGGATGGACCCGGCGGTCGCGCTCAGCCGACGGTCACGCCCGTGATGGTGACCGGGGTCTTGGGCTTTCCGTCGGCGCCGCCGCTGTCGGTCCCGGCCGCCGCGATCTGCTGCACGACGGCGATGCCGGCCGTATCCATCTGGCCGAACACCGTGTAGTCCGGATCCAGGCGGGTGTCCTCGTAGACGAGGAAGAACTGCGAGCCGTTCGTGCCGGGGCCGGCGTTGGCCATGGCGACGGTTCCGGCGGGGTACGTCTCGGATCCGTCGAGCTCGTCGCCATAGCGGTAGCCGGGTCCGCCCATTCCGGTCGCGGTGGGATCGCCGCACTGCAGGACGAAGATGCCGGAGGTCGTGAGGCGGTGGCAGTTCGTGTCGGTGTAGTACCCCTGGGTGGCGAGGGAGACGAAGCTGTTCACCGTGCAGGGGGTGCGGTCCGCATCCATGCTGATCGGGATGTCGCCCGCGGAGGTCTGCAGCGTCACCGCGACGGTGCCGGTGACCGCGGGCTCGGTCGGCGGTGCGGTCACGTCGCGTGCGGCGGCGCCACCGGCGGAGTAGGTGCAGGTACCGGCCGTCTCTGTTGCAGCAGACGGGGCCGTGCTCTGGGCGGTGAGGGCGGGGGCGGGGGCCGCGCTCGCGCACCCGGCAAGGAGGGCGAGGGCGGCGACGGCGAGGGGGAGAGCGAGGAGTCGGGCACGCATGCAGTCAGCGTATCCGTGCGCATGGGATTAGCGGTGTGGCCCTCGTGGATCCGGCCAGGGTGCCCCGGGTCGCGGGGTGCGGTGGGGGCGGTCGCCGGATGCGAACTGCCACGCTTCTGCGCACCCGCCACAGTTGTTCTCAGGCGCGGGTGCGCAAAAGTGTGGCGTTTGCGCAACTGCGACGCAACTCGGGCAAAGGGGAGACCGGTGAGCGGGGTCAGCGGGGGAGGCGGGGGACCGCGGCGACCAGTTCGCGGGCGTAGGGGGTCTCGGCGGCGGTGAGGATGCGGGCGGTCGGCGCCTCCTCCACGACGCGGCCGTGCTGCAGCACCACCGTCCGCTCGCACAGGGCGGCGACGGCACCGAGGTCGTGCGAGACCATCACCAGCGCGAGGCCCGTCTCCTCGCGCAGGCGAGCGAGCAGCTCGATGACCTGCACGCGCGTGGTCACATCCAGCGCGCTCACCGGCTCGTCGGCGAGGAGCACGCGCGGACGCGACACGATCGCCCGGGCGATCGCGATGCGCTGGCGCTGGCCGCCCGAGAACTCGTGCGGATAGCGCTCGAGGGTGTCCGGGGACAGCCCCACCGCGGCGACCGACTCGGCGACGCGGGCAGCCGCATCCGCTCCCGACGCGAGGTCCAGCGAGCGCAGCGGCTCCCCGACGATCCGATCGATGCGCTGGCGGGGATCGAGCGACGAGTACGGGTCTTGGAAGACGGGCTGCACGCTCGCGCGGAACCGCCGCATGAGCGCGCGATCGCGCAGGGCGAGAGGCGCGTCGTCGAAGCGCACCTCGCCGTCGCGCGGACGTGACAGCCCCAGCAGCAGGCGCAGGATCGTGGACTTGCCCGCACCCGACTCGCCCACCAGCCCGACGGACTCACCGGCATCGACGGAGAGCGACACGTCCTCGAGGACCGTCTGCGACCCGTACGCGAACCCAGCTGCGCGAAGCTCCAGCACGCTCATCGCGCACCCCCTTCGTCCCGCGGACCCGCGTCGAGGGCCGTGTCGAGGATGCGTGCACTGCCGATCAGCTGCGCCGTGTACGGGTGCGCGGGCTCGGTGAGCACCGAGGGCACCGTCCCCTGCTCGATCATCGAACCCTGGCGCAGCACGATCACGCGCTCGGCCATACGGGAGATCACCGCGAGGTCGTGACTGATGAACAGCAGTGCCATCCCGCGGTCGGCGACCAGACGCTCGAGCAGCGCGAGCACGCCGTCCTGCACCGTGACGTCCAGGGCCGTGGTCGGCTCATCCGCGATCAGCAGACGCGGCTGGGCCGCCAGCGCGATCGCGATGGCGATGCGCTGACGCTGACCGCCCGACAGCTCGTGCGGGTACGCGCGGGCGATACGGGAGTCGGGCAGGGCGACCTCCGCCAGTGCTGCGGCGACGGCATCGCGCAGCGGCGCGCCGCGGAGCCCCCGCCAGCGCCGCAGTGGCTCGGCGATCTGATTCCCCACCCGCATCAGCGGGTCGAGGGCGGTCAGCGGCTCTTGGAACACGATCTGCGCGACGGGGCCCCGCAGGCTCCGCAGGTCCGCATCCCGCGTGCCTACGACCTCCCGGTCGTCGAGCCGGATCGAACCGGATGCGGACAACGCCTGCGGCAGCAGACCCAGCACCGCGAGGGCGGTGAGCGACTTTCCGGATCCGGACTCGCCGATCACCCCGACGCGCTCGCCGGGAGCGACCTCGAACGAGATGTCGCGTACGGGCGTGACATCGCCGGCGCGCACCGAGAGTCCGGTCACCGAGAGAAGGCTCATCGCGACCTCCGACGGGTCGGGTCGGTCCACTCGCGCAGTCCGTCGGCGAGGAAGTTGATGCCCAGCACGAGCGCCACGATCGCGATGCCGGGCGCGATGGCCCCCACGGGCGCGGTCAGCACGGTGCCCTGCGCCTCCTGCAGCATGCGCCCCCACGATGCGTTGGGCGGCGGGGCGCCGAGACCGAGGTACGACAGGCTCGCCTCCGCGAGCACCGCGATGCCGAACTGCAGTGCGAGGCTCACGACGAGCGTCGGCGCGATGTTGGGCAGGACGTGCTGCCGGATGATGCCGCCCAGGCGCGTCCCGCTCGTGCGTGCCGCGATCACGTACTGCTCGCCGAGGACGCGACGCGCCAGGATGCGGGTCAACCGGGCGACCACGGCCGACATCGCCAGCCCGATCGCGAGGATCGCCGAGAACAGCGACGGGCCCTGTACGGCGACCACGAGCATCGCCAGCAGCAGGACGGGGAACGCGATCACCACGTCGAGAGCGGCCGAGAGCGTGTCGTCGAGCCATGGGCGGGCGAACGCGGCCACGAGCCCCAGCGAGATCCCGATCACGGCGGCGATCAGCACCGCACCCGCCCCGACCGTCAGAGCGATGCGGGCACCCACCATGAGCTGGCTCAGCAGGTCGCGCCCCAAGCGGTCGGTGCCGAGCAGATGCGCGGGGCCCGGCGGTTCGAGCCGGTCGCCGCTGATGTCGCTCAGCGGATACGGCAGCCAGACGAGCGAGACGATCGCGGTGAGCACGACGAGTCCCACCAGCACGATCCCGATGATCAGGGTCGCGTGCGGCCGGCGCCGCCGCACGAATGCGGTGGCCACCGCATCCGTGCGCGCCTTCAGCTCCGCGCCGCTCATCGGTTGCCCGAGACGCTCGTGCGCAGGCGCGGGTCGATCAGACGCTGCGCCACGTCGGCGGCGAAACCGACGAGGAGCACGAACAGGGTGCTGACCACGAGGACGCCCTGGATGTTGGCGAAGTCGTGCTGCTCGATACCGGTGAGCAGCATGCTGCCGAGCCCCGGCAGCGTGAAGACGCTCTCCACGACGACGGCGCCCAGCAGGGTCGTTGAGAGTTCGATACCGAGGACGGCGACGACCGGCACGGCACCGTTTCGCACCCCGTGACGCAGGAGCGCCTCGGCGCGGGATGCGCCGCCCGCCCGGGCGGTACGCAGGTAGTCGCTGCCGAGCACGTCGAGGGTCGCGGCACGCACGTAGCGGCTGAGCGACGCGCTCATCACGATCGCGATCGTGATGACGGGCAGGGTCAGCGAACGGAGGGCGTCGGCGGGATCCTCCCAGTCGTGGCGGGGGAATCCTCCCGAGGGGAGCAGGCCCAGTTGGAGGGCGAAGATCCACACCAGGATGACGCCGACCCAGAACACCGGAACCGCCACCCCGAGCTGCGCGAACCCCGACAGCAGGATGCCGTACCAGCGGTCGGCCTTCACCGCGGCGGTGATGCCCACGATCAGCGAGACGACGAGCGCGAGGCCGAAGGCGAGCAGGGTGAGCGGGAGCGTGATCGCCAGTCGCGCCGCGACCTCGTCGCCGACCGACCGGGACGAGATGTACGACTCACCGAGGTCGAGGCGCAGCAGTTGCGCGGCCCACGTGGCGAACTGCTGGACCAGTGGCTGGTCGGAGCCGACCTGGGCGCGGGCGGCAGCGATCTGCTCCGGGGTCGCGTCCACCGAGAGCAGGGCGTTGGCGGGGTCGCCGGGCAGCAGTCGCAGCAGGACGAAGATGACGACCATGGCGACGACGAGGGAGACCGCGAGGAACGCGGCCCGACGCAGCAGATAGACGACCATGGGGTTCACCGGGAATGGATGATGCCGCCGACCCGGTCGGTCGGCGGCATCATCCGTCGATCAGGACTTGACGATGTCGTAGGCGAAGAACTGCGAGTTCAAGCCGTTGACCGGGTACCCGCTGACGTCGCTGGAGGCGACGACGATCTGCGGGTAGAGGTACAGCCACACGCTAGCCGCATCGGCCGCGATCTGCTCGTTGACCTGCTTGAGGAGCGACGTCTGCTCGTCGACGGTCGTGGCCTGCTCGGCCTCGGAGACCCACTGGGTCACCTGCGGGTTGTCGTAGCCCCAGTAGAAGTCCGGGTTGCCGTACCAGACCACGTCGCGGTCGTTCACGTGCTCCTGCAGGGTGGCGGTGAAGTCGCGGTCCTTGAAGACCTTCGTGTACCACTCGTCGGCGCTGATCGTGTTGATCTCGACCGTGATGCCGACCTCCGCCAGCTGCGACTGCAGGAACTCCGCCACGGCGGGATGCGGGTCGTAGCTGGGGGTGTCGAGGGTGAAGGTGAAACCGTCGGCGTAGCCCGCCTGTGCGAGAAGCGTCTTGGACAGCGCCGGGTCGTAGGGGTTCACGCCGGTGAGGTCCTCGTACCAGGGGTCGGTGGGCGGGACCATCGAGCCGATGAGGGTGCCGTAGTCGCCCCAGATCGAGGTCAGCAGCTTCTTCGTGTCGATGGCCGAGTAGACGGCCTTGCGCACGTCGACGTTGTCGAACGGGGCGACGCGGTCGTTGAAGGCGAGCAGCTCCTTCGTCGTCGAGGTGCCCTCGCTCACGACGTAGTCGCTGTTGCCGTCGAACTGCGCCAGCTGATCGGGGCCCTGGATGCTGGTGATGAGGTCGATCTCGCCCGTCAGCAGCGCGTTGTTCTCGGCCGTCGCATCGGTGAAGTAGGTGAAGACGACCTCGGCGTTCTTCGCGGGGCTGCCCCAATAGTCGTCGAAGCGCTTCAGGGTCAGCGTGCTGCCCTGCTTCCACTCGTCGAGCGTGTACGGGCCGGTGCCGTCCTCGGTCGTGGTCAGATCGCCCGCCTCGGTGTTGACGATCCACACGTAGCTCAGGTTGTAGAGGAACGAGATCGAGCGCTGCGAGAGCGTGAACACGACCGTGTTCTCGTCGGGGGTCGCGATGTCCGCGATCGGGCCGAAGCTCGACTTGCGTGCCGACTTCGAATCGTCGGCGAGGACGGCCTCGACGCTCGCCTTGACGTCGGCCGAGGTCAGCTTCTTGCCGGAGTGGAACTCGACGCCCTCGCGCAGCGTGATCGTGTAGGTCAGGCCGTCGTCGCTGACCTCTTCGGACTCGGCGAGCAGCGGCTGGACCTCGCCGTCGTCGGTGAGCTTGTAGAGCCCCTCGTAGACGTTGCCGTTGAAGGCCTCGGTCACGCCCTGACCGCCGCCCTGCGTGTTGCTCAGGTTCTGCGGCTCGTACAGCGAGCCGATCACGATCGTGGCGTCGTCGGCGTTCTCGGCCGTGCCGGAACCGGCGGCGCAGCCGGCCAGCAGCAGGGCTGCGGCAGCGGCTGCCGTGACGGCGAGCAGAGGTCTTCTCATGCGGGGATGCTCCAGGGTGCTGTGGGTGGGGGTCGGGATGCTGTGCGTCGCCGCGTCAGGCGGCGTAGATGTCGAAGCCGTCGCGGAAGACGACGGACTTCTCGCCCGCGCGCACCGGAACCTCGAATCGGTTGGATGTGGGGGGAAGCGGGCAGTTGTACTGCGCGGAGAATCCGCACGGAGGTACGAAGGCGCGGTTGAAGTCGAGCACGACGGCGTGCGGGTCGCCCTCGACGTGCTGCACGAACAGGAACCGACCGGGCCCGTAGGTCTCCACGCCGTTGGTGGTGTCGCCGAACACGAGCAGCAGCTTCCCGCCGTCGTCGAAGGCGGCGAGGGAGCGCTCCACCCCGCCGATCGTCGCGGTGATGTCGCCCGGCACGATGAGATCGCGGGTGCCGCCGTTGTCGCGGATGTGCTCGAACGGCACGGTTCGCGAGGCCTCCACCGGGCGGAATGTGCCGTCGATGACCCAGTCCGGGTCGTAGTCGTAGGTGTCGATGCGCTCGAACGCGCCGATCGCGGGGGATGCCGCATCCCAGAACCGCAGACCGTGCTGCGGCTCACCGGTGTCGATGTCGGTGCGCTCGATCTCGGTCACCTGCACGGTGGGCGCGGCCGACGCCTGCGCGGCGCCGAAATCCGTTCGGGCACCGGTCCAGCGTGTCTCGACGAGGGCGAGGTTGCCGGTGGGGGCGGCGACGGCGCGTTCGCGCGCGGCGTGCCAGCGGGCGTGGTCTTCACGGGCGGACATGATGTGTCCATTCTCGGAACTCGGGGGCGGGGTGCCCAATCGGGCGTCACGGAAGGCAATGCGCCGGGCGATCGGGATATTCCCCGCGCGCTCGCGCGAGACCGGCTCGATAGACTGCCCGGAGACCTCCCGCTCGGCGGGGTCGCGTCTTCCGGTGCCGTCAGGTGCCGTCATCAGCCACCCGATTCGAGGGAGCCACCCATGCCAGGCATCGTGATCGTCGGCGTCCAGTGGGGCGACGAGGGCAAGGGCAAGGCCACCGATCTGCTCGGCTCGCGCACCGACTGGGTCGTCAAGTTCAACGGCGGCAACAACGCCGGGCACACGGTGGTGATCGGCGACGAGAAGTACGCCCTGCACCTGCTGCCGTCCGGCATCCTCTCGCCCGGCGTGAACGCCGTCATCGGCAACGGCGTCGTCGTCGACCTCGAGGTGCTCTTCTACGAGCTCGAGGCACTCCAGGCGCGGGGCGTCGACACGTCGCGCCTGCGCGTCAGCGCCAACGCACACGTGATCACGCAGTACCACCGCACGCTCGACAAGGTCACCGAGCGCTTCCTGGGCAAGCGTCAGATCGGCACGACCGGCCGCGGCATCGGCCCCGCCTACGCCGACAAGATCAACCGCGTCGGCATCCGCATCCAGGACCTGTTCGACGAGAACATCCTGCGTCAGAAGGTCGAGGGAGCCCTCGACCAGAAGAACCACCTGCTCGTGAAGGTGTTCAATCGCCGCGCCATCACGGTCGACGAGATCGTGGAGGACCTGCTCTCGTACGCGGAGCGGCTGCGCCCGATGGTCTGCGACACCGGACTGCTGCTGAACGACGCGCTGGATGCGGGAGACGTCGTCGTCTTCGAGGGCGGCCAGGCCACGATGCTCGACGTCGACCACGGCACGTACCCCTTCGTCACCTCCTCGTCGGCGACCGCCGGCGGCGCCGCGACCGGTTCGGGTGTCGGCCCCAACCGGCTCGACCGGATCGTCGGCATCGTCAAGGCGTACACGACGCGCGTCGGGTCCGGGCCCTTCCCGACGGAGCTGTTCGACGAGCAGGGCGAGTGGCTGCGTTCGCGCGGGTTCGAGTTCGGCACCACGACGGGCCGTCCGCGCCGGGTCGGTTGGTACGACGCTCCCATCACCCGCTACGCCACGCGCATCAACGGCATCACCGACCTCGTGCTCACCAAGCTCGACATCCTGACCGGTCTCGAGCAGATCCCGGTCTGCGTCGCCTACGACGTCGACGGCGTGCGGTTCGACGAGGTTCCGGTGAACCAGACCGAGTTCCACCATGCCAAGCCGATCCTCGAGTACCTGCCGGGCTGGTCGGAGGACATCTCGACCGCGCGTACGTTCGAGGAGCTCCCGCAGACGGCGCAGGACTACGTTCTGGCACTGGAGCGTCTGAGCGGTACCCGCATCTCGGTGATCGGTGTGGGCGCAGCGCGTGACGCCGTCATCGTGCGCCACGACCTCGTCGACTGACGTGAGGCTGCTCACCGGCGGCTACGGCGCCGAGATGGACGGCATCGGCGAGGGCATCGGTGAACTGCATGCCGGCGCCGCCGACCAGTCGCTCGCGGGATCGGCGCTCGCCTTCGCCGGCGTGGTCGCTCCCGTCGACGGGTCACCCTCCTGGGTCGCTCGACACCCCACCCTCGAGGTGATCTACGCGGCTCTCGAGTCGGCGGGTGCGGTACAGGCGTTCCGTCGCACGGGCGAGTCCCGTTACGAGCGTCTCGGTCCGCCGATCTCTGCGGGAGAGGCGGTCTGCCATATCGCCGTCGCGCCCGACGGCTCCTGGCTCATGGCGACGTGCTGGGGAGACGGCCGCGTCGTGCGGATGACGCTGGACGCCGCCGGGCGTCCGTCGCAGCCCTCTGTGGCACCGGCTCCCGTCGATCCGTATGCCGGTTCGGGAATGTCGGTGTCGACCGCCGTCGCCGAGGCCGCCGATGTGAGCCTCGAGGCGGCTGCTCGTGCCCTGCGGGAGGCTGCGGGCGAGGAGTACGCGCACCTCATCCCGCACCTGGGGGAGTCGCGGGCGCCCGTCGCCCCCGAGCTCGAGACCCCCGTGTTGGAGCGCACGCCGCACGCCCACCAGAGCATCCTTCTTCCCGGCGGCGCGGTGGCCACCACCGACATGGGCTTTGATCTCGTGCGGTTCTGGCGCCCCTCCGGTGCCGGGATGCGCGCGGCGGGCCAGGTCGTGCTTCCCCGGGGCAGCGGCCCGCGCCACGGGGTGTGGCATCCGAGCGGTCATCTCTACGTCGTGGCCGAGCTCTCGCGCGAGGTGTTCGTTCTGGCGCCGGATGCGTCGGGCACCTGGCGTCTGATCGGCGGCGTGCAGCTGGCCGGCACCCTCGACGGCGACACCGCTGCCGAGCTGGCCGCGTCTTCCGACGGCACGTTCCTCCTCGCCGGCGTGCGCGGCAGCAACACCCTCGCGACCGTGCGGGTGGCAGGCGCCGGCGAGCAGCTGCAGTTCGTCGCCCTGGCCGACAGCGGCGTGGACTGGCCGCGCCATCACGTCGTCTCCCGCGACACCGTGCTCGTCGCCGGTCAGCGCTCGGATGAGGTCGCGGCCGTCGCCCTGGATCTTCGCACCGGCATCGCGGAGCGCGTACGCTCGCGCGTGGCCGTGCCGTCGCCGACCTGCCTGCTGCCCATCCGCTGACGGGGGAGTCGGCGACCTCAGGCGTCGGGATGCAGTTTGGCGTCCTGCTTCGGGATGATGACCTGCTTCACGATGAGCAGCACCGACGCGGTGACGGGGATCGCGACGAGCGCTCCCAGCAGCCCGAGCAGTGTGCCGCCCACGAGCGCGCCGATCACCACGAGTGATCCCGGGATCGAGATCGTGCGGTTCATGACGCGGGGCGTGAGCAGGTATGCCTCCAGCTGCATGTAGACCAGATAGGCGATCGCGAACACGAGCGCACCCATCGGGCTCGCGAACAGGGCGAACACCGAGCCGATCACCCAGAACAGCACCGTTCCGACGAGGGGGATGAGGGTGATGCAGAACGCGACCACGGCGAACAGCTGCGGGAAGGGCAGGCCGAGCACCAGGAACATGATCAGCACGAACACCGCGTTGCACAGGGCCAGCACGACCATGCCGCGCAGGTATCCGCCGATGGAGTCCGCGATCTCCTCGGTGAGGGAGGCGACCTTGGTGCGTGAGTAGGCGGGTGCGAGCGAGAGGAGCGACTTCTTCATCGTCGGCAGGGAGGCCGTGAAGTAGAGGCTCAGGACCAGGATGATGATCCCGCCGGAGATCCCCGTGACGATCGAGACGCCGACCTTGAGCACGCCGCCGCTGATGGAGGCGATGTTGGTCGGGTTGGTGATGAAATCCTGCACGTGGCCGAGGATGTCGGGCAGGACGCTGCCGAACGTGTCGTGCAGCGATCGATAAAGGTCGCTCTGCTGGAACGTGGTGAACAGCTGCGGCACCCCGTTCACGAACTCTGCGATCTGCTGCACCACGGTCGGGATGATGAGCAGCAGCACCCCGGCCAGCACGATCGCGAAGCCGACGAACACGATGACGATGCCCCAGATGCGTGCGACGCCGCGTTTCTCGAAGAACCGCACGAGCGGGTCGAGACCGAGGGCGGCGAACAGCGCGAAAGCCACGTAGATCAGCACCGTGGACAGGTTCGAGACGGCGAGTCCCAGCACCAGTGCGAGCAGGCCGCCGAGGGTCACGAAGAACCCGAGGGCGAACGGGTGGTGCACGGCGCGCCAGCGAAGACCCGTGGCGGTGGGCGGAGCGGATGCGGGATCGACGGACCCAGCCGATTCATCGGTCATGACCACACTCTAGGGCGCGGCCCGCGCGGTAGTGTCGAGCGCGAGGAGGACGCCATGACCGAGCCCGTCGACCCGATCTCCACCCTCCAGGGGCTGCGCGCCAGCATCGACAACATCGATGCGGCGCTGACCTTCATGCTGGCGGAGCGTTTCCGCTGCACGAAGGCCGTCGGAGCACTGAAGGCGGAGCACGGCCTGCCTCCCTCCGACCCCGCTCGCGAGGAGCGACAGCTCGCGCGGCTGCGGAGTCTCGCCGAGCAGGCGGATCTCGACCCCGCGTTCGCCGAGAAGTGGTTCAACTTCGTCGTAGCCGAGGTGATTCGTCACCACGAGGCCGCCGCATCCGCCACCGACTGATCGCAGAGGCGCTCCCGGGCGCGGGAGCGCGACGATCACGGCGCTGCGCTCAGCCGGTCGGGCGTGTGCGCAGCGAGGCGCCGAGGCGGCGGACGACCTCTTCGAGCACCGGCGTCGGGGTCGCGAAGATGAGCCGCGCGAAACCGGTGCCGGCGACACCGCACATGGTTCCCTCCGTGAGCTGGACGGATGCCTCCCGATGGAAGAAATCGGCGGGCGCGTCGCCGAGGCCGGCGTCGCGGAAGTCGATCCATCCCACGTAGGTTCCCTCGGGTTCCGGCATCCATGCCCCCGGGATCTCCTCGGCCACGAGATCCCGAAGGGCGTCCCTGTTGCGTTCGAGGTAGGGCACGAGCTCGGCGAGCCAGTCGTCGCCGTCGCGGTAGGCCACCGCGTTGGCGACGGCGCCGAGATTGCTCGTGCCGTGGCCGGCGAACGGTCCGATCCTCGCCCAGGTCTCCCGGTCGACGTCGCTCGTGAGCACGAGCTGCGCGCACTTGAGTCCGGGCAGGTTCCAGGCCTTGGAGGCGCTCATCGCCGTGATCGTGTGCTGCGCGGCCGCCCCGGAGATCGACGCGTACGGGATGTGGGTCGACCCGCTGAAGACGAGCGGAGCCCAGATCTCGTCGGAGAACACGCGTCCGCCGTTGCGCTCGACGACCTCGGAGACGGCGACGAGCTCCTCGCGACTGAAGACGCGTCCCACCGGGTTGTACGGGTTGCACAGCAGCAGGAGGTTGCCGCCGTCGTCGAATGCGCGCTGGAGGGCGTCGAGGTCGAACTCGTATCGGCCGTCGCGTACGGCGAGCGGGACCTCGATGACCTCACGCCCCCGCATCGGCGGCACGAACAGGAACGGCATGTACGAGGGCGTCGGCACGATGATCTTGGAGCCCGGGGCCGAACAGTGCTCCATCGCGAGTTCGAGACCGACGATGACATCCGGCACACCCCACACATCCGATGCCGGAACCTGCCACCCGTAGCGGCGGCCGACGAACTCCGCCGTCGCCTCCGAGAGATCGGCGGCCATGCCTCGGGGCATGTAGCCGAACGATCCCGCGTCGACCGCCCGGTGGAGCGCTTCGGTGATCCTCCGGTCGATGCCGAAGTCCATCTCCGCGACGAAGGCGCCCAGCGCGCCGTCCTCCGCCGACCACTTCGTGGCTCCGGTGGCCCGAAGCTGATCGACGGTGATGGCATCGACTCGTCGCGCGAAATCGCTCATGCTGTTCTCCTCGTCACGGGCGGGATCTTGACTCCTATCCGGGATCGCGCCCCCTCCATCATCCGTCGTTCTCAGGGGGTGGCGCGCCGCAGCGTCGGGAAGGCGATGGCGGCCAGTACCGCGGCGATCCCCGCGACCAGGAGCGTGATGCCGCCGAATCCGATCGACACGAACCAGTCGACGACCGACGGCCAGGCATCCATGCGCGTGACGGCGAACAGGGCGAGCACGATGACCGCGGCGATCGCGACGAGGGTGACGATCAGCCACAACGTGCCGAAGCGCTTGAAGATCGTCGCGCCCCAGAAGCCTGAGACGAAGAACAACAGGGCGAGCACGAAGTAGAAGAGTCCCGCCAGCGCGGCTCCCGATTCCCAGATGACTCCGACGGCGAAGAAGTAGCCGTTGAGTCCCCAGCCGCCGGTCGCCGTCTCGACGAGCCCGCCGATGACGAAGATCACGGCGAGCATGGCGGCGGTGAGCACAGCGGTCAGCATCGTGCCGAGGAAGAACTCGCGGCGGGTCACGCTCATCGCCTGCGAGAAGGGGAAGGTCATGGTCAGCGCCTGGGCGCCGATGACCGCGAAGTACCAGAGGGGAGCCTGCGCGCCCCCACCGTAGAAGGCGCCGGTCACCCCGGCGCTGTAGAGGATGCCGTAGACGGCGAGGCTGAGGGCGAACGCGCCGCCCAGCACGATGAGCGGGACCCACACGAAGGTCTGCTTGTTGGTCAGCTGCATGCGGACGACCTTGAGGATGCGGTTCATCGCACGGCTCCGTTCTCGAGAGCGGGGGATTCGACGCGCTGTGTGAGGCGCACGACGAGCTGTTGGAGGGAGACGGGAGCGAGCTCGAGGCCCGCATCCCGCATGCGCGCGCGCTCGTCCGGTGTGAGCGCGCCGAGGACGGTGACGGATGCGACGCGGCCGAGGCTCTCGCGGTGCAGCACCTCGCGCCCGGCGACGAAGGCGTCGACCGCCTCCGCGTCGCCGACGACGCTCGTCGCGCGCTCGCGCAGCGCCTCGGTGTCCTCATCCAGCAGCACGCGGCCGCCTTCGACGACGATGACCTTCTCGAGGAGATTCGACACCTCGTCGATGAGGTGGCTCGACAGGATGATGGTGCGGGGGTGCTCCGCGTAGTCCTCGAGCAGGCGGTCGTAGAAGACCTGGCGGGCGAGGGCATCCAGTCCGAGATACGGCTCGTCGAAGAAGGTGATCTCAGCGCGGGAGGCGATCCCGATGATGACGCCGACCGCGGAGAGCTGCCCGCGCGAGAGCTTCTTGATGCGTGTCTTCATCGGCAGACGGAACTCGGCGATGAGGCGCTCGGCGAGCTCCTGGTCCCAGTTCGGGAAGAAGAGCCGGGCGATGCGGAACGCGTGGATGGGAAGGGCGTCGTCGGGGTAGCGCTGACTCTCGCGGACGAAGCAGACGCGCGAGAGTACGCCGGCGTTCTCGTAGGGGTCCTCGCCGAACACGCGCACCTGTCCCGAGGTGGCGAAGTTCTGCGCGGTGAGGATCGACATGATCGTCGTCTTGCCCGCTCCGTTGCGGCCGAGCAGGCCGTAGATGGCGTCCTTCTCGATGCGGAAGCTGACGTCGTCGATCGCGACGGTGTCGCGGTATCGCTTGGTCAGTGCGCTGACCTCGATCACGGCGGTCACTGGTTCGCTCCTTCGTTGGTGTCGGTGCTGGCATCGGGGGTGTGGGCGGCGCGGTCCGCGATCAGATGGGTGATGTCCTCCGGGCCGAGCCCGAGCCGGCGGGCTTCGGCCAGCAGCGGCTCGACGAAGCGGTCGGCGAACGCGGTGCGGCGCTCGCTCAGCAGCACCTCGCGGGCGCCGGGGGCGACGAACATACCGACGCCGCGGCGCTTGTAGAGCACTCCCTTGTCGACGAGCATGTTGACTCCTTTTGCCGCGGTGGCGGGATTGATGCGGTGGAACGCGGCGAGCTCGTTCGTCGACGGCGCCTGGTCCTCCTCGCGGAGGCTGCCGTCGACGATCGCGTCCTCGACGCTCTCCGCGATCTGCAGGAAGAGCGGCTTGCCCTCTTCGATCACTGGATCCCCGTTCGGTGGTTCATTACTTGACTAACTAACCATGCAACGACGGAAGTGGGCGTGTCAAGTCGCGGGGTGCCCGCGCTCTGCCGTCGCCGCAGCGCGGCGGATGATCGTCCGGGGCCGGAGCTCCCGGGCGCGCGTCCCGGTCATCAGACGATGAAGACGCTCCGTCCGTGCCCGATCTGGAACGATTCGTACTCGTCCGAGCTGTCGATGACGCGAACGCGCAGGCCTCCCTCGAATGTCATCGAGAAGCTGCGATCGTCGTCGACGACAACATCCCTGACGAGAGTTCCCAGCGCGGTCACGAGAGTTGCGGCAGCGTCGCGGGTGTCGTCGACCACGGTCTCCTCAGAGTCAGCCGGCTGCACGCCCAACTGACCTTCCACGGATACGTAGAGGCCCTCGTCGAAGCGCATGATCAGCTGATGGCGCCCGAAGCACAGTTGGTCGAGTGACCGCCCACGTAGAAAGGAGAACGTCTCGCCGGCGGGGATGCGGTACATGGTGTGAACGTACTCCCACGACGTGCCCGCGCGGAGCGGTAGCCACACCGCACGTGCGTCCGCGCGCGACGTCTGATATCACGCGGGCGCGGTAGCGTGGCCGGTCGGATGCGGCAAGCGCGGGGGCCGACTTGCGAACCCCGAAAACGCATGACACGTTGGAAAAGGCCCGTCGCCGGGCCCCACGACCAGTCCGCGGTCGCCTGATGCCCCTCCGGGAGCGCGTCGGCGAGCGTACGGTCGGCGACCGTGCCCGGGCCCTATGCCCGGAGCCCGTGCGTGTTGCGCCTCCCGACGCGACCGCCCGTGGTCGTCCACCCGGGCGTGACCGATGCAGTCTGTGCACCGGACTGCCGAGGTGCAATCCACGTGAGTGTCGAACATGCCATTGAGGCGCGGAACCTGTTCAAGGTCTTCGGCAAGAATCCCAAGTCCGTCATCGAGCAGCTGCGCGCGGGCAAGACCCGAGCCGAGGTTTCGGACCGCGGCACGGCCGCGGTGATCGACGCGAGCTTCACCGTCGACCCGGGCGAGATCTTCGTGATCATGGGCCTCTCCGGCTCCGGCAAGTCCACCATCATCCGGATGCTCAACGGACTGCTGCCCCCGAGCGCCGGCGAGGTGCTCGTGCAGGGTCAGAACGTGACGACGGCCTCGGCCGCGCAGCTGCGCCGCATCCGACGCTCGTCGATCTCGATGGTGTTCCAGCACTTCGCGCTCCTGCCGCACCGCACGGTGCTCGACAACGCCGCGTACGCGCTGGAGATCCAGGGCATCGGCACGCAGGAGCGCCGCGAGCGCGCCCGCGAGATCCTCGACAAGGTCGGCCTCGGCGACCGCGTCGACGCGATGCCCGGTGAGCTCTCCGGCGGAATGCGCCAGCGCGTCGGCCTCGCCCGCGCCCTCACCTCCGGCACCGACATCCTGCTCATGGACGAGGCGTTCTCGGCTCTCGATCCCCTCATCCGCCGCGAGATGCAGGAGCAGCTCATCGAGCTGCAGCAGGAGCTCGGTCGCACGATCGTCTTCATCACCCACGACCTCAACGAGGCCATGTTCCTCGGCGACCGCATCGCCGTCATGCGCGACGGGCGCATCGTGCAGAACGGCACCCCGGAGGAGATCCTCACCGATCCGGCGAACGACTACGTCGCCCAGTTCGTGCAGGACGTCGACCGTGCGCGCGTGCTGACCGCCTCGTCCGTGATGGCGCCGCCGCAGGCGACGACGCCCGTGTCGGCCGGGATGCGGGGCGCCCTGCGCGTCATGCGTGACCTGCAGGCGGGAGCGGTGGCCGTCGTCGAGAACCGCCGTTACATCGGCGCCGTGACCGACCGCGCCGTGATCCGCGCGGTCAAGGCGGGCGAGACCGACCTCCGCCGCATCGTGCAGCGCGCGCAGCAGGTCGTCGGACCCGACGACCCGCTGACGGATGTCGTCGAGCACTCGGTCGAGTCGCCCTACCCCGTCGCCGTGGTCGACGAGCGCCAGCGCCTCGTGGGCGTGATCCCCCGCGTCACCCTGCTCGCAGCCCTCGGCAACGTTCCCGCCGTCACGCGGGAGAACCCGATCATCGACGTGCCCGCATCCGTGCCGGCGAGCGTGCTCACCGAGACGCTCGCCGTCGTCGACGAACCCGCCGCCACGAGCACGGGAGGTGCCCGATGAACGATCTCTTCCGCCTTCCTCTCGGCGATGTCGTCGAGACCGCCGTCCGCTGGATCATCAAGACCTTCTCGTGGCTCTTCGACGGGATCAGCGTCGCCTTCCGCGCCCTCTACGACGGGCTCGACACGGTGCTGTCCGGTCCGCCGTTCTGGGTGATCATCGTCGTCTTCGTCGCGCTCGCGTTCTTCGCGAAGGGGTGGAAGCTCGCCTTGGGCACGGCGATCGGGCTCCTGCTGATCGTCACGATCGATCAGTGGGATGCGGCCATGGACACCCTCGCGCTGGTGATCATCGCCGCCGTGATCGCGGTCGCCATCGCGCTTCCCCTCGGCATCTGGGCCGCTCGCAGCGATCGCGTCTCCGCCGTCGTGCGACCCGTGCTCGACTTCCTCCAGACGATGCCCGCCTTCGTCTACCTGATCCCCGCCCTGATCATGTTCAGCGTGGGACCCGTGCCCGGCATCGTCGCCACCATCGTCTTCGCGATGTCTCCGGGTGTGCGACTGACGGAGCTCGGCATCCGCGGCGTGGACACTGAGGTCGTGGAGGCCGGCCATGCCTTCGGAGCGTCGCCCGGCCGCATCCTTCGTCAGATCCAGCTGCCCCTCGCGCTTCCGAGCATCATGGCCGGCGTGAACCAGGTCATCATGCTCAGCCTGTCGATGGTCGTCATCGCCGGCATGGTCGGAGCGGGCGGCCTCGGCGGTCAGATCGTGCAGGCGCTGAGCCGGATCGACATCGCGCTGGGTGTGGAGGCGGGTCTCGCCGTCGTGATCATCGCGATGATCCTCGACCGCGTCACCTCGAGCTTCGCGGGCCCCCGCCCGAAGCGCGCGCTCCTCGGCCGACGCCGCGAGCTCGCCCGCGCGGCCTGAGCGCGCGCCCACCCATCCGAGACTTGCGAGCTCATCACTCGCGAGCGGCCGTCGACACTCGACGTGCCGTACCGACCTTGTCCGCGACAGCACGCGGACGGAGAGGACTGCAGATGACTGTCACCAAGAAGAACCTGACCGTGGGCATCGCCCTCGCGGGCGTGGCCGCCCTCGCCCTGACCGGCTGCTCGGCCGCCGGCGATGCGGGCGAAGGATCGGGCGATCGCCCCATCACGATCGCCGTCTTCAACGGCTGGGACGAGGGCATCGCCGCGTCCGAGCTGTGGAAGAACGTGCTCGAGGAGCAGGGCTACGAGGTCGAGCTGGAGTACGCGGACCCGGCAGCGGTCTACACCGGTATCGCGAACGGCGACTACGACCTGACCCTGGACACCTGGCTGCCGCTGACCCACGCCCAGTACATGGAGACCTACGGCGACGACCTGGTCGACCTCGGCGCCTGGAACGATGAGGCCAAGCTGACGATCGCCGTCAACGAGGATGCTCCCATCGACTCGCTCACCGAGCTCGCCGACAACGCCGATGTCTTCGGCAACCGTCTCGTCGGCATCGAGGCCGGATCGGGTCTCGTGACCGTCACGCAGGACGAGGTCATCCCCGGCTACGGCCTGGAAGGACTCGACTTCGTGACCTCCTCGACGCCGGCGATGCTCACCGAGCTCCAGGCGGCGACGGATGCGGGCAAGGACATCGCCGTGACCCTGTGGCGTCCGCACTGGGCCTACAACGCCTTCCCGCTCAAGGACCTCGAGGACCCGGACGGCCTGCTCGGTGACGCCGAGGGCATTCACACGGTGACGTCGTCGAACTTCAAGGACGACTTCCCCGAGGTGAACGACTGGCTCTCGTCGTTCAAGATGGACAACGACACCCTCTACTCGCTCGAGGATGCGATGTTCAACTCCGGTGGCAGCGGCAACGACTACGCCCCGGCGGTCGCCGACTGGATCGCCGAGAACCAGGCGTGGGTGGACGCACTGACGTCCTGACGATCGTCGCCGAACGCGCCGCATCCTCCGGGGTGCGGCGCGTTCTGGCGTTCAGTGCGTCCTTGCGTTCGACGCGCTCTTGCCTTCCGCGCGTTCTGGTTCTCAGTGAGCGCTCTCCTCGGCGAGGAGGGCGAGCTTGCGGACCGAATCGCGGAACGCGGCCTCCGTGGCTTCCACGTCGCCCGTGCCCGTGGTGTCGGAGATGAGCGACTGGAACGCGGAGACGGCGACGAGCACCGTCAGCGACGCCTCGCGCATGATCGACGTGTCGGTGTCGGCGAGCCTCCGGCGCTCCGGATGCGCCGCGAGCCACGGCACGAGGAACGCCGTCAGCTCCGTGGTCAGCGACAGGAAGGGCGCGAGGATCGCGGCCTGCGTGTCGGGTTGCTCCAGCAGCATCCGATTGCGTCCCTCCGCCACCACCGCGTTGATCTGCGCATGCCCGATCGAGGCGATGATCAGGCGGAAGACCGCCGTGGTGAGCGGGACGTCCGCCGACATCTCGATGATGACGGCGGCCTGCTCGGCCGGAAGCAGGTGCAGCGAGCGGCCGAAGAGCGCTGTCTCGCGGGAGCTCATGTAGTTGAAGAACGTACTGCGCGACACGTCGGCGCGCGTGCAGATGTCGGCGACCGTGACCTTCGCGTGGCCGCGCTCGAGGGCGAGCTCGACGGCCGCGATCTCGATCGCGTTCTCGGTGTCGCGCTTCTTGCGTGCGCGCAGTGACTCGGGCATGGCTCCTGAAGTGAAAGATGGACGTGGTATATCTTTGGACTGCGTCCACGTTAGGCGGTCTGCCTGGGACGACGTGGCCTGCGTTACGGACGTGAGCGTTGCTGGGGGGCGTCGCGGGGGCCCGGGGGCATCGGCGGTTCGCGTCGGTGCCCCTCTTCATCCGATCCGGGCGCTGATGACGGCGGCCCGGCTTCAGAACCCGCCGGCTCGTCCCGGGCGGCGGTCGCCGGCAGCTCGAGGGCGACGCGTCGCTCGAGTTCGTCGATCGCCGCATCGGAGAGGGAGATCAATCCGTCGAGCTCTTCGCGCACACGCCGGTACGCGAGCTGGCGCTCGGCGGGGGTCGCCGCCTCGTCCACCGCGACGGAGAGCAGCTGTTGAGCCGTGTCGAGGCGCTTGCGTTCGGATGGCGTGAACCCGGCGTCGCGTACGCGTCGCGCCTCGCGTTCGGCGACGTCGAAAGCCACCTCGTAGTCGGTGACGGCGTTCTGATACGCGGTCAACTCGGCCGCGGAGATCTTGGCATCCGCCGATGCTGGCCGCATCCGATCCGCGACACGCTTGGCGCGCAGGAACGCGGCCGTGAGCTCCTGGCGCCCGTCGCTCATGGCGGGGTAGGCGATCATCTTCGTGACGTCGAGCTCGTACTCGAGCCAGCGCGCTGTGGTCGCGTCGTGCTCGGCGAGAGTGCGTTCGAGTGCGGACGCCGTCGGCTCCGGTCGTGGCTCGACGGGCGCCTGCGGGATCGCTCCGCTTCTGGCGCGGATGAGTTCGAGCCGCCTCTCGTGCCGCCGCTTCGCGCCTCGCTCCCACGCGCGGGCGGCGCCGCCGGCGACGCCGATGAGAGGGAAGGCGAGCCACCAGTTGTGCTGGAGGAACGCGAACAGCTGGTCCACTTCTCCATGTTAGGAGCCGGGGCGGGCCGATCGTGGGTCAGGAGGCGGGAGCTCGCCGTGTCCCCGGCGCTGCGCCGGCCGCATCCGCCCGGAGTCCGTCGAGCGAGAGGCCGATGACCGGGCCACGGCGGCGACCATGGAGAATGGTTACTGCCATGATCGAGATCTTCACGCCCGCCGAGGTCGACCGCGCACGCCGGACGGGCGCTCTCGTCGGTCAGATCCTCGACACGATCCGCTCGCGCGTCGTGCCCGGCACCAATCTGCTCGAGATCGATGCCTGGGCGAAAGAGATGATCCTCGGCGCCGGTGCCGTCTCGTGCTACGTCGACTACGCGCCCTCGTTCGGCCGTGGGCCTTTCGGCCACTACATCTGCACGGCGGTCAACGACGCCGTCCTGCACGGCATGCCGCATGACGAGCGCGTCGCCGACGGCGATCTGCTGACCCTCGACCTCGCCGTCACGCTCGACGGCATCTCCGCGGATGCGGCGGTGAGCTTCATCGTCGGCGAGGCCCGCCCCGCCGAGAGCGTCGCGCTGATCGAGGCGACCGAGCGTGCGCTCGCCGCGGGTATCGCGGCCGCGAAGCCCGGCGCCAAGGTGGGCGATCTGTCCCGCGCGATCGGCACGGTGCTCAAGCAGGCCGGTTACTCCGTGAACGTCGAGTTCGGTGGCCACGGCATCGGTACCACGATGCACCAGGACCCGCACGTTCCCAACGCCGGGCGCCCGGGGCGCGGCTTCGTGCTGCGTCCGGGCCTGCTGCTCGCGCTCGAGCCGTGGGTCATGGTCGACACGGATCAGCTCGTGACGGATGACGATGGCTGGACGCTGCGCAGCGCCACCGGATGCCGCACGGCCCACACCGAGCACACGATCGCCATCACGGAGACCGGCGCGGAGATCCTGACGCTGCCGCGCTGACGGCGGAACGGGTTCTCCCGCCGGCTCAGGAGCGAGGCTCGCGACCGGTGTCGCCGCTGCGGCGCGGCACGGGCCACACCGCACGAACGACGCGCTCCGTCGTCCCCGGCGACTCCTGGTCTCGCGGCGCATGCCTCGGCGTCTCCGGCGCGGGTGGCAGGGGCTCGGTGCGGATGACGCGTGGCGTCTCGGATGCGGCAGCGCTTCCGCGCGGCGGAACCTCGGTGCGCCGACGCCCACGCTCCGCGGAGGCCCGCAGGGCGGCGGTCTCGGCGGCGGCGAACGCTTCGTTCAGCTCACGGACCGCCGCGGCGTAGGCCACGAAGTCCGCGGGATCCATGCGCGTCGCGCCGCTCGGCGGGCGCAGCCATTGCGCCCGCTGCATCGCCTGCAGGTAGGCGGCCGTCGCCGGGTGGTGGGGATCGCTCATCTGCGGCACCGCGATCGCGAGCTCCACGTCGGTCTCGTACTCGAGCCAGCGCGCGGCGATCGCGTCGTGCTCGCGCACGATCCGCGCCAGCGGGAGTTCGGCGTCGCGGGCAGCCAGCTGCGCGCGTTCCGCCTTCACCCGCGTGCGCGCGGCGCGCAGCAGCAGCGTCGCGGTGCGCTGCGCCTCGCGCGCCTGGTTCAGCGCGCGGCGCGCCTCGGAGTGCGAGGCGCTGCGGGTGGCGCGAGCGGCCTGAACCTCGGCCTGCGCGGCACGTGTGCGGGCTCGGGCACTGAGCAGTTCACGGACCGCGTGCTGCTCCTGGTGTCGGGCCGCATCCAGCGCCAGACGACGCGCCCGGCGCCGCCCGGTCGTCGCCGCGACGTATCCGACGGTGCCGGCACCCGCCGCAGCGGGGGCGGTCCACCACCAGACCGCGAGGAACTCGAGCAGGGGTCCCACATCTCCATGCTACGGCGCGACAGGACGGACGGCCGAGGGAAAGCGGCGGATGCAGGCACAGCCGGGGTGGGCGGCTCCGTCGGCCCGGTCGACGCGGCCGGCGGGTCGGCGTGTGCACGGCGGGCGGACCGACGTCTGCACGGCGAACGCCACGGATGCCGCCTCATGCGTCTCTCGAGTTCACGTCCGCACCACGAGTCGTGCAGATGTCGCGGTAGAAGCACGCAGAGCCCCGCCCGAACGGACCGCGCCGATCCGCTTCAGCCGAAGAGCAGAGCGAGGACGGTCGAGCCGCCACCGACGAGCACGAGGGCGATGATGGCCACCCAGGCGACGACCTTCATGCGCATCTGGCGCTTGTCGGCGAAGCCCTCGTACTCCTCGTCGTCGTTCATCAGGCGTCCTCGGTCACCGTCGGGCCGAACACGGCGGGCAGCGTCGCACGCGAGCGCTCCCGCAGCTCGGAGACCGACAGGGTGAACACGTCCTGCACCTCGAGCACCGACTCGCCGTCGCCGGAATCGGTGACACCGATGCGCAGCACGGGGTAGTCGCGCCCGTTGCACAGTCCCCGGAACTTCACGTCCTCCTCGCGCGGCACGCTGACGATGACGCGACCGGTCGACTCGGAGAAGAGGGCGGATGCGGCATCCACCCCGTCGCGCTCCATGATCTCGGTGAGCCAGACGCGCGCCCCGACGCCGAAGCGCATGACGCCCTCGGCGAGGGCCTGCCCGAGGCCGCCCTCCGAGAGGTCATGGGCGCTGGAGATGAGTCCCTGGTCGCCGGCGGCGCGCAGCAACTGGGCAAGACGCTTCTCGGCGGCGAGGTCGACCGCCGGCGGACGGCCGCCGAGGTGGTCGTGCACGACCTGGGCCCATGCCGAGCCGCTCAGCTCGTTGGCCGTGACGCCCAGCAGGTAGAGGTTCTCGCCGGCATCCTGCCAGCCGCTCGGGATGCGGCGGGCGACGTCGTCGATGATGCCCATGACGCCCACCACGGGGGTGGGGTGGATCGGGACGTCGCCGGTCTGGTTGTAGAAGCTGACGTTGCCGCCGGTCACGGGGATGCCGAGCTCGAGGCACGCGTCGGACAGGCCCTCGACGGCCTGCGAGAACTGCCACATGACCTCGGGGTTCTCGGGGCTGCCGAAGTTGAGGCAGTCGGTGACGGCGGTGGGAGTGGCGCCTGTGACGGCGACGTTGCGGTACGCCTCGGCGAGGGCCAGCTTCGCGCCCTGGTACGGGTCGAGCTGGCAGAAGCGCCCGTTCGCGTCGGTGGCGATCGCGAAGCCGAGGCCCGACTCCTCGTCGACGCGGATCATGCCGGCGTCGTCGGGGAAGCTCAGCGCGGTGTTTCCGAGCACGTAGTAGTCGTACTGGTTCGTGATCCACGACGTGTCGGCGAGGTTGGGGCTCCCGAGCAGCTGCAGGAACTGCTCGCGCAGCGCCGCCGCGTCGGTCGGACGCGCCAGAGCGGATGCGGAGTCCGCCTGCAGGGCGTCGATCCACGTCGGATAGGCGACCGGACGCTCGTACACGGGGCCGTCGACGGCGACGGTCGAGGGGTCCACGTCGACGATCTGCTCGCCGTGCCAGAAGATCGCGAGGCGGCCGTCGCCGGTGACCTCGCCGAGCACGCTCGTCTCGACCTCCCACTTATCGACGACGGCGAGGAAGGCGTCGAGCTTCTCGGGGGCGACGATCGCCATCATCCGCTCCTGCGACTCCGACATGAGGATCTCTTCGGGAGTCAGCGAGGGGTCGCGCAGGAGAACCTTCTCGAGGTCGACCCGCATCCCGGAGCCGCCGTTCGCCGCCAGCTCACTCGTCGCGCAGGAGATGCCGGCGGCGCCGAGGTCCTGGATGGCCTCCACGAGCTCGTCGCGGTAGAGCTCGAGGCAGCACTCGATGAGCACCTTCTCTGCGAACGGATCGCCCACCTGCACGGCAGGGCGCTTGGTCGGGCCGCCGTCGGCGAACGTGTCGGAGGCGAGGATGGAGGCACCGCCGATTCCGTCGCCACCGGTGCGGGCGCCGAAGAGCACGACCTTGTTGCCGGGGCCTGTCGCGTCGGCGAGCTTGAGGTCCTCGTGGCGCAGCACACCCACCGCGAGGGCGTTCACGAGCGGGTTGCCCTGATACACGCTGTCGAAGACGGTCTCGCCGCCGATGTTCGGAAGGCCCAGGCAGTTGCCGTAGAAAGAGATGCCGCTCGTGACGCCGTGGACGACGCGGGCCGTGTCGGGGTTGTCGATCGCGCCGAAGCGGAGCTGGTCCATGACGGCCACCGGGCGCGCCCCCATCGAGATGATGTCGCGCACGATGCCGCCGACACCGGTGGCGGCCCCCTGGAAGGGCTCGATGTAGCTGGGGTGGTTGTGCGATTCGACCTTGAAGGTCACCGCCCAGCCCTCGCCCACATCGACGACGCCCGCGTTCTGGCCCATGCCGACCATGAGCCGCTCGCGCATCTCGTCGGTGACCTTCTGGCCGAACTGGCGGAGGTAGATCTTGCTCGACTTGTACGAGCAGTGCTCGCTCCACATGACCGAGTACATGGCCAGCTCGCCGCTGGTGGGGCGACGGCCGAGGATCTCGCGGATGCGGTCGTACTCGTCGGGCTTGAGGCCCAGAGCGGCGTACGGCTGCTCGCGTTCGGGCGTGGCTCGAGCGTTCTCGACGGTATCGGCGGCAGGACGCGAGGCGGTGGCGGAAGTGGTCACGCGGCTGAGCTCCAGGGATCGGGGTGCCGGACCTGCTCAGTCTAGTTGCGGGCGCGGCTCACCGGGGTGCGGGCCGGCGGGCCGGTGGTCGCCTGCGGTCCGGTCCGGCGGTCCGGCGCGGCCCAACTCCTGCAGAACGTGCCGTCCGTGGTGTTCGCGGGCCGGGCATGCGGATTCTGCAGGAGTTCGTGCACGTGGTTCGCGGCCGACCGGCGCATGCCCGACTGCCGCACCCCCGGCTCGCCTGTCACAGATCGACGCGGAACGCGCGATCTGTGACAGGCGAGCGGGGCTGATCGGGTCAGTCGCCCTTCACGTTGACGAGCTGGCGCAGCGAGTGCCGGATCGACACGAGCTCCTCCGCATCCGTCATCACCCGGTCGATCGGCTTGTAGGCCTGCGGGATCTCGTCGACGAAGGCGTCCGTGTCACGGAACTCGATGCCGACCATCGCCTCCCGCAGCTGGTCGTGCGAGAACGTGCGGCGCGCGGCGGAACGGGAGTACTCGCGACCGGCGCCGTGGGGCGACGAGTTGAGCGAGACCGGGTTGCCGAGCCCTTCGACGACGTACGACGCCGTGCCCATCGACCCGGGGATGAGGCCGAGCCGGCCCGCATCCGCCTGGATCGCACCCTTGCGCGACACCCACACCTCTTTACCGAAATGGCGCTCGGGCTGCGTGAAGTTGTGGTGGCAGTTGATCCGCTCGTGCTCGACGACGTCCTCGCCGAGGAACTCGCCGAGCTGGCGCGCGACGCGGTCCATCATCTCCTCGCGGTTCAGCAGAGCGAAGTGCTGCGCCCACTGCAGCTCGCGGATGTACCGCGCGAACTCGGGCGTGCCCTCCACCAGGTAGGCGAGGTCGGGGTCGGGCAGGTCGATCCACCACTGCTTCGCCAGCCGCTGCGCGACCGCGATGTGGTGCGTGGCGATCTTGTTGCCGATGCCGCGCGAGCCCGAGTGCAGGAACATCCAGACGCGGTCGAGCTCGTCGACCGAGATCTCGATGAAGTGGTTGCCCGACCCGAGCGATCCGAGCTGGAGTCGCCAGTGGCCGACGTACGAGGCCGGGTCGAAGCCGGATGCGGCAGCTTTCTCCTCGAGCTCCGCGATCCGCGGCGCGGCGGTGGCGACGACCTTGCGGTTGTCGTGGCCGGCCGAGAGGGGGATCGCCCGCTCCATCGCCTCGCGAAGCGGCGCGAGGTCGCGGTCGGCGAGCTGCGAGAGCCCGAACTGGGTGCGGACGGCGATCATCCCGCATCCGATGTCGACACCGACGGCCGCCGGCATGATCGCGCCGAGCGTCGGGATGACCGAGCCGACGGTCGCGCCCTTGCCCAGGTGCGCGTCGGGCATCAGCGCGATGTGCGGGTGGATGAACGGCATCCGTGACGAGGTGCGCGCCTGATCGAGGGTCTTGTCGTCGATCAGGCTCGCCCACGACACGAGCCGTGCGGAGAGCTTCTCCATGATTCCTTTCCTTGCGTGGGATGGACCAGCCGGTCCGGGTGTTCTCCCCGCGGAAAGAAAACGCCCCGGACCTTTCGGTGCGGGGCGTGGGACGAAATCGTCACATGCTGCGCGCCGGAGGGTACGACTCGTAGCGGCCGCTGCGCTTCGAGAAAAGCTGCAGGGCCGCGTTCTGACGCAGGCCTTCGCGTGCGTGCATGGGTCGGTCTCCTCGGCTGATGCCGCACCGGATGAGGCACAGCCCTCCGAGGTTAGGGGTGCGGCGGATGCGGCGTCAACCGTGCGGGGTGCTCGGATGCCGGCTCGCGCGGCACGACGCACGTGGTGAGCAGGGCCCGCGTGCCCGGCGTCCCCAAGTCGGTGTCGTGCGCAACTCCTGCAGAACGGGGCGTGCGTCGCCTCCGAACGACCGCGAGGCGGATTCTGCAGGAGTTCGGACACCCGGATGCGGCGTCGGTAGTCGCGCGGGACCTCCGAGTCGCGCGGCCACGCTGCGGATCTTCCCGCGTCTCGCGCCGGAGAATGGATGCGTGGACATCGCCGAACTGCTGGAGCACGCACGACTGCGCGCGGACTGCGTGGTGTTGCCGCCGGTCTCGCTCCCGCTCGCCCGTCGGGACGACGAGCGCCTTCCCGACGGGGTGAGGGAGTTCTACGAAGGCTGCGGGGGAGCCGTGCTGTTCGCCGGGCAGGCTCGCGAGCTGACCGTCCTGCCGCCGGACGAGGTCGTCCCCGCGAATCCGCTCATCGTCGGCGACCCGGTCGAAGCGGATGCGGTGAGCCGGGCCGCGTATCTGATCGCCCGCACTCCCGGTGGAGATCACCTCACCGTCGACATGTCCGTGCCGCGCGGTGGCCGGGTCTACGACAGCTTCCACGAGCTCCACGGCGTCGCGGGCGAGTGGCCGGTGGTCGCACCGTCGTTCGCGGACTTCCTGACCGAGGTGTGGGAGGCGCCGGGCGCGCTGCCCTACTGGTTGCCGGAGTCCGGACCCGAGGGGCGCGTCTTCCCCGACGCATACGACGACACGGAGGGGTGAGCAGCCTCCTCGTGAGCGCCGAGGGGGAGGCCGAGGCGGAGGCCTTCGACGGTAACCTCTGACGCGGCGGCGGAGCTGCGGCTCCACGCGCGGCGACGCGTCTGCTGAGCCGCCGCGAGCCGAACTCCTGCAGAATCCGCCGGGCTGCGGCTCATCCCGCCCGTCACGCCGGTTCTGCAGGAGCTCGGGCGCGCTCGGAGGTCGCCTGCGCTGCGGACACCCACCTCTTGCGTCGCCCGCATCCGCACGCTAACGTGCAACCAAATGGTTGTACAAACGGAACTCAGCGACGCCGAGGTGGACCGGATCTTCCGGGCCCTCGCCGATCGCACGCGTCGCGACATCCTGCGGCGCACGATCGAGGCCGAGCAGTCGGTCTCCGCCCTCGCGGCCGTGTACGACGTGTCGTTCGCGGCCGTCCAGAAGCACGTCGCCGTGCTCGAGACCGCGCGCCTGGTCACCAAGCGCGCCGAAGGAAGGGAGCGGCTCGTGAGCGCCGATCCCGCAATGATCGCCCGCGCCCGCCTGCTGCTCGCCGAGTACGAGCAGCTCTGGCGATCGCGCATCTCCCGCCTCGACGATCTGCTCGCCGAAGAGCCCTGACCCGGACGCGGCACCGGCCGCATCCGCCGAACCCACCTGGAGATCCCATGCCCGTCACCGCCGTCACGCACGACCCCGAAGCGCTCACCATGACGCTCGTCGCCGATGTCGACGCCCCCGTCGAACGCCTCTGGCGTGCCCTCACCGACCCGCGTCAGCTGGAGCGCTTCTGGGGCCCGCCCGGATATCCCGCGTCCTTCACCGTGTTCGACTTCGCCGTCGGCGGCACCGCGCGCTACACGATGACCAGTCCTCAGGGCGAGCCGTACAGCGGGGCGTGGGAGTTCGTGGCGATCGACGAGCCCCTGATGTTCGAGGTGCGTGACATGTTCACGGATGCGGACGGCGTTCCCGTCGAGGGGATGCCGGTGCAGCACATGACCTTCACCTTCGCGCCGACCGAGACCGGCTCGCGTCTGACGAACGTCTCGCACTTCGACTCGATCGAGGCGCTCGAACAGGTCATCGCGATGGGCGCCGTCGAGGGTTCCACCCTCGCGTTCAACCAGCTCGACGCGGTGCTGCAGGAGCTGCGGGCGTACGCCGAGGGCAAGGGCACGCGCACCGGGATCCTCGGCGATCAGCACGTGCGCATCACCCGGCTCATCAACGGTCCGCGCGACGTCGTCTGGCGGGCGCACACCGAGCCCGAACTCGTCCGGCGGTGGCTGCTCGGCCCCGACGGCTGGACCATGACGACGTGCGAGATCGACCTCGTCGCCGGCGGCGACTACCTCTACGCGTGGGCGCCCGGCGCGGGTGTCGTCGGCGAGCCGTTCGGCTTCGACGGGCAGACGCAGCTCGTCGTGCCCGAGCGGCGCTGGGTGACGACCGAGCACATGACGGGGACCGATTTCCCCTCGACCACGAACGACCTCTCGCTCTACGAGGAGGACGGCGCGACGCTGCTCACCCTCCTCATCGAGTATCCGGATGCGGCCACGCGCGACATGGTGCTCGCGACCGGCATGACCGAGGGCATGGAGGCCAGCTACGCTCGCCTCGAGCGCGAGGTGCTCGGCGGCTGAGACGGCGGACGACGGACCGGGCTGCGGCGGCATCGGCCGCCGGCCCGGTCCTGTCTTTCCGGGCGGGAGGACCGTGAGAAGACCGGCGCTTGCCGGATGCGGAATGCACCCGCATCCGCCGGTGTTAGGGTTGTGTGTCGCCTTCGGGCGGCTGCGTCGTCGATACGCGTGCTCCGCCTCCGGGCGCTGGGCCCTCTTCTCGAGCGGCGAACCGATGCGCGAATCCGCGCCGTCGCCCCGTCTTGCGATCACGATCGATCGCCTCATCCGAAAGCACTTCTTCATGCCTTCTTTCCTTGATCTCGGCGTGCCCGCGCCGCTCGCCTCCGTCCTCGCCGCCTCGGGCAAGACCGAGCCGTTCCCCATCCAGCAGGACACCCTGCCCGACGCGCTCGCCGGTCGCGACGTGCTGGGCCGCGGCCGCACCGGCAGCGGCAAGACGATCGCGTTCTCGCTGCCGATGGTGGCGCGCCTCACAGGCGTCTCGCGCACCGCCGGTCGTCCGACCGGCCTCGTGCTCGCCCCCACCCGTGAGCTCGCGACGCAGATCGCCGCGACCCTCGCGCCGCTCGCGGCCGCCGTGGGTCTGAACGTCACCACCATCTTCGGCGGCGTCAGCCAGAAGCCGCAGGAGCAGGCGCTGCGCGCCGGCGTCGACATCGTCGTGGCCTGCCCCGGTCGCCTCGAAGACCTCATGAAGCAGGGCGTCATCCGCCTTGACCGCGTGCAGGTCGCCGTGCTCGACGAGGCCGACCACATGGCCGACCTGGGCTTCCTCCCGGGCGTCACGCGCATCCTCGGCGCGACGCCGACCGGTGGCCAGCGACTGCTCTTCAGCGCCACGCTCGACCGCGGCGTCGACACCCTGGTGCGCAAGTTCCTCCAGAACGAGGTGCGCCACGAGGTCGACGAGTCCAGCGTCCCCGCAGCCGCGATGACCCACCGGGTCTTCCACGTCTCCGACGACGACAAGAACGATCTCGTCGAGCGCCTCGCGTCCGGAAACGGCCGCCGCATCCTCTTCACGCGCACCAAGCACCAGGCGAAGAAGCTCGCCAAGAAGCTGACGTCCGCCGGCATCCCCTCGGTCGATCTGCACGGCAACCTCTCGCAGAACGCGCGTGAGCGCAATCTCGCCGCCTTCGGCGCGGATCCGGATGCGGGCGGCGTGCGCGTGCTCGTCGCCACCGACGTCGCCGCCCGTGGCGTGCACGTCGACAACGTCGAGCTCGTCGTGCACGTCGACCCGCCCGCCGAGCACAAGGCGTACCTGCACCGCTCCGGCCGCACCGCGCGCGCCGGCGCCGAGGGCACGGTCGTCACCGTCGTGCTCGACTCGCAGCGTCGCGACCTCGCCGACCTGCTGCGCAAGGCCTCGATCTCCGCTCCCCTCGAGCGCGTGGACGCGTCGCACGCCGCCGTCTCCGAGCTCGTCGGTGCGCCGGCGCCGCTGGTGAAGCCGTCGCCCGTCACCGCGCCCTCGCAGGGCGGCCGCTCCGGCGGTTCGCGCTCGGCTGGTGCGTCGGGACGCTCTGGTGGTACGAGCCGTTCGGGCGCCGCGTCGGGTCGTCCGGGAGCCGCTCCGGCTCGTTCGGGCGCCGCATCCGGTCGCTCGGCCGGCGCAGGCCGTTCGGGCGCCGCGGCCGGTCGCTCCGCGGGCGCTGCTGCCGGTTCAGGTCGTTCCGGTGGTCGTACGGATGCTCCCGTCCGGGGTGCCGCTCCCGCCGAGGCGCGTCACAGCGCCGCGGCCGAGCGCACGCCGAACCGTCGCGCCGGACGCCCCCAGGGCCACACGGCCGAGAACGTGGCGCCGCGCGGCGGACGCACGATCGGCGACTCCGTGAGCGAGCAGCAGCGCGCCTGGGTCGAGTCGCTCGCGCGGGGCGGCGATGCCGCATCCGGTCGTGCGGGCTCCGAGCGCTCCGCCGCGGGTGCGGGCGCTGGTTCGGCCGATGCACCGCGTCGCCGGCGTCGCGGCGGCCGCGGTCGCTCCGGAGGCTCCGCCGCCTGACCCACGGGTCACTCTTGAGGACTCGCCGGACTCCCCCGACAGTGCTCGGCGCCTTCGGGCTCGCCGGGGCAGTCTGTCCGTGACCGCGCCACGTCTCCGCATCCGCCCCCGTCATCGACGGGCGCTTTTGCGCAGACGTGGCGCGGTTGCGCATGTGCGTCGCGGTGCGGAACCGGGGGCGAGCCCGCGCTCAGCGGGGTCCGTCCGCGCTCAGCGGGGTCGGTGCTGTCTCGGCGGGGTTGGTGCTGTCTCGGCGGGGTAGGCGGGCATCCGCCACAGTTTTCCGCATCCGCCACAGTCATTGACTGTCGCTGTTGCGCAAAGGTGTGGCGGTTGCGCACATGCGTCGCAACTCGGGCACCAGGAAGCGCCCAGCCCAGCGGGACCTCCGCTGGTGGCGCGGTGCGATCCGCCACTGTCTCCATCTGTCGCCAGCCCGCATCCGCCACAGTTCTCCGCATCCGCCACAGTCATTGACTGTCCCTGTTGCGCAAAGGTGTGGCGGCTGCGCACATGCGTCGCAACTCGGGCATGAGGGGGGCAGGGGCCACCCAGACGTGTCGGACCCGGGGTCAGGCGCGGGCGAGGGTGTCCTCGAGGGCGACCCAGGCGAGCATCGCGCACTTGACGCGGGCGGTGAACTTCGACACCCCGGACAGCGCCGCGGCGTCGCCGAAGGTCTCCTCGTCGAGCGCCACGGTTCCGCGAGAGCGCAGCGCCTCACGGAAGCGCTCGATGCGCTCACGGGCCGCATCCGCTGTGAGGGAGCCCTCCTCGTCGATGATGTCGTCGACGAGCGATGCCAGCATGGATGCGGATGCCTGCGAGATCGAGCACCCCGCGCCGGTGAAGGTCACGTCGCGCACCGTGCCGTCGTCGTGCAGGCGCACCCGCAGTTCGATCTCATCGCCGCAGATCGGGTTGCGCTGATGCGACGTCGCCGTGCGCCCCTCGGCCTCCGCCATGGGCGTGCCGTGCGGATGCTTGGAGTGGTCGAGGATGAGCTCCTGATAGAGCCCGTCGAGCCCGCTCATGCGTCCGCTCCGAAGTAGGCGCGCACGTCGCCGACCGCGCCCAGCAGGGCGTCGACGTCGGCGTCGGTCGTGAACACCGAGGCGGAGGCCCGCACGGATGCGGTGAGCCCGAACCGCGCGTGCAGCGGCTTGGCGCAGTGGTGCCCGACGCGCACGGCGATGCCGCGGGCGTCGAGGAACTGGCCGACATCGTGCGCGTGCACACCGTCGACGTCGAAGGCCGCGATCCCGACGCGGTCGGCATCGGAGGTGTCGCCGAGCAGCCGGATGCCGGGGATGTCCCTGAGCCCTGCCATCATGCGCCGCCCGATGATGCGTTCGTGCTCATGCACCGCCTCCATGCCGAGCGCGTCGAGGTAGTCGACGGCCGCCGCGAGGGCGACGGTCTGCGACACGGGCTGCGTGCCGGCCTCGAACTTCTGCGGCGGCGGCAGGAACTCGGCCGCATCCTTCGTCACGGTCGTGACCATCGACCCGCCGGTGAGGAACGGCGGCAGCGCCTCGAGCACCTCGCGGCGCCCGTAGAGCGCGCCGATGCCGTACGGGCCGAGCATCTTGTGACCGGAGAACGCGGCGAGGTCGACGCCCAGCGCGGGCAGGTCGAGCGCCAGGTGCGGCGCGGACTGGCAGGCATCCATGACGGTGAGCGCGCCGACCCCGTGCGCCAGTGCGACGAGCTCGGCGACCGGGTTCACGATGCCCAACACGTTCGACACGTGCGTTAACGCCACGACGCGTGTGCGGTCGCCGATGAGCGCGGCCGCCGCATCCAGATCGAGGGTGCCGTCGTCATGCACGGGGATGTGGCGCAGCACGGCGCCTGTGCGCGCGGCGAGCTCCTGCCACGGGATGAGGTTCGCGTGGTGCTCGATCTCCGTCACGACGATCTCGTCGCCCGGGCGCAGCGCCAGGGCAGCGGATGCGGCGGATCCACGCCCCGCGGTCGCATTGCCGATCGAGTAGGCGACGAGATTGAGCGCGAGGGTCGCCCCGCCGGTCCACACCAGCGTCTCCTCGTCGGCGCCGACGAAGCCCGCGACCCGGGCGCGCGCGTCCTCGTACAGCTCCGTCGCTTCGGCGGCGAGGGTGTGCGCCCCCCGGTGCACAGCGGAGTTGGCGCGCAGCAGGAAGTCGACCTCCGCGTCGATCACGGCGCGGGGCTTCTGGCTGGTGGCGCCGGAGTCGAGGTAGACGAGCGGCGCGTCGCCGATCTTCTGCTCGAGGATCGGGAAGTCGGCGCGCAGGGCGGCGGCGTCGAGGGGGGAGGAGCTCACCCCTCCAGGCTAGTTGTGCCGCGGGCGCCCGGCTCCGCGCCCGGCGCGGCGGCTGCGGCCCCGCATCCGTCGCCCGTGCGTCGGAGAAACCCGCGGATGTCGGAGGTTCCGGCGTGAAACCTCCGACATCAGGTCGATTCTCCGACCTGAGCGCGGCCGCCGCGGACGTGCTGGCCGCCGCGGCGGGCGCGGGTCAGTTGCGGCTCTGGCCCTCGCCGTGGCGCGCGACGCGGACGGTGCGCGTGGTGGGGCGTCCCGCACGTTCCTGACCGGGGAGCGGCCTCGAGCGGCGGCCGTAGATGACCTCGGACGAGTCCAGCAGCCATGGCACGAGGGTGATCGTGACGCCGTGCACGAGCATGAGCTGCTGGGCGATGCGGCGGGCGCGGCGGTTGTGCAGGAAGCTCTCCCACCAGTGACCGACGATGTACTGCGGCAGGTAGACCGTGACGACCGCCGGTCCGTGCTTCTCGCGGTACTTCTCGATGAAGGCGATGACCGGCTGGGCATAGGTGCGGTACGGCGACTCGACGATCACGAGCGGCACGGGAGGGCGGTGGTCCTCCCATTCCTTCTGCACCGCATCCGCCGACTCCTTGGTGACGGCGACGTGCAGGGCGATCGTCTTGTCGTGGCGCGCGGCGAGGGCGTAGTCGATGGCCTTCGCGACGGGCTTCTGCAGGCGCCCGACCAGCACGATGGCGACGTCACCGGCGGCGCCGAAGTGGGTCTCGTCGTCGTAGGTGATCTCGTGCTCGACGTCGCGGTAGTAGCGGTGCACGCCGATCATCAGGATCGACAGCACGGGGATCGCGAGGAAGACGAGCCAGGCGCCGTGCGTGAACTTCGTGATCGTGACGATGATGAACACCGCCGCGGTCAGCCCCGCACCGAGTGAGTTGATGATCAGGCCCGAGATGATCTCGCGTCGCTCGAAGCGACCCGAGTGCTGCTGGCGTGCATCGGCGGGCAGCCGGTTCAGCGCTTGGAGCTCTCGCCGCCAGTGGCGCACCATTCCGATCTGACCGAGCGAGAACGAGACGAACACGCCGATGATGTACAGCTGGATGAGGGTCGTCAGATTCGCCTCGGACGCGATGAGCACGACGATGGCCGCAAGCCCCAGCAGGATCATGCCGTTGGAGAACACGAGGCGGTCGCCGCGCGTGTTCATGGCCTTCGGGGCATATCCGTCGCGCGCGAGCACCGCGCCCAGCAGCGGGAACCCGTTGAACGCGGTGTTGGCCGCGAGCAGCAGCACGCAGGCGGTGGCCGCCTGGATGATGAAGAACGGCACCGAGTTCATCCCGAAGGTGGCGGCCGCCACCTGCGCCATGAGGCTCGGCTGCGGCTGTGTGCAGTCGAATCCGATGAGGTGGCACGGGTTCTCCGCGTAATGCACGCCGGAGACGAGCGCGAGGACGGTCAGACCGGAGAAGAGCAGGATGGCGACGGCGCCCATCGCGACGAGGGTGCGCTGCGCATTCTGGACTTTGGGTCGGCGGAAGGCCGGCACGCCGTTCGAGACCGCTTCGACACCGGTGAGGGCGGAACAGCCACTGGAGAACGCGCGGAGGATCAGCAGGATGACGGCGGCCTGGCTGAGGCTCTCCGCCTGCACGGAGAATGCGGCGCTGGAGGCGACCGGCGCATCGCCGAGGATCATGCGGATGATGCCGGTGACGATCATGAGCGCGACGGATCCGATGAAGATGTACGTCGGCAGCGCGAAGGCGCGCGAGGCCTCGCGCACGCCGCGGAGGTTGACGATCACGATGAGGATGACGAAGCCGACCGCCAGCTCGATGCGCCAAGGGTTCAGCCCCGGCAGCGCGGAGATGATGTTGTCGACGCCCGAGGCGACCGAGACGGCGACCGTCAGGATGTAGTCGACCAGCAGCGCCGAGGCGACGATGACGCCGGGGATCTCACCCAGGTTCGTTCGCGCCACCTCGTAGTCGCCGCCGCCCGACGGGTACGCCTTGATGAGCTGGCGGTACGAGAGCACCACCACGATGAGCAGCACGACGACCGCCGCCGCGATCCATGGGCTGAAGGCCAGGAACGAGAGCCCGCCGATCATCAGGATCATGAGCAGTTCCTGCGGCGCGTAGGCCACGGAGCTCAGCGCGTCGGACGCGAAGATCGGCAGCGCCATGCGCTTGCGCAGGAGATGGTCGTCCGCATCCGTGGACGCGAGAGGGTCCCCGATCAGCAGGCGTTTCGCGATAGGGGAGTCCGGCGCCGGTTCGGCACTGTCGTTTGCCACGACGCGCGACACTACGCCGATCGCTCAGGCCGCGCAACGCGAGCGAGGGGTGTTTGCCATGCCGTCATCGTTCCGTGATCATCCGCGGCTCGGGCGCCGACCTACGATGTAGCGCATGCATGTGCCCGATCGCCGCGTCGCCCTCGCCTACCGTCTCATCGCGGCGGTCCTCATGGCGTGGGGGATCGGGCGGGTCACCGGCATCCTGGACGGACGACCCAGCCCCGTCGAGTTCCTCTATTACACGGTGCTCAGCAACCTGCTCTGCCTCGTCTGGATGGTGGTCCTCGTCGTTCGCACGATCGCCGACCTTCGCGCGGACGGACCGCGCGGTGCGTCGACGCCCTCCCCGCGCTTCTCGCTCGCCGTGGCCTTCGCGATCACGGTGACGATGCTGATCTATCTGATCGTGCTCGTGCCCGAGACGTACACCCAGGGCAACGGGTATCAGCCGTTCACGCTGACCGACAACCTGATCCACATCATCACGCCCTCGCTGGCGATCGCCGACTGGCTGCTGTTCGTGCCCAAGGGGCGCAGCCGGTGGTTCGATCCGCCCCTGTGGACGCTCATCCCGTACGTGTACCTCGCGTTCGCGTTCATCTACGGGGCCGCCGGCGGTCGGTTCGCCGGCGGGGGTCAGTACCCGTACCCGTTCATGAACGTCGACCGTAACGGGGTCGACGGGGTCGTGCTCTGGATCGTGGGTCTCACACTCGCGCTCGAGGTCGTCGCGTACGTCTACGTCCTCATCGACAAAGGACTCGGCGCCTTGGACCGGCGGATGCGGCGGGCGGCCCCCCTCGGTGCGACGGCGGATGCGGGCGCCGGGCGCGATTGATCAGCGCAATGCGGAGACGATGATCGATGCGCCGCCCGCCACGACGCCGCCGGCCAGAACCAGAGCCCACACCACCCACGTGCGCCGGAAGTTGACGGCGAGTTCGTTCGAGCGCATGGGGAGTGCCGCCGGCTCAGGGATCGGCGCGTTGCCGTCCGTTGTGGCCGGGATCGGTGCGCTCGCGTAGGGGGGCTCGTTCGGAACGGGTGGGCGGGGCGATGCGATGGGGGCGCTCGGCTCGGGGAGCCGGCCCCCCAGGCGGGCGCGCAGCGCGCTGATGAGGGTGAGCACCCGCTGCCAGACGGCAGGGTCGGGGACGGCGAGCGGATGCGGCGCGTAGAGGAACAGTGATCCGCCGGCGATCTCGACATGGAAGCCGAGCGTGCCGTCGTCCAGGAGCGCTTGCATCTCGTCGTCGAACAGCCAGTCCGCCCACGCGAATGCGCCGGGATCGGCGTACAGCAGGAATCGGTCCTGGTTCTTGAAGGGCATGGGCCGGACGTCGGGGAGTGAGGGCAGCGGTGAGCGGGGAGCGAGCTGCTGGTTCACGAGCACGAGAGGCGGTGCCCCGGTGTCCAGCTCCAGGGCGACGTAGCCCCAGCTCTGCGTGAACTGGTTGCCGACCGCGATCTCGGTGTAGAAACTGTTGCCGATCTCGGTCAGCGGCGGTCCGGGGATGCGCACGATGTTGACCGAACGTTGCATGAAGCGCGGCTTGCCGTTCCGATCACGGAAGATCGTGCCGGGGAGCGGCTGAGCGACGGCGAGCGGATAGTACGGCCACCCGTTGTCCTCCGCGAAGATCTGCACGATCTGCGCCAGAGGGTTCCAGTCCACGACGGGCGCGGGCGGCTCGTAGAGGGGCGCATAGTTCACCGGAGCGGTCACGAGGACATTGTGCCCCGCGCTCCTCGGTGTGAACCACGGCTTATGCACAAGGGCAGCCCAGGACAGATGCTGTCTCTGTACGATCGGCGCTGTCGGAGGAGGGGGACACATGGACCAGACGGCAGCAGAAGAGGTGCGCGAGGCACTGCAGCGCATCGATGAGCAGGTTGCGCAGGCGGCCGCTCACGCTGACGAGATGCAGCTTCTCGCTGCGCAGATCTCGGAGCTCAGCGCTGAGGTGAGCTCGCCGAGGGGCGAGGTATCGATCACCGTCGATGTCAGCGGTCGGTTGACCGACCTCCGGTTCGACGACTCCGCCTTCGATCTCACGCCGCGTGAACTCTCGGCGCTCGTGCTCGACGCGGTCGCCGAGGGCTATCGGCGCACGAGTACGGCGAGTGTCGACCTCGCCGAAGCGACGCTCGGCCCGCAGTCGCCGACCGTCGCCCATCTGCGCGACGGGGTGGAAGCCAACGCACCGCGAATCAATCGGCCCGACGAGGGGACGATCCGATGAGCTACGAGATCGCCATCGATTGCGATCAGCTGGAGAGCCACGCGCAGAAGATCGACCGCATCGCCGACTCGCTGGATGACCCGATCGGTGCAATCACCTACATGACGCTCGGCGCAGACGCGTACGGAATCATGTGCGCCATGGCGGCGATGCCAACGAACGCCATGGGTGCCGGGGCCGGCGCGTCGCTCGTCGCGACGCGCGCGCTGCTGCGCCGATCAGCCGACATCGTTCGCACGATCTCGCGGGATTTCGCGACGTGCGAACGCGAGAACATCGACTCGATCCGCATCATGGAAGCCCGTCTCGACGGGGTGGTACAGGTATGACTCCGGTGGGCTACGGCGGACTGTTGACCAGCACGGCAGCGTCGAACATGAACTCGCTCATCGTGGCTCCAGAGGCACCGGGCTGGATGGACGGCGTCGGACCCTTCGAAGACGGGTACAACCTGGCCAACGGTCTGATGAGCGGCGACTGGGTGGGCGTCACCCTCTCGGGAGCATCCGTCGTGGCGACGGGCGTGGATGCGGTGCTCAATCCGATCTCCTGGCTGATCTCGCTCGGAGTCGGGTGGATGCTCGAGCATCTCTGGCCGCTGAAGGACTGGCTCGACCAGCTCACCGGTGATCACAGGATGGTCAGCAGTTACGCCCAGACCTGGGGCAACGTGTCGACCGCGGTCAACGGTGCAGCGAACGAGTTGAACGCGAGCATCGGCGATCTGCAGGGCCTGCAGGGCTTCGCGATGGACGTGTACCGCAAGTTCCTTGCCACGATGGCGAGCACGCTGCACACGGCGTCGGCCGCCGCGCAGGGCGTCGGTGTCGCGGTCGAACTGCTCTCGACGATCGTGAAGGCCGTGCACGACATGGTGCGCGACGTGATCAGCGATGTCGTCGGTTTCATCGCCCAGAGTCTGATTCTGGGCGCGGCGACCCTCGGAACGGCGGCGCCCGTCATTGCTGGCCAAGCGGCGACGAAGACGGCCAAGTGGGCTGCGCTGCTGGCCGAGTTCATCAAGGATCTGATCACGTCAGCCGCGACCTACACCGACCTCGCCAAGACGCTCAAGGAGATCTACGACCGAGTGACCGAGACCCTCGACGGCAAGCTCGGCGCCGCCTGAGCCCGGCGCCGGACCGTGGCTCGGGTCAGCCCAGCCACTCGCGCGCGGCGATGACGAGGTTCTCGACGCCGCGCTCGATCGTGGGATGAAGGACCGGGGCGAAGAAGGGCGAGTGGTTCGTCGGCACGTCGCGGTCGATCGTGCCCTCGGCGCTCGCGCGGGCGAACAGCTCCGGGTCGATGCCGCCCCAGAACCAGAACACGAGCGGCACGCCCGCCTCGCGCGCGAACCAAGAGACGTCCTCGCTGCCGGTGAACATGCCGGGGTCGACGACCGCCGCGTCGCCGTAGGCGCGTCGGAAAGCCGCCGCCAGCCGGGCGGTCGCGTCGGCGTCGTTGATCGTCGGCGGCAGCGTGTGGTCGGTGACGATCGTGGGAGGTACCTCGGCACCGGAGGCATCGGCCTCGGCGCGGACGATCCGCTCGACCCGTTCGAGCACGCGTTCCCGCATCCCGTCGTCCGCGTAGCGGAGGCTGAGCTGCAGCGTCGCCTCGGCGGGGATGATGTTGTGCTTGAGTCCGGCGTGGATCGATCCGACCGTGACCACGGCGACCTCGCGCGGGTCGACCTCGCGTGAGGCGACCGTCTGCAGGCGCATGATGGCCGCGGCGGCCATGACGATCGGGTCGATCGTGGCGTGGGGACGCGAACCGTGGCCGCCGCGTCCGTGCAGGGTGACGGTCAGCCCGTCCGACGCCGCCATCTGGGTTCCGGGTCGTACGCCGATCGTCCCCGCAGGCAAGGGCGTGACGTGCTGACCGAGCACGATGTCGGGCCGCGGGAAACGATCCAGCACGCCGTCGGCGATCATCGCCTTCGAGCCCGCGCCGAACTCCTCGGCGGGCTGGAAGACGGCGACGACCGTTCCCGACCATTCGGATGCGGTCGCCACGAGCCGTTCCAGCGCACCCAGGAGTGCGGTCACGTGCATGTCGTGGCCGCACGCGTGCATCACCGGCACGTCCGCGCCCTGCGGGTCGACGCCGCGCGCCGTGCTCGCGTACGCGAGGCCGGTGCGCTCGGCGACGGGCAGGCCGTCCATGTCGGCACGCAACCAGACGACCGGCCCGTCGCCGTTGGCGAGCGTCGCCACGACGCCGGTGCGGCCGACGCCCTCGGTGAAGGGGATCCCGAGCGTCTCCAGCGTGCGGGCGATCACGCCCGCGGTGCGCGTCTCCTGGAACGACAGCTCGGGGTGGCGGTGCAGGTCGATGTACAGCGCTTCGAGGTCCAGGGTCATGTCCCGACCCTACTCGGGAGCCCTGAGCGATCGGATCCCCCGCCCACACGAGCACGCCGGCGACCCGGGAGGGTGCGCCGGCGTGCTCGTGATCGACGATCAGGCGGCGGCGAGCCAGACCGCCGTGTCGGCGGGAAGCTGACGTCCCTCGAGCGGCTCGCTCGAGACGAGGATGTCGCCGGCGGGAAGCTCGATCACGTCGTCGCCGAGGTTGGCGATCACCGTGACGTCGCCGCTGCGGAAGGCGAGCACCGTCTCCGGGTAGCCGTCGAGCCAGGTGAAGGGGGCGGCACCCAGGCCGTGCGCCTTCCGCACCCGGAGCAGATGCGTGTAGAGCGCCAACGTCGAGTCGGGATCGTGCTGCTCCACGTCGCGCGCGTGCTGCGCCCACTCCGCGGGCTGCGGCAGCCACGATGCGCCCGTGCCGTTGAAGCCGTAGGCGGGGGATGCGGCCTCCCACGGGATCGGGACGCGGCAGCCGTCGCGGCCGTACTTCTCGTGGTTCGTGCGGAACCACGTCGGGTCCTGGCGCGCGTCGTCGGGGATGTCGATGACCTCGGGCAGCCCGAGCTCCTCGCCCTGATAGATGTAGGCGGAGCCGGGCAGGGAGAGCATGACGGCGGTGGCCGCGCGGGCGCGGCGCAGGCCGAGTGCGGGGATCGGCTGGGCTTCGGAGAGCGGTCCGATGCCTTCGCCCTGCGGGCTCTCGGCCGAGAGGGCGAGGCGCGAGGCGTGACGGATCACGTCGTGGTTCGAGAGCACCCATGTGGCCGGGGCGCCGACCGCGGGGAACGCTCGCAGCGAGTCGCTGATGACCGTGCGGAGGGCGTCCGCATCCCACGCCGTCGTCAGGTACGGGAAGTTGAACGCCTGGTGCATCTCGTCGGGGCGCACCCACAGCGCGGTCTTGTCGGGCGTGGGCAGCCACGCCTCGGCGCACAGTGCGCGGTCGCCGTCGTACTCGGCGAGCACCTTGTGCCAGTCGCGGTAGATCTCGTGGACGCCGGGCTGTCCCCAGTAGGGCACGTCGTCCTCGTCGCCGCCCATCGAGTCGCCGTCGGCGGGCGGCGTGTAATCCGGCAGGCCGTCCTTCTTGATCATTCCGTGGGCGACGTCCACCCGGAATCCGTCGACGCCCCGGTCGAGCCAGAACCGCAGCACGCCGCGGAAGTACTCCTGCACCTCGGGGTTGGTCCAGTCGAAGTCGGCCTGGCTCACGTCGAAGATGTGCAGGTACCACTGGCCCGGGGTGCCGTCGGCCTCGATGACGCGCTCCCACATCCCGCCGCCGAACACGGACTCCCAGTTGTTGGGCGGCAGCTCGCCGTTCTCGCCCTTGCCGTCGCGGAAGATGTACCGCGCGCGCTCGGGGCTGCCGGGGGCGGCGGCGAGGGCCTGCTGGAACCAGACGTGCTGGTCGGAGGAGTGGTTGGGCACGAGGTCGACGATGACGCGGATGCCGAGGCCGTGCGCCTTGGCCAGCATGGCGTCGAAATCGTCGAGGGTGCCGAACAGCGGGTCGACGTCGCAGTAGTCGGCGACGTCGTAGCCGGCATCCTTCTGGGGCGAGACCATGAAAGGGCTCAGCCAGATCGCGTCGATGCCCAGCTCGGCGAGCGAGTCGAGGCGGGCGGTGATGCCGGGGAGGTCGCCGATGCCGTCGCCGTTGGCGTCCGCGAACGAGCGCGGATAGATCTGGTAGATCACGGCAGTGCGCCACCACTCGGATCCGGGCGCGGCGATCACGGTCGAGGCATCGTGCGTCGAGGTCATGCATCCGATGGTACCGGGTGTGATCGTATCGATTCGAAGCCCGGCTTTCCGTGGGCGATTCGTGGTTCGCCCGGTTCTGATCGCGGCGATGGTCACGGTGCGCCGACTACCATCGACGGGTGACCCCCTCGAATTCCGCCGCGCTCGAGCGCGCCGAAAAGCTCATCGCCGTCATCCCCGACTACCCGGAGCCCGGCGTGCTCTTCCGCGACATCGCGCCGCTGCTCGCCGACGGTGAGGGCCTTCGTGTCGTGATCGACGCGATGCTCGAGCCGTTCGCCGGTACCTACGACGTGGTCGCCGGTATCGAGGCGCGCGGGTTCCTGCTGGCCGGAGCCGCGGCCATCGCCGCCGGTGTGGGTCTCGTGCCGATCCGCAAGGCGGGCAAGTTGCCGCGGCCGGCCGCATCCGTCGACTACGCGCTCGAGTACGGCACCGCGACGATCGAGATGCACGACGACATCGCCCCGGGAACGCGTGTGCTTCTGCTCGACGACGTTCTCGCGACGGGTGGCACGATCGCCGCGGCGCGCGACCTGGTGGAGCGGATCGGTTGCTCCGTGGCCGGCGTGGCGGTGCTCATGGAGCTCGACGCTCTGGGCGGCCGGTCGGTGGCCGGGCACGACGACCTGCACTCCGTGTTCCACGCCTGAGAGCCGTGTTCCGCGCCTGGGAACCGCGGGACGCCACCTCGTGATCAGGCCGCATAGATGATGCTGCGGAACAGGAGATAGCCGACGACGATGACGGCGCTGCCGGCGACCGGTGCCCACGATGACGCTCGTTGCCGGATGTGGCCGGTCACGAGCGCGGCCAACGTGATCCCCCAGCCGAGGATCAACGCTCCGGTGAGCGCCCAGCGCGCGGTCTGCACCGCCGGGAAGCACTTCGCGCAGTCGATCTGGGAGAACGCGTCCCAGAATGCGAACAGGAGGACGAGGCCGGTCACGGCGCCCTGCAGGAGCGCGAGGCCGAGGGCGGGCGCGACGACGCGGATGTCGCGGGATCCGTCGGTCTGCGTCATGGTGCCGATTATGGGCCCCTGCATCCGGTGCTCACAGCATCCACCCCTCAGCGTTGCTGGGGCGCTCGTGTGAGCCTCGTCGCGAACACTCGGTTCCGACTTACCCTCGGAATATGGCTTCCGCTTCGACCGACGTGCCCGCGTGGCTCCGTGTCGTGGTCTGGTCACTCGCTCTCGGGCTCGCCGTGCTCGGCGTCGCGCTCGCTCTGGCCGCTGCGAGTTGGTGGCCGCTCGTCGCTCTCCTCGGGCTTGCGATCCCGCTCCTCCCGATCTCGGGACGCACGGCTACGGACCGCTGACGCCTGTCTCCTCGCTGACGCGGCTGTCTCCTCGCTGACGCGGCGGGCTCCTCGCTGACGCGCGCGGTTCCGTGTCGCCGCGTGCGCGCGGAGGAGCAGTGTGCACGCCGAGTGGCCGCGTGGTCCCGCGCCATGTGCGCACCGACCAACCGCGTCCGCTCGCGGCCGGCGGCGACTCGGGTTCAGAACGGCGGCGGTGGACCCGCGGGTGGAGGGTCGGGCTCGGGTGGCGCGAACTCCGGGACGAAATGCACGCTGGGTGACGGCGGCTCGTCGATGTAGGTGTATCCGAGGGGCGAGGTCCATGCGAGGACGCCCGCGTGGATCTGTCTCACGCGCCAGCCGGTGAACTGCTTCATGGAGTGGTGGCGTTGACACAGCCCTTCGAGGTTCTCGAGCGTGGTGGACCCGCCCAGTGCGTGGTCGTGCGTGTGGTCGTGCTCATGGCGGATGGCGGGCACGCGGCATCCGGGGAATCGGCAGTGCGCGTCGCGGGCGCGCAGCCGACGCCGAAGATCGGGCGTGGGCTGGTAGCGGTCGGTGGCGAGTACCTGGCCCGTCGCGGGGTGAGTCAACAGGCGATCCCAGCCCGACGCTGCCCCGGCCAGGAGCCGGGCGGTGTCGGCGTCGATCGGTGCGCGTCCGGCGAGGTCGGCCGGGTGCTCGGATGCGTGCAGCAGGGTCAGCGCGGGCACGACGACCTGCACGTGGGCGCGGATGGCGCCGAGAGCGCCGGGCTGGTCGCCGCTGGCGGTGGGATCCACCGCAGGGGCCGCGCTGAGGAGGAGGTCGGTGAGGACATCCGCACGTACCTGATCCATCGTCCGCGCGTCTGACGCCACGATCTCGTCCGTTCGATCGCCGTCCGTGCGCAGTCGCTGCGCAGCGGCGCCGCGGGCGTCTTGGATGACGGCCGCCATGCGGGTGAGGCGGTCGTGGATGGCGTCGCCCAGGAGTAGGGGGATGGTTGCGGTCAGCTCGCACATGCCGTCGTCGAGGGGGTGAACGGTTACGGTGCGCATCTCGGCCGCATCACGGTGACGCTCCGTGAGGGTGCGCGGATGCAGCCGCTCGGCGATCATCTGCACACTCGTGCGGACGCGGCCCGCGGTGTCTTCCTCACACCGCACGAGCGCGCGCTGCTCGAACTCCGCTCGTGCGTGCCCGGGCAGCGCGCCGCCGCTCTCGCTGATCACGCGGACGTGCGCCTGCGTGATGTGCCCCGCCTCCCACGCGTCGACGGTTGCCGGATAGCTCGTCACGAGCTCGGCGGCCTCGACCATCCGGCGCTGCATCGTGCGGTCGGAGATCCGCAGCGGAACCGCCAGTTCGCTCGCGATGGCGCGGTGGGCCATGTCGGCAGCGCGCGCGGACCGACTCTGCCCGTCGCTCATCCGGCACGCGAGCTCCTCCGCGCGGGCGAGTGCGCGCACCAGACGCGCCTGCGCGGCGGCGAGGTCGGCCTGCGCCGCGTCCACCTGGTGTGCGATGGATGCGAGCGCAGCCGCATCCGCGTCGGAGAGACCGACGACGCTCGCAACCTTCGAAGACATGTTCTAAGAATAGGAGGGGCCTCGGACATCGCCGCTTGGATCGCGAGCGCGGATCGCTGACGAGTCGCCGCATTCAGAAAGCGTGCGGAAATCGATCGATGGGCGTGTGCGGATCGACTGGGTCGATCGACTGCCTCACGCGTACCGCGAGACGGCCTCGCGGATCGCGTCCGCGTGTTCGTAGATCTCCTCGAGCGACTCGATCGGATGCCGGGTCTCGACCTTCTCAGCATCCATGAGGCCGAGGTACTTCTGACGTCCGTTGAAATGCAGGCGCGCAATCGGCTTGCGGTTGTTGTCGTCGAGCAGGACGGCGAAGTAGCTCTTCGCGTCCCTGTGCGTCACCCGCTGAGGCTTGACGACACCGCACGCGATCGCCTTGACGATCTGGTATCCCTCGAGCTCTTCGAGCGTTGTCTCGATCTCCGTATCCCGAGCTATGTCACTCTCTGCGACGGGCGACGACGGCACCTCAGTGGACGGGGTCTCAGGTCTTATCCCTACTCCTGGCCCGAGCGCGGTTTTCAGTCTGTCGTTGACGCTCTCGGTGAGAAATTGCCGCGAAGCCTTGGCTACGAGGCTGGTGAACTGCTCTCGCACCTTTTGGGTGTACGAGCCGTCGTAGACGCGTGTCGTGAAGAACTTGATCCACTCGTCGCTGGGCTCGCGGAACTGCCTTGAGATCTCCCGCTTCAGAGCACCGACGTACTTCAGCTCCTCGGCCGCGCTGATGATCGAGTCGAGGTCGAAGTTCTCCTTGCTGAGCTTGCGGATCTCGGGTACGAGTGTCTCATCGATGTCCGCGAGATCGAGCACGAGAAACGGTTTCGCATCCATGATGTTCGGTGCGTCCAGATCGGTGAAGAACTGCCAGATCACCCCGTTCGTCAACGCCGCAATTCGCGCGTTGGTCGTTGCGAAGTACCGATACAGCTGAGAGGCATGCTCGACCTTGGGGACGCCGGTCGATACCTTGCACTCGATGAGGATCTGGACTTCGCCGTCGCGCATGATGGCGTAATCGACCTTCTCGCCGCGCTTTATGCCCACGTCTGCGGTGAACTCCGGCACGACCTCCAGCGGATCGAAGACGTCGTATCCGAGGATTGTGGAAATGAAGGGCATGACGAATGCGTTCTTTGTCGCCTCTTCAGTCCCGATGGCCGCTGCCTGATTGCGAACCTTCGACGCGAGCGCCGCGAAACGGTCCTCGAACTCCATTGTTCCCCCAAGAGTGTGTTCGATGTGGTCGCGAGCATAGCGAGCGCAGGGGCCGGCGCACAGGCGACATGAGCCGTTTCTTTACGTCGACAGAACTACCGCATCGCCACCATCTGCCTCGCGCGCGGCGCACGCTGGCCGGCCGGACAAATTGAGAATCGATCTCGGATCGTTGCCTCTGGGGCAGGCGTAGCCTGACGATGCGCGCGGTTACATACGTGCGCATTGAGTTTTCTCAGGAGGTTCGCCATGTCCACCACCGCCCTCGCAGCCGTGCTCAACGGAGTCGACGAGTCGTTCGTCTTCGAAGACGTCGTACTCCAGGATCCCCGTCCCGACGAGCTGCTCGTCCGCATCGTCGCGGCCGGCCTGTGCCACACCGACCTCGCCGTGCAGCACGGCCACATCCCGAGCGCCTTCCCGCGCGTGCTGGGCCATGAAGGCGCGGGCATCGTAGAGCGCGTGGGCGCCGACGTGACCGGCTTCGCCGAGGGCGACCACGTCGCCGTGTCATTCGCGTCGTGCGGGCGCTGCGAGAACTGTCTCGCGGGACGCCCCGCCTACTGCCTGCAGTTCATGCTCCTCAACATCGGAGGCGTCCGCGCCGACGGAACCGGAACGATGGCTCTCCCCGACGGCGGCGAGGTCGTCGGCAGCTTCTTCGGACAGTCGTCGTTCGCGACGCACGCCCTGGTGGCGGCGCGCAACGCGGTGAAGATCGACGAGGACGTCCCTCTCGAACTCGTCGGGCCGCTCGGATGCGGCATCCAGACCGGCGCGGGAACCGTGCTCAACTCGCTCGGCGTCGGCGCGGGCGACGCGCTCGTCGTCAGCGGAACGGGGGCCGTCGGGCTGTCGGCGATCATGGCGGCCAAGGCTGCGGGGGCGACGACGATCGTCGCCGTCGACGTCCTGCCCGAGCGCCTCGAGGCCGCGAAGCGTCTCGGTGCCACGCACCTCGTCGACGGCAAGGCGGACGACGTCGTCGACCAGATCAAGGCGGCCACGGGCGGCGTCGGAGCCGAGTACGCGCTCGACACCACGGCGATTCCCGCGGTCATCGGCAACCTCGTCGCTTCGGCGCGCTTCGGCGCGAAGGTCGCCACGGTCGGCGTTGCGAAGCCGGATGCGGTCGCCCCCGTCGGCCTGTTCTCCGGCTCCGGCGTGACTCTCGTCGGCGCGATCGAAGGCGACGCCGTGCCGCAGACCTTCATTCCCAAGCTGCTGGCCATGTACAAGGCCGGCGAGTTCCCGTTCGACACCCTCGTGACGACCTACCCGTTCGATGAGATCGAGAAGGCGATCGCCGACACGCAGTCCGGCGCAGCCGTCAAGGCCGTCCTGGTCATGCCCTGACCGCCTCCTGATCGGGGGCGACCGGTGGCTTCAGCCGGTCGCCCTTGAGGGCTCTAGGCGGAGCTGTCGCACCCCAGCGTCGGGACCTCCTGGGAACGTGGTCGAATGGTCACGCTGTTCGATTTCGGGCGGAAGCCCACCTCCGCCGATGTGAAGACGTACGCCTCGCTCTCCGCCGACGAACGCCTGCAGATGCGCATCGCGCTCGCCGGCAAGGCCCAGACGAACACGGCGGTGGCCGTGTCGGCCACCGCTCTCGTCGTGGCTACCCTCGGCTTCGTCCCCCGGCTCACCGAGAGCTGGTCGCTGCCGAACCTGGTGTTCGTCCTGGTCTTCTGTCTGGCGGTCATCTCCTTCGCGGGTCTGGCCGTCGTCCTGGCGGGTCTGGATCCTCAGCGGACGCGCCGCGCGTGGCGCGAGGTGTTCGATTACACGGATGCGCACCATCCACCCGCGCCCGATGCGGATCGTCCCGCGTCGCGTCTCACCCGGTGGTGGCGCAGCCGCGCGCCGCGGCGCCACCACCGGTGAACGCTCATCGATCGACCTCTCACCTGATTGCGCCATCTCGACGCCCGGGGACATGTCTGGAACGTCGGACCTCGTGGCGGAGCCCGGATGCCGGCGCCTTCAGTCGACGCGGCCGAACTCCTGTACCCCGACCACCCCCAGCAGCCGCAGCTTCTCCTCGTCGCTCGAGCCGGGCGCCGCGGTGAGCACGAGGAGGGACTGTGACTGGTCCTCGGTGAACAGCACCTGGCAGTCCACCTCGATCGGTCCGATCTCGGGGTGCAGGAGCACCTTGTGATCGCTGAACCGGCGCGCGACCTCCTGCCTCTCCCACAGCGCCGCGAACTCGTCGCTGATCCGCAGAAGCTCGTCGACGAGCGCCTGCGCGCGCATCCCCTCGACGGCTACCACGGCGCGAAGCCCCGAGACGAGAGCACGTGACTGCCGTTCGTGGTCGTCGCGCGGATAGCGGGCGCGTGCCGCATCGGGGTGCGCGAACCAGCGGTACGCCTCGTAGCGCTCCCACCCGCTCGCCCCCGCGTGGTCACCGAGCAGCGCCGCGCCCATCCGGTTCTGCAGCAGCGTCTCGCCCAGTGACGAGATGATCACTGCCGGTGTATCCGCGAGACGGTCGAAGACCCGCTGGAGCGCAGGCACCACGTGATCACGAGCCAGGATGCGGTCGGGAGCATTGTGACCGGCGACGCGGAAGAGATAATCGCGCTCGTCCGCCGACAGCCGCAGAGCACGCGCGAGCGAGGCGAGCATCTGCGTGCTCGGCTGCGGGCCTCGCTGCTGCTCGAGTCGCGTGTAGTAGTCGGTCGACATCGCCGCGAGCTGCGCAACCTCCTCGCGGCGCAGGCCGCCCGCACGCCGACGCGGCCCTGTCGGCAGCCCCACGTCACCCGGGCGCAGCTGTTCGCGACGAGAGCGGAGGAAGTCGGCGAGGGCGGCGCGATCCATGCGTCTATTGTGTGCGGCCGGCCGCATCCGGAACCAGGGATCGACGATCCGCCCGTGACCCGGCGTCGTGGGCGCGACGGCGCGGATGAGGATGACCGGATGCGCAGGCCCCGACTCTCGCGGATCCCGTCGGGTGAGCGCGGCCGGGCTTGAGCAGGTCCGAGCGCGTGGTTAAGGTCCCACGCATGACTGATCGAGCGGTTCCCCACCTTCCGTCTCGCGACTTCGAGGCGACGGTCGCGTTCTACGGCGGTTTCGGGTTCCAGCCCACGTATCGCGACAGCGAGTGGCTGATCATCGAACGCGGCGACCTGCAGCTCGAGTTCTTCCCTGCCGCCGATCTGGATCCGACCCGGAGCTCGTTCATGTGCGGCCTGCGCGTCGACGATCTCGACACGCTCTACGACGCAATCCGGGCGAGCGGCGTCGCTGAGCGGGCCGAGGGGCACCCTCGGCTGCACGCCCCGCTTCGTCAGACCTGGGGGCGTCGGGTCGCGCACCTCATCGACCTCGACGGCACGCAGCTGAATCTCATCGAGAACGAGCTCTAGGCGAGGTCGGTGCGCCGGAACAGGCGCCAGGACCGCGCGCCGACCAGGAGCGCGACCGCCACCACCACGGCGGGAACCACGAGCCACTCCACTCCGCCGGACCAGCCGATGCCGATCCCGTTCGGGTTCGAGAACGCGATGACGGGGACGAACAGGAAGCGAGCCTGGGCGCTCATGGGCGCGGCAGCATCGACGACCGCCAGCATCCCTCCGGCGAACGCGAGGAAGATCACCCAGTACGTGAAGAGGGCGGCCAGAGCGGTGAGCACGCCGATCGACCACAGCGGCCTCGGTCGTCCCCCCTCGCCGTATCGTGCCGCGAGTGCGCGCGGCGACCCGAGGTCACCGAGTGCCGCCTCGAGGGGTCGCGGATCATCGTCGATCTCCTCGCGCAACGAGCGGAGGATGCGTCGGCGTTCGGATGCTGGCACCACGGCTTCGAGGTGCCAGTCGACGCGCATCAGGTAGAGCGATGCGCGCAGCCCCGTCGAGCGGCGGGTGGATCGTGAGCCGGTCATGCGCCTTCCCTTCCGGAAGTGAGTACGTGGTCGACGGCCGAGGCCGTCTGTTCCCACTGCGTGCGGGCGTCGGCGAGTGCTGTCATACCCGCCGAAGTGAGCGCGAAGTACTTCCGCGGCGGCCCGCTCGGCGAGGGCTTCGAGGTCGTCGTCACCCAGCCCTCGCGTTCCATCCGGTTCAGCACCGGGTAGACGAGACCCGTGCTCGCGTCCAGGCCGAGCGCAGCGAGCCGTTCGACGAGTTCGTAGCCGTACGACTCGCGCGCATGGATGAGGTGCAGCGTGAGCATCGGAAGCACCGCTCGCGTGAGCTGCGCATCCTGTCGCGCCTGTATCCGTGACACGCTAATAGTGAAACACGAGTAGTAGGCGTTGGCCACCCTTCTTCGGGGGAGCGGCGATCCCCCGATAGCCGCTCCCTTCTCGGATGCGGTGACTCCGGCGAGGCTCGAGGCATGGACATCACCGGAAACACCGTCTTCATCCCCGGCGCGACCAGCGGCATCGGCCTGGCGCTCGCGCTCCGCCTGCAGGCGGCGGGCAACACCGTCATCGTCGGCGGCCGGCGCCGGCAGCTCCTCGAGACGATCGCGGAGGCGCACCCCGGGATCGACACCGTCGAGATCGACACGGCGGATGCGGCATCCGTGCGCTCCGCCACCGCATCCGTCATCGCACGTCACCCCTCTTTGAACGTGCTCGTCACGATGGCGGGCGTCATGCACGTCGAGGACTGGAGCACGCCCGACGGCTTCCTCGCCTCGGCCGAGCAGACCGTCACGACCAACGTGCTCGGCCCGATCCGGCTCATCGCCGCCGTCATCGATCAGCTGCGCGCGCAGCCGTCCGCGACGATCATCACCGTCTCGTCCGGGCTCGCCTTCGCCCCGCTCGCCGCGACCCCCAGCTACAACGCGTCGAAGGCGGCCATCCACATGCTGAGCGAGTCGCTGCGCCTGCAGTTGGCGGGAACGTCCGTCGCGGTGAAGGAGCTCGAGCCGCCCTCCGTCGCGACCGATCTTCTGCCTGGCCAGCGCGACAGCGCGTTCGCGATGCCGCTCGACGCGTTCGCTGACGAGGTCATGCAACTGCTGCGGGACGAACCTGATGCGCCGGAGATCCAGGTCGAACGCGTCAAGTTCCTGCGGTACGGCGAGGCGCGCGGCGATTACGACCAGGTGGTCGCCACCCTCAACCAGTCCGACCCGCACGGCAAGGGGTGATGTCGCGACATCTGCACGACGCGTGGGGCGGATGTCGGCGGCTGCGGCCGCGGGCGCGGCACCTGCCCCGCCGATCGTGCAGACGTCGCAACGCTCGGGCTGCAGCATTCCGCTGCGGCGAGCGGACGCGGCGGATGAGGGCCGACGCTACCCGCGCGACGAGGTCTCGTCGCGCACGAGCCCGATGATCCCGCGAAGGGTCAGCAGCACGCCGAGCACGAGCGAGAACCAGAGCCATCCCGTCGGTTCGATGATGAGGCCCGCGACGGAGACGCCGAGGGCGAGCAGTCCGAAGACGAGCATGAAGATCGCGACGCCGCGAGAGATGGTCCCCAACATGCGGTGAGCGTAGCGTGCCGCGGGTGCGTGTGGGGCGTTTCATCTCGGTGGCCTCGGAACACGACCGCGCGGGTGTCCGGGTTCGTTCGGGATGCGGCAGCGACCGTTCCTCGGTGACCGGGCCGACCGTACGCTCGCGGCAGAGCCCCGAGGAGCGCCGTGATCCGATTCGCAGACTTCATGCCCGTGCCCGCACCCGAACGCACGAAGGTGAAGTTCAACATCCGCGCAGGCGTGGGCGGCGCGGCCGCATACGACCTGCTGATGGCCGACGACCCCGAGCCCTGGCTGTCCATGACGCGGTACCGCTCGCGACACCAGAACAACAATATGGGCCGCGCGGAATATGTCCTGGCGTTCGCGCAGTACTACCCGTACGGACCCGAGTACTTCGTGTTCGGCGGCCTCTTCCGTGTCGAGCCGACCGTCCCCGAGACGCTCGGCGACGACGGCTATCGGCTCACCCCGCTCCATCGGTACTCGGAGTACGTGAAGCGCCTCATCGTGAAGCTGAACGAGCCCATCGGCCGCAACCTCTACCTCCGCTCCTACGACAACCTGCAGGACGGCCCCCTCGCCCCCGAGGTGTACGAGCTGGCCCGGGACGTGAAGCTCGGGGCCTTCCCCGGCTACCAGAACGTACGGCTGCGTCACCGGGACCTGCAGCGCATCATCGCGAACGACGAACCGAGCTGGAAGGACGCCCTCTCCAGCGTCAAGGGCGTGTATGTCATCACCGACCTCAGCGACGGCCGCCTCTATGTCGGCTCGGCGTCGGGTGAGGCGAACGGCCTGTGGCAGCGGTGGGCGGGCTACGCGCACGTCGCCGATCTCTCCGGCGGCAACCGCGAGCTCGAGCTGATCAAGCTCACACGCGGCGACGGACACATCGTCGAGCACTTCCAGTACTCGATCCTCGAGATCTTCGACCCCAAGACCCGCGCGGAGACCATCGTGCAGCGCGAGTCGTTCTGGAAGCTCGCCCTCGACAGTCGCGCTCACGGGCTCAACGCCAACTGACCGGGCACCCGCGCCGTCGCGACCGATGTCCGGATTCGTCCGGGAGTGGCCTCCCCGCCCGGGCCCGGCCCTCCACGGCCCCTAGCGTCGAGGCGTCATGACGCACGGCGAGAGGACACGGGCATGCCGGACGGGAACGTGGACTGGGACTTCTGGGCGCAGATCGCGACGGTGATCGCGGCGTTCGCCGTGCCGATCGCCGTGCTCGCCCTCGTTCTCGAGATGCGCCGGACGGCGGCCGCCCAGGCCGCTCGTGTGGTGGCGTGGACCGTGGTGCCGCACGACCGCATCCGCTCCGCCGGGGTGCGCGGGATCGTCATCGTGAACGAGTCCGAGCAGGTCGCCCGTGACGTGCGCATCGACGTGCACGCAGAGGGATCGGATGCGGTGACCGCCGTCTATCCGATCGTCCCGCCCGGGGCGCACTTCCTCACCCTCCAGGAACGCCAGGCAGCCGATGCCGAGGGGGAAGCGCCGTGGGTCGGCGAGGGCAACGACTACGTGCTGCTGCCCGTGAGTCAGAAGGACGGCGCGCTCACCATCAGCCTTCGTCACGCGCAGACCTCTCCCGGCGACGAGATGCGCCAGTACGAACTCCTGCCGTGGACGCAGGCGGGGGGCCGGGCGGACTCGAGCTTCGCTGCGGAGGTGTTCGAGTACTCCCTCGGGAACACCCGCTGGCGCCGTCGGTCCGACCTCAGCATCCGTCGCCGCCGTCCGTCGCGGTCGCGGGCGTGGCAGCTGTGGCGTCCGCGCCCCGCGGGACAGCCGGACGTGGGCGAGCGCCGGTTCCCGGAGGTGTCGCTCAACAGCGAGCAGGCCAGGCTCGTGATCGCCGACACGGAGGACACGTACCTGCAGTCGCGAACGCTGATGGATGCGGTGGGCCACCGACTCGCCGGCGGCATCGATCCGGCCGAGTCCAAGCCGGTGACCGACCGGCGACTGCTCGAGTCCGGCATCGTCGAGATGCGTCGGACGCGCGAGTCGACGCGGCAGGGAGAGGTCGGTCGCGGCGCCCTGGCGTTCGAGTTCTCCTACGCACCGGCGGGAGGGGAGGCGGTGGCCGCCTACTCGTTCGGCGCGTCGCAGTACGGCGATGTGCCGGCCTGGTTCGGACGCAAGACCCCCAAGGGAGCCGAGTCCGTGTCGTTCAAGAAGCGCGGGTGGCATCCGAAGCGCCGCAAGGCGTCCGACTGGCCCGCGGACGGCGCGGAGCTCGCTGCGGCCATCGTCGATGCGATCGTGGAGGACCTGCGCGAGCACGTCCCCTCGATGGATGCGGCCGCATCCGCCGACGCCCGCTGATGGACTCGCTGTACCGACCGCATCCGTCCTGGCTGCCGGCGACGTACCTGCTGTTGGCGACGCTCGGGCTCATCGCCCTCCCGCTCGCCGTCATGGGGAGGGTGGATGAGTCGACCATCGTGCTCGTCGGCCTGGTCTACGTCCCGCTCGGCTGGGTGGCGATCAGCCTCGCTGCGGCCGTGCGGATCCGTCCGCGGGTGCGGTTCGACGCCGCGCGATGGGTGGGCCTGCTGGCGCTGCCCGCCTGGGGCTGGTCGTGGCTGTGGACGAGGTTCATGCGCCTCGTGGCCACGCACTTCCTGCGCACGGTCATCATCACGTCGCTGATCGTGTGCGCCGGGGTGACTGTCGGCCTGCTCGCGGGGGGAGTCAGTGGATGGATTGTGCTCGTGGTCGGCGTCCTCGCGCTCGGCGTGCAGATCGGAGGCGTGCGGTGGGCCAACGGCTACACCTCGGGGTACACCGGGGGCGTCAGCGTGTTCGCGCTCGCGGCGGCCGGCATGTTCGTCATCGGTTGCCTCGGGTGGGTGTTCGCGCTGGCCGCCGGCGTGTTCTTCCTCGCCCTTCCGGCGCTGCTCGCGTGGTTCGTCCTCGGTGTGCTGGGCGCGCCGGTGTGGCTCGTGATCACGGCCGTCGCGGTGGCGCTCGCGAGCTTCGTGGTCCCCTTCATCCTCGAGCTGCGCTCCACCTCCCGCGCGGGTCAGCTTCCCCGGTAGGTGGAGTACGCGAACGGGCTCAGCAGCAGCGGCACGTGGTAGTGCGGCCGGTCGGCGATCGTGAAGGTCACCGTCGCGAGAGGGTAGAAGGTCTCGACGCCGCGGTCGGCGAAGTACGCGCCGGTCGCGAACGTCAGTGCGTACATTCCCGCCTCGAGAAGGTCCGGGCCGATCGCGAGACGGCCGTCCGCATCCGTGAATCCCTCGGCGACGCTCTCGATCGCACCGCCCTCGTGATGCCGGTGCAGGGTGACCGCGACGTTCGGCGCCGGCGTTCCGGCGGTCGCGTCGAGGATGTGGGTGGTCAGGTGGCTCACTCCGCCTCCTCCGGTTCGGCCTCGTCGGCGACGATCGTCGCGTCCAGGCGCAGCAGGGCGATCTCGGCCAGCTGCGCGGTCGCCTCGCGGGCTTCGGTGTCGTCGTCGTTGTCGAGTCTGCGGTGCAGCTCGGCGAGCATCTCCTGGGGGCTGCGACCCGCGGCGCGGATGAGGAAGACGCGGCCGAAGCGCTCCTCGTACGCGCGGTTGCCCGCGGAGATCGCGGCGGCGACATCGTCGGCCGCGGTCGACATCGCGGCCTGCTCCTTGCGTGACGCGTCGGCCTCGGCGCCCGAGCCCGTCGGCTTCTCCCCGATCCGCGGATGATGCGCGAGCGCCGCATCCAGATCGGCCCGCGACCAGACGCCGGCGAGGTCGCCGGCGTAGGAGCGGAGGGCGTCGATCGAGGCGAAGGGGCGCGCGGCGACGATCGCGTCGACCCAGCCCGGCACCGCCGCCCACACCGACACCACCAGCGACGCCTCGGCGGCGTCGAGGGCGTTGAACTCGTCCAGTTGCATGCGCGCCACCCTACCCAGCCCGCATTGCCGTCGCGTGACCCGGCGGGCGCGTGCGCGCTGAATGTTGGTAACAGTTACATTTGCGAAATGTGGAGCACTTAGCGTTGTCGGCATGACGACCCCCGCACCCGCCGTCATCGCGGCGCGACGTGTGTTCCTCGACGGGGCCTTCCGCCCCGCCACCGTGACCGTGACCGATGGGCGCATCAGCGCGATCGGCGATTTCGATCCGGATGCGGAACGCGCTCTGCCGGACGACCTCGTGCTGCTGCCGGGTCTCGTCGACTCGCACGTGCATCTGAACGACCCGGGTCGGGCGAGCTGGGAGGGCTTCGACACGGGGACGGCGGCGGCCGCCGCCGGCGGCGTCACGACCGTGCTCGACATGCCGCTCAACAGCATCCCGGTCACCACGACCCCCGCGGCCCTGGCGGAGAAGCGGGCCGCCGCGAGCGGGCGCATCGCCGTCGATGTGGGCTACTGGGGCGGCGCCGTACCGGAGAACATCGGCCGCCTGCGGGAGCTCGCCGAGGCGGGCGTCGTCGGCTTCAAGTGCTTCCTCTCGCCGTCGGGCATCGACGAGTTCGGACACCTCAGCGCCGAGCAGCTCGATGAGGTGCTCACCGAGCTCGCCGCTTTCGACGGACTGCTCATCGTCCACGCCGAGCACCCCGCGCACCTGCACGCCGACGGCGCGCTCGGTGTGCACTACGCGGACTTCCTCGCCTCCCGCCCGCCTGCCAGCGAGCGGGCTGCGATCCAGCTCGTGATCGAGACCGCGCGGCGCACGGGTGCGCGCGTGCACATCGTGCACGTCTCCGACGGCACGGCGCTCGACGACGTCAGGGCGGCCAAGGCCGAGGGCGTGCGGATCACGGTCGAGACGTGCCCGCACTACCTGACCCTGGATGCGGCTGCCGTTCCCGACGGCGCCGCATCCTTCAAGTGCTGCCCGCCGATCCGCGACCTCGCCAATCAGGACCTGCTCTGGCAGGGCGTCCTCGACGGCACGATCGACGCGATCGTCAGCGACCACTCGCCCGCGACCCCGGAACTCAAGGGCGAGCCGGACTTCGGCCTTGCGTGGGGCGGGATCTCGGGCCTGCAGACAGGGCTGTCGAGCGTGCACACCAGAGCGCTCGAGCGCGGCATCCCGCTCGAGGCGTTCCTGCCGCTCATGACGACGGGGCCGGCGCGTGTCGGCGGACTCGGCTCCCGCGGCACGATCGCCGTCGGCGAACCCGCCCACCTGACCGTCTTCGCGCCCGATGAGACGTTCACGGTGGATGCGGCTGCCCTCGAGTACCGCAATCCGCTCTCGCCGTGGCACGGAGCGAGCCTCACGGGTGTCGTCGCCGAGACGTGGCTGCACGGCGAGCCGGTGTACCGTCGCGGCGAGGGTCTGCTCGCGCGCACCGGGCGCGAGCTGATCGCGGCAATCGACGAGGAGCGCCAGTGAGCACACCCATCCTGCAGCCGGGCGTCGGCGACGTCACGGGCGAGTACTACCTTCCCGCCGCCGTCGAGAACGTGTTCTGGGGCCGGCTGCCCTGCGCGACCGACGCTCCGGTGCTGCGGATCGAACCCGGCGCCACCGTCACGGTCGACACCGTGAGCCACGAGGGCATCCTCGAGGATCAGGGCAAGGACCCCCGCGCCTACTTCGGCGCGCACGGCGTCGCCGCCGAGCAGGTGCTCGAGGATGCGGTGGCGATCGCCGCATCCCTCTCGCGCGACGTGATGGCCGACGGCCCCCACGTGGTGACCGGGCCCATCCATGTCGCCGGCACCGAACCGGGCGATCTGCTGCAGATCACGGTCGTGCGGCTCGAGCCGCGGGTGCCCTACGGCGTGATCAGCAACCGTCACGGCAAGGGTGCCCTCGTGGGCGAGCTGCCTCGGGGCGAGCACAACGTGAGCGTGTTCACCCCCGTCGTGGAGCAGGACGGCGCTCTCGTGGGCACGTTGCCGCTCGTCGAGGGGGGAGCGGCGGCGGTGACCTTCCCGCTCGCACCGTTCCTCGGCACGATGGGTGTGGCCGTCGCAGGCTCCGACCGCCCGCACTCCGTGCCGCCCGGAGCGCACGGCGGCAACATCGACATCAAGCTGCTGACCGAGGGCGCCGTGCTGTACCTGCCGGTCCAGGTCGCGGGCGCGCTCGCGTACGTCGGCGATCCGCACTTCGCGCAGGGCGACGGCGAGGTCGCGCTCACCGCGCTCGAGGCGTCACTGCGCGCCACCCTGCGGTTCGACGTCGTGCCGCGCGCGGTCGCGCTGGCGGAGTTCGGCGAGCTCCTCGGACCGCTCGTGCGCACCGACGAGTACCTCGTTCCGACGGGACTGGACCCCGACCTCGGCGAGGCGATGCGTCGCTGCGTACGCGCGGCCCTCACGCTGCTCCAGGCGCGGTACGGCATGGCCGAGCACCTCGCCTACGCGTACCTCTCCGCCGCGACCGACTTCGACATCTCGCAGGTGGTGGACATCGTGTGCGGCGTGCACGCCCGCATCCGGGAGGCGGACTTCGCGAAAGTCTCGGCATCCGGCGCCGCTTCTGCAGGAGATCTCCCTCCATCAGGAGATTCCGCGCCGGATTCTCCTGATGGGCGTGATTCACCTGCGCAAGTGACGACGACGGATGCGGAGGGCCGGGCATGAGCGAGATCCCCGCCGACCTCCGGGCCGCCTTCGACCGCTACGAGCGGGCGATCCTCGACAACGACCTCGCGGTGCTCGACGAGATGTTCGCGCCCGGCGACGAGACGCTGCGCGGGGATGCGGCGGGGCTGCTCGTCGGCCACGACGTGATCAGCGCGTTCCGGGGCGTCCGCGGCGGCGTCGCACCGCGGGTGATCGAACGCATCGAGTACCGGCCGCTCGCCGACGACCTCGCCCTGCTCGTGTCGGTGTCGCGCTTCACCGGCGGCGGCACCGGGCTGCAGACCCAGCTGTGGCGGCGCGGCGGAAGCGGATGGGTCATCGAGGCGGCGCACGTGACGGGCAAGGCGCAGGCGCTCGACCGGTCGGTCTGGCGCACGGTCGGCGACCCGCTGTGGCAGGGCGCATGGGAGGGTCCGCTCGAAGGCCTCAACGTCGCCGTCAAAGACCTCTTCGCCATCAAGGGCTACCGCATCGGCGCGGGCAACCCGACCTTCCTCGAGACGGCGAGGCCCGAGTCCACCACGGCTCCGGCCGTCGCCGATCTGCTGCGCGGCGGGGCGTCGCTGCGCGGCATCGCGCGCACCGACGAGTTCGCGTACTCGATCGCAGGGGACAACGCGCACTACGGCACACCTCCCAACGGTGCGCTCCCTGGCGCGCTGCCGGGCGGATCGTCGAGCGGGCCCGCATCCGCCGTCGCGACAGGGCAGGCGGAGGTGGGACTCGCCACCGACACCGCGGGGTCCGTGCGCGTGCCCGCTTCGTACCAGGGCCTGTGGGGCCTGCGAACGACCCACAACCTCGTACCGCGGCAGGGGATGCTGCCTCTCGCGCAGTCCTTCGACACGATCGGCTGGCTCACGCGCGACGGCAACACCCTCCAGCGTGTCGTCGACTGGTGCCTGAGCTACGACGGCTCGGAGTCGACCGAGAGCGTCTTCGGCGAATCCGCGGGCGACCTGCCCTGGCGCTTCGTCATCCCCGAGGACGTGCTGACCCACGTCGAGCCCGACACCCGGTCGGCGTTCGATGCCTACGTGGAGCGGCTCGCCGCATCCGAGAGAGCGCCGGAGATCGACACCGTCTCGATCGGCGACCTCGACGAGTACTTCGAACCGTTCCGCACCGTGCAGGCGGCGGAGGCCTGGCGCAACAACCGCGAGTGGCTTCGCGCCCACCCGGGATCCACGGGGGCGGCGGTCGCCGAGCGGTTCCGCATCGCCAGCGAGGTCACGGCCGAGGCGGAGCGCGTCGCGCGCCAGGCGCTCGAGCCGCTCCGCGAGCGCGTGCACGCCCTCCTGCAGAACGCCGTGCTGCTGCTGCCCACGGTGCCCGGCCCCGCCCCGATGCGCACGTCGGACCCGGCGAAGGTGGATGCGGTGCGCCAGGCCACGCTGCGCATGACGACGCCCGCGGCCGTCGCCGGCACCCCCGCCCTCTCGATCCCGCTGCTCACCGTCCGCTCGCAGCTCGGCCCCGCACCCGTCGGGGTCTGTCTCGTCTCGCGCAGCGGTACCGACATCGCCCTCGTCCGTCTCGGACGCCGCCTCGCTGCGCTCTGACCGCGATCCCCAGGAAGCACTCATGACCGACACCCTCCCCATCGATCCGCCCGCACGCCTGCTCATGGGGCCGGGCCCCATCTCCGCCTACCCGTCCGTGCTGCGCGCCATGTCGGCGCCACTCGTGGGTCAGTACGACCCGTTCATGACCCACACGATGAACGAGACGCAGGAGCTGTACCGGCAGGTGTGGGCCACCGAGAACGAGGCGACCCTGCTCGTCGACGGCACGTCCCGCGCCGGCATCGAGGCCGCGATCGTGAGCCTCGTGCGCCCCGGCGACCGCGTGCTCGTGCCCGTGTTCGGACGCTTCGGACACCTGCTGGCAGAGATCGCCGAACGCGCGCTCGCCGAGGTGCACACGATCGAGACCGAGTGGGGTCAGGTCTTCACGCCCGCGGCGATCGAGGAGGCTGTCGTGCGCGTCAAGCCGACGCTCCTCGCGCTGGTGCAGGGCGACACCTCGACCACGATGCTCCAGCCGCTGGAGGAGATCGGCGAGATCTGCCGCGCGCACGGTGTGCTCTTCTACTCCGACGCCACCGCATCCCTGGGAGGCAACGCGTTCGAGACCGACGCCTGGGGGCTGGATGCGGCGACCGCCGGCCTGCAGAAGTGTCTGGGCGGCCCGAGCGGTTCCGCCCCGATCACCCTCAGCGAGCGCGCCGTCGACGTCATCCGCTCCCGCAAAAGGATCGAGGCCGGCATCCGCGAGGCGGGCGATGAGGACGCGCCCGATTTCGTGCGCTCCAACTACTTCGACCTCGGCATGATCCTCGACTACTGGGGTCCGCGCCGATTGAACCATCACACCGAGGCGACGAGCATGCTCTACGGCGCCCGCGAGTGCGCGCGCCTGCTGCTCATCGAGGGCCGCGAGGCGGTGATCGCCCGGCACGAGCTCGCCGGCCGCGCGATGCTCGCCGGCGTCGAGGCTCTTGGCCTCGCCGTCTTCGGAGACGTCGCGCACAAGATGAGCAACGTCGTGGCCGTGTACATCCCCCAGGGTGTGCCCGGCGATGCCGCACGCACCGCGATGCTCGAGGACTTCGGCATCGAGATCGGCACGTCCTTCGGTCCGCTGCACGGCAAGGTGTGGCGCATCGGCACGATGGGCTACAACGCCCGCAAGGACACGGTGCTCACGACCCTCGCCGCCCTCGAGGCGGTGCTGCGTCGGCACGGCGTCGCCGTTCCGGCCGGCGGCGGCGTGGAGGCCGCATCCGACGTCTTCGCGGGGCGCGCATGATGTTGGAGGTCTCGCCCGACCGCATCGCGGCCGCCGCGCGGCGCGTGATGGCAAGGTGCGACGAGCTCGCGCGCGTCACAGCGACGCCGGGCCGCATCGAGCGGGTCTACCTCTCTCCCGAACACGCACGGGTGAACCGCCTCGCGGCGGAGTGGATGCGCGAGCTCGGCATGCGCACGCGTCAGGATGCGGCGGGCAACCAGATCGGTCGGCTCGACCGCATCGTCGGCGACACGCTCGACCCGGACGCGCCCGCATTGATCATCGGGTCGCACCTGGACACCGTGCTGGATGCGGGACGCTTCGACGGGATCGTGGGCGTGCTGATGGGGCTCGAGATCGCCCGGCTCCTGCGGACGCCCGTCGGTGACGGGCGCTTCGGTGTCGCTCTCCCGTTCGCTCTGGAGGTCGTCGCGTTCTCGGACGAGGAGGGCACGCGGTTCGGCAAGGCCCTGCTCGGCTCCTCGGCGGTCGCGGGACTGTGGGACGAGGACTGGTGGGCGCTGACGGATGCCGACGGCACGAGCCTGCGGCAGGCGTTCCTCGAGTTCGGGCTCGACCCGGCGCGCATCGGCGAGGCCGCCCGACGGCCCGACGAGCTGATCGGGTACCTCGAGGCGCACATCGAGCAGGGACCGGAGCTCGACCGGCGCGGCGAACCGCTCGCGGTCGTCTCCTCGATCGCCTCCGCACGCCGCTTCCAGCTCGTCGTCGAGGGGGAGGCCCGTCATGCCGGCGGCACGCCGTACGACATGCGCCGCGACGCGCTGCTGGGTGCGAGCGAGGCGGCGCTCGCGGTGGAGCGCATCTGCCGCGACGAGCACCACATCATCGGCACCGTGGGTCAGCTCGAGGCCTACCCGGGTGCGGTCAACGTCGTGCCCGGCGAGGCGCGCTTCTCCCTCGACCTCCGCGGCGAGTTCGACGAGACCCGCGACCACGTGTGGGACGAGCTCTCCCGCGAGCTCGACGCGATCATGGGTCGCCGCGGGCTGCGCTGGAGCTCACGCGAGGTGCACAGCGCCGCGGCCGTCATGTGTGCGCCGCTCCTGCAGGATGTCGTGCGCGAGGGCATCGGCGCGGCCGACGCGCCCGGCGGCACCGACCCGGCCGTGATCTTCAGCCGCGCCGGCCACGATGCGATGTCGATCGGCGCGATCACCGACGTCGGGATGCTCTTCCTGCGCAACCCCGACGGCATCAGCCACCATCCGGGGGAGTCCGTCTCGGCGCCGGATGTGGCTCTCGGCATCCGAGCCCTCGCCGAGTCCGTGATCGCGCTCGCCGCCGACGTCCGCGTGCGCTGACGACGGGGGTGGCTCCGGCACCGTCTCGCCCGCTTCCGCGACACTTTCCCGCATCCGCGACAGCAATCGACAGGTGTATCTGCGCATTTGTGTGGCACCTGCGCACCTGCGCACCTGCGTCGCAGTTCGGTAGGGAGGGCGACAGGAGACCGTGCGGGGGGAGCGCGGCACGGGCTGCGCCCGTATCCGCGACAGGTTCGAGTTCAGCTCGGCTCCCGGTAGCGACGCCGCCCGCATCCGCGACACCTCTCCGCATCCGCGACAGTTTTCGACTGGCGCGCCTGCGCATTTCTGTGGCATCTGCGCATGTGCGTCGCAGTTCGGCAAAGGGCGGGAGCGGGGTGACAGGGAATAACGAGACCGGTGGGCGTGGGCAGTCCCGCCCCACCGGTAAGCATCAGTGCTCGTCGTAGTGGTCGCCGTGCGCGGCGTGCTTGTGACCGTCGTGCACGTAGTCGACATGATCGTCGTGGCTGACGGTGTCGTGCCCGCATCCGTCGCCGTGGGCGTGCTCAGCGCTCGAGTGCTCGGCCACGCTCTCGTGCTCGTCGTAGTGATCGCCGTGCAGGGCGTGGTGGTGCGTGCCGTGCACGTAGTCCACGTGGTCGCCGTGCGTGACGGCCTCGTGGCCGCAGTCGGTTCCGTGCTGATGTTCGTCGACGCCGTGCTCGGCGTGAACGTCGGTGGTGCTCATCGTTCTTCTCCTTGATCGGTTGGGTGCTCTTCGAGGACGTGGGTGAGTGCGTCTTCCACGACATGGGCGATGTGGTCGTCACTGATGCTGTAGAGCGCTTCGCGGCCCGCGCGGGCGACGGTAACGACACCCGCGGAGCGAAGCGTCCTGAGGTGCTGGGAGACCAGCGGTTGTGACATACCGGTGCTCGCCACCAAGTGCGTGACCCCCGCGGGTTCGGCCGCCAGGAGTCGGACCAGTCGTAGGCGCGACGCTGAACCCAGCACCTTGAAGAGTGCTGCGGCCGCCTCGAGACCTGCGTCCTTCTCCACCCCGACATCACACCACAACGCATAAACACATGGCAATGTATTTATGTAGACGATAACGATGATCAGGCGCGGATGCGGGCGGCATCTGTCCCGCATCCGCGACAGGTTCGAGTTCAGCTCGGCTCCCGGTGGCGACGCTGCCCGCATCCGCGACACCTCTCCGCATCCGCGACAGTTTTCGACTGGTGCATCTGCGCATTCGTGTGGCGTCTGCGCACCTGCGTCGCAGTTCGGCACGGAAGCTCGCCGGGCAGTTCGGCACGAGACCGTGCCGGGAGCGTCACAGAGGACCGCGCCACGGCGCCGCGCCGGGATCAGCGGGGGCGCGGGACGCTCGTGACGAAGAGGGCGACGACCCGCTCCTCGCCGACGAGGCGCCAGCGGTCGCGGGCGCCCGCGGGGAATCGGATGAAGTCGCCCGGATCGAGCGCATAGGTGCCGGCGCCGAGCACATCCACCTCGAGGCGCCCGGAGACCAGATACAGGCCGCTCTCGCCCGGAGACTCGAACCACTCGGCGATGTACTCCTCGGGACCGAACGCGTACTCGACGACCTCGAGCGCCGAGCTCTCGCGCAGCAGCAGCGCGCGCCCCAGCGCGGCATCGTCTCGCTCCGCGACGGGGATGCGGCGCCCTTCCCCGGCGCGGACGACGTCGACCTCGTCGACGCCCACGGCGGGGAGCAGATCGCCGGGTCGCACGCCGAGCGCGCGGGCGAGGCGGTAGACCGACGCCATCGACGGGGCGCTCGCGCCGCGCTCGATCTGGCTCAGGAACGGCTGACTCATCCCCGCCGCGGCGGCCAGCTCGCGCGTCGAGAGCCCGGCCGCATCGCGGAGTCGGCGGATCTCGGCGCCGACGACCGAGCCGAGGTCGGCATCGAGGGAGGGGTCGCTCAATTTACGCTCCGGAAACGTTCGCCGAATGCTCTCGTCATCGCATGCATTGAATATGAATGCTGTCAGTTATCACTGAGGGTGTCTCCCTCAGTTTAGAAGAGCACGGAGAGCCCCATGAGCGCGTCGGCCGAGATCGAGCGGATCGTGCGGGGACTGCCCAAGGTCAGCCTGCACTGCCACCTCATCGGCTCGGTGCAGGCGACGACGCTCGTCGAGCTGGCGGCCAAGCACGGCGTCATGCTCGACGGCGGACGCACCGCCGATAACCTGTTCGACCACGCCAGCTACGAGGACCTCGACGAGTTCCTCCGCGTGCTGGATGTGGCGGGCTCCGTCATCCGCGACGTGGACGACTTCCACCGCGTCACCTACGAGTCGCTGACCGCCGGCGGAGCCGCGCACAACGTGCTCTACCGCGAGATCTTCCTCAGCCCTCCCGGACACCCCGGCATCGCGTACCGCACGATCATCGACGGCGTCCGCGCCGGGATGCGCGACGCCGAGGTCGACACCGGCATCCGCAGCAACCTCATCGTCGGCCTCAATCGCAACGACACCCCGGGCGCCGCCACCGAGCTGGTCGAGACGATGATCGCCAACCCCTACGACGAGGTCATCGGGATCGGCCTCGACTACTCCGAGATGATCGGGCCGCCCGAGAAGTTCTGGAAGGCCTTCCGGCTCGCCGGCGAGGCCGGTCTGCAGCGCACCGCGCACTCCGAATCGGGGCCGCCGCACAACATCGAGACCATCCTCGACCTGCTCGGGTGCAGCCGCGTCGACCACGGCTACCACGTCGTCGACGACCCCGACATCACGCGCCGCTGCGTCGAAGAGCGCATCCCCTTCACGTGCACGCCCGTATCGAGCGACATCGGCCGCTACTCCGGCAGCGGGGACGGCAGCCACCTCCGCATCAAGCAGATGGTGGATGCGGGACTGCTCGTGACCATCGACTCCGACGACCCGCCGATGTTCGGCACCGATCCCACCCACGACTACCGCGCCCTCGCCCAGGCGCTCGGGTACGGCCTCGACACCCTCGCATCCTTCACCGACAACGCGATCGAGGCGAGCTGGCTCGACCCGGACAGCAAGCGCGACCTGCAGCAGCGTGCCGACCGCATGGTCGCCGACCTCGCGGCGCCGCTCGGCACGACCCCCTGACCACCCCATCCACCACCAGGAGCACCCATGTCACGCAGCCACCTATCCCGCCTGGGAGTCGCCCTCGCCGGCCTCGTCGTCTCGGCCGCCGCCCTCACCGCCTGCGCCGGCGGGGCGGGGGAGCCGTCCGCATCCGGATCGTCCGACTCAGCCGGTCTCGGCGACGTCACCCTCCAGCTCAGCTGGATCCTGAACGAGGAGTTCGCCGGCGAGTACTTCGCCGACTCGAAGGGCTACTACGAGGAGGCGGGCCTGGGGCAGGTGCGGCTGATCCCCGGCCCCTCGACCGGTGTCGCGGAACTGCTCAGCGGCACGACCGACATCGCCATCAACGACGCCGTGTCGGCCGGCACGGCGGTGGCCACCGAGGGCGCGCCCATCAAGATCATCGGCGCGACGCTGCAGAAGAACCCGTTCACCATCCTGTCGCTGGCCGACGGGGGCAACATCCTGAAGCCGTCGGACATGATCGGCAAGCGCATCGGCGTGCAGGACTCCAACCGCGCGCTCTTCTCGGCGCTGCTCGCCGCGAACGACATCGACCCCTCGCAGGTCGACATCGTCCCCGTGCAGTACGACCCGGCGCCGCTGACCAACGGCGAGGTCGACGGCTTCACGGCCTACCTCACCAACGAGGCGATCACCGTCGAGATGGCCGGATTCAAGACCGCCAATCTGCCGCTCGCCGAGAACGGCCTGCCGTTCGTCGCCGAGACGTTCTCGGTCACCGACGACACCCTGAAGAACCGGCGCGACATGCTGAAGGCCTTCCTCGTCGCCGAGATCCGTGGGTGGACCGATGCTCTGGCCGATCCCGACGAGGGCGCGCGTCTCGCGAAGGACGTCTATGGCAAGGACCTCGACCTCGATCCCGCCAAGACGATCGCCGGCCTGCTGGCCACCAACGCGCTCATCACCACGGACGAGACGGCCGAGAACGGTCTGTTCACCATCTCCGATGCCCTGCAGAAGCAGACGATCGCCAGCCTCGCCGGTGCGGGCATCACGCTGGAGGCGTCCGACCTGTTCGACATGAGCCTGCTCGACGAGGTCTACCAGGAGAACCCTGACCTCATCGCGTACGCCGGCTGAGCCATCCATGGCGCCGCCCCGCATCCCGCGTAGGATGCGGGGCGGCACCGTGTGTGGGGTGCCATGGGGTGCGCCGTGTGCCGTCCCATCCGTCACCGCGTGCTCAAGGGCGACACATTTCCGCATCCGCCACAGTGATCCACTGGCGCATCTGCGGAGAAGTGGCGCATCTGCGCAGATGCGACGCAACTCGGGCATCGGCCACGCGCCGCGGGCGCCACGTGCGCGAAACATCGCAGTGTTAGCGTCACCAACATCCGCGTCGTCCGCCCGAACCGAACTGGAGCCCCATGAGCCTGCTGATCACGCACGCCCGCCTCATCACCGTGCCCGCCGGCACCGAGGACGCCGGCTACATCGAGGACGGGTGGATGCTCGTCGAGGAGGGACGGATCGCGGCCATCGGATCGGGCGTTCCCACGGTCACCGCCGACGAGGTCCTCGACGTCGACGGCGCGTTCGTTGCCCCCGGGTTCGTGTCGAGCCACTCGCACCTGTTCACGAGCGGGCTGCGCGGCCTGGGCGTGGGCGAGACGCTCTACGGATGGTGTGACTCCATGCTCGGCATGACCTCCGCGGCGACGCCGGAGGACATCTACTGGTCGACCCTCCACGGCGCACTCGATTTCCTCGGCAACGGTGTCACCACCGCCTACAACTTCACCGATCCGCTGCAGGCGTGGGAATCGATGGTCGACGGCAAGCGCGTCGGCAACGCCGCGATGCGCGGACTCGAGTACCACACGCGCCAGGCCGACGGCTGCCTCGACGCCGGCATCCGCTTCGTCGACGCGATCGGCATGGACGCGACCGTCGGCACCGACGACGAGATCTTCGACCGGTTCGCTGCCGAGGTCGCGCACTCCCGCGCGATGGACCCGGCCTTCGCGCTCGGCGCGTCGATCATGGGCCAGGTGCAGTGGTCGCCGCGGCCGGATGCCGCCGAGGTCGAGGTGGAGGCGATGCGCCGGTTCGGGGTGACCAACCAGGCCCACTTCCTCGAGTCGCCCGAGGCCGTGCCGCTGCAGCAGTCGAAGTTCGCGATGTACCGGGATGCGGGAGCCCTCGGCCCCGGCATGATGTTCGGTCACTTCATCCAGACCACACCCGAGATCATCGAGCAGACCGCCGCCGGCGGCGCCTCGATGTCGTGGCAGCCCGCATCCAACGGACGCCTCGCCTCCGGGGTCGCCCTCGTGCCGGAGATGCTGGCGCTGGGGATGAAGGTCGGGATGGGCCTCGACGATCAGGCCTGCACGGACGTCTCCGACCCGTGGCAGAACATGCGCGCGGGCATCTTCATGCAGCGCGCCCGGACGAAGGATCCGCTGTCGATGATGCCGGAGCGGGTCCTGCGCCTGCACACCCTGGGGGGAGCTGCGATCCTGGGCGTCGACGACCGCGTCGGCAGCCTCGAAGTCGGCAAGTTCGCCGACTTCGTCGTGGTCGACCCCCGCAAGCCCGACGTCGGTCCGCTCTGGCACCCCGTGCGCAGCTACGTCCTGTCGATGACGCCCCGCAACCTCAAGCGGGTCTACGTGGGCGGCCGTCTCGTCAGCGAGGACGGCGTCTCGACGAACCCGCTCGCGCCGGAGGCGACCATTCGCGTGCACGAGGACCTGCCCCGCGTGGCCGAGCGACTCGGTCGCCACCCCGCCTGACGCCGCGAACGACGAAGGGGGCCGGGATGACCCGGCCCCCTTCGTGTGCGATCGATCAGCGCGCGGCGCCCGCGAGCGTGCCGGTGACCTGACCTGCGGTGTCATAGATGATGCAGGAGACCAGACGGTCGTTGCCCTCGTCCCAGCTCTGCTGGGTCGGGACGAAGTAGGAGAACTCCAGGGTCGACTCCTCGTAGGCGATGCCCGTGAAGGTCGTGAACTCGGGGTAGCAGCCTTCGTCGGCCGCGGAGTAGACGCCCTCCTTGCCGGGGAACTCACCGTCGGGCAGCGAGAACTCGTAGTAGACCTCGTTGTCGTGCGGCTCGCTGCAGGGCACGACCGGGACGTCGGTGACCTCTTCGCCGGACTGGTCGTTGAGGCAGTCGCCCACGGAGAGCGTGAAGACGTCGGCCTTGCCGGCGTCGGTGATCTCGCCCGTGTCGGAGTCGCGCACCGCCTCGGGGCCGCCCCCGAGGTCGCTGATCTGGAAACAGCCGCCGAGGAACAGGGCGGCCCCCATGACGGCGGAGGCGGTAAGGAGGCGGGAGGTACGCATGGCACTCGCTTTCGGGCACGCTCAGACGGCTGTGCCGTCGGAGGAGGCTGAAGGGGACGTGTTCGCTGTGGTGAACGGCCGCCAGGCTATCGGTCCACGCGTGCGCGCATGAGCCTCTTGACGCCGACCTGTGGATAGGTCAGGTGTAACGGTGCGGAAACACGACCGCCAGTGTTCGTGAAATCTACATCGCTTAGCGTCGGACTCGTCACGCAGACCGCTGCCGCCGGGATGAACCCGAGCACGGGAGGCGCCGGCATCCCAACCACCCGAAGTGCACCACCCGACAAACCGGGAGACAGCTTATGTCCCGCTTCACCGCACGCCGCACGCGCGTCGCCGTGTCCATCGCCGCCGTCGCTCTCTCGGCCCTCGCGCTCAGCGCGTGTGCCGGATCCAGCGACCCCGCATCCTCGTCGTCCTCCGGCGGCGACGCCGCGGGCCTGGGCGACACCACGATCCAGCTCAGCTGGATCAAGAACGAGGAGTTCTGCGGCGAGTTCTTCGCCGACTCCAAGGGCTACTACACGGACGCGGGCTTCAGCAGCGCCACGCTCGTGCCCGGGCCCTCCACGAGCGCCACCGAGCTGATCGCCGGATCCGCCGACTTCGGTCTCAGCGACGCCGTCGCCATCGGCTCCGTCGTCGCGAGCGAGGGCGCGCCGCTGAAGATCATCGGCACGACCTACCAGAAGAACCCGTTCACGATCCTCTCGCTGAAGGACGGCGGCAACATCGCCACGGTCGCCGACCTCAAGGGCAAGAAGATCGGTGTGCAGGACCCGAACACGTCGCTGTTCAACGCCTTCCTCGCCGCCAACGGGCTGACCACGTCCGACGTCACGGTCGTCCCGGTGCAGTACGACCCGGCGCCCCTCACGAACGGCGAGGTGGACGGCTTCGTCTCCTACCTGACCAACGAGGCGATCATCGTCGCGAACGAGGGCTACGAGACGGTCAACCTGCCCTTCGCCGACAACAACCTCGCGTTCCCGGCGGAGACCTTCGTCGCGACCGACGACATGATCAAGAACAACCCGGAGAAGGTCAAGGCGTTCCTGAAGGCCGAGATCCAGGGATGGACCGACGCGATCGCCGACCCCGCCGAGTGCGCGCGTCTCGCCTACGAGGACTACGGCAAGGACCTCAACCTGGACCCGAAGAACTCCGAGGCCGGTGCCGCCGCCCAGCTGAGTGACCTCGTCGTCTCCGACGAGACCTCCGAGAACGGCCTGTTCACGATCTCCGACGACCTCAAGGACGCCACGATCAAGAGCCTGTCGGAGGCCGGCATCGACGTGACCGCCGACCAGCTGTTCGACACCTCGCTCCTCGAGGAGCTCTACAGCGAGAACCCCGACCTGGTCAAGTACGCAGGTTGACACCGCGAGGGCGCCCGTCCGCGGGCGCCCTCGTACTCCCCTCCCCCGTCGGTGACCCACCGACCCCGAGCGAAAGCAGCCATCGACGTGACCCACACTGTCGTCGAGACCGGCGCGACCGATGCCGCGCTCGGCACCGGCCTCCAGATCACCGGCCTGAACAAGGTTTTCACCACCGGCCGCAAGTCGGTCGTCGCCCTTCAGGACACGAACCTCCACACCGACCAGGGCACGTTCCTGTCGTTGCTCGGACCGTCGGGATGCGGGAAGTCGACCATCCTCCGCATCCTCGCGGGCCTCGAGCAGCCCACGAGCGGCACGACCCGCGTCGACGGCAAGAGCCCCAAGGAGATGCGTCGCGAGAACAAGCTCGGGATCGCCTTCCAGGACTCGGCGCTGCTTCCGTGGCGCAGCGTCTACGCCAACATCCGTCTGCCGTTCGAGATCGCGGGCAAGAGCCCCGACAAGGCGTACATCGACGAGATGATCGCGCTCGTCGGGCTCCGCGGCTTCGAGAAGGCCAAGCCGGCGCAGCTGTCGGGCGGGATGCGGCAGCGCGTGTCGATCGCGCGCTCGCTCATCATGCGCCCCGAGGTCCTGCTGTTCGACGAGCCCTTCGGCGCTCTCGACGACATGACCCGCCAGAAGCTCAACCTCGAGTTGCTGCGGATCTGGACGGAGAAGCCGGCGACCACGCTGCTGGTGACGCACGGCATCTCCGAGGCCATCTTCCTCTCGGACCAGGTCGCCGTGATGAGCCCGCGCCCCGGCCGCATCAAGGAGGTCATGACGATCGATCTGCCTCGGCCGCGCCTGCCCGAGATGATGCGCAGCCCGGAGTTCCACTCCTACGTCGATCAGGCCTCCGAGCTCCTGTTCGGAGCGGGAGGGGCCGCGGCTGATGACGACCACTGACGCGTCGCCGAAGGGCAGAGCGGTCCAGTGGGAGGACGTCCGCCTCCCCGCATGGGTCATCGGAATCATGGGCGGGATCGCCCTCGTCGCCTTCTGGTGGCTGATCTCGACGATCTTCCTCAACCCCTCGGGCCGGCAGATCATCCCGAGTCCGCCCGACGTCATCGGGGCCTACATCACGACCGGCTGGGACTACTTCGCCCGTAACTTCTCCGTGACCCTGGTCGAAGCCGGCATCGGCTACCTCTGGGGGAACGGTCTCGCTCTCGCGCTCGCGTTCATCGTCCTGCTCGTTCCGCGGTTCGAGGGCGTGGCCATGCAGTTCGCGATTCTCACCTACTGCGTGCCGATCGTCGCGATCGGCATGCTCGCCGTCGTGCTGTTCCCCGTTCCGAAGGCGGGCGAACCCAGCGGTACGGCGGTCTTCCTGGCAGCTCTGTCGGTCTTCTTCACGACCGTCGTCGGAGCGCTGCTCGGGCTCAAATCGGCCGACCGGTCGAGCCTGGACCTCATCACCGTCTACGGCGGCAGCAAGCTGACGCAGCTGCGCAAGGTGCGACTCATCGCGGCACTTCCCGCCATCCTCAATGCGCTGCAGATCGCCGTCCCTGCCGCCTTCCTCGGCGCCGTGCTCGGTGAGTTCTTCGGCAAGATCGAGGCCGGGGTGGGCTTGGCGATGATCCTCGCGCAGCAGAACTCCGACGCGCCGCTCGTCTGGGCGCTCGCCCTCGCCTCCGGTGCCGTGGCGCTCGCGGGCTTCGCCCTCGTCGGACTCGTCGCCCGCCTCATCGCGCCCTGGTCGAAGGGAGCCCAGAAGTGACCGAAGCAGCCATCGCGGCCACCGGCACACGGCAGTCCGCCGAAGCCATGAACGCCCCCTCCGGCCCGCAGCCGCCCTCACAGAAGCCCGATATCCAGGTGACAGTGCGCAAGCAGGTGGCGTCCGGCGCCCTGAAGGCGTTCGGCTGGGGAATGGTGACCTTCGTCGGCACCCTCGTGGGCGTGCTCGCGCTGTGGGTCGGTGTCCTGGCGATCCTCAACGTCTCGCCCATGATCGCCAAGGGCCCCATCGACGTGTGGAACTACCTCTTCACGCTGCCGGCAGCCGAGGCGAACCGTGAACTGATGTTCGGGAACCTGGCCGTCACACTGGGGCACTCGCTCATCGGTTTCGTGTCGGGACTGGTCGTGGCGATCCTCGGCGCCAGCATCTTCCAGCTGAGCAAGGGGATCGAGCATGCGCTCATGCCGGTCGCGATGCTCCTGCGCTCGGTGCCTCTGATCGCGATGGCGCCGGTGATCATCATGATCTTCGGCCGGGACATCGCGACCGTGGCCGTCATCGGCGGGATCGTCGTGCTCTTCCCCGCCCTGGTGAACATCTCGTTCGGTCTCAAGTCCGCCTCCGCGCAGATGAACGATCTCGTAGAGGTCTACGGCGGTGGTTCGTGGGCCAAGCTGCGCAAGATCGCCATGCCGTCCTCGCTCCCGGCGTTCTTCGCCGCCGTGCGCATCTCGGTGCCCGGTGCGATCACCGGTGCCCTGCTCGCCGAGTGGCTCGCCGTCGGCGGCGGGATCGGCGGCTCGATCGCCGGCTACATCCCGCAGGCACAGTTCAGCGCGCTCTGGACATCCGTGGTGCTCGTCACGATCGTCTCGCTCGTGCTGTACAACGTGATCCAGATCGTCGAGAACGTGGTGCTCGCCCGCATGGGCATGCGCGCCCAGACCGGTATCTGACCCCCGCGGCGACTCGCGCCGCATCCGCCGATTCCAGGAAGATCTTCGGTATGACCGATCTCACCGCGTTCGCGCACGGCCTGCCCAAGGCAGAGCTCCACCTGCACCTCGAGGGCACCCTCGAACCCGATCTCAAGTTCGCGCTCGCCGAGCGCAACGGCATCGAGCTCGCCGAGAAGACCGTCGACGAGGTGAAGGCGACCTACGACTTCACCGACCTGACGAGCTTCCTCGCGGTGTACTACCCGGCGATGCGGGTCCTGGTCACGGCCGACGACTTCCACGACCTCGCCTGGGCCTACCTCCAGCGGGCTGCGGCGCAGGGCGTCGTGCACGTCGAGATGTTCTTCGACCCGCAGGCACACACCGGTCGCGGAGTGCCGTTCGCCGATGTGATCGGCGGGTACCGCCGCGCCGTGGTGCGCGCGGAGCGCGAGCTCGGCATCTCGGCCGAGCTCATCATGTGCTTCCTGCGCGACTACTCCGCCGAGTTCGCCTTCGCCACCCTCATGGAGGCGCTGCCCTACAAGCAGTGGATCCTCGGGATCGGCCTGGATTCCGACGAGCGCGGCAACCCGCCGGAGAAGTTCGCCGAGGTCTTCGCCCGGGCGCGCGCCGAGGGCTTCCTGCTGACGATGCACTGCGACATCGACCAGCCCGGCTCCATCGACAACATCCGCACCGTGCTCGATGAGATCCAGGTCGACCGGATCGACCACGGCACCAACATCGTCGAGGATCCGGCGCTCGTCGCCCTCGCCATCGAGCGCGGGCTCGGCTTCACGACGTGCCCGGTGTCGAACTCGTTCGTGACCGAGCAGATGAAGGCGGACGAGATCGTGGGGCTGCTCCGGCAGGGCGCCAAGGTCACGCTGAACTCCGACGACCCGGCCTACTTCGGCGCGTACGTCGGCGACACCTACGTCGCGCTCGCCGAGCACGCGGGGCTGACCGAGACCGATCTGGTGCAGTTCGCGATCAACTCGTTCGAGGCCTCGTGGCTGACACCCGCCCGCCGCGCCGACTACCTCGCGGCCGTCGCCGACTACGCGGCGCGCCACGGCGTCGCGATGCCGGCGGCATAACCTCGGACCATGACCGACCCTGTCGCCACGATCGCCGCGGACGAGGATGCGGCCGGCCAGCGTCTGGGCGCCCGCATCCGCGAGCTGCGGCAGGCGCGCGGACTGACCCTCGTGCGTCTGGCCGCGGCCACCGAGCTGTCGCATCCGTTCCTGAGCCAGCTGGAGCGCGGGCTCGCCCAGCCGAGCCTGGCGTCGCTGCGGCGCATCGCGGTGGCACTGGAGACGAGTCCCATCGAGCTCATCGCCGCCTCCGACGAGCCGCGCGAGGCCGCATCCGCGATCGAGATCCAGCGTGCCGGATCCGGCGCGGTGCCTGAGGGCTTCGCATCCGGCACCGCGCGGATGCTGGCGCACGACGCCCGCGCCTTCCATCCGGTCGAGGTCGTCGCCGACGCCCTCGTGCCCGGCGAGAGCTTCACCCACGAGGAGGAGGAGTTCCTCTACGTGGTGGCCGGAGGCATCCGGATCGAACTCGACGGCGAGGCGCACGATCTGATCGCCGGCGACTCGGTGCACTTCCCCGGAGGCGTCGTGCACCGCTGGTGGTCGCTGGACGGGCAGCCGTACCGGCTCCTCGTCGTCAAGAGCGCGGGCGTTCTCCGGCCCCGCACACCCGGAGGAACGCCGTGATCTCGTACGCCGACTATCTGCAGCTGCTGCCCAAGACGGAACTGCACTGCCACTTCGCCTCGACCATGACGGCGACCACGTTCATCGAGCTGGCCGCGCGCTACGGCGTGGAGCTGTGGGGCGACGACCCCGAGACGCTCTTCGACTTCGCCGACCTGCCCGAGTTCCTCGTCGCCTTCCGCGCCGCGCACGACGTGCTGCGCGAGCCGGCGGACTTCGAGCGGGTCGCCTGGGAGGGCGTGCGGGCGGCCGTCGCCGAGGGCAACCTGCGCTACCGCGAGTACTACGTGAACCCGCAGTACTTCGCCGCTCGCGGGATCGGCTACCGGGACGTGATGGACCCGATCATCGCGGGCCTGCGCCGCGCCGAGGCCGACTTCGGCGTCGGGTTCCGCATCGTGGCCGCGATCAACCGGCGCGACAGCCCCGAGTCCGCGGTCGCGATGGTGCGCGAGGTGATCGAGCACGGCATCCCCGAGGTCGTGGGCATCGGCCAGGACGACCTGACCCCGGAGAACACCGAGGACCCCACCCGGTTCGCGGCTGCGTACCGACTGGCCGCATCCGCCGGTCTGAAGCTGACGGCGCACGTCGGGGAGACGCCGACGGCGACACCGGATGCGGTGCGCGAGGCGATCGAGGTGCTGGGCTGCGACCGCCTCGACCACGGCTACCGCATCGTCGACGATCCGGCGGTGGTGGCGCTCGCGCTCGAGCGCGGTATCGGCTTCGCGACGACCCCCGTGTCGACGACCATCTGCTCGGGGTGGACGTTGGACGAGGGCCACCGCCTGCGCGCCATGATCGACGCGGGTCTCACGATCAGCGTGTCGACCGACGATGCGATGTTCTTCCGCACCGACATCGGCAAGGAGTACCGCGAGGGGCTCATGGCGCTGGGCGTCGACGCCGCCACGGCGAAGCGGATCGCCCTCGCGGGCATCGACATCTCCTTCGCGGATGCGGCCACGAAGGCACGCCTGCGCGGTGAGTTCGAGGGTGCGTTCATCGCCCTCGACGCCCTCCTCGAGCCCTGAGTCCCGGCGTCGGCCGCTGCTGATCCTCCTGCTCACTGTTCGCCTGTCACAGATCGACGGGAACCCGTCGATCTGTGACAGGCGAACAGGCCCGGGACGCGGTCAGGCGGCCGCGGTACGGCGACGGAAGTACGGGTTGGATGCCGGCAGGTACATCAGCACGGCTGCGGCGATTGCGACGAGCACGAGGAGGATGTCCACGATGTTGCCCGCCGCGAAGGCGGGTAGCCCCGCCAGCACCGCGATGATCGCCAGGATCAACAGCACGATGCGTGCCCAGTTGCGTCCGCGCAGCATGTAGACCGCGAAGAGGATGCGCAGCGCTGCCCCGATGGCGAGGCCGATGATGGCCGCGGCAGGACCGACGGCGGCCGCGACCTGCGGATCGTTGCCGACGTCGGCGAAGTCGTAGCTCCCGTTCGCGAGCGAGGTGATGATCGAGATCGCCGACAGCACGACCGTCGCCATCCAGAGCCAGAAGGATGCGGTGACTGTCGTCGGGCGCGCGGCGTTGTCCATGATCGTTCCCCCTTCGAGTCGCCCACGGTGGGTGCTCTGGCTCAGACCATAGGGCACGCACAGGCGCGCCGGGGAGAGCCGGTCCGGATTCGGGCGGCCGCGGTGTCAGCGGGCGGCGCGGGGTCCCGTCGCCGCATCCGGTGCGGTCGACGCCCTTGTCCGAGGGGGCGCGTGTTGTTGTGTCGCGGCGCCGGAGCCCGCGTTTCGGGTCCCTCGAAGAGAGTTCGCCTGTCACAGATCGACGATTTCGGCGCGATCTGTGACAGGCGAGCGGGGGGGGAAGGGGAGAGGGGCGGGGCCGCGGGAGAGGAGCGGGGGCAGGCGAGCGGGAGGGGCGAGCGGGCGGCCGCGGTGTCAGCGGGCGGCGGCGACGAGCTCGGCGCCCCGCTCGGCGATCGCCACCGTCGGGGCCTGCGTGTTGCACGTGGGGATCGACGGCATGACCGACGCATCCGCCACCCACAGCCCCTCGAGCCCCCTCACCCGCAGCGTCGGATCGACGACCGCGAGCTCGTCTGTGCCGATGCGCGCGGTGCCCGAGCAGTGGAAGAACGTGCCGATGTTCTCGCGCACGAATCGCACCTTGTCCGCGTGCGCGAGCCCTGCCGCCGGCGTGATCGGCCCCTCCGCGAGGTCGGCGTACGCGGATGCCGCCACGAGATCCTGCACGGCGTCGACCGCCTCGACCATCGCGGCGAGGTCGGTCGGATCGGCGAGGTAGTTCGGATGGATGTCGGCGGCCGCCTCCGGATCTGCGGAGCGCACCCGTACCCATCCCACACTCCGAGACCGGTACAGACCGGGTACCAGGGCGAAGACGCGGTTTCCGGCCAGGTCGTGGCGTGCGTGCAGCGCCTCATCGCCTCGAGAGCCGTGCGCGACGACGGTGTGGAGGTCGGGGCCTGCCTCGGCGTGGGAGCTGCGCCAATTGAGCATCGCGCCGCCCCCGTTGCCGATCACCGGACCGAGGTCGTGCCGGGCACGGAAGTTCATGCCCAGGATCAGCGGGTGATCCTGGAAGTTCTCGCCGACGCCGGGCAGATGGTGCGTCGTGCGGATCCCGGATGCGGCGAGCCGGCCGGCGTCGCCGATGCCCGACAGCTGGAGCAGGCGCGGGGTATCGAGTGCACCGGACGCGAGCACGATACGCGCTGCGGTGGTCTCCACCGCGAGATCGCCGACCGTGTGCCTGACGCCCGTGACGCGGTCTCCGGCCAGCACGAGCGCGTGGACGCGGCTGTCGACCAGCACGTCGAGATTCGCCCGGCCGAGCGCGGGCTCGAGGTAGCCGCGCGCCGTGCTCCAGCGTTCGAACGAACCGTCTTCCCCCTGGATCGCGTTGTAGTCCGCGTAGGTGGCGCCCTCGTTGGACGCCGCATTCGCGTCGTCGATCACCGGGAGGCCGCGTTCGGCGGACGCGGCGATCAGTGCGTGCGCGATCGGGTGCACGTGCGCGAGTGGAGCCACGCGCATCGGGCCGTCGAGGCCCCGGTAGACGGGGTCGCCCCCGGCGCGGGCCTCGGACCGGCGGAAGTACGGCAGCAGATCGTCGTAGCCCCAGCCGGTGGCGCCCGCATCCGCCCACGCGTCGTAGTCCGCGCGGTTGCCGCGGTACCAGAGCATGGCGTTCGTCGAGGACGATCCGCCGAGCACCTTGCCGCGCGGCATCGCGAGCGAGCGGCCGAGTACGTGCGGGGTGGGCGTCGACCGGTAGCCGTGGTCGTACTCGCCGCCGATGAGGGCGTCCCAGTGGGCCGCGTCGAGGATCTCGCGCACGCCGCGGTGGTCGCCGCCCGCTTCGATGAGGAGCACGCGGACGGCGGGATCCTCGGACAGGCGCGCCGCCAGCACGCATCCGGCCGCCCCGCCGCCGACCACGATCTCGTCGTAGCCGGCGGCGGGGGTGCGTACCAGGGGCATCACGCGCCCCCGGGCACGAGGGTGTCGTCTCGCGACGCTCGTGGAGCGACCGGCACGATCCGAGACGCGACCATCAGTTGTGCTCGCTCGGACCCATGATGCTGATGCCCTCCGTGGCCTCGACGTGGCGCACGAAGATGTACTTGTCTTCGCGTCCGTCGGAGTGCTTGCGCTTGATCCCGGGCTCGAGGACGCCGTCGGTCTTCGCGACGACGATGTACGGCTCGGATGCGGCGAGTCCCGCCGCGCAGTGCGCGTCGAACTCTTCGAGCGTCTCGGCGGTGAACGCCTTCTCGACACCGGCGCCGCGGGCGATCGCGGCGAGGTCGACGCGGCCCTTCGCCGTGTGCGTGGCAGGTCCCCCGATCGACTGGTACTGCTCGTTGTCCCACACGACGATGAAGAGGTTCTCCGGGCGCTCGTTGCCGAGGGTCGCGAGGATGCCGAGGTTGAACAGCAGGCCGCCGTCGGTGTCGAGCGAGACGATGCGGCGGTGGGGCAGGCCCACGGCGAGGCCGAACGCCTCCGGCGTCACGCATCCGAGTTGCTGCTGGAACAGACTCGCCTCGCGCATGTGCGGGGCGGCGTTGTACCACTCGTCCACGGCGCCGCCGAGGGAGAGGATGACCAGCTCGTCCGAAAGACGTGCGGCGAGCAGCTTCATGGCTTCGAATCGGGAGTAGCTCATCGGACCAGATCCCCTCCGAGGACGATGGCGGCGTGGTAGTACGACGCGTAGGCGGTGTCGTAGGCGCGGACGATCGCCGTCTCGAGCTGGTCGACGTCGCGGACGATCGTGTACGGCGTGCGCAGCGCCTTCAGCAGCGGCTCCATCGTGATGCCGTGCGGGATGGCCCACCAGTTGTTCTCGCCCATCTCTCCCCGGTAGCTCATGATCATGACGACGGGGATGCCCGCGCCGAGTCCCATGCGCGCGAGGTGCTCGGTCGCGGCGCGCAGCCCCGAGTTCTCCATGACCAGCACGGCGCGCTTGCCGGAGAGGAACACGCCGCCCGCGATCGCGGCGCCCTCGCCCTCATTGGTGACCGGGATGGTGCGGATGTCGGGGTCCGCGTCCAGAGCCGGGTACAGCTCCTTCAGCAGCGAGTCGGGCAGGTACGTGGCGACGGAGACGCCGGCTCGCTTGAGCCCGCGGATCACCGCCTCGACGGCGTCGGCTCTCATGTGCTCTCTCTTTCTTACGGGATGGCGGCGTCGGATCAGGACGGAAAGGATGCGGTCTCGCGCGCCGCGAGCCGATGCGCGCGGTGCGTGGCGGCGAGGCGGGGGCCGCCGCCGAAGTGCTCGCGCAGCGTGGCGCCGGCGGGCGGGCTGACCCGACCCCGCTCGGCCAGCACGGGCACCACGAGGTCGATGAACGCGCGGTAGGCGGCGGGACCGCCGAACGTCGGCTCCAGCATGAGGCCGTCGAGTCCGGAGCCGTCGACGATCGCCTCGATCTCGTCGGCGACCTGTTCGGGAGACCCGGTGATCTGGAACCCGCGGATCGCCTTCGTGCGGAACTGGTCGAGGATCTCGCCCACCCGCATCTCGGCGTTCTGTCGTGCGTAGCGCTGGATGAGGGTCTGACCGAGGTCGGTGTGCAGGTCCACGACCCTGGTGTCGGGATCGATGCCGGTGAGGTCGAGTCCCGTGATCCCGGCGAACATGACGGCCGCATCCGCGCGTTGCAGCACGGCTTCGTACTCGTCCCGCAGGGCGCGTGCCTCGGCCTCGGTCGCCGCCACCGTCACGGTCATGCCCGAGATCACGGCGATGTCGTGCGGGTCGCGACCGTGCGTCACGGCCTGCGCCCGGATGTCGTCGACGTGCGCCTTGGCGGCGGCGATCGACTGGCCCTGGATGAACACGGCCTCGGCGTTGCGGGCGGCGTAGGCGCGGCCGCGATCCGAGGTGCCGGCCTGGAAGAGCACCGGTGTGCGCTGCGGGGTGGGCGGCACCGCGAAGATCCCGGCGGCGCGCTGGTACGTGCCCGCGACCTCCACGCGATGCAGCTTCGTCGGGTCGGCGTACACGCCCCGCGCGCGGTCGCGCAGCTCGGCATCGTCGTCCCAGCTGTGCTCCCACAGGCGCAGGCACGTGTCGAGGAACTCGTCGGCGGCGTCGTAGCGCTGGTCGTGGTCGAGCGTCTCGGTCACGCCGAAGAGCTGGTCCGTGGTGGCCTGCGAGCTGCCGGTCACGACGTTCCAGCCGATGCGTCCGTCGGTGAAGCGGTCGAGCGTCGCGAAGCGGCGGGCGGTGCCGTAGGGCTTCTCCACGGTCGTGGGCGATGTGACGACGAACCCCAGGTGCTCCGTCGCCCGCGCCAGCGTCGCGATGGCCAGCATCGGATCCAGCGCGGGGAACTGGATGCCGTGCGCCGCCACCTCGTCGGGCATCCGACCCTCGAGCGTCGCGTAGCCGTAGGTGTCGGCGAAGAACAGGAAGTCGAAACCGGCCGCATCCAGTTCGCGCGCCAGATCGACCCAGTAGTCGAGGCGGTCCCAGTCCTCGCCGCGGCCGTCCGGATGCGTCCACGTCGGCATCCCGTTGGAGGGGTTCATCATCTCGAAGACCCCGAGCGCGATCCTTGTCATACGACCATCACCACCGACTTCGTCTCGAGGTAGTTCTCCAACCCCTGCGCTCCGTTCTCATAGCCCCATCCGGATTCCTTGTGTCCGCCCTTGGGCAGTTCGGGTCCCAGGAAGGAGTGGCAGTTGACCCAGACGGTTCCGGCCGCGAGGCGCGCGGCGACGCGGTGGGCGTTGCTGAGGCCCTCGGTCCAGATGCTCGCGGCGAGCCCGTAGTCGCTGTCGTTGGCCCAGCCGACGACCTCGTCGAGATCGTCGAAAGGGGTCACGACGGCGACGGGGCCGAAGATCTCCTCGCGCATGAGGCGGGCGTGCGGGGGGACGTCGGTCAGCACCGTGGGTGTGAAGAAGGTTCCGGCGCTTCCGGTGCGCTCGCCGCCGGTGACGACGGTGACACCGTCGGCCGCGCCCTCGTCGACGTAGGCGGCGACGCGCCTGGCCTGCGTCTCGCTTACGAGGGGGCCGAGATCCGTGCCGGCCGCGAGACCATGTCCGAGTCGCAGGGCGTCGCCCGCGGCCGCCATCCCGGCGACGACCTCGTCGTACACGTCGCGGTGCGCGTAGATGCGCGCGCTCGCGACGCACACCTGGCCGCCGTTGTCGAAGATGCCGCGCGAGACGCCCGCGACGGCGGCGGACAGATCCGCATCCGGCAGGATGATCGACGGCGACTTGCCGCCGAGCTCGAGCGTGAGGCGGGCGAGGCGATCGGATGCGGTCGCCACCAGCTTCTTGCCGACCGCGGTCGAGCCGGTGAAGGCGATCTTCGCGACGCCGCGGTGCTCGACGAGCGCCTGTCCCGTCTCGTGTCCGTAGCCGGTGACGATGTTGACCACGCCGTGGGGCAGCCCCGCCTCCTGCAGGAGGCGACCGAGGTAGAGCGCGCTGAGCGAGGTGTTCTCGGCGGGCTTGAGCACGATCGTGCAGCCCGCCGCCAGAGCGGGGGCGAGCTTCATCGCCGTCATGATGAGCGGCGAGTTCCACGGCACGATCGCCGCGACCACGCCCACGGGCTCGCGCCGCGTGTAGGCGAAGACGTCCTTGCCCTCGGGGGTGCGGGTGAGCGAGGTGGGGATCGTCTCGCCCGTGATCTTCGTGGGCCAGCCCGCGTAGTAGCGGAACTGCGAGATGGCCGCGGGGACCTCGCCGAAGCGGGCCGTGCCGAGGCTCTTGCCCTGGTCGAGGGTCTCGAGCTCGGCGAGGTCGTCGAGGTGCTCCTCCATGACGTCGGCGATGCGCCACATCAGCTTCGAGCGGTCGGCCGGCCGCATCCGTGCCCAGGCGGGGCTCTCCAGGGCAGCACTCGCAGCGCGGACGGCGGCGTCGACGTCGGCGCTCGAGGCGCGGGCCACCTCCGCGAGCGTCTCGCCGGTCGCCGGGTCGAGCGAGGCGAAGGTGTCGGATGCGGCCAGCCAGCGTCCGCCGATGAGAAGGCGTCCGGGGTCGTCGGCGAGGAAACGGGCGACCCGCTCGCGGAGCGGCCCGTGATCGAGCGCGATGGTCATGGCGTGGCCTTTCCGTGGAACAGTCCGTCGAGTTCGCCCTGCGCCGAGATCCAGGCGGAGCGGCGGGCGAAGAGGTCGGGAACGAGCGCGCGCACGCGGTCGATGAGCTCGCCCAGGTCGGCGTTCACGAGGCGGCCGTCCCGCACGACGATCTCGCCGTCGACGACCGTCATGTCGACATCGGAGCCGCGCACCGCGTGCACGAGGTTGTGGTGGATGTTGGGATATGCGCCGTCGGGCATGAAGGGCGTCATGCGGGGGGTGTCGGTGCGCACGGCCACGAAGTCGGCCTTGCGGCCCGGCGTCAGCGCGCCGAGCTCGTCGGCGCGGCCGATCGCGGCCGCGCCGCCGCGGGTCGCCATGCCCAGCACCTGCCACGAGTCCATCGCGGCGGCATCCATCGTGCGGAGCTTGCCGAGGAGGGAGGCGACCTTCATCTCCTCGAACATGTCGAGGTTGTTGTTCTCCTTCTCGCCGTCGGTGCCGAGCCCCACGTTGACACCCGCGGAGAGCATCTCCGCCACCGGGGCCATGCCGCTGGCGAGCTTCATGTTGGAGACCGGGTTGTGCGAGACGCCGACGCCGCGCGCCGCGATGAGGTCGACCTCGGCCTGATCCAGCCACACGGCGTGGGCGATCATCGCGCGCGGCACATCGAAGAAGCCGAGCTCCTCGAGGGCGAACATGGGGCGCGCGCCGTGGCGGTCGGCGAAGTCGGCGAGCTCGATCTCCGACTCGCTGCAGTGCGTGTAGAGGCCGGTGCCGTAGGCGTTCGCCAGCGCGATCGCGCGGCGCTGGCCCGCCGCATCCGCGTAGAACGGGTGCTCGAGTCCGACCCACGGCATGATGCGGCCGTTCGCCGCTCCCGTCCACTCCGCCAGCATCCGCTCGTTGTCGTCGAGGGTGTCGAAGTAGTCGAAGTCGGGGTGCTCGCCGACGTAGTTGACCGTCACGACGCGGTTGCCGAGGACGGATGCGGCCCGCGCCGCGCCGTCCATGTAGCGCCACATGTCCACCACGGTCGTGGTGCCCGACAGGAGCCCCTCGGCGTAGCAGAGCCACGCGGCGGCCTCGGCCTCGTCGGGGCGGAGCACACGGTGCATCGGGTCGATGTGCAGCCGCAGCCACTCCCAGACCGGCAGGTGCTCGGCGGTGCCGCGCAGCATCCCGGAGTGGTGGTGGGCGTTGATCAGGCCCGGCATGAGCAGGCGGTCGGGCAGCTCGATGCGCTCGGCACCGGGGTGCGCAGCGATCAGCTCGGCTCGGGGAGCGACGTCGGTGATCGTGTCGCCGGTGACGAGGACGCCCGCATCCGTGAGGACGCGGCGCTCGTCGTCCATCGTGACGACGAGATCGGGCAGGAACAGGCGCGCGGTGGGAGGCACGCTGCCGATCGTAGGTACCTATCGTTGATTACACATACCAATCACGTTTCGCGCGCGTTACCTCTGCGCCAAGCCGGGCGGCAGAGCTCCAGAACAGGCGAGCCGGGGATGTGGGGGCGGGCGGTGAGGAGTCAGCGCTCGGCGACGTGCACGAGCAGGAGCACGGCCGGCTCGGTGCCGTCGATGCGCCAGCGGTTGCGCAGTGCTCCGGGGTGCGAGAGGGCGTCGCCGGCGCCGAGCGTCCACGACCCGCGGTCCTCCAGCTCGACCGTCAGCGAACCCGAGACGAGGAAGATCGTGTTCTCGCCGTCGGATTCGAACCACTCGCCGACGTACGGCGCACGGGCGATGCGGTACTCCTGCACGGTCGCGCCCCGGGTGGCGGCGGAGGAGATGATCCGGCTGACGGCGCCGTCGTCGCTCTCCGAGACGGGAACGAGCTCGCCCTCGTCGTGACGGACGAGGTGGATCGGCTCCGGCTCCTCCTCGGCCGGCAGCAGCTCCGACGGGGAGATGTCGAGCACCTTGGCGAGCTTGAACAGCGTGAGGATCGACGGCATCGTCCGGCCGCCCTCGATCTGGCTCAGGAACGGCTGACTGATCTCCGCCGCGCCCGCCAGCGCACGCATCGAGAGCTTCTTGGCCGTGCGGGCGGCACGGATGCGGCGTCCCAGCGAGACGCCGATGTACGCCTCCGCGTCGGCGGGGCCGGCCGCATCCGGCTCGGTCAGGGCGTCGGTCGTCACGGACCCAGGATCGCACCGGCCCCGCCGCGCCACAAACCAACCGGCATCCGAACGATGCGCGAGGGACCCGGCGCGTCGTGCTTCGGCGCGCCAGGCCGCGTTTCGGGTCCCGCGAGCCGGGGATGCTGCTCAGCGCTGCGCGAGCCGCCAGACGCGCGCGCGGGTGAACGGCTGCTGGTACGGGCGCACGCCCAGTGCGCGCGCGATCGCGTTGCCGATCGCCGGGGCCACCGGGTTGTAGGGCGACTCGCTCATCGATTTCGCGCCGAACGGACCGAGGTCGTCACGGGTCTCGGCGAAGTACACCTCGGTGTCGACGATGTCGGCGAACTGCGGCACGCGGTACGTGCGGAACACCGGGTTCTCCACGCGGCCGTCCTCGTCGATCAGCACCTCTTCGTAGAGCGCGCTGCCGATGCCCTGCGCTGCACCGCCCTCGACCTGGCCCCGGCACTGCGCGGGGTTGAGGACCGTGCCCGCATCCGCCGATTGGATGGACTGGAGGATGCGCACTGTTCCGGTCGAGGGATCGACGGCCACCCGCACGGCGTGCACGTTGAACGCCAGCGAGCGCACCTCGCCGAGCTCCGCGCCCGTCGCCGTCAACCTGTCCGACGTCGCGTCGGATGCGGCCGCCACGATCTCCGCGAAGGCGAGCAGCCGATCACCGGCGCGCACGCCGTCGGCGGCGAGTTCGGGCTCCGCATCGGGGACGAGCTCGCGGGCGATGTGCAGCATCCGCTGCTCGAGGGCGAGGCAGGCGGCGTAGAGCGCCTTGCCTGCCACCGTCACACCGGCCGAGGCGAAGGCGCCCGTGTCGTGGGTGACCAGGTCGGTGTCGGCGGTGCGCAGGTCGAGCCGGTCGACGTCGACGCCGAAGACGGATGCGGCGATCTGGCGCAGCACGACCGTGGTGCCGTTGCCGAACTCGCTCGTACCGGCGCGCAGCGCATAGGTGCCGTCGGGACGCAGGGTCGCAGTGGTGTGCGAGATGTGGCCGAACGGCGCCATCGTGGCGATCATCGCGACCGCCATGCCCTCGCCGACCGCCCACCCCTCGGGTGCGTCGACGCCGTTGCCGCGCCGCAGCGCGGTCTCGGCCAGATCCAGACACTGGTCCAGGCCGTACGAGCCCCAGCGCAGGTCGGGCTCGTGCAGGTCGTCGCCCGGCCGGATGACGTTGCGTCGCCGGAGCTCGAACGGGTCCATGCCGAGGGTGAGGGCCAGCTCGTCCATCGCCGACTCGACCCCGAGGATCACCTGCCCGAGCCCGTAGCCGCGGAAGGCGCCTGAGGGCACGTTGTTCGTGTAGACGACCTCCGCGTGGATGCCGCGCACGGGCGAGCGGTATACCGTCATCGCGTCGGCGCACGCGTGGAACAGCACGCCCCGTGAGTGGTTGCCGTAGGCGCCGGTGTCGCTCAGCAGGTCGAGCTTCATCGCGGTCAGCACGCCGTCGCGGGTCGCGCCGAGGGTCACCGCGACGCGCATTGGATGACGCAGTGCGGCGCGCTGGAACTCGTCGGTGCGCGAGAACTCGTACGAGACCGGACGACCGGTGTCGAGCACGGCGAGGGCCACGAGGTCCTCCGTGAAGATCTCCTGCTTGCCGCCGAAGCCCCCGCCGACGCGGGCAGCGTACACCCGCACCTCGGCGGGATCACGGCCGAAGATCCGTGCGATCTCGTCGCGCACTAGGAACGGCACCTGGGTGCTGGAGCGGATGACGAGCCGCCCGTCGTCGTCGATCCACCCGATCGAGCCGTGCGTCTCGAGTTGTGCGTGCGTGACACGACCGGTCTGCCAGGTTCCCGTGACGGTGACCTCGCTCGCCGCCAGCGCCTCCTCGACATCACCGCCGTGGTTCTCCTGCAGGGACAGGACCGTGTTGCGATCGGCGTGGTCGACGCGGTCCTGCGGCGTGCGGTCCGGGTGCAGCAGCGGCGCGCCCGGGGTGCGGGCGGCCTCCGGGTCGAAGACGGCCGGCAGCACCTCGTAGTCCACCCGGATGGCGCGGCAGGCCGCATCCGCCGCCGCTGCGGTCTCGGCCACGACGGCGGCGACCCGCTGCCCCACGTGGCGCACCACCGAGTCGAGCATGCGGGTGTCGTCGGGGTCGTCCGTGCGGTGCTCGTGGCGGCCGGTCGAATACCGGACGTCGGGCACGTCCTCGTGCGTGTAGACCGCCACGACACCCGCGATCGCGCGCGCGGCGGTCGTGTCGATCGAGCGGATGCGGGCGTGCGCGTGCGGTGAGGACAGCACACGCAGCACGAGGGCGCCGACGACGGGCTCGTCGAAGGTGTAGGGCTCGAGCCCCTGCACGATGCGGCTCGCGGCGGGCGGGACGAGCGAGGTCCCGACGGCGCCGGTGGGCGCGGGTCCGGTCTCGCGCACGGGGCCCAGCACCGACGAGCGGATGGCCTCGCGGATGGGGCGGTACCCGGTGCAGCGGCACAGGTTGCCCTTCATCTTGCGGTCGAGGTCGTCGAGATCGTGCTCGCAGACGGTGGATGCGGTCACGCTCATTCCGGGCGTGCAGAATCCGCACTGGAACCCGAAGTTCTCGGCGATCGCCTCCTGCACGGGGTGCAGTTCGCCGGGCGGGGCGAGGCCCGCGGCGGTCGTGACCGACCTGCCCTCCATCCGCACGGCCGGGATGATGCAGGAGTGCACGGGCTCGCCGTCCAGGAGCACCGAGCAGGCGCCGCAGTCGCCGGCGTCGCACCCCTTCTTGACCTCGGTGTGCCCGTGCTCGCGCAGGAGCGTGCGCAGGCACTGCCCGGCCGCGGGCTCCGCATCCACGGGCTCGCCGTTGACCTCGAACCTCATACGGCCTCCTCCAGCTCGGCCCGGATCCGTTCCGCGAACTCGATGCTCACCCCGCGCCGCCAGTCCGCCGACCCGAGGGGATCGGTGTAGTAGCCGGACACGGAACCGACGGATGCGGCCAGCGTCGCCGCATCCGGAAGCGCGGCGAAGCGCAGCACGGTGGGGGCAGCGGTGGCGGCGGTGAGGGTGAACACGCTCGCGCCGTCCTCGTCGACGCGGCCGGTGACGACCGCCCCGGAGCGACCCAGTTCTGCGAGGGCGATCTTGCGCAGGCGCACGGTGGAGCGCAGGGCGGATGCGGGGAACTCGAGCGCGCGCAGGACCTCGCCGGGGGCCAGCACGTTGGTGCCGTTGCCGGTGGGCACCTCGGCCACGGGCATGCGGCGCTCGCCGCCGTCCGGCGTCCAGATGACGGCCGTCGCGTCGAGTGCTGCGCCGAGCGAGATCATGGCGCCCGCGGCGAACGAGCGGCACACGTTGCCGCCGACGGTCGCGGTGTTCCAGATCTTGAACGAGGCGAGGAGGGCATGCGCCGCATCCGCGACGAGGTGTGCGGCGGCCCACTCGGCGGGCACCGGCGGCAGGTCTGCTGCGCGCCCCTCGGACCAGGCGAGGAAACGGGCGATCGTGCAGGTCGCCCCGACCCTTAGGCCGTCGTCGGTGAGCTCGATCTCGGGCCAGTCGAGGGTCGTGAGATCGACGAAGCCGGTCGTGCCCGGCAGGGGCTCGCTCATGAGCCAGGTGCCGCCCGCGATGAAGACCTCGCCCTCGTTCAGGCGCAGGTCGGACCGGCTTCGCGCCGGGCGGAAACTCGTGATGGTCGTGATGTCCACGGCTGCCTCGGGATGTTGGTCACATGAACAGCCCTCAGTGAACCAGGGCGGCGTTTCGTGGGTGTTTCGCGGGCGTGAGCCCGCGGTCCCTCGGCGAGCAGGCTACGCCCGGGCGGGCCCCCAACTCCTGCACATCCGCCGTGCCGTACTCTGCCGTGCCGTCAGCCGTCGGTTCTGCAGGAGTTCGGGCGCCAGGATGCGGGCGAAGCCGCGTTCGGCTGCGGTCCGCATCCGAACGCCCGCGGCGACGCAACTCCTGCAGAACCGAGGCGTCGAGGTGTCACACGCCGCTCGCGGCCGGTTCTGCAGGAGTTCGGGCACGGAATGGGCCCCGCACGCGCGGGGCGACGGGTCAGCGCGGAGCCCACCCGGTGACCAGGATGCGGGCGTTCTCGACGAGGTCCGCCGCCGCGGCGGGTTGTGCCCGCACGATGGCCATGGCTGAGAGCACGTGCGCGGTGCAGGAGCGGGTGAGCACGGTGCGGTCTTCCGCATCCAGATCGGGGCGTCGGGCGGCGACGCCGGCGGCGAAGGCCGTCGTCAGTTCGGCGCGGTACTGGCCGACCGCGCGCTTGACGTGCTCGTCGTCGGCCAGGGTGCCGCGCACGGTGTTCATCAGGAGACAGCCGTGCTCGGCCAGATGTGTGCGGGGGGCTTGCAGGGCGGCGGCAAGACCGGTGAGGTAGGTCTCGAGCGCATCGGCGCTCACGGGGGCTCCCAGGAGAGGGGCGAGTCGTGGCCGGATCACCTCGTCGAGGTAGCTCTCGATCGCCGCGTCGAACAGCTCGCGCTTGCTGCCGAACGAGTGGTACAGGCTCGAACGGCCGAGCCCGGTGGCCGCCTCGAGGTCCGGAACGGATGCCTCGGCGTACCCGTGCTGCCAGAACACGTCGCGCGCGGCGCGCACGACCGCATCCTCGTCGAAGGTCCGAGTGCGACCCAATCCGACCACCGCCTTTACTAGAACGTCCATTGCAGTATATATTGAAACGACCGTTGCAATAACAGGAGGATTCCATGCTCATCGTCGGACTCGTGTTCGCGGGCCTCGCGGCCGTGCTGCACGTCTACATCTTCTGGATGGAATCGTTCGCATGGGATCGTCCCCGCACCCGCCAGACCTTCGGGCTGGGCAGTGACGAGCAGGTGCAGATGACGAAGCCGATGGCGTACAACCAGGGCTTCTACAACCTGTTCCTCGCGATCACGGCCTTCGTCGGCATCGTCGGCGTCGCCGCGGGAGCGACCGCGGTCGGCGCGGCCCTCGTGCTCGCAGGCACCGGCTCGATGCTGGCGGCGGCTCTGGTGCTGCTTCTCTCGGATCGCACCAAGGCCCGCGCCGCGATCACGCAGGGCACTCTCCCGCTGCTCGCCGTCATCGCGACGACGATCGGCCTGCTGCTGCAGTAGGGCCCGACCCGACCCTCGGGAGCGTCCATCCGACGCCCCGCCTTCCCTCACCCCACGAGAAAGAGGAACAACATGCGCGCCATCGTGCACTCCGCCTTCGGCGATCCCGCCGAGGTCCTTCACGTCGAGGAAGCTCCGCTCCCGGAGCCCGGCGCGGGACAGGTCCGCGTGCGGACGCTGCTCTCGCCCATCCACAACCACGATCTGTGGACCGTGCGCGGCACGTACGGCTTCAAGCCGGAGCTCCCGGCGCGCGCCGGAACCGAGGCCGTCGGCGTCGTGGATGCGGTCGGTGAGGGCGTCGAGAACCTGAGCGTCGGTCAGCGCGTCGCCACCGGCGGCACCTTCGGCGTGTGGGCCGAGTACTTCATCGGCCACGCGGCCGCGATGATCCCGGTGCCCGACGCGATGGACGACGTCACCGCCTCCCAGCTGGTCTCCATGCCCTTCAGCGCCCTGAGCCTCATCGAGTTCCTCGAACTCGAGCGCGGCGACTGGCTCGTGCAGAACGCGGCGAACGGTGCCGTCGGTCGCCTCGTCGCGCAGCTCGCGGTGGCCCGCGGCCTGAACGTGCTGGGACTCGTGCGCCGCGACGCGGGCGTGGCGGAGCTCGAGGGCCTCGGGATCGGCAACGTCGTCTCCACGGAGGGCGAGAACTGGCGGGAGCGCGTCGCCGAGATCACCGGTGGCGCCCCGATCGTCGCCGGTGTGGACTCGGTCGGCGGTGCCGCATCCGGCGAGGTGCTCTCGCTGCTCGCCGAGAACGGCACGCTGGTCGCCTTCGGTGCGATGGCCTCGCCGATCATGGAGATCGCCTCGGGCGACGTGATCTTCAAGCAGGCCACGGTCAAGGGCTTCTGGGGCAGCAAGGTCAGCTCCTCGATGGCGCCCGCGCGCCGCGGCGAGCTGCTGCGCGAGCTCGTGACCCGCATCGGCGAGGGCGTTCTCACGCTCCCGGCGTCGCACACCTTCAGCTTCGACGAGATCTCGGATGCGGCCCGCGCCAACTTCGAGCCCGGCCGCATCGGCAAGGTGCTCCTCAAGCCCTGACCGCGCCTCCTCTCACCGAGCGAGCATCCGTTCGCCGGGCGAGCATCCGTTCGCCGGGCGAGCATCCGATGGGGTGCTCACTCGGTGAACGGGTGCTCGTTCGCGTCGGGGCCTACAGCTCCAGCTCGACCGCGGTCTCCAGAGCTGCCTCGATCGAGCGCATCCACCCGTCCTTGAGCGCGGTGTTCTTCTCGTCGTACAGCGACGCGCCGTCGACGAGGTTGCTCGAGCAGGCGCAGACCATGCCGGCGCGCAGCCCCCGCATCCGCGCGACGATGTACAGCGCCGACGCCTCCATCTCGACGTTGAGGATGCCCATGCGGTTCAGCTGGCCGATCCACTCCGGCGTCTCGGCGTAGAACGCGTCGTCGCTCACGCTGATCCCACTGTGCGAGCGCGTGCCGGATGCGGCGGCCAGCCGCTCGGAGTGCCGCTGCAGAGCGAGCGTGAGCGACAGGTCCGGCACGGCCGGGAAGCCCTTGGGAAGGTACGCGTCGGTCGTGCCGTCGTTGCGGAAGCTCCCCTCGCTCACGAGCAGGTCGCCCGGTTCGATGCCCGGTTGGAGCCCGGCGGAGCTGCCGACGCGGATGAACGAGGTCACGCCGACGCGGGCGAGCTCCTCCACAGCGATCGCGGTCGAAGGGCAGCCCATCCCGGTGGAGGTGGCGGTGATGTGGCGCCCCTTGTACCAGCCGGTCATCGTGCGGTGCTCGCGGTTGTGTGCGACCTCGCGCACGTCGGTCAGGAACTCGGCGACCAGCGGTACTCGGAACGGGTCGCCCGGCAGCAGAGCGACGGACGACACCTCTCCCGGCGCGATGCCGATGTGGTACTGCCGGGCGGTGAGACCGGCCTGGGACTTGTCGACGGGCTGAGACATGCCTACTCCTCGGGTGCTGAGACGAACGGTTCGTCGCAGTCCCCGCCCTGGCTGCCGCCATGGTTGTTAGGACGCGCGGTCAGGCTAGCACCGCGCCGCCGGCTCCCCCCGCCGAGCGAGCATTCATTCGTCGAGTGAGCACCCGATCGAATGCTCGCTCGACGAAAGGATGCTCTCTCGCGACGCGGAGGCGGAAGCGGAGGCGGATGCGGAGGCGGATACCGAGGCGCGGGGGTGCAGGGCGCCGGTGCCGGCGCGCAGCGGCAGACCCGAGCCGCCCCGCCGCGCGGCGACGATCTCGGCCAGGACGGCGATCGCCGTCTCCGCGGGCGTGACACCGGCCAGATCCAGTCCGAGGGGTGAGTGCAGGCGTGCGAGGTCCGCGTCGGCGACGCCCGACTCGCGCAGCAGCTGGGCGCGACGGGCCACGGTGCGCCGCGCGCCCATCGCGCCCACGAAGCCCACGGGCAGGGCGAGCGCGGTCTGCAGCGCCGGGATGTCGAGGCGCAGGTCGTGGGTGAGCACGCACACGGCGGTGCGCTCGTCGAGCTCGCCCCGCTCGTCCAGCTGACGCAGGTACTCGTGCGGAAGCGCGCACACCCGCTCGTCGGCCTCCGGAAAGCGCTCCTCGGTGACGAGCGTGTCCCACACGTCGCACACCGAGACGGCGAAGCCGGATGCGGCGGCCACCCGGCTGAGGGTCGCGGCGTGCTCGCCCGCGCCGAGGATCACGAGGCGCGGACGGCGCGGGGCCGCCACCACGAGCAGGTCGTCGTGCAGCGCGCTCTCGGGCACCGGGTCGTGCGGCACGAGCGTGCCGGCGCCGGGTCCCGAGGCGACGATGCCGATGGCGGCCGGGCGGTCCGCTGCCGCCCGCTCGAGCGCGTCGCGGGCGACCGCATCCGTCGGGGACACGACGCTGATGACGGCGTCGATCGTGCCGCCGCAGGCGAGGCCCGCGGCGAACGCCTGATCGTCGGTGAAGCCGAACCGCGCCGCGTCGCCGGTGCCGCGGGCGAGCGCTGCGAGAGCGAGCGCGACCGCGTCGCCCTCCACGCATCCGCCCGAGATCGAGCCGATCACCCGCGCATCGCGCGTGACGGCCATGGCCGAGCCGACGCCCCGGGGCGCGGAGCGGGCCACTCCCGCGACGGTGATGGTCGCCACGGTCTGCCCCGCGCGCAGCAGCGGCAACAGGTCGGCGGCGAGTTCGAGCATCCTCCCACGCTAACCAGCGCGTGTTTCGTGCGCGATACGCTGACCTGATCATGCCCCAGCCAGCCGTCGCCGGCCTCGTGCTCGCCGCGGGTGCGGGGCGCCGGTTCGGTTCCCCCAAGGCGCTCGCCCGCACCCCCGACGGACACTCGTGGCTCGCGCTCGCCGTCGGAGCGCTCCGGGATGCGGGCTGTCTGCCGATCTACGTCGCCGTGGGGGCGAGTCTCGACCAGGTGCTGCCGCTCGTGCCCGCCGACGCGGAGCCCGTTCCGGTCCCCGATCCGACGCAGGGGATGAGCGCGTCGCTGCGCGCAGGGCTCGACGCCGCGCAGGACTCGGATGCGGTCGCGGTCGCGATCATCACGGTGGACACCCCCGATCTCCCGGCCGCCGCGGTGCAGCGAGTCACGGCTGCGGTGGATGCCGCGTCGCTCGTGCAGGCCGTGTACGGTGAGCGCCCCGGGCACCCGGTGGTGATCGGCCGCGACCACTGGCCGGCGCTCGCCGCATCCGTCGTCGGCGATCGTGGCGCCCGTGACTATCTGCGTGCCCACGGGGCCGAGCGGATCGACTGTGCCGATCTCTGGGCGGGCGAGGATCGCGACACGCGCTGATGCGCCCGGATGCCGCCGCAGCCCAGAATGGGCCTATGCCGGACGACACCGACGACGAGCTGGCGCGTCTGCAGGCGCGTGCGTACGGTCCCGCCGCGGACATCGATGCGGAAGGCCTCGCTCGGCTCGCCGAGCTGCAGGAGAGCAGGACCGCTGCCGCGCCCGTCGCCGCGCCGACAGCGGACGGCGCCTCTGCCGCGGAAGCGTTGGCCGCTCTGTTCGGGCCGCCGTCGGGGTCGGCAGCCGCATCCGATGCCGCATCCCGCGCCGCTGCGCCGACGCGGCGCGGGCTGCGTGCCGGACTGCGTGAGGACAACCTCGCGCCCGCACCCGAGCCCGAGGTCGCGTTCGAGCCCCTGCCCGACGCAGCGCCGGAGGTTCCTGAGGAGGAACCCACGGCGCCCGCACGATCGAGCGCCGCCGCGCGGATCGCCTCGTCGCTGCCGAGCGGACGGATGCGGTGGGTGTGGCTCGCGAGCCTCGTGGTCGCGATCGTCGTGACGGCGCTCGTCACGACGTGGATGCGCCCGTCGGACGGCGCAGGGCAGTTAGCGAGCATGCACCTTCAGGCCGACGTGGTGAGCGGGGACCGCACGCGGGGAGGGATGTGGGAGCAGGAGGGGGTTCGTTACTACGGCGAATACCTCGGTCTGCACATCTACTCGCTGCGCTCGTGCCTTCAAGCTGCTGTGGGCGCGACACGCACGCCCGTTTCGGGCACCTGTGCCGGCGAGGGCCTGCCGCCGATCATGGACATCTACTTCGGCGGTACGAGTTCCGGCGGGAGCTTCGCGGTTCCGGATGCGGTGCTCGAGCGATACCCCGACGGAGGTGTGCTGCGCTTCACCCTGCGCGGTGACGCCGTGTTCGTTGACGAGGGCGACCTTCCGGGTCGCACCTGAGACCACCCAGATCCGGCCGAACAAGGAGGAACATGCCCGACCCGACCGAGGAAGAGCTCGCGCGCCTGCGTGTCCGCGCCTACGGGCCGGATGCCGATCTCGACGAGGCGGGGCTCGCGCGGCTCACAGAACTCGAGGCCGCGCTCTCGTCGCGGGGGCCGAGCGCCGCGCGCACCCCGGAGCCGGACCCGGAGCGGGAAGCGGGCCCCGCGCCGCAACCTGTCGCCGCGGAGGAGCCGCCTCCGGCCGCCGAGCCGAAGCCGGTCCCGCTCATCGCTCCGGTCTCGCTGACCGCGGAGCCGGCGCCGCGGACGCTCGATCGCCGTGTGCGCGCGGCCTGGGTCCTCAGCATCCTCGTGACCGCGGCCGTCGCCGCAGGACTCACGGCGTGGACGCTCCCGTGGGGCGTGCGCGACGACCAGCATCACGCGGCGCGGCTCACCGAGCAGCCGGGTACCCCCGACGGTGCGGGTCAGTGGAACATGTCCGGGCTCGAGGTTGACGAGCTCCGTTCGTTCGGTTCGTATGCCGGCCTCGAGGTGTATGCGACCGACGCCTGCATCATCGTCGCGACGGCTCCCCTCTCCGAACCTGGCTCGGGAACCGGCATGTGCGCGGGCGCAGGGCTCGAACCGGTCGTCGAGTTCCACGTCCCGCGGCGCTCGCGCGCGAGCGCCGGTGATTTCGGGTACCCGGAGGAGATGCGGGACCACTTCCCCGACGGCATCGTCCTGCGCTTCACCCGGCAGGGCGACGTCATCCTCGTCGACGAGGGAGCACTGCCTCCGGGGTTCTGACCCCTCAGGTGCGGATGACCACGTTCTCGGGCTCCTCGTCCGCGAGCAGGCGGGCGATCTGGCGGCGCACGAGGGCCACCATCCGCGGCTGCATCGCGGTGGATGCGCCGCCGACGTGGGGCGAGATGAGCACGCCCGGCAGCTCCCAGAGCGGGTGATCCGCCGGGAGTGGCTCGGGGTCGGTGACGTCGAGTCCGGCGCGGATGCGGCCGCGGCGCACGTGGTCGACCAACGCATCCGTGTCGATGAGCGTGCCGCGTCCGACGTTGACCACGAGCGCACCATCCGGCAGCGCCGACAGCTCCGCGTCGCCGATGATGCCGCGCGTGCGCTCGGATGCGGGAAGCGCGAGGATCAGCACCTCCGTCTCGGCGAGCACGGCGTGCAGGTCCTCGAGGGCCGCCACCTCGACGCCGTCCTCGGTACGCGCATGCGTGGCGACGGCGCGCAGCTTCACCTCGAAGGGGCGCAGGCGCGCGGCGATCGCCTTGCCGACGCCGCCGAAGCCGAGCACCGTGGTGCGGCGGTCGGCGAGGCTCTGTGTGAAGGCACGCGTCCAGTCCCGCTGACGGGCGAAGACATCGAGCTCGCGCTGGACGGCGAGAGTCAGCGCGACGGCCAGCTCGGCCGTTGACGTCTCGTGCACGGTCGCGGCGTTGGCGAAGACGATCCCCGGGGGCAGCAGTTCCTCCGTACCCTCGTAGCCGATCGATTGGCTCTGCACGAGGCGGGTCTCGACGCCCTCGAGCCGCGCGACGACGTCACGCGCGCTCATGTACGGCGGCACGACCAGGTCGATCCGGTCCGTCTCGGCGGCCGCATCCATGGTCCAGACGATCACCTCCACCTGCTCGCCGAGGTCCGCCAGGTCGGCGGCGAAGGCGGGATCGGGCACGGACACGATGAGGCGGGAAGGCGTCATGCTGCGAGCGTAGCCACCGCGGCGATGGGTCCCCGGGGCGTTGCGTTCCCGCACCCGCGTCCGTTCCGCATCCGCGTCCGTTCTGCAGGAGATCTCCGTTGTTCAGGAGGATTCCGCGGGAATCGTCCTGTTGAGGGGATTTCTCCTGCAGTGCGGATGCGGCTGGCAGCCGTCTCAGCGAGAGCGGTCGCCCCACTCCTTCTCCGACACGACCCGCGCGACTGTGAGCCCGATCGCGAGTGCCGCCACGACGAAGAGCGCCTGCACGCTGTTCTGCACCGCCGCGAGGGTGTCGCCGTCGATGGTCGCGACGATGGCGCGATACGCGGCGGCGCCGGGGACCATGATGACCACCGCCGGCACCGTCAGCGCCACCCGTGGAGCGTCGAGGCGGCGGTAGTAGACGAAGGCGCCGAGGCCCACGAGCACCCCCGCGGCCATCGCCGCGACGGCGGGCATGAGTCCCGCATCCACCGCCGTCAGGCGCGCGGTGTTCGCGATCGCCCCCACCGCGGCCGAGGCGATCGCGATGCGCCAGGGGGTGGCGAACAGCAGGGCGAAGCCGAGCACGCCCACGAAGCCTGCCACGAGGCGCAGGACGGCGAGCACGGGTTCGTCCAGCAGGGGTGTCGCCACGGCGACGGGCGACGTGGCGAACAGCGCCGCCACCGCCCAGACGGCGGAGCCGGCGGTGAGCAGGATGAGGCAGGCATAGACGACGCGCGCGATGCCGGCGTTGAGGTCGAGACGGGCGAGGTCCATGGCGCCCGTGACCAGGGGGAAGCCGGGCACGAGGAAGAGCACGGCGCTGGTGAGGGCGGCGTCGTGCGCAAAGGGCTGGCCCAGCATCTCGAGAAGCTGGGCGGCGCCGAGGTAGATCAGCAGCGCGGTCGCCGCGGCGAGGAACACGGTGAGGAACTCGTTCAGCCGGGCGCGGCCGAGCAGCATCCGGATCGCCTGACCTGCCGCGGCGCCGAGGCCGACGGCGACGGCGGCCGCCCACCCGCCGTTGTTGAGCAGGGCGAAGGCGGCGCAGGCGGCAGCCGCGGCGATCACCCGCAGCAGCATGCCGTACCGGGCCGGACGTGCGGCGATCGCATCCAGGCGCGCCGCGAAGTCCTCGACGCTCCCGCCCGCCTCGGCTTCGACCTCGTGGGAGAGCCGCTGGAGGGCGGCGATGCGCTCGGCGTTGACGACGGGGCGCGCGACCTCGGCCACGCGGGTGCGCACGAGCTGGCCGCGGCTGACCGTGAGCACGATGTCGAGCATGCCGACGCGGGCGTTCATCGTCTCGATGCCCCACGCGCGGCCGACGCGCTCCATCGTGGTGCGCACGCGGGCGGAGGATGCGCCCGCGCCCAGCATGAGGATTCCCAGGCGCAGCACCGCGTCGGTGAGCGCGACGAACCGCACGGGTTCCAGTCGTGCCTCATCGAGGGGGGTGGCGTCGCCGTCGTCCGCCGGGATCATACGGGCGCCGGCCATGATGCCATCCTCGCATCCCGACCCGGCCGGATGCGGGACCAAGGCCCCGCCGAGCCCGCCGTTGTGTGTCCTGGGCCGACACAACCTGTTCGCCTGTCACAGATCGACGCGTTCCGCGCGATCTGTGACAGGCGAACGTGGGTTATGGCGGTGTCAGGAGACGGCGACCTCGTTGGGGGTCACGGCGAGCGTCGCGCTCGCGAGCACCTCGCCGCTCGTCAGATCGACCGCGTGCACCTTCTTCGCCGCGGGCTCGGTCACGTAGGCGACGTCGCCCGACACGACGATGGCGGGATGCGGGTCCTGCCACTCGACGGGGCCCTCCCACGCTGCGATGACCGGGAACTCGTCCACCAGCTCGCCGCTCGCGGGGTCGATCACGTGGATCGAGCCGTCGGTGGCGAGGATGTAACCGAGGTCCTTTGGACCCCGGGCGAGGTCGCGGAAGGTGTACGAGACGCCCTCCGGCAGCGGCACGACCTTCATGCTCGCCTTCTGGGTGTCGATCAACGCGACGCTCGAGAGCAGGTACCCCTCCGCATCCGGGTCGTTCTTGTAGTCGCCGACGACGAGCGGGCTCGTGTCGGTGACGAAGATGTTGCCGGTGCGGCCGTACGTGTCGGGTGCCGTGACCTTCGCGATCTCGCCGTCGCGGTAGATCAGCGCGCCGTTCTCGCATCCGAAGACGACGACCTCGTCGGCGGCCGTTCCCTCGCCGTGCACGCCGGGGCAGTCGGCGTTGGAGGTGATCTCGGTGCCGTCCTCGTCGCGCACCGTGATGCCGTTGCGACCGTTCGCCGAACCCACGGTGGTCACGAGGGTGCCGTCCTCGAGCACGATCGACACTCCGTGGTGCGCCTCGGTGCCGGGGATCGTCGTCGATGCGGGAAGGGCGTCGCCGAGCGAGGCGAACGCATCCGTGTCGATGATCGTCGTGTCGCTCGTACCGTCGGCGTAGAGCACCGTCTTGCCTGCGTGCCGCACGACGTGCCCGGGGGCGTCCGCGGGGAACACGAGATCGGTGAGTGCCGGATCGGACCCGGATGCGGCGCCGGTGTCGAGGATCTGGAAGCCCTCGCTCATCGTGACCAGCACGTGCGAGCCGTCGCCGGCCCGATTGAGCCGGGTGAACTCCTCGGAGGCGAGATCTCCGACCGTCTCCAGCGTCGTGCCGTCGAGCACGAGGATGCCGCCCTCGTAGCTGATCGCGACGCGTTCGCCGGCGGGAGGCTCGGCGGCGCTCGAGGATGCGGGGGCAGGAGCTGTGCCGGCGCAGGCGGTCAGCGTCGCCGCGGCGACGAGTCCGAGCGCGAGCAGCGCGGGACGTCTCAGGTGCATGTGGTGCCTCGTTTCTGTGGGTTCGCGGGCGGGGCCCGCCGGCCGGTGCGGCCGTATGGAGGGGCTCAGGAGAGCCCGGCGACGATGCGCTGCGTGTTGACGCGCATCATGGTCAGGTAGTCGCCGGCCGCGCCGTCGGCGGCGGTGAGCGACTCGGTGAACAGCTCGACGACCTGTACGTCGATGCCGGCCTCCTCGGCCAGCGCGCGCATGAGTCGATCGGGCGAGGAGGACTCGGCGAAGATCGTGCGCACGCCGGCCTCCCGGATGGCGGAGACGAGCTCCGCGAGGTCGGCCGCGCTCGGTGCGGCGAGCGTGGTTCCGCCGGGGATCGCGGCACCCACGAGACGCACGTCGAAGCGGTCCGCCAGGTAGCCGAAGACGTGGTGATTGGTCACGAGTGCGCGCCTCTCAGCGGGGATGGCGGCGAGGGCACCGCTCATCTCGGCATCCAGAGCCGCAAGCTCGGTGCGATACGCGGCGGTGTCGGCGCGGAGAGTCGCCGCATCCACCCCGTCGATGCCGGCGAGCGTCGGCTCCAGTGCGTCGACGACCTGCAGCATCCGCGCGGGATCGGTCCAGAAGTGCGGGTCGTCGGCGCCGTCCGCCTCCTCGCTCGCGTACGGCAGGACGTCGATGACGTCACCCGCGACGAACTGGGCGACGCCCTCGTCCGCCGCCGCCTCGAGGTGCTGACCGAGACCCTCTTCGAGCCCGAGACCGTTCGAGACCACGAGGTCCGCCGAGCGCAGTCGCGCCGCCTCCTGGGCCGAGATCTCGAAGGAGTGCGGATCCGAGTCCGGCTTCATGAGGGTCACGACCTCGGCCTGATCGCCGACCAGTTCGGTCACGACGTCGCCCAGGATGTTGGTGGAGACCACGACGAGGGGGCGATCCTCGAACGTCGGGGCGCAGGCCGACAGCGCGCCCGCGGCCACGAGCGCGGCGGCGAACGCCGCGATGCGCCGCCCGGCGGTCATCGGCCGGTCTCCGCGATGAAGGCCGGCTCGTCGGTCGTGGTGAACGTGCGGGCGATGCGCCCCGCATCCGCGAAGTCGATCTCGAAGAGCACGCGTTCGGTGATCCCGTTGAGGTACGCACGCCGGTCGTCCGCGATGAGGGTGGGTGTGCGTCCCGCCGCGAGCGAGGCGGCGACGAGCGGTTCCGTCAGGGCGAGTTCGGCACCCGTCGCGCCGTCGATCACGCTCATCCGTCCGTCGACCGTGAGACCGAGCACGTGCTCGGATGCGTCGTCGACCGCCGTGACGGCGATCAGCGGTCGCGGGGCCGGAACCGCCGTCGCGGTGCGTTCGCGCGTGTCGAGCAGGACGATCGATCCGTCAGGACTGAGGCCTGCGGCGGTCGGGCGACCCTCTCTGTTGGCCCAGGCGCGCGGCGCCGCGACCCCGTCGGGGAGCGCGATGCGTTCGATGGCGGTGCCCGCGTCGGTGGCGACGGCCAGCAGTACGTCGTCCCGGCATCCGAGGATGGCGCCCACACGCGTGGTGAGCGTGCCGGCGGGGTCGGCGCAGGGGACGGAGTCGCCGTGGAGGGCGCCGTCGCTGTCGCGAACCTGGACGGTGCCCTCGCCGGTCGTGACGAGGGCGTGGTCGCCCACGGGCACGATGTAGCCGTCGTGCTCGGGCATCCGCACCCGGAACAGCTCGACGACCTCGCCCTGGGAGAGGGCCTCGGTGTCCAGCAGCACGGCCTCGCCGTCGGCGAAGAAGATCCCGGTGCCGCCGGTCGTCGATGAGATGGTCGTCGCGGTACGAGCCGTGCCGTGGCCGGGGACCTTCTCCAGCAGGCGCGGCTCAGCGCGGTAGTAGTGGAAGTGATCCACGTGATCCCAGGTCCACATCCCGCTGTCGACGATTTCGATGCCGTCGCCGGTGTCGGCGAAGAGGTAGCGACCGTCGGTGGCGGTCGCGAGGGGAGCGTCGATGCGGCCGAGGCTCGAGGTCTCTTCGGAGAGGAGGTCGAGCAGCGTCAGTCGGCCGTCGGCGGTCGCGGTCAGCAGGTGCAGGGGCGGCTCGCTCACCTCGGCGGCGCCGGCGACCTGCCCGTGGCCGGCGTCTGCGGTGAGGGCGGGTTCTGACTGCGGAGGGCTCGCGCAGGCGGCGAGCAGGAGAGCGGATGCGGTGACGACGGTGAGAGCGAGGGGATGACGCACACGGAGCTTTCTAGAGCGGAGCCGGCACCGCGGTCGCGGAGCGGCGGGGGGCGAACAGGGAGCGAAGCAGCGCGGACAATGCGGCCGCGGCGATGGCGGATGCGGCGATCGACGCTCCGGCGGCGGTGCCGAGGTGCCACGAGAGCGCGAGTCCGGCGGTGACCGCCACGATCCCGATGGCCGCGGCGAGGGCCATCGCGGCCGCGATCCCGCGCACCCACGGTCGGGCCGCCACAGCCGGGGCGAGCAGCATCCCGACCACGAGGAGCGAGCCGACGGCTTGATACGAGGCGACGACGGCGAGCGTCACGAGGCCGGTGAGCGTGGCCTCGGCCCAGGCCGGACGCACACCCAGTACCCGTGCGACGCGCGCGTCCACGGCCACCGCGACGAGCGCCCGGTGCGCGACGACCGCGAGCGCCAGCCCGATCGCTGTGGCGACGGCCAGCACCGCGAGATCCTCGGCCGAGATCGCCAGCACATCGCCGAAGAGGATCGCGGTCGCATCCGTCGCGAAGCTGCCGGAGTGGGAGATGACGATCACGCCGACGGCGAGCATCGCGACGAACAGGAGCCCGATGCTCGTGTCGTACGCGAGACGCCCGCGCCGGCGCAGCGCCCCGATCCCGATCGTCATGGCCACGGCGCTCGCGGCGCCGCCGAGGAGCACGGGGGCGCCTGTCACGGTGGCCAGGGCGACGCCGGGAAGCATCCCGTGCGCCAGTGCCTCGCCGAGGAACGCCATGCCCCGGATGACGACCCAGGTGCCCACGACCGCGCACAGCACGGCCACGAGCGAACCGCCGACGAGCGCGCGCAGCAGGAACGCATGTTCGAGGGGGAGGAGGAGGGTCACGACATCCGACCGTAGCGATAATGAGAACCGTTCTCAACTTGGCTAAGCTGGTCGGATGTTCCTCTCCGATCCGCCGCCGGCTCCCGCATCGACCCCACTGTGCGCGACGGGGCTGCGCGTCGACGCGGGGGGTCGGACGTTGCTGCATCCGCTCGATCTGCGCCTCGATCCCGGCGTGTTGACGGTCATCGCGGGGCCGAACGGCGCGGGCAAGACCACGCTCCTCGAGGCGCTCGCCGGGGTGCGGCCCGGCCGGAGCGGCGTCGTCGACGGCGCCGGACGGATCGCCTTCGTGCCCCAGCATTCGGCCATCGCCGAGGGGCTGCCGCTCACGGTGGTGCAGCTCGTGCGGATCGGGGCCTGGCGGAGCCGGCTCCCGCTGCCCTCACGCGCGGAGCGGACGGATGCGGCGGAGGCGATGGTCGCGCTGGAGATCACCGCTCTCGCGTCCCGGCCCGTGGCGATGCTCTCCGGCGGTCAGCGACAGCGAGCTCTGCTCGCCCAGGCGCTCGCCCGCCGCGCCGACGTGCTGCTGCTCGACGAGCCGACGACGGGGCTGGATGCGGCCAGCAGCTCCCGCATCCTCGCCGCCGTCGAGCGGGAGCGAGGCCGCGGTGCCGTCGTCGTGTGCGTGAGCCACGACCCGGTGCTCATCGCTGCGGCCGGGCGCGTGCTCCGCCTGGACGGCGGTCGCCTCGTGTGACTGACCCGGCCGCGGTGCCCGCGCCGGCGCGCCCCTGCCCCGGTGCGCCCCCGCCCCGTGCCCGCGCGGGTGCGCCCCTGCCCCGGTGCCCGCCCCGGTGCGCCCCGCCCCGGTGCGCCCCGCCCCGGTGGGCGGGCCCCGCCCCGGTGGGCCCCGCCCCCCTTGTTCGCCTGTCACAGATCGACGCGTTCCGCGCGATCTGTGACAGGCGAACGCCCGGGGACGGACGTCCGCGCTGACGGCGAAGGGCTAGATCCAGCCCTTCTCGCGGGCGACCTGCGCCGCCTGCGAGCGATTCTCGGTGCCCGTCTTGCCGATCGCCGACGAGAGGTGATTGCGCACGGTGCCCGCCGAGAGGAACATCTCTGCGGCGATCTGCGCGACCGCCCGCCCGTCCGCCGACAGGCGCAGCGCCTGCTGCTCGCGCTCGGTCAGCGGGCTCTGCCCCTCGAACAGTGACGCCTCGGCGAGCTCGGGATCGACCACACGGAGCCCCGCGTGCACGCGCCGCACCGCCTCGGCGAGGCGATCCGCCGGCGCATCCTTCACGATGAAGCCGCTGGCTCCCGCATCCAGAGCCTGACGGAGGTAGCCGGGCCGGGCGAACGTCGTGACGACGAGCATGCGGGTCGTCGGACTCGCCTCTCGCACCTGACGCGTGGCCGTGATGCCGTCCACCCCGGGCATCTGGATGTCCATGAGGCAGACGTCTGGTGTGGTTTCGGCGGCGAGGGATGCGGCCTGCGCGCCGTCTGCGGCCTCGGCCACCACGACGAGGTCGCCCTCCAGCTCGAGCAGGGCCCCCATCGCGCCGCGCACGAGCGCCTGGTCGTCGACGAGCATCAGTCTGATCGGTGCGGTCACCACGTCATGCTCACTCTCGTTCCACCGCTGGGTGCCGGAGCCACCTCCAGGACGGCGCCGGCCGCGGCCGCCCGTTCCTGCATGCCGCGGATGCCGTTGCCCGGGCGCTGGCGCACCCCCTCGCCGTCGTCGTCGACCGTCACGACGCCCGGTGCCACCGAGATGCGCACCGTGCGGGCGTGCGCGTGGCGCAGGATGTTGGTCGTCGCCTCCCGCACGATCCACCCCGCCGGCAGTGACTGCGCGGGCGAGAGGGATGCGGCGTCGCCGCTGACCTCGACGGCCATCCCCGCCGACTCGAGCGCTGCACGGCTGGCGACGAGCTGCTCGGCGAAGGCCTGCCCGCGGATGCCGGTCACGGTGCTGCGCACGCCCGTGATCGCCTCGCCGGTGAGCCGCACGATGTCGGCGAGCTCGGCCTTCGCGCGATCGGGGTCGCGGTCGACGAGGCGCTCGGCGAGCTCGGCCTTGAGCTTCACCGCTGTCAGCGTGTGACCGAGCAGGTCGTGCACGTCGCGGGCGATCGCCGTGCGCTCGTCGCTGGCCGCGAGCTCCAGACGGATCCGGTCCGTGTCGACCGAGCGGCCGATGAGCCAGCTGGTCACGGTGTTGATGACGGCGATCATGATGACCACCGACAGGATCTGGATGTTGTCCTCGATCGATCCCGTGGCGACGATCACGATGACGACGAGCCCGATGCCCGCGGCCGTGGTCGCCCAGTGCCACGCGCGCCGCAGGCCATAGCTCGCGTACGACATCACGAACGGCACGAAGCTCAGAGCGCCGTCGCCGATCGCCGGCACCGTGGCCGCGGCGCAGGCGATCTGCACCCAGAAGAGCGTCTTCACGAGCGGGGTGGGCGTTCCCCAGGCCGACCGCATCCCGGAGACGAAACCGACCACGTAGGCCACGGCGAACCCCGCCAGCGCAGCCCATCCGAGCGCGAGCAACCCCAGGGGCGCCGGCGACGAGAGCAGCGAGAGGATCGGGAAGACGAGGAAGACCATCCACACGATGGCCATGACCCAACCCCAGCGCTGCCACGGATCCTGTGGCACGCGCGCGGGTGCGGAGGGGGTCGTCACCGCTCGAGCCTAACGACGACGCCGCGAGCGCACGACGCCGAAGCGCACCAGCAGAGCGAACAGCGCGCCCCAGACGAGCACGTTGAGAACGACGGCCCAGAGCGGATCGGATCCTCCGGCGACCAGCGCGCCGCCCGTGGCCGGCCAGCGCACGAGGGCTGCGTATCCGTACATCGGCGTCCACTTGGCGATGTCGAGCATGACGCCGCTCAGGGGGACGAACACGTTGCCGAAGAAGCCGAAGAACGTGATCGAGATCGAGGCGAGGGCGGCGGCCGAGTCCGAGTTGAACGCGAGTCCGACACCCAGGCCGAACAGGCCGTAGACCAGGCCGAGCACGAGCGTGAGGGCCGCCGATGCGAACCAGCGCCACACGTCGTCGGCGGCGGCACCCGTGACATACCCGGCGATGTAGACGATCAGCACCGACAGCGCGGCGAACGACATCGCCGACAGCACCTTCGTCAGGGCGTATCCCGCGGTCGAGAGCGGCGTGAGGGCGAGCTGGCGTCCCCACCCCTGACCGACCTCGGATGCGGCGAGCGAGCACAGCGAGCTCATCGCGGTCGCGGTGCCGTACGCACCCATCGAGACCATGACGTAGAACGAGGCGTTCGCGTGACCGACGCTCTGCGAGGCGTAGTCCATGCTGGCCCCGAAGAGCAGGTACATCGCGAACGGCATGGCCAGCGTGAAGGCCAGCGTGTAGGGGTTCCGCAGTTGACGCAGACCCTCGATGCGGTACATCGCGGGCGAGACGAGCGTGCTCATGAGGGCTCCTCGGTGAGTCGGGTGAAGGCGGATTCGAGGGTCGGGGCGGTGATCTCGAGGTCGCTCGCGCCCGCGGCGAGCAGACGCGCGGCGAGAGCATCGGATGCGGCGGTGCGCACCGTGAGCCGCGACGCGTCCACCGACACCTCCGCGGCGGACTCGTCGCCCACCAGCTCTGCGGCGAAGGCCGTGGCCAGTGCCTCGTCGGCGAGCGTCGCCGAGACGAGGCGGCCTCCGAGGGAGGCGCGCAGGTGCGCGGTGGCGGCGTCGGCGACGATGCGGCCCTTGGCCATCACGACGGTGCGCCGGGCGAACTGCTCGGCCTCCTCGAGGTAGTGGGTGGCGAAGACGATCGTGCGTCCCGCATCCGCGTCGGCGCGCATCGCCTGCCAGAACCGGCGGCGAGCCATGACATCCATGCCCGCGGTGGGCTCGTCGAGCACCAGCACGTCGGGGTCGGGCAGGAGTGCGAGCGCGAACTTCACGCGCTGCTTCTCGCCGCCGGAGCACTTGCCCACCCTGCGACGGGCGATCTCGGTGAGATCGGCGCGCTCCATCACCTCGGCGACGCGGGAGCCCGCACCGTACAGGTCCGCGATGACGGTGACCGTCTCCCGCACGGTGAGATCCGACAGCAGGCCGCCGGTCTGCAGCACCGCGGCGAGCCGGCCGGCCGCCACCGCGCGGTGCGGATGCGCTCCGAACACGAGTGCGCTGCCCTCATCCGGCTCGGCGAGTCCGAGCAGCACGTCGATCGTCGTGGTCTTGCCCGCCCCGTTCGGGCCGAGCAGCGCCACGATCTCGCCGCGTTCGATGCGCAGGTCGATGCCATCGACGGCCGTGAAGCGCTGACCGGCGCGGCCGAAGCGGCGCACGATTCCGCGCAACTCGACGGCGGCCGCATCCGAGGCGAGGGGGGTGGCGGGTATCTGCACGCGCGGTTCGCTCATGCCTTCAGCCAATCGTGCGGCATCCCTCCGCGCCGGAGGCTTCTGTCACGACTCGGGCATGACACGTGTCATGCCCGATCGGCCGCAAGCCGGTTCTCGCCCGGTCGGCGCCGCTTTCACCCCCACGCTCGCCTGTCACAGATCGACCCGCGGGGCTCGATCTGTGACAGGCGAGCAGGGAAGGGAAGGGAAGGGGCGGAACCGCGGCCCGGTCAGGCGGCGGCGGAGACCACGGCCTGGATGGCCGAGCTGAAGAAGCCGAGGCCGTCGACGCCGGAGCGCATGGCGGCGGAGGTGTCTGGGCCGAAGCCCGGCTCGACCGCATGCTCGGGATGCGGCATGAGCCCCACGACGTTGCCGCGCTCGTTGGTGAGTCCGGCGATGTCGTCGAGCGAGCCGTTGGGGTTCACACCGACGTAGCGGAACGCCACGAGGCCTTCGCCCTCGACGCGCGCGAGCGTCTCGGCGTCGGCGATGTAGCCGCCGTCGGCGTTCTTCAAGGGGATGACGATCTCCTGGCCTGCGCTGAAGTCGCTCGTCCAGGCGGTGTCGGCGTTCTCGACGCGCAGACGCTGGTCGCGACGCACGAACTGCTGGTGCGCGTTGCGGATCAGCCCGCCCGGGAGCAGATGTGCCTCGACGAGCATCTGGAAGCCGTTGCAGATACCGAGGATAGGCATGCCGGCGGCGGCGGCATCCTTCACCTCGGACATGATCGGCGCGAGGGCCGCGATCGCGCCCGCTCGGAGGTAGTCGCCGTAGCTGAAGCCGCCGGGCAGAACCAGCGCATCGACGTCCCGCAGATCGTGGTCACCGTGCCAGAGTGCGACGGGCTCGGCGCCGGCGACGCGGATGGCACGCTGCGCGTCGCGGTCGTCGAGCGAACCGGGGAAGGTGATGACCCCGATGCGTACGCTCATTCGACGACCTCGATGCCCACCACGTCCTCGATGACCGCGTTGGAGAGCACGTCGTCGGCGATCTCGCGCACCTTCTCGAGCAGCGCGTCATCGACGGTGCCCTCGACGGTCAGCTCGAACCGCTTCCCGATCCGGACGGAGCCGAAGTCCTCGACGCCGAGGCGGTGGAGGGCGTTCTGGACCGCCTTGCCCTGCGGGTCGAGCAGTTCGGCCTTGGGCATGACATCGACGACGATCGTGGGCATAACGGCTCCGAGGGTGCGCGGGAGATGGTCTGCTCCCAGTCTAGAGGCGGGCGGGAGGACCGCGGTGCCGCCGCGTTATCGAACCGTTACTCGAACGCTGGGAGCGCTCTCTTGACCTCTCGGGAGCGCTCCCATACTGTGAGTCGCGTCCGATGAGAGCGCTCCCAGTCCTGGGGACGGCGGAGAGCTTTCTGGCACCGAACCGCATCCACAAAGGAGTGTCCCGTGAAATCACGCGCCCTGCGACCGCTCGGCCTCGCCGCCGGCATCGCAACCGCAGCCATCGTCCTCGCCGGTTGTTCGACCGGTGGCGGCGAGCAGTCCGACCCGAACGCGCCGGTCACGCTGACCATCGCCACCTTCAACGACTTCGGCTACACCGATGCACTCCTGCAGGAGTACATGGACGAGAACCCGAACGTGAAGATCGTTCACAACAAGGCCGCGACGTCCAACGACGCCCGTGCCAACTACTTCCAGAAGCTCGGTAAGACCGGCCTCGCCGACATCGAGGCGATCGAGGTCGACTGGCTTCCCGAGGTCATGCAGTACTCCGACATGCTCGCCCCGGTCCCCACCGACCTGACCGACCGCTGGCTCGACTGGAAGGTCAAGGCGGCCACCGACGCCGACGGCAACCTCATCGGCTACGGCACCGACATCGGCCCCGAGGCCGTGTGCTACCGCTCCGACCTGTTCCAGGCCGCCGGTCTTCCGACCGACCGCGCCGAGGTCGGCAAGCTCTTCGACGGCGACTGGGCCAACTACTTCAAGGTCGGCGACCAGTACGTCGCGGCGACCGGCAAGGCCTTCTTCGACTCGGCCGGCGGCACCTACCAGGGCATGATCAACCAGGTCGAGGCGGCCTACGAGAACCCCTCGGACGGCAAGATCACCGCCACGACCAACTCCGAGGTCAAGGACATCTACGACCAGGTCACCAAGGCCAGCGCGACGCAGTCGGCGCACTTCAGCCAGTGGTCCGACGACTGGTTCGCCGGTCTCAGCAACGGCGACTTCGCCACGATGCTCTGCCCCGGCTGGATGCTCGGTGTCATCTCCGGCAACGCGAAGGACGTCACCGGCTGGGACGTCGCGCCGATGTTCCCCAGCGGCGGCGGCAACTGGGGTGGTTCGTACCTGACCATCCCCGCCAACGGCAAGAACGTCGCGGCCGCGCAGAAGCTGGCCGACTGGCTGACGGACGCGAAGACCCAGGTCAAGGCGTTCGAAAACGCCGGCACCTTCCCGAGCCAGAACGACGCGCTCACCGACGCCACGCTGCTGGACTCGACCAACGAGTACTTCAACAACGCTCCGGTCGGCCAGATCTTCTCCGAGCGGGCCAAGGCCGTGACGGTCACCCCCTTCAAGGGCGAGTTCTACTTCCAGGTCAACGACGCGATGCAGAAGGCGCTCACGCGCGTCGAGGACGGCACGCAGGACGCGAAGGCTTCGTGGGACCAGTGGGTCTCTGAGGTCGAGGCCATCAAGTAATCCCGCAGTGAGACGGGCCCGCAGGGCCGACCCTGCGGGCCCGTCCCACGCTCAACGAAACGAAGGAACGACGTGAGCGCCTCGTCCACGACGGCCAGATCCCCCAAGCGCATCGGCTTCGGTGGCAAGAGCCTCAGCTCCTGGGACCTCAAGCTGTCCCCCTATCTGTACATCTCCCCCTTCTTCATCCTCTTCCTGATCGTCGGGCTCTTCCCGATCGCCTACACGGCGTACATCTCTTTCCAGGACTGGGATCTCGTGCGCGGCACGGGCACATTCGTCGGCTTCGACCAGTACGCGACGGTCATCAACGACCCGAAGTTCTGGACGGCGCTGCGCAACTCGTTCTCGATCTTCCTGCTCTCCACCGTCCCGCAGCTGATCCTCGCGATCTTCATCGCGGTGCTGTTGGACCAGAACATCCGTGCCAAGACCTTCTGGCGCATGGGCGTGCTGCTGCCCTATGTCATGGCCCCCGTCGCCGTGGCGCTCATCTTCTCCAACATGTTCGGCGACCAGTACGGTCTCGTGAACTCGATCCTGACCGACCTCGGCATCCCGGCCATCAAATGGCACTCGGATGCGTTCGCCAGCCACATCGCGATCGCGACGATGGTCAACTTCCGCTGGACCGGGTACAACACCCTCATCCTGCTGGCGGCCATGCAGGCCATCCCGCGCGACTTCTACGAGGCCGCGACGGTCGACGGCGCGGGCAAGGTCCGCCAGTTCTTCTCCATCACGCTGCCGAGCCTGAAGCCCACGCTGATCTTCGTCATCATCACCTCGACGATCGGCGGCCTGCAGATCTTCGACGAGCCGCGGATGTACGACCAGACCGGAACCGGCGGCGCCGACAACCAGTGGCTCACCATCACCCTGTGGCTCTACGACCTCGGTTGGGGCCAGTGGAACTTCGGCCGTGCCGCCGCCCTCGCGTGGATCCTGTTCCTCATCATCCTCGCGATCGGCGCGATCAACCTCTTCGTCACCCGCGGTCTCGTGCGTGACGAAGGCAAGAAGTCCGATATGAGTCGAGCCCAGATGCGCGCTGCCCGACGCGCCGCCAAGGAAGCGGTCGAAGCGTCCCGCACCGCCGCGCCCCAGAAGACGGAGGTCCTCCGATGACCACTCTGCAGAACCCGCCGGTCGTGGCCGAGGAAGCGCTGCTGGAGCCCGGCCGCAAGCCGGTGCGCAGGCGCCGCCCGGTGCGCGGGTCGCGTCCGGGCTGGTTCGTGTACGCCGCCCTCGGCGTCGTCCTGCTCAGCGCCGCGTTCCCCTTCTACTGGTCGCTGCTCATCGGTTCCGGCGACTCGTACACGATCCGCGACCCCAACATGTCGTGGATCCCCGGCGGCAACTTCATCGCGAACGCCGCGAAGGTCATCAACGATCCGGCCGTGAACTTCTGGCCGGCGCTGTGGAACTCGATCTTCAGCTCGGCGCTCATCGCCGCATCCGTCGTGTTCTTCTCGACGCTGGCCGGATGGGCCTTCGCGAAGCTGAAGTTCCGCGGCTCGAGCTGGCTGCTCGTGTTCGTCATCGCCACGATGGCCGTGCCGACCCAGCTCGGCGTCGTGCCGCTGTACCTCCTGTTCAGCGAGATCGGATGGACGGGTCAGATCGGCGCGATCATCATCCCGGCCCTGGTGAGCGCCTTCGGCGTGTTCTGGATGACGCAGTACATCCGCCAGGCCGTGCCGGACGAGCTGATCGAGGCGGCCCGCGTCGACGGGGCGAGCTCGTTCCGCACCTTCCTCACGGTGGGTGTGCCCGCCGCGCGTCCCGCGGCCGCGATGCTGGCGCTGTTCACGTTCGTGACGGCCTGGAACAACTTCTTCTGGCCGTTCATCGTGCTCGACCGGCAGAACCCGACCCTTCCGGTCGCGCTGTCGCTGCTGCAGTCCAACTACTTCGTCGACTACTCGATCGTCCTCGCGGGCGTGCTGCTGTCGACGATCCCGCTCCTGATCCTCTTCGTCTTCGCCGGCAAGCAGCTGGTGAGCGGAATCATGCAAGGCGCCGTCAAGGGCTGAGGCCCGGCGCGAGAAAGGTACATCGACAATGAGCGACGCTCTGCGCGCGTTCCCGCGGAACTTCCTGTTCGGAGCGGCCACCGCGGCCTTCCAGATCGAGGGCGCTGCCTTCGAGGACGGGCGGACCGCATCCATCTGGGACGCGTTCTGCCGCGAGCCCGGTGCCGTCATCAACGGCGACAACGGTGACGTCGCCTGCGACCACTATCACCGCTACGGCGAGGATGTGGCGCTGATGAAGGGTCTGGGGCTCGACACCTACCGGTTCTCCGTGTCGTGGTCGCGCGTGCGCCCGGACGCCGGCCCGCTCAACCAGAAGGGCCTGGACTTCTACAAGCGTCTGGTCGATGAGCTGCGCGACGCCGACATCCTGCCGTGGCTCACGCTTTACCACTGGGACATGCCGCAGGCGCTGCAGGAGCGCGGCGGCTGGGCGGTGCGCGAGTCCAGCGACCTGTTCACGGAGTACGCGCTGGACGTGTACGACGCGCTCGGCGACCGGGTCGACATCTGGACCACGCTGAACGAGCCGTGGTGCTCGTCGTTCCTCAGCTACACCGCCGGCATCCACGCCCCGGGCCATTACTCCATCGCAGAGGGGATGCTGGCCTCGCACCACCTGCTGCTCGGCCACGGGCAGGTCGTCCGGGAGCTCCGTGGACGCGACGCGGGCAAGAACCTCGGGATCACGCTGAACCTCACTGTCCCCGACCCGGTGGACCCGCAGAACGAGGGCGACCGGGATGCGGCGCGTCGCATCGACGGTCAGTTCAACCGCTGGTTCCTCGACCCGATCTTCCGGGGCTCCTACCCGGAGGACGTGGTCGACGACATCCGCGTCGTCGATGCCGCGGCGGTCGAGACGTGGCAGGCAGCCATCCGTCCCGGCGACCTCGAGCTCATCTCGCAGCCCATCGACAGTCTCGGGGTGAACTACTACCACGGCGAGTTCGTGGGAGCCCAGCCCGACCCGAACCCGCCGCTGCCCGGCGAGGCTCCCACCGATCGTCCGGGCCGCTCGCCGTTCCCGGCGGCGGAGGGCATCTACTGGCACGACCGCGGCCTGCCGCGCACCTCGATGAACTGGGAGGTGCAGCCGGAGGGACTGACCAGGCTGCTGCGCCGCGTCTCCGACGAGTACGCCGCCGCCGCGGGCACGGTTCTCTACGTCACCGAGAACGGTGCGGCCTACGACGACGAGCTCGTGGTCGAGGACGGCGTCGCGCGGGTGAAGGATGCGGAGCGCACCGAATTCCTGCGCGCGCACCTGTCCGCCGTGCTGGATGCGGCCGACGCGGGCGTCGACGTGCGCGGCTACTTCTACTGGTCGCTGCTGGACAACTTCGAGTGGGCCTGGGGCTACGAGAAGCGGTTCGGCATCGTCCACGTCGACTACGACACCCAGGTGCGTACGTTGAAGGACAGCGCTCTGGAGTATCGTCGGGTGATCGCCGCCCGTGCGATCGATAACGCGCCCGAGGGCGCCGTCCTGCAGAGGTAGAGATCTCGTGACCAGCGACCCTCGTCGTGCCACCGCCACCATCGAGGACGTCGCCGCGATGGCCGGGGTCTCCCGGTCCACGGTCTCCCGAGTCGTCAACGGCGCCACCGCAGTGAGTCCCGCTGCGGTGGCCGCCGTCGAACTCGCCATCAGCGAGCTGAACTACGTGCCCAACCGGGCCGCCCGCTCGCTGGCGAGCCGAGCGACGATGGCGATCGCGTTGATCGTGCCGGAAGACACCAACAGGTTCTTCGGCGACCCGTTCTTCGCGTCGATCGTGTCGGGCATCAACGCACGGCTCAGCAGGTCCGACTACGTCCTGAATCTCATCATCGCGAGCAACGATCCGCGGGATAAGACCGCGGCGTATCTGCGAAGCGGCGCCGTGGACGGCGCGATCGTCGTCTCGCACCACACGAGCGACACGTTCGTCGACCGGATCGCCGCGGCGGTCCCCGTGGTCTACGGCGGGCGGCCCGCCCACGGCCGCGATGGCGCGTACTTCGTCGACATCGACAACGTCGACGGCGGCCGCACGGCGACCCGGCACCTCGTCGAGGCGGGACGCACCCGCATCGGCACGATCTCGGGTCCGATCGACATGCCCGCGGGCATCGACCGTCTCACCGGCTACCGCGAGGTGCTGCAGGACGCGGGACTGCAGGTCGGCCCGATCGAGGACGGCGGCTTCACCTCGGCCGGCGGCTACACGGCGATGGAACGCATCCTCGCGTCCGGCGCCGAGATCGACGCCCTGTTCGTCGCGAGCGACCTCATGGCGCGTGGCGCGCTGGCGGCGCTCGAGCGTACGGGTCTCAGCGTGCCCGACGACATCGCCATCGTCGGCTTCGACGACTCGCCGGTCGCGACCGCGGTGACGCCCGCGTTGACCACCGTCCGCCAGCCCTCGCAGCAGCAGGGCGAGCAGATGGTCGACGTGCTGCTGGCGCTGCTCGCGGGGCAGAACCCCCCGCACGCCACGATCCTGTCGTCCGAGCTGATCCGGCGCGAGTCGGCCTGAGCCGCCGCATCCGCTTCACGCGGATGACGGGCGTCGCGAGGGGGACGGATCCCACCCGCGACGCCCGTGCCTCACTCGGGGTCGCCGCCCAGCGGACCGACCGCAGGGATCGGACCGCCGTCGTCGGCGCCCGTCTTGCGCCAGCGCGCGATGGCGTTGCCGAGGTGGTAGATCACCAGGGCCGCCGCGGTGGCCACCACGATCGCGCCGAGCTGGAAGTCGCCCCACGACATCGAGAACCCGGCGACCGCCATGACGAGGGCCACGGCGGCGGTGTACTGGTTCACGGGACGTGAGAAGTCCACGCGGTTGTCGACCCAGATCTTGATGCCGATGATGCCGATGAGGCCGTACAGCGCGGTCGTGACGCCGCCCAGCACGCCCGCGGGCACGGAGTTGATGACAGCGCCGATCTTGGGCGACATGCTCAGCAGGATCGCGACGATGCCGGCGACCCAGTACGCGGCGGTCGAGTACACGCGGGTCGCGGCCATCACGCCGATGTTCTCGCCGTAGGTCGTGGTGCCCGAGCCGCCGAAGAAGCCGGCGACGGTGGTGGCGGCGCCGTCGGCGATGAGGGCGCGACCGGTCGAGCGGTTGACGGACGCATCCGTCATCGTCGCGACACCGCGCACGTGGCCGACGTTCTCGGCCACCAGCACGAGCACGACCGGCAGGAACATCGCGATCGCGCTCCAGGTCCCGGCGCTCGCGAAGTCGGCGATGTGGAAGGTGGGCAGGCCGATCCAGGCCGCATCCGCCACGCTGCTGAAGTCGAGCTCACCGGCGATCGCGGCCGCGATGTAGCCGACGACGACGCCCAGGAAGATCGAGATCCGGCCGAGGAAGCCGCGGAAGAGCACGCTGAAGAGGATGACGGCCGCGAGGGTGATCGAGGCGATCACGGGCGCCTGCTGGAAGTTTTCCCACGCGGCGGGGGCCAGGTTGAAGCCGATCAGCGCGACGATGGCGCCGGCGACGACGGGGGGCATGAGCTTGTCGACCCAGCCGAGGCCGGCGAGCTGCACGACGACGCCGATGACGGCGAGCAGCACACCCACCGCGACGATGCCCGCAAGGGCGGAACCCATGCCGGCGGATGCGGTCGCCGCCGTCACGGGCGCGATGAAGGCGAACGAGGAGCCCAGGTAGCTCGGGAGCTTGTTCTTCGTGACCAGGAGGAACAGCAGCGTGCCGACGCCGGAGAACAGCAGCGTCGTGGCGACCGGGAATCCCGTCAGGATCGGCACGAGGAAGGTGGCGCCGAACATGGCGATCACGTGCTGAGCGCCGATCGCGATCGTCGCGGGCCAATTCAGGCGCTCGTCGGGGGCGACGACGTCGCCCGGGGCGACGGTGCGTCCGTTTCCGTGGATCTTCCACAGGGGCATGGGTGGTCCTTTCGGGGGTGTTCATCCCGCGAGACTGCATCTCCCGCACGAGATCACGGGTAATACCCGTGATCTCGTGGCCAAAGTGCAGTCTCGCGGAAAGTCTGGCGTGCCCAGAGGCGCGGCGGTAGTGTCCTCCGGCCCGCCCGGCGACGCGGATGCGGGGTCAGACGGCGGTGAGGCGGCGCAGCAGCTCGGCGTAGCGGGCGGAGGTCTGCGCCGCGATCTCGTCGGGCAGCCGCGGCGGCTCGCCCTCGCGGGGAACCCACGCGGCGGCGAGCCAGTTGCGCACGATCTGCTTGTCGAAGCTCGCCATCCGCTCGGCGGGCGTCGTGCCGGTGCGCCACGCCTGCGCGTCCCAGTACCGGGACGAGTCGGGGGTCAGCACCTCGTCCGCGAGGGTGAGCAGGCCCTGGTCGTCGAGACCGAACTCGAACTTCGTGTCGGCGAGGATGAGTCCGCGCTCCTCGGCGGTGGCCGCAGCGCGCGCGTAGATCTCCAGCGAGAGCTCGCGCAGGCGCTCGGCCATCTCGCCTCCCACGATCTCGGCGGTGCGCTCGAACGAGATGTTCTCGTCGTGCTCGCCCATCGGCGCCTTGTAGGCCGGGGTGAAGATCGGCTCCGGTAGGCGGTCGCCGTCGTTCAGCCCCGCAGCGATCGGGATGCCGCACACCGTTCCCGTGCTCTGGTACTCGAGCCAGCCGGAGCCGGTGAGATAGCCGCGCACGACGCACTCGATGGGCTGCATCTCGAGCGCGCGCACGACCATGGCGCGGCCGGCGACCGCATCCGGGATCAGCTCGTGCGCCGTGTCGTCGGCGCCGAGGACGTGGTCCGCGACGAGGTGGTTCGGGATGCGGCGACCGCCGTCGCCGCCCGCGAGGCGGTCGAACCACCAGAGGCTCAGGGTCGTCAGCAGCACGCCCTTGTCGGGGATGCCCGGCTCGAGCACGTGGTCGAAGGAGCTCACGCGGTCGCTCGCGACGACGAGCATGCGCTCGCCGGAAGCGCCTTCGGGGGTGTCGTCGGGAACGTAGAGGTCCCGGACCTTCCCGGAGTACACATGCCGCCAGCCGTCGAGGAGCACAGGGTCGTTCACCCGCCCATTATCCCGTGCGGGCGCCGCTCGGCCCGTCGCGGTGGTCAGGGCGTGATCTCGTCGAGGAAGGCGTACGCGTCGCGCACGATCTCGGGCAGCGACTCGACGATCGGATCGAAGATCTCGTGGCCGCGTCGGCGGGCGGCTTCGCGCTGCGGATCCGGCATGCCGGCAGAGTACGCCGCGGGTGTATAGTCCATGTGGACTAATCGACCTGGAGTATCGGATGACGACTCGGATCACCCCGTTGGGGATCATGGTGCTCGCGCTGCTGCGCGAAGACCCCATGCATCCGTACGAGATGCTGCGGCTCATGCGGCTGCGGCACGACGACCGCATCCTGAACGTCACCGGCGGCACGGTCTATCACACGGTCGCCCGCCTGGAGAAGGCGGGACTCATCGCCGAGGCGGGCACCGAGCGCGAGGGGAATCGTCCCGAGCGCACGACCTACGCGCTGACGGATGCCGGGCTGGCGTCGCTGGACGAGTGGATCCGCACCGAGCTCGTGCGCATCGACCGCCCCGTCGAGTTTCGCGTCGCGCTCGCCGAGGCCCACAACCTCGACCGCGACGACGCCGCGGCGCTGCTCGCCTTACGGCGCGCCGCACTGACGGAGCAGATCGCCGACATCGCCGCGGGGCTGAACAAGGCCCGCCCGGGAGGAGTCTCCGAGCAGTACCTCATCGAGGTCGATCGCTCCCACGCTCTCGCCGAGGCCGACCTGGCCTGGCTCGATGCTCTCCTCGGGCGCCTCGGCGACCCGAGCTTCGCCTGGGGGCCGGACGCGCACGACCGCACCAGCGACCGGTACCTCACTCAGAGAAAGGCTGCTCGCGAATGAGCGCTCCCACCACCGCCACCACACCCACCCGCAGTCCCTGGCCCGCCCTGTGGGCCCTCGTCATCGGGTTCTTCATGATCCTGGTCGACACCACGATCGTCTCGGTCGCCAACCCGGCGATCAAGGCCGCGCTGGATCCGAGTACGAACAACCTCGACAACGTCGTGTGGGTGACCAGCGCCTACCTGCTCGCCTACGCCGTGCCGCTGCTGATCACGGGCCGCCTCGGTGACCGGTTCGGCCCCAAGAACATCTACCTCATCGGCCTCGCGCTGTTCACCCTCGCCTCGCTCGGATGCGGGCTCTCCTCCAGTCTCGGCATGCTCGTCGCCATGCGCGCCGTGCAGGGCATCGGCGCCGCGCTCGTCACGCCGCAGACGATGGCCGTGATCACGCGCACCTTCCCGCCCGCGCAGCGCGGTGCCGCCATGGGCCTGTGGGGCGCGACCGCCGGTGTCGCGATGCTCGTCGGTCCTCTCGCCGGCGGACTGCTCGTGGACGGTCTCGGCTGGGAGTGGATCTTCTTCATCAACGTGCCGGTCGGCATCATCGGACTGGTCCTGGCCTGGATCCTGGTGCCGCAGCTCGAGACGCACCGTCATCGCTTCGACATGGTCGGGGTCTTCCTCTCCGCCCTGGCGCTGTTCCTCATCGTCTTCGGTCTTCAGGAGGGTGAGCACTTCGACTGGGCGCCGTGGGTCTGGCTCATGATCGCCGCGGGTGTGCTGGTTCTCGCTGTGTTCATCTGGACCCAGGCGCGCACCCGCAGCGAGCCGCTCGTTCCGCTGGACCTGTTCCGCGAGCGCAACTTCTCCGCCGCGAACGTCGGAATCGCCGCCGTGGGCTTCGCGGTGACGGCCATGTCGCTGCCGTTCATGTTCGCGTTGCAGCTGGCGCGCGGACTCACGCCCACCGAGGCCGCGCTGCTGATGATCCCCATGGCCGTGCTCTCGGGAGTGCTCGCGCCTCTGGCCGGTCGCCTGCTCGACCGCGTGGATCCGCGCGTCATCCTCGTGCCCGGACTCATCCTCGTGGGCGGGTCGCTCGTGTTCAACGCGGTCCTCATCGCCGACCCGGCGACCCCGATCCTGATGTTCCTGCTCCCCTCCGCCCTGCAGGGAATCGGCAACGCCGGGATGTGGGGACCGCTGGCCACCACCGCGACCCGCGGGCTCCCGCCGCGGCAGGCCGGCGCGGGCGCGGGCATCTACAACACGACGCGCGTCGTCGGTTCGGTCATCGGGTCGGCCGCGATCGCGGCGGTCATGCAGGCCCGGCTCGAGGCGAACCTCCCGGGTGCGGCGGACGCCACCTCCGGTTTCGGCACCGGCACCCTTCCCGAGCCCGTGATCGCGGGGTTCTCCACCGCGATGGCGCAGGCCACGCTGCTTCCCGCGGGCATCGTCCTCGTGGGGCTCGTGGCCGTGCTCTTCATGCGGCGCCCGAAGGAGCTGGTGCGCCGCTGAGTGCAGGTCCGGACTCCTGCAGAACGGACCGGTCCGCGGCTTCCGCGGCTCGAAGGGGCGATTCTGCAGGAGTTCGGACAGGATGAGGGCGCCCACCGTAGACGTCGTACGGCCCAGGATCAACCAGCTGCGCGGTCTCGGTGGGCGCTTTCTACCGTGGAAGGCATGAGTAGCCGCATCCGTCCCCTCCTCTTCGGTGGTCTGGCCCTCGCCGCCCTCGGCGCCGCAGGGTGCACCGCCGACGCCGTGCAGACCGACCCGACCGCTGCGCCGGAGACGAGCGCATCGTCGACGAACACCCCGTCCGCCGTGCCCGCCCCGGTGCGCACACCGGATGTCGACGATCCGAGCCAGATCGCGCTCTTCCTCCTCAATCCCGACCATCGGGAGGACTACAACGAGTCCACGGCCGGACCCGGCGTGATCGAGGCCGGACAGGCTCTGCGCATCGATGGCTGGTGCGAAGGGGGGCGTGTGTCGTACGAGCTGATGACGGCGGCTGTCGGAGATGAGAAGCGCTCGATCGCCGGTGGCACGTTCGTCTGCGGCGACGCGATCGTGTCGAACGAATGGGCCTCGGTCGATTACGTGGGGCCCGTTCAGCTCCAGATCACGACCACCGACGACATCTCGACCGGATGGGTGCAGGCGCGCGTGCAGTGACCCTCACGCTCCGAACGTCGTCCTGAGGGCGATGCCGATGGCGAGGAGCCACATCGCCACAGCCAGGGTGGCGGCGAGCAGCGCCGGTGCTCGTTCGATGACGGCCATGAGCGCGATCAGCGCGGTCCGCCGTATGGCGCCGAGACGACTTCTGCGCATTGGTTCCCCATACCGATGAAGCATGTATACATGAGCATGTCATAATGCGGGGATGGGGGCAAGCAGCGATCGCACGTATACATGTGCATGCCAGTGTGCAGTGTGTCCGATGCTGGAACCATGTCCGATCCGTTGCCGCCGTGGGACGACTTCGCGCGCCGGCTGGGAGTCAATCTGCGCCAGGCGCGGGCCCGACGTGGCATCAGCCAGGAACGCGCCGCCCACGCGGCGGGTATCTCCGCCTTCACCTATCGGAAGCTGGAGCGCGGCGAGTCGAACCCGGGCACACCGGCCAACCCGCGACTTCGCACGCTCGTCGCGCTTGCAGAGGTGCTCGACACCCCCGTCGAACGGCTGCTCCCGCCGATGCCGGAGGGGATCGCGGAAGGCCGCTGATCGCGCTCGCGCGGCGGATGTCGCTGCCTCGTGCGTGAATGTCGTCGTGCCCGCTCGATGACTCTGGAGTGAAGCATGCCCGCGAGCCGGCCGTCCTGGCAGATGCACGAGTGTCCGACCTGGTGCGAGGGTGGGCACCGAGAGGACGATCACGTCGACGATCGTCTGCACCGCGCAGTCGGTGAGGCGGTCGAGATCCTTCTCGGTCCGGATGCGACGACGACCGTCCAGCTGGAGTTCGCGGTGTGGCGCCGCGATGGTCGGGCCGACACCTGGTTCTACGTCGGGGCCGGGCCCGGGAGCGAGCTGCAGATCCCCCTCGCCGATGCTCCTCGGGTTCTGCGGAGCGCGCTGAGGTTGGCGGGGGTGGAGGATACGGGTGTCGAGGAACGGCTGTTTGCTGCACTGGCCCGCTACGCGGAGTCTCCCGTAGAGACGATCCGGTAGGCCGGGACTCAGCCGGCGACGCGCGCCGCGATGTCGGTGCGGTACTGCCCGCCCGCCAGTTCGATCGCATCCAGTGCGCGGTAGGCGCGGTCACGGGCGGCGGCGAAGTCGTCGGCCACGGCCACCACGTTCAGCACGCGCCCGCCCGTCGCGACGAGTCCACCGTCCTGGTCCCGGGTGGCGGCGTGGGCGATGTGCACGCCCTCGACGGATGCGGCCGCATCCAGCCCCGCGAGCGCGCGGCCCGTGACGGGCGCCGCCGGATAGCCCTCGCTCGCGAGCACGACCGTCACCGCGGACGCGTCGGAGAACTCCGGCCGCGGTTCGTCCTCGAGCGTTCCGGATGCCGCCGACAGGAGAAGCTGCGAGAGCGGGGTGACCAGGCGCGGCAGCACGACCTGCGTCTCCGGGTCGCCGAAACGGGCGTTGAACTCGATGACCTTGACACCGGTGTCGGTGAGGATGAGGCCGGCGTAGAGCAGCCCGATGAAGGGCGTGCCCTCGCGATCGAGTTCGCGGATGACGGGAAGGGCGACGGTCTCGGTCACGAGGTCGACGAACGAGCGCTCGTCGCCGAAGCGCTCGGCGAGCCAGGGGAGCGGGGAGTACGCACCCATGCCGCCCGTGTTGGGGCCGCTGTCACCGTCGCCCAGGCGCTTGAAGTCCTGCGCCGGGCTGAGCGGCCGCACGGTGTCGCCGTCGCTGAGGAAGAAGAGCGAGACCTCGGGGCCCGAGAGGAACTCCTCGATGAGCACGGCACCGCTCGGGAGGAACTCGGCCGCGTGGGCGAGCGCCGCATCGCGGTCCTCGGTGACGATGACGCCCTTGCCGGCGGCGAGCCCGTCGGCCTTGACGACGTGCGGAGCGCCGAGGTCGTCGAGTGCTGCGCCCACCTCGTCGATGGTCTGCGCGCGCACCGCGCGGCCGGTGGGGACGCCCGCCGCATCCATGATCCGCTTCGCGAAGGTCTTGGAACCCTCGAGCTGTGCGGCGGCACGGCCGGGTCCGAAGACCGGGATGCCGCGCTCGCGCAGCGCATCAGCGACGCCGGCGACGAGGGGCGCTTCGGGGCCGATGACCACGAGATCGATCGCGTGGGCGTTGGCGTACTCCGTGACGGCGGTGGGGTCCTCGGGGTTCAGTACCGCGCCGCCGGGCACGTGGGCGATGGCGGCGTCCCGAGCGATTCCGGCGTTGCCCGGCGCTGCGAGGATCTCGTGGTGCGTCTGTTCGGAGGCGAGCGCGAGGATGATGGCGTGCTCGCGCGCGCCGGAGCCGAGAACGAGGATCTTCACCCGCCCCACCCTACCGAGAGCCGCTCGCGGGCGCCGGGGTAGCGTGGCGTCATGCCGCGCATCACTACCGACGCCGGCCGCGCTGCGCTCGCCGCGGTGTCGGCGGCCGAATCGCCCGCTCGCCCCGATCTCGCCACCGCCGTGCGGTATCTCCTGCAGCTGCTCGCGGAGAAGGCGCCCGGTCACACGGTCGAGGTGCGTGTGCCGCCCTTCGGCGCGGTGCAGATCATCGAGGGGCCGCGGCACACCCGCGGCACGCCGCCGAACGTCGTGGAGACCGACGCGCGTACGTGGATCGCCCTCGCGACGGGGCTCGAGTCGTGGTCGGATGCGGCGGCCGCCGGCCGCATCCGCGCCTCCGGCACCAGGTCGGACGTCTCCGATCTGCTTCCCCTGCGTCCGTAACGCCGCGGGGGCCGGCACGACCATCCGCTAGGGTAGGCAAGGCTTACCTCACTACTCCGGAATGGTCCCGCCATGCTCCTTCGCTCTGCCGCGTCCGCGATCACCCTGGCCGTCGCTCTGCTCGCCGTGCCCACGGGCGCCGTCGCGACGGAGCGCGCGAACGAGGCGTGCGCGGTGACCGGCGGCTTCTTGACCTGGGGCTTCAAGGAGTCGTTCCGCTCCTACATCTCCGGCACGATCGCGAAGGGGTCGTGGGAGCCCGTCGACGGTGCGTCCTACGCGACGCCGGTCTTCAGCTGGCCGGCGACCGGTGGAAGCATCGACCCTGTGACCGGCGAGGGTTCGGTGTCCTTCGGCGGCGGCGTCCGCTTCACCGGACACAACGGACTGCTCGACACCACGATCGCCCAGCCGACCCTCGTCATGGGCTCCACGGGCGGGCACCTCCTGCTCGACGTCAGCGGCCTCTCGATGGACGACGCGCTGGCCGGGGCGACCGACCAGGTGCACTCCGCCACGCAGGTCGACTTCGTCACGCTGGATCTCGCAGCCGTCGCGCCCACGACGACCGGCACGGGGATGTCCGCGGCGGAGGTGCCGACCGCCATCACCGCGGACGGGTACGCACAGTTCGGGAACTACGAGACCGGGACGGCGTTCGACCCGATCTCCTTCGACCTGACGCTCGAATGCGCCGATCCCGAGCCCTCGCCCGCCGCATCGGCGGAGCCCTCGCAGACGCCTGTGGCGGCGGAGCTCGTCGACGAGGCGTCGACGCCCGCCTGGGGGTGGGGCATCGGTGCCGCTGTCGCCGTCGCCGCCGCTGCTGCGACCGTGATCATCGCCGCCGTCCGGCGCCGCGCGCGCGGAGGGCGGTCGTGAGACGTCGGCTGCTCGTCGTCGCGGTGGCGACCGCCGTCACGTTGCTGGTCGGCTGTGCCGCACACGACCCGTCGGCGTCACCGGCACCGGCCGGCTCGGCGGCGCAGCCTCGGCCGATCTCCGACCTCGACGTCCTCGAGGATCCGCGCTCGTACGAGGGCCCGTCGACAGCCGTGCTGCCCGACGCGGCGATCGTCCCGGTCGTCGACGAGCCCGCGCAGTCGCTGCCGACGACGGCGCTCTCCCACGATCTCGGCGGGGTGAGCGAGGTGACCGTCGACGACACGTCCCGTGTCGTCGCGATGGACCTCGCCGGTTCGCTGGCGGCGACGGTGTGGGGGCTCGGCTTCGGCGACTCCCTCGTCGGGCGTGACGTGTCGACCGTCTTCCCGGGCGTCGAGGATCTGCCTGTGGTCACGACGGGCGGGCACACCGTCAGCTCCGAGGCGGTCATCGCGCTTCGCCCCACCCTCGTCATCACGGACGGCTCGATCGGGCCGAGGGACGTGGTCGAACAACTGAGGGATGTGGGCATCCCCGTCGTCTTCGTCGAGAACGAGGCGTCCTTCGCCGGGGCGCAGCAGCTGGCCCGGGACGTCGCGGCGGTGTTCGGTGCGCCCGCGGCGGGGGAGGCCCTCGCCGTACGCATCGGCGACGAGGTCGATCGCGCGCGAGCCGACATCGCCGCCGTCACGCCCGTGAGCGACGCGGATCGGCTGCGCATGGTGTTCCTCTACCTGCGGGGAACGGCCGGCGTGTACTACCTCTTCGGCGAAGAGTCCGGCGCAGACGAGATCATTCGCGCGCTGGGCGGCGTGGACGTCGCCGGAGAGCTCGGATGGGACGGGATGCGGCCCCTCACCGACGAGGCGATGGTCGCCGCGAATCCGGACCTCATCCTGGTCATGTCCGGCGGCATCGAGTCCGTCGGAGGCGTCGACGGGCTTCTCGCGTCGAAGCCGGCGATCGCCATCACGACCGCCGGGGCCCACCGCCGCTTCGTCGACATGGCAGATGGCCAGATCCTCTCGTTCGGGCCGCGCTCGGCCGAGGTGCTCGAGGCGCTGGCGCGCGCCGTGTACGCGCCGACCGCGTCGTGAGCGCACGGGCGCTGCGGACCCGTCGGACGCTGGTGGGCGGCACGGCCGCCGTCCTCCTGGTCGTCGGGGTGCTCCTGTCGGCGGGCGTCGGGCAGCTGCCCATCCCCGCATCCGAGGTCGTCGGATCCCTGCTGCGCGCGATCGGAATCGCGAACCCTTGGGCGCCGGGCGATCCGCTCGTGGAGCAGACCCTGTGGCAGATCCGCTTCCCGCGCGTCGTCATGTCGCTGCTCGTGGGTGCGCTGCTGGCTGTGGCCGGGGCCGTGATGCAGTCGATCTTCGGAAACCCGCTCGCGGAGCCGGGCGTCGTCGGCGTCTCCTCGGGTGCCGCCGTCGGCGCGGCCGCATCCATCACGCTCGGTCTGGCCGCCTTCGGTGGGTGGACCACCGCGGTGTTCGCCTTCCTGGGCGGCCTCGCCGCGACAGGCATCGTCTACGCGACCGCGCGGGCCCAAGGGCGCACCGAGTCGGTCACGCTGATCCTCACCGGCATCGCCGTGAACGCGTTCGCGGGCGCGGCCCTGGCCGTGTTCATGTTCGTCGGGGACACCGCCTCTCGTGAGCAGATCGTCTTCTGGCAGCTCGGCTCCATGAACGGCTCGCGGTGGGACGAGGTCGGCGTCGTCGCCGTCGTCGGCGTGCTCTCCGCGGCGGGCGCTCTGGCGCTGGCGCGGAGGTACGACCTGCTGGCGCTCGGAGAGCGGACGGCGGCGCACCTCGGCGTGCGCGTGGAGCGGCTGCGGATCGTCTCGATCGTCCTCGTGGCTTCCATGACCGGTGTCGCCGTCGCGTTCGTGGGAATCATCGCGTTCGTCGGACTCGTCGTCCCTCACCTCGCGCGGATGCTGCTGGGTCCCGCCAATCGCCCGCTGCTGGTCGCGTCGCTGCTCGGCGGCGCCGTGCTCCTCGTCTACGCCGACCTGCTGGCCCGCACCCTCGTGCCCGCGGCCGACCTGCCCATCGGCATCCTCACCTCTCTCATCGGCGGCCCGTTCTTCTACTGGCTCATCCGGCGCAGCCGCCGTCGGGGCGGAGGCTGGGCATGAGCGCCATAGCCATCCGTCTCGACGCAATCGGTCTGCGCCTGGGCGGTGCCGACATCCTGCGCGACATCAGCCTGGGCATCGGGTTCGGGCGGGTCGTCGCGCTCGTGGGACCCAACGGAGCAGGCAAGTCCAGCCTGATGGGGATCATGGCGGGGGACGTGCGGCCCGCGTCCGGCGAGGTGCTGTTGGGCGGGCGACCCATCGGCGCTCTCCGGCCCTCGGAGCTCGCGCGGATGCGGTCCGTGCTGCTGCAGGAGAACCGCGTCGCCTTCGCGTTCACCGCGCACGACGTTGTGGAGATGGGTCGCGCTCCGTGGCAGGGGGCGGGCGACGGAAGAGATGACGTCGCCATCGTTGAGGCCATGGCGGCCGCGGATGTCGCGCATCTCGCCGAGCGGACCTACGCATCGCTCTCGGGGGGCGAGAAGGCTCGTGTCTCACTCGCGCGGGTGCTCGCGCAGGAGACGCCCGTGGTGCTGCTCGACGAGCCGACGGCGGCGCTGGATCTCCGGCATCAGGAGGACGTCCTCCGGATCGCCCGCCGACTCGCCGCCGCCGGCCGCGCGGTCGTGGTCGTGCTCCACGACCTCTCGCTGGCCGCCGCATACGCGGACGAGGTGGCGATGGTCGCCGCCGGAACGCTCGCCGCGTTCGGCGCCCCCGCCGACGTGATCACGGCCGATCGTGTCGAGTCCGTGTACGCCACACCCGTACGGATTCTCGCCGATCCCGATACGGGCCGGCCGATCGTCTTGCCGCGGCGGTCCGCGTAACGAGCACATATCGAATTCCCAGATTAGAGTTTGGTAAGGCTAAGCTAACTCTTGCATGGCTTCACGCCGCAATCGTGTCGCGCTGAGCGCGCCTGTCCATCTCTTCCCGCAAGGAGTAGACCCGTGCAAGAAACCAAGAGAGTGCCGCTCAGACGGCTGCTCGCGAGTGCGCTGACGGCCGCGCTCGTCGCATCCGGAGCCGCCCTGGGCGCGGCGGTGCCCGCTCAGGCTCAGGTCGGCGAGGCGACGCTGTCGTGGGGCGTCAAGCAGAGCTTCGTCAACTACATCAACGGCCCGATCGCGCACGGCTCGATCACCGCGACGGCGTCGACGGTGAGCAGCACCGCGCCCTTCTCGTGGACGGCCGGGACGAGCACGGTCGATGCGGATGCCGCCTCCGGCACCGCGTCGTTCCCGGGCGGAATCCACTTCGTCGGACACGAGGGACAGCTCGATCTCACGATCAGCGACCCCCGGATCACGCTGACGGGGACGGCGAGCGCCACCCTGTACGCCGATGTGGTCTCGAAGAGCCTCTCGAGCGGCTCGTTCGAGACGTTCGATGACATTCCGTTCGCCACGTTGGCGCTCCCCGCGGTCAGCAAGACGGCGTCCGAGGCAACGTGGACCAACGTCGCGGCCACCCTGACGGCGCAGGGCGCCGCAGCCTTCGCGGGCTTCTACGGAGACGGCACGGCGCTGGACGCACTGAGCTTCACGGTGCCGGTGGCCGCGCCGGCTGCAGCGACCGTGACGACGCTGTCCGTCTCGCCCGCGGGAACCTCGATCGAGGGAGCATCCGTCGAGCTGACCGCGGCGGTCATGCCCGCGGCATCCGGCTCGGTCGAGTTCTTCGACGGCACCGCGTCCTTGGGCAGTCGCGCGGTCGACGCCGGGACGGCGTCCGTCTCCACCGGCACCCTCTCTGTCGGCGACCACAGCCTCACCGCCGTGTTCACGCCGTCGGATGCGGCCGCGTACGCGAGCTCCACCTCGACCGCCGTCGCGCACTCGGTCAGCGCGGCCCCGCAGCAGCCGACGTTCCAGCCGGCGCTCTCCGTGTTCCTCGCGGACGGTGTGACGCCGTACACGGGGCAGGCCGTCTACACGGGCGACCAGCTCGTCGTGAAGGGGTCCGGGTTCGACCCGGCCGCGAACGTCGGAGGGCGCGGGGCGCCGATCCCGGCGACGCTGCCGCAGGGCGACTACGTCGTCTTCGGTTCTTTCCTGGGGAACTGGAAGCCGTCGACATCCGCTCCGAGCACGGCGCGCAAGGTCGTCTCGCAGAAGTGGGCACTGGCCGCATCCGTCCTCGAGCAGGTCCCGACGCAGTACCAGTCGGCGATCCGTTCGCAGTGGGTGGAGATCACCGCGGCGGGAACCTTTACGGCGACGCTCGACGTGAAGGACTTCTCCTCCGCGCTGCCCGACGGCACCTGGGGGGTCTACACGTACGGTGCCGGCGGTGTGGTCAACGCTGCGCAGGAGCTGTCCGTTCCGGTCAACTACCTCGGCGAGCGCCCCGTCGTGCCGGCCCCGGCGTTGACGGTCACCCCCGACACCGACCTCGATCCCGCCGGCGACACCCTCACGGTCTCGGGCACGAACTATGTGAAGCCCGCCTCCGACAGCGGCTTCACGGCACGGTTCGGATGGGTGAAGGACACCTGGAAGCCGTCAGAAGGCGGCAAGAACGCCGATCGTCCGGGAGCGGTGATCACGCGCGTATCCGCCGCGGCGAGCGACTCCAGCATCGCGTGGACCGACAACGGCGACGGAACCGTCGACTTCGAGTGGACGATCGACGTGTCGGAGGCGGCTGCCAACGAGAAGAAGCCCGAGGATGGCAACCCGAAGCTCGGCGTTTTCACCTTCGGGAACACCGCAAGCCAGGGGACGCAGCCCGACAACGAACTGTTCGTCCCGGTCGCCTGGGCCGAGGCGGAGCCCCAGCCGGAGCCGACGGCCGACCCCAAGGTGACCGTCACTCCGAACGAGAACCTCGACCCCGCGGTCGAGAACGTGCTGACGGTGTCGGGAACCGGATTCCGGGGTGCCTCCGCCATCAACGGCGCCTACGTGCTCTTCGGTGAGACTGCCGTCTGGCAGGGCGAAGGCCCGCTGCCGTCGGCCGGATGGATCACGCAGGCATGGGTGATGCCCGGACAGATCGTGGACGGTGCCTTCAGCCTCCAGGTGACCGTTCCGGCGGGCACCCTCGACGGCTCGAAGAGCTACAACGTGGCCACCTCTGCCGCGCACATGCTCTCGGTCACCGACCGTTCGCTCGACACGTTCACGCCCGTGAGCGTCGCGCGGCAGGGTGGCGACATCTCCGGCGCCACGCTCACGTGGGGCGTGAAGCAGTCGTTCCGCTCCTACATCACCGGCCCGATCGCGAAGGGATCCATCTCCCTCGATCGCGTGGCGCAGAACTCCGAGGGGCTGTTCATCTGGTCGAACGGCGTGGGTGAGTATGACCTGGCGGATGCCGCCGGCTCGGTCGACTACCCCGGCTCGGTGCACCTCACCGGTCACGACGGTCAGCTGAACATGCTGCTCGCCAACCCCCGGGTGGAGGTGACGAATGCCGAATCGGGCGTGCTCTACCTCGATGTCACCTCGCGTGCGCTGGACGGCACCGTCACGAGCGACACGGCCGTGCCGTTCGCCTCGCTGGCGCTGTCCGCCCCGGTCTCGACCGAGGATGCGGCGACGTGGGTGAACTCCGCGGCCACGCTCACCGAGCAAGGCGCCGCGAGCTTCGCGGGCTTCTACGCCGCTGGCACGGCGCTGGACCCGGTCACGTTCACCTTCCCGGTGGGTGGCGAGGTCACGCCGGTCGTGGGTGTGAGCAGCAGCTCGGTCGCCCAGGGCGGCACGCTCACCATCACCGGCTCCGGCTTCGACGAGAACGAGCTGGTCTCGGCTGAGATCCACTCCGATGTCGTGACCCTGCCCGCCCAGGCGGCCGTGGGTGGCGTGGTGAGCTTCGCGTGGACCGTGCCGGCCGATTTCGCGACGGGTGTGCACACCGTGTACCTGTTGCGTGCGGGCGACACTCTGCAGTCGGCCCTGTCGACGACCTTCACCGTCACCGCTCGCGCGGAGACGCCCGGCGGCGGGACTGATCCCGTCGTGTCGCAGCCCGTCGACGAGCAGCCCGCCGCGCAGGTCTGCGTTGCGCAGTCCGTCTCCGGCGCCTCGATCCAGTGGGGTGTCAAGGAGTCCTTCCGCAGCTACATCACCGGTCCGATCGCCAAGGGCTCCATCTCCGGCGGCTGGGGCTCGGGCTCGGGGGCGTACAGCGCCGACACCGACCGAGGCCGGGTGAGCTACGGCGGATCCGTCCACTACACGGGGCACAACGGCCTGCTCGATCTGACGCTGTCGAACCCGCGCATCCAGGTCAACAGCGCCACGTCGGCGTCGCTGATCCTGAACGTGCAGTCGAAGGGGTTCAACGGGTCGCCGGACGTCGATGCCTCCGGCGTCGTGTTCGCCACGCTGTCCCTCCCGACCGCGAGCGAGTCGTCCGGTCGCATCGCGTGGAACGGCGCGAGCGCCACCCTCACCGCCGCCGGCGCGGAGGCCTTCGCGGGCTTCTACACCGCCGGGACCGCGCTCGACGCCGTGTCGTTCTCGTTCCCGTTGGGCGCGCAGGTCGCGTGTGACGCTACGACCGACCGCGCCTTGGCCTCGACGGGCGCCAGCGCCCCGACGGGCGCGCTGTGGCTCGGCATCGGCGTCATCGCCTTCGGCGGGATGCTGCTGATCGCCGTGCGACGCCGTCAGCGAGCCTGACAGACTCGACGCCCCGCGAACGGCTTCCGCGGGGCGTCGAAACCCGAAGCGCCGGTCCTGGGGGCCGGCGCTTCGGCGTGCTGCGGGGCACTGTCACTCGTGGAGGATGATTTGGTACAGGTTGTGGTCCTGCCAGCGGCCCGCGATCCGGAGGTACCGCGGAGCCATGCCGATCTGCTCGAAGCCGGCCTTGCGCAGCACGCTCTGCGAAGCGAGATTGTGCGTCAGGGTGCTCGCCTCCACGCGGTGCAGCCCGAGCTCCCCGCGCGCAGCGGACAGGATCGCCTTCACCGCAGCGGTCGCCAGTCCCCGTCCCGCGACGTCGCGATCGACCCAGTAGCCGAGTCCTCCGCTCTGGAACGGACCCCGGACGATCCCCGCGAGATTGAACCTCCCGACGATCCGCGCGCCCTGAAGCACGCCCAGGGAGTACCCGGTGCCGGCCGTGCTCGCCGCCAGCCGGCTCTCGAGGTCCTCTTCTTGGCCGGCCTGTGTGAAGAAGCGATCCGGTCGCAGCGGCTCCCAGGGGGCAAGGTGCGCACGGTTGCGTCGATACGCTGCGGCCAGCTCGCGCGCATCGCTCAATGCCAAGGGGCGGAGGGTGAAGCCCTCCATCAGATCGACAGCAGCTCTCACCCGATCCACGATAGGAGCGATGCGCCCGCGCAGCGGCCCAGCCGTGTGTGCAGCGGATGAGACAATGGACCCATGGCCCCCGAGCCGCAGGACCCCCAGACCCCCCGCACGGTCACCGATGAACACGTCGAGACCCTGCGGGTGCGTCGCGCGCCCAAGTACGGTGTCTTCCTCGTTCTGGGTGCAGCCGTGGGTGTGCTCGTCGCGATGATCCTGACCTTCGTGTTCCACGGCACCGAGGAGCCGAGCGCAGCGGGCGTGCAGTACACCCAGATGCAGGTGTTCGGCTTCCTCGCCCTCGTCTGCGCCGTCGTCGGCCTGACTGTCGGCGGAGTCATCGCCCTCCTTCTCGACCGGGCGATGGCGCGACGCGCCCGCGACGTCTCGGTCGAGGTGGCCCACGTCCGCCGCGACGAGGACTGAGCTCAGGCCAGTTCCGCGATGATCGGGTGGATCGCCGCGTCGAAGGCCACCACATCCCCGCGCAGCCCGTCGGTCACGGCGATCGTGAGGGAGCCGATCCACCAGAGCCCGCGCTGGGCGAGCGGCAGCACCTGCACGTTCAGCTCGAACGAGTGCGCGCGCCTGCCCACCTCGCGCTCGTGCACGGCGATCGCGCTCGCGTACGCGCGGTAGGACGAGCCGCGCACGCGATCGGTGTGGACCGCGCTGGCGGACCGTGCGAAGGCGAGCGCAGCGCCGGCATGCGGGACGATCGCCGCACGCAGCTCGTCGGCTCCGTCGGCGGGGAGCGCGAGCAGCGTGTCCATGCCCGCGACGAGCTCCAGCGGCACCTCGGACGGGTGCGCGAGCGGCTCGACGGTCATCGCCCACAGTGCCCGCCACTGCCTCTCCAGCACCGCATCCGCCTGGGGCGCGTCGGTGGGCACGCCAGGCAGCCCTGGCAGTTCGTCGGGGCTGCGGATGCCGAGCATCTGCCGTAGGTAGAGCGCGGCGAGCACGCTCGGCCCCGCGTCTTCGCGGACCACCCATTGCGGCCTCTCGGCGCTCGGCATGCCGACATTGTAGGGGCCGCCCGCCCCTCGCCGGGTGCGTTGCGCCCAGGCGCGCATCTCACCGGTATCCGTGCGACGACGTGTGCACGACCGATCGCACCTCGGCCGGCTCATGCGCCTCGTGCGTACATGTGCGTCCCACCGATCGTGCAGATGTCGCACCGCTCTCCCGCAGCGGAGCGACGGTGCGTTCGTCCGGGTAGGCTGAGGGGGTGGCTCCCGATCCCTATGCCGCCGCGGGTGTAGACACCGCCGCGGGTGATCTGGCCGTCGAACTCATGAAGTCGGCCGTGCGTCGCACTCAGGGCCCCGAGGTCCTGGGTGGTGTCGGCGGATTCGCAGGGCTGTTCGACGCCTCCGCTCTTCTCGGCTACCGCCGGCCGCTGCTGGCCTCCAGCACCGACGGCGTGGGCACCAAGGTCGCCATCGCGCAGGCGATCGACAAGCACGACACGATCGGTCAGGATCTGGTCGGCATGGTCGTCGACGACATCGTCGTGGTCGGCGCCAAGCCGCTGTTCATGACGGACTACATCGCGTGCGGCAGGGTCGTCCCCGAGCGCATCGCCGCCATCGTGCGCGGCATCGCCGAGGGGTGCGAGGCCACCGGAACGGCGCTTGTGGGCGGCGAGACGGCCGAGCACCCCGGGCTCCTCGGGGTCGCGGACTACGACGTCGCGGGTGCCGCGACCGGCGTGGTCGAGGCCGACCGTGTGCTGGGCGCCGATCGCGTCCGCCCCGGCGACGCCGTGATCGCCCTGGCCTCGAGCGGGCTCCACGCCAACGGCTACTCGCTCGTGCGTCACATCGTCGCTCGTGCGGGCGTGCAGTACGGCGACCACGCGGCCGACTTCGGCCGCACGTGGGGCGAGGCCCTCCTCGAGCCCACCCGTCTCTACACGACGCCGATCCTCGCGCTCATCGACGAGCTCGGCGCCGACGTGCACAGCCTCAGCCACGTGACCGGCGGCGGCATCGGTGCGAACCTTGCCCGCGTGCTCGCGCCCGGAAGCTGGGTCGAGGTCGACCGCTCCACGTGGTCGCCTGCTCCGGTGTTCCGGGTGCTCGCCGATCTCGGCGACCTGGAGCTCGAGGCCACCGAGGGCACGTGGAACCTGGGCATCGGATTCTTCGCGGTCATCTCCGCCGAGCGCGTGGATGCGGCCGCATCCGTCCTCGCCCGGTACGGCATCGATGCGTGGCAGGTCGGCGTCGTGGGCGAGGGAGCCCGGGCCGACGGTGAATGGATCGAAGGCGCCAAGGGCGTCGACGGCGGTGCCGTGCGCCTGGTGGGCGCCTACGGCGACAGCACGCGAGACGGAGCGAAGTAACACCTCATGTGCGGCATCGTCGGAATGGTCGGGCAGGGTCCGATCAATCAGGACATCTACGACTCCCTCCTTCTGCTGCAGCACCGCGGACAGGACTCCACCGGCATCGCGACCGCCGAGGGCACGGGCGTCTTCCACATCGCCAAGGCGAAGGGGCAGGTGCGCGAGGCGTTCCGCACCCGTGACATGCGCGCCCTCCTCGGTGAGATCGGGCTCGGTCACGTGCGTTACGCGACGAAGGGAACGGCATCCAACGAAGAAGAGGCGCAGCCCTTCTACGTCAACGCGCCCTACGGCATCGTCTTGGTGCACAACGGCAACCTGACGAACACGCGAGAGCTCACCGAGGAGCTGTTCCGCAAGGATCGCCGCCACCTCAACACGAGCTCCGACACCGAGCTGCTCGTCAACGTGCTCGCCGGTGAGCTGCAGGCCGAGATCCCGGGTCTCGAGCTGGACGCCGAGCAGGTCTTCCGCGCCGTCGCGCGGGTGCACGAGCGCGTCGAGGGCTCGTACGCCGCGATCGCCCTGATCGCCGGTCACGGTCTGCTGGCCTTCCGGGACCCGTTCGGCATCCGCCCGCTCATCCTCGGTCGCCGCTCCAACCCGGACGGTCACGACGAGTGGGTCGTGGCCTCCGAGTCGCTCGTGCTCGACAACGCCGGCTTCGAGGTCGTCCGCGACGTCGCTCCCGGCGAGGCCGTGTTCGTCGCGCTCGACGGCACGCTCCACGCACGCCAGTGCGCGAGCGACACGACACTCGCGCCGTGCTCGTTCGAGTACGTGTACCTCGCGCGTCCCGACTCGGTCATGAACGGCATCTCGGTGTACGAGACGCGACTGCGCATGGGCGACCGCCTCGCCGACACGATCGCGAAGTACACCCCGCAGGGCAAGATCGACGTGGTCATGCCGATCCCGGACTCGTCGCGTCCCGCGGCGATGCAGGTCGCCCGCAAGCTCGGTATCGAGTACCGCGAGGGCTTCTACAAGAACCGCTACGTGGGTCGGACGTTCATCATGCCCGGCCAGGCCGTGCGCAAGAAGAGCGTGCGTCAGAAGCTCAACGCCATGCCGAGCGAGTTCAAGGGCAAGAACGTGCTGCTGGTCGACGACTCGATCGTGCGTGGCACGACGAGCAAGGAGATCATCCAGATGGCGCGCGACGCGGGCGCCCTGTCGGTGACGTTCGCCTCGGCCGCGCCGCCCGTGCGGTTCCCGCACGTGTACGGCATCAACATGCCGTCGCGGCACGAGCTGGTCGCGCACGGCCGGACGATCCCCGAGATCGCCGAGGAACTCGGCGCCGACTACATGGTCTACCAGGAGATCGATGACCTGAAGGCGGCGATCCTCGAGGGCTCGGACATCACCGACCTCGATATGAGCTGCTTCGACGGCCGCTACGTCACCGGAACCGTCAGCGACGAGTACCTGGCCTGGGTCGAGGGCACGCAGACATCCTGACACCACAGAGCAGCCGCACGGGCACCGATGCGGTGCGCCGTGCGGCCTGGCTGTGACGACGAGCGGGCGAGGTGCCGCTGCGTGGGCGCCGGTGGGTTACCGGGCGCCCTCGAGCGAGTCCTCGTCCTCGTCTTCGTCCTCGTATTGGTCGGCCCACTTGTCGACGTACTCGTTCTCGTCACTCGGGTGACCGAGTTCGCGCTCGAGCGCCGCGTAGTTCACCGACGGGCTGAATGACTTCAGCTCACGGGCGATCTTCGTGTGCTTCGCCTTCTGACGGCCACGCCCCATGCGAGACCCCCTCATATTCTGACGGCGAGGGCTGCAGCTGGCGCCCGTCGCATCCGCGTAGTCCGGTTTCTGAACCGGGAAGAGTAGCATCAACAATAACACGGCGGTTCGCGGGGTCTCTCCCGCGGCCGCCCGCGGAGGAGTCATGAGCGAAGAAGCTGTCGGGCCGGTCGTGCTGGGAGCGACCGCGGACCTTCCCGATCGAGTGTGGAACGAGGCCGCCCGCTACGCGCGGCTCTTCGGGCGTGATCTCATCGTCGCGTATGTGGATGTGACCCGGTTCGTCACCTATGCCGATCCCGACGGTGTCCAGCACAGCGCGCCCATCGATATCAACCTCGCGGCGGGGCAGGCCCAGGCGGACGCGGTGCGTGACCGAGCCGAGAAGCTCCTCGAGCCGGATGCGTGGACGCTGCGCTCGCTCGTCGGCGATCCCGCGATGGCGCTGAAGGATCTGGCCGATCAGGTGGACGCCGTGATGATCGTGGTCGGCACCCGCAGGCGCGGATTCGGTGAGACCCTGCGGGAGTTCTTCACCGGCTCCGTCGCCGCGCGCTTGGCGCACCGCCAGCACCGGCCGGTGCTCGTCGTCCCCCTCGAGGAGCCCCTGGCCGACGCCGACGACCCCTGGGTCGAATAGCTCCTAACCGCGCAGTCCGCGGGTGAGTTCGCGCGCCGCCGCATCCATCGCCTCGATGAAGGCGTCGACCGCTGACGCGGAGAGCTGGCCGCCGCGGGCGACGTGCGTGCGCATGTCGGCGCGCACCTGCGTGCGGAACTCGGTGACCGCCGCCTCTGCACGTCGCAGTTGTTCGCGTGCCGCGCTGCGCTCGTCGTCCTCATGGGGGCGGGCGGGAGCGTCCCGGTCCGCCTTGGACGCTGCGGCGAGATCGGCGCGCAGGCTCCGCATCGCCTCGCGCACACTGCCACGTACCTCCTGGGCGATGAGGCGCACGGAGTCGGCGAGGTCGGACTGGATGCCCTCGAGCTCGCCCGCACGGGCCGCGACCTCGGCGCGCCCCGCATCCGTGATCGCGTAGACCGTCTTGCGACCGTCGACCGTCTTGGTGACCAGGCCCTCCTCCTCCAGCTTCGCGAGGCGGGGATAGATCGTGCCGGCGCTCGGCGTGTAGGTGCCGCCCGTGCGGTCGGCGAGTGCCTGCATGAGGTCGTAGCCGTGGCGCGGGGACTCGTCGAGGAGGCTCAGCAGATACAGGCGCAGGTCGCCGTGCGAGAACACCGGGGCCATCACTGCTCGCCCTCCGCGGCGGAGCGGCGCAGGACCGTGATGTCGCCCGAGACCGAGTTCGCCCGGACGTCGACGAAGCTGCCGCTGAGCTCGCCGATCGAGCCGGAGTAGTTCGTGGTGGGTCCGCTGCCTCGGCCGGACTGTGGCACCCCGTCGATCTGCACGCGTCCGCTGACACTGCGCACCACGTAGTTGGCGGGCAGTCCCGCATCCAGGCGGATGGTGGTGCTGCCGGCGACGGTGTTCAGCCCGATCTGGTGCACCGGCCCGAGCGCGTCGATCATCATGCTGCCGGACACCGTGTCGACCGTCGCCTTCGTGATGCGGCCCGTCGCCGTCACGTCACCGGAGACGCTGTTCGCGTTCAGCGCGCCGTCGAGTCCTCGGCTCTGGACGTCGCCCGACACGGCGTTCACGGTGAGGTCACCGCTCAGTCCGTCCACGATCACGTCGCCCGAAACCGTGTTGACGCGCGCATCCGCGGCGAGGCCGGAGACGAGGGCGCTGGCGTTCACGACGCCGAGGGTGAGCGCGATGTCCGCGGGCACCGCGACGCTGATCTCGGCCTTGGGGCCTCCGGAACCGAAGTTGCGGAACACCTCGAGGAAGTTGTCCCAGCGCAGTTGCGGGTGGTCGATCTCGATGCGGCCGTCTTCGGCGGAGATGCGCAGATCCTTGGTCGTCACGGCGTGCACTTCGATGCGCACTCCGGGTTCGTCGTGGGCGACGATGTCGATCTCACCGCCGACCAGGCCCACCTTCAGGTGCGTGATGTCGTCCAGGTCGATCACGCGGGTCTCGCCGGGGTGGATGAGCCACTTTTCCGGTGCCATGTCGGTTCTCCTCGTCTATCGAGATATATCGCGTTGTGAAGATAACACGATATATCTCGATTCGGAAGACCCGAACTCCTGCGAAGTGGCTTATCCGGTTGCCGAGCCCCGCTGCCGCGCGGATTCTGCAGGAGTTCGGGAGCGCGGGCGGAGGCGCGGGTGTGACTCAGGCTCAGGCGGGCTTGGTGGCGCGGATCGTGTAGGTGAGCGGCATGACGCCGGCGAACCGGCCGGTCAGCACCCACTCGCCGTCGGTGGCCCGATGCGTCATCCGACCGGGCAGCGCCTCCCACGGCACGCTGTCGTGTTCGACGAGCGCGTCGATGCGCAGGCCCGCATCCAGCAGCGCGGTCACGATCTCGCCCAGGGCGTGGTTCCACTCGTACGTCTTGGTCGCCGTCAGTGGACGCGTGGTCGGCACGTAGGTGGAGTCATCGTCCCACTCGAGCGGCTCGGCGGGTTCGAAGTAGGAGAAGCGGAGGTGGATGTCGTCCTCGAGCGTCTCGTTGACCGACCACAGGATGGGGTGACCCTCGCGAATGAACAACGACCCGCCGGGCGCGAGCAGCGCCGCGACGACCCGCGCCCACTCGTCGACCCGCGGCAGCCAGCACAACGCGCCGATGCCGGTGTAGACGAGGTCGAAGGATGCGGGCTGCAGCACCGATGCCGCATCCCGCACATCGGAGCGTACGAAGTCGACGGCGTCGCCGGCCTCGGCGACGAGCCGTCGGGCCTCGGCGATCGCCGTCTCGGAGAAATCCAGCCCGGTGACGTGCGCGCCGAGCCTGGCGAGGGAGAGCGTGTCGGTGCCGATGTGGCACTGCAGGTGCACCGCGCGCTTGCCGCGGATGTCGCCGAGCAGAGGCAGGTCGAAGCGGACGACGTCGGAGAGCGCCTCGTGGTCGTCGACGAAGCGCTCGATCCCGTACCCCGACCCGTCACGGGCGGCGTGGAGCTCGGCGCGCTCGTCCCAGTTGGCGCGGTTCGCCTCGACGAACGGGGTGGGATCGATGTGCTCGCGCGCGGAGACCATGCGCTCACGCTACCCGCGGACGGCCGCGCGCGAAAAAGGGGCACCCGTCGGCGACGGATGCCCCTTCTTCGAGGTGTCAGACCTTGCTGCCGCCTCGAATGACTCGGAGCAGGAATGCGATCAGCGCGATGACGCCGACAATGAGGGCCACCCACAGCAGCCAGTTCAGCGCTGTGTTGAGGCCTCCGACGATCGCCAGCACGATGGCGACGACGATGATGATGAGCAGTGCGATGTTCATCTGGATTCTCCTCGTTCTCGCCGGGACGCCGCGCGACCCGGATGCCTCGTGGGCACGTCCCAACATTCCCACTGCGCACTCACAGCGTCAGAGGGGTTGACGCTCGAAAGCGCCCGGTGCTAGTCGCGTAGGCGCGCGTCCTCTCACATGTCAAGCCCGCTGATGTACGGATGCGGCGCGCTCTAGCGTCGGGGAAACGCCTCGTGGACGCGGGGCGGGAGAGGCCGACATGCCGGGTGGACGCGGGGCGAACAGCCTGAAGGATCCGAAGCTGTACGAGGAGTTGCGCGACGAGGGCGCTTCGAAGGAGAAGGCCGCGCGCATCTCCAACGCGGCGGCGCGCGACGGGCGTTCGGCCGTCGGCAGGCGCGGGGGGCGCTCCGGTGACTACGAGGACTGGACGGTCCCCGAACTGCGCAAGCGCGCGAAAGAACTCGGTCTCACCGGATACTCCGGCAAGCGCAAGGCGGAGCTGATCTCGGCTCTGCGCAACCACTGACGTGGCGCGACTGGCCCGGGTCGATCCCGGATCGGATGCGGGGATCTCCCGCACGCGCAGCGGCACGGGGTTCAGCTACACGCGGCCCGACGGCTCGAAGGTCACGGCAGCGGAGCGTGCCCGCATCGAGGCCCTCGTCATCCCGCCGGCGTGGCAGGAGGTCTGGATCTGTGCGAAGGACAACGGCCACATCCAGGCGGTCGGCACCGACGACGCCGGTCGGAGGCAGTACCTGTACCACCCCGACTGGTCGGCCAAGCGGGACAAGGGCAAGTACGCGCGTGCTCTCGCCCTCGCGGAGTCGCTGCCGCGCGCCCGCGGCCGGGTGACGGCGGCACTGAGACGCGCGGACGACTCGCGCGAGGCCGTGCTCGCCGCCGCGTTCCGGATGCTGGATGCGGGAGCCATCCGGATCGGCTCCACGAAGTACCTGCGCCGCGGCGGCGGGCGGGGCCTCACGACCCTGCAGCGGCGCGACGTCCGCGTCGAGGCCGGCGTGATCGAACTCGACTTCCCCGCGAAGAGCGGGGTGCGCGCCCGCATCCGCATCGAGGACGAGGACCTGGCCGTCGTCCTCGAGCAGCTGACGGCGGGGCGCCCGCGTTCGCCGCTGCTCGCCTACCGGCGCGGTCGACGGCGCGTGGCTCTGACGCCCGGCGAGGTGAACGCCTACATCCGTGTGCTCACCGGCGGAGACTTCACGGCGAAGGACTTCCGCACGCTGCGGGGTACGGTCACCGCGGCGGAGAGCCTCGCGCGTCTCGGGCACGTGGAGTCGAAGAAGGCGCGCAAGCTGGCGGAACGCGACGCCGTGAAGGCGACGGCCGCGGTGCTGTGCAACACGCCGTCCGTCGCGCGGAGCAGCTACATCGACCCGCGGGTGTGGCGGGCGTACGCGAAGGGGCGGCTGCTGGAGTCGGGCGTCTCGCCCGAGACCGCGATCCGGCGTCTCGTCGAAGGCTGAGCGCAGACCCGGAACGGCGGCGGTACCGTTGCCGGGTGGCAGCAGGGTTCTCGTGGCGGCATCTCGGACTGATCGTCCTCGGCGGTGCCCTCGGAACCGCCGCGCGCGCCGGGCTGTTGCTCATCGATGTGCCGGGCTGGCACCCGATCGCGGTGCCCGTCATCAACGTCACGGGAGCCTTTGCGCTGGGCCTGCTGACGGGGGTGCTGACCCGTCGCGCCGAGACCGCGCGCTCGCGCGATCTGCGCCAGCTGCTCGGAACCGGTGTGCTCGGCGGCTACACGACCTACAGCACGTTCGCGGTGCAGGCGGTCGACGGCGCGGCGGTCGCACTCACCCTCGCGACCGCGGCCGTGGGACTCGCTGTCGCGTGGGCGGGCCTCGCCCTCGGGCGGCGGAGGTCCGCATGACGCCTCTCACGTTCCTCGTCGTGGCCGTCGCGGGAGGGATCGGCGCGGGTGCGCGCTACGTCGTGGACCTCGCGGTCACCGCGCTCGTGGGCCCTCGATTCCCCTGGGGGACGCTCGTCATCAACGTGACGGGCTCCTTCGCGCTCGGCCTGCTGACCGGCGCTGTGTCGGATGCAGTGCTGCTCGCCGTCATCGGAACGGGGCTCCTGGGCGGCTTCACGACCTTCAGCTCGGTGGCCGCGGTCAGCGCCGTGATGGCGACCGACCGTCGCGGATGGGCTGCCGCGACGAACACGATCGGCACACTTGTGCTGGCTGCCGCCGCCGCGGCCGCGGGTCTGGCGATCGGCGGGCTCATCGCCGGATAGGCCGGTGAGCCCGGCGTTCCCGCGAGAACGCGTGAGATACTGACCTCGATGCAGCCCTGTATCGTGCCTCCTCGCCGCTGCACCCTCTCGAGTCGGCCGTCATGAAAGCGCTCCCGTGTCACACCTGGCAGTCCTCAGCCTGAAGAACCGCGCGCTCATCGCGCTCATCACGATCGTCGCAGCGATCTTCGGCTCGCTCACGCTCACCAGCCTCAAGCAGGAGCTCATCCCCTCCGTCGAGTTCCCGCAGCTGTCGATCCTGTCGACGTACCCCGGCGCCTCGCCCGAGGTCGTCTCCAACGACGTGTCGACGCCGATCGAGACGGCGATCCAGGGCGTCCCGGGTCTCGAATCCACGACGGCCACGAGCACCACCAACGCCTCGATCGTGCGCGCGTCGTTCACCTACGGCACCAACCTCGCTACCGCCGAGCAGAAGATCAACCTGGCGATCGGACGCATCAAGGACCAGCTGCCGACCGGCGTCGAGCCCAACGTCATCTCCGTGTCGATCGACGACCTGCCCGTCATCCAGCTGGCCGTCACGGGCTACAGCGACGCGCAGGCGATCCAGGACAAGCTCGAGTCCGCCGTCGTCCCCGAAATCCAGGATCTCGCCGGCGTCAACGCCGCGCAGATCGTCGGCGGCATCGGCAAGCGTGTGGTCGTCACCCCCGATGCGGCGAAGCTGGCCGCATCCGGGTTCACGCAGCAGGCGATCACCGACGCCCTCGACAAGAACGGCGTGCTCTTCCCCGGCGGCGCCATCACGGAGGGCGACCAGACGCTGACCGTGCAGACCGGAGCCAAGATCACCTCGGTCGACGAGCTCGCGGCTCTGCCGCTCGTGCCGACGGATGCGGCGCAGTTCGGTGAGGGGACCGTGACGATCGGTCAGGTCGCCACCGTCGCCGAAGCGGCCGATCCGGTCACATCGCTCTCGCGGGTCAACGGGGAGCCGGCTCTGACGATCGCCGTCACGAAGCTCCCGGCGGCGAACACCGTCGATGTCTCCCGTGCCGTGACCGACGCGTTGCCGCAGCTCAGCGACGCGCTCGGCGGAGACGCGCAGTTCTCCGTGGTGTTCGATCAGGCCCCCTACATCGAGCAGTCCATCGAGGCGCTCGCACAGGAGGGGCTGCTCGGGCTGGTCTTCGCCGTTCTCGTCATCCTGATCTTCCTGCTGTCGGTGCGCGCGACGATCGTCACCGCGATCTCGATCCCGACGAGCGTGCTGATCACCTTCATCGGCATCCAGGCGTTCGGCTACTCGCTGAACATCCTCACCCTCGGCGCGCTGACCATCGCGATCGGGCGCGTCGTCGACGACTCGATCGTCGTCATCGAGAACATCCGCCGGCACTACGTCGGCGATGCGGACAAACGCGCCTCGATCCTGCTCGCCGTGCGCGAGGTGGCGGCGGCGGTGACCGCATCCACCATCACGACCGTCGCGGTCTTCCTGCCGATCGCCTTCGTGGGCGACCTCACGGGCGAGCTGTTCCGTCCCTTCGCATTGACGGTCACCCTCGCGATGACGGCGTCGCTGTTCGTGTCTCTCACGATCGTTCCCGTGCTCGCGTACTGGTTCCTGAAGCCCGGTAAGCCCGTGCAGGGACCCGACGGCGAGAGCATCGACCCGGAGGATCCCTCCGCGCCGCCCTCGCGCCTGCAGAAGGCGTACCTGCCGGTGCTCTCGTGGACGCTCAAGCACTCGTGGGTGACGCTCGGACTCGCCCTGCTCGTCCTGGTCGGCACCGGCGCGCTCGCCCCGCTGATGAAGACGAACTTCCTCGGTGACTCCGGTCAGAACACGCTGACCATCACGCAGACGCTGGGTCCGGCCGCCAGCCTCGATGCGGAGGACACCGCGGCGTCCCGCGTGGAGGAGACCCTCAAGGGCGTCGACGGCATCGAGACCGTGCAGGTCTCGATCGGCTCGAGCGGCTCCGCCGTGCGCGACGCGTTCTCCGGCGGCAGCGGCGGCATCACCTACTCGATCACGACGGATGCGGGAGCCGACCAGCTCGCCCTCCGCGACCGCGTGCAGTCCGCCCTCGCCGATCTCGACGACGTGGGCACCATCGCGCTCGCCTCCTCCGGCGGCGGCTTCGGCTCGAGCGACATCGAGATCGATGTGACCGCGCCGGACCAGCAGACGCTGCAGGAGGCGACGGATGCGGTGCAGTCGGGTCTCGAGGGCAAGGACGGCATCTCGCAGGTCACGAGCAACCTCTCCGCGTCGTTGCCCTACATCGCCGTGACGGTGGACCGGGATGCGGCCGCTGCCCGCGGCCTGTCCGAGGTCGCCGTCGGCGGGCTCGTCTCCGGCACCATGCAGCCGCGCCAGGTCGGTTCGGTGGAAATCGACGGCACCTCACTGACGGTGTACCTCGCCGCATCCCAGGTCCCGGTCACGATCGATGATCTGCGAGCACTGACCATCCCGAGCGTCGGCGGTGTGGTGCGACTCGACGAGATCGCGACGGTCGAGCAGAGCCAGGGGCCCACCTCGATCACGACCGAGCGCGGTCAGCGCACGGCCACGGTCACCGTCACCCCGTCGGGCGACGACCTGACCTCGGCGAACGCGACCGTCAACAAGGCGCTCGCCGACGTGTCGCTGCCGACGGGGGCCGATGCCTCGCTCGGCGGTGTCGTGACCCAGCAGAGCGACGCGTTCACGCAGCTGGGCCTCGCGATGCTCGCCGCCATCCTGATCGTCTACATCGTCATGGTCGCGACCTTCAAGTCGCTGCGTCAGCCGCTGCTGCTGCTGGTTTCCGTGCCGTTCGCGGCGACCGGCGCCATCCTGTTGCAGATCGCGACGGGGGTGCCGTTGGGTGTGGCCTCGCTGATCGGTGTGCTGATGCTCATCGGCATCGTGGTGACCAATGCGATCGTGCTCGTCGACCTGGTCAACCAGTACCGCGAGAAGGGGCTGAACGCCCACGACGCCACGGTCGCGGGTGGCTCACGCAGACTCCGCCCCATCCTGATGACGGCGGCGGCGACGATCTTCGCGCTCACGCCGATGGCGTTGGGGATCACGGGCCACGGCGGCTTCATCTCGCAGCCGTTGGCCATCGTGGTCATCGGCGGATTGGTCTCGTCGACGGTGCTGACACTGCTCGTGCTGCCGACGCTCTACAACCTCGTCGAGGGTGCGAAAGAGCGCCGGCGTTCGCGGCGCGCCGGCGACGAACCGGCATCCGGCTCGCCCGGGACCGCCGGGGAACCCGATGCTCCGACGACCCGGCGGGCGCTGCGAGGATCGTGACCTCGACGGCGACCGGCGCTTCGTCATCGGACGCCGTGGCGCGGGTGACGAGCGCCGGCTCCGTCGATGCGGATGCGGGCGCCGCCGGCTCGGCCTGAGTCGCGGGTGAGGCGCACGCGGCCAGAGCGCTGAGGAAAACGCCCGACCAGCCGAACATCGCGCTGAAGGCGATGACCTCGAAGAGGGCGAGGTTGATCGTGCCCGCGACGAAGACCCAGGCTCCGGCGAACAGGCCGACGAACACGAATCCCGTCGTGAGTACCAGCCGCTTCGGGAAACGGTGCATCATGAACGGGCTCGTCAGCAGGAGTCCCGCGAAGCCGAGGACCATCGCGGCGGCGACCCGATCGTGGACGAATCCGTTGGTCGTCAGCGGCACGCATCCCACCAGGGCGAGGTTGGCGCCGACGACGGAGAAGAGGATGCGGGCGGTCGTCGCCGTGCCGCGGCGCACACGCGTCCCCTCCAGCGGACGGAGCTGACGCGCGGCGGCGCGTGCGAACAGCAGCACGGTGGAGCCGCCGAGGATGAGCGTGCCGTTGAAGAACATCGCCGACGCGTCGCCGTACGTGCCGAGCTCGCTGAAATGCAGCCGCCACCACTGCGGATTTGTCGTCGTCGCGATGGAGATCCCGAGCCCGGTGAGCAGGATCGTCAGCGCCAGCACGGCGAGCCGCAGGGCGTCCGCCCGCAGGAGCCCGGCCACCGCCCGGTGCAGCCGCACGCGCGGTGGCGTGGGGTCTGCCCCGCTGAGGCTCGAAGCAGGAAACGACGCGAATACGGTACGCAGCATGCGGGTACCCTCCACCCAGACGGACACCGATCCAGCCGGTGGAAACGTGGAGCCCCTTGCACGCACCGGCTGGCGAGCAGCTCAGCCGGTCGGCGTCGCCGCAGCGGCCGAAACCGCTGGGGTCAACGATATCCGTCGGAGGTTACCGAAAACCCCGATGCGTGTTACCGGCGGACGCGGAACGGAGCGTTCGTCTGTGCCGACCGAGCATCCGTTCGTCGAGCGAGCATCCGATCGTGTGCTCACTCGACGAACGAATGCTCACTCGCTGGGCTCGGCCAGGCGCTTCAGGGGCGTGTGAGGGAGATGCCCCACTCGAGTTCCCACGTCGCACCGGGCTCGAGCCAACGCAGATCGCGGCCCGAGTTCAGAGCGTCGGCGGGGGCGGTCATCGGCTCGATCGCGACAGCGACCTCCTGGCCCGGGTAGCGGTCGGTCGTGAAGACCTGCAGGTACTCGAACCCGGCGCCGGCCCAGAGCTCGAGGCGGCGGCCGTCCGGGGCGTGGAGCACGCCGCGAACGCGACCGCCCGCACCACGGCGGAGCGTCGAGTAGGCGGTGTCGAGCGTGAGGTCTCCGACCCGGCGCGGGGTGCGCAGGTCGTGCGCCGCATCCACGGGCTCCTCCGCGATCGGCAGGTTGCGCTCGTCGAGGCGGAACCACGTCGCCGCGTCCACTTCGAGGCGCAGCTCTGCGGTGGGCACGTCTGCGATGCAGAGGTACGGATGCGTGCCGAGCGCGACAGGTGCCGCATCCGCTCCGACATTCGTGATCTGGTGCAGGACGTCCAGGCCGTTGTCGGTCAGGGCGTAGGTGACGCGGGTGGCGAGATGGAAGGGGTAGCCGGTCTGGGGGAAGACATCGGCCTCGAGCGTCACGGCATCGGTCTCGGCGCCTACGACCCGGTACGGGGCGAAGCGCAGGAGCCCGTGCGAGGCGTTGCCGAGCTTGGGCTCGGTGAGCGCGAGCTGGTAGTCGGTGCCGCGCTGCGACCAGCGCCCGTCGCGCACCCTGTTGGGCCAGGGAACGAGAACGACCCCGGATGCGGCGGGCGTCGCCGCCGTGTCGGGATAGTGCGGGACGAGGTCGACCCCGTCGATCCGCAACGCCCGCAGGGAGGCCCCGACCTCGGTGATCTCGGCCGATCCGTTCGACGACGACAGGCGGTGACGGACTCCGGTCGGATCGGCGTTCATCCTCTCAGCGTAGTCACGTGAGGCACTTTCCCAGTCGCGTGGGTTACTCTGGAATGTCGGCTCTGGACATCGCGTGGTGCGCGGATGGGTTTGTGAGTCCATGGGGCCGATGGTGAGCGCCGCTCGGCGCACATGACCATCATCGAAAATGGCCCCGGCCGACGGTAGTCCGGGTATGCCCGCGTTCTGAGCGGGTGCTGTTCTCGTGCGAAGAGAACCCAGGAAGAATCACCCATGCCCAAGAACAAGAAGCCCGCCGGCGGACGTCCGGCCAAGAACTTCGAGCCCCGCTACGGCGCGAAGACCTCGTTCCAGGACCGCAAGCGTCGTCCGGGCGAGTCCTCGGCCGGCTCGACCGGCTCCAAGAGCCCCAACCACCGCGGCTACCGTGAGGAGGCCGCTGAGTCGGCCCCCAAGCGCCGGTGGACCGCCGCCGAACGCGCCGGTCGCGACGAGGCCCGCGGCATCCGCGAGGGGCGCCCCGCCCGGTCGTTCGACGACCGCCCAGCCCGTCGTGACGGCGACCGCCCCGCGCGTTCGTTCGATGACCGTCCCCGTCGTTCGTTCGATGACCGCCCGGCGCGCTCCTTCGACGACCGTCCGCGTCGTTCCTTCGATGACCGTCCCGCTCGCCGTGACGGTGACCGTCCGGCGCGTTCGTTCGATGACCGTCCTCGTCGTTCGTTCGACGACCGTCCGGCGCGCTCCTTCGATGACCGCCCGGCCCGTCGTGACGGTGACCGTCCGGCGCGTTCGTTCGATGACCGTCCTCGTCGTTCGTTCGATGACCGTCCGGCTCGCCGTGACGGTGACCGCCCCGCGCGATCGTTCGATGACCGTCCCCGTCGTTCCTTCGACGACCGTCCGGCGCGCTCCTTCGATGACCGTCCGGCTCGCCGTGACGGTGACCGTCCGGCGCGTTCGTTCGATGACCGTCCTCGTCGTTCGTTCGATGATCGCCCGGCTCGCCGTGACGGTGACCGCCCCGCGCGATCGTTCGGTGACCGTCCGGCGCGTTCGTTCGATGACCGTCCCCGTCGTTCCTTCGACGACCGTCCGCGTCGCTCGTTCGACGACCGCCCCGCGCGCCGCGAGGGCGGCAACCGTTCGGATTGGAACGCGACGGCCGCCAAGGCGCATGACCAGCACGTCGACGTCGTGCACGAGCGTCTCGAGGCCGAAGCCGTCCAGGCTGAGACCATCGAGGGGCAGGGCTTCGGTGAGCTCGGTCTCGGTCAGAACATCGTGAAGGTGCTCGCCGAGCTCGGCGCCCCCAGCCCGTTCCCGATCCAGTCCGCGACGATCCCCCCGATCCTCGAGGGGCGTGACGTGCTCGCCCGTGGCCGTACCGGCTCCGGCAAGACCATCGCCTTCGGCGCGCCGCTGGTCGAGCGCATCCTGCGCTCGCAGGCGGGCACCCGTCGCGAGTTCGGCCGCCGACCCAAGGCGCTCATCCTCGCGCCCACGCGTGAGCTCGCCCTGCAGATCGACCGCACCGTGCAGCCGATCGCCCGCAGCGTCGGCCTGTTCACCACGCAGATCTACGGCGGCGTGCCCCAGGCGCGCCAGGTCGGTGCGCTCAAGAAGGGCATCGACATCATCATCGGCACCCCCGGTCGCATCGAGGACCTCATCAACCAGGGCAAGCTCGACCTGTCCGAGGTGCAGGTCTCGGTGCTGGACGAGGCCGACCACATGGCAGAGCTCGGATTCGCCGAGCCCGTGCAGCGCATCCTGCGTCTGACGGGCGAGGGCAGCCAGAAGCTGCTGTTCTCCGCCACGCTCGACCGCGAGGTCGCGGCCCTCGTCGACGAGTTCCTCGTCGACCCGGCCGTCTACGAGGTCGCGGGCGAGACGCAGGAGACCGGAACGATCGACCACCGTGTCTTCGTCGTCGACCACCGCGACAAGGCCGAGCTGCTCGCATCCCTCGTGGACCGCGACGGCAAGACGCTCGTCTTCTCGCGCACCCGCGCGTTCGCCGAGATGCTCGTCGAGAACTTCGAGGATGCCGGCATCTCCGCCGTCGCCCTGCACGGAGACCTCAACCAGGCCAAGCGCACGCGCAACCTGCAGCGCCTGACCGACGGCAAGGTCAACGTGCTGGTCGCCACCGACGTGGCGGCGCGCGGCATCCACGTCGACGACATCGACCTGGTCATCCAGGCCGACGCTCCTGATGAGTACAAAACGTACCTGCACCGCTCGGGCCGCACCGGCCGCGCCGGCCGCAGCGGCACCGTCGTCACCCTGGTGCCGCGTCAGCGCCGCCGTCGCATGACGGAGCTGCTCTCGCGCGCCGAGATCGACGCGCCGTTCGAAGAGGTGCGCCCCGGCGACGACGTCGTCGAGGAGGTCGCCGGGCGCCAGCTCGCCGACGTCGCCTCCGCCTGACGCCGAGTCCCGCAACGCCCCCTCGCCCCGTGCGAGGGGGCGTTGCCGCGTCTGGGGGTCAGAACAGCCGCGCCGGCTGCGGCGCCGGTCCGGTGGCGCGCACGGATGCGGCGGCTGCCGCCGCACGCGCGCCCGGGGCGACCGGACGCGCACGCACCGGCTCCTCCTCGTCGCGGCCGTCGAGCCCGTGCGCCCGCAGCAGGGGCCGCACCCGCCGCGCGAGCCACTGGCGGTACGCCTTCGGGGCGCTCACCGACGCGCCCGGATACAGGCCCAGGTAGCTCGAGACGAGCTCCGGATGCTCGCGCCGCAACCACGCCATGAACCAGGGCTTCACGCCGGGGCGCAGGTGCAGAGCGCCGTAGACGACGCGGATCGCCCCCGCCGCTCTGATCCGCCGTAACGCGTCGTCGAGTGCCGCGATCGAGTCGGTCAGGTGCGGCATCACGGGCATGAGGAAGACCGTGACGCGAAAGCCCGCATCCGTCGCCGCGCGCACGGTGTCGAGGCGTGCTTGTGCCGTCGGTGTGCCCGGCTCGACAGAGCGTTGCAGGTCGTCGTCGAAGAGGGCGATCGACATCGCGATGGACACCGGGACCCGCTCGTGCGCCCGCTGCAGCACCGGCAGGTCGCGACGCAGCAGCGTTCCCTTCGTGAGCAGGGAGAAGGGGGTTCCGGACGCGGCCAGCGCGTCGATGACGCCGGGCATGAGTCGGTAGCGCCCCTCTGCACGCTGGTACGGGTCGGTGTTGGTGCCGAGGGCGACGTGCTCACGACCCCACGAGCTGCGGGCGAGCTCTCGCTCGAGCACCTCGGCGATGTTGACCTTCACCACGACCTGGGTGTCGAAGTCGCGACCCGCATCGAGGTCGAGGTACGTGTGCGTGCCGCGGGCGAAGCAGTACGTGCAGGCATGGCTGCATCCGCGGTACGGGTTGATGGTCCAGTCGAAGGGCATCGCCGACGAGCCGGGAACATGATTCAGCGCAGAGCGTGCCGCGACCTCGTGGAAGGTCATGCCGGCGAACTCCGGCGTCGTCACCGAGCGCACGAGCCCCTCAAGCCGCTCCATCCCGGGCAGCGCCGACGCATCCTCCTCGCCGACCTTCTGACCGTTCCACCGCATGACGAAAGTGGAACAAAGATTCGAGTCGATGTCAACTCGTCGTGGACAAGATTCGTACGGGAGTCTGATCCGACTCGCCGGGTGTGCAGGCGGGAGGCACAATAGAGCGTGATCTCCACCGCGTCACCCGAGACGCTCACGTCGCGCCGCGCTGCGCGCGTCGCGTCCGGGCGTCTCCGCCGCCGTCGTGTCGCGGTCGCGGGCGCGGCGGTGGCTGGCGTCGTCGTCGCGATCCTGTGGGTGAGCGCTCTCCTGGCGGGAGCGCCGGTGGCATCTCCCGATGCACCGGCAGGCCCGCCCGCCGCGCAGAGCATCCCCGCGCCCGTCTTCACCCGGGCGCCTGCGGCAGCATCGATCTGCGACGACCCCGCTGTCGCCGCGGCGGTCGCGGCCGGCGACGACGAGGCCGTGATCGTGGCCGCCGGCGGGGGAATGTCCTTCCGCGAGGCGGTCGTCTCCGGAACCGCGCCCTGTATCTCGCTGTCGGATGCGGCACGGCGCTGGGTCGTCGTCAACAAGCAGCGGCCCTTGAGTCCGCTCGACTACGAGCCGCAGGGCATCGTGCAGGTGCAGGGCCTGCAGACCTTCAACGCGGGAGTGCTCCGCCAGGATGCCGCGGCCGCGCTGCAGCAGATGGCGGAGGCCGTCGAGACGGCCGGCGTCGGCTCGCTCGGTCAGCTCAGCGGCTACCGCTCGTACGACACCCAGGTGACGACATACCAGGAGAACGTGGCGCGCGGCGGACAGGCCGAGGCGGAGGTCTCGAGCGCCAAACCGGGTTTCAGCGAGCACCAGCTCGGGCTCGCGATGGACCTCATGCCCTGCGGCAGCGGATGCGGCACGCTCGACGACTTCGGAACCTCCCCCGAGGGTCAGTGGGTGGCGGCGAACGCCTGGCAGTTCGGCTTCATCGTGCGGTACGAGCAGGGGCACACGCCCGTGACCGGGTACGAGGCGGAGCCCTGGCATCTGCGCTACATCGGACCCGAGCTGGCGCGCGCCTACCACGAGGGCGGCTGGCACACGCTGGAGGAGTTCTTCGGCCTCCCCGCCGCGCCCTCCTACACCGGCTGACCCGGCTCACCGCATCCGGAGACCTAGCATGGAGACATGATCCGCCTTCTGTTCTTCGTGGGGGCGGGGATGGCCCTCGGCGCTCTCGTGGTCTCGGAGATCGGCCCACCCGGGGCCGGCGAGATCACCTTTCCCCTCGGGATGGCCCTGGCGATCTTCAGTGGCATCCTGATACTGATCGCAAGGGCCACGCGAGGAATGCCGGCCGCGTCGACCGCAGACCTCGACACGGCGCGATCCGAGGGCAGGATGGCCCTCGCACGCATCGACGCGGTGACCCAGACCGGCACATTGATCAACGATCAGCCGGTGTGCGATCTCGACCTCAGCATCCAGCCGCTGGAGGGTCCCGCATATCGCGCGCGCGTCCGCCAGATCGTGCGGCTCGTGGACATCCCCGGGGTCCAGCCGGGGAGCCTGCGCGCGGTCGCACTGCTGAGCGCGGACGGTGCAGACGTGGCGATCGCCGACGATGACGTCACCCAAGCGCCGTACGCGGGAATCCGGATCCCCCCGCAGGCCGAACTCGGCGAGCCCCGCCTGCCCGAGCCCGGGACGGTCACGATCAAGGGGCGGCGGCGCGGACCGCTGATCGGCGTCGGCCCGAAGGGAAGAGGAGCGCGGTTCGTCCTGTTCGCCGTCGCGTTCCTCGTCGCGGGCGCATCGGTGGCCTCGCCCTACCCGACAGCGGTCGCGCAGACCGTCACCGCGCTGGGGGAGGGGCGGCTCACCGCGGATCTCCGCCAGCCGGAGGTCACCGCCGATGCGGTCGCGGCGCTCACCGCCAAGATCGGGCACGACCGGGTGGTCAGTATCTCCGTCGGCGAGGACGTCATCCTCGTCGATGCCCCCGTGACGCCCGGCTCCACCGACACCGACCGCTGGGAGTACCGCCGCGGTGAGGTGACCCGCGACGGTCCGACGCCGTCGCAGCCGGATTCGGCCGCCGAGCAGTTCTCGCTCGACGAGGTTTCCTGGCCCAGGCTGTGGACCGCGATGCAGGCGGCCGCCGACGCAGAGGGCATCGACAGCCTGAGCGGCGTCGCACTGCGGCTGGAGCGGGTGGCCGACAGCGACATCGACTCGCCGACGTTCGGGCAGCACGCGGGGCCGGTGCGCGCGCGTTTTTGGTTCGACGGCGACTACCGCGCGGTCTTCTACGACGTCGCCCCGGACGGTACGGATCCGGTGCGCACCGAGGGTCGCTGACCCGCTGGAGGGCCTCCACAATCGCGACACTCGGTTTCGGTGTGTGTGGGATGCGATTCCACAGCGTGGTGTGCTCCGGTCGCATCCGCCGGTTTAGGATCGCGTCAGGCGATGGCGCCGCAGCGTGTCGACGCAGGCGCCCCGAGATGGAGGAGACGTCCGTGGAACGCGACATCTACGACGAGGATCACGAGGCCTTCCGGGAGGTCGTGGTCGAGTTCATCAAGCGCTACGGCACGAACGCCCGGCGCGAAGCGTGGGATGCGGCCGGTGAGATCGACCGCGAGACCATGAGGGCCGCCGGCGACGCCGGGATCATCGGACTGTCGGTCCCCGAGGAGTTCGGCGGCGCGGGGATGCTGCAGGACTACCGCTTCCGCGCCGTGGTCAACGAGGAGGTCATCAAGGCCGGGCTCGGGTCGCTGGCCGGTGCCTTCGGCATCCAGGACGACCTCGCCGTGCCGTACCTCGCTCACTTCGGCACGCCGGAGCAGAAGCAGAAGTGGCTGCCCGGCATGGCCACCGGTGAGGTGATCGGCGCGCTCGCCATGACCGAGCCCGGTGCGGGCAGCGATCTGCGCGGTATCTCTACCGTGGCGAAGAAGGTGGACGGCGGGTGGATCCTCAACGGCGCCAAGACGTTCATCTCCTCCGGTGCGACGGCGGACCTCGTCGTCACCTTCGTCAAGACGGGCGAGGGCAACCGCCCCGACGCGTTCAGCCTCGTGCTCGTCGAGAACGGCATGGAGGGCTTCGATCACGGAAAGAAGTTGCACAAGATGGGCTTCGCCGGGCACGACACCGCGGAGCTGTCGTTCACCGACGTCTTCATCCCCGACGAGAACCTCATCGGGGGCGAGCCCGGTCACGGCTTCGTGCAGCTCATGCGCAACCTCCCGCTCGAGCGACTGTCGATCGGCGTGGCCGCGGCCGCTGCTGCGGAAGCGGGCCTGCGTTGGACGCTCGAGTACACGAGCAGCCGGGAGGCGTTCGGCCACGCGATCGCCGACTTCCAGAACACGCGTTTCCGCCTGGCCGACATGGCGACGACGGTCGATGTGCTGTGGGCCTACGTCGACCGCGCCATCGCCCTCTACGGCGAGGGCAAGCTCACGCCGGAGGAGGCCGCCAAGGTCAAGTTCTGGACGACGGAGCGCGAGTGGGAGGTGCTCGACGCCGCCGTCCAGCTGCACGGCGGTTACGGCTACATCCTCGAATACCCGGTCGCCCGCGCGTTCGTCGACGCCCGCGTGCACCGCATCTACGGCGGCACGAACGAGATCATGCGCGAGATCGTCGCGCGTCAGGTGACCGGCCGGAAGTAGCCCGGGCGGCGCGAGCGCGCCACCCGGTGTTCGCCTGTCACAGATCGACGCGCGCGCGTCGATCTGTGACAGGCGAACGGGCAGGTTGGGCCGATCTCCGTGGTCAGCGGGTCCGGCGGCGGGCGAGGCGTGCGACGCCCGCGCGCCGGAGGGCATCGGCGATCACGACGCCGATCGCGGTGCCCGCCAGGCAGCTCGCGATCGTGAGCGCGAAGAAGCCGATCATCGCGGGCAGCGGCATGGTCCACAGGTCGAAGTACTCGGCTGCGAACAGCGGATAGACCACGCCGATGATGAGAGCGCCGGCGACGTGCAGCCAGGTGCTCCAGGAGCGGTACAGCACCAGCAGGAACGGCAGCTCGGCGAAGAACGCCCACCACAGGTTGGTGCCGATGTAGGGCAGTACGACGATCCCCGAGATGAGGCCCACGAGAAGGCCCACACCGGGGCGCTGCAGCAGCCGCAACGCGATGGTTGCCGGCAGCAGCCACATCCCCGCCAGCGCGACCGACGCGAACGGGACGACCGCGAAGAGCAGCGTCGACAGAGCGGTCACACCCCACAGCACCACGCCGCCGGCGACACCGATGGCGGCGCAGGTCAGCAGCACCAGGGTCGGGATGCGGCCGCGCGCCGTTCGCGGCGCCTCGGCGGACGGGGCGCTCATGCGTCGACCTTCGCGGACTGCGACGCGGACCGGGCCGCCCCCAGCCGCCAGTACCCGATGAAGCTGATCGAGGCCTTGTCGAGGCCGCGGGCCACGAGTGCGCGGCGGGCGGATGTCGGTAGCGACTGCTCGCCGACGATGAACGCGTGTGTGCCCTCCGCGTGCAGAGGGATCTCTTCGAGGGCGGCGAGGGCGAGGGCGCCGGGACGGGTCTGCGCGTCGCGGACGAGCCACCGCACCTCGACGCCGGCGGGCGCCTCGAACGCCAGCGCATCGGCCTCGGACGGCACCTCGATCAGGGCGACGCCCGTCGCGTTCACCGGCAGCGAGGCACACACCCCCGACACCGCGGGGAGCCCCGTCTCGTCCGCGGCGAGGATCACCCGATCGACGCCGCGTTCCGGGTCGAACCCGAGCCCCTCGTCGATGATCACGACGCTGTCACCAGGGCGTGCGGATGCGGCCCATCGCGACGCAGGGCCCGCGTCGGGTCCTGTGCCGTGCAGCACGAAATCGACGTCGATCTCCGCGCCGGCGCCCGCGGTCGCTGCCCGATACGCGCGCACGGTGTAGTTGCGCATGACGGGACGCACGCCGTCCGGGATGCGCAGGTACTTCAGGTACCCGAGCAGCTTGTTCGCCTTCGCGGGGATCCGATCCAGACCCTCGTCGCCGCCGACGGGGAGGAAGAGGCGGAACCACTGGTCGTAGCCGAGCGGGACGAACCGGTCGATCTCCCCCTCGCCGAGCGTCACCCGCATCCAGTGTTCGCTGAGGCGTGCGGTGCGGAGCACCCGCAGGTGCAGGAGGTCGGGGGAAGCGGGTTTCACGAGGCGGGAGAACCGAGCCATGCGGAGCCTTTCTGTGGGGTGTGTCAGGCGCCGGCCCACGGGCGCACGATGATGAGGACCACCGCCGAGGCGGCCCAGAACGCGAGGACGAAGACGACGTCGCGGATGCGGAAGGGCACCAGATGACGCTCGGTGCGGTCGGGGAAGGCGCCGAACGCGCGCGCGTCCATCGCGAGGGCGACGCGCTCGGCGTGCCGGATCGCACCCGCGAGAAGGGGGACGATGTACCCGCCCCAGCGGGCGATCGCGGCGAAGGGCCCCCGCCCGCCGTGCGACCCGCGCACCCGGTGCGCCTGCCGGATCACCTCGAGTTCGTGCGCGAACCGCGGCACGAAGCGGAACGCGGCGAGAGCCGTGTAACCGATGCGGTACGGCACGCGCAGCTGCTGCACGAGCGACCGGGCGAGATCGGCTCCCGAGGTCGTGAATCCCGCCGCCAGGGCGAGCGCCAGGATCGCGATCAGGCGCAGCGCCGTGGCGAAGCCGATCTCGAGTGCGCCGGAGAACAGCCGCCACTCGCCGATCTGCAGCACGAGCGGCGTCGTGTCGACCTGGGCGGCATCCGTCCACACGGCGAAGCCGCATCCGAGCACGAGAACGGCGGCCGGCAGCGCCAGGAACAGTGTGAGCAGCACCTGGCGCGACGCCCGCGCGCCCACGAGCAGCAGCGCGTAGGCGAGGGCGAGGAACACGAGCGGAGTGGTCGTGTCGCGCACGAAGACCAGCGCGAGGCTCGGCGGGATGATCGCCGCGAACTTGGCGAGGGGGTTGAGCGCGTAGAGGAAGCGGGCCCCGGATGCCGCTGCGGGAGCCGCGAACGGGTCGATCGTCGCCGTCATGGCAGATCCGCCAAGCGCACGACTCCGTCGAGGGCGGGATGGCCCTCCAGCTGCGCGAGCGCGCGCCGCATCGGCGGCGGACGCAACCCGGCTCGCTCGATGAGCGCCGCGTCGGCGAACACGTCGGACGTGCGGCCGGATGCGGCGACGCGCCCCTCGTGCACGACGACGACGTGATCGGCGTACTCCGTCACGAGCTGCATGTCGTGCGTGACCACGAGCACCGTGGTGCCCGCCGCGTTGAGCTCGGCGAGCAGGGCGAGCAGCTCGTCCGCACGCGCCCGGTCCTGCCCGAAGGTCGGTTCGTCGAGTGCGAGCACCGGCGCGCCGGCCACGAGCGCCGTACCGACCGAGAGACGGCGCTTCTGACCGCCCGAGAGCAGGAAGGGATGCGCCTGGGCACGCTCGGCCAGGCCGAACCGGGTGAGCAGCTCGTCGGTGCGACGGCGGACCTCCTCGTCGGCGAGCCGCTGCCGCCGCAGGCCGTGCGCGATCTCATCGGAGACCGTATGGGCGATGAACTGGTGCTCCGGATTCTGGAACACGAAGCCGATGCGGGCGGGAAGCGTCCGGGCGTCGGCGCGGCCGACGTCGGTCCCTGCGACCGTCACGGTGCCGCGCGGGGGGACGACGACTCCCGCGATCGCCTGCAGCAGGCTCGTCTTCCCGGCGCCGTTGGCTCCGACGATCGCGACGAAGGAGCCCGCGGCGACGCTGAGCGACACATCGTGGAGCACCTCGGTGCGTCCGCGCCGCAGGGTGAGCGAGCGCACCTGCACGATCGGCTCGCGGACCGTGCGCGGCGCGGTGCCCGCCGGCACGATGTGTGCGACGGATGCGGGTGCAGGCTGCGCCTCGAGCGCCGCGCGCAGCTCATCCGGGCTCAGGGGCAGCGGCTCCATCCGGTACCCCGCGGCCCGCAGCCGGAGCGCCGCGAGGGTGGAGGTCGGCAGCCACACGCCGAGCTCGTGCAGCTCGTCCGCGCGCGTACGCAGCACATCGTCGGCAGCCCCGTCCGCGATGACCGCGCCCGCCGCATCCAGCACGACGACGCGATCGATCAGCGGCACGGCCGCATCCAGGTTGTGCTCGATCAGCAGGATTGCGCGATCGCCGGCCGCGACCAGGTCGGCAAGCGTCGCGTACACCTCCTCGATGCCCCGCGGATCGAGGTTGGCCGTGGGCTCGTCGAGCACCAGGAGAGGGGAGCCCATGGCGAGGGCAGCGGCGATCGCGAGGCGCTGGCGTCCGCCGCCGGACAGGCGGTCCGGGTTCTCGTGGCGACGGTCCCAGAGTCCGACGCGGCGCAGGGCGTCTTCGGCGCGGCGGAGCACCTCATCGACGGGCAGGCGCAGGTTCTCGGGTCCGAAGGCGACTTCGTCCAGGAGCGTGCCGGTGACGAGCTGGGCATCGGGATCCTGGAACACCATCGCCACCTGCGTGCTCAGCTGAGCGACCGAGGCGTCACGGGTGTCCAGGTTCCCGGCTCTCACGCGACCGGCGACCTCGGCCGGGATGTCGTGGGGGATGAGCCCGTTCAGCGCCAGAGCCAGCGTCGACTTGCCGGAACCGCTCGGCCCCAGCAGCAGCACGACCTCGCCGGGATCGATCCGGAACGAGACGGATGCGGGAGAGGGACGCGTCGCGCCCTCGTGGGTGATCGAGAGGCCGTCGACCTGCAGAAGGGGTGCGCGGACGCCGGATGCGGCGGACGGAGCGTCGCGATCGGCGGAGGCAGCGGGCACGGAGGATCCAGAGTTCGGACGGGCGGGTCCTCCCAACTTAGCCTAACCTAACTCGGCTTCTCCAGGAGCTCGTCGATACTGCGTTCGTAGGCGGCCGTCAGCTGCGCCGGTCCCATTCCGCACAGGAGCGCGAACTGCAGTCCGCGCCACTCGGCGACGACGCGCGTCGCGGCGAGCTCGGCCGCATCCGGAGTCCACCCCTCGGCGACGAACACCGCGCGCACGCGGCCCACCCATCCCGTGCCGAGGTGCGAGAGGAACTCGTTCCAGCGTTCGGGATCGCCGAGCGCGACCGCGAAGCGGTGGAAGAACATCACCAGGTACGACCGGTTCTCGGGGGCGCCGATATCCTGCCACGCCCGCAGCAGGCGTTCCCGCAGCGGGACGTCGTCGGCGGCGAGGCGCTCGAAGACGGCGGCGAGGTGCGGGAAGCGCTCGATCGCGATCTCGGATGCGGCCTCCAACAGCCGCTCCTTCGAACCGAAGTAGTACAGCAGCATCCGGTTGTTGGAGCCCACCGCGCGTGCGATGCCGGACAAGCTGAGATCGATGAGGCCGTTCTCGAGGATGAGGTCCGCCACGAGCTGCGCGAGCCGGCGGCGTTCCGGGCTGTCGGCGCCGTCGGTCATCGACTCAGCGCCCGCCGCGCACGACGCCCGCGCGACGCAGTCCGATGCCGACCCAGAGACCCACGGCGGTCCAGGCGACGGGGGCGAGGACCGAGACGGCGAGGTAGGCGACCTGCGCCCAGATCGGAAGCGTCTTCAGGTGCGCGGCGAAGAACACCGCGGCGGCGATGATCACGCCGATGACGAGCGCTGACACGAAGAAGCGCCATGCGCGCCACGACCGGTACCGGGTCGCGGCGGCGACCACCTCCTGGATGCCACCGAACAGCACGGCCGTGCCCAGGAACTGCAGTGCGTACTGCGGCGCGGTGGCGCTGGAGACGAGGGCTGCCAGCAGATGCGCCAGGAGCGCGACGCCGGGTCGGCGCAGCACCTCCTGCGCGATGATACCGGGCAGCACGTGCACGCCCAGGAGCAGGCCGTACAGCGGCGGGACGAATCCGAGGAGCGGCACCGTGGCCCAGCCCGCGATGCCGCCGAGGATGCCCGTGGCCACACCGATCGCGGCGCAGACGAGCAGCACGCGCGTCGACAGAACGGAGGTGCGGGCCACCTCCCCAGACTATCGGCGCCAGGGCGATCTGCGGCTCGGAGCGACCGGGAGAACTCCGCCGCTCAGAGCCGGCGCCGACGACGCGTCAGACGCACAGCCGGCAGCGGGGGTGCGGGGACGCGTTCGTCACCGTGGCCGACGACGTGCGCGAAGCGCGCCGCGCCCGCTTCCCACTCATCGCGGGCCGCCACGATCTCGTCGTGATCGCGCCCGACGAAGTTCCACCACATCACGATCTCGTCCTCGAAGGGTTCGCCGCCCAGGAGGAAGAGGGTGGCGTCCTCGTCGCTCGAGATCTCCACCTCGCCGCGCGCGCGGCCGAGATACAGCAGCTGCAGCCCGACCAGCTCGGTGTGCGCGGAATCCGCCGTGTGCACGCGCGGGGTCCCCGCGACGCCGACCAGCGCGTACTCCCAGTCCGCGCGCAGCGGCAACGTGACGCGGGATCCCGCGGGCACGCGGATCTCGGCGCCCACGATCGGCGTATAGGCGGATGCGGGCGAGCGCACCTCCGCCAGTTCTCCCATGACGACGGTGGCGCTGCCGCCGCCGTCCAGTGCCAGCTCGGGGAGGTGGATGTGCTGCTCGAAGGCGGGCTCGCCGTGGCGACGCGAGTCGGGCAGAGCGATCCACAGCTGCAGGGCGTCGAGGGGGATCGGGTCGTCGGTGACCGAGTACTCGGAGTGTGCGATCCCGCGTCCGCTCGTCATGAGGTTGAGCTGGCCGCGGGAGATCAGCACGTCGCTGCCGATGCCGTCACGGTGGCGGACCTCGCCCACCAGCGGCCAGGTGACCGTCTGCAGCCCGATGTGCGGGTGCGGCTCCACCCGCATCCGCACCTCCTGGGGGCCGAAGCGATCGAGGAAGCACCACGCGCCGACCATCGGCAGCTCGCGCTGCGGAAGGGCCCGGTGCACCTGCATCGCGCGTACTCCGCCCAGGGGCACCTCCCGCGCGTCGAGCACGACGGCGCGGGGGCCGTCGCACTCGACCGACTGCTCGAGGCTCTCCTCGGCGTCAGCGTCGAGTCGGGTCATGGCCAGGCGACCTTGAGACCTGGGACTTCGTGCTCGCGCAGGTACTTCGCGACGAACGGGCAGAGTGGCACGATCGTCTCGCCGCGCTTCGCCTCATCCTCGAGCGCGCGTTCGACCAGGATGCTGGCGACGCCGTGGCCTTTGAACGCGGGGTCCACCTGGGTGTGGGGGAACACCGTGCGACCCTCCTCGTCCGTGTAGAAGGCGGTGAAGCCCGCCGGCACGTCATCGAGGAAGACCTCGTACCTGTCCTCGCCGCGTTCGACGCGCACGTTCAGCTCATCCGACATGGCTCTCCTCTGCTCGCGTGCTCCCACGCTAGCCGCGGGCGGGCGGTCCCGGGCTGCGTCATCCGCAGAGAATGCGCGCGTCGCTTGACGAGCACGACCCGCCCGACGCCGCCGGATTCGGGCAGACTCGAGGGATGACCGCATCCCTCACCGAGCTCGCCCGCGCCGCCGGGGACGATGCGGATGCGCTGTACGACGCATTCGGAGACTGGACCGTCGGTCGGGGCATCGAGCTGTACCCCGCGCAGGACGAGGCGGTCATCGAGCTCGTCTCCGGCCAGAACGTGATCCTGTCGACGCCGACCGGCACGGGCAAGTCGCTCGTCGCTGTCGCCGCGCACGCCGTGAGCATCGCGCGGGGAGGCCGGAGCTACTACACCGCGCCCATCAAAGCTCTCGTCAGCGAGAAGTTCTTCGCCCTCGTGGACATCTTCGGGGCGGAGAACGTCGGGATGGTCACGGGCGACTCCTCGGTCAACCCGGATGCGCCGATCGTCTGCTGCACGGCCGAGATCCTGGCGAACCTGGCACTGCGCCACGGAGCGGATGCGTCGGTCGACCAGGTCGTGATGGACGAGTTCCACTTCTACGGCGAGCCCGACCGGGGCTGGGCGTGGCAGGTTCCGCTCCTGCTCCTGCCGCGGGCGCAGTTCCTGCTCATGTCGGCGACCCTCGGCGACGTGACCGGGATCGCCGCCGACCTCACCCGTCGCACGCAGCGCCCGACCGTCGAGGTGACGGGTGTGGAGCGCCCCGTGCCGCTGCACTTCTCCTACGCCCGCATCCCGATCCAGGAGCAGGTCGAGAAGCTGCTGGAGGAGAACGAGGCGCCGGTGTACATCGTGCACTTCTCGCAGGCCCAGGCCATGGAGCGCGCGCAGGCGCTCGCGAGCGTGAAGGTGGCCACGCGCGCGCAGCGCGACGAGATCGCGGAGGCCATCGGCGGCTTCCGCTTCACGACGGCGTTCGGCAAGACCCTCTCGCGTCTCGTGCGCGCAGGGATCGGTGTGCACCACGCCGGCATGCTGCCGCGTTACCGGCGTCTCGTCGAGACGCTTGCGCAGCGGGGCCTCCTGCGCGTGATCTGCGGCACCGACACCCTCGGTGTGGGAATCAACGTGCCGATCCGCACCGTGCTGCTGACGGCGCTCACCAAGTTCGACGGCATCCGGATGCGGCAGATCACCGCGCGCGAGTTCCATCAGATCGCGGGCCGCGCCGGCCGTGCGGGCTACGACACGGCCGGAACGGTCGTCGTCATGGCCCCCGAGTGGGAGATCGAGAACGAGCAGGCGCTGCGCAAAGCGGCGGGCGACGCCGCCAAGCGCAAGAAGATCGTGCGCAAGAAGGCGCCGGCAGGTGCCGTGAACTGGGGTGAAGGCTCGTTCGAGCGGCTCGTCCAGGCGGTCCCCGAACCCCTGGTGCCGCAGATGCAGCTGACGGCGGCCATGCTCATCAACGTCATCGCCCGCGGCGGCGACGTCTTCGCGCACGTGCGCTCACTCGTCTTCGACAACCACGAGCCCCGCGCGCGCCGCTACGAGCTCGCGCGCCGCGCGCTCGCGATCTTCCGCACGCTCGTCGCGGCCGACGTCGTCGAGGTGGCGGACGGCCGCATCCGGCTGACGGTCGATCTGCAGCCGAACTTCGCGCTCAACCAGCCGCTCTCGCCCTTCGCGCTCGCCGCCATCGAGCTGCTCGATCCGGCACCTCCGGCATCCGCCGTGCCCGCATCTGCCGCCGCTCCCGTCGGAGAAAGCGACGAAGGTCGGAGTATCGACGGTGAAACCTCCGAGATCGGGCCGGATCTCCGACCGGCGCGCACCGCGGGATCGGGTCACTACGCGCTGGATGTGGTCAGCGTGATCGAGGCGACCCTCGACGACCCGCGTCCGGTGCTCGCCCAGCAGGAGTTCAAGGCGCGCGGCGAGGCGGTCGCGGCGATGAAGCGCGACGGGCTCGACTACGACGAGCGGATGGCGGCGCTCGAGGAGATCACCTACCCGAAGCCCCTCGCCACGCTGCTCGGCGAGGCGTTCGAGGTGTTCGCGTCGAGTCAGCCGTGGGTGCGCGACTTCGAGCTGCGACCCAAATCCGTCGTCCGCGACATGTTCGAGCAGGCGTTCTCGTTCGCGGAGTTCGTCTCCTGGTACCAGCTCGGCCGCAGCGAGGGCCTCGTGCTGCGCTACCTGAGCGACGCGTACCGCGCGATCCGGCAGACCGTGCCCGCCGAAGCGCGAACCGAGGAGCTGCTGGACGTGATCGCCTGGCTCGGCGAACTCGTGCGGCAGGTGGACTCGAGCCTCGTCGACGAGTGGGAGCGGCTCGTGAACCCGGCGGAGGAGGCGGGCGAGCCCGTCGTTCCCCCCGCACCCCCCTCGGTCGTGGGGAACCGTCGCGCCTTCGTCGTGCTCGTGCGCAACGAGATGTTCCGGCGCGTGCAGCTCGCGGCTCTCCAGCGCGACGACGACCTCGTCGCGCTGGACCCGGATGCGGGCTGGTCCGACGCCCTCGACGCGTACTACGACGAGCACGACGCCGTCCTCACCGACGCCGGTGCGCGCTCGCCCGCGCTCTGCACGATCGACGAGTCGGACGCGGCCGGCGGCCTCTGGCGCGTCGAGCAGGTCATCCACGATCCGGAGGGCGATCACGACTGGCGCATCCGCGCGGTCGTCGACCTCGCCGCATCCGCGGAAGAGGGTGCCGCGCACGTCAGCGTGACGGAGGTCGTGCGCCTGTAACCGGACGCAACCCCGGACTCGTCCAGGCGGTTTCGGCCACACTGGAATGATGCGCAAGACGATCACGGTTCGCGCGCTTGCCGTTCTCGCCGCGGTGGCGGCGCTCGCGGGATGCTCCACCACGCAGGCCACGCCGACGGCCGCGCCCTCGACCCGAAGCCCCACGCCCACACCGACTCCGACGCCCGACCCGGTTGATGGGCTCACGCTGGAGCAGCGCGTCGGGCAGTTGTTCATGGTCGGAACCCCCGCCGACGCCCCCGACCCCACGGCGCTCGCCGCGATGGCCGACCCGGGCGTGAGCGGGCTCTTCCTGCGCGGACGTTCCTCCGCGGGCGCGGCGGCCACGGCATCGCTCGTCGCGCAGTTCACGGCGGTCGAGCCGGCGACCGGCCCCCGCACCTGGATCGCGACGGACCAGGAGGGTGGGGACGTGCAGGTGCTCTCGGGAGACGGCTTCGAGCCCATGCCGACGGCGCTCACGAGTGCGCAACGCGACGACGCGACACTGCGCGCGGATGCCGAGCGATGGGGCGCCCAGCTGCGCGCGGCGGGGGTCGACATGAATCTCGCGCCCGTGGCCGACATCGTCACGAGCGCCGACACCGCACGGCTGAACCAGCCGATCGGTGTCTACAACCGCCACTACGGATACGACGAGGCGACCGTCGCCGACAAGGCGGGCGTCTTCGCCCAGGGGATGCGGGAGGCCGGCGTCCTGCCCACGATCAAGCACTTCCCGGGGCTCGGCCGGGTGACCGGAAACACCGACTACGCGGCCGATGTCGTCGACACCGTCGTCGGCGCGGATTCGCCGGACGTGAACGTCTACCGCACCCTTCTCGACGAGGGGCCGGCCGCGGTCATGATGGCCACCGCCGTCTATCAGCGCATCGACCCCTCGATGCCCGCCGCGTTCTCCGAACCCGTCGTGACGGGCTTGTTGCGCGACGGGCTCGGATTCGACGGCGTCGTGATGACCGACGACATCTCGGCCACGGCGCAGGTGGAGCGCTGGGCGCCCGCGGACCGGGCGGTGCTCGCCGTGGACGCCGGTGTCGATCTGCTGCTGCTGTCGGCCGACACGTCGGTGTTCCCCGAGATGTACCAGGCCGTGCTGCAGCGGGCCAAGACCGACCCCGCGTTCGCCGAGAAGGTGGATGCAGCGACCGGCCGCATCCTGGAGCTGAAGGAGACGTTCCCCGGCGAGTGACGGGGGATGCGGGATCGGACGCGGCGGGCCACAATGGGCCGGGTGCCGACGTATCTCGGGTTTCTCCGCGCCATCAACCTCGGAGCGAAGCGGGTCTTCCCCAAGGGCGACATCTGCCGGGTGGTGTCCGAACTCGGCTTCGAGGACGTCACCACGCACCTCAACACCGGCAACGTGAGGTTCTCGACGCGGATGCGTTCGCGCGCCCGGATCGAGGAGGCGCTGGAGCGCGCGTTCCGCGCCGACCGTGGCTTCGACGTGCCCACGATCGTCTTCTCGACCGACGAGTTCGCGCGGATCGCCGACGACGCGCGGGCGCTGAGCGATGCCCGCCCGAACCTCGCGCGGCACTACGTGTACCTGCTCAAGGACGAGCTCGCCCCAGAGCAGGCGGCCCTCGTGGAGGCGACCAGCGGCGACAAGGGCGAGATGGTCGTGTCCGGCCGCGCCGCGCACGCTCTGCTCGGCCCCGGGTACAACGACGGCACGGTCGACCCGCTCTCCGCCGCGAAGATGCTCGGCATCGCGACGAACCGCAACCTCAACGTCGTCGGAGCGCTCGCCGATCGCTGGTGCTGACCGCGGCGAGTCGCCGCGTGCGGGGAGCTGACCGCGGCCCCTCGCTGCGTATGCGGAGCTGCGTGTCTCAGTTGTGCACGTCTCCGGGACTCTGGGCGTGAACGTGTGGGACACGCAAGGGTGCGCGCGGGATGAGCTTGCGGCGCGGCGGTTGCGTGTCTCACCCGTGCACGTTGCGGGGGCTTGGGGCGTGAACCGTTGAGACACGCAAGGGTGCGTGCGTGGTGACCTTGCGAGCGCGGGGATGTGTGTCTCACTTGCGCACGTTGCGGGGGCTTCGGGCCTGAACCGTTGAGACACGCATGGGTGCGCGCGGGGTTTGGGCTGCTGTGTGTCTCAGTTGTGCACGTTGCGGGGCCTTGGGGCCTGAACGTTTGAGACACGCAGGGGTGCGGGCCGGCGGGAGGCGGTGGGAGACACGCATGGTGCGGGCGGCGGGAGGCGGTGGGAGACACGCAGGAGGCGGGCGGCGGGAGCCGGCGCAGCGCGGATGCGGCGCGGCGAGTTTGTCGGCGGGGCTGGTTACCCTGGGAGGGTGAGCTCGCCGCATCCGTCCTCGTGGGACGTCCCACCGGATGACTGGGCGCCGCCGGAGGACGAGCCGCCCTACGATCCGTACGGCGAGAGCGGGTGGGCGCCGCCGGACGACGGCTGGGTGCCGCCGGAAGACGCTCCCGCGTCCGCGCCGCGCCGCGACTTCGCGGGCCAGGACCCGAGGGCCGTGCTCCACGAGGTCTACGGCTACGACGCCTTCCGCGGCGACCAGGCCGACATCGTCGATCACGTCGTCGGCGGGGGCGATGCGATCGTGCTCATGCCGACCGGCGGCGGAAAGAGCGTCACCTACCAGGTACCGGCGCTCGTGCGGCCGGGGACAGGGCTCGTCGTCAGCCCTCTCATCGCCCTCATGCACGATCAGGTCGAAGCGCTGCTCGCCAACGGCGTGCGCGCCGCCTACCTCAACTCCACCCAGTTGCCCGGCGAGCGGCAGAGCGTCGAGCGTGCGTACGTGGCCGGCGAGATCGACCTGCTCTACGTCGCCCCCGAGCGACTCAACCTGTCCGCCACCACAGCGCTGCTGAAGCGTGGCCGGCTGAGCGTGATCGCGATCGACGAGGCGCACTGCGTGTCGCAGTGGGGCCACGACTTCCGCCCCGACTACCTCGCCCTCGGCGAGCTGGGCGCCCTCTTCCCCGGCGTCCCGCGCATGGCGCTGACCGCCACGGCGACGCGCGCCACCCACCGCGAGATCACGGAGCGGCTGGCGCTCGGCGACGCCCGCCACTTCGTCGCCAGCTTCGACCGGCCCAACATCCAGTACCGCATCGAACCCAAGGTCGATCCGCGCCGCCAGCTCGTCGCCTTCATCCGGTCCCAGCCGGAGGGCTCCGCCGGCATCGTGTACGCGCTGAGTCGCAAGAGCGTCGAGCAGACCGCCGACTACCTGCGTGCGCAGGGGATCGATGCGCTGCCGTATCACGCGGGCCTTCCGGCCGAGACGCGGACGGCCAACCAGTCGCGGTTCCTGCGTGACGACGGCGTCGTGATGGTGGCGACGATCGCCTTCGGCATGGGTATCGACAAGCCGGATGTGCGCTTCGTCGCCCACATCGATCTGCCGAAGTCCGTCGAGGGCTACTACCAGGAGACGGGCCGCGCGGGCCGCGACGGCGATCCCTCCGTCGTCTGGATGGCGTACGGGCTCGGCGATGTCGTGCAGCAGCGGCGGCTCATCGACCAGAGCCCCGGCGACCGCGCGTTCAAGATCCGGATGGGCCAGCACCTCGACGCCATGCTCGCGCTCTGCGAGACCGTCGAGTGCCGCCGACAGAACCTGCTCAACTACTTCGGCGAGCAGGCCGACCCCTGCGGCAACTGCGACACGTGTCTCACGCCGCCCGAGATCTTCGACGGCCTCGTGCCGGCGCAGAAGCTCCTGTCGACGGTCGTGCGCCTGCAGCGCGAGCGGAACCAGTCCTTCGGGGCGGGCCAGATCATCGACATCCTGCGCGGCGCCGACACCGACCGCATCCGTCAGCAACGGCACAACGAGCTCGCGACGTACGGCATCGGCGCGGACCTCAGCGACCAGGACTGGCGCAGCATCATCCGGCAGCTCCTCGCGCGCGGCGTGCTCGTCGCGCGCGGCGAGTACGGCACCCTCGCGCTGGGCGATGAGGCCGGCGGCGTGCTGCGCGGTGAGACTCCCGTACGTCTGCGGCGCGACGTGATCGGCCGCCCCGCCGCCGCACCCCGGGCGCGGCGGGCCGCCGCATCCGACGCCGTGGCCGAGGGGGATCGCGCACTGTTCGAGTCCCTGCGCGAGTGGCGCGCGCAGACCGCACGCGAGCAAGGGGTCCCCGCCTACATCGTCTTCGGCGACGCGACCCTGCGTGCGCTCGCCGAGCACCGTCCGGGCTCTCTCGCCGACCTCGACGGCATCACCGGCATCGGCGCCAAGAAACGCGATGCGTACGGCGAGGCCGTGCTCGAGGTTATCGCCGCGGCCTGACCCGCCCTCTCGCCGGACGGGTCGGCATCCCTTCCACAGGAGAAGTCCCCCCATCAGGACGATTCGCCGGGAATCGTCCTGCACAGTGGAGATCTCCTGCGGAACGTGCGCGTCGCGCGGTGCCGCGCGCGGCCGGGGGAGGCCTCAGGCCGGCGGGAAGCTGCGCACCCGTTCCACCCGCATCCGGAACGGGTGGGTCGACTCCTCCCGTGGCGCGAGGGGGAGGTCGTAGACGTCGAGCATGAGCTGCACGGGGTAGTCGATCGACTGGTTGACGGTCTTGACCCATCGCCCGTCGATGAAGAATCGGATGCGGTCGGGCGACCACTCCACCGCGTAGTCATGGGGCTGGGTGAGATCGCCCTCGACGCGGATCTTCTCGACATCGTCGCGCAGTCCCGGGTCGTGCTGGGCCTTGACGCCGACTCCCACCCATCCGCCGTCGTCGTCGAGCTCGTGGCCGAAGATCTCGCACACGCAGATCTCCCCCGAGTGCTCGGGGGCGTCTTCGACGCCGATCGGCCAGAACGCCACCATCGCGCGCGCGTCGCGCACCGCCGTCATACGCGCCTCGATCACGCCGTACCGAACGAGCCACAGCCCCGCATCCGGCTGCTCCTCGCGCACGACGAGCCCCTCGCGGAAGCGATGCTGCCCGACGGATGACCCTTCCGGCCCCGAGCGCTGCCCCGTCTGCAGGTGCGATACCCGCACCTCTCCGTCGATGTCGGGCGCCCACGGCGCGGTGTCGTCATCGATGCGCAGCTCGAGCCCCTGGGCTCCGGTGCGCCACCTGGCGCTCGTCGTCGCACGCGACGCCCAGTGCGGGAGGTAGTACGGCCACCACCGCTCCCGGTCGAGGGCGCCGGAGAACCGCTCGTCGACATCCGGCACGCGATCGCCGATCTCGAGCGGCGACATGTCGAGCGTCCATGTCGTCACCGTCAGTGATCCGCCCCGCCAGGGCTCGGTGAAGGTGCTCCCGCGGGCGAAGCCGACCGCACGGCACACGCCCTGGGATGCCGCGTTGTCGGCACCCGGGTAGGCCACGAGCAGCGTGCGGTCGCCACGATGCCGCACGCGCGCGATCAGGTGCCGCAAGGCCGTCGACGCGATGCCGCGCCCCTGCCATGCGGGCTCGACGCTCCATCCGGCCTCGTACGCCGGGGCGCCGTCGTGATCGACCTGCCAGAACCCGATCGCGCCGACCGGCTCGTCGTCGACGTCGATGCGGTACATCTCGGCCTCGCCGCTCGCGTTCAGGCGCAGGTAGCGCTCGTGGCGCTCGGCGACCTGTGCCTCGGTCTCGGGTCCGCCGATGAACCGCGTCATCTCCGGCGTGTTCGCGCGCTCGAGCACGGGAAGATCCGCAGAGGACCAGGGCTTCAAGGTGAGCGTCATGGGCGTACCTCCCTCATCCAGTGTGTCCGAGACGTCCGACACCGTCGCTCCTTCGCGGCCGATGTCGCCAGCACACAACCGGACGCGGCGACGTGGCCGCATCCGGTTGTAGAGGATCTGCAACCGAGTTGGGCTCCGGTTGTCGTGCTCCTACCGTCGAGATCGTCTTCCTCTGTCCCACCGAAGGGTGATGCCATGACCGACGCCGTCGTCCGTCCCGCCAAGCCTGCGACCAACCGGCGCACTCCCGCCGGGGGTGCGCCCACCGCCGCGCACTCCGCGGCCGAGGCCGCCGAGCCCCGCATCGACCTGCCCGCCGTGACCGAGATGCTGCTCGGCACGTGGGGCAAAACGCGCCGGGAGGCGCGCGAGATGATCAAGGATCCGGCCTTCTGGCGGATCGACGGCCAGACGGTCGCCGAGCACCGTGACCGTGTCTTCGGTCAGCTGGGTCTCATCGTCGAGCAGGGCGTGTCGGCGCGCGCGTACCCGGTCGAGTACGGGGGCCTCGGCGACAACGGCGCGAACATCGCAGGCTTCGAGGAGCTCGTGCTCGCCGATCCGAGCCTGCAGATCAAGGCCGGCGTGCAGTGGGGGCTCTTCGGTGCCGCCATCCAGCAGCTGGGCACGAAGAAGCACCACGACAAGTGGCTCGCCGACGTCGTCACGCTGAAGCTGCCGGGTGCCTTCGCGATGACCGAGACCGGTCACGGATCGGATGTGGCCGCGATCGGCACGACCGCGACGTACGACGCCGACACGGAGGAGTTCGTGATCCACACGCCGTTCCGCGGCGCGTGGAAGGACTACCTCGGCAACGCCGCGGTGCACGGGCGCGCGGCGACCGTCTTCGCGCAGCTGATCACCGGCGGCGTCAACTACGGCGTGCACTGCTTCTTCGTGCCGATCCGCGACGAGGCGGGCGACTTCCTGCCCGGCGTCGGCGGCGAGGACGACGGCGTCAAGGGCGGCCTCAACGGCATCGACAACGGCCGCCTGCACTTCGACCAGGTCCGCGTCCCCCGCGAGAACCTCCTCAACCGTTACGGCGACGTCGCCGCCGACGGCACGTACTCGAGCGAGATCGCGAGCCCCGGTCGCCGCTTCTTCACGATGCTCGGTGCCCTCGTGCAGGGTCGCGTCTCGCTCGACGGCGCCGCCACCACGGCTGCCGCTCTCGGACTCAAGATCGCCGTCACCTACGCCAACCAGCGTCGGCAGTTCGATTCCGGGTCGGGGACCCCCGAGGTCACCCTGCTCGACTACGGCAAGCACCAGCGCCGCCTCCTGCCGCGTCTGGCCACCGTCTACGCGCAGGCGTTCGCGCACGACGAGTTCCTCAAGAAGTTCGACGGCGTGTTCTCCGGCCGTACGGACACTTCGGAGGAGCGTGAAGACCTCGAGACCCTGGCCGCGGCGCTGAAGCCGCTGTCGACGTGGAACGCGCTCGACATCCTGCAGGAGTGCCGCGAGGCGAGCGGCGGCGCAGGCTTCCTCGCCGAGAACCGGCTCGTCGGACTGCGCAGCGACCTCGACGTGTACGTGACCTTCGAGGGCGACAACAACGTGCTGCTCCAGCTCGTCGGCAAGCGTCTGCTGTCGGACTACGCCTCGCAGTTCAAGGGCAAGGATGCGGCCGCCCTCGCGCGCTTCGCCGTGGGGAGCACCGCGGGCAAGGTGTTCCACGGGGCGGGGCTCCGACAGCTCGGGCAGTCGCTCGCCGACTTCGGCTCGACCGCTCGCTCGGTGGAGCTCGGGCTGCGCGAGGACCAGCAGTTCGAGCTTCTGGCGGGACGCGTGCAGCAGATGGTCGCCGACGTCGCCGCGCGCCTTCGTCCGGCGGCGAAGCTGCCCGCCGCCGAGGCCGCCGCGCTGTTCAACGAGTGCCAGTACGACCTCATCGAGGCGGCGCGTGCCCACGGCGAGCTGCTGCAGTGGGAGGCCTTCACCGACGCCGTGCACCGCATCGGCGACGACGGCACGCTGCGGGTGCTCACATGGCTGCGCGATCTCTTCGGGATGAGCCTCATCGAGAAGCACCTGTCGTGGTACCTCATCAACGGTCGCCTCTCCGCCCAGCGCGCCGGTTCCGTCTCGCGCTACATCGGTCGTCTGTCGGCCCGGCTCCGCCCGCACGCCCAGGATCTCGTGGATGCGTGGGGCTTCGAGCCGGAGCACATCCGCGCGCACATCGCGTCGGGTGCGGAGCAGCAGCGGCAGGACGAGGCGCACGCGTACTACGCGGAGCTGGCCGCATCCGGTGAGGCGCCGGTCTCGGAGAAGTCGCTGCAGAAGAAGCGCTGAGCGGTGTCGGCGCCCGCCGATAGCGTGGGCGGATGACCGACATCCTCGTGGGAGAAGACGGCCGCGCGCGCTGCGCGTGGGCCGGTGCCGATCCCGAGTACCTGCGCTACCACGACGAGGAGTGGGGCAGCCCGCTCCGGGGTGACCGGCCGCTGTTCGAGAAGATGAGCCTCGAGGGCTTCCAGGCCGGCCTGAGCTGGATCACCATCCTGCGCAAGCGCCCACGCTTCCGTGAGGTGTTCGCGGGCTTCGAACCGGATGCGGTCGCCGCCTTCGACGAGACCGACATCGAGCGGTTGATGGGCGACGCGGGCATCGTGCGCAATCGAGCCAAGATCGAGGCCGTCATCGGCAACGCGCGTCTTGTTCAGGCCATGTCGCCGGGCGAGCTCGACACGCTGATCTGGTCGTTCTCGCCCCAGGCGCACGTGCCACCGGCCTCCTTCGCGGAGGTGCCGGCCACGACGGCCGAGTCGACCGCGCTCAGCAAGGAGCTGCGCCGTCGGGGGTTCCGTTTCGTCGGTCCCACGACGATGTACGCCCTGATGCAGTCGGCCGGCCTCGTCGACGACCACGTCGCCGGCTGCTGGCGCGCGGCCTGAGTCGTCGTCAGCGGCCGGTGTCGAACAGGTGCCGGCCGGAATGGCCCAGCACCTTCACCATCACACCGCGTCGGCGAAGCTCCGCGACCGTGCGGGTCTCCTCGTCGATGTTGCGGCCGAGCGCATGCACGCTCGCCACAACGAGGACGTCGCCGCGGGTGAGGCGCCCGAACAGGCGGCTCAGGCGCTCCTCCCACGACTCGAGGATGTCGGGGGCCGGGTGGCGGAAGCCGTCGATGGGCACCCCGAAACGCGTCAGCTCGGCGCGCTGCTCGACGACCGAGGGCATGTCGTCGCGGTTCACGACGAGGCCCACGAGGCGCGCGCCGGTCGGTCGGGCACGCCACCAGTTGCGGTCGGTCTGCAGTTCCGTGAAGCACTTGGGGCAGTCGGCCGCCGGGTGGGGCAGGTGCAGTGGCGCGGTCGCAGGATCGGCTCCCGCACCGGCATCGGCGCCCGTCCCCTCGCTGATCATGCGTCCATTGTCCCCCGGATCGGGTGACGGTGTCACTCGGCGCCCGTCTCGTCCGACAGGCGCAGCTCGAGGCTGATCTGGTCGGCGTCGAGTTCGGCGAGAGCGTGGCGCAGTGCCGCGGTGCTGAACGACCCCGACGATCCCGCCTCGAGCAGGCGCTCGCGCATGGCGTCGATCATCTCGAGTCGCAGCTCCAGCACCTCGCGTGCCGCTGCCGTCATCTCATCGTCGGGCGGGTCCACGAGCCTCGCTCCCACTCGCGTCAGGATGCGTTCGCTGAACGCCGTTCCGTCGCGCCGGCGCAGATCGTCGTCCTGGAGTCGCTCGGATGCGGCCTCGCGCAGCACGTCGTCCAGCCGCCGCTGCTCCTCGCGCGTCGGTCCCGCGGACTCCGGCGGGATCCGGAGCAGACGCACCAGGGCGGGGAGGGTGAAGCCCTGCAGGAGCAGGCTGATGATCGCCACCATGAAGGCGACGAAGATGAGCAGCGGACGGTGGTCGGTGCCACGCGGGAGGGTCTGCGCCGCGGCGAGGGTCACGACACCCCGCATCCCGGCCCAGACGATGATCGTGCCGTGCTTCCACCCGAGCGGGGCGGAGCGGTAGTAGTCCAGGTCGGCACCCAGGCGCGCGAGCCGCTTGCGGATCGACGGGATGCGGCGCATCGCCCGCTCCGGGTTCGATCTCTCGATCGGTATCGTGCCGTCGGCCATGCCCTGCAGCCTGTTGTCGACGCGCTCGATGTCGAAGCCGGCGAACCGCCGCGCTCTTCGCCCCTGCTGCCAGATCAGGAGGGCGACATACACGCCGCGGACGGCGACGATGATTCCGAGGGCTGACAGGGCGAGCCAGGTGCCGTGCCACAGACCGTCGTGCTCGGTCAGGTTCTTGTTGACGACGTCGGTGAGCTCCAGCCCCATGACGAGGAAGACGCCGCCCTCGAGGACGAGCTCGATCGTGCGCCAGTTGGCCTCCTCCGACAGCCTCTGCTCGGGCGCGAAGCGTCTGGCCGCGCCTTGCCCTGTGACGATGCCCGCGACGACAGCGGCGACGAGCCCCGAGCCGTTGAGCTCCTCGGTGGGCAGATAGGCGATGAAGGGGATCGCGAAGCTGATGGCGGTGTTGGCCGCCGAGTGGCCGACCCACGTGCGCACGCGAAGGTTGACCCAGCCGACGAGTCCGCCGATCACGAGGGCGATCAGCACCGCCCACAGGAACGACAGGATGGTCTCGCCGAACGAGAAGCCGGCGGCGATAGCGGCCGTCGAGGTGCGCAGCAGCACGAGAGCCGTCGCGTCGTTGAGTAGGCTCTCGCCCTCGAGCATCGTCGTCACGCGTGTGGAGATGCCCATCCGTTTCACGATGGAGGTGGCGACCGCATCCGTCGGCGAGAGGATCGCACCCAGGGCGATGCCGAGCGCGAGGTCCAGACCCGGGATCACCCAGGTGAAGAAGAAGCCGAGCAGCACGGCGCTTCCCACCACGAGCACGACCGACAACCCCGCGATCGGAGTGAAGTCGCGACGGAACTCGATCGCGGGAAGCTGCACGGCCGAGGAGTACAGCAGGGGTGGGAGCACGCCCACGAGGATCCATTCGGGATCGACCTCGGGGATGTCGGGCACGAACGGCAGGGCGGCCAGCACGAGGCCGATGGCGACGAGCACGAGAGGACCGGCGATGTTGAGCCGCCGGCCCAGGGCCGTCACGATGGCGACGACGATGATGCCGCCGACGATGACGGCCAGATGCTCCACCTCAGATCACCCCCAGCGCCCGCACGGCCTCGCGCTCGTCGGCGAGCTCGGCGGCTGAGGCGTCCAGGCGGCGGCGGATGCGGGCAGGAACCTCCAGCCCCTCCACGATGCGGTAACCGCTGCCGTCCGAGCGCACCGGGAAGGAGCTGAAGAGCCCCTCCGGGACGCCGTACTCGCCGTGCGAGACGACCGCGGCGGAGGTCCAGCCCTGCTGCGTGCCCGCGACATCGTCGCGGATGTGCGAGATCGTCGCGTTGGCGGCGGAGGCGACGGAGGAGGAGCCGCGCACTTCGATGATCTCCGCCCCGCGCTTCGCCACCCGCGGGGTGAACTCGTCGTCGAGCCAGCGGATCGCCGCATCCTCGTCGCCGAAGCGCGCGGCGAGCACCTCGAGGGCGGGTGCGCCGTCGATCGTCGCGTGGGTCACGTCGGGAACCTGGGTGGCGGAATGGTTGCCCCAGATGGTCACGTCGCGCACGGCCGACACGCCGACGCCGACGGCCTCGGCGAGCTGTCCGACGGCGCGGTTGTGGTCCAGGCGCGTGAGTGCGGCGAAGCGTTCGGCAGGGACATCGGGCGCTGCGGCCGATGCGATCAGCGCGTTCGTGTTCGCGGGGTTGCCGACCACGACGGCCCGGACATCGGATGCGGCGTGCGCCGCGATCGCGGCGCCCTGGGGTCCGAAGATCCCCGCGTTCGCGGCGAGGAGGTCGCCGCGCTCCATGCCGGGGCCGCGCGGGCGCGCGCCGACGAGGAGGGCGATGTTGCAGCCGTCGAAAGCCACGGCCGGATCCTCCGTGACCTCGACGTCGCGCAGCAGCTCGAACGCGCCGTCCTGCAGCTCGAGGGCGGCGCCCTCCGCGGCGCGCAGTCCCTGGCGGATCTCCAGCAGCCGCAGCCTGACGGGTCGGTCGGGGCCCAGCATGTCGCCTGCCGCGATACGGAACAGCAGCGCGTAGCCGATCTGCCCTCCGGCGCCGGTGATGGTGATCGTGGTGGGCGCAGCTGTGCTCATGCGATGAGCATACGAGCAGGCTCACGGCGGGCACATCCCGGTGAGCGCCATAGCGCATCCGTGGACAGGATGGGGTGGCAAGGTACCGTGAGGATATGACGGTCTCCGAGCTCGACGACATCCTGTACCCGCCGATCGAGCCCTATGAGAGCGGAGAGCTGCTGGTCGGCGACGGGCAGCGGATCTACTGGGAGCAGTCCGGCAACCCGGAGGGCAAGCCGGTCGTCTTCCTGCACGGCGGGCCCGGCGGCGGGACCTCGCCCTGGCATCGACGTTTCTTCGATCCGGAGCGCTACCGGATCGTCCTGCTGGATCAGCGCGGATGCGGCAAGTCGACCCCGCACGCGAGCGACCCGACCGCCGACCTGCGCTTCAACACGACCTGGCACCTGGTCGCCGATCTCGAGCTCCTGCGCCGCAACCTCGGAATCGAGCGCTGGCAGGTGTTCGGCGGCTCCTGGGGGTCGACCCTCGCGCTCTCCTACGCCCAGGCGCACCCTGAGGTCGTCACCGAGCTCGTGCTGCGCGGTATCTTCACGCTCCGCCGGCACGAGCTGGAGTGGTTCTACGAGGGCGGTGCCTCGGCGATCTTCCCCGACCTGTGGGAGGGCTACGTCGCCGAGATCCCGGTGCTCGAGCGCAGCCGCATGATCGAGGCCTACCACCGACGCCTGTTCGATGCGGACCCGGCCGTGCACCGACCCGCCGCGCTCGCGTGGACCCGGTGGGAGGCGTCGACGCTCACGCTGCGTCCCGACCCGGATCTCGTGGCGTCGATGACGGATCCCGATGCCGCCACCGCGTTCGCGCGCATCGAGAACCACTACTTCGTCAACCACGGATGGCTGCGTGAGGGCCAGTTGATCGAGGAGGTGGACCGCATCCGCGACATCCCCGCGGTCATCGTGCAGGGCCGTTACGACGTCTGCACGCCGATCATGACCGCCTGGGACCTGCACCGGGCCTGGCCCGAGTCGGAGCTGATCGTCGTGGACGACGCCTCGCACTCCGCATCCGAGCCGGGTATCGCGGCGGCTCTGCGGGCGGCCACCGACCGGTTCGCGTGAGGCTCAGGCACCCATCGCTCTGATCAACGTCAGAGCGAGCCCGAGCGGATTGCGGTCGACCCGATAGCGGGTCAGCCCCTCGCTCACCGCCGCCGCTGTGCGTGCGGAGACGAACCACGGCGGGGTGGGCAGGACGGAGAAGCGCCCAGCGCCCAGCGAGCGAGGGAACGGGCGGAAGGGCCCGCGCAGCACCGACCGTTCGACGTCTGCGAGCAGCGAGGTGTTGTGCACGACGCCGATGCCCGATCCGACCTCTCGCACATCGGAGCCGGGGAAGGCGCCCCAGCTGAGCACGGGTGTCGCGAACAGCACGCCGGTCCACGCGTTGATCGCGATCCCGCCGTAGCGCAGATCGGCGATCGCCCTCTCGAAACCCGCCCCCATCGCATCCTCCGCGTCGGGGTCGACGATGACATTGGCGCCCAGGGTACCCGCGAGCGACGTGTTCGCGTGGGCGACGGCGGCGTCGAGGAAGTCCTGACCCGTTCCGGGCAGCTCCACCACGCCCAGCACGGGCGCGAAGTACTCGGTCGTCTCCAGCTCCGCGGCATCCTCCCCCGGCGCCACCTGCACGAGCGCGCGGCTGTGTCCGGCTGACCACTGGGCGCTCGGATACGTCGCCTCGAGCGCGTGCAGCCGCTCGTCGGCGCGGGGGTACCAGACCGGCCGTGCCGGGGCGCTGCGGTACGCCTCATGCAGGGCCCGCAGGAACTGCTCCCGCTGCGGCCAGTCCGCGCTCATCAGCACGACCTGACCCGCGATGCAGTTGTGGCCGCTGTTGTGCAGACGCATCGTCGCGATGTGAGCCGCCTGGAAACGGAGATCGGCGTCGGTCCAGTCACCCGGCACCACGATGATCGGAGACACTCCGCCGAGCTCCGCCGTGATGGGGGTGCGAAGGCGCGGCTCGTCGGTGGTGCGGTCCCGGTCGCCCCAGACGATGGCGTCGAATGTCGCGGCGGACCCGGTGATGTGCACGTGCTCGATGCCCTCGTGCGCGGTGAGGTAGGCGCCGACATCGCCGCCGCCGCGCACGATCCGCACGAGTCCCCGACCGATGAGCGGCGCGAGCGCGCGCTCGAAGACCGGCACGAGGTCGTCCTGGGTGGGGTTCACCTTCAGCAGGCTCACGCGGTCGAACGCGAGCAGCTCGTAGAGCACGTCCAGGACCGGGATCGCGGAGATGTTGCCCGCGCCGAGGACGAGTCCCACCCCGGCGGTGCCCGGAGAGACCTGCGCGAGCCCCGCGCGGCGGATCGCGGAGGATGCGTCGGTGCCGGGGCGCAGCCAGATCTCTCCCGTGAATCCCGACAGCAGGAGGTTGTCGATGGGTTCGCGTGGGAAGACGTGCGCGCGGATGCGGTCGCCCGGGGCCCGGTCGAGGCGCACCCCGTCGAGCGGGCTGCCGCCGGCGGCGATCCGGCGGAGCGTCGCGAGGTAGCCGTCGAGTGCGCCGAGCACGGCGTAGGGGCCCGAGAGCCACTCCTCGCCGCGGAGCGGGTGGTCGGGGGAGAGTCCCTTCGCGCGCGCGGCGACTCCGGCCCAGTCCGCGGCGGCGGCGCCGACCGCATCCCTCGTGGCCGAGAGCGCACGGATGCGCTCGGCGATGCTCGAGCGGGACCAGAGGGCGGCGCCCTGGCGGAGCGCGACGAGGTCGTCGTCGATCGCGGCTCGGAGCCGTGCATCGAGCTCGGGCGCGGACACGGGTGCGGGCGTTGCAGAGGACTCGGACGCGGGCACGGCGCTCTCCTTCGGGTGGGCCACCAGGTAAGTGTGCCGCGCCCGGCGTTCCGGATGCTGTGAGCCGGGCCTGGAGTACAACGCGCCGGTCGTCGGGGGTCGCCCGCTTTGTTCGCCTGTCACAGATCGAGCCGGATGGCTCGATCTGTGACAGGCGAACCGGGGGATGGGGGACGGGCGGGGACAGGGTGGGGGACGGGCGGGGACGAGGTGGGTAGTCACGGCGGCGGTCGGAGGGTGCTGACGGGGGCGCACCTAGACTTGGGCGCGACATCAGGGGAGGGGACCGTGGCCGACATCGAGGCGCGACTGCGCAGCCTGCTCTCGCTGAATGCGGCGATCGTCGGCCACATCCATCTGCACTCCGTGCTGCGCGAGATCGTCGAGTCGGCCGTCGACCTCGTCGGTGCGCGATACGGCGCGATCGGCGTGCTGGGCGCCGACGGCGCGATCGTCGACTTCGTGCACGTGGGCATCGACGAGGAGACGGCGGCGCGGATGGGGCATCCGCCGCGCGGACGCGGCCTGTTGGGTGCGATCGTGTCCGAGAGCGTGCGGGTCGATCACGTTGCCGCCGATCCGAGATTCACCGGATTCCCCGCGCACCACCCCCACATGGACAGCTTCGTCGGGGTCCCGATCCGCGTCCGTGAGGAGATGTTCGGCAACCTCTACCTCGCCGAGCACCCGGACGGCCATTTCACCGAGGAAGACACGGAACTCCTGCGCTCGCTCGCCGTGACGGCGGGCATCGCGATCGAGAAGGCGCGCCTGTACGAGGCGGCGAGGATGCGGGAGCGCTGGGCCGCTGCGACAGCAGAGGTGCGCGCGGTCTTCCTCGAGGTTGACGACGAGCGGCCCTACCGGCTGCTCGCCGAGCATCTGCCGACGCTCACCGGTGCGGCGCTCGTGGCGATCATCACCTCCACCGAACGCGGCACCGTGCGGCTGCAGATCGTGCGCGGCGACGCGATGGCGCGCCAGCTCGAGAGCGTCGAGCTCCCCGGTCACGATCGGGTCGCCCGCGCCCTGCTGTCGACGGGTGCCACCGTCCTGCCCGAGGTGGCACTGCCCACGTTCGAGGGCGAGACCGTGCGATTCGGCGATGCGTTCGTGGTGAGCCTCGGTGGACAGGACGGGGCGGATGTGGGGGTGCTGCTGGCCCGGCACCTGCGTGAACGGCCGTTCAGCGACGACGACATCCGGCGCACCACCGCGCTGGCCTCCGTCGCGGATCTCGCCGGGGAGCTCAGCCGTGCGCGCGCCGACCGCCACCGCCTCGCGCTGTTGGAGGACCGCGGCCGCATCGCGCGCGACCTGCACGACAACGTGATCCAGCGCCTGTTCGCGGCGGGGATGCAGCTGCAGGTCGTGTCCGCCGGCGTCGACGATCCGCGCGTCGGGGAGCGTCTCTCGGCGCAGATCGACGCCCTCGACGAGGCGATCGCGGAGATCCGCACCGCGATCTTCGCCCTGCAGCACGACGACGTGGGCGGCGTCACGTTGCGCGATCGCATCGTGGACGTCGTCGGAGAGTATCGAGCCCTGCTGGCGGATCCGCCGCGGCTCGTGTTCCGTGGTCCGGTCGATCACGACGTGCCCGCCGACCTCGCCCCGGAGGCCGCCGCCGTCGTGCGCGAGGCGCTCTCGAACGTCGTCCGGCACGCCCGCGCCTCGCACGCCGAGGTGCGGGTGGAGGTGCGCGACGGCCGCATCGTCATCGAGGTCGGCGACGACGGACGCGGGCTGGATCCCGCCCGTGAGCGGCGCAGCGGCCTCAGCAATCTGCAGGCGCGCGCCGAGGCCCGCGGCGGCACCTTCGCACTCGCGCCCCGCCCCGGCGGTGGCACCCTCGCCGCGTGGAGCGTGCCGCTGGCCGCTCCGGAGGCCGCATCCGATGACGAGACTTCACGGCAGGAGGCCGACACATGATCCGCGTCTTCGTTCTCGATGACCACGAACTCGTGCGCCGCGGGGTCGTCGACCTCATCGACGCCGCCCCCGACATGGAGGTCGTCGGTGAGGCGTCGACGGCGGCGCAGACGCTGCCGCGCGTGGATGCGGTGCGCCCGGACGTCGCGGTGCTCGACATGCGCCTGCCCGACGGCGACGGCATCGATGTCTGCCGTGACGTGCGCTCCGCGCATCCGGAGATCGCGTGCCTCATCCTCACCGCCTTCGACGACGACCGCGCGAGCGAGGCGGCGGTGCTCGCGGGTGCTGCGGGCTACGTGCTCAAGGACATCCGCGCGAACGGGCTGCTCGACAGCATCCGTCAGGTCGCCGCGGGCAAGACCCTCACCGGCACCCGCGCCGCGGAGCTGGTCCGCTCGCGTGCCGATGCGCAGGCCGCCCCCCAGGTCGACCTCACGCTGCGCGAGCGGCAGATCCTCGACCTCATCGCCGACGGACTGACCAATCGCCAGATCGGCGAGAAGCTCAACCTGGTCGAGAAGACGGTCAAGAACTACGTGTCCGGGTTGCTGCGCAAGCTCGGCATGGAGCGCCGCACCCAGGCCGCGGTCTACCGCGCCGAGCAGCGCCGCTCCTGACCCCGCGCCGCCGCCCACCCGCCGTCCGGGCGCCCCGGTCCCCGGGCGCCCCGGTCCCCGGGCGTGACGTCTCGGGTCCTCCGAACAAGCAAAGGCGCCGGGCGCCTCGGACAGGCAAAGGCCCCGGGTCCGGGAGCGGACCACGGGACCGGGATGCGGGTCGGTGCGGCGGACGTGCGGACATGACGATGCGGCGCTCCCCGGGCGAGGAAGCGCCGCACCGTCACGCGGCCAGCAGGTCGGCTAGATGAGCCAGTGGTTCTTCTGCACGATGGGCAGCTTGCGCCACTGGGCGCCGAGGCCCCACGTTTCGCCGGCCGCAAGTGCGACGAAAACGATGAGCATGAGGGCGTAGATGATGTGGTAGTCGACGACCGGGTTGGTGGAGCCGGTGCCCCAGATCATCGGGAACTCCGCCATCCACATGAAGAGCATGATCGCGCTGCCGGCGACGGCGGCGACCCGCATCCCGATGCCGAGCATGACGGCCAGTCCCACGCCGAGCATGCCGGCCATGAACAGCACGTCGGTCAGCGGAGTCGCGATCGCCTGGAAGATCCCCTTGAACGGGCCGCTCACGGCCTCGCTGTTGAGGAAGCCCTGGGCGGGCGTGCCGCCGTTGATCCAGGCCCGCTCGACCGGAGTGGAGAAGCCCAGGCCGAAGGTCTTGTCGAGGAAGGCCCACAGGAAGATGAAGCCTGTCGCGAAACGCGCGATGGCGACGGTGCGTCGAGCCGCGAGGCTGGTGACGACGCTCGCCTCTGCCGTGATCGGCTTGGCAGCGACCTGCGTCCGGACATTTGCGGTGATGGTGGCCATAAGAGGTGTGCTCCTTTCGATCCCTCGGAGCGGCGGTGTGGGGCCGGAACCTGGGGGCTGTGTGTGTTTGTTGGTTCCACCCTCCTCCGCCCGACCAGGGGCGGATAGGGACCTAGGTCCCACCGTCACGGCCGCCGCTCAGAGGAGTCCTGCGGCCGCCAGCTCCGCCCGCAGGATCGGGGCGATCCGCTCGGCGAAGGGCACGCTGAGGTGCGTCTGGTCGTACTTGACCGGCAGTGCCCCGGCGAATGCCGGGCACACGCCCTCCCAGCAGCTGAACGGCAGCGAGCTGATCGCGTGATCACCGGATGCGGCGGCCGCCCGCTCGGCCAGCGCCTCCATCTGCTGCCAGGTCGGCGACACCGCGCTCGCGCAGTCGTAGGGCGAGGTGAGCGGCGAGTAGCAGCGCGCGAGGTCGGCGCCCTCCGGGGGAGGAGCGAGGTGCACGATCCGCCCCGGCGCGCCGTAGCCGGCCGCCTCCGCCTGCTGCGAGGCGATGAGCGTCTCGGCGCTGAGGTCCTGCCCGTCCGGGGTGTGGCCCAGTGTGTACGCGTCGCTCATCACGACGATGCTGGGGCTGTCGGCGAGCACCATGGCGCGTACGTCGGCTTTGCGCTGCTCGCAGGCCGCCATGACGCCGGCGCCGTCGTTCTGCACCGCCACCTCGGTGAACCGGCAGCCGTACAGCCCGACGGTCGTGACCCGGATGGCGCCGCCGCTGTCCTCTGCCATCTTCTTGAACGCGGGGGCGTACGCCATGGCGGTCGAGTCGCCGACGAGATAGATGCGGGTCGCGGCCTGCTCCGAACCCCAACTGCACCGGGCGGCGTCCGGGGTCACGTCGGGAGCGAAGCAGTCCCGTGCCGGATTGTCCGCCGAGCCGCGGGCGATCACGGTGTCCAGCGACGGTGAGAGGGCCGGCCACTGCGTGGCGGATGCGGCGGCCGCCAGTTCGCTCTGGATGGCGGCGAGCGGGTCGTCCCCACCCGCCTGGGCTTCGGCGGGCGGGGAGAGCGGCCCGATCACCGGCGCGCCGAAGATGCTCTGCGCCACCAGGACGGCCGTCAGGACCGCGATGCCGAGCCCGGAGGAGGCCAGGACGATCTGCGTTCCGAAGCGGCCACGCCAGGCGCTCCACGCGGACCCGCCCTCGTTCCCCTCCTCGGCGGCTACCTCCTCCGGAACGAGGATCGGTGCCACCACCGGTTCCGGGTCGGGATCGGCGAGCACCGGCTCGATGACGCGGTCGGCGGGGAGAGGTCGTGGCCGCGGCGAGCCGGGGTAGTACCGGGTGCCCGGGGTCCATCCCGCGGGACGCGTCGCCACGACGCGCGGCTGCGGCACGGCGCGCGGCTGAGCCGAGGCGGCTGGCGCAACGGCGGCGGCGCGCGGGGCTGCGACGGGTTCCGACGGCGCGGGCTCGGCCGCATCCGCTGCGCGCGGCAGCAACGGCGCGTACCGCAACGGCTGCTCGACGATGAGATACGTCGCCAGCGACAGGACGGCGATCGCCCCCAGGGTGAGCCAGAGCGCTTCGTCGCGTCCGGCGAGGACCACCGAGGCGAACACGATGACAGGGAAGTGCCACAGGTACAGCGAGTACGACATGTCGCCGACGAAGACGCTGAGCGGATTCGTCAGGGGGAACAGGTGACGGTGGCGCGGATCACCGCCGACCCCTCCGGCCAGCACGAGCGCCGTCGACGCGACGGGGAGAGCGGCCCAGGGTGCGGGGAAGCCGCCTGCGGCCGGATCGATCACGGCGAAGGCGGCCACGATACCCGCGAGACCGACCCACCCCATGATCCCGCCGACCGGCCGCGGGATGCGCGCGAGCAACGGTGCGGCGGCGGCCAGCATCGCGCCCGCACCCAGCTCCCACGCCCGGGTGAGCGTGGAGAAGTAGGCCACGGTCACCTCCGACGCCGTCTGGGATGCGGCCCACAGCGCCGAAACGAGCACGATCGCCCCCGCGATCCCCGCCACCGTGAGACGGCCACGCCGGCCGCGCCGCGCGGCCGAGGGCAACAGCAGGAGGCTCAGCACCACGACGCCCGGCCAGACCAGATAGAACTGCTCCTCCACCGAGAGCGACCAGAAGTGCTGCAGGGCGGATGCCGCATCCGTCGCATGGAAGTAATCGGTGCCCGCCGCGGCGAAGTGCCAGTTCGCTGCGAACAGTGCGGACCATGCCGCATCGTGAAGCGTGCGCTCTGCGACGACGGCGTTGAACACGATGAAGCCCGCGCCGACGGTGAGGGCGAGGACGACGACGGCCGCGGGCAGCAGGCGTCGCGCACGCCGCCTGTAGAAGCGGGCGAGACTCACCCGCCCCGTCGCCTCGACCTCGCGCAGCAGCAAGCCGGTGATGAGGAAGCCCGAGATGACGAAGAACACGTCAACGCCGACGAAGCCCCCGCGGGGCCACCCCGTGGCATGGGCGCCGACGACGGCGAGCACAGCGAGGGCGCGCAGGCCCTGGATGTCTCTGCGGGATGCGGGGGGAGGAGTGCGGTTCACGTGCTGATTCCGGCGTAAGCCGGAATCAGTGTACGGGGAGCGGTCCCACGCTCTGCGGCGCCGGCATCCCGTTCAGAGGCGGGGTGCCGCTCAGATGATCGACAGCTCGCGCAGCTTCGCGTCGACGTCCGCGTTGGACGGCTCGACGTGGTGGGTCGCGTCGGGGTAGACCACGACCGGGATGTTGGTGCGCCCGGAGATCTCGCGGGCCACCTCCGCCGCGGCGGGGTCGGCCTCGAGGTCGACGTAGGTGTATTCCACGCCCAGCTCGTCGAGCTGAGCCTTCGTGCGGCGGCAGTCGCGGCACCACTCGGCGCCGAACATCGTGATGCCGGATCCCGTTTCGCTCATGGATTCCAGGGTACGGGTAAACAGCCCGTGATCGGGTGGTTACGAGTTGGCTAGCGGATTCCTATGCGCAAGCTCAACCCCAGGGAATTGACAACCGGAGCGTGCCAGGATGAGGAATGTCGCCCGCACTCGGGCGTTCACAGCTTCCATCAGGCGGTGCACATGCAGGTCACGGTCATCGTCCCCACGTTCAACGAGGCGCCCAATGTGGCGGAGCTCGTGCGTCGGGTCGCCGCAACCGCGAAGGGCTTCAGCGTCGACATCCTCTTCGTCGACGACAGTACGGACGAGACGCCCGACGTCATCCGACGCGTCGCGGCCACCGCCAGCATCCCCGTTCGCCTCATCCACCGCGACGACCCCGTGGGGGGTCTGAGCGGAGCCGTCGTCGCCGGTCTGGATGCCGCCCCCAGCGACGTCTGCATCGTCATGGACGGCGACCTTCAGCACCCGCCGGAGGACATCGCCCGTCTGGTCGGGCGCTACCTGCACGGCGACGTCGATGTGGTGGTGGCGTCGCGCTACACCGCAGACGGCACGGCGGGCGGTCTCGCCGATCGGTCGCGCGTGATCGTCTCGCGCGGGTCCACCGCCGTGACGAAGGCGATGTTCCCGATCCGCCTGCGCGAGGTGACCGACCCCATGACCGGGTTCTTCCTCGTGGACCGTCGTGCCATCGATCTCGACCAGCTGCGCCCGCGCGGCTTCAAGATCCTGCTCGAGATCCTCGCGCGTCGTTCGCTGCGCGTCGCCGAGATCCCGTTCGCGTTCGCGGACCGCTTCGCGGGTGCCTCGAAGGCGTCGTTCTCGCAGGGCATCTCGTTCCTCGCGCAGCTCGCCATGCTCCGCTTCGGCAAGATGTCCGCCTTCGCGCTCATCGGCGCGCTGGGCGCGGTGGCCAACGTCGCCATCGTGTGGCTGCTCTCGCACGCCGGTGTCACCGACCTCGCCGCGATGATCATCGCCGCGGAGACGACGATCATCGCGAACTTCCTGCTGCAGGAGCGGTTCGTGTTCCAGGACATGCGGGAGCAGGCATCCGGGATCGGCAGCAGGTTCGCGAAGTCGTTCTCGTTCAACAATGTCGAGCTGCTCATCCGCATCCCGATCACGACGCTGATGATCTCCACGTGGCACATCTCGGTGGTCATCGCCACCGCGGTGACCCTCGTGGCCGCCTTCGTGGTGCGCTTCCTGTTCCACTCGCTCGTCGTCTACGCACCCCGCCGCGCCTCGTCGCCGCGCCCGGCTCCGTCGCGCGCCCGCTACTTCGTCGAGGAGATCGACCGTCAGGCGATCTCACCCGGGGAGATCTGATCCGCCGGATCAGCCGATCAGGTTGATGAGGTCCTGCAGGCCCATGCCGTAGTTGATCCGCACAGTGGGCAGAGCCAGCTTGTCGGTGCCGGCGTGCACGTAGCCGGGTTCGATGGTGCGGGCCATCTCGTAGCCGGCCTGGCGCAGGCCCTCTTTGGCCGTGTCGTTGTAGTGGCCGTAGGGGTAGGCCATGACTTGCTTCACGCCGAGGATCGCGGCCGAGGCGTTCATGTCGGCGACGATCTGGTCGACCGAGTAGTTGACCATCCTGCCCTTGCCGTTGTCGCCGGCCGTGTGCATGTCGTGGGTGTGTGAGCGCTGGAGCACGTGGAGGCCCGGTGACGGCGCCTGCCGCGCTCCGGTGATCACGAACGAGGTCGTCAGCACGCCGTACTTCTCGACCACGGGAACGGCCAGATCCAGCCAGGTCTGGTCTGCGTCGTCGTCGGTGACGATCACGGACTGGTGGGGCAGGTAGAGCTGACCGTCGATGAAGGCGCTCAGCTCGTCCCACGTGGGCAGGTAGAACTGCTTCTCGGCGATGTAGGCCATGTGCGCGTCGAAGTCGTTGATGTACGCGTAGTTGCCCTTCAGCCAGCCGTCCTCGCCCTCGGGTCGGGTGGTGAACTGGTGATACATGAGGATCGGGACGCCGACGTCCTCACTCGCGACCTCGTCGGGGCTCTTCCACGCGCCGTACAGCGTGATCTCGTCGTCGGTGCAGGTCACGACGTCGGCGCCGTTCACGCGCGCCGCGATCGTGAAGGCCTGTGCGTCGGCGGGACCGGTGTACCAGCCCGCGAAGACCGCGCCGTCCCGGCGCGGGATCGGCAGGGAATCGTAGAGAGCCCCCTGCGACTGAAGCTGCGGCGGTTCGGTGATGGCGTCGCCGGCGAAGCTCACGGCGCACGCGGCAGGGTCGTCGCTGTCGGCGAGCAGTTGCCGGCTCGCGGTGAGAGGGGTGGGGGTGGGGGTGGGCGTCGGAGTCGGTGGATCTGCCGACTGGGCCGCCGGTGACGGTGTCGAGGTCGTTCCGCGCGCGAGGGCCACGACGCCGACGGCGATCAGGACCACGGCGAGGACGCCGATGGCTGTGACGAGTGCTCTGCGTCGGCGCAGCACCGAGCGGCGTCCGCGTTGCTGTCGTCTGGTCGTCTCCATGAATCCCCCGGTGCCGTGCGGTCGGCTCCCCTTGGCGGCGACGACCGCACCGATGCTATCGGGCGTGCCCGGGAACGGATGCCGCGGCCCGCACACACGCGGTTCTAGACTGACCGGACGGCGCCAGAGCCCGCTCGCGAGCGCCGCATCCTCTCCCCGTCGAGAACGAAGACACGATGCTCCACTCCGCTGCCGGCCGCGCATTCCGCGAGGCCAGGGACTTCCTGCTCGCCCACTCCCACGACATCGAGGCCGCTCGCGTCGGGTTCGTCTGGCCCGATGTCGGAGACCACTTCAACTGGGCCGTCGACTGGTTCGACGAGATCGCTCTCGGCAACGACCGGCTCGCCTTGCGGGTGCTCGAGGAAGACGGCACCGAGGAATCGCGCACCTATGACGAGATGCGGGTGCGCTCCGACCGCGTCGCGAACTGGCTGCGTGAGAAGGGCGTGCGCCGCGGTGACGCCGTGATGCTGATGCTCGACAACCGGGTCGAGCTCTGGGAGGCGATGCTCGCGATCATGAAGCTGGGCGCCGTCATCCTGCCGACCTCGGTCGTGCTCGGACCCGACGATCTGGCCGAGCGCATCGATCGCGCAGGCGTGCGGGTCGTGATCGCGGATGCCGCGGATGCGGAGAAGTTCGACGCCCTCGACGCCGGGCTCGTGCGGGTCGTCGTCGGCGGAGACCGAGAGGGCTGGGCCTCGTTCACGGATGCGGACGCCGCATCCGACGAGCGCCCCGGGGTCGTCGTGGACTCCACCGACACGGCGATCGTGTACTTCACCTCCGGCACGACCTCGCGCCCGAAGATGGTCGAGCACACCCACGTCTCGTATCCGGTGGGCCACCTCAGCACGATGTACTGGATCGGTGTGCGCCCCGGCGACGTGCACATGACGATCAGCGCGCCCGGCTGGGGCAAGCATGCCTGGAGTCTGTTCTTCTCGCCATGGATCGCCGAGGCGACGGTGTTCGTATACAACTACCGCCGTTTCGACGCGGTGGCGCTCGCCGGCGAGCTCGACCGCGCGGGGGTCCACACGTTCTGCGCACCGCCGACCGTGTGGCGCATGCTCATCCAGGCCGATCTCGAGCACAAGCCGCGGGCGCTTCGCGAGCTGCTGTCGGCCGGTGAACCGCTCAACCCCGAGGTGATCGCCACGATCGAGCGCTGGTGGGGCATCCAGATCCGCGACGGCTACGGGCAGACCGAGCTGACCGCCGTCATCGGCAACACCCCGGGCGTCGCGCTCAAGCCCGGATCCATGGGACGCGCGCTTCCCGGCGTCGAGATCGTGCTGCTGGACCCGGTCACGGGCGAGGTCGCCGACGAGGGGGAGATCTGCCTGCCCACGGAGCCGGTGCGGCCGCTGAACCTCACGCCCGGCTACATCGGCGAGCCCGAGCGCACCGCCAAGGTCGAACACGACGGGTACTACCACACGAGCGATGTCGCCGTCCGCGACGCCGACGGCTTCCTGACCTTCGTCGGGCGCACGGACGACGTGTTCAAGGCCAGCGACTTCAAGGTGTCGCCGTTCGAGGTGGAGTCGATCCTGCTCGAGCACGCGGCCGTCGCCGAGGCCGGCGTCGTCGGAGCTCCGGATGCGGTGCGACTGAACGTCGTCAAGGCCTACGTCGCGCTCGCCGCGGGCGTGGAGCCGGATGCGGCGACCGCGCGCAGCATCCTCGCGCACGCGCGCGAGCACATGCCGCCGTACATGCGGGTGCGCCGCGTCGAGTTCTTCGAGCTGCCCAAGACGATCTCCGGCAAGATCCGCCGCGTCGAGCTGCGCGAGCGCGAGGAGGCGGCCGGGGCCGAGCGCATCGGCTCCGAGTTCCGCGAGAGCGACTTCCCCGACCTGAAGGGCTGACGTCCGACCGGTCCACGCAGCGCCGGGTGGACCGGAGCCGGTGCGCCGGAGCGTGGGTAGCGTGGCACCGTGAGTGAGATCGAGCACTGGACCGCCTTCTCCGACGACCCCGCGGGCGGCAACCCGGCCGGGGTCGTGCGCACCGCCGAGGGATGGAGCGACGAGCGGATGCAGCGCACCGCTACCGACCTCGGGTACGCCGAGTCCGCGTTCGCGACCACCGATGAGGACGGTACCCGCCGGATCCGCTACTTCTCACCGATCGCCGAAGTGCCCTTCTGCGGGCACGCGACGGTCGCCACGGCCGCAGCGCTCGCGGAGCGCGAGGGCGACGGTCGATTCGTGTTCGAGACCGCGGTGGGCGGGATCGAGATCGAGACACGTTCGGACGACCAGGGGCGCCTCGTGTCGTTCACGAGCGTCGAACCGGGTGCCGCGGAGCTGACGCCCCAGACGCTGGACGACCTCCTCGCTCTGCTGGGGATCGATCGGGATGTGTTGCATCCGTCGTATCCGCCCGCTCTCGCGTACGGCGGGAACTGGCATCCGCTGATCGTGCTGGCCGAGCGTTCGGTGTTCGACGCGTTCACGTTCGACCCCGGAGCCGCGCGCCGCCTGCTCGACGAGAATGGATGGCCCGCCACGATCATCGTGCTCTGGCCCGAGAGCGACACTCTCTGGCACGCGCGCAACATCTTCCCCGTCGGCACGGTCGCCGAGGATCCCGCTACGGGTGCTGCCGCCGCGGCCACGGGTGGATACCTGCGCAGCCGCGGCCTCGCGCCGCGGCGCATCCGGATCCGTCAGGGCGCACACGTGGGGCGGCCGAGCGTGCTCGATGTGGACGTGACCGAGACGGGCGGAATCGTGGTCTCCGGGAGGGCCGTGCGCATCCGCTAGAAATTCTTCCCATCCGTTTCACGGGGCACGCCGAACAGATGATGTACGCCGCAAGAGTGCGGCGGCCTCGCTCCCGGCACCGGGGCGTGTTCTGAACGAGTCGGCACACAGCGACTCTCTGATTCGGAGGACATCATGCGCACCAACAAGAAGCACCTGTTCGGCGGCCTCACCCTTCTCGCCGTCGCCGGGTTCGCACTCGCCGGCTGTGCGGGCGGATCTGCCGGTACGTCCGAGAGCACCATGGCGCCCGAGACCTCGACGGCGGCTCCGATGCCCAGCGAGACGATGGATGCGGCATCCGACCTCGTCGGCGCCGGCTGCGCCGACTACGCCGCGATGGTTCCGAGCGGCGCGGGCTCGGTCGAGGGCATGTCGCTCGACCCGGTTGCGACGGCCGCATCCAACAACCCCCTGCTCACCACCCTCGTGGCGGCCGTCAGCGGCCAGCTGAACCCCGACGTGAACCTCGTCGACACGCTCAACGGCAGCCAGTTCACCGTCTTCGCTCCCGTGGATGAGGCCTTCGGCAAGATCGACGCCGCGACCATCGACTCGCTGAAGACCGACAGCGCGGCGCTCACCAAGATCCTCACCTACCACGTGGTCCCCGGCCAGATCGCCCCGGACGCGATCGACGGCACGCACACCACGGTCGAGGGTCAGGACGTGACGGTGACCGGCAGCGGTGACAACATCATGGTCAACGACGCCAAGGTCATCTGCGGTGGCGTGAAGACCAAGAACGCGACCGTGTACCTCATCGACTCGGTGCTGATGCCCCCCATGTGATCCCCTGAACACTGACGACACTCCGGCGTGACCGCCGGACCGGCGAGCGGAGACCGACCATGACACGACTGCGGATACGCACGACGTGGGGTTGGGCTTCGCTCGCCGGCGTCGTTGCGGCGGCGGCTTTCCTCGCAGTCAGCGAGGCGGTCGCCGCCCTCGTCTCCCGGGGAACCAGCCCCCTGATCGCGGTCGGGTCGTTCGTCATCGACATCGTGCCGCGACCTCTCAAGGAGTTCGCGATCTCGACGTTCGGCACCGCCGACAAGCCGGTGCTGCTGGCCTCGCTCGCGGTGGCCGTCGTGATCGCCGCGGCCGTCATCGGCATCGTCGAGACCGTCCGCCCTCTCTGGGGCATCGTGCTCTTCGCGATCGCCGCCGCCCTCGCGACCGCGGCGGTGGTCACACGTGCGGATGCAGGGGCTCTCGCCGGAGTCGCCTGCGTCGCGGGCGGTGCGGTCGGCATCGCGATGCTCCTGCTGCTCACCCGGCGTCTGCGCCGCTGGAAGCTCGCCGCCGCTGCGGCGCCCGCGGCCACAAGCCCTGTTGAAGGGGCCCGTGATGGGGCCTCCGTGGGCTCGGTGCCGCGTCCCCCGTCCCCCGAACGACGCCCGAAGCCCGCGCCGTCCGACGTGCAGATGGACCGCCGCGGGTTCTTCATCCTGACCGGCATCGTCGCCGCATCCGCTGTCGTGGTGGGCCTCGGCGCCCGCGCGCTCAACGCGACGACCGCATCCATCCGGCAGATCCGCGATGCGCTCCGGCTGCCCTCACCCAAGACCACGGTTCCCGTCCCTCAGGGCGCGGAGCTCGACATCGACGGGATCTCCCCCCTCTTCACCCCCAACGCGGACTTCTACCGCGTCGACACCGCGCTGACCGTTCCCTCGGTCGACCCGAACACGTGGCGCCTCGTCATCGACGGCATGGTCGACAAGCGCGTCGAGCTGAGCTTCGACGATCTGATCGCCCTCGGTCTCGACGAGTACGTGATCACGCTCACGTGCGTCTCGAACGAGGTCGGCGGCGACCTGGTCGGTAACGCGCGGTGGCTGGGCGTTCCGGTGCGCACCGTGCTGGCTGCGGCCGGCGTGCAGTCCGGCGCCGACATGGTGCTCTCGCGCAGCGTCGACGGCTTCACCGCATCCACTCCGATCGAATCGCTCACGGATCCGGGCGTCGACGCCATCTTCGCGGTCGCCATGAACGGCGAGCCGCTCCCGCTCGAGCACGGCTTCCCCGTCCGGATGGTGGTTCCCGGCCTCTACGGGTACGTGTCGGCGACGAAGTGGGTGGAGGAGTTGAAGGTCACGACCTTCGCCGCCGACACCGCCTACTGGACGCCCCGCGGTTACAGCGAACGCGCACCCATCAAGTTCTCGTCCCGCGTCGACACCCCGAAGATCGGTAAGCCGGTCGCAGCGGGAAAGGTGCCGATCGCCGGCATGGCGTGGGCGCAGGGCGTTGGCATCTCGGCGGTCGAAGTGAGCATCGACAACGGCGAATGGCAGCGCGCCACCCTCTCCTCGCCCGTCAACAAGGACACCTGGGTGCAGTGGGTGCTCGAGTGGGACGCGACACCCGGCTCGCACTACATCGCGGTGCGTGCGATCAACGCCGCGGGCGAACTGCAGATCGAGGAGCCCGCACCGATCGCCCCCGACGGCTCGTCCGGCTGGCAGCGCACACTCGTGACGGTGAGCTGACCCGGCGCGCTTCCTCCCTCCCGCGAGCGTGCGAGTACCCCTCATCCCGCGAGACTGCATTTCGAGCACGAGATCACGGGTATTACCCCTGATCTCGTGCGAAAGAAGCAGTCTCGCGGAGAGCGGGCGGTGCGGCGAGCGGCTCAGGCCAGCGAGTAGCCGGCCTCGTCGATCGCGGCGGCGATCGCCTGCGCGTCGACGGGGGATGCGGAGCGGAAGGTGACGCGGGAGGCGCCGCCGACCTGCAGGTCGACGGACACATCGCTCACGCCGTCGATCGCGGTGAGTTCCTGGGTGACGGCCTTCACGCAGTGCGCGCACGTCATGCCGGCGACGAGGATCTCCTGGGCGTCGGCGGCTGCAGGCTCGGATGCGTGGTGGTCGCCATGGCCGCCGCAGGCGCAGGCTGCCTTGGGCTCGGTGCGGCCGAACTCGATGCGCTGGATCATGTGTGCTCCGTTCCGAGACCAGCATACCCCCAGGGGGTATGACGTAGCGAGCGTCTTCGGACACCTTACGGCGATGTGGATAACCCTCGGGTCGCCCGGAGCCGTCTGTAAGCTCCCTCCGTGCCGACCTCCCGCCCGCTCACCCGACTCCTGGCCGCCTTCGCACTCGGATGCGGCGCCGCGCTGCTCGCATCGTGCGCCGCCGCCGCTCCGGCCCCCGCCGAGGGCGACCCCGATTCCAGTGCGGCGCCGGTGAGCGAGGAGCCCTCCTCGGCGCAGGGCGCGAATGGGGAGGGCTCGAGCGGGGGCTCGTTCACGGTCGACGCCGTGCTGTCACGCTTCCCCTCGTGCGAGGCGATCGGCGCTGTCGTGTCGGCTCAGATCGCGGGCCTCGAGCTATCCGACGAGACCATCGAGGACGGCTCGATCGCCTGCAGCTGGATATCTCCCATCGGGGCGGATGCAGTGACCTTCGGCGTGAACGTCGATCCGAACAACGGCGCGGTCGACGTACCCACTCCCGACACCATCGAGCTGGCCGGGCTCGAGTACGTCCCGGATGCGGGGCTCGAGGCCGCGGGTGGCATCGCAGATGTCGAGCGCACGACCGGCGACCTGCGAGGTGTCACCACCATCACCAACGTGCCCGGTGTGTACGTGTCGATCGCGCAGTTGAAGCTGGGCGTCGACGCCGACTTCGGTGGCACCGCGGCCGTCGCCGCCGCGAAGCAGCTGCTCGGCATCGACGGCTGACGTCGCGACGACCCTCGCCGCCGGAGGCGGTTCTACGCTCGAGAGGTGACCTCTCGACAACCCCCGTGGGTGTGCCCCACCTGCGGTGATGCGCTGCGTTTCGAGATCCTGGACGACGAGGCGTTCCTTGTCGCGTGGTCGTGCCTGAACTGCGGGCTCGTCCGCGTCACCGAGCCCGCCTGAGCCGCCCTACCCGTCAACCGAGCGCGTGCGGTGCCCGGTCGTTGAGCGAGCGCAGCGAGACGAAACGCCCCAGCCGCCGGCATCCGCTCAACCCGCCATGCGCTCCGACACGGGTCGCCGACGCAGCGCGGCGTCGCCCACCTCCGGTCCGCGGTAGACCATGTCCATCTCGCCGACGCTCTCGCCGGGGGCGACGATGGCGTCGATGCGGTCGAGCACCTCGTCCGACAGGGCGACCTCCGCGCCGGCGAGTGTGGATTCCAGCTGCTCCATCGTCCGCGGTCCGATGATCGCCGAGGTCACTCCCGGGTGGGCGAGAGTGAACGCCATCGCCAGGTGCGAGAGGGGGAGGCCGACCTCGTCCGCCAGCGCGACGAGTTGCTCGATCGTGGCGAGCCGGCGCTCGTCGCGGAAGTGCTGCATGCCGGTGCCGGCGCGGAAGTTGTCGTTGCTCTGGCCTGCCCGGTACTTACCGGACAGCGCGCCACCGGCGAGCGGGCTGTAGACGAGCGTGCCCATTCCGTAGCGCTGCGCGACGGGGAGGATCTCGCGCTCGATCTCCCTGTCGAGGATCGAGTAGTTCGGCTGTTCCGTGCGGAAGCGCTCGAAGCCGCGGCGCTCGGAGACCCACTGCGCCTCGACGATCTCGGAGCCGCGCATCGATGAGGTTCCGATCGCGCGGACCTTGCCCTGGCGCACCAGATCCGTCAGTGCGGAGAGGGTTTCCTCGATGTCCGTGTCGGGGTCGGGGCGGTGGAGCTGGTAGAGGTCGATGTAGTCGGTGCCGAGGTTGCGGAGTGAGCGCTCGACCGCATCCATGATCCAGCGGCGGGACGCGCCCCGATGGTTGATGTCGTCGTCGACCGGTCCGTAGAACTTGGTGGCGAGGACGACCTGGTCTCGGCGACCGCGGAGCGCTTCGCCGACCACCTCTTCGGAGTCGCCGTAGCGATCCGCTGTGTCGACGAAGTTGATGCCGGCGTCGAGGGCGCGGTGGATGATCCGGATGCCCTCCTGTCGGTCCGGGTTGCCGTACGAGCCGAGCATCATGGCGCCGAGGGCGTAGGGGGTCACCTTGATGCCGGTGCGGCCGAGGGTGCGGTACTGCATGGGATCCTCCGCTAGTGTGTGAAATACGGAACGACGTTCCGCTCTCGCTCACAATACGGAACGCTGTTCCGTTTGGCAAGGAGGTCCCAGCGACGTGCCCACGGACTCCGCTGCCCCTGCGCCCCGTCGCCCCCGTGCGGATGCGGCACATAACTCGGCCGCGCTCCTTAAGGCGGCCCGTGTCGTCTTCGCACGCGCGGGCGTCGATGCTCCCGCGCGTGAGATCGCTGCGGAGGCCGGCGTCGGGGTCGGAACGCTCTACCGCCACTTCCCGAACCGCGCCGAACTCGTCGCCGCCGTGTTCACGACGGAGATCGACGCCACGGCCGCCGTTGCCACTGAACTGTTGAACGAGCTCCCGCCCGGCGAGGCCCTCGACCGGTGGGTGGAGCGGTTCACCCGGTTCGTGGCCACGAAGCAGGGCCTCTCAGCGGCGCTGATCTCCGGAGATCCCGCGTTCGAGTCTTTGCCGGCCCACCTCATCGCGAAGCTGGGCCCGGCCATCCGGATGCTCCTGGATGCGGCGGTGGATGCGGGTGAGGTGCGCTCAGGCGTCGACCCGATTCAGCTGCTGCAGGCGATCGGCGACCTCAGTCACCGTGCGCCGTCGGCCGACGGTTCTCCGAACGCGATGGTCCGCCTCCTCCTCGACGGGCTGCGGCTGCATTAGTCGAGTCATCAGTGGCGCATCACTGTGCCGTCTGAGCAGAGAGCGTGCGCGCATGCGCGATGGCTTGTATGAGGACGGGGTGATCCTGACTGATGTCGAATCGCTCGCAGAACGTGCCCACGAGGGCCATGCCCTTATCGAGGTCCCCGACAGCGATCTGCAGGAGTCCGCGGGTGAGATCCGTCTGGACATAGTTGTGCGGTCCGAATCTCCGGAAGGTCATGGTGGCTCGGGCGTTCATGACATCGAGCAGGTCTGCAACAGCGACCACGCGGGAGAAGTCTTGAGAAGCCTTCGACCAGACGTCTCGAGCCACTGCGTCGACGTGTCGCCCGGAGTCGGTAGCGACGATGGAGCCCCACCGCGGGACACCGCCCGCGTCATCGATCGGGTCGATGGTGACATCGAAGTCGGCGCTCTTGGCGGTCCTCTTCCACGAGGGGCGGCCGCCGCGGACCTTCGGTACGAAGTCGACGCCGAACCCCCACCTCGCTGAGTACTGCGCACCCTTGATCGTCTGGAACTCGAGGATTCGCCTGATCTCGTTTCGTGGCTCGCTCACCCAGCGCCGGTCGGACGTACGCTCGAATCCGTTTGGCACTGCCCTGTGAAGGGCATCCAAGATCGATGGTGGCAACCCGTAGGCCAAGACGTTTCTGCTCACGGTGGCCAAAGCTACTGCGGCCGTGTGCCATCGCGCGCGATCTTGACCGCCGAACACATTGGAGATGCGTCGTGTGAGCCGGGTGCGTTTCGGCTCGGGGGGCGAACGGGGCAAAAGCCAGTCTCACCAGACAAAAGCAAAACCCCCGCCATGTAGAAGCTAGGCGAGGGTTTCTGGGACCGTTGTAACGACGGTCCGTGTGGCTCCGACGGGCGTCGATCCCGTGACCTCACGATTTTCAGTTGTATGCGGCAGGTCTGTGGGTGCTCACGAGTGCTCGTTTGCCGCGTGATTGTGCGGAAGTCGTGCTCGTTGGTGACGGCAGGTATCGGGTGGTTTCAGCCGGGTTCCCGGCCCGTGACCGGCCCGGTGGCTACTCGTTGGTGTAGCTCATCGGCATGTCGATGACCTCGAAGATCGCGGGTGAGTACCAGCGCTCGCGACCTCCTCGCCCGTGGGTGCCGAGCGACCGAAGCCAGCCACGTGTCTCGGCGTTCTTGATCAGGTTCCGGGCTCCTTGGTTCGTTAGCTCGAGCTCGTCCTGTACGGACTTCACGGTCACGAAGGGGTTGCGCACGATGATGTCTACGAGCCGGGGCAGACTCGATCGCTCTTTGATCGCCTCTGAGTGGTAGCTCTCGCGGATGGAGATGAGGTGCCTGGAGCGGGTGACGGCATCGTCTGCTTGGGCGCGGACAGCGTCGAGAAAGAATACGAGCCAGCCTTCGATGTCGGCACTTTCGCGCACGGCCTGCAGTCGCTCGTAGTACTCGTCGCGGTGGGTCTCGAAGTAGTTCGAGAGATATAGCAAGGGCAGTGGTAGGCGCTGGCGTTCCATGAGCAGGAGGTTGATGAGCAGTCGCCCGATTCGCCCGTTACCGTCAAGGAACGGGTGGATCGTCTCGAACTGGTAGTGCATCAGTGCTGCCTGGATGAGCGCGGGGAGGGTGCGACCGTCGTCGTTGACGAATCGCTCCCAGTCTGCGAGGAGGTCGCCGAGGTGTTGGGGCAGTGGTGGGACGAATGTCGCGGTGTCCGGTGTAGCTCCTGCGCGGCCCACCCACACCGGGGATCGCCGGAACTCGCCGGGGGACTTTTCCTCGCCTCGCACTCCTGTCAGGAGTGTTTCGTGCACCTGAAGGATGAGACGCTGTGTGATTGGAAGTGTCGCTGCTAGTTCGTACGCCTGGCGGGTTGCCTGAAGGTAGCGCTGTACCTCGGCGGTGTCGTCGTTGCGCGCGTCGGCATCAACCTCAGCTTGGAAGACATCTGAGAGCGATGCCTGAGTTCCTTCGATGCGAGAGCTGGCCAGGGCTTCGCGGCGAAGGTACGGGCCGATGAGGAGGCTGGGGTCGGTGATCAGCATGCCGAGCCCCTGCAGGTGGCCGAGCGCGGCGTCCGCCTCGGATAGCGACGTCACCACTGTGCTTGGCAGATCGAGTTGACGAGGAATGTGCTTGGGGAGGTAATAGACGAACGAGTCCTTCTTGCCGGGTTCGCGCGTTGCGTTACCGAACGCGGAATCTACAAATCGAGTTGCATCCACAGGTCCAAACTACAACAGAAGAGCGACTTTTGTTGGAGCGTGGAGGAGTATGAACAACGACAGTTGGAGCGTGCGACCGACGCGCCAACCAGGCCCCGCACCAGTTGGAGCGTCAGCCTTGCGGGCCGTCTCGATGCGGCCTCTCCGGTCTTTCGCGCTGCCTAACGGACGCGACAGGGGGCAGCATCAACTGGCTCGGCGAGGCTGTAGGCGAACGTCGGCGACCTTCCTTAAGGTTGGACTGACTACGCACACGGCAAGATTGAGGACTATGGGCGCCACATCCACAAACCCCCAGCCCGCTGAGGAGGGCGAAGGGCGCCGCCCGAACCTCGGCACGGCCTCAATCACCTCGCTCGACAGCTGGGAGGCGAAGCTCGCTCCCGCTACGATGCAGGTGGTCAGAGGAGACGCGAGAGAGACAAACCTCGCAGACCACTCTGTGGACCTGATCGTGACCTCGCCGCCGTACTGGCAGAAGCGCGACTACGGTCACGACGATCAGATCGGCCTGGAAGCCACGCCTGACGGCTATATCGCGGCAATCATGGAATGTCTCGCCGAGTGGAAGCGAGTGCTGCGTCCCTCCGGTTCCATATTCCTCAATGTTGGGGATACTTATTACCGCAGATCTCTCGTCGGTGTGCCGGCCGGCATCGAGTACAACGCCATCAAGCAGGGGTGGCGTATTCGTAACCGCATCATCTGGGCGAAGACGGCTGGAATGCCTGACCCGGTGAAGAACCGACTCGTCAATCGACACGAGTACATCATTCACCTCACCACGCGCGACTCGTACTACTACGACCTTCAGGGGTATTCGGAGGAGTACGGCAACGGGGCTAACCCCGGGGACGTCTGGACAATAAACCCAGAACGAAACATGGGCTCGCATCTCGCTCCCTACCCCCAAGAGATCGTGCGTCGCGCTATTACGCTTGGCGCGCCGCCGCAGTACTGCTCCCAGTGTGGCCAACCCCGTCGTCGCGTGACAGAGCGCACTGACCAGCTCGATCCAACTCGCCCGCAGGCAAGGCGGGCGATGGAACTCGCCAAATTACATGGGCTCACGCCGGAACACATCCGGGCCATTCAGGCAACAGGAGTGTCCGACGCGGGCAAGGCGCTCAGGGTTCAGAACGGCACCGGTCGGAACTCGTCCGAAGTTCAGCGACTCGCCGCCGAGGCCAAGCAAGCGCTCGGTGGGTATTTCCGCGAGTTCACATTCGCCAAGAAGGTGACGACTGGGTGGACCGACTGCGGTCACAATTCACCTGCTCGTGGTGTTGTCCTCGACCCGTTCATGGGCACCGGCACGACGCTCAAGACGGCGGTCAGTATGGGATACGACGCCATCGGCGTTGACCTCGTGCCGCTCATGAATGAGCACGACGTCAAGTTGTAGAGTTCGTTATCCCGGCGAGTCGCGCCACTACACTCGCAAGGTTTTCTAGCGCCGTGTCGATGCCGGCATCTTGAGATAGGTCAAGCCGATAGTCGTAAACATCAACCGTGCGGACGCGGCCGACGTAAACGAGACCTTTGGAGCCTTTGATCCACGGGTGGATTAGCAAGGTAAAAGTCAGGTCGTAGCGTAGAGCGTACGTAACTGCTTGCTCCACCTCGCCTCGCTCAGGTAGGACGTCCTTCGCTTGCGCGTCCTTACCGTGGACAGTGTTCTTGACTTCAGCGATGAGTGGGAAGTTGCCGGCTGCATCGCGCAGTACGATATCCGGCTGTGCGGCGCCTGCATCAATGCGTGCGAGCGCGTCGAGCGGCTTGCCGAACAGATTCGGCCCTGGGTCGGGGGCATCGTAGAGCTCGACCTTGCCCTCCTTATTGCCATCGAGCACTTCGACGGCCCAGCCTTGAGAGGAGAAACGCCGAGCGAGACTCACACGCACGAAGTTCTCAAAGAGCTTGTTCGTGTCGATGAGCAGTGATCCCATCCGCACGTCGTCGCCTCCAATCTCGAGTGCGATCCCCCGCCCGCGTACCACGAGCAGCGCAAGATCCAGCGCCGGTCGATAATATGCGCGCGGGTCCGGGAGCGGCACATCACCTCGTACCTCGGGATCTTCTAGGAATCGAAGGTCGACGTCCTCGCCCACCTCGTCGAACGCGGCGAGCTGTCCGGCTAGGCGCTTGACCTTCGCTCGATCGCCCTTTCGCGGCTGGTCGCGTTCCTTCAGGAGATGTGCCAGCACGAGTTCCATTGCGGTCTTGAGGCAGCGATTTGCCGGAACGTCGACGGAGCGTTCGTGCCAGGAGAATGCGGCCTTATTCGGGATGCCACGAGCAGCGAAACGTTGAACCGTGCGCGCTACCTCAATCCGCCCGTGCGGGTAGTGTCCTTCGCCTTCGAGTCGGCGGTAGACGCGCATCATTCCTGAGTCGAGGATGGTGTCAACATGATCTAGAAGAGTGTCCGCGTAGATGTCCATCGTCCAGTCGTCAGCATTTCCGCGGCCGGCGTACTCACGAAACGCACGGAGGGGCAGAACGCTGTGCCCCGTTTCGATGACCATGCGTGTCAGGTTGGCGAGGGGAACGCGAGGGCGAACGCGCAGCACGACATGTTGGTTGAGCGGGATAACGCCCACGTACGATGTCGCCTGCAACTGCAGCTTTCCGCCCCGGAAGCTGGCGCGCAGTACGTCTCGACCATCGATCTCGGAGTTCAGGACGATTGTGTGTCGATCGCTGACCCAGAGTGAGCTGTCGACGTCGACATGCTCATACTCTTCGCACTCGACGACGAGGACATCGCGGTCAGTGGGCATCAGTTGCCTGCGAGTGCGCTCGCACCATCGCCGTCATCAGTTGCGTCGTCGAATATCCGCTTCCATGCCGCCTCGACTTCGGTTCCAGTGTTGCGGTCACGACGGAACGCCCGATCCACGACGTATTGGAGTTGATAGTCCCACAGGTCGGCCAGCGAAGACTCGTCCGTGATCCCGGCGAAGTAAGCGTGCCCGACGGCTGCCGCTGGATTTGTCTTCGAGAGCCCGTTCACCTTGCCGAACCAACCGGCGACGCGATGTTGCACCGCGTCCTCGAGCCCGCTGTCGCCAAGGATCGAAAGCAACTGAAGACGATCCGGTTCCATTGAGACCTTTGCGAACCGTCTTTCAAACGCCGCATCAACTTCGTCGACGCCACGATCGAACGGATTCATCGTCGCGAGGATGACCAAATTGGACGGCACTTTGATCTCGCGCCCGTTCGCGATGAGGAAGGGGAGCTCCCGCTTGCTTCGCTCAACGTACGTAAGCGCTTCGCCGAAAACTCTGCCGACGTCGGCCCGAGATAGCTCATCGATCACCAGCACGTAGGTGTGTTCCGGGTCTCGTGTGGCGGCGTCTACAAGCTTGAGGAACGGGCCAGTCTTCTCCTCGAAGCCCGACTTTGTCGGGCTGTAGCCCACCATGAAGTCTTCATACTGATAGCTCGCATGGAATTGGACGAAGCTGTATCGACTCTTGTCCCCGGCGAGCATCGCCGCGGCCGCGGCCGCAAAGAAGGACTTGGAGGTGCCGGGCGGGCCGGTCAGAATAACGCCCCCATAGATGCCTGCGAGTCGCACGATTTCGCGGACGCGCGGATGCTCGTCGGTCACCACCGGCGCATCGGGCGCCGACGATGCGTGTCCAGCTTCAGCTTTTGCATGGACTCCGATTCCTAGGTCGTCAGCTTCAAGCAGTCGAACGTTGGGAACGAGGGAATCAAACATCCGTCTCCTCCTCCGCGTTCAACTCGACCGTCGACTGAGGGTACTTCTCAAACCAGGCGAAGTCATCGTCCGGGCCTTGGCTGGTGAACAGCCGCTGGAAGTCATCCTCCGCCTCGCTCGGAAAGTCGAACTTGACGCGGAACCCGGCTACAAGATCCTCGGGAGTCGGCGTCCCAGTGAGAACGAAGCCGTCGTTACGCAGGAAGTATGCGCCGAGGGCGAGCGCCGAGACTGGTTCCCCGAACAGCATCTGATTGAACGCCAGCTCGGTGTGATCGTTCGGCATCGCGTACTCCCCGTCTTCGGTCCCGAGCCAGGCACCGCTCTGTTGACGATGGATCGAACCCGGTGACCAACTACCCGCGATGTTCGGCGCTCGCCAGAAGGTGTGAAGCAGCCCATCGGCCCGCTGGCCACGGCTGATTAGGGGGAAGTAGTAGGGCTTGCGGGGGTTGCCGGGCATCCGGATGAGAGACAGCAGCTCATCAGACGTGGCCGATGCATCGGAGAGCGTGCCTGATCGCGCCTTTGCGCGGAGGTAGAGGTAGACCACGAAAGTGGGGTGCAGCTTGCGAAGCCCGAGCGTCTCGATTCCCCAGCGCACGGCATCCGTCGTCAGTACGTGGGTTGCTGTCAGATCGGGCACACGATCAGACTACTGAAGCGCAGTTGATGGCCATTGAAGTGCCGCCCACGACACGACACGACACGACGCATCGCTGAACGCAACGATCCAGGAATGACGCGTCGAAGTGCCCTCGCGGAGCTGGTGCTGGACCGTGAGGAGCGCCCGGACCGCAGCGGAGCGAGGACCGGACGCACCGCAGACGGGCCAACAGCAGCTCCGATGCCGGCCGTCAGGCCGGCCTTGAACGAGTAAAGAAAGTTCTCACAGCTCGTCGTCGCCGAGGTCTTGTAGGGCGCGGCTCGCGGCACGAGCCTTGTCGGCCGCCGGCAGCCATGGGTGAAAGCCACGCTCAGACTCGGCGGCCGCCATCGCTCGGTCGAGCGCGTCGGAGATACCGCGGAGATCCTCGAAGCCGAGGGCGCGGATGCCCGAACGGATCGCGTCGAGGTTGGGTTCCTCAGAGAGCAATGCCTCGATCGCCTCGACGGTCTTCGGCGTGTACCGCTTCGCGAATGACTGTGTGATCGCTCCCTGCATTGCAGCGAGTTCGCCGATCGGCGGCTTCGGCTGGTGGAACTTGTGCGTGTAGGCGTTGAAGACGCTGCGATAGTCCCGTGTGGCGCGATCGGCGGCTTCGGCTGCCCACGACATCTGCAGGAACGCTTCGTCGTGGTTCTGCGGGGTCTCGCCGCTGATCTTCTGAGTGTCCATTGCCTCGACCCCGGCGGCGGCTCGCTCCTTGAGTCGCTGGAGGACGTTGCGAACCGGGTCGGGAACAACGCCCCACGTCGGCAGCGCCGGTAGTTCGCTCATGGTGACCCCTCCACGGCTCCGAGCTTACTCGTGTGCCGTTTTTCTGCGCGTAGAGACACCAGAAGCACAAAGTGAGAAAAAGGTTGACTGCATGAGCGGGAAGTGTGATGCTGTTCCTGTGAGCAAAAAGTTCACCAGTTGAGAGGAACGAGTAATGGCAATCCAGTCAGCAATCCCGGTCAGCTTCGACGCGTTCTTCCCACGCGGTGCGTTCGTCGTTGGTGAGGTCGAGCCGATCGTCAAGTGGTCGGACGACGGCGAGCGGCAGGGGCAGGACCTCGACAAGAACTCCGGCCACCCGCTCTGGCAGGTCCGTGTGATCGACGCCGACCCCGACGCCAAGAAGGGTCAGGGCGAGGTCACCGTCAAGATCGCGAGCATCTCCGAGCCGCAGCTGCCGCCTGAGCTGAACGGTCTGCCGTTCCGCCCCGCTGTCTTCGAGGGGCTCACCGTGACGCCGTACGTCAAGGAGGGGCAGGGGCGTCCGCGTGTCGCCTACTCGCTCCGCGCCCGCGAGATGAAGCCGGCACCGAAGCCGCGGGGTGCCGAGTAATGCGGATCACCGTGCCGCGCGAACTGCATAGCTGGGGCGACGAGTTCGGCATCCTCCTGCGTCGCTGGTGGTGGGTCGCGGCGATCGTCGTAGTCATCTCATGGCTGCCGCCGGTGCCGGCCGTGCAGGTTGCGTTCAACGTCGGATGCCTGGCGCTTGTCCTCCTGCTCGGACTTTGGCTGACGGTGACGGCGCTCCGGATGCCGCGCCGTCCCGAGGACAAGTGGAGGCGCGATGTCTCGCGCAACATCCTCGCGAGTTGGCCCGGCGTCTCGATGCGCGTTGGCCTCGGCGTCCCCAGCTATGGCACGCGCGGCATGGTGGTTCCCGCAATCAGCACCCCCGTGTGGGAGGGCTGGACTTGTGCGGTCGGCGTCGCCCTTCCGCAAGGACTCGGCCGTGAGCACCTGCAGGCTCAGGCGGATCTTCTCGCGCAGGCCTTCGGTGCGCGCCGCGCGACGGTCCACGGCGAGCACATCGGCGCCATGGTGCTGCGGCTGGGGTTCGTGGATGCGCTCGAGTTCGCGTTCTCTCTCGACCTGCCGGCGACATGGGATGGCAGGACGGTCCCGATGGGTCGAGACACAACGGGCGCACTGTGGTCGCTTCGCCTCGGCCCGCACACCCTTGTGGCCGGCGCGTCTGGCAGTGGTAAGGCGTCGCTGGTTTGGGGTCTGCTCCTGGGACTCGCCGAACCCATCCACAGCGGCCTCGTCGAGGTCTGGGGCATTGACCGCAAGGGCGGCATGGAACTCGCTCTCGGGCGCTCGCTGCTGACGAGATTTGCCGCCGACGCTGAGCGCTCGGTGATTCTGCTCGAGGATGCCGTCGCCGCGATGCAGCAGCGAGCGAAGGATCTCGCGGGCAAGACCCGACAGCATGTCGCGACCCTCGACATCCCGACGATCGTCGTGCTGATCGACGAGCTCGCGGCGCTCACCGCCTACGAGACCGATCGAGATCTGCTCCGCCGGGCAAACTCGGCGCTCGCGACTCTCGCCTCACAGGGCCGCGCTGTCGGCTTCATCGTGTTCGCCTGTCTCCAGGATCCGCGCAAGGAGACGTTGCCGGCGCGCGGCCTCTTCACTCAGACGGTCGGGCTCCGACTGCGCGACCGCATGGAGACCGCGATGGTCCTCGGCGACGGAGCCGTGGCGGCAGGTGCACGCTGTCACGAGATCTCGCCGACCACTCCCGGCGTCGCCTATGTCCTGCCCGAAGATGGCCGCCCTCCCGAGCGTGTCCGCGCCGGACTGATCACCGACGACATGATCCGCGACGTCTCGTCACGGTATGCCGCACCGCGGCAGGTGCCTGTCGTCATCCCCGAACCACCCGCCTCCGAAGAGCGTCAGCCGCGCTCACCCCGTGCGCCGCGAACCCCGCGACGCACCTCACGAAAGGAAACCGCATCATGAACAGCATCCGTGGTCTCGCATCGGCCGCCATCGGTGGCCTCGTCGCGGCGCTCGTCCTGTCGGGCTGTGCGGCGCCGACTGGGAGCCCGTCACCCACCCCAAGCCGCCAGACGACCGGGACACGCCCCGCTGACGTTCTTGCGCCCTGCAACCTGGGGGAGAAGTGGGACCGCGCCGCCATCCTCGAGGTCGCACGATACGACGCGCCCGCCGTCGATGACAGTCTGCTCGACGACTACGGGCCGACCATCGCGAACAACTCCTGCTCGGATGCAGCGATCATCAAGTGGCAGGAGCTGCGCCGCGAGACCGGCGAGAGCGATGAGATCTGCCGCATCGCCTGGTACGACGACCCGTTCATGGGCCTGACCTACCCGATCGGCTGCGCGGTGCCCGTGATGGTGGTGACCGATGCGTCTCGATGAGTCCGTCGCGCGGCGGCTCCGCAGCGAGGAGTACGACCGTTGGATGCACAACGTCGCCTCGACGGGCTACTGCCTCAACCCGGTGCGTCTCGTCGGATCCTCGACGACGCTCCACGAGGCATCCGGCGAGATCCTCTCGGAGTACTCGTCGACGAGCGAACCTGACGGCGTCACCTTCACTCGGTGCGGCAATCGACGGGCCACACGCTGCGAGTCCTGCAGTCACGAGTACAAGGGCGACACCTGGCACATGATCATGGCCGGCGCTGCGGGTGGGATGAAGGAGGTGCCAGAGGAGGTCGCCGAGCACCCGATGGTCTTCCTCACGCTCACAGCCCCGTCGTTCGGAGCCGTTCACACGACCGCCGTCGACCGTCGCACCGGCGTCTGCGAACACGGCAAGCCGAGAGGATGCCGCTGCCACCATGACGACGACGATCCGCAGCGGGGCGATGCGGTGTGCGCCGAGTGCTACGACTACGTCGGTCACGTCGTCTGGCAGTACCACGCGCCCGAGTTGTGGCGTCGGTTCACGATCCGGCTGCGCCGCGAGCTGGCTCGATCGCTCGGCATGACGCAGCGCGCAGCGGCCCGCGTCGTACGGCTGCAGTTCGCGAAGGTCGCCGAGTTCCAGCGTCGGGGAGTCGTCCACTTCCACGCCATCATCCGGCTCGACGGCATCCATTCCGAGCTCCCTTTCCCGGCGCCGTCGGCCGCAGTGACGACCGATCACTTGGTGACCGCGATCCAGTCCGCTGTGAGGAAGACGAGCGTCGCTGCGGCTCCACTTCCTGGCGACGCCAGGACTCGCACGCTCACCTGGGGCAAGCAGTTCGACGTGCGGCCGATCGTGCGTCGCGAGGGTCTTGACGGTGCACTGTCCGACCGCGCTGTGGCCGCCTACATCGCGAAGTACGCCACCAAAGCGACCGAAGACCTTGAACCAACGGGCGCCGGCCGTGATCACATCAAGCGCATCAAGTCGACCGTTCGCGAGCTGGCGGCTGTCGTCGATCCCGACGGACCGTACGAGCAGCTGCATCGCTGGGACGGGATGCTCGGCTTCCGAGGTCACTTCTCGACGAAGTCGCGGCGTTACTCCGTGACGCTCGGATCGCTCCGTGGCGCACGACGGACCTGGCGCCTCAAGCACCTGCTCGCAAAGACGAAGCCGACCGAGGCGACCAGCCCCGACGAGGTACTCGTTATTGGCTCATGGGCGTATGCGGGCATGGGCTGGCTCACCGACGGCGACAAAGCACTCGCGAGAGAAGCCGCGGATGCCGCCCGCCAGTGGCGCCGCGATCGCGCACGAGATCGCAACACCCCACCCACCGAAAGGAGCACGACATGACCACTCACACGCTCGTTGACGAACCCGAGACATACGTCGCCAATCACGCCGAGCAGAACGATTACCTGACGCGCCGCGAGGCGGCCTCGCTCTGCCGCGTGCCGCTGTCGACGTTCGACTCGCTGCGGCGTCAGAACCGGTTTCCGTTCCCCGACGCGCACATGGGTAAGCACATGCTGTGGCGGGCGTCGACCGTCGCAGCGTTCCTCGAGGCAGGCGGTACTCGCGGTGTCCGCTGAACGAGCCGAGCGGATCGATCCGAAGACGCGGCGCCCGCTGCCCGAGGGTATCCGTTTCCGGAAGGATCGCGGCAAGTACCAGGTGCGCGTCTGGGCGATCGGGTTGAACGGCGAGCAGCGCGAGAGATCGACCTACGTTGAGACGCTCGCAGAGGCGAAGAAGCTCCGCGCTGAGACCCTCACTCGCCGCTACCCCGACGGCGACATGACGCTGACTCAGTGGCACTCGCGGCACTGGTCGGTTATCGAGGGCAGCGTGCGTGCGTCCACGGCGCGGGCATATGAGCGTGGGTGGCGGCTGCGCGTGAAGCCGTGGCTCGGACACATGAAGCTCGAGAAGCTCACTGCGGGAGTCATCGAGGAGGCGATCGCCGGGTGGGAGGGGAGTACCTCCACGCGGATCGATGCCCTCTCGGTGCTGAGTCGTCTGCTCGATGGCGCCGTGCGTGCGCACCTGGTGCCGCTGAACCAGGCGCGTCTCGCCAGACGTCCGAAGTCAGAGTCGGCAACCAGCTTGCGATCTCGCGCGCTCACTGCTGCGGAGGTGCCGACGTTGCTGGCAGCGATCGATGACGCGCACTACAGGCGCTACATCGCCGCTCTTGTCTACACCGGTATGCGCGCCAACGAGGCGACGGCATTGCGCATGGAAGACGTCGATCTTGCGCATCGGACGATCCACGTGAGCCGCGCATTCAGCATCGGCGCGGATGGGCGCGGGGTCGAGCTGACGCCGAAGAGCCACAAGGAGCGCGACGTGCCGATCCCTACGCCGCTCGTTGCGCCGCTGACCGAGGCCATGGCTGGCAAGCATCGCGGCGACCTCGTGTTCACGGGTCCTCGCGGCGGGCGGATCAACGCTTCGAACGTGCGCCGCGCGATCGACTGGAAGACCCTCCGTGCGAAGCTGCACCGCGACGACCTCCGGCTCCACGACCTGCGCCACACGCTCGCCACGATGCTGTTCGATGCCGGCGCCTCGGCCAACGACGTCCAGGCCGTGCTCGGGCACTCGAGCATGCAGATGACCGAGCGATATAGCCGCGCTCGGTCCGACGTCGCCAAGCGGGCGGCCGCCGCAATCGACTCGCTGTTCGGCTCAGGCCTCGGTCGAGCTGAGAGAGGCGGCGACTTATGATCATCCGGAACGAAGACGGCACCATGACGCTTGGCGCTGACCGGCTGCCAGGCAGCGTATGGGGCTCCAACCTGCGAGCGATCCTGCCGACGTCCAGGTGGGTAGCGCTAAGTCGTATGACTGCAGAGCGCGCCGGTCGAGTGTGCGAGGTGTGTGATCAGCCGTCGTTCTACGGCGAGGGCACGCGGAACCCGGACTGTCACGAGATCTGGGCTTTCGAAGTAGCGGCGTCTCTGGCCGTGCAACGGCTCGCGGGAGTGATCGCGCTGTGCGGCGCCTGCCACGAAACGCAGCACTCGGGGCTCGCAGAGCTCAATGACCGGTGGGAGTCCGTCATCGCGACCCTGTGCCGAGTGAACGGGTGGGACCGACCGGACGCCGAGGCAGACATCGAGCGTTCTCGGGAACGCTACCGCGAGCTGTCGAGCACCGAGTGGGATCTCGACCTGACGTTGCTTAGCGGATGGGTGACTCTCGACGGGTATCCCGAGCTCGTTATCCGGTCCGACGACCGCGCGACCCTGGGGAACACGCTCGACAAGACCAAGCGGAAGCTCTCGCTCATCGTTGGAGCCGAGGTCCCCGATGCAATTTGGAGGTGGTGATGTGAGCGGGTCAGAGTCGCAGTTCGCGACCGCAATGGATGTAGTCCGCGCCGCAGCGAGGGGCGGCATCTCGCGCGAAGAACTGGTGAGCACGCTTCGCTCATGGACATACGAGCCGCAGTACAGGACGACCGGCCTCGCGGATGACTGGGAGACGCGGCCGAACAGCTTCGACGCCGTCGAGTACGCCCTCATTGTCGGCTTGATTGACGAGGACGACTACGAACTCATCTCCCGGTTGTCAGACGAAGACGGCGAGCAGGGTTGCTGATCTCATGGCGCCAGGGTGTACCCGCGCGGATCTACCAATGTTCTTCGGTGGGCGTGACGCTATCCTGCCCGGTTATGAAAAATCTTGAGCAGGACCGCGTAGTGGTGCTTGGTGGAGTCGAGTATCACCTCGTTTTCGCGTCCGAGGTCAGTGACGCCCGGCGCACGGAGTTGAATCTGCCCGTGCGCGGCACCCGCTGTTCGTGCGAGAAGTGCGCGTGCGAGAGCGACGCGGATGCTGGGTCTGCCGCGCATCCCCTGTGTGGCTGTTGCCTCGCCGACTGCCCTGATGTTCACCCTGAGCTCACCGCGGGTTGAGGAGCACTACGCGATGAGGGCCTCGGCTATCGCCGCACCTCAGCCAACGTGGAAGTCCTTTTCTCTCGTCTCCCCGTGTTCGACCCAGCTGACGGTTACCACTGGATCGCTTTCCCCGCCGAACAGTTCCATCGCAAATCGACGAGACTGGCCGCGGTGAATGACCGTGGGCTTACCTCCCGCCATCAGCATGACGCCGGAGTCTTCGCCTACTGGTCGAATAACGACTTGCTCGGCGTCGACATCGCCTCTGTTCTCGATTTCCAGCCAGCGCCGGGTCCGATACCGCGGCTTGCCTTTCGAATCGTAACTGTTCAACTCGCGCTCGCTGCCCGGCTGAACGAGGAGATCGACACCTGTCCGGACTCGCTGTTGTGGAGAGTTCTCCAGGCGCAGTTGAGTGAGATCGTGCTCGATAGCCTTCCAAACCTCATGATTCAGCTGATCCACGTTGCTGAACTCACCCAGTAGGCCTCGTTCCTGCATCGCCTGCCTGAACGTGCGGAGAGCGTCGAGCTGCGCTGTGTCGATGTCGCTGGGGAGGGGAGCGGTAGAGAAGTAGAGGTGGACCGGCTTGCCCATTTCAACCGCTCGATCGATCTCCTCCGCAGTTCCTGAGACTGCATCGGGCGTCGGTGACCCGAGGCGGCCACCAAAGAGCGCGAAGACAATGTCCGAGTCGTCCACGCCTTGGCCGTTGATGAGCTTCTGGGGGTGGCCTCCGAGCAGCGGAACCGACGATGTCTCCCACCGCCACGGAAGGAGAATCACCTGCTTCGTGCGGGCGTTCGCGTCGTTCCAGCTGTGGATTGCTCTTTCGACCGCGTCGCGCGCCTCGGGGACATCGGATGGCGATGCGATCATCACACGCAGGACAGATGCAGGAAACGACATGACAGAACAGTAGCTAGCGCCACCTACAGAGAATGCGACGCGACCGGCCCCAGACCGGCCCAACCCAGCGGCTGTCGCTCGTGCGTGTTGCGTGTCTCGTTGCGTGGCGCTCGCTCTACGCTGGCCGGCCATAGGCAAGGGGAGTGGTTCGGAATCCGCCTGTCACCAGGCAAAAGCAAAACCCCCGCCATGTAGAAGCTAGGCGAGGGTTTCTGGGACCGTTGTAACGACGGTCCTTGTGGCTCCGACGGGCGTCGATCCCGTGACCTCACGATTTTCAGGCGAACTGCCGGTGCGGCGCCGTCATGGCGGAACGCACCCCCGAAGACAACGCGGCGCGCGCGAGCGTGCTGGAACGCGGCTGCTCGGCGCCGATCAAGACAGCCTCGGGCATCTGGATGCGGTGCGGCTCGCGGATCAAGAGCCGCTGCGCGTCGTGCGCGGAGCTGTATCGGAATGACTGGGCGGCGATCGCGCGCTCGGGTGTGTTCGATGGTCCGGTCGAGAACTTCCGGTTCTATCTGCTGACGCTGACGGCGCCGACGTTCGGGCGGGTGCATCGGGTGCCGCGCGACGGCGGCAAGCCGCCTGTGCGGTGTGGGTGTGGTGCGGTGCATACTGCGCGGGATGCTGGGTTGCGTGGTGTGCCGCTCGATCCTGCTTCGTACGACTATGCGGGTCAGGTCGCGTGGAACCGTGACTCGGGTGTGCTGTGGGACCGCACGCGGCGGGCGCTACGCGACCGGTGGGAGTCGGTCGAGTTCTTCATCGTGCGGGAGTGGCAGGACCGGGGCGTGCTGCACGTCCACGCGATCATCCGTATCGCCAGTGCTGAGGCGCCGACTGCGGCGACGTTGCGGGACCGTGCGAGGGCCGCGACTGCGGTGTCGAAGATCGACGGGACGGTCATCGAGTGGGGGCCGCAGGCGCAGTGCGATGCGTTCCGGGCGGACGGTGACGGCGCCAAGACGATCTGGTACCTCTCCAAAGCGCTGAACTACGTCCTCAAGGATGTCGCGACCGGGGCGGATGAGGTGCCGGTCGCGGTGTGGCGACACCAGGTCGCCCTGGGCGATGCCGCTCGTCGGATGCGCTGCGCGCCTGATTGCGCTCCGCAGGACTGCGCGAGCCTCGTGCACCGCCGCTACGGGTCACGCGCGCAGGTGGTTAGCGCGTCACGTCGCACAAAGACACGTCCGGGCTGGTCGTTTACGGGGCTGACCCGGACCGCGCAGCGGGCAGGCCGTCGCGCCTGGTGGGAATCCCGACAGCAGACACCGGACGAGCCGCTGCCGGTGCCGGCTGCGCCCGCGGCGGTCGAGAAGGTCGCGGTGCGAGCGCGCCGCGAGGTCATGGCGCGCGGACCGTCCGCGCCCTGAACGAACGGAGACACGATGGACTTCCTGGGAGCATCCCACGACGAGGCCGCAGCCATGCGACCCGATTGGGACATTCACGAAGGCGACGCCTTCGGACACCCGCGAGGCTGCTGGGTGTGGTCGCGGGGCTGAGTGACAGCGCCCCCGAAGCGGTCGAGTTCTTCCGCCGCGAGTGCCCTCAGTACTCGGCAGTCTCACTCGTCGCGGTGCGATCCCGCGCCGTACCGACGTGGTCTGAGTACGTGCGTTCGTGAGGGGGCGGGGTCAGGCGCAACCCGACGCCGCACGGCGTGGGCGCGCCTGCCCCCGGCGCCGCGCGGGTCACGGGATCAGGCCACGGCGGAACGCCGACCGAGGGCAACCGAAGCGCGTAGCGCGCAGGGCGGCAGCCCCCTGACTGTGGCCGATAGAGTTCGAACGTGGCGCGAAACCTTGACCGACTCATCTATGTGGATGATTCGGGACGTACTCAAGACGGGCTCATCGTGTACGGGTGGATCGAGTTTCATCCGGACCACTGGCACGCCGTGTTACGGGCGTGGCTCGACTTGCGGAAGAAGCTGTGGCGCGAGATGGGAATCCCAGTTACCCAAGAGCTTCATTCGACGGACTACATCAACGGCCGCGACCGCATATCTAAGAAGATTCCGACTAGATATGACCACGGTGGACAGATCTACTGGCGTGACCTGGGGCGGGATGTGGCTCTGGCCTGCTTGGACACCCTGCGCTGTGCTGAGGGTCTCCGCGTTGGAGCCGTATACCGCCGGGACCCGACGGCTGGGACTGCTGATCTCAAGTACGCAGTGTACGAACGCTTCATCATGGATCTCGAGGAGCAGATGTCTGGCTCTGAGTCCCTGGCGATGATATTCATGGATGGGAACGGCGCGGATCCGATCTATAGGCGCGCCCATCGCACGCTTAGGTTGTCGGATCGCGGTGTGTTGGAAGACGCGCTTCTGCTCGAATCCGCCTCGTCCCAGCTCGTCCAGATGGCAGATCTAGTCGCGTGGTGCGCCTACACCGCTGTTGACCGGTACGAGAAGGCTGAGTACGCCTGGAATTGGTACGGAGATTTCCTGGCGGAGCGCGATCGGGCACGCGCACCGCGTGAAGTCTAGCCAAGAAACAGCTAGACCCCCTTGATCCACGTGTGCGGAGGGGGTCTGCTTGACACATGTTACGCGACGGTGCCGCTCGCTGCAAGCGTGTCCTTAGTGGGCCTTGATCTTGTAAAGAGGATCTCGGGAAAGGCGTCCTAAGGGTTGGTCGTGCCCGGGCCGATCTCGAGCGAGATGGGTCCGCCCGTCAGTGTAAGACGACGGTTCTCGAGCAGGCTCGCGGTGTCGCGGTCGAGCGGTTCGACGTCGAACATCACACGCCCATTGCTGCGCTGTCCAGGCCCGCTGATGCGGTAGGCCCCGACAACGAAGCCGGCTAGCGTTGCAATGAGCGGATGACCTACTTGCGCCTCGGGATCGCGGCAAGGCCACCAGCCCGCCAGCGCAAGACGGCGATGCTCGGCGTCGCGCTTCGGGTCGCTCGGATCGTAGAGACCGGCCGTAAAGCCTTTGTAGGCGCGCGAATGATCATCCGCGTTCGCCTTGGCAAGCACCCGCACGACGTAGGCGCGCGGATAGGGACGGGGAATCACCGCGCGATTGGCGAGTGCTATGACTTCGGCTTCGACGTAGAGCTTCTGCCGGCCGATGGGGATGGGCTCGGTCAGCAACTCTGCTTGCCACAACTGGTCGATGGCCCGCAGTGAGACATTGAGGACCGCGCACGCTTCGCTCGCGGTGATCAGCGTCATGCGGCAGATTCTACGCGAGTCCGACAGGGTCATTCATAAGCACGTATATGAAATGAAACATGTGTGATACGCTCGCCGGCGCCGGCTTCTCGCTTGAGGGCCTCTATGAAACATGTGCACAAATATCAAAGGAGTCGATGATGGTTATGTTGAAAGTGGATAGCGAGTGGGCCGCGAGAAACATCCGTGCCCAGGGAATGGGGGGCGAGCCGCGCATCCGAACTGGAGACAACCAAGTGCCGAAGTTGGCGCCCAACGGCAAGCCGACGTATGCGTCCGGTGTTGTGGTTGCTCGGCCGGAAGGTGGGGTGGACCGCGGCGTGTCGATCGCGGTGACCGAACCCGCAGTGCTGCCCTTGGGTGTCGCGCTCTGCCCGGCCGGCGATATTTGGGTGACGCCCTACGAGTCCAACGGTCGGGTGGCCTTGTCCATCGTCTGCGACCGACTCGTCCCGCTGGCGCAGGTGAAGGGCCGCGAGGCGTGAGCGGCCTGCGCGCTCGGCTCGCTTTCGTCGGCATCGTCGCTGCGGTGGGTGTGCTGCTCCTCAGTAGCGGCCTTGCAGCGGATCGTGCTCTGCCGGCGGTGGCTGGTCTGCTGCTGCTCGGATCGGGGGTCGTCGGGCTCGCCCCGATTACGCCGCGTGGCGGACGTCAGCTCGCGCGGGTGGTCGGCCTCATGTGGGCAGTCCTCCAGCGTGTCGAGAACGGCGAGCCGGTTGCGCCGGAGAGCATCCAGCGCGCGCGTCGCCTCAACAATGGTGCCTTGCTGCTCGTGGTCCGGTATCCGGTAGGGGCGGCGCCGTTGTCGAAGCGCATGAGCTGGCTGCGAGGCGCTCTCGGCGTCGCCGCTGCCGAACCGTTCGAGGCGACCGAGGAGACCGCCCGTGTGGTGCAGATCGTCGTCGGGGGCGCCGGTGCTTGAGCACCTCCCGATTGGGCTGGCTTCGGATGCGAGGGGAGAGGCCGTGACCCTCGACCTCGTGTCCGAGGCCAGCCACATCCTCGTGCAGGGTCAGACTCGTTCGGGCAAGTCGGCGTTCGTCATGCGGCTGCTTGCCGCCGCGCTCGACTCATCGTCGGTCGTTGTCGCCGGTGCGGATCCGTCCGGAGTGCTGCTGAATCCGCTGCGCGACCACCTGCGGCCGGACTGGCGGTCGATCACGGGTGCGGACATCGGCGCGCACGTTGCCGCACTCGACGCGGTGGTGGCGGAGCTCGACCGTCGTCTCCGGCTCCTTCTCGAGCTCGAGCAGGACAAGATCGAAACCTTCACCCCGGATGTCCCATTGGTCCTCGTCGTGTTGGAGGAGTATCCGGGTCTGATCGCCGCGGCGGAAGACGACGATGCCGCATCCGGTCGGCGCGCGGGGCAGCGATTCGCGCCGGCGATTCGGCGCAACGTCTCACGCCTCGTGCGAGAGTCAGCGAAGGTCGGATTTCGCATCGTCACCATCGCCCAACGCGCCGATGCGGCCGTCCTCGGCGGGAACGAACGATCCAACTACGCCGTTCGTGTGACGCTCCGCGTAGACAATCAGGAGGCGGTGCGCATGCTGCACCCGTTCTGCCCCGCTCAGCTCGCGGACGCCGTGCACACGTTCCCCCAGGGGGTCGGGCTCTATCAGGGACCGGGACGTTCTGCGCAACGAGTGGACTTCCCGAGCTTCACGTACGCGTCGTACCTCGGCACCGTGCGCGGAGGGATGGGCCCTTCACGAGCCGGAGAGGTGATGACACGGTGATCACGGTCGGCGAGCTCAAAGAGCGCTACTGGCCGCTGATCTTGTCGAAGGTCAGCCCTGGGACCGGCCGCGCCTACAAGTCGGCATGGAACACGCGCGTCGGTCCGTCATTCGCGCACCGAGAGATCGCCTCGATCAGTCCACTCGATGTCGAAGCTGAGTTCGCCGTCTGGCCGGGCGCTCGCTCCACCCGAATCGATGCCTTGAGCCTGCTCTCGGCGATATGTCGAGTCGCTGTGAAAGGTGGCTTCATCGGTTCGAACCCGTGCCAGGGAGCTGAGATCCCTCGTGCCCGCGAATCTGACCCGTCTTCGCGTGCGCTGACGGTCGCGGAAGTCGACCGCCTCATCGAGGCCCTGCCGACGTCAGGGCCATACCGTCGCTTCGTCCTCGCGATGCTCTACACAGGCTGCCGTCTCGGGGAGATTGCCGGCCTCCGAGTCGGGGACGCGGATTTGGCGGCGCGCACTATCCACGTCGCTCGGACTGCCTCCCCCGGCCTGAACGGCGAGCTTGTCGTAGGACCGACGAAAGGCCGTCGTGTCCGGATGGTCCCGCTCGCCGAGCCCCTCGTGTCGATCATCATCGAGGCGGCGCAAGGCAAAGGGCCGCATGACTTGTTGTTCCCGGGGCCGCGTGGGGGCTACATCAACTCCAAGAACCTCAGCAGGGCGCTCGACTGGGCGAATGTGCGGGACACCGTGAAGTCGTTCCCGCCGGGCGAGGAACCTCTGCACTGGCACGACCTTCGCCACACGGCTGCCGTCGTCCTGTTCCTCGCAGGTGTCTCACCGCCCGATGTTCAGGCCATCCTCGGACATGCGTCGCTCGCTGTAACGCAGCTCTACTCGGACACGAGGCGGGACGCTGCGAAGCGTGGAACTGCGGCCCTCTCGAATTTTTGGGCTGGAAATCGCCGAGGTCAACATGACGGAGGTGAATCCGCCGCGATTACTGGCGCTTAGCAGAGCTCGTGAAGTGTCGACGTGGGGCCGCCGACCGTACAAACGGTAGCTGCATCCCTGCAAATCCGGGCAAAGCAAAACCCCCGCCATGTAAAAGCTAGGCGAGGGTTTCTGGGACCGTTGTAACGACGGTCCTTGTGGCTCCGACGGGCGTCGATCCCGTGACCTCACGATTTTCAGTCGTGCGCTCTACCAACTGAGCTACAGAGCCCCGCAGCATCCGTATCGCGCGAGGCGACGCGATGCCGCGTCCTAAACGAAAGGCCCTTCGAGAAGGGCCCGTCGCTCAGAGCGACCCTGACGGGACTTGAACCCGCGACCTCCGCCGTGACAGGGCGGCACGCTAACCAACTGCGCTACAGGGCCATGCTTGTTTAATTGTATTCGGTTGTGTGACCCCAACGGGATTCGAACCCGTGCTACCGCCGTGAAAGGGCGGCGTCCTAGGCCGCTAAACGATGGGGCCGGATGAACCCTTCGGGCTCACGCTTACCGAAGAGCAAGCATAGGCGAGGTTCCAGCAAATGCGAAATCGGGTCTGAACGCCCGCGCGCGTCGCTGCCCGGCGGGCCGTCGATGAGGGGAGAGGATGGCGCGGGACCGCCCGCATCCTGCGCTCGAGGAACCCGTTGCGGATGTGACTGATGTTGTTAGTGTTGTCGGTGTTGGGCCGGTGAATGAGGGGCTGTTGTGTCTGCCGAAGATCTGTCCGGAGCGGAAGAGGACTGCGGTTGCGGCCCCACCGCCCAAGAGAAGCGCGCCCTCTGGCCCACAATGACCCGCCGTGTGGCCCTGGGAGCCGGCGCACTCGGAGTCGTCGGACTCGCTGCGCTGGCCGGCCCGCTCCAGCCTCGTGCGTTCGCGATCGAGGGCTATCCCTCGTGGGATGACGTTCAGAACGCGAAGAACAACGAAGCGGCGAAGAACGCCGAGATCCAGCGCATCGAGACGCTCATCGCGCAGCTTCAGGCCGACGTCGCCGCCAAGCAGGCGATCGCCGACCAGAAGTCGCAGGAGTACTTCACCGCGCAGCAGGCCTACTTCGACGCGGCCGCCCGCGCCGACAGCCTGCAGTCGCAGGCCGACACCCAAGCCGCCGCGGCGACGGAGGCGGCGAACAAGGCGGGACGCGTCGCCAGCCAGCTCTACAAGGCCGGAGGCGACGACACGTCGCTCCAGCTCTTCTTCGCGGGCTCCGCGGCCGGTGCCGACGACCTGCTCGCCCGCCTCGGCACGATGGACAAGCTCCTCGAGCGCAACCAGGACGTGTACGCGGCCGCCGTCTCGGCCAGAAACGCCGCTCAGTCGCTCACCGCGCAGGCCACCTCCGCCCGCGACGAGCGCGACAAGCTCCAGAAGGCCGCCGAGCAGGCCATGCAGGAGGCGCAGGCCGCAGCGGATGCCGCTCAGGCCGCCCTCGACGCGCAGAACCAGAACCTCGGCACGCTGCAGGCGCAGCTGGCCGCGCTCAAGGACACGACCGCGAAGACCGTCGCCGACTACCAGGCCGGTGTCGTCGAGCAGCAGCGCCGCGATGCCGAGCGTGCATGGATCCTCGCCGAACAGCGTCGCATCGCGGCCGAAGAGGCGGCGAAGAACAACCCGGCGCCGAGCCCGGGCGGTGGAGGCGGCGGTGGCGGTGGCGGCGGCGGTTCAGGCTGGGTGCGGCCCGCCGGCGGCAGCATCACGTCCGAGTACGGCCAGCGCTACGCCCAGTGCGGTCCGAGCTACTGCGCGAGCAGCTTCCACTACGGCACCGACTTCGGCGCCGGATGCTGGGGCAACATCTACGCGGCGTCCTCCGGGACGGTGACCTTCGCCGGCGGCAACGGCGGCTACGGAAACTACATCCGCATCGACCACGGCGGCGGCTACGGCACCGGCTACGCCCACATCTCGAATGGCGGCATCTACGTGTCGCGCGGCCAGTGGGTCAACGCCGGCGACGTCATCGCGGGCGTCGGCAACACCGGCAACTCCTTCGGCTGCCACCTGCACTTCGAGGTCTACACCCCGAGCGGAACCGTCAACCCCCGGCCGTTCATGGCGGCGCGCGGCGTCGGCTTCTGAGCCGGAGACCCAGACAGAAAGAGAGCGGATGCGGCCGGTGCCGCATCCGCTCTCTTCGTCTGAGGGATCTCAGAGGGAGTTCGGGGCCTGGCCCTCACCCTGCGTCTTGGTCTGACCCTCGTGCTCCTCGAAGCGCGCGAAGGCCTCCGACACGAGGCGCTCAGCCTCGGCCGCGTTCGCCCACTCGTCGACCTTGACCCACTTGTTGGGCTCGAGGTCCTTGTAGTGCTCGAAGAAGTGGCCGATCTCGCCCTTGGTCCACTCGTCGATGTCGTCGACGTCCTGGATGTGGGCCCAGCGCGGGTCCTTCGCCAGCACGGCGACGACCTTGTCGTCACCGCCGGCCTCGTCGCTCATCTTCAGCACGGCGACGGGGCGCACCTTCGCGAGCACGCCGGGGTAGATGTCGCGGTCGAGCAGCACGAGCACGTCGAGCGGGTCGCCGTCCTCGCCGAGGGTGTTCTCGAAGAAGCCGTAGTTGCTGGGGTAGCCCATGGGCGTGAACAGAACGCGGTCCAGGAAGACCCGGCCCGTGCCGTGGTCGACCTCGTACTTCACGCGGCTGCCGCGCGGGATCTCGATGACGGCGTCGTATGCGCCCATTCCTGTGCTCCTTCGGAAGTTCAGCGGATTCGCCACACAGCCTAGTCGGCCCGCTTCGGCGGTTCCGCGGGCAGGACTCAGCCAGAACCCGGGAAAGGAGGCGCGGAACCGATCCGGAAGCGCGCTCTGGCAGAGCCGTGCCGGCGGGCGCTCGCCGCCCTCGCCAGTAGCGTGGTGACATGCGACCCGGACTCGACCCCGCCACCGCCGAGGTGCGCCGCGCCGTCCGCACCGCGCTAGAACCCCGGCGCGGACAGACCGTCGTCGTCGGGCTCTCGGGCGGGGCCGACTCCCTCGCCCTCACGACGGCCGTCGCCTTCGAAGCCGTCGCCCTCGACGTGCGCGCGATCGCAGTGACGGTCGATCACGGACTCCAGGACGGATCGGATGCGGTCGCCGCCCGCGCCGCAGACCTCGCCCGAGGGCTCGGGCTCGCCGCCGAGGTCGTGCGGGTCGACGTGTCGGCCGCGGGGGAGGGGCCGGAGGCCGCCGCTCGCACCGCCCGTCGCGCCGCGCTCGCGGAGGCCGCGTCGCGACTCGACGCGTCCGCCGTGCTGCTGGCCCACACCCTCGACGACCAGGCCGAGACCGTGCTGCTCGGGCTCGCCCGCGGCTCGGGGGCGACGAGCCTCGGCGGGATGGCCCCGGAGCGCCGGGATGACGCCGGCCTCACGTGGCTCCGTCCGTTGCTGAGCGTCTCGCGCGCCACGACCCTCGCCGCCTGCACCGCGGCCGGACTGCAACCGTGGCACGATCCGCACAACGACGACCCCGCCTTCACCCGGGTACGGGTGCGTCAGCGGGTGCTGCCGGTGCTCGAGCGCGAGCTGGGCCCCGGCATCGCAGATGCCCTCGCGCGGACCGCCGAGCAGCTGCGAGAGGATGCGGCCGCCTTCGCCGAGATGATCGACGAGACCATCGAGGACATCGTCGAGCCCGCCGAGGCGGGGATCGCCGTCTCGGTCGCAGCCCTCGCCGCCAACCCGTCGGCGCTGCGCACCCGCATCCTGCGCCACGTCGTGGCCAGCGAGTTCCACGTCTCGCTCACGCACCGTCAGACGCAGGAGGTCGAGCGGCTGGTCACCGACTGGCACGGCCAGGGGCCCATCGACCTCCCCGCCTGCCGCGCGGCCCGCGTCGGCGGGCGGATCGTGTTCAGCGCCTCGACCTGACCCGGCCGACGCACAGGGCGCCGCCGGAGTCGGCACCTAGAATCGACCCATGCGCGCAGCGGACATCGCAGACGACCTCACGACCGTTCTCGCCACCGAGGAGCAGATCCTCGCCAAGCTCGAGGAGATCGCGGCCCAGGTGGCCACCGACTACGAGGGCAAGGACCTCGTGCTCGTAGGGGTCCTCAAGGGCGCGATCATGGTCATGGCCGACTTCTCCCGCGCCCTGCCGACCCTCGTGCCGATGGACTGGATGGCCGTCTCCTCCTACGGCACCGGCACCCGCTCGAGCGGCGTCGTGCAGATCCGCAAGGACCTCGACACCGACATCCACGACAAGCACGTGCTCATCGTCGAGGACATCATCGACTCGGGCCTCACGCTCAGCTGGCTGCTGGAGAACTTCGCGGCCCGCGGCGCCGCATCCGTCGAGGTCTTCGCGCTGTTCCGCAAGCCCGAGGCCGCCAAGGTGCAGGTCGATTGCCGCTACGTCGGTTTCGAGATCCCCAACGAGTTCGTCGTCGGCTACGGCCTCGACTACGCCGAGCGCTATCGCAACCTGCGCGACGTCGCGGTGCTCGCCCCGCACGTCTACAGCTGATCGCAGGGGCCGCGCGCCCTGTACGCCGTGGGCGAATGCACAGACCCGGCATAGAGAGCCCGCGCTACCCTGAAACGACCGTCGGGAGGCGGTACGTCGACGAAAGGGCCGGGGTCTCCCCGCGAAATGGACTTCAAGAAGATCACGCGCAACCCGCTCCTGTACGTCCTGGTGATCGGGCTGTTCCTCATCGTTGGTTTCTCGCTCATCTCGAGCCTGGGCGCGGCGAAGCAGATCACGACCCAGCAGGGCCTCGAACTGCTCAGCGGCTCCACGGTCACCGAGGTGACCAACACCGACGGTGATCAGCGCGTCGACCTGAAGCTGTCCCAGCCCTACGAGGGCGCGAACGACGTGCAGTTCTACTACGTCGGTGCCCGAGCCGACGAGGTGGTCAAGGCCATCGACGCCGCCAAGCCGTCCGACGGGTACAACGACGTCGTCCCCCGCGCCACCTGGTTCGACGGTCTCATCTCGCTCCTGCTGCCGATCCTGCTGCTCGGCATCATCTTCTGGTTCCTCATCTCCTCCGCTCAGGGCGGCGGCAGCAAGGTCATGCAGTTCGGCAAGTCCCGCGCGAAGCTCGTGACCAAGGAGTCCCCGACCGTCACGTTCCAGGATGTGGCCGGCTCCGACGAGGCCATCGAAGAGATGCAGGAGATCAAGGACTTCCTGAAGGACCCCACCAAGTTCCAGGCGCTGGGTGCCCGCATCCCCAAGGGCGTGCTGCTGTACGGCCCTCCCGGAACCGGTAAGACCCTGCTCGCGCGCGCCGTCGCCGGCGAGGCGGGGGTGCCCTTCTACTCGATCTCCGGCTCCGACTTCGTCGAGATGTTCGTCGGTGTCGGCGCCAGCCGTGTGCGCGACCTGTTCAACCAGGCCAAGGAGAGCGCCCCGGCGATCATCTTCATCGACGAGATCGACGCCGTCGGTCGTCACCGTGGCGCCGGTCTCGGCGGCGGTCACGACGAGCGCGAGCAGACGCTGAACCAGATGCTCGTCGAGATGGACGGCTTCGACCCGAAGGCGAACGTCATCGTCATCGCCGCGACGAACCGTCCCGACATCCTCGACCCCGCGCTGCTGCGCCCGGGCCGCTTCGACCGTCAGATCGGCGTCGACGCCCCCGACCTCAAGGGCCGCAAGCAGATCCTCGAGGTGCACGGCCGCGGCAAGCCGCTGGCGGACTCGGTCGACCTCGAGGTCGTCGCCCGCAAGACCCCCGGCTTCACCGGCGCCGACCTCGCCAACGTGCTCAACGAGGCTGCCCTGCTCACGGCGCGCTCCGACGCCCAGCTCATCGACAACCGCGCCCTCGACGAGGCGATCGACCGCGTGATCGCGGGCCCGCAGCGTCGCACGCGCGTGATGAAGGACAAGGAGAAGCTCATCACGGCGTACCACGAGGGCGGTCACGCGCTCGCTGCGGCGGCGATGAACCACACCGATCCGGTCACGAAGGTCACGATCCTGCCCCGTGGCAAGGCGCTCGGCTACACGATGGTGCTGCCCGTAGACGACAAGTACTCCGTCACCCGCAACGAGCTGCAGGACCAGCTGACCTACGCGATGGGTGGTCGCGTCGCCGAGGAGATCGTCTTCCACGACCCCACCACCGGCGCCTCGAACGACATCGAGAAGGCCACCAACATCGCTCGCAAGATGGTCACCGAGTACGGCATGACCACGGATGTGGGTCCGGTCAAGCTCGGCGGGTCCTCCGGCGAGGTCTTCATGGGCCGCGACATGGGCCACGGCCGCGACTTCAGCGAGCGTGTGGCCGAGCGCGTCGATGTGCAGGTGCGGGCTCTCATCGAGCAGGCCCACAACGAGGCATACCAGGTCATCAACGACAACCGCGACATCCTCGACAAGCTCGCCCTCGCGCTCCTCGAGAAGGAGACGTTGGATCACATCGAGCTCGCCGAGATCTTCTCGGATGTGAAGCGCCTGCCCCCGCGCCCGCAGTGGCTGTCCAGCTCCGAGCGCCCGGTCTCGCCGCTGCCGCCCGTCGACGTGCCGGCGCGTGCGCCGCAGGTCGGTGTGGCCGCAGCGCAGGAGGCGGATGCGGCGGCCGCCCCCGCGACGCCGCGTCAGCGTCCGTCGGGTCAGGCTCGTCCCGCGACCGCGTAAGGCCGTCGTGGCCGTCGACCGTCCTCGCGTCGCGGACCTCGTCCGCCAGCTGCTCGAGGCGATCGGGGAGGATCCCGATCGCCCCGGGTTGAAGCAGACCCCGCATCGGGTCTCGGAGCTGTACGCCGACTTCTTCGCCGGCGTCGGCGAGGACGCGTCCGAACCGCTCGCCCACACCATCTCGGTGGCGCAGGGGCCGGCGCCGGACACCCTCCCGTCGGGACCCGTCGTGCTGCGCGACGTACGCTTCCGCTCGGTGTGCGAGCATCACCTCCTGCCGTTCGCGGGCAAGGCGCACCTCGCCTACCTGCCCGCCGAGCGTGTGGTCGGACTCGGGGCGCTGCCGCGCGTGGTCGACATCCTCGCCTCCCGCCCGCAGGTGCAGGAACGCCTCGGCGAGCAGATCGCGGACGCGATCGCCCAGGGCGTGGCTGCACGCGGGGTGCTGGTCGTGCTCGACGCGTCGCACGAGTGCGTCACGATGCGCGGCGGACGCCAGGTCGATGCGACCACGGTGACCATCGCGGCCCGTGGCGAGCTCGCCGAGCCCGCGGCGCGCGCCGAACTCATCGCCCTGATCGCAGGAGGAGCCTCGTGAGCTGTCTGATCATGGGCATCGTCAACGTCACGCCGGACTCCTTCAGCGACGGCGGCCGTTTCCTCGCCCATGAGGAGGCGGTGCGCCACGCGCTGCGGCTGGTGGGTGAGGGCGCGCAGATCATCGACGTGGGCGGCGAGTCCACCAGACCCGGCGCGGAGCGCGTGGGCGTCGAGGTGGAGCAGGAGCGCATCCTGCCGGTCGTGCACGCGCTCACCGAGTCCGGGGTGACCGTGAGCGTCGACACGATGAACGCGGCGACCGCGGCCGCCGCCGTGGCCGCGGGTGCGCGGATCATCAACGACGTCTCCGGCGGACTGTCGGACCCCTCGATCCTGGATGTGGCCGCCGACGCGCACGTGGACATCGTGCTCGGGCACTGGCGGGGCCACTCCGACGACATGTACGCCCCGGCGCAGTACCGCGATCTGGCCCGCGAGGTGACGGGAGAGCTCATCGCACGGATGGAGGCCGCGGCATCCGCCGGCATCCCGCCGTCTCGCCTGGTGCTCGACCCCGGCGTCGGCTTCGCCAAGCGCGGCGCGCAGAACTGGGAGATGCTGCGGGCTCTGCCGCAGGTGGTCGGGATCGGTCCGCGCGTGCTCGTGGGCACGAGCCGAAAGCGGTTCCTCGGCGAGACGCTCGGCACCGACGATCTCGTCCGTCGCGACCGGGCCACCGCCGTCACCAGCGCACTGGCCGCCCACGCCGGCGCCTGGGGAGTGCGCGTCCACGATGTGCAGGCCACCGCCGACGCCCTCGCGATCGCGGAGGCGTGGCGCTCGGGAGGAGCAGGATGAGCCGCGACACGATCACCCTCACGGGCCTCCGCGCCCCCGGCTTCCACGGCGTCTACGCCGATGAGAAGCGTGACGGACAGGAGTTCGTCGTCGACGTCACGATGCGCCTCGACCTCGCCCCGGCAGCCGCGAGCGACGACGTCGCCGACACGGTGCACTACGGCGAGATCGCCGAGGAGGTCGTGGCCGTCGTCACGGGCGAGCCGGTCGATCTCATCGAGACGCTCGCCGCCCGCATCGCCGCCGTCGTGCTGGCGCGCCCGCTCGTCGACGAGGTCACGGTCACGGTGCACAAGCCGCAGGCGCCCATCACGGTCCCGTTCACCGATGCGGCCGTCACGATCGTGCGCGCCCGAGGCGAGCGATGAACCGCCGGCTCGCCCAGGGCTTCGCCGGCTCGTCCGTGCCGGCGGGGGCCGCATCCGTCACGGCGGTGATCGCGCTGGGCTCCAACCTGGGCGATCGCGGCGCGCTGCTGGACGAGGCGGCGGCCGACCTCTCGCGGCTCCCGCTGACGACGAACGTGCGCGTCGCTCCCGTCATGGAGACCGTGGCGGTGCGTCCCGACGGACCCGACCCCGACGCGCCCCGCTACCTGAACACCGTCGCGCTGGTGGACACCCGCCTCGCGCCCTCCGTGCTGCTGGAGTTCCTCCACCGCATCGAGGCCGACCACGGCAGGCGCCGCCGTGAGCGGTGGGGCGATCGCACGCTCGATCTCGATCTCATCGCCCACGGCGATGTGCGCTCGGACACGGCGACGCTGACGCTGCCGCATCCGCGCGCCGCCGAGCGCGACTTCGTCCTGCGGCCCTGGCTCGCCCTCGACGCCGATGCGGTGCTGCCCGGTGTCGGCCGTGTCTCCGACCTCGTCGAGGCGCTGTCATGAAGCGCACCTCGCCCGCATCCCTCGCGATCGCCGTCGTCCTCGGCGCGGGCGTCGGCTTCCTCATCGACCAGGTGCTGACGGCGTCCGGGCAGGCGACGTTCACCCCCGTTCTGACGCTGCCGATCCTGTTGGCGCTGCTCGGCGCGCTCGTGCTGGTGCTCGGCATCGGGGTACGGCGCGCGACGCGCGGACGCTCGGCCGTCCCGATCGATCCGTTCCGAGCCGTGCGCATCGCGATGCTCGCCAAGGCTGCGAGCATCGTCGGTGCGGCGATGGGCGGCGTCGCGATCGGGCTCTCGGTCTTCCTGCTGACGCGGCCCGTCATCCCCTCGGTAGGCTCGTTCAGCACCCTGATCGCGACGATCGTGGCCTGCGTCTTCCTCGTCGCGGCCGCTTTGGTGGCCGAGAGTCTGTGCACGATCCGGAAGGACGACGATGACGAACCCGACGCCGGGAGCCCCGGAGGCGACACCCTCTCCCACCTCTGACGAGGCGGTGCTGGATGCGGGCACCTTCGACGAACTGCTCGAGTCCCGTCGGGAGGGACTCTTCGTGCGCGACGGGTCGTGGCACCAGCTCGCCCGCGCCTACCGGACCGTGCAGCTGATCTCGCTCACCGCGGCGCTCGTGCTCGTAGCGGTCGCGGCGCCGATCATCGCGGCGGTCACCGGCACCGGCTGGGTGTGGATCCCCGCGGGCGTGCTGTTGGTCGTGCTGGCCATCACGCTCATCCTGACCCCGCGCCAGATCCGCTCGTTCGGCTACCGGCTGCGCGAGAACGATCTCGTGCTGCGCCGCGGCATCCTCTTCCAGCGCGTCGTCGCCGTTCCCTACGGACGCATGCAGCTCGTCGACATCACCCACGGTCCCCTCGATCGTGCCTTCGGCATCGCGCAGCTCAAGCTCGTGACCGCGGCCGCCGCATCCGCCGTCGTGATCCCGGGGCTCACGCAGGATGCGGCCGAGAAGCTGCGCGACGTGCTGATCGCGGTCGCGGAATCCCGGCGGACGGGACTGTGACCGAACCGGATGTGGGCCGCTCGGCGCTGAGCGACGGCGAGTGGCATCGACTGCACCCGCTGACGCCGCTGCTTCGCGGCGGACTGTTCCTGGTCGTCGTCCTCGGCTTCATCGTCGCCAATCTGCGCGACCGGTTGATCGAGATCTTCGCGCCCTGGCTGGCGCCCGGGTTCGCGGGTCCGGTTCCGGGCGACCCGGTGGACTACGTGCTCGGCCACGACCTGGTGCTGCTCGCGCTGGCCGTCGTGCTGCTGGTGGTCGTAGCCCTCATCCTCGTGTTCTGGATGTCGTGGCGGTTCCACACCTTCCGCATCACCGGCGACGACGTCGAGGTGCGTTCCGGTGTTGTCTTCCGCACCAACCGGCGGGCGCCGCTCGACCGCGTGCAGGGCGTGAACCTCACGCGTCCTCTGGTCGCGCGCCTGCTCGGTCTCGCGAAGCTCGAGGTCGTCGGCGCGGGCCTCGACGCCAACGTGCGCCTCGAGTACCTCTCGACCTCCAACGCGGAACAGGTGCGCGCCGACATCCTGCGCCTCGCTTCCGGCCGCGCCCTCGGTGAGAGCCGACCGAGCGGCGCCGCGACGTCGTGGCGCTCGGCGGCCGTGCAGACCGCCTCGCAGGCGATGGACTCGCTCGTCGCGGGAACCGACGAGCCTGAGGTGGAGCCCGCATCCGTCGTCCGCATCCCGCCCGGCCGGGTCATCGGCTCCATGCTCCTGCGCGACTCGACCGTGGTGGTGTTGGCGATCATGATCGCGCTCGCGGTCTGGGCGGCGACGGGCCCGGGCTGGCTCGTGTTTGCGATCCTCCCCACGATGATCGGATTCGCCACCTACGTCGGCCGGGGGACGGTGCGTGCCCTGCGCTACGCGATCGCGCCGACCGACCACGGCGTGCGCATCGTGTTCGGCATCCTCACGACCGTGACCGAGATCCTTCCGCCGGGGCGGGTGCACGCGGTGCGTGTGCACCAGCCGATCCTCTGGCGTCCCGCGGGATGGTGGACGATCACCGTCAACCGGCTGTCCGGCTCGCGCGCGGGCCAGGAGGCGGCGGAGGCGTTCACCCGTGTGCTGCCGGTCGGCACCCGCGAAGACGCCGAGCGGGTCGTCGCGTTGCTGCTGCCCTGGCTCGACGACGCCGAACGCGCGCTCCTGTTCGAGCGCGGTCTGCTCGGCGCCGCCGACGACCCCGTCTTCATCACGACGCCGCGCCGCGCCCGCATCCTGCGTCCCGTGTCGTGGCGGCGCAACGGCTTCGCCGTGACGGATGCGGCGCTGTTCCTGCGCCGCGGGAGATTCTGGCGTTCGCTCGTCGTCGTGCCGCTCGCCCGGCTGCAGTCCTTCGCGCTGCAGCAGGGGCCGATCGACCGCGCGTTGCGGGTGGCGTCCACCCGGGCGCACACCGTCGCCGGAGCGGTCGACACGAGCCTCGGCGCGATCGACGTCGAGGCGGCGCGGGGGATGTTCGAGGATGTGGCGCGTCGCGCGGTGACGGCCGCGCAGAGTGACAGGTCGCACCGGTGGTTCGTCGAGGATGCGACGACCGTCCGACCGGGCGACGGACGGGATGAGGAGGAGAACGGATGAGGCGTGACGGCCGTCTGGGCGTCGGAGTGATCGGTGCGGGGCGGGTGGGACCCATCATGGCGGCCGCTCTTGGCGGTGCGGGGCACGCGCTCACCGGCATCACCGCTGGCAGCGACCAGGACCGCGTCGAGGCGATCCTGCCCGGAGTGCCGGTGCTGGACGCGGCGGAGGTGCTCCGGCGCAGCGAACTCGTCGTGCTCGCCGTTCCGCACGAGGAGCTGCCCTCGCTCGTGGCGGGCCTGGCCGAGCTCGGCGGCTGGCAGCCCGGCCAGCTCGTGCTGCACACCGACCCCGGCTACGGCACCGAGGTGCTCGCCCCCGCGCAGCGGCTCGGCGCGATCGGACTCGCCGTGCATCCCGCCATCACCTTCACCGGGACGACGATCGACCTGCGCCAGCTCGCCGCCTCGTACGCGGCCGTCACGGCGCCCGCCGCCGTCCTGCCGATCGCGCAGGCGCTCGCGGTGGAGATCGGCTGCGAGCCGGTCGTGATCGCCGAGGCCGACCGGCCCGCGTACGCGGAGGCGATCGCGACCGCGACCGAGTTCTCCCGCGTGATCGTGCAGCAGGCGACGGGGCTGCTCGCGGGCATCGGCGTCGAGAACCCTGGCGGATACCTGTCGGCGCTCGTGCGCTCGACGGTCGACGACGCCCTGACACGCGCGGATCCGCGCGGACCCGTGGGCGATACGATCGACGGATGATCCGCACCATCGCGGAGCTGCGCACCCGACTGGCAGAGGCCAGAGCCGCGGCTCCCCAGGGCACGCGTGTCGCACTCGTCTCGACGATCGGTGCGCTGCACGACGGCCACACAGACCTCATCCGCACCGCGCGTGAGAACGCCGGGATCGTGGTGGTCTCCTCGTTCGTGAACCCGCTGCGCTTCGCCACGCACGCCGAGTACGAGGCCTATCCGCGCACGCCCGACGCGGATGCCGCGCTGCTCGAGCGGCTCGGCGTGGACCTCGTGTTCGCTCCGGATGCGGCCGAGCTGCTGCCCGCGGGCAAGGCCACGACGAAGGTGAGCGCGGGGGATCTCGGCCTGCGCTACGAGGGACGGGTGCGTCCCTTCTACTTCGACGGACTGCTGACCGTCGAGGCGCAGCTGCTGAACCTGGTGCGCCCCGACGTCGCCGTCTACGGCGAACGCGACCGCCAGCGCGTGTTCCTCGTGCGCCGGATGGTGCGCGAGCTCTTCTTCGACGTCGAGATCGTCGAGGCCGAGACGGTGCGAAGCGCAGACGGCGTGCCGATCTCCACGCGGCTGGACACGCTCGACGCGGCCGATCGCGCCGCCGCCGCGCTCCTGCCGCGCGCGCTCGAGGCCGCCGCATCCAACGCCGACCGCGACGTCGACGCGTGCATCGCAGCGGCGCAGAGCGCGCTCATGGGCGAGTCCCGCATCCGGCTCGAGTATCTGAACGTCGTCGACCCGGCGACGTTCCTGCCCGTCGACGAGGGTCACCAAGGCCCCGCGCTCGCCCTGATCGCCGCCTCCGTCGGTGGCCACCGTTTCGTCGACAACGCCGAGATCTTCGTGCGCTGAGCCCCTCCGACGGCAACCGGGCACCGCAGGCGCCCCGGATAGACTTGACGGCGACTTCCGAGGAGCCCCCACGATGACCTCTCAGCCCGAGAACACCGCGCCCGCCGAGACCCCCGACGAGGACGTCTTCGAGCAGAAGGCGGTGCGACTGGCCAAGCGCGAGCGACTCATCGCGGAGCGGACGGATGCGGCGGGCGGGGCCTACCCCGTCTCCGTCGCCGTGACCGACACGATCCCCGCGCTGCGGAAGCGTTTCGCGAGCCTGGAGGCGGGCGAGGAGACCGGCGTCATCGCCGGCGTCGCCGGCCGCGTCGTCTTCAGCCGCAACACCGGCAAGCTCTGCTTCGCGTCGCTGCAGTCGGGCGACGGCAGTCGCATCCAGGCCATGGTGTCGCTCGCCGCCGTCGGCGAGGAGTCGCTGCAGCGCTGGAAGGAGCTCGTCGACCTCGGCGACCACGTGTTCGTGCGCGGCCAGGTCATCTCCAGCCGCCGCGGCGAGCTCTCGATCATGGTCGAGGACTGGCAGATCGCGTCGAAGGCGCTGCTGCCGCTGCCGAACCTGCACTCCGAGCTGAACGAGGAGACGCGCGTGCGCTCGCGCTTCCTCGATCTCATCGTGCGCGACCAGGCGCGGGCGACCGTGCGCACCCGCGCCGCCGTCAACGCGAGCCTGCGCGAGACCTTCGCGGGGCACGAGTTCATCGAGGTCGAGACGCCGATGCTGCAGGTGCAGCACGGTGGCGCATCGGCGCGTCCGTTCGTGACGCACTCCAACGCCTTCGACACGGAGCTCTATCTGCGCATCGCCCCGGAGCTGTTCCTCAAGCGCGCCGTCGTCGGCGGGCTCGACCGGGTGTTCGAGATCAACCGCAACTTCCGCAATGAGGGCGCGGACTCGACCCACAGCCCCGAGTTCGCGATGCTCGAGGCCTACGAGTCGTACAGCGACTACAACGGCATCGCCGATCTCACGCAGGAGCTCATCCAGAACGCGGCCGCGGCCACCAACCGCCTCGCCGGACGTCCGGAGGCCGGCCACGTCGTGACCTGGGCCGACGGGACCGAGTACGACCTCGGCGGCAACTGGGACCGCATCTCGATGTACGACTCGCTCAACGATGCGCTCGCCGCATCCGAGATCGATGCCGATCCCATCACCCCGCAGACGCCCGTCGCCGAGCTCGCCCGCATCGCCGATGCCGCCGGTGTCGACGAGCCGCCGCACGCGACCCACGGCAAGTACGTGGAAGAGCTGTGGGAGCACTTCGTCAAGACGCACCTGGTGCGCCCGACGTTCGTCATGGACTTCCCGCTCGACACCAGCCCGCTCGTGCGCGAGCACCGCTCGATCCCCGGTGTCGTGGAGAAGTGGGACCTCTACGTGCGCGGCTTCGAGCTCGCCACCGGCTACTCCGAGCTCATCGACCCCGTCATCCAGCGCGAGCGTTTCGTCGAGCAGGCGAAGCTGGCCGCGCGCGGCGACGACGAGGCCATGCGCATCGACGAGGAGTTCCTGCGGGCGATGGAGCACGGCATGCCTCCCATGGGCGGCATGGGCATGGGCATCGACCGACTGCTGATGGCCGTGACCGGTCTCGGCATCCGCGAGACCATCCTCTTCCCGCTCGTTAAGTGAGTCAGCCGGGCTGAGCCCGGAACGCCCAGTCGGGCAGATGCCCCGCGTCGACCATCGACAGCACGATGAGCGAGAGGCCGTGCTCAGCGTCGATGGCCAACGCCTGCTCGCAGTAGCGGGCGGCGTGGGTGGAGCGCCCGAGCGCCCAGGAGAGCCAAGCGCCCGCAGCGAGTGCTCCGGGACGACACGCGGCGGGAGCCGATGAGGCCGCGAGCCGGCATACCTCCAACGCACCGGTCAGTCGATCGACGTCGGGGCGCGCCCCCTCGCCCATCATCCAGGCGCCCAGCTCGTCCGGGTACGCGACACCGGCCTCCCACTCCTGCTGCGCGATGAGCGCCGCATCCCCGCCGTCGACGCCGCGCACCCACGTGGCCAGTGCGATGTCACGGAGGGCCGGGCGCGCCAGGCACCAGATCAGCAGCGCGAGATCCTGCACGTCGGCGCGCTCCGCGCCGGCCGCGTCGCCCGGCGGCACCGGACCTCGGGGCGTGAGCCACGTCTCGAAGAACGCGGGCAGATCCTCCAGGGCGAGGGAGGCGACGAGGGCGTCGGGATGGATGCGGGCGTCCGCCGGGCGTGACCCGTTCAGCACCCACTCCAGCGCGCGGGCGCACTCGGTCAACGCCCGGCCGACCCGCTCGCTCCGCGCGAGGTCGACGTGCGGCAGGGACGCCCCTGCCCCCTGGTCGCCGTCGGGGCGATGCGCGCCCGCATCCGGGTCGGCCGCGATCTCTCCGCCGAGGGCCGGATCGAGGTAGGAGCGCCAGCGTCCGGAGGAGATGTGGAGCGCATCGATGCGGCGCAGCCCGCACGCCTGTGCCCTGATCTCCAGCGCCGCCACGAGCTCCGCATGCGTCGGGGTGTCGGCGTCGTCGTACACGAGCACGGCGTAGGCGTCGGTGTGCTCGACGCGGCAGGCGAACCCGATGAGGGTCGAGGCCACCGCATCCGTGTCGGCCGCCGCGGGCGGCAGATCGACGCGAAGGCCGCCGCCGGTGCGGCCCGCGCTGAAGGGGATCAGCACGACGCTGTGTCGCGGCTCGTAGCCGAGCAGCCGGGGAACCAGAGAGAGGAAGTCGGCCGCATCCCGGGCCTTGATGATCGTGGTCATGCATCGAGGCTGCGCGGTCGCGGCCGCCAGGGGTCCGATCGCACAGGCCGCCGCGCCGGGCCCGGCCGGTGTGGAGGAGCCGTCGCGTACCATGGAGGAGTGGAGAACATCTGGGTCGCGGCGCTGTGGTCGATTCTGCCGACCATCGTCGTGACGGCGACGTTCTTCTTCATCGTGCGTTCGATCCTGCGTATGGACCGCACCGAGCGCCGCGTCTATTCGGAGATCGAGGCCGAAGAACGCGCCAAGCGCGGCCTGCCTCCGATCGCCTCCGACCACTGAGCGCCCACCACGCGGGTCTGGTGCGCCCGGCCGCTACGCTGAGCAGGATGCGGGCGGGGGAGACGACATGATCAACATCGACATCGATCTCGGATCGTGGTGGCTGGTCGCCGTCTTCGTCTTCGATGTCGTGATCCGCATCGCGGCCATCATCATCGTCCCCCGCAACCGGCGCCCCACGGCGGCCATGGCGTGGCTGCTGGCGATCTACTTCATCCCCGTGATCGGTGTCGTGCTCTTCCTGGTGATCGGCACACCGCGCCTGCCGCGCAAGCGCCGTCGCAAGCAGCGCGCGATCAACGAGTACATCCAGCAGGCCACGGCGGGGCTCGATCACGGCACGCTGCGTCCCGGTGCGCCGGGCTGGTTCACCTCGCTCGTGCGGCTGAACACGAACCTCGGGGCCATGCCGCTCTCCGGTGACAACGAGGCTCACCTCATCGCCGACTACCAGGAGAGCCTCGACGCGATGGCCGATGCCATCCGCAGCGCCCGGCGTTACGTGCACGTCGAGTTCTACATCCTCCAGTCGGATGCCTCGACCGACAACTTCTTCCGTGCGCTGGAAGAGGTGCGCGAGCGCGGCGTCACCGTACGGGTGCTGCTGGATCACTGGGCCAACAGGGGGAAGCCCTTCTACCGGCGCACCCTGAAGCGCCTCGACGCGATGGGGGCGCAGTGGCATCTGATGCTTCCCGTGCAGCCCCTGCGCGGCAAGTATCAGCGTCCCGACCTGCGCAACCACCGCAAGCTCCTCGTCGTCGACGGCGACATCGCCTTCATGGGCTCGCAGAACGTCACCGATTCGACGTACAACCTGCGCAAGAACATCCGTCGAGGCCTGCACTGGGTCGATCTCATGGTGCGCCTCGAGGGGCCGGTCGTCGGCAGCGTCAACGCCGTCTTCCTCTCGGACTGGTACAGCGAGACCGACGAGCTGCTGACGGAGGAGGTCGACGAGTTCGACCTGCGCCGGGCCACCGGTGATCTCGACTGCCAGATCGTGCCGAGCGGTCCGGGGTTCGAGTTCGAGAACAACCTGCGCCTGTTCCTCGGGCTCATGTACGCCGCGAAGGAGCGGATCATCCTCGTCAGCCCGTACTTCGTGCCGGACGAGTCGATCCTCAACGCCATCACGACCGCCTGCCACCGCGGCGTCGAGGTCGAGCTGTTCGTCTCCGAAGAGGGCGACCAGGCGATGGTCTACCACGCTCAGCGCAGCTACTACGAGGTGCTGCTGCGCGCGGGCGTGCGCATCTGGATGTACCGCAAGCCCTACATCCTGCACACCAAGGCCATGACGATCGACGACGAGGTCGCGGTCATCGGATCGAGCAACATGGACATGCGCTCGTTCGGTCTGAACATGGAGATCTCGATGCTCGTGCGCGGCGAGGAGTTCGTCGAGGAGATGCGGCAGGTCGAAGACCACTACCGCAACCTCAGCACCGAGCTCACCCTCGAGGAGTGGCTGCGCCAGCCCCTGCGCTCCACGGTGCTCGACAACCTCGCCCGGTTGACGTCGGCTCTGCAGTAGCGGTGATCGTGACCCGGCCGTTACCGGGCTTTCCGGTGATGCGCAGGCCGCTGCGACAAGATGAGAGGCCGGAGGTCGCGTCGCGGCCGCATCCGTAAATCTCTGAGGGAGCCGTCATGCGCCGCACCACGACCCTGCTCACCATCACCGGCTCGTTGCTCGTCGCCGCCGGCATGCTCACCGGATGCGCGGGCGACGCCGCACCCGGCGAGTCCGCCGTCGCCGACCTGCAGCTGGATGCGGGCTGGGTCGACAGCGGCCGGATGATCGCCGTGGTGACCGAGGGCAGCTCCACCTGTGTGCCTGTCGCGGAGACGCCCACCTTCGCGGACGGCGTCATCTCGGTGAGCTTCGACGACGCAGCCGGCGACGCCGGCCGAGCCTGCACGAAGGACCTCGTGCCGCGCGTCACGCTCGTCGGTGTGCCGGAGGGCGTCGATCCCGCGCAGGCGACCCGTGTGGACGTGAGCTACGGCAACGCATCCGGCAGCGTCGAGCTGCCAGGGGTCGAGGGCCTCGCCGGCCCCGGCACGCAGACGGATTTCCTGCCGAGCGCGGGATGGCTCACCTCGGGCGGATTCGCGCTCGTGACGTGGGGTTCCTCCTCCTGCGCGCCCGCCGTGGACACGATCGAGAAGACGGCTGACGCCGAGATCACGCTCACCTTCCAGACCCCAGCCGCGGACCGCGCCTGCACGATGGATATGGCCCCGCGTGCGCTCATCGGTTCCGCCGAGGGGGTGGCCGAGGGAGCCGGCGTCGAGCTCGTGCTCGTCGGCGACACGTTCGAGACCACCCGCGTCCCCGTTCTCTGACTCCCCGCCGCTCCGGGGCTCCCGGCGGCGGCTTCCGCTGCCGCCCTCCTCGGTGGTGCAGTCGGACGTCAGCTGCTTCGCCTGTCACAGATCGACGAAATCGGCTCGATTTGTGACAGGTGAGTGGCTGGTCCGGATGCTCCCCTGTCGCAGACAGATCACTTCGGTCCGATCTGGGGCAGGCGAGTCTTGGGGGCTCGCGCATCGTGCGGCGCGGGAACGTTTCTCCACACGTGCTCGCTGCGGCGTGTCGACGTGGGGATGAGCAGCCGTCGCTCCGACGTGCATCCAGTGTGGAGCCGTGTCAGGAGGCCTCCCCCACGATCTCGGACCCGCATTTCGTGTGGGTGCCGCACGGAAGCTCGGTGTTTCCGAGGCGACGCTACGTGCGCCCGATCTGCTGCGACCGTTCCACGGTGTTCGCGCGAAGGAGCGTGAGCTCCCCGCTCAGTGGCGCGGTGGCCTTCTCGGCGTCCATGAGGCTCGCCACATCGGACGAGCCATGGATTTCGCGACTCAGATGGGCGCACACGAGTTCTTCACCCACGCGACGGCGGCGGTTCTCCTTGGGCTGCCGTTGCCGCCTCGCTTGGTTCGCGACGACGCGGTGCATGTGGGGGTGCTGGCTCCGCGGCGTCCTCCGCGGGGACGTGGTGTGGCCGGTCACCAGGCGGTCCCTGACCTCACCTCAGTGGTTCAGCATCGCGAGACCGGTCTGCATCTCACCTCGCCGTCGACGACCTGGGCGATGCTGGCCGCATCCCTTCGCCATCCCTACGACGTGGTAGCCATCGGTGATGCCGTCTTGCGCAACTGGCGCCTCCAGCCGCTGGCGTCGTTTGCGGAGATGAGCCGAGCAGTGGATGCGGGACGGAGGGTCGGGGTGGGTCGTCTCCGGGAGGCGCTCCCACGTCTGCGCGCCAGATCGGGCTCACGACCGGAGACGTGGCTCCGGCTCACGATCGTCGATGCAGGACTGCCCGAACCGGATCTGAACGTCGACGTGTTCGTGGCGGGCGAGTATGTCGCGTGCGTCGACCTCGCGTATCCGCAGCGTCGCATCGCGTTCGAGTACGAGGGTGAGCACCACCTGCGTGACCCGCGTCAGTGGGCGTTGGACATCGAGCGTTATGAGCGTCTCGCCGCGGCCGGGTGGCTCGTCATCCGGGCAACGAAGCAGGACGTCTTCGAGCAGTCCGGTCGCTTCATCGCACGCGCCCGTCGTGCGCTCGCGTCCCGATGGTGATGCCGCGCCGCGGAGGCCGTGCTCACCTGTCACAGATCGACGCCGAATGCGCGATCTGTGACAGGTGAGCGGGACAAACCCTCGCTCCCCTGTCACAGATCTAAGCGTTCGCGTCGATCTGTGACAGGGGAAGACGAGGGGTGACGGACCCCGGAGGTGCGGGCGTGGGGAGGGGTGACGGCCCCCGGAGGTGGGGGCGCAGGCGGCGGCTGACGGAGGGGTCAGTCCTGGCGGACGAGGAGGTCGCCGATCTCGCAGTCGAGGGCGCGGCAGATCGCCGACAGCGTCGAGTAGCGAATGGCGCGGGCCCGGTCGTTCTTCAGCACCGACAGGTTCACCACCGAGACCCCGACCGTGCGCGACAGCTCCGCCAGGGTCATGCCCCGTTCGGTCAGCAGTTCGTCGAGCCGGCAGTGGACGCCGCTGGGGCCCTCGTCCTCGGCGGGGCTCATACGAGGCCCTCGGTGTCGCGCTGCAGCCGGTCGCCGACCGTGAACACGGTGCTGGCCATCGCCACGATGAAGGCGGCGAGAATCACCGGCGGCAGGTCCACGCTCATGACGGGGTTGTCGAACGTGCCCTGCGAGATGTCGCGGAACGCGTCGTTGGCGACGATGTTGCCGAAGAACGGCTCGCCGAACAGGCCTGCGAGCCCCGACGCGCCCGCGGCGACGACGAGCACCGTGTTGCGGCCGCTGAACACCCGCCCCCGCATCACCGAGAGGGTCACCAGCAGCAGGCAGACCACGAGTGCGGTGACGGATGCGGCGAGCACGAGCTGCTGGATCACCAGAGCCCCCGTGCCCGCGACCGACAAGGCGCCCGGGGTGATCCACGCGCGCTCCAACAGGATGTCGCGCATCGCCCCGTCGGGTCCGATGGGAGCGGCGACCGTCGTGCCGGAGAACAGCGCCTCGACGGGAAGCGCCTTGCCGCTGAGCGCATCGACGATCCGCCCGATCGCGAAGAAGAGCGTGACTCCGACGACCGCGATCCCTGCGCCGACGAAGATCCACATCGCGGCGATGTCGCTGCCGCGCAGCACGCGGGCTTGAGTGGGGGTGGTCATGAGGTCCTCCCTGGCATATCGAATATCGTTGTTATCGAAAAACGATATGGCAAGACGGGTGTGACCGCAAGCGGCGGATGCGGTGCGCCCACGGCGAACACGGGCTTGCCGCATCCGTGCTCTGGTTAGCCTCGATGTACAGCGCGCCGGAGGGTGCGCCCGATGTTGGCGTCACCTGGCGCCGGAGGAGTAGCCGCGATGTTCGAGAGATTCACCGACCGAGCCCGTCGCGTGGTTGTGCTCGCCCAGGAAGAGGCGAAGATGCTCAACCACAACTACATCGGTACCGAGCACATCCTGCTCGGTCTCATCCATGAGGGCGAGGGCGTCGCCGCCAAGGCGCTTGAGAGCCTGGGCATCTCGCTCGACGCCGTGCGCGAGCAGGTCCAGGACATCATCGGCCAGGGTCAGCAGCAGCCGACCGGCCACATCCCCTTCACGCCGCGCGCGAAGAAGGTGCTGGAGTTGAGCCTTCGCGAGGCGCTGCAGCTGGGCCACAACTACATCGGTACCGAGCACATCCTGCTCGGCCTCATCCGCGAGGGCGAGGGCGTCGCCGCCCAGGTGCTCGTCAAGCTCGGTGCCGACCTCAACAAGGTACGTCAGCAGGTCATCCAGCTGCTGAGCGGCTACCAGGGCAAGGAGCCCGCGGGCGTCGCCACCGGCGCCGGCGAGCAGGCCACGACCGGTGCGCAGGGCGGCTCGGCCGTGCTCGACCAGTTCGGCCGCAACCTCACCCAGGCCGCGCGCGACAACAAGCTCGACCCGGTCATCGGGCGCGAGAAGGAGATCGAGCGCGTGATGCAGATCCTCTCGCGCCGCTCCAAGAACAACCCCGTCCTCATCGGTGAGCCCGGCGTCGGAAAGACGGCCGTGGTCGAGGGCCTCGCGCAGGCGATCGTGAAGGGCGACGTGCCCGAGACGCTGAAGGACAAGCAGGTCTACTCGCTCGATCTCGGCTCCCTCATCGCCGGCTCCCGTTACCGCGGTGACTTCGAGGAGCGCCTGAAGAAGGTCACGAAGGAGATCCGCACCCGCGGCGACATCATCGTCTTCATCGACGAGATCCACACCCTCGTGGGTGCGGGTGCCGCCGAAGGCGCGATCGACGCCGCATCCATCCTCAAGCCGCTGCTCGCGCGCGGCGAGCTGCAGACGATCGGTGCGACGACCCTCGACGAGTACCGCAAGCACTTCGAGAAGGATGCGGCCCTCGAGCGCCGCTTCCAGCCGATCCAGGTCGCCGAGCCGAGCCTGCCCCACGCGATTAACATCCTGAAGGGGCTGCGCGACCGCTACGAGGCGCACCACAAGGTGCAGATCACGGACGGTGCGATCGTCGCCGCCGCGAACCTCGCCGACCGGTACATCTCGGACCGCTTCCTGCCCGACAAGGCGATCGACCTGATCGACGAGGCCGGCGCGCGCCTGCGCCTGTCGATCCTCTCGAGCCCGCCCGAGCTGCGCGAGTTCGACGAGAAGATCGCCAAGGTGCGCGAGCAGAAGGAAGCCGCATCCGAGGAGCAGGACTTCGAGAAGGCCGCATCCCTGCGTGACGAGGAGAAGTCGCTGCTCGCTGAGCGGCTGCGCCTCGAGAAGCAGTGGAAGAACGGCGATGTCGCGACGACCGCGGTCGTCGACGAGGGCCTGATCGCCGAGGTGCTGGCCCAGGCCACGGGCATCCCGGTGTTCAAGCTGACGGAGGAGGAGACCAGCCGTCTCGTCTTCATGGAGAAGGCGCTGCACCAGCGCGTCATCGGTCAGGAAGAGGCGATCGCGGCCCTCAGCCGCACGATCCGTCGTCAGCGCGCCGGCCTCAAGGACCCTAAGCGTCCCAGCGGCTCGTTCATCTTCGCCGGGCCCACGGGCGTCGGAAAGACCGAGCTCGCCAAGGCGCTCGCCGAGTTCCTGTTCGACGACGAGGGTGCGCTCATCTCGCTCGACATGAGCGAATTCGGTGAGAAGCACACCGTGTCCCGGCTGTTCGGTGCCCCTCCCGGATTCGTCGGTTTCGAAGAGGGCGGCCAGCTCACCGAGAAGGTGCGCCGCAAGCCGTTCTCCGTGGTGCTGTTCGACGAGATCGAGAAGGCGCACCCCGACATCTTCAACTCGCTGCTGCAGATCCTCGAAGAGGGTCGTCTGACCGATGGTCAGGGCCGCGTCGTCGACTTCAAGAACACGGTGATCATCATGACCACCAACCTCGGTTCGCAGGCCATCGCCGGCGGCCCGGTCGGGTTCCAGGTCGAAGGCAACGCGCAGACGACCTACGAGCGGATGAAGGGCAAGGTCGACGAGGAGCTGAAGCGTCACTTCAAGCCCGAGTTCCTCAACCGTGTCGACGACGTCATCGTCTTCCCGCAGCTGAACAAGTCGGAACTGCGCCAGATCGTGGGTCTGTTCACCAAGCGTCTCGCCGAGCGTCTGCTCGACCGCGACCTCACGGTGGAGCTGTCGGATGCGGCCAAGGACCGCCTCATCGAGATCGGGTTCGACCCGACGCTCGGTGCGCGTCCGCTGCGCCGTGCGATGCAGCGCGAGGTCGAGGACCAGCTCAGCGAGAAGATTCTCCACGGCGAGCTGAACGCAGGCGACCACGTGAAGGTCGACGCCGAGGGCGGCCGGTTCACGTTCGACATCGCGCCGCGCGGCGAGAAGGTCGCGCTCGGCGCGGGCGTCGCCGGCGAGATCTCGGCGACGCCGGACATCGTCGCCGGAAGCTGACACCGCACACGCACGAAGGGCCGGATGCACACCGCATCCGGCCCTTCGTCGTACGTGCCGCATCCCGGCGTAGGGTTGCACCGTGAGCGAGTTCACCGTGCGGCCGGCGCGGACGGCAGATGTACGTGCGATCCACCGGATGCTGGAGCCGTACGTGCAGCGCCGCATCCTGCTCGGCAAGGACATCGTCGTGCTCTACGAGGCGGTGCAGCAGTTCCTGGTCGCGGAGGACGCGAACGGCGTGCTCATCGGATGCGGCGCCCTCCACGTCATGTGGGACGACCTGGGCGAGATCCGCACGCTGATCGTGGACGACGCGTGGCTGCACCGCGGCGTCGGGCGGGCGCTCGTCGAAGGTCTCGAGGAGCAGGCGCGCACGTTGGGGCTGTCGCGGCTGTTCTGCCTCACGTTCGAGGTCGACTTCTTCACCCGACGTGGCTTCGCGCCGATCGGAGAGCACGTCGTCGACCCGGACGTCTACTCGCAGCTGGCGCGCAGCCCCGACGAGGGCATCGCCGAGTTCCTCGACCTCGCGCACGTCAAGCCCAACACCCTCGGCAACACGAGGATGCTCAAGGAGCTCTGAGGTTCGCGCGCGGAGAGCCGCGGGGGCGCGGCGCCGGGTGCGACGTAGCCTGGATGCGTGAGCACTCCCACCCCGCGTCGTCGCCCGTCGAAGGCCGTGTACCGCCGTCGCCGCCTCGTCGCGCTGATCGGCCTGCTGGCCGTCATCGGCCTGGTGTGGCTGTTCATCGCACAGCCGTGGAACTCCGTCGCCGCGCCTACCCCGGCCGCATCCACCCCTGTCGCGACGCCGGACCCCTCGACCCCGGCGGCAACCGATGCCCCCGCGACCGACGCGTCCGGGACCGACACGCCCGCGGACGAGGCGACGGATGCCGGCATCCCCACCTGCACCAAGGACGACGTGCGCGTGGAGGCGCTGACGAACCAGTCGACCTATGCGGCGGACGAGAACCCGCAGCTCTCGATCCGGCTCACGAACACCTCGGCCACGGACTGCACGATCAACGTCGGCACGACGAGTCAGACCTTCACGGTCACGTCCGGCGAGGACACGTGGTGGCGCTCGACCGACTGCCAGAGCGAGCCGAGCGACATGGTCGTGACCCTCACCGCGGGTCAGACCGTGACCAGCGCGACGCCCATCACGTGGGACCGCACGCGCTCCGCCGTCGACACCTGCCAGAACGCGAACCGGCCCAAGGCGCCGGGCGGTGGTGCGTCGTATCACCTTGCCGTGTCGATCGGCGGTATCCCCTCCGCGCAGTCGGCGCAGTTCCTGCTGAACTAGCCGCTCAGGCCGAAAGCTTCGGCGGCGAAGTCGGCGATCGAGATGCTCGTGGCCGTGCGGCCGATCAGGCGCGGGCCGGGCTTCGGACCGGGAACCGTGTGGCCGCCGCCGTGCACGGTGACCAACGTGACCGGCGGGTGGCCCGCCTCCCGCCAGTCGGCGCGCTCGATGCGCGTGCCGTCGGGGTGGGATGCCGCATCCGCTCGCGTGATCGAGGGCGATGCGATGCCGTTGCGGCGCGCGAAGTATGCGGCGGTCTCGGGTGCGGAGAGCGACGAGCCGCCGACGCGGAAGAGGATCTGCGCCCAGCGCGGCATCCGCCCGCCCGCATAGGGGACCACCGGGTCTGCGGTGCCGTGCACGAGCAGAACCGGAACCGGATGCGGCGCGGGAGCGACTTGGGGCAGGAGGAAGCTGGCGGGCTCGGGCAGCGTCGCGGCGACGATGGCGCCGCCGGCGAGCGGGGGCGCATCCTCGTGGAGCAGGCGCATGACCATCTGGCCGCCGTTGGAGTATCCGATCGCGTACACACGGGTTTCGTCGATGTCGTGCGTCTTGCCGAGCCGAGCGATCACGGCACGCGTGAAGGCGACATCGTCGATTCCGGCGAGCCGTGCGGGGAACCGGCTCTCGCGACGCGCGTCGTTCCAGTTGCCGCGGTAGCCGTCGAGGTAGACGACCACGGCGCCTTTCTGGACAAGCGCGTCATACGCGCCGCCGGTGAACGCGCGATGGATCTCGCCCGTCTGCCGCGATCCGTGGAAGACCAGGACGAGCGCCTGTCCCGCGCCCCGTTCCCCGACGACGGTGAAGGTCCGTATCCGCCCGTCGACCTCGATCTGCTCCGTCATGTGCTCCGCCTCTCCGACCCGATCGTGGTTCGCTCGCGACGATATGCTTTGACATCGTGTCAAGGTCAAATCGAGGGGCAGGCGCATGATCATCGGCGAGCTGAGCGACCGGAGCGGCGTCAGCGCGCGCTCGATCCGGCACTACGAGAAGCTGGGCCTCATCAGTCCGCAGCGCGGCGACAACGGCTACCGTCACTACTCCGACCGGGCGGTGCCGATGGTCGCCACGATCCACGCCATGTTCGAACTCGGGTTCACACGCGATGACGTTCGAGCCGTCCTTCCCTGCGCCACGGGAGAGAAGTCGCACGGTGACGCGGAACTGCTCGCACGGGTGGCCGAGATGCGGGAGCGGGTGGCGGGCCGCATCCGCACGCTCAGCGAGACAGAGGAGGCGTTGGCCGGCTTCCTCGCCGCCAACCGGGGGCGCTGAGACTCAGGGCCTCATGCCGCGCTTGCCGGCCGTGAAGGCCACCACGAGCCCCCATCCGCTGAGGGCGCCCGCGATCCAGGTGATGTAGTGCAGCCACGACGGTGCACCGTTGAGGTCCCAGATCACGAAGAGGGTCGCCAGGACGAGGCCGATGACAGCGGCGACGATGCCGATGATGCGATCGCGGTTCATGCGGTCACGGTAGCGGCGCGGCCGGCTCCCGTCGCAGGAATGCGTCGACGTCGTCTTCGTGGTAAAGCACGAAGCCGTGTCGCTCGTACAGTCGCCGCGCGGGAGAGCCCTGCAGCACGTTGAGCCGCAGCGGTGCGTCGCCGGTGTGCTCGTCCAGCACGAGGGCGAGCACCTGTGATCCGATCCCCCGGACCTGGTGGGCCGTGGCGAGATAGAAGTGCTCGACCCAGACCCCGTCGGATGCGGGACGCACGGCGATGCTGCCCGCATCCGCACCATCCACGACGATCACGCGGGTGAAGGCGGGGTCGAACGCCGTCAGGAAGCGCTGGCGCACGTAGACCGGGTCGTACCGATCGAGCCGTTCAAGATCGGGTCGCATGACCTCCGCGCGGAGCTCTGCGATCCACGCCGCGTCGTCGGGGGTGCTCGGACGCAGGCTCCAGCTCATCCGTCCATTCTCCCGCGCCGGCGGGTGTGGAATGGAGGGATGAGTCCTGCTGCGGTCCGCATCGCCGCCGTCGGCGATGCCGCGGCGGTGTCCGAACTCCTGCGCGCGTACCACGAGCACACCGAAGCCGAGAAGGTCGCGCACGGTCTGCAGGAGTTCGGGCCGCTCGCTCCCGCCTATGCTGCCGAAGTCGACGCCGCGGCCTTCCCCGGCGCGGACGTGCTGCTCGCCGAGCGCGATAGCCAGATCATCGGGATGGTGGTTCTGCGCGTGGACGGAGCGGATGCGGAGATCAAGCGACTGTGGGTCATCCCCGCGGCGCGTGGGGCCGGAGCGGGCGGGGCGCTCCTCGCCGAGGCCGCGCGACGCGCGACCGCGGCGGGGGCCGCATCCCTCCGGCTCTCGGTCTGGGACTGGCGGCACGGAGCGATCGGACTGTACCGGAGCCGCGGCTTCGTCGAGGTTGCGTCATGGGAGGTGCGGGAGCGTCTCGTGTGCCTGCGGATGCCGCTTCGCTGACGACGCGGCGGATACGCTGGGGGGATGGCCGGCAAGCAGAAGCGCGGGAAGAAGCAGCAGCCTCCGCTGGAGTTCCGCAACACCGCGCTGACCGATGCGCTGCAGACGCAGGACATGGCGGCGGTGGCGTTCGCACTCCGGCACGGCCCCACGGTCGTCCCGCTCATGCGCACCGGCGAGAGCGACAACCCGCTGGATGCCGGCGAGGTGTGGACGTATCGCGACCCCAACACCGGGCAGGTGGCGCTGCTGCTGTTCAGCGACGCCGCGCACAAGCCCGAGACGTTGCCGCCCACGGTCGGGCTGCAGGGCCCGGACTGGCTCCGCAGCTTCCTCAGCGCGCACCGCGAGGAGATCACGACCGTGTTCTTCGACATCGCGGGCCCGCATCCGCTGCAGGCCACTCCCGCCGACCTGCTCGCCGCCCTCGAGGTCTGAGCCGTCGGAGCCTTCGCGCGTCCCGGGGCGCGGCAGGGGCTCCTGACCCCACGAGCGCCACACCGCCCCGCGGCCCTGGCGAGCGCCACGGGCTCGCGACCCCCGATAGCGCCACACTTCTGCGCAGATGAGCCAGCAATTCTCTGTAGCGGATGCGGAAAAGTGTGGCACTTGCGCAACTGCGACGCAGTTCGGGAAGAAGGAAACGTGTGCCGGCGGACGGGCGCGCGCGATCAGCGGTGGGAGGCGGCGGGGGTGGGGATGTGCACCCGGCCGAGGGCGGAGAGCAGATCCTTCGCGCCGGAGTCGATGACCGTCGTGTAGCCGAGGCGACCGGCCTCGGTGCGGCGCTGGGCGAGCTGCGCCACCGGACGCACCTCGCCGGTGAGGCTCAGCTCGCCGATCGCGGCGACCTGATGCCCCACGGGGCGATCGGTCGCGGCACTCGCGATGGCGAGGGCGATCGCGAGGTCGGTGGCGGGCTCGGTGATCTTCAGACCCCCGACGGTCGACACGTAGATGTCGCGCTCGCCGACCCGCAGCCCGGTGCGGCGCTCCAGGACGGCGAGGATCATCGCCACTCGTGACGATTCGACGCCGTTCACGACACGGCGCGGGTTGGGCCCGGATGCGGCCACGACGAGCGCCTGGATCTCGACCGGCAGCGCGCGGCGCCCCTCGAGGGCGACCGTGACGCACGTGCCGCTGACGGGGGCGCCCTTGCTGAGGAAGAGGCCGGAGGGGTCGGGGACCTCGCTGATGCCGTCTCCGGTCATCTCGAAGCAGCCGACCTCGTCGGTGGGGCCGAAGCGGTTCTTGAGCGCGCGGACGAAGCGCAACGAGGTCTGCCGATCACCCTCGAAGTGGCAGACCACGTCGACGAGGTGCTCGAGCAGACGGGGGCCGGCGATCGAGCCGTCTTTCGTCACGTGCCCGACGATGAGCACCGGCAGCGCGCGCTCCTTCGCGACGCGGATGAGGGTCGCCGCGACCTCGCGCACCTGGCTGGGATGTCCGGCGAGACCCTCGCTGAGCGAGGAGGATACCGTCTGCACGCTGTCGACGATGAGCAGCGACGGCTGGACGTCGTCGATGTGGCCGATGAGGGTGGCGAGGTCGGTCTCGCTCGCGAGGTACAGCTCGTCGTGCAGTGCGCCCGTGCGCTCGGCGCGCAGGCGCACCTGCGCGGTCGATTCCTCCGCGCTCACGTAGAGCACGCGATGCCCGTCGCGAGCCGCGCGGGCGGCGACCTCGAGCAGCAGGGTCGACTTGCCGACGCCGGGCTCTCCGGAGAGGAGGATCGCCGCGCCCGGCACGATGCCGCCGCCCAGCACCCGGTCGAACTCGGCCACGCCGCTCGCGCGCCGCGGCGACTCCGCGGTCGTGAGCTCGGTGATCGGTCGGGCCGCGCGCGCGGCGGTGGGGCTCACGGGCGTGAGCGAGCGCATCACACCCGTCGGCTGCGCCGCTTCGACGACGGTTCCCCACTGCTGGCATTCGCCGCAGCGGCCCGCCCACTTCGCCGTCGTCCACCCGCATTCGGTGCAGCGGAAGGGCGCGGGAGCGGGACGACGGGTGGCCATGCTCTCAGGCTACGCGGCGCCTGAGACATCCCCGGGGCGGGCCGGGTCAGTCGGCTGCGGAGACGGAGACGAAGTCGCCGGGCTTGGTGCCGCCGGTCGGGGAGAAGAGGATGCGCTGGACGTTGCCCGCATCCGCCGGGTCGAAGAGCAGGGGGCGCCGTGACCCGGTGGTGGGGAACTGCTTCGTCGGCACGGCGACGATGGACGTCACCCAGCGGCTCGTGCCCTCGGCGTCCTCGAAGCGCAGCGTGACCTGGGCCATCATCCGCGACGAGCTCGGCTCGGGAAGAGGGGCCTCGGTGATCTCCGCCTCGACCTGCGCACCGTTCTGGAGAAGCTGCGTCGCGAGCTCATTGTTGAGGCGCCGGCGCTTCTGGGCGCCCAGCCGGCCGAGCAGCGTGAGCAGGGTAAGAAGCGCGAAGATGCCCGGCAGCCACCACTGGGCCGCGTACATGATCCACGCGCCCGCATCCCAGTTCTCGTTCTGCCCGAACGTGGGGTCGATCGCGATGCCCACCGCGTCCGGCGCGGTCCACAGCGTGGTGGCGTACCAGGAGCCGAGGGTGAGACCGGCCAGCACGATGGGCAGAGGTCCGAGGAACGCGTAGCCGTCGGTGCGTCCGGAGTAGCGGTGGTTCCAGGTGCTGTAGCCGCCGACCATGATGATCGTGGCGACGATGCCGATCGGCAGGGACCAGCTGCGCAGCCAGATCGGGATGGCGGTGTCCCACGTGCTGAAGACGCTGTTGATGCTCATCACGCGGAACTGGTCGACGAACCCGCCGATGCCGAAGCCGATGACCGCCGTCGTCGCGAGCGATGCGACCCCGAACATGATCGTCGCGATCAGAGCGGTCGGGCTTCCCTGGTACTTCGCGTTGCGGCGGGCTTCCTTCTCGCGGGGATCGATGAGGCTCATCATTCCAGCGTATCCACCGGCCGGCCGAGGACGAGACGGCGGAACGCGGAGCATAAGGATGCGTGGCGGCGGCCGCCGGGAACGTCGAGGAGGGGGGTCCTCGGCGTGCCTCGGGCGGAACATCGCCGCCACGCACCCCGACCCGGGCACCGCGTCGCAGAGCGAAGGCGGCACCCGGGGGTCTCACCCGCTCAGCACCCAGCCTCCGACGAGTTCGGAGCTGAACGGAACGGAGTAGGCCATGAGCGCGCCCGCCTGCGCGTCACGGAAGATTCGTTGGATGGGGGAGGAGACGAGGAACCCGCCGCCCCCGCCGATACGGACCGCGAGCGCTCCCGTGCGCTTGGCGACCTCGTTGGCCAGCATCTTCGTCTCGGTCGCCGCGGGCATCGCCTCGGGGGATCGCTGGTCGGCGAGCCACGCCGTGCGCTCGGCCATGAGCGTCGCCGCCGTGAGCTCCGCCCACGCCATGCCGGTCTCCTGGCGGACCCAGGTGGCCTCGGCGAGGCTCGTGCCGCCGCGCACCTTGCCCGCGGTCTGGGCGATCGCGTCGATCGCGGATGCGGCGATGCCGAGCGAGAGGAACGCGAAGCCGACCGTGATGAGGTTCGCGTAATCGGGGGCCGGTGGTCCGGTCAGCCGGGAGCGCAGCAGGGGTGTGCCGTCGAAGATGATCGTGCGGCTGCGGGTCGCCCGCATCCCCATGGTCTCCTCGATCGCCGGGAACGAGACGGTGTCGTCGATCGTGACGCCGAAGAAGGCGGGTGCGCCGTCGATCCGGGCGTTGAGGAAGAGGTGATCGGCCGCTTCGGAGCCGGAGACGAACAGCTTGCGGCCGGTCAGCGACCAGTTCTCGCCGACCGCATCCGCATCCTGCTGGGATGCGAGGAAGTGATTGCCGCCGGCCGGCTCGCTCAGGGCGTTCGCGAACCGCTTGCCCGCCCTCAGCTCCGCCGCGAAGAAGGCGGCCTGCTCGTCGGACGACAGCGTCACGAGCGCGTGCGCCGCTCCGAGGTGCATGAGCCATACGGTGGCCACAGCCGGGTGGGCCGCGGCGAGCGTCTGCACGACGGCGCCGAGCGTGGCGTACGACAGCGCCTCGCCGCCGTGCTCGCGCGGCAGGAACGCGACGTCCAGCCCCGAGGCCGCGAGGGCCCGCAGGTGCTCGATGGGCAGGCGCGCATCGGCGTCGTCGGCGGCCACGGTCGCGGCGAAGCCGGCGGCGAGCTCGCGGGCGGTGTCGACCCAGTGCTGCTCGTCGGCGGGAGGGGCGACGGGGGACGGGCGGGTGAGCATGGACGGGTCCTTTCGGGTCAGGACAGACGGAGGCGGGACAGCTGGCGGCGCAGCTGGGCACGGGAGGTGAGAACGAGCACGACGAGGGTCACAAGGTACGGCAGCGCCGTGTAGAGCTCGCTGGGAAGCTGGATGCTGGTCGACTGCGACAGCAACGAGAAGCTCTGCAGGAAGCCGAACAGCAGGGCGCCCAGCGCGATGCCGATCGGGTTCATCCGGCCCATGATCACGATCGCGAGCACGATGTAGCCACGGCCCGCCGTCATGTTGGGTGTGAACGAGCCGATCGCCCCGACGGCGATCACGGCGCCGGCGAGGCCGGCTGTCGCACCGCCGATGAGCAGCGCCCGTGCTCCGACGCTGCGCGGGCGCACGCCGCGCAGGGCCGCGGATGCGGGATCCGAGCCCGTGGCGCGCACCTGCAGGCCGAAGCGGGTGAAGCGCATGACCAGCCAGGCGGCGGCCAGCAGCACGAGCGTCGCGTACACGAGCGGGCTCTGTCCGAACAGGGCAGGTCCGATGAGCGGGATGTCGGTGAGCAGACCGAGGTCGATCGGGGCGATCGTCGGAACGCTCACGTTCGTCCGGCCGGCGGGGATCCAGAGCTGGAACAGGTAGGTCGACAGTCCGAGGCCCAGCATGGTGATCGCGAGGCCGACGACGATCTCGTTCGCCTTGAGCGTGTAGACCAGCAGGTTCATGAGAAGCGCCAGCGCGATGCCGACGACGGCGCCGGCGACGAGACCGAGCCAGGGGCCGAACGAGCTGCCGACATAGATGGCGGTGAAGGCGCCGAGGATCATCATGCCCTCGATGCCGAGGTTGAGTCGTCCCGCGCGTTCGACGAAGCCCTCGCCGATCCCCGCGATCACGAGGGGGGCGGCCAGCGCGATGGCGCCGGCGAGGATCGACGCCCAGAGTGCGATGGTCATCGGGTTCCCTCCTCTGCGGCGATCTCGGCCTCGACGACCGGTTCACCGGATGCGGCCGCCGCATCCGTGATCTCCTCCGTGGAGAACGCGCCGTCATCCGGCGCCGGAGCCGGCCCCGGATGCGCGGGGGCGACGAGCCCCGGCCGTGACGCCGCGATCACCGCGACGCCCAGCAACAGGACGCCCTTGATGACCTCCGCGATGGACGACGGGATCGTTCCGGTCGCCGACTGCATCCCGACCGCGCCCACCGTGAGGGCGGAGAAGAAGACGGCCGCGACGGCGATGCCGGCGGGAAGCAGGCCGCCGAGCAGGGCCACGGCGAGACCCGAGAAGCCGACGCCGCCCGAGACCGAGCCCAGCAGACGCTCGTTGACGCCCGCGATCTGCAGCCATCCGACGACGCCGGCGCCGGCGCCGGAGACGAGCATGGTGCCGTAGAGCGTCCGCTGCCGCGTCGCGCCCAGGCGCAGTGCGAGCGCGGGGCGCTCGGCGAAGACGGCGACGCGGGTCGCCTGCCGCGAGCGGCGCCACCACTCGAACAGCACCACGGCAACGACGACGAGCAGGATGCCGACGTGCGCGCGGGTGCCCGGGATGAGAGCGGGAAGGGCCGCCGCGTCAGGCAGCCGCTCGCTCTGCGGCGTCGCCGTAGCCTCGCCGCTGGCGAGCCAGGTGCGCAGCGTCCAGCCGAGGAAGCCGGTGGCGACGTAGTTGAGGAGCAGGGTCGACAGGATGACGTTGACCCGCCAGCGCACGGCGAGCCAGGCCGGCACCAGCGCGAAGGCGGCTCCGCCGACGGCGCCGGCGACGAATCCGACCAGCGCGTAGACGGCGGCGGGTGCCGCATCCGACGTCATGTCACGCACCCAGAGGATGGCGGCGGTCGCGAAGATCGCGCCCATCGTGACCTGGCCCTCGGCGCCGACCGAGAACACGCCCGCCCGGAGCGCGGGGATCAGCGTCAGTGCGACGATCGCCACGGGAGCCGCCCCCACGAGCAGCTCACCCACGCGGTACGGCGAGCTGGAGACCCCCTCCACCAGCCCGCGCAGACCCGTGAGCGGGTCGGCGCCGGCGAAGAGGATGAGTGCGACCGCCACCAGCACGACCGCGGCGACCACGCCGCCGGTCAGGGCGACGGACCGCATCCGGGAGGAACGGATCACGCGTGCTCCTCGGGGTCGTGTCCGCAGGCGTCGACGGGGCCGGGCACGAGCACGTCGACGAACTGCTGCGTCGCGGCGTCGATGAGGCCGAGTTCGGTCAGGCCGAGGTCGGGGACCACGTAGAGCCCCACGAACGACAGGATGATGTACGGCGAGGCGATCGTGCAGCCCAGCTCGTGGGTCGCCGCGTGCCCGGCCGCGAGGGCAGCGGCGGTCTCCTCGAACGGGGCGTCGCTCATCATGCCGCCCACCGGCAGTGCGACACGGGCGAGGACCTCGCCGTCGGCGACCGTCACGAACCCGCCGCCCATACGGCCGAGTTCCTCGACCGCGAGACGCATGTCGTCGTCATCCGCGCCGAGCACCGCGATGTTCATGTTCGGGCAGTTCATCGAGATGGCGATCGCGCCGCGGCCGAGGCCGAAGCCCTTGACGAACCCGTGTCCCGCCAGTGCCTCGCCATGGTGGCGGTCGACGACCGCGATCTTGAGCACGTCCTGCGAGGGGTCGGACACGACCTGGCCGTTCACGACCGGAAGGGATGCGGTGAACTCCCGCTTGAAGTAACCGTTGTACATCTCCATCGCGCGCACGCGCACCCGCGTGGTGCCCTCGGGGGCGGCGACGACCAGCAGGTCGGCCGGCAGCTCCTCCGGCAGGTGCACGGTGTCGCGCGCCCAGTCGGGCAGCTCGTCGGTGTTCTCGAAGAGGGCCACGCCGTCCCTGGCGACGAGGCGCCCTGCGACGATCACGGCCTCCGGCCGCACCTCGGCGAGGTCGCGGATGACCTGGAGGTCCGCGAGGCGGGAGGGGGCGAGCAGGCCCAGCACCTGGTCGAGCCGGTAGTAGTGCGCGGGCTGTGCGGTGGCCATGCGGTACGCGAGCTGCGGGTCGACACCGAAACGGATCGCCTGGCGCACGTGGTGGTCGATGTGGCCTTGGGTGTGCAGGTCGAGCGCGTGCTTGTCGTCGGCGCAGAAGCTCAGGTGGCGAAGCGCCGGCTCGATCGCCTCGAGATCGGCGAACAGGGGGACCGTGTTGTCGGCCAGCGACGATCCCATCACGGTGATCATCGCGCCGAGGCGCGTGCGCTCCAGTACCTCGTCGACGGTCGAGGCGTTGTGGTCGTCGCTGATGCCCGCCGCCAGGTAGCCCCAGAGCGACTCGTGCGTCTGCGCCGCCGTGTGGCCGGTGAGACGGCGACCCGCGACGAGCGCCTCGCGGAAACGACCGGTGGAGAGCTCGCCGTAGTCGAACGGGTTGGACTCCCCGAGGGTCGCGGTGTTGTCGTCGTGGAGGCGGGCGCGCACGACCTCCTCCTCGATGACCGCACCGCCGCGCTCCAGCGCGAAAGAGGTGGGGGTGGTCGGCGAGACCTGCTGGAACACGTGCAGCGGCGTCGTCGTGGACAACGCCAGGTCCATTCCTCGCGCGCCCCAGACGTTCGCCGCGCCGTTCGGGTCGGTGAGCACGGTCGTCGTGCCGCGGGCGACCGAGAGGCGGGCGAGCTCGCCCGGCGTGAGGTTCGTGTACTCCACATGCAGGTGGGTGTCGATGAAGCCCGGCACGACGTGGCATCCGCGCGCGTCGATCTCGGCGTCCGCCGTCGGGACGTGGTCCCACGGCGTCAGCGTCGCGATGTGCCGCCCCGCGATGAGGACGTCGCGCTCGAGCCACTCCTCGGTGCCCGGGGACTGCACGAGCCCGCCGCGCACGATCAGATCGGGGGCGGTGTGCCCCGCCGCGACGGCGCGCAGGTGCACGAGCTCCTCGGTCGTCGGCAGCAGGTCGGTGAAGTCGGTCATGAGGTCTCCTCTGCGGGGTCGAGTCCTGCCATCGCCGCGCCGATACGGGCGGTGGTCGCTCTCGCCGCGGGCAGGTCGGCGACGATACGCCCATCGAAGACGACGACGATGCGGTCGGCCAGACCGCGGATCTCGTCGAGGTCGTGCGAGGCGACGGCGACGGCCGCCCCCGCCTCTGCGGCCTGGATGAGGCGGTCGCGGATGGCCTGGGCCGCCCGAAGATCCAGCCCCTGGGTCGGCCCGTACACGAGCACGACGCGCGGTGCGCCGCCGGGCCAGCTGTGACCGAGCTCGCGGGTGGCCAGCAGCTTCTGCTGGTTGCCGCCGGACAGACCTCCCGCCGCCAGGGTCGGGACGGCGGGGCGCACATCGAACGCGGTGAGGCGCTCGCCGGTCGAAGCACGCGCCGCGCCGCGGGTACGGCGGTCGGTGCGCGCGCCGCTGGCGGCCCCGTAGAGCCCCAGCGTGTCGCCGAGGGAGAGCGTGGGAACGAGCGCGTCGCTGCGCTCCTCGGGGATCCACGCCACGCCGCCGCGGAGCAGCTCGACGGCGGAGGGCGCCGTGCGTCCCTGGAAGACGAGGGATCCGGATGCGGGTGCCCGCAGCCCCGCCAGCACGTCGATGAGCGTGTTCTGGCCGCTGCCGGCGACGCCCGCGATGCCGACGATCTCGCCGGCGCGGAGTTCGAGGGACACATCCGTCAGGGCCGCATCCGTGTCGGACGAGGCGTGGACGCCCTGCACGGCGAGCACCGTCTCGCCAGGGATGCGGGGCGCGCGCACGGCGGGTTCTTCGAGGTCGCCGACCATGAGCCGTGCGACTTCGGCGGCGGAGAGGCCGCGCGCGGGGCCGTGGTGCACACGGCGTCCGTGCGACAGGACGGTCACCTCGTCGGCGACCGCACGCACCTCCTCGAGGCGGTGCGTGATGAGCACGATCGCCGTACCCAGGCCGCACAGCGTGCGCAGGTGTTCGAACAGGCCGCCCACTTCGCGGGGGCCGAGGCTTGCGGTGGGTTCGTCCAGGATGAGGGTCGTCGCGCCCTCGGCGAGGGCGACGACGATCTCGCCGAGCTGGCGGTGCGCCTGGCTCAGCCGTGCGGTGGGAACGTCGAGGTCGACGCTCACGCCGGCGCGCTCGAGGGTGTCGGCCAGTGCCGCGCGTGCGGCGCCACGGCGGGCGATGCGCGTCGAACCCACGAGCAGCAGGTTCTCCACCAGGCTCAGCTCGCCCACCAGGCTCAGCTGCTGCGGGACCATGTTGACGCCGCGCCCCTTGCCGGCCGCGCGGTCGCGGGGCGCATAGGACGCTCCGTCGAGCGTCATCGTGCCCGCATCCGCGGACTCGATGCCGGCGAGGATCTTGGCCAGCGTCGACTTGCCCGCGCCGTTCTCGCCGACGAGGGCGTGCACCGTGCCGGCGCGCACCGCGAAATCGACGGCGTCCAGGGCGTGGACGGCGCCGAAGCTCTTGGAGACCGACCGGGCGACGAGCGCCCGGTCGGTCTCAGGGGTGCGGGTGGTCATCAGGAGATGGTGACACTTCCGTCTTTGAGGCCCGCGATGAGCTCTTCGACCTTCGAGGCGACGTCGGCAGGCACGGCGCCGTCGACGCTGTTGATGTCCTGGTAGACCAGTCCGCCGTTCTCGAGCGTCGAGGTGACGCCCTTGCCGCCGAACTTCTTGTCCGCGACCTCTTCGACCCACGCCTTGACGATCGGGTACATGTCGAGATCGACCGTGGACACGTTGGTCTTGAGCGCCTCGGCGCCGGCGGCGGGCGAGACGCCCACGGAGAGGACGCCCGCCTTGGAGGCCGCGGCACCGACTCCGGCGGCGATGCCGTCGCCGGTCGTGTAGACGAGCTTCGCGCCCTGGCCGATGAGGCCCGTGGTCGCGGATGCGGCGGCTTCGGCATCGTCGAAGCTCCCGGCGTAGACGACGGGAAGCAGCTGGGCCGACGGGTTGGCCGCGAGCGCGCCCTGCTGGAAGAAAGAGTCCGTCGCCTTCACGAAGTCCAGCTCCAGGCTCTCCACGCGTCCGATCGGCGATGCCTGCGTGAGGCCCGCGATGTAGCCGGAGAGGTAGCCCACCTCGGGCGTGCTGTAGGTCCACGTCTCGACGTTGTCGGTGTACTTGTCGAGGATGTCCGCGCCGCCCGAGGCGGTGAAGTACGTGTCGGGGAAGTCCTTGGCGACGGAGAAGATCGCGTCGCCGAGCTCGATACCGTGTCCGATGACCAGGTCGAATCCCTGGCTGGCGAAGTCGGCGACGACGGGCTCGCTGGTGGCGGGGTCGGCCATCTGCTCACGCAGCTCGTAGGTGATGAGTCCCTCGTCCTGGAGTTTGGCGAGGGCGTCGGCCAGCGCCTGGTTGAAGGCGCCGTCGTTCGCGTTGCCGGGGGTGAGGGCACCGACGCGGATCACGTGATCGGATGCGGCGGAGGACGACGTGGCGTCGGCCGTGCCGGAGCAACCGGCGAGTGCGAGCGCGGCCGTCGCGGCGATGGCCGCGGCGAGGAGGGGGCGAAGACGCATTGCGGTGTCCTTTCGGGTGGGTGTGGCGGGTTCGGGTGGTGCGGGTCAGGAGGTCGAGACGGTGAAGCCGGGGGCGAGGGTGGCCCCCACGAAGGCCGCGCTGTCGGGGGACCAGTGCGCGAGCACGGCTCCGGTGGCGCGGTCGAAGCACGGGTCGAGCCGCACGTCGGCGGCGGCGGCATCCGGGTGCAACGCGGCATCCGCCACGCAGACCACCGGCGTGCCGTGCAGCGTGCGGGCCGTTCCGGAGGCCGGCAGTCGCCCCTCGCGGTCGAGGGAGATGAGGGCGGCGGTCGCGAGGAAGCCGCGCAGGTGCGCGTCGTCGGCGCAGTCCGCGGCGTCCTTGGTGCAGCCCTCGGTCCACGCGATGGTGCCGGCCGCATCCACCGAGACGGCGCTGCGCTGTGTGCCCAGGGCGGTGTCGCCCTGACCGATGACCTCGATGCGCACCTCGAATGCGTCGCCGTCGCGCCGCGCGTCGATGCGCTCGGTGTACAGCGGCTCCGACTTCGTGCCGGTGACCTGCCAGTGCGTGCCCCAGCCGGCGATGAGGGGTGCGAGCTCGACGGAGTCGTCGGTGCGGGCCAGGGCCGCGCCGGTGAGTGCCGTCGCCACGAGGACCGCTCCTGCGCCGCAGGCGGCGGCCAGGAGGGTCAGGCGACGGCGACCGCTCATACCGGGGCGACCTCGCTCACGGCCGCGAGCTCGGCGTGCAGCCGGCTCTTCGTGTCGACGTCGGCGAACGACGCGTCGATGGAGCGTGCGGCGAAGCCGACCAGATCCGCGTGGTCGAATCCGAACTGCTCGGCCGCCACCGCCCAGTCCGCCTCGAGGGTGGTGCCCAGCGGTGCCGGGTCGTCCGTGTTCAACGTGACCGAGACGCCGGCGGCCAGCAGGCGCGGGAGGGGGTGGGAGGCCCAGTCGGGGTAGATGCCGAGCGTGAGGTTCGAGCGCGGGCACACGCCGAGGCTGATGCCGTCGGCGATGAGCCGGTCGATGAGGGCAGGATCCTCGATGGAGCGCACGCCGTGGTCGATGCGCTCCGCCTGCAGCAGCTCGACCGCATCCCACACGCCCTCCGGTCCGCTCGACTCTCCGGCGTGCACGGTCCGGCGCAGACCCGCGGATGCGGCCAGCCGAAACGCGCCCCGGAACTTCTCACCGGTGCGGCCGGTGACCTTCTCGTCGCCGTCGATCGACAGGGCGATCACACGACGCGGCCTGGCGGCGACGAGCTCGCCGACCAGACGTTCCGCCTCGGCACCGGACTGGCTGCGCAGCAGGGAGTACGCGACGCCCACCTGGCAGAGGCCGTCCTGCTCCGCCTCGTCGAACCCGGCGCCCAGTGCGTCGAGCAGGTCGAGCTCGCGGCCGCGCCACGCGTTCCAGTGCGTGGGATTGACGATGACGTCGCTGTAGCCGATGCCGGAGGCGCTCTGACGTACGGCGAACGCGTAGGCGACCCGGGCCGCCTGCGTCGGGGTGCGCACCAGCCCGCACTGCCAGTCCAGGAACCGGAGGAACCCGCTGAGACCTGCCGAACCGGCGCCCGCGCCGCCCCCGGTGGTGATCGCGGGGGCGGCGAAGGCGTCGTGCGTGGAGATGTCGAACAGCGTCGCGGCGGGTCCAGGCAGCGCGACGTCATTCTCCTTCGCCAGCGTCAGCATGTCGAGCAACGAGAACGTGCCCTCGAGGTGCACGTGCACCTCGGCCTTGGGCAGCGCGCGGATCGCCGTCTCGTCGATACGCGCGACGTGGTTCTGCGACATGGGTCCCCTTCGGATGCGGGTGGGAGGTACAGCGGCACGCTATCCGCTCCGCGCAACTTGTCGACAAGTGGAGCGGATCTCGTTCGCGACTTGTAACACCCGCGTAATGCTCACCCCGGATTTTGGCGGATCTGCCCGCTACGGTGAAAGTCGGTTCGTAGCACTTGTTCACAAGGAGAGATTCGTGACGCACTCACTGACAGACGCCGACCTCGCCCATCTGCGCCAGAGCATCCAGGTCGCCGAAGACGCGGTCGCGCACGGCACGCATCCGTTCGGGTCGATCGTCGTGAGCGCCGCGGGCGAGGTCGTCTCCTCGTGCGGCAACAACTCGCTGCCTCCCGAGGGAGATCCCACCCAGCACGCCGAGCTGCAGGCTGTCGCCGCCGCGTTCCGGGTTCTGGGAGCGGACGGGATGAAGGGCTCGACCCTGTTCACGAGCGCCGAGCCGTGCGCGATGTGCTCCGGCGCCGCGTACTGGTGCGGCATCGACCGTGTGGTCTACGCGCTCAGCGAGCACCGCCTGCTCGAGCTCACGGGCGACCACCCCGAGAACCCGACGTTCTCGCTTCCCTGCCGCGAGGTGTTCGCGCGCGGTCAGCGCAAGATCGAGGTCGTCGGCCCGCTGCTCGAGGACGAGGCCGCGAAGGCGCACGTCGGCTTCTGGGTCTGACTCCCGCGGCTCGGCTCTCAGCTTCCCCTGTCACAGATCGAGGCCCGGGGCGCCGTCTGTGACAGGTGAGCACGAAGCGTTCTCGCTCGCCTGTCACAGATCCACGCGGAAGGCGCGATCTGTGACAGGCGAACGGGCTCAGGGAGCGCCCGTACGGTGACCGCGACCGGACCCGGACGCGGACGCGGAGCCGAAGCGAGCGGGCGCGGATGCGGGGGTCAGGCGCCGCCCCACGGCGGGCGGACGGTGCGCACGAGCGAATACGACACGATGTCGGGAGCGTGGTACTCGAAGCTGTGCATCAGGCGGCGCCCGCTGGCGCCGATCCCCACGATCTCGGAGGTCATGACGGGCGAGCCCTCCGCCCGCTCGAACAGCGCCGCGAGTTCGCCGTGGAGGGTCGCGACGCCCGGCGTCGAGACCTCCCAGATGACCGGTTCGCCCCAGACCTTCGCAGCCGCGGTGAAGACGGACTCGTCGGGGTCGAAGCTCCGCTCGGCGGTGTCGAGCGGAAGCAGGTCGTCGGCGATCATCGCCACGACGCCGTCGGCGCGCCAGCGTTTGCGCACGGCGAGCGCGGGCATCTCGGCCGCCAGTTCCATGAGCGCGCCGGCATCCGCGCCGAGGGCCTTCGTGCCGCTGGAGAGCGTCTCGACCTCGGACTGGTAGCCGAGGCGGTCGAGCAGGTCGGTGTGCTCGAACTGCTCCTCCAGGCGCACGCTCAGCCGGAGCGCGATCGGGTCCACGGTCGTCACCGAACCCTGTCGGCGGCGGACGATCCCCTGCGCCTCGAGGGCGGCCATCGCGTTGCGCAGCTGCTGCCGCGTGCACTCGAGGCGCGCGGTCAGCTCCAACTCCCCCGGGAGAGGGGTGCGGCTGGCCGCGGCCTCGCGTACGAAGCGCAGCAGACCGTGGAGGACGCGAAGGTGGGCGCGATCGCCGAGCGGGCGAGGCAGCGGCAGATACGTCACAGCGGGACCTTCCGGGTCGCGAGCACGGCTGAGAACATCATGGCGCAGTCGCGGCGGCGATCTGAAGGATCGGAAGTCCCGCGGATCCCGGATGCGGACGCCGCTCGAGGACGGGGGCGAGGATCTCGTCCAGAACCACCTCGACGACGTAGTGCGTCTCGCCCGAGAGGAGATGCCCCGCGTAGGCGCGGGCGGCGTCGTCCTTCACCCCGACCGCCACGTGCACGTGGACGACGAGCGCGCCGTCGGATGCGGTCGTGATCGTGCCCGAGCCGAGGCCCTCCGTATAGGGGACGTCGACGGCGGTCGGCATGGGAGCCTCGGGATCCGCGGCGGGCGTCTCCGCCGCGATGAGGCGCACGGTGCGAAACGCGCCGCTGAAGGTCGAGATCGCCGCCTGGGCGATGCCGTGGCGGCGGCAGGCGTCGGCGAGCGAGGTGAGGATCTCGTCCCCGGGTTCGAGCACCACGACGACACGGCGCCCGGTCTGGATCTCGGCGGTCTGCATGGAAGCTCCTGTCGGGCTGCTTGTCGATAAGTGAGCGTTCCCACGACACGGGATCGGTCGCTCAGATCATCCCTGATGGCGATTTCTTGCGTGTTGCTCGTGTTTCGCTTCGGTAAATATTCCGCCGTATGTCAACACTTGTCGATTTGTCGGCCATGTTCCTCGGTATCGTGACGATCGGTCAGCGTTGCCCACCCCGTCCCCCCTCCGCCCTCCTCGCCCCCGGGAGATCGCCGTGTCCACCTCTGTCACCACCCCCGTCCTGCACGTCTGGGACGGCGAGCGCGATCTCGGTGCGGCCCGCCTGTCCTGGCAGGACGGACGCATCACGGCCGTCGAGAGCGCCGAGGGTACGCCCGAGTACAGCCTCATTCCGGGGCTGATCGATACGCACGTCCACCTCGACGCGTCGGCGGCCCCCGGCGCCGACTGGCTCACCTGGCCGATCATCACCCCGGCCGCGGAGCGCTCGCTGCACGTCCTCGCGCACACCCGACGTGCGGCGGCCGCGGGTATCACGACCCTGCGCGATCTGTCGGGCAGCGACGTGCAGTACGCCGTGGCCCGTGCGCTGGAGGCGGGACTCGTCCCCGGTCCCCGTCTGCTCGTGAACGGGCCCGTCGGGATGACCGCCGGCCACGGTGACCTGTTCACGCCGCCCCACTACCCGCACCGTCCGCCGGTGGCCGACTCGCCCGACGAGTGCCGCAAGCTCGTGCGCCAGTGGGCGCGCGCCGGTGCGGACGGCATCAAGATCTACACGAGCGGTGGCGTGCTCTCGATGGGCGACAAGGTCGGCTGGCGCAACCAGACGGATGCGGAGATCGCCGCGACCGTCGACGAGGCGCACGCTCTCGGCATGCTCGTGGCGGCCCACACGCACAGCGCGGAGGGCGTCGACATCGCCCTGCGGTTCGAGGTCGACTCGCTCGAGCACGGCACCGGCATCGAGGAGCGCCATTGGGAGACGCTGATCGAGCGCAACGTGCCGATCGCTCCCACCCTGCTCATCAACGACGCGATCGCCGATCGCCGCATCCCGGTCAGCGACGAGGCGGCCGAGAAGGCGCGCGCCGTGGTGATCGAGCGGGACGCGAACTTCACGGGCGCGGCCGCGGCCGGTGTGCGCTTCGTGCTCGGCACCGACGCGAACGGCGTCATGGTGCGCTTCGGCGACCAGCTCGAGGAGCTCCGCCTCATGAAGACGGCCTTCTCGTGGAGCTCCGAGCGCGCGCTCATCGCGGGCACCTCGGACGCTGCGGACGCGGTGCGCCTGACCGGCACCACGGGGCGCCTGAAGGCCGGCCTCGGTGCCGACTTCCTCGTGGTCCGCGGTAAGCCCTGGCAGGACATCGAGACCCTGCGCCCCGAGAACCTCGTGGCCGTCGTCGCCCGCGGCGAGCTCGTCGCAGGCGCTCTTCCCCTCTGACCTCCCCCCATGCACCACCCGACCCCTTCCCCGCATCAAGGAGATCCCGTGACCCTCATCCGATCCGGCGGCGCCCGACGCGTCGCCCTCCCGCTTCTCGCGGGACTCGCCGTGGCGACCCTCGCAGGCTGTGCCGCTTCGGCTCCCGCCGCCGATTCCGCGACCCCCGCCGCCGATCTGCCGCAGGACATCGTCTTCGCGCTCAAGGAGGACCCGACCTGCCTCGACCCGCAGCAGTCGTCGGTGACCACCTCGCTCATCGTCGGCCGTCAGCTGACGGACTCGCTGCTCGACCAGAACCCCGACACCGGCGAGATCGTGCCGTGGCTCGCGAGCGACTGGACCGTGGCGGACGACCTCATGTCCTACAGCTTCACGCTGCGTGACGGCGTCACCTTCAGCGACGGCACCCCGTTGACCTCCGAGGCGATCGCTGCGAACTTCGACGCGATCAAGGCGCTCGGCGCCTCCGCATCCCTCGCCAACGGCTACCTCGCAGGCTACGCGGGAACCGACGTCACGAGCGACACCGAGTTCACGGTGAACTTCTCCGCCCCCAACGTGCAGTTCCAGCAGGGCGCCACCACGATGTCGCTCGGCATCCTCTCGCCGGCCACGGTCGCGGAGACCGCCGAGGCGCGCTGCCAGGCCGTCGCCGGCACCGGTCCGTTCGTGCTCGACTCGTACGTGCCCAACGACGCCGTGAAGATCGTCAAGCGCGACGGCTACGACTGGGCGTCGTCGCTGCGCGGTCACGAGGGCGAGGCCTACCTCGACTCGGTCACCTTCCCGATCATCACCGAGCCGTCGGTGCGCACCGGCGGTCTCGAGTCCGGCGAGTACGACGTCATCCAGGACGTGCCCTACGTCGACGAGGCGCGCTTCTCCGGTGACAAGTACCACCTGTACGCAAAGGCCAACCCCGGCGTTCCGAACTCGCTCGTCGTCAACACCTCGCGCGGCGTGCTCGCCGACGAGGCGGTGCGCCAGGCAGTCACAAAGGGTCTCGACCGCGACAAGATCAACGTGCTCGCCGGCTCCATGAGCGGCAAGGCGCCCACGAGCGTGCTGACCTCCTCGACCCCCGGCTACACCGATCTCGGCGACACCCTCGCCTTCGACGCGGATGCCGCGAAGAAGCTGCTCGAGGACGACGGATGGACGCTCGGCTCCGACGGCATCTACGCGAAGGGCGGTCAGCCGCTCAGCTTCACGGTCACGGCCTTCTACGCGCAGGACGTGCTCGAGGCGGCGCAGATCCAGCTCAAGGAGATCGGCATCGACATGCAGCTGAAGATGGTCTCCTCCGGTGACTTCTTCGGCGCCATCGCCTCCGGCGACTACGACGCCCTCGGCGCGGGTCTGACCCGCACGGACCCCGACGCGCTGCGCACCCTGCTGTCGACGGCGTCTCCCTCCCGTTGGGGCATCGTCGACGACGCGGAGCTCGAGGGCCTCCTGCAGAAGCAGTCCCAGACGGCCGACGTCGCCGCCCGCCAGAAGATCGTCGACGAGATCCAGCAGATCGTCGCCGAGCGTGCCTACGTGATCCCGACGCTGGAGACCGTGCAGCTGCACGGCTCGCGCGCCGGCGTCGAGGGCATCACCTTCGACTCGGCTTCGCGTCTGCACCTCTACGACGCCGCGGTGGTCTCGAACTGATGACCATCCCCGAGCAGCGCGTGGCCTCAGCGGGAGGGCGGGCACAGGCGATCGCCCGCTTCCTGATCCCGAAGATCGTGCAGTGCCTCTTCGTGATCTGGGCGACCTACACCGTCGCCTTCCTGCTGATCCACGCGCTGCCCGGGGACCCCATCCTCGCCGCGCTCTCCCTGCGCGGCGGCGACGCCACCACGACCGACCCCGCCCAGCTCGCGGCGCTCCGCGAGCGTTACGGGCTGGACGGGCCGGTCTGGCAGCAGTACATCGTCAACTTCCTCGCCCTCTTCCGCGGCGACCTCGGCATCTCGATCGCCACGGGCCAGCCCGTCGCGGAGATGATCGGCCGCGCCTTCCCGAACACCGCCGCCGTGGCCGTGTTCGCGCTCGTGGTGGGCTTCGTCGCCGCCCTCGCATTCACCGTCTGGGCGTATGTCGCCAGACCCGCGTGGATGCGGGCGTTCGTCACCCAGATCCCGCCGCTCGGCATCGCCATCCCGGCGTTCCTGTCGGGCCTCGTGCTCATCAGCGTGTTCTCGTTCGGACTCGGATGGTTCCCCGCATCCGGCACCAACGGCTTCGCGAGCGTCGTGCTGCCGGGCATCACCCTCGCGCTGCCGACCGGAGCCATCTTCTTCCAGGTCTTCTCCGCCGCCGTCTTCGACGCCGGCGCCAGCCCCTTCGTCTTCACCGCCAACGCGAAGGGCCTCGCGCAGCGCACCGTGGTGGTGCGGCACGTGCTGCGCAACGCCCTGCTGCCCTCGATCACGATCATCGGCCTGCAGATCGGCTACCTCGCCGGCGGCACCGCCGTGGTCGAGACCGTGTTCTCCCGAGACGGGATCGGCCGGCTCACCGTCGACGCCGTGCTGGCCCGCGATGTGAACGTGGTCCTGGGCGTGGTCGTCGTCGTGGCGACCGTGTACGCCATCGTGACCCTCATCGTCGACGGACTCTACGGCGTGATCGACCCGCGTACCCGAACGCGGCTCGTCGGACGAAAGGCGGGTGCGCGATGAGCATCCTTCGCAGACCCGGCCTCCTGCTCTCTCTCCTCCTGCTGCTGCTGACGCTCGTCGCCGTCGTCGCCCCGCAGCTGCTCGCCCCCTACGATCCGTACGACTCGGTGGGCACCGCCCGGCTCGAGCCGCCGAGCGCGGAGCACCTGTTCGGCACCGACCACCTCGCGCGCGACGTGTTCTCGCGCGTGATCTACGGCGCCCAGCTCTCTCTGTCCTCGGCCGTGCTCGCCGTCGTCGCGGGTGTGCTCATCGGTTCCATCGTCGGCCTCGTGTGTGGCTATGTGGGCGGACCGCTCGACTTCGTGGTCATGCGCTTCGTCGACGTGCTCATCGCGATCCCCGGCATCCTGCTCGCTCTCATCGTCGTCGCCTCGCTCGGGTTCGGCCCCCTCTCGATCGCCCTCGGCGTCGGACTCGGCACGGCCGGGTCGTTCGCCCGCGTGATGCGCTCACAGGTGCTGCGCGTGCGCAGCGAGGAGTACGTCGAAGCGGCCCGGACGCTCGGCGCCCGCGGCCCCGCGATCCTCGTGCGTCACGTGATGCCGAACGCGGCCCGCCCCATCATCGCGATGGCATCGCTCGAGCTCGCCCTCGCCATCCTGTCGGTCTCGGCGCTGAGCTTCCTTGGCTTCGGCGCTCAGCCGCCGGCACCCGAGTGGGGCGCGCTCGTATCGGCCGGGCGCGACTTCGTCGCCATCGCGCCCTGGCTGAGTCTGCTGCCCGGCGCCGTCATCCTCGCGGTCGTCCTCTCCGTCAACCGCGTCGCCCGCTTCATCGGAGGTGACCGATGACCGCCCCTCTGCTGCGCGTCACGGATCTGCGCGTCGACTACGGCACCGGACGCCGTTCCCACCGCGCACTGCGCGGCATCGACCTCGAGGTGAACCCCGGCGAGATCGTCGCCGTCGTCGGCGAGTCGGGATCCGGCAAGAGCACGATCGCCCACGCACTCGTGAAGCTCCTGCCGGCCGAGGCCCACGTGCGCGGCGGATCGATCGTCTTCGACGGCACCGAGATCACCACCGCTTCGGCGTCGGCGCTGCGCCGCATCCGAGGTGGACGGATCGGCTTCGTGCCGCAGGATCCCTCCCACAGCTTGAATCCGCTGATGCGTGTGGGTGAGCAGATCGCCGAGACTCTGCGCCGCCATCGCGGCCTGTCGCGGGCGGATGCGGCCCGTCGCGCCGTGGAGATCATCACCGAGGTCGGCGTGCCCGAGGCGCCTCTGCGCGCGGGCCAGTATCCACACGAGCTCTCGGGCGGCCTCCGCCAGCGCATCCTCATCGGAATCGCGTGGGCGTGCGAGCCCGCACTCGTGATCGCGGACGAGCCGACCAGTGCGCTGGACGCGACCGTGCAGCGCCACGTGCTCGATCGGATGCAGGCACTCGCCGAGGCGCACGGCACCGCCGTGCTGCTGGTGACGCACGACCTGGCTGTCGCCGCCGACCGTGCCGATCGCATCATCGTGGTCGAGAAGGGCGAGATCGTCGAGAGCGGTCCGGCCGAGCTCGTGCTGGCAGACCCGACGCATCCGTACACGCAGCGCCTGGTCGCCGCGGCGCCGGGCCTCAATGCGCGACGGCTCACCCCGTCGGCCAGCGTCGTCGACCGTGTCGTTCCCGAGAGCGGAGCACCGCTGCTGGAGGTCTCGGGCCTCGGCAAGACGTACGGCGGCAGCCGCGGCATCCGCGCCGTCGAGGCCGTGGACTTCTCGGTCGCGCGCGGGACGACCTTCTCGCTCGTCGGCGAGTCCGGATCGGGCAAGAGCACGACGGCGCGCATGGTCGCGAGGATCATTCCGAGTGACGAGGGCGAGATCCGGTTCGATGGCGAGGACATCACCGACCTGCGGGGCTCGGCGCTGCGCGAGCTGCGCCGCCGCATCCAGGTCGTCTATCAGAACCCCTTCGGCTCGCTCGATCCGCGGATGAGTGTGGCGAAGCTCATCGCGGAGCCGTTGCAGGCGTTCGGTGTGGCCCGCGCGGAGCGCACCTCGATCGTGCGCGACCTGCTGGGGCAGGTGCGCCTGTCGACCGACCTCCTCACCCGGCGTCCCGCCCAGCTCTCGGGCGGACAGCGTCAGCGCGTCGCGATCGCGCGCGCGATCGCGCTGCGTCCGGAGCTCATCGTGCTCGACGAGCCGGTGTCCGCGCTCGACGTCTCGGTGCAGGAGCAGGTGCTGCAGCTGCTCGTGGATCTGCAGGCCGAGCACGGGCTGACCTACCTGTTCATCTCCCACGACCTCGGGGTGATCCGCCAGATCTCCGACCGCGTCGCCGTGATGCGCGGCGGCCGCATCCTGGAGCAGGCGACGGCCGAGCGGATCTTCGACGCCCCGGCCGACCCGTATACGCGGGAGCTCATCGGCGCGATCCCCGGCGCGGCTGCCGCCGACTGACCGCCCGCGCGGGCGCGCGTGGGCGTGTGCGGGCCCGGTGCGGGTGCGTGCGGGGGCCCGGTGCGGGTGCGTGTCTGTGGGTGCGTGCGCGGGTGCGTGTCTGTGGGTGCGTGCGCGGGTGCGTGTCTCGAACGTTCACGTGCGGGGGCCGCGTTTCGTGCATAAGTGAGACACGGATGTGGTGGCTCCGTGTGTGAGGTGGTGCGTGTCTCGAACGTTCACGTGCGGGGGCCGCGTTTCGTGCATAAGTGAGACACGGAGGCCGCGCCGAGCACGGATGCCTGCGCCGGACACGGATGCCCGCGCCGAGCACGGATGCCCGCGCCGAGCACGGATGCACGCATCGAGGCTCAGGCGCCTTCGACGCCGGCGAGCACCTGGCGCACGATGCGCTCGCTCTCCGCGGCGACGTGCGCGAGGATCCGCTCGCCCTTCTCGGCGGTCGCGGGGCGCGGGTCGCCGAACACTCCGGACGCCGACAAAGGTGCGAGGGGCATCTGCCGCAGGCCGAAGTCCGCGGGCAGCTCGGGGTAGGAGGCCTCGTACCGATCCGGGTGCACGAGAGCGGGCGCCACGGCCAGCACCATCGACGTCTCGAGCTCGTCGGCGTGGCAGAGGCCCGGCGCCGCCCACGGCGACTCCTTCACCGCATCCCCGATCTCGGTCAGCCCGGGATAGTCGAGCACGACCACCGGCATCCGCTGACCGGCAGCGGCGGCGTGCTCGGCCGCCCGATGCAGGGGAAGCCGGTTGCCGTAGTCGCCGTTGACCACCACGAGCAGCGCGTAGCCGGCGCGATCGAGGGATGCGGCGATGTCGGTGCACAGGGCGGTGACCGTATCGGCGCCGATCGAGACGGTGCCCGCCATCGCGTCGTTGCTCCACGTGTTGCCGTAGGCGACCGGTGGCAGGAGCGCCGCGTCCAGGTTCTCGGCGAGGCGGCGGGCGACCGCATCCGCCTGCAGCGTGTCGGTCGACAGGGGCAGGTGCGGACCGTGCTGTTCCAGCGCCCCGAAGGGGAGTACCGCCACGCGCGGGCGGGACGCGAGATACGCTGCGACCTCGGTCCAGGTGGCGTGCGCCAGCTCGATCATGCGATCAGCGCAGGGATGCGGCGACGTCGCGCAGCGCGTCGGCCGAACGTCGGAGAAGGCCCAGCTCGTTCGGGCTGAACGCCGTCTCGGGGATCGGAACCGCGCCGGACGCGCTCACGATCGAGGGCACCGAGAGGGCGACGCCGTCGATGCCGTGGTAACCGTGCAGCACGGTCGACACCGGCATGACCGCGTGCTCGTCCTGCAGGATCGCCTCCACGATGCGGGCGCTCGACAGGCCGATCGCGTAGTTGGTGGCGCCCTTGCCCTGGATCACCTTGTAGGCGGCGTCGCGCACGTCGACGGCGATCTCGTCGAGCTCGTCGACCGTCACGCGGTCATGCGTCGGCGTCTGCCAGTCGAGGATCGGCACGGTGCCGATGGAGGCACTGGACCACAGCGGGAACTCGGTGTCGCCGTGCTCGCCGATGATGTAGGCGTGCACGCTCGAGGGCGAGACGCCGGCGCGCTGCGCGAGCTTCCAGCGCAGACGCGAGGTGTCGAGCACGGTGCCGGAGGCGAAGATGCGCTCGACGGGCAGACCGGTTGCCTCCTGCGCGAGCACGGTGAGCACGTCGCAGGGGTTCGTCACGATGACGTAGATGGCGTTGGGGGCGACCTCGAGCAGCTGCGGCATCATCGACTTGATGATGTTGGCGTTCGTGCCCGCGAGCTCGATCCGCGTCTGACCGGGGCGCTGTTTCGCTCCCGCGGTGATGACGACGACGTGCGAGCCCTCGACGACCGACAGGTCGCTGCCGCCGATGATGTCGCTCGTGCCGGTGAACTGCGTGCCGTGTGCGAGATCGAGCACCTCGGCCTCGGCCTTCTCCGTCGCGATGTCGTAGAGGGCGACGTGGCGTGCGGAGCCGCGGATGAGGGCCGCATACGCGACGCTGGAGCCGACGCTGCCAGCGCCGACGACGGTGAGCTTCGAGTTCTCGATCGCAGACATGACCCCAGTCTGGCAGGCCCGGCGGTCGGCGCGCGCGGGCGTGTTCGCCGGAAGAAAACCCGGCGCGTCGAGGTGGCGGCCGCATCCGGTTCTGATCCCGTTCCGATGAGTTCATCCGCATCCGCCCTCGGGGTGCTGCGGTGGTCGTACCCTGATCGGCGGAGGGCGGATGCGGCATCCGTCCGGACGGGACGGGCCCATGGAATTCGGTATCCACATCGCGGACTTCACCTGGAAGAGCGGGCCCGCTCAGTTGGGCCCCGCGCTCGCCGCGCACGTGCGCAACGCGGAGGCCGCCGGCATCCAGCGCATCACCGTCATGGACCACTTCTGGCAGCTGCCGGGTATCGGTCCGGTGGAGCACGAGATGCTCGAGGCCTATGCCACGCTCGGTTTCATCGCCGCGCACACCGAGAAGGCGCTGCTGCACACCCTCGTCACGGGCGTCATCTACCGGCATCCGTCGCTGCTGGCCAAGCAGATCACCACGCTGAACGTCCTTTCCGGCGGCCGGGTCGGGCTCGGGATCGGCGCTGCGTGGAACGAGGAGGAGTGCAAGGGGCTCGGATTCCCGTTCCCTCCCGTGGCTCAGCGCTTCCGCGAGCTCGAGGAGACGCTCCAGATCTGCCTGCAGATGTGGTCGGACTCCGAGGAGCCGTACGAGGGTGCGATCTGGCAGCTCGAGCGCACGCTCAACTCGCCGCAGAACGTGACCAAGCCGTACCTCATGGTCGGCGGCGGGGGAGAGAAGAAGACCCTCAAGCTCGTCGCGCAGTACGCCGACGCGTGCAACCTGTCGGCGATGGCGGAGGTGCCCACGCACAAGCTCGACGTGCTGCGCGCGCACTGCGACGACGTCGGTCGCGACTACGACGAGATCGAGAAGACCGCCATGATCGCGATCAACCCGAGCTCGACTCCGGACGAGGTCGCGACGCGCGTCGATGCGCTCTCGGATGCGGGCTTCGCCGCGACCTATGTCTTCGCCGCCGGGATCGACGAGCCGGCCCGTGCGGTCGACCTCATCGCCGGGGTCGCCGCCCTCGCCCGCTGAGCCGCCAGGGCCCGTGGTCCTCGCCCGCTGAGCCGCCAGGGTCGCGTGGCCCGTGGTCCGTGGCCCAGGGCCGTGGCCCAAGGTCGCGTGGCCCCCGCATCTGTGTCTCACTTATGCAGGCAAACGGCTGGCTGAACGTGCATAAGTGAGACACGCAGGATGGGTGAGGGGCGCCGACTCGTGCTGATTGGCGGCTCGGCCCGGCGTGACGTAAGCTGGTCGGCGGTGACGTGTCCGAGCGGCCGAAGGTGCAACTCTCGAAAAGTTGTGTAGGGTAACCCCCTACCGTGGGTTCAAATCCCACCGTCACCGCCATGAAAACCCCCGTAGATCCCTTGTAAACATTGGGATCGCGGGGGTTTCTCTTGTTCTTGGAGAGCGTCGCGGTAACGCAGCGGTAACAATCCGTGAGCCGCACTCATACGTGCGTCTCAAGAGTCACCGCTGTGGATAACGCCGGGGGCGTTCTCGGCGCGGCGTACCCTCGCCTCAGGGAGGGGGAGCCCTATGTATGAGACTCCAGAGGACTCGATCGCGAGGATTCGCGACGATGTGCGGCGCGCCGAGGAACGCGGAGCACTGCTGCCGCAGCTTCAGGCCGCTATCGACGAGGTTCGCGGCCGGGCCGTCTCGCTGCGCCGTGATGTTTCAGTCGAGGTGGACAGCAGCGGCGCACTTCGCTCGGTGAACATCTCCGATGCTGCGCTGGAGCGCGGGGGTCGACGCGTAAGCGAAGAGGTCATGGAACTCGTCCGCAAGGCCACTCAAGACGCGCGCGCGCAGACACTGGCGCGGACCGTCGAGATTCTCGGCGAGGACGACCCGCTCGTGAGAGTTGTCGCTGCTGACTTCGAAGCCGACGAGACCGGCGACCACAGTTGGCGCTTCGGAGGCCGGGCATGAGCGTCGACATCAAGGTCGATGCGGACATCATGCTTCAGCACGCGAGCCGGATGCAGCAGCTCGCACAGGACGCAGCGGAGGCTGCCGCGGCCATTCAGAGCATCAACTTAGGCGGCGGCGCGTTCGGCCTGCTCTGCGCCTGGATGGTGCCGCCGGTTGCGGTGGTGTCGGGCGCCGTTGCGGAGCACATCAACGGCGCCGAAGGAGTCTTGGAGCGCACGGGAAACGCAATGCGCGCGGTCGTTCGCGACTTCGAAGGCTATGAGGATGCGGTCGCTCAGGCCGCACGAAGCATCGAGGGCCGCCTCGGATGAGCACCCCACTCGTCGCGGCGCCAGTAGACACGACGCCCGCCTTCAGTGGCGCCTTCCTCATCACGGACAGTCAGGCGCTGGCTGAAGCCATCCAGAGCGGAAGCTGGATAGACGGCGGAATGGCGGCTTTCTCTGTTGCTCTCGACACGGCCGCGGCCATCATCGACCCCATCGGCACCCTCATCGCGAATGGTCTTGGATGGCTGCTCGACCACATCGAGCCTCTTAAGGGCTGGCTTAACGATCTAACCGGGAGCGCCTCCGAGGTCGAGGCGTTCGCGCAGACCTGGAGCAACGTCGCCGGGCGGATGAGCGAGCTTAGCGCCACGGCAATGAACCGTCTCGGCGACCTCGATGACCTTTCGGGTGCAACTTTTGATGCCTACCGAGCGCATGTCACCGGCCTCTCGCAGCATCTCGCATCTTCTGGGACCTGGGCGGGCGCTGTGTCCTCGGGCCTATCGATGGCGTCGCAGATGGTCCAGCTCGCACACGACATCGTGCGCGACGCCATCTCGCAAATCGTGGGCATGGCCGTAAGTGCCGCGATCACCGCAGTCGCGACGCTGGGCGTGGGAGCACCCGCCGTCGCGGTGCAGGTTGGAACGCGCGTCACCGCACTGACGCCTCGCATCGCCCGCACCGTTGAGACGGTCGTGAACGCGATGAACAAGTTGCGCGGGATGCTCCAAAAGCTCGTCAACTCCGCCAAGGAGGCGCTTCGCAACCTCTTCAAGTGGGGCGATGAGGGCGAACGGGCCGCGGAAGCCGCTGCCGAAGTCGCGGAGGCCGTCGTTGATACGCGTCCTTACCTGAAACCTGGCGCGCGACCGTCGTTCCGGAAGGACGTTCCGGAGACCACATGGGAGAACAACAAGGGACCGGACGGCCTCGTTCGAGACCCCAACACCGATGAAGTCATCGACTGGGTCCCCGGCACGCCGCGCAATGGTGTCTGGGACATGGGGCACATTCCAGACCAGAAGTACGATGTCGTATGGCAGCGATACAAGGATGGAGAGATGACGCCAGCCGAGTTCCGCGACTGGTACAACGACCCCGCGAACTACCGGCCCGAGTTGCCCTCTAACAACAGGAGTCATAGGTACGAGTAATGGATGTCTTCCTTACCGCTCGCATGAAGCCTGCCACAGAGTTCTTCAAGGCCTTCGACCCCTCCGACGTTGCTCGCCTGGCGCAAGATGGCAGGAGCCTTGTGATGATGGCTCTGGGCAACACCGACCTAGCTTCCCGATACGAAGTGTCGAACTTCTTGCTGGACCATGGTGCTCCGCTGGGAGGTCCGGGCAGCGGAGGTGTGACAGTCCTGCATGTGCTGTTCGGTCACGCGAAGCATGACATCGCGGAGGATGTGAAGCTTGCTCAGCGTCTCATCGAGCATGGCGCAGATGTAAATGCGCTTGATGACGCTCGCCGTTTGCCGTTCCTCGAAGTCCTCAACATGAAGTACACCGACGACGACCTCGCCCCTATCTACGATCTCTGGTTCCAGCAGCCCGTGTTGGACTTCACGACTGAATCCGTCCACGGCTTGTCTCCGATCAAGTCGGCCGCGAAACTGCCGTACCGAAAGAGCATCCTGGAGCGCATGGAGAGCTATGTCTCATCGCATCCCTGAATACGTCAAGAACTCCGGCGGGTCCATCGTTTCGAAGAACGTCCTGGAGCGGCGTGCACCGCTGCGCTGGGCGTTTCGTGAGAAGGCGGTAGATGCCGTAGACAACGGCTGGCGCTTTCTCTCTGAGATTGACGATGACGACTACATCAACGACCCCGCCAACCTCCAGGTCGTGAGTTTCAACACGGTTGTGGACATCGAGCCCGCGGTGTTGCCGATTCTCTACATGCCCGTGGGCACGGACTTGACTATCACCCGCGATGAGGCGGGCCGCATCCAGCTGGTGGACAACAAGACCGGTGCGGCCGCCGCCATTCCAGGCGTCCCACCGCCACAACCCTAAGAGCGGCGAGAGGGGCACCGCCAACCAGCTCACGTCAGCTAGAGCGCCCCATCGGCGTCGCGGCTTTCGAGGATGCTGAGCAACGCGGTCGGGGCGTCGTCGTATGGTGCGCCAGCGAGGTCGCCACAAGTAACATCGCTGACTGAGACCCTGATCCCTCTGATGGGATCTATCGCAATCGGCATCGCTTGGTTCTTTGTTTCTTGGTCGGACTAACGCGCGATGTCTGCCTAACTACTCTGCGTACGTGAGCAGCAGTCGGTCATGGACTACCTCTGATTCGAGCGTTTCGCCGCCCATCTGGAACCTGCGCAGCATGCTTCGGCCCACGGTGACGGCCACCTCTGTTTCGAAGAGGTGCTCGGGGAAATCGTGAAGGACGGTGTGGAGTCCCGACTTCTTTGTCCCGTCGATGCTGAGCGCGACACGGACGCCACGGGACTTGGCGACGTCTATCTGCTCAATCAGGTCGTGAAGATTGAACGCTTGTGCGCCGTAGAGGATCGTCTGACTGTCGGTATAGGGCGGATCGCAGTACACAACGTCACCCGACTCCGCCCGTTCGAACGCTTGACGGAAGTCCATGAGGTCGAACTGCACGTTCCGTGTTCGAAACGCCCACTGGTCAACGCGCGCAGCGAAGTTATCAGCGGGCATCGGGGAGTGAACGCCGCAGGGAGTGCTCATGTACCCGTCGCCCTTCCGGAACCGGACAACACCGCCGTAACACGTCCGGCATAGGTAAAGTAAGTCTGCCCCGTTGGGGTTCGCGTTGAAGGACGCTCTGGCGCGCTCGTAGAGTTCGAGTTTCGTCTCCGGCGTCCAGCCCTCTCGGCGCTCGGCATACCAACGCTTCACCAGTTCGGGGTCAGCCGAGAGGGTGCGCCAGATTTCCATCAGTGGCGGCAGCACGTCGGAACCGTATCCCCGCTCAGGCGCGAGCGTTCCGAGCACAGCGCCCGACCCCAAGAACACCTCGTGGTAGGCCTGCATGTCGCCCGGGAACAGGTTGGCGATCGAGTGCGCCATGCGCTGCTTGTTGCCGATCCACTTGAGCAGCTGCGACTTGAAGGGGGCGACCACGCGTTGCGGTTTGAGGTCGGGGAGAGTCACTGACCTACGCTAGCACATATCCCAATTTCGGATAATTAAGAGCAGAGTGCCAGTTTGGCCTCATGGACCAACGGCAGCGTCGCGTAATCCTCGCAGACGTGCTTGCCAGGTTCCGCGTGACCGCTGGGCTGAGCCAAGCCGAAGTCGCGGAGGCTCTCGGCAAGCCGCAGTCCTTCGTGTCGAAGTACGAGACCGCGCAGCGGCGGCTTGATGTTCAAGACCTTGAGGACATTGCCGCCGCGCTGGGCACTCCGCTCGACGAGATTCTCGAAGCGTATCGGGGCGCAGTGCAATGAGAGCAGACCCGAGGTTTGCGGACCAGGGCTCGATATTCTGGGCATACGTTCGAACGATCACCGAAGCGCTTGGTTCCTCCGTTCCGCGTAGCGGGGTCATCAGCGCTTTCACGCCGTTCGACATGCACCGCGCGATGGTGAAGCTGGGGCGGCCGACAGATGCGCTGGGCGAAGTTCGAGCTCCGTCCGACTTGGCGCTCCTTCTCGCGGACTACTTCGCCTATCGGGCTGACATCTTGAACAACCAGATTAAGAATGATCTGATGGTCACCGCCGAGGCGGCAGAACTCTTCGATGAAGTAGTGGATGTGACCGGGGCTCGCCCGCTCGGCCCCGTAATGAAGGGCGACGTGCAGATCGCCGTTGACTTCGAGGTCCACGGGAACGTCGTGCGCGTCCCGATGAACAAGCAGTCGGGCGACATGCGCCAGCCTTCCTTCCTGACGGCAATCGTCAACCTCGTGGTGGCAGATGCCCTCGGCGGACGGCCTTGCGACTATGATCCGCGAGCACTGCCCGTGATTGACTTCGAAGGCACGCTCTACGCCGCTATGTCGCGGCGGATGGATGGGTCTATGCCTGCCACGGTGAACCCGCTGGCGATGTGGGAAATCAAGGAGTACTACTACACAACCACCTTTGGTTCGAAGATCTCGGATGCTGTCTACATCACCGCGCTCGATGGCTACGAACGAGCCGAGGTCGAGGCGGTCACAGGCGTCCCAATCGACCACCTGATAATCGTTGATGCTTACGAAACCTGGTGGGTGAAAGGTAAGAGCTACCTCTGCCGCCTCGTTGATCTCGTGAACATGGCTAAGGTCACGCATCTCATCTGCGGGCGAGAGACTGTGCGCGAGCTCCCGAGTCTTGCCGCGGAGTGGGCGGTGCGCTGGGACCGGCAGGGGCAGTGACGAGGGTTCGCCCAGGGGCCCGCGCCCGACGGCGAAGCAGTGGAGATTCGGCGCGCGCTGTACCCGGGGTGGGTCTACCGGCTCGAAGCCGCCGACACAATGCACCATGTGGGGGGAGGGGGCCGAACGTGGAGATCAAACTCAGCTCGCCGGGACCCACCGTAACGCTCGAGTCGTTCGCGAACGCGTTCGATCTCGGCTTGGCGCAGGGGGGGGCTAAGAGGAGGAAAGCGGATTGCGATCAGTTCGCGCCTGCGGACAGAGCTCCGCGATGGTTCTGACGCCTCTCGCGAAAGCAACGATGCCGACTACCGTGCCGGCGTCGACTATCAGCACTGACGTCATCGGTGTCCCCCAGCGAGGATGTACCGTTTTTCGCGGTACATCGGTCGCCCGAGGAAAAGCCCCGATCAAAGCCGCAATTCCTGACGCCTTCTGCGCGATCGCAGCGGTCGTGTACCGCGACGAAAATCAGAAACGGTACACACCGAAAGCCCCGCTGACCGGGATATTTCGTGGGCTGAAGGGCGAATGTACCGAATGTACCGCGTTCTGGAAGGAACTTATATGCGTGCGTGTGTGCATGCGCGCATGTGTAGGGTTTCTCGAAATCGGCGGTACATTCGGTACATTTCTCTCTTGATCATCAAGAAAACCGCGGAAAATCAAGGGTTATCCCGTTCCCCCATGTACCGTTTTTGCCTCCGAGCCCCCAAATAAACGGTACATTCTCCCCACGTGCATAGGGGCAAAAACGCCCCTTGACCTGGGGTTATCACGTCGCATGCGTGTACCGTTTTTGGATCGGCAGAAACGGTACATTTGCCCGGCCGCCATCACTCGCCCCCTTGACGAGCCCGCTCGAGAGATCGGGCTTGCGTCATCGACCGGCGCTGCAGCGTCTGCGGTTACCATTTACCGAGAAACGCGGCTTCTTTCGAGCCACCAGATCGAAGCGCCGATAAAGTTAGCAAGCGCGCAAAAGACTGATAAACTTATCGACATGCGCGATGCTCTCGACAACCCCTTCAGCCCTGGCTCGGACACCATCCCCGAGGTCTGGGCGGGACGCATCGAGCAGCTGAGCGACTGGCGCGACGTCGTCCGCCCGCGACGACTCGCTGGCCTTCCTGAGCGCGGCCGGACGATCCTCGGAGAACCCGGGCTCGGCAAGTCCACGCTCGTGCGCAAGATCGCACAGGAGGCGTCGCGCGCTGGCGACTGGGTGACCCCGCAGTTGCGCATCCCCGCAGGAAGCGACCCGCTCAAGCTCGTCGCCGACGCCGTGCTGAAGCTCGCCGATGCTGCAGGTCTTCCCGCATCGCGCGAGAAGAAGATCAGCGACGCGATCTCCCGCGTGCAAGCGGTCGCTGCCTCCGGTGTCTCCCTCACGCTCCGCGGTGTCGACGGACCGGAGCCGTACTCTGCGTTGACAGAGCTCCTGGTCGAGGTCGGTGTGGCGGCGATCGCGCACGGCGACGTCATGGCGCTGATCCACATCGACGAGATCCAGAACATCACCGACGAGAAGGCTCTCTCGCAGCTGCTCATCGCGCTCGGGGACGCGCTTACCCACGAGGTCGAGGTCACAGTCCCCGGCGGCGCGCGTGTCAGCCGCTCGCTGCCCATCGCGGTGTACCTCACGGGCCTGCCGGACTTCGAAGACATGGCCGGTGCCCGCAAGGGTGCGACGTTCGCGCGACGGTTCAAGACCACCACGCTCGCCGCGATCGACGACTTGGACCTGGCTGAGGCGCTGCAGACGTTCGTCCTCGAGGGGTGGGAGGTCCCGGACGGCGTCGGCGGCACCGCGTCGGTGTTCATGGCCCCGGATGCCGCTGCGGCAATCGTGGATCTCTGTCGCGGTGAGCCATTCCTGTTCCAGCTGGCCGGCGAGCAGGCCTGGTACGCCGGCGCCTCGCAGACCATCACTGCAGATCAGGTGCGTCAGGGTTGGCGCGGCGCTCAGCGCGAGGCGACCGCCCACGTAGAGCGCATCCTGGAACGCCTGCCTGCTCGCGAGAAGCAGCTGCTCGAGGCGATGGCTGACCTTCCGGCTGCCGAGCGCACGCTCACCCGCATCGCCGAGAAGATGGGATTCAAGAAGACCACCGACGCCGGCCCCACCGCGCAGCGGCTCGACACTGTGCGCGGCATCATCGACCGCGGCAAGCCGTACTCGTTCCGCCACCGCGCCGTCGAGGCGTACCTGACCAGCGACTGGCCGAAGATCTGAAGGAGAACGAAGTGCCCGCTACCGCCGACGTGATTGCTGCTGGCAGGGGGCGTTCTCGTGGGGATTTGTTCAGAACCTGGTCGCGTGGCTAGTCGGCTCGTAGATGGGGCTTCACCAGGGCCCCCGGCATCACCATCGTCAGCTGACTGCCGCCGCAAACGTGAATGTCGTCGTCCAGGGATGGTGCCGTCGAGGAGTAGGGTCGTTCGGCTCAGTACGTGTTCTAGTCGCAAGACTGTCCTTGCCGCTTGGGAGGACCAAGAACGTCGCTCGTTGGTTGCGGCAGGTTTCAGGCTTCGGGTGATGCCCCACATTGCTCGACTGCCGCGTCGAACTCAGTGGCGCCCGGGGTTGTGGGGCATTGCTGGTTCCGGGTCCGCGGTCCACAGAGTGCATGTTGCATGTTGAGGGATGACCCGTAGGCCGCGGGGCGGACCGGTGTGTTACTCAGTGCAGAGTGTCGTTGCCTGGGTTGCGACCGATGCGTCCATCTTCCTGAATGATTACAACGCGATTGCTCGTCACGTTGACCTTGTTCGGGGAGAGGAATGAAATGACTCAACACACCAAGTTGCCTAGCTCGGGAAGCGGCAGGTGGCGGAGTGATGTTCGTGCGAGCATCTACATGGCATCGGCCATAGGGGTCGAAGTGGTTGGACTCATCGTCGCCTCCAACATGATTCGAGACGGCGTCCCTTTAATTTGGGTGTCTCTCGTGCTCACGACGCTCCCTGGCGCGGTGTACACGATCTTCGTGCCTGCGCTTCGGGACCTGACCAGCGGGTGGCGCATGGTGGCGTTCGTGCTCCTCACGCTTGGCGTCGGCGCGGGTTTGGTTGTAATCAGCGTCCAATTCACGCCAGGGCAGGAGTGGCTCCCGACGGCTGTTGTTGGATCGATCAGTTTGCTCATCACCGCGGTGATCGCGCTTGTTGACGGCAAGCCATTGCATGCCGATACCCCCGTCCACAATGCCGTAGTACCCCAGCCTGTCGGCCTCGCTAGCTCCGCCCCCGAACCTACTGCTGGGCGTCCCAGCGGAGGCGTCATCGATCCTCCTGCGTGCGCCGTGCTTCTGGCGGCCCTGGCCGTCCTCATCGCGCTAAGTGGGTTCAGTGGACGGCGGAGAGGAGCCTCCTGAAGGGTCGGCTTCCAGAATCAGTCCCATCTCGCTTCAAGGGATGTTGACTTAACCGCCGATATTCACAGTTATCCGAACTATCGGCGCCTAGTCCCAGTTTCGAATCAACCGCTTCGCGACGCTTGAACGAACTCGGTATGAGAGCCGTCCATGTCTGGTGCGAAGCAGGCTAAGACCGCCGGACGACTGAAGTGGAAACCAGCCGCGGTCAAAGAAGGCAATTCGAGATGATCCTGTCAAGCCTCACGTCGCGTCAGCCGATGAACTTCATGAGCGCCATGTCGGGGGGCCGGGTGTGAAAGACTCGGTGCGATGACAACCCTGCAGCAAGCCGCTGACGAGGCGATCCGAAACGGATGGACCACCTGTCAGGCTGACATTCGAGAGCTACTGCGGCAATCCCAACAGCTGGGGTGGCGTCCGGTTCCGATACGACGCGGTGAACCCGCACTCAGCACTTTGCAGGTCCTCGATTCCGGAGACGCACACCCGCAATCACTCAGCGCGAAGTTCGGTGCCGGCCCACAGCCCTTACACACTGATGGTGCGCATCATCGAGCGATGCCGGACATTGTCCTGCTTGCTGCCGCCGAGCCGTCCTCAACGCCGACACTGATCTCCGATCCTGGGAAGCCCACAGACGCGCAACGGGTTGGCGTGTTCAAGGTGGGTGGCGGCCGTTCTGGGTTCTATGCACCCGCCGTCGACGCGAGGGAGCGCTGGCGTTACGACCCGGGGTGTATGACGGCAATGGACGACGATGCCCGACAGGCGGCCTCGGAACTCGCCGCGTTGAGAGACTCCGCACACGCCCACCACTGGACAGATCCCAGTACGGTCCTAGTGATCGCAAATCGCCGGGTCTTGCATGCGAGAGCCTCCGCTGCAGATGCCCAGACTCGACGCGTTCAACGCGTCGCACTGATCACCGGATGGGACAACTGATGGCGATTCCCACTTTCGAAGACCTGTGGTCGAAGGCACAGGTCTTCGCACGTCGTTCACTGAGCGATGAGACGATCCGCGATTTCGACGAGCGTTCGTTGTGGGCGACGACCGCGTTGGAATTCCTGGCCAAAGCTGCGCTCGCGCACATCTCACCTCTGCTGATTATCCCGCCTGACGCCGACGGGAAGCACATCCTCGCCACGCTCGGGGTAGTTGCGCACGACGGCGCCGATATTCAGACGATTCAAGCAAAAGCCTTGTGGTCTCGTGCGGAGAAGACATTCCGCCCATTCTCTGGGAAGGAGGCGGCCCAGTTCAGCTCGTCTCGTAACGAGTACATGCATGGTGGCGGCACCGGACGGTCCCTGCATCCTGAGGATGTGTGGTGGGGGAAGCTATGGAACCAGGCGAGCATTCTCGTCGTGGCGACCGATATGGACCTGCACAGCCTCGTCGGCGGGTCCCTCCTCACGCGCGTTGAGGGCTACTTGGCCCAGCACAAGGATCACGTTCAAGAGCACGTCGCAGCACTACTGGAGCGTGCCCAGCAAAGGCTCGACCAGCGGGACAACCCGGGGACGCCTGCAGCGCTTCGAGACGCGCTCACCAAGCCCTTCGACCCGTCCGCGCAACTTACGTATGTCTCGACGACCGCTTGCCCAGTCTGCGGCGAAGAGGGTTCACTCGAGGGGGAAGATTACGGCGGTGTCGTGGTCGACTACCCGCATCCTGACGATGTGTTCACGCTTCCAAGGGAGTCACTCAGTGTTCATGCCGTTTATTTCGGCTGTCCGAACTGTCATTTGATTCTCGACCGAGTGGAGTTTCTTGAGGAGGCGGAAGTGCCCACGGCTTTCACTATCGAGCGCGACTACGAAGCCGATGACTACGATTACGGAAACGACTAACCATCGCGCGGATAGCAGTCGTCATCTCTTGATCCGAAGCGGTGCGATGGACGACCTTTCCGTGTACGTCTCGCTCTGCTTTCTGAGCAAAGGGGATCGTGGATTGTCTCATCGTGACGCGGCTGTGAAGAAGCTCGTTGACAACGCGTTCAAGGACGCCCGTTCAACGCGCTGAACGGCAGAGGCACTTGTGGTGAGCTGGTTCCCAGATGAAGTGCACATTGGGCTATAGCCGCTGCATTGACTTTCGTTCTGGCGGCGAACATCCGAAGGCCCCGCCTGGGCGGGGCCTTCTAACCGGTAGCCGAAGCGTCCGGGGGAGTGCTGCAATCGTAGCCTGAAGATCTTGAACGGCCTCGTATCGTGTCTAGTCAACGTCAGATACGCCTTGGCGAGCCAAGCTTCGTATTGCGGATGTAGGCGTGCGGGAGCGGTGTGAAAGCCAGCGCTGGGGCATCGAGCACGCCGGCGCTTTCCTCGAAGGTGTCCCGGGCGAGGCTAATGACTCTGCGGCCGCTAGCGATCTGGGCGTCGCCATAGACATGCATGTGTCCGTGCAGATGTAGTCCAGGCCGGACGGCGTCACTCACTCGCTGGACCAAGGCCCGCTGTGCCGCCGATGTTGCCAGCGCCTCAGAGGGATATCCAAACGGGTTCGTGCGTAGAACTCTTCGCACCTCGGGTACGGCGCGAAGCGGGGACTCGTGCGTCAACAGAATGTCGGCATGCTTGCCGACGACGGCCGTCTGCACCATCGCTTCCGTGATGAGTTCGTCCTCGAACCAGTCCTTCCCGTCAGTCCGACGACTCTTGTCGACGCTCGAAGCGCCGCCGAGAGAGAGCACGGTTCGACCGGCGATCGTGAACCTGAACGGACGGGGCAGGAACCAGACCACTTCGCTCACCCGTATCGCCTGACCAGGATGGTCCTCCTGCGCCGGGGTGATCTCGCCCCATGCCTCGTGGTTGCCAAGCGTGACAAGCACCCGCTTGATCCCTACCTTCTTGGCCCAGTAGTCCACGGCATGATTTCCCGCGCGCGAGTGCTCGAAGCCGTAGTCGCCTAGTTGAAGGACTGTGCGGAGGGTGGGATCGAATCGACGCATCGCCGGAAACAGCGCTTGGATCCAGTTCACGTTTCCGTGCAGGTCTCCGACAGCCCAGACCTTCTCGTCGGGAACATCCATCGTCTCGGCGCTCTCGAGTACCTTCATCTCTTCACCTCTCGACAACTGTTCGTCGGCAGCACGGGGGCTCACTTCGGGGGCCGCAGAGGCACTGAGCCCTCGAGAGCCGAAATGACATGCGCCTCATCGGCGCAGCCTGCTACGCGCATGTCTACTGGGACCTTCGCACTTCGGGGAGCGCCTCGTGTGGTCATCTCACAGATGTGGACGCGGGTCCGACCCGCCGCTAACGGCGGCTTCGATCTCGGCGTAGGCGACTACTTGGGCTACGAACATCGCTACCGCGCTGCCGCAGAAGTTGCTTCGCTCTGCGGGCATATCTCGATTAGACCTAGTGCCGGTGTGTTGCGTTGAGGAGTTGTTCGACCTCGTCGAACCTGCCCCCGTCGAGCAGCCAGGCGCGTGGCGTCTGAGCGGCGACGGCAACCAGCTCTGCACGCCGTGTCTCCATAAAGGCGACGACGCTGGCCCAGTTCGTTGTTTCGCCGGCAGCCTCGATGACCTCAGGAAGGTGTGGCATGAGCGGCTCAGGATGGCCGATCGCGAACTGAAACACCGGGAAGCGCATCCGCTGCGCGATCTTTACGGCGTAGAGCCTTCGCTGGTCGACGGCAGCCAGGATGTCGGCGTGGGGTTTTCCCAGGTAGCTTGACACTTGCTCGAGAGACCAAGTGACATGAAGTGCGGAGAGGAAGCTGTCGGCGCCTTCGAGCACCAGGATGTACCGCGCAACGCGGTCACTGATCCGCGAAATCTCTGCTGGGGTCAAGGCGCTTGAGCTGAGTAGGAACTGGACCTCGGCCTCTGTCGGCGGAGCAGGCGCACGCATGGATCGCAATTTCTCGGTCAGAGCAGCGATCATCCATTCCGGATCGTCAGTCAGCTGACTGATCGCGTCAGCGAGATTCTGGATTGGTGTCCGTGGCGCGGGTTCATGGGCCACTGGGTCGAGGTCTCTGTCGTCCATTCGCTACACCGTAGTGGGGCGACAAGAGGTGTTCTCGGCAGGCGAGAGTCGCCAAAGAGAGCATGCACCGAATTAGTGCTCATATACGAGCAGAAAGCGTATTTATCTTCACATGTCTTCTCATAGAAGATTCGCAGACTCGCGTCGCACATCTGCTCTCTCGTGGCACGAGATTGTTCGCATGCGCACAAGTATCACGCAGCATTACTGAGGCGATTGCTGCGCGCGAAATCGTGAATTGGGCCTGGCGCGCTGTATGGAGTCCGGAGTCCTGTGACTATCGCCGTCGAGGTGACCGGGCACAAAGTGGCCGGAAACGGGTCACAGTCGGCCCACGCACTGCCCTCGGCCGGCGTTGCTTGGGCCGCTACTGGCCCGCTGCTGACCATCCTGTGGGCAGACCGGGGTCAACGTGTGGCCGGGGCCCTGCGGGGGCGAGAGCTGGCCGGTCTCTGGCCGTGCTGTGACCGGCACGTGTCCACGTGCGGGCCTCAATCGAGGCTGCGCTCGGCTTCCGGAAGATTGTCAACGTCCGTGACACGCGCGAGCTCGGGGAATCGAACGTGTAGTGGCAGCTTCTTGGCTCGGCGGGCAGCTGGCTCTGCTGGCTCGACGGGAAGATGCGGGCCGTCGTCCCGGCGGCCATCCACATGGTCGGCTGCCGTACGGGCGGTCGCGTCTTCCGCTTCGATATCCGACTGCTGCGCGCGAAGCTCCGCCAGGCTGGTTGTTCCTGGTGGTCTGGCATCCGTGAAGGGGGGTTCGGTCGTCGCAGCGTCCTCGCCACCATCCATTGCCGTACTCGCGGGCGCCGGCGTGTAGGTGTCAGCCTCGCTATAGGCAGGCGTCGGGGGAGACGCGAGTATCGCGGGGGCAGACTGATGGGCTCTGAGATTCCGCGCGAGCGCTTGCTCAACGGCGTCCATCTCGAAGGCGGTCCCGAGAGTCGTGCCGCGTCGTCGATCGGATGCGGTTGGCTCCGCGAGAGTCCCGTTGGGTTCTTCTCGCAGCAGCCCGTAGGAGATCCCCCGACCGCCTCTCCCGCGTTGCTCGATCTGCACGCCATGTGAACGTCCGACCGTGACGAAGCTGTCCCAATCGACGCTTTCCGGATCAGTGAGCGTCACATCGATGCGGTGTTTCAGGAGGTCGAGGCTGAAGGGCTCCTTGTTGCGGGGGAGGCCGAGGTCATCTGCGATATCGCATTCGGTCTCCCAGATGATGTGGCGTTGGAACTCGCGTAGTTCGTGGTTGGCCCTTGAACGCGCGGTGCGGAGGGAGCTGGGTTCGCCACGCTCGCGGCGTTCCGTCGCGTCGCTGAACGCCTGTTTCAGGTCTGCCCGCTGTTCGAACCCGTTCTCTGCAAGTACCTGCTCGTGTGCTTCGACAAGCCGTGCATGCGTGATCAGGCTGCTGTCGAGGCTGCGGCCCGTCTTGGTGTCGATGGAGTTGATGACGAGATGGTTGTGTACGCATCCTGTGGCACCGTCGCGCTGGGTCACGATGAGAGCCTGCCGGCCGGGGAACCGCTGTTCGGCAAGGGCGCTGCCGAGTCGTTGCGCGGTCATCCAGGCGTCAGGATCGTCCGGGTCGAGTTCGTCCGTGGCGAATGATTGGACGACGTGGTACGCCTGCACGAACGCGCCAGGCTTGTCCTTTCCCCACCGCTTGCGAACGTCACGCATCTGCTGTTTCGCGACGGAGACGAGCAGGCCGCCGACCCCGGACGCCATAACGTATCGTTCGAGCTTCTGGTCCGGCTTGTCCTCGAGGGCGTAGTTGATGAGGGCGTCCGCCGAACGGGTGGAGCTGGCTACCACGACTGCCATGATCAGGCATCTCCGCGGGGTGGGAGTCCTCGGTCGACGAGCCGCGCGATGCGGCGTTCAATATCGTCTGGGACTTGGCGAAGTTCGGCGACTGCATGAAGCGCACGAGTCAACTCTGCGGCTGTCACGGGATCTCCCGTGTTGACCCGCTTCGCGATCTGGTTCAGATTGCCGCCGATGTGCGCGATGTGATTGCGGATCGGCCCGAGCTCGTAGCCGAGTCTGTCGGAGATATCCGCCAGGCCCCAGGTCATTGACTCCGGGCTGCGGCGTTCGATCGCGAGCGCTCTGGCTTCGACCTGTGCTGCGTCTTCTTTGTCGGTGATAAGTAGACGAAGTGCTTCGGAGAAGGTGACCTCTTCGAGGTCGCGACCGGAGGACGCGGCTAAAGCTCGCCGCACGTCTTCGACGGCTCGTTCCTCGTCGTCACTGAATCTCAATGTGCGGCGCTTCGCGAAGTTGACGGCCTTCTTCCTCGGACGACGGGGCTTCGCTTCGCTCGCCTCGTCGGTCCTCGTCATCAGGCCGTCCCCTTCGCTCGGTTCTTTGTGCAGTCCGGGCCTCTGCTTCCCCGCTCCGCGAGGGTGGTCCCAGACTACACAAAGAACGGCGAGCAGTTTATCCGTCAGACATATCGCTCCGCTCACGTCTTCGGATACGGCTCGGTCAGGCTTCCAGCCCGACACCCGGAGGCGCCCCCGCCTTCCCCCGCCGAGGGCGGGACCCCCTTCCGGAAACAGAGGAACCCTCCTCTGCATCGCGGTGATGCGGAGGAGGGTTCCTCTGTGCGCGGCCCGAGCGCGAGGGTCGTAGAAAGGTCGTCGCTCAGGACGTCGGTCGACTTCCCTCCAATGGGAGCGGGGCTGGGTCCACGAATGGCTGCTCGGTCGCCCACGTTCGTTCGGTGTGCAGGCCTCCGATAATCTGCGCGGAACCAGGTGTCGTCTCCATGGACTTCGCGGGCGAACAGGCTGTGAGCAGGTCGGCCACGCGCTCAATGAGGCGTGCGCATCTCTTGCTCTCATCCCTGTCGGAGGCGACTTCGCGCTGCCCGTTCTTGCCGGCCCGGAGGATTGGCCGTTCGGCCTTGATCTCGAGGAGCTCGTACAGTTCTTCAACGGCGTTGCAGCGTGCGAATGCCGCGACTTTCATCGCGTCGTTCACGCTGCGCCTGTGGGCTTCCTCTTCAGCGAGCAGCTTGGCAATCTGTGCCGCACGGAGCTGACTTTGTGTCCTTCTCATGAGGTCTCCTAGGGTTTCTTGATGTAGGGGTAGTCCGACTCGCGGGGCGCGGAGATAAGCCGTCGAGCTGCTGTGGTGGATGGGGAGGGCTCACTCTCCTGAGGGTTGAGCCTCGTCCCGTGCCTTTTCACGCAGATATGCGTCCCGCCGGCGCTGCGATTCGCCCTTGACAGCGAGCCTGTCGAGGGCTGCATGGTTTCGGATAAAGACCCTTGGATAGGTTTCTCCGACCTCTCGAGGGGTCATCTTGCCGCGGTACACACTGAGCTTGATCTGATCGACAGAGATTGCCGGAGCCGTCGAGACATGGCCGAAATAGTGATCGATCATCTGTCCCGACCTGTCCAGACCTGTCCAACAGGGGGTTTATGGACGGCAGTGGTATCCCCAGGAGCGTCGAGAGCTGCTCGCGCATCCTCGAATGGCTCATCCGAAGAACGCCTTGGATGTGGGGCGCTGAACCTTCATCGCGGTCATGGATGAGCCACATGCAGCGATCGATCGACTTGCGCTGGAGACCGGCGCGCAGGTGGTTTAGGTCTGCGAACAGGTGCCCAGTCTCCGGGTGCCGGCGGGGAAGAGAGAACTTCCACATCCGCGCCCGAACCGGCGCCGCGCGAGTGAGTGCGGTGGCGGGGGTTTGCCGCAAAGGCGCAACGTAGGAGGTTCTGAGCCCAGCGAAGCCCACCGACGCCCAGTCGGAGCCCACTCCGGACACGTAGAGATGCCTCTCTGCGTGCGCGGAGAATGCCAGATCAGGAGCATAGATCTGGCCGATGTGCCCACTCCGGCCCACGTCGGAGAGGGGTGCCGAAGTTCCCAAAGTATGTACCGGCGTCATCGCCGGTACACGCGGTACAGGGGTCTCTTCGGCGGGGCTCATGCGCACAGCTCTTCCGCGGTGCTCAGGTGTTCCTGCGCGAGCAGCCACGTGTCGACGCTTTCGGGGCGATACCTCACGGAGCGACCGACACGCAGATACGCCGGCCCGGTGCCGCGGATGCGCCATTCGCTGAGAGTGCGTTCGGTCGTACCGAGTGCTTCGGCGAGTGTTGCCGGGGAGATGAGCGTGGCGAGGAGAGGAGCCGGAGAGGCCTCGAGAATGGATGTAGACATAGTGATCCCTTGGAGCAGCTTTGCTTCCAAGAGACCCGTCCACCTGGTCGTGTAGCCGGCCGTCTGGTGTCGGTGGCGCTCGTCGCGCCGTCTCTATCGCGTACTCGGACTTCGCGGAAGTACTTCCCCTCGGGGCTCGACCTTTGAAGTGCTTTTCCTCGTACTTGCCCTTTATGCCTAATTGATCTTCGGGCCATTTATTGAGTTGAAAGGAAGACGCTAGCACACGTTTCCGCTCGTTTACGAACAGAACTGGCTATCCGCTGGCGCGATGACCCCTGCGGCTGGTCAGGTGCAACCTCTCCTGCGCCCTAGGCTCACATTTACACGCATCCGAACCCACCCACGGAGGAGCCAGATGGGCAGCGCCTATGCCTACGAGACCCAGGCCGGGAAGCGGTGGGAGGCGCGTTACCGCAAGCCCGACGGGAAGACGGCCCGTAAGGGCGGTTTCATGCGGAAGCGTGATGCGGAGGCCTACCTCACTACCGTCGAGTCTTCCAAGCTGCAGGGTTCATATATCGCGCCAGGCGACGCTCAGATCACGGTCGGCGCCCTTGGGGGCGAGTGGCTGATCACTCATCGAGCGGCGGTCAAGCCGTCCACCTTCCACAGTGACGAGAGTGCGTGGCGTGTTCACGTCGAACCCGCGTGGGGGAACCGCAAGATCGGCTCCATTCGGCACACGGAGGTGGCGACGTGGGTGGCTGAACTGAGCCGGCATAAGTCCGCGACCACCGTGAAACGGTGCTACGGCGTGCTTGCCGCGATCCTGGACGGCGCCGTCCGTGACCGACGTATCCAGTCCAACCCCGCTCGCGACGTCAAGACGCCGCGGAAGAAGCTGCGCGCGCGCCCGTACCTGTCTCATAGGCAGGTGGAATGTCTAGCTGAAGAATCGATGTATCCGGACTTCGTCAGGTTTCTTGCTTACACGGGGCTTCGGTGGGGTGAGGCGATCGGACTCCAGGTAGAGCACGTTGACCTCAGGAAGCGCCGTTTGAACATTGAGGTCAACGCTGTCTTCGTGAACGGTCATGTCGTTGTCGGCACCCCGAAGCCGCATGAGCGGCGATCCGTCGTCTATCCGTCGTTTCTCGACGGCGCTCTTGCTCGAGCTACGAGAGGCAAGCGGTCGGGAGAGCTGGTGTGGCCTTCGGAAGCGGGAGGCTATCTCGCGCCCGGCAACGCTGTATCTGGGTGGTTCGCGGGTGCATCCAAGAGAGCGCGAGCGGCTGACGCTGCCTTGGCCGAAGAGGCGCGGGGGCGGGGTGAACGCGCGCCCGGTGAGATGCCTCGAGTCACTCCACACGACCTTAGACACACGGCAGCGTCTCTCGCGATCAGCGCCGGCGCCAACGTGAAAGCCGTGCAGCGCATGCTTGGCCACGCCAGCGCTGCGATGACCCTCGACACCTACGCGGACCTGTTCGAGGATGACCTGGATGAAGTGGCCTCCGCGCTTGACGTCCAAAGGTCTCTGGCGCTCCAGCGGTAACACAGCAGTAACGGAATGCCTGCGAGAGCCAGTGAGGCGATGTGAGTAGATGTGAGCTAGCTCCGCGGAAAATCGCGGAGAACGGATAGTCGCCCCGGAATGGCTGGTGGTGAAGATGGGTTCAAATCCCACCGTCACCGCCATGAAAACCCCCGAGGAATCGGGGGTTTTCGCATTTCCGGGTGCCGCGATCCGGAGGGCAAACGAGCCTGCCCATAGGATCGCGCCATGGCCCAGAAAGCCCCGCACTCGGTGAAGGATCAGGAGCGATGAACGCGATCCTCACTGCACTGGCGTGCGTGGTCCTGCTCAATGCCTACGCAGCGGTGCTGATCGTGCTCCGTGCGAAGGTGTACACGGTGCCGCTGTACCGGCCGATGCTGGTCAACATCGGGCTGTCGCTGGCGCCCGTGGCTCTCGCGTTCGTCGGGCTCGTCGGGTTCATCCTCGTGGCACCCGCCGCGCTCAGCCTCGGAGCCCTCTCGGCATCGGCGCCGGTCGTCGCCGTCTGGGTCTACCTCGGCATCGCCACATTGGCGTGGTTGGTGTTCTTCCCGAACTCCATCTACCTCATCACCGAGCTCAACTTCAGCCATCGCCGTGAGCACACCCCCGTCCCGCTCTGGTACGACATCGTGCACACTCTCACGCTCACCGGTTCGGGGCTCGCCAACGCGGTGCTCAGCCTCGCTCTGATCCACTTCGGCCTCATCGTCGTCATCGCGGATCCCGCGGCCGGTTCCGGACCGCCCGCATGGAGTTGGACGTTCGCCGCAATCGCGATACTGCTCGGCTCACTCGGCGTCTACCTCGGGCGGTACCTGCGCCTGAACAGCTGGGACGTTCGCCACCCCGCCGCCCTCATTCGCAAGCTCCGTGACCACTTCGCCGCCCGCGGCCGTGCCCTGGAGGGGGTGGCGTTCGTCGCCACCCACACGGTGCTCGTCGCGCTCCTCTACGTGCCGATCTTCGGCCTCGCCTACAACGCCCTCCTGAACTAGTCGAGGGTTTCAGGGCACCGCCACCGACCTCCGTTGAGCGCGTGTCAGCCGCCCGGGCCGGACGGCTGGATGGGGGCGCCGTCGCCGTTCTCGGGCAGATCGCCGCGCTCCACGGGGGTCGGCGGCGTTCTCGGGGTGTCGGAGAACATGTGGTCGAGCTCCGTCGACGAGGGCACGTGAACCGCCTTCGCGGCCGCGTCGATCTCGTCCGCTGTGGCCCCGGCCGACCCGATGATGCGCACCGTCGCGCCGGCGCGCACGACGATGTCCTCGTGAGTGCCGTTGCGCTCTCGGTGCCAGATCCCGTCCTGCTCGGTGCAGGTGACGGGAGTCTCGGGATCGTCCCACATCGGCAGCGCCGCGCAGGTCTCGGCGGTCATATCGCCTCGCTGCGTGCGCAAAGAGATCAGGGCGCCCGACCCGTCGCGGATCCAGGTCGCCGACATGCCGTCGTCGTTCGACACGCCGACCGACTGGGGAGCCAGGGTGTAGCCCGGCACCGCGGTAGTGAAGACGAGGTCGGCCGAGATGCCGACCTCGCCGACCCGCTCGGCGATCGCGTCGGCGCTCGCCGGATTGCCGGCCGAAGTGGCGCATCCGGCCGCGACCACCGTCACGAGGGCGAGCCATACGCCGAGGAGGGGGCGGGAGGCGCGCATGACGGCATCATGACGCAGATCGCGCGATGCGGCAAAGCCCGTCACGCGGGACACGATCGTCCCGGATCCGGCGTGAGGTCGGGAGTCGCCGGCTTCGCGTCGCAGAGCCCGATTTGACCTGGAGCGCACTCCAGGTGGTTCGCTGCGTGTTCATGGACACTCTCAATGGCAACGGATTCGCCCTGGGCGCGATGTGGTTCGGTACTCGGCTCTCGGAGAAGACGTCGTTCGCGCTGCTCGATCGTTTCGTCTCACGCGGCGGACGCTGGCTCGACACATCCGACAACTACGCGTTCTGGGCATCACCGTCCGGCCGGGGCGGGGCGAGCGAGACGGTGCTCGGGGAATGGCTCCGTCGTCATCCGGGTGTGCGAGATGACGTGTCGATCTCGACCAAGGTCGGCGCGAACCCGACTCAGGCCGGTGCCGGTGCCGCATCCCTGGAGGGGCTGGCCCCCAGCGCCATCGCCGAGGCGGTGGCGGGATCGCTGGAGCGGCTCGGCGTCGAGACGATCGACCTGCTGTGGGCGCACGTCGAAGACCGCACGGTGCCGCTCGAGGATCAGGTCGAGGCCTTCGGAGCCCTCGTCGCAGACGGGGGGGTCGGGCGGCTGGGCGCGTCCAATCATGCGACGTGGCGCGTCGAGAGAGCGCGCGCCACGGCGCGGGCGCGGGACGTCGAGCCCTTCCGCTTCGTGCAGCTGCGGCACAGCTACCTCCAGCCGGTCCCGTTCGCGCCGCTTCCGGAGTGGGGACACGTCATCGCATCGCCCGAGGCGATCGACTACGTCGCATCCGAGGGGCTCGGGATGTGGGCGTACACGACGTTGCTCGGTGGGGCCTTCGCCCGACCGGAGCGGTTGCAGGAGGCGTACCGGCATCCCGATACGGAGCGTCGTCTGGCAGCACTGGACCGGGTCGCTCGTCGGTGGGATGCGACGCGGAACCAGGTCGTGCTGTCATGGTTGCTCGAGGGATCACCCGTGGTGACCCCGATCGTCGGGGTGTCGGATCTCGCTCAGTTGGATGAGGCGATGGATGCCCTGCAACTGCACTTGCAGGCCGACGATCGTGACGAACTCGACGGAAGGCAGCCCGAATGATCCCGACGTTCACGATGGGCGAGGCCACCGCTGCGACGGGCCTCACCGCGGACACGCTCCGCTATTACGAGGACGAGAGCATCATCGGGCCGTTCGCCCGCGACCACCGGAACCACCGGGTCTTCAGCGAGAAGGACATCGCCTGGATCCACGTCGTGACCTGCATGAAGGATGCCGGGCTCGGCATCGATGAACTGCGCACCTTCGCCGATCTGCTGCACGGCCCGCACGCCTCGCCCGATCCCGTCGGCTTCCTGCGCGAGCGTCGAGCGGCCCTGGAGGAGCGCCGGCAGGTACTCGCCCGCGCGATCGCGGTGATGGACGAGAAGATCGCACACTTCGCGCACTCGACCATCGAGGAGGAGGAACAGTGATCGACGCTCTGACCCTGCCCGCATCCCTCGCTCTCCGCGACGTCGGTCTCACGCGCATCGTCGCGCTGCCGAAGTCGCTCTGACGGCGGGCGATGTATCCGGCCTGTGGATGACGTCCGGGGAGCAACTTCTGTTCTCCCTATGCTGTGCCCCACAGCGAACATTCCGCGCCCGAACGGAGAAACACCCATGCCCGATCACGCTGCCCTCGCCGCATCCCTGACGACGCCGGAGGCGTTCCTCGCGCTCACCGACGAAGGCGGTGTCTTCGGCGTCAAGAAGTCGGCGAAGACCGCGCTCGACATCTGGAACCAGGCCGACGCCCGCTATGTCGGCGTCTACCGGGGCTTCCACGCGCCCGGCGGGAAGGGCACCGGGTTCGTCATCCGCACCTACTGGGACCCCGCGCGCGTGACGCCCGATCTCGACGCCATCGAGGTGGCGATCCAGACGGCGCTCCCCGTCGAACTCACGCGAGCCGACGAGAAGATCACCTGGAAGGCGCGCAACAACAAGCAGGCGAGCTTCTTCGCCTGGCGCATCTCGCAGCAGCAGGCCCTGTCGCTGTGGTTCCAGGAGCGTTTCGGGGTGAGCGCGTGCGCGACGCAGCTGTTCGACCGCGCCGATGTCCATCAGGATGTCGCTGTGGTGGCGACCGCGGGTGGCATTGACAACCTCTGGTCGTTCACTTCGGAGGGCTGATCGCGTGCCGGAGGCGCCGCGCGGGCGGCCGGTGCGCCGCGCCTCGAGGTCCGTCCTGGGGGCCGCGGCGACCGTCCTCGGCATCGTCGCGATCGTGTTCCTCTCCGCCGACTCGTCGGCCGGCGGTGCCGTGCGCGCGGTGCTCGTCGCCTTCGCGATCCTGTGCGTCGTCGTTCCGGCGGCCATCGCCGTCGGCTCCGTCTGGATGCGCTCGCGCAATCGTCAGCAGGAGTCGGATGCAGGCGCGGCTCGCCTCTCTGATCGAGCCGTGCGCGTGCAGCAGCTGCTCGGCAGGGCCGCTGTCCGCATGGCCCCCGACGGCCGCGCCGATGTCCATGCCCGCGCCGCGCTCGGTGACGAGTTCAGGATCGCCGAGTCGACCGTTCGAGGGCTTCCGCCCGACGAGCTGCTCGGCTTCCTCTGGGTGGCGCGGCCGTCGCAGCCCGACCGCTTCCCGAGATCGGCCGAGTTCGCGGGGCTCCCCGCGCACGTGCAGGACATGATCGTGCTGCTCGATCTGCGGCGCGAGGTACAACTGCGCGGGGCCGACGCGGCGTTGCGCGCGACATCCGGCGTCTATCACCACGACCGCCCTCGCACCCTCGCCGCGGTGAGGCGCACCGGCAACGCGCTGTTGCTCGCGCAGATCGAGGCGCCCCAGCCCCGCACCGACGAGCTGCTGACCGCCCTCGATGATCCCGCGACGTGGGAGCGGCTGCTGCGGGCCCACACTTGACGTGATCGTCCGCCCTTTGCGAGGGTGTGCGCCATGAGCCTCTTCCTCACCTGCCCCGTCGAAGACGTCGAGCGTGCGACCGCGTTCTACGCAGCTCTCGGGTGGAGCCTGAACGCCGAGATGTCGAACGACGATGTGTCGTGTTTCGTGATCGCTCCCGACCAGTACGTCATGCTCGGCAGCCGAGAGATGTACGCGCGTGTCGGCGGAACCGAGGATCTCATCGGAGGGCCTGACACGCCCTCGAAGATCACGGTGTCGTTCGATCTCGACAGTCGCGAGGCCGTCGATGAACTCGTCGAGCGTGCTCGCGCTGCGGGAGGTCGGATCGGCGACATCGACGACTACCCGTTCATGTACCAGCGCCAGTTCGACGACCCCGACGGCTACCACTACTCGCCGTTCTGGATGAAGCCGGAAGCGGCGACCTGAGCGCGCCTGCCGCGAGGGGCGTGGTCGGGGCATCTCCGAGGACCAGGATGCGATCGGTCATGGCGTGCTCTCTGTCGCAGGGAACGGTCGACGACCGTTGCCGACCAGACTTCCCGGCTCACCGATTGCGAGGGCGACTCTCCTCGTCCTCACCGCGCTTCGTGTGCACCGGCTGCTCGTAGACATCCGGCACGTCGTTCGCGTCCGCATCGATCTGCTCCTGCCGCGCGAGCTGCGCGTAGCGGCGGTTCCGGGCGATCAGAACGGATGCGGCGAGCACAGACGCGAGCACCGAGGCCACCATGATGGCGATCTTCGCGTCGGCGTTGTGGGGGGAGCCGTCGGCGAAGCTGAGCTCCGCGATGAGCAGCGAGACGGTGAATCCGATGCCGGCCAGGAGCCCGACACCCATCAGATCGATCCAGCGGAGCGCGGGATTCAGCCGCACGCGGGTGATGAGGGTCAACAGGCGCACGCCGAGGAGGATGCCCAACGGCTTGCCGAGGACCAGTCCCGCGGCGACTCCGATGGTCACCGGGTCGGTGGCGGCGCGCACGAGGCCGTCCCAGCCGCCCACCGCGACGCCGGCGGCGAAGAAAGCGAAGACCGGAACCGCGAAGCCGGCCGACAACGGACGGAAGCGGTGCTCGAAGCTCTCGGCGAGATCGCTCGCGTCGCCCCGATCCCGTCTAGATGCGCGAACCGGAATCGTGAACGCCAGCGCGACGCCCGCGATCGTGGCGTGCACCCCCGACGCGTGCAGGAAAGCCCAGGCGGTGAATCCGATGGGCAGCAGGATGAGCCACGCCGCGGACGGATGCCGAGTGAAGAACGCGCGGCCGCGCTGCGCGATGATGCCGTAGACCACCACCAGTACTGCGAAGACGGCCAACGGGACCACCTGGATGTCGCTCGTGTAGAACACGGCGATGATCCCGATCGCGATGAGGTCGTCTACGACGGCGAGCGTCAGGAGGAAGATTCGCAGGGGGCCGGGGAGATGTGAGCCCACGAGCGCGAGGATGGCCACCGCGAAGGCGATGTCGGTGGCGGTCGGAATCGCCCAGCCCTCCAGGAGCGACGGCTGCGTCCAGACGATGCCCACGTAGATGAGCGCCGGCACGACGACGCCGCCGACGGCAGCCGTGATCGGCACGATCGCCGTGCTGAATCGCCGCAGGTCGCCGACGACGATCTCCCGCTTCAACTCCAGTCCCACCATGAAGAAGAAGATCGCCAACAGGCCGTCGGCGGCCCAGGCGCCGACGCTGAGTTCGAGATGCCACGGCTCGTAGCCGAACCGGAAGTCGCGCAGGGTGAAGTAGGCCTCGGATGCCGGGGAGTTCGCCCAGATGATCGCGGCGGCTGCGGCGATCACCAGCAGTGCGCCTCCCACCGCCTCTTTTCGCAGGAGGCGGGTGACACGCTGAACCTCGGCTGATCCCGGCCAACGGGGCGCGCGAATCGACGGCTCTGTGGACATGAGGCTCCTCGGGGTCGTTCGACAGAAGTGTCGACCAGACTTCCCGACGCGCCGTCCACCATTCTAGGGAACGCGCGGGGCCTGTGTTCCTCCGCGCCGTCATGTTGTGGGAGCTTCGTCAGGAGTCGAGATGACGCGTGATGGCGTCCGCGACCGATGCGGGATCCTCGAGGGGCACGAAGTGCCCCGTATCCACAGACTGCAACGTGATGTCGGTGAACCATGCGGTCAGCTCGTCTGCCCACTGCAGGGGGAAGAGCGGATCGCGCTCTGGCCACAGCATGGTCGTCGGCGTGTGGATGACGCCGGTGCCCGAGTACCCGATGTTGTCCCGGTACCAGGCGAGACTCGCCTCGAAGGCGCCCGGACGGGAGTAGGCCCGCACGACGCGGTCGAACCTCTCACCATGGATGAGCTCCGCGCCCGGCGCCCACGATTCGACGATACCCTCGAGATAGGTGCGCACCGCATCCGGGCTGCCGTCGATGAGACGGGAGGCGAGCCCGGAACGATGGAAGTGCTGGTACCAGAACCGATCAGCGAGCTCGGGCGCACCCGCGCGTGCGCCGATCCCGGGATAGCCGGGAGTCAGCACGGCCCCGGCGAACCGATCGGGAGCCTGACGGAGCATCGCCTGCGCGATGCGGCTGCCGATGTCGTACCCGACGACGACGGCCGGAGAGGACACGGGGATCGTCGGCAGCAAGCGCGCCGCGTGTCGATCGGCCGAGGCCGCTCCTGCCGCGAGCGGGCCGTCGAAGCCCGTACCGAAACCTGTCAGTGCCGGAACGATGCAGCGCGCATCGGGCAGCCGCGAGACGACCTCGTCGTAATCCGAGGCGAGGCCCGGCCAGCCGTGGAGCAGCACGACGGCGGGTTGATCCATCGAGGTGCTCCGCCTTCATCGAGTCGACCGGAAGAATCCGCCGGAGGCGGTGCCCGGATGTTATCGCGCCACGCGGTATCGATCGGGGATCTTTCGGGTTTTCTGCGTCGGGCGCTGTGGTCTCCCGCGGAGCGGTGAGCGGCACTATGCGCCTCGTCGCCGGTCGTCAAGGCGGTGGAGGGTGTGAAACGCATACGGGTAGGAACGAGCGATGCTCTTCGTCGTCCCCGTTCAGTTGATCGTGCCGATCGCCGGGGATCGCTACGGCCACGGTGTCGAGGTCGACGCCGACAACTGGGCCGAGGCCATGGCGGACGTGCTGATCGCCGTGGGGCCGGACTGGGAGGTATCGGAGCCGTTTCGCTGCTGACGTAATCCGATCCCACAGGGTTGCGCATCGCCATCCTCCGGAGGATCGTTGCTGGTCAACCGCCCCCGGAGCGTGTCGATTTCTCAGGTCTGGACCACTGTCGAACGGCTGATCGTCGCTCACTCCGCTGGGGCAGGCCGGAGCCCATCATGGGAAAACTGATCTACGACCAGTACACGAAGGCGGAGTTCGAGGATCGCACCCTGGCTCATCTCCAGCAGGTGATCTTCACCAAGCTGCGTCGCAACGAGTCGTTCGCGTTGACCTGGAAAGAAGACGTGAGCCTCGGAAGCGGGCGGACCTCCGTCTGGCTCCATCCGAATGCGAACCTGCAGTTCAAGTTCTTCGGTACGCGCGAACCGGCTCTCAATCGGGCGTGGCTGGAAGCACTCGCGTACACCGCGAACGGCCCCGCGGGGCTCTACGTCGTGCCGGAACCGGCGCCGAGCGAGGTTCCGGTTCCGACGCCGCGCGGTACGTCGCAGCGCTTCGATCTCGTGCCCGCGGACTGAGCTCTCGGGCACGCCCGCCGAGCCGAGGTCAGCAGAGGGCGGCGGAGCCCGCGACGAGATCCGCCAGGGCCGACTGCTCGGCATCGTTCGGATGCAGGTGATCGCCGGAGTCGAAGGCGGGCAGGATGCGGTTGGGGTGAGCGGGATCGGCGAGCACGGCGTCGAAGTCGATCACATCGACACCTGTGACCTCCCCCGCGCGCAGCGCCGCGTTCACCTCGACGCGGGTCTGTTCTCCGGCGGGGTCCCAACGGTCGAACCCGCCGTAGGGAGTGAGCGTGGCGACCGTGGTCAGCACGCCGGCGGCCCGCGCCTCGTCGGCGAAGCGACGGATCCCCGCGAGGATCTCCGCGGCGCGGTACTCGTGCGGAACCGCCTGGATGTCATTGATGATGTCGGTCAGGATGACCCGGTGGACCCCGGGGATCGACAGCCCGTCCGCCTGCAGGCGTGACAGGCTGCTGGGCAGATCGGGGTAGGACGTCAGCAGGCGGGTGGCTCCGATACTCCGGTTGACCACTCGGCACCCGCGCGCCGCCGCCGCTTCTTCGTGTCCCGCGAGGGTGGGCCAGTCGTGCCCCGAACTCGCGTGGTACCCCTGGGAGATCGACGCGCCGATCACCACGGTCAGCGAGGCGCTCGCCGTCGGCGAGGGCGGCGTGGCGGCCAGCGCCGTCGCCCCGATGATGACGGCCGCCCCCAGGCTCGCGGCCCACGCGACGGCGCGTACGCGCACGCGCATCAGAGCTCGTCCTGCGTCGAGCTGCCCTCGAAACGCAGGGTGACCAGGAGCCCGCCCGACGGTCGGGAGCTGAGCGACAGATCGACGGTGTGGAGCTCGGCGATCCGCTGCGCGATCGACAATCCCAGACCGTGTCCTTTCGCGCCGGTGCGCGCGTGCAGTCGAGTGAACGGCTCGGCGAGCGTCTGCAGAAGCTCCGGGGGGATGTGCTCCCCGTCGTTCTCGATGGCCAGCACCGGCGTTCCCGACGCGGTGAGGGATACCGCCAGCGTGCCGCCGTCCTGGTTGTGGATGACGGCGTTGCGCAGCAGGTTCGCGAGGAGCTGGCCGAGCAGCTGCCGGTTGCCGATGATGCGCACCGGGTCGAGCCGGAGCTTCACCTTCACCCGGCGCTCACGGATCTCGGCTTCGAGCTCGCTGATCTGCTCGGCCACCAGCTCCCGCAGGTCCACGCCCGACATGCTCAGATGCGCTTCGGCGGCGGCGAGTTCGAGCAGGGCGCTCGTGATCGAGATCATGCGGTCGTTGACCGAGAGCAGGCGCCGGAACGTGACCGCGGCCTCGTCCGACGGGCGGTCGCGAAGGGCGACCTGCAGCAGCGTGCGAGACGTCGCAAGCGGAGTGCGCAGCTCGTGCGAGGCATTGGCTGCGAACCGATTGCCGCTCTCCGCGCTCGCCTGCACCTGATCGAGGAGTGTGTTGACGGCAACGAACAGGTCACGGGTCTCGGCGGGAGCGCTCGGCGGGACGAGTCTCACATCTCGCTCCTGCTCGGCCTCCGCCTCGACGAGGGTGGTGACCGCATCCGCATACGGGCGGGTGAGGCGCCCGATGACGAGCCACGCTGCGGCGGTGACGGCCGCGACGATCAGCACGCTGAGCGGAAGGATCACGCCGAACGAGAGCGAGATCACCTGATCGATGCTGACGGCGTCGGCGTAGAGGAAGCCTCCTCCCGAGGGCTCCTGTACCGAGCCGGACTGCGCGTTGAGCCTCAGGACCACGAGCGTCAGGAGGCCGATGAGAGCGGCGGCGACGACAACGGAGGCCGCGGCGACCGCGGTCAGGACGGTGCGCAGGCGCAGTGAAGCGATCATGGTGTGGGCTCTCCGCTCGAGGGACGGACGATGCGGTAGCCCGCGCCCGGAACGGTCTCGACGAGAGCCGGTGCCCCCATCTTCTTGCGGAGAGTGGAGACGGTGACGCGGATCGTATTGGTGAACGGGTCGGCATTCTCATCCCACGCCTGCTCGAGCAGATCCTCGGCGCTCACCACCCCGCCGGCAGCGCGGACCAATACCTCCAGCACGGCGAACTCCTTGCGGGTGAGGTGCAAGAAGCGCCCCTCGCGGTACGCCTCGCGCCGGAACGAGTCGACGCGGAGGTCGCCGACGTCGAGCACCGGAGGCACGGCGACACCCGACCGGCGATACAGCGCGGCGATCCGTGCCACGAGCTCGTCGAAGTCGAAGGGCTTCGTGAGGTAGTCGTCCGCACCGATCGCCAGCCCCGCGACCCGCTCGGAGACGGCGGCGGATGCGGTGAGCATCAGCACCTTCGGGGCGTCGTCCATCCGCGTGATCCGACGGCAGACGTCATCGCCGTGCACCACGGGGATGTCGCGGTCCAGTACGACCACGTCGTACCTCGTCTCGGCGACCGCCTCCATGGCGCGAGCGCCGTCCCTGGCCACATCCGCCGCGATCGCCTCGATGCGCAGCCCACGTTGAATCGCATCCGCGAGGAGCGGCTCGTCTTCGACGATCAGTACGCGCATCGGCGGTCACCTCCGCGACAAGTCGACCACAGCGAACCTAAACGCAGCGTAAAGCGCCCGCCGAACGTTCTCGCAATGCGCGCGCTGGTGGGCTCGTGCGATGACCGCGGCTCACCTCACCCGTCCCCTTGTCGTCGAAGCCGACACGCCCGCCGCGCCACGCATCGCACTCGGCTCGCTCACTGGGCTGCGAGCGATCGCCGCGCTGGTCGTCTTCCTGTACCACCTGCGCAACATGCAGTACTTCGGCGGCGGCACGCAGACCGCGCTCTCGGTCGTCTTCGGTGCCGGTGCCAGCGCCGTGTCGCTCTTCTTCATCCTCTCGGGATTCGTGCTCGCTTTCTCGTACCGCCCGCAGCGCGTCCGAGAGTTCTACCGACGACGCTTCGCCCGGATCTACCCGCTCCACCTCGTCGGCGTCGCGCTCGCACTGTGGGTCGGCGCCATCATGTTCCCCGCCATCCGCACGTCCGACCCGCTGGCGCTCCTGTCCAACGTGCTCCTGGTCAATCCGTGGCGGGCGGACTGGTGGCAGGCGGGTAACCCCGTCGCCTGGTCGCTCGCGTGCGAGGCGTTCTTCTACCTCTGCTTCCCGGTGCTGATCCGTCTCATCGCGGGACGCAGCCGCCGCGTCACCGCCGTGATCCTGGTCTTCAGCATCGCGGCGGCATGGATGGTGCCGGCCGCGGTCACCGCGCTCACCCCGCCCATCTCGGCATACAGCTTCCCGCCCGCGCGACTGGCGGAGTTCGTCGCGGGCATCGCCGCAGCCCTCCTCGTCCGAGACCACGGCTGGCGCATCGCTCGGCTCACCCCGGCGGTGCTCACCGCTCTCGGGGGCTACGCATCCGCGTCGCTGCTGGGCGAGACACCGTTCGGTGCCGGATCGGCGACGTGTGTCGGCTTCGTTCTGCTCATCGTCGCTCTCGCCAGCGCCGACATCGAGCGCAGGGCGACGGGGCTCTCCTCCCGTGTCATGCAGAAGCTCGGCGCCGCCTCCTTCGCGTTCTACATCGTGCATCTGCTGATCCTGCAGAGCGTGATGCGGTTCCTCCCGTCCGAGCGGACGGATGCGGTAGCGGCCGTCGGGGCGGCCATCGCGCTGGCGATCGCGCTCGGCCTCGCCCTCGTCCTCCATCGCGGTGTCGAGCAGCCCGCCCACGACCTGTTGGTCGGTCGGTCGGCGCGCCGACGGTCGCGCCCGAGTCGCGCGGTGGTTCTCTCCTGAACGGGGAGGGGGCGGCCGGGCCGGATCGCGCGCGATGCTTCGCTGCACCACGCGCGATCCGGCCCGGGGGTCAGGCGACGGACACGTAACCCAGCAGCGCGTGACCCTCATGCAGCCGCGCGAGCTCCGCCGTGCCGTCCACGCCTTGCCCGCGTGCGGGCTGGAGCACGGCGTCGGGCTGACGTGTGTGCAGCGCACGCTCGAACGCCGTCCGGATGATGGGCGCGCGGAACACGCCGCCGATCGCACAGACCGCCGGCCGATCGTCGTCCGCCTCCCGCACGCGCTCGATGGCCGTCGACACCGACAGAGCGAGTTCGCCGGCCCCGCGATGGCAGATGTCCGCAGCGACGAAATCCGACTCCGCGAGCGTCGCGACCGACTTCGCGAGGGCGGCGATCTGGGCCACCCGGTCATCCGCGACCTGCAGCGCGATGTAGGCGCTCTCCAGGTCGGGCCAGATGCTGCGCACGGCAGCGGTCAGGGCGGTCTGCGCTCCGCGGCCGTCGTGCGCACGCATCACCGCATCCAGCGCTTCGCGTCCGAGCCAGTAGCCGCTGCCCGCATCACCCATGATGTTGCCCCAGCCGTCGACGCGGGCGACGCGCCGGCTACCGACACCCAGGGTGACCACGCCGGTTCCGGCGGCGACCACGGCTCCCGTGTGATCGCCCAGCGCTCCGAGATACGACGTGACCGAATCGTGGGCGAGCAGCACGCGGGAGGGATGCTGATCCTCGAGCACGGTGCGCAGGGCGGCAGCATCGGCCTCCGCGTCGGTCAGTCCGGACACGCCGGCGGCGAGGACGTCGACGCGCACGTCGTGCTCGCGCGCCACCGTGCGCGCGACAGCGGCGAGCTGGGGAAGAAGAGGTTCGTGCGTGCGGATGCCGGGGAACACCTCGTCGATCGGGGCGCTTCCCGGGCGGTCGAGCCGCACCTTCATGCCGGTCTGACCCGCGTCGATGGCGACCACGGCGGGCGGGGTTGTCATCGGGAAGGTTCCTCTCGCCATTCGCGGAATGCCGCGCTCATGTACCCGAGTGCGGGCTTGCCATAGGGGCAGTAGTCGTCATTGCGCGCCGCTTCGTGCGCGTCGTACAGGTGGGCGGGCCAGTCCCAGAGCATGAGACCCTGCACCCACTCCCGCGCGCGGATGGCGGTGAACATCGCCTCGTAGTAGCGCAACTGCTCGGCTCCCGACGGCTCGCCGGGCAGGGCCCAGTCGTTCGGGAGATCGGCAGAGCCCGTGCGGCTCGGACAGCCGGCCTCCATGAAGAAGAAGGGCTTGCCGCTGTCGGCGACGACCTTCCCGATCCGGTCGAGCTCCGCATCCCACCGGTCGATCGGGTAGTACCCGCTCGACGAGATGACATCGACCGCGTCCCACCAGGTGACGTGGTCCTCCTGGTACTTGTCGCAGTTGTAGGTGATCAGGCCGTCGTACACGGCGCGCACGTCGGCGATGAGAGCCCGCCAGTGGGCCTCCTGACCGTCGGCGCGCACCATCTCGCAGCCGATGCAGAGCATCGCGCAACGCTCCTGCTGCGCGAGGCGTGCCGCGTGGAGGATGAAGCGCCGGTAGGAGGCGAACCACTCGGACCAGCTGGGCTCGCCCGGCACGTCCCAGTCGAAGAAGCCGATGTGTGCGCGCCACGTACCGTCGGCGACGTTCACCACGGGCTTCAGACACACGCGGAGACCGAGCGCGTGGGCCTGGCGGATCGCGTGAACGATCTCGTCATCGGTGACAGTCGGCTCGCGATCGAAGGGGATGGCGGTCGAGAAGGGGGTGTCCTGATACGCCGCATAGGCGAGCGCGGTCCAGGTGACGCCGCTGTCGGCCATCGCCCGCATGGATGCGGCGGCCTCCGGCGTCGCCCACTCGCCGCGGGTGCCCACCCACCCCCAGGTCATTCCGCAGACGGGTTCCTGCAGCCCGTTCACGAGGTCACCAACTGGTTCGCGCTGCGCGCGACGGCGGGCGAGGCGAGCGCCTCGGCGTCGAGCGCACCGCGATGCCTGATGCGAACGGTCGCGGTCTCACCCGGCAGGAGCGTCAGCAAACCCTCTTCCGCATGGGCTGCGGGGTCGAGCTTGTCGACGAGGAACGTCAGATCGCGGATGAGCGACCGCGCGGTGACGGTCACCTCCGAGCCTCCGGGGACGGTCTTGACCGAGAGATCGAACTGCGCCGCGGTGAGGGCGCTGTTGCGCGCCTCGGCGAAGAACCAGAATCCGCGCGCGTCGTGCGCGTCCGCCGCGAGGAACTCGGACGCCGCATCCCCGGCGACGGCGACGGATGCGGGCAGCGGCACCGTGGCGCTCGCGCGGGGCGCGACGCTCAGCGGCAGGGTCTCCTCGGCATGCACGGTGCCGTCCAGCCCGAGCCGCCGCACGCGCAGGTGTCCCTCCCACGCGGCATCCGTGTCGTTGCCGAGCACCGCCGCCAGTCCCGACTCACGCGGCTGCACCGTGATCACCCGCGGTGCGAACGACTGTCGGAGCGCATAGAACAGCGGCTTGGGGCGCTCGTCGCCGTCGATCGCCGCCCAGGAGGTGACCGGCCAGCAGTCGTTGAGCTGCCAGACGATCGCGCCCATCGTGTGGGGCGCCCACGAGCGGAAGTGATCGAGCGCGGTGCGCACGGCGATGGCCTGGTTGAGCTGCATCGCCCAGTGCCAGCTCTCCATGTCTTCCGGAACCCTGAAGTGGGGCACGAGTCCCGTGGTCAGCTTGACGTTCCCTTCCATCGCCTTCTGGTGCACGATCATGCCCGGCGACTCCGGGGTCAGCGGGGCGTCGCTGATCGAGCGGACCAGCGTCGACCACGCGGGCGGTCCCTGCCAGCCGAACTCCGCCACGAACCGGGGTCGGTGATCGCGGTAGGTCAGCCAGTCCTGCCGGTTCCACTGCTCCCAGAGGTGCATGGTCCCGTGCTCTTCGGCGTTGGGGTGTTGGCCGCCCGGGCTGAAAGGACTGCCGGGCGCGTATGGCACATGGGCGGCGATCTCCGCGATGACGCGGGGGAAGAGCTCGTAGTAGTAGTAGGCGCCCCAGGTCTTGCCGTCGAGGCGGCGCTTCCAGTCCCAGTCCTCGAACCCCCATAGATTCTCGTTGTTGCCGGTCAGCAGAACGAGCGAGGCGTGGTGGGCCAGCCGTGCCACGTTCTCGTACGCCTCCGCCTCGATCTCGGAGCGCAGCGGCTCCTCCTCGGGGTAGGCGGCGCAGGCGAACAGGAAGTCCTGCCAGGTCAGCAGTCCCAGCTCGTCGCACAGCTCGTAGAAGTCGTCGTTCTCGTAGATTCCACCGCCCCACACCCGGATGAGGTTGAGGTTCGCCTCCACAGCCTGCTCGAGTCGGCGGCGGTACCGTGCGCGATCGACGCGAACGGGGAGCGCGTCGTCGGGAATCCAGTTCACACCCTTCACGAACACCGGCTGGTCGTTGACGACGAGCGTGAACGGGGTGCCTTCGGCGTCCGCCGTCGTGTCCCAACGCACGGTGCGGAAACCGACGCGCCGCTCGGTGCGGTCGATCACGCCGCCGGCGTGGACGAGCTCGACGGCGACGTCGCTGAGCGGCTGGGCGCCGTAGCCGATGGGCCACCAGCGCTCGACCCGGTCGAGTGCGACGTGCACCGTCGCTTCGCCTGCGGAGATCGGAACGGTCGCGCTCTCGCCGCCCACGGTGAGGCGTACCGCCAGCGGCGCGCCGGCATCCGCGCGATCGATCTGCACGCGGGCGGTCACGACCCCGCCGTCGCCGTCGGGGGTCGCATCCACGAGCACGCGATCGAGTCGTGCGCTCGTCCACGACTCCAGGCGCACCTCGCGCCAGATGCCGCTCGTGAAGGTCGCGATGCCCCAGTCCCAACCGAAGTTGCAGGCGGACTTCCGGATGGCCTCGTAGGGCAGCGGGTAGGGGCGGGGGCGTACGCCCAGTGCCAGGCTCTGCGCGTTGGCGTAGGGAACCGGCGCCGTGAAGCGCACGACCAGGTCGTTCTCGCCCTCGACGAGGAGGCCGTCCACAGGCAGGCGGTAGCTGCGGTGCTGATTCGCTGTCTCGATCAGCGTCGTGCCGTTGAGCTCGACCCGGGCGACCGTGTCGAGGCCGTCGAAGACCAGGTCGTGACGGTCCCTGTCGCCGCGGGACCAGGTGAAGCGCGTGCGATACGTCCAATCGACGCGACCGATCCACGCGAGCAGCGATTCGTTGTCGTCGAGGTACGGGTCGGGGATGAGCTGCGCGGCGAGCAGATCGACGTGCACGCATCCGGGCACGGTGGCGGTGATGGTGCGGCCCTCGATCGCTGCGGGCACCGGTCCGGCGCCCGCAGTGAGCGTCCAGTCCTGGGTGAGCGGACGGCGGACGAGGGGGGTCGAGGTCACTTGACGGCTCCTGATGTGAGGCCCTTGTAGATCCAGCGCTGCAACAGCAGGAACGCGAGGAGGGTGGGGACGATGACGAGGATGGTCCCGGCGGCGATGATCTCCCAGTGCGCGCCGAACGGGCCCTTGAAGCGGAACAGCGACGTCGAGATGAGTCCCTGCGAAGGCAGATAGAGGAAGGGCAGGTAGAACTCGTTGTAGATGGCGATCCCCTTGATGATCACGACCGTGGCGATGGCGGGCTTGAGCAGGGGAAGGATCACTCTCCAGTAGATGGTCCACCGGTTCGCGCCGTCGATCATGGCGGCCTCGTCGAGGGAGGTCGGGATCGACTGCATGAACTGGATGAAGATGTAGATCGAGATGATGTCGGTGCCCATGAACAGCAGCACCAGCGCGCCCATCGAGTCGTAGAGGCCGAGCCCGTTGATGATCTGGAAGGTGGCCACCTGGCTCGTGACCCCGGGGATGAGCGTCGCGACGAGGAAAAGACCCACCACGAGCGTCTTGCCGCGGAAGTGGAAGCGATCGAGGGCGTAGGCCGCCATCGTTCCGATCAGGATCGTTCCGGCGAGCGAGATCACCAGCACGATCGTCGTGTTGATGAAGCCCTGCACCATGTTGCCCTGTTGGAACGCGGTGACGTAGTTCTCGAAGTTGAACCAGTTGCTGGGGGCGTCGAAGGGGCCGCTCGCGCCGAACTCCTGCTGCGTCTTGAGGCTGGCGATGAGAACGACCGACAGGGGCAGCACGGTGAGCGCGACCGCGATCAGGAGGGATCCGTACTTGACGGTTCCGGCCGCCGTCCGGCCCGCGCGCACGCGCGCTGTGCTGCGGAGCTTGGTGGTCATGTCAGGTCAACTTTCTCGTCGGGGAAGATCCGCCGCTGGATCCACGTCACGGCCAGCACGATGAGCAGGAGCACGATGGCCATGGCCGAGGCGAGCCCCACCTGCCGGTAGGTGAACGCCGTCTGCAGGGTCTGGATGACGAAGGTGGAGGTGCCGTTGGCGCCGCCGGTCATGATGAACGGGATCTCGAACACCGAGAGGCTGCCGGCGACGGCGAGGATGAAGCTCAGGCCGATGATGCGACGGATGCCGGGGAAGGTGAGCGCCCAGAACTGCTGCCAGGCGTTTGCGCCGTCGATGTCGGCCGCCTCGTACTGGTCCTGCGGGATCGACTGGATCGCCCCGAGGAACAGGACGAAGTTCATGCCGGTGTAGCGCCACACGCTGGTGCCGGCGAGGGAGAAGTTCGCGACGTTGGGGTCGCCGAGCCACTGCGGGGGATCCGTCATCCCGAACCACGACAGCGCCGTGTCGAGCGTGCCTCCGGGCTGGAAGAGGTACAGGAAGACGAAGCCGATGGCGACGCCGTTGATCAGGTAGGGGAAGAAGAGGATGCCGCGGAAGAGGTTCGCGAAACGCGTGCGCGTCGACAGCAGCGCGGCGAAGTAGAGGGCGATCGCCATCTGCACGAAGGCGCCGGCGAAGTAGTAGAGGCTGACGAAGAAGACGCTGAAGATCCGGGGATCGGTGAAGACGTCGATGTAGTTCGCCAGGCCGACGAAGTTCTTCTGCTTGTCGATGCCGTCCCAGTCCGTGACGCTGTACCACAGCATGTTGGCGGCCGGCAGGTACGTCAGCAGCAGGAGCAGGCCGACGGCGGCGGCGATGAACAGATACGGTGTGAGCTTTGCGAGGATGCTGCGGCCGGCGGGGCCGCCCGCGGGGGCGGTGGGCCGGCGGCGAAGCCGGCGACGACCGGTCGCATGCTCGGTCGTCACGACGGCGCGGGTGGCGTCAGCGCTCTCAGGGGATGCTGCACTGAAGGACATGAGATGCTCCTGACCGGCGTGCACCGGGACGGGTCGTCCCGGTGCACGCGAGGGGTCGTTATCCCACCGAGGCCCGAGCGTCGGCCCAGGCGGCGTTGAGTTCGTCGAAGTAGGACTGCTTGTCGCCGCTGGCCGCGCCGCGGGCGATGTCGACGAGCTTCTGGCGATAGATGTTGCCGTACAGATCGATCTGCGCCTTGTCGGCGATGTTCGTCAGCAGCGACTCCTCGCCCGCGGGGGCGGCGTTCAGCTCGAGCAACTGCACGCCGTTGTCGGTGAGGCCTGCGAGGTTGTCCGGGAGCGGGTCTGCCAGCAGTGCCGAGACCATGCCCTGATCCGACGTGAAGCCGGAATCCTCGAGCAGGAAGTCGATCCATGCCTTGGCGGCCGCCTTGACCTTCGAATGGATGTTGATCCCGAGGTTGTAGTCGCCGCCGACGACGGCGTACTGGGTGCCGTCCGCGGACGCCGGGAACGTCATGTAGCCGACGGTGTCCGCGCTCTCGCCGTTGTCGGTCGCCGCTGCCTGGAGCTGCGAGATCGCCCACGAGCCGAGCGCCATCGTCGCGATCTTGCCGGTGGCGAAGTCCACCTTGGACTGCTCCCAGTTGGTCGTCAGCGGGTCGGCTTCGATGAGGCCGGCGGAGGTCGCATCGAAAATCAGCGAGTCGATCGCGTAGATGTCGGTGCCCTCCGTCCACGGGGCGTCCTGCGTCGTCATCTCGTTCAGGGCGTCCGGGTTGCCCGTGATCGCGCCGACGTTGCCGGTCCACTGGCTCAGCGGCCAGCCGTCCTTGTAGTTGGTGTAGAGCGGCGTCGCGTCGGTCTTGTCGGCGATCTGCTTCAGGTCGGCCAAGAACTCGTCTTCGGACTTCGGGAGCTCGGTGATCCCGGCCTCCTTGAAGACGCTGGTGTTGTAGACCAGCCCATTGGCATTGCCGCCCAGTGCGAGACCGTACTGGGTGCCGTCGTAGCTCTTCGGAGCGAGGAAGCGATACGTGCTCTCCAGATCGGAGGTCTGCCCCAGCGGTTCGAAGTAGTCGGCGAACTGATCGGGTTGCACGCTGTTCGGGATGCCGAGGACATCGCCGTAGTTCTCGGTGCTCAGGCGGGTGCGCAGCTCGCCCTCGTAGTCGGTGATGCCCTCGAACGTGACGGTGGCGTCGGGGTACTTCGCGTGGAACTCCTCCGCGTATTTGTCGAACGTTCCATCCTGGATGAGGTCGGTGCGCCAGGTCACGAACTTGACCTCGCCCTTCACCTCGCCGTCGATCTTGTTGTTCGCGTCGTCCGCCGCGCCGCCGGAGCAGCCCGTCAGAGCCAGTGCGGCCACCGCCATGAAGGCAGCGCCCGCGATGAGCTTCTTTGCCATGAGTGTCTTCCTCTGCAGATTCACCGTTGATCTGGAGCACCCGTGGGTCGGGCGCTGCGCCGCCGTGGGTGCGGGGGCGCAGCGCCAACTTAAGCCGGAATGTCCCACGTTGACAAGGGATGAATGTCAACGTTGTCTTCGACTGTCCAACTATCGCAGACGGAGATTAAATAGCAGTTGATCGGGCATTTATCGAGAGAACGTCCCGATCATCCGCATGCGAATGTCGCTCCAATGTCTATCGACGACATGAGAGCGTCTCCGCGCTACACTGACCACGAAAGGGGGCGACGATGACCCAGCAGAGAGCGACGGCGGACGACGTCGCGCGGCTCGCCAACGTGAGCTCGAAAACGGTGTCGCGGGTATTCACGCAGCGTGAGCTCGTGGCGCCCGAGACGGCGGAGCGCGTCCTGGCTGCCGCGAAGCGGCTGCGCTTCCGCCCGAACGCGCTGGCTCGGGGACTGCGGCGAGGGGGCCGCACGCGCACCGTCGGACTCATGATCGGGGAGCTGGGCAACCCCTTCTACTACAAGGTCGCCTCCGGCATCGAGAAGCACCTCAACGAGCACGGCTACGGGCTGATCCTCGCAACCACCGATGACACGGAGGAGGGTGAGGCCCGCACCGCCGACACCCTGTTGTCCCACCGCATCGACGCGCTCCTGCTCGTGCCGGTCGCCTCGGACCAGTCGTATCTCGAGGGCGAACGACAGCTGGGCACCCCGGTGGTCGCCGTCGATCGCCCCGCACGCAACCTGGTCGCCGACGCGGTCGTCCTCGCCAACCGGGCGGGCGTCGAAGAGGCGACGCGAAGACTCGTCGCGCACGGGCATCGGCGCATCGCCTACGTGTGCAATCCCGCATCCGTCTACTCCCAGCAGGAGCGCGTAGCGGGTTACCGGGCGGCTCTGAGCGCCGCAGGCATCCCCGCGCAGGGCGCGTGGGAGCTCCTCGAAGACGACATGTCCGTTCCCTCGGAGCGGCTGGTGGGAGCTCTGCTCGACCGCGCCGAGCCGCCGACGGCCATCGTGGCGGGAAACAACAGGATGACGATCGGTGCTCTCCGGGCACTGCGCGCCCGCGGTGACGACCGCACGGCGCTGGTCGGGTTCGACGACTTCGACACCGCGGATCTCATGGGCGTGAGCGTCGTCTCGTACGATCCCGTGGCGCTGGGGCGCGCATCGGCCGAGCTCGCCCTCGAGCGGATCCAGGACCCGACGGCCTTCAGCCGGCAGATCGACATGCCCACCTGGATCATCGAGCGCGGCACGGGGGAGCGCCCCGTGATCGGCTCAGTCGCTCCCTGAGGCCAGCCGCGCGTAGGCGCCCCCGACGCGCAGCAGCTCCTCGTGGCTCCCGATCTCCACGATGCGTCCGGCGTCCACCACCACGATGCGATCGGCGCCCCGGACCGTCGTGAGTCGATGAGCCACGATGAGCGTCGTGCGGCCGCGGCGTGCGCGCTCGAGGGCATCGGAGACGTGCCGTTCGGAGACCGGGTCGAGGGCGCTCGTGGCTTCGTCGAGGATCAGGATGGAGGGGTCGCGGATGAGGGCCCGCGCGATCGCGAGACGCTGTCGCTGTCCTCCGGACAGGCGTGAGCCTCGCTCGCCGACCCGGGTGTCGAGGCCGTCGGGAGACTGCTCGATGATGTCCAGCGCGTTCGCGTCGGCCAGCGCCGCCAGGATGCGCTCGTCCGAGGATTCGCGGAGGCCGTAGGCGACGTTCTGCCGTACCGTGCCGGCCAGCAGGACCGTCTCCTGAGGGACGATCGAGTAGGAACGGCGAACGGCGCGCAGATCGAGCGTGGACAGGTCTTGTCCGTCGAGCAGGATCGTGCCGGAAGTCGGCGTGACGAAGCCGAGTATGACGTTCAGCAGCGTCGACTTGCCCGAGCCGGATGCCCCCACGAACGCGATCGTCTCGCCGGGCTCGATGCGCAGGCGGATGCGGTCGAGGGCGGGGAGCGCGGCGTCCGGGTAGCGCACGACGACATCCTGCAGCTCGATCGCACCCCTCAGGCGCCCGGGGTCGGCCTTGCCCGAGTTGTCTTCGATGTCCAGTTCTTCGGCGACGTCGGCGATCGAGCGCATCGCATCCATGCCCCGGCTCAGCACGGGCGCCACGTTCATCAGCATGACGACGGCGTTCGTGAGGATCGTGAAGTACGTGCTCAGCAGCACGACATCGCCCGCCGTGATGGGGAGCACGCCCGTGACGGCGAGTGAGGACGCCGCGACCAGGCAGAGCAGGGCGAGCACCTGATACGTGAGCCACGAGATCGCGCCGAATCGGCCGTTGAGGACATCGAGCTGCGCACCCGCTCGGCGCACCGACTCGGCACGGTCGGCCACGCGTGTGGTGGCGACATCCTCCAGGCCGTGACCTCGGGTGATCGGGAGCAGGACGGCCATCTCGTTGACCTGCGCGGAGAGGCGCTCCACCTCGCGACGGAAGTCCTCGTTGCGGCGAGCGGCCCGGCGGCGGATGTAGACGATCAGCCCCGCGGCGACGGGGATGGCGACGACGAAGACCGCCACGAACTGCGGCACCTGGACGGCGGTGACGATGATCGCGCCGAGCACGGTGGCGACCGCGGACAGAACGGTCGGGAAGACCTGCGCGAGCATGAGTTCGATGTTCTCGACATCACGGATGATCTTGGTCTGCACGACGGCGGCGCTGTGGCGGTTGTGCACGCCGAGGGAGAACCGCTGAAGCCTGGCGGCCAGCCCCGTGCGCACCGTGTAGGCGAGCGACCGCGTCGCGGCGCTCGTGATGCGCACCACGACCATCGCAAAGGGATAGTTGAGAGCGAGCAGCAGCAGCGCCGCCCCCGCCCACACTCCGATGCGCCACAGCGGGCCTCCGATCACGACGATGTCGATGATCGCGGCGGTCACGGGCGGGAGCACCCAGGTGGGGCTGTCCTTGATCACGAACGCCGCCATTGCGAAGCCGAGGCGTGTGCGATGCGGATGCAGCAGGCGCAGCAGCGAGCGCAGCGGCTGCGTGCGGCGCACGCCAGCGGCGAGAACCGCTTCCGCGTCCGCGGGGTGACCGGCGTCGCGGGGACTCGTGTCAGACACGCGCCGCGAGGAACCGCGTCTGCGCGAGCCACTGATAGGCCTGACCGCCCTCGTGCTCGTTGTGCGCGTAGACCTCGATCTCCTTCTCGCCGCCGTAGTGGTTGAACGCCGCGAACACGGTCGACGGCGGACAGATCGGATCGAGCAGCCCGACGGAGAACAGGGCGGGGGCGGTGGCGCGGGCGGCCATGTTGACGCCGTCGAAGTACGAGAGTGTCTCGAAGACGCGGTCTTCGGCGCCGCGATACACCGACAGGTAGCGCACGACCTCCTGATAGGGGTCGCGATCGGTCATGCCCACGGATCGTTCGAAGTGGCAGAGGAAGGGGACGTCCGGCAGCGCGGCGATCAGCCCGTCGCTCAGGCCGGCAGCGGCCAATGCGATTCCGCCGCCCTGGCTCCCGCCCGCGACGGCGACGCGGGTCGGATCGACGCCGGGGAGCGTGCGCACGGCATCGACGGCACGCACCGCATCCGTGAAGACGCGCCGATAGTAGTGATCTTCAGGGCTCTCGATGCCGCGCGTCATCACGCCGGTCGAGGCCGGCCCCGACCCGTGCGGGTCGGGGGTGATTCCGCCGCTGCCCCACATCCCGCCCTGTCCCCGCGTGTCCATGAAGAAGTAGGCGTATCCGGCCGCTGCCCAGCCGAGACGTTCGAACGGGAGGCCGCGTCCACCGCCGTAACCGTTGTACTCGACGACGACCGGCAGGGGGGCCGATGCCTCGCGCGGAAGCAGGAACCAGCCGGCGATGGGTTCTCCAGCGAAGCCGGGAAAGCGCACGTCGTAGACGCGGAACGCGGTCAGTGGTGTCTCGTGCTCCTCGCAGACGACCTCACCGCCCGCGCGGCGTGCGTCGGCGATGGTGGTCCGCCAGAAATCGTCGAAATCCGCGGGGACGCGCACCTCCGGCCGGTAATCGCGGAGTTCATCGAGAGGAAGGTCGAAGCGAGACATGATGACAGGCTAGAGATCTTCGCGCCGGCCCCGCGACGGGACGCTGGACAGGTTTCGGACAGGATTGCCCTGCCCGCGCTCGACGCCGCCGTGATCGGGCGGTGGATGGATCGGGGGTGTCGGTCGCCCCCCCGCATCCGCCACACCCTTGCGCAGATGCGCCAGTCAATGGCTGTGGCGGATGCGGTGACGTGGCGCGGTTGCGCATAGGCGACGCAACTCGGGCGACCGCGCTCGGTTATGGGAGGAACGACGCCGGGGTGCTAACACCCTTGCTTGCTGGGCGAGAGGAGAGCCCCCGCTGGTCGGCGCCGACGCGCTACCCTCAGGCGTTTCGTCGTGGGGGCGGTGCCGGCCGTGATCGCCGGGACCGAGCGGCTTCCGCAGGCGATGGACGCGTCGGCGCCATTCGGGCGCGCATCCATAGTTGTTCCGCGGGATGCGCGCCAGTGCTCGTGGCGAACGGGCGGAATCTCTACCGTGGAGGAATGGCGCGCGACGACCACCGACCCGAAGACCTCTACACCGGCCCCATCGACCTGCCCAGGATGGCCGCGGAGGTCGGCGAGGGCGAGCTCGAGGCAGCCGAGATCAGCTACGACGAACAGCGCTATCCCGCGCGTCCGCGCCGGCTCCGCCCGCGCGACCAGTTCCGGGGTGGCAGCGTCCGCCGCATCCGCACCGATCCGCGCACCGCCAACGGCACGAATCCGTCCTACGTCGAGTGGCTCGTGCGGCAATCGATGCTCAAGGACGCGGACGTCCTCGCGCGCCAGCTCTCCGGCCAGCCCGCGATGTGGCGCAACCCGTACGCCCGTCCGGATGCGCGTCGGGCGATCGCCACGAGCGACGTGTGGTTCACGGCGTATCCGATCTCGCTCATCACCCGCCCGGGACAGTCCTTCCTCGCTGCTCTCGGAGACGAGGAGCTGTGGGCGGTCTTCGAGCGCATCGGGATCACGGCGATCCACACCGGCCCGGTCAAGCGTGCCGGAGGGATTGCGGGATGGGGGGAGACGCCCAGCGTCGACGGCCACTTCGACCGCATCAGCACCGCGATCGACGCCGCCTTCGGAACCGAGGACGAGTTCCGCGCGCTCTGCGACGTCGCCGATGCGTACGGCGGCAGCGTCATCGACGACATCGTGCCCGGTCACACCGGCAAGGGCGCCGACTTCCGCCTGGCGGAGATGGGCTTCAAGGACTACCCGGGCATCTATCACATGGTCGAGATCCCGCGAGAGGACTGGTCGCTGCTGCCGGATGTACCCGACGGCGTCGACAGCGTGAACCTCGACCCGGCCACCGAGCACGAGCTGGCGGAGCGCGGCTACATCATCGGGGCCCTGCAGCGCGTGATCTTCTACACGCCGGGGGTGAAGGAGACCAACTGGAGCGCCACCGCGCCCGTCATCGGCCCCGACGGCGCGACCCGGCGCTGGGTGTACCTGCACTACTTCAAGCAGGGGCAGCCCTCGATCAACTGGCTGGATCCGACGTTCGCGGGGATGCGGCTCGTGATCGGCGATGCCCTGCACTCGCTCGGGGAACTCGGTACGAGTGCGCTGCGTCTGGACGCCAACGGGTTCCTCGGCGTGGAGAAGAGCGCAGAGGGGTTGCCGGCATGGTCCGAGGGGCACCCGCTCTCGCACGCGGCGAACCACATCATCGCGGGCATGGTGCGAAAGGTGGGCGGCTTCACCTTCCAGGAGCTCAACCTGACGATCGAGGACATCCGCGACACGGGAGCCGTCGGCGCTGACCTCTCGTACGACTTCATCGGGCGCCCCGGCTACCACCACGCGCTCGCCACGGGGCAGACCGAGTTCCTGCGGCTCGCACTGACCTCGTCTCTGGAGCTGGGCGTCGCGCCGGTGCAGCTCGTCCACGGGCTCCAGAACCACGACGAGCTCACCTACGAGCTGGTCCACTGGGCGACCCGTCACGCGGACGATCTCTACCGATTCCGCGGACATGAGGTCTCAGGCGGCGACCTGGCCGAGCTCGTTCGCGCCGAGCTCACCGAGCACCTCACGGGCACTGCGGACTACAACCGCGTCTTCACGCAGAACGGAATCGCCTGCACCACGGCGTCGCTGATCGCGGCGACGCAGGGCATCAAGCGTCTCGACGATGTCCGCGACGAGCACGTGCCGGTCATCCGCGACGCCCACCTGCTCCTCTGCGCGTACAACGCCTGGCAGCCCGGTGTCTTCGCCCTCTCCGGCTGGGATCTGGTCGGGATGCTGACCGTCCCCGCCGACGAGGTCGCCGATCTCATCTCGGCGGGTGATACGCGCTGGATCGAGCGGGGAGCGCATGATCTGCTCGATGCCGATCCGGTCGCCACGCGGTCCGCGGCGGGAATGCCGCGCGGTCGCGCTCTCTACGGACCTCTGCCCGCGCAGCTCGACGACGGCGACTCGTTCGCGAGCCGCCTCGCCGGCATCCTCGATCTGCGACGGGAGTCGGGCATCGCGACGGCGACCCAGGTGGACGTGCCGGAGGTTGCGCACGCGGCGATGCTCGTTCTCGTGCATCGACTCGACAACGGGGATGCGGCCGCCGATGCGCCGATGCAGGTGACCGTGCTGAACTTCTCCGGCGAGCCGATCGTCGGAACGGTGCGCTCGGAGCACCTCCTGCCGCAGAGCGACGTGACGGACGCCGCGACGGGCGAGGAAGCAGGACGTGTCGACGACCTGCAGAGCTTTGCGGTGTCGCTGCCCGCCTATGGCGCGCGGTTCCTGATGCTGCGGGCGCCCGAGCCCGAGCCGGAGGTCGACTGAGGGGTCAGCCGGCCAGCGCCGCGTCGATTCCTGACAGGGGCACCGGAAGCCAATCGGGACGGTTCCGCGCCTCGTAGATCGACTCGTAGACGGCCTTGTCGAGCACGAGGGCGCGCAGCAGGACGGGATCGAGCGCAACTGCGCCCGGCGCGTTCGCATACGCATCGAGGAACGCGCCGCGGCAGGCGGCGGACCACGCCGCGGCGTCGAGAGCTTCGCCGACGGCTCCCGCGTAGTCGAAGGAGCGCAGCATGCCCGCCACGTCGCGGGGTGGGAGATCGGGGATCGCCCGCTCGGTCATCGGACGCAGCGGTTCCCCCTCGAAGTCGACGAGGCGCCAGCCGCCGTGCGGAACGGCGAGCACCTGGCCGAGATGCAGGTCACCGTGGATGCGCTGCAGCAGGGGCCATGTCCGTCCGAGAGCGGAGCGGTAGACCGCCTCGATCGCGGGGAGACGGTCGGCGACCGCCGGAACCTCCGCAGCGGCGATCCGAAGTCGCCGCCGCCAGGCGACGCCGACGGCGGCGACCGCATCCGGGTCGGGAGCGGATGCGCCGAGAGTCTCGCCGAGGGCACCGTGGACCCCGGCCACGGCGATCCCGAGATCGTGCGCCGCCTCGGTGAAGTCGCGCCCCTCCCGCGCCGCCTCGAGCGCCACGGACCAACCATCACGGACGCCCCGGAGGAACTCCTGCGCGAAAGCGAGTGTGCCCCGAGCCACACCGGATCCGCGCCCGACATCCGGCCACTCGGCATCCAGGCTCCCGTAGAACCGGGGGACGTACGGTGACCCGGCGGCGCTCAGCACCCGCTGCACGGTGACGTCGGGGTTCTCCCCGTGGTGAAGTGTGCGGAAGAGCTTCATGATGATGGACGGCTCGCCGTCCTCCTCGAAGACGATCGACGTGTTCGACTGCTCGACGGCCAGCACGCGCGACCCCGTCACACGGCTCACATCGACGCCCATGGCTTCGAGAGTGCCGATCGCGAAGGCGCTCTGCCGCGCCGCATCCACGAGGAGCCCGTCGACCGCCCGGCCGATCACGTCGTCACCCTCGTCCGCGTGTGAGACGACTCCGACGGGCACGTGGTACAGCGCGGGGAGCGTGCCGGCGTCGTCCATCAGCAGGTAGCGGGTGGCGGCCGGCGCGGGTTGCGCATCCAGCACGCGAAAGTGCGGTTCATGGCTCTTGCCGGCGTACCACCGCTGCTGCGCGACCCAGGTGCCGACTTCATCCGTGATGTCCACGGTCTCCACCTTGGTGGCTGGGCGCCCGCCGAAGGAAGGGCTGGACGTGCCCGGCCCTCAGGGCTTACACAACGCCGTCAGTCCGCGGCCTGCGATACCCGGATGTTGACGTTCTCGGCGGAGAGCACCTCGCGCGCGACGAGCATGGCCGCGCCGAGCACCGCAGCACGCTCGGCGGTGGGAGATTGCACGATCGCGAGATGCTGGGTGGCGAGCGGGATGGAGCGTCGGTAGACCACCTCGCGCACGCCGGCGAGCAGATGCTCCCCGGCGCGGGCGATGCTCCCGCCGAGCACGATGACGGAGGGGTTGAGCAGGTTCACGACCGTCGACAGCACCTCGCCGACGTCGCGTCCGGCCTGGCGCAGCGCATCGATGGCGGCCGCGTTGCCGGCGCGGACGAGCTCGATCACGTCCTGACTCGTCTCGGCCTCGACTCCCTGGGCGCGCAACGTCGCGGCGATCGCGCTTCCGCTGGCGAGGTCTTCGAGGTCGAGCTCCTCGGAGCGGCGGCCGCGTGACGCGCTCGCGTGAGGCACGCGCACGTGACCCATGTCACCCGCGGACCCCTGGGCGCCGCGCTGCAGGCGTCCGCCCGCGATGATTCCGGCGCCGATGCCCGTGGCGACCTTCACGAAGATCAGGTCCGTCGTCTCGGGGAAGCTCGCCGCCTGCTCGCCGAGCGCCAGGAGGTTGACGTCGTTGTCGACGAAGACGGGGACATCGAACGTGCGTCGGATGTAGGAGGGGATGTCGAAGCGATCCCAGCCCGGCATGATCGGCGGGTTGTACGGGCGGCCGCTCGAGTGCTCGACAGGGCCCGGCACTCCGATCCCGACGCCCGCCAGGGGAACGGCGGGCAGAGTCGCATCCTGCAACAGTGCGGCTCCTTGCTCGGCGACGTGGTCGAGGACCGCGACGGGTCCGCTGGCGATGTCCATCGGATGCGTGACCGACGCGAGGATCCGCCCGCTCAGATCGGAGACGGCGATCGTGGCGTGGGAAGCGCCGAGATCGACGGCGAGCACGAGCCCCGCGCGCGGGTTGAACGCGACGCGCGACGGCGGCCGCCCGCCCGTCGATGCTGCTTCGCCGGCCGGGGAGACCAGCCCCGAAGCGAGCAGGGCGTCAACGCGCGACGACACGGTCGAGCGGGCGAGGCCCGTGAGGTGGACCAGGTCCGCTTTCGTGCGCGCGTGCCCGTCGAGCAGAAGCTGGAAGATGTCGCCGGCGCCGGCGGGAGCGCTCCCCAGGGCCCTGCCCGCGTCCGTCATAGGGGTAGTAAATCACACGTGTTCTGCCTCACCTTCTCCGGGATTAGCCGGTTGGATGTCCGACTTGTGACAGGATGCCGACAGAAGCCGGACCTTGGAGGAGAGAGTCCATGAGCACGCATCCCGTCACGTTGTTCACCGGTCAGTGGGCGGATCTCCCGTTCGAGGAGGTCGCGCGCCTCGCCGCATCCTGGGGGTACGACGGGTTGGAGATCGCCGCATCCGGCGACCATCTGGATCTGCGTCGTGCGGATGAGGATGACGCCTACATCGCATCGCGCCGGGAGATCCTGGACAGGCACGGACTCCAGGTGTTCGCGATCTCGAATCATCTGGCCGGCCAGGCGGTGTGTGATGCGCCGATCGATTTCCGCCATGAGGCGATCCTGCGCGAGTACGTGTGGGGCGATGGGGAGGCGGAGGGTGTGCGTCGGCGGGCGGCGGAGGATATGAAGCGGGCGGCGCGGGTGGCGCGAAAGCTCGGTGTGGACACGGTGGTGGGGTTCACGGGGTCGTCGATCTGGTCGTATGTGGCGATGTTCCCGCCGGTTCCCGCATCCGTCATCGAGGCCGGGTTCGAGGATTTCGCGGCGCGGTGGAATCCGATCCTGGACGTGTTCGACGGTGAGGGTGTGCGGTTCGCGCACGAGGTGCATCCGGGGGAGATCGCGTACGACTACTGGAGTTCCGTGCGGGCGTTGGAGGCGATCGATCATCGCGGCGCGTTCGGTTTCAACTGGGACCCGTCGCACATGATGTGGCAGAACATCGACCCGGTCGCATTCATCTGGGACTTCCAGGACCGGATCTATCACGTGGACTGCAAGGACACCAGGATGCGGCCTCGCAACGGCCGGGCCGGGGTCCTGGGTTCGCACCTGCCGTGGGGGGATCCTCGCCGGGGGTGGGACTTCGTTTCCACCGGTCACGGCGACGTGCCCTGGGAGGACTCGTTCCGCGCCCTGGAGGCCATCGGCTACACGGGCCCGATCTCGATCGAATGGGAAGACGCGGGCATGGACCGCCTCCACGGCGCAGCCCAAGCCGTCGACTACGTCCGCAGCCTGCTCTGGCCCACCCCCACCGCCTCCTTCGACGACGCCTTCCACAACCAATAACCAGTAGCTGCGACGCGCTCCTCGCCGAGCGAGCATCCGTTCGTCGAGCGAGCACCCCATCGAATGCTCGTTCGCTGAATGGATGCTCGCTCGCGCGCTCCTTCGCTCCCCGCCGGGAGGGATCGCTCCCACGCAATTATGTTGTGCCTCTAGACAAAATTCGCCGAGGTGGTTAATTTTACGGAGCCGTCATAATTCCGACGGTCATCAGCCGGGACGACGAAGCCCCGAGCCCGCCGCAGCGATAGTGCGGGCGCGCCGCTATCGGCCTTGCGATTCAGAGAGGAAACGCACATCACATGAAGAAGAAGCTCCTTGCGGCCGTGGCGGTCGGCGCCCTCGCCATCAGCCTCGCCGCGTGTTCGTCGACGCGGGGCGGCGACGACCCGTCCGGTGCCGCCGCCTCGACCGACTGCAATGTCGGCATCGCGATGCCCACCCGCAGTCTCGAACGCTGGATCAACGACGGTGAGCAGCTGCAGGCCAAGCTGAAGGACGCCGGCTGCACCGTCGACCTGCAGTACGCGGACAACAAGACCGATCAGCAGATCAGCCAGATCCAGAACCAGCTCGCCGGCGGCGCGAAGATCCTCGTGATCGCCGCCATCGACGGCTCCACTCTCGGCCCCGTGCTGGAGGAGGCGAAGGCACAGGACGCCACCGTCATCGCCTACGACCGCCTCATCAACGGCAGCGAGAACGTCGACTACTACGCCACGTTCGACAACTACAAGGTCGGCACCCTCCAGGGCCAGTACATCGAGACGCAGTTGGGTCTCAAGGACGGCAAAGGGCCGTTCAACCTCGAGCCCTTCGCCGGCAGCCCTGACGACAACAACGCGAAGTTCTTCTTCGCCGGTGCGTGGGATGTCCTGAAGCCGTACGTCGACAAGGGGCAGCTGGTCGTTCCCAGCGGCAAGGCTCCCGCGAACGACGACGCGTGGGCGTCGATCGGTATCCAGGGCTGGGCGTCCGACAAGGCTCAGGCCGAGATGGACAACCGCCTCTCGTCGTTCTACGGCGACGGCAAGAAGGTCAACGTGGTGCTCTCGCCCAACGACAGCCTCGCGATCGGCATCGAGGCGTCGCTGAAGTCCGCGGGATACACCGCCGGTGCGGACTACCCGATCATCACCGGTCAGGATGCGGACAAGGCGAACGTCAAGGCCATCCTCGACGGTCTCCAGTCCATGACCGTCTGGAAGGACACGCGTGCGCTGGGTGACCGCGTGTTCACGATGATCCAGGAGATCACGCAGGGCAAGGAGGTCGAGGTCAACGACACCAAGACCTACGACAACGGCAAGAAGGTCGTGCCGTCGTTCCTGCTGACCCCCGAGGTGGTCACGAAGGACGACGTGCAGTCGAAGCTCATCGACTCCGGCTTCCTCAAGGCCTCCGACGTCGGTCTCTGATCCATCCACGCGGCGGGGCGGGTGTCACCCGCCCCGCCGCTCGAGCGTCGCCCGCGGGCGGCGAAGGGACACACCATGACCGAACCGATCCTGCGCATGGCGGGGATCTCCAAGTCCTTCAACGGCGTGCCGGCGCTCTCGGACGTCTCCATCGACGTCTACCCCGGCGAGGTGCACGCGATCTGCGGCGAGAACGGCGCGGGCAAGTCCACGCTCATGAAGGTGCTCAGCGGCGTCTACCCGGCGGGCAGCTTCCAAGGCACGATCACCCTCTCCGGACAGCAGGTCGCGTTCCGCTCGATCAACGACAGCGAAGCGGCCGGCATCGTGATCATCCACCAGGAGCTCGCGCTGAGTCCGTACCTCTCGATCGCCGAGAACATCTTCCTCGGCAACGAGAAGTCGCGCCGGGGCGTCATCGACTGGAACGCCACCAACCGGGAAGCGGCGGCCCTGCTCGCGCGCGTGGGTCTCAAGGAGAACCCCGCGACGAAGATCTTCGAGCTCGGCGTCGGCAAGCAGCAGCTGGTCGAGATCGCGAAGGCGCTGGCCAAAGAGGTGAAGCTGCTCATCCTCGACGAGCCCACCGCGGCGCTCAACGACGACGACTCCGCCCACCTGCTCGATCTCATCGACCAGCTGCGCGCTCAGGGAATCACCTGCATCATCATCAGCCACAAGCTGAAGGAGGTGCTGCGCATCGCTGATCGCATCACCATCATCCGCGACGGCCGCACGATCGAGACGATGCGCAGGGACGACCCGGAGACGGACGAGGGGCGCATCATCCGCGCCATGGTCGGCCGCGATCTCAACAGCCTGTTCCCGCCACGCGAGCCCGACATCGGCGAGGAGCTGTTCCGGGTCGAGCACTGGACCGTGCACCACCCGGTCGATACCGAGCGTGTCGTGATCGATGACGCGTCCTTCATGGTGCGGGCGGGTGAGATCGTCGGCTTCGCCGGTCTCATGGGCGCGGGGCGCACCGAGCTCGCGATGAGCGTCTTCGGGAGGATGTACGGCACCGGAATCTCCGGCGAGGTGTACAAGAACGGCGAGCGGATCGACGTGCGCACGGTGGATGCGGCGATCCGCCACGGCATCGCCTACGCCACCGAGGATCGGAAGAAGTACGGTCTCAACCTCATCGGCGACATCCAGGTCAACGTCTCCGCATCCGCGCTCGCGCGACTGGCGCGGCTCGGGGTGGTGGACCGGTACCGCGAGTACAAGGTCGCCGATTCCTATCGCTACAAGATGAACATCAAGGCGCCCAGCGTCGCCGCGATCACGGGCCGGTTGTCCGGGGGCAACCAGCAGAAGGTCGTGCTCTCGAAGTGGATGTTCACGGGACCCGACGTGCTCATCCTCGACGAGCCCACCCGCGGAATCGACGTGGGGGCCAAGTACGAGATCTACGGCATCATCAACGAACTCGCGGCGCAGGGGAAGGCGGTCATCGTCATCTCCTCGGAGCTTCCCGAGGTCATCGGGCTCTCCGACCGCATCTACACCATCTCCGAAGGGCGCATCACGGCAGAGGTCGATCGTGCCGATGCGACCCAGGAAACGCTCATGCGGCACATGACCGCCGGAAGGAACTGACATGGCTACTGCGTCGACGCAGACGGTGGACACCCCGCCGAAGAAGAGGCGGGGTCTGCTCGCCCGGATCAACTTCCGGCAGTACGGCATCCTGGCCGCCCTGGTCATCATCATCGTCCTGTTCCAAGTGATGACCGGCGGCCGCCTTCTGATGCCCGGAAACGTCAACAACCTCATCCAGCAGAACGCGTACGTGCTGATCCTCGCGATCGGCATGGTGATGGTCATCATCGCCGGTCACATCGATCTGTCGGTCGGCTCGGTCGTGGCCATGGTGGGCGCGATCGCGGCGATCTCCATGAACAACTGGGGGTTGCCGTGGTGGGCGGCGGTCATCCTCTCCCTCGTCGTCGGCGCGGTCGTCGGCGCCTGGCAGGGATTCTGGGTGGCGTTCGTGGGGATACCGGCCTTCATCGTGACCCTGGCCGGCATGCTCCTGTTCCGTGGTCTCACCCTCGTGCTGCTCACCGGCGGCACGATCAGCGGACTCCCCGACGGCTTCACGGCGATCGGCGCTGGGTGGCTTCCGCCCGTCTTCGGCTACGTCGCGGACCGCGACGCGCTCACCCTCGTGCTGGGTCTGCTGGCCTCGGTCGCGCTCGTGGCTCAGCAGCTGCGCACGCGCGCCACGCTGCGTCGCATGGAGTTGCCTCGGGAGGTCGCTTGGTCGTTCTGGCTGAAGAACGCGGTCGCGGTCGTGGCGATCATGGCGACGGCGTGGACGCTCGCCACCTACAACGGAACGCCGATCGTGCTCATCATCCTCGCGGTGCTCGTGCTCGCCTACACGTTCGTGCTCAATCGCACGGTGTTCGGCCGGCACATCTACGCGATGGGCGGCAACCTGTTCGCCGCCGTCATGAGCGGTGTGAAGACGAGATGGGTCAACTTCTTCATCTTCGTCAACATGGGTGTGCTCGCGGGCCTCGCGGCCGTGGTGAGCACGGCCCGTGCCGGCAGCGCGGTCGCCTCTGCGGGTCAGAACTACGAGCTGGATGCGATCGCCGCCGTCTTCATCGGCGGGGCGGCGGTCCAGGGCGGTATCGGCACGGTCGTCGGCGCCGTGATCGGTGGTCTCGTGATGGGTGTGCTCAACATGGGCCTGTCGATCCTGAGCGTGGATGCGGCGTGGCAGATGGCGATCAAGGGCATCGTGCTGCTGCTGGCGGTCGCCTTCGACATCTTCAACAAGCGGCGCAGCGGCGGCGCGTGAGCGCCCCGCCCCGCGCCGGGCGACCGCCGGACGCCGTGTCAGAATTGCCGGGTGACTGCGGTGACCGTCGCGACGGGGCCTGATCTTCCACCCCCGCGGGCTCCGCGGGGGGTGGAACCACGAATGACGCGGTCCGCCGGCAGAACCTCGTGGCGGTGCTGTCGGAGCTCCGGCTGAACGGGACTCTCTCACGCGCGCAGCTCAGTGCCCAGACGGGGCTCAACCGCTCCACGATCACCGGCCTCGTCGCGGAGCTGATGGATGCGGCTCTGGTGCGGGAGCTGCCGGCGGTGCCCTCGACGGGCAAGGCGGGCCGTCCCATCTCGGAGCTGCAGGTCGACGACGCGGTCTCGGCCATCAGCGTGGGCGTGGATGCGGACGGCGTCACGGTCGCGCTCATCGGGCTCGGCGGCACGGTGCACGCTCGCCTGCATCACGACACCGCTCGGCCGGTCAGCCCGCGTCGTTTCGTGCAGCTCGCCGTCGATCTCATCAACGTGATGCGGGCCGACATCGATCGGCACTATCGCGTGGTCGGTGTGGGGCTCGCCGTGCCGGGCCTTGTCGACGCCCGCGGATCGGTGCTGGTGGCGCCGACGCTGCAGTGGCGGAACGAACCCATCGCCGCGCGGATGTCCGACAAGCTCGGCATGCACGTCACGGCCGGCAACGACGCGAGCATCGGCGCCCTGGTGGAGACCCGCTTCGGCGTCGCGCGCGGGGCGCGCAACCTCCTCTACCTCGGCGGCTCGCTGCGCGGCATCGGTGGCGGCGTCATCATGGACGGCACCCTGCTGCGCGGTACGTCGGGCTATGCGGGCGAGCTGGGTCACACGGTCGTCAACCCCGGCGGCATCAGGTGCGTCTGCGGCCGGCGGGGATGCCTGGAGGCGGAGGTGGATCTCAGCCTGATCGAGCCGTTGCTGGGGCGCCGGCGACTCGACGAGGACGAACTGGATGTCGAGCTGGGGGTCGCACGCGACCCGAAGGTCATGGCGGAGGTCGCGCGGCAGGTCGATGTGCTCTCGATCGCGCTGACCAACTTCGTCAACGCCTTCAGCCCTGAGCTCGTGGTGCTCTCGGGTTACCTGGGCTCGCTTCTGTCCGTCAGCAGGGAGCGACTGTCGGCGGCCGTACGCCTGCACCCCCTGGGAGCGGAGGGACGCGTCGTGCGCCTCGAACGTTCCCGGCTGCGCTCACGACTCATGCTCATCGGGCCCGCCGAACTCGCCTTCGCGCCGATCCTGGCCGACCCGACGACCGCGCTCCGTCGCTGAAGAGGATCAGCGCAGCGGCGGTTGCGGCGCCCCGGCGGTGCGCCGCGGCTTGCGAGCGCAGGCGCTTTTAGGCTGCCCTGCCGGAGGGGCAGGCCGTCGAAAATCGTTCGAAACTGAGAGTTTGTTATGCGAGGCCATTGTGTTAGCGCTAATGGTACCGGTAACATCACGAACGGTTCCCCATCCTCGCGTTTTCGCCGACGACCAGACGCCGACGACGCAGGGTGAGTCGGCCCCTCGCAGCGGCGACAAGCCTGCATGCGAAGGTGACGGCGTCCCGCGGCCTCCCGTGCGCGACAGGGTGCGGTGAGCAAGGTGGCTCATTGCGTCGGAACCGGGTTCGTGGCCGGTGAGGCCGGCGACCGATCGACGGGAGCGGCGCTTTCGCAGATGAGGCGCTGGTGGCACTCGAACTCAAAGGAGACAAGACGTGAGACCACCCCTACGCACCCCACGCCGTGCACGCGCACGCGGGCCACGGACAGTCGGCGCGCTGCTGGGAATCGGCGCGCTCGCGCTGTCCTCGGCGGTCGCGATCCCCGCGGCCCATGCCGCATCCACCCCGCTGATCGCGAACGGCACGTTCGAGACCGGGATCAGCGGCTGGACCGCGCCCCTGGGCGGAACGCTCGCCGAGAGCAACGATGCCAAGTCGGGGAGCAAGTCGCTCGCCATCAGCGGCCGCACCACGTTCCAGTCGGGACCGACGGCCACCGTCACGGGTCTCCTGGATCCGGCGAAGAGCTACCACCTGTCGCTCGCGGTGAAGTTCGACGCGGGCGCGGCCACGCAGAACTTCAACATCGTGCTGTGCACGAGTTCGCGTAGTCAGTGCGATGTCGTGACCAGCGCCACGGTCACGGCGGGTCAGTGGAAGGTCCTCGAGAAGACCTTCACCCCGGCTATCTCCACCTACGACATCATGTTCGTCGAGACGCCGTGGAACACGAACGTGCAGAGCTTCGTCATCGACGATGTCTCCCTGACCACGGCGGGCGGCACCGACCCCGGCACTCCCGTTGTGACCGAGCCGCCGGCCGTCGCCGGCAACCTGCTTCCCGATGGCCGGTTCGTGGACGGGTTCACGGGATGGACCGCGGTTCGCTCCGGCACGCTCGCGCTGAGCGATGACGCCGCCAGCGGGGCGCACTCCCTCAAGGTCACCGGTCGCACCAACACCCAGTCGGGGCCCTTCGCCTCGGTGACGGGCAAGCTCGAGGCCGGCGCAACCTACCGTCTCGGGGGCAAGCTGAAGTACACCGAGGGTGAGCCGACCCAGCAGTTCAACTTCACGTTCTGCCCGAGCAACTTCAACGGCTGCGTCGACAACGGTCAGACCTACACGCGCGGCGAGTGGGGCACCTTCTCCAAGGAGTTCACGGCCGGCGCCAACCACGCGTCCGCGGACTGGTTCTTCGTCGAGACACCGTGGGGATCGAGTGCACTGCAGGACTTCCAGGTCGACGACATGTCGCTGATCAAGGTCGCGGACGCCCCGGCGGCCCCGACCTACGGCAGCCTGGAAGAGGTGCAGACCAAGCCCATCGGCGACCACAACCCGCTCGTCGGCCACAAGTTCGGCGCCGACCCGCACCACCTGATCTACAACGGCCGCCTCTACATCTACTCGACGGATGACACGCAGCAGTACGAGGCGAACACCAAGGACGCCAACGGCCTGCCGACGCAGTCGAACGGCTACGGTGCCATCACGCGTCTGAACGTCATGTCGACCTCCGACATGGTCAACTGGGTCGACCACGGCGCGGTTCCGATCGCGCGTGAGGGCGGCGCAGCTCCGTGGGCACGCAACTCCTGGGCTCCGGCGGCGATCGAGAAGGACGGCAAGGTCTACCTGTACTTCTGCGACAGCGGTACCGGCACGGCCGTCGTCGTGGGTGGATCGCCCCTCGGGCCCTGGACCGACCCGGTCGGCAAGAAGATCATCCCCGACACCGTCTCGCCCGAGTACATCGCCGGTGGTGGATTCCCCGCGGGGATGTGGCTGTTCGACCCCGAGGTCTTCATCGACGACGACGGACAGGCGTACCTGTACTTCGGCGGCAACTCGCAGATCGGCTCGGGCAGCAACGTCCAGGGTCCGCAGAACCCGAAGTCGACGCGCGTCGTAAAGCTGAAGGACGACATGGTGACGCTCGACGGCGACCCCGTGGAGATCGACGGCCCCGGCATGTTCGAGGCCTCGAGCATGTTCAAGCGCGGCGACACGTACTACTACTCGTACTCGTCGAACTTCCAGGTGCGTCCGCAGGAGGGGGTCTACCCGCCCACCGGAGCGATCGCCTACATGATGACCGACGACCCGATGAACCTGCCGGCGTCCAAGTACGCGGGTGTCGCCTTCCAGAACCAGTCGAACTTCTTCGGCGCGGGTAACGGCGGCAACAACCACTCCGACATGTTCACGTTCAAGGGCGAGACGTACTTCACGTACCACGCTCAGACGCGGGGCGCGGCGTGGGCTGCGGCGCTCGGAACCCCGGGATCGACCCAGGGCTACCGCTCGGTGCACATCGACAAGCTCGAGTTCAACGCGGACGGCACCATCAAGCCCGTCCAGGGAACCCGCGCAGGCGTCGAGCAGGTCGAGGCGTTCGACCCGTACCGCACCTTCGAGGCAGAGACGCTGGCATGGCAGCTCGGGCTGAAGACGGTCGCGACGGATGCGGCGTCGGTCGAGTTCCCTGAGCACAACGGCAGCGGCAACATGGCGCTGAGCTCCATCGACGACGGCGACTTCGCCGGAATCTCGGGGGTCGACTTCGGTGACGGGGCCGCCTCGGTCTCGGCCCGGGTCAAGCCGCTCGTGGAGGGCGCGTCGATCCAGGTCCGGCTCGACGAGGTCGACGGCCCCGTCGTCGGCGAGATCGCCGTCGAGGGAACCGTGGGCGAGTGGACCACCGTGAAGGCTGACGTCACCGGCGCGACCGGGGAGCACGATGTGTTCTTCGTCTTCGCGGAGCCCGAGGGCGGCACGGACTCGAAGCTCATGGAGGTCGACAACTGGACCTTCACGGCTGAAGAGGGAACCGAGCCCGGTAACCCGGGTGAGCCCGGTGAGCCCGGTGAGCCCGGTGAGCCTGGTGAGCCCGGTGAGCCCGGCAACCCGGGTGAGCCCGGCAACCCGGGTGAGCCCGGTGAGCCCGGCGACTCCGATGTGACCGCGGTTCTGTCGCGTACGGATGTGCGTGCGGGTGAGTCGGTGACGGTGACGGCGCAGGGACTCGATGTCGCGAAGGTGGAGATCGGCATCGCGAGCACGTATCGCGCGCTCGCCACGGTCGATGTGACCGACGGCGCGCTCCGTGCGACGGTGACGATCCCCGCGGACATCACGCCGGGGGAGCACCACATCCAACTGCGCGATGGCGACCGCATCCTCGCTGAGCTGCCCGTCACCGTACGTGCGGCCGCGGGTGCGCTGGCCGCGACGGGGCAGGACACGACGCCGATGATGTCCGCGTCGCTGTTCGGCGCCGCGATGCTCGGCCTCGGCATCCTGGCGATGCTCCGGCTGCGGGCGCGGGCGCGTCGCTCCGAGCTCTAACGGATGAGCAGCAGGTGCCCGGGACGGCGTTCGCCGTCCCGGGCACCTGCTTTTGCGTGGAGGGTGAGAGAATCGACCGATGTCCGAGCCGTCGCTTTCCTCCGTCGCCCTCACTCGCGACATCGCCGCTGCCGAACGGATGTGGGGGGAGTATCGCGCCGCCCACCCCGAGGCGGTGAGTGCTTCACCCGACTACACCGTCGAGCACTTCGGTGATTCGGCGCGCCTGGCCGACGAGCTCCTCGACATCGTCCTGTCCGGACGTAAGCGCGCGACCGCCGAGCTCGTCGCGGACTTCGTGGCGCGTGGCGATGCCGTGCCGCGTATCGGTTCCCACTGGATCGCCTGCGACAGCACGGGCGCACCGCGCATCGTGATCCGCAGCACCGAGCTTCGCCTCGGCCCCTTCGGGAGCGCCGATGCATCCTTCGCCCGAGACGAGGGAGAGGACGACGGCTCGCTCGAGAGCTGGCGGCGCGAGCATCGGCGTTACTGGGAGCGGGTCAGCGCCGCGCGCGGCGCCGTCTGGTCGGAGGACGAGGAGATCGTCTTCGAGCGGTTCTCCGTGGTGTGGCCGCCGGAACACGCGGACTGATGGCGGCGGCGGAGCCCAGGCTCCCCGCGCCGTCCGCGGCGGGCACCCCGAGCTCCGGCTCAGCTCGCGTCGCCCTCCTGGGAGGCGACGCGGTCGGCGTCGGCGCTGTCGACCTTGTCGTCGTCGAGATCCTGGTCCAGCACCTCCTTGCCGTCCACCTCTCGCGTCGGCGCCCCATCCGCCTCGCCGTCCCCGGGAAGCGGCACCGGGGGCGGGAAGGTGTTGTTCGACATCGTGGTCTCCTCTCGGTCGGATCCAGCGGATGCCGGCACGCTACGCCGCGGTGAGCCCACCTTCGCGGGGGTTGACGCGGCTCCGCCTCAGGGGCCGCTCTGGATGATCTGCTCGAGCTGCGCGATCGTCAGCGGTTGCCACGGCGAGCCGTCCGCGTCCGTGGCCTGGGCAGCGGGGCTGTCGCCACGCGTCCAGTACTTGGCTTCGTAAGGGACCTGCTGGAACATCACCCGTTGACCCTCGGTGTATGTCGCGGCCGGATCCCAGTCCGGGTATGTGCCCGCCGGCAGTGTGGGCTGCGGGTAGGGCGTCTCGCCCGGCAGCACGGGGCCGATGAGCCGCCACGGCCACGAGTCCGCGTCCGCCAACGGGTTGTCCGGATCGTCGCCGCGCGTCCACCACTTCGCCTCGTAGACGTTCTGCCGCCAGACGACCTTGGCGCCAGAGAGGTACGTGTTGGTCTCGGTCCAGATCGGGTACGGGCTGGCGGCGGGGTCGTCGGTCACCGTGGGAACAGGCTCCGGCGTGGTGCGGCGCCCCGCTGACGCGTCGGGTGTCGCCTCGAATCCGGGCTGCAGTGTCTCGGCGAATGTCGTGTCCTGTTGGTCGACGCCGCTGCAATCGTTGGAGACGACCGAGGTGTCGGCGTAGTTGGTGCCGCACGTCCGGTCACGGTTCAGCGACCACATCGACAGTCGCGACATCCGCTGCTGCTGCGCGAAGGCGTTCAGCGCGGTCGCATCGTCGAGGGTGAAGACCTCGCCGGCGACGTCGTTCTGACCGATCATGGGCGTGGCGGCCAGCTTGCCCCAGAGGGTGGGTGCGGTCAGCGTCGTCCCGGCATCCTCGTAGAGCGCGCCGAGCTGCGCATGCGTCGCGCGGAGCGCGTCGATGGCGGTCTCGGCCATGGTCTGCGTGCCGCGGTCGACGCCGTAGTCCATCGTCATGACGTTGACACCGGTCAGATCCACGCCCGACTCCAGCATCTGAGCGACGGCGGTGCGCGCGGCCGCGGTCAGCCCGTCGGGCGCGACCGGCAGGGTGAGCCAGACGGCGAGGTCGTCGCCCGCCGCCCGCCGCTCGTCCTGGAGATCGGCGATCGCGACCGCCCGGCGAAGACCCGACACCGGGTCTTCGAGGTTCGCACCCTCGATGTCGAGATCGATCGTCGACACGTCGTAGCGGTCGATGACGCTCCGATACGCCTGCCGGAGTCCCTCTTCGTCGGAGCAGGCGTTGGCGAGCTCGGTGCCCGCTGCCCCGCCGAAGGACAGGACGACATCGCCGCCGCTCTCGCGCAGCCGCGTGATGCGCCGATCGAGATCCACATCGCGCGCCGCCTCGTCGAGGTCGTAGTAGCCGCCCCAGGACGGCGTGCACGAGTCCGCCTCGGCGGCCACCACGAACGAGAGCACGACGTTCCGATCGGCATCGTTCTCGGGCTTCTCGAAAGCGAAGAACGGTGTCGTCGTGACGTCGACGTACGGCGCGAACCATGCAGCGCCCGTGACCGCGCGCACCTGGTCCACCACGAGGAGGCGGTAGCCGAAGAGCGAACCGGCGACGATGGCGACGAGGATGATGACCCCGAGCGCGACCCGCCACGGTGACAGGCGTTTGCCGTCGTACGGGCCGGGAGCGGGCGGTGCGGTGTAGGCGACGCGTGGGTTCATGCGCGCCGGCCCGTCGCGCTTCTCGCCTCGAGAGCGCGCGAGGGTGCCGTCTCGACCGCGGCGGACGGGGTGGGACGGACCGCGCGACGCACGGGATCGCCGGCGGCGGGGTAGCCGTGGAACAGCGCGTCCTGCCAGTCGAAGCCGGGCTCGCCGGGGGCGGCGCGCCCCACGGTCTCGGTGGGCACGGTGACCCACATCCAATTGGTCAGTCCCATCCACACATCGACGATCGAGTTGCGGATGCCGATGTTCTCGACACACGCCCACAGGGCGCAGACCGTGTTGAGCGCGCCGAAGAAGAACGTTCCCCAGTTCTGGGCGTTGAAGCTCCACCACGCGGTGAAGATCGAGAACGCGACGATCGCCCAGGGGGCGATGACATAGAGGAGCGTCGTCGCCGTGCGCTCACGCACCTTCGGGGTGCGGGCGAACGGGATCTTGCGGCCGGTCAGGCCCTGCTCGACGGATTTCAGCACGCCGGCGAGATTCACCGGCAGCAGGATGAGGTTGAAGCCGTAGATGCGCAGGATGTCGAGGTAGCGATAGCCCGAGTACTTGAGGTCGCTCGCCTGGCACAGGAAGTACGGCGCGGCCGCCACCAGGACGAGCGGGCTCAGCAGGTCGCTGTCGAAGGGGAACGTGAGCAGGAAGAGCAGGGCGAAGCTGGCCCATGCGAGCGAGGCCATGTAGTTCACGCGGATCATCCACTCGCCCAGGCGCACGGGGCGCGATGTGCGTCTGCGGGCGCGCACCTGGCGCAGGAACTTCGGCAGGATGAGCAGGCCGCCGTTCGCCCAGCGCCGCCGTTGCACCACGAGGGAGCCGAAATCCGGCGGCGTGGCCGAGTAGCTGAGTCGCTCGGGGTAGTTCACGAGCGTCCAGTTGTGATCGGCGAGGTCCACCGAGGACTCGGTGTCCTCGATCACGGTGCGATCCTGCACGTAGCGGCGCACCTCGAAGCCGTCGACATCGTCGATCTGCATGATGTCGTCCATCGCCTCCATACGGATCACGGCGTTGGCCCCGACCCAGAAGGTCGCGTCGTAGCCCGACATGCCTTGATGGAGGATGTGCTGGATGTCCGTCGTCGCGCCCGCCAGACGTTCGATGCGCGTCGGGGCGCCGCGGAACGAGGAGTACGGCGTCTGGGTGACCGCGACGCGTTCGTTGCCGGGCTGCTCGAGGAAGTAGACCAGGCGCAGGCAGTAATCGCGCAGCAGGAGCGAGTCGGCATCGAGGGTGAGCAGGTAGTCCGAGTTGGGGATGACGAGATCCGCCTCCTGTCCGGCGCCCGCGACCAGTCGCAGCACGGTCTTGCGGCCGGGGCCCTCCACGAAGCGGTAGCGACCGCCCATCAGGCCGATGTACGCGTTGAGGTTCATCGCCTTGTTCGCTTCGCTGGACAGCGACGCGTAGCGCTTGCGCTCGAACGTGCCCACATCCACGGAGAAGATCCACACCAGGCGCCGGTGCAGTTCGTGCAGCCGCTGGTGCGAGAGCTCCGTTCCCGATTCTGCTGCGGACTCCAACGCGGACGCGGTGAGGTCCAGGTCGTCGGCCAGCCCGCGCACGACCTGGTCGATGAAGAAGGTGTCGACGTGGTCCTCGTGCGGTTCGGAGTCCGCCATGTCGTTCAACCAGGCGACCGCGTAGCGGTACTCGTCGCGGAGGGACCGGATCTCCGCCTCGCCGACGCCGCCGGTCGCGGCACGCTGCTCGAAGTCGAACAAAGCCTCTGTGAAGCGATACGCGGGCTCGGCCAGATCCTCGGCGATTCCGAGGGCGATCTGGCGGGTCGCCTCCAGGCGCGCGAGGGTGTGCGGATCCGTCGGGAACGGAGGGTCATCCAGCAGTAGCACCACCCGCAGGGACGGATACTCCTGCAGCGCCGCAGACCACATGGTCTTGCGGATGACCGCGGGCTCCTCGGCGTAGGAGGGGATGAGGACGGTCATCCCCTCGCCGTGCTCGTCGTCGAAGTGGCGGTCGAGCTCCGCGCGCGGCACCCGCTCGTGATCGCGGAATCGTCTGAGCGCAGCCTCGCGTTGCACGAGGAACATCAGCGCGGAGAAGCTCAATGCGGTGATCACGAGCGCGTAGATGCAGGCCTCGATCGTGGGCCAGATGTGCTCGCCGTCGTAGGCGAAGATCTGGCGGAGTGCGGTGGTGAGCATGTAGGCGGCCCAGCCGGCGACCGTGATCGCGATGGCGACGCGCGCCCAGACGATCTTCGGGGCCGAGGGTCGCGGGTGAAGCGTGGGCAGCGGTTCGCGGCTCCGTTCGGATCCCCACTGCCGCTTTCGTGCGCTCGGAAGCGCAGGAGTCTTCGCCATGCCGTCCCCTGCCGAAGGAGCGGTGAGCGCCCGCGTCTTCGGGTGACGGGGCGCTCACCGAGAGCAGCGGAATGCTGCTGGAGCTACGGTACGAGAGCGGTTCCAGCTGCGGACGGTGCGCGGGGGAATTCGGACGGAACGGCCCGAATCTTGCGGCAGGATTGCGGATCTTGCGCATTTCTTGCGCATTCCTTGCGGTTCGAGCGGCGCCGTTCAGACGCGACCGAGTCGCAGGATGTCGATTCCGAGCCATCCCAGCGCGCGCAGGCGGCGGCGGTCGGCGCGGTCTCGCGTTGTGGCCAGTGAGGGCGCGGTGCTCACCACGATCTGGTGGACGACTTCGGCGCTCAGCAGACGCGCGAGTGTGCGCGGGGCCACTGAGGTCGCGCCGCCCACGATGAGACAGATCCGCGGCGCGTCGTCGACGAGCTGCGCGTCGATCCGCGAGAAGAACTCCTGCGCACGGTGCAGGGTGGAACCGTGCGCCTTGCGGTCGATGATCACGACGCCGAGATCGGCCGGCCGATCGCCGACGCCGGGCAGGACGAGCTGGTCGGGGCCGATGACGCGCCGGATGCCGGTGATGAGAGCCTCGGCGTCGCCGTCGATGAGCACCCGTGCGCTGCGCAGATCCTGTTCGACCCGCCGACGCAGTCGCGCGCGAAGACTCATCGTGCGCTCCTCGCCTCGTCGGTACCGTCTCTACACGCTATCGCGCCCGGTATGCGTGCGCGCGAGGCGGGCGCCCGCTTCGCGCAGCCATCGTCGCGGATCCGCCAGGGCCGCCGAGGCGGATCCCGCCAGCTCGACCAGTGACAGGTCATCCGCTCCTGCGGCCACACCGAAGCGGCCGGCGACGACGCTCACGGGCACGCCCCGAATCTCTGCATACGCGCGGACGACGCCGGGCGCCTTGCCCAGCAGCGACTGGGAGTCGTACGACCCTTCGCCCGTGATCACGCGGTCCGCACCTGCGAGCGCGACGTCGAGCCCGATGGTCTCGGCGACCGCATCCGCGCCGGAAGCGAGCTGGGCGCCCCAGACCAGGAGGCCGAAGCCGCATCCGCCGGCAGCTCCCGCTCCCGGGATATCCGAGGCGACGCCGACGAGGCGGGCCCACCGCGTCAGCGCGGCCTCGATCTCTTCGACCTGGTCGGGGTCGGCTCCCTTCTGCGGCCCGAACACCCGTGCGGCGCCGTGGGGGCCCAGGAGCGGGGCTCGGACGTCGGAGAGCACGAGGATCCCGTTGACAGGCGGAGCGATGAGGTCGTCGGCATCGAAGGATGCGGCGCGCGCGAGTCCGGCGGCTCCGGAGGGGACCTGGCGGCCCTGACCATCACGGACGACCGCACCCAGCGCGGTCAGCACCCCAGCACCGCCGTCGCTGGACACGCTGCCACCGATTCCGAGCAGCAGGCGAGTGGCACCGGCCGCGAGGGCGGCGCGGATGGCTTCGCCGAATCCGAGCGTGTGCGTCGCCAGCGGGTCGACCGCCTCCGCGGCACCCACGAGCTCGATCCCGGAGGTGCACGCCAGCTCGACCACCGCGGTGCGGGGGTGGTCGCCCGGCAGCATCAGCCAGTGGGAGTCGACCCGGCGTCCCGTCGGACCGGTCACGGTGATGGGAACGCGTCGAGAGCCCGGGATCGCGGCGGCGAACGCATCCAGCGTGCCTTCGCCGCCATCGGCCATCGGCCGCAGCAGCAGCTCGTCGTCGGAGCGGACGCTGCGCCATCCCTCGGCCAGGACGCGTGCCGCGCTCGTCGCGTCGATCGATCCCTTGAAGCTGTCGGGAGCGATGACGATCCGCGAGCGGGCGGGGGAAGCGGTAGCGGGCACCCGTCGATCGTCGCAGCCGGAGCCCGCGAGCGGTATCCCCGCAGCGACGTGCCCCGCGACCGAGGGCCGCGGGGCACGTCCGTTCCGGCTTACTTGAGCGCGTCCTTGACGTTCTCTCCGGCCTGCTTGAGGTCGGACTTGGCCTGCTCGGCCTTGCCCTCGGCCTCGAGCTTCTCGTTGCCCGTGACCTTTCCGGCGGCTTCCTTGGCCTTTCCGACGAGGTCCTCAGCAGCGTTCTTGATCTTGTCGTCGAGTCCCATGGGGGTCTCCTTTCTCTTTCGGATGACCCGCGCGCGGTGCGCGGTCACGTGAGGGTGCGCCGGTCCGAGGCGAGACGCGCCCGGAGTCCTGCGTGAAGTGAGATGTATGTCCGCGTGGGGCGGTCCAGCAGAGCGTCGAGACGGGCGCCGACGGCGGCGACGTGGTCGGCGACGTCGCGAGGCGAGGCCTGGGAGCGGGGGGTCACGGCCACGTGGAGCACGGGCGCGTCCCGCACATCATCGGCCACGACGCGGGTCGAGAGGATGTCGGCCCGCTGCGCCAGCGAGGCGGTGACCGCGTCGGAGGCGAACCCCTCCCGGACGACGACGCGGCCGGACGCCGCATCCGTCTCGGTGCTGCGCAGCACGGTGCGCGAACGCCGGTGCGCCAACAGCGCGACGGGGATGAGCAGGAGCACGATGAGGATCACTGCGCCCGCGACCGTGCCGACGCCAGCCCACGACACCGGTCCCCCGCCGACGAGGGTCGAGGTGTACGCGGAGTCCACGGCGTCGGCGGCGGTGGTGAGGGCTTGCGTCCACAGTCGGTGGGCGTCGGCGGAGACGGACGCCCACACGACGGCGCCTCCCGAGGCGACGGCGATGAGACCGACGACGAGGACGAGGGTGCGGTTGAGACCGCGACGGGTGGTGTTCATCGCTCCTCCTTCTTGTCGAGGCGTCGGTGCACGCTCAGCGTGACCGACGGAGTCAGCTGGTACGTGTCCAGCTCCGCTTCGGATACGGCGCGCACCTCGTCGAGATCGATCCCGAGACCCGTCTCGGGTTGCACGGTGACATCGACGCGGCGGTGGCCCACTCCGACGGTGAGCCGGCGTCGGTCGATGCCGAGGGCGTCGCTCAGATGCTGGGCCAGGGCGGCGGCGATCACGCCGTTGTCCACCACGACGATCGTGCCGTCGACGGTGGCCATGGTGTGCTTCGCCAGTCGGCCCGGGGTGACGGCGATGACCACGAAGACCGCACCCACCAGGGCGACGGCGGCGCCGATCGCGGTCATCGCCGCGCCGGACGCCGCGGAGAGGCCGCGCAGCAGGTCGGTCGGGGCGGCGACGAGCGCGGGTGCGCCCGCCATGACCAGCACGGTCTCAACCCCGAGGTAGGCGATCAGCGCGATCACCAGCACGACGGCGACGACCATGGCCGTCGACCGCGGCGAGTGGGTCTCACGCCGTTGCACGCGCGCGAGCGCGCGGTCCGGCGAAGGGGTGGCACTCATCTGACCCTCCTCCTCTTCTCGATGCGGGCGCCGGTGATCGTGAGGTCGACGCGGCGCACCTCGCGGCCGGTGAGGGCCGCGATGTCGGTGCGGATCTGTTCGCGGATGCGGTGTCCGCGCGCGGTGACGGTGTCGGACTCGGCGGACGCCGCCTCATCCGACAGGTCGGGGACGGGAAGCGGAGCCTCCACCCGGACCGCCAGCGCTCCGGCGGTCGCGCCGAGCCTGACCGTGACCGCTCGCCGGGGGACGCCCACGGCCCGTGCCGCCACCTGTTCGCACATGGCGGCCAGAGCACGCTCGGCCACGAGCGTCCGGCCCGACAGGACCGTCTCGGCGGCGGGTGTCATCCCGCCGTCGAGCGCGGGCCAGGTCGCGGAGCTCATGATGTCCGGCGGCCGGAGAACACGTTGGCGAGCGCGCGGAGATCGAGCGAACCCGACACGACGCGACCGACCAGCGCACCGATGCCCATGAACAGGGCCACCAGGAGGAATCCCCAGAAGCCGAACAGCAGGGCGGACACGGCGAGCACCGCACCCACGAGCGCTCCGCTCACCGTGGCGCTCATGCGACGCGCGCCTCGGTGTCGTCGTCCGTGTCGTCACCGGGAAGGTGCACGTCGTTGACCTCGACGTTGACCTCGACGACCTCCAGGCCCACCAGGCGCGAGATCGCCCCGGCCACGGCGGCACGGACGCCGGCGGCGACCTCCTGGATGGGGGCCGGGTACTCCACGACGATCGTCAGATCGGCCGCGGCCTGCGTCTCGCCGACCTCGACCTTCACACCCTGCGTGAGGTCCGTCGCGTTGATGGCGTCGCGGATCATCCCGAGAGCGCGGGCGCCGCCGCCGCCGAGCGCGTAGACGCCGGGAACCTCTCGCGCCGCGATGCCGGCGACCTTCGCGACCACGCCATCGGCGATGACGGTCCGACCCGCGGCCGCGGCCGTCGGGGCCGCTCCGGTCGTGCCGATCGTGCCGCGGTCGACGCGGGCGGGGGTGACGGCGGGGGTGGTCTTCTGCTCAGTGGCCATGATGTGCTCCTTTATCTCGTTGCCAGGGCGGTGACAAGAGCGCGAGACGGTTCTCGTCGTCGGCGCTAACTTCGCCCTACTGACATGAGGCACCTACCCGCCGGATCGTCACAAAAAAGTTCCGGCGGATTTCGGAGGAGCCGATGGCGGAGCCCGAGACGGGGGCGAGGGACCTCGCAGCGCTGTCCGACCGCATCCTGGTGGAGCGGGCGGTCGATGACGATGTCGCAGCCTTCGCGGAGATCGTCCGTCGGCATAGCCCGCTCATGCGCGCGTACATCGCGCGCATGCTCCGCTCGCAAGCCGACGCCGACGACGTGGTGCAGGACGCCTTCGTCGTCGCGTGGCGGCAGCTGCCGACCCTCCGCGACGGTTCGTCGGTCAAGGCCTGGCTGCTGCGCATCGCGTCGCGCGAAGCGCTGCGGGTCCTGCGCCGTTCGGCGAAGGAGGAGGGGTTCGATGAGTGGGAACCGTCCACACCCGAGAGCACCAGGCCCGAGCACGTCGCCGAACGCAACGCTAGACTCGCGGCACTCTCGGCGGCGTTGGAGAGGCTGCCGGAAGCGCAGCGACGGACCTGGCTGCTCCGGGAAGCCGCGGGTCTCGGCTACTCCGAGATCGCGGAGGAACTGGACGTGCCGGTGAGCACGGTCCGCGGAAACCTCGCCCGCGCCAGAGCGAGCATCATGATCGGGATGGAGGGATGGCGATGACCGCATCGAACGCCTCATCCGACGTCCTCGACTGCGGACGCACGATCCAGGAGCTGAGCGAGTATCTGGAGGCGGGGCGCTCGCCGCGCGACGCCGAGATCGAACAGTGCCCGGAGTGCCTGAACGCCCTCGAGTCCCTCTCCCGCGTCGGAGACCTCTCCCGCGATCTGTTCGCCGCCGACGCGGCCTCGCTTCCCGAGCCGTCGGCGGGATGGTTCGGCGGCATCCTCGATCAGGTCGCGGCCGAGCTGCGGTCCGGACGTGATCTGCCGGTGCGCCACCCCGACCCGAGAGTGCGGATCACCGTCGCCGAGGGGGCGGTGCGCACCCTCCTGCGCTCGGCCGCCGACGAGCTCGACGGCGTGTTCATCGGGCGCACACGCATCATCGGCGACGTTGAGGAGCTCGGCGCCCCGGTGACGATCGACATCACCGCATCCATCGCATGGGATCTCGACGCCCACGCCGTGGCCGACGACGTGCGGCGGCGGGTCGCGGAGGTCGTCGAGCGCCACACCGATCTCGACGTCGCCGCGATCGACGTCACGATCGAGGACATCCACGCCCCCCAGCCACCAAAGGACGTGTCATGAATCTGCCCTCTGCGCCGCGGGATGCGGTGACCGAGCTCGTCCTCACCTCCTCCGGTGTCGCCGCGGTCTTCCCGCCGCGCGTCGCGGACGCGGTGGCCGGCGCACTCGGCTCCATCACCCCGCTCGTGACCGGAGAAGCCGCCTCGGAGCTCGTCCAGGTGCGCATCGCCGCGGACGCGTCGGCGGGTGCGGCCGACACCGGCCGCGAGGTCGCCGATCTGCTGCTCGCCCGCTTCCCGGAGGCGGACCTCATTCGAGTGCAGATCGACCGGATCCAGTGACCGGGTCGGATGGCGTGAAGGAGTACCGCGTCCAGTTCAAGAACTACTGGTCGGAGCGCAACGGCGATGAGGTCACGGAGCGCGTGATGACGCTCGCGGACGCACGGCGCTTCATCGCCGAGCATCCCGAGACCGAATACGTCATCCTGCAGCGGAGTGCAGGTGACCCGCCCTCGATCTGGTCGCTGCTCGCGGAGGAGGAAGAGGGCTGACCGAGCGGGTCAGAGAGTGACGAGTGCCGCCTCGACGCGGGCGTCGTCGATCGTGACCGTCATGCAGGTGTGGTGGGGCTGCCGGCGCCGGTCGGTCGGAGAGCCCGGATTCAGCAGACGCAGGCCCGCGGGCGTGACGGTGTCCCACGGGATATGGCTGTGTCCGAACACGAGCAGATCGGACTCGGGGTACGCCGCATCCATGCGGCGCTCCCGCGAGCGTGCGTCGCCCGTCTCGTGCACCACGCTCATCCGGACGCCCTCGATCCGACGGTGCGCGACCAGCGGAAGCCGGGCGCGCAGGTCCGCCCCGTCGTTGTTGCCGTAGACGCCCACGACCTCGCCGTGCCGCGCGAGATCGTCCAGGACATCCGCGACGACCCAGTCTCCGGCGTGCACGATCAGATCGGCGTCGTCGGCGAGGCGGCGCACCGCATCCGGGAGCGTTCGCGCTCGCGGCGGGATGTGGGTGTCCGAGATCAGCAGCAGCCGCGTCGTCACGAACGGGCCGCCGCGAACGGTCCGCGCAACGCCGCCCACTGCAGGAGCATGATCGTCTTCGCGTCGATGATGTCGACACCGATGCGCGCGAGCGCGTCGTCGACATCGAGCTCGAGCACCTCGATGTCCTCGCCCTCGTCGGCCAGTCCCGCCCGCGCGCCCGACACGACGTCGCCGCGACGGTACGGCGCGGCGAAGAAGTGCAGCCGCTCGGTCACCGAGCCGGGGCTCATGTAGACGTCGAAGACGTGCTCCACCTCGCCGACCGGGCGCCCGGTCTCCTCCTCGGCCTCACGCCGGATGGCCGCCTCGGGAGCGTCGTCGTCGAGCAGGCCCGCCGCCGCCTCGATCAGCATGCCGTCGGGATGCCGGTTGACGTAGACCGGGTAGCGGAACTGACGTGTCAGCAGCACGGAGCGTGCCTCGGCGTCGTAGAGAAGGATGCACGCTCCGTCGCCGCGGTCGTACGTCTCGCGGTGCTCGGTGGTCCAGGTGCCGTCCGAATGCTGGAAGTCGAAGGTCGTCGTGCGCGTCACGAACCAGTTCGAGGTGAGCACGCGGACCTCGCGCACCCGCACCCTGGGGTTGCCGTCCAGGTCGCGCCCTGCGAGGTCGAGGCCCGTGCGTCCACGCGCATCGGGGATGTCGACTCCGGGCTGACCCGTCATCGGCGTTCCAGACGGACGACCGGGATGGTGCGCGTCGTGCGTCGCTCGTAGTCGCCGAAACCGGGGCTCGCTTCGAGGAAGCGTCGCCATGCCGCATCCCGTTCGGAGGGGTCGAGCACGCGGGCCGTCACGTGCACGTCGCCCGACGGCGTCTCGATCGTCACGTCGGGGTGTGCGCGGAGATTGTGGAACCAGGCCGGGTTGTCCTCGGCCCCCGCCTTGGATGCGGCGATCAGCCACGCGTCGGCGCCGTCCGGCAGCGTCATGAGCGGGGCGATGCGCTCAAGGCCGCTGCGGGCGCCGATGTGGTGCAGCAGGATGAGGGCGTCGCCGAAGTTCTCCACCCGGCCGCCGTTTCGTCGGAACTCGGCGATCACGTGGTCGTTGTACGCGGTCATGCGTGTGCTCCGTCCGCCGGTGGGTTCGCCCCCTCGATCCTCGCACTCCCCGCGAGAGATGGAGGATGCCGTCTGCGAGCCGCCTGCGCACGCTACCGTCGTCGTGTGAGCGATGACCGTCGAGACGACGAGGTCGATCTGCTGATCGACGCGTGGGGCAGACGCCTGCCCGATGTCGACCTCACTCCTCTCGACGTCATGTCGAGGCTGCGTCGTGCGGCGATCCGGCTCGACCGACTGCGTGCTGCGGCGTTCGCGACGGCGGGTCTGGCGTCCTGGGAGTTCGACGTGCTCGCGGCGCTGCGCCGCGCCGATCCTCCGCACCGACTGAGCCCCGCGCAGCTGATCGAACGGACGATGATCACGAGCGCGACGATGTCGCATCGGCTGGCGAACCTCTCGACGCGAGGACTCGTGGTGCGAAAGCGCAATCCCTCGGACGGACGCAGCGTCTACATCCTGCTGACCGAGGAGGGCATCAGGGTGGTCGATGCGGCCATGACGGAGCTCGTGCGGCGGGAGGCGGAGGCTCTGGCGGGGTCGGATCGCGCCGACATCACCGCCCTCACGAGGGCCTTGCGCCCGCTCATGGGCCCCGAACGCGGGTGACGCGCCCGTCGAGTTGTGGCGGAGCCGACCGACGAGGACAATCCCGCGTATGAGCCACGAGACCGTCGCCGTGCCGACTCGTCCCTCCGACCTGACCGACGCGCAGTGGGAGCGGCTGTGCGCGTACGGCACCGCAGAGGAGGTGGCCGCCGGGGACTACGTGTTCCGCTCCGGCGACCACGACTACGACATGATCCTCGTCGACACCGCCGAGATCGAGATCATGCGCGACGGTCTGGGCTGGGTCGACGAGGTCGTGCTCACACGCATGGGTGCGCGCACGTTCGCGGGTGAGCTGAGCCTGCTGAACGGGCAGGGCGCCTTCCTCTCCGCCCGTGTCGCCGAGCCCGGCCGCATCCTGCGGGTGCCGCGCGCGCAGCTGCGTCGGTTGATGGCGGAGGACGACGAGCTCTGCGACCTGATCCTGCACGCCCTGTGGGACCGCCGGGAATCGTTGCGAACCGGCCCCGCCGCCCTCACGCTCAAGTTCGTCGGGCTCCGGGGATCGCGTGAGTTCCTCGCCCTCGACCGCTTCGCCGAGCGGCTCGACCTCGTGCACACCGCCGTCGAGGTGGATCCCGACGACATGGGCGTGCACGCCGATCACGGCGTGCGGATCGAGGACCTGCCGATCGCCTACCTGCAGGGGGAGCCGGTCCCGCGTGCGACGCCCGGCATCGTCGCCGACCGGCTGGGACTGAGCTATCAGGCCGAGACGGATGCGGCCGTCGACCTCGTCGTGATCGGCGGCGGGCCCGCGGGTCTCGCCGCGGCGATCTACGGCGCATCGGAGGGGTTGAACACGGTGCTCCTCGATGCCGTGGCGCCCGGTGGCCAGGCCGCCGCGACCTCTCGTATCGAGAACTTCCTCGGCTTCCCGTTCGGCGTCAGCGGAGGCCAGCTCATCGGCCAGGCGACGCTGCAGGCGCTCAAGTTCGGGGTGCGGGTCTACGCCCCCTGCGAGGCCGTCGCGATCGCCGAGGTCCCCGAGGGACTCGAGGTCACCCTCGCCGACGGCCGCCTCATCCGCACCCGCACCGCCATCGTCACCTCGGGTGCCGCCTACCGCCGCCTGAACATCGAGGGGTGGTCGCGGTTCGAAGGCTCGAGCATCTACTACGCGGCGACGCCTCTCGAACTGCATCAGGTCGCGGGTGCGCCCTCCGTCGTCGTCGGCGGCGCGAACTCTGCGGGACAAGCCGCCCTCTATCTCTCCGGCAACGGCTGTCCCGTGCACCTCGTGGTGCGCGGGACGGACCTGCGCCAGCGCATGTCGAGCTACCTCGTGGACCGGCTGCTGGAGAGCCCCGGGGTCCGCATCCACACGGCCGCCAACGTGACGGCGTTGGACGGCGACGGCGTCCTCGAGAGCGTACGCATCGACACCGTCGGCGATGTCGACGCCCGTGGGCTGTTCTGCTTCATCGGGGCCGAGCCCGCCACATCCTGGCTCGGAACGCTCGACCGAGACGACCACGGGTTCTTGCGCACCGGCACCGACGTCACCGTGCAGTCGATCTCCCGCTGGCAGCAGCTGGGACGCGAGCCGCTGCCGTTCGAGACCTCGCTGCCCCGGCTCTTCGCCGCCGGCGACGTACGGCGCGGATCCATGAAGCGGGTGGCAGCGGCAGTCGGTGAGGGATCCAGCGCTGTCGCGTCCGTTCACCGGGCGCTCGCGCTCGCGTGAGCACCGTCGCCCACGCGGCCCCGCCTACGCTAGTGCGATGATCAACGTCGCCACGATCGGCTCCAGCATCATCACCGAGGCTTTCGCCCGCGCCGTCGCCCAGGTCGACGGCATCGCGCTGCACACGGCGACCTCTCGCGACGCGGACCGCGCCGTCGAGATCGCCCGGCGCATCGGTGCGCCGCACGCTGCATCCGATCTGGACGCGGTGCTGGCCGATCCGGAGATCGACGCGGTGTACGTCGGCTCGCCCAACTCGGTTCATGCCGAGCAGATCCGCGCGGCGCTCGCCGCCGGCAGGCACGTCTTCGTCGAGAAGCCAGCCGTCGACTCCGAGCAGGAGTGGATCGCGCTCACCCGGGAGGCGACGCAGCGCGGGCTCGTCCTCATGGAGGGGATGCGGCTGGCCTACGACCCTGGCATCGGTGTCGTGCGCGACCTGCTCCCGACGCTGGGCGTCCTACGGCGCGCGTCGCTGCACTACGGCAAGCGGTCCTCGCGCTACGACGACGTGCTGGCGGGGCGGCGGGTCAACATCTTCGACCCCGCGATGGGTGGCGGTGCCCTCGCGGATCTCGGCGTCTACAGCGTGCACGCGGCCATGCTGCTGTTCGGCCGCCCCGACACGGTGCAGGCGCTGGATGTGCCGATCGCGAGCGGCGCAGACGGTGCCGGCGTTGCGCTGCTCGGCTACCCGGGTCTCGTGGTGGACGTCTCATACTCGAAGATCACGAACGCCGGGCGTCCGAGCGAGATCGAGGGGGAACAGGCCACCGTCTCGATCGACGATCTCGTCAGCCCGCGCCGCGTGGTGCGTCACGCCGTCGACGGCGATCGCGAGGCCGTGGAGATCCCCGAGGAGCGTCACTCGCTGCGCGGCGAGGTGGAGCGTTTCGTAGCCCTCGTCGAGGCGGGAGGGACCGCCGCGGCCGAGGATCAGGAGCGCACGCGCCTCACGCTGGAGACGATGGCCCGCATCCGCGCCGCCCTCGCCCGCTGAGCCTTCCGCCCGCGCGCCGCTTCTCTGTTCCCCTGTCACAGATCGCGCCTCCGGCGTCGATCTGTGACAGGGGAACAGCGCACCTCCAGGCTCGCCTGGCTGAGAACGGGGGCGGCGAGGTCAGTGGCGGCGGAGAGTGCGCAGCAGCGGCGATAGTGCGGCCAGGATGACGGCAGGCACGAGGAATGCGGGGCCGAGCGACGGCCCTGCGGCGATGAGTCCGAGCGCGACCGCTCCGGCGACGGCGCCCGCGTAGTTGAAGAGGTTCACGCGTGCGATCACCTCGTCGCTGCGTTCCGGAAGCAGCTCGCCGGCACGGCTGAACGCGATCGGCACGAGCGCCCCCGATGCCACGCCCATCGCCGCGAAGCCGAGGATCGCCGTCGGCACGAACGGCGCCGCCGCCACCAGCACGGCGCCGGCCACGGCCACGATGACCGCCGCGACACCCAGCCGCATCCGTCCGATCCGTCGCACGAGCGGGTCCGTGCCCAGTCGCGCCGCCAGCATCGCGACGAGGTACGCCCCGTAGCCGAGGGGCGTGACGCCCGGGTCGGCCCGGAGCCCGTCGGTGAGGTAGATCGTGCTCCAGCTCGCGACCGCGGAGTCCACTACGAACGCCGCGAACACGATCGCGCCCACCGCCCAGATCGCTCGGCGCGGCAGGGCCGGGCGGGATGCGGCCGTGTCGTCGACCTCGTGCGCCGCGCGCGTGGGATCGAAGGCCCCGAGGCCCCATCCGGCGATCGCGATCTGCGCCGCCGCTGCGATGACCAGGGTGAGACCCGCGGGAGCGCCGGTGGCCAGCACCGCCGCCGTGACCCCGGTGGCGACGATCGCCGCGCCCGTGTACCCGGCGTACAGCCGGCCGAACACCGGGCGCTCGTGGTGGCGCTGCAGCAGCGAGCCCTGCATGTTCGACGACGCGTCGACCGCGCCGAGGCCCACGCCGTAGAGCACGATCGCGACGATCAGAACGGGAAGGGATGCGGTGAAGCTGACGAACAGGAGTCCCACCGCCTGGGCGGCGAGCCCGGAGGTGAGGGCGAGCCTGCTGCCCGCCCGCACGGCGATCACGTCGGCGAGCACGGATCCGAGAGCGGCGGCGAGGCAGGTCGCGAGCAGCAGTATCGACACCGCGTCGTCGCCGATGTCGACACGATCCTTGATCGTCGGCAGAGCGGTGACGATCGTCGCGTAGCCGAGGCCCTGCGCGGCGTAGGCGGCTCCGACAGCCGCTCCACGCGTGCGCAGTGCCGGCAGCGCCGTCATGCCTCGATCGCGCGGAACGCCTCGTCGGCGATCTCGAGCGTCCGGGTGATGTCGGCGCTCGTGAGGGCCGCGTTGATGAAGTGGTTGTGGTGGGAGCTGAAGAACGCTCCGCGCTGTACGCATTCGGCGATCCACCGCTGGTGGAGCATGAGCGACTCGTCGTCGGCGAGGCGCAGATAGAACAGGGCCGGCTCGCCGGAGGCGACGAGCGTTCGGCCGTGCGACGCGGCGACCTCGGTGAGCCCGGTCGTCAGCGTGGTGCCGAGCTCGCGGAACAGGGCGGGGCCGTCGATCGCCTTGAGCTTCTCGATCGTCGCGATGCCGGCGGCGAAAGGCACGGCGCTCATCCAGTAGCTGCCGGTGTAGGTGATGCTCGACACCGCCTCGCGCAGGCTGTCCTTCCCGCACAGCGCCGACATGTTGTAACCGTTCGCGATGGCCTTGCAGAAGCAGATGAGGTCCGCCTCGAAGCCGTAGAAGTGGTCGCTGCCGGCGAGGTCCAGGCGCCAGCCGGCACGGACGTCGTCGACGATCAGCACGACGCCGTGCTCGTCGCAGAGCCGCCGCACCGCCTGCCAGTAGCCCTGGGCGGGGAGGGCGTTGTCGAAGAAGTTGCCGTGCTTGTACGGCTGGGCGATGAGTGCGGCGATCTCACCGCGATGCTCGGTGAACACCCGCCGCATGGCCTCGATGTCGTTCCACGGCACCTCGATGTTGCCCTGCACATCGGTGTCGAGCACGCCGGGGTAGTCGAGCTTCTGCGTCCAGGGTGCGACGCCGTGGTAGTACCCCTCGATGAAGACGATGCGCCGACGACCCGTCGCGGCGCGGGCGGTCATGATGGCCAGCGTCGTCGTGTCGCCGCCGTTCTTCGCGAAGAACGCCCAATCGGCGCTCGCGACGGTGTCCACCAGCAGCTCCGCCAGGTCGATCATCGTGGTCGAGGGAAGGGAGACCACGTCCTCCTTGCGTGCCTGCGCCTGGGCGGCGGCGGCCACATCCGCGTCGCCGTAGCCGAGCACGTTCGGCCCGTAGCCGCACATGTAGTCGATGTACTCGTTGCCGTCGACGTCCCAGAACCGGGTGCCCTCGGCACGTTCGGAGAACAGCGGGTATGCCGATCGGGGAATGAAACAGCCTTCGGAGGGGCCGAGGTGCCCGGGAACGCCGCCGGGGATGACTTTCACGGCCCGGGCGAACGCCTCGTTGCTCTTCGTGTAGCTGTAGACGGGGGTCAGGGTGGGGGTGCTCATGATCACGCTCCGAGGTAGGCGCCGACGCGGTCGAGGATGCGGCTGGTGTTGTCGACGAGGGGGATGAAGCCGCGCATGGCGAGCCTGCCGTCGCAGACGCAGGCCAGCGCGCTGTCGCGGCCGCTGATCACGCCGCCGGCGACGTCGAGGTCCGCGAAGCGGAGGGCGGCGCGCGGCGGGTCCGAGAGTTCGTCATCGAGGCGGATGCGGTGATTCTTGACCTCGAGCCGGTAGCGCAGCTCGTCGCCGATCTCGAGGTCGAGATCACCGTCGGGCATGTGCGCCGCGGAGAAACGCCCGCTCGTGTCCTCGTTGCCGACGACCGCGATCGCGCGCGCCGCGACCTCGAGTGTCAGCAGCGTGCTGCGGCGGCGGAACTCCGCATCCGCGAGGCGCTCGTCATCGGGTTTCAGGTAGACCCCGAGCAGGTCGGTGAGCGGGGTGAACACGCGCGTCAGGAAGCGGATGCCGGCGGGGCCGGCGATCGGGATGGGCTGCGCCGTGCCGGCGATGACGGCGTTGAGGTGATCGACGGAACGGAACATCAGCGTCGGTCCTCGGCCCTCGGAGACCGGGGCGATGCCGTCAGGGGCGAAGCGGTATCGCGTCACGGGGATCCCCGGCGCGACGAGCGACAGCGTCGTCGGCGCGGGGAGGGTCCCGAGGATCCGTCCGGCCTCGGGCACCAGCTCGACCAGGCGGGGAAGTGCCCCCAGCACGGCTCGCGCGTTGGTGAGCGCGAGCACACGCGCATCGGTCTCAGTCAGCATCGGTGGTCTCCTTCACGGGGGTGGCGTAGGCGGCGAAGGCATCGGCGAGCAGACGGATGTGGCGGCGTGCCGCATCCGAGTCGCGCGTGCTGAGCCACGAGAGGGTGAGTCCGTCCAGGCAGCTCGCCAGCGACCACGCGAGCTCGTCGAGCGGGCGTGTCCAGGCGATGTCGGCGAGCTCGGCGGCGTAGGAGAGGCTGGCGCGCGCCGCGGCGCGATAGGTCGCCCACTGACCCCTCACCGCATCCGGATCGTGCCGCATCGCATGCGTGGCGACGTCGAGCAGGGTCATCTCGCGCTGCGGTTCCGACTCGAGGAGTCGCAGATAGGCATCCAGCCCTCGCGCCAGCACCTCGGCGCACGTCGCGTCGGTGTCGGCATCCATCCACGCCGCGAGGCGCTCCTGCTCCGTGATGTGCTCGACGATCGCGGCGATCAGGTCGTCGCGCGAGGCGAACACGTAGTGGAACGCCCCCAGCGGCATGTCTGCCTCGGCGACGATCGCGCGCGTGGTGGCCGCGGCCAGTCCCTCGCGGCCGATGACCCGCACGGCCGCGTCGAGCAGTTCGCTGCGACGCTCCTCGAAGGAGAGCCGGCGCATCAAGCGCCCCGTCCCGCGCGCTCGGTCGCGGTGCGTCCGACCCTGAGCGTGAGCCGGCGCGGAGCGAGCTTCGCGCCGAAGGACTGGATGCGGTTGCCCCAGCCGACCGTGACGACGGGTCCGCGGCGAGCGTCGAGGGCAGCGAACGTCGCGTCGAGCACCTCGCCGATCGTGCCGACGCGTCCCACCTTGAACTGCTCGGAACCCGACGCCTCGAAGAACTCCGTCGCCGTCGGGCCCGGGCACACGGCGAGCACCCGCATCCGGGACCCGCGGTTCTCCTCCCAGATCGACGCGGTGAGCGAGGTGAGAAACGCCTTGCACGCGCCGTACACGGCGAGATTCGGGGTGGGCTGGTGGCCGGCGATGCTGGAGATCATGAGGAGGATGCCGCCGTCGGCGGCGAGGAGGTCGGGCAGCAGCAGCCGGGTGAGCAACGTGGGGGCGGTCACGTCGACCGCGATCTCCTGTGCGATCCGCGCGGGGTCCTCACCGGCGAAGGCTCCGGCGGTACCGAACCCGGCGCAGTTCACCAGCACCTCGGCCGTCAGCGAGCGCTCCGCGAGCTCGGCCGCGATCCGGCCGGGAGCGGCGGGGTCGGTGAGGTCCGCGGGAATGACGTCGACCTGCCGGCCATGCTGCGCGCGTACTGCGGCGGCGAGCTCCTCGAGTCGATCCGCCCGGCGGGCGACGAGCACGAGGTCGTGGCCGCGGGCGGCGAAACGCTTCGCGTATCCGCGTCCGAGCCCCGAACTCGCACCGGTCACGACCGCCACGGGTCGCCGCGTTTCCTGCATGAGCGCCTCCTTCGTCCCTGCTCCGTCGCAGTTGGACGTTTGACCAAGTTGGTTCATGAAACCGTACGCACCCCGCGCGGAGCAAGCATTCGCCGCGATTCGCAGGTGCGGGAAACGCCGCCGTAATCTGTGGCACGCTCACTCGACCGCCGTCACGCGCGGGCGATGTGCGTTGCGCAGGAAGGTGTGCGTTCATCAGGACGGATCCGTCGGAATCCTCCTGATGAGTGGTGATCTCCTGTGTTGCGGATGCGGGCCGCCCCGCATCCTGCCGACGTCAGGCGCGAGGCTTGTCGGGGAAGGCGGCGGCGACGCCCGCGTTCGCGATACCACCGCGGAGCGTGTTGAGCCCGAGTGCGAGGGCCGGGTCATCGGCGAGCGCCCGCTCCCAGCCCTTGTCGGCGAGGGCGAGGGCGTAGGGCAGCGTCGCGTTGGTCAGGGCCGGGGTTGAAGTGCCCGCCGCGGCGCCCGGCATGTTCGCCACGCACGAGAAGATCGTCGGGCCGACACGGAACGTCGGATCGTCATGGGTCGTCGGGTGGGAGTCTTCGAAGCACCCGCCCTGGTCGATCGCGATGTCCACGAGGACGCTTCCGGTCTTCATCCGCTCGACGATCTCGTGCGAGACGAGGTGTGGCGCCTTCGCGCCGGGGATGAGGACGGCGCCGATGACGAGGTCCGCATCCAGCACCGTGCGTTCGATCTCGTACGCGCTGGATGCCACCGTGCGCACCGCGCCGCGGTACAGATCGTCGAGCTGGCGCAGCCGCGGGATCGAGATGTCGAGCACGGTGACGTCGGCGCCGAGCCCGACGGCCTGCGCGACCGCATTGCTGCCCGCGATGCCGCCGCCGATGACCGCGACCTTCGCGGGGCGCACGCCGGGGACCCCGGCCAGCAGCACGCCGCGGCCGCCCTGCGAGCCGAGGAGGTGGTAGCCGCCGGTCAGCACGGACAGGCGCCCGGCCACCTCGCTCATGGGGGCGAGCAGCGGGAGGGAGCGATCGGGCAGCTGAACGGTCTCGTAGGCGATCGCCGTCGTGCCGGCGCCCAGCAGCGCATCGACGAGATGCTCGTCGGCGGCCAGGTGCAGGTAGGTGAAGAGGGTGAGGTCGTCGCGCAGGTGGCCGTACTCGGAGGCCACCGGCTCCTTGACCTTGAGCACGAGCTCCGCCGACCAGGCCTCGGCGACGTCGACGAGGCGAGCGCCCGCGGCGGCGAACTCCTCGTCGGTGATCGAGCTGCCCGTGCCGGCGCCGCTCTGTACCGCGACATCGTGGCCGTGCCGCACCAGCTCGCGCACGCCGGCCGGCGTGGCGGCGACGCGGTACTCGTGGTTCTTGACCTCGGCGGGGATTCCGATGCGCATGGCGCCGTCCTTCGTGTCGATGTATCAGGATGTTCGTCTGGAGCGGGCCGAATCTAGAAGAAAATCGTGTCAGAATCACTACCTGCCGAAGAGAATTCTCAGCGGTGCGAGAATTCCGGACAATCTCCGGCCGGATGCGGGGTGAGCATGGCGCAGGCGCAGAACCGTCGGGCCGATCCGGTGGACGAGCGCATCCTCTGGGAGCTGCGTCGCGATGCGTCGCAGACCAACGCGGCGCTCGCCGCGCGGGTCGGGCTCTCGCCCTCGGCGACGCACGCGCGCGTGCGGGCTCTGCGGGAGTCCGGCGCCCTCGGATCCGCGCACGCCGACGTCGACTTCGCCGCTCTGGGGCTGCCCCTGCAGGCCATCGTCGCGGTGAAGCTCCGCGCGCAGGCGCGGCCGGCGATCAAGACCTACGCCGAGAAGGTCTCGCGCCTGCCGAACGTCCTGAACCTCTTCTTCCTCGGCGGCCAGACCGACTTCCTCATCCACGTCGTCACGACGTCGCCCGAGCAGCTGCGCGACTTCGTCGCCACACGCCTGAGCATGGATCCCGCGGTCGCGTCGACGGAGACCCAGATCGTGTTCGACTGGGTGCGCACCTCGGCCCGCGCGGCCGGCTTCGACGACATGCGCGGCCCCATCGGCTGACCCCTCCGCATCCGTCGCTTCACCGCGTCCGGTCACCGCACGTGTCGTTCTGCGACAGGTGAGCTGGGGCCGTCCGTGTTCCCCTGCCCCAGATCGACTCGCAGCCGTCGTTCTGTGACGGGTGAACTGGGGCAGTCCGTGTTCCCCTGTCGCAGATCGACACGTGTGGCTCGATCTCTGACAGGCGAGCCGAGCGGGTACAGGCGAGCCGGGCGGGTGGAGGCGAGCCGGGCGGACGGGTGGGGGAGCCGGGCGGGTGGAGGCGAGCCGGGCGGGCGGAGGTGAGTCGGGCGGGAGGATGTGGATCCGCGGTCAGGGCTGGAGGTAGCGGCGCAGGAGCAGGCGCAACTCCTGCAGGGTCTGCTCCTGCGCGGCGGGCGGGACGGCGAAGGCGTCGTGCAGCACGGCGTCGGCGGCGAGGAACGCGACGCGGGCGCGGGCCGTCGCATCCGTCTCGTCGTGGGAGAGACCGCTGGCGTGGAGGAGGCGCGCGGCGGCCTCGGCCATCCGCTGCTTGTGCGCCGCGCGGTCGGCGTCGATGAGTCCCCCGGCCGAAGCGGTGCCGAGGATGCGGACCGCGTCACGGTCGCGGTAGATCTCGGCCACGGCGTCGATCACATGTCCGACGGGATCGGAGGGCGGCGTGCTCGCGCGCGTCAGGGCGACCGCGTTCTCGAGGAGGGCCTCGAGTCGTGCGTGGTACTCGGCGACGAGGGCGCGCACGATCGCGTCGCGATCGGGAAGGTACTGGTAGAGCGCGCCCACGCTGACTCCCGCGGCCTCGGCGACGCGCGGGAGCGTCAGGGCGGCGACGCCCTCGCGTGCCACGAGACCGGATGCGGCCGCGAGTGCTCGCGCCACCTTCTCGCGTGAGCGCTGCTGACGTGGAGCGCGCTGCAGCGGGATGCGGTCCCAGTCCGGTTCCGTCGCAGCGAGAGGTGTCACGGGTGCCGCATCCTTCCGCCAGAAACCAAACTTGACTTTGGTTTGTCCTCACGGTCATGCTAGCGCCATGACAACGTCGTCAGATACCTCAGCCGCGCGCGTCGCCGTAGCCGACGCCTCCCGATCCCTCGCCGAAGCGGGCCTCCTCGTCGGCACGGCCGGCAACGTCAGCATGCGCGTGGGAGAGCACGCCGCCGTCACGGCCACCGGCGCCGTGCTCGGCGAACTCACCCCGGAACAGGTCACGATCGTCACCCTCGACGGCGAGGTCGTCGAGGGCGACTGGGCGCCCACGTCCGAGACGGCACTGCATCTGGGCGTGCTGCGGCACGCGCCCGCGGATCAGGTCGGCGCGGTGGTCCACACCCACGCGCCGATGGCGACGAGCCTCTCGCTCGTGCTCGACGAGGTACCGGTGGTGCACTACCAGCAGCTGCTTCTGGGCGGACCGCTCCGGGTCGCCCCCTTCCACCCGTTCGGCAGCGTCGAGCTCGCGCAGGCCGTGGGAGCAGCCCTCGACGGGCGACTCGCCGCGCTCATGGCCAACCACGGCGCCGTCGCACTCGGGCGCGACCTCGTCCACGCGGTGGAGAACGCGCTGCTGACGGAGTGGATCTGCGACCTGTACTGGCACGCGCGCGCCATCGGGCAACCGCGGGCGCTCGACGCGGCGGCGCAGCACGCGGTGGTGGAAGCGGCCACGCGCCGTGGATACGGCCAGCCTCAGCGGGCCGGGCGATGAGCGTCGTCGGGTCGCGCCCGATCGCGCGCGGTCGGTCGGCCGAGGTGTTCGCGGACGGCGACGACCGCGTGGTCAAGCTGGCCTTCCCCGGTGTCGATGCGGCCGAGGTCGCGCAGGAGGTCGCCGCTTCGCGGCTCGCGTACGAGCTCGGCATCACCCCGGTGCGTTGCCACGGCGGCGTCGAGGTGGATGGGCGCCACGGCATCGTGTTCGACCGCATCGAGGGCGTGCCGCTCACGGCCGTGGCCGAGCGCAACATCCTGCGCCTGCCTCAGGTGGGCAGCACACTCGCGACCGAGCACCTGTTCGTCCACCGCGCACGCACCGACCGGTTGCCCGATGTGCGGGAGCTCGCCGTCGTGCAGCTCGACACCCCTGCTCTCTCGGCCCTCACATCCGCCGAACGGGATGCGGTCGCCCGCCGCATCCGCGCCCTCCCCGCTGGGGATGCGGTGCTGCACCTCGATTTCCATCCGCAGAACGTGTTCGTGCTGGCCGAGCGCAACGTCGTCATCGACTGGCAGACGGCGGTCGCCGGCCAGCCCGCCGCCGACGTCGCCCTCACCCGCCTGCTGTTCCGCGAGGCGGAGCTCTTCCCGGGCACGTCCGCGCCGATGCGCGTCGTCTACGGAGCCGTGCGCCGCATCCTCCTGCGTTTCTACCTGCGGTCCTACCTGCGCGCGGGAACCGTCAGCGTGGCCGACCTCGACCGGTGGGAGATCGCGGCGCGCGTGCTGAGGTTGGGGCTTCTCGACATCCCCTCCGAGCGCGAGCGCATGATCGCCGGCATCCGCGCCGACCTGGCGGCGGCATGAGTCTGCGGCGCGCTCTGCCCCACAGTGCGGTCGACGTGCTGGTGGTCGGCGGCGGGATCACCGGCGTCGCGACGGCCTACGAGGCCGCCAGTCGAGGACTGTCGGTCGCGCTCGTCGAGGCGGGCGATCTCGGTGGCGCCACGAGTGCAGCCACCGGCAAGCTCATCCACGGTGGGCTGCGGTACCTCAAGAACCTGGAGGTGCGTCTGGTGCGCGAGTCTCTCGCCGAGCGACGCACCCTGCTCTCCATCGCACCGCACCTCGTGCGCCCGATCGGTATGGTGCTGCCCGAGCCGGGACTCATCGAGCACCTGGGCCTGACCGCGTACGACGTGCTGTCGTTCGACCGCAACCGGATCGCGGATGCGGCCGCGCACATCCCCCGGCACCGGTCGCTGTCAGCAACCGAGCTCGTCGACCGGGGCCTCGGATGGATGCGGCACGGCATCCTCTACTACGACGCGATGATGCTCTCGCCCGAGCGTCTCACCCTCGCGTTCGCGGAGGCGGCCGCCTCCCATCGCGCGACCATCTCGACCTACACGCGTGCGACGCGCCTGCTGGTGCGCGCGGGACGCGTCGTCGGCGCCGAGGTGCACGACCGCGTGTCGGATGAGACGGCGGAGATCGCGGCGACGGTGACGATCGATGCGACCGGCTCCTTCTCACACGATTTCCTCGCGCGTACTCCCGCGCTGCGAGAGGCCATCGGCCCGGCGCCCGCGGTGCGCTCCGAGGGCATCTATCTGGTCACCCGCCGCCTGGGCGACACGATGGTGCTCACGGTGTCGTCCGGCGGGCACTTCAGTGTCGCGCCCTGGCGTGACCGGAGCCTGATCGGGCCCACCGAGACCCCGTACACCGGCCCGGTCGACGAGTGGCGGCTCACGCGGGGCGCGATCGAGCGGTTCATCGCCGAGATCAACGCGGGCGCGAAGCTCCCGGAAGCGCTGACGCTCGACGACGTCACCGCCGCGTACGGCGGTCTGCGTCCGCTCGCGGAGTCGGCAGGCACCGACACGTACCGGGCCTCCCGCGCATCCGATCTCGTCGACCACGCGCGTCACGGCGTCGCGGGTCTGTTCTCGGCGCTCGGCGGGAAGTACACGACCTCCCGCGCCTTCGCCCAGCAGATCGTCGACCGGCTGGCCGCGCACGGCCTGCGTCCCGCGCCCTCGACCAGCGCGAAGACGCCCCTTCCCGGCGGGGATGTCGATGACGTGACGGCCGCGCAGGCCGTGCTGCGCCGGGATGCGGCGGGGTTCGGACTCGCGGCGGACACGGCAGACGTGCTCTTCGCCCACTACGGCAGCCGTGCGCGTTCCGTGCTGGCGCTGGCCGCATCCGATCCGCGTCTCGCCGAGCGCGCCACCTCCGACGGCGAACCGCTCGCCGCCGTCGCGTGGGCCGTGCGCCATGAGGCACCCGAGCATCTCACCGACGTCCTGCTGCGGCGCACCGGCATCGGGCGCCTCCAAGACCCCGGAGAGCGCATCCTCGGTCTCGCCGCGGACATCATGGCCGAGGCGCGGGGCTGGAGCCTCGAGCGCACCGCGGCGGAGCTGGACGCGGCTCGCGCCGCCGTTCGCCTGCCCGTCGACTGACCGCCTCGGGCGCCCGAGCAGCCGCCCGCGGCCCGGTGGATCAGAGCGCGCGGAGCTTTTCCAGCAGGGGAGCGGCGACCTCGGCCACGAATCGCTCCTGCTGCGCGTCGCCGATCTGCACGATGGCGACGTCGGTGAAGCCCGCATCCAGGAACGGTCGCACGCTCTCGGCGAGCTCGTCGAGGTCGGGTCCGCACGCGATGGAGTCCGCGACGTCCTCCGGCCGGACGAACTGGGATGCGGCCGCGAACCCGGCGGGCGTCGGAAGGTCGGCGTTGACGCCCCAACCGCCGCCGAACCAACGGAACTCGTCGTGCGCGCGGGCGATGGCCGCCTCGCGATCCGGGTCCCAGCTGATCGGGATCTGGCCGATCTTGCGGCTCTCGCCGGACTCCGACCCGCTCGCCGGGTGCTTGTCATCCCACGCCTTCACGAGATCCGCATCCGGCTCGACGGCGATGAGGTGGTCGGAGAGGTCGACGAACTTCTCGATGGAGCTGTCGCCCGACACCGCGACGCCGATGGGCACGCCGCCGTCGGGGTTGTCCCAGATGCGGGCGGAGTCGACGCGGAAGTACTGGCCGTCGTACGTGACGAGCTCGCCGGTGTGCAGTGCCCGGATGATCTCGATCGCCTCGACGAGCATGTCCTGGCGCATCTGCACGGCAGGCCACCCTTCGCCCACGACGTGCTCGTTGAGGTTCTCGCCCGAGCCGAGGCCGAGTGTGAAGCGTCCCTCGGAGAGCAGCTGCAGCGTGGCGGCCTTCTGAGCGACGATCGTGGGGTGGTAGCGCATCGTCGGGCAGGTGACGTAGGTCATCAGCTCGACGCGGCTCGTCGCCTGCGCGACGGCTCCCAGGACGGTCCACGCATGCGGCGCGTGTCCTTGGGTCGTCAGCCACGGTGAGAAGTGGTCGCTGGAGACGAGGAAGTCGAAGCCCGCCTCCTCCGCGCCCGCGGCATAGCGCACGAGCTCACGCGGCCCGCTCTGCTCGGTCATGAGGGTGTAGCCGAAACGTGTCATCGCATCGTCCTTCTGTGAGGGGTGTCAGCGACGCTAGGCCCCGCACGGCTGCGGACCCCGGGCCTTGCGCCGAGCCCGCGGATGCGGCAGGCGCCGACGACCCGGACGGATCGCTCGGTCCCCAGGGCTGTGCTCTGATCAGCGCAGGCCGAGCACCGCATCCCAGACGGCGTCGGCGACCGCGCGCTTCGAGCCGGAGGTCTCGGTCTCGGAGCCCTCGGTCAGCAGCAGCGCGGCGTTCTCCTCGGACTCGAATCCCTCGCTCCAACCGACGCGGTTGACGACGAGGAGGTCGGCACCCTTGCGCTCGCGCTTGCGGCGCCCGCGCTCACGGAGCTCTTCTCCGGATGCGGTCTCCGCGGCGAATCCGACGATGGTCTGGCCGGGGCGGCGTGTGCGGGCGAGTCCCGCCAGGACGTCGGGGTTCTCGACGAGGTGCAGCGTCAGCGTGCCGTCGCCGCCCTCCTTGGTGAGCTTCGTGTCGGCGACCTCGCTCACGCGGTAGTCCGACACCGCCGCGGCCATCACGACGACGTCCGCGACGGATGCGGCCGCCGCGACCGCATCCTGCAGCTCTGCGGTCGTGCCCACGTGCGAGATGTGGATGCGGGGGTGGGCTGCGGCCGAGGCGAGCACGGCGGCCTCCACATGCGCGGCCACGAGATCGACCTCGGCCCCGCGGTCGGCGGCGGCCAGGGCGAGGGCGATGCCCTGACGTCCGCTCGATCGGTTTCCGATGAAGCGCACCGGGTCGAGCGGCTCGCGCGTGCCGCCCGCGCTCACGAGCGCCCGAAGTCCTTCGAGGTCGGGTGCGGACACCGCGCCGAGAGCGGTGCGCAGGATGTCTGCCGGCTCGCTCATCCGGCCGGGCCCGCTGTCGCCGCCGGTGAGGAGCCCGTCATCGGGGCCGACGACGATCACGCCGCGGCTGCGCAGAGTCGCCATGTTGGCGGTCGTCGCGGGGTGGCGCCACATCTCGGTGTGCATCGCCGGGGCGACGACCACCGGGGCGGTCGTCGCGAGCAGCGTCGTGCCGAGCAGGTCGTCGGCGATGCCCGCGGCCATCTTGGCGATGGTGTTCGCGGTGGCGGGTGCGACGATCACGAGATCCGCCTGCTGTCCGAGGGAGACGTGGCGTACACGTGCGACATCGTCGTGCACCGAGGTGGTGACCGGGTTGCGGCTGAGGGCCTCCCAGGTCGGCAGGCCCACGAACCGGAGGGCATCGGCCGTGGGGACGACGTGAACCTCGTGGCCCGCGCGAACGAGGTCGCGCACCAGATGTACCGTCTTGTATGCGGCGATGCCGCCCGTGACTGCGACGACGACGAACATGTCTCGATTGTCGCATCCGGTCCCGCCGCCCGAAGGAGACCGTTCCGCCGATGTGCACCGTGATCGTCCGCGTGCCCGAGGACGCGAGTGAGCCCACGCGCGTCGTGGCCATCCGCGACGAGGACCCGAATCGTCCCTGGAACCGGCTGGGACCCTGGTGGCCGGACACCTACCCGGGCGTCATCGGAGTGCACGACGTGCGAGCCGGCGGCGCGTGGCTCGCGGCCGACCCCGCCGCATCCCGGCTGGCGGTCCTGCTGAACCGCGCCGACACCTCACCTCTCGCGGACGACGCGGTCACCTCTCGTGGCGTGCTGCCGCTGGAGGCGGTGGCTGGCCGTGTACCCGTGGATGCGCCGCCGACGCGAGGCTTCAACCTGCTGGATGTCTCACGGGCCGGCGCCCGGGTGATCTCCTGGGACGGCGAGGCACTGCGCGAGGGCCTGCTGAGCCCCGGTACCCACATGATCGCGCACGACGACCTCGACGATCCGCGCACCGCGCGCATCACCCACTGGCTGCCGCAGTTCGCCGCGGTGGCCGACGGGGAATCAGGCGACGGCTGGTGGCGCACCTGGCTCGAGGTCATCGAGCGCAGCGCGGAACTGGAGGCGACGGACGACCGCGCGCTCATCCGGGATCACCGCCATCTCGGCATCCCGACGCTGTCGTTGCTCGTGTGCGTGGCGAGCGTCGGGGGAGAGGGCGGAGTGGATGTCCGCTACGCGGACCTCCCCTCGCCCGGACACTGGGGGCCGCTCACCCCGACAGCCTGAGTCAGGACGCCGTGGGGGCGGGGTGGGTGTCGAAGTGCTCTGCGACGAGCATGATGCCGCCCGACGAGTTGGCGGAGTTGGCCAGCTCCTCGACCCATTCGCGGCTGAGCATGGCCGGCTCCGGGTCGTCGAAGACGAAGCGCAGCGGAATCGACGGATGCAGCCACAGCGTGCTGCGGCCTCGCGGCTGGTCGTCGGGATGCCGCCACGACAGGGTGAAGCTCTCACCGCGGCGGAGCTTGGTCGCGATGACGACCTTGAGATGCGCGAGAGCACGATCCTCGATGTGGATCGGCGTGCTGCCGCCGCCGTAGTAGATGGTTCCCATGCGCACACCCTAATCCCGACCCACCGGTAACGGGAGGTCATGGCATCCGGGCCGCGCTGGTTATGCTCGTACCGTGGGCCGATTCATTTACGACACCGCCTCGAACGCTGTCGAGATCGAGGACAGGACTCTCGCGCATCTGCGCATCGTCGTGATGAACAAGCTGCGCCGCGGCGAGCCCTTCATGTTCGACGTGGAGGTGGGCGACGGCAGCGGTCGCCGCAGCTTCTGGGTGCACCCCTCGGTACCGATGCAGTTCCACTTCTATGGTTCGCGTCAGCCGAAGATCAACCGCGCGTGGGTCGAAGACCTCATGCTCGCCGCATCCGGCCCGCACGGGCTCTCGATCGTGCCGGAGCCGGCCGACGAGCCCGTCGACCACGGCTGAGAAGTCCTACGGCGCCCTGCGCGGGCTGTCAAGGGCGCCCTGGGTCGTCTCGCGGATGCGGCAGGCTTGTCTTCCGCAGGAGGTGAGGCCGATGCGCCCCCGCGACGAGAACGCTCAGCCCGATTCGCCCGAGGGTCCGCTGTTCGACAGCGTGCCGGGCATCGACGTGGTGGATGGAGAGCTGCTGCCGAGAACCGATGGGCCGGTCACTCCCGGATCGTCGCGCTGATCCAGTCCAGCACGCGCTCGTGCACCAGGGTCCTCGCCAACGGCTCGCAATGTCCGTCCGCGCCCTCCGCCGCCGTGAAGCGAACCACATGCGAGACGGTGCGCGTCAGGGCCGCGAGCCTCTCCGACTGACCCGGCCAGAACTGCTCGCCCTCGGGTGAGGTGATCAGCAGCGGCGTGTCGATGCGCGCAGCCTCGGCCTCCGACAGGGCGAACTCCCGGATGCGGCGGATCACCGCCGCATATCCGCCGGAACCCACCGGGCGGGCGCGGAACGCCCACGTCGCCGCGAGGTCGCGGGAGAACCGCATTCCGAGAGCCATGTCGCGGTCGAACTGCGCATCCTTTCCCTCGTCGAGGAGTCTGCGAAGCGAAGCCGGTAAGTGGTCCGTCCACGACGTCGACACGTCGACGACGCCGGGATCGACGACGGCGGCCGCGAAACGGTGCTCGCCGGAGAGCGCCCGCGGCACCCAGTAGCCCCCTTGGCTGATGCCCCATACGACGATGCGATGCTCGTCGACGTAGCGGTGGCCCGCGAGCTCGTCGACGACGGGTGCCAGCACGTTCTCCCAGTCCGGGCGGAACGGGACGCCGTGCTGGAACAGCACGGACTGCTGGCCGGGACCGTCGAAGACGTAGGCGTGGAATCCCCGCGCGAGGGCGGCGGCGACCCCGGTGCCCCACAGTGAGCTGATCGAGCCGTCACTGCCGTTGACGAAGACGAGCGTCGGGCGAGGACCCGCCGCATCCGCGTGGAACAGATAGCCGGGCATCGTGGTGCCGTCGAGCGGAACGTCGATCCGGCTCATGCGCACGCCCGCATCCGCGGCGAACGCGTCCCATGCGGCGCGGTGGGCGGAGAACAGGGACGCGGCTCGGTCCTCGTCGTCGGCGGCGGATGCGGCGTCCACCGCGACCGCGAGGTAGTTCGCCGCGCGCAGTGACGCCCAGCGCGCCGTGTCGGCACGACCGTCGGCGGCCGCATCCTGCGCGTCCCGTGCGGCGCGTTCCCCGAGCGCCTGCCATGCCGACAGCCACGCCCCCGCATCCTTCGCCTTCACATCGCCGACGGCCGCGAGGACCTCGCCGATGTCCGCGCCGCCGGAGGGCGCGAGGCCGAGCACGCAGCGCACCACGAAATCACGGTCGGCCGACCGCGCGAACGGAGCGGCGAAGACACTGGTGTGCGACATGATCCCCCCGGATCGTCTCTGTGTCCGACAGCGTGTCAGAGGCGCTGCCAGGCCTCGGTGAGCACACCGCGCAGGATCTGCTCGATCTCGTCGAACTCCGCCGGTCCGATCGTGAGCGGCGGCGCGAGCTGGATCACGGGATCCCCGCGGTCATCCGCGCGGCAGTAGAGTCCTGCGTCGTACAGCGCCTTGGAGAGGAACCCCCGGAGCAGCCGCTCCGACTCGGCTTCGTCGAACGTCTGCTTGGTCGTCTTGTCCTTCACGAGTTCGATGCCGAAGAAGTACCCGGCACCGCGGACGTCTCCCACGATCGGCAGATCCGTCAGCCGCTCGAGGGCGGCGCGGAAGAGGGGGGAGTTCTCGCGGACGTGCGCGTTGAGCTGCTCCTCCTCGAAGATGTCGAGGTTCTCGAGCGCGACCGCGGCCGACACAGGATGCCCGGCAAAGGTATATCCGTGCGCGAAGCTGGTCGTTCCCGTGGCGAACGGCTCGTAGATGCGGTCGCTGACGATCGTGCCGCCGAGCGGGGAGTAGCCGCTGGTGACCGCCTTGGCGAAGGTGATCATGTCGGGCTGGTAGCCGAAGGCGTCGGCGGCGAAGTACTCGCCGACGCGGCCGAATGCACAGATGACCTCGTCGCTGACGAGCAGCACGTCGTACGCGTCGCAGATCTCACGCACACGCGCGAAGTAGCCGGGCGGGGGCGGGAAGCACCCACCCGAGTTCTGTACCGGCTCGAGGAAGACGGCGGCGACCGTGTCGGGGCCCTCGAACAGGATCATCTCCTCGATCCGGTCCGCCGCCCATCGGCCGAACTCCTCTTCCGAGGTGCCGGGGAAGCCCATCTCGGCGGCACGGTAGAAGTTCGTGTTGGGGACGCGGAAGCCGCCCGGTGTGACCGGCTCGAACATCTGCTTCATGCCGGGAAGGCCCGTGACGGCGAGTGCCCCCTGCGGAGTCCCGTGGTAGGCGATGGCGCGGGAGATCACCTTGTGTTTGCCGGGCTTGCCGACGAGTTTCCAGTAGTTCTTGGCGAGCTTGAACGCCGTCTCGACCGCCTCGCCGCCCCCCGTGGAGAAGAAGACGTGGTTCAGATCGCCCGGGGCGAGATCGGCGAGCCGGTCCGCGAGCTCGATCGCCGCCGGATGCGCGTACGACCAGATCGGGAAGAAGGCGAGCTGTTCGGCCTGACGTGCGCCCGCCTGTGCGAGGCGGCGCCGGCCGTGACCGGCGTTGACGACGAACAGGCCGGCGAGGCCGTCGAGGTAACGGCGCCCCGCCGCATCCCAGATGTGATGGCCCTCGCCGCGGACGATGATCGGGACGCCGTCGGGCGAGTCCATCGTGGACTGCCGGGCGAAGTGCATCCAGAGGTGGTCGCGCGCCTTGCTCTGCAGGTCGGCGATATCGAAGGGTGCGTGCTCAGGAGTCATGTCGGCGCCTCTCGTTGCGCCCGACGATACTCCCGACGCAGGCCAAACTGTACCCGCCGGACGGTCCCCCTCTCCCTGCCCGAGTTGCATCGCATGTGCGCAGATGCGGCACTTCTGCGCACATGCGCCAGTGATGAACTGTGGCCGTTGCGCAGAAGTGTGGCGGATGCGGCGCGCGAAGGCCTGTGGCGGATGCGGGTCGCGCGGGCGGATGCGGGACGGGCGCGAAGAGGCCGGCGCGCGATCTGTCCCCCCAGCGCGCGCCGGCCCGTCTCTTTCGGCGCCTACGACGTGATGCTCACCACCGTGAGTCGCTCGTCGCGCGCCGTGATCTCGTGCACCCCTCCCGCGAGGGTGGTGCCGGCGGCCGTCTCGCGCTCGTCGCAGGACGGTCCGACCCAGACCTCGAGGGCGCCGGGTTCGACCACCCGGCGATAGCCGCGGTCGGAGAAGGCGAGCCGCGCGGCGGGGACGGCGAACTCGACCGTCGCGCGCTCGCCGGCGGCCAGCGTGACGCGGGCGTAGCCGACGAGTTGCGCGACCGGGCGCGTGACGGAGGCGACCGGGTCGTGCGTGTACAACTGCACCACGTCGACGCCGGAGCGGTCGCCCACGTTCTCGACCACGACGCGCGCCGTGAACCCGCCCGCGGTGCTCGCGTCCGCATCCACCTCGAGGTCGCGGTGCGCGAAGCGCGTGTAGGAGAGGCCGAAGCCGAACGGACGCACCGGGGTGCTGTCCGCGCTCGTGATCTCGTTCGCCGCGCCCAGCAGCGGATGCAGGTAGCTGTAGGGCTGTGCGCCCGCCGATCGGGGCAGCGAGACGGGCAGCCGACCCGACGGCGCCGAGTCCCCGGCGAGAAGGGACGCCAAGGCAGTGGCACCCTCCTCACCGGGGAAGAATGACTGCAGCACGGCGGCCGGCGCGGTCTCGCCCTCGAGGGCCCAATCGATCGCGTAGGGGCGGCCCGACAGCACCACGAGGACGACGGGGGTTCCCGTGGCGACGATGCGCTCGACCAGCTCCCGCTGTACGCCGGGCAGCTCGAGCGACTCCACGTCGTTGCCCTCGCCGACCGTCCCGCGGCCGAAGAGCCCGGCGCGGTCGCCCACCGCGACGATCGCCACCTCCGCGTCGCGCGCGGCATCGATCGCCGCGGTGAAGCCGGAGCGGTCCTCGCCTTCGACGGCGCAGCCCTCTGCGACGTCGAACGATGCCCCGGGGTAGCGCGCGACCAGCGCCTCGCGCAGCGACGGGATCTCGAACCCCATCGGCACACCCGGATGGTGGGCCAGCACGTGGTTGGCGAAGGAGTAGCAGCCCATCAGCGCCGAGGCCGCATCCGCGTTCGGTCCGATCAGTGCGATCCGCGACGGCTCGGCGAGCGGCAGGACGCCGTCGTTGGAGAGCAGCACGATCGACTCGTCGGCCAGGCGGCGCGCGAGCGCCCGGTGGCGGGGGGTGTCGAGATCGACGGATGCGGGTGCCGGCTCCTCGAAGGTGGCATCGAGCAGGCCGAGCTCCTCCTTCTGGGTGAGAACCCGCAGCACCGCGCGATCGACGTCTTCGATGGGGACCCGGCCATCGCGGACGCGCTGTGCGAGCGGCTCCGTGTATGCGTCACCGGTGGGCAGCTCCACGTCGATGCCCGCGGCGAGCGCGAGCGCCGCCGCCTCGCCGCGATCGGCGGCGATCTTGTGCATCGTCTCGAGGAACGCGACGGAGAAGTAGTCCGAGACCACGACGCCGTCGAAGCCCCACTCCTCGCGAAGCAGCCCCGTCAGCAGCTCGGCGGATGCGGCCACCGGGACACCGTCGATGTCGGCGTACGAGTTCATGACGCTGCGCGCCCCGCCGTCGCGGACGGCCATCTCGAACGGTGGCAGGAAGACGTCCTGCAGTTCGCGGCGCCCGGCGTGCACGGGGGCGTGGTTACGGCCCGCCTGCGAGGCCGAGTAGGCCGCGAAGTGCTTGAGGGTCGCGTGCACGCCCGCATCCTGCAGCCCCCGGACGTACGCGGTGCCGACGGTGCCGACGAGGTAGGGATCCTCGCCGATGCACTCGTCGACGCGCCCCCATCGCGGGTCGCGGATGACGTCGAGCACGGGCGCGAGGCCCTGGTGGATGCCGAGTTCGCGCATCGACTCGCCGATGATCTCGCCGACCTCGGCCACGAGCTCCGGATCGAACGCCGCTCCCCACGCGAGCGGGGTCGGGAAGGTCGCCGCCTTCCACGCGGCCAGGCCCGTGAGGCACTCCTCGTGCACGATCGCGGGGATGCCCAGACGTGTCTGCTCCCGCAGTCGGCGCTGCTCGGACCACAGCCATTCGGCGCGCTCGACCGGCTCGACCGGGCGCGTGCCGTAGACGCGGGTGAGATGGCCGATGCCGTGCACCGACGCATCCGCGTACCGCGTGGAGCCGGCCATCTCGCCCGCCATGGGCGCGACGACTTCGTCGCCCTGGTCGATCCAGAATCCGACGAGCTGCGCGAGCTTCTCGTCGAGTGTCATGCGCCCGAGCAGATCGACGACGCGCGAGCTGGGCGCGGCGGCGGACACGGCCGCATCCTGTTCGAGCGACATCAGCCCTTCACCGCCCCGGTCAGACCGCCGACGATGCGGCGCTCGAAGAGGCTGAAGAACACGAGGGCGGGGATCATCGACAGCGAGGTGAACGCGAGCACCTTGGCCGTGTCGACCGAGTACTGCGACGCGAACGCCTGCGTGCCCAGCGGCAGCGTGAAGGAAGCCTCGTTGTTGAGGATGAACAGCGGGAGCATGTAGGAGTTCCAACTCTGGACGAAGACGAGGATGCCGACGGTGATGATGCCGGGCACCGCGAGCGGGACGACCATGCGCCAGAAGAAGCCGAGGCGCGAGCACCCGTCGATGGATGCGGCTTCCTGGAGCTCATGGGGGATCGCCGCGAGGAAGGGCACGAGGATGATGATCGTCATCGGGAGACCGAAGGCGATCTGCGGCACGATGACGCCGGCGAGCGAGTTCATGAGTCCGAGGTCGCGCACCAGGATGTACAGGGGAGTGATCGCGACCGTCATCGGGAACATGAGTCCGGCGGTGAACAGTGCGTAGAACGCACCGCGTCCGCGGAAGTTGTACCGCGCCAGCGCGAAGGCCGCCATGAGCCCCAGGACGACCACGAACAGCGTCGTGGCGGCGGCGGCGATGAGCGAGTTGCCCACCTGGCGCCAGAAGACGCCGCTGGCCAGCACGTTGACGTAGTTCTCCCAGTTCCACGTCGTCGGAAGTCCGGACGGATCGAGGGTGATCTCGGAGTTCGTGCGGAACCCGCCGAAGATGATGTACGCGACGGGCGCCAGCATCAGGGCGACGAGCACCAGGGCGACGAAGTAGACGGCGAGGTTGGACGACTTCCGCTGGCCGGGAAGGCCGCTCGAGTGTCGGCGGGTCGGAGTGCGCCGGCCCGGGGTGACGACGGCAGCGGTGGCGGTCATCGGGCACCTCCCGTGATGGCGCCGGCGGTGTCGCGGCGCAGGACGAAGCGCTGGTAGAGCAGTGCGACCGCCAGCGAGATGAGGAACATGACCACCGCGACCGCGCTGCCGTAGCCGTAGCTGCCGGCGTTGCGCCCGTTGGCGACCATGTAGGTGGCCATGGTGGAGGTGCCCGCCGTCGAGGCGACGTACTGGCCCCACACGATCCACACGAGGTCGAACAACTGGAGCGATCCGATCACCGAGAGGAAGGCCCAGATCCGGATCGTCGGTCCCATGAGCGGCAGGACGATGTGGCGCTGGATCTGCCAGTACGACGCGCCGTCGATCGCGGCCGCCTCGGAGAGCTCTTCCGGGATGCCCTGGAGACCTGCGAGGAAGAGGATGACGGCGAAACCGACGTACTTCCAGGTGATGATGACCATGAGGGTCCAGATCGCGAGCGAGGGGTTCGAGATCCAGTCGTTCGCGAGAGCGCCGAGACCGATCTTCTCGAGCAGCCCGTTCAGTGCGCCGTTCGACTGCAGGAGCAGACCCCAGCCGAGGCCGACGACGACCTCGGAGATGACGTACGGCACGAAGATGAGCACGCGGATGAGGGACTGGAACCGCATCTTGCGGTTCAGCAGCAGTGCGAGTCCCAGAGCGAGCGGTCCTTGCATCACGAGCGACATGACGACGATGAAGCCGTTGTGGCCGAGGGCCTCGTGGAAGGCGGGGTCGGTGAGGATCGTGACGTAGTTGCGGATGCCGACGAAGTCGGTGGGGGCGCCATATCCCGACCAGCTGAAGAAGCCGTAGAACGCCGCCATCGCGACCGGGAAGATCACGAACGAGACGAAGACGATCAGGGCGGGGCCGAGGAGCAGGAGCAGCTCGGCGCGCAGGCGCCACCTGCCCCCGCGCCGGCGGGGCCGGGTGGGCGATGCCGCGGATGCGGCACCGCCCACCGGCGGAAGGCTGTCCGCCGCGTCAGCGACGGTACTCGCGTGTTCGCGAACGGAAGCCATCGTCATCGACCTCTCAGGACTTCGCGGCCGCGGCGTTGACGGCGTCGACGATGCCCTGCGGTGTGCCCTTGCCCGCGAACAGGTCGACGACGGCGACGTTGAGCGCGTTGCCCACGTTCTGGCCGTACAGGGTGTCGAGCCACACGACCACGTAGGGGGCGTTGTTGTAGCTCTTGAGGATGTCGACCAGAGCGGGGTCGGTCACGACGCTCTGTGCCTCGGTGGATGCCGGAAGGGTCTGGAACGCCTTCGCGTATCCCTCCTGGTTGTCCTTCTCCGCGATGAAGTTCAGGAAGTCGACGCACTGCTTGGGAGCGTTGACCCAGCAGCTGAAGCCGTCGACGCCGCCCATCATCGCGCCCGCCTCGCCCTTACCGCCCGAGACCTCGGGGAAGGGGAACCACTTGAGGTCGGCGAGGGGCTCCTCGTTCGGGGTCAGGGAGGCGATCACGCCCGGGTCCCAGGCGCCCATGAGCTCCATCGCGGCCTGGTGGTTGGCCAGCAGGCCGGCCGAGGAGCCGGCGCCCTGCTGCGCCGTCGTGGTGAGGAAGCCGTCGTTGAAGGGGTTGGTCTTGATGAAGGCCTCGAGGTTCTCGCCCGCCTCCAGCCAGCACGGGTCGTCGAAGGACCGGTCGGAGGCCGCCTTGTCGAGGGCGTCCTTCGAGCAGGCGCGCAGGGCGAAGTTGTAGTACCAGTGCGCGGCGGGCCATGCGTCCTTCGCGCCGACGGCGATCGGGTCGATCCCGGCCGCGCGCAGCTTCTCGTTGGCCGCCTCGAGCTCGTCGATCGTGGTGGGGGTCTCGGTCACGCCGGCCTGCGTGAAGAGGTCGGACGCGTAGTAGATGCCGGAGGGCAGGACGGCGGTCGGAACGCCGTAGTTCTTGCCGTCGATCGCGAAGGCGGAGAGCGAGCCGCCCATGGCGTCCTTCGTCGCCTGCGAGAGGCCGTCGGTCAGGTCCATGGCCTGCCCTGCCTTTACGACGTCGGCGAGCTTGCCGCCGCCGCGGGCCATGAAGATGTCGGGGGCGTCGCCGGAGTTGAGGGCGGTCTGGAGCTTGCCGTCCATCTCCTCGTTCTGGATCGACTGGATCTCGATCTTGACGCCGGGGTTGGCCTTCTCGAAGGCGGCGGCCGTGTCGACCCAGTACTGCTTGCCGTCACCCGTGGTCGAGTTGTGCCAGAAGGTCAGCGTGACATCGCCGCCGCTGTCGCCGCCGTCTCCGCCGCCGCTGCATCCGGCGAGCGCGAGCGCGCTCATGGCCAGCGCAGCAGCACCGACCAGCAACTTCTTGGTTCTCATGTGATCCACCTTTTCTCTTCATCGAGTCGCACCTCGAGGTGCTGCTGTGGGCACGAGCATCCGTGGCGTCGCTGCCTCGACGTGGCGTCGTGCGGGGGCTCGAAGGGTTCCGAGCGGTGTCAGTGTGGCAAGCACCCGAAAGGGTGTCAAACGTTTTCGAAAACCTTTTCCGGTGGTCTACGCTGAGGCGTCATGGTCCGAAGGGTCACGATCCACGACGTCGCCGCAGCCGCCGGCGTGTCCGTCGCGACCGTCTCCAAAGCCGTCAACGGCCGGTACGGCGTGGCGGAGGAGACGGTGGCGCGCGTGCTGTCGGCGGTCGACGAACTGGGGTACGAGTCGAGCCTCGTCGCCTCGAGCATGCGCTCACGGCGCACGGGGGTGATCGGCGTTCTCGTCGCCGATTTCGAGCCCTTCTCCGCGGAGGTGCTCAAGGGCGTGGGCAGTGCGTTGGCCGACTCCGGTCACGATGTGCTCGCCTACAGCGGGTCGCATCAGGAGGGGACGGGGTGGGAGCGGCGGTCGTTGAGCCGGCTCAGCGGGACGCTCATCGACGGGGCGATCATGGTGACCCCCACGATCGTGAACGTCACCTCGGACGTGCCCATCGTCGCGGTCGATCCGCACACCGGGCGTGCCGACCTCCCGACCGTCGAATCCGACAGCTTCACCGGCGCGCAGCAGGCGGTTCGCCATCTCGTCGAGCTCGGGCACCGTCGCATCGGCTTCATCGCAGGGCGTCCGGATCTGCGCTCCTCCGCCGCGCGCGACGCGGGCTACCGCGTGGCGCTGTCCGAGGCCGGCATCCCGTTCGATCCGAACCTCGTCGGCGTCGGCCGCTATCACGGCGACATCGCTCGCGAGGCCGCCGTGCAGATGCTCTCGTCGCCCCACCGTCCCACGGCGATCTTCGCCGCCAATGATCTCTCGGCACTTTCGATCATCGACGTGGCGCACGAGCTGGGACTCTCGGTGCCGGAGGATCTGTCGGTCATCGGGTTCGACGACGTCCCCGAGGCCGCGCGTGCGGCCCTGCCGCTGTCGACCGTGCGCCAGCCGATGCAGCGCCTCGGCGCCGCGGCCGCGACCATGGTGCTCGCCCTCATGAACGGCGAGGAACTGGATGCGACGCACGTCCGCCTCGCCACGCGGCTCGTTCCTCGTGCCACCACCGCCCCGCCGCGCGCGGGGCACTGAGACCACCGCCCCCGCGGGCGGCACCCGACCATCACGCGAAGGAGCATCCATGGGTCGTTACCGCAATCCCATCCTGCCGGGCTGTCACCCGGATCCCAGCATCTGCCGCTTCGGCGATCGCTACGTGCTGGTCACCTCCAGCTTCGAGTACCTGCCGGGGCTACCCGTGCACGTCTCGGACGACCTCGTGAACTGGACGCTCGCGGGGCACGTGCTGCATCGGCCCGGGCAGATCGACCTGTCCGGGCTCACCTCGTCCTCCGGCACGTATGCGCCGACGGTGCGCGAGGTGAACGGGCGGCTCGTCGTGGTGTGCACGGTCGTCGGGCCGGAGGAGGGCGACTGGGCAGGGCGGACCGGCCACTTCCTGGTCACGGCCGACGCTCCAGAGGGCCCATGGTCAGACCCGGTCTGGATCGACGGTGTCGGTGGATTCGACCCCTCGATCACGGTCGATGGCGATCGCGTCTGGCTCTGCGGCACGAGGGAGGCCGTCGAGGGCTACTGGCCCGGTCGCACCGAGGTGTGGGTGGCCGAGCTCGACCTCGCCTCGGGGGCGCTGCTCAGCGCGCCCGTCGTGATCTGGACGGGAGCCGCCGTCGGGGCGGTCTGGGCCGAGGGGCCGCACCTGCTGCCGCATCCGGATGGCGGCTGGATGCTGCTGGTCGCCGAGGGCGGCACCGACCTCGAGCACGCGGTGTGCGTCGCATACGCCGATCGCATCGAGGGTCCGTATGTGGGGGATGCGGGAAACCCCCGCCTCTCGCACCGCGATCTCGGGCCCGTGGCGCCGATCGTCGCCGTGGGGCACGCCGATCTGGTGGACGACATCGAGGGCCGCAGTTGGGCGACGGTGCTGGCGCTGCACCCGGTCGACGGACGACGGGGGATCCTCGGCCGGCGAACCTCGCTCGTGCCGGTCGGGTGGGCCGATGGTCGTCCACTCTTCGCACCGGGCATCGGGCGGGTCGAGGAAGTGGTGACGGCGGAAAGCGTGCCGGATCAGCGGCCGTGGCCGACCCGTGTCGAGGAGCGCTTCACGACCGAGCGCCTCGACCTCGAGTGGAACGGCGCCGGCCGCCTCCCGGAGGAGATCGCGACCTGGGGCACCGACGGTCTGCTGCTCCCCGGGGGCGCCGAGCCGTCGAGGACGGCGCGGGTCTCGTTCCTCGGACGACGGCTGCCCGACGAGAACAGCGAGGCGTCGCTGCGCCTGCGGATCACTCCCGCGGACGACGGGTTCCGTGCGGGCGTGCTGCTGCGGGTCTCCGACGCTCAGCAGCTGGAGTTGTCGGTGACCGGCGCGGGAGAGGCGATCGCCGTGCTCGCCGGAGCCGAGATCGGACGCCTGCCGCTCGGACGCGACGCTGTCGGCGACGAACTCGAGCTCACCGTCCGCATCCGGAACCTCACGGCGTCGCTCTTCGTGGGCGAGGAGGAGGTGGCCTTCTGCGAACTCGACGTGCTGGCCCCCCAGCCGCCGCGGGGGTTCATCGGCGCCTGGGTGGGACCGGTGGCGGTCGGCTCGGGTGAGGCCCGCATCACGCGCTTCGCGCTCAGCGTGGGCTGAACTCCGAGGGGTCGGCGAGGAGGTCGGCGAAGGCGAGTTCGCCGGCCCCGATCAGCAGACGGTGTTCGGCGAGCGAGGCGAGGCGCAGCTCGAGGGTCTCCGCGCACGCGGGCATCGCCTGGGCGCGCACCGCGTCGCCGAGTGCGCCCAGATCGCTCGCGCACAGCGCCGCGAGGAACCCGCCGAGCACGACGACGCTCGGGTTGAGCACGTTCACCGCGTTCGCCAGTGCCGTCGCGAGGATCCGCTGCTGCCGTTCGATCTCGGCACGGGCGTCCCCGGATGCGGCGGCGACCGCATCCGTGAGCTGCGCGTCGTCGGCATCGCTCAGGCCGAGGGCGGCGAGCAGGAGAGAGCGGTTGACTTCATCCTCCAGAACGCCGCCGGGCACCCGTCGGTCCGCCGCATCCTCGATCCCGGGTCGGTTCTGCCCGAACTCGCCCGCGTATCCGCCCGTGCCGGCGAGCGGGTTGCCGGCGACGATCACGCCGCCGCCGATGCCGCTCGCGCCGCCGTTGAGGTAGACGACGTCCGCCGTGCCGCGGGCGGCGCCGAACAGGTGCTCGGCGAGCACGCCGAGACTCGCGTCGTTGCCGATGGCGGTGGGAAGCCCCGTGGCCTCGCGGATGAGATCGGCCAGGGGGACGTCGCGCCATCCGAGGTGAGGGGCGTCGCGCACGAGACCGTCGCCGGTGCGGACGAGTCCGGGGACGGCCAGACCGACGCTCACGATGCGGTGGCCGGCGAGCTCCGTCCGCTGCCAGCGGTCGATGTGCTCGGTCACGAGCGCCGCGGTCTCGGCCGGCGTGGGGGCCTCGGCCATCGTGACGCGCGCGCGGACGGGGATGGAGAGATCGAGCCCGACCGCGGCGAGGGTGACCGCGTCGACCTCCGGGTTGACCGCGATCGCCACCGTGCGCGACTGTGCGGCGACGATGGGGGAGGGGCGTCCGGCGCGCCTCGCCGGGTCCGGCGCCTTCTCGGCGACGAGTTGCTGCGCCGTGAGCTCGGCGACGAGGGCGGCGACCGTCGAGCGGTTCAGTCCCGTCGCCTCGGTGAGGGCGGCGCGCGAGAGGGCGCCCTCGCGGTGTACGAGTCGAAGGATGCGGGAGAGGTTGCGCTGCCGCATGCCGATGGCGTCCATGGCTCCAGTGTAGTAAGTTGCGAATAACAACATATCCGCCTCGCATCGCGAAGGAGCGTCATGCCCGCCCCCACTCCCGCCGACAAGTTCTCGTTCGGTCTCTGGACCATCGGATACAACGGCACCGACCCGTTCGGCGGGCCGACCCGTCCGGCCCTCGACGTCGTCCACGCCGTCGAGAAGCTCGCAGAGCTCGGCGCCTACGGACTCACTTTCCACGACGACGACCTGTTCGCCTTCGGCTCGACCGACGCTGAGCGTCAGAAGCAGATCGATCGCCTCAAGGGCGCCCTGGCCGACACCGGCCTGATCATCCCGATGGTCACCACGAACCTCTTCTCGGCCCCCGTCTTCAAGGACGGCGGCTTCACCGCCAACGACCGCGACGTGCGCCGCTACGCGCTGCGCAAGGTGTTCCGCCAGCTCGACCTGGGTGCGGAGCTCGGCGCCAAGACCTTCGTCATGTGGGGCGGCCGTGAGGGCGCCGAGTACGACAGCGCGAAGGACATCCGCGCGGCCCTCGAGCGTTACCGCGAGGCCGTCAACCTCCTCGGCGACTACGTCACCGACAAGGGCTACGACATCAAGTTCGCCATCGAGCCGAAGCCGAACGAGCCCCGCGGCGACATCCTGCTGCCGACGCTCGGCCACGCGATCGCCTTCATCGACTCGCTCGAGCGCCCCGAGCTCGTGGGCCTGAACCCCGAGGTCGGGCACGAGCAGATGGCAGGACTCAACTTCGCCGCAGGCATCGCCCAGGCCCTGTACCACGGCAAGCTCTTCCACATCGATCTCAACGGCCAGCGCGGCATCAAGTACGACCAGGACCTCGTGTTCGGACACGGCGACCTGCACAACGCGTTCGCGCTCGTCGATCTGCTCGAGAACGGCGGCCCGGGCGGCGTTCCGGCGTACGACGGTCCCCGTCACTTCGACTACAAGCCCAGCCGCACCGAGGACGAGAAGGGCGTGTGGGAATCGGCTGCGGCCAACATGCGCACGTACCTCCTCCTGAAGGAGCGCGCCGCTGCCTTCCGCGCCGACCCCGAGGTGCAGGAGGCGCTCGCCGCCGCCAAGGTCCCCGAGCTGTCGGTGCCGACCCTGGGCGAGGGCGAGACCTACGAGCAGTTCCTCGCGGACCGCTCGGCCTACGAGGACTTCGACACCGACGCCTACATGGGTGGCAAGGGCGGCGGCTTCGTGCGCCTGCAGCAGCTCGCGACCGAGCACCTGCTGGGCGCCCGCGGCTGACGCACCCGCGTCCCGTGCGGCCGCCGGGACCCATGTCCCGCTCGCCGCACTCCGTGTCCCACTTTCCGCAGGATTCGACCCCGAAAACTGCGGAAAGTGGGACACGGTGCCCAGGGGATGCGGGAGGCGCCCTCTGAAGAAGCAGATGTCCTGAGCAAGAAGGAGCAGCGATGACGCTGGTGTTGGGGGTCGACTCGTCGACCCAGTCGTGCAAGGTCGTCGTGATCGACGCGGAATCGGGCGCCATCGTGCGCACGGGCCGCGCGAGTCATCCCGACGGCACCGAGGTCGATCCCGCCGCCTGGTGGGAGGCCCTGCAGGCAGCCATCGCGGATGCGGGCGGCCTCGACGACATCGCCGCGTGGTCCATCGGCGGGCAGCAGCACGGGATGGTCGCGCTGGATGCCGACGGCCGCGTCATCCGCCCGGCCCTGCTGTGGAACGACACCCGCTCCGGCGGCGCGGCAGCCCAGCTGACCGCCGAGTTCGGCGCCCCGGCGCTCGCCGCGCGCACGGGGCTCGTACCGGTCGCCTCCTTCACCATCACGAAGCTGCGGTGGCTCCGCGACAACGAACCCGACAATGCGGCGCGCGTGGCCGCCGTCGCGCTGCCGCACGACTGGCTCACCTGGCGTCTGCGCGGCTATGGCCCCGCGGGCGAGAGTGCGCTCGGTCCGGTGCTGGACGAGCTCGTGACCGACCGCTCCGACGCCTCCGGGACCGGCTACTGGTCACCTGAGACGGGCGGCTACGACAGGGAGCTGCTCGTCGCCGCTCTCGGTCACGACGCACTCCTGCCGCGCGTGCTCGGCCCCGACGAGTGGGTGACGGATGCGGCGGGCCGCCGCGTCGGTCCCGGCGCCGGCGACAACGCGGGTGCCGCCCTCGGCGTCGGCGCGGTCCCGGGCGATGCGATCGTCTCCATCGGCACCTCGGGCACGGTGTTCGCCGTCAGCGCCGAGCGCACGATCGACGCGACCGGCACGGTGGCCGGCTTCGCCGACGCATCGGGCAACTTCCTTCCCATCGTCGTGACCCTCAACGCCGCGCGGGTGCTCGACGCCATCGCCCGGCTGCTCGGAGTCGATCACGCCGAGCTCAGTGCGCTCGCGCTGACGGCGGAGCCCGGGGCCGGGGGGTTGCGACTCATCCCCTACTTCGAGGGCGAACGCACCCCCAATCTTCCGGACGCGACCGCATCCCTGGAGGGAATGACGCTCGCCTCGACGACGCGGGCGAACCTCGCCCGCGCGGCGGTGGAGGGCATGCTGTCCGGTCTCGGCGCGGGCCTGGACGCCCTCCGCGGGCTCGGCGTGCCGCTCGAACGCGTGCTTCTGATCGGCGGGGCCGCCCAGTCCGAGGCGGTGCGCCGCGTGGCGCCCGAGGTCTTCGGGCTGCCGGTCGAGGTTCCGGAGCCGGGTGAGTACGTCGCGCTCGGCGCCGCACGCCAGGCCGCCGGAACGCTCGGTTGAGAGTCTGGATCGACCGGATGCGGCCGATCCGGTCGGTCCTCACAGCGCCCACCGAGCGGGCGCCCGTACGGTCGGAGACATGAAGGTGCCGCTCGAGCAGCAACAGATCATGATGTCCCCCGCGCAGCTGCGCGAGGTGCGTGATGAGCTGCAGCGGTTCCTGCTCGAGTACCGCTTCGGCATGCAGGAGATCGAGACCAAGATCTCGATCTTGCGGGACGAGTTCCTCCACATGCACGAGTACAACCCCATCGAGCACGTCACCAGCCGCTTGAAGTCGCCCGACAGTCTCGTGGACAAGGTCACGCGCAAGGGCATCCCCTCGGACTTCGCCTCGATCCGAGAGCACATCACCGACATCGCCGGAGTGCGCGTCACGTGCAGCTTCACGACGGATGCGTACCGGCTCTTCGATCTGCTGACCCAGCAGGACGACATCACGGTGCGCACCGTGAAGGACTACATCGCCACGCCCAAGGAGAACGGGTACAAGAGCCTGCACGCGATCGTCGAGGTGCCCGTCTTCCTCTCCACCGGCCCGGTACGGGTTCCCGTCGAAGTGCAGTTCCGCACGATCGCGATGGATTTCTGGGCGAGCCTCGAGCACAAGATCTACTACAAGTACGACCGCCAGGTGCCGATGGGGCTCACCGAGAGCCTGCGCGAGGCGGCCGAGACCGCGGCCGCGCTCGACGAGCGCATGGAACGACTGCACCGCGAGGTGCACGGCGAGCAGGGACACACGGCCAGCCCGCCGAACGTCATCCGCGTCTGAGGCTCGGGCGCGGTTAGGCTCGGCGCGTGGACGCCGTGGCCGAACTCCTGGATGCGGCCCGTCGCGAGCTGGGCGACGTGCCGCGCGAGGCGCTCGGCGTGTGGCGCAGCCGCCGCATCCTCGGTATCCCCGCGGCGCCGCGCATCGTGCCCGCGGGTTCCGCCTGGCATCTGGGTGTGCTCCTGCTGACGGAGGACGCCGTGCTCGCCACGGGCGAGGTCGTCCGCGCGCGGGAAGAGGTGCGGCGCGGATTCGCGGCCGAGTCGCAGCGGGAGCGGGCCGCGATCGCCGCGGCGGCCTTCCGGGGCGGATTCGCCGAAGGACAGAGTGTGCACGTCGGCTGGGAGCCGATCGATTCCGGTGCGGTGGACGCCGCATCCTCACCGCTGCGCCTCGGCGCCGACGGGCCTCTCGTGCGGTGGAGCGCGGCGGGCGGGTTCATGTCGCTGGGCGCGTACCTCGCCGAGCGCGTTGCTCTCGCCCGCACCCCGCCCGCCGGAGCGTGAACGCTGCGCCCGGTGCGCTGTTCACAGGGCGCGCACGACCGCCTCGACAGGGTGCCAAGATGTTCCGGTGAGTGCACCCGCGACCGTCCTGCAGAACCATCCGGGCGAGGTCGAGTTCCCGGTGCGGACGCGCTGGCGGTACGTGCGTTTGATGGAGCGGCGCCGGCGCGCCGATCCGCGGCAGATGCGGCGTCGGGCGGTCCCGGTGACCGCGATCGCCGTCCCGTTCGGCATCGCGGCGGTCGTCCTGTCGGTGGGCTCGTGGGCCAACGGCACAGCGACCTCGTTGTTCGTCATGTTCGCCCTCGGCACGATGATCGGGCTGCTGGTCGCCTCGACCGCGTTGTCCTTCTTCGATGCCTCCGCGCCGTTGCGCGCGCAGCGGCGTTATCTCGCCCTCGCCGCTCGGCCGCCGCTGACAGAGCGTCAGCAGCAGATCCTCGCGCTCGATTCCGCCAGCGACTTCGCGATCCGCGGCTGGAACTCGTCGCTGGCGTTCACGCCGACCTTCGCGGAACTGCCGCAGCAGGTGCGGTCGAAATATCAGGACGGGCAGCGCGGCGCTCCGTGGCTCGCCCTTCCGCTGCCGCCGATCGCACAGCTGCGCGCTTCCCTCGACGAGCAGTACAAGATCGTCTCCGGCTCGGATGCTGAGCTGCTCGTCGCCGACACGCTGTCGCAGGGTCTGCTGTCGGCCCGATTCGCGGAGATCGCGAACAGTGACGACGCCGAGCGCATGATGTCGCGGGTCGCAGCCCTCACCGGTCTCCCCGTCTTCGACATCCACGATCTCGCGCGAGGGAGCGAGCAGCACCCGCCCCGCCTCCTGCTGGCGGCCGATATCGAGCGCGCGATCGGCGCTGTGCGTTACGCCTATGTCGCCGACTACCTGGATGCTGCGGATGCGTGGCGGCTGCTGGAACAACTCGCCGCCAGGGCATTCGCGGTGTACCGGAACCCGGACGACTACTGGCGCGAGGTCGTCATCGCGACGGCCTTCCGCTCCGACTCCCTCGAGGCCGTGCAGCGCCAGCGCGCCGCGATCGCCGAGCTGGGCAGTTCTGCCTGGACCGCCGCATCCGTCGCCTGGCCCGCCGCCTGACGCGGCGTCACCCGGGCGCCGGATCCGGAGTCCTCGCGGCGGTCCGCGTCAAGCCCTGCGCCGGCCTCACCTTGATGAGCCATGCTCCGGTGGTGACCGACGAAACCGCGCCCTCCGCGTCCACTAGTGTGAAATCCCCTGCATCCGATGCCCCGGGAGGCGACGACGTGCACACCTGGCCCGGATCGGCATATCCCCTGGGGGCGACGTACGACGGGAACGGTACGAACTTCGCCCTCTTCAGCGAAGGCGCCGAGCGGGTCGAGTTGTGCCTGTTCGACGACGACGGCGTCGAGACGCGTCTCGACATCATCGAAGTCGACGCGTTCGTCTGGCACGCCTACCTGCCCAACGTCGGCCCGGGGCAGCGCTACGGCTACCGCGTGCACGGTCCGTACGACCCCGCGTCGGGCCAGCGATTCAACCCCAACAAGCTGCTGCTCGACCCGTACGCGAAGGCCGTCGACGGTCAGATCGACTGGGACCAGTCGCTCTTCGGCTACAACTTCGGCGACCCGGATTCGCGCAACGACGACGACTCCGCCGCGCACATGATGAAGGCCGTCGTCATCAACCCCTTCTTCGACTGGGGCGGCGACCGCCAGCCGAAGACGCCCTACTCGGAGACCTTCATCTACGAGGCTCACGTGAAGGGCCTCACCAAGCTCCATCCCGGAATCCCCGAGGAGATCCGCGGCACGTACAGCGCGATCGCGCATCCGGTCATCATCGAGCACCTCAAGAAGCTCGGCGTGACCGCCATCGAGCTCATGCCCGTGCACCAGTTCGTCGACGACGACACCCTGCAGCAGAAGGGGCTGTCGAACTACTGGGGCTACAACACCATCGCGTTCCTCGCGCCGCAGAACACGTACTCCTCCACGGGCGGCAGCGGGCAGCAGGTGCAGGAGTTCAAGGGCATGGTGCGGGCGCTGCACGCGGCCGGCATCGAGGTCATCCTCGACGTGGTCTACAACCACACGGCCGAGGGCAACCACCTCGGGCCGACCCTGTCGATGAAGGGCATCGACAACGAGGCGTACTACCGCCTCGAAGCCGACGACAAGCGGTACTACACGGACTACACCGGCACGGGCAACAGTCTCAACGTCGGCAACCCCCACGCGCTGCAGCTGATCATGGATTCGCTGCGCTACTGGGTGCTCGAGATGCACGTCGACGGCTTCCGGTTCGATCTTGCCGCCACCCTCGCACGCGAGTTCTACGAGGTGGACCGCCTCGCCGCCTTCTTCGAGCTCGTGCAGCAGGATCCGATCGTCAGCCAGGTCAAGCTCATCGCCGAGCCATGGGATGTGGGACCCGGCGGATACCAGGTGGGCAACTTCCCGCCGCAGTGGACCGAGTGGAACGGCAAGTACCGCGACACGGTGCGCGATTTCTGGCGCGGCGAGCCGGCCACGCTCGGCGAGTTCGCCTCGCGGCTCACCGGTTCCGCGGACCTGTACGAGAACTCCGGGCGGCGGCCGGTCGCATCCGTCAACTTCGTGACCGCGCACGACGGATTCACCCTGCGCGACCTCGTCTCGTACAACGAGAAGCACAACGACGCGAACGGCGAGGACGGCAACGACGGCGAATCGCACAATCGCTCGTACAACTTCGGCGTCGAGGGTCCGACCGACGACGTCGAGGTGCTGACGCTCCGTGCCCGCGCCCAGCGCAACTTCATCGCGACGCTGCTGCTCAGCCAGGGCATCCCGATGCTCCTGCACGGCGATGAGCTCGGCCGCACGCAGGGCGGCAACAACAACGGCTACGCGCAGGACAACGAGATCACGTGGGTCGACTGGGAGAACGTCGACCTTCCCCTGATCGAGTTCACCGCGGCGCTGTCGCGTCTCCGCCGCGATCACCCCACGTTCCGTCGCAGCCGCTTCTTCGATGGACGTCCGGTGCTGCAGGAAGAGGACGCGCCCGTGCCCGACATCGTGTGGCTGCGTCCCGACGGCACGCCCATGCGTCCCGAGGACTGGGACTCCGGCTTCGGCCGTGCCGTCGGCGTCTTCCTCAACGGCAACGGCATCCGCGAACGCGATCGCCGGGGCGAGCAGATCATCGACAGCCACTTCATCGTGCTCTTCAACGCCGGCGATGAGCCGGTGGAGTTCACGCTGCCGAACGTCGACTTCTCGCCCGAATGGGACGTGCTCGTCGACACCGCCGGCAACCGTGCCGACTCGGAGCCCGTCCGCCCGGGCGACGTGCTGCCGGTCGAGACCAAGTCGCTCATCGTGCTGCGCGAGCACCACGAGAGTGAGGCGGAGCCCGACCACTCGGTCGCCGCATCCCTGACGCAGAACCTCACGGTCCCTGTCGACGAGGTGCCCGGCGCTGCTCCCAAGTCCGAGCTCCCGCACTGACCCGGAGGACGCATGCTGCCCGCCTCGACCTACCGCCTGCAGATCCGTCCGAGCTTCGATCTGGATGCGGCCGCCGCCGTCGTCCCCTACCTCGCCGACCTCGGCGTGGGTTGGGTGTACCTGTCGCCGCTGCTGAAGGCGACGACCGGCTCCGATCACGGCTACGACGTCGTCGACTCCTCCCTCGTCGACCCCGCCCGCGGCGGTGGTGAGGCGCTCGACCGGTTCGTGGCGGCCGCCCACGACGCGGGGCTCGGCGTGCTCGTGGACATCGTTCCCAACCACATGGGGGTCTCGATCCCGCGCGAGAACCCGTGGTGGTGGGACTACCTGCGCCTAGGCGAGGCGTCCGTGCGAGCGGCCGCGTTCGACGTCGATCGCGCGCTCGACGACGGACGGGTGCGCCTGCCCGTCCTCGGTGCTCCGCTCGCGGAGGTGATCGGCGAGATCACCGTCGACCCGACACCCGCTCCGGATGCGCCCGACGGGTTCGTGCGCTACTACGACCACGAGCTGCCGCTCGCGCCGGGCTCGCTCGAGGGCCTCGAGCCCGACGACGTCGCCGCGGTGCTCGACCGACAGCACTACGAGCTGCGCTTCTGGCGCGACGAGGCCGCGCTGCTGAACTACCGGCGCTTCTTCGCCGTGACGACGCTCGCCGCCGTCCGCGTCGAGGACCCGCGCGTCTTCGACGACGCGCACGTCGAGATCCTGCGGTGGGTGCGCGAGGGGCTCGTCGACGGTCTGCGCGTCGACCACCCGGACGGGCTGCGGGACCCGGGCGGGTACCTCGCGCGCCTCGCCGAGGTGACGAACGGCCTGCCCGTGTGGGTCGAGAAGATCCTCGAGCGCGGCGAGGAGCTGCCCTCGTGGTGGCACACCGTCGGCACGACCGGCTACGACGCGCTCGGCGAGATCGAGCGCGTGCTCGTCGACCCCGCCGGGCGAGCGGGACTCGACGCCCTCGACGCACAGCTGCGCATCGAGACCGGACTGCCCCCGGCGCCGTCCTGGGGCGAGCTCATCCACGGGACGAAGCGCGAGATCGCCGATACGATCCAGGCCTCAGAGGTCGCGCGGCTGGTGCGCCTGCTGCCGACACCCATCCCCGGGGCGCGAGACGCCCTGGCCGAGCTCCTCGCCCTGTTCCCCACCTACCGCAGCTACCTGCCGGCGGGGCGCGCGTGGCTCGACGAGGCGGCGGAGGCCGCATCCGCTGCCCGACCGGATCTCGCCGAGGCGATCGCCGCTCTCGTACCGCTGCTCGCCGACGGCTCGAGCGAGCTCGCGCAGCGCTTTCAGCAGACGACCGGGCCGGTCATGGCGAAGGGGGTCGAAGACACCGCGTTCTACCGCTTCACCCGTCTCGGTTCGCTGACCGAGGTCGGGGGAGACCCCTCCGAGTTCGCGCTCGACGTCGCCGGATTCCACGCCGCCTTCGCCCGCAGGCACGCCTCGTGGCCGCACTCGCTCACCGCGCTGTCGACGCACGACACGAAACGCGGCGAGGACGTCCGGGCGCGGCTCGACGTGCTCTCAGAGATCCCCGAGCGGTGGGCGGAGACGCTCGACGCGCTGCGCGAGATCGCGACGACCGGCCACGGACCGTTCGACGCGCTGCTCTGGCAGGCCGTCATCGGTGCCTGGCCCGCGAGCGCCGAGCGCCTCCACGCCTACGTGGAGAAGGCCGCACGCGAGGCCGGCGAGGCGACCAGCTGGCTCGAGGTGAACGAGGACTTCGAGCGGAGGATGCACGCCGTCGTCGACGCCGCCTTCGGCCCGGCGCGCCCGCTCGTCGAGTCGTTCGTCGCCGAGATCGCCGCGGCCGGCTACTCGAACGGCCTGTCCGCGAAGGTCCTCCAGCTCGCCGGCCCCGGCATCCCCGACGTGTACCAGGGGTCCGAGCTGTGGGAGCAGTCGCTCGTCGACCCGGACAACCGCCGCCACGTCGACTTCGCCGCCCGCGCCGCCACGCTCGCGCGGTTGGATGAGGGGCTCGTGCCGCCCGTGGACCAGGGCGCCGCAGCCAAGCTCCTGGTGGTCTCCCGCGCGTTGCGCCTGCGTCGTGACCGCCCGCACCTGTTCACCCGCTACACACCGGTGACCGTGACCGGCGCCGCCGCCGAGCACGCGGTGGCCTTCGATCGCGGCGGAGCGATCGCGGTCGCGACCCGGCTGCCGGTGGGTCTCGCGGCCCGCGGCGGATGGGGCGACGCCACGCTGCTGCATCCCGCCGGCGCTGTGCAGGACGAGCTGACCGGCCGGGTCTTCGACACCGAGCCGATCCCGCTCGCCGAACTGCTGGCGACCTACCCGGTCGCCCTCCTCACGCCGGTCGCGCTCGCGGCGCCGCGCGCATGACGACCCGGCCACGAGACGAGGACGAGACGATGATCGAGCTCTGGGCGCCGAAGGCGCGGCGGGTGAGGATGCGTTCGGGTGCCGGGCTCGGCCGCGAGAGTGAGCTGACCGCGGCGGCGGACGGATGGTGGCAGGCCCCGGTCGATCTCGCCGACGGCGAGCGATACGGGTTCGTGCTCGACGACGGCGAGCTGCGCCCCGACCCGCGCTCGCGCCGGCAGCCCGACGGTGTGCACGCGGCATCCGCGTGGGTCGACACCGCCGCGTTCGCGTGGACCGACGCGGCGTGGACCGGCCGGCAGCTGGCGGGCGGTCTGATCTACGAGCTGCACCTCGGCACGTTCACGCCGGAGGGGACGCTGGACGCGGCGATCGAGCGGCTGCCGCACCTGGTCGAACTGGGCGTGAGTCACATCGAGCTGCTGCCCGTGAACGGGTTCAACGGCGTCTGGAACTGGGGCTACGACGGCGTCGCCTGGTACACCGTGCACGAGGCCTACGGCGGCCCGGCGGGATACGCGCGCTTCGTGGACGCGGCCCATGCCGCGGGCCTCGCCGTCGTGCAGGACGTCGTGTACAACCACCTCGGTCCGTCCGGGAACTACCTCCCGGAGTTCGGCCCGTACCTGCGCGAGGGCACCCGTAACACCTGGGGCGACTCCGTCAACCTCGACGAGCCGGCCGTCCGCGCCTACATCGTCGAGAACGCTCTGATGTGGCTCCGGGACTACCACGTCGACGCGCTGCGGCTGGATGCGGTGCACGCGCTGCACGACGAGCGACCCGTCCACATCCTGCGCGAGATGGCGGAGGCCGTCGACGCCCTGTCGGCGCACGTCGGCCGGCCGCTGACCCTCATCGCCGAGAGCGACATGAACGATCCGACGCTGATCCTGCCGCGCGAGGCCGGCGGCTACGGTCTGGCCGCGCAGTGGAGCGACGACTGGCATCATGCCGTCCATGTCGCGCTCACCGGTGAGGTCACCGGCTATTACGCGGACTTCGCCGCATCCGACGCGCTCGAGAAGGTGTGGACGCGCGGGTTCTTCCACGACGGCACGTACTCGTCGTTCCGGGAGCGCCACCACGGGCATCCGATCCCCGCGGAGGTGCCGACCTGGCGTCTCGTGACCTTCGCCCAGGACCACGATCAGATCGGCAACCGCGCCGCAGGCGATCGGCTGAGTGCGACGCTCTCGCCCGACCGGCTGGCGGTCGCGGCCGTGCTGACGCTGACCGCGCCCGGAACGCCCATGCTCTTCATGGGCGAGGAGTGGGGCGCGTCGACCCCGTGGCCGTTCTTCACCTCGCATCCGGAGGAGTGGCTCGGCGAGGCGGTGCGGAAGGGGCGTGCGGAGGAGTTCGCGAAGACGGACTGGGACGAAGCCTCGGTGCCCGACCCGCAGGATCCGGCGACGTTCCAGAGCGCCAAGCTCGTGTGGGAGGAGGCCGAGGCGGGCGACCATGCCCGCATCCTCGCGCTCCACCGGAACCTCGCGCGGCTGCGGCGCGAGCGGCCCGAGCTCACCGACCCCGCGTCGGCGCACCTGTCCGCCGCGATCGAGCGACCGGATGCGGCGCCGTCCGCGCGCCGGTTCGTGCTGGGCCGCGGGCCGTTGCGGGTCATCGTGAACCTCGCCGCCGAGCCGTGGCACGTGCCGCTCGAGGCGGCGGAGGACGTGCTGCTCGCCACCGCCCCCGTCTCGCCCGCTGCGGGCGCGGTGACCGTTCCGGCGGATGCCGCCGTGGTGCTCGGCCCGCCGCGGGGCTGAGGTCGCCGCATCCCGCCGAATGAGCATTCATTCGTCGAACGAGCATGCAATGCAGTGCTCACGCGGCGAATGGATGCTCGCTCGGCGAACGGCTCGGCCCGGCGCTCAGCTCCCGTCGCGCACGTCCGCGAGCTGCTCGCGGACCAGGGAGATGTCCCGGAAGCGGGCGGTCGCGGCCGGGCCCATGGGCGCCTGCGACATGAAGCCGACCCGCGGGCGTGTCGACGCGTTCAGCCGGAACTGACGCACGAAGCGCCAGACGACGCCATCCGTCGAGTAGTGGAAGGCGTACGCGCCGCCCGGAAGGCTCGACACGCGGAGCCAGACCGACCCCTCCCGGATGACGGGGCCGTTCGCGTCGTCGGAGTAGCGATCCGTCACGACGCTGACGACCATCTCCTCGCCCTGCGGCGAGTTCTCGAAGCACAGCTTCGCCCAGCTGTCCTCGTCGACCCACAGGGTGAGTACAGCGGCATCGAATGTGGTGCGAGGGGTGTCCACCGACACGCACGCGGAGAGTTGGAAGGGTTCGTCGATGTCGAAGGAGAGACTGGTCGAGGTGTGCGACGGCGGCGCACCGGTCGCGTCGTTCGTCCAGTCGACCTCCGCGTCGGAGGTGAGCGCCAGCACGTCGCCCTCCCGGTCGTACCGACCCTCGCTGTGGGTCCAGGTCAGAGGCGGTAGCCCCGGCAACTCAACCGTCATGGTGGTGATCCCCCTTCATCGCGAACCCCTCCGAATCTACAAGCGCACCGTCTCACGCCCGACCGGGCAGGCCGTGCGAGATGTAACGCGGGGGAAACGCAAGCCGTCTAGCCTGGCGGCAGCGTTCATGTAAACACGCGCCGCGGCCGTCGGAAGCCGCGGTGGGAAACCGTGAAGTGGCTACCTCGATACCCATCGGTCGCCCTTCCGAGGGCGATCCCCACCCAGGAGTCGCCATGACCTTCCACGTCCCCCTCGTCGACATCACCGCGTACGTCTCCGACGGCAGCCCCGAGGCGAAAGCCGAGGTCGCGCGCTCGATCGACGACGCCTGCCGCACGGTCGGCTTCATCCAGATCACCGGACACGGCATTCCGGATGCGGTCACCGCCGGCCTGACCGACGCGATGGACCGCTTCTTCGCCCTCGATCTGGAGCAGAAGAAGACCTATCGCACACCCCCGCAGATCAACCGCGGCTACAGCCCGCCCAAATCCGAGTCCCTCAGCCTCTCGCTCGGCGTCGAGTCGGCGAACCGGATGAACGACTTCTTCGAGGCGTTCAACGTCGGTGCCGCACAGGCCGCCTATCCCGCATCCCCGGGTCTTCCGCAGCCGGAGTACGCCGACAACCTGTGGCCCGACGTCGACGGTTTCGAGGCGCAGGTTCAGGCGTACTTCGCCGAGGCGGCGCGCGTGGCACGCACGATGACCCGCATCTTCGCCGACGCGCTCGGGCTGGAGCCCGAGTTCTTCGACAGACGCACCGGCCACTCCCTCGACGTCATGCGGATGAACAACTACGCGCTGCCGCCCGGGACCGACGTGACGTTGGACGGCGACCTCGTGGGCATGGGCGAGCACACCGACTACGGCATCGTGACGATCCTCTGGGCCGACCAGGTGAAGGGCCTGCAGGTGCTCGGCGCCGACGGGTCGTGGAATGACGTCGCTCCCGCCGACGACGCGCTTCTCATCAACCTCGGCGATGTGACGGCGCGCTGGACGAACGAGCGGTGGATGTCCACCCTGCACCGGGTGAAGCCGCCCGTGATCGACGGCACGATCGAGCGTCGCCGATCGGCCGCCTTCTTCCACGACGGCGACGTGGACGCGCTCATCGAGACGCTGACCTCCTGCATCGACGCGGAGCACCCGGATCTGTACGAGCCCATCACCGTGGGCGACCACATCCGTGCGAAGCTCGCGGGCTCGCGCGAAGGGAAGGCGAACGAGAAGGCGGAGCGGGAGTCTCAGCGGGTGCTCTCGAGCTACCGCTGACCCCCGACCCTCCCGCCGAAGGAGCATCCGTTCGTCGAGCGAGCATGCAATGGAGTGCTCACTCGACGAATGGGTGCTCGCTCGACGACGGGAACATCGAGCCGCCGATGGGGCTGTCAACCCCTGGCGTGGGATAGCTAGATTATCTAGCGTTATGGCATGAACGTCGCCACCTCGCGCTCATCCGACCTCACGCGTCAGATCGTCGTCCTGGCTGCGACCGGCTTCATGCTGGTCGCAGCCATGGTCGGTACCGGCCTGTTCGGCGGCACCGCCGTGCAGGACCTGCAAGACGGTGCCCTCGACGCCGATGCGAGCTATCTCGCGCCGGCCAGGCAGGCGTTCTCGATCTGGTCGGCGGTCTACCTGGGGCTCATCGCCTACGCGATCTGGCAGGCGCTACCGGGTCAGCGCTCGAGTGAGCGCCAGCGACGTCTCGGGTGGTTGATCGCCGCGACCGAGGTGCTCAACGGCCTCTGGCTCGTCTCGGCGCAGTTCACCACGCTGCCGCTGACCGTGCTCGTCATCGTGCTGCTGCTCGTCGCCCTCGCGATCACGTGGCGCCGTGCCATCATGCAGCCGCGCGAGGGTGCCGTGTCCGCCGTGCTGATCGACGGCGTGACGGGACTTCACCTCGGTTGGGTGACGCTCGCGACGGTCGCGAACACCGCGGCGTTGCTGACCCGCATCCTGCCCGCCGGCGCCGAGGACGCGGCGGACGTCTGGGGCATCGTCGTCCTGGTCGCCGTGGCGGCGATCGGATGCGGCATCGCCTGGTTCGGCCGCGTCGCGCCCTCCCTCGCCCTGTGCTGGGGGCTTTCGTGGCTCGCCGTGGGTCGACTGACCGATCAGCCGCACAGCGCGGCGATCGGCACGGCCGCCGTCTGCGCCGCGGTGGTCATCGCCCTCGTCACCGTCGTGCGCGTCGCGCAACGGTTGCGTCGCCGCTGAGTCGACCGTCTCTCACAGACGCGCGAAGGCGTGCAGGATGCGGGCGGGCTCGGTGACCGGGGAGGCCAGCACACGAGCAGCCACCACGTCGAACTCGCTCGGATCGAAGTATCCACCGTCGCGATAGATCCGCATGCGCGCCGTGAAGTCCTGCGGCGTGAGCTCGGGGTGGAACTGGGTCGTGTACAGGCTCTCGCCGACGCGGTACGCCTGCACGGGGCAGTCCTCGTTCGTGGCGAGCAGGACGGCGTCGGACGGCAGGATGTCGGTGCCCTCCTTGTGCGCCGTGAAGGCGTCGAATCGCTCGGGCAGCCCACCGAACACCGGGTCGCGGCGCCCCGCATCCGTGAGGGCGACGGTCGTCGCACCCGTCCCCTCGGGATACGTGTCGGCAACGGTGCCCCCGAAGACGCTGGTGACGACGCCGATGCCGTAACAGGTGAACATCGCCCGCGTCGCGCCGGACGCGGCGGCCTCGGCCACGCGGGCGAGGTCGTCCTCGAGCCTGCTCTGCACCGCACCCTTGTCGGAGGTCGTCACGTTGAAGGGGCTGCCGCCGACGACGAAGCCGGCGTAACTCTCGATCGCGTCGGCCGGCAGGGGGGCTCGGACCAGATCCCATGCGTGGAGTCCGTCGGCGTCGCGTCCCATCGCGATGCGGAACGATGCCCACTCCGCCTCGGCCGCATCCCGCTGCGGGCGCGCGCAGAGGTACAGCAGCGGGCGGGAATCCATCCTGCGATTCTATGGCGCGGCTGTGGTGGCCGCCGCTGAGGCCGCTCAGTCGCGCGATGACTGCGCGGTGCGGCCCCTGACGATGCCGATGAAGGTGTCGACGAGCGGCGAGGCGTCCTCGCGCGGCCACGCGAATCCGACGGGTGAGGTCGCCGCGCCCGTGAGCGCCCGGTACTCGACGTCCTTGCGGTGGTGGAGCCGGGCGAGCGACATCGGGACGATCACGATGCCCACACCCGACGCGACGATCTCGATGGCGTCCGCCGTCGTCGCAGGTGCCGCGAAGGCCGGGGGGACGGTGCCGGGGACGTGCGGGTCGAGTACATCGTCCGCCGGGACGATGAGCACCTCGCCCGCGAGGTCTTCGGGCGCGAGCGCCTCTCCCGCGGTGAGGTGCGAGTCGGCGGAGAAGGCGACCACGGACGTCTCCTCATAGAGGCGGATGAGATGCCAGCGGTCGGCGTCGACGGGCGGGCGGACCAGCGCCGCATCCACCTGCCCGCTCTGCAACGCCTGCTCCTGCGTGGCGACCTCGAGCGGTACGAGTTCGAGGGGGGTGCGCGGCATCCGTTCGTGCCAGATGTCGATCCACTTGCCGGGCGTGGCCCCCGGGATCGCGCCGAGGCGGAACGGGCCCTCGGGGATCTGCGGCTCCGGAGTCGGGGCCGGCTTCTTGGGGGACGTGCGGGGCGATCCCTTCTGGGGCGGCCGGTGCGCGGCGGTGCTGCGGGTCGCTGCGGAGCGTGCGGGCTTCCTCCCGCCCTTCGGTGACCCTCGACCAGCCATGCCCCCAGGCTAGCCGCCGCGAGCTCGTGGCTCGCGAGGCGCGTGTGGTGCCGAGGGGCGTGCGGGGCCCGAGGCATCTGCGCAGATGCGACGCAACTCGGGTATGAGGGGTGCCCCCGCAACGACAGTTCGCCTGTCTCATCTCGCGCCGGTGGGCGCGATCTGGGACAGGCGAACGATGCGGGTGACGGATGCGGTGCGCTCAGGCGGCGGAGCGAAGCCCCCGACGATCGGTGGCCACACGCTCGCCCTGGGCGATGGTCTGGTCGTCGCCGATCAGCGAACCACCGGCGACACTCGCTCCGGGGCCGATCTGCGTGCGCACGCCGATCTGCGCGCCGGCGCCCACATGTGCGCGGGAACCGATGTGCGCGTGCGGCGCGATCTTGACCTTCGGGCCGATCACGACGTCGCTCTCGATCCACGCCCCGCGGCCGACGTAGACGTCAGCAGCGATCTGCGCGCCGGGCTCCACATAGGCGCCCGCTTCGACCACCGCCGTCGGGTGGACCTTCGCGCCGTTCGCGATGAGCCCGCGTCCATTCACGTGCTTGCGGTAGCGCAGCATCTCACCGCGCTCGTTCTCGATATCGATGTAGTTCTTGCCCACGATCGCCTCCTCCGGACCTCGAGGTGCCAGCACTGATCGAAACGATCCGGTACGGGGTTTCATTCCCGACCCGGCACTCTCCCGGCCTTGAACCCTATTCGGAGCCGACGCGGGATCGGATGCGGGTTGCGCCGTACGCTTCGACGACCTAGCAGCGGCGCGGGGCCGCCTCATCCAAGTGGCACGATGGACGACGTGAACGAGCCGCATCCGGAGCCCGCCGAGTCCGCCGCCGACGCGATGGAACCGGAGCTCGGAGCGCGCCCGAGCGCCCCTGAGACCGCCTCGACGCTGGTCTTCGACGTCAAGCAGACGGCGCACAGTGTGCCGGAGGACATCCTTGGCATTCTGACCGGCACGTTCGCCGCCTCGCTCGGTCTCTACCTGCTGCAGTCGGCGGGCTCGGTCACTGGCGGCACCGCGGGCGTCGCGCTGCTGTTCGACTACGCGACCTCATGGCCGTTCTGGTTGATCTTCGCCGTCGTGAACCTTCCCTTCGCCGTGCTGGCGATCTGGAAGAAGGGGTGGGATTTCACCCTGCGTACGGCGGTCTCGATCGCGCTCGTGTCGGGATGGTCGGTCGTGCACCACGCACTCCTGCACATCGAGAGCCTGGACCCGATCTACGGCACACTCGGCGGCAACCTGCTGGCGGGCGTCGGTCTGCTGATCCTGTTCCGCCACAAGGCGAGCCTGGGCGGGATCAACATCGTCGCCCTGCTGATCCAGGAGCGCACCGGTTTCCGTGCGGGCTGGACCCAGCTGATCCTCGACCTCGTGATCATCCTGATCTCGCTGCTGGTGATCCCGGCACCCGCCGTGCTGCTGAGCGCGATCGGCGCCGTGCTGCTGAACCTGGTCCTTGCCATGAACCACAGGCCCGGCCGCTACATCGGGCACTGATCCCGGCGCCGTCAGCCGCGCGATCAGGCGGGCGCGGGCTGGCAGCGCGGGCACCAGAACACATTGCGTTCTGCCGTCGGCGAGGCACCCAGCGCGGTCTCGCGGATGAGGGTGCCGCAACGACGGCACGGTCTGCCGGCGCGCCCGTACACCCAGGTGCGTTCTCCGGCGCGGTCCTGGCCGGTGAACGTCCGCGCGGGACGGTCCCGGTTGGCGCGGATCATGCGCGCACCGGTCTCGATGAGCCCGGCGGCATCGATCTCGGTCGCGGGTGTCTCGGGATGGATGCCGCGCACGAAAAGCAGCTCGTTCGCATAGACATTGCCGAAACCCGCGACGTTTCGCTGATCGAGCACCGCGACGTGGGCGGCACGCGTGTCGGCGCCGAGTCTGCGAACGGCCTCGGCAGCATCCCAATCGGCACCGAGCAGATCGGGGCCGAGGTAACCGACGAGCTCGTCCTCCCGCGCGGTCGGGACCACCTCGATCATGGCCAGATCGAAACCGACCGCATCCGCCGTCGCGACCCCGACGATCGCCCGGGCCTTGAAAGCGGGTTTGCGCCATCGGGCGCCGGGGGCGTAGACGTGCCACTCGCCCTCCATCTTCAGATGCGAGTGCAGCGTCTGATCGCCGATGCGCGCCAGCAGATGCTTGCCGCGCGGCACGACCGCGTGCACGGTCTGGCCCCGCAAGTCGAGTGTCGCGAGCTGCGGAACACGCAGATCGAACCGCTCGACGACGCGCCCGGCCAGGGCGGCGTGCAGGCGGGCCGCCGCGCGGTAGACGGTGTCGCCCTCAGGCACGCGTCGACCGCTCCGCTCGCGCCGCGTCCCCGGGGGTGAGCCGACGCAGCGTCAGGCCCCGTGTGGACTCGACGAAACCGGCATCGCGCAGCAACCGGCCCAGCACCGTGCCGAAGACGAACGCACCGTCTACCTGTTCGATCGTGAGGGTTTCGAGCCTCCCGGCGCGCGCGGTCTGCGCGAGCGACGCCGCGGCGGCCGCGAGGGCGTCCTCATCGTCGGTGAAGCTCAACGCCGTCTTGCCACCGCGCTCCAGATACAGCACGAGGTCACCGTCGACGAGCACGACCAGCGCCCCCGCCTTGCGCCCGGGTCGATGCTTCACGCCCTCGCGCGCCGGCCAACCGAGCGCTGCCCCGTAGGGATTGGCGGGATCGGTCGCCGCGAGGGTGACGCCGCTGCGAGGCGGCGGGTCGCCCACCGCGGCGAACTCGCGGAGTCTGTCGATCGTCGCCGACGCGGCGAACTGCGCCGCGCCCAGCTTCTCGATGAGGTAGCCGCGTCGGCAGTGCCCCGCCTGCTCGAACTGGGCGAGCACGCGGTACGCCTGGGCGAAGCCTCCGGGCAGGCCCTCGTTCTGCACGGAGCCGCGGGTCACCACGCCGTAGCGATCCAGCAGCAGTGACGCCGCGGCGGTGTGGCGCAGCGTCGGGTCGCTCTCGGGCGTCGGAAGCAGCGACCACCGCCCGCCGACGGATGCGGGCCGCGCCGGAGCCGTCGGGCGCGGCATGCTCGTGCCGCGGAACGTCCGCGCGCGCGGCGCCCGCCGGGCCACCCGATGCGCCTGCGAGCCGCCCGACAGCAGCCCGCGTACGGGGGCGAAGGTGTCGTTGGTCACCCGGCCCGCCCACGCCAGTCGCCAGAGCGCGTCGACGACGGACTGCTCGTTCTCCGCCTGCGCGAGCTCTCGCACCTGCGCGGCGAAGTACGCGCCGCCGGCGGCGAGAACCTCGAGGATGCGGGCGTCGAGCGAATCGGCGGCGACCTCGTCCTCGGGGACGGCCAGAGTCAGGGAAGCGGCGTCGGCGGGATGCAGTGACACCCACCCGTCGCGGCCGGGGAGCGCGCCGTGTCCGGCCCAGACGACCTCTCCCGTGGCCGTCAGCTCGTCGAGCATCGAGGGCGTGTAGTCCCTGACCCGTGAAGGCAGGACGAGAGACTCCCAGGCGCTCGCGGGGATCGGGACACCGGCGAGCTGCTCGATGACGGCGAGGGCGCCGTCGATCCCCTCCAGGGGTCGGGTCACGTGCTGCCAGACCGGGAGGAAACGGGCGAAGGCGTCGGGGGAGACGGGCTCGACGCTGCCCCGGATGGCGGCCAGCGACCGCATCCGCAACCGCCGGAGCACCTCGCTGTCGCACCATTCGGTGTCGTCGCTGCGGCGCGCGGCGGACTCGGGCAGGAAGAAGCCGCTCGTGACCCGCCCCGATGACTCCAGGCGCTGAAGCGTGTGCCGTGCGACAGCGACCCCGACACCGAACCGCTCGGCGACCTGGTCGGCGGTGAACGGGCCGTGTGTGCGGGCGTGCCTCGCGACGAGGTCGCCGAGCGGATCCGCCACCGGCTCGAGGAACGCCACGGGCAGTCCCACCGGAAGAGCGGCGCCGAGGGCGTCCCGCAGCCGCCCCGCATCCTCGATCGCGGCGATCCGTTCCGCCCCGGCGATACCGACCCGGATCGCGCGGCGGCCCTCGACCAGCTCCGTCGCATACCGCGCCGCCTCCTCGCCGTCGGTCAGGCGCAACGTCAGCTCGTCGACGCCGAGAGGTCCGAGCAGACGCAGCAGATCGGCGACGCCCTCGAGCCCGTGGGCTCTGCGCTCGTCGTCGAGTCGCTGCGCCTCCCGTTCGAACTGGGCGATGACGTCGGGATCGAGCAGCTCGCGCATCTCGATCTTGCCGAGCAGCTCGCCCAGCAGCGCCGGGTCGACCGAGAGCGCGGCGGCGCGGCGCTCGGCCAACGGCGAATCGCCCTCGTACATGAACGCGCCGACGTAGCCGAACAGTAGATCGCGCGCGAACGGGGAGGGCTGCGAGGTCGTCGTCTCGACCAGACGGATGCGTCGATCCGCGATCTTGCGTGCGATCCCGGTCAGCGCCGGAAGGTCGTAGACGTCCTGCAGCACCTCGCGCAGGGTCTCGAGGATGATCGGGAAGGTGGGGTGACGGCGTGCGACTTCCAGCAGCTGCGCCGAACGCTGCCGCTGCTGCCAGAGGGGGCTGCGACGGTTGGGATTCGTCCGCGGCATCAGCAGGGCACGGGCGGCGCATTCGCGGAATCGTGACGCGAAGAGCGCGGAGCCCCCGACCTCGTCCGTGACGATCTGCTCGAGCTCGTCGGGGTCGAACACGAAGAGTTCGGCGCCCGGTGGTTCCGCCTCGGCATCCGGGACGCGGGCGATGATCCCGTCATCGCTGGCCACGGCGGACCCCTCGACGCCCAGGCGCTCCCTGATGCGGGCGTTGACCGCCAGCGCCCACGGTGCGTGGACCTGCATGCCGTACGGGGAATGGAGGATGACGCGCCAGTCGCCGACCTCGTCGCGCCCGCGCTCCACCGTGAGCGAGCGATCGGTGGGGACCGAACCGGTCGCCTCGCGCTGCTCTGCGAGGTAGGCGAGCAGGTTGTCCTGCGCGAAGGCGTCCAGCCCGGCCTCGGTCAGGCGTTCCCGGGCGCGGGCGGGCTCGGCGGCCGAGACCTCACGCGAGAAGGCGCCCAGTGCCTCGCCGAGCTCTGCCGGTCTGCCGAGCCCGTCGCCGTGCCAGAACGGGACTTTGCCGGGTTGGCCGAACGCGGGCACCACGTTGACGCGGTCGTGCGTGATCTCGACGATGCGCCAGCTGGTCGTGCCGAGCGTGAACACGTCGTTCACCCGCGACTCGTAGACCATCTCCTCGTCGAGCTCTCCGACGCGGGCGTTCTGGCTCTCACCCGCGACGAACACGCCGAACAGGCCGCGGTCGGGGATCGTGCCGCCGCTGGTCACCGCGATCCGCTGCGCGCCCGGACGGCCCGTGAGCGTGCCGTGATCGCGATCCCACACGAGCCGCGGCCGGAGCTCCGCGAACTCGTCGGACGGGTATCGACCCGCCAGAAGATCGAGCGTCGCCTCGTAGGCGGAGCGGGGGAGCGTCCGGAACGGTGCGCTGCGCCGCACGGTCTCGAACCAGTCCTCGACCTCGATCGCTCCCCGTGCGGCGGCCGCGACGGTCTGCTGGGCGAGGATGTCGAGCGGGTTCTGCGGCACGCGGATCGACTCGATCCGACCCGCCAGCATCCGTTCGGTGACGATCGCGGTGTGCAGCACGTCGCCGCGGTGCTTCGGGAACAGGGCCGCGCGGCTGACCTTGCCGACCTGGTGACCGGCGCGACCGATGCGCTGCAGTCCCGATGCGGCCGATGGCGGCGCCTCGACCTGGATCACCAGATCGACCGCTCCCATGTCGATGCCGAGCTCCAGGCTGCTCGTGGCGACGACGCAGCGGAGCACGCCCGACTTCAGCTCGTCCTCGACGATGGCGCGCTGCTCTTTGGACACGGAGCCGTGATGCGCCTTGGCGAGCACCGGTTCGGCGCCCGCGGTGGCCCCCGCCTGCGCCATCATCGCCGCCGGCACGGCGGGGTCGGGCAGGTCGAGCCCCAGCCGTTCGCTGTAGATCTCGTTCAAACGGCCGGTGAGGCGCTCGGCGAGCCGGCGGGAGTTCGAGAAGACGATCGTCGAACGGTGCTGGAGGATGCGGTCGACGATCGCCTCTTCGACGTGCGGCCACAGCGAGCCCGTGACCTCGGTGCTCTCGCCCCCGCCCGACGCGAACCAGTCCTCGCCCTCGGCTTCGGCCTGCTGCCCGGGAGGAGGCGGCGGATGCAGCATGTCGTCGACGGGCACCACGACGGTCATGTCGAAGGCCTTGGTGGCGCGCGGGGCGACGATGTCGACGGGCGCCGCACCCCCGAGGAACCGTGCGACCTCGTCGATCGGGCGGACGGTCGCCGACAGGCCGATGCGCTGCGCCGGAGTCTCGAGCAGCGCGTCGAGGCGTTCGAGACTGACGGCCAGGTGCGCTCCGCGCTTGGTGGCAGCCACCGCGTGCACCTCGTCGATGATGACGGTGTGCACGCCGCGCAGGGTCTCGGACGCCTGGCTCGTGAGCATCAGATAGAGCGACTCGGGTGTGGTGATGAGGATGTCGGGCGGATCGCTCACGAGCTTGCGTCGGTCCGAGGACGTGGTGTCTCCGGAGCGCACACCGACGCGCACGTCGGGCGCGGCGAGGCCCAGGCGCCGGGCGGACTGCCCGATTCCCACGAGGGGCGAGCGGAGGTTGCGCTCCACGTCGACGCCGAGCGCCTTCAACGGAGAGATGTAGAGGATGCGGGTGCGCGGCTCATCCTTCGCGGGGGTCGGCGACGCCGTCCGCTCGCGGAACACGCTGTCGATCGCCCAGAGGAAGGCCGACAGTGTCTTTCCGGAGCCGGTGGGGGCGACCACGAGCGCGTGGCGTCGTTGCGAGATCGCGTGCCAGGCCCCTGCCTGCGCATCGGTCGGAGCGGCGAAGGCGCCCCGGAACCAGTCCTGCGTGGCAGGCGAGAACTGGCCGAGCACATCACTCACCCGATCATTGTGGACGTAGCCGCCGACACCTGGGCGGGGATTGCGCTCAGAGCGCAGGCGTAGACGCCGACGGTGCCGAGGTCAACGGGGGTGTGAGGGCGCAGCGCTGCGCCTACCGTGGCAGACATGGACACGACACACGAGAACGATCGCCCGGTGCGCTCCTCGGCGTGGCGCATCGTGGCCTTCGCTGCCCTCATGCTGGTCCTGGCCGGCATCATCGGCGGCTTCACCGCCGCCATCACCCAGAGCCTGGTCGCCGCGATCATCGCCGGCGCCGTCGTCGTCGTGCTCGGCGCGCTGTGGGTGCCTCGCGTCCTGCGCGATACTCCGCCGCCGCAGCACCGCCCCGGCGAGCGTCCGGGTTATGAACAGTTCGGGCCGCTCGGCCAGCCGAACACGGTGGGTCTGGGTAACGTGGGGGGCTCTTCATCGACGGGAGCGAACGGATGACGAACGACACATCGCCGTACGACGAGCAGCAGCCCCTCCGGCGCCCATCGATCGGCGCCATCCTGGGGGTCGTGCTCGGGATGCTGGCACTCGCCGCCGTGCTCGCCGTGGTCCTGGGCATCGTCACGCAGAGCCTCGCGGTGATCTTGGCCGTGGTGGTGGTGATCGGCGCGATCACCGCCGTGTCGGTGTGGCGCATGATGCGCGGCGTCGGCTCGTCGGTGCGTCCGATTCAGGACCATCGTGCAACCGCGGACCACGGGCCCTATGGACAGCCGGGTGCGCCCGGCATCGGAGGAGCGGGGCGCGACGGCGGCCGCTGATCAGCCGTCGCCCTCGCTGGACGGCTGCGTCTGCCGTACCTGCACGCGTCGGGGATGGGCCGAGGTCCCTTCGATCCGCCACGTGATCGGCGTCGGCGTCGCCGGGTCGGCCGCTGCCGTGACCGGGGGAACGTCGGGCGCTGTCAGCGCCTCACGGACGATACGGCGAGGGTCGTATCGTCGCGGATCCAGCTCGCGCCAGTCCTCTTGACGCAACCCGGTCTCCGCGATCACCCGATCGCGGCCCGCCTCGATCGCGCCGCGCGTCCTGCGGAGGAACTGAGCCAGAGCTCGAGCAGCCTCGGGCAGGCGATGCGGGCCGAAGACGAGCGTCGCGAGCAGGATGACGAGGAACAGCTTCTCAACCGTGAGTCCGAACACGGTCTTCTCCTCTCGAGGTCAGGGTATGACTCTTCCGCTGCGCGTCGAGGCGGTCATTTACGGCTGTGACCGCCCATGCGCCGGCGAAGAGCACGACGAGCGGGACGGCCACCACGAACATCGACAGGATGTCCGCGGCAGGGGTGGCGATCGCGCTGAAGAGAACGATGGCCACGACCACCCACCTCCAACTCCGAGCGATGGTGCGCGAGGGGAGGATGCCGAGTGCGTTGAGCAGAACCAGCAGAACCGGCGCGACGAAGGCGATCCCGCACACGACCACGATCTTGAGGACGAAGTCGACGTACGTCGACGCGTCGAGGACGGTGGAGTCCTCCGCAGCGGCGAAGGAGCTCAACAGCTCCACCATGTGCGGGAACAGTGCGAGACCGAAGGCCGCGCCGACGAGGAAGAGCGGTAGCGCGGCGGCGAAGAAGCCGAACAGGTAGCGCTTCTCCCGACGGGTGAGGCCGGGGGCGACGAATCCGAAGATCTCGGCGATCCACACCGGGCTCGACAGGGCGAGCCCGGCGATGAGGGCGACGCGCAGCCGCAGATCGAAAGCCCCGGTGATGCTCGTGTAATTCAGGCTCGCGTCCCGTGTCGCCGCGATCTGCTCGATCGGCACGCGCACGATATCCAGCAGGTTGCCGGAGAGGGCGAACCCGACGACCACGCCGAGCACGATGGCCACCGTCGCCCGCGTCGCCCGCTGTCGCAGCTCGCGCATGTGCGTGCGAAGCGGCATGCCGGCCGGCGGTGCGACGGTGGCGCTCATGAGCTCGAACCGGTGCGGAGACGGTCGTCGGTCTCGTGCTGCGCGGGGGCGAGGTCGACGCGCTCGGGCGCAGCCGGTGCCGCAACGGGGGGCTCCGTGGATTCGGACCGGAGGATGCGGACGGACTGGCCCACACTGCGCGCGAGCGCCGGCAGCTTGGCTGCGCCGAAGATGAGCAGGACGATGGCCAGCACGATGAGCGCGTGCCATCCGGTGAGGTTCTGGAACATGACGGATCCTTTCGGTCAGCGGCCGCCGCCGGGCGCGGCGCCGGCGGAGGGAGTGGTGGTGGTGTCGACGCGGACGGTGAGGGTCGTCGAGTAGCCGTTCGACGCATCACCGGACACCGTGGGGAGCTGGAGAGCGGCGCTGTCGTTGCCGAACACGTTGTCGTTGGACAGAGACACCTGGGAGAGATTCTGCAGTGAGCCTTCGTAGGCGGATTGCGCGTATACGTCGGTCGTCATTGACTCGGGGATTGCCATCTGCGAGGTGGCGATGGCGTTCGACGCATCGGTGATGTCGTCGATGCTCGGGTACACCTCGAAGTGGATGTGGGGCCAGCGGCCGCTGTAGCAGGCGGGGACGATCGAAGTGAAGGTCACCTGCCCGTTCGCATCCGCCACCTGCACACCGCGCAGCCACGTCTCGTCCTCGACCCCTTCGGAGTACATCGAGTAGCGGCCCTGGGCGTCGCAGTGCCAGGCATACACGGCGACTCCGGTGAATGGGGTGTCGCCGTTCGCCATGTCGGTGATGGTGAAGGTGAAGGTCAACGGCACTCCGTCGACGGCCGTCGAAGAGCCGATGCTGGTGCGCAGGTCGCTGCGCACGATGCCGCTCTGCTCGAGCACGTCGGGTCCGTTGGAGCCGTCGCCCGGGTACGGTCCTGCCGTCTCGTCCGGGATCTCTCCCGCCGGCAGCGCGGTCGTCGTCGTTGCGCTGGTGGACGATGCAGACGGCGTCGCGGTGGGCGTCGACGTCGAGCTCGTGGTGCTGGCGGAGCTGACGGGTGCGCACGCGGCCAGCGCCGCCGTGCCCAAGCCCACCCCCACCAGCCCGAGGACTCCGCGCCGGGTGATGAGCGTGCGGACATCGAAGGGTGCGCCCTGGTCGACGACCTCCTCGTCCGGCCGGTCCAGCAGCCTGCCTTCGTAGGCGGGGCCCCGGAGGGTCTGCTCGGCATCGGGGATGCGCTTCATGATCGTCTCCTGACATGTCGGCGAGGGATGTTGAACCGATCATGAGAGATCCGATGAGGCGCGCGCTTTGGGATTCCTTTGTGCGTCCTATGATGCGGCGTCGCTCTGTCGCACCTCCCGCATCCCCTCCTCCTCGATCTCGAGGACCGTGTCGATGCCCAGGCGGGAGAGGAACTCGTCGTCGTGGCTGACCGCGACGAGCGCTCCGCCATAGGCGGAGAGCGCATCGACGAGCTGGTCGACCGTCTCCAGATCGAGGTTGTTGGTCGGCTCGTCGAGCAGGAGCAGTTGCGGCGGCGGATCGGCGAGCAGCAGACGCGCCAGGCAGACTCGGAACCGCTCGCCGCCGGAGAGGGTGGCGAGGGTGCGGTCGACGGTCGCGCCTCGCAGCAGGAACCGCGCTAGACGGTTGCGCAGCTCTGCGGTCGGCATCGTCGGTGCCGCATCGGCGACGGTCGACAGCACGGTCGCGTCGTCGTCGAGCCCATCCAGGCGCTGCGGAAGGTATCCCACCCGTTCCGTGAGCAGAACCGCACGAGCAGAACTCAGCCAGACCGGGCCGACCTGCCGGTCGCCTTCCCCGTCCGGGCCCGTTCCGGCTGAGCCGTGCGCGGTTCTCCCCGCCAGTCGCTCGAGGAGAGTCGACTTGCCGGCGCCGTTCGATCCGACGATCGCGATCCGCTCGGGGCCCTGCACCGTCCAGGTGCGGTCGCCGTCGCCGATCTCGGCGAGGCGCCTGCCCGCAGCGACCTGCGGGTCGGGCAGATCTAGATGCACGCTCTCGTCGTCGCGCACGCGCCGCTCCGCCGTATCGAGCGCGTCGCGCGCGGCGGATTCACGATCGGCGACCATGCCGCGGAGCTTGCCCGCCGACACCTGCGCCGCGTGCTTACGGCCACCGGCGATGATCTTGGGTACGCGCTTCTCGACCTGCGCCTTGTGCGCCGTCCTGGCGCGTCGTGCGAGCGTCGTCTCCGCCTCGATCCGCTGGCGCTTCTCGCGCCGCACGGCGGATGCGGCCGTGCGCTCGGCGGCGCGTGCCGCATCCTGCTCGTTCGCCAGATGCTCGCGCCACGCGCGGTAGCCTCCGCCGAAACGCGTGAGGCGGTTCGCATACAGCTCCGCCGTCTCGGCCATCCCGTCCAGAAGCGCCACGTCGTGGCTCACGACGATCAGGGCGCCCGGCCAGTCCGCGAGCAGATCGCGCAGCCGGGCGCGCGCCGCACGGTCGAGATTGTTGGTCGGCTCGTCGAGAAGGGTCACCGCCGCCCGGCGGGCCCGCAGTCCCGCCGTCGCGACGAGCACGGCTTCGCCGCCGGAGAGCTGGCCGACGCGCCGGTCGAGCGCATCGCCGGGAAGCCCGGCGGCATCGAGCGCGGCGACGGCGCGGGCTTCCGCGTCCCAGTCGTCGCCGATCGTGTCGAAGTGGCGCGCGTCGACGTCGCCCGCCTCGATCGCGCGCAGAGCGGCCAGCACCTCGCCCAGACCCAGCAGGTCGGCGACGGGACGGTCGGCATCCAGGGTGAGCCGCTGCGGCAGCACGGCCACGTCGCCGTCGACGCCGAGGTGACCGGATGTCGGATGCAGCTCGCCCGCGATCAGGCGCAGCAAGGTGGTCTTGCCGGAGCCGTTGCGTCCGACGAGACCCGTGGTTCCGGTGCCGAACGTGCCGGAGACCTCCCTCAGAGCGGCCGTGCCGTCCGGCCACGAGAAGGAGAGGCGGTCGAGGACGACCGCGGCGGAGAGAGCGGGCATGGTGCCTCCCAGGATGTCGGTGGAAGCACTGACACCCGGGTGCCCGCGGGCACGGTGATCGACGGGGTCAGCGCGTGGGCTGGAAGCCGTCGAGGAAGTACACCGGTTCGACCTTTCGGAAGGGGCAGGACTCGAAGACCCTACCGACCGCGGCGGGCGATGTCCAGACCGAGCAAGGGGTCAGCCGAGCTGACGCACGAGGAACGCCCGGATATCGACGAGCTCCTCCGCGCTGACGGAGTGGCCGAGGCCGGGGTACAGGCGCCCGGTGAGGTCGACGTGATCGGGCAGCCACTGCGCGGTGTGGGTGATGAGGGGAGCGGGGATCGCCTCGTCGGCGGAACCGCGCCCCCAGAACACCGGCGGGCGCCGCGCGGCGAGCGCAGCATCCGTGTCGAGCTCACCCGGGGTGACGTAGCCGCTGAGATTCACCGCGAATGCGAAGCGGTCGGGCTGCCGGCGCAGGGCCTGCAGCGAGACGGCGCCGCCCTGCGAGAACCCCAGGAGTCCGACGGTCTCGGCCGTGCTCGTGCGATCCAGCCAGGTGATGAGCGCGTCCGCACCGGCGGTGATCGCTCCCGCGTCACGGCCGTTGAGGCCCTCGATCGGGTACCACGAGTAGCCCGGTGACGGCCACGGTGGTGCGAGCGGCGCGCGCACGGCGGCCATGCGGTACTCGGCCGGCAGATGCGACGCCAGGGAGAAGAGGTCGCGTTCGTCGCTCGCGTAGCCGTGCAGCAGAACCAGCAGCGGGCGATCGGCGGTGTCGTCGTCGTCGGAGAACAGCACGGCGTCGTCGTCGAGCATCGGGGTGGCATCCATCGCTCCATCCTCTTACCCACCACCCCCATCCGCCATGTGAGGCCGGCGTGTGGGGTATACAGGAGGCATGCCGGTCCGCACGCCCGATCCTGATCCCCACGAGCCCGGCGACGACTCGTCGCGCGATCCCCTGGGTCTCGGGGGGCTGCCGGGAAGTGCCGGCAATCCGGCGTGGCTGAGCGACGTCGAGCTCGCCGAAGCGCGACGCCGACTGCCGATGCTCTACGTCGAGGCGATCCCGGTGCGCACCGACGGCATGGGCGTGGTGACGCAGGTGGGCATCCTCTTGCGGGCGACGCCGCTGGGCGAGATGACGCGCACGATCGTGTCGGGACGAGTGCGTTACGGCGAGACCGTGCGCGACGCGCTCTTCCGACACCTCGAGAACGATCTGGGCCCGATGGCCTTTCCGATGCTGCCGCCCAGCCCGACGCCGTTCACGGTCGCGGAGTACTTCCCCCTCCCCGGTGTGAGCGCGTTCCACGACGATCGTCAGCACGCGGTCTCGCTCGCCTTCGTGGTGCCGGTCACGGGCACGTGCGAGCCGCGCCAGGACGCCCTCGAGGTGACCTGGATGGAGCCGGCGGAGGCCGCATCCGACGCGCTCGCGGCCGAGATGGAGGGCGGCCGGGGAACCCTCATCCGCCTGGGCCTGGCCAGCGTCGGCGCTCTGCGCTGACATGCCGCTCGCCGCATCCTCGTTCCCTGCGAGTCCCTCGCTCGTCGACTTCGCCGTCGCGCTGCCGGTCGTCCTGCTCGTCGCCTACGGCATCGCGATGCTGCTGCGTCGGCTGTTCGGTGAACGGCTGTCGCTCGGCACGGCGACGATGACCCTCATCGGCGTGCTCGGGGTGAGCGCCGGTGCCCTGATCTCCGGGTTGTTCATCCCGGGGCAGCGCCTGTGGATGCCGAGCACCCTGCTGCTGGCGACGGGCGCGAGTCTCGGGCTGTCCTTCCTGGTCGCGGGGGCGGTGGCGGCGGTGCGCGGGACGAGCACGATGCCGGATGCGGCGGCGGTGCTCGCCGCGGGCGAGTCAGAGCGCCGGGAGTTCAAGGAGACCGCCCGCTGGAACGTGCGCGAGTCGCGCAAGGATCCGCGCATGGAGCTCGCCGTCGCGAAGACCGTGGCGGCGTTCCTCAACTCGCGCGGCGGTCTCCTCGTGATCGGCGCGAACGATGCGGGCGAGGCGGTGGGTCTCGAGCGCGACCTGCAGACGTTGCGCACGCCCGACCACGACCGCTTCGAGCTGTGGCTGCGCGACATGCTCTCCACCTCGCTCGGCCGCAACGCCGCAGCGCTTCCCCGCATCCGTTTCGGGACAGCGGGCGACGGTGTCGTCGTGTGTCTCGTGCAGTGCCGGCCGTCGGGCAAGCCCGTGTTCGTCACGCAGCCCAAGGATGGCGGCTCGACCCGTGAACTGTGGGTGCGGGTCGGCAATTCGTCGCGCGCGCTCGGGGTCGACGAGGCCGTCGACTACGTGGCCCGCCACTGGCGCCCGTCGGTGGCGTCGTTCGTGCTGGGGCGCCCCTCCGGCGCCTGAGCACGCGTCAGCGGGTGGTCTCGCGGACGATCGCGGCGACGAACGCGTCGATGTCGTCCTCGGTCGTGTCGAACGAGCACATCCAGCGCACCTCGCGGCGGCTTTCATCCTCCCCACCGCCACTCGGATCATCGCTCTCGCGCTGATCCGAGCCTCCGTCGGCGGGGCCCCAGTCGTAGAACCGGAAGCTCTCGCGCAGGCGATCCGCCACGCCCTCGGGCAGGATCGCGAACAGGCCGTTGGCCTGGGTGGGGTGCGTGAACGAGACGCCGCGGATCGAGCCGTCGGCGAGCCCCGCATCCACGCCCTGGCGCAGGCGCTGGGCCATCGCATTCGCGTGCGAGGCGTTGCGCAGCCAGAGATCGCCCTCGTAGAGCGCCACGAGCTGCGCCGAGACGAAGCGCATCTTCGAGGCCAGCTGCATGTTGAGTTTGCGCAGATACGTGAGACCGGTGGATGCGGCGGGGTCGAGCACGACGATCGCCTCCGCGCCCAGCGCGCCGTTCTTCGTGCCGCCCAGGCTCACGACGTCGACGCCCGCGTCGGTCGTGAAGGCGGCGAGCGGCACGCGGAGGGCGGCCGCCGCGTTGGAGATGCGGGCCCCGTCGAGGTGCAGCCGCATCCCGCGCTCGTGCGCGTGATCGGCGAGGGCGCGGATCTCATCCGGGGTGTAAAGCGTGCCGAGCTCGCTGGTCTGCGTGATCGAGACCACGAGCGGCTGCGCGCGATGCTCGTCGCCCCAGCCCCAGGCCTCGCGGTCGACGAGCTCGGGGGTGAGTTTGCCGTCGGGCGAGGGGACGGTCAGAAGCTTCATGCCTCCCACGCGCTCCGGCGCACCGCCCTCGTCGACGTTGATGTGCGCGGTGGATGCGGCGATCACCGCACCCCAGCGAGGCAGCATCGACTGCAGGCCGGTGACGTTCGCGCCGGTGCCGTTGAAGACGGGGAACGCCTCCGCACGCTCGCCGAAGTGCGCGCCGACGACCTCCTGCAGGCGGGCTGTGTAGACGTCCTCGCCGTAGGCGATCTGGTGCCCCTCGTTGGCGGCGGCGATCGCGGCCAGCACCTCGGGGTGCACGCCGGAGTAGTTGTCGGAGGCGAAGCCGCGCACGGCGGTGTCATGCAGAGTCGTCACAATCGTCCAATCTACGTCGGCCGCCCCTGCATCCGTACGCCGGGTCGGGCGGCCCTCGTGCAGGAGATCACCGTTGTGCAGGACGATCCCCGCGGAATCGTCCTGCACAACGGATTTCTCCTGATGAGCGGATGCGGCGGCGAGCCGCTACGGCGGGTCAGTCGGCGGCGCGGATGCCGGCGGTGGAGGCGATGACGTCGCGCATCTTCTTCTCCAGCGCCTCGTAGAACATCGACAGGGGGAACTCGTCGGTCAGCACCTGATCGGTGAAGCCGGCGGGCGGGCCAGACAGCACCTCGTCCGGGAGGCCCCGCGCCCACACCGAGGCCGGATGCGGGGTCACGACCGAGCTCACGAGCTCGTAGGCCGCCAGCCAGTGCGCCGTCTTCGGGCGGTCGATCGAACGCCAGTACAGCTCGTCGATCGCATCCGCCAGCGCCACGACCGCATCCGGAACCTGATCCCAGTCGATGCGCAGCCGGGTGTCCGTCCAGTGCAGCACGCCGCGGCGGTGCAGCCAGGCGAACAGCAGCTGGCCGCCGAGCCCGTCGTAGTTGCGCACCCGGGTGCCCGTGATCGCGAAGCGGAAGATGCGATCGAAGAGCACCGCGTACAGCACGAGTCCGGCGTGCTCCCGCATCCGCTCGTCGACCTCGCTCAGCTGCTCACCGGCGGCGACCCGCTCGTCGAGGCGTCGGCGGATCAGCACGCACTCGCGGAACGCGGTCAGATCGCACCGGAGCTCCTCCAGCGAGTAGAGGAAGTACGGCATGCGCTGCTTGATCATGAACGGGTCGAACGGCAGATCGCCACGCATGTGGGTGCGGTCGTGGATGAGATCCCACATCACGAAGGTCTGCTCGGTGAGTGCCTGGTCCGTGAGCATCCGCGCCGCGTCCTCGGGCAGCTCGAGCTTCGTGATCTCGGATGCGGCCGCGACCACTCTGCGGTAGCGCGCCGCCTCGCGGTCCTGGAAGATCGCCCCCCACGTGAACGCGGGCACCTCCCGCATCGACACGGTCTCGGGAAACAGCACGGCAGAGTTCGTGTCGTAGCCCGGCGTGAAGTCCACCAGTCGGAGTGAGACGAACAGGGCGTTCGTGTACTCCGTCTCGAGCTGCGCGATGAACTCGGGCCAGATCACCTCGACGAGCACGGCCTCGATGTAGCGGTTCGGCGAGCCGTTCTGCGTGTACATCGGGAACACGACGAGGTGGCGCATCCCGTCCACCCGGTGTTGCTGCGGCTGGAAGGCGACGAGCGCGTCGAAGAAGTCCGGCACGCCGAAGTCCTCCGCCGACCAGCGCAGGAAGTCGCCGACGAGGGCCTGGAGGTAGTCGGCGTCGTGCGGGAAGCGCGGAGCGAGCTCCTGCACGGCCGCGACGATCCGCTCGACCTCCACGCGCGCGGCCGTCCGGTCCTCCGCCTCAGGTACCGACCCGTCCTTGGCCTGCATGCCCTGCAGCGCGACGGCGGCGTCCTTCAGGTCGAGCCAGGCAGGATCGTCCTCCACGCCGACCGCGAGGCTCGCGGCGTCCTCGACGACCTCGGGCTCGCCGATGATCGCCTTGAGCTCACGGGAGGGGTGGGCGGCGTCGATGGACATGGGAACCTCCGATCGTCGAAATCGGCCGCGGATGCGGCGTGGTGATGGTGCGAACAGGCTACGCGGGCCGCGGGCGATGCGCGCTCAGGCGTTCTGCGGGAACCCCAGGTTGAGACCGCCGTGCGAGGGGTCCAGCCAGCGGCTCGTGATCGCCTTCTCCTGGGTGAAGAACGAGACGCCGTAGGGGCCGTAGGCCTTCGCATCGCCGAACAGGGATGCCTTCCATCCGCCGAACGAGTGGTAGGCGACCGGCACGGGGATGGGCACGTTGACGCCGATCATCCCCACCTGCACCTCGCGCTGGAAGCGGCGGGCGGCGCCGCCGTCGTTCGTGAAGATCGCGGTGCCGTTGCCGTAGGGCGAGGCGTTGATGATGTCGACCGCCTCCTCGTAGCCGCTCACACGCACGATCGAGAGGACGGGTCCGAAGATCTCGTCGCGGTAGACCGCGGAATCCAGCGGCACGCGGTCGATGAGCGAGGGGCCGAGCCAGAAGCCGTCCGCCTCGCCGTCGACGTCGATGCCCCGCCCGTCGACGACGACCGTGGCGCCGTCGGATGCGGCCTGATCCAGGTAGCCGGCGACCTTGTCGCGGTGTTCGCGGGTGATGAGCGGCCCCATGTCGCAGCCGCGGGTGCCGTCTCCGGTGCGCAGGGTCGACATCCGCTCGGTGATCTTGGCGACGAGCGCGTCGGCGACCGCATCCACCGCCAGGACCACGGAGACGGCCATGCAGCGCTCGCCGGCCGAGCCGAAGCCCGCGTTGACCGCGGCGTCCGCGGCGAGGTCGAGGTCGGCGTCGGGCAGCACGAGCATGTGGTTCTTCGCGCCGCCGAGCGCCTGGACGCGCTTTCCCGCGGCGGCGGCGGTCGCGTAGATGTACTGCGCGATGGGCGTGGAGCCGACGAACGAGATCGAGCGGATGTCGGGGTGCACGAGGAGGGCGTCGACCGCCTCCTTGTCGCCGTTGACGACGGTCAGCACGCCCTCGGGCAGCCCTGCCTCGGCGAACAGGCGCGCGAGCCAGATCGAGGCGGAGGGGTCCTTCTCGCTGGGTTTGAGGACCACGGCGTTGCCGGCCGCGAGCGCGATAGGAAGGAACCAGAGCGGCACCATGGCGGGGAAGTTGAAGGGGCTGATGACGCCGACGACGCCCACCGGCTGGCGCAACGTGTAGACGTCGACGTCGGTGGAGACGTTCTCGGAGTAGGTGCCCTTCAGCAGCTGTCCGACGCCGCAGGCGAAGTCGACGACCTCGAGGCCGCGGGCGATCTCGCCCAGGGCGTCGGAGAGCACCTTGCCGTGCTCGGCCGTGAGGATCTCCGCGAGCTCCTGCTTGCGGGCGTTCAGCAGCTCGCGGAACGCGAACAGCACGGAGGTGCGCTTGGCGATCGAGGCGTCGCGCCAGATCGGCCAGGCGGCCACGGCGGCGGCCACCGCCGCATCCACGTCCGCGGTGCTCGCCAGCCGCACCTGCTTCGTGACCGTGCCGTGCGCGGGGTTGTAGACCGGTGCCGTGCGCTCGGATGCTCCGTCCCAGTCGCGTCCCGATACCCAGTGTCCGAGGGTGTGAGTCATGTCGTTTCTCCTGTCACGTCGTCGTGGGTGGGGATCAGAGGGCCGCGAGGGCTGCGTCGTAGATGCCGATGGCCTCGTGCACATCCTCATCGGTCATCATGCCGCTGCGACCGCTGGTCGAGGTGAGGGGCTTTCCGGTGGGCGGTATCTTCTCGCCTGCACGTCGAGGAGCGACGCAGCGGTGTGTGGTCTCGTTCCCCAAGCATGGGGATCAGAGGGCCGCGAGGGCTGCGTCGTAGATGCCGATGGCCTCACTCACATCCTCGTCGGTCACGACGCACGGCGGAACGACGTGGATGCGGTTGTCCTGCACGAACGGGAGCAGCCCGCGCCCGATGAGGTCCTTCTTGAGCGCGCCCATCGCGGAGGCGGCGAGGGGCTCGCGTGTCGCGCGGTCGGCGACGAGCTCGAGCGCCCAGAACACGCCTTCGCCGCGCACCTCGCCGATGACGTCATGCTTCTCGGCGAGCGCGTGCAGGGCCGGACCCAGGACATCGCGTCCGATTCGTGCCGCGTTCTCGACGATCCCCTCCGCCTCCATCGCGTCGAGGGTCGCGACGATGGATGCCGCCGCCAGGGGGTGGCCGGAATAGGTGAGACCGCCCGGGAAGACGCGCTCGTCGAAGGCCGCCGCGATCGGATCGGAGATGATGACCCCGCCCACCGGCACGTACCCGGAGTTCACCCCCTTGGCGAAGGTGATGAGATCGGGCATCACGTCGTGGCCCTCGAAGGCGAACCAGCGGCCGGTGCGGCCGAACCCGGCCATCACCTCGTCGAGGATCAGCACGATGCCGTACCGGTTGCAGATCTCCCGCACGCCGGCGAGATAGCCAGGCGGCGGCACGAGCACGCCCGCGGTGCCCGGCACCGACTCCAGGAGGATCGCAGCGATCGTGGCCGCCCCCTCGGCCTGCACGACCCGTTCGAGATGGTGGAGGGCACGGGCGCATTCCTCCTCGGGCGTCGTCGCCCAGAACTCCGAACGGTAGAGGTAGGGGCCGAAGAAGTGCACGTGTCCGCGTGCGTACTCGTTCGGGATGCGGCGCCAGTCGCCCGTGGCCACGATGGCTGCCCCGGTGTTGCCGTGGTAGGAGCGGTAGCGGGAGAGCACCTTGTCGCGGCCAGTCACGAGCCGTGCCATGCGGATCGCGTTCTCGTTCGCGTCGGCACCGCCGTTGGTGAAGAACACCTTGTGGAATCCTTCGGGGGCGCGCGCGATGATGCGCTCGGCCGCCTCCCCCCGCGTCAGGTTCGCCGTGGACGGCGCGATGGTCGTGAGCAGCCCCGCCTGCCGGGCGATCGCCTCGACGACGGCCGGATGCTGGTGGCCGATGTTGACGTTCACGAGCTGGCTCGAGAAGTCGAGGTAGCGCGTGCCGGCGTGATCCCAGACGCGGGTGCCCTGCCCGCCGGCGATGACGAGCGGATCGAGCGCCGCCTGCGCCGACCAGGAATGGAACACATGGGCGCGGTCGAGCTCCCACGCGCGGCGGTCGAGATCGGTGGTGGTGTCAGTGGTGCTCATGGCCTGCATCCCTCGTTCGAGTGGTGGCCGGTCGCCCGGGCGCGGATCCCTCCGCCCCCGGGCGACCGGGGGTGTTCTACTCGCCGCCCTTCTTCAGCGTGACCGTCAGGGGCGTGAAGCCGGCACCGTCGACGTCGACTCCTTCGTCCTTCAACTCGGCCAGCGCCTTCTCGACGTAGTCGTTCGAGTACGCCGTCTCGGGCGGATCCGTCGTGATGATCGTAGAACCGGTGTCGTTCTTCGTGTTCAGAGCGATGTCGACCGTCTGCTGCCACGCATCGGAGTTGATCATTCCGACCCCGCTCGTGGAGGGCCAGATCAGCTTGTTCACCTCGTTGGTCATCCACAGCTGGTGGCTCGCCCCGAGCGTGGAGCCGGCCTCGGTCACGATCTGGGCGGCCTTCTCGGCGTTGTCGCGCGCGTACACCCATCCCTTGATGGACGCCTTGATGAACTTCACCGCCGTGTCGGCGTAGGCAGGGTCGTCGGCCAGGCGGCCGGCATCGGCCCAGATCGCGTCCTGGAGCATCGCCGTGCCGTACTCGTTCCAGTCGATGACGTTCAGATCTTCCGGCTGGTAGAGCTCACCGGTGGCGGGGTTGACCGATTCGAGAACCTGGGCGTACTCGTTGTACGTCATCGCCTGCGCCGCGTCGATGTCGCCGGCGAGGAAGCCGTTCATGTCGAAGGCCTGCTGCACCAGGCTGATGCCCGTGGAGGTGTCGATGCCCGCCTTCTGCATCCCCGCAAACAGTTCCCATTCGTTGCCGTAGCCCCAGCTGCCCACCGTGTGCCCGGCGAGGTCGGCGGGCTCGGTGATGCCCTTGTCCTTGAAGGAGATCTGCGTCGTGCCGCTGCGCTCGAAGATCTGCGCGATGTCCGTGACGTTGGTGCCCTGCTCGATCGAGCCGAGCACCTTCGGGACCCAGGAGATCGCGAAGTCCGCGTTGCCCGACGCGAGGACGTCGATCGGGACGGTGTCGGTGCCGGCTTCCTGGATGGTGACATCCAGGCCCTCGTCCTCGTAGTACCCCTCGGCGACCGCTGCGTAGTAGCCCGCGAACTGCGCCTGCGCCACCCACTGCAGCTGAAGGGTGACGGGCGTGAGGCCGTCGGCCGTGGTGGCGTCGTCCGTCGCGGCGTCGCCGCCCGACGAACAGCCGGTCAGCGCGAGCGCGGCGGTCACTGCCATCGCGCCGGCGCCGACGAGCATCCGGGTGCTGTGTCTCATGGTGCTTCCTCCTCTGGTGGTGCCTGTGGTTCGGGTGGGTTTCCAACCGCGGTCGCGGTGGGTCAGGACACTCGGCGTCGCGCCATCACGACGTACTCGAGCAGATAGGTGGCGCAGTAGAACACGAGGCCGGTGAGGATCGCGCCGAGCACGAACGCCCAGGCGAGCGGATAGTTGCTGGAGGAGACGGCCGAGGTGATGGCCTTACCGAGCCCCGAGACGGGGCCGCCGAAGTACTCGGCCACGAGAGCCGAGATGACCGCCAGCGAGGAGGCGATGCGCAGCCCCGTGAAGAAGAACGGCAGGGCCGCGGGCAGCGTCACCGCGCGTGTGGTCTGGGCGGCGGTCGCGGCGTACGCGCGCATCAGGTCGCGGTGGATGGGGCGCGCCTGGCGCAGCCCTCGCAGCACGTTGAAGTACACCGGCGTGAAGACGGCGATGGCGGCGATCAACTGGCGGCCGGTGTTCGCGCCGGCCCCGAACATCGCGTAGAAGACGGGAGCGAGGGCCACGATGGGAACCACCGCGAGTGCGGTGACGATCGGGGCGGTGAGCTGGTCGATCGGGCGCCAGGCGGCGGCGAGCATCGCGAACAGGGTTCCGATGACGGTCCCCGCGACGAGCCCGACCAGCGCGTTCGTCGCGGTGGCGAGACTCGCGGTCCAGATCACCTCGGTGCGCTGGCCGAACTGCGCTGCGATCGCGAGCGGTCCGGGGATGACGAAGGGACGGATCGCGAAGGCTGTCACGCATAGCTGCCACAACGCGAGCGCGACGACGCCGAGCGCGAGGGGCGCCGCGACCGTCTGCCACCGTGCGGCTCTCATCGCGTCTCCACCCCGCGGGCGCCGCTGCGCGGGGTGCCGTGCAGAGCCTCGCGCACGGCACTGACCCGCTCGAAGAACAGCGATTCCTCGCGCAGTTCATCGGTGCGCTCGCCGCGGAGACCCATCGCGAGGATCTCCGTGATCCGCCCCGGACGCGGCGACATCACCACGACGCGGTCCGAGAGGAACACGGCTTCGGGAATCGAGTGGGTGACGAAGACCACGGCGGCGCCCGTCTCGGCACAGATGCGGGCGAGCTCGGTCTGCATCGTCTCGCGGGTCATCTCGTCCAGCGCGCCGAAGGGCTCGTCCATCAGGAGGAGTCGTGGTTTCTCCGCCAGGGCTCGGGCGATCGCGACGCGCTGCTGCATGCCGCCGGAGAGCTGGTCGGGGAACTTGTCCGCGAAGTCGGCGAGCCCCACCAGCTCGAGCAGTTCTTGCGTCCGTGCCTGCCGCAACGCTCGGTTCGTCGCGTGGAGCTCCAACGGCAGCGCGATGTTCGCGCGGACCGTGCGCCACGGCAGCAGTCCCGCCTGCTGGAAGGCGATGCCGTAGTCCTGGTCCAGCCGGGCACGGCGTGCGGGTTTGCCGAAGACGTGCACCTCGCCGGATGAGGGCGTGTCGAGGTCGGCGATGAGGCGAAGAAGCGTGGACTTCCCGCATCCGCTCGGTCCGATGAGCGAGACGAACTCGCCCGCCGCGACCGTCAGGTCGATGTCGGTCAGCGCCTGCACGATCGCGCCGCGACCACTGCGGAAGGTCTTGGTCGCGGCAGCGACCCTCACAGCGGCCGGGGCCGCCGGCGCGGCGGGTGTGTCGATCGACGTCATCCGTTCACCTCTGATCTGCGATAGCGGCGCAGTGCGAGGCCGATGAGGGCCACGAAGCCCGCGGCCACGAGGCCCACGAGCACAGCGCCGAGGATGGGAGACCACTGTTTGGGAGGGTCGGAGCTCGCGGTCGCGGCGAACTCGACGATCGCTCGCCCGATGCCGCCCCGCATCCCGATGGACACCTCCGCGACCACTGTGCCGACGACGGCGTTCGCCGCCGCCAGCCGCAGCGCAGGCAGAAGATAGGAGACGCTCGCGGGCAGGCGCAGGCGCACGTAGGTGCGCCACCAGCCGAGGCCGTAGGCGCGCATGAGATCGAGGTGTGCCGCATCGGGGGAGGAGAGTCCGCGCAGGGCGCCGACCGCCACGGGGAAGAACGCGAGGTAGCTGGAGATCACCGCCACCGACATCCAGTTCTCCCAGCGGAACCCGCCGAACTCCAACTGGGTCCCCCAGTTGCGGACGACGGGCGCCAGAGCGATGAGGGGAACGGTCTGGCTGAGCACGACCCACGGCAGGATGGCGGACTCCGCGGTGCGGAAGCGTTGCATCAGGGTCGCGATCGCGAGGCCGAAGAACACGCCGACGAGCCACCCCACAGCCGTGATTCCGAGGGTCACCGCCGCGGCCTGCGCTGTCGTCAGCCAGAGGGGGACGGTCTGAGCGGCTCGGGTGGTGGGCTCGAACGCCCGGGCGACCATGTCCCAGATGTGGGGCATCGCGATGTCGGTGGTGCGCGGAAGGACCGTGACTCCTCCGATCACGACCCCCTCGGCGGGGCCCAGGAACTTGTAGAGCTCCCACAGGGCGACGACGGCCGCGACGCCCACCACGCCCCAGATCGCGGCGGCCGCGCGGCGCGTCCTCATCGCTTCGCCGTGATGTGCTCGGTCAGGGCGGGGATGACGCGCTCGCCGTACACGCGCATCGTCTCCTCCTTGTTGTCGTGCTGCAGGTAGCCCGCGAACTGGGTGACCCCGATCTCCCGCAGTGCCTCGAGCTTGGCGATGTGCTCCTCGGCGGTGCCGAGCAGGCAGAACCGGTCGACGATCTCGTCCGGCACGAAGTCGACGTGGTCGTTGGCCGCCCTGCCGTGGCTGTTGTAGTCGTAGCCGGTGCGTCCCGCGATGTAGTCGGTGAGCGCCTGCGGAACCTCGCCCGACGTGCCGTACTTGGCGACGATGTCGGCGACGTGGTTGCCGACCATGCCGCCGAACCACCGGCACTGGTCGCGCATGTGCTGCCGGTCCTCGCCGATGTACATGGGGGCTGCGACGCAGAACGCGATGCTGTCGGGGTCGCGACCGGCAGCGGCGGCGGCATCCTTGACGACCTTGATCATCCAGCTCGCGATGTCGAGGTCGGCCAGCTGCAGGATGAAGCCGTCGCCGACCTCCCCGGTCAGCTTCAGCGCGAGCGGACCGTAGGCGGCGACCCAGACGTCGAGCTCCGACCCGCGGCTCCAGGGGAACTGCAGCGTCGCGCCTTTGTACTCGACGGGACGAGAGTTCGCCAGCTCCCGGATGACGTGGATCGACTCGCGCAGCTCGGACATCGAGACCGGCTTGCCGTTCGTGACGCGCACGGCCGAGTCCCCGCGTCCGATCCCGCAGATCGTCCGGTTGCCGTACATCTCGTTGAGCGTCGCGAACACGGATGCGGTCACCGTCCAGTCGCGGGTGGCCGGGTTGGTCACGAAGGGGCCGACCGTGATGCGCTTGGTCGCGTTCAGGATGGCCGAGTGCACCACGTAGGGCTCCTCCCACAGCAGGTGCGAGTCGAACGTCCAGACATGGCTGAAACCGTGCGCCTCCGCCAGCTGCGACAGCTGGACGGTGCGGGATGCGGGCGGGTTGGTCTGCAGGACGACGCCGAAGTCCATGGGTCACACCTTCCGGTCGGTGAGCAGGGCCGGGGAGCCGGGACGGAGCGCGCGCATCAGATCAGGTACTGGCTCAGGCCGCGCTTGACGAACCGGCCGTCGCCGGCCCGCCCCAGGTACCGGCCAGCGTCGACGACGACCTTGCCGCGCGCGATGACGGTGTCGACGTGGCCGTCGACCTCGAAGCCCTCCCATGCGGAATGGTCCATGTTCATGTGGTGGGTCTTGTCGACGCCGATCGATGTGTGGCCCTTGGGGTCGTAGATCACGATGTCCGCATCCGCGCCGGGCGCGATGACGCCCTTCTGGCCGTACATCCCGAACATGCGCGCCGGGGTCGTGCTGGTCAGCTCCACCCAGCGTTCGAGAGTGATCTCGCCGGTCACGACGCCCTGGTACATGAGGTCCATGCGGTGTTCGACCGATCCGATGCCGTTGGGGATCGCGCGGAAGTCGCCGAGGCCGAGCTCCTTCTGCCCCTTCATGCAGAACGGGCAGTGGTCGGTGGACACCATCTGCAGGTCGTTCGTGCGCAGCGCCTGCCACATGTGGTCCTGGTGGCCCTCCGCCCGGGCCCGCAGCGGTGTGGAGCAGACCCACTTGGCACCCTCGAACGCCCCCCATTGTTCGCTCGAGGCCCCCAACTGCTCCTCCAGGGAGAGGTACAGGTACTGCGGACACGTCTCGCCGAAGACGTTCTGGCCCTTGTCCCGTGCGGTGGCGAGCTGCTCGACGGCCTGCTTCGCGCTCACGTGCACGACGTACAGCGGTGCGCCGGTGAGATTCGCGAGCATGATCGCGCGGTGCGTCGCCTCCTCCTCGGCCTGCCACGCGCGAGCGATCCCGTGGAAGTAGGGATCGGTCTTGCCGGCTTCCACCAGCTGCTCGGCGAGCACATCGATCACGGGGCCGTTCTCGGCGTGCATCATCGTGAGCAGGCCCGTGTCGGCGGCGACCTGCATGGCGCGAAGGATCTGCGCGTCGTCCGCGTAGAAGACGCCGGGATACGCCATGAACATCTTGAAGCTCGTGATGCCCTCGTCGATGAGTCCCGGCAGGGCCGCCAGAGCGTCCGCATCCACGCCGCCGACGATCTGATGGAACCCGTAGTCGATCGCGCAGTTGCCCGCCGCGAGCTCGTGCCAATGGGCGAGCCCGTCCTGGACGCGCTCGCCGGTGCGCTGCACCGCGAAGTCCACGATCGTGGTCGTGCCGCCCCAGGCCGCGGCGCGCGTGCCCGTCTCGAAGGTGTCGGACGCGCTCGTGCCGCCGAAGGGCAGCTGCATGTGGGTGTGGGCGTCGATGCCCCCGGGGATGACGTACTTGCCGGTCGCGTCGATGACGGTGTCGATGGATGCGGTCAGATCGCTGCCCAGGAGCTGGGAGCCGGGTGCGAGCACCGCGACGACCCGCTCGCCGTCGACGAGGACGTCGGCCGCCACGCGGCCTGTGGCGGAGACGACGGTGCCGCCCGTGATGAGTGTGGTGGTCATGATCGATCCGCCTCTCAGGGGGCCGTGATCTCGTCGTAGGTGTCGGGCCGGCGGTCGCGGAAGAACTGCCAGTCGTCGCGCATCTGCTGCACGAGGTCCATGTCGAGATCGCGGATGAGGATCTCCTCGTGCTCGCCCGAGCCGAGCTCGCCCACGTAGTTGCCCCGCGGATCGACGATCTGGCTCTTGCCGTAGAAGGTCACGGCTTCGTCGCCGTACTCGTTGTCCTCGCGGCCCACGCGGTTCGGCGCGAGCACGAAGTATCCGTTCGCGACGGCCGCGGCCGGCTGCTCGACCTCCCAGAGGCGATTCGACAGGCCGGGCTTGGTCGCGTTGGGGTTGAAGGCGAGGTGTGCGCCGTTCAGGCCGAGCTCGCGCCATGCCTCGGGGAAGTGGCGGTCGTAGCAGATGATGACGCCGACCTTGCCCACCGCCGTGTCGAAGACCGGGTAGCCGAGGTTTCCGGGACGGAAGTAGAACTTCTCCCAGAACTTCTCGACGTGCGGGATGTGGTTCTTGCGGTAGACGCCCGCGATCGAGCCGTCCGCATCCACCACGACGGCGGTGTTGTAGTAGACGCCGGTCTGCTGCTCCTCGTAGATCGGGAGCACCATCACCAGCGACAGCTCCTTCGCCAGGGCGGCGAACCGCTGCACGACGGGTCCGTCCACGGGCTCCGCGTAGCGGTAGTACTTCTTGTCCTGCGTGATCCCGAAATAGGGGCCGTAGAACAGCTCCTGGAAGCAGATCACCTGGGCGCCGGCGGCCGCCGCATCCCGAGCGAACTGTTCATGCTTGTCGAGCATGGACGCCTTGTCGCCCGTCCACGTCGTCTGCGTGATCGCTGCGCGCACCGTCGTCATCGTCGCCTCCCGGTTGTTTCTCGTGGAGGACCCTGGCAGCGACGGGGACCGGAGCGGTTCCGGCGGGTCATCCCCGTTCTGTTATCTTTCTGACTGAACATTTCTCTTCGGTTTCAGCCTGTGACGTGATGGTTAATGGTGCACCCGTGAGCGAATCGGTGAAAGACCCGGTCGGAGCACGGATCGCCGCGGCCGGCGAGCGCAGTCCCGAGGGGATCGCCCGCGAACTGGGACGTCTGGTGACCGACGGCGTGCTCGCCCCCGGCGACCGTCTGCCCACGGTGCGCGAGGTCGCGGCGGCCCTCTCGGTGAGCCCCGCGACGGTCAGCGCCGCCTGGCAGGCGCTCGCCCGCGCGGGCGTCATCGTCTCCAGGGGGAGGGCGGGGAGCTTCGTGCGCGCGCCTCGTCGGGCCTGGCTCACCCCCCGCGTGAAGGGCCTGTCGGGTACGGCGCCCGCAGGTTGGGATCTGGCGTCCGGCATGCCCGACCCCGCCCTCCTGCCACCCCTGCGCGCGGCGTTCGAGCGCGTCGATCTGCGGGCGGGGGCGGGGAGATACCACGACGTCCCGGTCCTTCCCGAGCTCGCGGACGTGCTGCGGGAGAGCTGGCCCTCGCGGGTGGAGACGCTCACGGTCGTCGACGGCGCGATGGACGGCATCGCGAGGGTGATGGAACAGACCGTGCGCTTCGGCGACCGGGTGGCGATCGAGTCTCCCGGCTACCCCTACTTCTTCGACCTGTTGGACGCCCTCGGTGCCGAGGCCGTGCCGGTCGAGGTCGACGACGAGGGGATGGTGCCCGCATCCCTCACCCGGGCCCTCGCGCGGCATCCGTCGGCGGTGCTGCTGCAGCCGCGGGCGCAGAACCCGACCGGCGCTTCGATGACCGCGATGCGGGCCCAGCAGCTCGCGGGTGCGATCCGCGCGGCGCGCGACGGCGACCGGGTGCTCGTCCTCGAGGACGACCACTCCGGCCTCATCGCGATGGCGCCCGCGGTGACGCTCGCGCGCTGGCTGCCCGATCAGGTCGTCCACGTGCGCAGCTTCTCGAAGTCCCACGGGCCCGACCTGCGCATCGCCGCCATGGGTGGCCCGGCTCGGGTGCTGGACCGCGTGATCGCGCGCCGGATGCTGGGCCCGGGGTGGACGTCGCGCCTGCTGCAGAGCGTGCTGCTGGACATGCTCACCCGGCCGGATCCCGTGGCGGCCGTGAAGCGCGCCCGCCTCGCCTACCGGGACCGGCAGGAGGCGATGGTGGGGGCGCTGCGGCGAGAGGGTGTCCCGCTCGTGCCGCCGGACGGGATCAACCTGTGGGTGCCCGTCCTCGATGAGCGCGCGGCCCTCGTCGAGCTCGCCGCCGCCGGGATCGTGGTCGCCGCGGGGGCGCCGTTCGTGGCGGGGGAGGCGCACGCCCCCCATGTGCGCGTGACGGTGGGGCTCATCTCGCCCGGTGACGCCCAGGGGGCGGCGGCCGCCCTCGCCGCGGCAGCACGCGCGAGCGGGCGCTGAGCGCGGGATACATCGCTGGACGGATGCGGGCGCCGCCGGCGTCCGCGTAGCGTGTCAGAGTGTTCCGCCAGCTCTCGCCCGTGCAGTGGCTCGTCGACGCCGTCCTCGCGTTCGGGTTCTTCGGCGTCACGGGCTTCCTGTTCTACACGCCGTCCTCGGGCGATCAGGTGTGGGGCGTGCTGGTGTCCCTCGGCATGGCGGTGGCGCTGGGGTTGCGCCGGTTCTCGCCGTTCCTGGCGTTGGCCGTCGCGTGGGTGAGCGCGCTCGCACAGATGGCGCTGGGGCTGCAGCCCATGCTCAGCAACGTCGCGATCTTCGTCATTCTCTACGCGACGGCCGCCTACGGGACGCGGCTGCTGTTCTGGATCGGCTTCTCCTCCGCGGTCGCGGGCTCCGCGGCCATCGCGATCTACCTCGTCTTCGTCAACTCCTACGTGGTCTCCTCGGGTCTGGACTGGCGCAATCTGCCGCTGGCCGTGTTCGTCATGCTGGCGGCGCTGTTCGCCCTCGGGCTCTCGTGGACGGCGGGTGCGCTGGTGCGCACCGCGGCGCGTGCCAGAGAGACCCGGCAGGCGAGGGATGCGGCGCGCGCGCAGGTGGCGATCGAATCCGAGCGGATGCGGATCGCCCGCGACATGCACGACATCGTCGCGCACTCCCTGGCGGTGGTGATCGCTCAGGCCGACGGCGCCCGGTACGCGGCCGCGGCCGACCCCGCCGCCGCCACGACCGCGCTCGGGACGATCTCGTCCACCGCACGTTCCGCGCTGACGGATGTGCGCCTGCTGCTCACGCAGCTGCGCCATCAGCAGGGGGCCGGGCCGCAGCCGACGCTGGCTGACCTCGACGCCCTGTTCGCCCAGGTCCATGCGGCGGGCGTGGATCTGCGGGTGCAGATCGCGCCGGTGCCGCCGCAGAATGTGCCGGCGGCCGTGCAGCTGGCCGTGTTCCGCATCCTGCAGGAGGCGCTCACCAACGCCCTGCGGCACGGCGACGGCCCCGTGGAGGTCTGGCTCGCGTGGCAGAGTGATCACGTGCGAGCAACCGTGCGCAATGCGCTGCGTGCTCCGGCCCGAGAGCAGCAGCGGGTGCTCGACGACCCCGGCGGGCACGGCGTCGTCGGCATGCGCGAGCGCGCGCAGCTGGTCGGCGGAACGCTGTTCGCCGGAGCCACCGAGGGCGGTTTCCTCGTCGACGCGCATCTGCCGATCGGGGCCGCGGCATGAGCGCCGCGGTGCGCGTCGTCCTCGTCGACGACCAGGCGCTCTTCCGCGCCGGCATCCGCATGCTGGTCGATTCTCAGCCCGATCTGAGTGTCGTGGGCGAGGCGGGCGACGGCGTCGAGGCCATCGAGGTGGTGCGCCGGGAGCGCCCCGACGTCGTGCTGATGGACATCCGGATGCCGCGCCTGGACGGCCTTGCGGCCACGGCGGAGCTGCTGCGCGACGCCGACGCACCGCGCATCGTGATGCTGACGACCTTCGATCTGGATGAGGCGGCGGCGCGCGCCATCCGAGAGGGGGCCAGCGGGTTCCTGCTGAAGGATGCGGACCCCGAGTTCCTCCTCGCCGCCATCCGCACGGTGCACGCGGGCTCCGCCGTCATCGCCGCGAGCGCCACGCGCGACCTGTTCGCACAGTTCTCGCCTCCGGCCGTCGCGGCGCCGCTGGCCTGGCAGGCGCTGACCGACCGTGAGCGGGAGATCTTCGCGCTCGCCGCCCGCGGGCTCTCCAACGCCGAGATCGCGGAGCGGGAGTTCCTGTCCGAGGCGACCGTGAAGACGCACATCAGCCGCATCCTCGCAAAGCTCGCCCTGCGCGACCGCGTGCAGCTCGTCGTCTTCGCCTTCGAGCACGGCCTCGCCTGACCCTCCGCTCCCGCCTACGGGGTGCCCCGGCTGGTACCCGAGTTGCGTCGCAGTTGCGCAGATGCGCCACTTTTGCGCACCTGCCACAGTGATCACCTGTCGCGGATGCGGAAAAGTGTGGCACTGTCGGCGCCGAACGCCCCTCGGGCCGCGCCTCCCCTCCGACCCGTACCCCGCCCGGTCCAGGCGAATCATCCGCCAGAAGGATGCGGATACGCCGGGCGGGCGACGCGGCCGATCCCGCCCGATCCATAGCGTCGGAGACATGCACATCTCCTCCAGCGAACTCGGCCTCGCCGCGCGCGTCTCGCGGCTCACGAAGACCTACGGCAGCGGCGCCGGCGCCGTCCGCGCCCTCGACGACGTCGCCGTCGGCATCCGTCGCGGCGAGTTCACCGCCATCATGGGAGCCTCCGGCTCCGGCAAGTCGACGCTGATGCACATCATGGCCGGCCTCGACGCCCCGACGAGCGGATCCGTGTGGATCGGCGACACCGACATCACCGGCCTCGGCGACCGCGAACTGACCGTCCTGCGGCGCCGCCGAGTCGGCTTCGTGTTCCAGTCCTTCAACCTCGTGCCGACGCTGGACGTCATCGGCAACATCACGCTCCCCTTCGACCTGGACGACCGTCGCCCGTCGGCCATGGAGCGTGCGCGGATCGACATGCTCGTCGAGACGCTCGGGCTGCGCTCGCGTCTGACGCATCGGCCCCACGAGCTCAGCGGTGGGCAGCAGCAGCGAGTGGCCATCGCCCGCGCCCTCGCCACGGCACCCGATCTGCTCTTCGCCGACGAGCCGACCGGCAACCTCGACTCCCGCACCGGGCGCGAGGTGTTGGCACTGCTGCGCGCCGCGAGCCGCGAGCACGGACAGTCGATCGCGATGGTCACCCATGACCCGATCGCCGCGAGCCACGCAGACCGCGTGATCTATCTTGGCGACGGCCGTGTCGTCGCCGATCACCGCGGGCAGAGCGCGGAGCAGATCGCCGCCTTCATGCTCGCCGCGGAGCAGGGAGCCGTCGCGTGAGCGCCGCGGCGCTGCCGGCAGCCGCGCGAGTCGCGGCACCCCTCGCGTGGCTGCGCGAGCGCGGGATGGGGGCGAGCATCCTCGTCTCGGCCATCTCCACGGCGTTCGGAGTCATCCTCATCTCCGCCACCGGTTACATCGCGGCGCTCCTGCGGGCGGACCCCTACATCGGCGACAGCGACACGCTCGCCTTCGTGCTCAGCTTCCTCACCGTCCTGCTGGTGGGGGTGGCGGTCTACGTGGCGGGCGTCGTCACGGCCAACACGTTCGCCACGGTCGTCGCCGGCCGGACGCGGCGGATCGCGCTGCTGCGCCTCATCGGCGCATCGGCGCGTTCGCAGCGCACCGAGCTCGCGCGGCAGGGACTGATCGTGGGGACGATCGGTGCGCTCGTCGGTCTCGTCGGCGCAACGCTGGTCGCGATCATCGGCGTCGGGGCCGCGGACTGGGCCCTGGGACTCGACGTGTCCTTCAGCCCGGTGGAGCCGATGCTCGTCGTCCCGGCGGTGATCGTCGCGCTCACCACGTGGGCCGCCGCATGGGCGGGGTCGCGGCGAGTGCTGACCGTCACGCCGCTCGAGGCGCTCGGCGGCTCCGTGGAAGCGCCCTACGCGCGCGCCGCACGACGCACCGGACGCAATGTCACCGCGCTCGCCCTCCTCGTTCTGGGGGTGCTCCTGCTCGGCGGTGGGATCGCCTACGGGCTGCTCAGCCCCACGGGCGTGATCATCGCCTTCTTCGGCGGCGTGCTGTCGTTCACGGGCCTCGCGCTGGGTGCGACGCTCGTGATGCCGCCCGTTCTGCGACTGGTCGGCTCGGTCTTCGGCCGCTCGGCCATGTCGCGGCTGGCCGCCCAGAACGCCCTGCGCTACCCCGAGCGGTCGAGCCGGATGGCGATCGGTGTCGTCATGGGCGTCACGCTCATCACGATGTTCGCCGTCGCGATCGCCTCGACCAAGGCCGTCATGACCGCCGCCGGCGGGGGATCGATGCCGGACGAGCTGTCGCGTGTGCTCGACACGTTCTCCGCCGTGATGATGGGACTCGTCGCGGTCTCGGCTGTCATCGCCGGTGTGGGTCTGGTCAATCTGCTCACGCTCGGCGTCGTGCAGCGGCGTCGCGAGCTCGGCCTGCTGCGCACCCTGGGAGTCTCGAACGCGCAGCTGCGCGCGATGGTGCTGCGTGAGGCCGCCCACATCACGATCGCGGCCACCGCGACCGGGCTGCTGCTGGGCATCGTCTACGGCTGGGCTGGCGCGCAGTCCCTCCTCGGCTCCGTGCCGATCGATCCCACGCGCCCGCCCGAGCCGACATTCGTGCTCCCGGCCGTCCCGCCGATCCCCGTGCTCGTGATCGTCGCGGCGACGACCGTGCTCACCCTCGTCGCGGCCGTCGTGCCGACCCGGCTCGCCACGCGTGTGGCCCCCATCGAGGCGCTCGCCGAGGCCTGAATCGTGAGCGGGTCCGTGCCGGTGGGTGCGGGCCCGCTCAGGCGGAGGCCGTGGCTTCCGGGTCGTGGGCCCACGTGGGCGCGAGCGCGCGGATGCGGGAGGCCCGCCACTGCCAGGTCGTCCACAGCACCGGCCAGAACAGCGGGGCGGTCCTGGCCTCGATCACGAGCCGCTCGCGCCAGAGCGTGCGGCCGTACCCCGCGGGGCTCACGGCCATCTGGTGGTCCCACACGTCCAGCGACGCGAGGGGGCCGGTCAGCGGCGCCCCGGAGTCGCGGAAGATCCGCACGGGGCCGCGGAGCTCGTCGACCGCGCGATCGCTGACCGAGATGAGCTGGGTCCCGAGGGGCAGGATGCCGCCGGCGAAGAGTCCCACGGCGACATCCTGACCGCTCTCCCAGCTGGTCGGGAGCGGACTGAGCGGCTGCATGTCGATCAGGGGACCGTAGAGCTCGGCGACGGCACGCGGGGAGTGCAGCGCGCGCCAGGCCGCATCCGGATCGCAGTCGATGACGAACTTCAGCAGGATGCGCATGGCCCCAGTCTGCCCCGCGCGTCTCACGACGTCACGCGGCTGGGCCGCGGCGCGGGCTCGTCCTAATCTGGACGGATGCCCGAGATCGCCGACCAGTCGCGCTACCAGATCCGCTTCGAGTGGGGGGTGTCGGGAGTGCGCCGGCTCGCCGCATCCGACGTGGTCGTGATCGTGGATGTGCTCTCCGCGTCGACCGAGGTCGTGGATGCGGTCGCCGCCGGCGGCGCGGTCCCGCTCGCCGAGACGGGACTCGCCGAACTCACGGGTACCGCCCACGACGCCGGTGCCGTCGTCCTGCTCGGGGCGCTGCGCAATGCGGCAGCGGTCGCCGCCGCGGTGCTGGCGGAGCAGCAGCGTCGTGGCGCGCGCACCTCCGTCGCCGTGATCGCCGCGGGAGATGCGGATGCGGCCGGTTGGCGCGTGGCCGTGGAGGACCAGTTCGGCGCGGGTGCCGTGATCGACGCGCTCGGTGCGCTCGGGCTCGATCACACCTCGCCCGAGGCGGCCGCGGCGTGCGAGTCGTTCCGCGGCCTGCAGAGCGCGGTGCGGCATCTGCTCACGGCGAGCGCGAGCGGACAGGCGCTGCTGGAGGCGGGGTCGCGCGAGGCGGTGCTGGCTGCGGCGACGCTCGATGCCGCATCCGCGGTTCCGGTTCTGCGCGACGGCGTCTTCGTCGCGGCGTGAGGGGTCAGCGCGGAGTGGACGCCGCCATCCGCGCGGCCCGCGTGATCTCGCGCCGGGTCCAGGTGAACGCGAAGCGCGGGTCGTAGCGCGGGGCGCAGCTCGCGCAGGAGGTCTGGCGGGTCGCCTTGCGGTGCCGGTAGACGACGTGCCCGTTGGGGCACACCCCCACCCACGGGGCGAGATCCGTGGCCGTCTCGCCGTGATGCGTCGCGCCGCCGACGTATCCCAGATCGCGTGCGATGCGCTTCCACTGGGGGCCGTGTCCGGCGGCCGAGCCCGCCAGCGCGTGCGCGACCTCGTGCAGCAGCGTCTGGTGGTTGGTGTCGTCGTCGTAGCGGGCGCTCAGATAGCGCGAGAGGCTGATGCGGCGCTTCGTGTAGTCGCAGAGACCGGCGCGACGTTTGGCGTTGTCGAAGCCGAAGCTCCAGCCGTCGTCGAGATGCAGGGCGATCAGGGCCTCCGCCCAGACGCGCACGCGCTGCAGATCCGACATGGGACGAGCGTAGATCGAGCCGCGGACAGCGGGCGTCTCAGCTGGCGACGCTCGCCGCGATGCGGCGGCGATCCACCGTGTCGATGGCGAGCAGCGTCGTCTCGAGCTGCTCCTCGGGCGCACCGGCCTGCTGGCGCAGGAAGAGGGTGCGCTTGAAGTCGGCGCGGGCCGCATCCAGGTCCTCGCCGTCCAGATGCACCTTGCCGCGGTGCTGATAGGCGAACGCGGCGATACCCGCCCACCCCTGACCCTCGGCCTCTTCGGCGCAGGTCGTGAGCTCGTGCGCCGCAGCGCCGAGCTGTCCGCGCTCCTGTTGAACGGTGGCGTGCAGGATGCGGGCGCGCAGCAGGTCCTTGCGGGTTCCGGCCATACGCGCGGTGCGCACGGTCTGCTCGGCCACGAGGAGCGCCTCGTCGAGCTGGTCGGTCACCTTCAGCAGCCAGACGCGTTCCATCAGCGCGGCCAGGCTGCGCTGCGAGCCGATCTCTTCGAGCCGCTCCAGGCATTCCCGCTCGTCGACGATCTCACGCAGCGTCTCCGGGTGGTGCCCCCTGATATAGCTCACGTTGCTCCCTTCGTGCCGGCGCCGCATCCAGTGTCGCCGACCTCCGCCGCCGGGCGCTTCAGGCACGCCGCACCGGCGTCCCTCCGCCGCCGTTCGCGCCCCGCCAGGACTCCCCGCGCCCCCTCTTCGCGAGACTGCATTTACATGACGAGATCACGGCGTTCACCCGTGATCTCGTGTCGAAGATGCAGTCTCGCGGTCAGAGAGAGCAGGCCGGCTCAGAGCTCGAAGAGGGATGCGGCGGGTTTGGGTGAAGGGGTGGCGGTCGCATCCGTCGCAGGAACCGCCCCGCGCACGAACTCCTCGAGCTCCGTACCGGTCGCGACCTTCGCCGGATGCGGCCCCGCCGCCATGAGGCGCGGCAGCCACGCCGTCGGCAGGGGGGCGGCGGATGCGGCGATCACGAGGTTGCCGAAGCGTCGTCCCTTGAGCGTCTGCACCTCCGCGAGCAGCGCGATCTCCGGCAGCACCTCCCGCACGGTCGCCACCTGTCGACGTGCGAAGGCGAGGCCCGCGCCGTCGGCGACGTTCACGAGCAGCACCCCGTCCGGGGCGAGGAGACGAGCGGCATCCCGATAGAACTCCACGGTGGTCAGGTGTGCGGGGGTCTGTGCTCCCGCGTACACGTCGGACACGAGGAGATCGACGTTGCCCACCAGCGACTCCGGCAGCCGCGCGAGTCCCGCCCTGGCGTCGCCGATGCGCACCCGGATCTGCGCCCCGCGCGGCAGGGGGAGGTTCGTGCGCACGAGGTCGACGAGGGCCTGTTCGAGCTCGATGACCTGCTGACGGGACCCCGGACGCGTGTGCGCGACGTAGCGGGGGATGGTGAGTGCGCCTCCGCCGAGGTGCACGGCGGTGAGCGGCTGACCGGGCAGGCGCAGCTGGTCGATCACGGCCGCCATGCGCCCGATGTACTCGAAGTGCAGGTGGGTCGGATCGTCGAGATCGACGTGCGACTGCGGCGTGCCGGCGACATCCAGCTCGAACCCGCTCGTGAACGACGAGGGGACGATGCGGGCGATCGAGCCGTCCGACAGTCGCGTCTCCGGATGCGAGACGTGCTCGTAACGCGCGCGGGCCATGACTCCACAGTACGGCGGCACTACCGTGTGCACATGCCCTCGATCGATCTGAACGCGGACCTCGGCGAGACCGTCGAGGGCGAGCCGACCGCCGACGATGCGGCGATGTTCGCGGTGATCTCCAGCGCCAGCATCGCGTGCGGCGGCCACGCGGGCGACCCCGACGCGATGCGCGCTGCGGTGGCGCTGGCCGCGGCGGGCGGCGTCGCCGTCGGGGCGCACCCCTCGTATCCCGACCACGACGGATTCGGGCGACGGGCGATGCGGATCGCGCCGACCCGGCTGCGACGCGAGCTCGCCGCGCAACTGGGCGCACTGCGCTCTGCCGGCGCCGACATCCGCTACGTGAAGCCGCACGGAGCGCTGTATCACGCGGCCGGAAGCGATCCGCAGACGGCGGCGGCGGTCGTCGCCGAGGTCGCGGCTCTCGCCGACGGACTCGGCCGGCTTGTTCCCGTGCTGGGTCTCGGCGATCACCTGCGCGAAGCGGCGGCGGATGCGGGCGTCCCGTTCTTCGGCGAGGCGTTCCTCGACCGCGGATACCTGTCGGACGGGTCGCTCGTGCCCAGGGGTGCGCCGGGGGCGCTGCTGCGCGATCCGGATCAGGTCGCGGCGCGCGCGGTGCGCCTGGCGACGGCGGGGGAGGTCGTCGCGGTCGACGGCTCCGTCGTACGCACCGAGGCCGTCTCGCTCTGCCTGCACGGCGATACGCCCGAGGCGGTGGAGATGGCCGCCGCCGTCCGCGCGGCCCTCACGGCCGCCGGGATCGAGGTCCGGGCGCCGTGGTGACCGGCGGGCGGCGCGTCCTGCCCTTCGGGGCGGGCGGCCTGCTGATCGAGCTCGAGGACCTGGACGCGGTGCTGGGCCTGCACGCAGGTCTTGCCGCATCCGTCCCGGCCGGCGTCGAGGAACTCGTTCCCGCGGCGCGCACGGTGCTCGTCCGCTTCGATCCCCGCCGTGTCCCGGCGCAGGCGGTGCGGACGTGGATCGCGGCGACGGATGCGGCCGCATCCCGCACCGACCGGGACGCGGCGGAGGTGACGCTTCCCACCGTCTACGACGGTCCGGACCTCGCCGAGACGGGGCGCTGGAGCGCGCTGTCGGCGGCGGAGCTCGTCGAGCGGCACGTGCGCACGCCCTGGCGGGTGGCGTTCACGGGGTTCGCTCCCGGATTCGCGTATCTCGTCGGGGAGGGGTGGGACCTCGACATCCCTCGCCTGGATGCCCCGCGCACGCGCGTTCCCGCCGGCGCCGTCGCGCTCGCCGCCGGATTCACGGGGACCTACCCACGGGCGACGCCGGGCGGATGGCGCATCATCGGCACGACGACCGCGCCGCTGTTCGACCCGGATGCGGCCGCCCCGGCGCTGTTGACCGCGGGGACGCGTGTGCGCTTCCGGCCCGAGCGCACGCGCGTGGAGCTCCCCGCCCCGCCGGCTCCGCGAGCGCCGACCGCTCCGGCGCTGCGCATCGACAGCCCCGGCCCGCTGGCGACGATCCAGGACCTCGGACGGCCCGGCGCCGGTGCGACGGGCATCGCCGTGTCCGGGGCCGCCGATCGGCGCGCGGCGGCCCTCGCCAATCGCCTCGTCGGCTCTGCGCAGACGGCAGCGGTCATCGAGATCCTGCTGGGGCCGTTCCGAGCGACGGCGCTGGTCGATCGATGGATCGCGGTGACGGGCGGCCTGGGCGCGGTGCGGGTCGACGGCAGGGCCGCCGACCCGCACCGCGCCGTGTTGTGGCCCGCGGGTTCCGTCCTCGAGATCGGCCCCCTCACCACAGGCCTTCGCGCCTACCTCGCGGTGCGCGGCGGGATCGATGCGCCCCGCAGCGCGGGCTCCCGAGCCACGGACACCCTTGCGGGCCTCGGGCCCGCCCCCCTCGCCGCGGGAGACGAGATCCCCACGGCAGCGGAGATCGCGGGCGAGGTGCCGCCGATCGACGCCGTCGCGTGGACGGCGCCCGCTCCCGGCGACGTCATCCTGGAGGTGGTGCCGGGACCGCGCGCCGACTGGTTCGCGGCCGACGCCGGGCGGACGCTCTTCGCCGGCCCGTGGCACGTGTCCTCTGCCGCCGACCGCATCGGGGTGCGCCTCGAGGGGCCCGGACTGACCCGCATCCGCGCGGGGGAGTTGGCGAGCGAGGCCATGCTTCCCGGCGCGCTTCAGGTCCCGCCGGACGGTCGGCCGGTCGTGCTCGGAGTGGACGGTCCGGTCACCGGCGGCTACCCGGTCATCGCCGTCGCCACGCCCGAGTCCTTGGACCGGCTCGCTCAGGCGAGGCCCGGTACCCGGGTGCGGATCAGGCCCGTCGGATGAGGGTCGCCGGGGACGACGCGCGGTTATACCGCAGGTCGTGAAACTCGTCAAGAATTCGACTGGACACGGCGCGTCATCTGACATATAGTTGGTCTTTGCGCTCCCTCCTCCCATGCCCTCATATGGTGGTCGGCCTGCGTGCGTGCCCCCGCAGATAGCGGCGTGCGGTGCGAACGCGTCGGGAAGATCGAGCACTCCATCTGACATCAGAATCACGAGCCCCCGCCCGGGCCCATGGAGGTTATCCCTTGGCTGCCGCGCCCCACGCAAGCACCCCCACCACCAAGACCCCCAAGAACGGACGCGGCGCTTCGCGTCTGTCCTTCGCGAAGATCACCGACACGCTGACGGTCCCCGACCTTCTCGCGCTGCAGACGGAGTCCTTCGACTGGCTCGTCGGCAACGACGCCTGGAAGGCACGTGTCGCCGAGGCGCAGGCCGCAGGTCGCACCGACGTGCCGGCCACGAGCGGTCTCGAGGAGATCTTCGAGGAGATCTCCCCGATCGAAGACCTCAGCGAGACGATGCAGCTGAGCTTCACCAACCCCTACCTCGAGCCCGAGAAGTACTCCATCGAGGAGTGCAAGGAGCGCGGCAAGACGTACGCGGCCCCGCTTTACGTCGAGGCCGAGTTCATGAACCACCAGACCGGTGAGATCAAGACGCAGACGGTCTTCATGGGCGACTTCCCGCTCCAGACCGACAAGGGCACGTTCATCATCAACGGCACCGAGCGCGTCGTCGTGTCGCAGCTCGTGCGTTCGCCCGGTGTGTACTTCGACCGCGTCGCCGACAAGACGAGCGACAAGGACATCGTCTCGGCCCGCGTCATCCCCAGCCGCGGCGCCTGGCTCGAGTTCGAGATCGACAAGCGCGACCAGGTGGGCGTGCGCATCGACCGCAAGCGCAAGCAGTCGGTCACCGTCTTCCTGAAGGCGCTCGGTCTGTCCAGCGAAGACATCATGAACGAGTTCGCGGGCTTCAGCTCGATCGAGGAGACCCTCGAGAAGGACACGATCCTCACCAAGGAAGACGCGCTGCGCGACATCTACCGCAAGCTCCGTCCGGGCGAGCAGGTCGCTGCCGAGGCTGCGCGTGCGCTGCTGGACAACTTCTACTTCTCGTCCAAGCGCTACGACCTCGCCAAGGTCGGCCGGTACAAGATCAACCAGAAGCTGGGTCTCGACACCCCGCTGACCGACTCGGTGCTCACGGTCGACGACATCGTCGCGACCATCAAGTACCTCGTCCGCCTGCACCGCGGCGACACGACCTTCGAGGGCGTGCGCGCCGGCAAGAAGGCCGAGATCCGCATCGACGTCGACGACATCGACAACTTCGGCAACCGTCGCATCCGCGCGGTCGGCGAGCTCATCCAGAACCAGGTCCGCACCGGTCTGTCGCGCATGGAGCGCGTCGTGCGCGAGCGCATGACCACGCAGGACATCGAGGCGATCACGCCGCAGACCCTGATCAACGTGCGTCCCGTCGTGGCGGCGATCAAGGAGTTCTTCGGAACCTCGCAGCTGTCGCAGTTCATGGACCAGAACAACCCGCTCGCGGGTCTGACCCACAAGCGTCGTCTGTCGGCGCTGGGCCCCGGCGGTCTGTCGCGTGAGCGCGCCGGCGTCGAGGTCCGTGACGTCCACCCCTCGCACTACGGCCGCATGTGCCCGATCGAGACGCCGGAAGGCCCGAACATCGGTCTGATCGGTTCGCTCGCCTCCTTCGCGCGCATCAACGCGTTCGGTTTCATCGAGACCCCGTACCGCCGCGTCGTGAACGGTCGCGTCACCACGGACATCGACTACCTCACCGCCAGCGAGGAGAACGACTTCATCGTCGCTCAGGCCGGTGTCGAGTTGACCGCCGAAGGCAAGTTCGCCAACGAGCGAGTGCTCGCCCGCCGCGGCCAGGGCGGCGAGGTCGACCTCTTCCCGGCCGAAGAGATCGGCTACATGGACGTCTCGCCGCGCCAGATGGTGTCGGTCGCGACCTCGCTGATCCCCTTCCTCGAGCACGACGACGCGAACCGCGCCCTCATGGGTGCGAACATGCAGCGCCAGGCCGTGCCGTTGGTTCGCAGCGAGTCGCCTGTGGTCGGAACCGGTATGGAGGGCTACGCGGCCGTCGACGCCGGTGACGTCGTCACCGCCAAGCGTTCCGGTGTCGTGGCCGAGGTCTCCGCCGACGTCGTCACCGTCCAGACGGATGAGGGCGGCACCGACGACTACTTCCTGCGCAAGTTCGACCGCTCCAACCAGGGCACGTCGTACAACCAGCGCGTCGTGGTCTCCGCCGGTGAGCGCATCGAAGCCGGCGAGGTCATCGCCGACGGTCCCGCGACCGAGAACGGCGAGCTCGCCCTCGGCAAGAACCTGCTCGTCGGGTTCATGACGTGGGAGGGTCACAACTTCGAGGACGCGATCATCCTCAGCCAGGAGCTCGTGAAGGACGACACCCTCTCCTCGATCCACATCGAGGAGTACGAGGTCGACGCCCGCGACACGAAGCTCGGCAAGGAGGAGATCACGCGCGACCTGCCGAACGTGAGCCCCGATCTGCTGAAGGACCTCGACGAGCGCGGCATCATCCGCATCGGTGCCGAGGTCCGCCCCGGCGACATCCTCGTCGGCAAGGTCACGCCCAAGGGCGAGACCGAGCTCTCGGCCGAGGAGCGCCTGCTGCGCGCGATCTTCAACGAGAAGAGCCGCGAGGTCCGTGACACCTCTCTGAAGGTGCCCCACGGTGAGCAGGGCACGATCATCGCCGTCAAGGAGTTCAACGCCGAGGACGGCGACGACGAGCTCGGCTCCGGTGTCAACCGCCGGGTCGTGGTCTACATCGCCCAGAAGCGCAAGATCACCGAGGGCGACAAGCTCGCCGGCCGCCACGGCAACAAGGGTGTCATCGCGAAGATCCTTCCCGTCGAGGACATGCCCTTCCTCGCCGACGGCACGCCGCTCGACGTCATCCTCAACCCGCTCGGTATCCCCGGTCGAATGAACTTCGGTCAGGTCCTCGAGCTCCACCTCGGCTGGATCGCCCAGCAGGGCTGGAAGGTCGAGGGCAACCCGGAGTGGGCCACGAACCTGCCGAAGGAGGCCTTCGAGGCCCCCGCCGGCACCAAGGTCGCCACCCCGGTGTTCGACGGTGCGTTCGAGTCGGAGATCGCGGGTCTGCTCGACTCGACGAACCCGACCCGTGACGGCGTGCGACTGATCGACTCCAGCGGTAAGACCACGCTGTTCGACGGTCGCAGCGGAGAGCCCTTCCCGGCACCGATCTCCGTCGGCTACATGTACATCCTGAAGCTGCACCACCTCGTGGACGACAAGATCCACGCGCGCTCCACCGGTCCGTACTCGATGATCACGCAGCAGCCGCTGGGTGGTAAGGCGCAGTTCGGCGGCCAGCGCTTCGGTGAGATGGAGGTGTGGGCCCTCGAGGCCTACGGCGCCGCCTACGCGCTGCAGGAGCTCCTCACGATCAAGTCCGACGACATCCTCGGCCGCGTCAAGGTGTACGAGGCGATCGTCAAGGGCGAGAACATCCAGGAGCCCGGTATCCCCGAGTCCTTCAAGGTGCTCATGAAGGAGATGCAGTCGCTCTGCCTGAACGTCGAGGTCCTCTCGGCCGACGGTACGGCTGTCAACCTGCGCGACACCGATGACGACGCCTTCCGCGCTGCGGAGGAGCTCGGCATCAACATCTCCAGCCGGTTCGAGTCCTCGTCCATCGACGAGATCTGACCCCGGCTCACTCACCGAGATTTATTAGGCACACAGGAGAACCAGTGCTCGAATCCACCACTTTCGACCAGATCCGCATCGGGCTGGCCACGGCCGACGACATCCGTCGTTGGTCCTTCGGCGAGGTCAAGAAGCCCGAGACGATCAACTACCGCACCCTGAAGCCCGAGAAGGACGGTCTGTTCGGCGAGCAGATCTTCGGACCCTCGCGCGACTGGGAGTGCGCCTGCGGCAAGTACAAGCGCGTCCGCTTCAAGGGCATCGTCTGCGAGCGCTGCGGCGTGGAGGTCACCAAGAGCTCCGTCCGCCGCGAGCGCATGGGCCACATCGAGCTCGCCGCGCCCGTCACCCACATCTGGTACTTCAAGGGCGTCCCCTCGCGCTTGGGCTACCTGCTCGACATGGCGCCGAAGGACCTCGAGAAGGTCATCTACTTCGCCGCCTACATGGTGATCTCCGTCGATGAGGAGGGCCGCCACCGCGACCTCCCCACCCACGAGAACAACCTGCGTCTCGAGATCAAGAACCTCGGCGACCGCCGCGACGCCCGTGTGGCTGCTCGCCTGGCGGCCCTCGAGGAGGAGCTCGCGACTCTCGAGGCCGAGGACGCCAAGGCCGACGCCAAGAAGAAGGCCAAGGATGCGGCCGAGAAGGAGATGGCTCTCATCCGCAAGCGCGGTGACGAGCAGATCGCCAAGCTCGAGCGCGTCTGGGAGGAGTTCCGCTCCCTCGAGGTCGGCGCCCTGAAGCCCGAGGACGAGATCTTCAACGAGCTCGTCGACCGCTTCGGTCAGTACTTCGAGGCGCACATGGGCGCGGAGTCGATCAAGCGCCGTCTGGAGAGCTTCGACCTGGCCGCCGAGGCCGACAGCCTGCGTCTGCAGATCTCCGAGGGCAAGGGCCAGCGCAAGATCCGTGCGATCAAGCGCCTCAAGGTCGTCAACTCGTTCCTGTCGACCGGTATGTCGCCGGCATCGATGGTTCTGGACGTCGTCCCGGTCATCCCGCCGGAGCTGCGTCCGATGGTCCAGCTCGACGGCGGCCGCTTCGCCACCAGCGACCTGAACGACCTCTACCGTCGCGTGATCAACCGCAACAACCGTCTTCGCCGTCTGATCGACCTCGGTGCTCCCGAGATCATCGTCAACAACGAGAAGCGGATGCTGCAGGAGGCCGTCGACGCGCTGTTCGACAACGGTCGTCGTGGTCGCCCGGTCACGGGCACCGGCAACCGCGCCCTCAAGTCCCTCAGCGACATGCTGAAGGGTAAGCAGGGTCGGTTCCGTCAGAACCTGCTCGGCAAGCGCGTCGACTACTCGGGCCGTTCGGTCATCATCGTCGGCCCGCAGCTCAAGCTGCACCAGTGTGGTCTGCCCAAGCAGATGGCCCTGGAGCTGTTCAAGCCGTTCGTGATCAAGCGCCTGATCGACCTCGGTCACTCGCAGAACATCAAGGCCGCGAAGCGCGCCGTCGAGCGTACGCGTCCCGAGGTCTGGGACGTGCTCGAGGAGATCATCCGCGAGCGCCCGGTGCTCCTCAACCGTGCTCCCACGCTGCACCGTCTGGGCATCCAGGCGTTCGAGCCGCAGCTCGTCGAGGGTAAGGCCATCCAGCTCCACCCGCTCGTGTGTGCCGCCTTCAACGCGGACTTCGACGGTGACCAGATGGCTGTGCACCTGCCGCTGTCGGTCGAGGCGCAGGCCGAGGCCCGCATCCTGATGCTCGCCTCGAACAACATCCTGAAGCCGTCGGACGGCCGTCCGGTCACCCTGCCCTCGCAGGACATGATCATCGGTCTCCACCACCTGACCACGGTCAAGGAGGGTGCCGTCGGTGAGGGCCGCGTGTTCGGTTCGGTCGGTGAGGCGATCCTGGCCAAGGACGAGGGCACCCTCGACCTGCAGGCCAAGGTCCGCATCCGCGTTCCCGGTCTGACCTTCCTCGAGGGCGAAGCCCCCGAGGGCTACGAGCGCCACGGTCTCGTCGACGCCTCGCTCGGTCAGGCGATCTTCAACGACACCCTTCCCAAGGGCTACCCGTTCGTGCGCGAACAGGCCGACAAGGGCAAGCTGTCGCAGATCGTCAACAAGCTGGCCGAGGAGTACCCCAAGGTCGAGGTCGCCGCATCCCTGGACCGCATCAAGGACGCCGGCTTCTACTGGGCCACGCGTTCGGGTGTGACCGTTGCGCTCAGCGACGTGCTGACCCCGCCGAACAAGGCGGACATCATCGCGGGCTACGAGAAGCAGGCCGCGAAGGTCCAGTCCCAGTACGAGAAGGGCCTCACGACCGACGCCGAGCGTCGTCAGGAGCTCATCAAGATCTGGACGGCTGCGACCGACGAGGTCCAGGCGGCCATGAAGAGCCACTTCCCGGCCGACAACACCATCAACCGGATGGTGAGCTCGGGCGCCCGTGGTAACTGGCTGCAGATCCGCAATATCGCGGGTATGCGTGGTCTGGTGAACAACCCGAAGGGTGAGATCATCGCCCGCCCGATCATCTCCTCGTACCGCGAGGGGCTGAGCGTGGCCGAGTACTTCATCGCGACCCACGGTGCCCGTAAGGGTCTCGCCGACACCGCTCTGCGTACCGCCGACTCGGGTTACCTGACGCGTCGACTCGTCGACGTGTCGCAGGACGTCATCATCCGCGAGGAGGACTGCGCCACGACCAAGGGTCTGGAGCTGCCCATCGCCGCCGCGGGTGCCGACGGGGTGCTCATCAAGGACGCCAACGTCGAGAACTCGGTGTTCGCCCGTACGCTCGCCGCGGACGTGGTCAGCCCGAGCGGTGAGGTTCTCGCCGAGGCCGGTTCGGATGTGGGCGACGTGCTCATCAACCGCCTGGTCGAGGGCGGCGTCACCTCCATCAAGGTGCGCTCGGTCCTGACCTGCGACTCCGCCGTGGGTGTGTGCGCGAAGTGCTACGGCCGCTCGCTCGCGACCGGCAAGGTCGTCGACATCGGCGAGGCCGTCGGCATCATCGCGGCCCAGTCGATCGGTGAGCCCGGTACCCAGCTGACGATGCGTACCTTCCACACCGGTGGTTCGGCATCCGCTGAGGACATCACGCAGGGTCTGCCCCGCGTGCAGGAGCTCTTCGAGGCGCGTACCCCCAAGGGTTCCTCGCCCATCGCGGAGGCCGACGGTCGCATCACGATCGAAGAGACCGAGAAGCAGAAGAAGGTCATCCTCACGCCGGACAACGGTGACGAGCCGCACGTCTACCCCGTGCTCAAGCGCGCCACCCTGCTCGTCGAGGACGGCCAGCGCGTCGAGGTCGGTCAGCCCCTCCAGGTCGGCACGCTCGACCCGAAGGAGATCATGCGCGTCATGGGCGCCCGCGAGGTGCAGAAGTACCTCGTCGGCGGTGTCCAGGGCGTGTACCGGTCGCAGGGTGTCCCGATCCACGACAAGCACATCGAGGTCATCGTCCGTCAGATGCTGCGCAAGGTCACCGTGGTCGACCACGGCGACACCACGCTGCTGCCCGGCGAGATGGTCGACTCGCGTCGCTTCATCGACATCAACCGTGCATCCGTCGCCGAGGGCAAGCGCCCCGCGTCGGGCCGCCCGGAGCTGATGGGTATCACGAAGGCCTCGCTCGCGACCGAGTCGTGGCTGTCGGCCGCTTCCTTCCAGGAGACAACCCGCGTTCTGACGCAGGCCGCGATGGAGGGCAAGAGCGACCCGCTCGTGGGCCTGAAGGAGAACGTGATCATCGGAAAGCTGATCCCCGCGGGGACCGGCCTGTCGAAGTACCGCAATGTCACGGTCGAGGCGACCGAAGAGGCCAAGAGCGAGCGGTACCCCAACCGCATCTTCGCCTCGGACGGTGCGTACAGCGACTCCGACCTGAGCTACGTCGACTTCGACAGCTTCTCGACGGACGACTTCACGCCCGGGACCTATAACTGATCCCCGACTGACGACGAAGGCCCCCGAGCTCCGGCTCGGGGGCCTTCGTCGTTCCCCGTCCGCACAGCAGGCATTCGGCTCGCGCCAAGCCCCGCGGGCTACCGTTCCGGCATGCAGCTCGCTGTTCGCTCCTCTGGCTCCGGTGCGCGCACCGCGATCCTCATCCACGGCATCATGTCCGACTCACGGGCGTGGCACCGCGTGAGCGACGACCTCGAGGCGGCCGGCTTCCGTGTGCTCGCCGTCGACCTGGCCGGACACGGCCGGAGCCCCCGCGCTCGGAGCTACTCGCCGGCCGCCTGGGCCGAGGATGTCATCGAGACGCTGGAGCCGATGCTGGGGCATGATGCGCCGGATCTGATCGTCGGGCACTCCCTCGGAGCACTCGTGGCGAGCATGGTGGCCGAGCGGCTCGCGCCCCGCGCCGCCGTCTACGTGGACCCCGCCTTCGCCTTTCCGCGTGGAGTGCGAGGGCTCGCGTACAAGCTCGCCTTCGCCGTCGCCCCGAAGCCGCGTCGGGCGATGCTGCGGCGCATGAACCCCGGCTGGAGCACGCAGGACATCGACCTCGAGCTGTCATCGTTGCAGGCCTGGGACAAGCGCACCATCCTCGGCCTCGCCGACACCCGTGCCCTCGTCGCGCCGCGTCGGCCCCGGCAGCCGAGTCTCGTCGTGCTGGCCGAGAAGAGCCTGCTGATCACCCGTACTGTCGCCGCGGCCATGCGCGGTGACGGGCTCACCGTCACGGTGCTGCCGGGGTCGGGGCACACCGTCTTCCGCGACGACCACGCGGGGTTCATGGGGCTCGTCCACGGCTGGATCGCCGATCACGTCCCCGCCCGCGTCTGAGGCCGCGTGCCGCTGCCTCGCTTCGCGGGATGCGACGCGTAGCGTGGACGGGGGAGGTCGGCGTGGCACGGATCGGCGGTCGCAACAGCTTCATGGCGTGGGTCGTGGGGCTCGGCAGTGCTGCCGTGGTGGCGGCGCTGGTGGTCCTTGCGATCCCGGCGATCCCAGCGGGCATCCAGATGCTCGGCGACACCCTGCGCTCCTCCACATCCGCCCCGGTCGCTCAGGGGGAGACGGTCGCCCCTCAGCCCGTCTCGTCGACCCCGCTGTGCCAGGGCCTCTACACGGAGGCACTGTGGGCGGAACTCACCCAGCGCGCCGGGGGAGTGCCGGTGCAGGACGCGAGTGCGCCGCGCGTCTCAGCGACGACGCTGGAGGCCTCGCTCGCACCCGAAGTGACGGTGTCGTGCACGTTCACCGGTATCAACACCGGTTCCATCGTGACGACGGTGGCGAAGGTGGATGCGGACGCCGCCCGTCTCGCCCGCTCGACACTGGAGACGGCGGGCTACGCGTGCGGCGACTTCGGCGACGGCGTGCGTTGCCGGCTGGCGACCGCGGAGGGCTCGGAGGACCAGGTCATCCGAGACGGCACGTGGCTGGCCAGCGTGTTCACGGGGTGGCACCCCGACCGCTACACGGAACGCGTCGCGCTGCAGCTCTGGCCGAGCTGAGCGCGCTCAGTCGAAGACGCGCGAGATGACCGCATCCGTGTAGCCGGACGGCGCGAGCCCGACGTACTGCGTGTCGATCAGTACGTCGTCGCGCCAGAACAGCGTGCGCCCGTCGTTGACCGGGTACTGCGGGTCCACCCAGACCTTCTCGCACCGGGTTCCGTTGTTCGGGGTGTAGCAGCTGAAGCCCTCGCCGACGAGCGCATTGAGCATGTCGAGAGCCGGTCCGCGCGACTTCTTCGAGATCGTGGTCGTGAGCCTGCCGGTGTCGGTCGCGGGGCTTCCCCAGATACAGGTGAGGCTGCCGTCGGCCTGCGCACCGGCCGCCCCGAATGCCGGGTCGTTGAGCGGCACGTCGGCAAGCTGAGCGAGCACCGCGTCGGAGAGGATCTCGCGGCAGTCCGTGGGAATCGCCACGGGGCTCGCCGTGGGTGTCGGGGTTGCCGTCGGAGTCGGCGTGGCCGAGGACGACGGGCCGAGCGTGGAGCCGGTCGGTGCAGGCGAGGGATCCGGTGCGCAGCCCGCGAGGACCAGCAGAGCGAGAAGAGAACAGGACGCCGCGAGCAGGGTGGTCTTCGAACGATGGCGCAGCGTCATGGGGTCAGGTTAGCCGCACGGATCGCCGCGCGCCGCGCGCCTGACCCGGCCCGACGCGACCCGGCGTTACCCTCGGGAAGCGGATGTGCACCCCCGCTGAAGGAGCGACAGCGATGACCGAGCAGAAGACGCCCTCGGCCGGCGAACCCGTGGAGGAGCCGACCGTCGTCGTGGACGACGTCGTGGGCAACGCGAACGAGGCCCTGGCCGACGCGGAGGCCGCTCAGCGCACGGCGACCGGAGAGCAGGACGTCGCCTCCGAGCACGTCGTCGAGGAGGACGTGGTGGTCGTCGAGACCCCGACCTCCGACGGCGAGCGTGTCGTCGAGGAGGTCGTCGTGACCGAGGCGACGACCGACCAAGGCCGTGCCGACGACGACGTCCCCTGGTACGACCGCCCGGAGACCGTCCCCATGGACCCCGAGCCCGCTGCGACGACGGCCATTCCGGCTGCTGCCGCAGCGACGACGGTGGCCCCGGTCGCGGCGCCGGAGCCGGCCTACACCAGCGCCGCTGCTCAGCCGATCTTCGTGCAGGCGCCGGAGGCGCCCCGTCCCCGCGGCAACCGCGGTGCCGCGGGTGCGATCGGCCTGCTTGCCGCCCTCGCCTTCGCCGTCCTGTCGTTCGGCGTGCTCTTCGCCTTCGGCTACTTCTACGGCGGTCTGGGCACCGTGGAGAACGACCCCGCCGAGCTCGCCCTCTCCCTGATCGGCTCGTGGACCTTCTGGATGCCGGTGGTCGTCTTCTACCTCGGCTTCTGGTTCCTCGGCGCGATCCTCAACCGTGCGCGCTGGGCCCACTGGGTCATCTGGGGCCTGCTCGTCGGCGTCGCCGCGTACGCGGGCTCCCTTCTCGGCATCCTGTTCCAGGCGCCGTTCTGGGAGCTGACCGCCCGCCAGGGGGCGGAGCTCATGCAGGTCTCGCTGTTCTCCCCGTTGCCGATCCTCGCCTTCGTGCTCGGTCGTGAGCTGACGGTGTGGTTCGGTGCGTGGGTCGCCGCCCGCGGACGCCGCGTCACCGCGCTCAACGACGAGGCGCAGCGCGAGTACGAGCGCACCCTCGAAGCGGGCCCGCAGCTCCACCAGGTCTGATGTCGCAGCCGGACGCACCGCGCACTCCGCCGGTGCGTCCGGCTGTCGCCATCGCACTGACGCTCGCGGGGTTCTTCGCCCTGATGATCGCCGCGTTCGGGATGGTGAGCCTGCTCGCGGACGTCGAGGTCGTTCCGGTGGCGGGTGTCGGGCAGGCGCCCGGAATCGTCGGAGTCGTCGTCGCCTGCGGCGTCTACGCCGGTGGCACAGCCTTCGTGCTCAGGCCGGGCAACCCCGCCTACACCGGGGCGCTGTTCGTCGCGGTCGCCGTGTGGTTCGGGTACAGCCTCAGCGCCGGAGTCGCGGGCGCCGTCGCGTCAGAGGATGTGGCGGTGGGGCTCTCGCTCATGGCTCGTCTGCTGACCGGGTGGCAAGGGGGCGTGGTGGGTATCGCGGCGGCAACAGCCGCGTGGTGCGCGATCGCGCTCGTCCGTACCCACGCCGGGCGTCCGCGGTGGCCCTGGGAGGGCCCTGACGAGGTCTGATCGCGGACTCGACCGACCGGATGCGTGGATTTCCCGCGGAAAGACGCGGGTGGCGGCTACCTTTAGAGCGTGGAGCGCTCGCTCGAGACGCAGGTGAGCCAGGCCGTCGACGCCTGGCTGCGTTGGCTGCCCCGCTGGGAGCCGGCGACGCACCGCGGGCGTCTCGCGGTGTGCCGCCGTTGCCTGGGCTCGCCGATCCTCTCGGCCGCAGGCCTTGGCGGCGACGTACCCCATGCCGTGCAGCACGGCTTGTCCACCCGCCTGAAGACGGTCGTCGACCACGCCGTCGCGGAGTACACGGCGCGCAATCTCCCCCTGCTCCAGTCCGAGCTCGACCAGCAGGCGACTCGCAACAGGGCCCGCAGTTACCGACCCACGGAGGACCTCGAGCCCGAGTACGACGGACTGCCGCTGGACCCGGACCCGATCCCGGGTGCGCCCTTCCTCTTCACGCTGGCGGGCATGGCCGCCGATGCGGATGCGGGCATCCCCGCGCTCCCTCCGCTGTCCGATGAGGCGAAGGCAGCGCTGCGTCACGAGGTGGCGCTGGCCGACGACTACGCGAACCTGATCGGACGCGAAGTATGCCAGGTGCTGTTGCATCACCGCATCCGCATCCAAGCAGCGGTCGCGAAGTATGTAGAACCGCAGATCACCGCCATGCTGGAAGAGTTGACGCGTTCGCTCGACGTTCCTTTCGACCCCAGAGACCTCGACGGTCCCACTCCCTGAGGCAGTTCATCCATGCTCAACGCACTCGTCGCCGCTTACTCCTCGCCGTTGGTCCCCGACGCAGGAACCGTCGTGCTCCTCGTGCTCGTGTCGCTCGTGCCGTCGCTCCTGGTCTACGTCTGGGGGGCGCTCGCGCTGTCACGGGTGTACGCGAAGCTCGGCATCGAGGGCTGGAAGGCCTGGATCCCGGTCTACAACGTCGCGGTCCTGTTCATCATCGGCGGTCTGAGCCCCTGGCTCCTCCTGCTCTACCTCATCCCGTTCTTCGGGCAGATCTTCGTCTACGTCGCCTTCATCACCGCCGCGCATCGCGTGAACGTCATGTTCGGACAGGGCGTGGGCATGACGGTGCTGGCCGCCTTGCTGTTCCCCGTCTGGGCGAGCGTTCTGGGCTTCGGTTCCGCCAGGCCGATCGAGCAAGGTGCTCCGCGCCAGGCGGCAGGCGGAGTCGAGGACCTTCTCGGATTCGCGCCGCAGTACGCCCCGGCCGCCGACGAGTTCGGCGCCCGCCGCGACGTGCCGTCGCCCTCGGCATGGATCCCTCCGGCGCCGCCTGCGCCCGGTGCCCCGGCAGCGGCCCCCGCCACCGCAGCCATGCCCATCGCCGGAGCATGGGGCGAGCCGCCTCTGCCGCCCGCGCCGTCGGCACCCGCCGCTGATCCCTACGCGCCGGCTGAGCCCTACGCCGCGGCTCCCGCGGACCCGTACGCCGCACCCGCTGGTGCGCCTGCGGTCGATCCCTACGCGGCGCCCGCACCGGGCGCCTACGCCGCACCTGCAGTCCCCGCGCCCGTCGCAGACCCCTACGTTCCGTCGGCGCCGGCAGCCCCTGCCTACGACGCGTTCCCGACGCCCGCCGCCGATCCCTACGCGCCGCCTGTCGCCGATGCGCCCGCGGCTCCTGTCGACGATCCCTACGTCGCGCCGGCCTCGGCCGAGCCCGCTCCGGTGATGTCCTGGTGGCAGCCGGCCATCGTCGAGGAGGAGGCCGCACCCGCGGCCGCGACGCCGGCGTGGGTGGAGCCGGAGACGCCCGCGGCGGCGGAATCGGCGCCGTCCGACTCGTTCGTGCCGCCCGCGGCACCTCCCGTGCTGCGGGAGTCCTTCGTCGCCGAGCCCGACGCGTTCCCCGAAGCCTCGGGCGAGGTGTCGGCGGTGGCCGGAGCGCCGATCGCGGGCATGCCGCGGCCGGCGGCCGCATCCGTCGCCGCATCGCGGCCCGGCGTCGGCGACATCGTCGAGGACACCGTCATCGCCTCGCGTCGTCGGCCCAAGTGGGCGCTCCTGCTGCCCGACGGATCGCCCATGGAGCTCACCGGCGATGCCGTCGTGCTGGGGCGTCGGCCCGTCCCCGTCCACGCCGCACCCGGCGCGCAGCTGGTGACCGTCGTCGACGACACGCGCACGGTCTCCAAGACGCACGCCCTGCTTCGTCGTCGTGCGGATGCCTGGATGGTGAGCGATCTGGACTCCACGAACGGCGTCGTCGTGTTCGCCGCACAGGAGGAGATCGACGTCGCGCCGGGCACCGAGCACGAGGTGACGGAGCGTTTCCTCCTGGGCGACGCGGAGCTGCGCATCGTGCGCGCGGACGCATGATCGCGGTCGTTTGACCGCATCCCGATTCGGCGCGTATCATTGAGCGGGTGTGCGCTCGCGCGCGCCCTGCGTCGTGCCCGGCACGAACAGGGTGAACGGGAGCACACCATCTCAGGGAACGGCCTGCGAACAGGCCACCCCCACGGCATATCCACCAACGAAACGGGCGTCAGTCATTCTGCCGCCCCGGTGGGTCCGCGTGAGCCCTCTCCGACACGAATCGCAAGAATCCGTCGGAGCGGGGGAGACCACGACGCTGTCACCGTGCAGCACTGACAAGGAGAGAACGTGCCAACTATTCAGCAGTTGGTTCGCAAGGGGCGCACGCCGAAGGTCACCAAGACCAAGGCTCCCGCGCTGAAGTCGAACCCGCAGCAGGCCGGTGTCTGCACCCGCGTGTACACCACCACCCCGAAGAAGCCGAACTCGGCGATGCGCAAGGTCGCTCGTGTGAAGCTCCGCAACGGCACCGAGGTCACCGCCTACATCCCCGGCGAGGGCCACAACCTGCAGGAGCACTCGCTCGTGCTGGTGCGCGGCGGTCGTGTGAAGGACCTCCCCGGTGTGCGTTACAAGATCGTTCGTGGCGCCCTGGACACCCAGGCCGTCAAGAACCGCAAGCAGGCCCGTAGCCGCTACGGCGCGAAGAAGGGTTGAGTTAGATGCCTCGTAAGGGTCCCGCCCCGAAGCGTCCGGTCGTCAACGACCCGGTCTACGGCGCACCGATCGTCAGCCAGCTCGTCAACAAGATCCTCGTCGACGGCAAGAAGTCCCTCGCCGAGTCGATCGTCTACACGGCGCTCCGCGGCGTCGAGGCCAAGAACGGCCAGGACGCGGTCGCGACGCTGAAGAAGGCGCTCGACAATGTCCGTCCCACCCTCGAGGTCAAGAGCCGCCGCGTCGGTGGCTCGACCTACCAGGTGCCGGTCGAGGTTAAGCCGCACCGAGCGAACACCCTGGCGCTGCGCTGGCTCGTCAGCTACGCGAAGGGTCGTCGTGAGAAGACGATGACCGAGCGTCTGCAGAACGAGATCCTCGACGCCTCGAACGGCCTCGGTGCCGCGGTCAAGCGCCGCGAAGACACCCACAAGATGGCCGAGTCGAACCGCGCCTTCGCGCACTACCGCTGGTAATCAGCAGCTCGGCGCCGGCCGGGCCACCGCCCCGGCCGGCGCACCCGACAACACGTAAGGACATCCCCGTGGCACAAGAAGTGCTCACCGACCTCAACAAGGTCCGCAACATCGGCATCATGGCGCACATCGATGCCGGCAAGACGACGACGACCGAGCGCATCCTCTTCTACACGGGCGTCAACCACAAGATCGGTGAGACGCACGACGGCGCTGCGACCACCGACTGGATGGAGCAGGAGCAGGAGCGTGGCATCACGATCACCTCCGCCGCTGTGACCTGCTTCTGGAACAAGAACCAGATCAACATCATCGACACCCCCGGCCACGTCGACTTCACGGTCGAGGTCGAGCGCTCGCTTCGCGTGCTCGACGGCGCCGTCGCCGTCTTCGACGGCAAGGAGGGCGTCGAGCCCCAGTCCGAGACGGTGTGGCGTCAGGCCGACAAGTACGACGTGCCGCGCATCTGCTTCGTCAACAAGATGGACAAGCTGGGCGCCGACTTCTACTTCACCGTCGACACGATCGTGAACCGCCTGAAGGCCAAGCCGCTCGTGCTGCAGCTGCCCATCGGTGCCGAGAACGACTTCGTCGGTGTCATCGACCTCGTCGAGATGCGCGCTCTGGTGTGGCCCGGCGATGCCAAGGGTGACGTCACGATGGGTGCGAAGTACGAGATCCAGGAGATCCCGGCCGACCTCGCCGACCGCGCTGCCGAGTACCGCGAGAAGCTGCTCGAGACGGTCGCCGAGAGCGATGAGTCGCTGCTCGAGAAGTACTTCGGCGGCGAGGAGCTCTCGCTGGCCGAGATCAAGGGCGCGATCCGCAAGCTCACGATCAACTCCGAGGTCTACCCGGTCCTGTGTGGCTCCGCGTTCAAGAACCGCGGCGTGCAGCCGATGCTGGACGCGGTCGTCGACTACCTCCCCTCACCCCTGGACGTGCCCGCCATCGAGGCGCACGACCCCAAGGACGAAGAGATCGTCATCGAGCGTCACGCCGACCGCGACGAGCCGTTCGCGGCGCTCGCGTTCAAGATTGTCACGCATCCCTTCTTCGGTCGTCTGACCTACATCCGCGTGTACTCGGGTCACCTCGACTCCGGTGCCCAGGTCGTGAACGCGACCAAGGGCAAGAAGGAGCGCATCGGAAAGATCTTCCAGATGCACGCCAACAAGGAGATGCCGGTCGACTCGGTGACCGCCGGTCACATCTACGCCGTCATCGGCCTGAAGGACACCACCACCGGTGACACCCTCTCCGACAGCACCAACCAGGTCGTCCTCGAGTCGATGACGTTCCCGGAGCCGGTCATCGAGGTCGCCATCGAGCCCAAGACCAAGGCCGACCAGGAGAAGCTGGGTCTCGCGATCCAGAAGCTCGCTGAAGAGGACCCGACGTTCCGCGTCGAGCAGAACGCCGAGACCGGTCAGACGGTCATCAAGGGCATGGGCGAGCTCCACCTCGACATCCTCGTCGACCGCATGAAGCGCGAGTTCAAGGTCGAGGCCAACGTCGGCAAGCCCCAGGTCGCGTACCGCGAGACGATCCGCAAGACCGTCGAGCGTCACGACTACACGCACAAGAAGCAGACCGGTGGTTCGGGTCAGTTCGCCAAGATCCAGTTCGCGCTGGAGCCCCTCGAGGTCACGGCGGACAAGACGTACGAGTTCGAGAACAAGGTCACGGGTGGCCGTATCCCGCGCGAGTACATCAGCCCGACCGATCAGGGCTTCCAGGACGCCATGAACGTCGGCGTGCTCGCCGGCTTCCCCATGGTGGGCGTGAAGGCGATCCTGCTCGATGGTGCCTCGCACGACGTCGACTCCTCGGAGATGGCGTTCAAGATCGCGGGTTCCATGGGCTTCAAGGAGGCCGTCCGCAAGGCGAACCCCGTCATCCTCGAGCCGATCATGGCCGTCGAGGTGCGTACTCCCGAGGAGTACATGGGTGACGTCATCGGCGACCTGAACTCCCGTCGCGGCCAGATCCAGTCGATGGAGGATGCGGCCGGCGTCAAGGTCGTCCGTGCCAATGTCCCGCTGTCCGAGATGTTCGGTTACATCGGTGACCTGCGTTCGAAGACCTCCGGTCGCGCTGTCTACTCCATGGAGTTCGACAGCTACGCCGAGGTCCCGCGCAATGTCATGGACGAGATCGTTCAGAAGACGAAGGGCGAGTAATCTCCTCGGAGGTCTCGTCTGCGGACGGGGCGGTTTCGTCCCGTCCGCACTTCTGGCTCACAACTTCACACGACCCCTCTCTATTACACTGAGAACAATCCCCGTAGCGAGCCGGTCGCAACCCAGCGACCGGAGTCTCTACACGACGTCCTGAGGAGGACCCAGTGGCTAAGGCCAAGTTCGAGCGGACCAAGCCGCACGTGAACATCGGAACGATCGGTCACGTCGACCACGGCAAGACCACGCTCACCGCCGCGATCTCGAAGGTGCTCGCCGACAAGTTCCCGTCGGCCACCAACGTGCAGCGCGACTTCGCGTCGATCGACTCCGCTCCCGAAGAGCGCCAGCGCGGCATCACGATCAACATCTCGCACGTCGAGTACGAGACGCCCAAGCGTCACTACGCTCACGTCGACGCTCCCGGTCACGCTGACTACATCAAGAACATGATCACCGGTGCCGCTCAGATGGACGGCGCGATCCTCGTGGTCGCCGCCACCGACGGCCCGATGGCTCAGACCCGCGAGCACGTGCTGCTGGCCAAGCAGGTCGGCGTGCCGTACCTGCTCGTCGCCCTGAACAAGAGCGACATGGTCGATGACGAGGAGATCCTGGAGCTCGTCGAGCTCGAGGTTCGCGAGCTGCTGTCGTCGCAGGACTTCGATGGCGACAACGCCCCCGTCGTCCGCGTCTCGGGCCTGAAGGCTCTCGAGGGCGACGAGAAGTGGGTCAACTCGATCGTCGAGCTCATGGAGGCCGTCGACGAGTCCATCCCGGACCCGGTGCGCGACAAGGACAAGCCGTTCCTGATGCCCATCGAGGACGTCTTCACGATCACCGGTCGTGGCACCGTCGTTACGGGCCGCGCCGAGCGTGGCACGCTGGCGATCAACTCCGAGGTCGAGATCGTCGGCATCCGCCCGACGCAGAAGACGATCGTCACCGGTATCGAGATGTTCCACAAGCAGCTCGACGAGGCGTGGGCCGGCGAGAACTGTGGTCTGCTCCTTCGCGGCACCAAGCGTGACGACGTCGAGCGCGGCCAGGTCGTCGTCAAGCCCGGTTCGGTCACCCCGCACACCAACTTCGAGGGCACGGCGTACATCCTGTCCAAGGAGGAGGGCGGCCGTCACAACCCGTTCTTCACGAACTACCGCCCGCAGTTCTACTTCCGTACCACGGACGTGACCGGCGTCATCACGCTGCCCGAGGGCACCGAGATGGTCATGCCCGGTGACACCACGGAGATGTCGGTCGAGCTCATCCAGCCGATCGCCATGGAAGAGGGCCTCGGCTTCGCGATCCGTGAGGGTGGCCGCACCGTCGGCGCCGGCACGGTGACCAAGATCCTCAAGTAAGTCCTTCGGACTTCGCCGACAGGGGTCGGGCCTTCGGGCCCGACCCCTGTCGGCATATACGGAGTTCACCATCCGATACGCTCGTTCGGTGGCATCCCGATACCCCGTCTCGAAGCTCGCGCGCGCATTCGGGATCATCGCCATCGTCGATGCTCTGATCGCGGTGGCCGTGCCGCTGGGCATCGCCTTCGCCATGTATCGGGGCCTGACCGCCTCAGCGCTCAGTACTCCGCTCATCGGTCTCGTGGCCGCCGCGATCGCGCTCATCGGCTTGATCCTCTGCGTGCTCGGAGCGATCGCCGGAAGAGGCCAGCAGTCGGCGACGGTGATCATCGGTGCGCTGATGAACGCAGGAGTCCTCCTGGGGCTACTGCTCGCGGTCTTTCTCCCGATGCTCGCGGGGGCGTAGAACGCTTCGAGGAACGGTGCCCTAGTATTGCCGTTCAACGCATGCCACGGGGGACGGCGGGGAACGAGCATGTCGATGTCTGCGCACGAGACCGAAGCTTTGCTGGAGCAGTGGGGGCGGAGCGACTCGTCCGCGCGTAAGCCCGCTCCCAGCCGACTGCGTCTCGGTATCGCGCTGGCGGGTCTGATCGCCTATATCGGTGTCGTACTCGCTGCCACGCTGTCGCCGACGCCCTTGGATGCCGGCTATGACGTCGCCATCGAACGCTTCCTGGGCGTGCTGCATCGAAACGGCATCCCCGAGTGGTTCGGCTACAGCAAGCTGGAGTTCACTGCGAACATCGTAATGTTCGTACCGCTCGGGTTCCTGCTCGCGCTTGCCCTTCCCCGCAAGGCGGTGTGGGCTGTCATCCTCATGATCCCGGCGTTCTCGGGCGCGATCGAGCTCTTTCAGGCCACCTTCCTCGCCGCGCGCTTCGCCTCGGTGCTCGACGTCGTCGCGAACACCACGGGAGGCTACCTGGGCGCGATCCTCGCGATCATGCTTCGCGCCGTCGTCGATGCCCGCGACCGCAAGCTCATCGCCCGAGCCCTTTGGGAGCGTGGGGTGCGCTGAGGTGCCCGCAGCGGGTCAGGTAGGCTGTTGCGGTGGGTGGGGGATCATGACTGGCGTTCTCGTTCATGAATGGCTGGCCCCTCGCGGCGGGTCCGAGAACGTCTTCGAGGAGCTCGGGCGCATCTTTCCCGACGCGGAACGCTTCTGTCTCTGGAACGCGAGCGAAGGTCGTTTCGCTGATGTCCGAGAGACCTGGTTGGCGCGGACTCCTCTTCGCGGACGCAAGGCGGCGGCACTGCCTCTAATGCCCCTTGCCTGGCGGCAGCTTCCCGCGGCGGACGCAGAGTGGGTGCTTTGCAGCAGTCATCTCTTCGCGCATCACGCTCGTTTCGGTGGCCCTGCCCGCAGCGCACCCAAGCTCGTGTATGCACACACCCCGGCTCGGTACGTATGGGTGCCTGAGCTGGACGGGCGCGGCGGTGGCGCTGGGGCTCGAGCTGTTTCCCGCGCCCTAAAGCCGCTCGACCGCAGACGCGCGCAGGAGCCCGTCGCCATAGCCGCAAACAGCCGTTTCGTCGCGCAGCGGATCTCCGACACCTGGGAGCGCGAGTCAGTCGTCATCTATCCGCCGGTCGCGGTGGAGCGTTTCCATCGTGCCCCCGAGCTCAGCGCCACCGACACGTCTCGACTGAACGCCCTACCTAGTGAGTTCCTTCTGGGGGTTTCGCGGTTCGTGCCCTACAAGCAACTGGAACGAGTGATCGACGCGGGCATGGCGGCGGGCCTTCCGATCGTGCTGGCCGGATCCGGCCCGGACGAGGCGCGCCTGCGCAGGATCGGCGAGATGCGCCATCCCGGTTCTGTATTCTTCGTTGATCATCCCTCGACGGACCTCTTGAACGCGCTGTATCGCCGCGCACTGTCGGTGGTGTTCGCTCCGATTGAGGACTTCGGCATCATCCCCGTCGAAGCGATGGCGGCTGGTACGCCCGTCATCGCTAACGCGGTCGGAGGAGCTGCAGAGTCGGTCATCGATGGAGAGACTGGGGCGATCATCGCATCGTGGACGCCCGAAGAGCTTCTTGACGGGGTGGAACGCGCAACTGCTTCCCGCCCTGAGCGGTGTGTGGAGCGCGCAAACGAGTTCGGAGCGGATGTCTTCCACGAGCGGATCCGCTCGTGGGTGCAGGAGTGTCTGTCGTGAACGGACAGACCGAGGTCGCGCGTCTGTTCGTTGATGACAGGTGGTCCGGAGCTCACGGCATAGGGCGATACGCATCCGAAGTGCTCGCCCGGTTAAACACGCCGTGGCGCTCACTCGCGCTCTCAGGGCGTCCCTCCGGGCCAACGGAGCTCCTGCGTTCCGTTCCTGTCGGGCGGGACGATGCCCTCTACAGCCCCGGCTACAACACGTTCCTCGGCGTGCGGCGGCAGTTCGTCACGATCCATGACCTGATTCACCTTCGGGTGCCCGGCGTAGAGGGATTAAAATACAAGGGCTATTACGCGGCCGCGAGAGCGCTCGTGCGGCGAAGCGGTCTGGTGTTCACGGTCTCCGAGGCATCGGCGAACGACATCCGTACATGGCTGCGCGACGATGATGTCGAGATCGTGAACACGCGAGGCGGATGCTCTGACGCCTTCACCCGCGACGGCGATGCGCACGTCGAGGATGAGCCCTACTTCCTGTTTGTCGGCAACATGCGGGCGCACAAGAACATCAACTCATTCCTCGGTGCTCTCGCTCTCGTGCCCGTGAGGGGCGTCGTTGTGGTGCCCGTAGCCGAGCTTGAGGAGTGCAGGACGCGGGCCGTGCGGTACGGTGTCGCCGATCGCCTTTCGTTGCTCTCAGGCGTCGATGACGCCGAACTCGCCTGTCTCTATCGAGGGGCAGTGGCGCTTGTCTTCCCATCGCTGCATGAGGGGTTTGGGTTGCCTGCGCTGGAAAGCGTGCGCTGTGGTACTCCGGTGCTGTACTGGGCAGGATGTCCGTCGGTCGCGGAGATTGTCGGAGCCGACGGCGAAGCCGTCGCGTCTGAGCGGGATGCCGAGGCGTGGGCCGCAGCAATGTCGACGTCCATGATCTCTGGAGCGGACGTCGCCGGAGACCTCGCGGGAGCATTTACGTGGGAGGCGACCGCCGCGCGCGTGGACGCCGCGTTAGGCGGCGCGCTCGGCTGAAGCCGTTGGTGCGGTGTCATCGAGGTCCGGTCGGGCCTCGACCTCGGCTCTCGGGGCGACCGCGGCGGCTGCGAGCGCGAGCCCAGCTACGGCCCAGAGCTTCAAGTCCCAGAAGTACGACGTTCCCACGAACGCGACGGACGCGACGGCGAGCCAGCCGGTCGCTAGGGCGCTCGCCACGGGGCGCGACCAGCGGAAGGTCACGAGAAGCAGTGCCACAGCAATCGCAACTTGTAACAGGAGAACCATCGGGCCGCCGTCCAGGAGTGCCTGGAGGTACGCATTGTTGGCGACGACAGTGTTCGGCGAACTGCCAGCGATCACGAGATCATACTCCGGCGCATAGGCGAACAGGTTCCCCGGGCCGATGCCGAGCCAGAAGTTGTCCGCCAGGATCCGCAGCACACCGGAGGTGACGGCGAGTCGCGGCGCGTTCGAACTCACTTCTGTGGGATCAAGGATCGACGCCACTCGCTCGAAGAGGAAATGCGTCAGCGTGGGGAACACGATCAGGATTAACCCGGCCACTACGACAGCCGCCGTGGCTGCAACCACTAAAGTACGTGTGCGGGGGAGTCGTCGCGGGCGGCTGAGAACGAGAAGAACTCCAAGCAGCGGCAGCGTCAGGTAGGCAGCCCTCGTGTTCGCGAGCAGTGTAACGGCCACCAGGGCGACCACGAGCGGGATGCTTCCTCGGAGGAAGAACCCGGTTGGGGCGAGCCGGTGGCGGGCCACCACCGCGGAGATCACGAGCACCATGAAATAGCCGAAGTATCCGGACTCGTACAGGAACGAGGAGATTCGGGGCAGACCCCCGCCGAGATCTTCGTACGGGATCAGCTGGGGCCAACCTGAGATGCCAGCCGCGTACTGGTAAACACCGAAGGCAGCGGCGGCCACTCCGCCCCAGATGAAGGCGTCGAGTGCGGTGATCAGGCGAGATCGTGAACTGATGGCATAAACGCACGCGGCCAGCGGTACGACGGCGCCGAGGATGACCGTCACTATCTGGAGTAGTCCGGGCACCGGACGACGGCTGATGAGCGCTCCGATCATGAGCATTGCGAGAGCAGCAAGAATCAGCAGGCAGAGATGTCGTGGCAGCGCGGGCGGCAGGGCCTTCGCCGGCCTGTGGTCGGAGGTTGAGGCGCGAAGGCGGGCTAGGAGCGCGAGACTCAGTGCGGCGGCGAAGCAGACCGTCGGGACCTTGACGTTGAAGCCGAACATGGTGATGTTAAGCAGTCGATCCCACGATACGGTTGCGAGCGCGACCAGTACGAGCACGTGAGAAGCCGCGGGAATGCGCTGAGCTAGCATGGTGAGCGGCACTCCGCCAACCTACTCGATTTCCGGCGGTGTGCGTTTTGGGGAATGCGCGCTAGCAGTGGACTGTGGGTGCGTCAGGAGGGACACATGCGCCGCGCGCACGACACCGAATCGATCGTCTATTGCACGATCGTCGCAAGGAACTATCTTCCGCAAGCACTGGCCCTTCAGGAGAGCGTCGCTCGAGTGGAGCCAGGGCGCGAGCTGAAGATCATGGTTGTGGACGGCGATGTCCCTTCATCGATCGCGCCGCGGGACAACTGCGAGTTTGTCGGACTCGATTACCTGGGGCTCGGCGACCGTGAGGTGCACAACCTCGCGATGATCTACGACGTGGTGGAGCTTTCGACCGGCGTCAAGCCCCGTTTCCTGCAGCGCCTGCTCGAGTCCTACAAGCGCGCCGTGTACCTCGATCCGGACATGCAGGTGGTGTCACCGCTTGACGAGCTCCCCGCGCTCATCGATGAGTTCGGCGTCGTCTTGACGCCCCACATCCTCGAGCCAATCCCGCCGGGGGAGACGTTCACGTCGGAGATCAACACCTTGACCGTGGGGGTGCACAACCTCGGCTTCTGTGCTGTGGGTCCCGCGGGAGCGCCCTTCCTCGATTGGTGGTGGTCGCACCTCCAGCGGGAGTGCCTCATCTATCCGCTGCTAGGTCTCTTCGTTGACCAGAAGTGGACAGATATTGGCTCTGTGATGTTCGCGGCACACTCGCTACGCCATCGTGGATACAACATCGGGCATTGGAATCTTCAAGAACGTGAGATTGTCGTCCGAGCCGACGAGTACGAGATCGCCTCGAATGGTGATCCTGTGCGACTCATGCACTTCTCCGGCTTCGATCCGCGTGACCCCGAGGCCATCAGCGTGCGGCAGAACATCGACCTCCGAGACAAGGGGCTCGGCAACGATGCGCTGTTGACGCTGAGTCGTTCTTACGCAGAGGTTCTGTTGGCCGCGCAGCGCGAGCTCGGCGCGCAGCCTGCATATGGCTACGACAAGGACTCCAACGGGCGTGGGCTCAGCAAGCGTCTGCGTCGGGCGTATCGACGCGATCTCACCGACCCGACCGCCGCCGACCCGCCCTCGGCCTTCGACCCTTCGTGGCGGAGAGAGTTCGCCGCATGGCGCCGGCGCTCGCTGCGTAGCCAGACTCAGACGATGTCCACGGATGCGGCTATCGCCTTCAAGTACGCCTTTCCCGACACCTTTGGTCGTCTCAAGCGAGCCTTGCCGTCGGTCTTCGGGCGTGTGCGTGGCTCCCTGCTCCGTCGCAGTCAGATTCGGCGCTGATCGTGGCGCTCTGGGAGGGCGTCGACACCGTGCGTCGCGGCGTCCGCTCGGCCGTCGCGAGGACTCAGGGTCGAATGCTGGGCTGGCAGGGCGCGCATGTGCCATCCGGCAGCCAGATCATCGGACGGAAACGGATCCGTGTCGGAGTCGACTTCGACAGCCGTGGCCCGGTGTGGCTCGAGGCTGTCACTAACTATGCAGGCGATGAGTTCGCCTCGTCGATTACGATCGGAGCCCGCTTCCGTTCCTCGGGAGGAATTCACGTCGGAGCCGTTCAGTCCGTTGCGATCGGCGACGATTGTTTGACCGGCCGCAACGTCGCGATCGTCGACCACGATCACGGCGACTACCGGGGGGTGGTCGGGATGCTCCGTGCGATGCCCGCTCCCGTCGATCGTTCTCTGCGTGCCCGCGGGCGCATCATCGTCGGGGACCGCGTTTGGATCGGTGACAACGCGATCATCCTCGGCGGCGTCACTATCGGTGACGACGCCGTGATCGGCGCCGGTGCCGTCGTCACGCGCGACGTCCCGCCGGGCGGCATCGCGGTCGGCGCGCCCGCCCGGACTGTGCGGACCTACCTCGGATGAGCTGACGTGAGACGGTTTCTCGGCAAACTCGTGTCGTTCGGATCGAGCACCGTGATCAATTTGACGGTGAACATCCTCTCGATTCCGGCGCTCGTGCACGTCGTCGGCCCCGCTGATTGGGCGGGAATCGTCGTTGCGCAATCGATCGCGGGTATCGCTGGCGTGATCGTCGGTTTTGGGTGGAACCTGACCGGCCCATCGATGATCGCCGCGGCGGCGCCGGAGCTGCGCCGAGGGCAGCTTCAGAACTCCGTGCGGATCCGCGGTTTGCTGTTCCTTGTCATTGCTCCGATTGCGGTCGCAGTTGCTGTGTTGTTGACCGGGTTGAACCCGCTCGCGGCCGCGTTGGTCACGCTCGGCTACCTCCTGCAGCCGCTCGGGGCAGTCTGGTACTTCGTCGGACAGTCGCAGCCATTGCGCGTATTGGGACTCGACACACTACCCCGTGCAGCGGGGGTCGTCGTGGGTGTAGTCGCCGCGGCATTGACGTCTTCGGTCATTGCCTATGCTTTGGTCGTTCTCGCCCTCGGATTGTGCGGACTAGTCGCGAGCTACGCCGTTGCACTCCACGGCGCGCCCCGCCCCGCGCCGTTTACTTGGGCTGCTGCTGCCGCCGAAATGAGATCGCAGCGCTACGCGGTTGTGACGGCCGGCACGGCGAATCTCTATGGCGGTACGCCCCCCATCCTGGCGGGGTGGTTTGTGCCCGACGCGGTGGAACCCCTTGCGCTCGCATATCGTCTATACACCGCGATCATGAACGCGCTGCTGCCTTTCCTGCAGGTCTTCCAGGGATGGATCCCGGCAGCGGGTCCGACGCTACAACGTCGACGGCTGACGATCGCCGTCTGGGCTGCGGGGAGTATCGGTGCGGTTGTCGGCACGACCGCAGCAGCAGCGATCCCCTTCGCCGGCTGGGTTCTGTCGGGCGGTGCGATCGAGGTTGGGGCGGATCTCGCCGTGCCGGTCGGCGTCGCGGTCGGCGCTGTCGTCGTCACGCAGATCGTCGGACTCGCGTGCCTGACGTTGATCGGGCGGGCGCGCACCGTCGCGCAAGGAGCAGTGCTCGGAGCGACGGTCGGGCTGTCCGCCATGGTGGTCCTGTCGGCCATGGCAGGGGGCGGGGGGCTACTGTGGGGGCTCGCGTTCGCCGAACTGCTCGTTGCGGCGTACCAGGTCATCGGCTTTATTCGCTGGTTGAGGGCAACGCGCTCGTGAGCCTCACGATATTCGCGATAATCGTGGCCTACGGTGAAGGGTGCGCCCGGTCGAACTGGTTATGCCCGCTCGAACTGGCGTCTAGGGCTGAGGAGCGATGAGTGTCGAATAGCGGAGTCCGGCCCGGAGTGACCCCGGTGTCACGGCGCGCGCTAAGAGAGGCGGCGGTCACCTCGAAAGAGCCGCCGCGTCGATCGCGTCGTTGGCCGTGGATCGTCGGTGGGCTGCTCTCGCTCGTAGTGGCGCTCGCCGTGGGCGGTGGCGTGTTCGTGACCCAAGCTCTCGTAGTACGCGACGACCTCCTCGCCGCTAAGGGGCAGCTCAGTGCCGCCCTCGACCAGGTCCGAGCGGGCAACTCAGCGAGCGCTAACGCGACTGTCGCCCGCGTGACCGAACTCTCGTCGCGGGCCGAAGCCACCGTCAATAGCCCGTTGTGGGCCGCGATGTCGACGATTCCACTGGTCGGACAGAACGTTGCGGCAGTGCGGGATGCCACCGAAGCGACCCACATCCTCGTCAACGACGCGCTGCCGGCGGGGCTGGAGCTTGTCGATTCCATGGACGTCCACAATCTGACCGTCGAGGGCGGCGGATTCAATCTCGCACCGTTCGCGCAGGCGCAGAGTGTGTTGCCCGAGATCAGCAATGCGTTCTCGCGTGCTCAAAGCGCTGTGAGTGGAGTGGATCGTTCTCAGCTACTCCCCGTTGTGGATAAAGCAGTTGGTCAGCTCGTCGACGTGATCGATAAGGCAGCGCCGTCAGTGGCGCTGCTTGAGGAGTATCTTCCGAATCTGCTTCAGATGGCAGGTTCCGAGGGGCCCCGACACTATTTGGTGCTCTTCCAGAACAACGCGGAATCTCGTGCGACGGGCGGCAACGCGGCGACGAGTTTCCTCCTGACCGTCGACAACGGCAAGATCTCGATGGGCAACCAGGCAAGCGCGGCCACGTACGACGAGCACGGCACTTCAGGACGCAGCTACGTGGAACTGCCCGAGGAGACGACGGCGCTGTACGAGAACGACTTCACCACGTTCGCGCAGAACTACAATCGAACGCCCAACTTCCCCACGACGGCGGAGATGTTCCGCGCTCTCTGGCAGAAGACGATGGGCGAGGACATCGACGGCGTCATCTCGATCGATCCCGTCGTGCTCTCCTACATGCTCCAAGCAACGGGACCCGTGGACATCATCGACGGGCAGCAGCTGACGTCCGAGAACGCGGTCAAGGTCCTTCTGAGCGATGCCTACGAGCGATTCGGCATGGACGGTGCGGCAGCCGACACGTACTTCGCCGCGGTGGCCGGCGGCGTGTTCGGCGCCGTCGTCTCCGGATCGTGGGATCCGCTGTCGATGTTCGATCAGATCTCGCGGGGCGTCGCCGAACAGCGCGTCTTCCTCTGGTTCCCGCGTGAGAAGGAGGAGGCGCTGGCGACCACTCTGGGCGTCTCTGGAGCATTGGCCACAGACAACTCCCACGGCACCGAGATCGGGATGTTCGTCAACGACGCCGGTTACGACAAGCTCAGCTACTACATGAGCACCGGGATCGCCGTCACATGCGACGCTGCTGCGGGAACTATGACGACGACGACGACGGTGCACAACAACGTCCCCTCGGCGAATCTCTCGGGATGGACTCTCAGCTGGCGTAACCCAGGTCTCGGCATTCCGCGCACGAGCATGCTGCTCGACCTTCTGTTCATCGCTCCGCCTGGATCCACAATCGTCGGCAGCGACCCGGCGACCAGCGACCTCGATGGGTGGGATCGATCGGGCGTCGACAGCGGCCGCGCGGGAGAGAGTCGCACGCTCGTGGTGCCGATGGGCGAATCGCGCACGATCAAGTTCACGAGCACGATTCCCGAGGATGCGCAGGGGCCGATCAGCATCCGACGCTCCGCGGGTGTGGGGGATACGCCGATCTCCATCGACGCATCCTGCGACGCACTGGCCGCGACCCGACCGGGGCAGTGAGCAGCGCCCCATTACAGCAACGACCGTCATATGAATAGACTGTTGACAAAGCGTGTGCGGGGGTGTGCGCGCCGAGTTGAGGGGGCCATGTGACGGTGGAAGCTCATTCCGCGCAGAGCGGAAGTGCGGCGATGTCGTTTCCCGTCGAGCGAACCGGCTCCGTCCGTTCACTGAAATGGCCTCGCCGCTACGCAGGCAGGTTGCTGTTCAGCGACTTCGCCGTCGTGGTGGCGACTCTGAGCACCTACGCGCTCTGGCTTCCCGAGGCGGCTGACAACCTCGACTGGCCCGGAGGCCCGACTGTTCCCTATTGGGTGGTCGTCGTGGTCGTCGGGGTCATCTGGCTCGTCACCCTCGATGCCGTCGACTCCCGCGATCGGCACATCGTCGGGCACGGCTTCACGGAGTACCAGCGGATCATCCGTGCATCCCTCTTCGCATTCGGGCTCATCCTCGCGGCCTGCTTCTTCCTCCGCATCGACCTGGCGCGTTCGCTCTTCCTGTTCGCGCTGCCCGTGGGGGCGGCGCTGCTGATTCTCTCGCGCTGGGTGTGGCGCCAGTGGCTGCGACGCCAGCAGCGTCACACTCGATACGTTCACCGCGCCGTGGTCATCGGATCTCCGGCCAAGGTCGCGCACGTCGTCCGCATGATCCACACGACCGAAGGCACCGGGATCGCCATTGTCGGTGCGTTGACGGACGCGGGTCTCGGCCCGCGTATCGGACCCGTCCCGGTTCTGGGGACCTTCGACGACACGGAAGCCGTGGTGGACTCTGTTCGTGCCGACACCGTCATCGCTGCGGGGTCGGATGACCTGGACCCCAAGACGATGCGACGGCTGGGGTGGGCCATGGCGGAGCGCGACGTCGACTGGGTGGTCGCTCCGGCTCTGACCGACGTCGCAGGTCCCCGTATCCACGCGCGTCCTGTCGCGGGGCTGCCCCTCGTGCATGTCTCCTTCCCGAAACTGGACGGCGCCAAGCGCTTCCTCAAGCGGGCATTCGACATCGTCGGTTCGGGACTGCTCATCGTGGCCGCGTCACCCCTCATGCTCGTCGTGGCGATCGCCGTGAAGGCAGAGAGCCGCGGACCACTCATCTACCGCCAGGAGCGCATCGGCCGGTTGGGGCAGCCCTTCGGAATGATCAAGTTCCGCTCCATGGTCGCGAACGCGGACGACCAGCTCGCCTCGCTGCTCGATCTGCAGGGGACGACGGATGAGCCGCTGTTCAAGGTGGTCAACGATCCGCGGATCACCCGCGTCGGGCGCTTCATCCGCAAGCACTCCATCGACGAACTGCCCCAACTGTTCAACGTCTTCGCGGGCGACATGAGCCTCGTGGGTCCGCGCCCCCAGCGTCACGCCGAGGTGGCGCTCTACGACGAGGCTGCGCACCGTCGACTTCTGGTGAAGCCCGGTATGAGCGGGCTGTGGCAGGTGAGCGGCCGCTCATCGCTCTCGTGGGAGGACGCGATCCGCCTCGACCTGTACTACGTCGAGAACTGGTCGTTCACCCAAGACGTCATCATCCTGTTCCGCACCGTGCGGGCGGTGCTCGCCCCGGGCAAGACCGCCCACTGATCCTGTGGATCGGTGAGGTTACGGAGACGTAAAGAAAAGACCTTTACCATGGTCCCGACTTGTGAGTGCGCTGGGAGAAGAGCTAGCGTGGCCTGCGGGGGTAGGCTGGGCGATTCGTCCCTCAGTCCAACTCCCGGACCATCCTGGTACCCATTGAGGCCGCGCCTCACACCCCCACGGAGTTGAAAATGAAGAGCCTTCGCACCAAGATCGCAGCGGTCATCCTGACCGCTGCCGCCCTCGTTGCCGCTCCCGCGGCAGCGCAGGCCTATGTCCCCACACCCGGCGAGCCCGAGGCGGCTGTCTCCGGTGCCCCGACCCCCGGCGGCACGGTGACGCTCGTCGCCACCGCCTTCGACGGCAACACGCCGATCAGCTTCGTCGTCACCGGAGAGAACGGCGCCGGCATCACTCAGGCCTCGGTCAAGCTGGCCGTCAGCTCGTCGCCGACGTTCAGCACGACGACGAATGCAGCGGGCAACGCGTCATTCAACGTCAAGCTGCCCTCGAACGCAACCGGCACGTACGACGTGGCGGTCACCGGTCAGAAGAACGGCGTCACGGTGACCGAGACGACCAGCTTCGCGGTGGGCACCGGAAGCGGCGGCACCGGCTCCGGCACGGGTCTTCCCGCGACCGGTGTCGACAGCGGTTCGCTGATGGGCGTCTGGATCGGCGGCGGTGTGCTGCTGCTCGGTGGCCTCGCGGTCACCGTGTTTGCGGTGCGTCGTCAGCGCCAGGGCGCCTGACACACCACGCTCAACGACAGAACCCCCGGGCTGAAGCCCGGGGGTTCTGTCGTTCTCCTCGACACGCCGCTCCGACACGCCCGAGTTTGCGACACGCCCGGGCGACACGTAGACTAGTCAGGTTCCACATTCCGGGTGCTTTGCTGCCCGGATCACTGCCAGGGCAGTGCATAGATCAGCGCCTCGAGCGCGGGGTCTAGGCCGCGGGCAGCAGAACGACATCTCCCACACTTCTTCCCGGAAACGGGCGTGCACTGCGCGTGGAGTGCGGGGCCGGCGTCGGAAGACGTCGGTTTGACACGAGAACAGTGGTGCAGCATCACCGCGAAAGCGGGAGAAGTGCCCGGCGCGCAAGCGTCACCGTGCGTCCGATGCCCTCAGAGGTATGACGCGAGAAAGAGAGTGAGCAGACTATGGCGGGACAGAAGATCCGCATTCGCCTGAAGTCGTACGATCACGCGGGGCTCGACAGCTCGGCGCGCAAGATCGTCGACACCGTGACCCGAGCCGGCGCCACCGTCGTCGGCCCCGTGCCGCTGCCGACCGAGAAGAACGTCGTGGTCGTCATCCGGTCGCCCCACAAGTACAAGGACAGCCGCGAGCACTTCGAGATGCGCACCCACAAGCGCCTCATCGACATCATCGACCCGACGCCCAAGGCCGTCGACTCGCTGATGCGTCTCGACCTTCCGGCCGACGTCAACATCGAGATCAAGCTCTGAGGTTCGACATGGCTGACATCAACTCCAAGATCTCCCAGGGCCTCCTGGGCACCAAGCTCGGCATGACCCAGGTCTGGAACGAGCAGGGCAAGCTCGTCCCCGTCACGGTCATCCAGATCACGCCGAACGTGGTCACGCAGATCCGCACCCCCGAGAAGGACGGCTACAACGCCGTTCAGATCGCTGCGGGTCAGATCGACCCCCGCAAGGTCACCAAGCCCCTCGAGGGCCACTTCGAGGCTGCCGGCGTCACGCCGCGCCGCCACGTCACCGAGATCCGCACCGCGAACGCCGCTGACTACTCACTCGGTCAGGAGCTCACGGTCGACGGTGTCTTCGAAGCGGGCAAGCTGGTCGACGTCGTCGGCACCAGCAAGGGCAAGGGCACCGCGGGTGTCATGAAGCGCCACAACTTCAAGGGCGTCTCCGCCTCGCACGGTGCGCACCGCAACCACCGCAAGCCCGGTTCCATCGGTGCCTCGTCGACGCCCAGCCGCGTCTTCAAGGGCATGCGCATGGCCGGCCGCATGGGTGGCGAGCGCGTGACCGTCCTCAACCTCACGGTGCACGCCGTCGACGCCGAGAAGGGTCTGCTGCTCGTCAAGGGCGCTGTGCCCGGCGCTCGTGGCCGCATCGTCTACGTCCGCAACGCAGTGAAGGGTGCCTGAGAACATGGCTGACTCGACTCTCGCGCTCGACGTCGTGAAGGCAGACGGCAAGAAGGCCGGCTCCGTGGAGCTGCCCGCCGCCCTGTTCGACGTCAAGACGAACATCCCCCTCATCCACCAGGTCGTCGTCGCGCAGCTCGCGGCGGCTCGCCAGGGCACGCACTCGACCAAGCGTCGTGGCGAGGTCTCCGGTGCCGGCCGCAAGCCCTTCAAGCAGAAGGGCACGGGTAACGCCCGTCAGGGCTCGATCCGTGCGCCGCACATGACCGGCGGTGGCATCGTCCACGGTCCGAAGCCGCGCAACTACTCGCAGCGCACGCCCAAGAAGATGATCGCGGCCGCCCTTCTGGGCGCGCTGAGCGACCGTGCTCGCGGCGAGCGTCTGCACATCGTCGACTCGTTCGGCGTCGAGGGTGCTCCCTCGACGAAGGCCGCTGCCGCGGTGCTGAGCGCGCTGACCCCCGCGAAGAACGTCCTCGTCGTCATCGAGCGTGACGACGAGCTGAGCCTGCTGAGCGTGCGCAACCTCGCGTACGTCCACGTGCTCGCCTTCGACCAGCTGAACGCCTACGACGTGCTCGTCTCCGACGACATCGTCTTCACCAAGGCCGCCTACGACGCGTTCGTCGCGTCGCGGACCGCCACCGAGGAGGTCTCGGCATGACCGCCGTCAACAAGGACCCGCGCGACATCATCCTGAAGCCGGTCGTCTCCGAGAAGAGCTACGGGCTGATCGACGAGGGCAAGTACACGTTCTACGTGGACACCCGCGCCAACAAGACCGAGATCAAGCTCGCCATCGAGAAGATCTTCGGTGTCAAGGTCGCTTCGGTCAACACGATCAACCGCGTCGGCAAGGCCCGCCGCACCCGCTTCGGCATCGGCAAGCGCAAGGACACCAAGCGAGCCATCGTCACCCTGAAGTCGGGCACCATCGACATCTTCACGGCAGTCGGCTGACGGTCGGGATAGAGGACACAGATTATGGCTATTCGCAAGTACAAGCCGACGACCCCCGGTCGTCGCGGCTCGTCGGTGGCGGACTTCGCCGAGATCACGCGATCGACGCCCGAGAAGTCCCTGCTGCGCCCGCTGAGCAAGACCGGTGGACGTAACAACCAGGGCCGCATCACGACGCGTCACATCGGTGGTGGCCACAAGCGCCAGTACCGCGTGATCGATTTCCGTCGCAACGACAAGGACGGAATCAACGCGAAGGTCGCTCACATCGAGTACGACCCCAACCGCACCGCGCGCATCGCGCTGCTGCACTACGTGGACGGCGAGAAGCGTTACATCCTCGCGCCCAACAAGCTGCAGCAGGGCGACATCGTGGAGTCGGGCGCCGGCGCTGACATCAAGCCCGGCAACAACCTGCCGCTGCGCAACATCCCCACCGGTACCGTCATCCACGCCATCGAGCTCCGCCCCGGCGGCGGCGCGAAGATGGCCCGCTCCGCCGGCGCCAGCGTGCGTCTGGTCGCGAAGGACGGTCCCTACGCGCAGCTTCGTCTGCCCTCCGGCGAGATCCGCAACGTCGACGCGCGCTGCCGCGCGACGATCGGCGAGGTCGGCAACGCCGAGCAGTCGAACATCAACTGGGGCAAGGCCGGCCGCAAGCGCTGGAAGGGCGTCCGCCCGACCGTCCGCGGTGTCGCGATGAACCCGGTCGACCACCCGCACGGTGGTGGCGAGGGCAAGACCAGCGGTGGACGCCACCCGGTCACGCCGTGGGGTAAGGCCGAGGGCCGCACCCGCCACGCCAACAAGGAAAGCGACAAGTACATCGTCCGCCGTCGCACCGCCGGCAAGAAGCGCAAGTAGGAGTCAAGAAGATGCCACGCAGTCTGAAGAAGGGCCCCTTCGTCGACGAGCACCTGCTTCGCAAGGTTGTCTCGCAGAACGAGGCGGGTTCCAAGAACGTCATCAAGACCTGGTCGCGCCGATCCATGATCGTGCCCGCGATGCTCGGTCACACGATCGCAGTCCACGACGGTCGCAAGCACATCCCCGTGTTCGTGAGCGAGACCATGGTCGGCCACAAGCTGGGCGAGTTCGCGCCCACCCGCACCTTCCGCGGCCACGTGAAGGACGACAAGAAGGGCCGTCGCCGCTGACGCGGTGACGCAGAGGAGAAGAAATGGTGGAGTCCATCGCACGCGTGCGACACATCCGCGTGACCCCTCAGAAGGCTCGTCGTGTCGTCGCTCTCATCAAGGGCAAGCAGGCTGAAGAAGCTCTCGCGATCTTGAAGTTCGCGCAGCAGAGCGCCAGCGAGCCCATCTACAAGCTGGTCGCCTCGGCGATCGCGAACGCCCGTGTGAAGGCGGATGCGGCAGGCGAGTTCTTCGACGAGCAGGATCTGTTCGTCAAGAACGCGTTCGTCGACGAGGGCACGACGCTCAAGCGTTTCCAGCCCCGCGCCCAGGGCCGAGCGTTCCAGATCAAGAAGCGCACCAGCCACATCACCGTCGTCCTGGCGACGCCCGAGGTGGCAGAGACCGCCCCGGCCCAGAGCAAGAAGGCGAGCAAGTAATGGGACAGAAAGTCAACCCGTACGGCTTCCGCCTCGGCATCACCACCGACCACGTGTCGCGGTGGTTCTCGGACTCGACGAAGCCCGGACAGCGCTACGCCGACTACGTGGCCGAGGACATCAAGATCCGTAAGCTCCTGCTGTCGAGCCTCGACCGTGCAGGCGTGAGCAACATCGAGATCGAGCGCACCCGTGACCGCGTGCGCGTCGACATCCACACCGCGCGTCCCGGCATCGTGATCGGCCGTCGTGGTGCGGAGGCCGAGCGCATCCGCGGCGACCTCGAGAAGCTCACCGGCAAGCAGATCCAGCTGAACATCCTCGAGGTCAAGAACCCCGAGGCCGACGCTCAGCTCGTCGCGCAGGGCATCGCCGAGCAGCTCTCCGCACGTGTGGCCTTCCGCCGCGCGATGCGCAAGGGCCTGCAGGGCGCTCAGCGCGCCGGCGCCAAGGGCATCCGCATCCAGGTCTCCGGCCGCCTCGGCGGCGCCGAGATGAGCCGTTCGGAGTTCTACCGCGAAGGCCGTGTGCCCCTGCACACCCTGCGTGCGAACATCGACTACGGCTTCTACGAGGCCAAGACCACCTTCGGCCGCATCGGCGTGAAGGTCTGGATCTACAAGGGCGACCTCACCAACAAGGAACTCGCTCGCGAGCAGGCCAACGCACCGAAGTCCCGCGGTCGCGACGACCGTGGTGGCGACCGCCGTCGTGGCCCCCGCAACGAGGCCCCCGTCGCAGAAGGAGCGTCTGCCTGATGCTTATTCCCCGCAAGGTCAAGTACCGCAAGCAGCACCACCCCAAGCGTGACGGCCAGGCCACCGGCGGCACCCAGGTGTCGTTCGGCGAGTTCGGTATCCAGGCGCTGACCCCCGCTTACGTGACCAACCGTCAGATCGAGTCCGCTCGTATCGCCATGACGCGTCACATCAAGCGTGGTGGAAAGGTGTGGATCAACATCTACCCCGACCGTCCGCTGACCAAGAAGCCCGCCGAAACCCGCATGGGTTCGGGTAAGGGCTCGCCCGAGTGGTGGGTCGCGAACGTCAAGCCGGGCCGCGTCCTGTTCGAGGTCGCGGGCGTCAACGAGCAGCTCGCTCGCGAGGCGCTGACCCGTGCCATCCACAAGCTGCCGCTGAAGGCACGCATCATCAAGCGCGAGGAGGGCGACGCGTAATGGCGATCGGCACCAAGCAGCTCGCCCCGAGCGAGCTCGACACGTTCGAAGACCAGCGCCTCGTCGAGGAGCTGCGCAAGGCCAAGGAAGAGCTGTTCAACCTGCGCTTCCAGTCGGCCACCGGCCAGCTCGAGAGCCACGGCCGCATCCGTGCGGTCAAGCGCGACATCGCGCGGCTCTACACCGTGATCCGCGAGCGCGAGCTGGGCATCCGTGCCACGCCCGTCGCCGCTGAGCCGGCGAAGGCGAAGAAGACGAAGGCGAAGAAGACCGAGGACACCTCGGCCGCCGCCGAAGGAGAGGCTGAGTGATGGCCACCACGAAGAAGGCTGCAGAGGTCGAGCAGACCGCTGGGCACGAGAGCTCGGAGCACGACGTCCGTGACGCCGGCGCCCGTGGCTACCGCAAGGCACGCCGCGGCTACGTCGTCAGCGACAAGATGGACAAGACCATCGTCGTCGAGGTCGAGGACCGTGTGAAGCACCCGCTCTACGGCAAGGTCATCCGCCGCACCTCCAAGGTCAAGGCGCACGACGAGGGCAACACCGCCGGCATCGGCGACCTGGTGCTCATCAACGAGACCCGCCCGCTCAGCGCCACCAAGCGCTGGCGCCTGGTCGAGATCCTCGAGAAGGCCAAGTAAGCCTCGGGCTTACTTGGAACCCAAGGAGTAACAAGTGATTCAGAACGAATCCCGCCTCAAGGTCGCCGACAACACCGGCGCCAAGGAGCTGCTCACGATCCGTGTGCTCGGCGGCTCCAACCGGCGCTACGCCGGCCTGGGCGACGTCATCGTCGCCACGGTCAAGGACGCGATCCCCGGCGGCAACGTCAAGAAGGGCGACGTGGTCAAGGCCGTCGTCGTCCGCACCGTCAAGCAGACCCGTCGTCCCGACGGTTCCTACATCAAGTTCGACGAGAACGCCGCCGTCATCCTGAAGAACGACGGGGAGCCCCGCGGCACCCGTATCTTCGGCCCGGTCGGTCGTGAGCTTCGTGACAAGAAGTTCATGAAGATCGTCTCGCTCGCTCCGGAGGTGATCTGACCCTCATGGCCAAGATCAAGGCAGGTGACCTGGTTCAGGTCATCACTGGTAAGAAGCAGGACAAGGGCGGCGACCGCGGCAAGCAGGGCAAGGTCCGCAAGGTCCTGACCGAGCAGAACCGCGTCATCGTCGAGGGCGTCAACTACGTCACCAAGCACACGCGGGTCGGCCAGACCCAGCGCGGCACCAAGACCGGTGGCATCGAGACGACCGAAGCCCCCATCCACATCTCCAACGTCGCACTCGTCGACCCCTCGACCAAGAAGCCGACCCGTGTCGGCCGTCGTGTCGAGGAGCAGGTCAAGGACGGCGTCAAGCGCACCGTCCGCGTGCGCTACGCGAAGAAGTCAGGTAAGGACCTCTGATGAGCACCGCCACTGCCGCGGAGGCTGGCAAGACCCAGCCCCGCCTGAAGCAGAAGTACAACGCCGAGATCAAGAAGGCGATGCAGGACGAGTTCGGTTACGCGAACGTCATGCAGATCCCCGGTCTGGTCAAGGTCGTCGTGAACACCGGTGTCGGCGAGGCAGCTCGCGACAGCAAGGTGATCGATGGCGCGGTCGACGACCTCACCAAGATCACCGGCCAGAAGCCGGTCGTCACCAAGGCCCGCAAGTCGATCGCGCAGTTCAAGCTGCGTGAGGGACAGGCCATCGGTGCGCACGTCACCCTGCGCGGCGACCGCGCCTGGGAGTTCATCGACCGTCTCGTGAACCTCGCGCTGCCCCGCATCCGCGACTTCCGTGGTCTGAACGAGCGCCAGTTCGACGGCCACGGCAACTACACGTTCGGTCTGCAGGAGCAGTCGGTCTTCCACGAGATCGACCAGGACAAGATCGATCGCGTCCGCGGTTTCGACATCACGATCGTCACCACGGCGAACACGGACGACGAGGGCCGCGCTCTGCTGCGTCACCTCGGCTTCCCGTTCCGCCAGGCGGACGCTCAGGCGTAACACCCCCGTGCCGGCATCCGTCGGCATCCACCACAGGTCGGCCGTCGTGTAACGGCGGTCGAAACCTGGTGAACGAAGGAAAACCATCATGACGATGACAGACCCGGTCGCAGATCTGCTGACCCGTCTGCGCAACGCGAACTCGGCGCACCACGACTCCGTGTCGCTGCCGAGCTCCAAGCTCAAGACCCACATCGCCGAGATCCTCCAGCAGGAGGGCTACATCTCCGGCTGGGAGGTCACCGATGCGCGTGTCGGCCAGACGCTGACGCTCACGCTGAAGTACGGCCCGAACCGCGAGCGGTCGATCGCCGGCATCAAGCGCGTGTCGAAGCCCGGCCTCCGCGTGTACGCGAAGTCGACCGAGATCCCCAAGGTCCTCGGCGGCCTCGGCGTCGCGATCCTGTCCACCTCCTCTGGCCTCCTCACGGACCGTCAGGCCGAGTCGAAGGGCGTGGGTGGGGAAGTCCTCGCCTACGTGTGGTGACCTGATATGTCGCGTATCGGACGTCTTCCCATCGACATCCCCGCCGGCGTCACCGTTTCGGTGTCCGGCCAGGATGTCTCCGTCAAGGGCCCCAAGGGTGAGCTCACGCTCACCGCTGCCCACCCGATCGAGGTCAAGGTGGAGGAGAACCAGGTTCTCGTCACCCGCCCCGACGACGAGCGCGAGTCGCGGTCGCTTCACGGCCTGACCCGCACGCTCATCAACAACAACATCATCGGCGTCACCCAGGGCTACACCAAGGGCCTCGAGGTCGTCGGTACGGGTTACCGCGTCGCGCAGAAGGGCTCGTCCGTCGAGTTCGCGCTGGGCTTCTCGCACCCCGTCCTGGTCGACCCGCCTGCGGGCATCACGTTCACGGTCGAGGGCAACAACAAGCTCACCGTGAGCGGGATCGACAAGCAGGCCGTCGGTGAGGCCGCTGCCAACATCCGCAAGATCCGCAAGCCCGAGCCGTACAAGGGCAAGGGTGTGCGCTACGCCGGCGAGGTCGTCCGGCGCAAGGCCGGAAAGGCTGGTAAGTAACCATGGCCGTGACTTCCAAGTCCGAGGCCCGCGCTCGTCGCCACTCGCGTCTTCGCAAGAAGATCGTCGGCACCGCCGAGCGCCCCCGCCTCGTCGTGACCCGTTCGGCCCGCCACGTCTTCGTGCAGGTCGTCGACGACAGCAAGGGCCACACCGTGGCCAGTGCGTCCACCCTCGAGACCGATCTGCGTGGCTTCGACGGCGACAAGACCTCGAAGGCCCGCAAGGTCGGCGAGCTCGTCGCCGAGCGCGCGAAGGCTGCCGGCGTGGCTGACGTCGTCTTCGACCGTGGCGGCAACCGCTACGCCGGTCGTGTCGCCGCGATCGCCGAGGGCGCCCGCGAAGGAGGGCTGAACCTGTGAGCGATGCAACGAACACCAACCAGGAGACCGAAGTGACCGATGCCACTCAGGCGGCGGCGACGGAGACGGCGCCCGCCGAGCGTGAGCGGGAGCCGCGTCGCGGTGGCCGTGAGCGCAACGCCAACCAGCGTGACCGCGGGTCGCGCGACCGCTCGGAGAGCCAGTTCCTCGAGCGCGTCGTGACCATCAACCGCGTGTCGAAGGTCGTCAAGGGTGGCCGTCGCTTCAGCTTCACCGCTCTCGTTGTCGTCGGTGACGGCAACGGTGTGGTGGGTGTCGGCTACGGCAAGGCCCGTGAGGTCCCGCTGGCGATCTCGAAGGGTGTCGAGGAAGCCAAGCGCAACTTCTTCCGCGTTCCCCGCTCGGGATCGACCATCCCCCACCCGGTTCAGGGTGAGGCCGCTGCGGGCGTCGTCCTGCTGCGTCCCGCCGCTGCCGGTACCGGTGTCATCGCCGGTGGCCCCGTGCGCGCCGTGCTCGAGTGCGCCGGTATCCACGACGTCCTCTCGAAGTCCCTCGGCTCGTCGAACACGATCAACATCGTGCACGCGACCGTCGAGGCCCTGAAGCAGCTCGAGGAGCCGCGTCAGGTGGCTGCCCGTCGTGGCCTCGACTTCGACCAGGTCGCTCCGGCCCGTCTGGTTCGCGCCGAGGCTGAGGCCGCGGCCGCATCGAAGGTAGGTGCCTGATGGCTCAGCGTCTGAAGGTCACGCAGGTCAAGTCCAAGGTGAGCGAGAAGCAGAACCAGCGTGACACGCTGCGCAGCCTCGGCCTCAAGCGGATCGGCGACTCGGTCGTCCGCCCCGACGACGCGCAGACGCGCGGTTACGTCAAGGCCGTCGCTCACCTCGTGAAGGTTGAGGAGATCGACTAATGGCTGAGAACGAGAACGTCGAGCAGGCGGCTGAGAAGGCCGCTGCCAAGACGACCCGTAAGCCCGCCGCCAAGAAGGCCGCTGCGCCCAAGGCGGAGAAGAAGGACGTCGCCGTGGCGCGTCCGGGCGTGCTGAAGGTGCACCACCTTCGTCCCGTCCCCGGGGCCAACACCGCCAAGACCCGCGTCGGTCGTGGTGAGGGCTCCAAGGGTAAGACCGCCGGCCGTGGCACCAAGGGCCAGAAGGCCCGCTACCAGGTCAAGGCCGGTTTCGAGGGTGGGCAGATGCCGCTGCACATGCGCACCCCGAAGCTGCGCGGGTTCAAGAACCCGTTCCGCGTCGAGTACCAGGTCGTGAACCTGGACAAGCTCGCGGAGCTGTACCCGTCCGGTGGCGACGTGACCGTCGTCGATCTGGTCGCCAAGGGTGCGGTTCGCAAGAACGAGAAGGTCAAGGTGCTCGGCACCGGCGAGATCTCGGTGAAGCTGAACGTCGAGGTCGACAAGGTCTCCGGCTCCGCTGAGCAGAAGATCGTCGCCGCGGGCGGCACCGTCAAGTAAGCCGCGTGCAGGGGCCGGAGGATCTCTCCGGCCCCTGTCGCATACCCGGAGGATGCGGCCGCTCGTCACGCGCGGGGTGGGATACCCTGGTGATCTGTGCGCCTCCTGCGCCGGGAACCCTTTCTGGAGGAATCCACGTGTTCAGCGCCATCGCGCGCGTGTTCCGCACGCCTGACCTGCGTCGGAAGATCGCTTTCACCCTGGGCATCATCGTGCTGTACCGTCTCGGTGCACATGTGCCGTCGCCGTTCGTCGACTTCCCGAACGTTCAGTCGTGTCTCGCCGACACGTCGAACACGCAGGGCGTGCTCTCGCTCGTCAACCTCTTCTCGGGCGGTGCGCTTCTTCAGCTGTCGATCTTCGCGCTGGGTGTCATGCCCTACATCACCGCGACGATCATCGTCCAGCTGCTGCGCGTGGTCATCCCGCACTTCGAGACCCTCTACAAGGAGGGGCAGTCGGGCCAGGCGCGTCTGACGCAGTACACGCGTTACCTGACGATCGCCCTCGCCCTGCTGCAGTCCACGACCCTCGTGACCGTCGCGCGCAGCGGCCAGCTCTTCGGCAACACCGGTGTCGCCTCCTGCGAGCAGCTGCTGACCAACGACGCATGGTGGGCCCAGCTGCTCATGATCATCACGATGACCGCCGGTACCGGCCTCATCATGTGGTTCGCCGAGCTCGTCACTGAGCGCGGCATCGGCAACGGCATGTCGCTGCTCATCTTCACCTCGATCGCTGCGACCTTCCCGGCCGCGATGTGGTCGATCTGGCAGGCCCGCGGTTTCGAGGTCTTCCTGCTCGTCCTCGCAGTCGGTGTCGTGATCGTGGCCCTCGTCGTGTTCGTCGAGCAGTCCCAACGCCGAATCCCGGTGCAGTACGCGAAGCGGATGGTGGGCCGCCGCACCTACGGCGGGACGAACACGTACATCCCGATCAAGGTCAACATGGCGGGCGTGGTGCCGGTCATCTTCGCCTCGTCGTTGCTGTACATCCCCGCGCTGATCTCGCAGTTCAACCAGACTCCGGATGCCGACGGCGCACTGCCGGGCTGGGTCGTGTGGATCCAGAACTACCTGACGCGTGGCGACCACCCGCTGTACTGGCTGCTGTACTTCCTGCTGATCGTCGGGTTCACCTACTTCTACGTCGCGATCACGTTCAACCCGGTCGACGTCGCCGACAACATGAAGAAGTACGGCGGATTCATCCCCGGCATCCGTGCCGGCCGTCCCACGGCGGAGTACCTCGACTACGTGCTCACCCGCATCACGCTGCCGGGCTCGATCTACCTGGGTCTGGTGGCTCTGATCCCGCTGATCGCCCTGGCGACAGTGGGTGCGAACCAGAACTTCCCGTTCGGCGGCACCTCGATCCTCATCATGGTGGGTGTCGGACTCGAGACCGTGAAGCAGATCGACGCGCAGCTGCAGCAGCGCCACTACGAAGGGCTCCTGCGATGACCGCGCGCCTGCTGATCGTGGGGCCCCAGGGCTCCGGCAAGGGCACGCAGGGCGTGCGGATCGCCGAGGCGTTCGGCGTTCCGGCGGTGTCGACGGGCGACGTGTTCCGCGCGAACATCTCCGAGGGCACCGCTCTCGGCCAGCAGGTGCAGGCGATCATCGCGGCGGGGAACCTCGTCCCCGACGAGCTCACCAGCGCCGTGGTGCGCGACCGGCTCGCCCAGGACGACGCGGCTCCCGGCTTCCTCCTCGACGGCTACCCCCGCAACCTCGGCCAGGTGGGCGACCTCGACGCCTTCCTGGAGGAGCGAGGCGAGAGCCTCGACGCCGTGATCGAACTGAACGTGCCGCGCGACGAGAGCATCGCCCGTCTGACCAAGCGTGCCGCGGAGCAGGGTCGTACGGACGACACGGCCGAGGTCATCGCGCACCGGCTGAGCATCTACGAGAACGAGACGGCGCCGATCCTCGACGTGTACCGCGAGCGCGGCCTCGTCGTCGCGATCGACGGCATCGGCTCCCTCGACGTGATCACCGAGCGCATCCTCACGGCTCTGATCGCACGCGGGCTGACGCCGGCATCCTGAGCCGTGTTGCGACGCTCCATCTACAAGACCCCGGCGCAACTGCGTCAGATGGTCGAGCCGGGGCTGATCACTGCTGCCGCTCTGCAGGCGGTGCGGGAGATGATCGCCCCCGGCGTGACGACGGCTGACGTGGATGCGGCGGCTGCCGCCGTGATCACCGGCCGCGGTGCGGAGTCGAACTTCCAGCTCGTGCGCGGCTACCGTCACACGACGTGCGTGTCCGTCAACGAGCAGGTCGTCCATGGGATCCCCGGCGACCGGGTGCTCGCGGCCGGCGACATCGTCTCGATCGACGCGGGAGCGCAGTTCCGCGGCTGGAACGGCGACTCGGCCATCACGATCGTCCTGCCCGATCCCGAGCGGCCCGAGCTCGTCGCAGCGCGGCAGGAGCTGTCACGGGTCACGGAGGGCTCCATGTGGGCCGGGATCGCCGCGATGGCGACCGGACGCCACATCGGTGAGATCGGCGCCGCCGTCGAGGATCACATTACCGCCGCGGGGGAGTACGGCATCCTGCGTGACTACGTCGGCCACGGAATCGGCCGCAAGATGCACGAGGCGCCCTCGGTGTTCAACTACCGCGTGCCGGATCCGGGCCCTCGCATCCAGCCCGGCCTCGTGCTGGCCATCGAGCCGATGGTGGTCGCAGGTTCCGAGGCGACGTTCGTCGAAGACGACGAGTGGACCGTCTCCACGGTCGACGGTTCAGCCGGCTCCCACTGGGAACATAGCGTCGCCGTCCATGATGGAGGCATCTGGGTTCTCACGGCCCCCGACGGCGGAGCCGCGGGGTTGGCTCCGTATGGTGTGAAGCCGGTCGAAATCGAGTAGGAAAGAGCGTCATGGCAGCGGCAAAGGGCAAGACAAACTGGTTCGCGATCTGGATCAGCGTCGTCGCTGTCGTCGCAATCGTGGTCGTCGGCGGTCTCGTCGTCGTCTTCAACAACGTGGCTGCGGACCCGGGCAAGGCGCCCGAGGCCTCCAACATCGACTCCTCCACGGGCGCGATCTCGTTCGGCACGGGAGAGCACACCGTCGACACCTACATCGACTTCATGTGCCCGTACTGCAACCAGTTCGAGCAGACGGAGGGCGAGACGATCCAGGGCCTCGTCTCGTCGGGCGACATCACCCTGAACGTGTATCCCGTCGCGATCCTGGACCGCCTCTCGCAGGGCACCGAGTACTCCAGCCGCGCCGCCAGTGCCATGTACGCCGTCGCCGCCGCCGACCCCGACAATGCCTACGCCTTCCTGCAGGCGCTGTACGCGAACCAGCCCGCCGAGAACTCGACCGGCCTGACCGACGAGCAGCTGGTGGATCTTGCGCGGGGAGCGGGTGTGAATGTCACCTCCGACCTCGAGAACGCGATCACCTCGAACGCGTACATCAAGTTCGCGAAGTCCCGGTCGCTGCCGGACGGTGCCACGGGAACGCCGACGCTGCGCGTCAACGGTGATCTGGTGCAGATCACGTACAACCCGCAGACGGACATCCTCAGCCGGATCTCCTGAGCGGGCGGGAGCGAACGCGCCACGCGTCGAGTGGCGCGATGCGGCTCTATCACCTATAGTTGATCTTTGGTGCTTTGCGCCTTCGTTGGCGTGTCGCCGTCGAGGCGTTTCCGGCACCGAATCCCATCCACCGCAGATCGACCGGTCTGCACGAGGGTAGCGAGGCTATGGCTAAAAAAGACGGTGTCATCGAGATCGAAGGCGTGATCTCCGAGGCTCTGCCCAACGCGATGTTCCGCGTCGAGCTGAGCAACGGGCACAAGGTGCTCGCCACGATCTCCGGCAAGATGCGGCAGAACTACATCCGCATCATCCCCGAGGACCGCGTCGTCGTGGAGCTCTCGCCCTACGACCTCACGCGCGGCCGCATCGTCTATCGCTACCGCTGATCCGGTCGAGAAGTAACGGCTCCGCTCCGGAGCACGAAGACAGCGAACAGGAAGCATCATGAAGGTCAACCCCAGCGTCAAGCCGATCTGCGATCACTGCAAGGTGATCCGTCGTCACGGACGCGTCATGGTCATCTGCAAGTCCAACCCGCGCCACAAGCAGCGCCAGGGCTGACGAGCAGTCGGCGGATGCGGCTGGCGGCCGCATCCGCTCCCACAACTGAACAACGAACAACAGGCAGGATCAGAACCCGCAAGGGGGACACCTCGGGCGGAGGCCCGGGCACCGATCCTGCTCCACACCTCCACTCACTCCTAGGAGAGCCGCATGGCACGTCTTGCCGGCGTCGACATCCCGCGCGACAAGCGCGTGGTGATCGCACTCACGTACATCTACGGCATCGGCCGTACCCGCTCCGTTGAGATCCTGAAGGCGACTTCGATCGACGAGAGCATCCGCGTCAAGGATCTGACCGACGACCAGCTCGTCGCGCTCCGCGACTACATCGAAGGCACCTACAAGGTCGAAGGTGATCTTCGTCGTGAGGTCGCCGCCGACATCCGCCGCAAGGTCGAGATCGGCTCCTACGAGGGCCTGCGTCACCGCCGCGGCCTGCCCGTGCGCGGTCAGCGCACGAAGACCAACGCCCGCACGCGCAAGGGTCCCAAGCGCACCGTCGCCGGCAAGAAGAAGGCGCGCTAAGGCGCGGCCCCCAGGGTTTAGGAGAACACGCACATGGCACAGGCCAAGTCCGCGGCGCGCAAGCCCCGCCGCAAGGAGAAGAAGAACATCGCCGTGGGTCACGCCCACATCAAGTCGACGTTCAACAACACGATCGTTTCGATCACCGACCCGTCCGGCGCTGTCATCAGCTGGGCGTCCTCCGGTGGCGTGGGCTTCAAGGGCTCGCGCAAGTCGACCCCGTACGCGGCCGGCATGGCCGCCGAGTCGGCCGCCCGTCAGGCCGCCGAGCACGGTGTCAAGAAGGTCGACGTCTTCGTGAAGGGTCCGGGTTCGGGCCGCGAGACCGCGATCCGCTCGCTGACCGCTGCCGGCCTCGAGGTGGGGTCGATCCAGGACGTCACGCCGCAGGCGCACAACGGCTGCCGCCCGCCCAAGCGTCGCCGCGTCTGACGTCTCACAGCTTCTGGATGCCGGGGCGCGCCGCCTGACGGTGCGCCCCGGCATCCGCGAGAAAAACTCAACACCTCATCCACGCAAGTGTCATATAGCGGGCACTTAGCCGAAAGGAACACATCGTGCTCATCGCACAGCGTCCCACTCTGACCGAGGAGAAGATCGGGGAGTTCCGCAGCCGCTTCGTCATCGAGCCGCTCGAGCCCGGCTTCGGTTACACCATCGGCAACGCGCTGCGTCGCAGCCTCCTCTCGTCCATCCCCGGTGCTGCTGTCACCAGCATCCGCATCGACGGCGTGCTGCACGAGTTCAGCACCATCCCCGGTGTGAAGGAGGATGTCACCGAGATCATCCTGAACATCAAGCAGCTGGTCGTCTCGAGCGAGCGCGACGAGCCCATCACGGCCTACCTGCGCAAGACGGGTGCGGGCGAAGTGACCGCCGCCGACATCTCGGCTCCGGCCGGCGTCGAGGTGCACAACCCCGAGCTGGTCATCGCGACCCTCAACGACACCGCTCGTTTCGAGCTCGAGCTCACGATCGAGCGCGGCCGCGGCTACGTGTCGGCCACGCAGAACCGCAACGAGTACGCCGAGGCGGGTCAGATCCCGATCGACTCGATCTACTCGCCGGTGCTCAAGGTCAGCTACCGCGTCGAGGCCACCCGTGCCGGTGAGCGCACCGACTTCGACAAGCTCGTGCTGGACGTCGAGACCAAGCCCTCGATCGCCCCGCGCGACGCCGTCGCGTCGGCCGGTCGCACCCTGACCGAGCTGTTCGGCCTCGCCCGCGAGCTGAACGTCGAGGCCGAGGGCATCGAGATCGGACCCGCGCCGGTCGAGACCGTCCTCTCCAACGAGCTGTCGATGCCCATCGAGGACCTCGATCTCTCGGTGCGCTCGTACAACTGCCTCAAGCGCGAGGGCATCAACACGGTGTCCGAGCTGGTCGCCCTCTCGGAGACGCAGCTCATGAACATCCGCAACTTCGGTCAGAAGTCGGTCGACGAGGTGCGCGACAAGCTCGTCTCGCTCGGTCTGTCGCTGAAGGACTCGGTGCCCGGTTTCGACGGCGCCCACTTCTACGGCGGATACGAAGAAGACAACGCCTGATCCGGCTCACCCGCGAAATCCTGGAGTAACTGAGAATGCCCAAGCCCACGAAGGGACCCCGCCTCGGAGGCGGCCCCGCACACGAGCGTCTTCTGCTGGCGAACCTTGCTGCGGCACTGTTCACGCACAAGTCGATCACGACGACCGAGACCAAGGCCAAGCGCCTGCGTCCGCTCGCCGAGCGTCTCATCACGTTCGGAAAGCGCGGCGACCTGCACGCGCGCCGTCGCGTGCTCTCGGTCATCGGTGACAAGGAAGTCGTGCACGTCCTGTTCACCGAGATCGCGCCCCTGGTCGCCGAGCGTGAGGGCGGCTACACCCGCATCACGAAGATCGGCAACCGCAAGGGCGACAACGCTCCCATGGCCGTGATCGAGCTCGTGCTCGAGCCCGTCACCAAGAAGAAGGCGGCCCCCGCCAAGAAGGCCGCCAAGGTCGAGAAGGCTCCCGTCGAGGAAGCCCCCGCCGAGGAGACGGTTGTCGAAGAGGCTCCGGCCGAGGAGACTGTCGTCGAGGAGGCCCCCGAGGCGTCCGAGGCCACCGCTGACGAGGCCCCGGCCGAGTCGGAGGAGAAGAAGTCCGAGTAATCGGACCCGCCGGGACCCGTCCCGGCCCCTTTGCACCGCGAACCCCGCGTGATCTTCGGATCCCGCGGGGTTCGCGCCGTTTACGGCGAGGTGTCTGCGGGAGGGGGTGTGACCGCCCGCTCAGCCCGCGGCGGGCGAGCCGGGCGCCTGGAACAGCTGGGACCGGCGCAGCTCCTGCTCGAAGGCACGTTGAGCCGCGAACGCGGAGAACCGTGCCTTCGCCCGCTGCGCGTCGGCGAGGGCGGCGACCACGACGTCGGCGTAGATCCTGCCGCCCGCATCCCCCGGGTGCACCTCGTCGCCGGCGAGCAGGTCGGCACGCGGTGCGATCGCCGACTGCCAGTCCGCGATCTGGACTCCGCGATGCGTGCGGGCGAACGCTGCGAGCTCGGCATTGACGCCGGGAATCCAGGATCTGGGTGCGGACGCGGTGACGAGCACGAGCTGACGATCGGGGCCGATGGCCTCGATCACCTGATCGAGGGTTCGCTGCGAGATCGAGCCGTTGGTGCCCAGACCCAGGACGACGAACTCGCGCAGTCGGCCCGAGTCGGCGAGGGATCGCAGGATGTCGGGAGCCGCGGACATCTGACGCGAGACGACGGCGTCCACATCCGCCCCGGGAAGCGCGGCGAGCAGGCTGGGGGCCGAGGCGAGCATCACGGAATCGCCGACGGCGGTGACCTCGTCGCCCGTGACGATGTCGTCGTCGGGGTCCCCTCCCGCGTCCGTCGGCGTGGGTTGATCCTGCAGCGCGTCCATGCCGGCGGTGACCACGGCCTCACCGCTGGAGACAGCCGGAGCCGAGGCGACAGCGGTGGCGGTGCCGGCTATGAGCAGCAGGCAGGTCGCCGTGACCCCGACGGCCCTCGCTCGACGGCGCGCGCTCGACGCGAACGCTCGTCGGAGGTCGGAGAGGACCTGACGGACTCCGCGGCGGCGCACCGGCATCTCGAGGAACCGATACGACAGTGCCGACAGAGCGACCGTCACGGCCAGTGCGGCGGCGCCGATCGTCGCGGGGAACGGGCGATCGATGCTCGTGCCCTGCCAGGCGGCGACCAGCAGCACCAACACGGGCCAATGCCAGAGATACAGGCCGTACGAGCGTTCGCCGACCCACCGCAGGGGTGCCGCATCCAGCGCCCGGCCCAGAAGCGACTCGGGCCACGCCCCCGCCACGACCACGATCGCGGTGAGTCCGCTCGCCGCGACAAGTGCGCCGGGGAAGGTCACGCTGCTCTGGCTCTGTCCGATCGTCGCCAGCAGGACGAGGCTCGCGAGAGCGGCGGCGCCGATCGCGGACACGCCGCCGCGAACGCCCGGCCGTCGCATCCAGCCGCGCTCGACGCGCAGGGCCGCGCGCCACGTGAACGCGGCGGCGACGCCGAGAAGGAGGCCGAAGGCGTGTGAATCGGTCCCGAAGTAGGCGCGGGTGACGCGCGCGCCCAGAGTGAGCGGATCGGCGGCGCCGGACGCGACGATGACCGCCATCCAGACCGCTGATGCGGCCGCCACGATCAGTGCAGCGGCCACGCGCATCCAGGCGCGGGGAAGCAGCAGGAGAGCGAGCAGCAGAGGCGGCCAGACGAGGTAGAACTGCTCCTCGACGGCGAGGGACCAGAGGTTCCGGAAGAGTTCACCGCCCCCGGAGCCGAAGTAGTCCGCGCCGTCCACGACAGCGGTCCAGTTGTAGCCGAACACGAGCGCGCCGAGGAGCTGTCGGCCCAGCCCCACGAGCACGTCGCCCCCGATCAGCCACGCCGAGCTCGCACACACCGTCAGGACGAGCAGCAGGGCCGGCAGCAGCCGTCGCGCCCGACGGCGCCAGAAGGCTCCGAGCGCGACGCGACCGGTCTCATCGTGCTCGCGCAGCAGCAGCGAGGTGATGAGGAATCCGCTGATCACGAAGAAGACGTCGACGCCGACGAACCCGCCACGCATCCACCAGCCGGGGAACAGGTGATAGACCACGACGAGCGCGACAGCGACCGCGCGGAGGCCGTCGAGACCCGCGTAGCGGGCGCGCGGGAGAAGAGGGGTGTCAGCGATCATGGGGGAGAGGATCCGGGGTGGGAAACCCGGCCATTCTACGATCCGCGCATGGGCGCCTCCGTCGAGTGCACCCGTAGGCTTGTGCAGTGCGGATCCGACTCGACATCGCTTATGACGGCACGCACTTCCGCGGCTGGGCGCGGCAGCCGGGCCTGCGCACCGTTCAAGGAACGCTCGAGGAGGCCTTGGCGCGGATCATCGCCGGTGCGCCGCAGCTGACGGTCGCCGGGCGCACGGATGCGGGCGTGCACGCGAGCGGCCAGGTCGCCCATCTCGACCTCGACGACGCGCAGCGGACGCGGCTGGCGGCCTCGCGCCGGTCGGAGTCCGATCCCGTTGCGGCTCTGGCGCGACGCATCCGCGGCGTTCTGAGCTCGTACGCGGATGTGACGGTGCACCGCACCGCGCTCGCGCCCGACGGCTTCGACGCGCGATTCTCGGCTGTCTGGCGCCGGTACGCCTACCGGATCGCCGACGACGTCACCGGTTACGATCCGCTGCGACGGGAGTTCACCACCACCGTGCGTGCCGCGCTGGATGTCGCAGCGATGGATGAGGCCGCGCAGTCGCTGCGGGGCCTGCACGACTTCGCTGCCTACTGCAAGCCGCGCGAGGAGGCGACGACCATCCGTACGCTGCTCGAGTTCGACTGGCGCCGCGACGACGAGGGAGCGATCGTGGCGAACGTGAAAGCGGACGCGTTCTGCCATTCGATGGTGCGCGCGCTCGTCGGGGCGTGTGTCGCGGTCGGACAAGGGCGCCTCGCGGTCGAGGACGTCGTGCGGCTGCGCGAGCAGGCGACGCGGACGAGTGAGTTCGCCGTCCTCGCCGCGCGCGGGCTGGTGCTGACGGAAGTGGGCTATCCGGAGCCGGAGCTGATGGCGGCGCGGGCCGAGCAGACGCGGGCGCGTCGCGATCAGGAATGAATTCGCTGGGCGTTGCGCAACCGGCATCCGTCGTTCATGTGCCGGGCATAGTGTGGATGGCCTGATGAAGGTCATCTCCTACAACCTGCGCAAACATCGCGCTGCGGGCGAGATCGCGGATCTCGCCGAGCAGCACGGCGTCGATGTCCTCTGCCTCCAGGAGGCGGACACGACCGACATCCCCGAGGTCAGCGGGGGCCTGCGCCTGGCGGACGCCACGAGCCGCAACCGGTTGGGTCTGGCGGTCTACTACCGCGAGAGCAGCTTCCGGCTGCAGGAGGTACGTGCGCTCTCGCTCAAGAAGTCGCTGCACGACCGCGTGCTCAAGCCCGCGGAGGAGCGCATGCTGGGCGTGCGACTGCACGACATCGACGCGGGTCGCGAGATCATCGTCGCGTCCTTCCACGCCGCACCGCTCACCGCCCTCAACTCCCTACGCCGCCACCAGATCCGCACGGCACTGGCCGAGCTGCAGGACCTCGGACCGCAGCTTCCCGCTCTGATGGTGGGCGATTACAACTACCCCGTCTTCAAGGAACGTCTTGGTGAGCGCGTGCGGGACCAGGGGTACGAGCTCACGCTCAGCGACACCCGCACGTACACCCGCTATCGCTTCTTCCGCGGGCACTACGACTTCGCGACGTCCACCGGCTTCGACATCGAGCACATCCGGACGCTGCCGCAGGGGCTCAGCGACCACCTGCCCATCCTCGTGACGGCCACGCTCTCGTCGTCGCGTTCGCGCGTCGAGGTCAGCTGAGTCCGCTCAACCGCACGAGACGGCGAGGGCCGAGTCCGTACCGGGCAGCACCGGCGTGACCTGGGCACTCAGCTCGGGAGTCCAGGGCGTGCGGACGCGGATGCTGGCGCTGGCCGCCTCGCCCGGAGCGAGGAGCGACGACCACACGAGAACCGGCCTGCCCTGGTCGGTGCCGGACTGGAAACCGCTGCCGTCAGAGTTCTCCGAAGAGATGACGGAGGCGCCCTCAGGGAGATATAGATAGCCCGTCGTGCGGGTCAGCCCGGCCGCAGTCCCGAAGCTGCCCCCTCCGGTGATGGAGGACGGGTAGCCCGCGACGTCGGAGGGTGCGTCATTGGTGAGCGACACGTCGAGCACGGCTTCGGCCGCTCCGCCGGCGGTGCTGCACCATTGGACGCCGGTGCCGACCTTCATGTAATAGTCCAGCTTGGAGCCGGTGGCGTCGTTGAGGTACACCCCGAAGCTCGTCTGCTGACTGTCGGTCACCGGCAGCAGGCCCTGGAGGCTCGTGCCGTCGAGGATCGCCTGTTCCTCGGGCGCATTGCTCCAGATGAGCAGGCGCTCCTCCTCCCCGGCCTTCGCCAAGGCCGAGACGAGGGCGGACGGGGCCACGTCTCCCGCGGCGAGTTTGGTGAAGACGGATGCGGCGGCCGCCTGGAAGAACGCATCCTGGGTCGCCGGGTCGTACCGCAGGTAGACCTCGTTCAGCAGCAGCGGGATCGTATTCTCGCTCGTGAGCTCGTCGCCCGTGGGCAACGCCACGGGGCCGGTCGCCGCCAACATGTACGACAGGGTGACCGGGTCGAGGGAGATCACCCCGTCCACCTTGAGGCCATACTCCCGCTCCCACATCGCCTGCGCGATCTGCGCCGCGAGGGGGAAGGAGGGGACCTGGGTGGCGTTCTGCATGTAGCGCGCGGGCCGGGTCTCCATGAAGGCGGTGAGCTCGGGACCGATGTCGAGCACGGGCTCACGCAGCTTGCCGATGTCTCCGGAGGCGGATGCCTGGGCGGCGAGGGAGATCTGGCCGTTCTCCGTGTGCACGAGCGCCATCGCGCCGACGATGCCGCCGAGCGAACGCCACTCGGCGTTGTTCTGGAAGATGACGAGATAGTTGCGTGGCCCCTCCGCGCCCAGGACGGCCGGCATCAGTGCCGTCGCTCGGCTGACCGCATCCGATCCCGTCTCGACCGAGGCGAGCAGCTCGGACACGTCCTCGACGGCGTTCGCGAGCGGGGGGAGCAGGGTGGTTCGATCGATCTCGTCGACGGCATCGGACGCGAGGGTCACCTGTGCCGTGGTGCTCTGGGCCGCCTCGTGCATGTCGCCCAACCCGCTCACGTCGATGCGACCGTCGACAGGCTTCAACGCACCGGCCGAGAAGTCCGACGCGACGCGCACGAGGGGAGTCAGTGCCTTGCCCGCCACATCGTCGACCGCTGCGGTGACGGTGGCGACGGCCGAGAGCTGGTCACCGACCCACGGCAGGGCCTCGGCAGCCTGCCACACGGGGTCGGAGGTCAGGGAGCGCGCCTCGGCCGTGTCGGCGGCGATGTCGGCCAGTCGCGCGGTCGCCGCATCCGTGTCGTCGAGGTTGCGGGTGACCTCTGCGGCGGCCCGCTGCGCCGCGGTCAGGTGGCCGTACGCGAGGTATCCTCGCACCCCCAGCCAGGCCGCTGCGGCCACGAGGACGACGAGGAGCGCGAGCAGTACCCAGACGAGAATGCGTCCGGCGGTTCTGGCGGGAGCCGGCAGCAGGGGATTGGTCACGCCTTCACCTTAAGCGGTCATGCCGCGCCGCTAGAGTGGGAAGTCCACCTCACACCGGGAGTCGCCATGCGCCGCAGTCATCGGAGGCCGGTCGCGGTCGTCGCTTCGCTGCTCGCCGCGGTGCTGCTGACCGGATGCGGCCCGGCGCCGTGGAACACGGGTGCGCAGACGCCGAGCCCGACATCGCCATCGCGATCGAGCACTCCCGTTCCGACGCCCGTGACCAACGACCTGTCCAGCGGCTCGACTCAGCGCGTCGTGCCCGCCGGCGCGGTGAGCGCGACGATCAACTACTGGTCGACGCTGTCGATGGACCGCTGGACGGCCACGGCCCTGAAGCCCGTCAGCATCTCGATGGTGACCACCGTCACCCCCAACGACGGACAGAAGGTCTTCCTCCAGAAGGCGACCATGGTCGCGGTCCCCGGCAACGCCTCGCGGTCCTTCGACCCGCTCGCCCCGCAGACCGACCAGTCGTCGGTCAGCCCCGGCTACCTGGTTCTCGACCCCTACAGCTATTCGCAGACCTTCAACATCGGAGACGTGCCCGCTGAGGCGACGTTCGTGCAGGTCCAGTTCACCTACGACTTCCTCGTGCAGACCACTCCGACCTCCACCGAATACGCCAAGCAGACCGCAAGTGACACGCTGACGATCGCCATCGCCGGAGCGCCGCAGGACTGACGCGGATCCCGTGCATGGCGCTCGGGGGCGGATCGCGTATACTTTCGGCGCCGACCCTGGGGTTTATCTGGAAGCGGGTCGGCACCGACCCGAAATCCTGTGAGCCTCGTGAGGCCACGTCTGCGAGGAGCGCCCTGTGAGAATCCCCTTCGCCGATCGCCGTGTGCGTCGGCTCAGCGCGGGGGCCGCTCTCGCCCTCGCGAGCATCCTGGCGCTGACGGGTTGCTCGCAGATCGTCGACGGCTTCAACTCCTTGCAGGGCAGCAACACCGCCGTGCAGCCGACGACCGTCGTGCCCTCGCCCGCGCCGTCGGCGAGCATGGCGTTCAATTCTCAGTTCACGTACGACGGCTCGGTCGAGCTGCGCAGCGACGTGGCGCAGGATCTCGAGCTCGTGCTGAACGTGTGGGCGGTCGACCCCAAGCGCACGCAGGAGTGGACCCCGAACAACGAGAAGGTCTTCGGCTTCGCGGTCAACGTCTACGACCACCGTGTCGACGAGAAGGCGGTGCTGACGGACAAGCGCCGGGTGTACATCTCCTCGGTGCAGATCAACTCCACCACGACGCAGACCTCCAACCAGATGCAGTCGCCGTACCAGTTCAGCGCCGATCCGCGCACGCTGGTTCCCAGCGACACCCTGCGCTCCGACCGGGGACTGCTGCTCAACAGCTTCCAGGGCGGACTGTACGTTCCCCAGCAGAGCATCCACCAGTTGCCGGCGGACACGTTCGGTCTGACTCTCGAGTTCGCCCTGACGATCTCCGTCGAAGGCACGGCGAACACGGACGCCTCGTTCCAGCAGCAGACGGTGTACCAGTACCTGCCGATCGCGATCTTCCCCGGCTGAGCCGCGGCGGCCACCGGCGCTGATCTTGCGCCAATCTTGCGCTGAGCTTCTCGCGGGACCTGCCATGATCTTGCGGTAGAGCGTGCAGTCTGGACTCATCGCACGAAAAGCGTGCCGATCTCCCGCCGCATCGCGGCCCATGAACGTCAGGAAGTGATCACTGTGTCGGACCCCCGCATGGCGTATCAGCAGGTGCCTTCACAGCAGCTCGAGCCGGTGTACCCGGCGATGACGCCCGGCGCGGACCTCGAGTCCCACTTCGAGCAGGACTTCATGTCGGTGCTCGAGAACTCGACCACGCACCGCTCGACCATCGGATGCGTCATCCCCGCCTACAACGAGGAGGAGTCGATCGCCGATGTGATCGAGGCCCTGCTCGCCCAGACGCGTGTTCCCGACGTCATCCACGTCGTCATCAACAACACGTCCGACAACACCGCGAAGATCGCTTCGGAGTACGCCGGTCCGCACGAGATCATGACCGACCTCGGCGAGCAGTTCACCGAGGTCTTCGTTCACGACATCGGCAAGAACCCCGACAAGAAGGTCGGTGCGCTCAATTACGGCTACTCGCTGGTCGAGGGATGCGACTATCTGCTCGGTGTGGACGGCGACACGATCGCTGAGCCGCGGGCCGTCGAGTACCTGGAGACCGAAGCGGTCAGCGACTCGCGCATCGGAGGCATCTCGGCGATCTACACGATCGACGATCGTCCCATCAAGGGCCTCACGGCCAAGTGGCTCATCGCCGGTCAGCGCACCCAGTTCGCGGCCTTCAACCTGCAGAACCTCCTCCGTGGCCGCAACATGGCGGTGCTCGGCGGCCAGTTCTCGATCTTCTCGACCAACGCCCTGCGTGACGCGATGAAGCAGAACCACCAGAACACCCCGTGGGTCAAGGACAGCGAGGTCGAGGACTCCCTGCTCTCGCTGCAGATCAAGAGCGCCGGCTATCTCACGAAGATCAGCCCCTACGCCCGCGCAGCGGTGGGCGGGATGACCACCCTCAAGGGATACGACGCGCAGCAGGTGAAGTGGACCTTCGGTGCGATCGAGCTCATGTGGCCCGGGCAGCGCGGCGACACGAAGGGGCAGCCGTTCCACCCCAACCTGCGCCTGCGCTGGTTCGAGAACTTCGGCATGCTCACCAACCTCTTCGTCCGCGTCGCCTTCCTCGTGCTGCTCGCGGGCTCCCTGTCGATCAACGCCTTCGTCTTCTCGCCGCTGTGGCTGATCCCCGTGCTGACGGCCGTGCTGCTGAACCTGCGCATCGCGCGCACGATGAAGTACTGCAATCGGCGCGACATCCTCTTCGCTTTGCTGGTCTTCCCGGCGGAGATCTTCATGTGGATCCGTCTGAGCCACTTCCTGCGCTCGTGGACGCGCTTCCTGTCGCGCAAGAAGGTGGACAACTGGGCCATGCAGGCCAAGGCGGAACGCGGCGGTGCATCGATCGGTCACTGGACGCCCTTCATCCTCTTGGCCGCCGCGCTCGTCGCCATGGCAATCATCTGGAACATGCTCGGCCCGGTCGTGCAGTCCTCCATCCTCTGGATCGGCTGGCCGATCGTCGGCGTCGTGACGGTCCTGCAGACGCTGCTCATGTTCTCGAAGCTGCTGCGCCGCTACCAGGGCTACAAGGTCTGACCCGCACCACCCCGACGAAGAGGGCCCACGGTTTCCCGTGGGCCCTCTTCGTCGCTTCCCCGCGAAATCAGGGTGCGAGCAACTCGGTCGTCAGGCGATAGCCGACTCCTCGCACGGTCTCGATGTAGCGCGGGTTGCTGGGGTTGTCGCCCAGCTTGCGGCGGAGGTTCGTCATGTGGGCCTCGACAGCGCGCTTGTCGGCCTCGCCCACGTAGTAGGAGGTGACGTAGGACTCGCCGCGCAGCACGAGGGTCAGATCGGCCTTGCTGCGCACGCGCCGCTTGGACTCGAGAAGCGTGGCGAGGAGATCGAACTCGGTACGGGTCAGCTCGACCTGCTGACCGTTGATGAGCACGATGCGCGTCTCGGGGTTCAGCTGGAGATCGCGGTGGGTCACCCAGAAACCCCCGCCCGGAACGAGCGCGCCCTGGGTGTGAGGGGTCAGTTCCGATCCGGCTGCCGGGGCGGGTACCGGCTGCGCAGGTGCGGGGGTCGGCTGCGGCGCGTAGGTGGCGCGGTCGGCCGGCATGGCCGCCTCGGGCGGGTACACCGGCTCCTCGACATAGGCAGGCGCGATGGGCTGTCTGGTCTCGGGCTGCACCGGGATGGACTGCGTCTGCGGGCGTGCGCCCGGAAAGGACGGTCCGACGCTCTCCTGCCGGCGCGACTGGCCGGCGGGTTCGGGGCGGGGGCGGCGCAGCAGTGCCTCGACGCGCGCCCGGAACTCCCGCGGACGGAACGGCTTCACGATGTACTCGTCGGCACCTGCGCCGAGTCCGAGGACGACGTCGGCCTCGTCGGCGAGACCGGTCAGCATGATGATGAAGGTGTTCGACTTCTCGCGGATGCGGCGGGCCGCCTCGAATCCGTCGATGCCGGGCATGTTGACGTCGAGTGTCGTGATGAGCGGCTGGTAGGCGAGCACGGCGCGCACGCCGTCGATGCCGTTGCCGACCGACACGGTGGAGAAACCCGCCGCTTCGAGGACCTCGGCGAGGAGGTGGCGGACGTCGGGATCGTCTTCGACGATGACCGCGGTCTTCTGCCCGTCAGAAGCGTCGCTCATGAGTCCGGTATCCTCGATTCTCGGTTCAAGGCCGCGGCTCGTGGCACCGCACGCGTCGCCATTGTTCCATATCCGCCGGATTGCCCGCGATTCACGGTGTACGCCGCGCCGCGGGCGGTCAGAGCACGTTGCGTGTGAGCTGCACGGAGCCTTCCGGCCACCAGGATCCGGCGCGCGGACCGCCGTTGCAGACGCCGTCGCTCTCTCCGGGCGGCTTTATCCACAGGTTCGTGTCGACGACGTCGTCGCCGTAGGTGCCGCCCGGGTCACCCACGAGCGCCGTCGGATCGTTGCACCACTCGCTCGTGGAGGTGCCGGCGCCGTTGCGTGAGGTGTCGATGAGGGCGTGGCTGCCGCCGAGGAGCGCGGACACCTCGTGTGCGTACGCGAACTCGTCGGTGGTGGGGTTGTAGTTCGACACGTTGGTGGCGAAGCCGCGCACCTTGTCGGTGACGCCGACCCGCTGGATGAGAGAGGCCATCTCCGAGGCGGGGCGCCAGTTGGAGTGTCCGCCGTCGAGGTACACCCACGTGTCGACGCCCACCAGACGCAGCGCCGCATCGTGGAGGGCGCTCATGCGCTGATCGATGTTCGCGTCGCAGTCGGGTGCCTGGGCGAGGCTGTCCGGCTCGAGCACGACGATCTTCTGCACGTCCTTCACGCTCGCCAGCGCCTGTCCGATCTCCGCCGTCCAGGTGGCGTACGAGGCGTCGTCCAACCCGCCCGCGGACTGGCTGCCGCAGTCGCGCTCGGGCAGGCCGTAGACGACGACGGCGAGTGCCGCATCCTGATCGCGCGCCTCGGCGGCGAGGTTCAGGATGCGGGGACCTGCGTCGCCGATCGGATCGATCTCCGGGGTGAGCCAGTAGGCGGTCGGCTGAGCGGCGAGGTAGTCGGCCGCGGCCTGTGCGTCGGAGTCGAGTCCGCCCTCGGTCGCGGCCTTGCTCGCCTTGGACTCCTCCGGCACGACGATGCGTGTGCCGACGCCCGGCGCCTGCGCGCCGAGGAACTGGAGCCCGGAGGTGATCGCCCAGCCGACGACGCCGATGGCGGTGATCACGATCACCAGGCTCGCCGCGAGGACCGTGATCAGCAGCCAGCGGGGAAAGGCGCGCCGGCGTGGACGGGCGGGCCTGGCTGGCGTGGAACTCACGCAAGGACTGTACCGCGCGCCCGCGCTACCCTGACTGCAACGACCGGAAGGACACAGGATGTCGGACTCGATCATCGTGGGCGTGACGGATGCGGAGGGCTCGCAGCGTGCGGTCGACTGGGCGGCGGCCCGCGCGCGGCGCGGCGGGGAGCCGCTGGTGCTCTTCTCCGTCGTCGGCGGCGCCACCGGAGCCGTCGGCGAGGATGACGTGCTGACGGCGGCGGTCACCGCGACGCGTGCACGCCTCGAACAGCAGGCCGAACTCTTGCGATCGACGGGTGTCTCGTGCGACGTGCGCGTCTCGCACGGCAATCCGGTCGCGGAGCTCGTGGAGGCGTCGAAGGACGCGCGGCTGCTGGTGATCGGCGGGGAGAAGCGCGGGCAGGGGCGTCGCGGTCAGCACGGCTACCGGATCGCAGCGGGATCGCATTCGCCCGTCGTCGTGGTGCCGCTGGATGCTCCCACCGACGGGGAGGGCGTCGTGGTCGGTGTCGACGGCTCGGAGGTCTCCGACGCGGCGGTGGCGTTCGCGGCAGCCGAGGCGGAGCGCTTCGGCGAGAGTCTGACGATCGTCTCGGCGTGGATGCCGGTCGCCGTTCCGGGAGACTTCGGTGTGTACCCCGACCTCTATCTCACGGATCTCCACGCGATCACCCAGTCCGCCGTCGACCGTGTCGCAGAGAAGGTGAGCGAGGCATACCCGGTTCTCGAGGTGCAGACCCGTGTCGTCGAGGGTGATCCTGCTGCGGCCATCGCGGACGCGGCGGGATCGGCCAGGCTCGTCGTGGTCGGTTCGCACGGGCGGGGCGCCTTCGCGCGCTTCCTGCTCGGGTCGGTCAGCGAGGAGGTCGTCTCGCAGGTGACGACCGCCACAGCCGTCGTCCGCTGAGCGGATTCCCACAGTTTCGGCGCGTACGGGCCAAACGTGCCCGGACGGGACTACTTTTGTGCCACCACGGTAGGCGGACGAAGGAGTCCTCATGGATCGTGCAACACAGATAGCTGTCACTGCTCTCGGCCTGCTCGCGCTCATCGCGGTCGCCGTCGGCGTCTTCGCTGCGGGGGCGATCCCCGGGCTCGAGCTGCACGCGCAGCGTGTCGCGAGCCTCGTCCCCTTCGTCGTCGCGACGCTCGCGGTACTGAGCGCGCTCGCGCTGACGGTGTCGCGACGACGTCTCCATCGCTGAGAGATCTCGCCCACAAAAGCGGAGAGGCCCTCTGCGGCCTGGGGGAACCGGAGAGGACCTCTCATCACACGGGCGGAACGCTCCGTGCCTTCGCTCGCCGTCGATGACCCGAACACGTTCGGCGTGCGGTGTTGCCCCTTCAGTATGGGAATCGCGCGTAACGGGACGGAGGGGCTTGACAACGGCGGCGTCGCTCGTATGTGATCTGACGCGCCGCGTCACACGATCGTCATCCTTTCTCAGTAGCATGGCGCTCATGGCGCGCGAGGGGCAACGCAATCCGGAGCCGGGCGGATCCCGATGGCTCATCTACGTCGGGGTGGCGCTGCTGGCGCTCGGGGTGGGGGCCCTCGTCTTCGCGTCGATCATCAGTTACCTCAACGCCATCCTCTAGCGGCGGCTGTGCTTCGCCCGTGTGCGCATCGGCTTGCGCGGCGAACGAGCGCTCCGCACCGATCCGCGTGAGGTGCTCATCGGGGGAAGAGTCGTTGCACACCCGGTGTGTGACCGGTAACATTTGTTTCGGCCGGCCGGGTATGGGACCCCGCGGGCCACGAGACCAATGGAGCACCCGTGACAGGCAGCGCAGCCACGCCCTTCCCCTCTGACGTCCAAGCGGCCATCGATGCCGTCCGTGACGACGTCGCGACTCTGCACGGCGAGCTTGTGCGCTATGGACTGGTCGTGTGGACCGGGGGCAACGTCTCCGGTCGCGTGCCGGGAACCGACCTGTTCGTGATCAAGCCGTCCGGTGTCTCCTACGACGATCTGGCGCCCGAGAACATGATCCTCTGCGATCTCGACGGCAACGTGATCCCGGGAACGCCCGGCAGTGAGCGTTCGCCCTCCAGCGACACGGCCGCGCACGCCTACGTCTACCGCAACATGCCCGACGTGGGCGGGGTCGTGCACACCCACTCGGACTACGCCGTCGCGTGGGCGGCACGCGGTGAGGAGATCCCCTGTGTGATCACCGCGATGGCCGACGAGTTCGGCGGCCCGATCCCGGTCGGCCCGTTCGCGATCATCGGCGACGACTCGATCGGTCGCGGGATCGTCGAGACGCTGCGCGGGCATCGCTCCCGTGCGGTGCTCATGCGCAACCACGGTCCGTTCACGATCGGGGTGAGCGCGAAGGATGCCGTCAAGGCGGCCGTCATGGTCGAGGACGTCGCGCGCACCGTGCACATCGCGCGTCAGGGCGGCGAACTCGTGCCCATCCCGCAGGAGGCGATCGACAGCCTCTACGCGCGCTACCAGAACGTCTACGGACAGAGCGGGGACGACCGGCGATGACCGCTGCAGAGGCCATCACGACGGGGCGCACCTGGCTCGGCATCGAGCTCGGCTCCACGCGCATCAAGGCCTGCCTGATCGACGAGACTGGCGCGGTGATCGCCGTGGGCGCCCACGCGTGGGAGAACAGCTACGTCGACCGTCTCTGGACCTACTCCCTGGACGAGGTCGTCGCCGGCCTGCAGGCGGCGTACGCCGCGCTCGTGGCCGACGCGATCGAGCGTCATGGCGTGCGCCCCGACACCCACGTCGCGATCGGCGTTTCCGCGATGATGCACGGCTATCTCGCTTTCGACGCATCCGGTGAGCTGCTCGTGCCCTTCCGCACATGGCGCAACACCAACACCGGACCCGCATCGAGCGCGCTGAGCGATCTGTTCGGCGTGAACATCCCGCTGCGCTGGTCGATCGCGCACCTGCATCAGGCGGCGATCGACGCCGAACCGCACGTGCCCCGCATCGCCTCGATCAACACCCTCGCGGGTTACGTGCACCGTCGCCTGACCGGGCGATCGGTGCTGGGTGTGGGCGACGCATCCGGCATGTTCCCGATCGATGCCGCGACGCGCGACTACGACGCCGAGCTGCTCGCCCGTTACGACGCGCTCGGCGCGATCGGCGTTCCGCTCGCCGACATCCTCCCGGAGGTCCTTCCCGCCGGACGCGAGGCGGGCGCGCTCACTCCCGAGGGGGCAGCGCTCCTGGACCCGTCGGGCGCGCTCCGCCCCGGCATCCCGCTCTGCCCGCCCGAGGGTGATGCCGGGACCGGCATGGTGGCCACCAACGCCGTGGCGCCGCGCACGGGCAATGTGAGCGCGGGGACGAGCATCTTCGCGATGGTCGTCCTCGAGCGCCCTCTCGAGCGCGTGCACCATGAACTCGACCTCGTCACCACACCCGCGGGAGACCCCGTCGCGATGGTGCATTGCAACAACGGCGCGAGCGAGCTCGCGGCGTGGGTCGAAATGTTCTCGCGGTTCTCGGCCGCATCCGGCCGTCCGCTCGACGCGGATGCCGTCTTCGAGGCCCTCTTCCGCGAGGCGGTCGCCGGCGAGGCGGATGCGGGTGGGCTGCTCGCCTACAACCACCTCGCGGGCGAGCCCATCGCCGGACTCGAAGAGGGCCGTCCGCTCGTCGTGCGCACGCCCGACAGTCGCCTGACCCTCGCGAACTTCATGCGCGCCCAGCTCTACGGCGTGTTCGGCACGCTGGCCCTGGGCATGCGGGTGCTCGCCGAGGAAGGCGTCGCGCTCGATCTGATGTTCGCCCACGGTGGTATGTTCCGGACGGCCGGCGTCGCCCAGCGCTTCCTCGCCGGCGCGCTCGCCGCCCCGGTCGCGGTCGGCGAGACCGCATCCGAGGGCGGCGCCTGGGGGATCGCGGTGCTCGCCGCGTATCTCGGCGAATCCGACGAGTTCGATCTGTCCACCTACCTCGAGCGCCGAGTGTTCGCCGGCGCCGCAACCTCGACCGCGGAGCCCGACGCCGACGACGTCGCCGGCTTCGCCGCCTACCTCGAGCGCTACCGCTCCGGCCTCGCCATCGAAGCCGCCGCCGTGGCCGCGCTCTGAAAACCGAAAGAGAGATATCCATGCCTCGTACCCCCTTGTCCAGCTCCCTCGACGGCTACGAGGTCTGGTTCGTCACCGGCAGCCAGAACCTCTACGGCGAGGAGACCCTGAAGCAGGTCGCCGAGCAGTCGCAGGCCGTCGTCGCGGGCCTGGGCGAGCTCCCCGTGAAGGTCGTCTGGAAGCCCGTGTTGAAGGATGCCGATTCGATCCGTCGCATGGCGCTGGAGATCAACGGCCGTGACGACGTCATCGGCGTGATCGCGTGGATGCACACCTTCAGCCCCGCGAAGATGTGGATTTCGGGCCTCGACGCGCTGCAGAAGCCGCTGCTGCACCTGCACACGCAGGCCAACGTCGAGCTGCCGTGGGCCGACATCGACTTCGACTTCATGAACCTCAACCAGGCCGCCCACGGCGACCGCGAGTTCGGTTACATCCAGACGCGACTCGGCGTCGCGCGCAAGACTGTCGTCGGACACGTGTCGAACCCGGTCGTGCGCCAGCAGATCGAGGACTGGGAGCGCGCTGCCGCCGGCTGGGCAGCGGTCCGTACGCTCAAGCTCGCCCGCTTCGGCGACAACATGCGCTACGTCGCCGTCACCGAGGGAGACAAGACCGAGGCGGAACTGCGCTTCGGCGTGCAGGTGAACACTTGGGGTGTCAACGAGCTGGCGGATGCGGTCGCCGCCGCATCCGAGTCCGACATCGACGCCCTCGTCGCCGAGTACGAGGAGCTGTACGACGTCGTCGACGAGCTTCGCGCGGGCGGCGAGCGGCACCAGTCCCTGCGTGACGGGGCCGCGATCGAGCTCGGACTGCGCTCGTTCCTCGAAGAGGGCGGCTTCGGCGCCTTCACGACGAGCTTCGAGGACCTCGGCGCTCTGAAGCAGCTTCCGGGTCTGGCCGTCCAGCGCCTCATGGCCGAGGGCTACGGCTTCGGCGCCGAGGGTGACTGGAAGACGGCGATCCTCGTGCGCGTGGCCAACGTCATGGGTGCGGGCCTTCCCGGTGGCGCGAGCCTCATGGAGGACTACACCTACGACCTCGTGGCCGGTGACGAGAAGATCCTCGGCGCTCACATGCTCGAGGTCGCCCCGTCGCTGACCACCGCCAAGCCCCGACTGGAGATCCACCCGCTCGGCATCGGCGGCAAGGACGACCCGGTGCGCCTGGTCTTCACCGCGGACCCGGGCTCCGCCGTCGTCGTCGCCATGAGCGACATGCGCGACCGGTTCCGTCTCGTGGCCAACGTGGTCGAGAACGTGTCCGCGCCCGAGCTGCCGAAGCTGCCCGTCGGCCGCGCGGTGTGGAAGCCCGCTCCCGACTTCGCGACGTCGGCTGCTTGCTGGCTCGCGGCGGGAGCCGCCCATCACACGGTGATGTCGACCGCCGTCGGCATCGAGGTCTTCCGGGACTTCGCCGAGATCGCGAAGACCGAGCTGGTCGTCATCGACGAGTCGACCACGGTGCGCGACTTCCAGCGCGAGCTGCGCTGGAACCAGGCCTACTACCGCCTGGCGCAGGGCCTGTGATGACGGGCTCGGTTCCGCTGTCGGGAACGCAGCACCTGCTGCGCTCGGGTGACGTCGAGGCGAGCATCGCGAGCGTCGGTGCGTCGCTTCGCACCCTCACGTACGCCGGTCGCGACCTCGTCGTGCCCTTCGCGGCGGACGAGGTGCGTCCCGCCTATCGCGGAGCGACGCTCGCCCCGTGGCCCAACCGGGTGGTGGACGGCCGCTACACCTTCGGTGGCGAGGAGTACCGCCTCGCCTTGACGGAGCCCGCACGCGGCCACGCGCTGCACGGGCTCGCCGCGTGGCTCGACTACACGGCGATCGACAAGGGCTCCGATCACGTCACCCTGTCGGCGGTGGTCGAGGCGCAGGACGGGTACCCGTGGCGTGTGCGCGTGGAGACGCGTTTCGCGTTGGATGCGGATGGCTTGACGCAGACGGTGACGGCCTTCAACGAGTCCGACACCGCGGCGCCGTACGGCACGGGGCCGCATCCGTACCTCGTGGCGGGCGACGGACTCGTCGACGACTGGACCTTCGAACTGCCCGCCGCCGAGGTGCTGCACGTCACGGAGGATCGGTTGGCGCCGACCGAACTGCGCGCGGTCGAGGCGGACGATCCGTCGCGGTTCGACTATCGCACCGCGCGACGGATCGGTGCGGCCGAGATCGACCACGCCTACACCGGACTCATCCGCGACGCGGATGGCCTGGCGACGGTTCGCGTGACGGGTGCGGATGGCCGCGGCGTCGCGATGACGTGGGATGCGGTGTGCCCCTGGGTCCAGGTGCACACGGCCGACCGCCCCGGGCTCTCGGGGCACCGCGTGGGGCTCGCGATCGAGCCCATGACCTGCGCGCCGGACGCGTTCAACGCGGACCGGTACCCCTACGACGCCGGCCTTCTGGTGCTCGAGCCCGGTGGGTCGCACTCGGCGAGCTGGACCATCCGCGCCATCTGACCCGTATCGCCCCGCTCCACAGACGTGTTCGCCTGTCACAGATCGCGCCTCCGGCGTCGATCTGTGACAGGCGAACGTGGTCTCGGGACGCGCAGAAGGCCCCGGAGAGGGAGGATCCTTCTCCGGGGCCTTCGATGACAGGGTGCGCGCCGGGTGTCAGCTGTCGCGCAGGTTCTCCTTGACCTCGTTACGACGCTCGACCGACTCCTTCTCGGCCTCGGCCTTCTTGACGTTCGCGTCGGCCTTGGCCTCGTCGATCTTGTCGCCGATGCGGTCCGTGGTGTCGTCCCACTTGTCCTTGAGCTTGCGACCGGCGGTCTCCGCGGTCTCCTTCGCATCATCGATGAAACCCATGATGTGCTCCCTTCGTCGAGGTGTGCCGTCAGGCTAGTACCGCGGTCCGGCAAGATCGGCGGGGTTGCACCAGTCCGCCCTGGTTGCTAGTGCCGCGGGGGTGCATACTCGGCTCATGCGGTTCGAGACGACCATGTCGCAGTTCGGCAACAACACCGGCATCGAGATCCCCACGGACGTCATCGAGGAACTCGGCGGCGGACGTCGCCCCGCGCTGGTGGTGACCGTCAACGGGTACACGTATCGTTCGACCGTCGGGGTGATGGCCGGCAAGCACCTGATCCCGTTCAGCGCGGACAAGCGGCGTGAGACGGGAATCGGAGGCGGTGACGCGATCACCGTCGACGTGGAGCTCGACACCGTTCCTCGCACGGTGGAGGTGCCGGAGGACCTCGCCGAGGCGCTCGCATCCGCCGGGCTCCGTGCTGCCTTCGACGCACTGTCGCCGAGTGCGCAGAAGGCCCATGTCACCTCGGTGACGGGCGCCAAGGCCGTCGAGACACGGCAGCGGCGTGTCGCTCGGGTGATCGAGTCCCTGAGCTGACGCGGCAGCGGTTTTGCCCGTTCTCGACCCGTGAGTCGCCGAGACCCCTCCGATAGAATCGGGGGAGGGGGTGCTGTGGCATCACGAGCGGACGAACCGACGGAACACAAGGGACTCGGAGCCCTGTGGGCCGCCCGAGCGTCGCGCCCGAAACTCGCCGATGTCGTCGCCGAAGGCGTCTACATCGCGGCTGCCGCCACGCGCTTGTCGCTGAAGAACCACATCCTGGTCGACATCCTCTCCGCGGGAGAAGGCTTCGACGCCGACCGGTTCGTTCCCGATGCGAAGGACGCGCTGCTGAAGCTCGCCGAGGAGGCCGAAGCGGATGCCGAACGCGCGGAGAGGGAGCGGAAGCTGGCGCGTGGCCGCTTCAGCGACTCCGGCGGCACCCACGACTATCGCAGCCGGGACGTGCGCAACCTCCGGCGTCGACGCAAGCAGTCCCTGCGCATCGCGGAGGAGCTCCGAGAGCGCGCGGAGGACCTCGACGGGCTTCGCGAGCTGGTCGAGGCGGCGCGTGAGGCGGCCTGGGCGGAGGTGGCGCGCAACATCGACAGCTCGCTGCGGATCGAAGCTGCCCGGCCTGATCTCGAGCCGGGTTACGAGAAGATGCGGCAGGCGCGGATGCAGAGCCTGCGGCTCGTCGACCTCCCTCGCCTCGCGGCGCATCGACGCAGATTGAACGCGAAGGACGACGATGCGGCGCCCGCGGTGTCCGCCGCGAGCGAGCGGCGCGGTGGAATCGACCTCAGCGAGCTCGAGTAGCCGCCTCGATTCGCGACGGGCCCGGTTGTGTTGTAGTCTCTCCTAGTGCCCGCGCGCAGGAATGCGACGGGAGACATGCGCCCGTAGCTCAATGGATAGAGCATCTGACTACGGATCAGAAGGTTAGGGGTTCGAGTCCCTTCGGGCGCACCACTTCACCGGCCAGCCACTCCATCGGCTGGCCGGTGATTACTGCCCAGCGTGCGAAGTTCGTCGCGCTCGGTTCGCTGACGCCGCGCTCCCACGCTGACACCGTGGTTCGAGCAACGCCCAGGATGTCGGCAACTTCCTGCTGCTCCAGCCCCTTCAAGAGGCGAGCGGCACGCATGCGGCCCGCGATGCCCAATTCTGTGTCGTTCATCAGTGTCATGGCTTCGCTCCTTCGATAGCTGCCGTCTCGCACTTGCGGCACTGGTACACGGTCTGTCCGTTGTGGGTATTGCTTGTCTTGCGCCACGAGTGTCGGTGTGCCGGGCCAACGATGACCGGGCTGGCCAACTCGTGCGGCCCATACGCCTCGCGAGTTTCCGCGGCGGGGGCGGCGGTCGCCTGCCATCCCTCCGCGGTAGCGAGTTGGGTCAATAGCTCGCGCGGGAGCTGGACGTGCGTCTCCGAGACGTGGAAGCACACGCGCGCTCCATCCGGGCGGAGATAGCACTCGACCTGCCATTCGGTGTCAGGACTCGTCATAGCGCCAATCGTAGTGCGCTCACGACGAAAATCACGACACGCCGCACTCATTACGAGTGTCGTTTGTCGTAGCGCCATAACTTGCCCGACATGACACAAATCACGACGTGCAGGCAGGACCGACCACGTGGCCCACCGAGTTCCTGCGCCTTGATTGGCGCGGGATAACCGAATAGGCGGGCAGCAGCGCCACAACCACGGCACAGCCGGGACACGCGGGGGACGGCCGCGACATCGAACACTCGTCGCCCCGAGCACGACCGGGGGAGCGGTCAAGGCATGACCGGGCGCTCACCACCCATACGCATCCCGCCGTGCATATCCCGTCCGTGACGCCCTAACCAGGCGTGCCGCGCTGACCGGCCCAGGCTCCGCCCTGGCTCCGTCTAGCTGGCCCCTCCGAATCGTGTTCGCACGAGTAGGGGGGCCAAACCTCCCAACCCTCACCTTCCCTTCACCATCTAGCTGGCAAGGGCCAATGCCTCACGAACACGCCTTCGACCCGCTCTCCGGGTGGTGCGCACGATGCGGACTCAGAGACGACAACCGCCTCATGAACCACGGCACCGAGTACAGACCCGGCCCCGACTACACGCCCCAGCAACTCGCAGACTTCCTCGCCAAAGGACTCAACGCATGACCCGCAAGCCCACTGGCCCGCGTATCAAGAACGCCGACCGCCCCACGCACGCCGTCGTCTCCTTGGCGAACGACCTCTCCGAACTCATCGACGCGGCGACGCCGCTCGCCAACCGAGCGCGAGGCCTCGACCTCCGAGCCACCGCCCGACAGGTCGAGAAGATCGCCGTCCAGCTCGACGTGATGCGCACCGTCCTCGTGGCCGAAGGCGAGCCGCAGCTCGACGTGGCGCGCGCCTATGCCGACGTGTGTGCCGACCGCCTCGCCGTTCACGGCGGCTACATCGGTCGGGTGGCCCTTGCTCGCGCCTGACCACATCGACCCCGCTATCGGCCTGCCCGTCGCTGGCGTGCTCTTCGCCTACTGGATCGTGCTCATGTGGAAGGACCGGCGCCGATGAGCGCCAAGCATCAGACGCGCGAGTATCAGCGCAACGCCAAGGTGATCCGAGCGCGGGTGCGCGTCAGCCACAAGCGGCAGCAGCCCGTGCCGTGCTGGCGAGGCGGCGGGCCGATCATGCCGGGCCAGCCCTACGACGTGGGCCACCTTCCCGGTGCGCGCGCCTCCGCGCTCCACGAGCTTGCGCCCGAGCATCGACACGCGACGCCCGGATGCTGCCGAGGCAACCGAGCGCACGGCGGCGCCGAGGGTGCAGCCATCACCAACGCGAAGCATCGACCGAAGACCGTGACAGGCCCCGCCACCTCCTGGCCGATCTAGCCGAAGAGATGTTCGACGCTGAGTCTTTGACCAGCGGCGCATCTACTACCGCCTCTGGCAGCAGAGACTCCCCCCAAGACGAGGGCACCCCATGAGTGACGCAGTACACAAGTTCGAATCTCCCGCCGACTGGTTCGGCACCGAACTTCCCCCCGAAGTCGCGGCTCACCCGCTGCTTCAGGTCGATGCGTTCGGCGTCCCCCGTGCATGGATCGAACTTCGGGACTCCGGGCGCCGACCCTACGAAGAATCCCCCCTCGTGTCCTCGCACCAATCGCGAGCCGAGTTCCTTGTCGGCGCGTGGGTCATCAACGAGATAGTGCCGCGCCGCATCTCACCGGACGGCCTGCTCGGCAACCTGCAACCGCAGATGCTCCGCACCGCCGACATCCTCGGCGCAGGCGGGCCCCTCGACGCCGAGAACCCCCGCGACGACGAGGGGCACTTCCTCAACGCCGTCCTCGAACCGCGACGCTCGGCCAAGACCACGAGCATCTGGTGCGTCACCATCGGACGGTGCTGGATGCGACCCGTCTACATGGCCGCGTACACCATGCTCACGCTCGCCAAGAAGGCCGACGAGCGATTCAGCCTCGACGTACGCGACACCATCAAACGCAAGTGGAAAGACCCCAAGACCCGCCCCATCAAGGTGCTCGACGGCAAGGGCAGCAAGGGCCTGGAGTTCCCCAACGGCTCCAAGCTCTCCGTGCTCGCGCCGACCGGCGACGACGTGCGATCCGGCGGCTACGACCTGCTCGTGCTGGACGAAGCAGGCGAACCCGAACCGGACGTGTGGGATGACGTGGTGGGCGCCGTCGTTCCGTCATTCGACACGCGACCCGGTGCGCAGCTCGTCTACGCCGGAACAGGCGGCAAGTACCGCGACGGCTCCCACTTCTGGACCACCCTCCACGACCTCAACGCGGGCCGCATCCGCTACGGCGTAGCCGACGACATCTCCGAAGCGGCACTCGCCTCGTGGGAGGCCGGGGCGGGCGAACTCATCGACGCCCTACACCCCGGCCTCGACGGCCTCACCAAGCTCGCCACCATCCGCCAGAACTTCGCGCTGCTCGGCGCCGCTCGGTTCGCCCTGGAGTACCTGGGGCACTTCGGCAAGGCGCTCGGCAACGACACCGTGATCGACACGACATCGTGGGCCGACACCACCGAGCGCGGCCCGGTGCCGACCGGCGTCACCTCGCAGGCGCTCGCGTTCGCCGTCCACCCCGGTGGCCTGTGGGCATCCATCGCCGTCGCCTGGTATCTCCCCGACGACGGCGCCGACCTCGCAGCGACCGCGTGGGCGCTCGACGGCGACGACTCCGAGGCCGCGCCGCCGCGCATCGGCTTCAAGCTCCTGCACCACCAGGAGGGCAACGCCAACCTCGACCGCAAGCTCTGGCAGTACGTCAAGATGCTCCGCCTCCCCATCGCATATGACGGCGGCTCTGCGCAGGAGAAGGACGTAATCCAGCAGCTCAACCGCGTCGCCCGACCCCGACCCCAAACCCGCCCCCTGGCGTTCGCTGAGAAGGCCGTCTCGCACACCCGGCTCCTCAACGGCATCACGCACGCGACCGTCGCCCACTGGGAGCAGGCGCCCATGGACAAGGCCGCAGCGGGAGCCACCAAGCGCATGGCGGGCAAGTCGGTCCTCTTCGGCATCCCGAACGACGATCCGGGCTTCGACATCACTCCGCTCGAAGCGGTCGCCGCCGCGATGTACGCACTGCCCGACCCCAGCGCGGGCGAAGCCTTCGGCCCCATCGTCGTCTCGTGATCGCCGAGCATGACCCTGCGCGGCCGCGACCGCGGAGTAATTGTCATTGAGACTATATGTAGATCTGCGCCTGTTGACATGATGTGCATTGCCGCATCATGTTGTAGGTGAGATACATTCGAAGATTTGTGCGATGCGGGGCGACCCCTGACGGCGCCTGCCGTCGCGCTGTCGGCGGCAGGTATGGCCTCGACGCCGCGGCGGGGGACTTATCCACAGCCCCGGCTAACACTTTCGATCCGCCCAACCCGAGAGTTCATCCCGATGTCCTGGTTCTCACGCTTCATGTTCGGCCCTCCCGCCGCCGCCTCCACCGTGCTCGGCCTCGCCAGCATGGCCACCGGCGTCACCCCGCTCTGGGGAACGCCGTCCGAACTCCAGCCCCTCGTCTACTCCGACATCTACGGCCCCACCGGCTCCGACGCTGTGACGCGCGACACCGCCATGACCGTCGCGCCGGTCAAGCGAGGTCGCAACCTCATCGTGTCCAAGCTCTCCGACCTTCCGATGCAGCTCGGCGCGTGGGACGCATCCGGCGCCTTCGCTGCCGATGCGACGCAGCCCGGATGGTTCACGAGCACCGGATCGCCGCAGACCGCGTGGCATCGCATCGCCCTCACCCTCGATGACCTGATCTTTCACGGGTGGTCGCTGTGGGTCGTGGAGCGCGACGCCTTCGGGCAGATCACGGCGGCGGGCCGCATCGCCCGCAGTCGATGGAACTTCGACGCTTCCACGCCGACCGGCATCCGCGTCGATCAGGTGCCCGTCACCGACCCCGCCGATGTGGTGCTCTTCGCCGGACCCGATGAAGGTCTACTCATCACCGCCCGAGAAAGCATCCGCGGATGGCGTCACATGGAGAAGGCCTGGGTCGGGCGCGTCCGCAGCCCCATCCCGGCCATGATCCTCGAAGAGATCGCAGCGGGATCGATCGATCCCGCGAAGGCGATGCAGTACGTGCAAGCCATCGCCACCAACCGGACGAGCGAGTTCGGCATGGTCGCGTTCATCCCCGCGGAACTCAGGCTCCGCACTGAGGGTCAGGTCGAACCCGACCTGTTCGACAAGGGCCGCAACGCTGCCCGCATCGACATCGCCAACCACCTCGGCCTGCCGGTCGCGCTGCTCGACGGCTCGCCCGCCACCGCCTCGCTGACCTACTCCACCCAAGAGGGCACCCGCTCCCAGCTCATCGATGACCTGGAGATGTGGCTCGCACCCATCGAAGCTCGCCTGTCCGAGAACGACGTGACGCCCGAGGGCAAGGCAATCCGGTTCAACCGGACCAACCTCACCAACGTTCCCAACGACCCCTACGGCGCATCCGGCGCCGCACCCCACACCGCCCCGACCGCACCCCAGGAGCTGACCGCATGAGTCGCAGCACCACCCCGTTCAACCACGTCACCACGGCGAGCACCAACGCGGCACTCATCGTCGCGGGCGACCGCACCCTCTACGAGCTGACCGTGTTCAACCCGACCGCAACGCCCGTGTTCGTCAAGCTCTACAACAAGGCCAGCACCCCCGCTCCGGCGACCGACGTTCCCCTCGTCACCATCCCCGTCGCGGCGGGCACGCTCGTCGCCTACGAGTTCGGGTCCGAGGGCAAGGACTTCGCCCTCGGGATCGGTCGTGCGGTCACCGCAAACGCGCCCAGCAACGACAACACCGCCGCCGTCGCGGGCGTGATCATCTCGGGGACCCGAGCATGACCGGCCACGACTTCGCCGTTGACGCCGACGCGCGCACGCTCCGCGGCATCCTCCTGCCCTACGGCGAGGTGTCCCGCCTGTCCGCCTCGGGCGCCGAACCGCTCCGCTACGGCCCCGGCGTCGTCACCCTGCCCCGTGACCCCAGCGTGGTCACGCTCAACCTGGAACACGGCAAGTACGACCCGCTGGGCCGCGCCACCGTCCTGGAACACCGACCCGCAGAGGGCGGCGTCTACGCCGAATTCACCATCGCCGCAACCGACGAAGGCGACGCCTACCTCGCAGACCCCAACCGGGTTCGCAAGCTCTCGCCCGAGATTGCGGGCATCGTCCGCCGCGGAGTCGAAGGCCTCGCCGGACGGCTCACCGGCGCCGCCGTCACGCGCGAGGGCGCATGGGCGGGCGCCCACCTGTTCGCGCTCGGTGACATCACCGACGAGGACGAAGACGAACCCCAGACCACCCAACCCGCGCCCAACGAAACCCCGGCCTCACCGGCCACCGAACCCGCTCCTCAGGAGGAACCTATGCCCACCATCGTCCCCGACACCGAGCGCACCGTGGAAGTTGCTGTCACCCTCGACGGCCTGTTCTCCGCGATCCAGCGCAACGACCCCGACATGCTCCGCCCCTACGCCAGCGCGGGCGAGTCCTTCGCGCTCGCGCAGGTGCAGCAGTCCGGCCCGACCACCGTCACCATCGGCGCCGACACCCAGGAGACGGGCTACCTGGGTGAGCTGTGGCAGCGGCGCCCCTACGCGCGCCGGTTCGTGCCGCTCGTGCAGTCCGTCGCGCTGACGAACTACGTCATGCAGGGCTGGCGCTGGGTCACCGAACCCGTCGTCGCGGACTACAGCGGCAACGCGACTGAGGTGCCGTCCGCCGCCGTGGACACCGAGCCGGTGCCCATCACCGCCCAGCGACTCGCATCCGGCCACCGCCTCGACCGGCGATTCGAGGACTTCAACGACCAGTCCGTCATCTCGTCGTTCCTCGACAAGCAGACCGAGAGCTACGCCCGCGCCACCGACACCAAGTGCCTCGCCGCCATGGTCGCGGCCGCGCAGACGACCACGCCCGGCACCGTCCCCACCGGCGTCGCCAAGGGCCTCGCCGCGATCGTGGACGGCGCCCTCGGCGTCGTCAACACCGAGAACCGCCCCTCGTTCGCCGTCGTCTCGCCCGAGCTGTGGCGCGACATCGTGCTCATGAAGGACGACGACAAGCTCGGCTTCCTCAACGCCGGATTCGGCCTGGAGGACGGCGACCTCGACGGGTTCAAGATCGTGCCCGGCAACGTCGGCACCGGCAAGGTCCTCGTCGGTGCGCGCGAGGCGTTCCAGTTCTTCGAGCTGCCCGGTGTGCCGATCCGCGTCTCTGGCATCCAGCCGGGCAACGGCGCAACCGACATCGCGCTGTTCGGCTACTGGGCCAGCCTCGCGACCAACGCGGGCGCGCTCCGCATCGTGACCACGGCCTGAGAAGAGGGGGCGTAGACGACATGGCAACCGACTGGGTGAAAGCATCCGTCGCCGCAGACCGGGCGCTCATCGGGATTGTGTGGCCTGACGGCAGCATCCTCGGTGACGACGCGCTCGCGGTCTACCTCGCAGCGGCGAAGGCCGGATGCGTCGCCTACGCCCCCACCCTCGCAGAGGGCGCCGATGTGCCCGAGGAATACCGCCTCGCGCACATCATGCACGCCCGCAACATCTTCAACGCGGGCAACGCCGCGAGCGACGGCAACGGCGAGCTGTCGGCGGGCGGGTACGGCATCACGTCCTACCCGCTGGACTGGCACGTGAAGCAGCTTCTCCGACCCCAGCGGGGCGAGGGAGCGATCTGGTGAGCGTCGTCACGAAACTCGCCAGGCAGTTCCGCGCCGACTGGGCCACCGACGCGAAGCTCAGTGCCGTCCAGGTCATCGCCACCGAGCGCATTCTCGACCGCATCACCGTGCCCACCGTGCAGCTTCGCTACACCGGCATCGCGCGAAGCCCCGAGGCTCCCAAGTCGCACCGGAACGTCGGCATGCTGCTCACGCTCATCGCCTCACAAGAGGCGCTGCACATGGCCGGCGACCAGCTCGAACCCCTCGTGTTCGCGATCCTCGACTACCTCGACACGCGCCTCATGCACGACGAAGCCACCAGCGTCGCGTACAACAACCGCCTCGCCTTCGACATCCCCCTCACCGTCCTCGCATCCAAGGAGTAGCCGCCATGTCAACACCCGTCGTCAAGCCCATCGTCCTCAACGACATCGACCTCGTGCTCGGCACGGACAACTACGAGGCCCACGTCTCCAAGGTCGAGCTTGTGCCCACCACGCCCACCGCGCAGTGGAAGGGGATGACCCCCACCGCGATCCACAACCTGACCGGCACGCCCACCTGGGTCTGCAACATCGACTACGCGCAGGACCACGAGACGGCCCTCGCGCTCGCCCAGTGGCTCGCCGCGAACGTGGGCGTTCCGACCGTCATGAAGTTCAAGCCCAAGAAGCCCGCCACCGGAACGGCACCGCTCTACACCGCCACCATCGTCCCTGTGCCCGGCCCCATCGGCGGCGCCCTCGACTCGGTGGCCACCGGCTCCGTCTCGATGCCCGTCAACGGGCAGCCGGTCCGCTCCGTCGCCTGACCCGAGGGGCCGCGATGCGACTCGACGCGAAGGCGTCGCCGGAACTCCTGGCGGCGATCTACGCCATTCGGTCGCTGGACAAGACCATCGCCAAGATGATCCGTCAGCAGACCAAGCGCGTCGCGGCGCCCGAAACCACCAAGGCCATGGCTGAGCGGGCGGATACCCGCCTGGAGCACCGGGTCATGGTCAACACCGCCGTCGTCTCCGTCAGCAACCAGAACGTCCGCATCCAATCGGCGCGGAAAGGACGCCCCCTGAAGGGTGGCCTTGACCCCAAGACCGACTGGTACGCCGTCGAGTTCGGGGGCAAGGCGCACCAGCTCAAACCGCGCAACAAACGCGGATACGTGTTCTATCCCGCAGCTCGCGAAATGATCCCCCGCCTAGCTCGTCTGTGGATCGAAACGACCGTGCGCACCATCGCCACCGCCTTTGAAGGAAAGCAGGAGTAATGCCCGCCATCGACATCGCCGCCAACACGCGCGCGGCACAGTCGCAGGTGAAGGACCTGTCCAAGGCGCTGGACGACACCGCGGACTCGCTCGATGACCTCGCCCGCGACGGCGACAAAGCAGGCGACAAGATGGAGAGCAGCTTCCGCGCCATGGTGCTCGCCAGCGGGCGCACTCAGAAGGCCGTCTCCGACGACGCCAAGAAGGGCGGACGCGACCTCGAACGCGGCTACCGCGACGGCGCAAAGGACGCCGCCAAGGGCGTGGACGACGGCCTCGACGCCATCAAGCGCAGCACCGAGGAAGCTGGCGACGAACTGCGTCAAAACCTCGGTGAGACATTCTCCTCGTTCCGCGGCGACCTCGAAGACCTGCCCCAGATCGCCCAGGACGTGTTCGGCGGCATGGCGGGAGGGGCGAGCAACCTCGCCGGATCGCTCGCGCTGGCCGGTGGCGCCGCTGGTATCGGCCTCCTGGTGGCCGGTCTGCAACTCGCGGACGAGGAACGGCAGAAGCTCGAAGAGCGCGCGAACGGCCTCGCTCAGGCATACATCGACGCGGGTAGCACCGTGCTCGACGCCATGACCATCGCCTCCCGGACCACCGAGATCCTGACCGGCGACGAGCGGGCGAAGGCGGAGGAATACGCGAACACGCTCGGCATCACGATCCCCGAGGCGGCGCGAGCCATGGCGGGCGACCTCAACCAGCTCGCCGTGGTGAACGCCATCGCTGCCAAGGGCATGGACGAGAACCGGCAGATCGCGGACGACATGCGCGAGTCGCTGAAGGCGCTCACCCCCGAGCAGCAGCGGTCCGTCGAGCAGAACTCGAAGCAGAACCTCGCGGCGCGCGAGCTTGCTGCCGTGGTGGACGGCGCGAACACCAAGTTCGAGGAACAGCAAGAGGTGCTCAAGGGTCTCGTGCGCGACGCGGGCGAGGTGACGCAGGAGGTTGACGAACTCGGCAACAAGCTCCTGACCCTGCCCGACAACACGCAGATCATGATCGACGCAGAGACAGGCAAAGCCACCGCCGACGTGTCGAAGTTCAAAGGCGACCTGGACGGTGTACCGGAGACAGTGCGCTCCACCGTCGTCGTCGGCGTGGATGATTCGGCCTGGCGTAACTGGCGACCCGGCGACAAGGTGGGCGAGGTTCGCACAGCGGTCCGTCCCGGCAGTGGCGGGGGGACGACGTGGTTCTGATCGCAATCGGCGGCGTCACCGTCGAACCCGCCATCTTCCTCACGTTCGAGAACGCGCGCGCGGCACAGAGCATCGTGCACCCGATCCTCGGCCGGGAGTACCCCGACGCCACTCTCCGGCCCGCTCAGGCCCGCTCAGGGCGTCTAGAACTTGGCTTCTCTGGCGAGGGAGCCGAGACGACCAGCAAAGCCGCTCAGGACGCCCTGGCGCTCGCGGCGGTGGCCGTCCTGACCGACGCCGACCGGCCCAGCCACAACATGACGTTCGTCGTGCAGGGCGAGGTTTCGCGACCCATCGAAGACACCACACGCAACGCGTGGATCGTGTCGTGCGGGTTCCAGGAGGTCGCGCCGTGATCTCGGTCCACACTTACGCGGCGCGAATCTTGACATCGCCTCCCATCGCCGTGGCGTTGTCGGGCGGTGAGATCGTGTTGGATGCGGGCGGTGCTCCGCACGTGCAGGCGACGGTTCGTGTGGTTGCGCCGAGCGCGGGCGTGTTGGCGTTGCTCGATCCGCGCTCGTCGGCGCGCGTGGAGGTCGCAGCGCAGCGCGATGGTGGAACAGTACGGCGGTTCGATCTTGGCGTGCGCAGCCGCCCGCGGCGTCTCGCGAACGGTGAGGTGTCCCTGTCTCTCGCGAGCGATGAGGCCCTGCTGGGCGACTATCGCGCGTTGCGTGATGATGCATCCCCCGTCGCCTACACGCGACTGGTGGATGTCGTGAACTACGTGCTCGCGCTGGCGATCCCCGGCGCGCGGTTGACGGGTTCGGGACTGTGGCGGGCGGTCGGTGACGACGCGCACGCGGATGCGTTGGTGTGGCGGGCGGGCGTGACTGCGCTGGACTTCCTCTCGCCGCTCGTTCAGGCCCGCGGGTTGCGCCTCGTGTGCGACGAGCAGCGCGTGTGGACGCTGCGCGGGGAGACGTATGCCGGTCATGGCGACGGCGTTGTAACGGTCGGGTGGGGTGTCGACCTGATCGACACGGAAGACACGATCGACCGAGGCAGCGGCGAATGGTTCGACGCGGCCGTGGTCCGCTACACGTGGACGCAGGACGGCTTGGAGCAGACCGCGACCGACGCGCACGCGCTCACTCACCCGCCGACTCGCGTGCAGCTGATCGAGAAGGAGACGCCGTTTCCCGGCGCTGGTCTCGCGTCCTACGCGGTGCGTCGGGCGCAGCATCGGGGCCGTCAGGTGCGTGCCGTGAAGGTCGCGGACTGGACGGCGACGGCGGAAGAGACGGTGATCTTGACCGTGCCGGATGAGATTCACGTCGGCTCCGCGGACCAGGTGCGTTTCGACCTGGACCGGGACGAGATGACGGTCACGGCTCGCACCGTCGACACCCCCGACACCGCATGGATTCTGCTGCCCTCCGGGGACGCATGGGACGACTCGCCCGCGGGCGAGTCCTGGACAGATGAGGACGCCTGACATGGCCAACGGAGACGACGCTCTCGCTGCGGGAATGGACATCGTACGATCCACCGACGACCGCCGCCAGGGGTACGACGAGGACAACAAGACCCGCGACTACATCGCGCGGATGCGCGAGGACCTCGCGGACGTGAGCACTCAGACGATCGTGGAGGACAGCCCCGTCGCGGTGGGTCGCAACGCGAAGTTCACCACCCTGCCCGCCTGGTGGCGTGCGCTTCAACGCTCCCTGCTGAACAACGGCCCCGCACGCATCCTGTGCGTCGGGGACTCCACGACCGCGGGCGTCTACTCCGACTCGTTCACCACCGCACCCGGCACCACGAACCAGGGAGGCCCGAACTCCTACCCGGCACGGCTCGCCGCACGTCTGACCGCGCTCGGCATCCCCGCCCTCTACGCGATGAGCGTGCCCGGCCACGCCGGAAACGACGACTCACGATGGAACCGCGGACCGTTCGGGTATGTCAGCGCCGGGGTCGGTGCGGGCGGCAACGCGGGCCTCGAGCTCAGCGGCGCAGGCTCCTGCACCTACACCCCCGACGTCGCCGCGAACCAGTTCTTCGTGTACTTCTTCGGCGACACCGGCACCGGCACGATTACCGCGCAAGCCACGGGCGGCAGCGCCGTCGCGATCAACACGCAACGCGCGACGCCCGGCATCTACCGGCAGCTCGTCACCGCAGGCTCCGTCAGCGCGGGCAACGTGCTCACGATCACCCGCACCGCCGGAACCTCGTTCGTCGCCGGGGTCGAGATCGCCGATAGTACCCGCCCGAACATCGTCCGTGTCCTGAACGCGGGCGTCGGCGGCTCGCAAGCCGATCACTGGGCGAACAAGGCCGGGAACAACACGTTCGGAGGGAGAGCGTTCATCACCGCTGTCCAAGCCGACCTCACCCTCATCAGCCTCGGTATCAACGACATCGAGAACGGTCGCACCGTCGCGCAGATCATCACCGACACCGACGCTCTGATCGCGACCGCACGTGCCGCGGGCGGTGACGCCGCGGTCGTGTCCGCGTTCCCGCACTCCGCGCCCAGCCAAGTCGATGCGCTCAACGCCTACCACCGCACCCGCACCGTGCCGCTCATCGACCTTGCGCACCGCTACGGCAACCGCATGACCGAGTTCGGATTCATGACCACCGACGGCACCCACCCCAACGCGCTCGGCTACGCCGACGCCGCCATGCTCATCGCCTCCACCATCACCACCTGACAGAAAAGGACACACAACCATGGGCATTCTCCGCGACTACTACAGCGGCGGCTACACCTCGCCGTACGGCGATCCCCGGCCCGGCGGGCGCACCCACCGCGGCCAGGACATCAGCCACAGCACGCAGCCCGGCACGATCGGCGTCCCCGCGCTCCGGGCGGGAACCGTCGTCGGCAAGACCGCGCCTTCGTCGGCGCACGGGTTCGGGCACGGCATCACCGTGCGATCGGTGCTCGACGACGGCAACGAGTGGGACATCTCCTACTCGCACGGCCCGTGGGCGTCGTCGCAGCAGGTCGGCGAGCGAGTCGCGGCCGGGCAGGTCATCCTCCACGAAGGAACCTCCGGATCGACGGATGGCTCGTGCGTCCACATCGAGCAGCGCCGCGTGTCCAGCGGGGCGTTCACCGACCCGCTGCCCGAGATCAAGCGGATCGCGGCGCGCGACAACGGCGCCGAGGGCGCGCCCCCGGCCGTCGCGCCGTCGATCTTCAAGGCGACAGCCAAAGCCAACAGCAACGGACGGCGCGAGCCGAACACCTCCAGCCCCGTCGTGGACATCCTTCGGGCGGGCACGGAAGGCACCTTCAAGGCCCGCGCGGCGGGTCAGGTGGTCGAGGGGAAGGGCACCTGGTTCCAGGGGTACTACTCCGGCCTCTGGTACTGGGAAGGCGCGTTCTAAGCCGATGAGACGCGCTCTCCAGGTGGCGGGGGTCGTCGCGATCGTCATGACGTTCGTGACGGCCCTCGCCGCCATGGCCTACCTCTACGAGGTGGTCCAAGCCGTGGCACTGATCCTGGCCATATTCGCCGAAGGGGCCGCGCTCACATGACCGAACCCGTACTCGTCGCGATCGTCACGGCAGGCGGAGGGCTCGCCGTGGCGATCGTCGGGGCCGTCCTCGCGCCGCTCGTGCTCGCCCGTCTCCGCGCGATCGAGGCGCAAGTCGCCAACGATCACCGACACCCGGACGGGACGCCCATCAACCTCCGCGACGACCTCGACAACAAGCACGACGAGAACCGCGGAATCCTGCTCACCATTCAGCGCGACGTCGCATGGCTCATGCGGCGCCAGGCCGACACCGACGACCGCCTCGACGGCATCGAGGACACCATCACCAAGGAGAAGAAAGCATGACGAAGCGACCCGCCACCCGCGCCGAAGCGCGCGAACTTGTCGAGGACGCACAGGCCGGCGGGCCGAGCTCGACCACATTCGTTGTCGAAGAGCTACAGGCGGCGTCGTCTGAGTTCCTGCCGCTGAACGTGCGGCGGGTGCTCTACGTCGTCGCTATCGCGGGCCTCGCTGTCGCGCCGTTCTTCCAGACCAGCGCGGCCGACCTGGCGCTCTCGATCCAGTCGGCGTCGAGCCTGCTCGGCTCGGTGGCGCTGGGGGCGGCGCTGGCGAACCCGACCCGTTAGACCGGGAGTCCTGAGCGGCGCAGCAACGAACGCACGCCGCTCAGGACGAGCGCCCCGGCAGCCATGATTACGCCGACGAGCAGTAGCGCGTTCGACCACCAGGAGAGCGCCGCGACGATAACTACGTCATCCGCCGAGTTGAACGAGTCGGCGGATGCGCCCGCGGTGAGCGCAAGAATGACGCCCACCACCAGGGCCACTCCAGCGATGACCCATAGGGCCAGCAGCTCGGTAGTGCGTCGGGTGGTGGGCGTCTCGGTTGTCATGGATCGAACTCTAGACCAGGGACGGAACCCGGCTCGCAGCGTTCACGATGCGACGCTTGCGCTCGTCGGGCAGCTTCACGTACACGCGCACCATGGCGAGCGACGCCCAGCCCATCAGGTCGGCCACCACGTAGGGGTCACCTTCCGAGGCGATCCAGAACCGAGTAGCCGCGCGGTGGCGCAGCTTGTGAATGGTCCAGTCGCCCTCCAGCAGGCGGCTGACGCGCGTTCCGAGCCACCGTGCCGACACGTGCCCATCCTCGTCGCCACGGAACAGGTAGCCCCGCCCGAGCTCCGTCACGATGTCGAGCAGCTTGCGCGCCATGGCCGCGGTCAGCGGCACCTCGCGCAGCTTGCTTCCCTTCCCGTGCACGATGAGGTCGTGCCCCAGCAGCGTCTCAACGATGTCGTCAGAGTGGATGCACGCTATCTCGGCGCGGCGTAGGCCGTGCTCCGCGGCCAGGTCGATCCACAGCGCCTCTTCCTCGTCGGCTTGCGCGAGGGCAGCGAGGTAGACCCGATCCGGCACCGGCCGGGGGTTCGGGTCACCCGGCTTCACCTTGTCGAGAGCTTCGGTCGGGTCCGTCTCGATGCGGCCCGTCTTCGCTGCCCACCCGTAGAACGCCCGGAACGTCGTCTGACGGCTCCGGCGCGTCTCGCGCTCCCAGTTGTGCGAGGCCATGAAACCGGCCAGGTCATCGGTCGTCAGCTCCCACGGCCCATAGGGCACGCGGGCGGCGATGTGGTTGAGGTGCTGCCTCCGTGTGTAGATGGATGTGCGGGCGACCCCGCTACCTTGCTGTGCTGTAAGAAACGCCGTGATCGCGTCCGACCACGCCCCCAGGATGGTGCCGTTCATATATCTGGATTCTCAGACTGATGCGTGCGAATGGACGGCAGTGACGACGTGCCAATTCGCGAAAGCTTGCGTGGTGCGGAGGGAGCGGCTTCCGTGCCACGTCCAACCGCACGAGCACTCGGCGCGCCAGCGGTGCCAGCGCGTCCGGCGATCGACCGTGACCTTATAGAGGATCATGCGCTGACCTTCTCTCCGTAGCGCTGTTGCACGGCCTGGCGGCTTATGCCGAGAGCGTCACCGATCTTCGTCCATGACCGGCCCGTGGCCTTCTGGCCGCGAACCGCGACCGCAATGGCCTCTTCGATGTCGACCCGAAGTGACACGAGTTCGGCAAGCTCGAACTCGTCGGCATCCCCGACGCGCTCTCCGGCCTTGCGGATGATGCGACGCGCGAAAGCCAAGTAGGGGAGCGTTTCCACGCTGTCATGGGCCATCACAGCACCGGCCCGGAGTGCGTCGATTCGCTGTCAAGCGCGAGTTGACATAGGCTCGACCACGCTTCACAGCGCTCGATTGACCAGAAGTCGGGGTCAACTACAGACCAGAAGGTTAGGGGTTCGAGTCCCTTCGGGCGCACACTGTGTTGAGACAGTAGGACAACGGCCTCCGCTTCGGTGGGGGCCGTTGTCTCGTTTCTCCGCTGGTCAAGCACGGAGGATCAGCATTGTGCAGGAGAACGCCACTCCGCAGGACGAACATCCCCTAAATCGTCGTGTAGGAGGGAGATCTCCTGACGTAGAAGCGACTGGGTCGCGTCACCAGTCGTCCCCTTCCAGGCGCGAGCTCGACACGCGCGACTGCGCGGGGGCGTACTCTGGCGGCATGCCGATGAAGCCGCCGACGGCCAATATCGATGAGACCCGTGTGCACGTGTCGCGACCGAAGAAGGTCGCGGTGGGCGTGCCGGCCGTGCTCCACGCGCTGCAGATCGCGAACGAGCAGATGGGCCTCAAACGATCCGCCGAGACCCTCCTCCGCGTCAACCAGAAGGACGGTTTCGACTGTCCCGGCTGCGCGTGGCCGGAGGAGGACAAGCGCCATGTTGCGGAGTTCTGCGAGAACGGCGCCAAGGCCGTCGCGGAAGAGGCGACCGTGCGCCGCGTCGGGCCGGAGTTCTTCGCCGCACACTCGATCGAGGACCTGCGCGAGGGCGACGACTGGTGGCTCGGTCAGCAGGGGCGGTTGACGCATCCGATGGTGCTCGACGAGGGCGCGACGCGCTACCGGCCGATCTCGTGGGATGCGGCGCTCGAGATGATCGCGGACGAGCTGAGGTCACTGTCGCACCCCGACGAGGCGGTGTTCTACACATCTGGTCGCACCTCGAATGAGGCGGCGTTCCTGTACCAGCTGCTCGTGCGCGGCCTCGGCACCAACAACCTCCCCGACTGCTCGAACATGTGCCACGAGTCGAGCGGCTCGGCGCTGACGGAGACGATCGGCATCGGCAAGGGCACCGTCTCGATCGAAGACGTCCACGAGGCGGACCTGCTGATCGTGGCCGGGCAGAACCCCGGCACGAACCATCCCCGCATGCTGTCGGCCCTCGAGAAGGCCAAGCAGCGCGGAGCGCGCATCATCGCGGTCAATCCGTTGCCCGAGGCGGGCCTCATGCGGTTCGAGAACCCGCAGACCCCGCGCGGAGTCGCCTTCGGCGGCACCAAACTCGCCGACCGCTTCGTGCAGATCCGCTCGGGCGGAGACCAGGCCCTCTTCCACGCGATCGGCAAGCATCTGCTCGAGGCCCAGGACCGCGACGGCGATGTGCTGGACACCGCCTTCATCAGCGCCCACACGAGTGGATTCGAGTCGTACCGCCGTCAGATGGCGGATGCCGGCTGGGCGCAGCTGGAGGAGGCCACCGGCCTCAGCGAGCACGAGCTGCGCGCCATCGGCGACGAGGTGCGCGCCTCGAAGGCGACGATCGTGTGCTGGGCCATGGGGCTCACGCAGCACAAGCACTCGGTGCCGACCCTGCGCGACGTGGTGAACGTGCTGCTGCTGCAGGGAAACATCGGCCGCCCCGGTGCGGGGGTCTGCCCCGTGCGCGGCCACTCGAACGTGCAGGGAGACCGTACGGTCGGTATCTACGAGAAGCCGGCGGATGCCTTCCTCGACGCCCTCGATCGGGAGTTCTCCTTCGCCGCACCCCGTGCCCACGGCTTCGACACCGTCGCCGCCATCCGCGCGATGCGCGACGACAAGGTCCGCTTCTTCATGGGGATGGGCGGCAACTTCGTGTCGGCGACGCCCGACACCGCGGTCGTCGAGGCGGGCATGGCGCGTGTGGGGCTCACGGTGCACGTGTCGACCAAGCTGAACCGCTCCCATGTCGTCACCGGTCGACGTGCGCTGATCCTCCCGACGCTCGGACGTACGGACCGCGACCGTCGCGGCGGCCGGGAGCAGCGGGTCACGGTCGAGGACTCGATGGGCGCCGTGCACGCCTCGCGCGGTCGGCTCGCCCCGCCCTCCGACGACATGCTCAGTGAGGTCGCGATCATCGCGCGGCTGTGCGCGCTCGTCTTCGCGGGCGGATCCTCTCCCCAGGATGCGCCGGCCGTCCACGACGGTGACCATGAGCGCACCCTTCCCGAGCACGGGACCGTCGAGCCGGAAGGCCTGGATACGGCGGGTCTCCACGACCCGGCCAATGTGCCGCAGGCCGACTGGGCCGCTCTCGAGGCGGACTACGCCCTCATCCGCTCGCACATCGAGCGGGTGATCCCCGGCTTCGAGGATTTCGAGAGCCGCATCCAGAAGGGACGCACGTTCTTCCTGCCGAACGGCCCGCGCGACGAGCGCCGGTTCGCGACGATCGACGGGAAGGCCCGTTTCACCGTCAACCCGCTCGAGTACCCGCACATCCCCGCCGGGCGCCTGCTGCTGCAGACGCTGCGCTCGCACGATCAGTACAACACCACCGTCTACGGCAAGGACGACCGGTACCGCGGGATCCACGGCGGGCGCCGCGTCGTGCTCGTCAACGCCGAGGACATCCGTGAGCTCGGTTTCGTCGACGGGGAGATCGTCGACCTCGTCTCCGAGTGGACGGATGCGGACGGCCAGGTGGAGGAGCGTCGCGCGGAGAGCTTCCGCATCGTGTCCTACGACACGCCCCGTCAGAACGCGGCCGCGTACTACCCTGAGACGAACGTGCTCGTGCCCCTGGAGTCGGTCGCCGACGTGAGCGGGACGCCGACCTCGAAGGCGGTCATCGTGCGCCTCGAGCACCGCTGAGCGCGGCATGGGACGACTCACCGAGCGCACGCCGGTCACCCGTATCGCCTTCACGGACGAGGGCGTCTCGACGCGTCGTCGTGCCGACACGGTCGTCGTGGAGGAACCGCTGGAGGTGCGCGTGGGCGGGGAGCCGCTCGTCGTGACGATGCGCACCCCGGGTCACGATCTCGAACTGGCCGCCGGTTTCCTCACGGGGGAGGGCGTCATCGCCGCCGGCTCCGACGTCCGCAGCGCGATCCACTGCGGGGGGCCGGGCAGCACCCCCGTCGGTGCGCCACAGAGCGAGAACACCTACAACGTGCTCGACATGGCACTGGCGCCCGGCCGCGAGATCCCCGCCAAGGACGCGGCCCGTAACTTCTACACGACGAGCTCCTGCGGCGTCTGCGGAGCCGCATCCATCGAACAGATCACCAAGGTCTCGCGTTTCGATCTGGCTGCCGACGAGAGCCGTGCGCCCGCGCGATGGCTCGCCTCGCTCCCCGACACGTTGCGCAGCGGTCAGGCGCTGTTCGAGAAGACGGGCGGTCTGCACGCGGCGGCGCTCTTCGACATCGCGACGGGCGAGATGCTCGTCCTGCGTGAGGACGTCGGGCGCCACAACGCGGTCGACAAGGTGATCGGCTGGGCTCTGCTCGACGACCGGCTGCCGCTGGCAGGCACGGTACTGCAGGTGTCGGGCCGTGCGAGCTTCGAGCTCGTGCAGAAGGCGGTCATGGCGGGCATCCCCGTGCTGGCCGCGGTTTCGGCGCCCTCCTCCCTCGCTGTGGAGCTGGCGTCGTCGATGCAGCTCACGCTCGTGGGGTTCTCCCGCGGCGCGTCCCTGAACATCTACGCGCATCCCGAGCGCATCGACGTCGAGGCGTGACCCCGCCGCATCCGGATGATGCCGAGCGTAGGCTGACGGGGTGAGCGCATACGTCTCGGCGTTCGAGCTGTTCTCCATCGGTGTCGGACCCTCGAGCTCCCACACCGTCGGGCCGATGCGCGCCGCCGGGGCCTTCGCCGACCGCCTCGCGGATGCGGGCCTGCTGGAGCGCGTGGATCGTGTGCGGTGCGAGCTGTTCGGCTCGCTGGGCGCGACGGGCATCGGCCACGGCACCCCCGACGCGATCGTCGCGGGGCTGGCGGGCCACCGCCCCGACACGGTGGATCCGGAGCTGGTGCGCGGCGCATGGTCCACGATCGGTGACGACACGATCCTCGAGCTCGCCGGCATCCACCCGATCCGCTTCCGCGCCGACGACATCGTGCTCTCGCCCCGCGTCCGTCGTCCGGAGCACCCCAACGCCCTCACGCTGACGGCGTGGGATGCGGCGGGCGAGCCCGTCGCGACGGACACCTACTTCTCGGTCGGCGGCGGCTTCATCCGCCGCGACGGCGGGGCGGCGGGCGTTCCCGCGGCCGTGCCCCACCCATACGCCAGCGCCGCCCAGTTGCTCGCGCTCTGCGCCGAGACCGGCCTCTCCATCGCGGAGATCGCCCGCCGCAACGAGGAAGCCTGGCGCAGCGAGGACGAGGTGCGCAGCGGACTCGACGCGATCTGGGCCGCGATGAGCGCGTGCATCGCGGCCGGGCTCGCCCACGACGGCGTGCTCCCGGGACAGCTCGGTGTGAAGCGCCGAGCCGGCTCGTTGCGTGCGCAGCTCGAGAGCGCCCAGGCGATCGGCCACCGCGAGCTTCCCGGCGAGTGGCTCGGAGCCTTCGCGCTCGCCGTCAACGAGGAGAACGCGGCGGGCGGACGGGTGGTGACGGCTCCCACGAACGGGGCCGCCGGCATCCTTCCCGCCGTCGCCATGTACTGGTGGCGGTTCCTCGCGGATGCGGGCGTCGGCCTCGACCGGGCGATCGCCGACGATGAGCGCCCGCGCGGCATCCGGCGGTTCCTGCTGACGGCGACCGCGCTCGGATCGCTGTTCAAAGCGAACGCCTCGATCTCGGGCGCCGAGGGCGGGTGCCAGGCGGAGGTCGGCTCAGCCTGCGCGATGGCGGCGGGCGGTCTCACGGCCGTCATGGGTGGCACCCCCGCGCAGATCGAGAACGCGGCCGAAATCGCGATGGAGCACCATCTGGGTCTCACTTGCGACCCCGTCGGCGGGCTCGTGCAGATCCCGTGCATCGAACGCAACGCCATCGCCGCCGCCACCGCGGTCACCGCCGCCCGGCTCGCGCTGCGCGGAGACGGTTCGCACTACGTCTCGCTCGACACGGTCGTCGAGACGATGCGTCAGACGGGCATCGACATGTCGACGAAGTACAAGGAGACGAGCGAGGGCGGTCTCGCCGTCAACGTCATCGAATGCTGAGCGGGCGCTCAGTCCCGACGGGGCCGCAGCTTCTGCGTGAGATCCAGCAGGGTGCGCAGCTCGTCGTCGTCGAGGGTCGACATGTGCTCGGCGATCGATCGGCTGTGCACGGCCGCGATGGAGCGGAACAGACGCGCACCGGTGTCGGTCGCCCGGACGATCGCGCCGCGACCGTCATCGGGATCGATGCACTTGGAGAGCAGCCCGCGTGCGACCATCCGGTCGACCAGACGCGAGACGCTGGGCTGGCTGATGAGCATGTTGCGCGTCACGTCGCGCAGCCGCGCCGACATGTCGGGCGCGCGCGTGACGGTCAGGAGCACGTCGTACTCGCCCTGCTGCAGGCCGCTCTGCTCGAAATCGGCACCCACCTCAGCGAAGATCTCGTGCTGGGCCCGGAACAGGCTCTCCCAGGCGTCGATGGCCAGACGGCGGTCGCTCATGCCCGATAGCGTACGCCGTGCCCGGCATAGGCTGGTGCCATGATCGCTGGGGCAATCACGCGCGTCATCGCCGCCGCATCCGCTCTCGCCCTCGCTCTCACAGTGACGGGATTCGCCGCCGCACCGCAGGCGTCCGCGCTCCCGAAGCCCGCCATGATCGTTCAGGCCGGCGTCGACGACTTCGCGTTCCGCAGTCTCGACGTCGACTACACGCTGACCCGCGCGGACGACGGCACCTCCCGGCTGCACGTCGTCGAGCGTTTCGTCGCCGAGTTCCCCGAGACCGATCAGAACCACGGCATGCGCCGCACCATCCCCGACACCTACAACGGTCAGCCGCTGCGGCCCGAACTCGTCTCCGTCACCGACGAGACGGGCGCGCCGCGAGATGCCGAGGTCGACAGCGACGACGGGACGTGGAGCGTGACCTCGCGCGTCGACGGCTTCGTGCACGGTGCGCAGACCTACGTCTTCACCTACGACCTGAGCAACGTCACCTGGTACTTCCCGAAGACGGGGACGGAGGAGTTCTACTGGGACGTGAACGGCGTCGACTGGGGTCAGGCTTTCGGCTCCGTCTCCGCGACGCTCCACGTCGATCCCGCGCTCGCCGCCTCCCTCACCGGCGCGGCCGCCTGCTACGTGGGTGCGCAAGGGGATACGACGACGTGCCCGATCACTCTCGACACGGATGCGGCGGCCGCATCCGTGTCGGTGGCGAACGTCGCCCCACGTCAGACGGTCACACTGTCGGTGGGGTTCGAGCCGGGCACCTTCGTGCCGTTCGACAGCAGCTACTTCGCCTCCGGGTGGGGCTGGGCTCAGAGCGGATCGTTCCTGGCTCTCCTGGGTGCCTTCGCGTGGGCGATCGTCGTCTGGCGCAGGGTACTGCGCGACTCTCCCGGCCGCGGCCTCGTCGTCGCCGAGTACGAGCCTCCCGCAGGCGTCACGCCCCTGACGGCTGCCGTGCTGTTGTCCAAGCCCTCGAAGGCCGCGCCCGCAGCACTGCTGGAGCTCGCCGTGCGGGGCGCGATCCGGATCGAAGAGGTGCCGGGTGGATCCCGGGCGCGGCCGAAGCTGCGGGCCGTGCTGGTGGACCCGTCTCGCGCCCGCCAGGACGGCGCGGAGTTCATCGAGGGCCTGTTCGGTGAGGACGCGCGGCCAGGTGCCGAGTTCGCGTTCGGCGACCGCAACACGGCGCTCGCTCAGGCCGCGGAGGACATGCGCAGCTGGGCCGGTGCGGAACTGGTCGAGCGCGGCATCTACCGGACGGTGCGACGCGGGGTTCGTCCTCCGGTCGTCTGGGCGTTGGCCGCCGCGGCGGTGGCGACCGTCGTCACGGGAGCGTTGGGATTGTCCGCACAGGTGCATCCGGCCGTCCCCCTCACCGTGCTGATCGTCGCCGTGGTGGTCGGGCTCGTCGGGCTGCTGGTGCTCTTCCACCGTCCGCTGAGCCCCAAGGGTGCCGAGACGCGGGAGCAGCTCGCCGGCCTCCGGCTCTTCATCAGCTGGGCGGAGGCCGACCGCATCCGCATGCTGCAGTCGCCCCAGACGGCCGAGCGTCTTCCGGTCGACGCGACGGATGCGGCGGCGGTCCTCGCGATCTACGAACCGCTGCTGCCCTACGCGGTGGTGTTCGGCCTGGAGAAGCAGTGGGCCGCTCAGCTGGCCGTCTACTACGAGAGCGCCGGCGCGCCGGTCTGGTACGCCGGGGCGACCGCCTTCAACGTGAGCGCCTTCACGAGCGGTGTCAGCTCGCTCTCGGCCGCAGCCGTCTCCAGTTCGAGCAGTTCCGGCGGCTCGACCGGCGGCGGGTCCGCGGGCGGCGGTGGCGGTGGCGGCGGCGGAGGCGGCGTCTGAGCGCTCGGTAGAATGGGCTCGATGTCTTTCGCTCGCGGAGTGCGCCCCTTCCTGGCTACCCCGCACCCGAAATGACCGACTACGGAGCCTCGACCGGCACGATCCGCGTCCCGGGCCCGGCTCGCGGGGCCCTGCCCTGGATCATCTGGGTCGCCGGCGCCTTCACCTACCTCGTCGCGATCGTGGGTCGCAGCTCGCTCGCCGGCCTCGGCACCGACATGGCGGTGCGCTTCGACGCCGGATCGAGCACGCTCGCCCTGTTCACCACCCTTCAGCTCGCGGTCTACGGCGCCATGCAGATCCCGGCGGGTCTGCTGTTGGATCGCTGGGGCGCCCGCGTCATCGCAACGGTCGGGATGCTGACCATGGCCGGCGGCTCGCTGTGGCTGGCGTTCGCCCCCGACGTGCCCTCCGCGATCCTGGCGCGTCTTCTGACCGGGGCCGGCGACGCACTCATCTTCCCCAGCGTCTTGCGCCTCATCGCACTCTGGCTGCCCGCCAAGCGCGTGCCGGTGCTGCAGCAGATCACCGCACAGTTCGGCCAGCTCGGCCAGGTGCTCAGCGTGGTGCTGCTCACCTCCCTCGCGCACGGCGTCGGCTGGGAGAGCGCCTTCGCCGCCGTCGCGGGGGTGTTCGTCGTCTTCGCCGTGCTCGACGCGCTGGTCATCCGCGAGCGGGGTCGGCCCGTGGCCGCCGACGGCAGGCCGCGCCCGCGTCAGTTCGCGCTCGTCGTCGCGGCGCTGCGCGAACCGGGAACGCGCCTCGGGTTCTGGATCCACTTCGTCACGCCGTTCGCCGGTACCGCGTTCGCTCTGCTGTGGGGCATTCCGTTCCTCATGGCCGGAGAGGGGCTCTCCCGCGATGCGGCCGCAGGTCTGGTGACCGTGTTCGTGCTCAGCGGCGCCGTCTTCGCCCCGCTGATGGGCATGCTCTCCGCTGCGCATCCGGGTCGGCGTGCGCTGATCGCGCTGGGCTCCGTCGCGGCCCAGGCGGTGGCGCTGGCCGCCGTGCTCGTCACCCCGGGCGAGGCTCCGCTGTGGCTGCTCGTGGTGTGGGTCGTCACCCTCTCCAGCGGCGGTGCCGCATCCATGATCGCCTTCGACGTGGTGCGCCGGGACAACCCGCTCTCACGCCTGTCGACCGCGACCGGCGTCGTCAACATGGGCGGCTTCATCGCGGCGCTCGTGCTCGTCTACGTGATCGGGGTCGTGCTCGATCTGCAGGGCGCCGATCCCGCCGCGTACACCAGGGACCAGTTGCGGCTGGCCATGAGCGCGACATTCGCGCTGTGGGTCGTGGGCACTGTCGGGGTCGTCATCGAATCCCGCGCGCGTCGGCGCGCCCACGGCGCGTACTAGCGCGTCAGGCGGGCGGCGCGCATACCCGCCCCGAGCGCGTCGACCGCTTCGGCCAACGCGGCGCTGCTCGTCCGGCCGACGCCGGTGGCGTTGACGAACGCGTGGATGTGGCCGGGCACGACCTGCAGCGTGGTGGGCACTCCCGCCGCGCGCAGGCGCTGCGCGTACGCGGTGCCTTCGTCGCGCAGCACGTCGAACCCTGAGACGGCGACGTGCGCGGGGGGCTGCCCCGCGAGCTCGCCCAGCAACGGCGATGCGCGGGGGTCCGTGCGGTCGGCGGGCTGCGGCAGGTAGTGCTGGATGTACCAGTCCATCTGTCGTTCGGTGAGGAAGTAGCCCTCGCCGAAGAGGGAGTAGGACGGATGCTTCGTGCTCGTGTCGGTGACGGGGAAGAAGAGCAGCTGGAAATCCGGCGGGGCATCCGCGGTCAGCTGGCAGACCACCGCGCTCAGGTTGCCGCCGGCGCTGTCGCCCGCAACAGCCACCGTGCTGCCCCACTCCGGGTGATCTCGTACCCAGCGGTACGCGTCGACGGCGTCTTCGACGCCCGCCGGGAACGGATGCTCGGGGGCCAGCCGGTAGTCGACCGACACGACGCGCAGATCGGTGTGCGCGGCGATGAAGCGGCACACGGAATCGCACGAGGTGAGAGAGCCGACCACCCAGCCGCCCCCGTGGAAGTAGACCACGGTGCCGCTCGGCGCCTTCGTCGCCGACCCCTCATAGAGACGCGCGCCGACCTCACCGCCGCGCGTCGGGATGCGGATGTCCTCGACGAGGGCGACGGGATCGCTGCGCCCGAAAATCCGCGCCTCCGCATCGACCTGCGCGCGGGCCTGGCGCAGCGGCAGCTCCTCGAAGGCGGCGCCGGGCAGCGCGTTGAGCAGGCGGAGTGCCATCTGCACCTCGGTAAGAAGGCGCTGGCCGTCGATCTCGACCGGGCGGCCGGCGATCAGGCGTTGGAGAGGGGCGGGAAGCGCCCCGAGCGTGCGGATGACGGTGCGCGTGACGCGCTCCTGTGCGGTGGGGCTCACGGGCATCCTCTTCGTCGGTGGGTGCGCAACACGTTAGGCCGCGCTCCGGGCTCGGTGCGGGCTTCGACGGTCGTTCCTGCGGACCTTGCCGGTCAGACAGAATGACCCCATGAGCGTCCCCCGGACGGCTACGGTCGGCCCTCACCTCCTGCGCCATCTCGTGAGCCGCGCTGACGAGCGCGGCGTGAGCATCGACGACGCGTTGCGTCGTGCGGGCGTGGACCGCGCCTCTCTCGATGCCGACAGCACCCGGGTCTCACTGTCGCAGATGCGACTGATCGTCGCCGCGGCCGGCGCCGCACTCGACGACCCCGCTCTCGGAATCGAGCTCGGGCGGCGGCAGCCCGTGACCGTCCTCGGGATGCTCGGGCTGGCGATGCTCTCGGCCTCCCGCATCCGCGACGCGATCGAGGTCGCCGTGCGGTTCCAGATGTTCGCCGGGTCTCCGGTGCGGTGGCGTCTCGAACGCCACGAGCGTTCGCTCGCGGTCGTCGCCGAGACCTACACCGGTGACGCGTCCGTGGACCGGGTGCTGATCGACGCCGCCTTCGCTCACTTCACGCGCATGGTGCACGACGTCTCCGCAGGCAGCGCACGACCGGAGCGCGTCGATCTCGCGCGTGCGCGGCCGTCGGACTCGGGTGCCTATGAGCGCGGCCTGGGTGCTCCCGTGCGATTCGCGGCCGCGCAGGACGCCTGGTGGATCGATACGCGTCTGGCCGAGCAATCGAACCCTTACGCGGATCCGTGGACGTTCGCGGCGACGTGCGCCGGGCTCGAGGCGGAGGCGGCGTCGGCGGTGGATCGTCGTGAGCTGGTCGCCCGGATCGCCGCGCGGATCGCGGCGGAGCTGCCGGATGTGCTCCCGCTCGCGGAACACGCGCGCGCCGCGTCGATGAGCGAGCGCACTCTCCGCCGGCGTCTCGCCGACGCCGGCACGTCCTACGGCGCGCTCGTCGACGACCAGCGGCGCCGCTTGACCGAGCGGCTGCTCGCCGCATCCGCTCCGTCGTCGAGCGAGGTGGCGGCCGCGGCCGGCTTCGCGGATGCGCGTTCGCTGCGGCGTGCGACCCGGCGATGGGTCGGGATGTCGCCGACCGAGTGGCGTCGGGCCTCAGCCCACCGGGCGGCGGAGCATCGCGACCGGCCGGGCCCCGGGGAGACCGGTGATGGGAGCGAGTTCCTCGAAGCCGAGTCGCCGGTACAGACGTCGGTTGTCGGGGGTCGATGATTCGAGGTACGCGTTCTGGCGCATGGTGTCGAGCGCGCGCAGGTGCGTGGAGAGCAGGGTCGCTCCCACGCCTCGACCGCGGGCGCGGGAGCTGACGCCGATTTCGGCCAGGTACCAGTGCGGCGCCGTCGGCCGGTACCGCTCCATCCGGCTCAGCATCGCGAAGGCACCCGCGAGCCGCATCCATCCCATCGAGCGGACGAACAGCGGGAGTCGGCGGGCGAGGCGCCCCAGCGCCCCGCGCCGCGCTTCGGGTCCCTCCCACGCCGCCACGCCCAGCAGTTCGCCGTCACTGCTGCGGGCGAGATCGACCGTGCCCGTCGTGTACGGTCCGGCGTTCAGCGTCGCCTCGAACAGATCCGTCAGGCGCTCGCGCCGGCGGTCGCGCTGCGGCACGATGACGCCGAGAACGGGGTCGTGCTCGAAAGCCTCGGCGAGGATCGAGGCCGCGGGACGCAGCTCCTCGGCGCGGGCGGGAGTGACGATGATGTTCGACATGACGCTCCAATTGGTCCAGGTGGATAAAACTAGTATGGATGCGACGATCGACCACCGGCTCGGAGGATGCTGTGAAGGATGAACCGCAGTCACGGCCCTATCTCGGAGTGACCGAACGTCGCAGACAGCTCCTGGATGCGGCGGTGGAGGTCATGGTGGAGGACGGCGCCGGGGCTCTCTCCTTGCGCTCGGTGGCGCAGCGTGCCGGCGTGGCGCATCGCGTGGTGAACTACGCGTTCGGGACGAAGGCCGCGCTCGTCGCCGCATTGCTGGATCGGGAGTCCGAGCGCCTCGCCGCGCGGGTCTGGGCCGAGCCGCTGCCTGCCCAGACGTTGGAGGTGGCGGTGGCCGCGGCGCTGGGTTCCTTCCTTGCGGAGGTGCGCTCCGACCCCCGCAGGTTCGAGCGCCTGGCGGAACTGACCACTCTCGCCCGTGCATCCGATGCGCTGGTGGATGCGGCTCGCGCGGAATCCGCCGCGTATCGGCGGATGATCGCGGAGCGGCTCGAGCTCTGGTGCGCGCAGCGAGGCGTCCGATTGGAATCGCCGCAGGTGGTGGTCTCGGCGATCCATGCGGCGGCGGATGGGCTCGCGGAGTGGTGGCTCACGACGCGGGACGACGCTCAGGTGGAGGGGGTGATCGCCGTGCTCGCGGGTGGTTTCGCGAGTGTTCCGGTGACGCAGTAAGGGCCGGTCGGAGAGGCTTCCGACCGGCCCTTGTCCCTTTGCACCAAGAGTGTCCTGCAATCACATGTCGGTAGCTGCCACAGCAAAACAACTACCGTGCGAGCACTCTATAACGGTGAGATAACGGAGGGGAAGAGGTTTCCGTTACCTTTTCGTGATTCTTTGCTGACGCATAGCCGGAGCCCAGGTTCGGGGGTCGGGGAGCACAGTTCAGCCACTGATGCCGATTTCGGAGAGTGGGCGTGGCCCGCCCGGAGGGTCTGGCTGAGTTGTCCACCATGTGCGGGCTGCGCAACCCCCCTGCGCATGTCGCTGTGGGGGAGTGGACTGAAGGCGTCCCGAATCCGAACGCAACGAACGAGGGAGATCGCGATGAGCAACGCCGAGAAGACCGGACACGAAGAACACAACGAGAAGAAGTCCCAGGACTCCGCCGCATCGGGGGGCTCCGAGTCGCAGGAAGAGGGTGAAGCGGCGATGGACGCGGCCGAGGATGCGATCGTCGACCACGGCCGCGACTGACCTGATCCGATGCCGGTGCGGTTGAAGGGTCGGCGTCGCGCGACGGCGTCGGCTGCACAAGGCGTCGTGGACTGGGCCTGTGCCGATCCTGCTGTTCTCGCGGTGATTCAGGTGGGCTCATATGCGCGCGGCGCCGAGACGATGGCGGGCGACCTCGACCTCGTCGTGATCGTCGACGATCCCCTCGTCGCCGCGGAGAGCGCCGGCGTGCGAGGGCTGTTTCCGCGGGCGCGTGTGATCGCCCTACGGCGATGGGGCCCGGTTCACGAGGTGCGGCTGCGGACATCATCCGGCCTGCTGGTGGAGCTGGACTTCACGCCGGAGTCCTGGCTCGAGCTGCCGCTCGACGCCGGCACGGCGTGGGTTCTCGGCGACGGTCACCTCGTCGTCTACGACGGAGGCGTCGCGAGTCCGATGCTCCGGATGCTTGAACGCCACCCGCGGACGCGCGCTCACGGCCAGAGTCACTGACTGCGCCGGAAACAGCCGGCCGCTAGAGTTCGGCCATGATCCCGTTCGAGAACCTCGTCGCCTTCGTCGTGACGTCGGTGGTGATCATCGTGATCCCCGGGCCCAGTGTGCTGTTCGTGATCGGACGATCGATCGCGCTCGGACGTCGCGCCGGTGTTCTGAGTGTCGTCGGCAACGCCCTCGGCACGGTGCCCGCGGTCGTGGCGGTCGCCTTCGGTGTCGGCGCGATCGTCGCTTCATCCGTCGTCGCGTTCACGGTCATCAAGATCGCCGGCGCGGTGTATCTCGTCTGGCTCGGAATACAGGCGATCCGTCACCGGCGCGCCCGGGTCGACGGTGTCGACCGTGCGCCGGTCTCGACCTTCACGCTGCTTCGCCAGGGCTTCGTCGTGGGGCTCACGAACCCGAAGACGATCGCCTTCTTCGTGGCGGTCCTGCCGCAATTCGTGGATCCGGCGGCCGGGGCGGTATGGCTGCAGCTGTTGCTATTGGGACTGATCTTCCAGACGCTCGCTCTCGTATGCGACAGCGTGTGGGCGCTCGCCGCGGGAACGGCGCGGGCCTGGTTCGCCCGTTCGCCGCGGCGTATCTCCACGCTCTCCGGCGCCGGCGGCGTCATGATGATCGGTCTCGGCGGGGTGCTGGCGGTCAGCGGTTCGAAGAGCTGACCTTCGCTCAGTGCTCGTTCTCGAGCACCATTCCGACCGAGGTCGCGCAGGTGTCGCCGCGCCACGCCTCAACACCTTCTCGAACCGCGAATGCGGCGATCACGAGACCTGCGACGGCATCAGCCCACCACCATCCGAACGCGCTGTTGAGCGCGAGTCCGAGGAGCACGGCGGCGGAGAGGTACGTGCACAGCAGGGTCTGGGCGGAGTCGGCGACGGCGGTGGCGGAGCCCGCTTCTCGACCGGTGCGTCGCTCGGCGAGTGAAAGGAACGGCATGATCAGGACGCTGAGTGCCGTGAGGATGATGCCGATGGGGGAGTGCTCGGGTTCGACGTGCGTCGTCAGCGCCCACGCCGACGACGCGGCGACGTAGGTCGCGAGCGCGAAGAAGGCGACGGCGATCACGCGGAGTGTGCCGCGCTCCCAACGCTCCGGGTCTCGACGGGTGAATTGCCAGGCGACCGCCGCCGCCGAGAGCACCTCGATCGTTGAGTCCAGGCCGAACGCCACGAGCGCCGCCGAGGATGCCGCGGCGCCGGCGGCGAGCGCGACGGACGCTTCGACGATGTTGTAGGCGATCGTCGCGGTCACGATCCAGCGGATTCGGCGCTGCAGCACGCGGAGGCGCCCCGGGCTCGGGGCGACCGAGGTGCTCATGCGCAGCGGCAGGTGTCGCCCGCGCAGCAGCCCGGTTCGACGTAGAGGACGACCTTGAGCAGCTCGTCCAGGGCGGGAGCGAGGTGGCTGTCGGCGAGGCGGTACCAGGTACGACGCCCCTCGGGGATCGCTTCGACCAGACCGCACCCGCGAAGGCACGCGAGCTGATTCGACATGACTTGGCGCGAGACGCCGAGGGCGTCGGCGAGGTCGGACGGGTATGCCGGAGCCTCGCGCAGGGCCAAGAGGACACCTGCCCGCGTCGGATCCGACAGGGCGTGTCCGAGTCGTGCCAGGGCGGCGGTGTGCGTCGCGGTCGCACGATTGAGCACGGTGTTCATGGCTCGGATAGTACATGAAATCGTGAACTATGACGAGTGTGTGCCAGTTTCCCAGCTGCCATGCACCGGATCGCATACGACCTGGGGTTGAATCGAGGAGGGCGAGGCTGCTCGCCGTGAACACCGGCGGTACCCGCTCATCCGACCTCACCCGAGACGAGAGAAGCCCATCGTGACCTACGGTTCGATCACCACCTTCCCGCAGGCCGCGGACGTCGCCGCCGAGGCCGCCCGTGACGCGGTTCGCACGCTGGGCGCCGCGATCGAGGCGAACGGCGGCGCTGTCTGGGTGCTCGCCGGCGGAAGCTCGCCGATGGCGGCCTACGCGATCCTCGCGGCCCAGGATGCGGACGCGATCGACTGGTCGAAGGTCACGGTCCTGATCGGCGACGAGCGCTCGGTGCCGATCAGCGACCCGCAGTCGAACTGGGGCACGATCGCTCCCGCGCTGCTGGACCAGCCCGGCTTCGACACCATGGTGCAGCTGCGTCCCGACACGGACGTCGACGAGGACGAGTCCGCGCGCCGGTACGCCGCGGCGATCGCCGCGCTGCCGAAGACGGATGCGGGATCTCCGCGCCTGGACCTGGTCTGGCTCGGCGTCGGAGAAGACGGACACACACTGTCGCTGTTCCCCGGGCATCCTGACTTCCGCCCGGTCGACGAGCTCGTGATCCCGGTCCACAACTCTCCCAAGCCGCCGCCCACGCGCATCACGCTCACTCTCAAGGCGCTGGACGGTGCGCAGCATGTGGTCGTCTTCGCGACCGGTGCAGGCAAGAAGGAAGCGCTGGCCGAAGCGCTCGCGGAGGGGAAGCTGCCGATCGCGGTCGTCGCTGCTCACGTCACGGCCGCCGGCGGATCGGTGCAGTGGCTGTTCGACGAGGCTGCGGCCGGCTGACCCCGTCCCGCCCACGAGGAAGAGCAGCATGACCACGGACCAGAAGCCCGCCGGCTCACCGCTCGAGGCCCGCCCCTGGATCGCTTCCTACGCCGAGGGGGTGCCGGCCGAGATCGAACCCGTCACCGAGACGCTCGTCGACCTTCTCGACGCATCCGTCTCGCGCTACGGCGACCGTGTCGCGCTGGAGTTCTTCGGCGCCGAGACGACGTACGCCCAGCTGGGGGAGCAGGTCTCCCGCGCCGCGAACGCCCTGCGCAAGCTGGGCGTGCAGGCGGGGGACCGGGTCGCGCTCATCCTGCCGAACTGTCCCCAGCACGTCGTCGCGTTCTACGCGGCCCTGCGCATCGGCGCGATCGTCGTCGAGCACAACCCGCTCTACACGCCGCGCGAGCTCCGCCACCAGTTCGAGGTGCACGGCGCCGTCGTCGCGATCGTGTGGGACAAGGTCGCCGACACCGTCGCCGAGTTCCCCGAAGACGTCGCGCCCTCGGCGATCGTCTCGGTGCGGATGCCGGACGCCCTGCCCTTCGGCAAGCGTCTGGCGCTGCGGCTGCCCGTCGCGAGGGCGCGGGAGACGCGCGAAGCCATGACCACCCGCCCGCGCGCCCGCGGCCTGCTCGAATGGTCCGACTTCGTGCGCGTGCGCAAGCTCCCGCGTAAGTGGCCGAAGCCGCGACTGGACGACACCGCGCTCCTGCAGCTCACGAGCGGCACCACGGGCACGCCCAAGGCGGCGATCCTCTCGCACCGCAACCTCCGCTCGAACGCCGCGCAGGGGCGTGCCTGGGTGCCGGGGCTCACCGAGGGTGGCGAGGTCTTCTACGCCGTGCTCCCGCTCTTCCACGCGTACGGGCTCACCCTCTGCCTCACCTTCGCGATTTCGCTGGGTGCGCGCGTCGTGCTCTTCCCGAAGTTCGACGTGGATGCGGTCGTCGCCGCCTCCGCGACCTCGAAGCCCACGTTCCTGCCCGCCGTGCCACCGATCTACGACGCACTCTCGCGGGCCAGCACACGCAAGGGCGTCGATCTCTCCGGCATCCGCTTCGCCATCTCCGGAGCCACGAGTCTGCCGGTGCCGACGGTGACGCGCTGGGAGGAGGCGACCGGGGGGCTTCTCGTGGAGGGCTACGGCATGACCGAGACGTCGCCGGTCGCGCTCGGCAACCCGATCGGTCCCTCGCGGCGCCCCGGGACGGTGGGCGTGCCCTTCCCGAGCACCGAGATCCGGGTCGTCGACCCCGACGATCCTCGCGTCGACCGTCCGGCCGGGGAAGCGGGGGAGCTGCTCATCCGCGGCCCGCAGGTGTTCCAGGGCTATTGGCAACAGCCCGACGAGACCCAGGCCGTGCTGCTTCCCGGAGGTTGGTTGCGCACCGGCGACATCGTGACGGTGAGCGAGGACGGCTTCGTCACCGTCATCGACCGCGTCAAAGAGCTCATCATCACGGGGGGCTTCAACGTCAGCCCGACCGAGGTCGAGCAGGTGCTGCTGCTGCATCCGGATGTGGCGGAGGCGGCCGTCGTCGGCATCCCCCGTCCTTCCGGCGGCGAGGATGTTGTGGCCGCGATCGTCACGCGCGAGGGCGCAGTCTTCGACGCGGCCGCGCTTCGCGACTTCGCGCGCACGCACATCACCTCGTACAAGGTGCCCAAGCGGATCGTCGAGGTGGAGGATCTGCCGCGCTCGCAGATCGGAAAGGTGCTGCGCCGCGTCGTCCGCGAGCGCCTCTCGGCCCGTTAGGGCACGGATCGCCTGACCTACTGCATCGCCGCGACGTCTGCTCAGTCGGTGAGCTGGCGGTAGGTCAGGTGGGGCTGGTCGCTGAGAAGGTGGCCCTCGTGCGAGCGAAGCTCCACGTCGGCACCGGGGATCGTCGAGCGGATGCGGCGGGCTGCCGCAACGGCGTCGAGCATCCGGTCCTTTGCGCCGAAGGTGGCGGTCACGCGACCCCGGATGTTCCGCAACAACTCCGTCGGATGCTCGGGGAGCTTGTCGGTCCGAGGCGAGAAGTGCGCGAAGGTCTGCATCGCGTACCGGTCGAGTTGTCGCTGGAGTTCTGTTCGCGCTTCGTCGGTCCGGTGCGGCCCTGTGAGATAGGACAGGGCACGCTTCCGGCCGGGCTCCCCGAGCCCTGCGAGGAGGCCGGCAACCACGAGCGGGGCGATCTTGCGCGGGCCGAAGCCGCTGGACGAATGAAGGATCAGACGTTCCACCTGCGCGGGGCGGTGTGCCGCGAACGCCGTGGCGATCCACCCGCCGAGCGAGACTCCGACATAGGCGGCCGGAGCGCCGATGAGCTGTTGATGCGCTTCGAAGACCCAGCGGGCTTGATCCTCGGCGGCGAAGGGCACCCGGGTGGGCGTGCTCCTACCGGGCTCGCCTGGCAGATCGAACGCGTGGACGTGATGCGACTCGGCCAACTGCAGGATGGTCGGAGCCCAGGACAGCGCCGTCGAGCCCGAGCCGTGCAGAAGGACGACGGGCGGAGCTGTGGGAGATCCGGCGGTGATTGCGGTGATCTCGCCGATCGAGGTGAGGGCGACGCTCTGTCCGGCATCGGGCAGGTAGCGGCGCAGAAGCCGCTCATATGTGTCGCGGATCTGGAGGGCACCAGCGCTGCTGCGATAGCGGAGGTCATTCATTCGTGATCTCCACAGCATTGTTGATGGTGACGAGGACGTCCAGGACGGCCTCGAGCGGGCCGGACGCGATGATCTGGAGCGCGAGATCATCTGGCATGCGCACGATCTGAAGTGCGACCCGGGGTGCCGCTCCATTCGCATTGAGCAGGTCTGAGACTCGCCGTTCCTGTTCCGCGCTCGCGGCGTCGACGCGAACGACGACGGAGGCCGCAGTCCGCGTCGACGCGCCATCCTGGGTGGGGGCTGCCAGGGGCGCACCGCCTTCGATGAGCTTCAGATCCTTGATGTGAATGCGGTACTGCTTGCCGATGCGGGTCGCTTGCAGACGTCCACTGCGGATGTATTCGCGCACGGTACGGGGTCGGAGCTGTAGACGGGCAGCGACGTCGTCGACACTCAAAAGTTCTTCCACGGCTATATAGTGCCATAAACGTACGTAAAGGTATGTAAAGGGGTTCTTTATTCACGCGAGAGGGTCACCAAGCTGCGGCGCGAGGTGATTCTTTCAAGGCCTTCGGTTTCGGCGAGACGCAGCGTTCGCGCCGGCAGTGGAGGAAGCTCGGACGCGATGCCGTCGGTCTGCTTCGCGATGCCCACCAGCAGAGCCAGGTCGACGCCGGGCGCGGTGACCTCGAGGCGCGCGTAGTCGCTCGTGGTGCCCCATCGCAGCCGCTCGATCTCGCTCAGCCGAAGCGCGTGCGTCGCCTCGCCGGCGGTGATCCACATCCGGTCGCGTGACACGCGCACGCTCGCTTCGACGGAGCGTCTGCGCAACAGCGCGGTGACGATGAGATAGGCGGGGAAGGCGAAGAGCGCCCCGAGCGCGAGGATCAGCATGCGGGGTCCAAGTCGCTCGACGACGGCGCTGAACATGATGAGCGCCGTGGTGACGAGCGCCCCCGTCACGACGATGGTGGCGATGATCCACACCGTGAGCTCCCGCATCCGCATCGGGATCGCCCGGAAGCGGAGGATGACCGCATCGCCGTCGTTCTCCCAGGCCAGCGGTACTCGCGGCTGCGCTCGGGTCTTGCCCGGTAGGAGGTTGATGACGCGGCTGAGCAGTGTGATCCAGACCCAGCCGGCGGCAGGGGGCAATGCGAGGAGCAGCCCCGCGTAGATCGCGCGCGGTGTGCCGGGCGCGAAGAGCGGTGGAAGGAGCTCGATCGATGCGTAGAGGGCTGGTGCGAGGGCGACCGCCACCAGGAGGTGGACGATCGCGCCGGTCGGATGCGGCATGCGCACCGTGAGGTTCACGAACCAGATCCCGCAGAGGGCCCCCGCGATGATCGTCATCAGGAAGGGGAAGAACCCGCCCTCGGTGAGGTATCCGGGCAGCGCCGCCAGGATGCAGGCGGCCGCCCAGACCAGCGGATTCAGGGCGATCCTCTGCAGCAGAGGCGGCCGTCTCGCTGCCTCGGCGGGGTCGTTCACGCGCTGAGTCTATGAGGTCGCAGGAGGGCCCTAGAGGCGGCTGTGAGAACTAGCACTCGCGGCATGAGAGTGCTAATCTGTGATTGTTGAGTCAAGGGGGCTCAACTTAGGGACTACGGGTCGGATCCCACATCCGATCCCGCTCGAGAGGAGACGACTATGGCTGCATACGACTCGCTCCGTGACCTGGAGCGCATGGCGAACACGTTCTTCGACACCGCGCGGCGCGGCCCTCGGCAGATGCCGATGGACCTCTACCGCGACGGTGACCACTACGTCCTCACCGCCGACCTGCCGGGCATCGATCCCGGATCGGTCGACGTCGACATCGACGGTCAGCTGCTCACCATCCGTGCCGAGCGCACGCTGTCGGCGGGTGACGGAGTCACCTGGATCACGCGGGAGCGGACGTCGGGCACGTTCCTGCGTCAGTTGAGCCTCGGTCAGGGGCTCGACACCGAGAAGATCTCGGCGAGCTACCGCAACGGCGTGCTGAGTGTCACGATCCCCGTCAGCGAGAAGGCCAAGCCGCGGAAGGTCGAGATCGTGACGGGCGACGACGCCCCCGAGCTGCAGGTCTCGGAGTCGCAGAGCTGACGCATCGCGGACAGCAGTAAGGGCCGGTCGGAGAGGCTTCCGACCGGCCCTTGTCCCTTTGCACCAAGAGTGTCCTGCAATCACATGTCGGTAGCTGCCACAGCAAAACAACTACCGTGCGAGCACTCTATAACGGTGAGATAACGGAGGGGAAGAGGTTTCCGTTACCTTTTCGTGATTCTTTGCTGACGCATAGCCGACTGCGGGGTCAGCGGTCGCGGACGGGCGTGATCAGCACCCCGCCGAAGCGCGCCTCGGAGTACTCCCATTCGCGCCCGTCGACCCACACCCGGGCCGAGGCGCAGGGGAGTGACTCGTGTTCGCCGTCCCGCCAGTGCAGGACGAAGCCGCCGCCGAAGGAGGCGTTCGATCCTGTGACGCGGGCGCCGTCCGCATCCACTGCGCGAGCCTCGCACTCGCCGCAGAGGTACTCGGGGTACCGGTCCGACTGCGCGACCTGGGCGCCGCAATTCGGGCAGGGTTGCGTGCCGCGGGAACCGGGGAGGAAAGCGCTCATGGCACGAGTGTAGGTCGGGTGCTCACGCCGCCGGCGGGAGCCAGACCGTCAGGCGCACGGCGTCGTCCGGCAGGTGGAGGATCTCGTAACTCCGCTCGACGACGACACCGTCGAGGCCCCGGATGCGGGTGGTCGCGCCCCGGCGCCGCTCGACGATGTGGCCGCTCCACCATGCCGTGAAGTGCGGGCTCCTCGTCTCGAGCTCGCGCACGAGATCCCCGAGTCGCGGATCATCCAGGCGGTCGACGTTCGCCGCGCGCAGGTGGGCGACGGCGCCGCGGGCGAGCTCCTCCCAGTCGAGGAACGTCTCCCGGGCGCGCGGGTCGGTCAGCAGGTAGCGGCACGTGTTGCGCTGCGGGGGCGGAAGCTCAGCGAGCCCGGCGTGCAGCGACATCCCGTCCTCGTTCGCCGCGACGATCGTGCTGAACCTGTCGAGCACGTACGCGGGTTGTGGGCGGACCGCCGCGACGAGCGCCGACATCCGCGGGAGGAGGTCGCTGTCCGCCCTCGGCTCGGCGCGCGCAGCGTCGGCGTCGCGGAGCCGCACGAGATGACGCGCCGCATCCGGTGACAGCGCGAGCGCGTGGGCGAGAGCCGTGAGTACGGCATCGCTCGGGTGGGATTCGCGCCCCTGCTCGAGCCGGATGTAGTAGTCGACGCTGATCCCGGCGCGGGTCGCGACCTCCTCGCGGCGCAGGCCCGGAGTCCGCCGGGCGCCGGGGGAGTCGTGCCCGGGCGCGAGCGCCCTGTCCTGACGGCGAGCACGGAGGAAGTCGCCGAGTTCGTTCGCGATGACCGGCTCCTCTCGGCTGGGTGGGTGGACCGCTCCTATGAACAGTACGGTCTTCCGTCGGGGCGGTTCGAAGCCGGAGCCTGGAGGCATGTCCACTTACACCCACGGTCACCACGAATCCGTGCTGCGCTCGCACCGCTGGCGTACCGCCGAGAACTCCGCCGCCTACCTTCTGCCCTTCCTCGGAGCCGATGACCGACTGCTGGATGTGGGGGCCGGGCCCGGCACGATCACGGTCGATTTCGCCGAGCGCGTGGCTCACGTCACCGCGACGGAGATCGGCGAGGACGAGGCGGCGCTGACCCGCGCGACGGTGGAGGAGCGCGGAGCGTCGAACGTCGACGTGCGGATCGCGGACGTGCACGCTCTGCCGTTCGACGACGACTCGTTCGATGTCACGCACGCCCATCAGGTGCTGCAGCACATCGCGGATCCGGTGCAGGCGCTGCGGGAGCTCGCGCGGGTGACCCGACCCGGCGGGATCATCGCGGTGCGCGACGCCGACTTCGCCGGGTTCGCGTGGTGGCCGCAGATGCCTGAACTCGACCGCTGGCTGGAGCTGTATGAGGCGGCGGCCCGCGCCAACGGCGGCGAACCGGATGCCGGCAGACGTCTCCTCTCCTGGGCGCGGGAGGCAGGGCTCACCGACATCAGCGCGTCGTCGAGCACGTGGTGTTACGCGAGCGCCGATGAGCGGAGGTGGTGGGGCAATCTGTGGGCGGACCGCATCCGTCAGTCCGCGCTCGCACGGCAGCTGGAGAGCAGCCCCGACACCGACGCCGACGAGCTCGACCGGATCGCCGCCGGATGGCGTGAGTGGGCCGCATCCGACGACGGCTGGTTCTCGGTCCTGCACGGTGAGATCATCTGCCGCGTGTCCTGACGAGATCAGGCCGGGTACGGTGGCACTTCCGACCCATCGACGCCGGAGGACGACATGAGCTCTGACCAGCGCGGTCGCCCGCGTCCGCCGCAGGCGTTGAATCTCGTTCTCTCGTACGTCGCCTTCGTGCCGTTGGCGATCATCTGGGCGTCCTTCTCGTGGATCATGCTGACCACCAGCGGCGCGAGCAGCATGGCTGCGCTCATGCCGATGGCGGCATTCATGTTCACCTCGTGGCTCTGGGTGCTGCTGGCGATCATCGCTCTGGCGCGCTCCGCGCGATATGGGGGCAACGCGCATGCGCTCGTGGTCTCGCTCGCGGCGCTCCTGCTCGCCGTGCTCGGACTCTTCTTCATGCTGCCTCGCTGACAACGAGGACTAGGCTTTCGCGAGCTACGGCGAAGGAGGCCTCATGGCGGGCAAGACGATCGTGATCACCGGTGCGAGCGACGGCATCGGGCGGGAGGCGGCGCGGGCGCTGCACGCGCAGGGGCACACCGTCATCCCCGTCGGGCGCAATGGCGAGCGCACCGCGCAGATCGCCCGGGAGGTGGGTGCGCGCGTGCACCTCGCGGACTTCGCCGATCTCACGAGCGTCCGAGAGCTCGCGGACGATCTGCTCACGCAGTACGACCGCATCGACGTGCTCGCCAACAACGCCGGAGGCATCTTCGGCAAGGTGCGCGAGAGCACGATCGACGGACACGAGATGACCTTCCAGGTGAACTACCTCGCGCCGTTCCTGCTCACACAGCTGCTGAAGGACCGGCTCATCGCCTCCACGGCCACGATCATCAACACCTCCAGCGTCGGCGCGCGTCTGTTCGGTCAGCTGGAGATCGACGACCTCGACAACGAGCGCTCCTTCAGCGCCACGCGCGCCTACGGCACGGCCAAGCTCGAGCAGATCCTCCACGTCAAGGAGCTCGATCGGCGCTACCGCGCACAGGGCATCGGCGCGGTGGCGTTCCACCCGGGCAACATCGCCACGAGCTTCTCGAGCGCGCCCAGCTCGCCCATGCGCCTCATCTACCAGACGCCCCTCAAGAAGCTCTTCCTCACGAGCATCCCGAAGGGTGCCGACACCCTCGTGTACCTCGCGGAGGGCGAGCCTGGTCGTGACTATGCGCCGGGCGAGTACTACGTGAAGCGCAAGCCCGCGCGGACTCATGCACAGGCGGACGATGCCGCTCTGGCGCGAGAGCTCTGGGAGCGCAGCGAGCGCATGCTCGCGCTCTAGGCAGCGGGCTCAGCGCGCGTTCAGCGCCTCGGTCCAGGCAGCTTGGTGCTCGCGTGCGTAGCGGGATGCGGCGAGCCAGTGATCGCCGTGACCCGACGAGAACATGGATCCCCAGGGCTCATGGCCCGCGGCGTGGGAAGAGCGCAGAAGCTCGTGCATCGATTCCGCCCGTGCGGCCATCGCCGCGGGCAGAGCCGCACGCAGCGCGGCGTCCGCCCCGTAGCCGTCGACGAACGCGGCGAGATCCGCGGCGGCGTCGTCGGGGGAGCGCGACGGGTCGTTGAGCGTGAACGCCTGGGCGGCGTACGCGAGATCCCAGAGACGGGTGCTGGGAGCCGCCGCATCCCAGTCGATGAAGACCCATCTCTCGCCCATCACGAGGTTCCACGGGGCGAGGTCGTTGTGGCAGACCAGCTCGGCGCCGGGCGCCGGGATCGCCGAATCCCAGGCCGCATCCGCCGGCACCGCGAATCCCACGCTCGCATCGTGGATGGCGCGCACCATCCCGCCCACACGATGAAGCTCCGGCCGCGTCAGGCCCTCCTCCGCCAGCGCGCCGGGGACGAACTCCCACACCTGACGACCCTGCTCGTCGCGGCCGAGGGGAGCAGGCGCGTCGACGCTGGCCTCGCGCAGGGAGGTGACATACGTGTGCACGTGCGGAGATGCCGGTGTCCAAGCCTTGCGGACGGTGTTCCCCGCGCGGAAGACGGGACCCGCCGAGTTGCCTCCCGAAAGACCCTGCTCCTGCTGCATCCTTCGAGGCTATCGGCGAGATGCGGCTCCCTGCGCGCGGGCGCTCGTCTCGCCGCCGCGCACCTCGTGGTGCCAGCTCTCGCCCTGCCGCTCGTACATGATGCGTGTGTGGCGTCGGTCGGGGGAGCCCTGCCAGAACTCGACGTGCGTAGGCACGAGCCACCAGAGCATCCAGTCCGCGGACGTCAGTCCGACGCGTGCGGACTCCGGACGCGCCTCGAAGTCCCCGGCGATCTCGGCGGCGGTGGCGGGCTGCATCCCGCCGCGCAGCCGCACGGCGCGGACGATCGGCTGCCACCAGAAGCTGAGGGCCGCCACCGGGTGCGCCGTGAGCTGCTCGGCCTTCGCGGATGACCGGGGACCTGCGACCGCCCATCCGCGGGGACCGGCGTCCTTGAGGATCAGCGCGCGGGCATCGGGGAGTCCGTCCGCGTCGACGGTCGAGAGCGTCGCCACGTGCGGCTCGGCGACACCGGCGGCCGCCGCACCGCGCAGCCACTGTTCGAACAGCACGTGTGGCTCTTCGGGAAGACTCGCCGTGTCGAGAGCCGGCGCCGCCCCGGCGAGCGACGGCTGCGCCCGCAGCCATGCGGAGAAGGAGGAGGACGTCACCCTCCCATCCTCCTCCTGCACTCGCCGAGTGAGCACGCATTGAGCGAGCGAGCACCCGATCGGATGCTCGCTCGCTCAATGAATGCGCGTTCGCGCCTAGCCGTTGTCGCGGAGGGTGACGTCGCCCGCGGAGACGCGGACCTTGACGGGGATGCGGGGGCCGCTGCCGGCGGAGAGCCGGTTGTCGACGCCGCCGGCCTCCACGTTGGAGCGGACGTCGTAGTTGCCGCGCGGCACGGTGACATCCGCGGACCCGGCGCTGACGCCGATGTCGATGCTGCGCGGGGCGTCGCCGGTCAACTCGGCGGTGAGGTCGCCCGCCGAGAGCTCGAACTCGGCCTCGGTGACACCCGACAGTCGGATGTCGGAGCTTCCGGCGCTCATGGAGGTATCGATCGTTCGGGCTTCGCCGGAGACGATGAGGCTGCCGGCGGAGAGGTGCGTGTCGAGATCGCCGAACGTGCCCGTGGCGCGAAGCTCTCCCGCGGAGAGCGTGAGCGACGCGTCGACGCCCTCGAGGGTCCGCGGAAGCGTCAGCAGGACGCGCGGCTGCTGGCCGATCCAGCCGATGCCGAAGAAGCCGTCCGGAGCGCTGATCTTCAGCTCGTCGCCGTCACGCTCCATCCGCCACGCGGATCGGCCGGAGGTCACCTCGAGCCGAGCCTCGTCGACGTCGTCGAACCGCAGTTCGAACAGCGCCGCGCTGGCATCCACGTCGACCTCGGTGACGCCGGTGGTGGCGACGCTGAGCGTCTGCGACGACGTCGGCAGCGAGGCGGTCACGGCGTTCGCGGCGCCCGAGACCACGGTGCCGCCGAGGATCACGGCACCGATGACGATCGCGGTGATCGCGACGGCCTTGCCTGCGGGATGCCGGGGCGGTGTCGCCGAGCCCGAAGGAGTGGCCTCGCCGGGAGCTGCGGGGGGAGGGGTGAGCGTGGTCATCGTGATGCTCCTGTCTGAGGTGTCTGCGGGCCGGTCTCGCCAGCGCCGTGCTCGACGTGCGCGAGGGCGGCGAGCACGCGGCGGTTGCCCGATTCGCCGGGCTCGAGTTCGAGCTTCTGGAAGATGGCGGTGATGTGCTTCTCGACGGACGCCTCCGAGAGGAAGAGGGTCGCGGCGATCGACTGGTTCGACCGCCCCTCGGCGATGAGCGCCAGCACCGTCGATTCGCGCTCGGTGAGTCGCTGCATCCGCTCATCGCGGGTGCGCCGATTCAGCAGCTGCGCGATGACCTCGGGATCGAGCACGGTCGCTCCGCCGCCGATACGGCGCACCGTGTCGAGGAAGTCGGCCACATCCGCGACCCGATCCTTCAGCAGGTAGCCGAGCGCTCCGCCGTTCGCGGCGATCAGCTCGCTCGCGTACCGCTCCTCGACATACTGCGAGAGCACGAGCACGGGCAGCTGGGGGTGTGCTCCGCGCAGCCGCAGCGCCGCGCGGATGCCCTCGTCGGTGTAGGTCGGGGGAAGGCGCACATCGAGGATGCAGAGCTCCGGGTCGGTGGCGGCGACGCTCTCATCGAGCTCGCTCGCGTCCGGGAGGGCGGCGACCACGTCGTGCCCGGCGTCCGCCAGCAGTCGCACGAGACCTTCGCGGAGCAGGACGGAGTCCTCGCAGATCAGGATGCGCACGGCACACTCACCTCCAGTGCGGTGGGCCCGCCTTGCGGGCTGTCGAGGCGGACGTTTCCGCCGGCGGCGAGGATGCGGTTCGAGATGCCGTCGAGGCCGCCGCCGGGCAGGACCCGCGCGCCACCGATACCGTTGTCCTCGATGCGGGCCCAGAGGGTGCCTCCGTCGCGGACGCGGACGACCACGCGGCACTCGGCGGCGCGCGAGTGCTTCGCCGCGTTCGTGAGGGATTCGGCGATCGCGAAGTACACCGCGGTCTCGGCCTCTCGTGGGCAGCGGCCGTCGACGCGTACGTCCAGCGCCACCGGCACGTGCGAGCGGGCGGCGAGGGCGGACAGTGCCGCATCCAGTCCACGGTCGTCCAGGACGGAGGCGTGGATGCCGCGGGCCAGCTGGCGCAGCTCGGTGATCGCCGCCTTCGTGGAGGTGTGCGCCTCTTCGAGCAGCGCCTTGGCGGCCGTCGGGTCGTCGTCGATCTTCTGCTGCGCGAGTCCCAGGGTCATGCCGACCGAGACGAGACGCGGCTGGACGCCGTCGTGGAGGTCCCGCTCGATGCGGGTGCGTTCGACGTCGGCGGCACGGATGGCTCCGGCCCGCTGCGCGTCGGAGGTGCGTGCCGCCTGCGCCAGCATCGCCGTGCGGGAGCGGCCGAGGATGGCGCGGCTGATCACGCCGTGCAGCAGCCCGAGGCCGATCGTCGTCGCGATCGCAGCCAGCGCGGTCACGATGCCCACGACCGGTGCCCAGCCGGCGGGGATCATGCCCACGCCGACCCACACCTCGTCGACTCCCGAGAGGGGGGCGAAGGCGACGCCGATCGCACCGGTGGCGACGGAGACCAGACTGATGACCGTGACGCCCATGACGGTGGCGATCGCCGTGTTGGCCAACGCCCGCCACATCGAGGGATCGATGAACTGGCGCCAGAGCGAGTGCAGGTAGCCGCCGAAGCCCGGTCGAAGCCGGGGGCTGAAGCGCGGGGCGGGAAGGCCGAGTCCGTAGAGCCCGTCGATCCGTGCGATCTCCAGCCACCCGACCGCGTACATGACGTAGACGAGTCCGACGAGCACGACGAGACCCACGCCGAGGGCCGGCACCAGCCCGAGTCCGGTGCCGAGCATGCCGAACAGGGTGCTCAGGATGAAGGGGCCGATGAGGCCGAGCGCGGCGAGCTGGGCGATCGCGCCGGCGGTCTGCGCCGGGGCGAAGCGCCGCGCGCGTCGCGCGGTGGGAGCTGCGGAAGTCATGTCTCCAAAGTAGGGGCGCACTGCGCGGGCCACATCGGAGCAATCCCGACGACCGGGTTCGGGAAAACCCGAACCCTCGCGCATGTCGGCACCCGGCGTCATGATGGACCCACCATCCAGCGAAGCGGAGCCCGTCATGCTCGAAAGCCCCGACACGGCCGAGCACGCCCGCATCTCGCGCATGCGCAGCTTCTACCAGGTGCTGGCCAACACGCTCGTCGCCAACGTGACCACGAGCTACCTCTGGTTCGCGCTCACGTTCTGGGCGTACCTCGAGACGCGCAACGTGCTCGCCACCTCGATCATCGGCGGCAGCTACATGCTCCTGGTGGCCGTGTTCGGCGTCGTCTTCGGGGCGATCGTCGACCACATGAAGAAGAAGGCCGTGATGGTGCTCTCCAGCCTCATCACCCTGGCCACGTACCTGCTCGCGGGCGCCCTCTTCCTGGCGCTCCCCGCCTCCGCGCTCATCGACTGGGGCGGCCCGTGGTTCTGGCTGTTCGCCGGCGTCATCCTGATCGGCGGGGTCGTCGAGAACCTCCGCAACATCGCGCTGTCCACGACGGTCACCCTTCTCGTGCCGGCCGAGCGCCGCGACCGCGCGAACGGACTCGTGGGCACCGTCCAAGGTGTCGCTTTCATGGTCACGAGCGTCTTCTCGGGGCTCTCGGTGGGGTTGCTCGGCATGGGGCCGACCGTCTTCATCGCGATCGTCGCGACCGCCGTCGCCTTCGCCCACCTGCTGTTCGTGCCGATCCCCGAACGAGGAGTCGCGCACGACCCCGACGCTTCGCCGCGGCGATTCACGTTCCGCGGGGTTCTTCCCGCCATCCGCTCGGTGCCAGGACTCATGCCGCTCCTGCTGTTCACGACGTTCAACAACCTCGTGGGCGGCGTCTTCATGGCGCTCATGGACCCGTACGGGCTCACGCTCTTCAGCGTCGAGATCTGGGGCGTCGTGCTCGGCATCACGAGCATCGGCTTCATCATCGGCGGCGGTCTCGTCGCCAGATTCGGTCTCGGCAAGAACCCCGTGCGCACGCTCCTGTGGGTGAACGTCGGCGTCTCGGTGCTGGGACTCACCTTCGCGCTGCGCGAATGGTGGTGGCTGTACGCGGTGGGGATGCTGGTGTTCATGGCGCTCATGCCGGTGGCCGAGGCCGCCGAGCAGACGATCATCCAGCGAGTGGTGCCGTACGAGACGCAGGGGCGCGTCTTCGGGTTCGCCGCGAGCATCGAGTCCGCGGCCGCGCCCATCTCGGCCTTCCTCATCGGCCCGCTCGCCGAGTTCTGGCTCATCCCGTACATGCGCACCGACGCGGGTCGCGACGGGTGGCGCTGGCTGCTGGGCGACGGCGAAGCGCGGGGCATCGCGCTCGTTTTCGTCGCGGCGAGCCTGGTCATGCTGGTGATCGTCGTCGGCGCGTTCCTGTCGCCGCAGTACCGGCGTCTCTCGCGCAGCTACGCGGAGACGCCGGTCCCGCTCGCCGAGCAGACCGCGGCGACCACCTGAGCGCGGACGCGTCCGGCGGATCGGGGAGGATGGAGGGATGAGCGCGCCCGCATCCGACATCCGCCTGGTCGCCGTCGACATGGACGGCACGCTCCTCGACGGCGACGGCCGCGTCCCCGAGGGGCTCTGGCCGGTCCTGGAGCGGATGCGGCGCGCGGGCGCCCTCTTCGCGCCGGCGAGCGGCCGCCAATACGCCACCCTGCGCCGTGAGTTCGAAGACCACGCCGACGGCATGGTCTTCATCGCCGAGAACGGCACGTACGTCGTGCGCGACGGCGAGGAGCTGGCTTCCGACACCCTCGACCGCGCTCTCGTCGCCGACGTCCTCGGGCGTGTGCGCGGGATGAGCCACGATGTCGGCGTGGTGCTCTGCGGCAAGCGCTCCGCGTACATCGAGCGGGACGATCACGCATTCCGCACGGAGGCGGCGAAGTACTACGCCCTGCTCGAGCACGTATCGGATCTTGAGGAGGTCGATGACGACGTCCTCAAGATCGCCGTCTACGACTTCGGCGACGCGGAGACGGGCGCAGCTCCCGCGCTGTCCGAGATCGCCCGCACCCACCAGGTCGTCGTCTCCGGCGCGCACTGGGTCGACGTCATGAACCGCGGCGTCAACAAGGGCGTCGCGCTCCGGCGCCTCCAGGGTGTACTGGGTGTCTCGGCCGAGCAGACCGCCGTCTTCGGCGATTACCTGAACGACCTCGAGATGATGGATGCGGCCTACCACTCGTACGCGATGGCCAACGCCCACCCGGATGTGGCCGCCCGCGCGCGCCTGCGCGCGCCCTCCCACCTGGAGCACGGTGTCGTCCGCGTCCTGGAGGAGCTGTTTCCCGCCTGATGCGCGCACATGACGAGGGCCCCGGAGCACACGCTCCGGGGCCCTCGTCGTGGCGTTGCGGTCAGGCGCCCTTGAAGCTCTGCAACTGCGCGAGGAGGGCAGGCGCGTTGCGGTCGAAGACGCGGCCGCCCACCAGCACCCCGACGATCGCGAACACGACCCCGAGGACGAGGCCCGCCGCCAGCGCCACGAATCCCCACATCGCGTCGCCGGTCACGCCGGCGAGGATGGCGGGGATGAGCGAGGGCAACGAGAGCACCGCGATGCCGATCCAGATCAGGAACATGAGCAGCGCTGTCACGACGCTGGCTCCGGGAACCCGCTTGAACGGGCTGTCCCCCGGGGCCGGCACGGGCTGCACAATGGAGGCGGAGCTGATCGCGCACACGCCGTATCCGGTCAGCAGCAGGCCGAGACTCGCTCCCAGCACGGGAACGAGCAACGACCACTGCGTGGACAGACCCACCGTGACGATCGCGATCACAATGGTGAGCGGCACCCCGAGCCCCGCCGCGGCGAGCAGGCGGCCGGCGCGGTCCTGCCGTCCGCGCACGCCGGTGGCGAGCACCGTCGCGAAGGCGGTCCCGTCGTACGACACATCCGCGTAGGAGACGATGCTGAGCACGAAGGCGACGAGCACGGCGGAGTACGCGAACATCGGGCTACGTACGTCGCCGCCGGAGTAGAACAGCATGAGCACGGGGAAGATGGGCACCACCAGGAGCTGACGGAGGTAGCGCGGGTCGTGCAGCCAGTACGTCAGCGCTCGAGCCCACGTCGCTCCCGTGCCGCCGGTGGGCATGCGCCCGAACCAGCCGATCTTGCCCGCCTTGACCGTGGCGGTGCGCGCACGCGGCGGTGAGACCAGGGCCGCAGCCAGCGATCGTCGCCACAACCACCAGAGGAGAACCAGGGTCGCAGCCCCGATCAGCAGCTTCAGGATGCCCCGAGGATGTCGCCCGACGCCAGCGTCGCCGGCACCGCCCACGCCGCGGCGATCGGGGTCCACGAGGCTGCGGAGATGATGCCGCCGATGCGGTCAGTCGGATTGCCTGCGGCGCTCACTCCCGCGTCGAGCAGGTTCATGATGCCGATCGTGATGGGCCCGGCGAGCATGATCACAAGGAACGCGAGACCACCGAGGAGCTCCCGCGTGCGGCGGTTCCCGCCGGCGCTGCTGCTGAGCGCGGCGATGAGCCGCGACACGACGACGCACGTGAGGATGCCGAGCGGGATGCACACGAGGGCGGCGACGAGGGCGATCGGCCACCGCCAGAGCGCGAGGAAGAGGCCGAGTGCGCCCGCGATCGAGGCGATCCCGGGGATGCCGGTGAGCCCGGCGGCCGTGAGGGCGACCATCATCTTGTTCGTCGTCAGGGGGAACGGGGCGAGCTTGACGGGATCGAGCGTCGTGTCGACACCCGCGACGAACAGCGGTCCGAGCGCCCAGCCGAGCACGAGGATGCCACCGCCCGCGGTCACCACCATCGTCACCACATCGAGGCCGGCGAAGCCCGCCGCGAACAGCCCGATCCACACGCCGATCAGGAGCCCCACGGCCCAGAGTCCGCCGAGGATAAACCCGACGAGCTGCCAGGGGTTGGCGGCGAGGGTGTTGCCGAGGACGCGGAAGCGCAGCTTCAGGAGAGTCGCAACCACTGCGGTCCCTCCGAATGGTGACGGCCGCCGACGAGGTCGACGAAGCGGTCCTGCAGGCTCTGGCCGGCCCGCACCTCGTCGATCGTGCCCGCCGCCAGGACGCGCCCGCTCGCGATGACCGCGACGTGGTCGCACATACGCTGGACGAGGTCCATCGAGTGGCTCGACACGATCACGGTGCCGCCGCTGCCGGCATAGCTGCGCAGCACGTCCTCGATGTTCGCCGCGGAGACCGGATCCACCGACTCGAACGGTTCGTCGAGCACCAGGATGCGCGGCGCGTGCACGAGGGCGCAGGCGAGCGCGACCTTCTTCGTCATGCCCGCGGAGTAGTCGACCACGGCGGTGCCGGCCGCTTCCGTGAGGTCCATGAGGGTCAGCAGGTCGGCGGTGCGAGCGGCCACCTCGTCGCGCGCCAGACCGAACATCATGCCGGTGTACGTGATGAGCTGCTCACCGGTGAGCCGGTCGAACAGACGCACGCCGTCGGCGAGGTTGCCGATCATCGCCTTCGCGGCCACCGGGTCGCGCCACACGTCGACCCCGTGCAGGACGGCGGTTCCCGCATCCGGGCGCAGCAGACCCGTGGCCATCGACAGCGTCGTCGTCTTGCCCGCGCCGTTGGGGCCGACGAGCCCGTAGAAGGAGCCGGTGGGCACGTCGAGGTCGATGCCGGCGACGGCCACCTTGTCACCGAAGCGCTTGGTCAGGCCGCGCAACTGCAGAGCAGGTCCGGATGCGGCGGGGGGATCGATCGGTGGCAGGGCAGGATCTGTGGTGGTCACGCGCCCCATCCTAGGAGCGCGCTGTGCGCGCCCTCCAGGGGTGGTGCGCGATTCGATCCGGGCGCGGAGCTGGGCAGTCAAGTGCGCACCACATCCCGAAGTCAGTTGGCTAGGCGCAACTCTTCACGCGAGTAGCTCGCCGTTACCGGTTCATCGGCTCCGACAATGTCAATCTTGACGTTGTACCTGCCAGTGATCGTTCGCCCCACGATCGTGCCCGTCGAGTCCCGGTTGCCGAATCGTACGCGCACCGGAGTGCCGGTCTTCGGACTGAGTGGCTCGCTCGCGTGCGGACGGGTGCGGCCGTTTTGCGATGGCATATCCCCTCCTCATCACCACGGCGCGGTGCCGGTAGCTGCATTCAAGTATGCGCGCGTAACACTGTCTATCCCATACGCGAATTTGGTGAAGCGTCGCCGCATGACGCGGAAGGTATTGAGCGTAAGTGGATGTGCTGAGTGAGCAGCAGCGACTTTGGCGACGTCGTTGTGGGCGATGCCATTGCGGGCGTTGTTCAGCCACTCAAGTCGTCGGTTCCAATCCGCGGCGCCATCCGTGGGAGACGGATAGGTGGTATTGAGGTCGGGCCACAGCTGCATAGACAGTCTTGTCCAGTCGCTACCGAGGTTGCCGGGCCCCGCGTTCCCCGTGCCCAACTTGCGGCCATCCTCAAGCGCATGCCTGAAGGTGTCCCGAAGAGTCTGGTTGGGAACAAGCTGTGGCGTGAGCATCGCTGCGATGGACTCATCGTGGAGGTCTCGGCAGTACCCTTGGACTTCCGCCGCGAGGCGCAAGAAAAGCGCGTGATTAAGCTCCGTGACGTCACGGGGCCGGCCCCTCAGACCGCCGGTCACCGCGGTGTGTACTCTCTCCATCCGGTCCATGGCCGCGGCGCGTTCAGTCGTCCACCGCTGGAGAGACTGAGAAACCATGATGCGAACCTACTCCTCCGGTCGTCCCGCTTACGTCGCGTCAGCACCGAGGCTTCGTGATCGTCAATGACGCCATAGATCTACGACGATCGTTGTCCCGCTAAGCAGTCAGCGCGCTCAGAGCTGGGCGCCGTCGTCGTCCCGGTCGTAGATGCCGACGTTGCGACCCCGCCACGATTCGTAGGCGATGAGCCATCCGATCGACACGATGAGGGCGAGGAGCAGGCCGATCCAGACCGAGCCCAGGGCGATGCCGATCACGACGCCCGCCGCGAACAGGGCCAGCGTGCCGAGGATCCACATGGTGCGACCGCGGGGCCAGCCCGTTCTCGAGTTCGTCATGCGCCCAGCGTAGGGGGTGGACGACTCAGCGCGAGCGGTGGTCCTCCGGCGCCAGGCGCGCGCCGCGACGCTGCTCGTGCACGCCGCTGGCCGCCAGCAACCGGATCACCCTCTGACGCTGCCCCGCCCACGGGGCGAGCAGCTCCAGCATCGCGTCGTCGTCGACGCGGTGGCCGATGAGTGCGTGCCCGACCTCGTGCGCGAGGTGGTAGTCGCCGACGCTCACCGCGTCCGCATCGCCCCAGGCGCGGATGCGCGTCTCGGCCGAGGTCCACGGGCCGATGCCGGGAAGGCTTGTGAGGATGTGGTCGCGCCGGGTGTTGTCCGAGGCCTCCGACAGCGCACGTACAAGGCTGTCGCCGTGGGCGGCTGCCTTGACCACGGCGCGCGACTGTGGCGGCTCGAGTCCTGCGCGGTGCCAGGCCCAGGAAGGGATGCGTCGCCACTGGTCGACGGTGGGTGGCGCGAACATCGGGCGCGGGGTGGGGCCGGGGGCGCGCTCACCGAACCAGGTGACGATCCGACGCCATGCTCCGAATGCCTGCAGCCCCGTGACCTTCTGTTCGAAGATCGCGCTTGCGAGGGCGTCGAAGACGAGGTCCGTCCTGCTCAGGCGTAGTCCGGGGTGGCGATGATGCGACGACGCGATGAGCGGATGCCGGGAGGCGTCGAAGTCACCGTGGTCGTCATGCGTGCCGCACAGGCCAGGAGCCTGGTCGAGCACCCAGCCGGCTCCGGGACCCCACGCCGCCAGGCGGATACCGACGCCGCTCTCACGGAGGGCGAGGGTGGCGATGCCCTCGGGGGTTCTGCTCGCGCGCCAGATGACGTGGCCGTCGACGACGAGGGTGGGATCGTGCGCCCCGCGCCGTTGGAACACGACGGTGCGGGTCAGATCCAGCTCGCCGCGCGGGCGGTAGACACTCTCGCGAGGGCGCGCGTGCGTCGGCGCGGCGGAACGAGGCGGGCGGTGCCCGATCGTCGCGGTGCCCGCATCCATGTGCACACCCTACGTCGGCCCGCCGACAGCGGGCCGACCGGCTCAGAACCGGTCGGGGGAGGGTGTGCCGTGGCCGTATCGGATGGCGACGTCGGCGTGCCGGTCGAAGCGGTAGCCGACGCCGCGCACCGTGCGCACGATGTCCTCGAAGCGCCCGAGCTTGGCCCGCAGGCGACGCACGTGCACGTCGATCGTGCGCTCGCCGGGAGCGTCCGCGTCGCCCTGCTGCCAGAGGGAGCCGACGAGCTCGGCGCGCTCGATCGTGCGGCCCTCGCGCAGCACGAGGTACTGCAGCAGCTCGAACTCCTTGAAGGTGAAGGCGGCGGACTCGCCGTCGATCAGAACGCGCTTGCGGGAGATGTCGACGACCACACCGGCCTCGGCGCGCTCCTCGACCTCGATCTCGGGCTTCGTGCGTGCGACGGCGGAGGGCTCGTGCAGTGCCAGGCGCACCACGTCGACGTCGCGGCCACCGGCGCCGACGGGGGCGAGGGCGACGGTCGCGTAGGTCTCCGCGGCGGGGGCGAGATCGTGCAGTGTGCGGCGGAGCGCCTCGACGATCGTGCCGAGGGAGACGCCGGACGCGGCGGCCTTCGCCTCGTCGAAGCCGACGTAGAGCGCGAAGCCACGCGGCGCGGTGCCGGCAGGAAGACTCCGTTCGGCGGCGGTGGGTGCCGGAGCGGGGGATGCGGGAGCGTCGGTGACCAGACGCAGGGCGGGACGGGCGGTGGTGCGGTCGTCGAGAGCAACGGGAGTGGACATGTGCGGATTCCTTGCCGGAAGAGGAACCGGGACTCGTGCCCGATTCGCGTGTTGTCAGTCGCGGCCCAGGGTCAGGGCCGGGTGCGCAGCATCACAGAGCGGATGCAGAGGACGCGCGGCGCTTCAGATGCGCGGCGGCGTCGGACGGGGTGACCGAGTCAGCGGCACATTCGACAACACATGACAATGCGGCCGGCCATCATGGAGCCGGCAGTCCCGTTCGCCTCCCAGGCGGACAGAGAACGTGCATCGTCAGTCATGTGGCCGATTATGACGTGCCGGGCGTGTCTACGTCAAACGGGCAGCGGCCTCGATTTTGTTGTTCATTCCGCGAAACATGTTGCGCTGGCATCCGATCGTGTTCTACAGTCCTGGACGAAGCAGCGTCGAAGCGCTTCGACCAACCCGGCGAAGAGGATGAGATGGTCACGATCAACGAGGTGGCGCAGGCTGCCGGCGTGTCGATCTCGACCGTCTCCTACGCGCTCAGCGGCAAACGGCCGGTCGCCGTGCACACCCGTCGGCGCATCGAGAAGGCCGTCGCCGAGCTCGGCTACAGCCCGAACGCCGGCGCGCGCATGCTCGCCGGGCGGCGGACGCAGATCTTCGCGCTCACCGAGCCGCTGCGCATCGACACCCACGCACCGACGCACATGGCGTTCGTGCTGGCCACGGCGGTCGCGGCACGGCGCAACGACTACGACATCCTGCTCTTGACAGACGAGGACGCGCAGGCCGGGATGCGGCGTGTGGCCGCCAGCGGCCTGGTCGACGCGATCCTGGTGCTCGACGTCGCTCCCGACGACGCCCGCGTGGCGCTGTCGCGCGAGATCGCGCTCCCCAGCATCTTCATCGGCGTCCCGAATGATCGGGACTCGCTCGTCTGCGTGGACCTCGACTTCGAACGCGCCGCCGCCCTCGCAGCGGACCGGTTGATCGATGCGGGCCATCGCTCGATCGGCATGCTCGGTCACCCCGAGATCTCCTACGAGCGCTCGAACTTCCCCCCCGCGCGTGCGCGCCGGCTTCGAGCGTGCTGCCGAACGCCGCGGTGTCACGACCGCGTTCCGCTACGCCGGGCAGTCGCGTCCCACGACGGCGACGATCCGCGACGCGGTGCGGGCTCTGCTGGCCGAGGGCGTGACGGCGATCGTGCTGCACTGCGCGGAGGACGTCCACCAGGGCGTTCTCGATGCGCTCGCGGATGCGGGACTGAGCGTTCCCGGCGACATCTCGATCGTCTCCGTCGGTTCCTCGTTCGACACCGCCGCCCTCAGTACGCCGCTCGACTCGATCCCTCTCGTTCCCGCGGAAAGCTGCGAGCTCGCCGTCGAGCTCGCGGTCGCCGCCCTTTCCGGATCCGCTCCGGAACCGGGCGTGCACCTCATCGCCCCCCACTACCTCGACGTCGGATCCGTCGCCGCCCCGTCGAGATGACCCACCTTCCTCCGACCCTTCTCCTGCGCGTTATCGAAGCGCTTCGATAAGCCGCTTCGCCCGTCCCGCAACACCCGACCACCGACGGTCACCATGAAAGGAGTGCCGAAGATGGCACGCATCACATCACGCACCACACACCGCTCCCTCATCCTGCTCGGCGGCGTCGCCGTGGCCGCCCTCGCCCTCAGCGCCTGCTCGGGCGGCGGCGGGAGCACGGAGGACTCCAACACCCTGACGCTCTGGCACTACGAGGGCGAAGACAGTGCCATGGGCAAGGCATGGGACGAGGCGATCAAGGTCTTCGAGGACGAGACCGGCGCCAAGGTGGACTTCGAGGCCAAGGGCTTCGAGCAGATCCGCTCCACCGCCAGCCAGGTCCTGAACTCCGACGAGGCGCCGGACATCATGGAGTACAACAAGGGCAATGCGACCGCGGGCCTGCTGGCCAGCCAGGGGCTGCTCACCGACATCACGTCGGCGGTCGAGGAGAACGGCTGGGCCGACAAGCTCGCCCCGTCGCTGCAGACAACGGCCCGTTACAGCGAGGACGGCGTCATGGGCGGCGACGCCTGGTACGGCGTCCCGAACTACGGCGAGTTCGTCACGGTCTACTACAACAAGCAGGCCTTCGCGGATGCGGGTCTCGAAGTGCCGACGACCTACGACGAGTTCGTGAAGGTGCTCGACGCGTTCGTCGCCAAGGGCATCACGCCGCTCGCCGAAGCGGGAGCGGAGTACCCGCTCGGACAGCTCTGGTACCAGCTGGCGCTGAGCAAGGCCGACCGCTCGTGGGTCGACGACTACCAGCTCTACAAGAACCCGGTGGACTGGAACGACGAGCCCATCACCTACGCGACCGACACCCTCAAGGAGTACGTCGACGCCGGCTACATCTCCCCGGACGTGGCGGGCATGAAGGCGGAGGATGCGGGCACCGCGTTCATCGCCGGCAACTACCCGATCTTCGTGTCGGGCAGCTGGTGGTACGGCCGCTTCACCGAGGAGATCAGCGGGTACGACTGGGGCATCTTCAACTTCCCCGGCAGCAAGCTGAGCCTCGGCTCCTCGGGCAACCTGTGGGTCGTTCCGGAGAACGCGAAGAACAAGGATCTGGCCTACAAGTTCATCGACATCACGCTGCGCCCCGAGATCCAGGCGATCATCGGCAACAACGGCGGCGTTCCGGTGGCGGCGAACGAGTCCGACATCACGGATGAGAAGAGCAAGGAGCTCATCACCGCGTTCAACTCGATCCTCGACTCCGACGGCCTCTCGTTCTACCCGGACTGGCCCACGCCGACGTTCTACGACACGCTCGTCGCCCAGCTGCAGAACCTCGCCAACGGCAGCTCGACGCCCGAGCAGGTGCAGACCGGACTCGGTGACGAGTACGAGTCGTACGTCTCGAGCCTGCGCGGCTGACCGCCGGTGGCGGAGGGGCGCCCGCCCCTCCGCCACCCCCATCCCTTCGATCAAGTGAGGAGACGGTCATGTCCGCCGTCCCGTTCGTGCGGCCGCCCAGAGCGCGGCGCGCCAAGCCCCTTCCCGAGGAGCCGCTGATCCCGCAGCGCGGGCGCGGATCCGCCGGCTACTGGCTCTACCTCGTCCCCGGCCTGATCCTGCTGAGCGTCGTGATCCTGATCCCGCTCGTGTGGAACATCTACCTCTCGTTCACGAGCTGGCGCGGCATCAAGCCGCCGGAGTGGATCGGTGTCGACAACTGGGTGCGCCTGTTCGGCGACACCAAGTTCTGGACGTCGTTCGGCAACAGCATCTGGATGATCGTCGCCATGGTGATCCTGCCCACGGTGCTGGGCCTCATCATCGCCGCGCTCCTCTTCGACGTCGTCGGGCGCAAGTACGGCGGGCGTCTCGCGAGCTTCCTGCGCGCGACCTACTATCTTCCGCAGATCCTCCCTGCGGCCATCGCCGGCATCGTCATCGGCTGGGTGCTGCGCCCCGACGACGGCGCCCTCAACACGATCCTCGAGAGCATCGGGCTCGGATCCCTCGCACACAACTGGCTCGGCAGCCCCGACACGGCGCTCGGCGCGATCATGGTCGTGCTCGTCTGGGTGCAGCTCGGGTATCCGATCGTCGTCTTCATGGCCGCCCTGCAGCGCGTCGACCCCGAGCTCTACGAAGCCGCCGAGCTCGACGGCGCGAACTGGTTCCAGCGCTTCCGCTCGATCACGATGAGCATCATCCGCCCGGAGATCTTCGTCGTCACCCTCACGTGCACGATCGCCGCCCTCAAAGTCTTCGGCCCGGTCTACGTGCTGACCCGCGGCGGCCCCGGCACCTCGACGATCGTGCCCGCCTACTACGCCTACAGCGAGTTCTTCCAGGCCCAGCAGGTCGGCTACGGCGCCACCATCGCCACCGCACTCACCATCGTCATCGCGATCGTCGCCGTGCTCTTCATCCGCGCGCAGAACGCGGCGGAGCGCAAGGAAAGGGAGGGTCGCTGATGGCCGTCACCATGGCTGTGACCACCACGAAGGGCGAGGGGCGTCGCGCCCCGCGCACGCCGCGTCGCGGTCGCGGGGGCATGACCCGCCCGCGCGGCATCGACTGGCTGATGCTCGCCTTCGTCATCGTCGGGGCGATCGTCGTGATCGCGCCGTTCTACCTGATCCTCGTGAACTCGTTCAAGTCGCCCGCCGACTACTCGAACGGGGGACCCCTCGCCCTGCCCAGCCAGATCGACTTCACGGGTCTCGCCGCGTTCTGGGAGCGCGTCAACTTCCCCGAGAAGGTGTGGAACTCGTTCTTCATCTCCGGGATGGTGGCGCTGCTGGCCGTGCTCATCTCGGTGCTGAACGCGTTCGCGATCGGCATCGGCCGGGTGCGCGGGCGCAGCTGGATCGTGCTGCTGTTCCTGCTCGCCAACCTCCTGCCCCAGGAGGCGCTGCTGTACCCGCTTTACTACCTGTCCAAGGCGGTCGGACTCTACAACAACGTCTGGTCGGTGATCATCATCTTCACGGTGATCCAGGCGGCCTTCGGCACGTACCTGCTCGCGTCGGTCTACGGCACCTTCCCCAAGGAGGTCCTGGAGGCCGCCGCGATGGACGGCGCAAGCCGCTGGCAGATCCTGTGGCGCGTCGTCTTCCCGATCAGTCGTCCGACGCTGTCGGTCCTCGTCATCTTCTTCTTCATCTGGACGTGGAACGAGTTCCTCATCCCGCTGACGTTCCTGGTGTCGAACGCCAACCAGACCGTGCCGGTCGCGATCAGCGTCCTGCAGGGCGACCGGCTCATGGACGTCACCACCACCAGCGCCTCGGCCCTCCTGGGTCTGATCCCCACCCTCCTCTTCTTCCTCATCTTCCAGCGCACCCTCACGCGCGGCATCACCGCAGGAGCAGTCAAGTAATGAAGTTCACCGATGGTTTCTGGCAGCTGCGCCCCGGGGTCACCGCCCTGTACGCGCAGGAGGCGTACGACATCTGGGAGACCGACACGCTCGACGGCCCCGGGCTGGTGATCACCGCGCCGACGAAGGTCATCGAACGCCGGGGAGACACCCTGAACCGTGCGACGCTGACGGTCACGCTCTCCTCGCCCGCCGAGGGAGTGGTGCGCGTGCGCATCGTCCACCACGACGGCGGCACCCCGCCGCTGTCCTTCGGCATCGCGGCCGCGTCCGGCATCGCCGAGGTCGAGGCGGATGCGGCGGGTGCGCGCCTGCGCACCGGATCCCTCACCGCGCGCATCGCCGCGGGGGCACCGTGGTCGCTCGACTTCTTCTCCGGCGAGAAGCGTCTGACCGGCAGCGGACACAAGGCGCAGGGGTACATCGCCCTCGCCGATGATGCGCAGGTCGACCCGGGGATCGTCGACAACGCCAGGGCCGGCGGCAGCAGCGCCCGCGCGCACACGTTCGTGCACGAGCAGCTCGATCTCGGCGTCGGCGAGCTCATCTACGGTCTCGGCGAGCGCTTCGGCCCCGTCGTCAAGAACGGACAGAGCGTCGAGATCTGGAACGCGGACGGCGGCACCTCCAGCGAGCAGGCCTACAAGAACGTCCCGTTCTATGTCTCCAGCCGCGGCTACGGCGTGCTGGTGAACGATCCCGGACACGTCTCCTACGAGATCGGCTCCGAGACGGTCGAGCGGGTGCAGTTCTCCGTGCCCGGCGAGGTGCTCGAGTACTTCGTGATCGACGGCCCGACACCCAAGGACGTGCTGACGCGCTACACCGCGCTCACCGGGCGTCCGCCGATCGTTCCCGCCTGGTCGTACGGGCTGTGGCTCTCCACGAGCTTCACGACGGACTACGACGAGGCGACCGTCACGTCGTTCATCGACGAGATGGCCGCGCGCCAGCTGCCGGTCTCCGTCTTCCACTTCGACTGCTTCTGGATGCGCGAGTTCAACTGGTCGGACTTCGAGTGGGACCCGCGGGTGTTCCCCGACCCCGACGGGATGCTGCGGCGACTGCACGAGCGCGACCTCCGCGTGTGCGTGTGGATCAACCCGTACATCGCCCAGCGCTCGCCGCTGTTCGCCGAGGCGGCCGCACAGGGCTTCCTCGTGCGGCGCGCGGACGGCTCGGTCTGGCAATGGGACCTCTGGCAGGCGGGCATGGGGCTCGTGGACTTCACGAATCCCGACGCGACCCGGTGGTACCAGGACAAACTGCGTGCTCTCGTCGCGCAGGGGGTGGACTGCTTCAAGACCGACTTCGGTGAGCGTATCCCGCTGGATGTCGTCTACGCCGACGGCAGCGCTCCCGACCGGATGCACAACCTCTACACCCACCTGTACAACACGGCCGTGCACGAGGTGCTCGTCGAGGCGCGCGGCGCGGACGACGCGGTGCTGTTCGCGCGGTCGGCGACCGCCGGAGGGCAGTCCATGCCGGTGCACTGGGGCGGTGACAGCACGTCGACCTTCGTGTCGATGGCGGAGACGCTCCGCGGCGGTCTCTCGCTCGCGTGGAGCGGCTTCGCGCACTGGAGCCACGACATCGGGGGGTTCGAGGGCACCCCCGATCCCGAGGTGTTCAAGCGCTGGACGGCCTTCGGCCTGTTGAGCTCCCACAGCCGCTTCCACGGCTCGGAGTCGTACCGCGTGCCGTGGAACTTCGACGACGAGGCGGTCGAGGTCACGCGCATCTTCACGCAGCTGAAGATGCGGCTCATGCCGTATCTGTTCCAGCGCGGCGTGGAGGCCGCATCCGACGGCGTGCCGCTGCTGCGCCCGATGGCGATGGAGTTCCCCGAGGATCCCACCTGCGCCCACCTCGATCGGCAGTACATGCTCGGCGGCGACCTGCTGGTCGCACCGGTGTTCTCGGCGGACGGCGAGGTGGAGTTCTATCTGCCCGACGGCGAGTGGACCCACCTGCTGACGGGAGAGAGCGCGACCGGCGGGTGGCGCCGCGAGCGTCACGGCGTCGACTCGCTTCCGCTGTACGTGCGCCCCGGCGCCGTCCTGCCCTGGGGGGGTCGCGACGACCGCCCTGACTACGATTACCTGGAGGGGCTGACGCTGCGGGTGTTCCCCGGCGGAGAAGGCGTCGCCGAGGTGCTCGTGACCACGCCCGACGGACGCAGCGAGACGCTGCGCGCAGACCTTGCGGAGGTGACCCGATGAGCGCGGGCAACGCGGATTTCCGAGACAGCGGCCTGGTGTTCCCTCCCGGATTCACGTTCGGGTCGGCGACGGCCTCCTACCAGGTGGAGGGGGCGGCCGCGGAAGACGGTCGCGGCCCCTCGATCTGGGACACCTTCAGCCACACGCCCGGTCGGGTGTGGAACGGCGACACCGGTGATGTGGCGTGCGACCACTACCACCGCTGGGAGAGCGACCTCGACCTGATGGCGGAGCTGGGACTGGACGCCTACCGGTTCTCGATCGCGTGGCCGCGGATCATGCCCACCGGCACGGGCGAGGTCAACCGTGCCGGCATCGATTTCTACTCACGGCTCGTCGACGGGCTCCTCGAGCGCGGGATCCGTCCCGTGGCGACCCTCTACCACTGGGACCTGCCGCAGCCGCTGGAGGATGCGGGCGGATGGCCCGTCCGGGCGACCGCCGACGCCTTCGAGCGCTACGCCGAGGTCATGGGCGCAGCCCTCGGCGACCGGGTGCACACCTGGACGACCCTGAACGAGCCGTGGTGCTCGGCCTACCTCGGCTACGGCCAGGGCGGTCACGCCCCCGGCCGCCACGAGCCCGCGGCGGCGCTCGCCGCCGTGCACCACCTCAACCTCGCCCACGGCCTGGCCGTCCAGGCGCTGCGTGCGACCTCGACGGGCGATCCGCAGTACTCCGTCACCCTCAACTTCCACGTCCTGCGCGGCGTGGGCGAGCGGTCGGGGGAGGCGGTGCGTCGCATCGACGCGCTCGCGAACCGCGCGTTCACGCATCCCATGCTGAAGGGCGAGTACCCCGCCGACCTGCTGGAGGACACCGCATCCGTCACGGACTGGTCGTTCGTGCAGGACGGCGACCTGGAGCGGATCAACCAGCCGATCGACGTGCTCGGGGTCAACTACTACTCGACGGCGACCGTGCGCCTGTGGGACGGCTCCTCGCCGCGCCAGCAGAACGACGGACACAAGGCGAGCGCGGGTGGGACGGCCTGGCCCGGCAGCGACCAGCTCGTCGAGTTCGTCGAGCAGCCGGGTCCGTACACGGAGATGGGCTGGAACATCGCGCCGGAAGGACTCGAGGAGCTGCTGCTGGCGCTTCGCGACGAGTTCCCCGCGCAGCCGCTCATGATCACCGAGAACGGCGCCGCCTTCGCGGACGACGTCGCGCCCGACGGGGCGGTCCACGACGTCGAGCGCGTCGACTACCTGCAGCGTCACCTCACCGCCGCGCACCGTGCGCTCGAGCAGGGCGTGGACCTCCGCGGGTACTTCGTGTGGTCGCTGCTCGACAACTTCGAGTGGGGCTACGGCTACGCCAAGCGGTTCGGCGTAGTGCGTGTCGACTTCGACACCCTCGAGCGCACCGTCAAGGACTCGGGGCTCTGGTACCGGCGTCTCGCGCGCACCCGCGCGATCCCGGCCGCCGACGAGCTGGGTTGAGACGGCCTCGGTCACCCCGCCGACGGCGTAGCCTGGCGGGGTGACCGAGTTCCGCTTCGAAGACCAGACGGATGCCTCCCGCTACGCGCTGTACCTGGGCGACGACCTCGTGAGCGTCCTCGACTACCGCGACGACGGGCGCAGCGTCTCGATGACGCGGGCCTTCACGGTGCCGAGCTTCCGCGGCCACGGCTACGCGGGCGAGATCGTCGAGCGCGCCGTGAGCCTGCTCGAGCAGGCGGGCGACCGTCAGGTCGTCCCGATGTGCTGGTACGTCGCCGACTGGTTCGCCGCACACCCCGAGCGCGCGGGCATCCTTCAGCAGCGCGTCTGAGCGCTCTACCGTCGCCGTCCACAGGCGTCAATCCCTGGGGCCCTCCTTCGTGCGTTCCGGGATGCTGGGACACGACGAAAGGGAATGCGCCATGGACGATCGCGATCTGCCCGAGGGCGTGATCAACGCCGACCCGCCCGGCGGCTGGGAGGGCACCTCCGACGAGGAGGCCGCCGAGCAGAACGAGCGCGCGGAGGCGTCGCCGGAACTGGTGGAGTCCGACGAGCCGTCGCAGGGCGCCGACCCCGACCTGGCGACGGGAGACACCGAATGAGCAGCGAATCGTTCCCCGAGGGCACGCAGGACGAGCCCGTCATGGACCAGCACATCGCCACGCGCCAGGACAAGGTCGACGGGATCATCGCCCAGACGCGCGTCGACGTGAGGGGCCTGCCGATCGAGCGCGTCATCGACGTGCTGCGTCAGCGCTTCGACGACGCCGCCATCGAGACCGATAACGACGAACTCGCGCGCCTCGCGGAGCAGGTCAACGCCTGATCCTCACGCGGCGGGCGTGCCCGGCGACTCGGCCACGACCGTCGCGAGGTCGTCGCCGAACGTGTAGCTGCCGTACGCCGTGCCGCCGCGAAGCACCGCGGGCAGCCAGCGGCGCGCGTCGTCCCACATCCGGTCGTAGGGCACCTCGTCGAGCCCGAACCACGCCGGCACGATCTCGTCCGTCTCGACGGGCTCGACCACGGGCGCCCGGTAGACGAAGACGTGCGAGCGCTGCGACCAGCTGTCGCGGGAGGGGAAGCGGTAGACGAGCCGGCCCACCGGCTCCAGCAGAGCGGCATCGATCTCGAGTCCGGTCTCTTCCCGCACCTCGCGCACGGCCGCGTCGACGACGCTCTCGCCGGGTTCCGCGTTGCCGCCGATGCCCACGACGCGTCCCAGACCCATGCCCGTGCGCTTGTAGCCGAGCAGCACCTGCGCATCCGACGCGTGACCGCGCAGGATGTAGACGACGCAGACGTCGCGGATGGCCATGCCCGCAACCTTACGGCGGCAATGTTTCGGAACTGTGGCGAGGGTCCGACACCGTGTCCGAGGCCGCCCGTACCGTGAACACATGCGGATCCTGCACACCTCGGACTGGCACATCGGGCGTACCTTCCACGGTTACACCACGATCGACGCCCTGCGCGGTGTGCTCGGCGAGATGATGTCGATCGTGCGCGAGGAGGCGATCGATCTCGTCATCGTGGCCGGCGACGTCTTCGACTCGGCGGCCCCCGCCCCCGAGTGCTACACCCTGCTCACCGACGCGCTCGTCGGGCTGCGCGAGGCCGGGGCGCAGGTCATCGTCACGAGCGGCAACCACGACTCGGCCGCACGCCTCGGCTTCCAGGCGCGGCTGCTGCGCGACGGGATCCACGTGCTCACCGATCCCACCCGCCTGGCCGCGCCCATCACGGTCGTAGACGCGCACGGTCCGGTGCACGTCTACGGCATCCCCTACCTCGCCCCGGCGCAGGTGCGTCATCTGTGGCCCGAGGCCGAACTGCGCACACAGGCGCAGACCCTGCAGCACGCGATGGATCTCGTGCGTGCCGACCGCGCCGAGCGCGGCGGTCGCTCGGTCGTCGTCTCGCACTGCTTCGCGGCGGGGATCGAGGCGACGCCGGGGCTCGAACGTGAGATTCGGCAGGGGTCTCTCGACGTCGTGCCGCTGGCGGTGTTCGACGGGCCCGACTACGTCGCGCTCGGCCACATCCACGGTCGTCAGCAGCTCAGCGACCGTGTGCGCTACGCGGGTGCGCCGCTGCACTACGGCTTCGGCGAGAAGGGGCGTCGTCGAGGCGTCTGGATCGTCGATCTCGACGAGGCGGGGCTCGCGTCGGTCACCTGGCGCGACGTGAGCGTCCCGCGGCGCCTCGAGGTGCTGCGCGCACCCCTGGACGACCTGCTGACCGATCCGCGCTACGCCGACGCCGAGTCGGCGTGGGTGAGCGCCGAGTACACCGACGCGCTGCCGCAGCGCGACGTCATGCGCCGGCTGCAGCAGCGGTTCCCGTTCTGCGCGAGCGTGGCGCACGTCCCCGACCGGGCCGGTGCCGGGCAGGTAGCCAGCTACGTTCAGCGTGTCCGTCAGGCACGCAGCGACCGTGAGCTCATCGACGCGTTCCTCGGGCACGTTCGCGAGGGCGAAGCCGCGTCGCCCGCCGAGGCGGAACTGCTGCGCACCACGCTCGCCGAGAAGCAGGACGCCCTCGTCGAGGCCGGGGCGTGAGGCTCCACCGGCTCGAACTGGCGGGTTTCGGTCCGTTCCGCGATCGGCAGGTCGTCGACTTCGACGCGTTCGCCGACGACGGCATCTTCCTCATCACCGGGCGCACGGGCGCCGGGAAGTCGAGCGTTCTCGACGGCGTCGCGTTCGCCCTCTACGGCAACGTGCCGCGTTACGACGGTCCCGACAAACGTCTGCGCAGCGATCATTGTGCGCCGGAGGATCCCACCGAGGTCAGCCTCGAGTTCACGGTGGGCGACGTGCGCTGGCGCGTCGTCCGTTCGCCCGAGTATGCGCGCCCGAAGCTGCGCGGCGGCGGGATGACGACAGAGCCGGCGCGCGCCGAGCTGTTCGAGCTCGTCGACGGCGTCTGGATCGGCCGTGCCTCGCGTCCGCGGGATGCCGCCGAGATCCTCGATCGGGTGCTGGGACTCAACCTGCAGCAGTTCCAGCAGGTCATCCTGCTCGCGCAGAACAAGTTCTCCCGCTTTCTGCTGGCGCGCAACGACGAGCGACAGGCGCTGCTGCGCACCCTCTTCGGAACCCGGCGCTACGAGGACTACGCCCGGGAGCTCGACGACCGTCGTCGCGACACGCAGCAGCAGCTGCGGGAGCGGGGCGTGCACGCCGAGGCGTTGCTGGCCGAAGCCGAGCTGCTCGTCGACGAGGAGGCCGAGTCCTCCGCACCCGACGATCTCACCGCGCGGCGAGAGGCGGTGCGCACTGCGGCGGAGCGGGCGCGCTACCGGGTCGAGACGGCCGAGATCGCGCGAGCGAGCGCCGACGAGGTGTGGACCGCGGCCGCCGCCGATCTCGCGCTCCGCGAGCGCCAGCGCCAGGCGCAACGTGCCCGCGCCGAGGCGGACACCCGGCTCGCGGCGCTCGAGGCCGACGCCGACGTCGTCGCGCAGGCGCGCGTCGAACGCGACCGCGCGGTCGCGGCCGAGACGCTGCGCGGTGCCCTCGAGCGCGCCGCCCGGACGGGTCTCGCCGCCCGGACGGCCGAGATCGAGGCCGCGGCGGCCGATGAAGAATGGCTCGCCGCCGGTGAGGATCCGGCGGCCGATCTCGACGCGACCGACGAGGAGCTGACGGGCGAGCTCGCCCGTGTCGACGCCGCGGTCGAGAGCGAGCGTCAGCGGGACGCCCTGGATGCGGAGCTCGCGCTGGCCAACGGTGCCCTCGCCGATGCGGGCGAGACGCTGCGGCGCCTGACCGCCGAGACGGCCGAGACGCCGGCCCGGCGGGAGGCTCTGCTCGCCGCGCGGGCCGAAGCCGCGATTCAGGCGGCCCGGGTCGCCGAGGGGGAGGGCGCCGTCGAGGCAGCGCGGCTGCGGCAGGAGGCGGGCCGGCGGGCGTCGGATGCGGATGCGCGACTCACCGTCGCCGAGGCTGCCTACACCGGGGCACTCGACGCGTCGGCGGCGGCATCCGCGGCACTCGCGCGTCTGATGCGTCGACGCGTGGCGGAGCGCGCGGGTGAACTCGCGGCTGCCCTGGTTCCGGGCGAGCCCTGCGCCGTCTGCGGGTCCACCGAGCACCCGCATCCCGCGCCTCGTGCCCACGATGCCGTGACGGACGAAACGATCACCGAGGCCGAGGCGGCCGTCGTGCGGGCCCGCGCGGAGGAGACGCGTGCCGCGGACGAAGCGCGCCGTCTGCGGGACGAGCTCACCGAGGCGCGCTCGGTCGCGGGAAGCGCCGGTGCTGAGGAGCTCGACCGGGCGCTCGCCGACGCCGAGGAGGAACTGCGGCGCGCACACGACGCCGAGGCGCGCCTCGGTGAGATCGAGCGCGACCTCGCGCTCATCGACGCACAGCAGGCCGAGCTCGCCGCAGCGGTCGAGAGCGCGACACGCGACGAGCGTGAGGCTGCGACGCGCGTCACCGCCCTGTCGGCGCGCCGGGAGGAGGTCGCGCAGACCGTCGCGCGTGCGCGCGAGGAGTTCGAGAGCGTGGCGGACCGCCGCGCCGTCCTCATCGCGCGACGCGAGCGCGCGCGTCGCCGACGCAGCGCGCAAGCGGCGCTCGTAGCCGCCAAGCAGGCGGCGGATGTGGCAGCGGCCGAGGCCGCGGAGGGTGCGGAGCAGGCGGGTTTCACCGACCCGCTGGACGCCGCCGACGCCCTGCGGTCGCGCACGGAGACGGCGGCGCTGGTCGACCGGGTCCAGACGCATGAGCGCGATCTCGCACTGGTGCGCGCGCGTCTGCTCGAGCTGCAGCTCGAGCTGGCCGGCGTGCCGGAGGGGCCGATCGAGCTCGATGAGGCGAGACAGAAGGCTGAGGATGCGGACCGGGCGCGCGGACATGCGATCGCCGAACTCAGCCGCGTCGTCTCCGCCGCGGAGCGGCTGAGCGATCTCGTCGTGCGCATCGACGAGGCCTACGCGACGGTCGCCGAACTCGCCGAGGAAGCAGCGGTCGTCACGCGTCTCGCCGACACCTTGCTCGGGCGTGCGCCGAACACACGGCGGATGACACTCGAGACCTTCGTGCTCGCGGCAGAACTGGAGGAGATCGTCATCGCGGCCAACGTGCGCCTGGCGGAGATGTCGGCGGGTCGGTACAGCCTCCATCACTCCGATGCGCTGGCCGCGCGCGGCGCCGCATCCGGACTCGGGATCGAGGTGATGGATGCATTCACCGGTCAGCTGCGCCCGCCGCAGTCGCTGTCGGGCGGTGAGACGTTCCTCGCTTCTCTGTCGCTCGCGCTCGGGCTCGCCGAGGTGGTGACCGCACGCGCCGGCGGGATGCGGCTGGACACGCTCTTCATCGACGAGGGGTTCGGCTCGCTCGACGCCGAGACGCTCGAGCTCGCGATGAGCGTCCTCGACGAGCTCCGGGCGGGAGGGCGGACGGTGGGCGTGATCAGCCATGTCGAGGCGATGAAGGACCAGCTGCCCGCCCAGCTGACGATCGAGGCGACGCCGCAGGGACCGAGCATCATCCGGCAGAGATGACGACGTTCGACGAATCCTCGTGCGACGCAAGCCGGGACCCCGGGTCCGCGCCCGCGCCTAAAGTGGAAGCGTGAGCAAGAACACCCTGTGGACGGTACTGGCCGTCATCGCGTCGATCGTGATCGGCTGGTTCCTCGTCAACCTGCTGTTCTCGGTGATCGCCTTCGTCTTCAAGCTCGTCATCGTCGCCGTTGTCGCGCTCGTCGTCTTCCTCGTGCTGCGCTCGGCCTTCAGCCGCAGCGGGGAATGAGCGTGGCGGCCGACGGCGCATCCGCCGCGCACCCGGTCACGACCGACATCCCGCTGAGTTCGGCCGCGCGCTGGCGCGCCTTCTGGGTGTGCGTCGCCGTCGCGGGTCTCACGATCCTCGACCTGTCCAAGGTCAATGTGGCCCTGCCGTCGATCGAGACGGCCTTCTCCGCTGGCGCGACCGAGCTGCAGCTCATCGTCTCCGGTTACGTCCTCACCTTCGGTCTGTTCCTCGTGCCGATGGGACGCATCGGCGATCAGCGCTCGCGCCGCGCTCTGTTCCTGATCGGGCTCACGCTGTTCACCGCGATGAGCGTCGTCTGCGCGCTCGCGCCGAACTCCACGGTGCTCCTCGTCGCGCGCCTCCTGCAGGGTGCGGCTGCCGGCATCCAGATGCCGCAGGTGCTCGGGCTCATCCAGCAGCTCTTCCAGGGCAAGGAGCGCGGCCGCGCCTTCGGGCTGTTCGGGGCCACGATCGGCGTGGCGACGGCGTTCGGGCCGACCCTCGGTGGTCTGCTCATCGCTCTGGGCGGTCCTCAGGACGGGTGGCGGTGGATCTTCTGGATGAACCTGCCGCTGGGGCTGATCGCCATCCTGCTGGCGGCTCTGCTTCTGCCGGCCACACGAACCCGCTCGCACCGCAAGCTCGCTCTCGACCCGGTCGGCGTCATCCTGTTCGCCCTCACCGTGGTCTCGCTCATGTGGCCGTTCCTGTTCACCACCGGCGCGCCGGGGGACGACCCGCGACGGTGGTGGCTGCTCGTGCTGTTCGTGCTCTTCGCCGCCGGGTTCGTGGCGTGGGAGCAGCGTTACACGCGCATCGGCAAGCAGCCGCTCATCCCGCTGAAGCTCTTCCGGATCGGCTCGTACCGCAACGGCACGCTCCTGCAGACGACGTACTTCGCCGCGGTGCCGTCGATGTTCCTCATGACCACTCTCTATCTGCAGAGCGGTCTGCACATCGAGCCCGTCTTCGCGGGCATGGTCACGATCGGGTTCGCGCTGGCCAGCGCGGTCTCCTCGTACATCGGAGGCTCGCTCGTCGTGCGGTTCGGCAGGCCCGTCGTGGTCGTGGGACTCGGGTTGATGCTGGTCTGCGTCGCCGGTCTCGTGGCCACCGCGCTCTACGTCCCCGACTCCGTCACGCCGTTCGTCATGGCGGGTGCCATGCTTCTCGGCGGCATCGGGGGCGGCCTGGTGGTCTCGCCGAACCAGACCCTCACCCTCGCCGACATCCCCGTACGCGAGGGTGGGCTCGCGGGCTCGGTCGGACAGCTCGGCCAGCGCATCGGCACCGCGGTGGGGACGGCGGTCGCGCTCGCGCTCTTCTACGCGACGGTCTACCGCGAAGACGGCCACTCGGCCGAGGATGCGGTCGTGTTCCACGACGCGTACGGCTTCGGGATGGTGACCGTTGCACTGTTCCTCGCGGTCGCCTTCGTCATCGCCGTGGCAGACCTCGGCGCGAGGCGCCGGTCCCAGAAGGTCGCCGACGCGGCATCCTGACCCGGGATCAGACCCCGTAGTCGGCGCGGATGCGCTCGCGCAGGATGTGGCTGCAGGCGGTGACGGCCGCATCCCAGTCGGTCATCGCATCGTCCTGGGCGTTGTCGGAGACCGCCTTGAGAACGCGGATGGGCACACCGAACTCGGCGGCCACCCAGAAGTACGCGTACGTCTCCATGTCGACGAGGCCCGCACCCAGCGATCGGATGAGCTTCACGGTCTCGGCATCGTCCACGAAGGAGTCGCCGGTCGCGATGACGACACCCTCGCGGTCGTGGCCGACCCGCGGGGGAAGCGACAGGTGCTGACCGACGACGCCGTCGGGGTCCGTCACATCGTGCTGGATGGCGCCGGCGATCTCGTGCAGATCCCCCTGCAGCAGCGGATCGATGCAGCCGGCGGTGCCGACCACGACGATCTCCTCGTAGTCGCCGGCGCTGAGCGCGCGCGTGAGGTTGACGGCGGCGGGCAGCTTGCCGGGGCCGGTGATGAGCCGGTCGAAGCCGTCGAGTTCCGCGGGGAAGGCGACGACCTCGCTCTCGAGCGCCGCGACCAGCAGACGCATCAGTTGCCGCCCCCGCTGACGATGCCGATGATGCCCGAGATGAGGAAGAAGAGGCCGACTCCGGCGACGGCGATCCAGATGCCGATGCGGGTGGCGGAGGGCTTGCCCTGGTCGTCGCTGGGACCGGAACCGAAAAGACTCACCCTGCGAGCGTAGACGAGCCCGCGACGATCGTGGTCGTCGCGGGCTCGTCAGATGTGCTCAGGAGGCGGGCTGCCACGTGGACAGGCGGTCCAGCTCCGCGATCTGCTCGCTGGTCAGCTCGACGCCGACACTCGTCAGCAGGTCGGGGACCTGCGACGCGCGAGAAGCGCTCGCGATGGGCGCCACGACGGCGGGCCGCTGACGGAGCCAGGCGAGGGCCGTCGCCGCGATGGACACGCCGTGCTCGCCGCCGATGCGCTCGAGGGCGTCGATGATCGCGAGTCCCTGCGGTGTCGCGTACTTGGCGGCGCCCTCGGCGCGGGGGGAACCGGCACCGGCCGCATCCGCCGAACGGTACTTGCCCGTCAGGAAGCCCGACGCCAACCCGTAGTAGGGCACGAGAGCGAGGTCGAACTCCTCGGCGACCGGGATGATGTGCTCCTCCACCTCATTGCGGTGCACCAGGTTGTAGTGCGGCTGCACGGCGATCGGGAGCGGGCCGCCCGCGGCCTGCGCGAGCTCGATCCACTGCCGGATGCGGTCGCCCGAGTAGTTGGAGACGGCCGTGTAGCGGATGAGGCCGTCGTTCACCAGATCGGTGAACGCGGCGACCGTCTCCTCCAGCGGCGTGTCGGGGTCGTCGAAGTGGGCGTAGTACAGGTCGATCGTGTCGACGCCGAGTCGCTTCAGCGATGCCTCCGCCGCCGCACGGATGTTCTTCGCGGACAAGCCGCGGAACTCCGGGTGCTGGCTCACCTTGGTGGCGATGACGATGTCGCGGGGCTTGCGTGCGGCCAGCCACTCGCCGATGAGCGTCTCGCTCTCTCCTCCCCTGTTTCCCGGCACCCACGCGCTGTAGGCGTCGGCGGTGTCGATGAAATTGCCGCCGCCGTCGTGGAATGTGTCGAGGATCTCGAAGGAGGCGTCGCGGTCGGCCGTCCAGCCGAACACGTTGCCGCCGAGAGAGAGGCCGAAGACGTCGAGGTCGCTGCGTCCGATGCGGGTCATGATGTCCTTTCGTCGCTGCTGCGCACGGTCAGTGTGCGCGCACTCCCTATGAACAAGACGGGGATGCCGCCGCCCATTCCCATTACTTCCGGGATCGCCCGGTGGTGGCGCGGCGTGCCCGGGCTAGGGTCGAAGACAGGGCGCAGACGGCTGTGCCCGCGATCTCGGGAGGCAGCGATGGAATCGGTCGTTCTCGACACCCCGGCGGGAATCGACGCTCGACTCGGATGGGACCCCTCGGTCACTGCGCACGACCGTAAGCGTCTGCTCGCCCGGGCGATCATCGGTGCGCGACTCGGTGTCGACCCGGCCGCCGTACGCATCGAACGCGAAGCCCCAACGACTTTCGGCCACCACACGCGTCTGATCGCCTCGCTGGAGGGCGAGGAGCTCGATCTCGTCGTGACCGTCGCTGAGTACCGGGCGGCCAATGTCGTCGCGGTGAGCGAGCCGGGCGTCCGTGTGGGGATCGACCTGCGCGACCTGCATCCCGACACGCACACCCGCGCGGTGATGCGGGCGCAGAGCCAGCTGTGGGAGGGCGCGACCGACCTGGATCTGCTCACCCACTGGAGCCGGGCACAGGCGGTGCTCGCCGCCGACGGGCGCGGACCGCGGCTGTCGGCCACGTCCGTGAAGCTCGATCAGGGCGGCCACCGCGGATGGGTGCGGGATCGGCCGACGAGCTACACGATCCAGGATCTGTCCCGGAACGCCTTCGTGATCACGCTCGCCTGGGCCCGCGACGAGGGCTGATCGGCCCGGGTGCGTTCAGGCCTCCAGGGCAGCGTCCAGCTCGCTGAGCCACGCGGCGGCGTTCCCGTCGCTCGGTGCCCGCCAGTCCCCACGCGGCGACAACGATCCCGCGGGGGAGACCTTCGGGCCGTTGGGGATCGCGGTGCGCTTGAACTGGGCGAAGCCGAAGTAGCGCCTGAGGAACACCCGCAGCCACCGCACGATCGTCTCGCGGTCGTAGGCGTACCGCTCGTCGTCGGGGAACCCGGCCGGCCAGAGCCCCGCCTCCGCGTCGGCGAAGGCCACCTCGGCGAGATACGCGATCTTCGACGGCCGCATCCCGAAACGCAGGATGTGGAACAGCGTGAAGTCGTGGAGGGCGTACGGGCCGATGGCGTCCTCGGTCGACTGCACCTTGCCGTCCTCGCCCGCGGGGACGAGCTCGGGGCTGATCTCGGTGTCCAGGACCGCCTGCAGCACGGCGGCGGTGCGCCCGTCGATGCCGACGCCGTCTGCGATCACCCATCGGATGAGGTGCTGGATCAGCGTCTTGGGGACCCCGGCGTTGACGGCGTAGTGACTCATCTGGTCGCCTACGCCGTACGTGGCCCAGCCGAGCGCCAGCTCGGAGAGGTCGGAGGTTCCGATGACGATGCCGCCGTGGCGGTTCGCGAGGCGGAACAGCAGGTCGGTGCGGACCCCCGCCTGCACGTTCTCGTACGTGACGTCGTAGAGCCGCTCGCCGTCGGCGGCCGGGTGGCCGATCCCGCGCAGGATCTCGGTGGCGGCGGGACGGATGTCGATCGTTTCGATCGTCGCGCCGATCGCCTCGGCGAGTTCGATCGCGTTGGACTTGGTGCCGTCGCCGGTCGCGAAGCCGGGCATCGTGTACGCGAGGATCTCACTGCGCGGGCGCCCCATCCGGTCCATCGCGCGGGCGACGACCAGGAGCGCATGGGTGGAGTCGAGGCCCCCCGAGACGCCGATCACCGGGCGCGGGGAGCCGATCGCCCGCATCCGCTGTTCGAGTCCGGAGACCTGGATGCTGAAGGCCTCGTAGCAGTCCTGCGCGAGGCGGGCGGGGTCGGCGGGGACGAAGGGGAATCGCGCGACCGGGCGGCGCAGCCCGGTGAGATCGGCGGGCGGGTCCAGGCGGAAGTGGATCGTGCGGAACGCCCCCACGCGCTCCGCGAGTGAGCGGCGGTTGTCGTCGAAGGTGCCCTGGCGCAGGCGGTCCTGGCGCAGGCGGTCCAGGTCGACGTCGGCGACGCTGCGGCGGGCCGCGTCCGGGAACCGATCCGTCTCGACGAGCAGCTGACCGCCTTCGTAGATCATGGTCTGGCCGTCCCACGAGACGTCGTTCGTCGACTCGCCCTGGCCCGCCGCGGCATAGGCGTAGGCGGCGAGGCAGCGCAGCGACTGGGACTGCGAGAGCAGCTTCCGGTCGTCGGCGCGGGCGATCGTGATCGGGCTGCCGCTGAGGTTCAGCAGTACCGTGGCCCCCGCGAGCGCAGCCTCGGACGAGGGCGGTACAGGAACCCACATGTCCTCGCAGACCTCGGCGTGCACGACGAGCCCATCCACGTCCAGCGCCTCGAACAGCAGGTCCGGCCCGAAGGGAGCGTAGAGGTCGCCGATGCGGATGTCGCCGCCGCGCTGGTCGTCGCCGGGGGCGTACCAGCGGCGCTCGTAGAACTCGCGGTAGGTGGGGAGCATCGACTTCGGGGCGACGCCGAGGATCTCGCCGCGGTGGATCACGACCGCGCAGTTGTAGAGACGGTTGCCGTGGCGCAGCGGCGCGCCGACGGCCAGCACGGGGCGGAGGTCGACGGATGCGGCGACGATCCGCTCGATGGCGGCGGCCACCGCATCCAGCAGCGGGTCCTGCAGCACGAGATCATCGATCGCGTAGCCGCTGAGGGCCAGCTCCGGGAAGAGTGCGACGGCGACACCGTCGTCATGGCAGGCGCGCGCCTCGGCGAGCACGGCCTCCGCGTTCGTCGCGGGGTCGGCCACACTGACCGGGATCGTGACGGCGGCGACACGGGCGAAGCCGTGCCGGTAGGGGCTCGTGAAGGGCAGGTGCGTGCTCACGGGTCCAGTCTGGCACCCGTACGGGCGCGCAGAACGGGGTTGTGTCGCCGGGGAGGCGCTGTCGGCGGCCGCAACTAGGGTCGATGAGGGAAAGGGAGCGAATGCGATACATCGAGCCTGCGGGGTCCGACAGCGGGCGCGTGGTGTGGAGCGCGAGCGACCTCAAGGCCGCCGCGGAGTGCGAGTTCGCGTGGTTGCGCCAGCTGGATGCGCGGCTGGGCCGCATCCCCGCGGTCATCGAACCCGAAGACGTCATGCTCGAGCGGGCGGCCAGGCTCGGCACGCGGCACGAGCTGGCCGTGCTGCAGCGCTACCGCGACGAGTTCGGCGACGCGGTCGTCGAGATCCCCGAGACCCGGTCGGGCGATGAGACGGCGATGACGGATGCGGTCGCCGCGACCCTCGCCGCTCTTGCAGATCCGGATGCCCACGTCGTCTATCAGGCGGCATTCCGCACCGGTGAGTTCGTGGGCTTCGCCGACTTCCTGGTGCGTGCGGACGACGGCGCGTGGATCGTGCAGGACACCAAACTTGCCCGTCACGCGCGCGTGACGGCGTTGATGCAGCTGGCGGCATACGTCGATCAGCTCGACGCTGCGGGGGTCCCCCGAGCCGACCGTGTGGAGCTGCTGCTGGGCGACGGTTCGGTCAGCACCCACCGGGTGCGCGATCTGCTTCCGGTGTACCGGCAGCGTCGCGCGCGCCTGCGCGCGCTCATCGCCGACCGCGACCTGACCGCGGGCGCCGCCGGCGAGCCGATCGCGTGGGCGGACAGCCGCGGAGCGCTGCGTGTCGTGGCGTGCGGGCGGTGTGCGACGTGCGAGACGGAGGTGGCCGCGCACCGCGACCTGCTGCTCGTCGCCGGGATGCGTCCCGTGCAGCGCGAGCGTCTGCGCGCCGCCGGCATCACGACGATCGACGAGTTGGCCGGAGCCGAGGCAGCGCCGGAGCGCATGAGCGACGACGTCTTCACGTCGCTGCGGACGCAGGCCCGTCTGCAGTTGGAGAGTCCGACGGGAGTGCCCGGACCCGACGGCACGGTCCCCGCCGACGCCGTGCCGCGCTACGAGGTCGTGCTGCCGCAGGCGCTCGCCGCCCTGCCGCGACGCGATGCGGGCGATCTCTTCTTCGATTTCGAGGGCGACCCGCTGTACACCGAAGGGGCCGGTGACTGGGGGATCGACTACCTGTTCGGATGGATCGATCCCGAGCAGCAGTACTCGGCGCTGTGGGCGCACTCGTTCACCGACGAGAAGGCGGCCCTCGAGACGTTCATCGACTTCGTCGATCTGCGTCGCCGCGCGCATCCGGGCATGCACATCTACCACTACGCGCCCTACGAGCCGACGCACCTGCTGGCGATGGCTGCGCGTCACGGCACCCGCGAGGCCGAGGTCGACCGTCTGCTGCGCGACGGCGTCTTCGTCGACCTGTATCCGATCGTCCGGCGGGCGCTGCGGGTCGGGTCGCGGTCGTACTCCATCAAGAAGCTCGAGCCGCTGTACATGGGCGCCCAGCGCCGCACGAGCGACGTGCAGCGCGGCGACGACTCGATCGTGCGCTACGTCGAGGCGCGGGCGCTGCTCGAGGCGGGGCGGAGCGATCAAGCTCAGCTCGTGCTCGACGATCTGGCCGAGTACAACCGTGACGACTGCGTCTCGACGCTCCGCCTGCGGGATTGGCTCGTCGACCGCGCGCGCGAGGCCCAGCTCTTCCCCTCGGCGGATCCCGTCGTGGGTGAGGACGTCTACGAGCCGTCGTTCCGCTCCGTCGCCCTCCAGCGCCGCGCGGCCGTCACCAACGACGAGTCGGATGCGGCGGCCCTGCGCCTCGGCGCCGCGGCGATCGACTACTACCCGCGCGAGGCGAAGACCTTCTGGGCCTCGCACTTCCTCCGGCTCCGCGAGCCGGTGTCGTTGTGGGAGGACACCCGCGACGTCGTCGTGCTCGACGGCGCACGCACGCGTGTGGTGGACGATTGGCAGCCGGGGCAAGGGCGTCAGCGCGCCCTGCGTCGCCGCCTCGAGCTGCGGGGCGATCCCGCGCCGGGCACGCGGCTGAGCGTCGGCACCCAGCCCTTCCTCGTGTACGCCACTCCGGCGCCGTTCGGTGAGGCATCCCCGCGGTGGATCCATGCGGCGCGTGCGGTGCGCATCGTCGAGGCGCTGGATGACGGCGCCGTTGTCGAGGAACTCGCCGCCGACGGCGAGACGTGGGCGGATCTGCCCATCGCCCTCGCGCCGGCAGCTCCCCCCGCAGCCGGTAACCAGCAGGCGGCGATCGACGCGTGGGCCGACACCCTGATCGACGCTGATCCGCACTTCCCGCTCGACGCGGCCACCGACATCCTGCGCCGCGTCGCTCCGCGCACCACGACGGACGCGCTGACGCCCTCGACCGGTGACGACGTCGCGGCCATCGTTCGCAGCGTCGTCGATCTCGACGACAGTTATCTCGCCGTCCAGGGTCCTCCGGGCACGGGAAAGACCTACGTGGGCTCCCATGTCGTCGCGCGTCTCGTGGCCGAGCGCGGCTTCCGCGTGGGTGTCGTCGCGCAGTCGCACGCCGTCGTGGAGCACATGCTGGATCGGATCGTGGCTGCAGGACTCCCCTCGAACCTCGTCGGCAAGGCGCTCAAAGACCCGAGCCAGGCGGATGCCGTGTCGTTCACGGTGTTCGAGAAGAACGCGCTCGCGGCGTTCACCGAGGACCGACCCGGCGGCTTCGTCGTCGGCGGGACCGCGTGGGACTTCAGCCACGCCGGACGCGTTCCCCGTCGCAGCCTCGATCTGCTCGTGATCGACGAGGCGGGTCAGTTCTCCCTCGCCTCGACGATCGCCGTGTCCCGGGCAGCGCGTCGCCTGCTGCTGCTCGGCGACCCGCAGCAGCTGCCGCAGGTCAGTCAGGGCACGCATCCCGAGCCGGTCGACGAGTCAGCGCTGGGGTGGGTCATGGACGGGCAGGCGGTGCTGCCCGCATCCCACGGCTACTTCCTCTCGCACACGTGGCGGATGCATCCCGCACTCGCGAGCGCGGTGTCCGAGCTCTCCTACGACGGCGAACTCGCGTCCGCGCCCGTGACCGCCACCCGCACGCTGGACGGGGTGGAACCGGGCGTGCACCCGGTTCCGGTGGTGCACGCGGGCAACGCGGTCGCCTCGCCCGAGGAGGCGGCGGAGGTGGTGCGCATCGTCCGCGACATGATCGGTCGCACCTGGACGTGCCAGGACGACGGTGAGGTGGTCGCGCGGCCGCTCACCGCCGCGGACGTCATCGTCGTGACGCCCTACAACGGTCAGCAGGTGGAGGTGGAGAACGCGCTGGAGGCGGCGGGTCTCACCGGTGTCCGGGTGGGCACGGTGGACAAGTTCCAGGGTCAGGAAGCGGTCGTCGCGATCGTGTCGCTCGCCGCGTCCTCGGGCCGCGAGGCTCCGCGCGGGCTGGAATTCCTGCTCCTGCAGAACCGGCTGAATGTGGCCGTCTCTCGCGCGCAGTTCGCCGCGTACGTCGTCTTCTCGCCCGACCTGCTCGACGACCTGCCGCGCACCCCCGAGGGAGTGGCGCGACTGAGCGCGTTCGCCCGGCTGGTCGGTGAGGACGAGCCGTCGTCGGTCACGGCGACAGGGGTGAGAATCGGTCATCCGGGAGAGGTATGATCGCCCGGGCCCGCTGAGCGGGCGGAGCACGGGCATCTCCCGTGCGGGAGAAGTCCCAGCCGAGACGACCACCCGAGAAGACAGAGAGGCGGTGATGGCCATGGCCGGCGATAGTTCGTGCGCCACGGCGCACACCGCCGCATCCCTCCGGTAGAGAAGGGATCCGGTGGCCGCGCCATGGCGAGCCCGGAACCCCATCCTCTGGCGCCTCGCAGCGCCCGCACCACCGGAGAATCCGATGACTCTGATCGACAACGCCATTTACGTCCAGGGGCACCGCGTGGAGACCCCGCGCAGCCTCGACGAGACCTACGAACTGCTCGACGCCCACGACGGCTTCGCCTGGATCGGGATGTATCGGCCCGGCCCCGCCGAGCTCGCAAGCGTCGCGGGCGAGTTCGGCCTGCATCCCCTGGCGGTCGAGGACGCCCTCCAAGGACACCAGCGCTCCAAGGTGGAACGGTACGGCGACACCCTGTTCGTCGTGCTGCGTCCGGCGCACTACGACGACGAGCTCGAGCACGTCGACTTCGGTGAGCTGCACCTGTTCGTGGGACCCCGCTTCGTGGTGACCATCCGTCACGCCGAGTCGCCGAACCTCGCGGCCGTCCGACAGCGGCTCGAGCGCCAGCCGGAGCTGCTGGAGCTGGGGCCGGAGGCCGTGCTCTACGCGATCCTCGACCGCGTGGTCGACGAGTACGAACCGGTCGTCGCCGGTATCGAGAACGACATCGACGAGATCGAGGATCAGCTCTTCGGCGACAGCGACGACGACGCGCTCTCACGTCGCATCTACGAGCTCTTCGGCGAGGTCATCAGCTTCGGGCGTGCCGTGCAGCCGATGGCCGGGATGCTGGAATGGCTGCGTCGCGGTTACGAGAAGTACGACGTCGACCTCGAGGTGCAGCGCAACCTTCGTGACGTGCTCGACCACGTCATCCGCATCGCGGACCGCATTGACGGGTTCCGGGCGCTGCTCGATAAGGCGCTGACGGTGCACTCCGCCCTCGTCGCCCGCCGTCAGACCGAGGCCAACCTCGCGCAGAACGACGAGATCAAGAAGATCTCGTCGTGGGCGGCGATCATCTTCGCGCCGGGGCTCATCGCCGGCATCTACGGCATGAACTTCGAGAACATGCCCGAGCTGCACTGGGAGTACGGCTACCCGCTCGCCGTCGGCGGCATGGGGGTCTTCGCGGTCGCCCTCTGGGTGATCTTCCGCAAGAAGAAGTGGCTCTGAGTCGGGGTCAGACCGTGCCGTAGAGGCGGTCGCCCGCGTCGCCGAGACCGGGCACGATGTAGCCCTTCTCGTTCAGGCGCTCATCGAGCGCACCGAGCACGAGGGTCACATCGCGGTCGCCGACGAGTTCCTCGATCTTCGCGACGCCCTCGGGTGCTCCGAGGATGCAGATCGCGGTGACGTCCTGCGCGCCGCGGGCGAAGAGGAAGTCGATCGCTGCGCCCAGCGATCCGCCGGTGGCGAGCATCGGGTCGAGCACGAAGCACTGGCGGTCGCTGAGGTCGTCGGGCAGGCGCTCCGCGTAGGTGTACGGCTGCAGGGTCTCCTCGTTGCGCGCCATGCCGAGAAAGCCGATCTCCGCCGTGGGCAGCAGCTTCACCATGCCGTCGAGCATGCCGAGGCCCGCGCGCAGGATCGGAACGACCAGGGGGCGCGGTTCGGAGATCCGCACGCCCGTCGTCGAGGTCACCGGGGTCTCGATCTCGAGCTCCTCGACCCGGACGTTGCGCGTCGCCTCGTACGCGAGGAGGGTCAGCAGCTCCTCCGTCAGCTGACGGAACACCGGGGAGGGGGTGTTCTTGTCGCGCAGCACCGTGAGCTTGTGCGTGATGAGCGGGTGGTCGGCGACGTGCAGGCGCATGGGTCCAGATTACGTCACGCGGATGCGGGCCGCGGAGCTAGTCTGGCCGGGTGAATCTGCCCACCCGACCCGCCGACGACGCCGCCATGGCGCGTGCGCTGGAGCTGGCGCAGCACGCCTCGGCGGACGGCGACGTCCCGGTCGGTGCGGTCGTGCTCGATGCCGAGGGACGGACGATCGCCGAGGGGCGCAACGAGCGCGAACTCACCGGGGACCCCACCGCCCATGCCGAAGTCGTCGCGCTGCGTCGGGCGGCCGCATCCACGGGGTCCTGGAACCTCAGCGGCTGCACCCTCGTGGTCACGCTGGAGCCCTGCGTCATGTGCGCGGGTGCGATCCTGCAGGCTCGCATGGGTCGCGTCGTGTTCGGCGCGTGGGATGACAAGGCGGGAGCCGCGGGATCCATGTACGACCTCCTGCGCGACCGCCGCCTGCCTTATCGCGTCGAGGTCATCGGCGGAGTGGCGGAGCAGGCCGCATCCGCGCAGCTCCAGGAGTTCTTCACAGCCCGTCGCTGACGCGGTCTCGCACCGCGCTACGCTCGAGTGGCCTCGTCGCAGAGGCACGGGTACGGGGTTGTTACCGCAAGGGCAAGACCTGGAGACCGACGATACGCATCGTCGTGCTCCGGGTCTTTTTTGTTGTCACCCCGGCCTCCGTCATCACCGAAGAGAGGGAGACTCCATGACCGAGAACCGCACGTCACTGCGTCGCGGCCTGGCGGTGACCGCCGTCGCGGTGGCCGCGCTCGCCGCGGCCGGATGCGCCGCCGATGCCGAACCACAAGCCGCACCGACCCCGTCGGCGTCCTGTGCGCCGGCGTGGGAGCCCGGCCGCACCGACCTGGACTACACGTTCGAGGGTGCCGAGCGCCACGTCTCGGTGTTCATGCCCGAGGGGGCGGACCCTGCGGCCGCGGTGTTCGCGCTGCACGGCTCCAACAACAACGTCGATCTGATCCTGGGCGTCAGCGAGCTGGAACGGACCGCGGCCGAGGAGGGCTTCGTCCTGGTCGTGCCTCAGGGGTCGGTGCCGGGCAACGCCGATGGCCTCTGGGCGTGGAACGTGCCGGGCGTGGTGACGACGGCCGAGGTCGGCGCGCCGACCGAGAGCGCCGACGACGTGAGCTTCCTCGCCGATCTGGTCGACCGGGTGAAGACGGAGGGATGCGTGGACACCGTGTTCGCGACGGGCTACTCGGGCGGCGGTCGCATGATCTCGGCGACCGCATGCGAACGGCCGGGCCTGTTCGACGCGATCGCTCCCGTCGATGGGCTGCGCGCAGGAGTGCCGCAGCAGCAGAGCGATGGCAGCTGGGCGCCGGATCCCGCGACGTGCGATCCCGCCGCGGGTACTCCGGTGCTGAGCTTCGCCGGTACTGCTGACCCCATCAACCCCTATGACGGCGGCGGCGCGGGCTATTGGCAGTACGGCGTGCAGACGGCCGTCGAGCGTTGGGCTGCGATCGACGGATGCGGCGAGCCGGGCGTCGAATCGCCGACCGCGGGTGTGAGTGTCACGACATACACCCAGTGCGGAGACGGGCCCGTGGTGTCGTACGTGGTGGACGGCATGGGACACACCTGGCCCGGTCACGCGCTCGAGACGCAGGCCGGCTACGCGTCGGTGCTCGGCGCGACCACCGACCTCGTCGACGCGAACGCGATCATGTGGGACTTCTTCGCTGCGCAGCTGAGCTGAGCTGAGCCGCGCCGAGGGTGGCGACCCGCGCGGGCGCCACCCTCAGCGCGGCAGGTGAGGGAGCGCCTCGGTGCCGAGCAGGTCGAGGTGCTCGAGGTCGCGCATGTCCATGAGCTGGAAGTAGACGCGATCCGCGCCCAGCGCGCGCAGTCGCTCGACCCGCTCGAGAACGGCGGCCGGATCGCCGATGATGTTCGCTCCGTTGTCGAAGCCCGCCGCGTCCGTGCCGATCGCGGCAGCGCGTCGTTCGCGTTCGGCGGTGGTGCGTCCGACGATGGTCGGCAGGGCGACCGAGAGCTTCAGGCTTCCCGGGTCGCGTCCGATGCTCTCGCAGGCGGCGCGCACGGTGCGGAACTTCTCTGCGATCACCTCGTCGGTCGCGAAGCCGATGTTGAACTCGCTCGCGTATCGCGCGGCGATGGCCGGCGTGCGCCGAGGTCCGCCGCCGCCCACGATCACCGGCACGCGCTCCTGCACCGGCTTCGGGAGCGCGGGGCTCTCGTCGAGCCGGTAATGCTCGCCGCGGAAGGAGAACGTCTCGCCGACGGGGGTCTGCCACATCCCGGTGAGGATCTCGAGCTGCTCCTCGAGCAGCCCGAACCGCTTCTCGGGGAACGGGATGCCGTACGCGGCATGTTCTTCTGCGAACCAGCCGGTGCCGAGGCCCAACTCGACGCGGCCGTCGCTCATGTCGTCGACCTGCGCCACCTGGACGGCGAGGACGCCCGGCACGCGGTAGGTGACGGAGGAGACGAGCGTACCGAGGCGGATGCGGGAGGTCTCCCGCGCGAGGCCCGCGAGGGTCGTCCAGGCATCCGTCGGTCCGGGCAGCGGGTCGCCGGGGGCCATCCGCATGTAATGGTCGGAGCGGAAGAACCCGTCGAAACCGAGCTCCTCCGCGCGCTGGGCGAGGGCCAGTTGGTCCCGATAGCCGAAGCCCTCTTGCGGTTCCGTGAAGACGCAGTACTCCATGCAGTCAGTCTGCCCCTTCGCGGCGCTCAGTCCGAGGACTTGAGCACGATCGTCTCGGTGGGAGGCGCCGGGTTCGGGGCGTGCCCGATGTACCCGATGACCTCCAGCAGCGCCTGCCGCACGGCGGCGGGACGCTCGAGGTGCACGAGGTGGCCGACCCCCTCGACGATGAGTTCGCGCACGTCTGCTCCACTCGCGGCATCCGCATCCAGCACGGCACGCGTCTGCGACACCATGGGCTGGCTGGGCGCCTCATCCGCGCCCGGCCAGTCCGGCAGGATGCCGAGCGAGCCGAGGTGGGCCGGGTCCAGGAAGGAGGCGTCCGAGACGATCGCATCGAGCTCGCCGTGGATCCACAGCACCGGCGTGCGGGCCCCGAGGTGCGCGAGCGCGGACTGGTCGAAGTGGGCGGGGGCGAGCGCGTTGAGCACGCCGAGATCGCCGGACGCCACGCCCGGCCAGTTGGGGCTCGACGCGGTGTCGCCCGGGTAGTTTCCGCCGGCCGTGGAGGTGGAGAGCATCGCGTCGACCCAGACGTCCTCGCGAGCCGTCCGATACGACTCCGAGACGAACTCGGCGCGGAAGACGCTCCGAGGCGATGCGGGCGATTCGTCGCTCTTGTCGCGAGCGGTCAGCCGGCGCACGAACTCCGCGTTCGCCGTGGCCGCGCCGGTTCCCGCGCCGTCGTCGGTGAGGGGACTGCCGTCGAGGCGGGTGCCGCCCAGACCGTAAGGGGAGATGGGTGCCTGCAGCGTCAGCGACAGGGCGCCGTGCCCGTCGAGCGCGTACTGCGTCGCGACGGATGCGCCGAGATCGGTGCCGACGAGGTGCGCCGCGCGGATCTCGAGGGCGTCGAGCACGGCGTGCAGGTCGTCCGCGAAGTCGCGGACCCCGCGGGTGGCGTCGACCGGCAGCGACTCCGTGCCCCCGAACCCGCGCAGGTCGATCGCGACGACGCGCAGGTCGCTCGGGAGATCCTCCATGAACTCCTGCCAGATCAGCGACGACGACAGCAGGCCGTGCAGGAGCACCACCGTGCGCTCGGCGGGGGTGTCGCTGCGATCGCCATCGCGCAGCAGAACGCGCGCGGAGATACGTGCGGTGTCCACCTGTCGGGCGGTGATGCCGTCGAACAGGGGGCTGGTGGGTTCGATCATGGACGCCTCCAGGAGGGGGGGCACATCGCGGCCCCGGCCGTTCCGATGATAGCCGGGGCACCTGGAGCGCCCCCGGGTCGTAGGGTGGAAAAATGAGCCAGCTCCCCCCTCTCGCGATCCTCGGCGCGGGCTCCATGGGCGGCGCCATCGCCCAGGGAGTCGCAGCCTCCGGGCTCGCCGGCCAGGTCGTCGTCACGAACCGCAGCCGTGCCAAGGCCGAGCTCCTGACTGACCCCGGTATCCGCTCGCTCGCGCTCGAGGACGATGCGGCCGCGAATGCCGGAGCGGCCGCGTCCGCCGAGGTCGTGCTGATCGGTGTCAAGCCCGGAATGGTCCCGGATCTGCTCGCCGAGATCGGCCCGCACCTGCGTCCGGGAACGATCGTGGTGAGCCTCGCCGCGGGCGTGACGATCGCCACGTTCGAGCGGATACTGGGGCCCGACGCGATCGTGGTCCGCTCCATGCCGAACACGCCGGCCGTGGTCGGCAAGGCCGTGACGGGGATCGCTGCGGGCTCGCTCGCCGACGAGCGCGTGATGGCCGTCGTGCGGGCGGTGTTCGAGACCGTGGGTGCCGTCGTCGAGGTGGCGGAGGAGCAGATCGACGCCCTGTCGACCATCTCGGGATCCGGCCCCGCCTACGTCTTCCTGCTCATCGAGAAGCTCACCGAGGCGGCGATCGGGAAGGGATTCGACTCCGCCACCGCGCGGTTGATGGCGGAGCAGACCTTCATCGGCGCTGCGGCGCTGCTCGATGCCACGGGCGAGGACCCCGCCGAGCTGCGCCGACGCGTCACGAGCCCCAAGGGGACGACAGAGCGCGCCGTGGCCGTGCTGCAGGATGCGCACCTTGAGCGCGTGTTCGCCGAGGCGACGGATGCCGCCCTCGCCCGCGCGAAGGAGCTCGCCGCCGGCGACTGAGCCTCAGCGGTCGAGGGAGGCGAAGCGCTCGATGTCGCTGTTGGTCCCCGAGACGATGATGAGGTCGTGGTTGGTGACGACCGTGTTGGCCTCGGCGTAGCGGAACGGCTTGCCGGGGCTCTTCACGCCGACGACCGTCACCTTGTACTTGGTGCGCACACCGGACTCGTTGAGGCCGACGCCGCGAATGAAGCGCGGCGGGTACATCTTCGCGAGCACGAAGTCGTCGTCGAAGCGGATGAAGTCCAGCATCCGACCGCTCACCAGGTGCGCGACGCGCTCGCCGGCCTCGCGCTCCGGGTAGATGACGTGGTTCGCGCCGACGCGGGCCAGGATCTTGCCGTGCGACTGTGAGACCGCCTTCGCCCAGATCTGCGGGACCTTCAGGTCGACGAGGTTCGCGGTGATGAGCACGGACGCCTCGATCGAGGAGCCGACGGCGACGACCGCCACCTGGAAGTCCGCGGCACCCACCTGCGTGAGCGCCTCGATGTTGCGTGCATCCGCCTGCACCGTGTGGGTGACCCGCTCCGACCACTTCTGCACCAGATCGAGGTTGTCGTCGATCGCCAGCACCTCGCGATCCAAGCGGTCGAGCTCGCCCGCACAGGCGGCGCCGAAGCGACCGAGGCCGATCACGAGCACGGGCGCGTCGTTGCGGAGCTTCTCAACCATGGGCAACAGATTACGGCGATCGCTCAGCTCCCATCGACCGTGATGCGGATTCAGATCGCGCCGTTCAGCCGACGATGGGGCGCTCGACCGGGAGCGAGTACAGCTGGGAGCGGGAGGATGCGGCCACCGCCGCCGCCAGGGTCACGGTGCCGACGCGACCCATGAACATGGTGGCTGCCAGCACGTACACCGCCGGGTCCGGCAGGTCGCTGGTGAGTCCCGTCGACAGGCCGACCGTGGCGAAGCCCGACACGACGTCGAACAGCACCTTGTCGACATCCGCCTTGGTGATCTGGGCGATGGTGATCGTGGAGATCGCGACGATCGTCGCGCCCCAGGCCACGACCGACAATGCGACGCGCTGTACGTCGCTCGGGATGCGGCGGCCGAACGCCTGCACCGACGGACGGCCCTTAGCCTCCGACCACACGCTGAGGGCGAGCACCGCGAGGGTCGTGACCTTGATGCCGCCCGCCGTCGACGCCGACCCGCCGCCGACGAACATGAGCATGGAGCCGACCAGCAGCGAGGAGCCGTGCAGGTCGCCGATCTCGACGACGGAGAAGCCGCCCGAGCGTGTCATCGCCGACAGGAAGAACGACTGGAAGGTCGTGTCCCAGGCATCCATCCCGCCGAAGGTCAGCGGGTTGTCGTACTCCAGGCTCACGAACACGACGGCGCCGGCGAAGAACAGGATGACGGTCGTGATGAGGGTCAGCTTGGTGTGCAGCGACCAGTGGCGCACGTGCCACTGATGCCGCCACAGGGTGAAGATCACCGGGAAGCCGATGGACCCCAGGAACACGCCGATCATCAGCACCGTCATGAACAGGTAGTCGTGCGAGAACGGTGCGAGACCGTCGGCGTTGGGGGTGAAGCCGGTGTTCGTGAACGACATCGCGGCGAAGTACGGCGCCTCCCAGAGAGCGGTGATCGGATCCACTCCGCCGGCGAGCAGCGACGGATAGAGCAGGATGGCGAGCCCGGCCTCGATGACGAGCGTGGAGAGGGCGACGGTGCGAAGCAGCGCACCGACCTCGCCGAGGCGCACGGTCTGCCCCTCGTTCACAGGCCCGCCGTGCACGCGCATCGGATTGCTGTCGCCGGCGGCGATGAGCTTCGCGCGCAGCCCCAGCCTGCGGGAGATGATGAGGCCGAGGATCGAGGCGAGGGTCAGCACGCCGAGTGCGCCGACGTTGACGCCGATGTAGATCACGACCTGCCCGAGCGGCGACCAGTGCGAGCCCATGTTTACCGTCGACAGACCCGTGACGCAGATGGTGGACACAGCGGTGAACAGGGCGTCCGCGAGCGGGGTGACCCGGCCGTCCGCCGCCATCGCGGGCAGCGACAGGAGCGCCGTGAACAGCAGGATCAGGCCCGAGAAGATCAGGACCGCGAAGCGCGCCGGCGACGAGGTCGTGAAGGTCTTGGCGGCATCGCTGATGCGTTCCCACGCGGCGCTGAGCCGATGCCGCGTCGCCGAGCTCGCGGAGTCGGACGTCATCCGTGGGACCCTTCGGAGATGCGGAGCGGTCTGCGACCGGAACGCGTGTCATGGTACTCCGCTCGGAGCCCGACTAACCTAAGGCGCATGGCGGACATCTTCGGCGTGATCGCGGACGCGACCCGGCGCGACATCCTGCGCCTTCTGCTGGATCGTTCGGCATCCGGACAAGACGGCACGAGCGTCTCGCACATCGTGAGCGAGCTGGGCGTGAGCCAGCCGACGGTCTCTAAGCACCTCAAGGTGCTCCGCGAGAGCGACCTCGTGTCGGTGCGCGAAGAGGGGCAGCACCGCTACTACAGCCTCTCCCGCGAGCCGCTCGACGAGATCGATGCGTGGCTCATGCCCTTCCTCACAGAGGACGAGGATGCGGCTGCCGCGTTCGTCTCGACGCTGCCGGAGCCGGCGGCGAATGCGGCTGCAGCCGTCGGTCGCGCGGCCGCATCCGTCAACCGCGCGGTCGCGGCGGCGTTCGGCAAGCGCGGCCGCTGAGCTCAGGACCCGCTGCCGGAATCCTCGTCGGGGGTCGTCGAGTCCTCGTCCGGTCGGGTCGGCATCGTGCCGTCCTGCTGAGGGCCACCCGGACCGCCTTGACCGAACTCCGGGCGCTCGCCGTCGCCCGCCGATCCGCCCGGACCGAACCCGCCGTCCTGGAACTGAGAGGTCGAAGCGGTTCCCGACAGCGCCCAACCGGTCGCGATCCCACCGCCGAAGCTGGCGCCGAGGGCGAGCACGGCGCCGGCGGCGATGGCGCCGATCACGAGACCGCGCGGCCGCCGGGACTGCACCCGAGTCGGCGTCGCCTCCGGCGCCGTGGGGGGTGTGTAGGAGGCGGCGGCATCCGCGGCGGCCATCGTGGGAGGCGCGGGTGCGGATGTCGGTGGGGCAGGGGAGGGGGTCGTGGAGGTGGGGTCGTCCGTGGTCATGAGGAGAGGTTCTCGTGCACGATGAGGCGTTCCATCGGTGCCGACTATGTCGTCGCTATGCGCGTCACACGCGTCACTCCGGTTTACACGCGTCTATGCATCCCCCTAGAGTGTGCTGGACCCCGGGGAGGATGGGACATGGCCGAGTTGCCCGACGTGCGCTTTCTCACCGTCGCCGAAGTCGCGCAGATCATGCGCGTGTCGAAGATGACGGTGTACCGTCTCGTGCACGCGGGTGAACTGCCCGCGGTGCGCTTCGGGCGCAGCTATCGGGTGCCCGAATCCGCCGTCACAGAGGCCGTGCAGCGGCCGATCGCCGACGTCGGCTAGACTTATCCGAGGCATTTTTTCGGTGCCTCGTTCCCGGGAGCAGGTCATCCTGCGCCCAGACCGCCAACCAGTGAGGTTTTCCGTGGGTTCTGTCATCAAGAAGCGCCGCAAGCGCATGGCGAAGAAGAAGCACCGCAAGCTGCTTCGCAAGACTCGCCACCAGCGCCGCAACAAGAAGTAAGCGGCATCGACACAAGCGCCTGTCCCCTGGACGGGCGCTTCGTGTCTGCGGTCTAGCCTGGTGACATGAATTCGATCACGGTGCAGCAGCTGCGCGAGCGCGAGGGCGTTCCTCTCATCGACGTGCGAGAGGTCGAGGAGTTCGCCTCCGGCCACGTCCCCGGTGCGGTCAACGTTCCGATGTCGACGATCGGCGACAATCTCGACCGCCTGCCTGAGGGGCCTTTCGACGTCATCTGCCAGATGGGCGGACGCTCGGCGCGCGTCGTGCAGGCGCTCGAGGCCCGTGGATACGAGGCCACGAACGTCGACGGCGGCACGGGCGAGTGGATCGCCGCGGGCTACCCGGTCGAGTCCTGAGGTCGTATACCCGATCTAGGATGTGAGCGTGAGAACCATCACGCTCATCGGCAAAGAAGGCTGCCACCTCTGCGACGTCGCGCGCGGGGTGATCGAGCATGTCCTCGCCGAACTCCCCGACGACGCGGCCGACCGCATCCAGCTCGAGGAGAAGTCCATCCTCGATGACGCGGCGTTGCACGAGCAGTGGGCCGAGAAGATCCCCGTCGTCATGATCGATGACGACCTGCACGCGTACTGGCGGGTGAACCCCGAGCGGCTGCGCGCCGCCGTCGAGGACGCCACCCGCCCCGAAGGAGCATCACTGTGACCATCCGCCACATCGTCGCCTGGAAGCTCGCCGCCACCGATGCCGATCAGCGCATCGAGCATGCCACCGGCATCACCACGCGCCTCCTCGCCCTCGACGGCGTCGTGCCCAGCATCCGCGCCATCTCCTCGGGCGCCGACGTCCTCGGCGGCGAGAACTGGGACGTGGCGATCGTCGCCGACTTCGACGACGTCGACGGCCTGCACGAGTACATCGAGCACCCCGCCCACCAAGAGGTCGTCACCTACGTGCGCTCGGTGGTCTCGTCGCGCGTCGCGGTGGACTTCGAGCTCTGAGCCTGTTCCTCCCCGCCTGAGACGACGGGGATCGCCTGCGTGAAGGTGTCGGCACGTGCCTCGGCCTCGGCGCTGCCGGTGAACAGTCCCGCATCCTGAGGCGTCGGCTCGTGCGTCTGCGGAGCCGCACCGTCGGGCTCCGTCACGAGCACGCGCTGGACCGGCAGGGCCGCCGGCATGGCGGCCTGGGTCCAGGTCACCATCGCCTCCCGGACGAGGCAGCGAAGGTCGAACAGCGTCGGAGCGTCTCGCGCGGTGACCAGGATGCGCACGCGTACGTAGCCGCCGGTCGCCTCGGTCACCTGGAGGACGCTGGCGCGACCGTCCCAGAGGTCGGTGTGTGCGAGCACCTCGTCGAGGTGTTCCCGCATCCGCGCGGGGGAGACGCGCCAGTCCAGGTCGAGTTCGACGGCGCCGAGCAGCTCGGAGCCACGACGGGTCCAGTTCTGGAACGGCGTGGTCGTGAAGTACGTGCAGGGCAGCACCAGCCTGCGCTCATCCCACAGATCCAGCACGACGTAGCTGAGGGTGATCTCGCCCACCCGGCCCCACTCGCCCTCGACGACGACCACGTCATCGACGCGCAGGGCGTCGCTGAAGACGATCTGCAGGCCGGCGAAAATGTTGGCCAGAACCGACTGCGCCGCGAGTCCGGCGACGATCGAGGCGATGCCCGCAGAGGCCAGCACACTCGCGCCGACCGCGCGGACGGCGGGGAAGGTGAGCAGCGCCGCGCCGATGGCGAGCACGACGATCAGCACGATCGCGAGGCGCTTCACGATGAGCGTCTGGGTGCGGATGCGGCGAGCGAGCCGGTTGTCGGGCACGTCGATGCGGTAGCGGCCCAGGGTGAGATCGGTGCTGAACGCGACGAGAGCACCCAACAGCCACGCCGTCGCGCCGATGACGAGGATCGTGAACGCCTGATCGAGCATCGGGCGCCAGTCGCGGAGCGGGAAGGCCACCGTCACGGCGATCCATGTCGCAACGAGGAAGGCGAGCGTGCGAAACGGTGCACGCGCTCGGCGCACGAGTCCGTTCGGCCAGGACTTGCGTCGCCTGGTCAGTCGGGTGGAGACGGCCGCCGCGACCGTCACCAGGGCGGCGGCGACGAGGGCGATGGCCAGGATCAGGGCGAACTGCGCCCAGGGGTTGTCGAGCATGGTCCTCCTTCGGGTCCGACCACGCTACGTGGAGCGCCCGAACCCGTCGCGTGACTCGACAGTCGGTGCCGGCTCGGGTGATACTTCGTGCCCTCGGCGGGGTGCGTCAGGTGCCGGCATCCCCTCGGTGCGGCGGTCTCCGCATCGGTCCGCCGCTGGTGCCACACTTCTGCGCAGCCGCCACAGGATCAACCTGTCGCGGCTGCGCAGAAGTGGCGCATCTGCTCACATGCGTCGCAACTCGGGCACCCGAGGAGGGGTGCGCGAGAGCGGCGACGGGTCAGGGGGCGAGGCGCGTGGGTCCGCGGAAGAGGAAGGTCACCTCGCGGATCGAGTCCTGGCCGAGCATGAGCATCAGCACACGGGCGAGACCCATGCCGAAGCCGCCGTGGGGTGGGATGCCGTAGCGGAAGAAGTCGAGGTAGTGCTCGAGGCCCTCGAGCGACAGACCCTTCTCCAGCGCCTGCGCCTCGAGCACGTCGATGCGGTGCTCGCGCTGCGCGCCCGTCGTGATCTCGGTGCCGTTGAACAGCAGGTCGTAGCTGTTCGTGAGCCCGGTCTCGGCGTTGCGCATGTGGTAGAACGGCCGGATCTCGGGGTGGTAGTCCGTGACGAACACGAACTGGTGGTCGTACGTCTCACGCACATGCGCGGATATCTGACGCTCGCCCTCGGGGTCGAGGTCGCCGTCGGTGCGAGGGATGTCGTAGCCGCGCGCCTTCACGATCTCGCGCGCCTCGGCGAGCGGGATGCGGGGGAACGGAAGCGTCGGCACGACGACGTCGATGTCGAAGAGCTCCTTGATCTCCTCGCCGTGCTTCTCCTTCACCGCGGTGAAGGCGGCCACGAGCAGCTCCTCCTGCATCGCGGCGACGTCCTCGTAGGAGTCGATCCACGACAGCTCGGCGTCGACCGAGGTGAACTCGGTCGCGTGGCGGCTGGTGAAGCTGGGGTCGGCGCGGAAGACGTCGCCGATCTCGAACACCTTGCCGAAGCCGGCGGCCTGCGCCATCTGCTTGAAGTGCTGCGGGCTCTGCGCCAGGTACGCCGTCTGGTCGCCGAAGTACTCGAGAGCGAACAGCTCGGCGTTGCCCTCGGCGGGCGTCGACATGAGCTTGGGGGAGTGGATCTCGACGTAGTCGTGCTCGACCCAGTAGGTGCGCATGGCGTGCTCGAGCGTCGTCTGAATGCGGAAGATCAGGTTGTTGCGGCGCTGGCGCAGGTCGATGAAGCGCCAGTCCATGCGCTTGTCGAGGCCGCTGTCGGCGGCGATGGGCGTCTCCGGCAGCGCGGCCGCCGCGATCTCCAGCGACGCGATCTTGATCTCGACGCCGCCGAGCTTGACGCGCTCGTCGTGCTTCAGCTCACCGGTCACCGTCAGGAACGTGCCGGTCGCGAGGTTCGAGATCGTCTCGGTCAGTGCGAGTGCCGCGGACTGCTCGGCCGTCGCGTCCTCGCCGAGCTCGCGAGTCGCGGGGTTCACGAGCTGCACCGCGCCGGTCTCATCGCGCAGGATGACGAACTGCACCTTCTTCTGATCGCGGACGGTCTCGACCCATCCGGACACCGAGACACCTCCCGCGGGAAGGGACTTCAGCTGCTTGACCAGAACGCGTTCACTCACGAGAGAGCAGTCTACGGGCCGTGCCCGGCGCCCGTACGATGGCCGCGTGAGCAGTGAGCGCCCCGGCGAGGAACCCGCGATCTTCCGGCTGCCGCCCGAGTCGTTCCGCGTCGGCTCCGACGAGGCGCCGGCGGCCGTCCGGCCGGAGCCGATCCCGCGCCGGGAACACCCCGCGCCACAGCCGCGGCGCGACACGGGGCGCGCAACGTCACGTCGGCGGCGGAAGGCGTGGGACATCGTCCTGACGATCGTGCTGCTGGCCGCGAACGCCGCCGTCTCGGCGGTCGCATCGGCGCTCGCTCTGCTGCTGGCATCTTCCTCCGCCGGATGCGGCGCGGACGGCCGCGTGTGCCGCACGGAACTGCTCCAGGGCGGGGTGTGGACCATGCTCACGGTGCCGTGGATCGTCTTCGTGCTGACCGCGTTCTTCGCCGTGCTGCTGCTCGTCGTGCGTCGCCGCGCTTTCTGGGTTCCGCTGGTGGGCACCGTCCTCGCCGCGCTGAGCTGGCTCGTGGGCGCCTTCCTGCTCTGGGCCGCCGTCTGACGCCGCGGCGGTGAGGCCGCGGGCGGTTTCCCAGCCGCGGTTCACCGGGGATGGATACCGTGTGCGCGACGCACGACATCCTTCGCCCCATCACCGAGAGTCTCGAGGACCCCGATGACCCAGGTCGCTCTGCCTGTCCGCGCCTCGTCGAACGAGTCCTGGCTGAGCCAGCTGATGGACGCGCTGGTCGGGCTGATGGAGTGGATCGGCCCCATCGGGGCCGGAATCGCGATCGCCCTGGAGAGCGTCTTCCCGCCGCTGCCGAGCGAGGCGATCCTGCCGATGGCGGGGGTCACCGCCAGTCGCGGCGGCTTCACGCTCGCCGAGGCGCTCCTGTGGACGACGGCGGGCTCCGTGGTGGGTGCGCTCGTGCTCTACGGCATCGGCGCCTGGCTCGGCATCGAGCGGTTGCGCCGGGTGGCGGCGAAGGTGCCGCTGCTGCATCCGGAAGACATCGACCGCACGGTCGCCTGGTTCCACAAGCACGGCGGCAAGGCCGTGTTCTTCGGGCGGATGGTGCCGCTGTTCCGCAGCTTCATCTCGATCCCCGCGGGCGTGACCCGCATGCCGCTGTGGCGCTTCGTGCTGCTGACGGCCGCGGGAAGCCTGGTGTGGAACACGATCTTCGTGCTCGCCGGCTTCTTCCTCGGCGAGTCGTGGCACATCGTCGAGCAGTATGCGGAGGTGTTCCAGGTGATCGTCATCGTCGGCGTCGCCGCGGGCATCGCGTGGTTCGTCGTCGCGCGGGTGCGGGCGCTGCTCGCCCACCGACGCCGCGTGGGTGCCCGCGACTGACCGCTACCAGCTGACGCTCAGTCTCTTCATATCCGGCATCCACGTAAAATCGGGGGGTGCCCGCCGAACGCCTCCACCTCGTGCGCCATGGCGAGGTCCACAATCCCGACCGTGTCCTCTACGGTCGCCTGCCCGAGTTCCGGCTGAGCGCGGCAGGCCGTCGGATGGCTCGCCAGGCCGCGGAGCACGTGCAGGCCCAGGAGCGTCCCGTCACGGCGCTGGTCTGCTCACCGTTGCAGCGCACGCGCGAGTCGGCCGAGCCGTTCACCGAGCTCTTCGGTTTCGAGCCCGTCGTCGAGCCCGACGTGATCGAGCCGTGGAACGTGTTCGAAGGCAAGCGGATGCGGCGCGCCCTGGCCAACCCCCTGAACTGGCGTCACGTGACGCGACCTTCCGTTCCGAGCTGGGGCGAGCCCTATGCCGAGGTCGTCGCGCGGATGCAGCGGGCCATGGCGAAGGCGTGGAACGCGGTTCCCGCGGGCGATGTCGTCCTCGTCAGCCACCAGCTGCCGATCTGGGTGACCCACCTCGCGATCGCCGGACTCCCTCTGCGGCACGACCCGCGCGCCCGGCGCTGCGCGCTGTCGAGCGTGACGAGCTTCGAGGGCGGCCCGGGAGCCTGGCGCGAGATCGCCTACGCGGAGCCCGCATCCGCCGAAGGCGCCGTCGATGTAGGAGCAGTATGAGATTCCGTCCCCGCCGCCTTGCGGCAGCCCTGGTCGCCGGCGCGCTCGCGGTCACCCTCGCCGCCTGCTCGGCGAACGACTCCCTGGCCGACCAGTACCGGGAGGGCTCGAACAAGGGCTACATCGGCGCCGACGGCGTCGCGGTCATCGAGACCCCGCCGGCGGAGCGTTCGGATCCCATCGTGTTCACGGGGGTGAGTGACAGCGGTGAGACGGTGACGAACGAGGACTACGCCGGCCAGGTGCTCGTCGTGAACTTCTGGTACGCCGCGTGCGGTCCGTGCATCGTCGAGGCGCCCCGCCTGGAGAAGTCGTACGAGGACCTCCAGGGTGAGAACGTGTCGTTCCTCGGCATCAACACCTACGACCAGGCGCCCACCGCCGCATCCTTCGCCAAGGACAACGGCATCAGCTACCCCAGCCTGTTGGCGGTCGACGACAGCAAGCTCAAGCTGTCGTTCGCCTCCGCCACGCCGCTCACGGCCACGCCGACGACCCTCGTGCTCGACAAACAGGGCCGGGTCGCCGCTCGTATCGTCGGCGAGCTCGGCGACGCCTCGATCCTCACGACGCTCGTGCGCGACGCCCTCAAGGAGGGTTCGTGACCGGCATCGTCGCCGAAGGAGCGCTCTGGGTCGCGATCCCGGTGGCGCTCGCCGCGGGACTCGTGTCGTTCCTTTCTCCCTGCGTGCTCCCGCTCGTGCCCGGCTACCTCGGCTTTCTCGGCGGGGCGGCGGGCACCGCATCCGGTCGCAGAGGGCGCGGGCGCCTGCTGCTGAGCGTCCTGCTCTTCATCGCCGGATTCACGGTGGTCTTCATGGCGATGACGGTGCTGGGCGGCTCGCTCGGTCGGTTCTTCCTGGAGTACTCCGACATCATCACGCGCGTGCTCGGTGCGGTCGTGATCATCATGGGGCTCATCTTCATCGGCCTGTTCGGCTTCGCGCAGCGCACCTTCAAGCCCAACGTCCGCGGCAACCTGGGGCTCGTGGGCGCGCCGCTGCTCGGCCTCGCGCTCGGCATCGGATGGGCGCCGTGCATCGGCCCCACACTCGCGACGATCCTCGCGCTGTCGTGGAACATGGGCGACCCCGGCCGCGCCGCCGTGCTCGGACTCGCGTACTCGCTCGGGCTCGGCATCCCTTTCCTCCTGCTGGCGGCCGGCTTCGGCTGGGCGAGCAAGTCGGTGTCGTTCCTGCGCCGCCACATCCGTTCCATCAACATCTTCGGCGGCGTCCTGCTCATCGTTCTCGGTGTGCTGATGGTCACCGGCGTCTGGAGCTCACTCATGTCGCAGTTGCAGGGGGTGCTGGTCAATGTCCCGCTCCCCATCTGATCGAGCCGACGTCTCGGAGCCGCTCCGGCCCTCGGACCACGTCGACGGCCGCCCCGCTCCCTCGCGCGACGACGATGTGACCTCCCCGCGCCTCGGACCGATCGAGTGGCTGCGGTGGGGATGGCGGCAGCTGACGAGCATGCGCACCGCCCTCGTGCTGCTGCTGCTGCTGGCGATCGCGGCGGTGCCCGGCTCGATCTTCCCGCAGCGCTCGGCCGACCCGAACGGTGTCACGCAGTTCCGCGCCGACAACCCGGATCTCTTTCCGGTGCTCGACTGGTTCAAGCTGTTCGACGTCTACAGCTCGCCGTGGTTCTCGGCGATCTACATCCTGCTGTTCATCTCGCTCATCGGATGCGTCATCCCGCGTACGCGGCACCACTGGAAGGCGCTGCGCGCGCGTCCGCCGCGCACGCCCGCACGCCTGTCCCGCCTCGACGACCACCGCGAGATCGTGGTGCGCCTGCCCGAGGGCACGGATGCCGCGGCCGCGGCGGAGGACGCCGTCGCCTCGGCCGCAGCCCAGCTGCGTACCGCCCGCTACCGCGTCGAGCGCTACGACGGCCGCGGTTCGCTGTCGGTGTCGGCCGAGCGCGGATACCTCCGCGAGACGGGCAACCTGCTCTTCCACATCGCCCTCGTGGGTGTGCTCATCGCGGTGGGCGTGGGCGGAGCGCTGACCTACACCGGTCAGCGGGCCATGGTGCAGGGCACGAGCTTCGTGAACGCCCTGACGGATTACTCGTCCTTCAACCCCGGACGCTTCGTCGACGCCGACCAGCTCTCGCCGTACTCGATCACCCTCAACAGGTTCGACGTGACCTACCAGCCCTCCGGCACCGCGGCGGCGGGACAGGCAGGCGACTTCGCGGCGCACGTGACCACGCAGCTGCCGGGCCAGGATCCGCAGGACGGCGAGGTGCGCGTCAACCACCCGCTCGACATCGCGGGGGACCGCGTGTATCTGATGGGCAACGGCTACGCGCCGATCGTCACGGTGCGCGACGCCGACGGCGACGTCGTGTTCCGCGACGCCGTGCCCTTCCTGCCCCAGAACAACAACATGACCTCGCTCGGCGTGGTCAAGATCGCCGACGGCATGCCGCAGCAGCTCGGTCTCGTCGGGTTCTTCTATCCGACGGCGCAGCCGCTGGACACCGGTGCCTACACCTCGGTCTACCCCGATCTGATCTATCCCGTGCTGAGTCTCGACGTCTACGAGGGCGACCTCGGCATCGACGACGGCACGCCCCGCTCGGTCTACACCCTGGATCCGACCGGGATGACGAAGCTCACCGGCATCGATACGGACAAGTCCTCGATCCAGCTGCTTCCGGGCCAGACGACCGATCTGCCGAACGGCCTCGGCACGATCACGTTCGAGAACGCCGCCGACCCGAGTCAGAACGAGGTGACCGACGGCACCCTGGACTCGGGCTCGCCGGGCGCCGACTACTCGCAGGCCGTGCCGAGGTTCGTGTCGCTCTCCATCCACCACGACGTCGGCGCACCCTGGGTGCTGCTGTTCGCGGTGATCGCGCTCGCTGCACTGCTGCTGGCGCTGTTCGTGCCCCGCCGGCGGATGTGGGTGAAGGTCACGCCGCGCGATGGCGAGCTGCTCATCGAGTACGCGGGCCTCGCGCGCGGGGAGGATCCGCAGATCGCCGTCGCGGTCGACCAGCTCGCCGATCGGCACGGACGTGCCTTCGCCGAGGCCGCGGAGGGCGAGATCATCGACGCGAATCGGCCGACCGCCGACGCAGACCCGAAAGTAGACTGACCCCATGCCCGAACAGCTCTCGCTCGACGCGGTCTCGCTGCTCACCGTCTGGACGGCGGTCGCAATCTACGCGCTCGCGTTCACCGCGTACACGGTCGACCTCGCCCGCCGCTCCGCCGACGCCGTCGACCGGCAGGACGCCCGCGTGCGCGAGCGCGAGCTCGTCGGCGCCGGCGGCGAGACGATCTCGCAGGTGCGGGCGAGCGAAGAGCGCGCCGCCGCATCCCTCGCGGCACGCGGACGCGACCGCTCGCGTCCGGTGTGGGCGCGCATCGGCACGTCGCTCACGTGGCTCGCGTTCCTCTTCCACGTGACCGGAGCGGTGCTGCGCGGCATCGCCGCCGAGCGGGTGCCGTGGTCGAACATGTACGAGTTCGCCCTGACGGGCACGGTGCTCATCGTCGCCGTGTACCTGGGCGTGCTGTTCCGCTACGACCTGCGCTTCCTGGGCGCGTTCATCACGGGACTCGTCGCCGTGCTGATGGGCTGGGCGACGCTGCTCCACGTCGACGTCGTTCCGCTGGCCGACCCGCTGAAGAGCGTCTGGCTCGTGGTCCATGTGTTCGTCGCCTCCCTGGCCACAGCGTTCTTCGCGCTCGCCTTCGCGCTCTCGGTGACCCAGCTGCTGCAGGCGCGACGTGAGCGCAAGGCGGCCGCCGCCGACGCGAAGACCGGCCCGCGGTTCCTGCGCATCCTCCCCGGTGCGGACGCGCTCGAGTCGCTCGCCTACCGGTTCGCGATCGTCGGTTTCATCTTCTGGACCTTCACCCTCATCGCCGGCTCCATCTGGGCCAACGACGCGTGGGGTCGCTACTGGGGCTTCGACACCAAAGAGGTGTGGACCTTCGTGATCTGGGTGCTCTACGCCGGTTACATCCACGCCCGTGCCACGCGCGGGTGGCGCGGCACGCGGTCGGCGTGGCTCTCGATCATCGGATTCAGCGCCGTGATGTTCAACTTCACGATCGTGAACCTCTTCTTCAAGGGTCTGCACGTCTACAGCGGCCTGAGCTGACCCGCATCCCGCACCAGCGTGCCCCGGCGCCTTCAGGCTGCCGGGGCACGCTGCTGTGTGGGCGGGGCGGGCGGCCGCATCCGGCTCCGGTTCCGGCCCATCCGTGCGTCGGAGCTGCTCCGCGCGTCGGAGATTCGGTCCAATGTCGGAGGATGCGGCGTCGATCCTCCGACGGGAGCGCGTTTCTCCGACCGGGCGCACCCGCGCCTGGCCCAGGCGGGGCAGGGTGGGGCAGGGCGGTGGCCCGCTCGCGTCCGACGCTCGGCTCAGCAGGCGCCCGCACCCGCCGCGGCTTCGGCCTCCGGTTCCGGCCGGCACTTGGCATCCGGCCTCCGGCCTCCGGCCTCCGGCCTCCGGCCTCCGGCCTCCGGCCTCCGGCCGGCACCTGGCATCCGAGCGTCGGAGATTCGGCCCAATGTCGGAGGATGCGGCGTGGATCCTCCGACGGGAGCGCGTTTCTCCGACCGGGCGCGCTCCCGACCGGAGGTCAGGCCGACCCGGAGGTCAGGCAGACCGGACGCGCCTCCGACCGCGGACACCGGCCGACCCGGGGTCAGGCGCCGCCGCGCCCCGTCGCCCCGCGGGTCAGGCGAGGGCGGCGCGGGCCGAGACGGTGCGGCGACGGGAGACGACGATCGTGGTCGCCACGAGCGACAGCAGCAGCCACACGACGAGGACCGTGACGCCGGCCGTCACCCCACCGGCACTCGTGAGAGCGCCGAGCATGGCGGCGTAGGCGGGCTGAACCGGCAGCACGGAGGCGATCGAGGTCAGCACGCCCGGGACCGTGGAGACGACCCCCGTGGCCACGACGAAGGCGCCGATGATGGCTCCGATCCACCGGCCCGCGCCGCCGAAGACGGCCACGAGCGCCTGGTTCACGCCCGCGAACGAGACGCCGGCGACCACGCAGATCGCCGCGAAGATCGACCAGTCAGCCCAGTCGTAGCTCGCCGCCAACTGCACGACCCCGGCGAGGAGCAGACCCTGCACGGCGCCGAGGACGGCTCCGGGGGCGAAGGCGCGCAGCGCGAGCGTCACCGAGGACCGGCGGCTCGTCAGCGCCCGTGCGGACACCGCCTGGAACGCCACGTACGATCCGAGACCGCCGAACCAGAGCACCAGGGCGGTGAGCAGCGGGATGGCCGCCGCGCCGAAGAGGTTCGAGCCGATGCCCTGCGCCGAGACGGGCTCGGCGACGACGGATGCGGTCTGCTGCGCCTGCTCGTCGGTGTACGTCGGGACCTGGTCCACGGCCGTGTCCAGCCCGGTCGCGAGCGAACCCGCGCCGCTCGAGAGCTGGGTCACGCCGTCGGCGAGCGACGTGGCGCCTGTGGAGGCCTGGTCCGCTCCGCTCGCCAGGGCGCTCGCGCCGCCGGCCAGCTGTGAGACCCCGCTCGAGAGCTGGGCCGCGCCGGCCGCGAGCTGGTCGGCGCCGGTGGCGAGGCCGCCCGCGCCCGACTGCAGGTCGCGCGCGCCGGCGGCGGCTTGCGCGATGCCCGCGCTCGTGTCCGTCATCAGCTTGTCGATGCCGTCGGCCGTGCCCTGGCCGTAGCCGGCGGCGGTTCCCGCCGCCGTGCCGACGCCCGCGACGGTGCCGGGGGTCGGGTTCTCGGCGTCGCCGATCGTGGCGGCGAGCTCGGCGCACAGGGTCGCCGTGGGGCCGTACGTCACGAAGCACTCCTGGACCAGGCCGCCGAGCGTCGTGCCGAGCTTCTTCGTCTGCGTCAGCGCGCTGTTCGCGGCCGTCGTCGTGGCGGCGGCCGCGTTCTTGAGGTCCTGGTTCACCACGGCGCCGGATGCGGCGTCGAGACCGGCCGCGAGAGTGCCGGCACCGTCGGAGAGTTGGCGCGCACCGGATGCGAGCTGCTGCGCGCCGCCGGGCAGCGCGGCGGCGCCCGTGGCGGCCTGCGAGGCTCCGGAGGCGAGCTGGTCGGCGCCCGCGGCGAGCTGACCGACGCCGCTGGACAGCTCGGTCGCGCCCTGGGCCGCGCTCGCCGAACCGTCGGCCAACTGCTGTGCACCGTTCGCCGCGTCGCCCAGCTGGTCGTGCAGCGTCGTGAAGCCGAGCAGCACGTTCGTCAGGTACTGCTTCGAGACGGCGCTGCCGAACACGGATGCGGCCGTCTGCGTGATCTGCGCGGTGATCGCCTGGTCGACCACGCGTCCGTCCGGCGCGCTCTCGACCGAGATCGTCGCCTGCTCCGGGGTCGAGCCGGGGGCGGTGGAGGTTGCGGCGGCGGAGAAGTTCTCGGGGATCGTGATGACCGCGCTGTAGGTGCCGTCTGCGAGGCCCGCCGCCGCATCCTCATCGTTGGAGATCGTCCAGTCGATGTTGCTCGGCACGTCCGACGAGCCCTCGACGAGTCCCGCGGTGAGCTGGCGTCCGAGCGGTGCGAGCTGCCCGTCGATCTCCACCGGCTTGTCGTCGTTCACGATCGCCGCCGACATGTTCTCGAGTCGTTCGACCGGGTTGTAGAGGGCGGCCACGAGGAGCCCGCCGATGACGACGGGCAGCAGCACGATCCCGAGGACCGTCAGCCAGGTGACGGGACGTCGTGCGTGGGAGCGTTCGATGGGGACGGTCATACGAGCACCTCCGCGGGAGCCGTGGGAAGAGTGACGGGTTCGCCGGTGCGGTACCCGGCGTCGGTGAGCAGCGTGCGTGCGGCGGCGATGTCGGATGCGGACCCCACGGCGGTGGCGACGAGCGTGAGCTGTCGCGCCGCGGCGTCGCGCAGCAGCGCCAGAGCCGTGTCGCGTTCGGTATGGGGCAGTCGCTCGAGGCGGTCGATGCCGTCGACCACGACGACCGCGGGAGAGCCCGACAGTGCGTGTCGGAGGTCGTCGACGGGGTCGGATGCGGTGGCCAGCAGCGCCATCCCGGCGCGCGCCCGCACCCAGGCGCCGCGCTCGGGCAGCAGGTGGCCCGCGACCCGGAGACGTCCCTCGCTCGGGCTCAGCCGGCCCGCCAGGACGAGGGTCAGTGCGTGCGTCGCGGCGGGATCCTCCGCCGCGACCACGAGCGCCTCGCCGGGGTCGACGGTCGCGTCCACGGGACCGAACACGGGCCTCGCGTCGGTGCGCAGGGCGAGCTTGTCGGCGACGACGACGGCCGAGCCGGTGCTCGCCCAATCGCGCAGCGACAGCTCCCGTTCGACGGCCTCGCCCTCGATGTCGAAGTGCGGCAGGATGCGCTCCAGCCACTTCGGCATCCACCAGGCCTTGTCTCCGAGCAGCGCCATGACGGCGGGGACGAGCGTCATGCGCACGAGGAACGCGTCGATGGCGATTCCCGTCGCGAGCCCGAGGGCGATCGGTTTGAGGTTCGAATCGCCCTCGGGGACGAACGCCGCGAACACGGCGAACATGATGATGGCGGCGGCCGTCACCACGCGGGCGGATGCGGTGTAGCCGCCGCGCACGGCCTCCAGCGCGATCTCGCGCGCCGGGCGATGCGGGTTGTCGCGGCGGGCGTGCACGAAGTCCTCCCGCATCCGGGACACGAGGAACACCTCGTAGTCCATCGCGAGCCCGAACAGCACGCCCATCAGCACGATCGGCATGAAGCTGATGACGGGCCCGACACGCGCCACGTGCAGGAGGTCGGCGAACCAGCCCCACTCGAACACGGCCGCGACGACGCCGAACGACGCCGCGACCGAGAGCAGGTAGCCGAGCGCCGCCTTGACCGGCACCCAGATGGAGCGGAAGACGATCATCAGAAGGATGAGGGAGAGCCCGACGACGAAGATGCCGAAGGGCAGCAGCGCCGCCGACAGCCGGTCTGAGATGTCGATGGCCACGGCCGTGAAACCGGTGACTTGGAGATCGACGCCGTACTCGTCGAGCAGGCGGTCGTGCTGGGCGCGGAGCTCGCGCACGAGCTCGGCCGTGGCCGGGTCGTCGGGGGCGGTCTCCGGCACGATCTGCACGATGCCGGTGTCGGCCGCCTGGTTCGGGGTCGCGAGTGCGACCTCCTTCACGCCCGGGATGCGGGAGATCTCGTCGCCGAGGTCCTTCATGAGGGTGAGCGGGTCGGTCGAGGTCACGATCGTCCCGGTCATGATGAGTGGGCCGTTGGCGCCGGGACCGAAGTGCTCGCTCGTCAGGTCGTAGGCGACGCGGGCCGGGTCGCCCTTCGGCAGCTGACCGGCGTTGGGCAGGGCCAGCGCGAGGCTCGTCGCCGGGATCGCCGCCACGCCGAGCACCGCCACGACCGCGACGCTCGTCACGACGGGGTGGCGCGTCACCATGGCGACCCATCGCGCCGCGAAGCCGCGCCGGGCGGGAGCTGCCGCATCCGCAGCCTGGCGCCGGTCGCGCCTGCGCCAGCCACGCACGCGCCCCTTCACGAAGCCGAGCATCGCGGGGGTCAGCGTGACCGCGACGAGCACGGCGATCGCGACGGCGACCGCCGCCGCGACACCCATCGTCGTCAGGAACGGGATGCCGGCGAAGCCGAGGCCGATGAGTGCGATGAGCACCGTCATCCCGGCGAAGAGCACGGCGGAGCCGGCCGTGCCGGTCGCGCGCGCCGCGGACTCCTCGGGGTCCGCGCCCTCACGGACCTGATCCTGATGCCGCGAGATGATGAACAGCGCGTAGTCGATGCCCACCGCGAGGCCGAGCATGAGTGCGAGCAGCGGCGTCGTCGAGGACACCGAGGCGAAAGCGGTGGCCACGAAGATGAGCGCCATCGACAGCCCGACCCCGAGGATCGCGGTCATGAGCGGGAGCCCCGCCACGACGAACGACCGGAACGTCACGATCAGCACGACGAGCGCGATCAGCAGGCCGACGAGTTCGGTCACGGTGACCCCGGGCAGCGAGACGGCGAACAGATCGCCGCCGAGCGCGACCTGTGAGCCCCCGGGGAGCTCGGGCTCCAGTGCGTCGACCGTGGACTGCAGATCGGTGCGCGTGGATTCCGGCACGTCGGTCGCCTGACCGTCGAACTGCATGCGCACGATCGCCGCGGTGTCGTCGTCGGAGATGCTGCCGGTGATCGACGCGTCGTAGGGATCGGTGACCGCGAGAACGCCGTCGAGCTTCTCGATCGTTGCGATCGTGTCCTCGATGCGCGTGCGGTAGTCGTCGTCCGTGATCTTCGTGCCGTCGGCGGCGACGACGACGAACTGCGCGTTCGTGCCACTGACCTGGGGGAAGGTGCGCGAGAGCTGTTCCAGACCCGCCTGCGACTCGGTGCCGGGGATGGAGAACTTGTTGTCGGTGCCCTGCGAGAACAGTGCGGCGCCGGCGCCGGCGAGGGCGAGCAGCAGCAGCCAGGCGATCAGGACGCGCCACGGTCGGCGGTACGACCAGCGGCCGAGCGAGTACAGGAGCGTGGACACCGGCGCCTCCGTGGGTCGAGGTGATCGGGCGGGTTCGATACGGGAGTGTATCCGATACAACTGTGTATCCTAGAGTCGCCTCCGTGGTGAACCTGGGCGATCGATGAAAGCCGCATGGACGTGGTGGAAGGAGAGATCGTGACGCAACCCGCCGTGCCCCGAAGCCGGGAGAACACCCGCGCGCGGCTGCTCGCCGCCGCATCCGAGGTGTTCGCCGAGCTGGGTCTGGAAGGCGCATCCGTCGAAGCGATCTGCGAGCGCGCCGGCTTCACGCGCGGCGCCTTCTACTCCAATTTCGCCTCCAAGGAGGAGCTGCTGCTCGGGCTGATGCAGCAGGTCGCCGACCAGAAGCTGGAACGGGTGACCGAGCGGGTGCGAGAGCTCGGTGAGGACTCGTCGGTGCATCGCAGCGTCGCCGAGCTCGTCACGAGCATCCTCGACGTCGGAACCGACGGGCCGACGGGTGTCGTGCTGATGAGCGAGATCCGCACGAACGCGATGCGCGACGAGCGGCTCGCCGGGGCCTACCTCGCCTGGGAGGCGGCCATGGCGGAGCGGGTCGCAGAGATCGTCGCCGATGTCGCGGGGGCCTACCGGTTGCGGCTGCGCATCCCCGCGATCGAGTTCGCGCGCCTGGTGCTCGACGTCTGGGACGCCACCTGCGCCTTCTCGGTCATCTCGGGCCTCGCCCCCCTGGCCGCGAAGGATCTGCTCACCCAGCGCACCGCGATGCTGGCGGCGGCGGTCACCGACGCAGAGTGAGCTCCGCGCCGCTGACGAGGCCGTAGCAGCGCTCGAGGCGCTCCTCCCACCAGACGCGGCGGGCGGACGAGGCGGCATAGCTGCCCAACAGGTCGGCGTCCGGCACCGCGCGCCGCACCTCGATCGCGCCGTCGGCGGCGCGCAGCGGCTCGGCGGTCACGTCGGCCGCCAGCAGCGACGCGGTGCCCAATCCGCAGTCGTAGTCCAGCGCGGGCAGCGCTGCCGCGAGGGCGAGTCCCATCCCGAGCCCCACCGAGGTGTCCAGGGCGCTCGAGACGACGGCGGGTAGCCCCGCATCCGCGACGATCCGCAGCGCCCGGCGCACACCGCCGAGCGGCGCCGCCTTGACGACCAGCAGATCGGCCGCCTGCTCCCGGGCGACGCGCAGCGGATCCACGGCCTTGCGCACGCTCTCGTCGGCGGCGATGTCGATGCCGGAACGATGCACGCGCCAGCGGAGCTCGGCGAGCTCCGCCACGCTCGCGCACGGCTGTTCGGCGTACTCGAGGTCGTACTCGGCGAGTGCGCGCAGCGCGTGCTCCGCCTCGTCGACGTTCCACCCGCCGTTCGCGTCGATGCGGATGCGGCCGGCCGGCCCCATCGCCTCGCGCACCGCGGCGACGCGCGCGACGTCGTCGGCCAGGGTCTGCCCGGCTTCGGCGACCTTCACCTTCGCGGTGCGGCAGCCGTCGAAGTGGCTGAGCACCTCCGCCACCGCGGATGCGGGGACGGCGGGAACGGTGGCGTTGACCGGGATGCGGGCGCGCACCGCATCCGGCTGGGCGTTCCAGGCGAAGTCGATCGCCGCGGCCAGCCAGGTCGCCGCCTCGTCATCGTCGTACTCGGTGAACGGGGAGAACTCCGCCCACCCGGCGGGCCCCTCGAACAGGAGCGCCTCGCGCACGTCGATGCCGCGGAAGCGGGTGCGCAGCGGAAGCGCGACGACGTGGAGGTTCGAGCGGATGTCGGCGAGCGCGGGAGTCACCGCTCCATTGTGCGTGCGGTCGTAGGCTGACGGCATGCCTCTTCTCGATACTCCGGTCCGCCTCGGGCTCCAGCTCCAGCCGCAGCACGCCGCCTACTCCGACATCCGCGACGCCGTCGTGCGGTTCGAGGACATGGGGGTGGACATCCTGTTCAACTGGGACCACTTCTACCCGCTGCACGGCGACCCGGACGGCGCGCACTTCGAGTCCTGGACCATGCTCGCCGCGTGGGCGGAGCAGACCGAGCGCGTCGAGTTCGGCGCCCTCGTGAACTGCAACAGCTACCGCAACCCGGATCTGCAGGCGGACATGGCCCGCACGATCGACCACATCAGCGCCAAGGGCGGCGAGGGACGATTCATCTTCGGCACGGGCTCGGGCTGGTTCCAGCGCGACTACGACGAGTACGGCTACGAGTTCGGCACCGCAGGTTCACGGCTGAACGACCTCGCCGACGGCCTCGCGCGCGTGACGACGCGGTGGGGCAAGCTGAACCCGGCGCCGACCCGCCGCATCCCGATCCTCATCGGCGGCGCGGGCGAGCAGAAGACGCTGCGGCTCGTCGCGCGTCACGCCGACATCTGGCACAGCTTCGTCGCGCCGGAGGACATCGCGCACAAGATCGGCGTGATCGAGAAGTGGGCCGAGACCGAGGGCCGCGACGTCTCGAATCTCGTGATCTCGAACGAGCTGAAGGATCGCGACGAGGAGTATGCCGACGCGTTGTTCGCGGCAGGCGTGCGCACCTTCACACTCGGGCTCAACGGCCCCGACTACGACCCGGAGATCGCTCGCCGCTGGCTGCGCTGGCGCGACGCGAAGAACGGCTGAGCATGACCGTCTCAGAACTGTTCGACCCGGCGGAGTGGGAACTCGCCCCGGGGGCGGATTCCTACACCGACATCACGGCGCACGTCTCGCACGACGGCCGCATCGCGCGCATCGCGTTCGACCGCCCCGAGGTGCGGAACGCCTTCCGCCCGCACACGGTGGACGAGCTGTACCGCGCGCTGGATGCGGCTCGCCAGAACCCGCGCATCGGGGTCGTCCTGCTCACGGGCAACGGCCCGAGCCCGAAGGACGGCGGCTGGGCTTTCTGCTCCGGCGGTGACCAGCGCATCCGCGGGCGCGACGGTTACAAGTACTCCGAGGACGAGACGACGGTCGCCGATCCGGCACGGGCCGGGCGCCTGCATATCCTCGAAGTCCAGCGCCTGATCCGGTTCATGCCGAAGGTCGTCATCGCCGTGATCCCCGGCTGGGCGGCCGGCGGCGGGCACTCGCTGCACATCGTCGCCGACCTGTCGATCGCCTCGGCCGAGCACGGCCGGTTCAAGCAGACGGATGCCGATGTGGGCTCCTTCGACGCGGGCTACGGCTCGGCGTACATGGCTCGTCAGGTCGGTCAGAAGATCGCGCGCGAGGTGTTCTTCCTGGCGGAGGAGTACTCCGCGCAGCGCGCCTACGAGATGGGCGCGGTCAACCGGGTGGTGCCGCACGCCGAGCTCGAGCGCGAGGCCATCGCGATGGCACGCACGATCCTCACGAAGTCTCCGACGGCGATCCGGATGCTGAAGTTCGCCTTCAACGCGGTCGACGACGGGCTCGTGGGGCAGCAGGTCTTCGCCGGCGAGGCGACCCGCCTGGCCTACGGCACCGACGAGGCGGTCGAGGGGCGCGACGCGTTCCTGGAGAAGCGCGAGCCGGACTGGTCGCCCTACCCGTGGCACTACTGACCGCCCGGCCCCCGTCGGCGCCGGGCGCCCGCGGGGTGCTGGGGGCGGTGCGCGCGGCGCTCGACGGCGCCGGTCCCGCCGTGCACCTCGGCGGCGCAGCGCCGGTGCCGGTGCCGGCGGGGGTCGCGGCGGTCGTCACGACCTCGGGGTCGACCGGCTACCCCAAGGACGTGCTGCTCAGCCGCAGCGCCCTCATCGCGAGCGCGAGCTCCACCGCCGCGCGGATCGGGGAGGGCGCGTGGTTGCTGGCGCTGCCCGCGACCTACGTGGCGGGGCTGCAGGTGCTCGTGCGCTCGCTGCTGGCGGGGCATGAACCGGCGATCCTCGAGGGTCACTTCTCGGCGGAGGGCTTCGTCGCCGCCGCGCGGGGCATGGCCTCCGCCGCGCACGGCGCACGCACGCCGACCTACACCTCGCTCGTTCCGGCGCAGGTGAACCAGCTGATCGCCGCGGCCGACGCACCTGAGGTGCGTGCGGCCCTCGCCTCGTTCGAGGCGATCCTCGTCGGCGGACAGGCGCTTCCGGATGCCGTGCGCGAGCGCGCCGCATCCCTCGGGGCGCGCATCGTGCGCACCTACGGGGCGAGTGAGACCAGCGGCGGATGCGTGTACGACGGCGTTCCGCTGAACGGTGTGCGCGTGCGGATCGCGGACGGCGAGGTGCAGCTGTCGGGACCGATGCTGGCCGAGGGGTACCGCGACGATCCCGAGCGCACGGCCGCAGCCTTCGTGCGCGACGACGCGGGGCAGCGCTGGTACCGCACGGGTGACGCCGGTTCGTTCGAGGACGGACGCCTGCGGGTCACCGGCCGTCTCGACAACGTGATCGTCTCCGGCGGGGTCAACGTGTCGCTCGACCGGGTCGAGCGCGTCGTGCGGGGACTCCCCGGATTCGCGGACGCGGTCGTGGTGGGCGCGGCGCACGAGCGGTGGGGTGAGACACCCGTCGTCGTCGTGCCGGGAGCGGATGCGGCCGCATCCGTGCGTCTGGACGAGGTGCGCGTGGCGGTCGGCGCCGACCTCGGAGCGCCGGCGCGACCCGATCGCATCGAGGTGGTTGCGAGCATCCCGCTGCTGTCCAGCGGCAAGCCGGACCGCCGGGCGCTGCGGGCGCTCATCGAGCGCTGAGGTCGCCGCAATAGGATTGTTGCTCGTGGCCAGTAAGACCAGGAAGAAGCGACCCGGCGTCTCGGGCAACCCCCAGAAGGCGCGGGCGCAGGTAGGTCCGCGTCCGGTGCGGCGCGCAGGCGTGGGGGATTGGATCGAGGGCGCGAGGCTCCGCACGCTCCCGCTCGCCGTCTCCCCGGTGCTGCTGGGCACGGGTGCGGCGCTCGTGATCGACAACGCCCTGCACTGGCTGCTCGCGCTCTGCTGCCTGGCCGTCGCCGTCCTCCTGCAGATCGGCGTGAACTTCGCCAACGACTACAGTGACGGCGTCCGCGGCACGGACGACTTCCGCGTCGGACCCGCGCGTCTGACGGGCGCCGGCAAGGCGAAGCCGCGCACGGTGCTGATCGTGGCGCTGACCTTCTTCGCCCTGGCCGCGCTGGCAGGCCTCGCGCTCACCATCCGCACGCAGCAGTGGTGGTTCCTGGCCGTGGGTGCCGTCTGCATCATCGGGGCGTGGTTCTACACCGGCGGCAAGCGGCCCTACGGCTACGCGGGGCTCGGCGAGGTCGTCGTCTTCGTGTTCTTCGGGCTCGTCGCGACCCTCGGCACGACCTGGGTGCAGGTGCAGGCGCTGCCGCAGGAGGCCTGGTTCGGCGCGGTCGCCGCGGGTCTGTTCGCCTGCGCCGTGCTGCTGGCCAACAACCTGCGCGACATCGAGCCCGACAAGAAGGCGGGCAAGAAGACGCTGAGCGTGCGGATCGGCAAGCGGGCGACGCAGGTGCTGTTCACCGTGATCGTGCTCGTGCCCTTCGCGATCTCGATCTTCCTGGCGCTGTTCTACCCGCCGGCGTGGCTCACGCTGCTCGTGCTGCTGCTGGTGCTTCCCGCGGTGCTGATCGTGTGGACGTATCGCGAGCCGAAGGAGCTGGTGGTCGCGCTGAGTCTCACCTCGCTCGGCTCGCTGGCCTACGCGGCGCTGGTCTTCTGGGCTCTCCACGGCTGAGCGGCGGACGACCATGGTCTTCGTCGCGGACTCCGATCCGGCTCGCCTCGACCGCGCCTGGATCTGGCGGATGCTCTCGAGCGAGGTGTACTGGCATCGGTGGCGTTCACGGGAGCAGATCGAGCGGCAGATCGACGGGGCGTGGCGCGTGGTCGGCGTCTACGACGAGGCGACAGGAGCGCAGGTCGGCTTCGCGCGCGCCGTCTCGGACGGCGTCAACGACGCGTACCTGGCGGACGTGGTGATCGATCCCGCGGCACGAGGCGCCGGCGCCGGCAAGCTCCTCGTGCGCACCATGATCGACGAAGGTCCCGGTGCCGAGTTCCGCTGGACGCTGTTCACCGGCGACGCGCACGGCCTGTACCGGCAGTTCGGTTTCGACACCCCCGACGCGACGGCGATGGTCCGCCCCGGCTCGCGGCGGGTGCGCGAGGGCTGAGGACTCAGTCCCCGGATGCGGCGTCTTCCGCCTCGGCGTCGTCGGCACCGAGCGGGCGGCGCGGCTCGCGCGGCTTGCCGAGATCGGCCGTCGCCTCCGCCAAGGGGCGGCGCAGGAAGAGGATGGACAGGCTCAGCCCGATCAGCGCGGCGAAGATGGCCGCGAGCCAGTACAGCTCCTGGAACACGGGCAAGAGCATGAGGATCGCGAACGGCACGAGGAACGCGAGAACGCGCAGCAACGAATAGACGATCGCGGGACGGGCCTTCACCCCCTCATCCTACGCGTCGAGCGCCTGCGCTCTCGGGGCCCGTGCAGGCCGCGCGGCCTAGGATGGGGGAATGGTCCGGCTCCTGCTCATTCTGGCGCTGGTTGCCGTCGTCTTCTGGGTCTACACGGTCGTGGACTGCGCGGTGCAACCGGCCTCGCGTCACCGCGGCGTCAGCAAGGGCACCTGGCTGGTCATCGTGATCCTGCTGCCCGTCGTGGGCGGCATCCTGTGGTTCGTGACCGGGCGCGCGCGCAAGAACGCGGCGCCGGTGCGGCGGGCACCCGACGACGATCCGGACTTCCTCCGCACGATCGGCTCGATCAGCGACCAGGACGAGCGCATCCGCCGCTTGGAGGAGGAGCTGGCACAGCTCGACTCCGACGACGAGACCCCCCGCTCGCCGGAGGCACCGGGACATCCCGCGCCGCATCGGCCCGACGAGGACGAGCCGCGCTGAGATGACGACGCCCGAAGACGCCGGCCGCGCGCCGGCGACGGATGCGGCTGCGGCGCTGCTCGCGCAGCTCTTGGAGCGCGGCGTCGAGCACATCGTGGTGAGCCCCGGTTCGCGGTCGCAGGCGCTCGCGCTGGTCGCCGCCGCCGCCGAGACGTCGGGGCGCGCGCGGGTGCACGTGCGCATCGACGAGCGGGTCGCGGGCTTCACCGCCCTCGGGATCGGGCGCGAATCCGGTGTTCCGGCGGTCGTGGTGTGCACGTCCGGAACCGCCGTCGCGAACCTCATGCCTGCAGCCCTCGAGGCGCATCACGCGGGCGTTCCGCTGCTGCTGCTCACCGCAGACCGCCCGCCGGAGCTGCGCGGTGTCGGCGCGAACCAGACCACGCGGCAACCGGGGCTCTTCCAGCCGGCGACCCGTCTCGACATCGACGCTCCGGTGCCCGACGCGATCGACGCCGACGGTTCGTCCGAGCAGAGCCGCATGTTCCGCCGGCTCGCCGATGACGCGTTCGACGCCGCTCTCGGCGCCGGCACCCGCCCCGCCGGTCCCGTGCACGTCAACCTGCCCTTCCGCGAGCCGCTGGCCGGCGCCCTTCCCGCGTGGTTCGCCGTCTCCGGCGCTGACGAAACCCCCGACGCGCAAAAGGAGGAGCCTGCATCCGGAGCGCTGTACCAGGGTGGCGGCGGGATCGGCGAGTCCGACGTCCCCGAGGAGCCCGGAGCGGCTCCGCTGCTGCTGATGCAGGGCCCGCGCACGGTCGTGATCGCCGGAGCGGATGCGGGAGCCGACGCCGAACGCGTCTCGCACGAGGGAGGCTGGCCGCTCATCGCCGAGATCGTCAGCGGCGCCCGGTTCGGGCGCCTGCTCGTGCACGGCTACCGGCAGGCGCTGTCGGATCCCGAGCTCGGGGGACGCGTCGAGCGCGCCGTCGTGTGGGGCCATCCGACGCTGAGCCGCGAGGTCACCGCTCTGCTGCGTCGCGACGACGTCGAGGTCATCGCGATCCGCGGCCCCGGCGAGCCGCTGAACCTCAACGGTCGCACGACCGCCGCCGACGCGGTCTCCGTGGCGCCCGGCGACGCCGATCGTGCGTGGCTGGGGGAGTGGATGCGCGCCTCCCGTGCCGCATCCGTCGATCTCTCGCCGCCCGCACCCGACGCGGACGGCCTCGCCTCCGCCGTCCCGCGCGAGCGGCTGTCGGCGGTCTCCGCGGAACTCGACGTGCTGCGAGCGCCTCTCGATCGAGCGGCGCTCGTCGATGCGGTGTGGCGCGCGAGCTGGCCCCACGACCGGCTGGTCTTCGGGTCCTCGCGCCTCGTCCGCGTCGCCGATCAGGTGCTGGGCGGCAAGAAGGTTCCGGTGCACGCGAACCGCGGGCTCGCCGGCATCGACGGCACCATCGCGACCGCGACGGGCGTGGCGATCGCGAGCCAGGACGAGGGGCGCCCCGGCGTGACCCGAGTGCTGTTGGGCGATCTCGCCCTGCTGCACGATGTCGGCGCCCTGCTGCTGCCGGCGGCGGAGGCGGAGCCGCGCATCCAGGTGATCGTGGGCAACGACGGCGGCGGCACGATCTTCGACGGGCTCGAAGTCGCTCGCGTCGCGGATGCGGCCGCCATCGACCGCGTGCAGTACACGCCGCAGTCGGTGCGGCTGGAGCATCTCGCTCTCGCCTACGGGTGGGAGTACCGCCGGATCACGACGCGGGCCGCGCTCGACCAGGCGCTCACCTCTCCCGCAGGCGGCCGTCAGCTCATCGAGGTGCCGCTGGAGCGCTGAGCGCTCAGGCCAGAGCCTCGACGATCGGGCGGAACTTCACCCGCGTCTCGAGCAGCTCGGACTCGGGATCGCTCGCGGCGACGATCCCCGCACCGGCATACGCGGTGAGGGAGACGTCGCCGCCCGCGTCCGGGGTGTCGAACTGGGCGCAGCGCAGGGCGATGGCCCACTCTCCGTCGCCGGCCTGGTCGATCCATCCCACAGGGCCCGCGTACCGACCGCGGTCGAAGGGCTCCAGGCGGCGGATGACATCGAGCGCGGCCGACGTGGGGGTTCCGGCGACGGCGGCCGTCGGGTGCAGCGCCGCGACGAGATCCAGCGACGACGCCGTGTCGGAGAGCGCACCCTCGACGTCGGTCGCCAGGTGCCAGACGTTCGGCAGCTTGAGGGTGAACGGCTGCTCGCTCGAGCGCAGCGCGCGGGTGTGCGGTTCGAGCGCGGCCAGAACGCTGCGCACCGCGAACTGATGCTCGTCCTGATCCTTGGTGCTCGTGGCGAGGGCCAGGGCGGCGGCCGCATCCGCATCCGGATCCGCGCCGCGCGCCGTCGTGCCCGCGAGCACGCGAGCGGTGACGGTGCCCTGCTCGACGGTCACGAGGGTCTCGGGGCTGGCGCCGATCAGCCCGTCGACCGCGAAGGCCCACGTGTCGGGGTAGCCGGATGCGAGGGCGCGCACAAGCCGGCGCAGGTCGGAGCCGGCGGGCACGGTGCCCGCGAGGTCTCGCGCGAGGACGACCTTGCTGACCTCGCCCGCGGCGATCGCCGCGACGGCGTCGCGCACCGAGGCGATGTAGCCGGCGGGATGCTGACGGCCAGGACCCAGGGTCGCGGACCAGTGCGCGCCGTAGGGCGTCGCCGCGGGGGCGAGGGCGGCCTCGTCACTCCAGCGGATGCGGGTGAGCCAGGAGCGCCCGTCGCGGCGTCCGATGACGACGCGAGGAACGAGCAGGGCGCCGGGCCGGGCGGAGCGGCGGTCGAAGGGCAGGGCGCCGAAGGCGACGAGGCCCGTGCCGGGGATCTCGAGCGGGTCGTCGACGACGGCGGCGGCGGCGAGCTCGCGCCACCGATCGGCGCGCGCGTCGGCGTCGGAGGCGAACGGCAGGGCGAGCGGCTCGCCGAGACCCACCATGCCCTCGCCCCGGCGCTGCCACACGAGCGGGCGGGCGGAGTCGGTGAAGACGAGCAGATCGTCGATCGGGTCGATCTCGCGGGTCTCGACGAGCAGCCGAGGACGCGAGGCACGAATCACCCTCCCAGCCTAGACTCGCCCCGCTCGAGGAAGGCCCAGCGAGAGGGGTGCGCACGCACGCCTTAGGCTGGTGATGTGACCGAGAGCCCTGACCAGCACCGCGCCGACCTCGGCAAGGATCCGGGCCGTGTCAGCGGCATGTTCGACGAGGTCGCCGCCGGCTACGACCGCACCAACACGGTGCTCAGCCTCGGCAACGACCGGCTGTGGCGCGTCGCGGCGACGCGCGCGATCGCGCCGCGCGCCGGCCAGCGCATCCTCGACCTCGCCGCCGGCACCGGCGCGAGCGCCGTGGCGCTGGCCCGCAGCGGCGCGGAGGTGGTCGCCGCCGACTTCTCGCCCGGGATGATCGCCGAGGGCGTCCGGCGCCACGGGCACATCATGAACCTCACCTTCCAGGAGGCGGATGCCACCGCCCTCCCGTTCGAAGACGCGTCGTTCGACACCGTCACGATCTCGTTCGGCCTGCGCAACGTCAACGACCCGCACGCGGCGCTCGCCGAGATGCGCCGCGTGACCAAGCCCGGTGGCCGACTCGTGGTGTGCGAGTTCTCGCACCCGCCGCACCCGCTGTTCGCCGGCCTCTACCGCTTCTACAACGACCGCGTCCTGCCCATCGTGGCGCGTGGCGTCAGTTCGAACGCGGACGCCTACGACTATCTCAACGAGTCGATCAAGGACTGGCCCGACCAGCGCACGCTCAGCGGCTGGATCCGGGATGCGGGCTGGGTCGACGTCGCTCACCGCGACCTCACGTTCGGCATCGTGGCGCTCCACCGCGCGCGTGCACCGTTCGCCGAGCCCGCACAGAACTGAGGGCCCGCAGCGGGGCGAGCCTCTCCGGCCCGCGGGTAGGCTAGAGGAGTGACACGGAGCCCCTCTGCGCCTGGCGCGCACCTCGCGAGCAGACTCGGCCTCGCCGACCGTGTCTTCGCCGGTCCCGTTTCCCGCCGACTTCAGAAGACCGTCGAAGACGGCCTGGCCAAGGTCGAGGCCCACCTCGCCGATGAGCTGCACGTGGCCGATGCCCTCGCCGACGCCACGAGCCGTTACCTCTACGAGGCCGGCGGCAAGCGCGTGCGTCCGATGCTGACGGTGCTCACCGCTCAGCTGGGTGACGGCGTCAACGAGCAGGTCATCGATGCCGCATCCGCTCTCGAGCTGACCCACCTCGGATCGCTGTACCACGACGACGTCATGGACGGTGCGGATGTGCGCCGGGGTGTGCCCGCCGCGCACTCCGTCTGGGGCAACAGCGTCGCCATCCTCACCGGAGACCTGCTGTTCTCCCGCGCGAGCCAGATCATGTCGCGCCTGGGCGACAAGGCCATGAAGCTGCAGGCCGACACCTTCGAGCGGCTCGTTCTCGGGCAGATGCACGAGACCGTCGGTCTTCAGGCGGGCGATGACCCCGTCGACTTCTACCTGCAGGTGCTGAGCGACAAGACGGGCTCGCTCATCGCAGCCTCCGCGCAGGCCGGTGTCCTCTTCTCGCACGCCCCCCTCGCCTACGAAGAGCCGCTGCTGACCTTCGGAGAGAAGGTCGGTGTGGCCTTCCAACTGCTCGACGACGTCATCGACCTCTCGGCGGATGCGGCCGAGACCGGCAAGGTGCCCGGCACCGACCTGCGCGCGGGCGTGCCGACCATGCCGTATCTGTTGCTCGGACGCCTCGACGATCCGGCATCCGTCGACCTGCTCGCGCGCATCGACGCGGGCGTGGCTCAGATCGCCGACGGGGCCGACCCGGCGCTGCTGGACGATCCACTGGCCGAGCTGCGCGAGCACGCGGCCACCGAGCAGACCCTGGCGCTCGCGCACGAATGGTCGGACGCGGCGGTCGCCGCCTTGGAGCCGCTCCCGCGCGGTGCGGTCCGCGAGGCGCTCACGCGGTTCGCCGACGCCGTCGCCGACCGCAGCAGCTGATCTCCGCGCCTGCGAACCAGAGCGCTCGAGGCGTCGCCCCCGACGCCGCTGTATCCCTCGAAAGGACTCCCATGACCAAGCTCCGGCTGGCCATCGTCGGCGCAGGACCCGCGGGTATCTACGCGGCCGACATCCTCCTGAAGGCAGAGCGCGCGTTCGACGTCTCGATCGATCTGTTCGAGCACCTCCCCGCTCCCTACGGCCTCGTGCGCTACGGCGTCGCCCCCGACCACCCTCGTATCAAGGGCGTGATCACGGCCCTCCGCGACGTGCTCGACCGCGGCGACATCCGCCTGTTCGGCAACGTGCGCTTCGGTGAGGACATCACCCTCGACGACCTCAAGAAGCACTACAACGCGGTGATCTTCGCCACCGGTGCTATCCGCGACGCGGACCTGGACATCCCCGGCATCGACGCGGAGGGCTCCTACGGCGCGGCGGACTTCGTGAGCTGGTTCGACGGGCACCCCGACGTGCCGCGCACCTGGCCGCTGGATGCCGGCTCGGTCGCCGTCATCGGCAACGGCAACGTCGCCCTCGACATCACGCGCATGCTCGCCAAGCACGCCGTCGATCTGCTTCCGACCGAGATCCCGGAGAACGTGCACGCCGGGCTCGAGGCCTCGACCATCACCGATGTCCACGTGTTCGGACGCCGCGGCCCCGCCCAGGTGAAGTTCACGCCGCTCGAACTGCGCGAGCTCGGCGAGCTGCGCGACGTCGACATGGTCGTCTACGACGAGGACTTCGACTACGACGAGGCGTCGCTCGCCGCGATCGCGAGCAACAAGCAGGTCAAGGTCATCGACCGCGTGCTGCAGGAGTGGCGCACCCGTCCGGGTGCGAACGGCGCCGGCGGCGAGGCCTCTCGGCGCCTGCACCTGCACTTCTGGGCCAAGCCCGTCGAGGTCAAGAAGGATGCGGCGGGCCGCGTCGCGGCGCTGGTCTACGAGCGCACGCGTCCCGACGGCGAAGGCGGCGTCGCCGGTACGGGCGAGCTGCGCGAGGTTCCGATCCAGCAGCTGTACCGCGCGGTCGGCTACTTCGGCTCGCCGCTTCCCGGCGTCCCGTTCGACGAGCGCCATGGGGTGATCCCGAACCTCGAGGGTCAGGTGCTCCACCCCGATTCGAACGAGGTCGTCCCCGGCGTCTACGCGACCGGCTGGATCAAGCGCGGACCGGTCGGCCTGATCGGTCACACCAAGTCCGACGCGATGGAGACCGTGCGCCACCTGATCAACGGCCAGGCTTCGTGGTGGCAGCCCGAGGATGCCTCCCCGGAGGCGGTCCCCGCCCTGCTCGCCGAGCGCGGCGTGCGCTGGACCGACCTCGAGGGGTGGCACCGGCTCGACGAGCACGAGATCGCCCTCGGGGCTCCCGCCGAGCGTGCGCGCATCAAGGTCGTGCCGCGCGACGAGATGGTGGCGATCTCGCGCGGCGAGTGAGCTCGCGACCGATCGGTCGCTTCCCGGACGCGCGTCGCTAGGCTGACGGCATGAGCGCCTGGGTCCCCGACATCCTCGGGCCCGGCTTCGCGCAGCAGACCCTGCCGCTGGATCTTCCCGCGGACGACGGTCCGCTGGTGGCGACGCTCGTGCGGCACCTGCCGCATCCGTTCGGCCGGTTGGTCGCGCCGCTTCGCGACGTCGACGTGCTGTACGTCCACGGGTGGTCGGACTACTTCTTCCAGACAGAGCTGGCGCGTTTCTGGGCCCGGCTCGGAGCGCGCTTCTACGCCCTCGATCTGCACCGGTACGGGCGGAGCCTGCGCGAGGGACAGGTTCCCGGCTACGCCGACAGCCTCGACGAGTACGACGCCGACATCGCGGCGGCGCTCGCCGCGATGGGGCCGCGCCGCAACAGGCGACTCGTGCTCCTCGGGCATTCCACGGGCGGGTTGACGCTGTCACTGTGGTCGGCACGCCACCCGGGAACGGCCTCCGCGGTCGTGCTCAACAGTCCCTGGCTGGAGTTCCAGATCGGGTCGTTCGGGCGCCAGGCCATCGCGCCCCTCATCCAGGCGCGGGCCCGCGTTCAGCCGCGCGGGTCGCAGCCCGTCGTCGACCTCGGGTTCTACACGCGGGCGCAGACCGAGCTCGGTGTGCTGCCGATACCGGGCTACCGCGAGCAGTGGCGGCCGGCGCAGGGCTTCGCGACGCATCCCGGCTGGCTGCATGCCGTGCTGGAGGGGCACGCGCGCATCGCCGCCGGCGTGGATGTGGGAGCACCCGCGTTCGTTCTCCTCTCCGCACGCTCGTCGTCGCCGATCCGCTGGAGCGAGCAGATGACCTCGACCGATTCTGTGCTCGTGGTGGACGACATCGCGCGTGCCGCGCTCAAGCTCGGCCCGCTCGTGACGGTGGCCCGCATCCAGGGGGCGGTGCACGACGTTTTTCTGTCGGCGCCGGAGCCGCGACGCGTCGCGTACGCGCAGCTGGAGCAGTGGGCGCGCGCACGCTTCCACTGATGTTGGGGAAGCCGAAAAGCTGACAATCGTGCGGCGGAGTTGAGTTCGGTTTTCCGAAATCGGCAGGCTGGAGGATGCGGGCCATCGCCCGCGTCCTCCCACCACCCCACCAGGAGCGTCATGTCGTTCTGGGCACTGCCCTTGCTCGCCGTCGGAGTCTCCGCCGACGCCTTCGCGGTCGCCCTCGGCAAGGGGCTGCAGCTGCGCTCGCAGATCGTGCGCAACGCCCTCGTGCTCGCGCTCGCCTTCGGCCTCGCGCAGGCGCTCATGCCGCTGCTCGGATACCTTCTCGGCAGCGCGTTCGCCGCGTTCATCGAGCCGTTCGACCACTGGGTCGCCTTCGCGCTGCTCGCCGCCGTGGGCGTCAAGATGCTGTGGGAGGCGCTGACCCCCGACAAGGAGGGCGCAGAAGCCGGGAGTGCCCGCCTCTCGACGCGGGAGACGATCGTTCTCGCCGTCGCGACCTCCATCGACGCTCTCGCCGTCGGCTTGAGCTTCGCATTCCTGAACTTCCCGGTGTGGATCGCCGTCATCGCGATCGGTCTGGTGACCTTCGTGCTGTCGTTCGCCGCGGTGCTCATCGGGCACCGCATCGGCACCCGCTTCCGTCGCCCGGCCGAGATCGTGGGCGGCCTCGTGCTCATCGGCATCGGCACACAGATCCTGATCTCGCACCTCACCGCCTGACGGCGCCGTCGTCCCGGCACGAGAAAGCCCCTCCCGCGACGGGGAGGGGCTACACGACACGACATCGCGCTTCACGCGACGACGATGACCCGAACATCCCCGGCGCGCGGTGTTGCTTCGCCCCAGGCTTTCACCCCGGAGCGTGCGGCGGCGGAATGTGAAACGACTCTCATGCCGTTCTCACGCGAGATGTGCGGCGTTGCCTAGCCGGCTGCCTCCATACCCGCCTTGCGGCAGGCGCCGAGCGCCTTGCGGGCGCGAGCCACGCGCTGACGCGCAGCGGCGGCGGTGAGGCCCAGACGTTCGGCGATCTGAGCGCTGGACAGGCCGTCGACGACACTCAGCAGAAGGGGTCGGCGAAGTTCGTCCGGGAGGTTGTTGATGGCCGCCAGTGCGCCGGCGAGCAGAAGCCGCGCCTCGACGTCGAGAGCGGTGTCGGCGTCGTCGCTGCGGTCGTCGGCGATCGGCGCGACGGGATGCCGGCGCCGCCCCGGCCCGCTCGCGCTCAGACGGTACCGAACGGGTTGTCGATCGCGTACCGCCAGCCGTGCTCCTCGTCGTAGACGGCGACGTCGGCCGTGCTGCCGCCGAGCGACACCTGGCTGCCGTCGGCGGCGGTCCCCTCGAGCGTCCAGTCGGCGATCGCGAGGCCGACGGAGCCGTTGACGAACACGTTGCGCACGGTCATCGAGATCGGCAGGCCGATGGCGAGGAACTGCTCCAGCGCGCCCGCGACCGCCTCGTCGCCTGTGACCGGCTGACCCGGGGCGGGCACGAAGACGGCGCCGGGGGCGTTGAGAGCGGTGAGGGCGGCGAGGTCTCGCGCGTTGAAGCGGCGGGCGAACTCGGCGGGCAGCTGGTCGAGCGAGGTCATGGTCTTCCTTTCGATGCGACCGCGATGTGCGGTCACCGAGGAAGACGTCGCAGCCGCCGAGCTGTGACGAGAAAGTTCTTCAGCCCTGGCTCACCGGTAGTTGGTGAACTGCAGATCGACGTCGAGGTCGGCGGCCTTGAGCAGACGCTGCACTTCCTGCAGGTCGTCGCGGGACTTCGACTGCACGCGCAGCTCGTCGCCCTGGATCTGGGACTTGACGCTCTTGGGGCCCTCGTCGCGGATGATCTTGCCGATCTTCTTCGCGATCTCCTGCGAGATGCCTTCCTTCAGCGTCGAGACGATCCGATACTCCTTGCCGCTGGCGGTGGGCTCGCCAGACTCCAGGCTCTTGAGCGAGATGCCGCGCTTGATGAGCTTTGTCTGGAAGACATCCAGGACAGCGTTCGCGCGGTCCTCGCTGTTGGCCTTGATGAGGATCGACTCGCCGCTCCACTCGATGGACGCGTCCGTGCCCTTGAAGTCGTAGCGCTGCTCCACTTCCTTGCGGGCCTGGTTCAGAGCGTTGTCGGCCTCCTGCCGATCGATCTTGGAAACGATGTCGAACGAGGAATCTGCCATGCCGCGATTCTTCCATGGGCCGATGCGGCCCGCATCCGGCGTCCGCGCCGATTCGTAGACTTGTCTCATGCGGGCTCTGACCGAGGAACAGGTGCGCGAGTCGTTCGTGAACGCGGCGCCGGAGGAAGTCCGGGTGGCCGCCATGCCGCACGACTTCCTGCTCACCGATTGGGACCACCTCGACTTCCTGGCCTGGCGCGACCCGCGCTCGCGCGGCCGGGGGTACCTGGTTACCGAGTCCGAGGGGCGGCCTGCGGGCGTGGTGCTCCGCGCCGCGGAGGGCAACGGCCGTGCGCGATCGGCGATGTGCAACCTGTGCCACACCATGCAGCCCGGCGATCAGGTCGCGCTGTTCACCGCGCGCCGGGCGGGCGAGGCGGGGGAGAGCGGTGACAGTGTGGGAACGTACATGTGCGCCGATCTGTCGTGCCACGAGACCGTGCGGTTGGCGGCCCCCCTCGCGCCGAGCGAGATCCGGGCGAGCGTCGACCGCCGCATCGATGGCACACGCGCACGGGCTGAAGCGTTCGTCGGGCGCGTGAAGGGGGAACAGGCATGACCGCAGCAGGACGGGTCGTCGTCATCGGAGACGCGCTGATCGACGAATTGCGCGACGACACCGGAGTGCGCGAGTTCGTCGGGGGAGCGGCCCTGAACGTGGCCGTCGGGTTGGCTCGGCTGGGCCTTCCGACCACGCTGATCGCGATGGTCGGCGACGACGAGCCCGGCGATCGGATCCGCGCCTATCTCGACGACTTCGGCGTCGAGCTGGTGGCGACTCCGTCGCCGCACGGCTCGTCGCGCGCGGTGAGCACCCGCAACGCCGGCGGCGAGCCGGTCTACGTGTTCAACGAGGCGGCGTGGAACCGCCGCATCCACTTCGGCGACGAGGAGCGTCGCATCATTGCGGATGCGGCGATCACGGTCGTCAGCTGCTTCCCGCTCGACGACGCGGCGCAGGCGGCCGAGCTCGCGGATGCGGTGCGTGCCGCCGACGGGCTGCTCGCGGTCGACCCGAACCCGCGCGAGGGCATGATGCACGACCGCGCCGGATTCGTCGCGGGCTTCGAGGAGCTCGCCGCGCTCGCCGATCTCGTGAAGGTCGGCGACGACGACGCGGAGCTGCTGTACGCGGCACCGCTGGACACCGTACGTGACCGGATGCGGGAGCTCGGTGCGGTGGCCGTGCTGACGACGCGCGGTGCGCAGGGTGCGGGCGTCGTCACCGATGCGGTCGCGATCGAACGTCCGATCGCCTCCGTCCCCGGCGTCATCGTCGACACGATGGGAGCGGGCGACGCGGTGCTCTCTTCCGCCGTCGCGTCGCTGCTGTCCGAGCATCCGAGCGACGAGGCTGCCTGGGTGACGCTGGTCGACACGGCGATGGAGGTCGCGGCCGCGACCTGCCGTTTCGAGGGCGCGCTGCTGCGTTTGCCCTCCGCGCTGTCGGGACTCGATCAGGGCTCCTGAGCCGCCGCGCGCGGGCCCGCCGCGGATTTCTGAGTACGTCGGCGAGGGGGTAGTATCGGAGATCGCGCCTCTGGTCGACTGTACAAGCTGGGCAGGTGCGCACTTGGCGAGTTACCCAAGCGGCCAAAGGGATCTGACTGTAAATCAGCCGGCGTAGCCTTCGGGGGTTCGAATCCCTCACTCGCCACCAGGTATCGAGACCCTCTTCTCCCCCAGGAGAGAACAAGCAACGAGTCCAAATGACGCCCTCGGAGTGATCCGGGGGCGTCATAGGTCTTCAGGGCTGTACGAGGTGCTCGCTCCAGATAGTCGGTACCGGGCTGCTTGTTCCGTAGTTTCAACTCATCCAGCCTGGGGAAGGCGACTAACTCTTCGCCCACCCGTTCGGAGCGCGCCGGGCGCCACGTGCCTAGCGGACACCGAGGCTGAGGGTCGTTCATTCGCTGACGTACCCGTGCCCGGTAGTTAATGTTCTGGGGAGCATGCCCGTGCCGATGCGGCGCTCGGGCTCGCTGCCCTCATCGTTGCCGCCGCGCCTAGCCTGTCGGCGGCAAGCCACGTGTCGCGAGCGCCGCGCAGCCGTGTGTGCCGTGATCGCCATCACCAACGAGATGTGTCGCGGCACTCTCTTGAGATGGCTGGTATGAGCAAACTCTCATCTTTACCCGTTGCGAGTCGCCATGCGCCAGAGTGGGAGTTTGAGGAACCAAATGAGCATCGGGTGAGGGAGGATTGTGAAGCATGCACAGCCGGGCGGTAGAAATGCCGCGGGACGAATTTTCCGGAATGGTCTGTGCTGGATTGCAGCAGGGGTCGTTGCCGTCGGAGGGCTTTCGATTCCCGCTCACGCGAGCGACATCGATCCAGACGACGCTCCGATTTCGCTTCGAGCTCCGACGGGAGATTTCACACACGTTTTCGACAGCACGGGTTCACCCGTGGAACTCATCGATGCAGATGCGCCCAACTATGGCGAACAAACCGCCCTCATTTCCGTCAGCGACGGCAGGCCAGTCTTACTGAGGACGTACTACGCGCCGGTTGCGCAGGAGATCAGGTCGGATGCGCCCGAGCCGGGAGCGGACGGTTGGGATTGGATCGAAGGGGTTAACTATTTCACTGACGGCAAATCGCAGTCGTCGAGTGAAGAGAGATCTTTCGACGAGGTGACCCCTATCGATCCCGATGGGCTCGAGATCAGTCTGACGACCGCCGTCTCTGAGACGAGCTATTCGGTAGCATGGCCCGACGACGGGAGCGCCTATGAGGTACGCAGAGACGGATCCCTCATCGCCACGACGGAAGAATCTCACTTCACCGACGCCGAATTGGAGCCTGGCAAGACCTATGCCTACTCGGTTTTAGCGGTCAACGGAGAGTCGGCGGGAACAGAGAAGATTCTGCAGGCGAACACGCTTCCGCCGAACTCGGCATCGTTGTCGCGTCAAGCCGAGGGTGCGATTGAACGACTTGCTGTGCAACCCGAGGCATCTTGGTTTCTGTACAACACGTTCATCACGAACGATCGCGTCGCGTGGGACCTCTTCAAGAGCATCGGTGGACAGTGCGCGGGTGTACTCGGAGATAGTTATGGTGGTGACAATCGCGGGTTCATGACGCCCGCGCTCAACTGGGATCCATGGGCAACCATCGGTCACCGAAGTGGAGTCCGCGTGAAGATCGACTTCGGGGCCCAATGGATCCAGCAGGATCGGCACGTCGGCACGACGTATCTCTACGACAGTTCTGGAAACGTCAAGGAGCAGGGCACGGCCTCGGTGGATGGCATCGTATTCAGCGAGGAAGCGGTTTCAGCGAGCCTTTATCAGACGAAGATCAGCCACACGGTCGGGAATCCGCTTTGTCAATATGGTGCAATTCGCTACACCGTTTATGTGAATATCTGGAAGAGCGGCGTAATGCAGGTTAATGGGTCACGTCAGCCGATACCTGCGCACGAGGCGTATGGATTGTTTATGAACTCGAGCGGTGGGCAGTATTGGCAAACCCTCTATCATGGGAGTCAGGGTGACTTCTTCTGCATCTCCGGCGCCTGCGTTTCCGAGATCATCGGTGCGACTCATGCTCCAGCATGATCTCCGCCTATGAGTACGCCTATGCGCTCCGGTGCGGCAATTTACTGGCTGACGCTCGCGTGTATTACTGTGGTCGAGGCGGTTTCGTGCGCAGCGATGATCCTTGCCTGGCAATCGGTGTTTGCGGCGGGAGTGATTGCTGACTTCGATGGGATTTTGCGCAACGCGTTCTATGGTGCGGCCGGCGGTGTCCTCACAGCTCTATTTGTGATGTTGGCAACTCTGCCCCTACTCAGATCCCTAGGAGAGCGAAAGGGCGCTTTCGTTGCACTGTCGGCAGTCGGACCTTTGGTTGGTTGGATGCTTGTGGGCGTCGTCGAATCCGGTGTCGTTGGGGTGGACAATACCCTCGGGTGGGCTGTGGTCTCTGTCGTCGCAAGCGTCGGCTCGTGCGTTATCGCAGTCCTGGCGACCTTCGTGATTGATGCCGTGGGGCCTGGCAATGATGACTCGGCCGAGGATGGCTCGTTGAATCATGGCCTCGACGACCTCGGCTTCCGTCCGAATAGTGAAAGCTGAGGTTTCCGTTTCGCTCGGGGTGCGGTGGCAAGAGCGTAACCGCTGGCAGGAATGTCGATGGTGGGCTCCCCACCGCCCACAACCCTCCTCGGCGGATCGGCGCGGCGTGCCAGGATGAGGGGGCGGGCGAGGGGCGCCCGCGAAGGGAGCCGTGATGTCCGCGCCGCAACCGCCCGTCGCACCGTCCGCTGCGCCGACCACGGAGTCGTCGAGCCCGAACCGTCTCGTGCGGGCCGGCATCTGGGTCGCCATAGGCGCCCTGATCGCCGCGGCGCTCGTCAGCGTCGTCTGGGTGCTCATCGGTTCTCAGAACGGCATCGTCGGACGCGCGTTCCTCACGATCTTCCTGCTCGCCGCCTTCGCCGGCGTCTCGATCCTCGACGCGCATCTGGCCCCTCGGCGTCCCGGGTGGTTCGTGCTGACGAGCATGATCGCATGGGTGCTGATCCTGATCGTCGGTGCGTTCCTCACCTGGATGCCGGAGCGGCCCTCCTTCGACGATTTCCGCTACGGCGCCGAGGGCCTCACCGCCTTCGCCCGGTTCTTCTCGTTCCTGATGATCGTGCTGATCGTCCAGCTCGCCGTGCTCCACGTGCGTCTGTACACCAAGGCCATCGTCCGCGTTCCCACCCTGTTCAACCGCATCGTCGGATACGTGACCGTCGGCCTCGTCGCAGCCCTCGTCGTGCTGCTCGTGCTGCCGCTGACGATCCAGGAGTGGGTGGACTTCTACGACGTCTACTGGCGCATCGTCGTGGCCGTGACCATCCTGGCCGCCGTCGGCACTGCCCTGGTACCGCTGGTCAACCTGCTGTTCGGTCCCAAGGCGCCCCGCGCCCAGACGGCGCCGCCGACCTGGCCGGTCGCCGCCCCCCAGGCGTGGCCGACGTACGCCGACCGCGTCACCCCGCTGCCGGTCCTCCCCGACGGCTCGCCCGACTGGCAGGCCTACTACACGGGATACCCGACGGGCTGGCACCCGGTGCCCCCGACGGTCTCGCCCACGGCGGAGGCGGCGTACGGCGCCCAGCCGCCCGCATCCGCAGCGCCGGTCACGCCGTCGGAGCCTCCCGCGGCCCCCGGGTACGAGGGCTTCCCGCCCCCGCCGCCGCTGCCCCCGCGCTGATCATTCGCGGTTCATGTACTCGACGCAGCGGCTCGTGCTGCGCTGCGCGCTGATCGTTCCCGGTCGACGCAACAGTGCAGCGACGGGGTGTGTCCTCGCGTCAGCCGGGAAGCAGCGCCAGCGCGGCCATCGCCGCGTTGTGACCGCCCAGCCCGCTGACGGCGCCGCCCCGTGCGGCGCTGGATCCGCAGCGGAGGATGCGGGAGTGCACCGTGTCGACGCCCCACGCCGCGGCGGGGGAGGTCGCATCCGTCTCGTCCTCGCGCCACGGCCATGACAGCGGACCGTGGAAGATGTCGCCACCGGTCATGCCGAGCGACTCCTCAAGGTCCGCGGTGGTGCGCGCTTCGATGCAGGGTGCCCCGGTCGGGGTCTCCCAGATGCAGTCGGCGAGAGGCTCGGCGAGCACGGACTCGAGTGAGCGCTCTGCGGCCGCCAGCAGGGTGGCACGCATCGCGTCGGGGTCTGCGCCGTCGAGGAGCCGGTGCGGCACCTGAAGCCCGAACAGAGTGAGAGTCTGCGCGCCCACGTCCTGCAGCTCTGGCCCCAGGACCGAGGGATCGGTGAGCGAGTGACAGTAGATCTCGGCCGGCAGCGGATCGGGGATGCGGCCGGCGACCGCCTCCGTGTACGCGGTGTCGAGCTGGGTCATCGTCTCGTTCACGTGGAACGTTCCCGCGAACGCCGCCGCCGGTGCGACGTGGCGATTGTGCAGTCGGGGGAGCCGGCGCAGGAGCATGTTGACCTTGACCTGCGCGCCCTCCGGCTCCGGCCGCTGCGGAACGTCGGCTCCCGCCGCGGCGAGCAGGTGATCGAGGACGGCCGGTCCGACGGCGGAGAGCACCAGTCGCCCGGTGACGACCCCCGCATCCCTCCCTCCGTAGCGCACCTCGCCGTCGGGGCTCACGCTCGTGACCGGGGCGCCGGTGCGGATCTCGGCGCCCGCGCTCCGTGCGGCGCGCTCCAGCTCCGCGCTCACGTGTCCCATCCCGCCGACCGGGACGTCCCAGTCCCCGGTTCCGCCGCCGATCACGTGGTACAGGTAGCAGCGGTTCTGTCGCAGGGAGGGATCGTCGGCGTGCGAGAACGTGCCGATGAGCCCGTCGGTGAGCGCGATGCCGCGCGCGAGATCGCTCTCCAGGCTCTCCCGCAGCAGCGTTCCCAGCGGCCGCGCCGTGACCGCATCCCACAGCGCGTCGTCGCCGAGCGCCGTGCGCAGAGTGGATGCGGTGGGCAGCGGCTCGGTCATGGACGGGAAGACCGTGCGCGCGAGGGGTGCGACCCGCGCGTTCAGCCTCCGGTAGCGATCCGACTCCGCGGCGCTGCCGGTCGCGCGGCGGAAGCTCGCATCCGTCGCCTGCGCGTCGCCGGTGTCGACGAGCACGCCGCGCGCCGGGTCGGCCGGGTCGGGTGTGTACGAGGAGTAGCGTCGGCGCCGCAGGGTCAGGCGAAGCCCGAGGTCGTCGACGATGCGGGCGGGCAGGAGGCTCACCAGGTAGGAGTATCGCGACAGTCGCGCAGAGACGCCGACCCACGGCGACTCGGAGATGGCCGCGCCTCCGGTGTGGTCGAGCCGCTCCAGCACGACGACCGAGCGGCCCGCGCGGGCGAGGTAGGCGGCGGCGACGAGGGCGTTGTGGCCCCCGCCGACAATCACGACGTCATGGGTCGGTGCGATGACGGTCATGCCGCCACGCTAACGGCGGACCCTCGCCCCGCGCGACGGTAGCGTGGGAACATGCCTTCCGCTCTGGATCTGCAATCGCTCGCCATCGAGGTCGCGAAGGAGGCGGGGGCGCTCGCCGCCCGGCGGCGCCGCGAAGGCGTGCAGATCGCCGCGACGAAGTCCGCGCTGGCGGACATCGTGACCGACGCCGATCGCGAGGTCGAGCAGCTGGTGCGCGAGCGTCTCGCGGCGGCGCGTCCCGACGACGGCTTCCTCGGGGAGGAGGGCGGCGCGGCCGCATCCGCCTCGGGGATCACGTGGGTCGTCGATCCGATCGACGGCACCGTCAACTACGCCTACGGCATCCCGGCGTACGCCGTGAGCATCGCCGCCGTGTCGGGGGAGCCCGACCCGCAGAAGTGGGAGGCGCTGGCTGGTGCCGTCTACAACCCCGCCGTCGATGAGCTCTTCACCGCGGCGCGGGACGAAGGAGCGCGTCTCGTCTCGTCGATCGAGGGCGAGCGGGCCCTGCGCGTCGCCGAGCCGTCGGATGCGGGAGCGCTGCTGGCCACGGGGTTCGGATACGACCCCGCGACTCACGGGCCGGCGCTCGAGCGCCTCGCCCGGGTGATGCCGCTCGCGCGCGACCTGCGCAGAATCGGTGCGGCCTCGCTGGATCTGACGGGCGTCGCGGCCGGTCGCATCGACGGCTACTACGAGAAGGGCCTGTGGCCGTGGGACCATGCGGCGGGGGCCCTCATCGTCACCGAGGCCGGCGGCGTCGTGGCGGGACTGGACGGCAAGCGTGCCGATCGCGAGATGACGATCGCGGCGGCACCGGGTCTCTTCGCCGCTCTGCTCGCCCGACTCGAAGACTGATGCGCGCGCATGGCATTCTCAGGCTCCGGGTTGTATTGTTTACCTATTCGTTATCTTCGTTGCCCGAACGAGGATGAGCATCTCCTTCCGTTTTCCCTGTCGCTTCCCGTGCGACCGAGACCGAGGCTGACCACGTTTTGACCCCCCTAGATCCCCAGGCGGAGACCGCTCCCACGCGACGCTCCGGCCGGAACCGCGCTGCTGAGGCGGCTTCTTCGGGGACCTCGGATGCGGTCGCTCCACTCACCCGGGCACAGCTCCGCGCGCAGCAGGTGGCTGCGCGTCCCACGCCGGTCTGGTCGTCGCAGCGCTCCGAGACGCCCGTCGCCGAGCCCGAGCTGGTGCTCGAGGTCGTACCGGAGCCCGTCGCTGCCGCCGAGGTCACGCTGTCGATATCGGAGCCCGAGGCGCCCGTCGCCGAGGCGCCACTGACCCGCCGCCGTGCGCGTTCGCTCGCCCAGGCCTCCGTCGCTTCGGCGACGCCCATCGACGTCGCTCTGGATGCCATCGACGACGAACCGATCGCTCTGCCGGTCGTCGACACAGTCTCGGTCGCTTCGGAGACGGAGGCGAGCCCTGCCGAGTTGCCTGTCGCGGATGTCGCGACGGAACTCGACGACGAGGCCCGTGTGTTCGCCGAGGCGGTTCTCGCCGACGAAGCTGAAGCGCACGCGATCGCCGACGAGTTCGAGGCCGCTGCCCGACTCTTCTCCTTCACGGGTGAGACCCCCATCCAGGTCGCCGCGGCCGCGATCGCCGATGAGCCCGTCGCGGGGCAGGATGTCGCCGAGGCCGCTCCGGCGAAGCGTCGCCGCTTCAGCGGTGCGGCGTTCAAGCGTGCGACGGCCGCATCCGCCACCGTCGGCGCCATGGGAATCGTCGGGCTGCTGGCAATCGGTATGACGACGCCCGCCGAGGCGGTCTCGGGCGCGGGCAGCTCCGCCGCCGCATCCGTCTCGATCGCGACCGGCTCGAAAGCCGGCACCTCGAGCGCACTGTCGAGCGACGAGATCCAGGCGTACGTGGCTCCGGCCGATGCGCAGGTCACGGCCCTGAACCGCAGCGACTACTCCACGGCGTCGACCGCTGAGCTCGCCGCCGAGTCGGGCATCACGCACTACTCGAACTTCTTCACGAACAACGCGAACAGCCCGATCCAGTGGCCGTTCAAGGTGGGCGTCTCGATCAGCTACGGCTTCGGGATGCGTGACGGCACCATGCACGAGGGCCTGGACTTCACGCCGGGCGAGGGTGCCGAGATCCAGGCCGTCGCCGACGGCGTCGTGCGCACCGCGACGGAGAGCGGCGGCGGGTACGGCGTGATGATCATCATCGATCACGTCATCGACGGCAAGCTCGTCTCGACCCGCTACGGCCACATGCAGTACGGCTCGTTGCAGGTGAAGACCGGCGACACGGTGAAGGTCGGCCAGTTCATCGGACGTGTGGGCGACACCGGCCACTCGTTCGGGGCGCACCTGCACTTCGAGGTTCTCGACAACGGCACGACGGCGATCGACCCGCTGCCGTGGCTGCGTCAGCACGCTGGCGGCTGACCGGCCGTGTTTCGTCGGGGCCCTCGGCTCTGATATTCTTTTCTGGTTGCCCGGATTGCTCCGGGCAGCGCCCCGATAGCTCAGTGGCAGAGCACTTCCATGGTAAGGAAGGGGTCGTCAGTTCAATCCTGACTCGGGGCTCGCAGCATCCGGTGGTCCGCCGCCGGAACGTCGCGGCAGGGTAGCTCAGTTGGTGAGAGCGCACGACTCATAATCGTGAGGTCGCGGGTTCAAGCCCCGCTCCTGCTACAGACAAGGCCCCCGGTTCCACCGGGGGTTTTCTGCGTTTCCGGGGTGGAGTGATGCTTGCCCAGGGCCAGTACGGTTCTTCTCGGGTGCGCGCTGGAGAACGTGGCGGCGTCGAGCGGTGCGTAACGGTGAGCGACGTCTGAGTGCATAATCGAGCGCGGCGGACGTCACTGGTGCAGGTCGAGTAGGTTACGCGCGAAGGCTGACTCCGCAGCGGATGAGCTGCGTGCGTGCTTTGCTAGGTGCCAGGTCGAAGCGCTTGCCTATCGCGGCGAGGGTGTCGCCTTGCGCGCAGAGTCGCTCGATCTTGGAAGCTCGCTCGTGGAGCTACACCCGATCGCATGGGTGGACCCTGTTTTCCGCAGTGCCTCGGCGAGGAACCAGTCGAACCTGCGAAGCCTCGAATAGCCTTCTTCTGTGCGCGACCCTCAGGGCAATTACTTCTCCTACCTGGCCAAGCTCGACTTGGCTCGGTTCGAAGAGCGGAGAAGACTGTTCTGGGGGGACCCGCCGCGCGATGATAACGATATCTACGCCAGATACTTGGATGTCGTTGGCGCGGTCGAGGGTAGACCCGTTGCCCTTTGCATTATGGGAAGTACTTACCCTGCCGGATGGACGATGTGGCGTGCTCGCCAATTGCAAGGTGGTGCGCTCACTTTACCCATCGCAGAGATGAACGGTGATTCTGATGTATGGGAAGCTCCCGCTGACCGTGTACGTTACCGTGGGCGTTTAAACGATATTGGCGAGTCGATACTCTATTGTTCGGTGGGAGACGCCGCGGTCGCAATGGTGGAGGCGCGGGTTCCGGTCGGCTCGCAATTCGCTCTCATTCGCTATGAGACGACACGAAGCATCACGCTCACGTCGATCGCTGGCGACGCCCCACCTCCGGGTCTCCCGGAGGGCTTGCTAACGGCTCACCGGGCGGTTGTTGCTTTCAACCGCGAGATCTTCACTAGGGAGTTCGATGGTCGTGACAACCTTACTTACGTTCTCTCGAATCGGCTTGTCAAAGACTCCTACGATCTGCCCGACGAGCTAGTCGACGGGTGGACCTTTCCATCCATCGCTCGCGGCAGTGGATGGAATGCCGCGTTTCGCCCCGCTAAAGCGCGTGGCTGCATGCGGGTAGTGGGTGTCGCATATTGTACGGCGCGGAGTTCCGCTCTACTCGGTCCGACGATGGACGGCCATCTCTTCTCTTCCGGTCCTGGGATGGGACAAGTTGGTTTTCGGTGGTCGGGCATGGGTGGCCCCGTGCAGGTGAGCCTCTTCCCTGAATTCCGCAAGCTCAGTGCTTCTTCGTAGCGGCAGCTATGTCTCACCACTACAGGAGGCCTGAATCAAAGGCAGCGGCTGCGAAGGTGATTATCCTGTCTTGCCCTTTCGGCTACTTGCGAGAGTGTTGGAGCCTCCCCGCCCCCTACCCCGCCACTTCCACACCGAAGCCCGACACCACGGCGCGCACCTCGTCGAGGTAGCGCTGCGCCTGCTCGGTGAGCCCCAGGGCGGCCTGACCGATCCAGCCGATCTCGATCCTCTCGTCGACCTCGAGGGGGACGGCGACGATCTCGGGATCGAGGTCGTCGCTGATGATGCCGGTGGAGATCGTGTAGCCGCCGAGCCCGATCATGAGGTTGAAGATGGTCGCGCGATCGGACACCCGGATCTCCTGCTTCGCGGAGAGGGTGGAGAGGATCTCCTCGGCGAGGTAGAACGAGTTGTTCGCGCCCTGATCGAAGGTGAGTCGCGGCAGATCGGCGAGGTCGTCGAGCGTTGCGCGACCCCGGGCGGCGAGCGGGTTCTTCCGCGAGATGAAGATGTGCGGTTCTGCGAAGAACAACGGATGGAAGGCCAGCCCCGCATCGCGGAGCAGCTTGTTGATGACGTTCCGGTTGACGTCGTCACGGTAGAGGATGCCGATCTCGCTGCGGAGCGTGCGGACGTCCTCGATGATGTCCCACGTGCGCGTCTCACGCAGGGAGAACTCGTACTCGGCCGCGCCGAAGCTCTTCACCATCCGCACGAACGCGTCGACGGCGAACGAGTAGTGCTGCGTGGAGACGCCGAGCAGGCGTCGGGCCGGCGGCCGGCCGAGGTAGCGCTGTTCGAGGAGCGCGACCTGCTCGACGACCTGCCGTGCGTAGCCGAGGAACTCGGTGCCGTCGACGGTGAGCGTCACGCCCCGCGCCGACCGGATGAGGAGGGCCCGTCCGACGCGGGCCTCCAGGTCCTTCATCGCCGCCGACATCGTGGGCTGCGAGACGTAGAGCAGATCGGCCGCGGCGGAGATGGATCCCTCCGCCGCCACCTCCACGAAGTAGTGGAGCTGTTGCAGCGAGATGCCCGCGGAGGTCTTTGCCATAGACGAAGGCTATAGGAGCGCATAGTCACGTCGAATTACCCGATGGGTTCAGATTCTCGGCACGATGGCACGACACCCCCGCGACCCACCCGCCGCGCGAGAACCCGATTGGCTGCGCATGACGAACGAGCTCACGTTCCGTATCTCCACGACACCGTTCGACGAGGACTACTCGCCCTCCGCCGAGTCCCGTGCCACGACGAACTTCGCCAACCTCGCCCGCGGGGAGGACCGGCAGCAGAATCTCCGCAGCGTGCTCACGATGATCGATCGCCGGTGCAACGACCTCGCCCCGTGGGACAACCCGAACGGCGACCGGTACGCCGTCGAGCTCGAGATCGTCTCGGTGGATGCGGCGCTGGCCGTCGACGGGGAGGAGCGCCACTTCCCGCTGCTCGAGGTGCTCGACGTCCACATCCGCGACTCGCACACCGGAATCCGGCATCACGGGATCGTCGGCAACAACTTCTCGTCCTACGTGCGCGACTACGACTTCAGCGTGCGTCTTCCCGCCGTCACCGCTGATGCCGGCGCGTTCACCGTGCCCGACGACTTCGGCGCCCTGCACGGCGCGCTGTTCCAGGCGTTCCTGGACTCGGACGCCTACCGTGCGCGCTTCGAGGCGCCGCCGGTGATCTGCATCAGCGTCTCGACGAGCAAGACGTACCGTCGCACCGACAACACGCATCCGGTGCTCGGTGTCGAGTACCTCCAGAGCGAGTATTCGCTGACCGACGAATACTTCTCCCGGATGGGGCTGCGAGTGCGCTACTTCATGCCCGCGGGCAGCGCGGCGCCGCTCGCGTTCTATTTCCGCGGCGACCTGGCCAACGACTACACGAATCTGCAGCTCATCGGCACGATCAGCACGATGGAGAGCTTCCAGAAGATCTACCGCCCGGAGATCTACAACGCGAACGCGGCCGCGGGCAGCGTGTACCGCCCGAGCCTGGAGCACGGCGACTTCTCGCGTACACAGGTCGACTACGACCGCGTCGAGCGCGCGCAGCTGGCGATCACGCAGGGCACGTACGCGGCCGAGCACTTCCTGGCGACGTACGGTGATGTGCTCGCACGATGGGCCGGTCTCGAGCCCGCACTCGCCCGATGAGCCGCGCAGAGACGCCCGCACTGCTGCCGACCGCGATCGTCGGGAGCCTCCCGAAGCCGTCGTGGCTCGCGAAGCCCGAGGTCCTCTGGTCGCCGTGGGAGCTGGCGGGTGAGGCACTCGTCGAGGGCAAGCAGGATGCGTTGCGCATCGCCGTGCAGGAGCAGCAGCGCCGCGGCATCGACATCGTCAGCGACGGCGAGCAGACCCGGCAGCACTTCGTGACGACCTTCATCGAGCACCTTGCCGGTGTCGACTTCGAGCGCCGCGAGACGGTGCGCATCCGTGACCGCTACGACGCGAGTGTGCCCACCGTCGTGGGCGCCGTGAGTCGGCCCGAGCCGGTCTTCGTCGACGACGCGCGTTTCCTGCGTCGACAGACGGATCGCCCGCTGAAATGGGCGCTTCCCGGCCCGATGACGATGATAGACACGCTCGCCGACCGTCACTACGCCAGCCGCGAGAAGCTGGCGTGGGAGTTCGCGGTCATCCTCAACGAGGAGGCCAGAGAGCTCGAGGCGGCGGGCATCGACGTCATCCAGTTCGACGAGCCGGCCTTCAACGTCTTCTTCGATGAGATGCGCGACTGGGGAGTGGCGACGCTGGAGCGCGCGGCCGAGGGACTGCGGGCCGAGACCGTCGTGCACATCTGCTACGGCTACGGCATCGAGGCGAACACCCGGTGGAAGCGGACGCTGGGCACCGAATGGCGTCAGTACGAGGAGTCCTTCCCGCTCCTGCAGCGTTCGGCGATCGACATCGTGTCGCTCGAGAGCCACGGCTCCCGCGTTCCGATGGAGCTCATCGAGCTCCTCCGCGGCAAGAAGGTCATGCTCGGCGCCATCGACGTCGCCACCGACGAGATCGAGACGCCCGAGGAGGTCGCCGACACCCTCCGTGACGCGCTGCGCTACGTCGACGCCGACAAGCTGATGCCCAGCACCAACTGCGGCATGGCGCCGCTGCCACGCGACGTGGCGCTCGCGAAGCTCAGCGCCCTGACCGCCGGTGCCGCCATCGTGCGCGAGGAGCAGGACTGACCCCGCCGTCACGCGTTCGGGCGGCTCGCCGCGTCCTGCTTCGCCTCGGCCGCAGCCGCGGCCTGGCGCCGTGCCTGTTCGAGGAAGACCGCGGTGAGCACCGCGCCGATCCGCGCCGACCCCGGCTCGAGCGGACCGAGGATGCCGGTGATGCGCTCGAAACGCTGGTAGAAGGTCTGTCGATGGATGCCGAGGGATGCGGCCGCATCCGTCTTGCTGCCGAGGTTCGCCGCCAGTGCGCGCAGCGTGTCGAACAGCTCGCCGTGCGCGACGGCATCCCGGTCGAGGAGAGCGCCGATCTGCTCGTCGATGAACTCCGCGACCGGCTCGATCTGCGACAACAGTGGCCAGAGGCGCGTCACGGCGATGCTCGCCGCATCCACCACCGGTTCCGCATCCGACGTGTACGGCACGCTCTCCCTCGCGGAGCGCACGGCCCGCACGGCCCGGTCCACGCTCGCGCTCGTGGGTCCGACCGCGGCGCGCACTCCGCCGCGCGCGGCGAGGCGGCGCAGCGCATCCGTCACCGCACCGCGCACGTTCTGGGCGTCCCATGACGGGGCGAACCCCACGATGCCGACGTACCGGCCGTCGGCGAACTGCCCGGTCGAACGCGGCGAGATCCCGGCGATCGCGTCCTGCACGGCCGTGACGTTCGAGGCGTCGTCGAGTTCGACGACGAACGGGATGAACCGGTCGTCGGGCTCGAACCCCAGCCGCACGGCCAGCGTCGTGAGCTCACGCGCGTGCTCGGCGGCGGAGGTGCGCGGCCCGCTCGACGCCAGCAGCGAGATGAACCGGCTCCGCCGCCGGTCGTGAGGTGAGAGCGGATGCGTGCGCAGCAGCGCGATGGCGAGGATCTCGGGCGCTCGTGACAACGCGCCCGAGATGAGGTGGATGTCGGCGTCCGCCGCCGGGCGCAGCGTCAGCGTGGCCACGACCGTGCCGCCGAACGACACCGGTGCGGTGTACTCGATGCCGAGCGACGGCGTGTCGGCCTCGATGAGCGCGACTCCCAGTGTCTGCCCGGACAGCGACGTGAGGTGCGTCGACGAGTTCGCCTGATCCCGGATGAGGGCTAGCAACTGGTCGATGCTCGCCAGGTTCTCGATCGCCTCCGAGAGGGCGAGGGAGATCTGATCGGCGATGCGCAGGCGCCGCAGGCTCACGTCGGCGAGCTGGCTGTTGATGCTCTCGCAGATCTGCACGAACGGCACCCGGCGGTGCAGGTGGATCACGGGCAGGCCGCTCGCCTCCGCGTGCTCGACGAGCGCCTCGGGGATGCGGGGGAGGCGGGGTGTCGTCTCCACGGCGAGCGCGGCGATGTCGCGTGCGACGAGGGTGTCGACGTAGGTCCGCAGCTGGGCCGCATTCGCCGAGACGAGGTTGACCCCCTCCATGAGGATGAGCTCCCCGCCGCGCAGGAGCGGCGCGATGTCGAGCTGTTCGCTCGCGTGCACCCAGCGCACATCCACCTCGGATGCGATGCCGCAGACGAGTTCGGGTTCGGTCTTCTGGACGACGGCGTCCGCGAGGATCTGATCGAGCAGGAGGGGCATACATTCTGTCCATTCGCCGTGACCGCGAGTTTACAGAGCGCCGCGAGCGCGGAAACACCGCCGCCGCATGCTGGGTGGCGACCCGCTCCACTGATCGCTCCACCTCGCGAGAAGGACACCGCCCATGTCTTCTGCCAGTCCGCACGACATCGAAGAGACGCTCCAGCCGATTCCCGAGTCCGCCCGAACGACCCGCGTCTCCGGTCAGTTCTGGATCTGGATGGGCGCCAACATCGCCCCCATCAACTGGGTGCTGGGAGCGCTCGGCATCAGCATGGGACTCAGCCTCCTCGACACGATGCTCGTGCTCGTGATCGGCAACCTGATCGGCATGGGCCTGTTCGGCATCTTCGTGCTGTTCGGTCAGAAGACCGGCGTCACCGGCATGCTCCTCGGCCGCGCCGTGTTCGGCCGCCGGGGCAACTACCTGCCTTCGGTGATCCAGGCGGTCGTGGTCATCGGATGGTGCGCCGTCAACACGTGGATCGTCCTCGACCTCGTGACGGCCCTGCTCGGCGAGCTGGGATGGCTGGATCCGACCCAGGCGAACATCGGCTGGAAGATCGGCATCGCCGCCCTCATCATGGCGATCCAGGTGGGCGTGGCGCTCGCCGGATACAAGGCGATCGCGGCGTTCGAGCGGTGGACGGTGCCCCCGACCGTGCTCGTGCTGGTGATCATGTCGATCGTCGCGTGGTTCTTCCTCGACATCGACTGGGGCTACGCGGGTCCCGCCGGCGCGGAGCTCTCCGGTGGCGACCGCATCGTCGCGATGTCGGCCGTGATGACCGCCATCGGCATCGGCTGGGGCATCACCTGGCTGACTTACGCGGCGGACTACTCGCGCTTCATCAGCACGAGCGTGCCCCGTCGCAAGCTCTATCTCGCCAGTGCGCTGGGGCAGTTCATCCCCGTCATCTGGCTCGGTCTGCTCGGAGCGTCCCTCGCGACGAAGAACGGCACGGTCGATCCCGGCCAGCTCATCGTCGAGAACTTCGGTGCCCTCGCGATCCCGGTCCTGCTCCTCGTGCTGCACGGGCCCATCGCGACCAACGTGCTCAACATCTACAGCTTCAGCGTCGCCGCCCAGGCGCTCGATCTCAAGGTCGGCCGCAAGGCCCTCAACATCCTCGTCGGCGTGCTCTCGCTCGCTGCCGCCGTCTTCTTCATCTTCCAGGAGGATGCGGCCCAGACCCTCGACGCGTGGCTGGTCGGGGTGGTCGGCTGGGTCGCGACGTGGGGCGCGATCATGCTCGTGCACTACGGCATCTTCGAGCGCCGCTCGCGCCGGTTCGACCACCTGTTCGACGCCGTCGGATCGACGCGTCTGCCCGACGTCAACCCGCGCGCATTGATCGCCTTCTTCGTCGGGATCGTCTTCACCTGGCTGTTCCTGAACGGGATGGTGCCGGCGCTGCAGGGTCTCGGCTCGCAGGCGCTCGGCGGCCTCGACATCTCCTGGCTCACGGGCGGCGTCGCCGCCGGCCTCACCTACTGGCTGCTGGCCCGCACCAGCCACAAGCGCTGGATCGAGGCGCAGCAGTTCACCGATGCGGCCGAGCCCCGCGAGACCGTATCCGCCCGCTGAGGATCCCCGCCCCGCGCCGCCTCGCCCCACCCCTCGACGGAGAACCACCATGAGCACCTTCATCCGCGATGCCCACGTCATCACCATGGACCCGATCTCGGGCAGCACCCCGATCGTGCGCAGCATCCGGATCGCCGACGGCGTCATCGTCGCGATCGGCGAGCACCTCCAGCCCGAGCCCGGCGACGAGATCGTCGAGGGTCGCGACCGCTTGGTCGCACCCGGTTTCGTGAACGCGCACACCCACTCGTGGGAGATGCTCTACAAGGGTCGCTACGACAATCTGCCGCTGGAGATGTGGATGGCGATGTCGTATCCGATCCTCGGCGACAGCCGCGTCGCGCCGGACCTCGTGCGTCTTCGCACGACCCTCTTCGGTATCGAGTCGCTCAAGGCGGGGGTCACGACGCTCGTCGACGACGTGCTCGAGACCCCGGGGCAGGACCACGAGCAGCTCGCCGCGGTCTTCGACGCCTACGAGCAACTGGGCGTGCGGGCGAACGTCTCGGGACACGTCATCAACCGGCCCTTCCTCGACACGGTGCCCTTCGCCGAGGAGTACCTGCCCGACGACGTGGTGCGCGAGATCCGCTCCGCGCACGTGCCGTCCACCGAGGCGTATCTGAGGTTCGCCCGCGAGGCCTTCGCCGCGCACCACGGTCGCGCGAACGGCCGGCTGCGGTTCATGGTCGCGCCCTCCGCCCCGCAGCGGTGCGAGCCGGCGCTGCTGACCGGGGCGACCGAGATGGCGCTCGAGTTCGGGGCGGAATGCCACATCCACGTGCTCGAGACCAAGACGCAGCTGGTCACCGGGGACGAGTCGTACGGCGGGAGCCTCGTCTCCTACATGGCGTCGATCGGTGCCCTCTCGCCCCACACGACGCTCGCCCACGGGATCTGGCTCACGGATGCCGACATGCAGACGGTCGCTGCGGCGGGCACCTCGATCTCCCACAACCCCATCTCCAACCTCAAGCTCGGCTCGGGGATCGCCGCGTGGCGCATGCTGCAGAACGCGGGCGTCAACCTGGGCCTCGGCACGGACGGCTGCTCGAGCAGCGATTCGCCGCGGATGCTCGATGTGGTCAAGACCGCGGCTCTGCTGCACAAGGTGACCGGGCCGGACATCGACCAGTGGCCGACAGTCGCCGAGGTGCTGGCCGCGGCCACGATCGGGGGAGCGCGCAGCGCCGTGCTCGACGATGTGGTGGGCTCGCTCGAAGTCGGCAAGCAGGCGGACCTGGTGATCTACGACCTCGAGACCATGGCCTTCACGCCCCGTCAGAAGCTGGACCTGCAACTCGTCTACTCCGAGAACGGCTCCTCGATCGACATCGTCATGGTGCAGGGGCGCGTGGTCGTCGCCGGCGGCGAGGTGATCACGGTCGACGAGCGTGCCGCGCGTGCCGAGCTCGCCGAGCGCCTCGACGAGATCATCGAGCGCCAGGACCGCCTCGACGAGCGCAACCAGGCGGTGATGCCCGGCCTCGCGCGCATGTACGAGCGGGCGACGTCCATGCCGGGCGCCGTCAATCGCTTCAGCGGCGACGAGCGTGCCTGGCTCGTCTGATCGCGCAGCGGGTCGGGGGTGAGCGGTAGCCTGCCGGAATGGCCGCCCCCGTCCCGTACCTGCAGTTCGCCGGCATCGCCGCGGACGCGCTGAAGACCTACCGCGACGTGTTCGGCGGTGAGCTGGAGCTCCACACCTTCGCCGAGTTCGGCCGCCAGGACGGCGCGCCGTCGTGGATCGCGCACGGCGAACTGCGCGGTCCCGTCGACCTGTTCGGTTCGGATGCAGCCGACGGCGCCGCATCCGTCCAGGTGCACGGCGTGCTCTTCGCGCTGCTGGGCGCCGGCGACGCAGCCACGTCCCGACGATGGTTCGACGCGCTCGCCGCAACCGGAACCGTCATCGAGGCCATGGGGGAGCGACCGTGGGGTGACGTCGACGGGCAGGTGCGCGACGCCTTCGGGGTGACCTGGCTGATCGGCTACTCGCCCGCCGGCGCTTAGCCGGGGGCCGCCGATCGGACGGAGGCGCGCACGACGACCGGCATCTCCACGAGGTGGATGCCGGGTGGCGGGCCGTCCGGCTCGAGCAGCAGTTCGACAGCACGACGGCCCATCTCCTCGTGCGGCAACCCGATGGTGGTGAGGCCCGGTCGCAGGTAGGCCGCGAGCTCGTCGTTGTCGAAGGAGACAAGTGACACGTCGTCCGGGATGCCGAGACCGGCCTCGGCCAGCGCTTGCGAGGCGCCGAAGGCGAGCCGGTCGTTGAGGCAGATGATCGCCTTCGGTCGCTCGCCCTCGCTCAGCAGGCGTGAGATCACCTCGTGGCCGCTCGCCGGCTCCCACAGCCAGATGGATTCCGAGCGCGCGAGCGTCATGCCGCGCTCGCGGAGCGCTTCGGACATGCCGCGGATGCGGGATGCGACCGTCTCGGAGCGGAACACGTCGCGCTCCGCCTCGGCGTCGTAGCCGAGCAGCACGATGCCCTCGGTGATACCGGCGTCGGCGAGCAGCTCGACCGCCCGCCGCCCGCCGGTCTCCTCGTCGGGGAGCACGCTGCAGGTGTGCACGTCGTTCGTCGCATTGAGCATCACGATGCGCGTGCGCGAGGGCAAGGGCGGCACGAAGGTCTCCCGCGCTCGCATGGAGGCGAAGATGATCCCGTCGACCTGACGATCCAGCAGCGCCGAGACCGCTTCGACCTCACGCTCCGGTTCACCGCCGGTCTCGGCGACCAGCACGACGTGCCCCGCCGCCTCCGCGGCTTCGAGGGACCCCTTGATGAGTCCGCTCGCGAAGCGGGTCGTGGCGACGTGATCGGAGACGAAGCCGATCGTGTGGGTGGTGTCGGTGCGCAGCGCCCTGGCGGCGACGTTCGGTCGGTATCCGAGCTCGGATGCGGCGGCGTGCACACGCTCATGGGCATCGGCCGACAGGCGGGTGTCGGGGCGGCCGTTGAGGATCATCGATGCGGCGGACGGTGACAGCCCGGCTCTGCGCGCGACATCCGCAAGGGTGACTCGCTTCCCCACGCACACCTCCTTGAATGCTCTCCCAGCGTACGCGGAGCGGAAATTGACACTGGGACCCCAGTATGCGCACAATGTGCGTGCTAAATCCATTCAGCACAGGGACCGACGAGAACATGACCCGATGTTCCCGTCATCCGGAGCCGTGTTTTGCACCACAGACAAAGGAGTCGCCCCATGACCACGACACCGCACCGCCGCCTGCGTCGCTCAGGGCCGGTCGCCCTGCTGGCGATCACCGGCCTCGCCGTAGCCGCTCTGACGGCCTGCGCGCCGGGAGCCGCCGCACCGGCCGCCCAGAACGACGTCACCGTCTCGACCGAGCTCACCTCCGACCCGGTCGAGCTGACGATCGCCGACGAGACGGGCTTCCCGGTCACCGACAAGCTGACCGAGGAGTTCACCAAGCAGCACCCGAACGTGACCTTCACCATCACCCGTGACACGTTCCAGAACCTGACGGCGAACGCCCCGAAACTGCTCGCGAGCGCGACACCGCCCGACCTCATCCGCCTCCCCACCCTGGGCGACACGGTGCGTGACGGCCTGGTCGCCAATCTCGACCCGTACTTCGACGCCTACGGCTGGGATGCGTGGCCCGCCTCGCAGCTCGCGCCGCTGCGGATGAGCGAGGACGGCATCCGCGGCTCGGGCTCGCTGTACCAGCTCGGGCTCGGCTACAGCATCACCGGCATCTACATGAACGACAAGCTCGCCGCCCAGCTCGGCATCGACGCGCCGCCGCAGACGCTCGCCGAGCTCGAGGACGACATGGCCAAGGCCAAGGCCGCGGGCGCCCTGCCGATCATGGCCGGTGACAAGGACGGCGTCGTGAACTTCGTCGTGCAGGCGGCGATGAACCAGTACGTGGACAAGGACCAGTTCCTGTCGTGGATGTTCAACGAGCCGGGTGCGCGCTACGACGAAGAGGGCAACGTGAAGGGCGCCGAGCTCGTGCGCAAGTGGGCGGATGCGGGCTACTTCCCGTCCGATATCAACGCGATCGACTACTTCACCTTCACGAGCCGCTTCGGTGAGGGCGAGGGTCTGTTCACCTTCAACGGCAACTGGGAGGCGGCGAACTATCAGAAGGCTCTCGGCTCCGACGTCTCGTTCTTCCTCGTCCCGCCGGCGGAGGCCGGAGGCGACCACGTCGCCATGGGCGCCGCGAACTCCTTCTCCGTCGCAGCCAAATCGGCGCACCTGAACGAGATCGTGTACTTCCTCAACTGGGTGCACACCGACCCGACCGCGCGCCAGATCATCGTGGACGTCACCGGCGCGTCGCCCGGTGGCGACCCGTCGCTCGAGCAGCCGAAGGTCGAGTCCGGCTCGCTCATCGAGGATGCGCTCGCGATGTCCGCGCAGATCGGCGCCGAGAACGGTCAGGTCGACTTCATGTCCAACACGACCGCCGGTATCTACGCCGGATCGATCATCCCCGAGTCGCAGCTGCTGGTGACGAGCCAGATCACGGGCAAGGAGTTCGTGGACCGCGTCCAGGCGTTCTACGAGAAGGAGGTCGGCGGCAAATGACCGACGGCGCGGTCGCCGCTGTGGCGGCACCCCGACCCGACGGCACCGCCGCGGCGGCGACCGCGCCCCCGCGCCGGGCCGCTGCCAAGGCGGCCGCCCGGCGCGGGACGCTCGCCGGTTGGCTCCTGCTCGTGCCGGCTCTCGCGGCCTACGTGTCGTTCGTCGTCTGGCCCCTCATCCAAGGGGTGCAGTATTCGTTCTACGATTGGAACGGCATCGGCGTCGCGCGCTGGGTGGGGGTGGACAACTACCTCACCGTCTTCACCGACCCCGACCTGCTCGGTGCCATCCGCAACGCCTTCGTGTTGATCGCGTTCTTCACGATCATCCCCGTGGGGGCGGGTCTCGTGCTCGCGACCCTCATCCGGGGACTGCGGTCGAAGGCGTTCGCCGCCTCGGCGCAGACGGTGCTCTTCCTTCCGCAGATCATCCCGCTGGCCGCAGCGGGTATCGCCTGGTCCTGGATGTACGCGCAGACCGGCGCGGTCAACCAGATCCTGGGATGGCTGGGGCTCGGCTGGATCACCCGCCCCTGGCTCGCCGACTACGGCACGGCTCTTCCGGCTGTCGGTCTGATCGGATCGTGGGTGCTGACGGGGCTGTGCACCGTGCTGCTGCTCACCGGCCTCGGGAAGATCGACGTCTCGCTCTACGAGGCGGTCCGGCTCGACGGCGCCGGGTGGTGGCGCGAGTTCTTCACCATCACCCTCCCCGGGCTGCGCCAGGAGATCGCCGTGCTCGTGACCGTCACGGTCATCGCCGCGCTGTCCAGCTTCGACATCATCTACACGTCGACGCAGGGCGGACCTGGCCGGGCCACCCTCGTTCCCGGCCTGTCCATCTTCCGCATCGGGTTCACCCAGAGCGACGTCGGCCTCGCGTCCGCCTTCGGCATCGTGCTGATGGTGCTGGTGCTCGTCGTCGTCCTGCCCATCCAACGACTCTCGAGAGCGAGCGACTCGTGATCGCCAGCCGCACCGAGCGTGTGCTCGGCTACCTCCTGCTCAGCGTGGCGGTGATCGTCACCGTGCTGCCGCTGGTCAGCATGTTCTCGGCCGCCCTGCAGCCCGCCGATCGCAACCCGACCGGTCTCACCTGGCCGACCGACCCGCAGTGGGGCAACTTCGCCACCGCGTTCGAGACGGGCCACGTCTGGCAGCTGATGGGCTCCAGCATGCTCATCGTGCTCGGAGTCGTGCCGGCGAGCCTCATCGCCGCCACCCTCGCCGGGTTCGCGCTCGGATCACTCCAGGTGCGTTTCGGCCGCGGAGTGCTGGTGTTCTTCATCCTGGGCCTGACGATCCCGTTCGAGGCCCTCATCATCCCGCTCTATTACCAGGCGCAGTCGCTCGGCACCGTGAACACCCCGTGGGCGGTGATCTTCCCGCTCATCGGGCTGTACATGCCGTTCGGCGTGTTCTGGATGCGGGCCCACTTCATCAACGTGCCCAGGGAGCTCTCCGAGGCGGCCCGGGTGGACGGAGCGTCGCTCTGGCGCGAGTTCCGCAGCATCCAGCTCCCGCTCGCGATGCCCGCGCTCTCCGCCCTGGCGATCCTGTTGTTCATCTGGACGTGGAACCAGTTCCTGCTGCCGGTCGTGCTCATCGCCGACCCGCTGCAGCGGACGGTCGCCGGTGCGCTGACCTTCTTCCAGGGGCAGTACTCGCTCAGCATCCCGCTGCTGAACGCGGGAGCCCTGATCATCATCACGCCCGCGGTCGTGCTCTTCCTCATCTTCCAGCGGCAGTTCATCCGCGCGCTGGTGCAAGGCGCCGTCAAGGGCTGAGCGGCCCTTCCCCATTCATGAGGAGAACTCTGTGACGTTCACGCTGCCCGACCACTGGGTCTGGGACTTCTGGTTCGCCCGCGACGGCGACACCCACCACATGTACTTCCTGCAGGCGCCGACCTCGCTCGGAGACCCCGACCTGCGCCACCGCAATGCGACGGTCGGTCACGCCACCTCGACCGACCTGCGCACGTGGACTGTGCACGGCACGGTGCTGCGACCGTCCGGCGGGGACGCGCCGGACGCGACGGCCACCTGGACGGGAAGCGTCGTCCGCGAGGCGCAGACGTGGCGGATGTTCTACACGGGCTCACGGTTCCTCGACCCCGTGGCGCACGCGAACGTGGAGACGGTGCTGGCCGCATCCGCATCGGAGCCGGGCGCCTGGACGAAGGATGCCTCGGTCGTCGTCGCCGCAGACCCGCGATGGTACGAGACGCTCGGCGACGGTACCTGGCATGAACAGGCGTGGCGCGACCCGTGGGTCTTCGCCGACCCCGCCGGGGACGGATGGCACATGCTCGTCACCGCGCGCGCCCTGGGCGATGGCGAGCGCGACACAGGGGTGATCGGCCACGCCCGCTCGGCCGACCTGTCGCGCTGGGAGGTGAGCCCGCCGCTCAGCGTTCCCGGTGCGGGCTTCGCGCACCTCGAAGTCCCGCAACTGGTGCAGATCGACGGCCGATGGGCGCTCATCTTCTCCTGCGATTCGGCGCATCTGGCCGGCGCACGGACCGGTGAGCGCGGCGGGATCTGGGCGGTGGCCCTCGACGATCCGCTCGGGCCCTACCCGGTGGACCGGGCCGTGCTCGTCGCGAGCGAGAAGCTCTACAGCGGTCGCATCACGCAGGATGCGGCGGGGCGCGATGTGATGCTCGCGTTCGAGAACATCGGCACGGACGGCGCCTTCGTGGGCGCTCTGTCGGATCCGCTTCCGGTGCGGTGGGAGAACGACCGTCTCATCGTGGAGGAGATCGCAGCATGATCGGGATCAACGGGCACATCGCCCCGGGCTTCGAAGCGATCGGCGACGCCTTCGCGGCGGCGTTCGACGGGCTTCCGCAGATGGGCGGAGCCCTGGCGATCCGCGTCGACGGTCGCAGCGTCGTCGACCTCTGGGCCGGTTCTGCGGATGCACGCATCGACCGCCCGTGGGAACGTGACACCCCGTCGGTGGTCTTCTCGTGCTCCAAGGGCCTGATGTCGATCCTCGTCGCGCGGCTCGCCGCATCCGGACGCGTCGATCTGGACAGCCCCCTGGCCGCGTTGTGGCCGGAGTTCGGCCAGCGCGGCAAGGATGCGGTGACGGTCGGTGACGCGCTGGCCCACCGCGCAGGGGTGCCGGCGCTGAGCGTCGACCTCACGACCCAGGAGCTGCTCGACTTCGACCGCGTGGCCGCGCTGCTCGCGGCGCAGGAACCGCTGTGGAAGCCCGGGGAGGCATGGGCGTACCACGCGTTGACGCACGGCTGGATCTCGGGCGAGATCGTGCGCCGTGCGAGCGGTCGTTCCGCTGCCGTCGCGTTCCGTGAGATGGCCGACCTGCTCGGTGCGGATGCGTGGCTCGGGCTGCCGGCCGAGCACACCGGCTCAGCCGCGCACCTGTTCGTCGGCGCCTCCCTCCAAGGACTCGTCGCACAGCAGGCGGCTCAGCGCGTGCCGGGAGTCGTCGACTGGGGCGACCGTGCCATGACGCTCGGCGGCGCCCTGCCGTCCACGCTCGTCGGGGAGGCGGAGGGCTTCAACACGCCGGCCGTGCAGGCCGCCGTCATCCCGGGTGCCGGGGTCGTCGCGACGGCACGCGCCGTCGCAGCGATGTGGTCGGCGACAGTGGCCGAGACCGACGGGGTGCGTCTGCTCGACGACGACACCGTCGTCGCGGCCACACGCGAGCGTACGGCGGGGGCGCCGTTCTTCGACGCGCCGCCGCCGTGGCCGCGCTGGGGCGCGGGGTTCCAGCTCGATTCCGAGGCGCGGCGGTACCTCGGGTCGTCCAGCTTCGGTCACGACGGCGCGGGCGGGCAGGTCGCGTTCGCCGATCTCGACAGCAGGGTCGGCTTCTCGTTCGTCACGAACTGGATGGAGGCCGTCGACGATCACCGGGCGACCCGAATCGTGGACGCGCTCCGCGGGATCGTGGCCTAGCCGGCGCCGAGCTGCCCGGGGTGGGTGAGGCGCCACCACTCGGTCGGCGGCTCGATGTCGCCCGAGACGACGACGTCCGCCGTCGTCGTGTTCGGTCCAGCCGTCCAGGTGATCGTGCCCACGACTTCGCCGTCGGTGTACGTCGTGGGCACCGAGACATCCATGTCGACGGTGATCGCGGTGTCCGACCAGGTCAGGATGCTGGGGGTCGAGGCGACGACCAGGGCTGCACGTGACCCCCAGCGGGTCGACAGGGAACCGATCTGCTGCCCTTCCTCGGCGAGCTGCTCCGCGTGGAACCCGTCGCGGATGCTCTGCAGCTGCGCACGCACGACGCTGTCCACCGTGCCGCGGGAGTACACCCCGAGCACGACGCCGGTGATATGCAGCGGCTCGCCGATTCCCACATCCAGCGTCGAGGTGTACAGCAGGTTGTAGTTGTCGGGTCCGAGGTTCCCCGTCTTGAGGCCGGTGATCCCGTCGACGCCCAGAAGATTGTTCGTATTGCTCACGGTGCCGAGATCGCCCAGCGAGGCGGACGGCATCGCGGCGATCGCGGCGATGGTCGGCTCGGATGCGGCGAGTTTGCCGAGGGTGAGGAGGTCGGTGGGCGTGCCAGTGTTGCGCGCGCTGATGCCTGTGGGCTCCACGATCGTGGTGCCTGTCATCCCGTGCGCGTCGAGCCAGGTGCGGGCAGCGTCGAGGAATCCGCTGCGCGAGCCGAACGCCCAGGTGGACACGGCATCTGCGTAGTTGCTCGCGGAGGGGAGCAGCATTGCCGTGAGCGCGTCGCGCAGCGACATCGAGCTGCCGGTCGGCATGGCGAGGATCGTCGCGCCCTGCACGTAGTACTCGTCGTACAGATCGTGGTCGGCCTTCGAGAACGTGATCGTGGGCCCCGGGTCGTCCGGCCCGCTGAGCGGCGACGCGTCGAGCACGACAAGCGCCGTGATGAGCTTGCTGATACTGGCCAGCGGACGCGCTTCATCGCCGCCGCTCGAGGTCCAGATGCCGCTGGCTCCCGCGCCGAGGTAGGCGTCGCCTCCTGACACGCTCAGCGCCGACGCGCCCTCCGTCGGCATCGCGATGCCGGCCGCTCCGGGTGTCGACACCGACGGCTTCTCCGCGGTCATGACAGGCTCCGGCAACGGAGCGTTGAGCGCCCAGACCGTGTAGCCGCCGCCCGCCGCGAGAGGGAGGACGACGAGGACCAGCAGCACGATCGCCACGATCCAGCGACGCCGTCGCCGTACCTGGCGATCGACGGGTGGCGGATCGTCCCCGCCTGCGTCGAGCAGGTCGGCGAACGGGACCAGCTGATCGGTCGGGTCGTCGTGCGTCGTCATCTCGGGCCCCCATCCCTCGCGCGCAGCACCATCCTGCCGCATCCGGTGCGGGTGCGGTGGCGCGCTGTCAGCCGCCGACGGCGGCGCGCAACGGATCGGTCACGCCGTCGACGCAGGCGTAGCGCGCGATGTCCCATCCGGCCAGCTCCGCCCCGGCGAGGTACGCGGCCTCGAAGAAGTCGAGCGCGGCCCTTCGCGGGTCACCCGTCGCCTGGGCGCGCGCGAGCGGGTACACGGCGAGGTGGGAGGTGCCGCGATCCAGCCACTGCGCTCCCTCGGGGAGCGGGCGATGTGCGATGCCGGGCGGCTCCGGTGACGTGTAGGAGTAGAACGCGGGCTCGGGCACGCTCGCGTCGCCGAACCAGAACCCCGATGAGACGACCTCCCGAGAGTAGGCCTCGCGGGTGACGCTGTCCGCTTGGTCGGTGTGCGGCACGACGATGTCGGAGAAGCGCGTCGCGGCGATGTCGAAGGTATGCCAGAAGTGGTGCACGGGACTCGTCTTGCCGCTGAAACGACCGCAGAACTCCTCGAGAACGAGGCCGGCATCCGAGAGCAGCCGCCAGTACGCCGTGACGGATGCGGGGTCGTACGCGTCGTGCTCGGTGTCGTCGCGGAACGGGCGGGCGGCATCGGGCAGGTCGAACGGCGTCGCCGCGAGGATCGGCGCGGCGTCGACGCCCGCGCCGTCGAGGGCGCGGACGAGGCGCGCGTGGAAGTCTGCGACGGAGAGTCCAGGCAACGAGAACGACGTGCGGACGCCCTCGCTCGTCGCCACTTTCAGGCGGTGATCGATGAAATCGAAGTCGACCGCGAAGGTCGGGTCCGCACCCATCGGACGCGACGTGATCCCGGAGCCGGTGAGGTGGAACGGCACGTTCCACCAGTGGTTGCGCCGTACGCTGCGTGCGAGCCGCAGTTTGCCGACCACCTGCACGAACCGGTGCAGGGTCTCCTTCGTGGGCTGCCAGGCCTCGTAGGGTAGACGCGTCTCGAGCATGCGGACCTCTTCCGGAGCACGGATGCGGCCGCCGTGGCCGCGACCATGCGTCGAGCATGGCAGGTCCGTCGGACCCCGCGGGTGGAAGGGGCCTCGACGGGTGTCGGACGTTGGCGTGGGGCGTTCAGAACGGCGGGTCGCCCGGCGGCGAGGCATCCAGAACGAACGTGGGCGTGCGTCGCTCCGGTACAACGGTGTAGATGCGGCCCGTCGGACTCGTCCATTCGGTGGACGCATCCGCGAACTGCCGTACCTTCCATCCGCCGTGGTGCTTGACGGTGTGATGCCCCTTGCACAGCGGGGTGAGGTTGTCGGCCGCGGTCGAACCCCCGTGCTCCCACGCGATGGTGTGGTCGATCTCGCACCGATTCGCCGGAACCATGCACCCCGGAGCGCTGCACCGCGCGCTGCGCCACCGTGCGAGCCGTCGCAGGCTCGCCGGCGGTCGGTACTGCGTGCGCCCGACCGACAGGACCAGACCCGTCTCGGGGTGGGTCAGCACGCGCATCCATCCGTCTGCCCCGCCGCACAGCTCGCGAGCCTTCGTGAGGGGGATCGGGCCGACGCCGTCGACGACGGCCGGCACCTCGCTCGCGCCGAGGAGGGTGAGCGCGGGCACGGTCACCGCGACCGTCGCGCGGATGCCGCGCGCCTGCTCGCCGTGCTGCGGCGCCTCGCCGTCGATCAAGAGGTCGGCCGCGACGTCGGCGCGTGCCTGATCGAGCGTGCGCCGCGGATCGGTCTCGTCTCCGACGGAACTCTCCGGGCTTTCGGATGCAGTCTCCGCGGCGATGAGGGCTGCGGCGGTGCGGGTGAGGCGGTCGAAGATCGCCCTCGCCTCGACGGCGGGCAGGTAGACCGTGAGCCACGCCATCCCGTCACGGTCGTCGTCGACCGCGACGCGACGCGTGTCGAGCGCCTCGCGCTGCCGCTCGGCCAGCGTGGCGGCACGGGCATCGTCGACGAGGCGGCGCACAGCGTGCCGGAAGACGCCGATGGGCAGACGGGCGGCGAGTTCGAGTGCGAGTGGCGCCAGTTCGTCGCGCAACCATGGCTCGGCACGATCGACGGCGTCGACGAGAACCTGGGCGTGCCGCTGGGTGATCTGCGCGCGGCTCAGCGCGGTGAGAGTCTCGGGATACCGCTCGACGAGCGCCACCGCGTGGGCGATCAGGCGGTCGGCCGCAGCCTCGGTGGCTCCGATCGCCTGCGCGAGTTCGAGGCGCAGCGAGCGCTCCACGATGCCCCGATCGTGCCGGCCCGCGCGCTTGGCCTCGGCGTGCGCGTCGGCGCGCATCTCGGAGATCGCCCACACCTGCTCGGCGGCGAAGACGGACAGCATCGCGGAGACCTCGACCACGCGATCGACCGCGTCTTCGGGCTCGACCGGCGCCCTCTCGACGTCGCGGGCGAACGACGCGTCGGGGTCCTCTTCGAAGAGGGGCGCATCGTTGGACATACCTTCACAGTAGGGAGGGCCTCCGACATCGCGACGGGCTCGCGGCGGATGCGGGCCGGCATGGCCGCGATGATGGAGGTATGGTCGACGTCACCTTCCGCCGCTTCTCGGACGACGAGTTCCCCGCGTGGATCGCCGTTCAGCATCGCGCGTACACCGAGGAGCGCGTGCGCGCCGGCGATGACCGTGCCACCGCCGAACGCATCGCCGCCGAGTCGTACACAGAGCTCTTCCCCGGTGGGCTTCCCGCCGTGGGACACGACGTGCTCCACGTCGAGGCGGCGGGTCGCCGCGTCGGGGTGATGTGGCTGGGCCCGCATCCGCGCGGGAACGAGGGCGTGTGGTGGGTGTGGGACGTCGAGATCGACGAACCGTATCGCGGGCGAGGCTACGGGCGGGCGGCCATGCTCCTGGCCGAGCGGTATGTCGCCGAGCGGGGCGGGCGAGAGCTCGCGCTCAACGTCTTCGGCTTCAACGAGCGCGCTCGCCGGCTGTACGAGTCGCTCGGTTTCGGCGTGACCGCCGTGCAGATGAGCAAGCCGGTGCAGCCGGAGTCCTGAGCCTCAGGCGTGATCGCGCCAGGAATGCCGCGGCGCGTAGCCGAGCAGGCGCTGCGCCTTCGCCGTGGAGAACAGGCTGTCGTTCACGCCCATTTCGCCCCGCACCTCGGTGTCCGGGAACACCTCGGCCACCAACTCGGCGTTGGGACGCGACATGACCGTGTCGGCGGCGGCGATCAGGAAGTGGTCGAAGCCGGTCGGAGCCGTCTCGAGCGCGCGGAGCACGGCCTGCGCGCCGTCGCGGGCATCGATGTAGCTCCACAGGTTCCACTTGCGCAGCCGGGCGTCGCCGTCGAAGGAGGGGAACTCGGCGTAATCCTCGGGGACCATGACGTTCGAGAAGCGCAGCGCCGTGATCGACAGCTCCGGGTGCCAGCGCACCAGCTCGATCGCCATCCGCTCCTCGAGGTGCTTGACGAGGGAGTACACCGACTCGGGACGCGCGGGGTAGTCCTCGTCGACGGGGATGTAGGGCGGCGGAGCATCGAAGGGGAGCCCCTGCACGGTCTCGCTCGACGCGGTGACGATCCGGTGGATGCCGAGCCGTGTCGCGGCGTGCAGCACGTTGAACGACACCGTCATGTTGTTGTGGAAGACGGCGACGTCCGCGCGCAGGCCCGGTGCGGGAACCGCGGCCAGATGCACGAGTGCATCGACGCCGTCGTGCTGGTCGTTCACCGACCCGAGCGCGTCGACGACCTGTCCGTAATCGGTCAGATCCACCTGCACGAAGCCGGGTCCGCGCTCGCCGACGACATCGAGGCCGATGACCTCTTGTCCGGCCGCGGCCAGTTCGCGAACGACCACGCGTCCGAGCTTTCCCGATGATCCCGTCACTGCGATCCGCATGTCTCCAGCGTGCCACAGCGAGAGTCGGATAGCGGCCGCAGCCGCGGGAGGCAACCCCGTCGAAGCTCGCAGCGGTCGTGCTTAGCGTGACGCAACGACGATCGGAGGCCGCCCATGTCACGCAATGTCCGTCGCATGTCCTGCACGCCCGAAGAGGTCTTCGCCGTGATGGCGGACGGCTGGCTGTACCCCTCGTGGGTGGTCGGAGCCTCCCGGATGCGGTCGGTCGACGATGCCTGGCCGGCCGAAGGGGCGCAGCTGCACCACTCGTTCGGCGTCTGGCCCGTGCTGATCGACGACACCACCGAGGTGCGCGAGTACGACGCGCCGCGGCGGATCGTGCTCCGTGCGCGCGGCTGGCCCATGGGGGAGGCGCGCGTCGTGATCGAGGTGCGACCGAGCGAGGACGGATGCCTGGTTCGCATCACGGAGGACGCCGTCGCCGGCCCCGGAGCATGGATCCCGCGGTGGATCCTGAACCCCCCGCTGCACCTGCGTAACGCCGAGACCCTGCAACGATTGGCGTTCCTGGCGGAGGGTCGGGCCGCGAGAGGGGGATGATCGAAGAGTGAGCGATCTCGACGTCATCGTGGTCGGGTCGGGTCCGAACGGACTCGCCGCCGCCGTGACCCTCGCCAGAGCCGGACTCTCGGTCCGCGTGTACGAGCGCGCCGCGACCCTCGGCGGCGGCGCGTCCTCGGCGGGGCTGACGCTGCCGGGGTTCCTCCACGATGTGTGCTCGGCCGTGCATCCGCTCGCGTTCGAGTCCGCCTTCTTCCGGTCCTTCGGCCTCACCGAACGCGTCGACTTCGTCGTCCCCGAGCTCTCATTCGCGCATCCCCTCGACGGCGGGCGTGCGGCGCTCGCATACCGGGACCTCGACCGCACGGCTGAGGAGCTGGGGCGCGACGGCGCCGCCTACGCGCGGCTCATGCGCCCGCTCGCCGAGAACACCCGCCAGCTGGCCGAGCTGACCGGCGGACCGCTGCTGCGCGTCCCCGCCGACCCCGTGTTCGCCGCGCGATTCGGCGTGCGCGTGCTCGACCAGGGGTCACGGCTGTGGGGGTGGCGGTTCCGCGAGGACGCGGCGCCCGCGCTCGTCACCGGCGTGGCATCGCACTCGATCCTGCCGCAGCCGAGCCTCGCCGCATCCGGGGCCGGGCTGGCACTGGGCGCCTACGCACACGCGCACGGCTGGCCGATCCCGATCGGCGGAAGCCAGGCGATCGTCGACGCGATGGTGGCGGACCTTCGCGATCACGGGGTCGAGGTCGTCCGCGACCACGAGGTGCGCTCGCTCGCGGAACTGCCTCCGGCTCGCGCGGTGCTGCTGGACGTCACACCCGCGGCGCTTCTGCGCATCGCCGGCGACGACCTGCCGCCTTCGTACCGGGAGGCGCTCGGCCGGTTCCGTTACGGCGCGGCCGTCGCGAAGGTCGACTTCGCGCTGTCCGCGCCCGTCCCGTGGGCCGATCCCGCGGTCGCGAAGGCCGGCACGGTACACCTGGGCGGCACCCGGGCGGAGATCGCGGCCGCCGAGAACGACGTCGTGCACGGGCGGATGCCGGAACGCCCGTACGTGCTCATCTCGCAGCCCTCGCTCTTCGACCGCACGCGCGCCCCCGACGGCGCGCACACCCTGTGGGCGTACACCCACGTGCCCGCCGGCAGCGACGTCGACCGGGAGGAGGCCGTCGTCGCCCAGATCGAACGGTTCGCGCCCGGCTTCCGCGACACGATCCTCGCCGCCCGCTCGCGCACGGCCGTGGACCTCGCGCGCCACAACCCGAACTACCCCGGCGGTGACATCGCCGCGGGCAGTCCCGACGTCGCGCAGCTACTCAAACGCCCCGTGCTGCGCCGCGACCCCTGGCGCACACCGCTTCCGGGGGTCTACCTGTGCTCGGCGTCGACCTCGCCCGGTCCCGGTGTGCACGGGCTCGGCGGATGGTGGGCGGCGCGCAGCGCGCTCAGGCACGTGTTCGGCATCCCGGAGGCGCCGTCGCTGTCACCGCGCTGAGCGCAGCCGTTCCCAGTCCACGTCGATCGTGCGGGGGAGCGCGCGGGAGAACCGCGCCGGCAGAACCGTGCCGGGCCTCGGCCAATACCGGGTGTCGATCACGACCTCGGCCGACGCCGTCGCGCCCTCGAAGCCCTCCGCGGCGAGGGCCAGCTCGACCGTGCAGCTCTGGTGGCGCCGCCGAGAAGAGGGCGGCGTCGCCGACAGGATGCGAGCGGTGCCGACCCAGGGATCGCCGAGTCCCGACTCGGTCAGCCTGTCCAGCGCCTCCGCTGCCTGCTCGGTCCAGTCCTCCATGTCACCGACGATAGCGACCGACGCGGTGCGCCGACGCACGCCGACACACGAATCGGGGCGGCGCCGAGCGGCCGGTAGGCTGCGGGAAACCCGCATCCCCCTTCGAAAGGGCCCTCATGGCCGACCGCGAATACGGCTTCCGCACGCGTGCCATCCACGCCGGCAACATCCCCGACGCCGTCACCGGCGCCCGCGCGCTGCCGATCTACCAGTCCTCGGCGTTCGTCTTCGACGACACGGAGGATGCGGCCGCCCGCTTCGCGCTGCAGAAGTACGGCAACATCTACAGCCGCCTGGCGAACCCCACGACGGCGTCGTTCGAGGAGCGCATCGCGTCGCTCGAGCAGGGGCTCGGCGCCGTCGCCACCTCCAGCGGGCTCTCGGCGCAGTTCATCACGTTCGCCTCGCTCGCGGGGGCGGGCGATCACATCGTGGCCAGCGCCAACCTCTACGGCGGCTCCATCACCCAGCTCGACGTGACGCTGCGCCGCTTCGGCGTGGAGACGACGTTCGTGGCCTCGGCGGATCCCGCCGACTACGCGGCCGCCATCACCGACCGCACGAAGGCGGTGTTCGCGGAGACCGTGGCCAACCCGTCGGGCGAGGTCGCAGACATCGAGGGCCTCGCGGCTGTGGCGCACGCCGCCGGTGTTCCGCTCGTCATCGACTCGACCGTCGCCACGCCCTACCTGTGCCGTCCGATCGAGTGGGGCGCCGACATCGTCGTGCACTCCGCCACCAAGTTCCTCGGAGGGCACGGCACCTCCCTCGGCGGGGTGGTCGTCGAGTCGGGCCGCTTCGACTGGTCGAGCGAGCGCTTCCCCCTGTTCACCGAGCCGGTGCCGAGTTACGGCGGGCTCGAGTGGTCGGGCAACTTCGGCGAGTACGCCTTCCTCACCCGCCTCCGTGCCGAGCAGCTGCGCGACATCGGCCCGGCGCTCGCGCCGCACTCGGCCTTCCTGCTCGCCCAGGGCGTCGAGACGCTGCCGTACCGCATGAAGGCGCACGTCGAGAACGCGCGTGCCGTGGCCGAGTGGCTCGACGCCGACCCGCGCGTCGAGTACGTCACCTGGGCGGGACTTCCCGGCCACATCCACCACGATCGCGCCAAGAAGTACCTGCCGGAGGGCCCCGGCGCCGTCTTCAGCTTCGGGGTCAAGGGAGGCCGCGCGGCCGGTCGCAGCTTCATCGAGTCAGTCGATCTCGCCAGCCACCTCGCCAACATCGGTGACGCGAAGACGCTCGTCATCCACCCCGCGTCCACGACCCACGCGCAGCTGACCGAGCAGCAGCTCATCGACGGCGGAGTGCTGCCGGGGCTCGTGCGCATCAGCGTCGGCATCGAGGACGTCGACGACATCATCTACGACCTCGACCAGGCCCTCGCCGCCGCACAGGAGGCATGATGAACGACGTGACCGACCTCGAGGAGACCGTCGAGACCCGCCTGCCGAACGGGCTCACGTGCGCCCTGCCCGCCAGCTCCCCCCTCGCCAAGCTGCTGCGCTCGCAGCGCACGTGGGAGGGGCCGGGTGCGAAGGAACGCCTCGCGATCCTCCGCGCCGCGAAGAGCATCGCGATCGTCGGGGCCTCCGCGAATCCGGCGCGCTCGAGCTACTTCGTCGGCACGTACCTCCTGCAGTCCGGCGACTACCGGGTGTACTTCGTGAACCCGAACGCCACCGAGATCCTCGGTCAGCCCGCCTACCCCGATCTCGCCTCGCTGCCGGAGGTGCCCGACATCGTCGACGTCTTCCGCCGCGCCGACGACATCCCCTCGGTCATCGACGACGCCCTCGCGGTCGGTGCGCCCGCCGTCTGGGTGCAGCTCGGGATCTGGAACGAGGATGCGGCCCGCTACGGCGAGAGCAAGGGCCTGACCGTCGTCATGGACCGCTGCATCAAGATCGAGCACGCGCGCTTCCACGGCGGCCTGCACCTCATGGGGTTCGACACGGGCCAGATCAGTTCCCGGCGTACGCTGCGGTGAGCGCGACGCGGCTGCGCCCCGCCGTCGGTCACCTCACGCGGATCGGCGCGGCGACCGTCCTCGCGGGCGTCGGTACGGGGCTCGCGGTCCTGCTGCTGGTCTGGATCGTCCACTCCGTCGAACACCTCGTCTGGGGTGAGGGCCGAGGCCCCTTCCTCGACGGTCTGGCCGCGCCATCCGAGTTCTGGCTGCCCCTGGCCACGGTCAGCGCGGCCGGCGTCATGGCGGCCGTCGGCTGGTACCTCATCCGCCGCTTCGGGCGTCCCGTCGCGAGCGTCGAGCAGGGTGTCGACGGGCGACGGATGCCGGCGCTGGAGACCCTCGTCGACACCGTGCTGCAGGTGGTCTCCGTCGCGCTGGGCGCGTCGATCGGCAAGGAGGTCGCCCCGCGCGAGCTCGCCGCGATGGCGTCGTCGAAGGTCGTCCGCTGGCTCCGCCTGACGCCGCGCTGGCGCCGCATCCTGATCGCCTCGGCGGCGGGAGCGGGTCTTGCGGCCGTCTACAACGTCCCGTTGGGCGGCGCGGTGTTCGCGGTGGAGATCCTCCTCGGCGAGTTCTCGATCGCCGCCGCTGTGACCGCGCTCGCGGTCAGCGCGATCGCGACCCTGGTCGCGCGGCCGCTCGTGGGCGACCAGTCGCTCTACGACCTCGGATCGATCGAGGTCAACGCGTCGCTGCTCGTCGCCGCCCTGGTCGTCGGACCGCTGATGGGCGTCGTCGCCACCAGTTTCGTGGCGGCGACCAAACGGCTGAGCGCCTTCCGGCCCACCGGCTGGAAGCTGCTCGTCGTGCTCCCGCTCGTGTTCGCCGCCGTGGGCGCCGTCGGGATGTTCTTCCCGCTCATCCTCGGCAACGGGCGCGCGCTGGCCACCGCCGGTTTCGAGCTGAGCGAGCCGGTCGTGTTCCTGCTCATCCTCGCGGTGCTGAAGTACGTCGCGACCACGCTCTCCCTCGGAGCGGGCGCCATCGGCGGAACGCTGCAGCCCTCCGTCGCGATCGGCGCCGCACTGGGAGCGGCGGCGGCGGCGGGATGGGCCCTGCTCTGGCCCGGGGCGAGCGGCACGGGACTCGCCGTGGTCGCCGCGGCCGCCTTCCTCGCCGCGAACATGCGCGCCCCGTTCACCGCGATCGCCCTGATCATCGAGTTCACCAACACGGGCTTCTCTCTCCTGCTTCCGATCTTCCTCGCCGTCGCCGGTTCGCTCGCGGTCGCGGGGCTGCTCAAGCGCGGCGGTCTCGCAGGCTTCGCGCCCCTCGACCCCGGTCGCGAGTAGCCGCGCGCTGCGCGGCGCGCGAGCGCGCATCCGATTGCCGAGCGCGCATCCGATCGGGTGCTCGCTCGACGAACGGGTGCTCACTCGGCGGGGCGGGATCCGGATGCTCAGGTCGCCGAGGGGGCCTCAGTCGCCGAGGCGGACCTCGGCCTCGGCGAGGCGGACCTCGACGGTGGCGATGACGGCATCGACGTCGAAGGCGAACTGCGCATCGCCGTAGGCATCGAAGCCGCTCTCGTCGAGCCGGCGCAGCACGCTGAGATCCGTGGCGCCCGTCTCGCGGAGCATTCCGCGGAACTGCGCGACCTGCGGGTGCCCGCCCGCTCCCGCGGCGGCGACCTCCTCCCGGGCGAAGCCCGTGGCGACGGTCGTCAACAGCAGCAGGGTGCGTCCGGCGGCGACCTCGTCGAGCCCGCCGTCGAGCAGCCGTTCCAGCACGACCTCGGCGGGCCGGACCGCGGCGAGCGTCGCCCGCGAGAGGGTGCGGAAGTGCTCGACGAGGGCGCCCGAGGCCACCAGCGATTGACGTATCCCCTCGGCGAAGGTGCGACAGGCCTGTGGCCACGGAGCATCCGATGGGATCTCGAGCGCCGCGATGCGGGTCAGGAACACGTCCTCGGCCAGCAGCTCCAGCAGGCCCTCGCGCCCGTGGACGTAGTGATGGAGCGCCTTGCGGTCGACCCCGAGCGCGTCGGCGACGCCCTGCATCGTGAGCTGCTCCGAGGGCAGCGTCCGCGCCGCGTCGAGGATCGCGGCGCGGTCCAGCCCCGCGCGTTCACCGCGTCCTCGGCGGGAGGGCGATCCTGGCGTCACGTCGGCTCCGTCTCCTCGATCGTTCCCGGGCGCATCGGTCCTGATGAGCGTAGTATTTCCCGTGCGGGATTATCCGTCGAACGGCGACGGTCCGCTCGAGAGAAGGGCTCTGCGATGTCGGAGAGTGTGGTGTTGACCGCGAACAGCACGATCGCACAATGGCTGGATCACCCCGTCGGAGGCGACCTCATCCGCGGGTTGCTCGCCGCGTCCGGCACGACGGAGGACGCGCTGGGTCCGGTTCGATCGCAGCCGCTCCAACAGCTCGTCGCGCTGAGTCAGGGGCAGCTGCCGCAGTCGGTCGTCGACGATCTCGTCCGTCAGGCGAACGGAGGCACGATGCCCGAGCAGACGGGCCCCGCGCCGTGGGTCGAGCGGGTGGTCGCGGGCCGCTTCGCCGGTCGCACCGTGATCGTCACGGGCGCCGCATCCGGGATCGGGCGCGCCGTGGCGTCGCGTGTGCTCCGGGAGGACGGCCGCGTCGTCGCCGTCGACATCTCCGCCGATCGCCTGGACGAGCTGGTGGCGGCGCACGGTGGGGAGAAGCTCGTGGCCGTCGCCGGCGACATCACCGACCAGGAGGCCGTCGACCGGATCGTCGCGGCCGCCGGAGAACGGATCGACGCGCTCGCGAACGTCGCCGGGATCATGGACGACTTCTCGCCGCTGGGTGAGACGACGGATGCGGTGTGGGATCGCGTCATGTCGGTCAACGTCACCGGCACCTTCAAACTGTCGCGTGCGGTGATCCCCGCGATGACCGCCGCCGGGGCAGGGGCGATCGTCAACGTCTCGTCGGAAGCGGGGCTGCGCGGCAACGCCGCGGGCAACGCGTACACCGTCTCGAAGCACGCCGTGATCGGGCTCACGAAGTCGGCCGCCTTCATGTACGGCCCGGCCGGGATCCGCGTCAACGCCGTGGCGCCGGGCGCCGTCGCCACCGGTATCGCTCTGCCGCCGCACCTCTCCGAGAGCGGCCGCGCCCGGGTGTCTCCCTTCGAGCAGCTGATCCCGACCGTGGCCACCGCGGAGCAGCTCGCCGCATCCATCACCTTCCTGCTCTCGGACGACGCCGCCAACATCAACGGCGTGATCCTCGCGTCCGACGGAGGGTGGTCCGTGCAGTGACACGACGGGGGCGACGGTAGGCTCTCCCGGTGACCGACGCCCCCGCACGCGTGCTCCGCCCGCGCACCCCGGCCTTCATCCTCACCTGCATCGCGACGGGGCTGCTGGCCGGCCTGCTGTCGGGACTGTTCGGCGTGGGCGGCGGCACCGTGATCGTTCCGCTGCTGGTCATGCTGCTGAAGTTCGACCAGCGACTGGCCGCAGGGACCTCGCTCGCCGCGATCGTCCCGACCGCCGCCGTGGGCGTCATCTCCTACGCGGTGCACGGCTCGGTCGCTCTCGTGCCGGCCATCCTCCTCGCCGTCGGAGCGGTCATCGGCGCGCAGATCGGCACCTGGCTGCTGCCGAAGATCTCGCAGACGGCGCTGCGGTGGGGCTTCGTCGCCTTCATCGTCGTCGTGATCGCGAGCCTGTTCTTCGTCATCCCCTCCCGCGACGCGGAGATCGAGGTGACCATCTTCTCCAGCATCGCGCTGGTCGTCGTCGGCGTCTTCACGGGGATCATGGCCGGCCTCATCGGTGTCGGCGGAGGAGTGATCGTGGTCCCCGTGCTCGTGCTGCTGTTCGGCGCGAGCGACCTGGAGGCGAAGGGGACCTCACTGCTGTTCATGATCCCGACCGCCCTGTCGGGGACCATCGGCAACCTGCGCCGTAAGAACGTCGACCTGGTCGCCGCGGCTCTCGTCGGTGTCGCCGCCTGCACGACCACCGCGCTGGGAGCGTGGATCGCGACACTGCTCGATCCTTTCGTCGCCAACATCCTGTTCGCCGCCTTCCTCGTCTTCATCGGCACCCAGATGGCGGTCAAAGCCGTCCGCGGGCGCAAGCGTTGAGCAACGACAGGGCAGAGGGAAAGCCCGAACCGAGACGGCTGCTGGGTCGCTGATAGCCGAGTTCGCTTCTGTGGGTTCATGCCCCACCGCCACGACAAGGGATCGAAGCCCGCACAACGCCTCGCACACGCGCTCGCCGGTCTGACCGTCGCGGCTGTCGTGCTGACGGGATGCGCCGTCGGCGCGGCCCCGGAGACAGCGGCGTCCTCGACGTCGACGTCGACGGCCCAGCAGAGCGCATCGGGCGAATTCTTCAACACCGACGAGGTCCACTCGATCTCCGTCTCGTACGACGAGGGCGACTACCAGGCCATGCTCGACGCGTACGCGAGCTCCGGCGAGAAGGAGTGGATCTCGGCGACCGTCACGATCGACGGCACGGTCTTCGAGAATGTGGGGCTGCGGTTGAAGGGCAACTCCTCCTTGCGCGGCGTCGTCGAGACGGATTCGGGAGACGGCACCGCCGGCGAGACCGAGCCCGAGGGTCTCCCGTGGCTGATCCGGCTCGACAAGTACGTGGACGGGCAGGTCTACGACGGCCGCAGCGACTTCGTCGTGCGTGGCTCGTCGACCGAGACCTCGCTCAACGAAGCCGTCGCGCTGAGCGTGCTTGCTGCATCCGACGTCGCGGCCGAGCAATACGCGTACGTGCGTTTCAGCGTCAACGGTGGGGCCGAGCAACTGCGACTCGTGCTCGATCTTCCCGACGACTCCGGTTGGAACTCGGACACGTTCGAAAACCCCGGCATCACCTACAAGGCCGACAGCGGCGGGGACTACTCCTACCGGGGCGAGGGCGCGGACGACTACGCGGACGTCTTCGACCTCAAGAGCAACAGCAGTTCGCTCTCCGACGACGACGGTTTCACGCCGCTCGCGGACTTCCTCGAGTTCCTCGCCACCGCCTCCGACGACGAGTTCGCGAACCAGCTGTCGAGCTACCTCGACGTCGACGAGTTCGCCCGGTACCTGGCGGCACAGGAGCTCGTGGCCAACACGGACGACATCGACGGCCCCGGGAACAACTCCTACCTGCGCTGGGACGAGACGACCGGCACGTTCACGGTCATCGCCTGGGACCAGAACCTCTCCTATGGTGTGAGCCCCGGTGGTGGCGGAGCCGGAGGCCGCACGGCGCAGGGCGGCGGTGGTGCACGCGGCGGTGGGGGCGGTGCCGGTGGGGGCGGTGGCGGTGGTTCCCGATCCAACGTGCTCGTCGAGCGCTTCCTCGCCGACGAGGGATTCTCGGCACTGTACGCCGAGGCGCTGCAACAGCTCAGATCGGACGTCTACGACAGCGGCGTTGCGCAGACGCGGCTGAACACTCTCGTCGAACTGCTGAAGACGCAGGCCTCCGACCTCGTCTCCGCCGAGACGATCCAGAGCGAGGCCGACGCGATCTCCGCGCAGCTCGATTGATCGGGCGGGGATAACAACGGCCGCTCCGCCCGGCCCGACCCAGGCCCCTCGGTAGGATGGGGCCGTGCCCGTGAATCCCACCCTCGTCGAGCGCGCCTTCGAGCCGACACCGCCGTATCTCGTCGGTCGCGAGAAGGTCCGCGAGTTCGCCCGCGCCGTCTTCGCCACCGACCCGCAGCACACCGATCCGGCTGCTGCCCGGGCGCTCGGCTATGCCGACGTCGTCGCGCCGCCGACCTTCGCGATGGTGATCCAGGACCTCACCCTGCAGCAGCTGCTGGCAGAGCCCGACTCGGGGATCGCCCTCGAGCGCACGATCCACGCCGAGCAGCGCTTCCGCTACTCGCGGCCCATCGTCGCAGGCGACGAGCTCACCGCGCAGCTGCGCGTGACGGGCGTGCGCGCCGTGGGCAAGGGCGCCATGGTCACGAGCGAGGCCGAGGTGACGGATGCAGCCGGCGCGCACGTCGTGACGGCCACATCCATCCTGCTGATCGGAGGCGAGGAATGACCGCGTACGAGATCGGCCAGGTCGTCGCCGAGCGCGACGTGCACCTGACCCGCGAGTCGCTCGTGCGGTACGCGGGCGCGTCGGGCGACTTCAACCCCATCCACTTCCGCGACGACGTCGCCGCCCGCGTCGGCCTGCCCGGCGTCCTCGCCCACGGCATGCTCACCATGGGGCTGTCGGTCGAGACGATCGTGCCCTGGCTCGGAGATGCCGGCCGCATCCGCGAGTACGGCGTGCGCTTCACGCGACCCGTCGTCGTCGATGCCGAGACCGGAGCCGACGTGCGCGTCGTCGCCACCGTCGGCCAGATCGACGACGAGACGCTGCGCATCGACCTGACGGTGACCCACGCCGACACGACCGTGCTGGGCAAGGCGCAGGTGCGGGTGGCCCGCGAGGCATGACCGCCGTAGAACCGCTGCCGCTCGCGCAGCTGACCACGCTGGCCACGGGTGCCGCCCCTGCGCGGATGCGCGAGGCGCGGTCTCGCGACGAGTTGATCGCCGCGCTGCGCGAGGTCTGGGCCGACGGCGACGACTGGTTCGTGCTCGGTGGCGGGTCGAACCTCCTGGTCGGCGACGAGCCGTTCGACGGCACCGTGGTGCGTGTGCTGACCCGGGGCATCGAGCGGCTGCCCTCGCCCCGCGAGGGCTTCGCGCGTCTGCGCGTGCAGGCCGGACACGACTGGGACGCGCTGGTCGCCGACACCGTGACGGCGGGGCTCGCCGGCATCGAGGCGATGAGCGGCATCCCCGGCACCGTGGGCGCGGCGCCCGTGCAGAACGTCGGGGCGTACGGGCAGGACATCTCGCAGACGCTGGTCGAGGTCGAGCTCATCGACGAGTCCACCGGCGAGGTGTCGACGGTACCTGCCACCGAGCTGAACCTCGGCTTCCGCACCTCGGTGCTCAAGCACCACTACGGATCCGTCGCCGCCCGTCGGGCCGTGATCCTCTCGGTCACCCTGGAACTGCAGCAGGTGGGCCACGGAGCGGCGCCCGTGCGCGGCGAGCAGCTGCGTCGGGCGCTGGGTCTCGAGGCGGATGCGGTCGTCTCGCTCGCCGAGGTGCGCGACACCGTGCTCGCCACCCGCCGCAGCAAGGGCATGGTGCTCGATGCGGATGACGCCGACACGCGCTCCGCGGGCTCGTTCTTCCAGAACGCCGTGGTGTCGCAGGAGTTCGCGCGCACCCTCCCGGCGGAGTGCCCGAGGTGGCCGCTCGAGCCTGAGATCGAGCCCGTGCGCGTCATCCCGCTCGACCAGTTCGACGGGTACGTCCCCCCGGCCCCGGTGCGCTCGATCGACGTGAAGGTCAGCGCCGCGTGGCTCATCGAGCACGCGGGGATCGGCAAGGGCTTCCGCGTCGGCCGCTCGCGCGCCGCGGTGTCGAGCAAGCACGCCCTCGCGCTGACGAACCGCGGCGGGGCGACGGCGGGCGAGATCGCCGAGCTCGCCCGCTTCATCCAGCAGCGGGTGCAGCAGGAGTTCGGTCTGATCCTCCAGCCCGAACCCGTGCTCGTCGGCGTCGAGCTCTAGCCGATCGTCACCGCATCCCGCGCGGCGCGGCGCGCGATGAGCACCACCCCCGCGGCCGCCGCGCCGAACATCACCGCGAGAATCGCCCATCCGGCCGTGCCGAGATTGATGGCTGTCATCGTCACGACGGCGGGCGCGATCATCGCCCCGAGGGCGTAGCCGGTGCCGTAGACGCCCTGGTAGCTGCCCATCCGCTCCTGCGACGCCAGGTCGAAGCTCAGGCTCCAGCCGGCGGCGCTCGAGGTGATCTCGGCGAGCGAGTGCACGAGAGCAGCCGCCAGCAGGATGACGGCGGCCAGCGCGATCGGCCCCCACCCGTCGCCGCCGATCCACCCGGCTCCCGCCCACAGCGCGCAGGCGAGCACCATCAGCATGCCCGCGTTGCGCATGGCGCGCCCGGCCCCCGCAAAAGTGCCGGTGCCGCGGCTCATGCGCACCTGCAGCAGCACCACGACGACCGTGTTCACGAGCAGCAGCGGGCTCACGAGGACGTCGGGGGCGACGGTGTGCGCGACCACCCAGAGCGGCACGCCGACCTCGAAGAGCCCGAACTGGATGCCGAACACGCCCATGAGCGCGGTGAGCGACAGGAAGCGCGCGTCGCGGTAGGGGCTCGGACCCTTCTGCGGTGCGGCGTCAGCATCCGTCTCGACCGGCGACGTGCGCCGCACGTCGACGCGCTCGGCGGACAGGCCCGTGACCAGCAGCGCGGATACGAGGAACAGGGCGCCCGAGACCGACATCGTGATCTGGAAGGCGAAGGCCGTGCCGAGGGCGAGCGGGATCGCGGCGACCGCGGTCCCCACGCCGATGCCGACGTTGGTGACGGTGCGCATCGCCGCGCGGATGCGGACGCGGTCCTCGCCGAGGAACGCGCGCCCGACGACGGCCGAGCGCACGCTGGCGTTGCCCTGCTGCGCGAGGGTCACCAGCGATGCGGCGATCACGAGGGTCAGCAGGTCGTGCACGAAGACGTATCCGATGAGGGCCGCCCCCTGCAGCAGGTGCAGCCAGAGAAGCATCCGACGGGCGCTGAAGCGGTCGGCCAAGTGCCCGAAGGTGAGTGAGCTCGCGACGCCGACAGCTCCGGCGATCGTCAGGCCGATGCCCACGGACAGGACGGGGACGCCGACGATGAGGGTCAGGTAGAGCGTCGTTAGCGTGAAGAAGGCGCCTCGGCCGAGGGTGTCGACGAGTGTGATCGTCAGCAGGCGACGCAGGGTCTGGTCGTCGGAGATGAGGGTGCGCAGAGGAACGGTGGGGGTGGTGCTCGTCACCGTTCCATTCCCGCAGCGGGTTCGTCCGGATGCAATCGATGTAGATTATGGCTTCATGATTCGGTACGAGATGGAGGCGGCGGATGTGTCCGCCATCCGCTTCGGCGTCTCGCCGCTGTCCGAGCTCGGCCTGGCGCTGCGCGCCCTGTACGAGCCGGAATGGTTCCCGCTCCAGCGCCCCTGGGTGCAGCGCATCGCCGGGGTGCGCTCGCTCCTCGACGAGGAGATGCTGCTCGCGCTCGTCAACGACAGGCGGTGGGTCGCGGACTTCGTGAACCCGCGTCCGTCCTCGCCGCTGACGTCGCTGGAGGACGAGCTCGCCGACCTCGGCCGGATCAGCCGGTCGCATCTGCACGCGGACCTCGAGAAGGTGCACGGGAGCGTGCCCCGTGTCTTCCACGGACGTCACGGCGTCGTCGTCGCACGCCTGCAGCGCGCGCTCGCGACGGCATGGGATCTCTGCTTCGCGCCGCACTGGGTGCGCATGCACGCCGTCATGCAGGCCGACATCGCCTATCGCGGACGCATCGCCGCCCGGGCGGGCATCGGAGCCGTGCTGAACGGGCTCTCGGATGCGGTGCGCTACGACGGCCGGCACCTGGACGTCAGGCTGTGGAACCCGGCTGTGCGTCATCGTCCCGTTCTCGGCGACGGCCTGACGCTCGTGCCGTCGATCTTCACGGCGCGCGTGTCGACCCCGATCGACGACGATCTGCCGCCGACCGTGATGTACCCCGCGCGAGGTCAGGGCGCGATGTGGTCCACCGCGGTCGGCCCTGACGCTGCGGCCGTCACCGACCTGCTCGGGCGTACGCGCGCGGTGCTGCTGACCGAGCTCGGCGAGCCCGCATCCTCGACCGACCTGGCGCTGCGGCTCGGGGTGTCGACCTCCGCCGTCAACCAGCACCTGCGGGTGATGGCGCGCGCGGGTCTGCTCAACCGCGCCCGCTACGGCCGCGCGGTGCTGTACTACCGCAGCGCCGCCGGCGACGCCCTCTGCGCCCAGGGCTCCCGCGCCTAGCCCGCGGCGGGTCTGGCCGCCGGCATATGCCCGAGTTGCGTCGCCCTTGCGCGGATGCGGCAGGTTTCCGCATCCGCGACAGTTCTTCTCTGTGGCGGATGCGCAATTGTGTAGCGGTTCTCGGTGGTCGGCGGCCCGCAGATCCGGTCGATGGGAGTCCGCAACTCCCTGTCCGCTCGCACGCCCCGTGCGTAGGCTCGGTGCCATGACCGATCTCACCCGTCCCCAGACGCCGGACCCGTATCCGCTTCTTCCCGCGGTGGCCGCGTTCACCGTCACCAGCGACGACGTCATCGACGGCGCGCCGCTGAAGGACGACCAGGTCGCCGCCCTCGGCGACACCTCGCCGCAGCTGTCGTGGTCGGGTGCTCCCGAGGGGACGCAGTCCTACGTCGTCACCTGCTTCGACCCCGACGCCCCGACCCCCAGTGGCTTCTGGCACTGGGTGCTCGTCGACGTGCCCGCATCCGTCACGTCGCTCGACACCGGAGCCGCCGCGGCCGAGCTTCCCGCAGGAGCCTTCCACGTGCGCAACGACGGCGGACAGGCTGGCTTCATGGGCGCCGCGCCGCCCGAGGGCGACCAGGTGCACCGGTACTACTTCGTCGTGCACGCCGTGTCCGAGCCGACGCTCGGAGTGGATGCGGACGCCTCACCCGCCGTGGTCTCGTTCAACCTCGCGTTCAAGACCCTCGGCCGCGCCATCATCCACGGCACGTACGAGCACTGACGCATCGAGATGAGCGACGTGCTGGGGTGGGGGACCATCGTCCTCGTGCTGAGCATCCCGCTGGTCTTCGTGTTCGTGAGCATCTCCACCCACCGCCGCCAGCGATCGGACGGCGGGGAGGCGGGCTCGTCGGGCGGGCTGCTCGGATTCGACGAGCTCTTCCACCCGTCCGCGCACGAGGCACGGCTTGTATGGGAGGCGGAGCAGGAGATCCCCGTCCCCGCTCCCACACCCGACAAGGGTCACGGCGTGATCGAGGGCGGCTCCCGGATCACGATCGAGGTGCCGGGAGCCTCCTCCGGAGCATCGCGCGCGGCGGAGACGACTGATGGCTGACGATCTCTGGAGGCAGCTGAGCGCCTTCGCCGAACGGCTGCGGGTCGAGGGACTGCTCGGCTGGGCCGACGAGCTCGACGACATCACGCGGTACGCGAGCACGGGCTCGGAGGCGCTCATGGGCGCCCGATGGGTGCTCACACGACTGGTCTCAGCCGAAGCTGAGACGACCGCATCCAGCCGAGAGACCGCTCGTGGTCTGATCGCCGAGCTCACGGATGCCCTCGGATGAAGCTGAGGACGCTCTGCCGCGGGCTCCGCGTCAGGCGAACAGACGCTGCAGGCGCTGAACGCCCTCGAGCAGGGCGTCGTCACCCAGCGCATACGAGAGGCGCAGGTAGCCGGACGGTCCGAACGCCTCGCCGGGAACGACGGCGACCTCGGCCTTCTCGAGGATGAGGTCGGCGAGCTCGAGCGTCGTCGTCGGGGTGACGCCCTCCCACTCGCGGCCCAGCAAACCCCGCACGTCGGGGTAGACGTAGAACGCGCCGAGCGGGTTCGGAACCGTGACGCCGTCGATCTTCGACAGCTCGTCGACGATGAGGCGGCGGCGTCGGTCGAACGCGACCCGCATCGTCTCGGCTTCGTCCTGCGGGCCCGTGAGGGCCGCGAGGGCGGCGCGCTGCGCGATGTTGTTCACGTTGCTCGACAGGTGCGACTGCAGGTTGGCCGCGACCTTGATCGCGTCCGCGGGGCCCACCATCCAGCCCACACGCCAGCCGGTCATCGCGTACGTCTTCGCGACGCCGTTGACGAGGATCGTCTGGCCGGCGAGCGCCGGCACGGCCTCGACGATGGACACGGCCCGCACGCCCTCGTAGACGAGGTTCTGGTAGATCTCGTCGGTGATGACCCAGATGCCGTGCGCGAGGGCCCACTCGCCGATCGCGCGTGTCTCCTCCGGCGTGTAGACGCTGCCGGTGGGGTTGGACGGCGAGACGAACACGAGCACCGTCGTGCGGTCAGTGCGCGCGGCCTCGAGCTGATCGACCGTGACCTTGTAGTCCTGGTCCGCGCCGGCGAAGACCTCGACGGGCACGCCGTCGGCGAGGCGGATGGTCTCGGGGTAGGTGGTCCAGTACGGCGCGGGCAGCAGAACCTCGTCGCCCGGGTTCACGACGGCCTGGAACGCCTGGTAGACCGACTGCTTGCCGCCGTTGGTCACGATGATCTGCGAGGGCGAGACCTCGAGGCCGGAGTCGCGGAGCGTCTTGGCGGCGATCGCCTCGCGCAGCGCGGGAAGACCCACGGCGGGCGTGTAACGGAAGTTCGCCGGGTCTTTCAGCGCCTCCGCGGCCGCATCCACGATGAACTCCGGCGTCGGGAAGTCGGGCTCGCCGGCGGCGTAGGAGATGACGGGGCGTCCGGCTGCCTGCAGCGCCTTTGCCTTCGCATCGACCTTGAGGGTCGCGGATTCGGCGATTGCGGAGAGTTTGCGGGAGACGGGAGCGCGTTCGGTCACCCTCCGAGCCTAGCGGGGGAGCGCCCGCCGCAGCAGGGTCGAAGGCCCCCGCCGGGTATGGAAACATGATCGGGTGAGCGCACCCCGCATACAGGTCTGGGCCCTCGACGGCATCGCAGAGGTGGTCGCAGGCGACGACCTCGCCGCGATCATCGGTGACGCGCTGGCGGCCGATGCGGATGGCGTCATCGACGGTGACATCCTCGTCGTGACCTCCAAGATCGTGTCGAAGGCGGAGGGGCGGCAGCTGGCCGCATCCGATCGCGAGGACGCGATCACGGCGGAGACCGCGCGGGTCGTCGCGGTTCGCGGCACCACCCGGATCGTGGAGAACCGGCTCGGCGTCGTGGGAGCCGCAGCAGGCGTCGACGCCTCCAACACTCCCGAGGGGACGATCCTGCTGCTGCCGGTCGACCCGGACGCGTCGGCTCGCGCGCTGTGCGCCGCGCTGCGGGAGCGCTTCGGGGTGCGGCTGGGCATCGTCGTCAGCGACACCCTGGGGCGCGCATGGCGCATCGGACAGACCGACATCGCGATCGGAGCGGCGGGGATGCGGGTCGTCGACGATCTGCGCGGCGGCACCGACGCGCAGGGCCGGCCGCTCGTGGTGACGGTGCCCGTCGTCGCCGACGAGATCGCCTCGGCGGGCGACCTCGTCAAGGGCAAGGCGACCGGGCGTCCCGTGGCGGTGATTCGCGGGTTGTCGCGCTACGTCACCGATGAGGTCGACACCCCCGGCGCACGCACCCTGCCCCGCACCGGCGAGCACGACATGTTCCGCCTCGGCACCGACGAGGCGATCGCGATGGGGCGCCAGGTCGGATACGCCGACGGGTTCGCCGCGGGGCGCGCGTCGCGCGACTGAGCCCGAACTCCTGCAGAACGGGCGGCCGCCGCGGATCGGCCGGCTGATCGGGGCGATCGTGTAGGAGTTCGGTACCCCGATCGTTAGCGCTTCGTTGTGCGGGGCCTCGTGCCGCATCCGTAGCGTGGAGGGATGCGGAAGACCGGGGCCTTCATCGCGGTGCTGCTGGCGGCGGCGCTCACCGGGTGCGCGGGCGCGCTACCGTTCGTGTCGGGCGAGCCGCGCGGCGACGCGGTGCCGATCGATGAGCTGCGCTGCGGTGACGGGTTCGGTGGAGTGGATCCGGAGGTGGTCGCAGGCGCCGTACCCGACGGCTTCGAGCCCGTGGCGCTGCACCGCTGCGACGGGTTCACGACCCAGACGGATGCCGAGGGCATATGGTCGGGGTCGCGCATCGAACGGTTCGAGGGGGATCTGAGCGAGCTGCTCGCGGCCCTCGCCGAACCGAATGCGGCACCTGGCTTCGTCTGCCCGGCATCGATGTGGATCGGTCCGGAGCTGTGGCTGGAGGGCGCCGACGGCCGATTCATCCGGGTGCCGTATCCGTCGGACGGCTGCGCGCAGCCGCGACTCGACGTCCTGGAGCGCATCGAAGCCGCCGTGTCGCGGCTCAGCCTCGTCGATGAGCGGTTCGAGCGCGGCAGCCTCATCCAGTCCGCCGAGGCGACGGCCGCGGGCTGCGCATCGACGGCGAGCCTTCTGGTGGTGGCCCAGACGCTTCCGCGCGTGGACATCGACCGCGCGCGGGTCCTTCCGGAGGTCGGCGCGACGGCCGTCCCCGTGCCGCCGCCCCCGCTTCCCTCCGCCGACGAGGTGACGGGGATGCGGGTCTGTCGATACGCCCCGGCGCCGCTCCCCGCCGACGGGGCCGTGGTGAGCATTCAGGGAGTGCTCCCGTACGCGGGTGTCGACGACCTCGATCGGGAGCGGGCCGCGCGAGCGCTCGCTCTCATCGACGAGGCGGGTCCCGCGGGCACGTGCGAGGCGGAGGCCACATCCACGGTGGTCCTGCATCCGTTGCCGGAGACGCAGACAGGTGCCACGGTGACGGTGGAGCTCGACGGATGCGGGCGCGTCGTGGGTCCGGATCTGCGGGCCGCTGTCGCTCCGGACGAGCTCCTCGCCCTCCTCGCCCCCTGACGTCCATGGCGTCCTCGCGAGCGGTACGGGTGCCGTCGACGGCCGAACTCCTGCAGATCCGCCCGGTTCGGCGGCGCCGGGCGGTGGTTCGGACGGTTTTGCAGGAGTTCGGGCACCGGAACACACAGAATCCCCGGCCGTTCCGCGAAGAGCGGGCCGACCGGGGATCCCGGAGTGATCAGCGTTCCACGAGGAACCGGGAGTACGCGCCGAGCGTCAGGAACGACGGGAACTCGGCACCCAGGGCGACGTCGCGGAACACCTCGGCCGCGTCGTCGAACCGGTCGCCGTCACGTCGCTCCACCTCGCCGAGCACCTGCGCGATCAGCTCCTCGATGTACTCGCGGGTGATGCGGGTGCCGTCCTCGGTCGAGCGATCCTGGTGGATCCACTGCCACACCTGCGAGCGGCTGATCTCGGCGGTGGCCGCATCCTCCATCAGGTTGTCGATCGCGACGGCGCCGAGGCCGCGCAGCCACGCCTCCATGTAGCGGATGGCGACCGAGACGTTGCCGTGCACCCCCGCCGCCGTGATGGGGCGGCCGATGTGCACGTCGATCAGCTGGGCCGCGGTCACCTCGACGTCGTCGCGTTGCCGGTCGAGCTGGTTCGGCCGGTCGCCGAGCACGGCGTCGAACTCCGCGCGCGCCACGGGGATCAGGTCCGGATGCGCGACCCATGTGCCGTCGAAGCCGTCGCCGGCCTCGCGCTTCTTGTCGGCCGCGACCTTCTCGAACGCGCGCGCGGTGACCTCGGGGTCACGACGATTCGGGATGAAGGCGCTCATGCCGCCGATGGCGAAGGCTCCGCGTTTGTGGCACGTCTTCACGAGCAGCTCGGTGTACGCCCGCATGAACGGCACCGTCATCGTGACCTCGCTGCGGTCGGGGAGCACGAAGCGCGCCCCGCGGCCGCGGTAGTTCTTGATGATCGAGAAGATGTAGTCCCAGCGTCCGGCATTCAGCCCCGCGCAGTGGTCGCGCAGCTCGTAGAGGATCTCCTCCATCTCGAACGCGGCGGGCAGCGTCTCGATGAGCACCGTCGCGCGGATCGTGCCGTGTGCGAGACCCAGCCGTCGCTCGGTGAAGCTGAAGACGTCGTCCCACAGCTTCGCCTCTTCGCTCGACTCGAGCTTCGCGATGTAGAAGTAGGGGCCCGCGCCGTTCTCGATCAGCCGATGCGCGTTGTGGAACGCGTAGAGGCCGAAGTCCACGAGCGAACCGGATGCGGCGAGCGTGCGGCCCGAGCGGTCGGTGAACCCGAGGTGCTCCTCGACGAGGTGCCAGCCGCGCGGGCGCATCACGATCGTTGGCGTCTCGGGGGCCGTGACCTCGTAGCGCTTGCCCTCGGCGCTCGTGAACGACAGCTGTCCGCGGATCGCGTCGAACAGCGACAGCTGCCCCTCGATCACGTTGCGCCAGGTCGGGCTCGTGGCATCCTCCTGGTCGGCCAGCCAGACCTTCGCGCCGGAGTTGAGGGCGTTGATCGTCATCTTCGGGTCGGTCGGTCCGGTGATCTCCACCCGGCGGTCCTCGAGTCCGGGGCCGGCGCCGGCGACGCGCCAGGAGGCGTCGTCGCGGATGCGGGCGGTGTCGTCGCGGAAACGGGGGTCGTACCCGTTGCCGATCTCGTAGCGGCGCCGCATCCGGTCCGCGAGCCGGTCGTGCCGGCGCCCTGCGAAGCGGTCGTGCAGTTCGGCCAGGAAGCCGAGGGCTTCGGAGGTGAGGATCTCGTCGTATCGTTCGCGGAGCGGGCCGCGGACCTCGATGGCGGGGGCGTGCGGCCCGGTCGCGATCGGGCCGGTGCCGGGGTGGCGTTCGTCGCCGCGGATGCGGGTGCTCTCGGGCGCGAGGCCCGTGGCGGTGGGGGTCATGGCACTGCCTTTCGAAGGCGGAAGGAACGGAAGAAGGGTCAGTGGAACTGGGCGGTCTCGGTGGAGCCGGCCAGCGCCAGGGTCGCGCTGTCGGGGTTGAGCGCGGTCGAGACGTGATCGAAGTAGCCGGTGCCCGCCTCGCGCTGGTGGCGGGTGGCGGTGTAGCCGCGCGCCTCTGCGGCGAACTCGGCCTCCTGCAGCTCGACGTAGGCGCTCATGGCGCGCTCCGCGTAGCCGGCGGCGAGGTCGAACATGGCGTAGTTGACGGCGTGGAATCCGGCCAGGGTGATGAACTGGAACTTGTAGCCGAGGTCCGCGAGGTCCTGCTGGAACGTCGCGATCTGCTCGTCGCTCAGGTGTCGCTTCCAGTTGAAGCTGGGCGAGCAGTTGTAGGCGAGGAGCTTGCCGGGGTAGCGCTCGTGGATGGCCGCGGCGAACGCGCGGGCGAGCTCGATGTCGGGCTCACCCGTCTCGACCCAGATGAGGTCGGCGTAGGGCGCGAAGGCGAGGCCGCGGCTGATGACCGCGTCGATGCCGGGACGCACCCGGTAGAAACCCTCGGACGTGCGCTCGCCGGTGGTGAACTCCTGGTCGCGCGGGTCGACGTCGCTCGTGAGGAGGTCTGCGGCGAGGGCATCGGTGCGGGCGATGATGACCGTCGGCACGCCCGCCACATCCGCCGCCAGACGCGCGGCGTTGAGGGTGCGGATGTGCTGCTGCGTGGGGACGAGCACCTTGCCGCCGAGGTGACCGCACTTCTTCTCGCTCGCGAGCTGGTCCTCCCAGTGGATGCCGGCGGCGCCGGCCTGGATGAGCGACTGCGCGAGCTCGTAGGCGTTGAGCGGGCCGCCGAAACCGGCTTCGGCGTCGGCGACGATGGGGGCGAGCCAGTCCTGCGTGATCTCGCCCTCGGCGTGCTCGATCTGATCCTGGCGGATGAGCGCGTTGTTGATGCGGCGCACGACGGCGGGCACCGAGTTGGCGGGGTAGAGGCTCTGATCGGGGTAGGTCTGACCGGCGAGGTTGCCGTCGGCGGCGACCTGCCACCCGGACAGGTAGATCGCCTTCAGGCCCGCGCGCACCTGCTGCACGGCCTGTCCGCCGGTGTAGGCGCCGAGCGCGCGGATGTAGTCCTCCGTGTGCAGCAGGTTCCAGAGGTTCTCCGCACCGCGGCGGGCGAGCGTGTTCTCCTCGCGCACCGAGCCGCGGAGGCGGATGACGTCCTCGGCCGAGTAGGTGCGCTCGACGCCGTCCCAGCGCGGATCCGTGTTCCAGATCTCCTGCAGCTCGGCGGCGGTCTGCGTCATGTCACCCGCGCGCAGCGGGCCCTGGGCGAAGGGGGCGGTGCTGGTCATGTCGGTCTCCTGTGATCTGAGGGACGGTCGTCGTCCCGAGGCGTGTGACCACTTTGGGTGAAGATCTCGATCCGAAACCGAGGTTCTCGGGGAGAAGATTGCTCGTTCTTCTGTTCTTGTGACACAATCCCGATCCATGACGATCGAAGAAGATCCGATGACCGACGACGCCGACGCCCTGACGATCGGGCGCCGCATCCGCCAACTGCGCACCGCGCAGGGCATGACGCTCGACGCGCTCGCCGCTGCGGTGGATCGGGCGCCGAGCCAGCTGTCCATGATCGAGAACGGCAAGCGCGAGCCGCGTCTCACACTGCTGCGAGCCATCGCGAAGGCGCTCGGGACGACGGTCGACGCGCTGCTGGAGGCGGAGCCGCTCGACGAGCGCGCCGCCATGGAGATCGCGCTGCAGCGGGCGATGAAGGGCCAGACGTTCCGGGCACTCGGCATCGGCGCGTTCCGCATCGGCAAGGCGGTGCCCGATGAGGCGCTGCGGGCGATGCTGGCTCTGCACGGCGAGATCGATCGACTGCGCGACGAACGCTCCGCGACGCCCGAGGAGGCGCGGCGCGCGAACGTCGAGCTGCGCGATCTCATGCGCGAGCAGAACAACTACTTCGCCGACCTCGAGACCGAAGCGCGGGCGATCCTGGATGCGGTGGCGCACCCCGGCGGCCCGCTCACCCAGCGATCCGCCAGCGACATCGCCGCGCACCTGGGATTCACGCTGCACTACGTGCCCGATCTGCCGCAGACCACCCGCAGCGTCGCCGACCTCAAACACGGGCGCCTCTACCTCTCGAGCCGGGTCGCCGCGAAGGGCGATGCGCGCACGGCGGTGCTGCAGGCGCTGTCCAGCCGCATCCTCGGGCACCGGGAGCCCACGAGCTACGCCGAGTTCCTGCGCCAGCGGGTCGAGACCAACTACCTCACGGGCGCCCTGCTCGTGCCCGAATCCCATGTCGTCCCCGTGCTCGCCGACGCCAAGGCCGACAGGGCGATCTCGATCGAGGATCTGCGCGACCTCTACTCGGTTTCGTACGAGACCGCCGCCCACCGCTTCACGAACCTCGCCACGGTGCACCTCGGCATCCCGGTGCATTTCCTCAAGGTGCACGAGTCGGGCACCATCACGAAGGCGTACGAGAACGACGACGTGAACTTCCCGGCCGATCGGCTGGGCGCGATCGAGGGGCAGATGTGCTGCCGGCGGTGGACGAGCCGCGTGGTCTTCGATGTCGACGACCGCTTCAACCCCTACTACCAGTACACCGACACGGGCAACGGAACGTACTGGTGCACCGCCCGCGTCGAGTATTCGAGCGAGGGGGCGCACTCGGTCAGCGTCGGCGTGCGCTTCGAGGACACGAAGTGGTTCCTGGGGCGTGACACCGCCAACCGCGGAGTCTCACGACACTCGGTCGAGGTGTGCTGCCGCCGCGCGCCGGCCGAGCTGGAGAACGCCTGGCGGGAGAACTCCTGGCCGAACGTCCGCACGCCCCGCACCCTGCTCGCGACCCTGCCCACCGGAGCCTTCCCCGGCGTCGACACCACCGAGGTCTACGAGTTCCTCGAGGCGCACTCGCCGGGCTGAGTGCGTGAGTCCCACTCGCCGAGCGAGCATCCGTTCGCCGAGTGAGCATGCAATGAGGTGCGCATTCGGCGATCGGGTGCTCACTCGGCGGCGTTCCAGCGCAGCCGGGGCGGCTCGGCGTCGATCGCGGCGAGCGTCTGGTCGGGGGAGGAGACCGGGAACGTCGTCACGAGGCGCTCGCCCTGACCTCGATCGATCGCGTAGGCGAGGGCGAAGGGGCCGGATGCGGCGTGCCGCCCGATGGCGATCCGCGCGCGCATCGGGCCGATCCGCTCCTCACGCACCGTGTGCTCGGCCAGCAGGGTGCGGGCGGCGTCCGTGATGCGCGCGAGCGGCGTGACCCAGACGGCGCGGCCGCGCAGGGCCTCGGCGTGGAAGAGCGTGCGCTCGCCGTAGGCGGCGGCCAGATCCGCATCCAGCCACCGCTCGCGCTTGAGCCCGTAGGGCGTCTCGGCGAGGGAGAAGAGATAGCCGTAGACGTGCACGAGCCCCGCGTTGCCGACGGGCCAGGTGGCCTCCAGACCCGCGGTGGCGTGCAGGTGGTCGAACAGCGCCCGGGGGACGACCGGCTCCCCGGTGTTCTCGTCTACGGCGGTGGAGAGCTCCCACGCGTCGAACAGGCCGTCCGCCGCGTCCTGCCGAATGGATGCGGCGACGCCGGGCAGGAGCGCGAGCGCCGCGACGGGATCCTCCGTCGCACGGCGGGCGGCCGCATCCACTCGCTCGGTCGATGATTTAACCGGCTGTTCATCGGGCGTGGTCATTGCGTCCACAATCCTCCTTCAACATGGACGAAGCGTCCACCTGAAGGAGCCCCGTGCCACGTCCTGTTCTCATCTTCGACTTCGACGGTACCGTCGCCCTCGGCGACGGGCCCGTGCTGGCCTATGCCGCATCCGTGGCCGCCGCCGGCCGTTTGCCGGAGAGTTTCGTCACCGACGTGCGGCGGGGGCTCGCGGACCCGAACGCGGAGGGTGCCGTCGACAGCTACGACCTCGTCCGCATCCTCGCCCTGCGCGCCGGCGCCGACGAGACGCACCTCGCGTTCGGCTACCGGGCGAGCCGAGGGATGCTCGCCACATCCGCCGCGCCGATCGGAACCCCTGCGGGTCTGGCGCGACTGCTCGACGAGGTCGACGCGGAGCGGATCCTCCTCACGAACGCGCCCGATGTGCGCCTCACCGAAGCGCTCGAGGTGCTGGGGCTCGCGGGACGCTTCGATCGGATCGTCACGGATGCGGCGAAGCCCGCCGGCCTGGAGATGCTCCTCGACGAGCTCGATCCCGCCCGGCCCGTCCTGAGCATCGGCGACATCTGGCGCAACGACCTCGCCCCCGTCCATGCCCGCGGCCACGCCACGGCGCTCGTGGGCGCATCCGCAGCTCCCGAGGCCCAGCCCACCTACCGCGCCCCGCGCCTGGACGACCTCCTCGACGACATCTCCCGCTGGGCGCTCGCCGCCCGCGTCGCCTGACCCCACCGACCCGCACACCACCCCGATCTGAAGGACACCACATGAACATCACCCGCCTGCGCCTCGGCGCCGCAGCCGCCGTCGTGGCGGCCGCATCCCTGCTCCTGGCCGGTTGTGCCGGCTCGGCCGATCCGGGAACGAGCGGCGCCGCGGCGGACCCCGACTCCCTCGTGCTGGCGCTGGTCCCCTCGCAGGACCAGAACGGACTCGTCGACACCGCGAAGCCCCTGACCGACATGCTCACCGAAAAGCTCGGCATCCCCGTCACGGGCGTCGTCGCGAAGGACTACCAGGCGGCGGTCGAGGCCATGGGTGCGGGCCAGGCCCAGATCGGCTTCCTGCCCTCGCTGCAGCTCTGGCAGGCCAGCGACAAGTACGGCGCCAAGGTCGTGCTCCAGACCGAGCGCAACGGCAACATCACCTACCCGGCGCAGTTCATGACGAACAACCCGGACAAGTACTGCGAGGACACTCCCGTCGAACGCGACGGGATGCTCTTCTGCAACGGCGCCGACGCGATGAAGGGCCCGGCGGGCTTGGACTCCATCACCAAGGTCAAGGGTGCCAAGGTCGCGATGCTCGGACCGGGCTCTCCCGCCGGCTACATCTATCCCGTGCTGGCGCTGCAGGAGGCCGGCATCAACACCGACAGCGACATCGAGAAGTTGCCGGTCACCGCGAACGACGCCTCGGTGCTCGCGGTCTACAACGGCGACGCCGAGGTCGGCTTCAGCTTCTGGGACGCGCGCACGATCGTGAAGAAGGACGTCCCGGATGTAGGTCAGAAGGTCGTCGTCTTCGCGATGACGGACGAGATCCCCAACGACGGCGTCGCGCTCACCTCCGACCTGTCGCCGGAGCTGCAGCAGAAGATCACCGACGCGCTCGAGGAGTACTCGAGCTCCGACGAGGGCTCGAAGGTGTTGCAGAGCATCTACTCCATCACCAAGCTCGCGCCCGCCGACCCCTCGTCGCTCGACGTGGTCGCCCGTGCGGCGCAGCAGTTGGGTCTGCAGTGACGACGACCATCGGTCAGGAGGTCGGGGCTGCGGCCCCGGCCTCCTGGCCCATCCGCCTGCGCGATGTCCAGGTGCGCTACCCGAACGGCACGATGGGCCTTCGGGGTGTGAGTCTCGACATCGCCGCCGGCGAGATGGTCGCGGTCGTGGGACTCTCCGGCTCCGGCAAGTCCACCCTCATCCGCACGATCAACGGGCTCGTGCCCCTCTCCGCGGGCTCGCTGACGGTCGGCGACACCGAGCTCGCGGGCGCGAAGCCTCGCACGCTCCGGCGTCTGCGCGGCGGCATCGGCATGGTGTTCCAAGGGTTCAACCTCGCCGGACGCACGAGCGTCCTGAACAACGTGCTCGTCGGGCGACTCACGCACACCCCCACCTGGCGCACGCTCCTCGGTGCGTACACGCCGGCCGACAAGCAGCTCGCCTACGAGGCGCTGGAGCGCGTCGGCATCCTCGCGAAGGTCTACGACCGCGCCTCGGCGCTCTCGGGCGGCCAGCAGCAGCGCGTCGCGATCGCCCGCGCCCTCGCGCAGCAGCCGCGGATCGTGCTCGCCGACGAGCCCGTCGCGAGCCTCGACCCGCCCACGGCGCACGGGGTGATGGGAGACCTCCGCCGCATCAACCGTGACCTCGGCATCACGGTGCTCGTGAACCTCCACCTGCTCGATCTCGCCCGCCAGTACGGCACGCGGCTGATCGGGATGCGGGCGGGTGAGCTCGTCTACGACGGCGCAGCCGCCGACGCCACGGATGCCGACTTCGCCCAGATCTACGGTCGGTCGGTCACGGCCGAGGATCGGCTGGGCTCGTGAGCGCCCCGCCGCTCGAGCTGCCGCCCAGACCCGGCGGTCGGTGGCGCGGCTGGGCGATCGCCGCCGTCATCGCCGCCGCCACGGTGTTCATGTGCCTGCCCGTCGTCGGCATCGACTTCGACCTGAGCGGCATCGTCCGCAACTGGCAGCACGGCGCGAGCAAGGTCCTGGGGCTGCTCCAGCCTGACTGGTCGTTCTTCCCGCGCACCGTCGGACCGCTCCTGGAGACGCTGCAGATGGCCGTCATCGGCACCGCCGTCGGCGCGCTCTTCTCGCTTCCGCTCAGCTTCCTCGCCGCCCGTCCGACAGACCCGCATCCGTGGCTCCGGGGCGCCGTGCGCACCGTGCTGAACGTCGTGCGCGCCGTTCCCGACCTCCTGTCGGCCGCCGTGCTCGTGGCGATGGTCGGCGTCGGTGCGCTTCCCGGCATCCTCGCGCTCGTGCTCTTCAACGTCGGGATCATCGTCAAGCTCGTCTCCGAGTCGATCGACGCGATGGATGCGGGCCCGATCGAGGCGGGCCGCGCGGCCGGCGGCACCCAACTGCAGATCAACCGCACGCTCGCCCTGCCGGATACCTGGCCGGCGTTCGTCGCCCAGACGCTGTACGTCTTCGAGCTCAACGTCCGCGCCTCGTCGGTGCTCGGACTCGTCGGTGCGGGCGGGCTTGGCCTGCTCATCGACGCGGTGCGCACGTACTACCGCTACGACCAGCTCTCGCTCATCATCCTGGAGATCCTCGTGCTCGTCGTCCTTCTCGACGCCCTGAGTGCCGCCGTTCGACGGAGGCTCGTATGAGCGCGGTCGACACCTCGCCGGCGCGCACTGCGGCCGCGTGCGCGCTGCCTGAGCGTCCGCGTCGACCTCTCGTGTTCGTCGTCGGCGTCGGCGTGACGGTGATCGTCATCGCTGCCTTCTGGTCCGTCGACATCACGTGGTCGCGGCTGGCGGAGCTTCCCGCGGCGATCGTGCGCTACATCTGGCTCATGTTCTCGGCCCCGAACTGGTCGAAGCTGCCCGAGGCGCTCTGGCAGACCTGGCGCAGCGTCGAGATGGCGTGGGTCGGCACTGTGCTCGGCGTGATCGTCGCGACGCCGCTGAGCCTCGTGGCCTCCCGCGGTTTCGGGCCCGCGTGGCTGCGATCCGCGCTGCGTCTCGTCTTCTCCGTCATCCGCGCGGTTCCGGAAATCATCTTCGCCATCATCATCCTGTCGATGACGGGACTCACGCCGCTCACCGGTGCCCTCGCCCTCGCCGTCAACGGCGTCGGCACGCTAGGCAAGTGGGGATACGAGGCTGTCGAGGCCGTGCCGCAGGGGCCGATCGAGGCGGCGCGTGCCGCCGGCGGGAGTACGCTGCAGGTCTTGCGATGGGGCGCGTGGCCGCAGGCGAGCCCGGCGTTCCTGTCGTTCTGGCTCTACCGGTTCGAGATCAACGTCCGCTCGTCCGCCGTGCTGGGCCTGATCGGGGTGGGCGGAATCGGCGACATGCTGACCACGTACACCCAGTACCGTGAGTGGTCGACGGTGGGGATGCTGCTGATCGTCGTCATCGCGGTCACGATGACGATCGATGCGATCAGTGGTGCGGTCCGCCGCAGGATCATGGAGGGTGCGCGTGTCCGCTGACGCTGCCACGACCGTGCGCATCGCCGCGCTGCGCAACGTCCTGCAACCGACCGAGAGGCGCGTCGCCGACCTCATCATGTCGGAGCCGGAGGTCGTCGTGGAACTGACGGCGCAGCAGCTCGCCGAACGGGCGGGCGTCGCGCGTTCCTCGGTCGTGCGGGCGTGTCAGCGCCTCGGCTACCGCGGGTATCCCCAGCTACGGGTCGCCCTCGCTGCGGAACTCGGCGCGCAGCCGGATGCAGCGATCGATCACGGCGTCGGTGTGCTCGGTCGTATGCGCACGGCGATGGATCGCGCGGCGCAGGCGCTCGTCGGATCGGCGGGGCTTCTGACGGAGGATGCGGTCTCCGACGCGGTGACGCGCATCGCCCGCGCCCGGCGGGTGCTGGTCGTGGCCAACGGGCTGTCGTCGCCGCTCGCGAGCGACCTCGCGATGCGGCTCACCGCCGTGGGGCGTCCCGCCGAGATCGTCGCCGATCCGATCGCGCAGCAGATCTCCGCGCGCCAGCTCACGGAGACCGATGTCTGCATCGTGATCAGCGGGTCCGGGGCTAACGAGGCGAGCGTGCGGGCCGCGCGCGCGGCCGAGGCCGCCGGCGCGGGTGTCCTTCTCATCACCTCGTTCGTCGCCTCGACGCTGACCGAGATCGCCGACCTGTCGCTCGTCCTGGCGCCGGCAGGCGCGACGTTCCGCGACGAGCTGGAGCACACCTCTCGCGCCGTGCACGCCGTCTTCGGCGAGGTGCTGGTGGATGCCGTCGCCGCCGAGCTGGGTGAACGGTCGCCCCGCATCCGTGCCCAGGTGCTCGAGATCCTCTCCGACAACCTCGCAGACCCCGCCGAATGAGCACCCGTTCGCCGAGTGAGCATGCAATGGGGTGCTCGCTCGGCGAATGAATGCTCGCTCGGCGGAGGGCGCCGCCTCCGTGGCGGAGCACCTTGAATGAAAACCAATCACATGTAAGGGTTTTGGGACACACGGTTCCCCCCCGGAGCCGCTTTCGATGAGGAGAGCGACGATGAGAATGACGACCCGCTTCGTGCTGGCCACCGCATCCGCGGCGGTGCTGGCGGTGACGACCGCGGCGCCCGCGCTGGCGGATGCGGTGCCCACAGGCCACGGCCACGGCCACCACACCAGCGAGACCCGCACGTTGGAGCGCTACGCCGCCGACACCTGGGCATCGCTGGTCGCGATGACGGACCCTGACACCGGCCTGCCGTCGGACAACATCGACGGCGCGCTGCAGAGCGCGGGCGCCTATACCTCGCCGACGAACATAGGCGGCTATCTGTGGTCGACGGTGACCGCCCGCGACATCGGGCTGATCGATCGACGGGAGGCCCGTGACCGCATGCGGACGACCCTCGACACGCTCGATCGGCTCGAGCGCAACGGTGCCAGCGGCATGTTCTACAACTGGTACGACCCGGCGACCGGCGCCAAGCTGACGACCTGGCCCGACTCCGGCGACCCGGTCGAGCCGTTCCTGTCCACGGTCGACAACGGCTGGCTCGCCGCATCCCTGCGCATCGTGCGCGAGGCGGACCCGAGTCTGGCCCGCCAGGCGGATGCCCTGTACCGGTCGATGGACTTCGGCGCCTTCTTCGATCCGGCGGGCGCGGCAGGGCTGCCGGCCGGCACGAACCGCGGCGGGTTCTGGGACTCCCCGCCCACGGGCTGCAGCGTCGAAGCCCCCATGTACAACGGCTCGGGTGAGACCGCGTACTACACGTGCCATCACTACGACACGACGGTGAGCGAGAGCCGCATCGCGACCTATCTGGGCATCGCGAACGGGCAGATCCCGCCGACGGCGCTGTACGGGACGCATCGCACGATGCCGCCGGGTTGCGACTGGGCCTGGCAGGAGCAGCTGCCCACCGGCACCACGCGCACCTACTCGGGCTTCGACGTGTGGGAAGGCGTCTATTCCTACGACGGCATGAGCTTCGTCCCCAGCTGGGGCGGCAGCATGTTCGAGGCGCTCATGCCGGATCTGTTGATCCCCGAGACCGAGTGGGGGCAGAGCTCGTGGGCGCTGAACCATCCGATCACGGTCGCGGTGCAGGAGCGGCACGGGGACGACGCCGGCTACGGCTACTGGGGCTTCTCGCCCGCCAGTGACCCGTTCGGCGGCTACGCCGAGTACGGTGTCGACCTCGCGGGGATGCGCTCGGACGGCTACACCTCCGATCGCGAGAAGACGGACGTCGACATCGACCGGCCCGGCTGCTCGGTGGGCACAGGCCCCGACCCGCAGTTCGGCGACGGCGTGGTGACCCCGCACGCGAGCTTCCTCGCGCTGCCCTACGACCGCGATGGGGTTCTTGAGAACCTCTCGCGCATCGAGGACGACCTCGGTGCCTACGGCCCCGGCGGCTTCTATGACGCGGTCGCGGTGCACAGCGGCATGATCGCCGAGCGCTACCTCTCGCTGGACCAGTCGATGATCATGGCCGCCATCGGCAACGAGCTGACCGGCGACAGCCTCAAGGACTATGTCGTGGATAGCGACATGGAGCGCACGCTCCGACCCGCGATGCAGGCGCAGGTGTTCGGTTCAAGCTGGGGAGAGTCGGGCGATCGATGACGAGAGGGATGCGGTGAGCACATCTGATGAGGCGATCGGGGAGGCGGCGGAGTCCGTCGCCTCCCCTTCGCGCGGCAAGCGTGGCAGCTACGCGAAGGGCCAGGCCCGTCGCCAGCAGATCGTCGAGGAGGCCCTCCTCGTGTTCGCCCGCAGCGGGTTCGACGCGGGGTCCCTGCGGGCGATCGCCCGGGGCGTGGGGGTGACCCCGGCGGGTCTGCTGCATCACTTCTCGAGCAAGGAGGAGCTCTTCGTCGAGGTTCTCCGCCAGCGCGACGAGCGCATCCGAGCGGCGGTCGGTGATCCCGTGGAGCACAGGCTCATCGAGCAGAGCGCGGATGTGGTCACCTACAACCAGAGCGCTCCGCGCGGCCTTTCCGCGCTGTACACCACGGTGGCCGCGGATGCGATCGATCCCGCCCATCCCGCGCACGAGGAGTTCGTCGACCGCTACCGCGGTTCCGCCGCATCCGCCGAGCGCATCATCGCAGCGGGGCAAGCCGCAGGGGAGATCCGCGCCGACGTCGACCCCGCGCGCGCCGGCCGGCTGATCAGCGCCGTGATGGATGGTCTCCAGCAGCAGTTCCTCCTCGACGATGAGGTCGACATGATCGCTCTCTTCGACGAGTTCGTGCGCGGCTATCTCCGTCCGCTCTGAGGTCCCCGTCGACGCGTCCGTCGGTGGGGGTTGCGACAATTTAAGCGCTTAAGTAACGTAGTCACGACGCCAACAGGTGTGTCTCGTTCAAGGAGGAACCATGAAACATGTTCGGCTCGGCGCCGTCGCGCTGCTCGCCGTCGCCGCCCTCAGCCTGGCGGGATGCGGACGAGCGGACGACGCGGGAACGGCGGCCCAGGAAGCGACGACCATCGGAAGCGAACCCGCCACGGGCAAGATCACGATGTGGGCGATGGGCACGGAGGGCGAGGCGCTTCCCGACTTCGTCAAGACGTTCGAAGAGGCAAACCCCGGGGTGGAGGTCGACGTCACGGCGATCCCCTGGGACTCCGCCTACAGCAAGTTCCAGACCGCGATCGCGAGCGGCAACACCCCCGACATCGCCATGATGGGCTCGACCTGGATGGCCGACTTCGCCGACGCCTTCCAGACGGTGCCCACCGATCTCGACACGTCCGGCGCCTTCGGCGGCGCGGTCGAGTCCAACAAGGTCGGAGACCGCGCGGCGGGCGTGCCGTGGTACGTCGACACGCGTGTGCTGTACTACCGCACCGACATGGCCGAGCAGGCCGGTTGGACGAGCGCACCCGCCACGTGGGACGAGCTCAGCCAGATGGCCGCCGACATGAAGTCCAAGGCGGGGGCGGAGTACGGCATCCGGCTGCCCGCCGGCAACGACTCCTTCCAGGGGACGCTCTGGATGCCCTGGTCCAACGGTGCCTCCCTCGAGGACGGCTCGGCATGGACGCTCGACACCCCGGAGATGGTCGAGGCGTACGAGTACTACCAGAGCTTCTTCACGGACGGACTCGCCAACCCGTCGGCAGACCGTTCCTCGGGGGCGCAGGAGGCGGACTTCGTCGCCGGCCGCACCCCGATGCTCATCGACGGCCCCTTCATGATCGGCTCGCTCGAGAAGCTCGGCGGCGCGGACTTCTCCTCGAAGTTCACGACGGCCGTGCTCCCGACGAAGGAGTCCTCCACGTCGTTCAGCGGCGGCTCGAACCTCGTCGTGTTCGACGGCTCCGATAACGCGCACTCCGCATGGAAGCTCGCCCAGTGGCTGAGCGAGCCCGAGACGCAGGCGCGCTGGTACGACCAGACCGGTGACCTCCCCGCTGTCCAGGCGGCGTGGCAGGACGACGCGCTCGCCTCGCAGCCCACGCTCGCAGCCTTCGGTACGCAGCTCGAGACCGCGAAGTCCGTCCCGGCGACGACGACCTGGGTGAAGGTGGCTGCGGCCGGAGACGCCGTGCTCGAGAAGGTGCGTCTGGGGACCATGAGCCCGGCCGATGCGATGAAGGAGCTTCAGAGCAAGGCCGACGCCGTGGGGCTGGGCTGATCCCATGACGCAGACATCACTGGCCGCGACCGGAGCGGCGCTGGCCGGCTCCGGTCGCGCCGGCGGTGGCCGCCGCTCGAGCCGTCGCCGGCGTCAGGGTCTGATCGCGTGGGGCTTCGCGCTCCCGTTCGTCCTGGTCTTCGCCGCCTTCATGGTCGTGCCGATCGTCGGCTCCTTCGCGATGTCGTTCACCGACTTCCGCGCGCAGGACATCCGCTCGCCCTTCGCGGTCAACTTCGTCGGCCTCGACCAGTACCTGGCCGTGCTGGGAGACCCCACCTTCCTCAAGTCGGCGGGCGTCACCGCGACCTTCGTCGTGATCGGCATCCCGGTGACGATGGCCGTGGCGCTCGCTCTGGCCCTGGCGCTGAACTCCGGCGGTGGCCGGATCGTCGCCTTCCTCCGGGTGGGCTTCTACGCGCCGGTGGTCACGAGCATCGTCGCCGTCTCGGTGGTGTGGCGGTACATCCTGCAGCCGGAGGGCCTGCTGAACGCGGCGCTCGCCGTCGTCGGCATCCAAGGCCCCGACTGGCTCAACGACACGACCTGGGCGCTGCCCTCGCTCATCGCGATGGCGGTCTGGCGCAATGTCGGAACGCTCATGGTGATCTTCCTCGCGGGGCTCCAGGCGATCCCGACGGACGTCAAGGAGGCGGCCGTCATGGACGGTGCCTCCGCCTGGCGCCGCCTCACCGCGATCACCCTGCCACTGCTGCGTCCGACGCTGCTGCTGGGCGCCGTTCTCATCTCGGTCGGCTTCCTGCAGTTCTTCGAGGAGGCCTTCGTGATGACGCAGGGCGGACCGCTGGACTCGACCCTGTCGGTCGCCTACTACACGTTCAAGCAGTTCGGCTTCGGCGAGTACGGCACCGCATCCGCCGCGAGCTACATCCTGTTCCTCGCGATCGCGCTCGTGAGCCTCGTGCAGTTCCGGCTGCTGCGCTCGAAGGATTGAAGGAGGAGATCATGACATCGACGACGATGGCCTCCCGCCGCGCTCGCCGCGCGCTCACCGGCCGTGCCCTCACCTACACCGTGCTGGTCGCGGGCCTGATCGTGTGGGTCCTCCCGTTCGTCTGGATGCTGCTGGGCTCCGTCAAGACGCAGAGCGAGATCCTGCAGCGCCCGCCGACCTGGCTCCCGCAGCAGATCACGTGGGAGAACTTCGCACAGTGGTTCGGTCCGCTCGACATCGGCCGGTTCTTCACGAACAGCATCGTCGTGGCGCTGTTGACCGTGCTCGGCAACCTCGTCTTCTGCTCGATGGTCGGCTACGCGCTCGCGAAGATGGACTTCCCCGGCAAGAAGGTGCTGTTCGCCGTCGTGCTCATCACCCTCATGGTGCCGGGCATCGTGACCTTCGTGCCGCTGTTCGTGATGGTCTCCTCGTTCGGGCTCACCAGCAGCTACGCCGCGCTGATCCTGCCGTTCGTCACGACCCCGTTGGGCGTGTTCCTCATGCGTCAGTTCATGCTGGGCATTCCCGACGAGCTCCTCGAGGCGGCGCGCATCGACGGTGCGGGAGAGCTGCGCATCTTCGCCCGCGTCGTGATGCCGCTGTGCGGGCCGCCGCTGGCGACGCTCGGCATCCTCACCTTCCTCGCGTCCTGGAACAACTTCCTGTGGCCGCTCGTGGCCGCCCAGAGCGAGGACATGTACACCCTTCCCGTCGCCATCTCCCTCTACGCGACGGGGCAGAACGCGACCGACTACGGCCTGCTGCTCGCGGGCTCCGTGCTGGTGATCGCCCCGATCATCCTCCTGTTCGTGTTCCTGCAGCGCTACTTCATCCAGGGCGTCGCGACGACGGGACTCAAGTGAGCACCGTCGACACGCACCCCAGAAAGGCCCCCATGTCCGCGACCTTCTCGACCGCCCCCGACGGCACCCGCTACCGCGACCTGAACGGCAACGGCGTGATGGATCCGTACGAGGATCCGCGCCTGACGCCCGAAGAGCGCGCGGAAGACCTGCTGGGGCGACTGAGTCTCGAGGAGAAGTGCGGACTCATGTTCCAGACGGTCATCGAGGTCGGCGAGGACGGCGAGCTCCTCGAGCAACCGGGGCGCATCTCCAAGTCGCCCACCACGACCGTCGTGCGCGACAAGCACATGAACCACTTCAACGTGCACGCCATCCGCACCGCACGGCAGGCGGCCACGTGGAACAACGCCCTCCAAGCGCTCGCGGAGGAGACGCCCCACGGGATCCCCGTGACGATCAGCACCGATCCGCGCCACGCGTTCGTGGAGAACACGGGGGTGGCCTTCTCCGCCGGGCCGTTCTCGCAATGGCCGGAGGGGCTCGGCCTCGCCGCCATCGACGACGTCGAGACCGTGCGCGCCTTCGCCGACATCGCACGGCAGGAGTATGTGGCCGTCGGCATCCGCGCCGCCCTGCATCCGCAGATCGATCTCGCGACCGAGCCGCGATGGGGGCGTCAGGCGCAGACGCTGGGGCAGGACGCGCAGCGCGTCGCCGAGTTCACCGCCGCCTACCTGCAGGGCTTCCAGGGCGATCGGCTGGGACCGGACAGCGTCGCCTGCACGACCAAGCACTTCCCGGGCGGTGGCCCGCAGAAGGACGGCGAGGACGCCCACTTCCCGTACGGCCGTGAGCAGGTCTACCCGGGCGGCATGTTCGACTACCACCTCGAGCCGTTCCGCGAGGCGATCCGACGCGGGACGGCGGGGATGATGCCGTACTACGGGATGCCGGTGGGCCTCGAGCGCGGCGGAGAGCCGATCGAGGAGGTCGGATTCGGCTACAACCGCCAGATCGTCACCGATCTGCTGCGCGACGAACTCGGCTACGACGGCGTCGTCGTGACCGACTGGGAGCTCGTGAACGACAACCACGTCGGCGACCAGGTGCTGCCGGCCCGGGCGTGGGGGGTCGAGGCGCTCACTCCCGTCGAGCGGATGGCGAAGATCCTGGATGCGGGCGCCGACCAGTTCGGCGGTGAGGAGTGCGTCGAACTCCTGCTGGAGCTCGTGCGCTCGGGTCGCGTGAGCGAGCAGCGCATCGACGAGTCGGCGCGCCGCCTGCTCCGGGTCAAGTTCGCCCTCGGCCTCTTCGACGACCCCTACGTCGACGTGGACGCGGCTGAACGGATCGTCGGCAACGCGGACTTCCGCGCCGCCGGCGAGCGGGCACAGTCGCGCTCGCTGACCGTGCTGCTCAACCGAGAGGCAGACGCGGGACCCACGCTGCCCCTCGCTCCGGTGCGGGCGCTCTACGTCGAGGGGTTCGCCGAACCCGACGTCGCCGAACTCGGTCCGACCGTCGCCGATCCGGCATCCGCCGATCTCGCGATCGTTCGGATCAAGGCTCCGTTCGATGCGCGCGACGACCTCTTCCTGGAGGCGTGGTTCCACCAGGGCTCGCTCGACTTCCCGCCCGGCCTCGTCTACCGTCTCCAGCAGATCGCGCGCCGGTGCCCGCTGGTCCTCGTGGTCACGATCGACCGCCCCGCGATCCTCACCCCGTTCGTGGCGGATGCGGCGGCCATCGTCGTCGACTACGGCAGCTCCCCCCGCGCGGTGATCGAGGCCCTGACCGGTCGGGTGCGGCCCGAGGGTCGGCTGCCCGTGGAGCTGCCGCGCTCGATGGCCGCCGTGCGTGCCTCGAGGGAGGATGTACCGTCGGATACCGGGGATCCGCTGTTCCCGGTGCGTCACGGGCTGCGACTCGCCTAGCGCACACGTCCTGTCGCAGGGAAGGATGTCGCACGCGTGAGTGAACGCCCGCGGACCCGCCGCACGACCGTCTACGACGTCGCCCAGGAGGCAGGCGTGTCCATCGCCTCCGTCTCGTTCGCATTCCGCCGCCCCGAGCAGCTCAGTGAGGCGACACGCGAGCGCGTGCTGGAGGCCGCGCGGCGACTCGGCTACGCCCCGAGCGCGTCGGCGCGAGGGCTCGCGCGCGGGCGCACCGGCATCCTGGGCCTGCACGCGTTCGACCTGATGCTCGAGCGCGCCCACGAGCCGGAGGCTCGGGTGCGCGCGCTGCGCGATCTGCACAGCCCCGACCTCGAGGGGCCGCGCATCATCCCGTGGGCCGAGACCGACGACGAGCTGCTGGCCGATCCGCGGGCCTTCCCGCTCTACGTCGACGAGGTCCAGCGCGGATTCGCCCTCGAATGCTGGGTGATGGGCAGACCTGTCATGCTCAGCAGCGGCTCCGACAGCGATGTGTCGGTGGCGGACACGGCGGGCCGCGTGGACGGGCTCGCGATCTTCCCGTCGGAGGGATCGGCGGCGGTGCTGTCGAGGTTCTCCTCGTCGATACCGATCGTGCTCTTCTCCGCAGCGCCCGCTGCCGACGGGCATCATCGCGTGCGCGTCGACAACACGCAGGGCATGCGCGAGATGATGACGCACCTGCTCACGGTGCACGGCGTGCGCTCATTCGCGTTCGTCGGACGGTTGGACTCCTGGGACGGCGAGGAACGGTTCGCCCAGTACCGGGAGAGTCTCCTCCGGGCGGGGATCGCCCCGGAGGACGAGCCGGTTGACGCGACCGTGCGCGGGCCCGATCGGATGGCCGAGCACCTGCACGCGCTCGCAGCGGCGGGGCGGATGCCGCGCGCTCTCGTGTGCTCGACCGATCAGAACGCGCTGGCGGCCATGGACGTGGTGCGCGAGCTGGGCTTCCACGTTCCCGACGATGTCATCGTCACCGGGTTCGACGGGATCCTCGCCGGGCGCCTGAGCACGCCGGCGCTCACCACCGTGCGTCAGCCGATGGAGGCGATGGGGAGAGCGGCCGCCCGCATCCTCGCGGGTACGGCCGGGCCGCTTCCGGAGGACGGTTCGCCCTTCGAAGCGGTCTTCGCTCCGGCTCTCGTCGTGCGCGCCAGCTGCGGCTGCGGCTGAGCAGCTCGCCGAGTGAGCACCCGTTCGCCGGGTGAGCACGCAATGGGGTGCTCTCTGGATGAACGGATGCTCGTTCGCGCAGGGATGTGGTCGGTCAGTCCAGGGCGCGGAGGGCGAGCCAGAGCTGGGCGCGCACCGCGAAGGAGGAAAGATCCACGCCGAGCACACGCTCGGTGAGGGCGAGGCGGGCCCGCACGGTGTGCCGGTGCACGCCGAGCGCCCGAGCGGCGGCCTCGTGGGCGGTGTCCGCCGCGAGCCACGCGTCGAGGGTGGAGACGAGGGCGGTCGCGTGCTCGGCGTCGTGGCGCAGCAGCGGCTCCAGCTCCGCGCGGGCGATCGCGCCGACGCGCTCGTCGTCGAGGACGGAGAGCAGACCGCCGCGCACCTCCGCGAACGCCGCGAGCGATCCCGCCGAGGCCCGCTCTCGGGCGACCCGCGCCTGCGAAAGGGCGACGGGAGCGGTGTCGAGCGTCGCGGGAGCGGACACGCCGACCCGCAAGGAGAGCTTCGTGGCGAGCTCGGCGAACACTCCGTCTCCCGCGGGTGCCGCCAGCAGCAGTCCGTCCTCGATCCGACCGAAGAACAGCGAGCCGCCGCGGGCCGCGACGGCGCTCTCCAGCCACTGGAGCACGTCTTCGCGGCGGGCGGCCTCCGCATCCGTGAGCCCGATCGCGACGGCGCCCGTGCCGAGCGTCCCCCACAGCGGCTTCGACACGCGCCGCACGAGCGCGCCGTCGCCGGCCAGCAGCGCCTCGGCGAGGCCGGCTCGGAGCGCCGTCGTGGCCTGGGCGAGTGTCTGTCGCTGCTCGAGCGCGAGCCCCGCCATGGCGACCGCCGTCGTCACGACCCCGCGCGCCTCGCGGTCGAACACCTCGGCCGACACGGCGATCGCGCCGCGCAGATGCCCGCCGCGGCCCAGGGTCTGCACGTGGAACGTGGTGGAGCCGATGTGCAGCGAGGAGCCCGCCCGCGCGCCGCGGCGCAGCAGCGCCGACACCTCGTCGCGCAGGCCGTCGCGCGTGGCCGCATCCAAGGACGCTGCCGGATGCTCGTGGGTCAGGGCCCCGGCGGCATCGAACATGCCGACCCAGCCGCCCAGCTGTCGCGCGAGCTCGTCCAGCGTCGCGGCGAGCCCGTCTGCACGCAGCGCAGCCAGCGAGAGCGCACGCCCCGCGGCGAGCGCCCAGCTGCGCCTCGCGTACTCCTCGGCCGCGATGGCCTGCGCGTTGGCGCGGGCGACGGCGATGAACGGGGTGCGGTAGGGCACCTCGAACAGCGGAAGTCCGTGGGCGCGGCACGCCGCATCCAGTCCGCGCGGGATGCCCTCGCGCACCACCTCCGTGCCGAATCCGAGCGCGGTGATCCCGCGTCCGCGGAGCCTCGCGACGTAGGCGTCGAAGTCGGGCGAATCGTCGTCGGAGCCGAGGAACTGCGTGCCGGTCGTGAGCAGCACGAGCCCCTCCGCCAGGAACGGCGTCGGATCGGCGAGGTCCGAGCTGTGGACGCCCTGCACCCGCGCCGCCAGCGTGGTGGCGTCGAACTCTCCCGCCGCGCGCAGGTCCAGATCCCGCCGGGCGAGAAGGGAGCCGAGGGTCGGACTGTCGCCGAGGGACGTACTCATGTTGTACATCGTGGCGCATGTCGCACAGGCACGTGTACGGACAGGCGAGTGCAGCGCGCTGTGCGTTCGCCCTACGCTCGCGGCCATGAGCATCGCCGACGTCACCACCACGCCCCTGGGCGGACCCTCGCTGCCGCAGGAGCGGCGCCTCGTCACCGCCATTCCCGGCCCGCGCTCGCAGGAGCTCCTCGCGCGCAAGGCCGCGGCGGTTCCCACCGGGGTCGGCCACACGGTGCCCATCCAGGCCGTGGCCGCGGGCGGCGGTGTCGTCGTCGACGCCGACGGCAACTCGCTCATCGACCTCGGTTCCGGCATCGCCGTCACCTCGGTCGGCAACGCGCACCCCGGGGTCGTGGCCGCCGTACAGGCGCAGGCCGCGCAGTTCACGCACACCTGTTTCATGATCTCGCCCTACGAGTCGTACGTCGCGGTCGCCGAGGCGCTGAACCGGCTCACCCCGGGTGACCATGAGAAGCGCACCGCGCTGTTCAACTCCGGTGCCGAGGCCGTGGAGAACGCCGTCAAGATCGCCCGCAAGTACACCGGCAAGCCCGCGGTCGTCGCCTTCGATCACGGTTACCACGGCCGCACCAACCTCACGATGGCCCTCACCGCGAAGGCGATGCCCTACAAGAGCGGCTTCGGCCCCTTCGCCGGCGAGATCTACCGCGCGCCGCTCTCGTACCCCTTCCGAGACGGCCTCAGCGGAGCGGATGCGGCCGCGCGCGCGATCTCGATGATCGAGAAGCAGGTCGGCGCCGACAACCTCGCGGCCCTCGTCATCGAGCCCATCCAGGGCGAGGGTGGATTCATCGTTCCGGCCGACGGGTTCCTCGGAGCTCTCGTGGACTGGTGCCGCGCGAACAACGTCGTCTTCATCGCTGACGAGGTGCAGACGGGCTTCGCCCGCACCGGTGAGATGTTCGCGAGCGACGGGTCCGGCATCGTGCCCGACCTCGTCACGACGGCCAAGGGCCTCGCGGGCGGACTGCCGCTCGCCGCCGTCACCGGCCGGGCGGAGATCATGGACGCCTCGCACGCCGGCGGCCTCGGCGGCACCTACGGCGGCAACCCGATCGCCTGCGCAGCGGCGCTCGCGGCGATCGACGCGTACGAGCACGAGGGCCTCGTCGAACGAGCACGCGAGATCGGCGCGATCCTCACCTCGCGCCTCGAGGCGCTCCAGCAGGCTGACCCGCGCGTCGGCGACGTCCGGGGCCGGGGCGCGATGGTCGCGGCCGAGTTCGTCGACCCGGCGACGGGTGCTCCGGATGCGGCGCTCGCCGCCGCCGTGGCGAAGGCCGCCATCGCCGAGGGCGTGATCCTGCTGACCTGCGGCACCTACGGCAACGTGATCCGATTCCTGCCGCCTCTCTCGATCGACGACGACCTCCTCGGCGAGGGACTCGACGTCCTCGCCGCATCCCTCGCCGCCGTCTGAGACGCAACACCCGAGCACCACGAAGGAGTGAGATGAGCAACACCGAGATCATCAGAGACGTCGTCGTCATCGGCGCGGGAGCTGCCGGGCTGACCGCCGCGAACGACCTCCGCAAAGCCGGTCTGTCGGTCGCCGTGCTCGAGGCGCGCGATCGCGTCGGCGGGCGGCTGTGGACCGACACGATCGAGGGTGCGATGCTCGAGATCGGCGGTCAGTGGGTGTCGCCCGATCAGCAGGCGCTCATCGACACGGTCGCGGAGCTCGGGCTCTCCACCTTCTCGCGCTACCGCGAGGGCGACAGCGTATACGTCGGCCCCGACGGCACCGTGACGCGGTTCACGGGAGACGTCTTCCCGGTCGCGCCCGACACGGCAGCCGAGATCGAACGCATCACCGCCGACCTCGACGCGATGGTCGCCGAGATCGACCCCGACCGCCCGTGGGCGCACCCGAAGGCCGCCGAGTGGGACACCATCTCGTGGGACGCCTGGCTGCGTTCGCAGACCGACGACGACGAGGCGGTGCGCAACCTCGCCTTCGCGACCGGCTCGGCGATGCTCACCAAGCCGACCCACGCCTTCTCCCTCCTGCAGTCGCTGCTCATGGCGGCCAGCGCCGGCAGCTACTCGCACCTCGTCGATGCGGACTTCATCCTCGACAAGCGCGTCGTGGGCGGACTGCAGCAGGTGCCGCTGCTGCTCGCCGAGCGCCTGGGGGAGGACGTCCTGCTGGATCAACCGGTGCGCTCGCTCACCTGGGACGAGGGCGGCGTCGTGGCCGAGGCCGCATCCGTGACGGTCCGCGCGCGACGCGCCATTCTCGCCCTCGCGCCCGTGCTGTACCCGCGCATCTCCTTCGTCCCGCCGCTGCCGCGCCTGCAGCAGCAGATGCACCAGCACATCTCGATGGGCTTCGTCATCAAGGTGCACGCCGTCTACGACCGTCCGTTCTGGCGGGAGCAGGGGCTCTCCGGCACGGCGTTCAGCCCGTATGAGCTCTCGCACGAGGCATACGACAACACGAACCACGGCGACGAGCGCGGCACGCTGGTCGGCTTCGTCTCCGACCGCAACGCCGACGATCTGTTCCGCCTCGACGCCGCCGAGCGAAAGGCGCGCATCCTCGAATCGCTGTCGCACTACTACGGTCCCGAGGCCAAGAATCCGATCGTCTACTACGAGAGCGACTGGGGCAGCGAGGAGTGGACCCGCGGCGCGTACGCGGCGAGCTTCGACTTGGGTGGCCTCCACCGCTACGGCGCCGATCTGCGCACGGCGGTCGGGCCCATCCATCTGGCGTGCAGCGACATGGCGGGCGCCGGCTACCAGCACGTCGACGGCGCGATCCGCATGGGGCACCGCGCCGCATCCGAGATCCTCAAGGAGCTGCGCTGATGGCCGCGCCGGTGGTCGTCGGCTACACCGCGACGGATGCGGGCGCCGACGCGCTCGCGCTGGGAGCACGGCTCGCGACGGCGACCGGGTCGGTGCTGGAGATCGTGATGGTGCTGCCGGGCGAGCGCTCGGTCATCACGCCGCCCGACGCGGGGTACGACCGGCTCGTCCGTGAGCGGGCGCGGGAGTGGCTGGCCCGCGCTTCCGAGTCCCTCAAGGACACCGTCGCCCACGGTCGGCACGTGCGCTACGGCGAGTCTTTCGCCGAGGGGCTCATCGCTGCCGCGGCCGAGTTCGGAGCGGGCATGATCGTGGTGGGTGCCGCGAACGGCGGGCTCCGCGGGCGTCACCGCCTGGGTACCGTCGCGAACGAGCTCATGCACTCCTCCGACGTCCCCGTCGTGCTCGCTCCCGAGGGCGCGCGGGAGGTCGCCGCATCCGTGGGTATCGAGCGGGTCACCGCCGCGATCGGCACGAGGCCGGGCGGCGACGTGCTCCTGGCCGAGGCGGCGGGCCTTGCCACCGCATCGGGTGCGCCCCTGCGGCTGCTGTCGCTCGCGACGGTCGATCTGCCGGCGGGCGTCGACACCGGCGTCATCCGGCTCACCGAGGCGACCCATGCCGAGACGGTGCTCGCCCAGGCGCGCGCCTCGCTCGGTGAAGGCTCCGTGGCCGAGGTCGTCAGCGCGCAGGGTGCCGACATCGAGGATGCGGTGTCGCAGATCGAATGGCTCCCGGGCGAGATCGCCATGGTCGGCTCCAGCCGGCTCGCGCAGCCGCGGCGGCTGTTCCTGGGCTCGACGGCGGCGAAGATGCTGCACGTGCTGCCCGTTCCCATGATCGTGGTGCCTCGCACCCGCAACGCAGAAGGGGCTCGATGATGAGCGCACCCGAATCGCAGGCCGTCGCCGCCGAGACCGGCGGACTCTCCAAGAAGGGGCTGTCCGCGGGAACGGTGGGCCTGATCGGCGCCGTCGTGATCGGCATCTCCTGCATCGCGCCCGCCTACACCCTGACCGCCGCTCTGGGGCCCACGGTCTCCGCGGTGGGCGTGCAGGTACCCGCGATCATCCTGGTCGGCTTCATCCCCATGCTGCTGGTGGCGTTCGGCTACCGAGAGCTGAACCGGCGCATGCCGGACTCCGGCACCTCGTTCACCTGGGCCACGCGCGCCTTCGGGCCGTGGATCGGCTGGATGGCCGGGTGGGGGCTGGTGGCCGCCACCATCCTCGTGCTCTCGAATCTCGCCGGAATCGCCGTCGACTTCCTCTTCCTGCTGATCGCCCAGATCACCCAGAACCCCTCGATCGCCGACATCGCGGCGCAACCGGGGGTGAACGTCCTGGTGTGCCTCGCGTTCATGGCGGCGGCGACCTTCGTCTCTTACCGCGACATGCAGACGACGCAGAAGCTGCAGTACGTGCTGGTCGGATTCCAGGTCGTCGTCCTGGTCGTCTTCGCGGTCGCCGCGATCATCGAGACGGTCAACGGCAACGGCTTCGACCCGACGCCGTTCGACTGGTCGTGGTTCGACCCGTTCGCCGTTTCGTCGTTCAGCTCCTTCGCCGCAGGCCTCTCCCTGTCGATCTTCATCTTCTGGGGCTGGGACGTGACCCTCACCATGAACGAGGAGACCAAGGACCCCGACAAGACGCCGGGACGGGCGGCGACCATCACGGTGCTCGTGATCGTGGCGCTCTACCTGCTGCTCGCCGTCTCGCTCATCATGTTCGCCGGTGTCGGCACGGGGGAGTTCGGCCTCGGCAACCCCGACATCCAGGACAACGTGTTCTTCCACCTGTCGGGTCCGGTGCTCGGTCCCCTCGCAGCCCTCGTGTCCCTCGCGGTGCTCACCAGTTCCGCCTCCTCGCTGCAGTCGACGTTCGTGTCACCGGCGCGCACCCTCCTGGCCATGGGGCACTACGGCGCGCTGCCCGAGCGTTTCGCCAAGGTCAGCCCGCGCTTCTTCACCCCGGGGTTCGCGACGATCGTCGCCTCGATCGTGGCGTCGGTGTTCTACGCCGTCATGCGTTTCGTGAGCGAGAACGTCCTGTGGGACACCATCACCGCCCTCGGCATGATGATCTGCTTCTACTACGGGCTGACGGCCTTCGCATGCGTCTGGTACTTCCGCAAGCAGTGGTTCGACTCGGTGCGCGCCTTCGTCTTCACGTTCCTCTTCCCGCTCGTGGGCGGGGCCATCCTCGCGGTGCTGTTCGTGACGACCCTGGTCGACTCGATGGACCCCGAGTACGGATCGGGTTCGCAGATCTTCGGCCTGGGACTCGTGTTCGTGCTGGGGGTGACGGTCATCCTGCTGGGCGTCGTGATCATGATCTGGCAGGCGGTCAAGCGCCCCGACTTCTTCCGCGGGCGCACGCTGAGCCTGGATGCGCCCGAGAGCCTGCGCCGCCGCCGGCGGTGACGGCAGACTGAGACCACAACCAAGGAGGACGAATGAGCAGCGAATACGCGGTCGTGAACCCGGCCACCGGTGAGCAGCTGGCCACCTACCCCGCCCTCAGCGATGCCGAACTCGAGCAGAAGCTCGCCGAGGCCGAGCGCGCCTACCGCCAGTGGCGCGACATGCCCGTCGCCGAGCGGGCCGCTCTCGTGCGCCGCGCCGCCGAGCTGCACCGGGAGCGCCGTGACGAGCTCGCAGCCATCGCCGTGCGCGAGATGGGCAAGCCCCTCGCCGCGGCCCTGGGTGAAGTGGACTTCGCCGCAGACATCACCGAGTTCTACGCCGACCACGCCGAGCAGATCACGTCGGACCGGCCGATCGACATCCTCGGCGAGGGCTCCGCCGTGATCCGCCCGACCTCTCTCGGGGTGCTTCTGGGCATCATGCCCTGGAACTTCCCCTACTACCAGGTCGCCCGCTTCGCCGCCCCCAACCTGGTGCTCGGCAACACCATCCTGCTCAAGCACGCGCCGCAGTGCCCGGAGTCCTCGGCGGCGATCGAGGAGATCTACCGGGATGCGGGTCTGCCGGAGGGCGCATATCTGAACCTCTACGCGAGTAACGAGCAGGCGGCGACCGTCATCGCCGATCCGCGGGTGCAGGGGGTGTCGGTCACCGGCTCGGAGCGCGCCGGCGCCGCCGTCGCGGAGATCGCCGGACGCAACCTCAAGAAGGTCGCGCTGGAGCTCGGCGGATCCGACCCGTTCATCGTGCTCTCCACCCCGGATCTTGATGCCACGGTCGCCGCCGCCGTCGAGGCGCGCATGGACAACAACGGGCAGTCCTGCAACGCGCCCAAGCGCTTCATCGTGGTCGACGAGCTGTACGACGCCTTCCTCGAGAAGTTCACCGCCGCGATGGCCGAGACGCCCGTGGGCGATCCCTTCGCCGAGGAGACGCTGCTCGGACCCCTGTCCTCGCTCGCGGCCGCCGAGCGGCTCGAGGCGCAGGTGGACACCGCCGTCGCGCAGGGCGCGCGCCTCGTGACCGGCGGCACCCGTGACGGCGCGTTCTACGCGCCCACCGTGCTCACCGATGTCACGCCCGAGATGGACGTCTATCGTGAAGAGCTCTTCGGGCCCGCCGGCGTGGTCTATCGCGTGTCGGGTGAGCAGGACGCGGTGCGCGTGGCGAACGACACGAGCTTCGGGCTCGGCTCCTACGTCTACACGACGGACCTCGCGCAGGCGGAGCGTGTGGCGGATCGGATCGAGGCCGGCATGGTCTACGTCAACTGCGTGCTCGCCGATTCCCCCGAGCTGCCGTTCGGCGGCGTCAAGCGGTCCGGTACCGGCCGCGAGATGGGTCTGCTGGCGGCGGAGGAGTTCGTCAACAAGAAGCTCATCCGCATCGCCGACTGAGCCGGAACGATGGCGGGGGCGAGGATCTCGCCCCCGCCATCGTCATGCCGGCAGCGTCGCGCGGACCTCGGCCGCCTCGGCCGGTCGGCCGAGCCTCTCCAGCACGTCACCGAGCTCGAGGGCGGCGGTCTGGCGCAGCGCCTCGTCGTCGCCGGCGTGCTCGAGGGCCGCGCGGTAGAGGGGCACCGCATCCGTGGGGCGTTCCGCGCCCATCAGGATGCGCGCGGCGACGAACTCGGAGCGGCCGGCGGAGGTCGTGTCCCCCGCCCGCACGAAGCCGTCGGCCGCCTGCAGGGCGGTGGCGACGGCTTCGTCCGTGCGCTCAGCGGCGGCGAGAGCCCGTGCCCGCGTGTCGAGCACGTCGGCGACGAACCACGCCGCGTCGTTCGCGCGGCCGAGCTCGACCGCTTCGTCCAGCAGCGCGAACACCTCATCGAGGTCGCCGCGCTGCTGGTGAGCCTGCGCGAGCGTGTGGAGGCCGTCGGCCAGCAGGCCCACCTGCTCCTCGTCCCCGCGCACGATCTCCACGGCCTGCGTCAACGAGTCGATCGCGTCGTCGATCTCGCCGAAACGGCCGAGCAGTCGTCCGTGCTCCTTGAGGGCGTATGCGCGCGCGGCGGGCTCGTCCGCCTCCTCGTGCAACTGCGCGACGAACTCCCAGCCGCCCAGCGCGTTGCCGAACTGTCCCGCCTGTTCGAACGCACGGGTCAGCAGTCCGACGGTGATCGCACGGGAGCCGGCCGGCTCCTCGGCGGCCGTCTCCTCCTGCAGCACCTGATCGAGCACCTCGATGGCCTCCTCGCCGAATCCGGCGCCCAGCAGGGCGCGACCCAGCCGGAAGCGCAGGTCCGTCGCGGGGGCGCCCGTTGCTTCCCGGCGTTCGGTGGCGACACGGTAGCGGGAGACGGCCTCGCCCATGGCGCCCGCGTCCTCGTGCAGCGCGCCCGCGAGGAAGAAGACATCGCTCACGAGCCGGTCATCGGCCCCGCTCAGCAGATGGATGCGTGTCGCCTCGTCCGCGTCGGCGGCGCCGGCTGCATACTCGGCCAGCCCGCCGCGGGTGCGCGCGCGCAGCAGGAGGGCCCGCGCACGACGAGCCTCGCTGAGCTCGTTGTCGGCGAGGAGAGCCTCCAGCAGGTCCAGCGCCTCGGGCAGGTCGCCCGCTGCCGCCGTCATGTCCGCCTGCATCCAGCGCTGCGAGTGCGAGGGACCGGTCTCCCCAGCCTCGGCGAACAGCTCCGCCGCCTCGGCGAACATCTCCGCGGTGCGTCGACGGTCGTCGGGCTCGGTGGCCGTCTGATCCTTGAGCCGGAGGAAGGCGAGCGTCGCGAGGAGGTCCGCGCGCACCTCGGCCGGTGCACCGTGGTGCTCGTCGAGCGCGCGCTGGAGGGTCTCGGGCGCGTCGTCGGCGTCGGCGCCGTAGAGCAGGAGTCCCAGTTCCTCCTCCAGCTCCGCCTGTGCGACGCGTCCTGCCGCGCGGAGGGCGGCGAGTCTGCTCGGCAGCGCGGCGGTCGCCTCGTCGAGGCGACCGAGGGCGACGAGCACGGCGAGCAGCCCGTGCGTGAGCGAAACCCGCTGCTCGACGTCCGCGTCGTCCAGCGCCTCGCGGATCGCCTCGAGGGAGGCGATCGAGCCCAGCTGGTGCAGGGCCAGCGCCCGCTCGACGCGCTCCGCGGGGGTGCGGGGAGCGGGGGCGGAGGACCGGGCGGCGAAGTCGTGGGAGCTGATCGGCACCTCGTAGCGCTCGGCGCCGACAGTGCGCTGCCCGGCGAGCCAGGCGGTCTGGGCGTCGGTCGCGTTGCGGGCATCGAAGGCCTGGGCGATGCTCTCGGCGGCGGTCCACATCCGTGCGGCGAGCTCGGCGGCGGGCCAGAGACCATCGTGCGCGCCGATCAGGGGGACGAGCGCCTCGGCGTCGGAGCCGCGCACAGCGGCGTCGGGGTGACCAGAGGCGGCGACCGCATCCAACGCGACGGCGAAGGCCGCGAGCGCCTCCAGGTGCGCGCTGGCGTTCAGCCCGTCGTGGGTGAGCCACGGCAGGTGTCGTTCGACGAGCGCGAGCGCGCGTGCCTCGTTGCCCGTGACGGCGCAGAAGACGATGTTCTTCGCGATGATCGAGAGGTTGTCGGCGTTGTCCTTCGCGAGGCGGTAGCTGCGCAGGTGCGCCGCCCGCGCGTCATCCGGGCGCCCGGCGTGCAGGTAGGGCAGGAGGGAGCGGGCGAGGGCGTGCTCGGGCTCCTCGCCGCACGTGAAGCCGCCTTCGACGAGCTCCTCGACGAGACGGATCGCCTCCGCCTCGTCACCGGTCTCCGCGAAGAACCCGGCGAACTGGCTGCGCGTGCAGGCGTCGCAGTGGCTGTACTCGTCGCGGGGCGTGGCGTCGAGCCGACGTCGCAGCTCGGCAGCCTCGTCGATGCGTCCGGCCGACCACGCGTCCTCGAAGCGCGCCATCAGCACGCCGCTCATGCCGTGACCTGCCCGCTCGTAGTGGGTCTGCATGTCATCGAGCACGGCCGTGATCTGCTCGGACGAGAACTCGGGCGAGCCCCGGAGGGCGCCCGCCATCCACTTGTAGTGCCACATGAGGTCGCCTGCCGGCTCCAGCTCGGCGGGGAAGCGCTCGGGGTCGGCGTCGTGGTGCCCCAGGCACCACGCGAACGAGGTGAGCATCAGATCCGTGTCGCCGCCCATGTTGGCGCTGGCGGTCTGCCGCATCCGCGCCTCGTACTCGAGGCGCTCGTCGCCGCTTTCCTGCGCCAGCGACACCGCCTCGGCGACCAATGCCCTCTCGGCGGGCCCCCAGGGTGTGCGGTCGATCTCATCGAACAGCGATCGGATGCGGGTCGCGTAACCGGTCATGATGCTCCTTCCGGGTCGGGGGTGGCGGCGAGCGCTCTCTCGAGCAGCTCCGCGAGCGAGGTGCTCATCACGGCGCGGTCGCGCGGGCTGAGCGGGTGATGGCCGGCGAGCAGCGACTGCACGTGCAGCAGACGGATGCCGCTGTCGAAGACCGCGGTGTCGCCGGCCGCGGCGAGGGCGCGGACCGTCGGATTGGCCCAGTTCAGGCACAGCCTGGCGGCGGGCGGTGTCGCATCCGCGTCCGCTCCGGAGACGGCCTTCTCAGCGCGGTCGAGGACTCCCGACCACAGCGCGCCGGCGGCGCCGCGGGCGCGTCCCCGGTCGAGAGCCCGGAGAGCCTGCGGATCCGCGACGAACAGCCCGGGCAGCTCCCGGCGCTCGAACGAGCGCACGGAGACGTCGACGTCGCCGAGGGCAGCGCGAGCGCGACGCTCGAGATCGAGGGCCGCATTGCGGTCGTCGAGCGGCGGCAGATCGAGCCGGTCCATCTCGGCGCCGACCTCGACGCGCTCGACGGTGACCTCGGGGAAGATCTCGGGCAGAAGGCGGATGAGTTCGGCATCGTAGAGGTAGCCACCGTCGACCAGAAGCGTCCCGGGCGGCACGATGCTCGCCAGCTGCCGGAACTCGTCGACGGTCTCGGCGTACCGCACCTCGGGCGAGCGGCGTACGAGCTCCTCGATCCGCACGCGCCCTGCCGTGGTCTCCACCGAGAGCCAGCGCACGATGAAGCGGGCCAGCTCGTCGTCATGGCGGACGAGCGACTTCAGCGCGACCTCGTGGACGGCGACGAACTGCGCGAGCCGCGCCGGCTCGCGCAACGCCAGCTCCAGGATCCATCGCCGGATCGCGTCGCCGATCTCGCTGCGGGTCTGCTCGAGCGCGTCGTCGTCGACGAGCGCCTCGCGGCTGGCGGTCGGATGCAGCCCGCCTGAGTCGATCACCGCGCGCGCGAAGAACGCCCAGTCGGGGAGCAGGTCGTCGGCACGCTCTGCCAGCAGCATGCGGCGCAGGTAGACGCGCGTGCTCTGACGTGCCGAGGGCGGCGGAGCGAACGGCAGCACGTAGGCGACGCCGCGGGTCTGTGTGGCAGCGACCGTCAGCTCGATCGCATCCAGCGGCTCGACGCCGATGAGCTCGCGCCCGTACGTCAGCCGCGTCTCGCGGTCGCCGTCGAGGAAGGGGGCGGGCTCGGTCACGGTGGTCTCGCCGCCGCCGGGCAGATCCACCACGACCGAGACCGGCAGATAGCGGCCGAACGTCTCGGCCAGCTCCAGCACCGTCGCGCCCGTGAGCAAAGACGCGCTGTCGCTGCGGGGGGTCAGGTGCACGCTGGTGCCGACCGGCACCTCGCCCTCGAACGGCTGCACCGCGAAGGTCCCGTCCGAGCGCCCGACCCACTCGACGGCAGGTCCGCCGGCGGCGCTCCGCGACCGGATCACGATGGTGTCGCACACCATGAAGCACGACAGCATCCCGATGCCGAACTGACCGAGGAAGTCACTGCGCGGAAGGTCGAAGATGTCGCGCTTGGAGCTGCGCCCCACCGTCGCCAGAAGATCGGCGACCTCGCTCTCGGTGAGACCGATGCCGTCGTCGCGGATGATGAACTCGGCGGCTTCGAGTCCTGCCGGGGTGATGCGGATGCGGCCGCCGCCGCCATCCAGCGCGCGACGGGCGGCGATCGCATCGACCGCGTTCTGCAGGAGCTCTCGGAGGAAGACGCGCGGGCTCGAGTAGATGTGCCGACTGAGCAGATCGATCACCCCGCGAAGGTCCACCTGGAACTGCTGGGGGGCCGGCACCTCGTTCACCGTCGCTCCTCGAACCTCGTCGCAGCGCCGCCCATCGGGTGGTGGGCGGCGACCGATTCAGCGTACTCCGCGAGCGGGGGCGCACCTGAGTGCCTGGGGAGAGAACGAGCCCGTGCGCGCGGGGGCCGGTTGGGCCAGGATGGGCTCATGAGCGACACGACGCAGGCGGACGGGGTACGGGTACTGGACGAGGAGGCGATGTGGCGCCTGCTCGCCACGCAGGAGGTCGGTCGCCTGGTGACCAGGATCGGCGAGCGCATCGACGTGTTCCCGGTCGGCTACGCGCTCGACGGACGCAGCATCCTGTTCCGCACCGCGCCGGGCACGAAGCTGCTCGAGCTCACCGCCCGCGACGAGGTGCTGTTCGAGGTCGACCACCACAGCACGCAGGACGCCTGGAGCGTCGTCGTGCGCGGGACGGCGGCGGCCGTCGACCGCTCCGACGAGATCGCGGCGCTCGAAGCCCTCGCCTCGGCGCCCTGGGCTCCCACCGTCAAGGACGTCCTGGTACGCATCACGCCGTCGCTCACCACCGGACGCGCCTTCGAACGGCGAGCAGCCGATCCCGCCGAAGGGGCGATGGCGTGACGTTTGATCCGGCCCCGCCGGCGGCCGGATCGCCGCCTGTCCTCCCGCAGACGGTCGAGCCCGCTGCGCCGCGACGCCGCCGTCGCGGCGCAGGCTGGATCATCGGTGTCTCGCTGAGCCTCGTCCTCATCATGCTGCTCGCCGCCGGTACCGGGGGAGCGTGGCTCATCTGGCAGCAGCGGGAGCGGCTGCTCGCGTCGCGGGTGATGAGCCCCGAGCAGGAGGCGGCGATCGCCGACACGTTCGCCGCCGCCTCCGAGAAGGTGACCGCCACCCAGCAGGCGACGACCGAGTACGCGGGCGATCGTCGCGCCTGGGACGACGAGCACGCGCAGGTCGAGGAGTGGAAGACGGGGACCGACTCGCCGCTGTTGGCCGTGCCGAATCCGGGTGGGACAGCGATGCCGGGGCCAGACCCGGACGGGCGCGCGTTCCTCTCCTCGATCGGCGCGGACCGTGTCCAGGTCGCATTCGATGCCGGGGACGAGAACTGCGGCTACCACCTCTCCGAGCGCACCGGATACGAGATCGTCGTCGGCGGCTGCTACTCCACCCGCTACCCGAGCTGGCTGTTCCTCGCGTGGGACCCGGGAATGGAATCGTCCGTGTGGCCCGTGTTCGTTCACGAGGCCATGCACTGGTACCAGTACCAGAACTACTACCCGGCCTTCCTCGCGGCCGATCGGGCCGGGGTCACCGACGACCAGTACGGCCCCGAGCTGGAGGCCGATGCGAGCTGTCGCGCCGTGTACGTCTACGGCATCCCGGCATCCGACTACGTCGACACCTCCTCACCCTGCGACGTCGAGGGCTGGTACGACGGGTGGCTGCTGTATCACCTCGCGTCGCTGGGCGTGCAGGTCACGGAGCCCGTGGCGGCGGATTACGAGGTGCTCGAGGTGGTGAGACCGTGAGGGCGCGTTCCGGCATCGCGGCTGCCTCGTTGCTCGCCGTGCTCGCGCTGAGCGCGTGCTCGTCGGTGGATGCGGATGCGGCGGACCGCCGGATGAACCAGGTGTTCGACGATCTCGTCGCTCAGGCATCTGCGGTGGACCCCCAGGTGCTGCGAACGCTCGAGACCGCCGAGCCGCGCACGCAGGCGTGTTCGCGTCCCGCTGACACGGAGCAGGTCGTGCTGACGGCCACTGGGGTGCTTGCGGTCGCGGCCGACGTCTCCGAGGCGGAGAGTGTGCGCGACGACCTCGGCGAAAGCCTGGATCCCGGCGTCTGGCGACCTCTCGCCGACACTCTTCCCGGCGCGGAGAGACAGGGCTGGATCTCGGAGGACGGCGTCACCGTGACCCTGGCCTCCGACGGTCCTGCGGTGGTGATCGCGGTCTTCTCGCCGTGCCTTCCGGGGTGAGCGCGTTCGCGCCCTCGTGTGCCATGCCGTACACTTGAGCGTGCAGTTGAAGTCTGCATTCTTTCGCCGTGCCCGTCATCGGGACGACACATCCCTTCGGATCAGGTCACGGCAGGAGTGCGGGCGCGAGACCTCCGGGTCTCTAGGGCGGTAGCTCAATTGGCAGAGCAGCGGTCTCCAAAACCGCAGGTTGCAGGTTCGATTCCTGTCCGCCCTGCGCGCCAGCGCATGCTGGCACGACGTAAGCGATTCAGGTGGGTGCATGGTCCAGGACGAGCCGAAGGGCGAGGTTGTCGCCGCTGGCGGTGCCGTGCGCGAGAAGAAGCCCAACTTCTTCCTGCGCATCGTCATCTTCATCCGCCAGGTCTTCGCTGAGCTTCGCAAGGTCGTCACCCCGACGCGCAAGGAGCTGGTGAAGTTCACCGGCGTCGTCCTGGGCTTCGTCATCGTGATGATGGCGGTCGTCTACGGACTCGATGTCGTGTTCGTCTGGCTGACGACAGTCGTCTTCGGAGTTCCCGGAGCCTGACATCGCGAGGCGCGGGTGTCGCCACCCGCAGACCAGAACGAGAGAGTACGTAAGTGTCTGAGAAATACACCGACGACGCCGATTGGGCGACCGCCGCCGAGCAGTCCAGCGAGGACGACGAGGCGCAGGAGGGCAACACCCTCGCCGCCGAGGAGCGCTCCGTCGAGGCCGCCGAGCACGTTGCGCTGCACATCGAGGGCGACGACGAGGATGAGGACTCCGACACCGGCTACGACGCGGACGCCGACGTCGAAGACCCCGAGGCCGATGCGATCGTGAACGACGCGCTGGAGATCGACGAAGCCGCCGAGGCCGAAGCGGCAGCCGAGGTGCTGACCGAATTGCTCGCAGAAGAAGAAGCAGAGCGCGCAGCCGAGGAGGCCGACGAAGTGACGCCCTACGACGGACCCGACATCAACGGCGAGCCGGACGCTCCCGTGCTCGACCCCGAGTTCGTGGCCGAGATCGATGACGCGGCCACCGCCGTCGACGAGATCGAGGAGGAGGTCGACGCGGACGCCGACCCCTACGAGGCGTTCCGTCAGGAGCTGCGTGCGCTCGAGGGCAAGTGGTACGTCATCCACTCCTACGCCGGCTTCGAGCGCAAGGTGAAGGCCAACATCGAGCAGCGCAAGTCGACGCTCGAGGTCGAGGATGACATCTACCAGGTCGAGGTCCCGATGGAGGACGTCGTCGAGATCAAGAACGGCCAGCGCAAGATGGTCACCCGCGTGCGCATCCCGGGCTACGTGCTCGTGCGCATGGAGCTCAACGAGGACACCTGGTCGGTCGTCCGTCACACGCCCGGCGTCACGGGCTTCGTCGGCAACGCCCACAACCCGACGCCACTGCGCTTCGAAGAAGCGTTCAACATGCTGAAGAGCCTCGTCGAGATCAAGGACGTCGCCCCGGCGAAGTCCGGTGGCGGCAGCGCAGCGCCGGCCGCCGCCCGCGTCATCGCGGCGGAAGTCGACTACGAGATCGGCGAGACGATCACCATCAAGGAAGGCTCGTTCGCGGGTCTTCCCGGCTCGATCAGCGAGATCAAGCCCGAGAGCGGCAAGCTCACGGTTCTCGTCTCGCTCTTCGAGCGTGAGACGCCGGTCGAGCTGTCCTTCGACCAGGTCTCCAAGATGGTCTGACACTCGTTTCGCGAAGGGGTGGATGCCACGTGGCATCCACCCCTTCGTCGTCTGGCATCCGGCCCCGACACTCATAGCAGTTCAGGGGAGGCGGCGAAGCGTCGGTTCGCGTTATGGTCGCGGTGAACCGCTGGGTTATCGAAGGAGACGTGATGCCGAAGCCAGTCGACGATCACACGATCAGTCCGAGCCATCGCCCCCGTGGCGCTGTTGCGGGAGCAGCCATGCTCCTTGTTGCCGCGCTGACCCTCGCTGCGTGCGCGGCTGAGGCGCCGACCGCGGAGTCGACGTCTACCCCGAGCGCGACGCCGACTTCAAGCGCGTCGGCTTCAGCGACGGCCGAGGCGTCGACGACGGTTGCCGATGTGGTCGCAGCAGCAGACGCCTTCACGGCGACGCTCGACTCGTCGCAACAGGCCGAGGTGCTCCTCGATTTCGATTCCGCGAACGCGACGGCGTGGTCGAACCTGCCCTGCGGTGCGCAGTGCCGCGTCGGTATCACCTTCTCGTCGCTCTCCGATACACAACTGGCTGCGGCGAAAGCGGTGCTGCAGGCGGCGCTCGGCACGAGCAGCGACACGGGCTACCAACAGGCCATGCAGATCCTGCTCGCCGATGACGAGCTCAACTCGTTGCAGAGCTCCGGCAACGGCGGGGGCGGTCCAGGAGGTGCGTACTCCGCGGGCAACTACTACTTCGCGATTCTCGGTGAGCCATCCGAGACCGGCACATGGCAGCTTCATTTCGGTGGACATCACCTCGCGGTCAATATCACCTATGTGGATGGTGTCGTCGCCGGAACGACTCCGTTCTTCATCGGTGTCGAGCCGACGTCGTGGACCGCGGACGACGGCACGAGTTACGCGCCGCTCACGGTTATGAAAGACGCGATGTCCGCCGCCATCAACTCGCTCGACAGCTCGCAGCTCGCGGCGGCGAAGCTCTCGCAGTCGTACACCGACGTGCTTCTCGGGCCGGGTACCGACGGTGACTTCCCGACGACCAAGTCGGGTGTGCGAGTCGGCGACCTCAGCGCCGACCAGCAGAAACTCGTGCTCGCGGCGATGTACCCGTGGGTTGCGATCGCCGATGACGCAACGGCCGAAGACCTCATGGCGACATACTCCAGCGAGCTCGCCGACACCTATCTGTCGTACTCGGGTAGCACCGATCTCACGGCGCAAGGAGACTACGTGCGCATCGATGGGCCGAGCGTGTGGATTGAGTTCGTGTGCCAGAACGGTGTGGTCGTGCAGAACCAGATCCACTATCACACGGTGTATCGCGACCACACCCGCGATTACGGCGGGCAGCTCAGCTTCTGATGTCGTCGCGCACCGCGCGCCGGGCACCTCGCACCGCGCGCCTCGCGGTGAGGAGTGCGGCGACGGCTTTGGCCGTCGCCGCACTCGGACTCACCGCAGCAGCCCCTGCATCGGCTCATCCGATGCCGCATTCGGTCGTCACCCTCGATGTGCACGACAGTTCTATCGATGCGACGATCGAACTGCCTAGCGACGACCTGCGTCTGGCGAGCGGCATCGACATCACGGCCGCCGACGCATTGGAGAATTCGGCAGACGCGCTGAGCGACTACATCGCCGCGCACCTCCAGATCACCACGCCATCCGGCGAGCCGTGGACGGTCGACGTCGGCGAGCTGACGATCGCAGACGCTGAGCAGACCTCGACCGGTCAGTTCAGCGAACTCGTCGCTCAGATCGAGATGACACCGCCGGCGGATGCCACGACGCGTGAGTTCACGCTGGATGACACAGTGATCATCCACCAGGTCATCACGCACCGCATCTTCGTCGTCGTCGATCAAGATTGGGCCGGTGGCGATCTCGGTGATGAGGCGAAGCAGCTCGGTGTGATCGCGGTCGACCCGGCATCGGGAACCGTCGCCCCGCTCACGATCGACCTCGGCTCGGGGAGCATGTGGAGCGGCTTCGTGGCGATGGTGCAGCTGGGAGGGACTCACATCCTCGAGGGCACCGACCACCTGCTGTTCCTCATCGTGCTTCTCCTGCCCGCGCCGCTGATCGCGTTCGCTGGGCGTTGGCGGCGTCCGGCAGGACCGAAGCGATCGGTGCTGCGCATCGTGTCGATCACGTTGGCCTTCACGATCGGCCACTCCGCCACACTCGCGATCAGCGCGCTGACTCACCTCGACATCCCCGCCGTCCCGATCGAATCGTTGATCGCCGTGAGCATCCTCGTCGGCGCGCTGCACGCCATCAGACCGCTGTTCCCCGGCAAAGAGGCGGTGGTCGCAGGACTCTTCGGGCTGATCCACGGGATGGCGTTCTCGTTCACGCTCGCGGAGCTGGGGCTGTCGACCGGGCAGCTCGTGATCAGCCTCCTGGGCTTCAACATCGGAATCGAGCTTCTCCAGCTCGCGGTCGTCGCCGCTGTGCTGCCCGCCTTCGTCATCCTCTCGCCCTGGCGTGGCTACGCCGTGCTGCGGGTGGGGCTGGCACTCGTAGCGGGCACGAGCGCGCTGGGGTGGCTTCTCGCGCGACTTGGTGTGAACAATCCGATCGCCGATGTGGCCGACGGGCTCGGCGCGTACGGAGGGTGGGCGATCGTTGCGCTGTGGGTCGTGACGATCGGCTACCTCGTCGAGCGTCGTCATGGGCGGCGCCACGCGTTCGTGGGGGAGGCGTCAGAGGAGCGCGAGGAGTCGGGGGCACCGCTTCACGTCGACTCGCTGTAGCTCGGCTCGCGAACGCGCGACATCGCGTACAATGGCGAGGTTGCGGATTTTCCGCGTACCCCACCGCATCCGGCGTTCGGCCGGTCTTGCGGGAGCGCGCCCTTGCCGGGCGCACGAGAGAGAGAAGAGAAATGGCACCGAAGAAGAAGGTGACCGGCCTGATCAAGCTTCAGATCAATGCCGGTGCAGCCAACCCGGCGCCGCCGATCGGCCCCGCGCTCGGTCAGCATGGCGTCAACATCATGGAGTTCTGCAAGGCGTACAACGCCGCGACCGAGTCGCAGCGCGGCAACGTCATCCCCGTGGAGATCACCGTCTACGAGGACCGCAGCTTCACCTTCATCCTGAAGACCCCGCCCGCCGCGGAGCTCATCAAGAAGGCCGCAGGCGTCGCCAAGGGTTCGAAGACCCCCCACACCGTCAAGGTCGCCAAGCTCACCAAGGACCAGGTGCGCCAGATCGCCGAGACGAAGATGCCCGACCTGAACGCGAACGACATCGAGGCTGCCTCGCTGATCATCGCCGGCACCGCCCGCTCCATGGGCATCACGGTCGAGGACTGAGGGAGATAACGAACATGGCTACCAAGTCCAAGGCATTCCGCGCGGCCGCCGAGAAGATCGAGGCCGACAAGTTCTACACCCCGACCGAGGCTGTGACCCTCGCGAAGGAGACCGGGTCGAAGAAGTTCGACTCCACCGTCGAGGTCGCCCTCAAGCTGTCGGTCGACCCCCGCAAGGCGGACCAGATGGTGCGCGGCACCGTCATCCTCCCGCACGGCACGGGCAAGACCGCCCGCGTCATCGTTTTCGCGACGGGCCCGGCCGCCGAGGCTGCTCTCGCCGCGGGCGCTGACGAGGTCGGCGGCGCCGAGCTGATCGAGAAGGTCGCGGGCGGCTACACGTCGTTCGACGCCGCCGTCTCGACCCCCGAGCTCATGGGCCAGGTCGGTCGCCTCGGTAAGGTCCTGGGTCCCCGCGGTCTCATGCCGAACCCGAAGACCGGTACGGTCACCCCGAACCCGGCCAAGGCCGTCGAGGAGATCAAGGGCGGCAAGATCGAGTTCCGCGTCGACAAGCACGCCAACGTGCACTTCGTCGTGGGCAAGGCGTCGTTCTCGGCCGACCAGCTCGACGAGAACCTGAAGGCCGCTCTCGAGGAGATCGTCCGTCTGAAGCCGTCCAGCTCCAAGGGCCGTTACATCCAGAAGGGTGCGGTGTCGACCACGTTCGGCCCCGGTATCCCGCTGGACGTCAACGCGCTGGTCTGAGACACGTCTCACAGGAAGGGCCCCGTCTTCGGACGGGGCCCTTCCTGCATGCTCAGGCGTCTTCTCTGATGTCGAAGCTGAGCGGTCCCGTGGGGGTGGTCTCCGAGACCTCCACGCGCTCGACGTGCGCTGCGCTCGGTCCTCTGCGAAGCCAATCGATCATCTGATCTACGCGGCCTTCCTCGCCGTGGAGCTCGGCCTCGACCGTGCCGTCTCGGCGGTTTCGCACCCAGCCGGCCACGCCGAGTCGAGCGGCGGCGTCGTGGGCGGCGTAACGGAAGCCGACGCCCTGCACGGCGCCGCTGACGATCACTCGGACATGACGCATGCGCATATTGTGCCGTGGATGCACACGTCGTGCTGCGGGCTGTCGCGAACGACGCGTGGGTGGCAGGATGCGTCCGGATCAGCCTCCGAGGACGAGGCTGAGCGCGATCACGGCCATGACGACGGCGATGATCGCGTCGAGGATCCGCCATGCCAACCGGGAGTCGAACAACCGGCCGACAAGCCGGGCGCCGTACGCGAGCGAGAAGAACCACGCCACGCTCGCCGTCATCGCACCGGCCGCGAACCACCATCGTGTGTCGCCGTGCGTGCTCGCGACCGACCCGAGCAGGAAGACGGTGTCGAGGTACACGTGCGGATTGAGCCAGGTCAGCGCCAGGCACGTGAGCAGAGCCGCGGTGAGCGAGGTGCGGGCGACCGGGGGAGAGGGCGTCGCATCGACGGACGATGCGGCCGCCGGACGCCAGGCCCGGCGCGCCGCGAGCAGCGCGTACCCGAGGAGGAACGCGGCACCCGCCCACCGCGCGCCCTCGATCGCCCAGGGGACGGCGGCGAGGACGAGCCCGAGGCCGGACACGCCGACCGCGATCAGCGCCGCATCCGAGGCAGCGCACACGAGCGCGACGGCGAGCACATGCTCGCGCCGGATGCCTTGGCGCAGCACGAACAGGTTCTGCGCACCGATGGCGATGATGAGCGAGAGGCCGAGGCCGAGGCCCGCGGCGAGGGAGGAGAACACGCTCCGACGTTATGATCGGCAGCGCATGAGCACCAGTTCGGATTCCTTCATCATCATAAGCTGTGCTCATGGTTGATCTTCCGGCTGACCTCGCTGCGACGCTCGCCGCCGTCGTCGACACGGGAACGATGGAGGCGGCGGCTCGCCGACTTCACATCACCCCCTCGGCGGTCAGTCAACGCATCCGAGCGCTGGAGGAACGGCTGGGCCGTGTCCTGCTCGTGCGTTCCAAGCCCGCTCGCGCGACCGCCGACGGCGAACGAGTCGTGCGCCTGGCCCGGCAGTACGCGCTGCTCTCGCACGACGTGCTGCGAGAGCTGGGCGAGGCGGGTGAGGGTGAGAGTCGAGCGGCGGTCAGTCTGTCGCTCGCCGTCAACGCGGATTCCTTGTCGACCTGGTTCGTCGCCGCGCTGTCACAGGTCTCGGCGCTGCACGATGTGGTGTTCGATCTCCACCGGGACGATCAGGACTTCACCGCCGAGATGCTCGCGTCGGGGCGCGTGATCGCCGCGGTCACGTCGCGGGCCGATCCCGTGGCCGGATGTCGGGTGCGTCCCCTCGGGGCGATGCGCTACCGCGCCGTGGCGACGCCGACGCGCGCGCGGGAACTCGAGCGTCTGGGAGCGGAGCACGCCCGGGTCGTCGATTACGATCGCCACGACGAGCTGCAGACCAGGTGGTTGCAAGAGCGGGGTGTCGATCCCGCGTCCCCGCCCCGCAGCTTCGTGCCCGGTTCGCATGCCTTCGCCGATGCGGTGCGCGGTGGTCTCGGGTGGGGGATGCTGCCCGATCTCCAGACGGAGGCGGATCTCGCCGACGGTTCGCTCGTGCTGCTCTCCGGGCCGCCCGTGGACGTCCCGCTGTACTGGCAGCAGTGGAACCTGACGTCTTCCCTGCTGGATGCGGTCGCGGATGCGGTGGCGGAGACGGCGGGCAGAGCGCTGAGGATCACGCCTCGCTGATGCGCAGCACGGACTTCCCCCGTGTGCGGCCGCGCTCCAGCTCGCGGTGCGCCCTGGCCGCATCCGCGAGCTCGTACACGGCGTCGATGTAGACCTGGATCGATCCGGTGTCGAGCAACCGCGCGAGGGTCGAGAGGACATCTCCGTCGGGGATGACCTTGTAGCCGGTGGCGCGCACCCCCACCTCCGCCGCGGCCTCAGCGAAACCGGGCCAGCCGCCACTGGGCACCATGACGTACAGACCGCCGGGGCGGATGACGCCCAGCGAGCGTGTTCCGACCTCGTCCTCGGTGTTGGCCACGAGGTCGATCACGACGTCCATGTCCGCCACGACGTCCTCGAACCGCGTGGTGGCGTAGTCGATGACCACGGATGCGCCGAGCTCCCGCAGCCACGCGGCATTGCGGGCGGAGGAGGTGACCGTCACATGGGCGCCGAAGTACGCGGCGAGCTGCACCGCAAAGTGGCCCACGCCGCCGCTCCCGGCGTGGATCAGCACGCGCTGGCCCTCATGGGCATGCGCGGTCTCCACGACGACACCCCAGGCGGTGAGGGCGGCCAGGGGGATCCCCGCGGCCTCGACATGCGAGAGCGAGGCGGGCTTGCGGGCGAGCGACTGCGACGGCACGACGACGTACTCGGCGTAGGTGCCGCCGGTGCGCGGAAAGGGCACCATCCCGAAGACCTCGGTGCCGGCCGGCAACGGGTGCGACTCGAACGGCGAGGCGACCACCACACCGCTGAAGTCGAAACCCAGCGCCGCCGGGTAGGCCGCGATGGCTCCGCTCACTCCCTGGCCTGCCCGCGTCTTCGCGTCGATGGGATTCACTCCTGCGGCGACGACGCGTACCAGCAGCTCTCCGAGCACCGGCTGCGGAACCGGGAGCTGGGTCTCGTGGAGGAGCTCCGGCGCTCCGGTCGAGTCGATGACGGCGGCGCGCATCCGGGTCGGGACGTCCTCGGCCCGCATCGGCGCGGAGGAGGGGGCGTCGTGTCTCAGCGGTCGGGGGATCATCGGCCGCTCCTTTCGCTGCGGAAGGCATCGGCCATGCGATGCGGTGACTGCCCTCAGTCAATCGCGGCTATGTCTCGTGGGCGTTACCCGGGTGTCACCGTGTGGAGAACGTCACAGCTCCGCGGCACGCGTGGGCGGCACCTCAGGAAGTTCGACGCGGATGATCTCGGTCAGGCGCTCGCGCAGGCGGCCGGGCATGTCGACAGCCGTCGGGGAGAGCAGCCACTGGATCTGCATGCCGTCCATGATGGCGATGATCTCCTCCGCCAGGCGGAGTCCGTCGACGGAAGAGTCTCGCAGCAGACCGCGGGAGCGAAGGTCCTCGAAGGCCATCGTGAGATGGCGGCGTGAGTTCTCGTAGCGACGTACGAAGTATGCGTGCGCGGGGTGGGCAGGGTCGGTCGCCTCTGCGGAGAGCACGGCATACAAGCTCACGATCCCCGGGGTCGTGGCATTGGCGCCGGTGAGCGCGACGAGCCGGGCGAAGTGGTCGAGTCCATCGTGGCCCGGGCCTGGGGCACCTTCGAAGAAACGCAGTGAATGACGCCGATCCCGCTCGTCGAGGACGGCCTCGAGGAGCGACTCCTTCGTCGGGAAGTGGTGGAAGAGTCCGGCGCGGGAGACGCCGCAATCAGCGGCGATCTGGCTCATGCTCGTCTGCCGGTAACCGACGGTGCCGAATGCGGTGAAGGCCGCGGAGACGACCTGATCGCGACGGCGTCGACCGCTGGCGTAGCCGCGCGGCGAGGGTTCGGGCATGGGGACGACCCTAGCGGGGCTGGACGAAACCAAAAACCGGCACTACTGTCGGTTTTCGTCAACTCCATCGCGTGGCATCGCCGCCCGCCCACCTGCGCACCGTCGCGTCAGAGAATCGAGGACCCCCCATGACCGAAGCCGCACTGTCCGTTCAGCTGTACTCGCTGCGCGAGGCGCTGGCCGTCGATCGGGAGGACACCTTGGCGCACCTCGCCCGGCTCGGAGTGCGTCGCGTCGAGGCCTACGGCATCGTGGAAGGGGGAGTATCGCTGGCGGAATCCCTCGCGCGCCACGGCCTGCACAGCCCGAGCGTTCACGCTCCGCTCGTGGGTGCGGGAGAGGACGGCGCAGCGACGCTGGACGAGGTGTTCGACGCGGCTGTCCGTCTCGGAGCGCATACGGTCTTCGAGCCGATGGTGTGGGGTGAGCACTGGCGCGACGAGGATGGCGTGCGCCGTACGGCCGATCGGCTGAACCGGGCGGCGGCCGCGGCCGCATCCCGTGGCCTGCGGGTCGGTTACCACAATCACTCGCAGGAGTTCCACCACTCGATCGATGGTCGGAGCGCTTACGAGTTCTTCGTCTCGCTTCTGCGCGCGGATGTCGTCCTGGAACTCGACGCCTACTGGGCCGCCGTCGGACGGCAGGACGTGCCCGCCCTCGCGACACGCCTCGGAGGGCGTCTGCGAGCGCTGCACGTCAAGGACGGCGCCACCGGCGTCGACCCCTTCCTTCCCGACTCGCCGCAGGGTGGTCTGGGACAGGTCCCTGCGGGGCAGGGGCAGGTTCCGTTGACCGCAGCGCTTCTGGCGGCGACCTCGCTCGAGCTCGCCGTGCTCGAGTTCGACGAGTACGAGGGCGATCTGTTCGAAGGACTCGCGGCAGGCGTCGCCTTTCTCGCCGAGGCGGGCATCCGATGACCGGCACCGGGCCCGTCGGCGTCGGCGTCATCGGGGCGGGGATGATCAGCGACACCTACCTCGACAATCTGCGCTCGTTCCCCGACGTCCGCGTCCTCGCCATCGGCGACCTCGACACGGCGCGCGCGGCCGCACAGGCGGCGCGGCACCAGGTGCCCCTCGCCGGTGGCCCCGAGGATGTGCTCTCCCACCCCGACGTGGAGATCGTCGTCAACCTCACGATCCCCGCCGCGCACGCCGCGGTCAGCGCGGCCGCGATCGCCGCAGGCAAGCACGTCTGGTCGGAGAAGCCCATCGGTATCGATCGGGCGAGCGCCCGTGACCTGCTCACTGCCGCGGATGCGGCGGGCCTGCGCGTCGGCGTCGCCCCCGACACGATCCTGGGCCCGGGCCTGCAGACGGCGCGACGCGCCGTCCTGCGCGGCGACATCGGGGTCCCGCTGTCGGCTCATACGACCATGCAGTACATCGGCCCCGACACCTTCCACCCCGACCCGGAGTTTCTCTTCGCCCGAGGCGCGGGGCCGCTCTTCGACATGGGCCCGTACTACGTCTCGGCGCTCGTGAGTATCCTCGGCCCGATCGATCGGGTGATGGCGCTGGGCTCCCAGGCACGCGCCACGCGCGAGATCCAGGTCGGCGATCGCGCGGGTACCGCTTTCCCGGTCGAGGTCCCGACGCATGTGCAGACGCTGGCCCGTTTCGAGGGCGGCGCCGCAGCCGACAGCGTCTTCAGCTTCGACGCCGTGCTCGCCCGCAGCGGAGTCATCGAGATCAACGGGACAGAGGGCGCGCTCGTCGTGCCCGACCCGAACACATTCGGCGGCGAGGTGCGGGTGGGGCGTGTCCTCGGCGGCGCCGAGCCGAGCTGGGAGACCGTGGAGCCCGTCGGCATCGAGGCGGGCCGCGGCCTCGGTGTTCTGGACATGGCGCGGGCGATCCGTGCCGATACCGCGCACATCGCGACGGGCCGGCTGGGCTATCACGTGCTGGACACCCTCGTGGCGATCGACGAGTCCATCGACGCCGGCGTTCCCATCGTGGTCGACAGCTCCGTGGAGCCGTTGCCGCTCGTGCCCGCGGACCGCGACCCGCGGCAGGTGACGCTGTGACGCGGATGTCCCCGGTGCGGGCCGGGTTCCTCGGCGGCGGCTTCATGGCGGCCGTCCACTCCCGCGCCGCTCGTGCCGCGGGTGCTCGCCTCGTCGCGCTCGCCAGCTCCTCACCCGAACGGGCTGCTCAGGCCGCGGACCGGCTCGGGATCGGGCGTCCCGCCGCCCATGTCGCCGAACTGGTCACGGCTCACGACATCGATGTCGTCCACGTGTGCACGCCGAACCGCGACCATGCCGAACAGGCGCTGGCCGCGCTCGCCGCGGGCAAGCATGTCGTCTGCGAGAAGCCGCTGGCGACGTCCGTCGAGGACGCGCGCGCGGTCGTCGCCGCTGCGGCCGAGGCCGGCGTCGCGGGGGCCGTGCCGTTCGTGTACCGATATCACCCGGTGGTGCGTCAGGCGCGCGAACTCGTCGCCACGGGCGCCGTCGGCCGCATCCTCACGATCGACGGGGCGTACCTGCAGGACTGGCTCTTGGAGTCGGGCGACACCGACTGGCGCGCGGATGCGAGCCTCGGCGGCGCCTCCCGGGCCTTCGCCGACATCGGCTCCCACCTGTGCGATCTCCTCGAGTTCGTCACGGGACGCCGGATCGTCGCGCTGTCCGCGCGCACCTCGACGGTGTTCGACACGCGCGCGGGCTCCGCCGTCGAGAATGAGGACATCGCCGCCGTCGTGGTGGAGCTCGAAGGCGGTGCGCTCGGGACCCTGCTGGTCAGTCAGCTGGCTCCCGGTCGCAAGAACGGGCTGGTGCTCGAGCTCCACGGCTCGGCGCGGAGCTTACGATTCGCGCAGGAGCGTTCCGAGGAGCTGTGGATCGGCTCCCGAGAGGGATCGCAGCTCGTCCTGCGCGATCCGGGCGCGGTCGGCGACCGTGGCCTCTCCCTCGTTCCCGCGGGCCACCCGATGGGCTACCAGGACGCGTTCAACGGCTTCGTCGCGGACGCGTACGCGGTGCTCGATGGAGCATCGCCCGACGGTCTACCCACGTTCGCGGACGGCCTGCGCGCCGCCGAGATCACCGACGCCGTCCTCACCTCCGCGCGCGAACGGCGCTGGGTGGATGTCGCCCCCGTTCCGGCGCCACCGGAGTCTCCCGCCGCATCGAAGGAGTTGACATGACCAGCACGCATCCCGTCACGTTGTTCACCGGTCAGTGGGCGGATCTCCCGTTCGAGGAGGTCGCGCGCCTCGCCGCATCCTGGGGGTACGACGGGCTCGAGATCGCCGCATCCGGCGACCACCTGGACCTGCGTCGTGCGGATGAGGATGACGCCTACATCGCATCGCGCCGGGAGATCCTGGACAGGCACGGACTCCAGGTGTTCGCGATCTCGAATCATCTGGCCGGCCAGGCGGTGTGTGATGCGCCGATCGATTTCCGCCATGAGGCGATCCTGCGCGAGTACGTGTGGGGCGATGGGGAGGCGGAGGGTGTGCGTCGGCGGGCGGCGGAGGATATGACGCGGGCGGCGCGGGTGGCGCGAAAGCTCGGCGTGGACACGGTGGTGGGGTTCACGGGGTCGTCGATCTGGCCGTATGTGGCGATGTTCCCGCCGGTTCCCGCATCCGTCATCGAGGCCGGGTTCGAGGATTTCGCGGCGCGGTGGAATCCGATCCTGGACGTGTTCGACGGTGAGGGTGTGCGGTTCGCGCACGAGGTGCATCCGGGGGAGATCGCGTACGACTACTGGAGTTCGGTGCGGTCGTTGGAGGCGATCGATCACCGCGGCGCGTTCGGTTTCAACTGGGATCCGTCGCACATGATGTGGCAGAACATCGACCCGGTCGCATTCATCTGGGACTTCCAGGACCGGATCTATCACGTGGACTGCAAGGACACCAGGATGCGGCCTCGCAACGGCCGGGCCGGGGTCCTGGGTTCGCACCTGCCGTGGGGGGATCCTCGCCGGGGGTGGGACTTCGTTTCCACCGGTCACGGCGACGTGCCCTGGGAGGACTCGTTCCGCGCCCTGGAGGCCATCGGCTACGCGGGCCCGATCTCGATCGAATGGGAAGACGCGGGCATGGACCGCCTCCACGGCGCAGCTCAAGCCGTCGAGTTCGTCCGCAGCCTGCTCTGGCCCACCCCCACCGCCTCCTTCGACGACGCCTTCCACAACCAATAACCCACCGGAGCCCGGGCGGCTCTTGACTTCGCCCGGGCTTCTTCATAGCCTCTTGCTCATACGTAGAAGCATCCATTTCCCTCGCTCGAATGGATTGCTCATACGAATGAACACGAGGTGGCCTCCGGAGCACAACAGCGTGCTCCCCGCATCTGAGCACCGCGGCTCCACGCCGCGGACACCCCCGAACATCCAGTCGAAGGAGACAGGAATGCGCACCACCAGACGAGTCCTCGCCGCCGTACTCGCGGCATCCGCCCTCGTCGCCGTCGCCGGCTGCACGGCCGGCACGACCTCCGCGGGCGGAACCAGAGCCGACACCATCATCTTCGGCAAGTCGGACGGCGGCACCACCTACGTCCGCAACTACAACGTCCTCGGTCCCGCGACCGAGAAGGCGCCGAATGCAGAGCTCATCTACGAGCCGCTGGCGCGCATCGACTACGCCAATGGCGCGGTGGTCGAGCCCTGGTTGGCCGACTCCCTCGACTTCGACGAGTCCGGCACGCGACTCACGATCGACATCCGCGACGACGTCACCTTCTCCGACGGCGAGGCGCTCACGGCGGACGACGTGGCCTACTCGCTCTCCCTTCCGCTCGAGCGGCCCGAGCTCAACCTCGCCGGTGTCACCTACGCAGGCGTCGAGAAGGTCGACGACGACACCGTGCAGGTCTCCTTCGACGAGCCGTCGTTCGCGGCGCTGAACCAGTTCGCCTCGAGCTCGCTTCCGATGGTGCCCGAACACATCTGGAAGGACCAGGATCTGACCACCTGGACCAACCCCGACCCGGTGGGCACGGGCCCGTTCACCCTCGATGCCTTCGCCCCGCAGCAGGTCACGCTCAAGGCGCGCGACGACTACTGGGGCGGGAAGCTCCCCATGGCGTACATGAAGATCCTCGCGACCAGCGGCGAGACCGTGAAGGCGCAGCTCCTGCGCGGTGACGTCGATTGGGCGCCGGTCGGATGGCCGAACGCGGAGGAGGAGTTCGTCGCTCAGAGCCCGGAGACGAACCTCTACCAGCTGTATGCCACCGGCGGCGCGTACTCCATGATGTACAACACCGCTCAGGCGCCGTTCGACGACGTCAATGTGCGACGCGCCTTCGCGATGTCGATTCCGCGATCGGACATCACCGCCACCCTGAACCGTCCGGGCACCGAGGCCGGTCCCACGGGTCTCGTCGACCAGATCTACTCCGACTGGATCGCTCCCGAGTATCAGGGGATGGTGCAGGAGGTCGACGCGTCCGCGGCTGTCGAGGCTCTCGCCGCCAGCGGATACGCGGTGGTCGACGGCGCGCTGGTCAAGGACGGCAAGACGTTCACTCCCCGGCTCTCGTTCAACCAAGACTTCGGGTGGAACGCCTACGCCGACATCATGATCAACAGCTGGAAGAAGGTCCTCGGAGTCACCGTAGCGCCCGCGGGCGCACCGGGCGCGACCCTGTACGACCAGCAGAAGACCGGCGACTTCGATCTGACGATCGCGACGACGGGTGGAGCGGGCGTGTACGGGGTGTACAGCTTCCTCGACAGTCGCTACGCCGAGCCGTTGGGCACGGCCGCGGCAACCAACATCGGGCGCTGGAACGATGCGGAGACCGACCAGGTGCTCGCCGAGATGACGCGGGCCGCCGACGAGGCGACGATGAAGGACCTCGGGATGCAGATGCAGCGCATCGTGGTCGACGAGGTGCCGTTCTCGCCGCTGTACAACTCGTACTGGTTCGTCGACGTGAACGCCTCTCACTGGAAGGGCTGGCCGACGCCGGAGGACTTCGACGCGGTGCCCTTCCCGAGCCTCGGGCCCGACACCATCCGCACCCTCCTGTCCCTCACTCCCGCATCATGAGCCTGGCGCCGGGGGCCGTCACCTCTGCCACGGTCAGCGTGGCGCAGGTGACGGCCAAGAGGAGGCCGCGACGCGGCCGCGGCATCTTCCTGCTGCGCCGGTTCGGGTTCTATCTCGCCGCGGCGTGGGCGGCGATCACCCTCAACTTCGTCATCCCTCGACTCATGCCCGGCGACCCGTCGGCGGCGATCATCGATCAGCTGGAGCGTGTGAGCGGACAGGCCCTGCCGCCGGCCACGTTGCAATCGATCCAGGGGCTGTTCGGCAACCCGCAGGAGAACCTCTTCGAGCAGTACGGGGCGTACCTCGTGCAGCTGTCGCGATTCGACCTCGGCGTCTCGATCGTCAACTTTCCCGTTCCGGTCGCGGACCTCGTGGCCACGGGGTTGCCGTGGACCCTGCTGTTGGTGGGAACGACGACGATCGCCGCGTTCCTGCTGGGCACGGCCCTCGGTGTCGCGGCCGGATGGCGGGCCGGATCGCGTTTCGACTCGATCGTCACGCCGCTCACCACCTTCTTGTCCTCCGTGCCGTACTTCTGGATCGCCCTGCTCGCGGTCTGGTACTTCGGGTTCATCCTCGGCTGGTTCCCCCTCGCGGGCGGCTACGACCCGAACCTTCCCGTCGGGTTCAATCTGCCGTTCATCGTCAGCGCGCTGCAGTACGGCGCGCTACCCGCGGCGACGATCGTCTTCTCCGCCTTCGGAGGCTGGATGCTCGGCATGCGCAACATGACGGTCACCACTGTCGGCGAGGACTACGTGCTCCTCGCTCAGGCGAAGGGTCTGTCGTCGTCCCGCGTGCGCTGGCGCTATGCGGCCCGCAACGCCATGCTGCCTCAGTTCACCGGCTTCGCGATGGCGCTGGGCGGTGTGGTCGGAGGTGCGCTGCTCACCGAGATCGTGTTCAGCTACCCCGGCATCGGCTACCTGCTCTTCTCCGCGTTGCAGAAGCGCGATTACCCCGTGATGCAGGGCGTCTTCCTCCTCGTGACCCTCACGGTTCTGCTGGCGAATCTCATCGCGGACTCGGTCTACGCCTGGCTCGACCCGCGCGTGCGAGAGGAGAAGTGACGTGAAGTACCGCCTCTTCGCGAACGGCAAGGTGACCTTCGGGGTCATCGTGCTGGGGTTCTTCGTCCTGCTGGCGTTGTTCGGGCAACTGCTCCTAGACATCTTCGGGCTGGATGCGCGTGCGAACGACATCTCGGCCATCTCGCAGCCGCCGAGCCCGCAGCATCTGCTGGGCACGACGCAGTTCGGTCAGGACGTGTTGGCGCAGGTCGTCGAGGGAGCGCGCGGCTCCATGTTCGTCGGTTTCCTCTCCGCAGCGATCGGCACCCTGCTCGCCATCCTCGTGGGGGTGCCCTCCGGCTACTTCCGCGGTGTCACCGGCCAGGCCCTGAACTTCGTCACCAATCTGTTCCTCGTGATGCCCGTGCTCCCGCTCATCTTCGTGGTGGCGGGCTATCTGCAGGGCACCGGTCTCGTGATGATCGCCGTCATCATCGGCGTCTTCGGCTGGGCGGGCGGTGCGAGGACGCTTCGCGCACAAGCCATGAGCGTGAGCAGCCGCGACTTCGTCCAGGCGATGCGCATGATGGGGGAGTCCCACACCCGCCTCATCTTCACCGAGGTGCTCCCGCACCTGTACGGCTGGATCGCGTCGATGTTCCTCGGCGGACTCATCGGCGGAGTCATGGCCGAGGCCGGCCTCGCCTTCCTGGGGGTGTCCGATTCCTCGGCGGTCAGCTGGGGGACCATGATCCAGGCCGCCCAGCAGCAGAGCGCCGTGCTCAGAGGACTCTGGTGGTGGCTCGTGCCACCGGGGCTGTGCATCGCACTGGTCGGCACGGCCGCCGCGCTGATCAACTTCGGCGTGGACGAGCTCGCCAACCCGAAGCTGCGTTCGGCATCGCGCCTCGTGGCAAAGCGCACCGCGCGCGTGCGTCGCGCAGCGGTCGCCGTGGAAGGAGCCTGAGATGACCATTGCCGCCGAGAACCGTGCGGAGGCCGCATCCGTGTCCGAGCGCGATGACGACGTCCTGCTCGAGGTCGAGCAGCTCAGCGTGGAGTACGCGTCCCTCGGCGCGCCCACCCGCGCCTGCGCCGATGTGACGTTCTCCCTACGCCGTGGCGAGATCCTCGGTGTCGTGGGCGAGTCCGGCTCGGGCAAGTCGACCTTGATCACGGCGCTCACGCGCCTCCAGCGTCCGCCGGCCGTGACGACCGCCGGGCGCATCATGTACCACCCGCGTGATGGGAGTGAGGCCATCGACCTCGTGACCCTCACGCCCAAGAGGCTGCGGGAGCTGCGCTGGACGCGCCTGTCGATCGTGCTGCAGAGCGCGATGGATGCGTTGAATCCCGTCATGAGGCTGGGTGCGCAGTTCGTGGATGTGCTGCGCACCCACGACCGTTCCCTCTCGAAAGCGGCGGCCTGGGATCAGGCGCGTCATCTGTTGTCGCTGGTCGGTATCTCCGCCGACCGGGTACGCAGCTATCCGCACGAGCTCTCCGGCGGGATGCGGCAGCGGGCCACCATCGCCCTGGCGCTCGCGTGCCGTCCCGAGCTCATCGTGATGGACGAGCCGACGACGGCCGTGGATGTCGTGATGCAGCGGCAGATCCTGGCGCAGGTGCTGCGCTTGCGCCGGGAGTTCGGCTTCGCGGTGGTGTTCGTCACCCACGATCTGTCGTTGCTGCTCGAGCTCGCGGATCGCATCGCCGTGATGTACGCGGGCCGCGTGGTCGAGCTCGCCGCCGCATCCGAGATCTATCGTTCGCCGTTGCATCCCTACACGAAGGGGCTGCGCGACTCGTTCCCGCCGCTGCACGCGACGGCCACTCGGCTGGAGGGGATCCCCGGCACGCCCCCGGATCTGCGCGCACTGCCCGCCGGATGCTCCTTCGCCCCCCGGTGTCCGCGTGCGTTCGACCGGTGTGAGCGCGAGCTGCCGTTGCCACGCACCCGCGGCGACCGCGAGGTCGCCTGTCACCTGCACGACGAGGAGGTCCCCGCATGAGCGACGCGGTTCTGGAGGCGATCGATGTCTCCAAGCACTTCACGGTCACCGGCGCCGTGGGTCGCTCCGCGACCGTGCGCGCCGTCGAAGGGGCGAGCATCCGCCTCGTCCCGGGGCGTGTCACGGCGGTGGTGGGGGAGAGCGGCAGCGGCAAGACCACGCTCGCCCGGATGCTCGCCCGCTTCTACGAGCCGACCTCGGGCGAGATCCTGCTCGACGGGCGGCCCGTGGCGACCGGGCGGAACGTGGACAAGGCCTACCGCAAGGCCGTGCAGCTGATCTTCCAGGACCCCTTCGGCTCGCTCAACCCGCTCCACCGCGTGCGGCACAACCTCGACCGCGCGCTCCGGCTGCATCAGAGTGCGACCACGCGCGGCGAGCGCGAGCAGCAGATGATCGATCTCCTCGAACGGGTGAGCCTCAGCCCCGCCCGCGATTTCCTGGACAAGTTCCCGCACGAGCTCTCCGGCGGACAGCGCCAGCGCGTGGTGATCGCGCGGGCGCTGGCCGTGAAGCCGCGCGTGCTGCTGGGCGACGAGCCGATCTCGATGCTCGACGTGTCGATCCGGCTCGAGATGCTCAACCTGCTGAACCGCCTGTGCCGCGAGGACGGCCTCGCGATGCTCTACATCACGCACGACATCGCGAGCGCCCGTTACCTGTGCGACGACATCGTCGTCATGTACGCCGGACAGATGGTCGAGGCGGGGCCCAAGGACGAGGTCATCTCGCGTCCCCAGCATCCGTACACGAAGCTGCTCGTCGAATCCTCTCCCGACCCCCACCGTGCCACGAACCTCGACCGTGACGAGCTGTTCGGGACCGCCGACGACCTCGGCGAGCCGCCCAGTCTGATCGAGCCTCCGGAGGGATGCCGCTTTCATCCGCGCTGCCCGTTCGCGATGGAGCGCTGTCGCACCGAGACGCCCCCGCGCACGGTGCAGCCGGACGGCCACTGGGCCGACTGCTGGCTGCATGAGGTCGGTCGCTCCGACCTCATCGCCGACACCGCGATGACCGCCCCCACCCCCCTGACGTCGACGGAGGAACCCGCATGACCGATCAATCCTCGCTCCCCCCTCGCGGGCGCGTCGCGCGTCAGGCCGATGTCGCGCGCCTGGCGGGGGTCTCGCAGTCCGCTGTCTCCCGGGTGATCAGCGGCGACGCGTCGTCGTCCCGGATTCCTGAGGAGACGCGGCGCCGCGTGCAGGATGCGATCGCGCAGCTGGGATACGTGCCCAATCCGGTGGCGCGCAACCTCCGTGGCAAGCGCACCCAGCTGCTCGGCGTGCACACCTTCGAGCCGTTGTTCCCCCACGCGCGCGAGTCGTTCTACTTCGAGTTCCTCCTCGGAATCGAGGAGCGCGCAGAGGAGAGCGGGCACGACCTCGTCCTCTTCAGCTCCACGGGCGACGGCTCCGGCACACGTCGCATCTACCGCGCCGAGACCAACCGCCTGACCATCGCAGACGGCAGCATCCTGCTCGGCATGAGCCCGGACCGCGCGGAACTCGCCAGGCTCTGGCAGGACGGATATCCCTTCGTCCACATTGGACGTCGCGACGTGCCAGGAGCCCCCTTCCCCTGCATCGTGCCGGACTACTGGAGCGCCGCCGCGGAGATCGTCGAGCGCTTGCACGCGAACGGTCACCGCAGCATCGCGTACGTGAGGGACTCCATCGGTGGCGAGCCCTACGACGACCGGCGTGCCGGGTATCGGGAGGCCGTCGAGCACCTGAAGCTCCGCGACGACTCCCCGGGGTACACCGACGAGGTGTCCGGGCTCCCCGACGTCGTCGTCGACGCGCTCGCGACCGGCCGGGCGACCGCCGCCGTCGTCGAGTCCGAGCGGATCGCCGACACGCTGCGCGCACGTCTCGCAGAGCGGAACGTGTCCATCCCGGTCGACGTGTCGGTCGCTGTGCTCGAGGACACCGCGGCGACCGGTGCGGGCTGGAGCGATCTGCGCATCCCGCGGAAGGAGATCGGCCGCATCGCCGTGGACAGGCTCATCGCCATGGTCGAGGATCCGACCGCCCCCAGGGAGAGCGTCTTGGTGCGGTGCGAGCTGGTCGCGGGCAGCACGGTCGCCCAGGCGCGGACGGAGCGTGACGTATGAGCAGGACGGATGCGGACCTGCTCATCATCGGCGGCGGATGCGGTGGCGTCGCCGCGGCGCTGACGGCATTGCGGCTCGGGCTTCACGTGCTGCTCACCGAGGAGACGGACTGGCTCGGCGGGCAGCTCACGGCTCAAGCCGTACCGCCCGACGAGAACGCGTGGATCGAAGGGCCGCACGCCTCGCCCGGGTACACCGACTTCCGGCAGCGGGTGCGTGCGTACTATCGCCGCAACTACCCGCTGACGCCGCAGACCGCGGCGGACCCGCTGCTGGACCCGGGGCGAGGCATCGTCAGCCGTCTCTGTCACGAGCCACGGGTCGCGGCGGCGGTGATCGAGGAGATGGTCGCGCCGTGGCTGGCCTCCGGGCGGCTGCGCGTGCTGTTCGAGCATCGACCCGTCGCCGTCGAGACGGCGGGCGACCGCATCCGCTCGGTCACGGTGCGCGCTGTCGACGGCACGGAGAAGGAGCTGCGGGCGCCGATCGTCGTCGATGCCACGGAGCTGGGCGAGCTCCTCGAGCTCGCCGGCGTCGAACACGTCATCGGAGCGGAAGGGCGTGAAGACACGGGTGAGCTGCACGCGCCCGAGACCGCTGACCCGATGGACCAGCAGGCGATCTCATGGTGCTTCGCCCTCGAACACCGTCCGGGGGAGGACCACACCGGGGACAAGCCCGCTCGCTACGACCACTGGCGCACGCACGTGGATCCGTTCTGGCCGGGGCCGCAGCTGTCGTGGGTGGACATCGAGCCGATCGGGTTGCGCGTGCGCACGCGCCCGATCTTCCAGCTGCATCCGACTCCCGACGTGCCCTTCGACCTGTGGCGCTTCCGTCGGGTGGTGGCGGCGGAGAACTTCCGCGACGGCACGATCGATTCCGACGTCTCGCTCGTGAACTGGCCGCAGATCGACTACTGGGAGGCCCCGCTGCTGGGCGTCGGCGCGCAACAGCGTGAGCGGGCGCTGGCGGCCAGCCGCGAGTTGTCCGCGTCGTTCCTGTACTGGATGCAGACCGAGGCGCCGCGCGAGGACGGCGGTCACGGCTACCCCGGGCTACGACTGCGTGGTGACGTGACGGGAACCGCCGACGGCTATGCGAAGGCGCCGTACATCCGTGAGGCGCGACGGGCGCTCACCGAGTTCCGCGTCGTGGAACAGCACGTGGGCGTCCAGGCGCGCGGCGCGGGTGCCGGCAGCGAGCTGTTCACCGACAGTGTCGGCCTCGGCCACTACCGGATCGATCTGCACCCGAGCACCGCGGGACGCACCTACGTCGACATCGAGTCGTACCCGTTCCAGATCCCGCTGGGCGCGCTGCTTCCGGTGCGGGTCGACAACCTCCTGCCCGCGGGCAAGAACATCGGCACCACCCACATCACGAACGGGTGCTATCGGCTGCACCCCGTGGAGTGGGCGATCGGTGAGGCCGTGGGCGCGCTCGCCGCGTTCAGTCTGCGTGAGGCCCGGCCGCCGCGGGCGGTCCGCGCCGACCGGCGACTGCTCGAGGACTACCAGCGTCTGCTCGGCGACACGCTCGGTATCAGTCTGCGTTGGCCCGAAGAGGTGCGCACGCATCACTGGAAGCCCCGGCCCGCATCGCAGGATGCGGTCGTGTCGGCCGGTTGAGAGATCTTCCCGGCTTCGGCCGGAAGCGTCGTGGGCAACGAGGCCGGCGACGAACAGGAAAGGGAACACACCATGCACCGATCCTCCTCACGCGCACGTCGGCGCTGGCCGGTGGCGGTCGCCTCCGCGCTCGCCGCCGTCGCGCTCTCCGTGCCTCTCGCGGCGCACGCCGCAGCCGGGCCGGACAGCGCAGCAGCGGGTCCTGCGGCCGCCGCTCTGCCGGCCCTGCAGGTCGACGGCAATCGCATCGTCGACGCGAACGGCCAGGACGTCGCCCTGCGCGGAGTCTCCGTGCTCGCCCCCGAGCAGAACGACCTGTGCGAGTACTGCAATGCGCGGCCCACATCCGAGCTGATCGACGTGGCCGTGGATTGGAACTCGCGGGTCATCCGCCTGCCGGTCACCGAGATCGGCGCGACGACGGATCTCGCCGCCTACGACGCCGAGTACATCGCGCCGTACGTCGCTCAGGCGGTCGAGCGCGGCGTCTACATCATCATCGATCTGCATCTCGTGCGGAACTACGGGGACGCGGCCGGCGCCGTTCCGCGCTCGACGGTCGAACGGTTCTGGGACTACATCGCGCCCGTCTACGGCTCGAACCCGAATGTCGTGTTCGAGGTGTTCAACGAGCCGATCTCACCGGCGAGCTGGAACACCTGGAAGGACTACATCCAGCCGGTCGTCGACGGGATCCGCGCTGAGGCGCCGGACACCCTCCTGCTGATGGGCTCCCCGCAGTGGAGCACGATGCTCAATGGTGCGTTGACCAATCCCATCGTCGACGACAACACGGCCTACGTGTACCACCTGTACCCGAATCAGGGGGCGCCGACGACCGCACTCCTGGACCAGAAGTTCGGTACGGCAGCCCAGACGTTGCCGGTCGTGGTCAGCGAGTTCGGCTGGAACCCGCCGGGGGAGTTCTCGGACTCGATCACCGCGGGAACGACCACGAACTGGGGCGTGCCCTTCCGGACGTACATGGATGCACGACCCTGGATCGGGTGGCAGGCGTGGATCCTCGACAACTTCTGGAAGCCGCAGATGTTCGATTACGACTGGAACATCCTCGCCGGTGAGCACCAGGGGCAGTTCGTGAAGGACTGGCTCGCGGGCGCCCCGAACACGTCGCCCTGCGCGGACCACGATGCGATCGGCGCGAGCGTCCAGGTGTCATCGCAGAACAGTGCGTCCACGCCCGGCACGAAGCTGGTCGACGGCGACTGCTCGGACGCGGGCCGCTGGCTCTCCGCCGTCGGGGATGCGACACCGACGGCAACGCTCACCTTCGCCCAGCCGCTCGATGTGGCTTCCGTGGGGGTCTACAGCGGTTACGGCACCAGCACGGGCACGGTCCTGGTGGACTTCTCGATCCAGGCTCACACTGCTGCGGGGTGGCAGACGGTCGCGACTGTCACCGGCAATACGCAAGGGGCGCGTGAGATCGCCGTCGGCGTCGCCGGCGTCGATCAGCTGAGGCTCGTCGTGACGAACCCCTCCGCGTCCACGACCGAGGCGAAGATCGCGCGCGTCCACGAGATCGCCGTGCACATCGGTTGACCCTCGAGAACGAGAGGGCCCCCGCCCCGGATGCCGGTGCGGGGGCCCTTCCTGACCGTCAGGAGACCGTGTCGGGGTTGATGCCGGCCATGAGCGCTTGGAGCAGGCGGCGCAGGTTGTCGATGTCCGAGACGTCCCAGCTCTCCAGCGCGCGTACCAGCACGCCCTCCTGCGGAGCGCGTGCGGCCACGAGCCGCTCGAGCCCGTACTCGGTGGGCGAGAGCAGGCTGGAGCGACCGTCGGCAGGGTCCGGGGAGCGCGTGATGAGACCGAGGGCCTCGAGTTCGCGCACCGTCCGGCTGAGCTGCCCCTTGTCCAGCAGGAGGTGATCAGCCAGCGTCGCCTGCGTCACGGTCTCGTGGCGCGCGATGGTCGTGAACACCTTGTACGCGCCGGGCAGGAGTCCCGGGCTGACGCGATGCGCATTCTCGCTGATGACGCGTCGGAACTGTCCGATGAGGTCGCTGAACTGGGCCTCGAGTGCACGCACGGCCTCGGTGCGCTCCTCGTCGCTCGACTTCTCGGACATCGTCATCACTCTACTTGCGCTCGTCGCCCGCATCCGGCGTGCCCGACTGCGTCGTGATGGCGCCGGTGGAGCTCAGCGTGGCCATGGCCTCGGGCACCGAGACCGTGGCGAGATCCGCCTCGGAGGCGTGCGCCCGCTCGGTCGTGGTCATCCGCGTCAACGGGGTGTTCGGGAGGAAGACGATCGCCAGCACGCTCAGGACGGCGACGGGTACCGCGATGAGGAACGCGTGCGAGATACCGTTCGCGTACACATCCTCGAAGATGACCCGGAGCGGCTCGGGCATGGCCGAGACCTGCGGCAGAGTGCCCGAGCTCAGCTGCGTGGCCCACTCCGCGCCGGCCTTGCCGAGCCCGGCCAGCGCCGTGCGGACCTCGTCCGCGCGGTCGGTGAGCAGATCCGTCACCCGGGTCGCCAGGGCGGCGCCCATCACGGACACGCCGATCGTGCCGCCGAGGCTGCGGAAGAACGTGACGCCCGAACTCGCGGCGCCGATCTCGCTCGGGTGCGACGTGTTCTGCACGACGAGCACGAGGTTCTGCATGGTCATGCCGACGCCGGCGCCCAACAGGAACATGTACACGGACACGAGGGCGAAGGGGGAGTCGTAGTGGATCGTCGAGAGCAGCGCGGAGCCCGCCGTCAGCAGCACGCCACCGGCGATGAGGTAGGGCTTCCAGTGGCCGAACCGGGTGATCAGCGCACCGACGCCCATGGATGCGACGAGCAGTCCCGCGATCATCGGGATGGTCATGACGCCGGCCTCGGTCGGCGTGGCACCGCGCGCGGACTGCATGTACTGGCTGAGGTACACGGAGGCGCCGAACATGGCGATGCCGGTGGCGATCGAGGCGATCACGGCCAGGGTGAAGGTGCGGTTGCGGAAGAGCGTCAGCGGGATGAGGGGTTCGCGCACCCGCAGTTCGACGACGATGAACAGCGCCGTCGCGAGGATCGCGCCGCCGACCATGAACAGCGTGTTCACGCTCCACCAGTCGAACGACTTGCCGGCCAGGGTGACCCAGATGAGCAGAAGGGAGACGGCGGTGGCCAGCAGGACGATGCCCGTGTAGTCGATCGACACCTTGCGCGGCGTGCGCTGGGGCAGGTGCAGGGTGCGCTGAACGATGAGCAGGGCGGCCACGGCGAAGGGAAGCGCGACGAAGAAGTTCCAGCGCCAGCCCCACGCGTCCGTGATGACGCCGCCGAGCAGCGGGCCGCCGACGGTGGCGACCGCCATCACGGCGCCGAACAGGCCCATGTAGCGCCCGCGCTCACGCGGGCTGATGATGTCCGACATGATGACCTGGCTGAGCGCGGCCAGACCGCCGGCGCCGATGCCCTGCACCGCCCGGAATGCGATCAGCATCTCAGGGCTCTGCGAGAACCCGGCGGCTGCGGTGGCGAGCACGAAGATCGCGATGGCCAGCTGGTAGAGCACCTTGCGGTTGGTGAGATCCGCGAGCTTGCCCCAGATGGGGGTGGTGATCGCGGTGGTCAGCAGGGTCGCGGTGACGACCCAAGTGAAGGAGCTCTGGTCCCCGGACAGGTCGTGGATGATCACGGGGAGTGAGGTCGAGACGACGGTCGAAGCGAGCATCGACACGAACATGCCCAGCAGCAGTCCGGACAGGGCTTCGAGGACGTGACGGCGCGAGGTCTTGCTCGACGCGTCCGTCGGTCGGGAGATGGTGGTGGTCACAGCGGCATCCTTCGGTGGGGTGCGGCGTCATCGGCGCAGTAAGTTGATGTATGTCAACGATTGAGTTGGGTCAACTATATGAGCAATCGTTGAGGCGCGTCAACTATTCCCGGCCACCAGGATGCGGGAAGCGAGCGACGGGTCAGTCGCTGAAGACGAGTGCGCGATATTCGCGACGCGGCGGGGCCTGCGGGGCCGGCGCAGGCGCGCGACCGCGCGTGGTGCGCAGGTGCAACTCGTCGATGAGGGCGGTCGCAAGGCGCACGAGCTTGCCGATCTCGACCTCGTCGCGTTCGACCCATGCGCACCGCGGCTCGTCGTCGACGGGGACGAAGCCGTCGTGCTGCTCCCAGGCGACGAGGGTGCGCTCGGCGCCGAGCACGTGCTGCTGCCACCACACCTGACGAAGGTACCCGCGCGGGATCGACCGCCACGATTTGTTGGTCGTCTTGATCTCCGCCAGCGTCACCCGGCCGTCGGCGTCGACCGCGATGCCGTCGGGGGTCGCGAGGTGCCGCTTCTCCACGACCGCGTGGAAGAGCGCGGATGAGGGCTGGATGCCGTGGGTCGCCGCGACCCAGGCGGCGATCTCGGGCTCGCGTCGCCGGCCGTGATCGGTGTAGGCGTTGCCGGAGAACCTCGAGCCGCCCAGCTTCTGGTCGGCGGCCTTCGCGATCGCCCGCTCGCTCGTGAGCGATGCCACATCCGTCGCCGTGATGCCGCGTGAGCGCGCCCGGATCCACGCCACCCGGTCGCGGGAGTCCGCGACGATGCGAGCGGCGAGTTCGGGGGTCACCTCTCGAGCGTACGCCCGGTGGCCGACGCCTTCGAGAACGACATGCGCCCCCGGCGGTGCCGGGGCGGACATTTGGAACGGCTGGGAAACCGGTAAGAAATCTCTGAACCCTAGGGTCGGGCCGTTGCACCTTCCTCGCGCTCTCGCGCCCGTGTCGACCCAGGGGGACCATGTCCGACTCCGCTCTCCGACCGCACCGCCGTGGCCGGATCCTCACCGCAGCGCTCATCGTCGGAGCCGTCGTCGCGGCCTCCGCGGTTGCGACCGTTCCCGCCGTCGGCGCTGAGCCGACGGTCGGCGCCCGCACGGCGGGTGACCCGCTCTTCCCCCACGTCGGCAACGGCGGCTACGACGTCGCCCATTACGACCTGGACCTCACGTACCGCGCGAACGACGACGTGAGCGCGGTCGCGACGATCGCCGCCACCGCTCCGGCGCCGCTGTCGGCGTTCTCGCTCGACTTCGAGGGCATGACCGTCGACAGCGTGACGGTCAACGGGGTGCCTGCGCAGTTCTCCCGTGAGCAGGATGTGGACGCCACGCTCTTCAAGCTCGACATCACCCCCGCGACGGCGGTCAGCGGACCGTTCACGGTCGCGGTGGCGTACTCGGGTGCACCTGTCAGGCACATCGACGCCGACGGTTCCTCGGAGGGCTGGGTGAAGACATCCGACGGCGTGACGGCCCTGGGTCAGCCGATCGGCGCCATGACCTGGTTCCCGCAGAACAACGCGCCCGCGGACAAAGCCACCTACGACATCAGTGTGACAGCGCCCACCACCGCAGGCGGCAACCCGCTGAGCGTCGCGAGCAACGGCGAGCTGATCGGCAAGACCGTCGACGCGCAGGCGGGGACGACCACGTGGGACTGGCAGCAGCGCAATCCCATGGCGACCGAGCTCTCCGTCCTCTCGATCGGGCGCTTCAACGTGCTGGAGAGCGATATCACCCTCGCGAGCGGCCGCACGCTGCACGAATGGAGCTTCGTCGACCCGACCATCAGTGTGAACGTGCAGAACGCGATCAACACGCGTCGCGGCGAGATCAAGCAGATCATCGACTGGCTCGAGACGAAGCTCGGCCCCTACCCGGGCAACAGTGTCGGCCTCATCGTCGACCGCGTCGGCGTCGGGTACGCCCTGGAGACCCAGGATCGGCCGTTCTTCGACGGCAGCGTCTCCGCCAACACGCTCATCCACGAGCTCGTCCACCAGTGGCTGGGCAACGAGGTCGCCCCGGCCGACTGGTCGCACATCTGGCTCAACGAGGGCGCGGCGGAGTTCTTCACCACCTACTACCGCTACGGCGTCGGCCTCAGCCAGACCACCCCGGAGAACGACTCGTTCGCCAGCTGGAGCTCCGCGTCGGCCTCCCGGTGGCTGACGCCCACCGTCGGTTTCACCGACCCGGCCGAACTGTACGACTGGCAGGTCTACAACCGCGGTAAGTACACCCTCGGCGCACTCATGACCGCCATCGGCCGCGACGCCTTCGACGCGACTTATGCCGCCTGGACGAAGGCGCACGCCGGCGGTTCCGCGGACACCGACGACTTCATCGCGCTCGCCGAGCAGGTCTCCGGCCGCGATCTGGGGGCGTTCTTCCAGGACTGGCTCTTCGACACGGACAAGCCCGCCTGGCCTGCGATGTGGACCACGGGCATCACGAGCAACATCCCCGCGGGTGAGGCCGTCCTTCCGGGCGACACGGCGACGCTGACGCTCACGGTCGAGAACACCGGACGAGTGGACCTGGCCGGTGCGACCGTCGTCGCCGACGCGACCCAGCTGCTGACCCAGGCGTCGTTCCCAGTCCTTCCGAAGAATGTCGCACGTCAGGACTCGACGCTGACATGGTCGATCCCCACGATCGCGCCCGGCGCGACCGCATCCGTCGACATCGAGGTGAAGGTGGCGGCAGACGCCCCCGGCGGTGCGATCACGATCCCGATCACGGCGCCGCAGCTCGGCTCAAGCCTGACCTCGGCGGAGGCGGTCTTCCAGATCGCCGGCCCCGTCGCGCTGAACCTGCTCAACATCAACGACTTCCACGGACGCATCGACCAGAACACGGTCAAGTTCGCCGGGACGATCGAGCAGCTGCGTGCAGAGTACGGCGAGGCCAACACCCTGTTCCTCTCCGACGGCGACAACATCGGTGCCTCCCTGTTCGCCTCGTCGTACTTCAAGGACGAGCCGACCCTCGAGGTGCTGAACGCGCTGGGACTGAAGGCGTCCGCCGTCGGCAACCATGAGTTCGACAAGGGGATCGCCGATCTCACCGGTCGTGTCGCCGACAGCGCCGACTTCACCTACCTCGGCGCGAACGTCTACGACGCGAAGACGGGGGAGGTGCTGCTCCCGGAGTACGCGACCTTCACCGTCGACGGGCTGACGGTCGCCGTCATCGGTGCCGTCACGGAGGAGACGCCGAGCCTGGTCTCGCCCGACGGCATCACGGGAGTCGCCTTCGGCGACCCTGTCGCAGCAGTCAACCGCGTGGCCGCGCAGCTGACCGACGGTGACCCGACCAACGGGGAGGCGGACGTCATCATCGCGGAGTATCACGAAGGAGCATCGGCGGGCACCCCGGACAAGTCGACCCTCGAGCAGGAGGTCGCCCACGGGGGAGCGTTCGCCTCGATCGTCGAGGACACCTCGGCGGCGGTCGACGCCATCTTCACCGGGCACACCCACAAGCTCTACGCGTGGGAGGCTCCGATTCCGGGCACGGATCGCACCCGTCCGATCGTTCAGACCGGGAACTACGGCGAGAACATCGGCCAGGTCGTGCTGCAGCTCGACCCGGTGACCGGAGCGGTGGAGTCCTACACGGTCAAGAACGCCGCGCGCACGACCGCCGCGGACGCCGACCTGGTCGCCGCCTATCCCCGCGTCGCCGAGGTGAAGAGGATCGTGGACGCCACGCTGGCGGATGCTGCTGCGGTCGGCAACCAGCCGGTGGGGTCGGTGACCGCCGACATCACGACCGCCTTCAGCGGCGGTTCCTACGTCGACGGCGTGTACCGAGGAGGAGCGCGCGACGACCGCGCCGCGCAGTCGACGCTGGGCAACCTCGTCGCGGACTCCATCCGCGACGCGCTGGCCGACCCGGCCCGCGGCGGAGCCGAGATCGGTGTGGTCAATCCGGGCGGGTTGCGAGCCGACCTGAGCTACGCGCCCGACGGCGTCATCACGTACGCCGAGGCGAACGCCGTCCTGCCCTTCGTCAACAACCTCTGGACGACGACTCTCACGGGAGCCCAGTTCACGAACGTGCTCGAGGAGCAGTGGCAGCTCGACGACAAGGGTCAAGTCCCGTCACGGCCGTACCTGCAGCTCGGGCTGTCCGAGAACGTGTTCTACACCTACGACGCCGCGGCGGCGCAGGGCTCGCACATCACGGGCGTGTGGATCGACGGACAGCCGATCGACCCGAACCGCGAGTACCGCGTGGGCTCGTTCAACTTCCTCTTGACCGGCGGTGACAACTTCCGCACGTTCAAGGAGGGGGCTCAGACGCGCGACTCGGGTCTTGTCGACCGCGACGCCTGGATCGACTACCTGGCGGCGCATCCCGCACTGACACCGGACTTCTCCTCCCGCAGTGCACAGGTGTCCGGTGTGCCGGCATCCGTCGTCGCGGGCGAGGCCGTCACCTTCCAGGTCTCGCGGTTCGACCTCACATCGCTCGGCAGCCCCGCCAACGCGGTGCTGGAGCCGTCGATCGGTCAGGCCGCCTACGCACCCGTGGCCGTCGCCGACGGCGTGGCGAACGTGTCGTTGACGACGCCGGGCGATGTCGCCGGCCCGGCGGTCATCTCCCTCACGGTGCCGGACTCGGGCACCGTCATCCGCGTGCCGATCGACGTGCGTCCGGCCGTGCCGGGAACGGATGGGGGAGCGGTCGAGACGCCCGCGCCCGAGTCGGCGCTCACGCCCGCCACGCAGAACGCGGTCCAGATCCAGGGAGGGACCACCCTCCAGCCCGGGCAGACGATCACGATCCACGTCGGTGAGGCGTACGCCGGCGACTGGGTGAGCGTCTGGCTGCGCTCCGACCCGCTGCTGCTGGGCTGGTACCGCGTGGACGAGCTCGGCAACATCACGGTGACTCTGCCCGCGGGCGTCTCCGGGGTGCATCGTCTCATCGTGCAGGATGCGCAGGGCAACGTGATCGGGTGGCAGCAGGTTCAGATCGGCGCGCTGCCCAGCACGGGCCAGGACGGCGGGTCGATCGTGGGGCTGTCGCTCGTCGCCCTGCTGCTGGTGGGGGCTGGAGTCTCGGCGCGCAGCATCCGGCGCAGGCGAGCGTGATCGAAGGTCGGCAGTGACGCGTGACCCCCGCCCGAATGATCGGGGCGGGGGTCACGCGCTCCCCGGGCGGATTTGGGGCGACGGGCAACGTGGCGTAGTCTTGTGACAAGCCAAAGACCGCTGGTCATCGCCGTGCGTGCAAACGTGTCGCGATCGAAGCTCTGCACCGCAGGGGCCCGCGCAGGTGACACTGAACTTCCTCCTTCGGGAATTGAGCTCCGTGCGCTTGCGCCGGAGCTTTTGTCATGTGCGGGTGGTCGAGGCCGACGCTCCGCCACCGCGGGGTGTCACGTTCACATCAAGGAGTGACCATGGCGCAGAAGGATGCATCGGTCGCCGAGCTCACGAAGAACTTCGAGGACTCGACCGCCGTTCTGCTGACCGAGTACCGCGGTCTGACGGTTGCCCAGCTCAAGCAGCTGCGCAACAGCATCCGTCAGGACGCGAGCTACGCCGTGGTGAAGAACACGCTGACCAAGATCGCCGCGAACAACGCGGGGATCACGGCGCTGGACGAGGACCTCAAGGGTCCCTCGGCCGTGGCGTTCGTGCACGGTGACTTCGTCGCCACCGCCAAGGCTCTGCGTGACTTCGCCAAGGCCAACCCGCTTCTCGTGATCAAGGGCGGCATCTTCGAGGGCAACGCCCTGAGTGCCGACGAGGTCAACAAGTACGCCTCCCTGGAGAGCCGTGAGGTTCTGCTGGCGAAGGCCGCGGGCATGATGAAGGCGACGATGGGCAAGGCTGCAGCCACCATCGACGCGCTTCGCGAAAAGCTGGAGACCGCCGAGGCCGCGTAAGCGTCCGGCGAGCTCTTTCCCACACACCCCCACCTATCTAGGAGATACATCATGGCGAAGCTCACCACTGAGGAGCTGCTCGAGCAGTTTGCCGGCCTGACCCTCGTCGAGCTCAGCGAGTTCGTGAAGGCGTTCGAGGAGAAGTTCGACGTCACCGCTGCCGCCCCCGTCGCCGTTGCCGGCGCTGCGGGTGCTGCTGGTGGCGCGGAAGAGGTCGAGGAGAAGGACTCCTTCGACGTCATCCTCGAGGCTGCCGGCGACAAGAAGATCCAGGTCATCAAGACGGTCCGCGAGCTCACCTCGCTGGGCCTCGGCGAGGCCAAGGCTCTCGTGGACGGCGCCCCCAAGCCCGTTCTCGAAGGCGCCAACAAGGAGACCGCCGACAAGGCGAAGGCCGCTCTCGAAGAGGCCGGCGCGACGGTCACCCTCAAGTAAGGTCCTCACCTTCTTCACGAAGGCCCCGGGTGCGGTTCGCCGCATCCGGGGCCTTCGTGCGTCCGCGCGCGTAGCACGCCCGGATGAGAGCAATCTCATCGAACCGTCATCTTCTCGTAAGCCGCGGAGGGGGTCTCTCTTCGTAGTCTCCTGGTGTCCCCCAGCAGAACCTCAGGAGATCCATGTCCCCCTCCCAGCCGAGGCGCCCCTTTGCAGCGCTCGCCTTCGGGATCGGAACCGCGGTCGTCGCGGGCATGTTCGTGCCCGCCGTCGCCGTCGCCGCCGAGCCCGCCGATGTCATCATCAACGAGGTCTACCTCAAGGGCGGAAGCGCCAACGCTCCGTTCAACAAGAAGTTCGTCGAGCTGTACAACGCCGGCGAGACCGCGCAGAGCCTGGACGGCTGGTCGCTCCAATACCGTTCCGCCGATGGAACCGGGGGCCCTTCGGTCACCGAGCCGCTGAGCGGCGTCATCGAGCCCGATGACTACTACCTGATCGCGTGGAACGGCAACGGCGCCGTGGGCGCCGCGCTCCCCGTCACCCCGGACCTGTCGTTCGACAAGGGCTTCAACGCCTCCGGCACGACGGGCACGCTCTACCTCGCGGACACCACGCAGGCGCTCACGCTTCCCACCGGATCCGTCGTCGAGCAGCAGCACGTCGTCGATCTCCTCGGTTACGGCGCATCCAAGACGTTCGAGACGAGCGTTGTCCCGGTCACCGGCGGGAACGCCGTCCCGAACTCGCTCGCGCGAACGAACTTCGTCGATACGGACGACAACGCGGCCGACTTCAGCCACCCCGCGCAGATCACGCCGCAGGCATCCGCGAAGTCAGGCACCGATCCTGATCCCGGCACCGACCCCGACCCCGACCCCGACCCCGGCACGGACCCGGATCCCGGCACCGACCCCGGTACTCCCGCGATCCGGACGATCGCCGAGATCCAGGGCACCGGCGACGCGACGCCGCTGCTGGGCCAGACGGTCACCACGCGCGGCATCGTCACCGGCGCCTACGCGGAGGGCGGCTTCAACGGGTTCACCATCCAGACTCCCGGTACAGGTGGCGCGGTGGATGCTTCTCACACCGCATCCGACGCCCTCTTCGTCTACGGAGGAACCGGGCAGGCGGGAGCGGCCCTCGCCGCGAAGGCCCCGATGGGCGCCTACGTCGAGGTGACCGGCGTGGCCGGCGAGTACTCGAGCGTCGCGGGTGACCCCCAGACACTCACCCAGCTCAACGTCTCGGCCGGCTCGGTCACCGCGATCGACGAGCAGGTCGCGGCCGTGACGCCGGTGCCCCTCGCCTGGCCGATCGCGCCGGCGGACCGTGAGAAGTTCGAGAGCATGCTCGTGGCGCCCCAGGGCCGATTCACGGTGAGCAACACGTACACGACGAACCAGTACGCCGAGATCGGGCTCGCGTCCGGCGAGAAGCCGCTCATCACGCCCACGGATGTCGCGCGTGTGGGCACCCAGGAGTACACGGACGCCGTCGCCGACAACGCCGCGCGCGGTGTCGTGCTCGACGACGGTGCGTCGATCAACTTCCTGGGTGGTTCGACCAACAAGGCGATCCCGCTGCCGTACCTGACCGACGTCGATGTCACGGTGGGTGGCGCAGTGTCGTTCACTCAGCCGGTGATCCTGGACTACCGCAACGGTGCCTGGAAGGTTCAGCCGACCACGCAGCTCAAGGCCGGCGACCCGCTGCCCGTCACCATCGGATCGGCGCGCGCCGCATCCGCACCCGACGCGGTCGGCGGCGACATCTCGATCGCCAGCTTCAACGTGCTGAACTACTTCACGACCACCGCTGCGGACGTGGGCTGCACGTCGGTCTACACCGACCGCGACGGCAACCCCATCACGGCGAACCAGTGCCCGAACAACGGCCCGCGCGGTGCGGCCACTGATGTGAGCCTGAAGCGTCAACAGGACAAGATCGTCGACGCGATCAACGCGCTCGGCACCGAGGTCGTCTCGCTCGAGGAGATCGAGAACTCGGCGGCGTTCGGCGAGAACCGCGATGCGGCCCTGTCGACTCTCGTCGACGCGCTGAACGCCGACCTCGGCAAGGACGAGTGGGCCTATGTGCCCTCGCCCACCCAGGTGCCCTCAGGTGAGGACGTCATCCGCACCGCGTTCATCTACAAGGCCGACGCAGTATCGCCGGTCGGCGACTCCGTCATCGATCTCGATGCCGCCTTCGTCAACGCGCGACGCCCGCTCGCTCAGGCGTTCGCGCCCAAGGGTGAGACGGATGCCGCCTTCCTGGCGATCGTGAACCACTTCAAGTCGAAGGGGGACAACCGCGACAACCCGGCCACGGGTGACAATGCCAACGGGCCACAGGGCGCCTACAACGGCGACCGGGTGCGCCAGGCGCAGGCGCTCGTGGACTTCGCCGACGAGCGGAAGGCTGCTGCCGGGACCGACCGCGTGTTCCTGCTCGGAGACTTCAACTCGTACACGCAGGAAGACCCCATGCAGGTCTTCTACGCGGCCGGGTACACCGACCTCGGATCGCGCACAGGCAAGCACACGTACTCCTTCGACGGTGCGAGCGGCTCGCTCGACCACGTGTTGGCCTCGCCCGCCGCGGCCAAGATGGTCACCGGCGTCGATGTGTGGAACATCAACGCGGGGGAGTCGATCGCGCTCGAGTACAGCCGGTACAACTACAACGCGACGAACTTCTACGAGGTCTCGCCCTACCGCTCCAGCGACCACGACCCGGTCGTGGTGGGCATCACGTGGAATCCGACCGTCGCACTCAACCTGCTGAACATCAACGACTTCCACGGTCGAATCGACGACAACACGGTGAAGTTCGCTGCCACCATCGAGCAGCTGCGGGCTCAAGCCGGTGAAGAGAACACCCTGTTCCTCTCGAGCGGTGACAACATCGGCGCCTCCCTGTTCGCGTCGTCGGTGGCCGATGACAAGCCGACACTGGACGTCCTGAACACGTTGGAGCTGAGCGCCTCGGCGGTCGGCAACCACGAGTTCGACAAGGGCCTCGAGGACCTCGAAGGACGTGTCAAGGATCAGGCGGCGTTCCCGTACCTCGGCGCGAACGTCTACGAGAAGGGAACCACCACGCCGGCGCTGCAGGAGTACGCGACGTTCGAGGTGCAGGGGCTGACGGTCGCCGTGATCGGCGCCGTGACGGAGGAGACTCCCACGCTCGTGTCGCCCGGCGGGGTGGCCACGGTCGACTTCGGTGATCCCGTCGAGGCCGTGAACCGAGTGGCGGCCCAGCTGACCGACGGCGACCCGTCCAACGGTGAGGCGGACGTCATCATCGCCGAGTACCACGAGGGTGCTGCGGCCGGTGTGACGGAGAAGTCGACGCTGGAGGAGGAGTTGAAGGACGGCAAGGCGTTCGCCGACATCGTCACCAACACCTCGGCCGCCGTCGACGCGATCTTCACCGGTCACACCCACAAGCTGTACGCGTGGGATGCCCCCATCCCGGGCACCGACCGCACGCGGCCCGTGGTGCAGACCGGCAACTACGGCGAGAACATCGGCCAGGTGCGTCTGACACTGGATGCGGAAACGGGCGACGTGCTCGCGCACACGCAGCGGAACGTGGCGCGCATCGCGATCGAGAACGACGGCAACACCTCCAACGACGCAGCGCAGAGCGCGGCCTTGAACGCCGAACTGGCGGCACAGTATCCGCGGGTCGCGGAGGTCAAGGAGATCGTCGACGCGGCGCTGGCCTACGCCGCCGAGAGGGGCAGCGTCCCGGTCGGAAGCGTCACGGCAGACATCACGACGGCCTTCACGGGCGGTGCGTACACGGACGGCGTCTACGCCGGCGGCACGCGTGACAACCGCGCCGCGCAGTCGACGCTCGGCAACCTCGTCGCCGACTCGCTCGTCGCGACGCTCTCCGACCCGCTTCGCGGTGGCGCAGAGATCGGCGTGGTGAATCCCGGTGGTCTTCGTGCCGAGCTGCTGCGCGGCGACGACGGGGTCATCACGTTCGCCGAGGCGAACGCGGTCCTGCCGTTCGTGAACAACCTCTGGACGACGACCCTCACGGGGGAGCAGTTCACGCAGGTGCTCGAGGAGCAGTGGCAGACGAACGCCGACGGGACGATCCCGTCGCGGCCCTACCTCGCTCTCGGTCTCTCGAAGAACGTGACCTACACCTACGACGCGGACGCGGCGCAGGGATCCCACATCACGGGCGTCTGGATCGACGGCGAGCCGATCGATCCGAAGGGTTCGTACCGGATCGGCTCGTTCAACTTCCTCCTGCAGGGCGGCGACAACTTCCGCACCTTTGCGGAGGGAACCGACACGCGCGACTCCGGTCTCATCGACCGGGATGCGTGGATCTCGTATCTCACGGCGAACAGCCCGGTCTCCCCGAGCTACGCGACGCGCAGCGCCGAGGTGACGGGGCTCCTGGCATCCGTCGCGCCCGGTGCGCAGGTCTCGTTCCAGGTGGGCGGGCTGAACCTCACCTCGCTCGGAAGCCCGGAGACGACCTCTCTGCTGGTGAGCATCGAGGGCAGCACGGCCGTCATCGATCCGGTCACCGTCACGGGAGGAACCGCGACGGTCACCTTCACGGTGCCCGCCGACGCTCCGGCGGACAGTACGATCATCCTCCAGGCGCCGCAGACGGGCACGGAACTCCGCCTCCCGCTGAAGGTGACCTCCGCCACCCCGCCGACCACGACGCCGCAGCCCGTGGACCCGAGCCAGCTCGTGCCCACGCTGCAGGACCTCATCAAGGTCGTCGCGGGCGAGCTGCGCGCCGGAGCCACGATCACGATCCACGTCGGCACGCAGTACGCGGGCGACTGGGTGACGGTCTGGCTGTACTCCACCCCGCGTCAGCTCGGTGGATGGCACCAGGTGGATGCGGCGGGCAACGTCACGGTCACCCTGCCCGCCGATCTCACGGGCGATCACCGGCTCGTGGTGCTCGACGCGAACGGTCAGGTCATCGGCTGGCAGGCGGTCTCCATCGCTCCCAGGCCGGGATCGCTGGCCGCCACCGGTGCCGAGACGCAGTGGATCGCGGGTGCACTGCTCGCCGCATCACTGCTGCTCGCGCTCGGTATCGTCGGACGCGCGGTGCCGGTGCGTCGACGCAGCTGATCGACGACGGATGACGCGAGGGCGTCGGCGCTTCGGCGCCGGCGCCCTCGCGTCATACCGTGGCGTCGGCCGTGGCCCGATCCGAGCGCAGCGGACCGGTGGAGCTGCGCACGATCAGTCGCGGCTTGAGGCGCTGGATGACGGGAGCGAGCGGCGGGTCCTGGATCTGACGCATGAGCAGTTCGACGGCCGCGGCGCCCTGTTCTCGCGGCACCTGGCGGAAGGTCGTCAGCGCGAACATCTCGGCGAACTCGTGATCGTCGATGCCGATGACGCTCAGCGCCGCCGGAACGTGCAGGCCGAGACGCCTGGCAGCGATGATGGCGCCGATGGCGACCTCGTCGCAGGCCGCGACGATCGCCGTGGGGCGCGTGCGCGCGTCGCTGAGCAGTTCGACCGCGGCGTCGTAGCCGGCGGGGAGCGTCAGCTCCGATTCCGTGTGGGTCGCCTCTTCCGCCAACCCCGCATCCGCCATGGACTGCATGTAGCCGTCGAGTCGGGACGACTCCACGTGCGGCCAGCGGGTGCGCGAGCCCGCACCGAGGAAGGCGATGCGGCGGTGTCCGAGCTCGATCAGGTGCTCCGTGGCGCGCCGGGCGGTCAGCGCATCGTCGAGGGTCACGACACTGGTGCGCTCGTGGTTGCCGACGACGCTCACGACGGGTTTGCCGAGGGCGAGCATGCTGTCCAGCTCGTTCTCCTCGGGCTCCAGCCCGACCGCGATGAGGCCGTCGAACCGCTTGCGCGTCAGGAAGCTCTCGAAGATGCGCTCGCGGGTGTCGCTGCCCGGTTTGGCGTCGTAGAGAGTGAGATCCAACCCTCGTTCGAGAAGTGAGGCCTGGATGCCCTCCAGCACCTCGGCGAAGAACCACCGGTTGACGTAGGGCATGACCACGCCGATGTTCTGGGTGCGGCCGGTCGACAGGCTCTGCGCGTTGGTCGACGGGACGTACCCCAGCATGTCGGCCGCACGAGTGACCCGGTCTCTCGTCTCCTGAGAAACGTAGCCGGAACCGCTGAGCGCGCGTGACGCCGTGGACTTGGAAACACCGGCCTGACGTGCGACGTCGGCAATTCCGCTCATGAGAGCCACCCTCTTCCTCGACGGGTGATGTGGGGACGCTCCACATGGTAGGCGATATCTCCACCGATAGGGAACCGGTTCCACATGGAATAGACAGTGCGGGAGCGCTCCCATCGCCCAGTTCGGCCCATTCGGGAGCGCTCCCATAGCAGGTTATCGAGTTGTGATCGTTCGCTGTTGTGTCGGATGCGGGATTGGATTACGGTGGCGTGGAATCGGTTCCTGAGTGAAGCCGATACGCGGGGCAAGATGCTCCTGCGTGCTCAAAGAGGAGGAATCACATGACCAGGTCACAGCGACGTCGGGTGCTTGTCCCGATGGCTCTGTTGGGAGTCGCCGGCCTTGCGCTCGCAGGCTGTGCCGAGACCAGTTCGTCCCAGGGTGGCGGCTCGGTCGAGGGCGCGACGGTCCAGATCGCCGGCGGTATCACCGGTGGAGAGGCGGATGCGCTCAACAAGTCCTTCGAGCAGTTCACCGCCGACACGGGCATCAAGGTCGTCTACACGGGTGACAAGAGCTTCGAGGGCAACATCGTGACGAAGGTGACGGGTGGCTCGGCCCCCGACATCGCGATCGTCCCGCAGCCGGGTCTGCTCAAGTCCCTCATCGAGACCGGTGAGGTGAAGGAGGGCTCCGACGCCGTCTCCAAGAACGTCGACGAGTACTGGTCCGCAGACTGGAAGAACTACGGCAGCCTCGACGGCACGTTCTACGCGGCGCCGATGCTCGGCAACGTGAAGGGCTACGTCTGGTACTCGCCCGCCAGCTTCAAGGAGTGGGGGGTCGAGGCTCCCAAGACGTGGGACGACCTGCTGACGCTCACCCAGACCATCCGCGACAAGACCGGCGCCGCCCCGTGGTGCGCGGGCTTCGCATCCGACGCCGCATCCGGCTGGCCCGGTACCGACTGGATCGAGGACCTCGTGCTGCGCCAGTCCGGTGCCGACGTGTACGACCAGTGGGTCGCGAACGAGGTCAAGTTCACCGACCCGCAGATCAAGGACGCATTCGATGCCGTCGGCAAGATCCTGCTGAACCCCGACTACGTGAACGCGGGCTACGGCGACGTCAAGAGCATCAACTCCACCGCTTTCGGTGACGTCGCGGCCGCGGTCGCCGACGGTCGTTGCGCTCTGACGCACCAGGCGTCGTTCCTTTCGGCGAACTTCCTCGAGGCCAAGACCGCCTCCGGTGCCACGCCGACCGTCGCCCCCGACGGTGACGTCTACGCGTTCCTGCTGCCCGGCATCACCGCCGACGGTGAGCAGTACGTCGAGGCCGGTGGCGAGTTCGTGACCGCGTTCAGCGACGACGAGGCCGTCCAGAAGGTCGTGGAGTACATGTCGACTCCCGAGTTCGCCGACGCCCGCGTCAAGCTCGGCGGCGTCATCTCCGCCAACAAGGGCGCCGACCCGTCGCTCGCCTCGAGCGAGTTCCTGACGGACGCCATGAAGACGCTGCAGGACCCGTCCACGGTTGTCCGCTTCGACGCCTCCGACCTGATGCCGGCCACCGTGGGTCAGGGCTCGTTCTGGAAGGGCATGGTCAACTGGATCGACGGCCGTCCGGTCGACCAGGTGCTCAGCGACATCCAGGCGGGATACGACAACTAATCCCGTCGGCTCGCTCGCGACCGCGGGGTCGTCCGGCTCTTGTGCCGGGCGGCCCCGCGGCCCCGCCCGCGGGCAGCCGCCAGGAGGACAAGGACCCAGATGTCCCAGACGAAAACGACGGAGCCGCTCGTCTTCCATGACGAGCTCCAGCCCCCGAAATCGCCCCGCGCGCGCAAGATCGCGACGATCATCGCCATCGCCGCCGCGGCTCTCGTCGTCATCGCCGCGCTTCTGCTGTGGCTGAGCCCGCAGGTTGACGACGCGCCGCCGACTTCGCTCGGTTTCTCGCTCAACAGCTTCTTCATCTGGCTCGGTGGGCTGAACCCCATCGTGCAGATCCCCATCGTGCTGATCGTGTTCGGCGCCGTGGTCGGACTCGTGCTGCTGCTCATCGAGTTCGCGCCCCGACGCGGTCGCGGCTACATGTGGCTCCGCGTCGTCGCGTGCTTCGCGATTCCGCTGATCGCCTTCATGCTGCTTCGCCCGTACCAGAACGCACTCGTCTATGTGCTCGCCATCGCCCTGGGCGTGGGCGCCCTGCTCTTCTTCGCCGACTATCGATCCCGCGAAGGCGCGGGATACGTGTTCCAGCTCGTCGTGTTCCTGGCACCGGCGATGCTGCTGCTCCTGCTGGGACTCATCTATCCGGCGATCTCGACCTTCTTCCAGTCGTTCTTCGACAAGACGGGTGACAACTTCGTCGGCCTCGAGAACTACATCTGGACCTTCACGAACCCCGAGGGCTTCTGGTCGGTCATCAACACGGTCATCTGGGCACTGTTCGCCCCGACGCTGTCGACCATCATCGGGCTCGCCTACGCGGCGTTCATCGACCGCGCGCGAGGCGAGAAGATCCTGAAGGTGCTCGTGTTCATGCCGGTCGCGATCTCGTTCGTCGGCGCCGGCATCATCTGGAAGTTCGTCTACGACTACCGCCAGGGCGAGCAGATCGGTCTGCTCAACGCGATCGTGACCATGTTCGGCGGACAGCCCGTCGGCTGGCTGGACGCGCAGCCGCTCGTCAACACCTTCGCGCTGCTGGCCGTGTTCGTGTGGACGCAGACCGGCTTCGCGATGGTCATCCTCTCGGCCGCCATCAAGGCGATCCCGACGGAGCAGCTGGAAGCCGCGCAGCTCGACGGCGCCTCGGCCTGGCAGCGATTCACGAACGTGACCGTTCCGGGCATCCGCTCCTCGCTGATCGTCGTGCTCACGACGATCACGATCGCCTCGCTGAAGGTCTACGACATCGTCGCCGTCATGACCGGTGGTCGGTCGAACACCTCGGTGCTGGGCTTCGAGATGGTCAACCAGCAGCAGCGGTTCCAGAGCTACGGGCACTCCTCGGCACTGGCCGTCGTGCTCTTCCTGTTCGTGCTGCCGCTGATCATCTACAACGCGCGTCAGATGCGCAAGCAGAAGGAGATCCGATGAGCGCCGCCGCCCCGACCACGCCGGCGTTCGACGCCAAGGCTGCGCGCAAGGTCGCGCGCGACACACGTCGTAACGAGAAGACGGCGCAGAAGCGGATGACGTCGAAGACGGCCACGCTGATCGCGATCATCATCGCGATCTTCTGGACCATCCCGACCTTCAGCCTCTTCGTCACCTCGTTCCGCCCGGGTGCCGACTCCCAGACGAGCGGATGGTGGACGGTCTTCGTCGACCCTGCGTTCACGCTCGACAACTACTTCGACGCGCTCACCTCCGGTGGTACGGCGTTGACGCTGGGGGAGTCGTTCCTCAACTCGCTCGCCATCGCCATCCCCGCGACCGCCATCCCGATCGCGTTGGCATCGCTGGCGGCGTACGCGTTCGCCTGGATCGACTTCAAGGGCAAGAACGGCCTGTTCATCTTCGTGTTCGCGCTCCAGATCGTGCCGATCCAGATGGCCCTCGTGCCGCTGCTCAGCCTGTTCTCGCGCGGTCTCGAGATCAACGGTGTCGCCGTCTTCCCCGGCTTCGAGCTGCGCGGCGTGGAGCACAGCTTCGCGACGGTGTGGATCGCCCACGCGATCTTCGCCATGCCGCTGGCGATCTTCCTCCTGCACAACTTCATCTCGGAGATCCCGAGCGAGGTCATCGAGGCGGCACGCGTCGACGGCGCCGGTCACGGGCAGATCTTCTTCCGGATGATCCTGCCCCTGGCGATGCCGGCGATCGCGTCGTTCGCGATCTTCCAGTTCCTGTGGGTGTGGAACGACCTGCTGGTGGCCACGATCTTCGCGCCGAGCTCATCGCTGCCGTTGACGCAGACGTTGAACTCGCTGTCCGGATCGTGGGGCGACCGCTGGTATCTCCAGTCGGCGGGTACGTTCATCTCGATCATCGTTCCGCTGATCGTGTTCTTCGCCCTGCAGCGGTTCTTCGTGCGCGGCCTCCTGGCCGGCGCGACGAAGGGCTGACGCCCCGCGCGACGCAGATCAGGGGACCGCATCCGAGAGGATGCGGTCCCCTGATGCGTTCAGGCGGCAGGCGGATAGGGTGAGCGCATGCACCAGGGGGCGGGTCCATCCGAGCAGGCACTCTCGATCGCCGATCCGGACACCGGCCTCGACGCGGAGGAGGCTGCCCGGCGTCTCGCCGCGGGCCTCGGCAACTCGGTCGACGCCGACACGTCGCGCAGCGTCTGGAACATCGTGCGCGCCAACGTGTTCACCCTGTTCAACGGCATCGTCGGGGCGTGCTTCCTCGTCCTGCTGCTGGTGGGCCGATGGCAGGACGCCCTGTTCGGCCTGGCGGCTTTCGCCAACGCGATCATCGGCACGGTGCAGGAGTTCCGCGCCAAACTCGCCCTCGACCGTCTCGCCCTGCTGAACGCGCCGCGCGCCCGGGTGCGACGCGACGGTCGCGAGGTGGAGATCGCGCCGGCGGAGGTCGTGCTCGGCGACGTGCTCGTGCTGCGAGCGGGCGATCAGATCGCTGCGGACGCCGTGCTCGAGCGCTCCGTCGCGTTGCAGGTCGACGAGTCGATGCTGACCGGCGAATCGGATGCGGTCGACAAACGCCCCGGTGATGAGGTCCTCTCGGGCTCGATCGTCGTGGGCGGGGAGGGCGACGCGCGGGTCGACAAGGTCGGTGCGGACTCCTACGCGAATCGTTTCCAGTCCGAGGCCAAGCGCTTCTCGATGGTGCGCAGCGAGCTGCGCACCAGCATCGACCGCGTACTGAGGTGGGTGAGCTGGGGAATCGGACCCATCGGTCTGCTCGTGCTCAACGCGCAGGTCATGGTCGCGGGCGGCTGGACGGTGATCTTCTCCGAGGGGCGCTGGGAGCAGGCGGTCGTCAACACGATCGCCTCGCTCACGGCGATGATCCCGTTGGGCCTCGTGCTCATGACCTCCATCGCCTTCGCCGTCGGCGCGGCGAAACTCGCCGCCAAACAGGTGCTCGTCAACGAGCTGCCGGCCGTCGAGGGACTCGCGAGGGTCGACGTCATCTGCCTCGACAAGACCGGCACGCTGACCGAGGGTGAGATCACCTTCGACGGCGCTCATCCGCTGCCGGATGCGGCGGAGGGCTGGGAAGGCGCGCTCGCGTGGTACGGCGCGGCCCCCGATGCCAACGCGACGGCGCGGTGTCTGCGCGAGCCGTATCCGAACGCGCCGGGCACTTCGCCGACCGCGCGGATCGGGTTCTCATCCGCCCGCAAGTGGAGCGCGGTCTCGCTGGCGGGGGAGACCTGGGTGCTCGGCGCTCCCGAGATGGTGTTCCCCGAGGAGGCGACCGATGCCGCATCCGTCCTCGGCGCACTCGTGACCGGACTCGCCTCACGGGGACTGCGCACGCTCGTACTGGCGCAGGCGCCGGTCGAACTCGACGACCGAGACGTGGCGGAGGAACGGCTCCCTGATCCGCTCCGCCCCGTCGCGGTCGTCACGTTCCGTGAGCGCGTGCGTGCGGATGCGGCACAGACCCTTTCGTACTTCCACGCGCAGGGCGTCGGGGTGCGCATCATCTCGGGTGACAACCCGCGCACGGTCGCCGCCATCGCCCGCGACGTGGGGCTCGATGTCGCCGAGGGATACGACGCGCGCACGCTTCCCGAGGATCAGGAGGCGCTGGCCGAGGTCCTCGAGACGCACACCGTGTTCGGGCGGGTCACCCCCGAGCAGAAGAAGGCGATGGTGCTCGCCCTGCAGAGCCGCGGACACACCGTCGCGATGACGGGAGACGGCGTCAACGACGCGCTCGCCATCAAGAGCGCCGACATGGGGATCGCGATGAACTCCGGCGCCGCAGCGACCAAGGCCGTCGCGCGCCTCGTGCTGCTGGACGGCAGGTTCTCGCACCTGCCGGACGTCGTCGCCGAGGGGCGTCAGGTCATCGCGAACATCGAGCGCGTCTCGATGCTGTTCCTCACCAAAACCGCCTACGCGACGGCGTTGGCCATCCTGTTCGGCACGCTCGTCCTGTCGTTCCCGTTCCTGCCGCGCCAGCTGTCCATCACCGACGGGCTGACCATCGGCATCCCCGCGTTCTTCCTCGCGCTCATGCCGAACGCCCGGCGCTACATCCCGGGCTTCCTGCCGCGCTCACTCGCCTTCGCCCTGCCCTCGGGGCTGATCGTGGCACTCACACTCACCGGATACACGCTCGTCGCCCGTTCGATCGGTGTCGGGGAGGACCAGTTGCGCACGGGCTCGACCATCATCCTCGCCGTCGTCGGCATCTGGATCCTGTCCATCCTGTCGCGTCCGCTCAACCGCTTCAAAGTGATCGTGATCGGTGTCATGTTCCTCGCGCTGATCACGCTGTTCACGGTGCCGTTGTCGATCGAGTTCTTCCAGCTCGTCGATCCCGGCCGCGAGGGCGCGTACGCCCTGACGCTCTTCGTGATCGGCGCCATCGGCGCGATCGAGATCGTGCGGGTGTTCCACGTACGGTACGTGCGCGCTTCGCTCGCCCGCTCTCAGGGGGCGAAGGGATCCGGCGCAGTGTCCCGCGAGCGGAAGTAGCGCGAGCCGAGCGGCGTCCACAGGACGACCAGGAGCGCGATCTGCAGGGCGATCTGCACGAAGAGCAGGCCGTCCCAGGTGTCGCTGGTGACGATGGTGATCACGTGCAGCGTGAGCTGGATGCCGATGTAGACCGTCACGAGTAGTCGGGAGAGTCGGCTGCCCCGCGCGATTCCCGAGGCGACCGCGAGCGTCAGGAGTCCGAACAGGATGATGCCCGCACCGATGAGAGAGACGGCCAGCACGTCGTCATCGGCGACGTCGTAGCGGCTCAGCAGCACGAGGATGCCGAGCACGACGTTGTAGGCCCCGGTGAGGGAGACCAGCACGACCGCGAGGGTCACCGCGACGGGGCGGCCGACATGATGCTGGTTCACGCGACCACCATAGCGGCCGCCCCGCTCAGCCGGCCGAGCAGCCCAGCCGCGCCTGCGAGGAGCGCATCGCGTCGATCTCCGCCGTCTGGTTCGTCTTCATCGTCTCCGCGACCTGGAGCACGCGGGGGATGCTGCCGCGCTCGAGAACGGCATCTGCCATCGGGATGGCGCCCTCGTGGTGACGGATCATGAGCGTCAGGAACTGGCAGTCCAGCGCCGTGCCGGTCGCGTTGCGGAGTGCGGCCAGCTCCGCGTCGGTGGCCATCCCCATCGAGGCGCGTACGTCGGCCGGGTCGGCGCCCGCCGCCGTGCCGTGCGCGCCGTGACCGTCGGCCTCGTCCATCCAGCTCATGAGCGTGCCCTGCTGCGGCACGCCCCACTGCGTCAGCCACTCGAACATCATCCCGTTCTGCGCGGCCTGGCCGGTGGCGATGTCGTAGGAGAGCGCTTTGACCGTGTCGTCCCCGGTTCCCCGGTACGCGATCATCGCCATCTCGACGGCCTGGTCATGGTGCACCTGCATGTCGCGCGCGAACCCGATGTCGGCGGCGTTGGGGACGGCCGGGCCGTTGTCGAAGAGCGAGAAGCGCCCGATCGCGAAGCCGACGGCGACCACCGCCAGCGCAGCCAGGCCGGCGGCGATCCACCGGCCTGGCCGGCGCCCAGAGACTCCCGTCATCGGATCACTGACGGCCGGGTGCGTCGACGCCGCCGCTGCACGCGGCGAGGGGCTCGGGGGCGTTCTGGCTGCGCCAGTACTCGGTGAAGAACTCGGGGATGCGGGCGTCATCCGCGGCGTCCAGCTTGAGCTGCGCGTTCCACGCGCTCAGCACGATGGGGGAGTCGAGACCCTCGTACGGCGAAAGCAGGGTGTAGGTCTGCGGGAAGTAGCTCTTGAGGGTCGCGAGCTCGTCGTCGCCCACCCTGGCCGGGTCGTACGTGACCCAGATCGCGCCGTGCTCCATCGAGTGCACGGCGTTCTCGTTCGGGACGGGCTCGGTGTAGATGCCGCAGTTGAGCCAGAACGGGTTGTGCTCGCCGCCCGCCGGCGGGGTCTGCGGGTACTCGACCGGGCCCTCGACGTGATTCGTCGTGTTGGAGAACGTCTCGACGCCCTCGATGACCGCGCCCGTGGAGTTCTGCGCCTGATACGTGACCGGCTTCGGCGTGAAGATGATCGACGCCACGACGAGCGCGACGACGACGACCGCTGCTCCGGAGCCGACGACCCACCACACGAGCTTGCTGCGCCGGCGCTTGGCGAGCTGGCGCTGGTACTCGGCCAGCTTCTCCTGGCGGCGCTGCTCGCGCTCCTGCTTCTGGGAGCTGGTGATCTTCGCCTGCGTCGCGGGATTGCCGCTCTGGCGCTTGTCGGGCGTCGGGGTCATGTGATGTACGTCCTCGGGTGAGTGGGGCACGGAAGGGCGGGACACGGGCCGTGCTGCCGGCCCGGGGGGATTCTATGCGAACGCATCCGGTATGGGCTGGGAAGTCATCCGGGCCGGTGTCGGGGGAGCTCGGATAGAATCGATCTGCCGCTCGAATCGTTTCGAGTGCCGCCCGCCGCTCGGCGCCACCCTCTCTTGCGAACTGGTACCCCTTTGTCTGACGCCCCCGCTCCCGACCGCAACGAGATCACCGCCACCGGGTCGGTGCGCGTGCCGCGCCCGGCGACGGGCGCCATCCGCACGCTCGGCTCGAACCCGGCGACCGCCCCCATCGTGCTGCACCCCGGCGATGCCATGCCGACGTGGCGTCGCGTGTTGTACATCGTGCTCCTGGGCGCGCTGACCGCGCTCGGACCGTTCACGATCGACCTGTACCTGCCGGCGTTCCCCATCCTCGAGGCGGACTTCGACACGACCGCGGCGATGATCCAGTTGACCCTGACGGGGACGACCATCGGGTTCGCCCTGGGCCAGCTCGTCGTCGGGCCTCTGAGCGACAAGCTGGGGCGCCGCGTCCCACTGCTGATCGTGACGGGCCTTCACATCGTGGCGAGTGCGGCCGCCGCCTTCGCGCCGGATCTCGTGAGCCTGGGTGTGACCCGCGTGCTCATGGGCGCGGGCGCCGCGGCCGGCGGTGTCGTCGCGGCGGCGATCGTGCGCGACCTGTTCGGCGGACGTCGACTCGTGGTCATGCTCTCGCGGCTCGCCCTCGTCTCCGGCGTGGCGCCGGTGCTGGCACCGCTCGTCGGCTCCTGGCTGCTGCAGGTCATGCCGTGGCGCGGGATCTTCGTCGTCCTCGCCGTCTACGGCGTCGTCATGCTGGTGTCCGCGCTCATCTTCATCCCCGAGACCCTCCCGCGCGCTCGCCGTCAGGAGCGGGGCTCGACGACGATCTGGCAGCGCTACCGGAGCGTCTTCAGCGACCGCGTCTTCGTGGGCGTGCTGATCATCGGCGGTATGACCTTCAGCGGGCTGTTCTCCTACCTGTCGGCGTCCTCGTTCCTCTTCCAGCAGAGTTACGGCTTCGACGCGCAGCAGTACGGCCTCCTGTTCGCCGCCAACTCGGTCGGCCTCGTGATCGGTGTGCAGACCGCATCCCGGCTCGCCGCCCGCTTCGGACCGCAGTGGGTTCTGGCGTTCTCGACATCGGCTCTGGTGCTGACCGGTGCCGCCATCATCGTCGGCGATCAGTTGCACCTGGGCGTGTGGGGCACCGTCGTGCCGCTGTTCCTGTTCATGACCACGTGCGGATTCACCTTCCCGTGCGTGCAGGTGCTGGCGCTCGACCGGCACGGCAACGCTGCGGGAACCGCGCAGTCCATCATCGGAGCCACGAACTTCGGCGTCGCGGGCATCATCTCCCCGCTCGTGGGCGGGCTCTCGCACGGGGCGCCCATCTCGCCCACGACCATGGCGTCGGTGATGGTCGGGTGCGGGGTGATCGCCGCGCTGTCGCTCTGGTTCATCGTGCGTCCGCGCACGGTCGCCCAGCTCGCGCCCTGATACACCATCGCGATCCACCCCGCGGATCCCGGATGCGCGTGCCAGACTGACGCGATGAACCAGCCCAGCGCCTCTCCCCGCGGCATCCTGTGGGTCGGGGGAGGACTCGTCGCTCTCGGGGTGGCGATCGGGGTGTGGATCGTGCTGAGCGGCGATGCGCCGTTCGCCATCGACACCGCCTGGAACGACCTGCTCGCCGCGACCGCCGCGCCGTTCCTGGCGCAGCTCTCGCTGTTCCTCAATGTCGCCGGCGGAACGCTCGTGGGCTCTCTCGTCGTGCCCGTCGTCGGCGTGGCGATCCTGATGCTGGCTCGACGACCCTGGTCGGCCGCGACGCTCGTGATCGCGATCGCCGCGAGCGCTCTGGTCGTGCAGATCCTGAAGAACGTGTTCGCGCGTGGTCGCCCGGCCGACATGTCGGTGCTGAGCGACTTCGGTTCGTATCCCTCGGGCCACGTCGCGAACGCCGCCACGGTGGCGACCATGCTCGTCGTGCTGCTGCCGCGGGTGTGGACCGTCATCGTCGCCGCCGCCTGGGTACTGCTGATGGCGTTCAGTCGTACCTACCTGCACGCGCACTGGCTCACGGACGCCGTCGGCGGCATCGCCGTCGGCGTGGGCGTCGCGCTGGTGTGCGTCGCCCTCCTCGGACGCCGCCTCGAACCCGAGCGCCGCTGAGGCGGCGTCGACGCTCGACCTGTCAAGAGCCGCCCCCCCGCCGCGGGCGACGGGCTTACCCTCGCAGCATGACCACGCTCTCCTCGCCCACCGGGCATGAGCCCGCCCTGCGCGCCCAGAACCGCGAGGACGGCACGACGCCGCTCGTGCTGGTGCTGGGCGCCACCGGATACATCGGCGGGCGACTCACCCCGCGCCTGCTGGCCGCGGGGTATCGGGTGCGTGTGCTCTCCCGTGACGCCGAGCGCGTGCGGGCCCTGCCGTGGGGGAGTGACGTGGACATCGTCGAGGGCTCCGTCACCGACGCCGAAGCCATGGCCGAGGCGTGTGACGGCGCCGACGTCGTGTACTACCTCGTGCACTCGATGGGGCAGGGCAAGGGGTTCGAAGACACCGACCTCGTCGCCGCGCGCACGGTCGCGGATGCGGCGGCCGCCGCATCCGTCTCACGCCTCGTCTACCTGGGGGCCCTGCATCCCGAGGGCGTGCCGCTGTCGCCGCACCTCGCGAGCCGGGTGGAGGTCGGCGAGGTGTTCCTCGACAGTCCGGTCCCGACCGCTGTGCTCCAGGCAGGCATCGTCATCGGCTCGGGTTCCGCATCCTTCGAGATGATCCGCCACCTCACCGAGGTGCTGCCGTACATGCCGGCGCCGAAGTGGGTGCGCAACCGTGTGCAGCCGATCGCGGTCCGCGACGTGCTGTACTACCTGCTCGGGGCGGCGCGTCTCGCCCCCGAGGTCGACCGGGCATTCGACATCGGCGGGCCGGACGCGCCCCGCTACGGCCAGATGATGAACGGCTACGCCGTGGAGGCGGGCCTCCCGCAACGCCCCATCGCCCCCTTGCCGGTGCTGACGCCGGGACTCGCCTCGCACTGGGTCAACGTCGTCACCCCGGTGCCTCGTTCCATCGCGCGACCGCTCATCGCCTCGCTGCAGAACGAGTGCGTCATCAAAGACCGCTCGATCGACGAGGTCATCCCGCCGCCGGAGGGCGGTCTGACCTCGTACCGGCGCGCCGTGCAGCTCGCGCTGGGGCGCGTGGACGCCGACGACATCGAGACGAGTTGGCAGGACGCCGAGGTTTCCGGGGTCCCCAGCGACCCGCTGCCGAGCGACCCCGAGTGGGCGGGGCGGACGGTCTACACCGATGCGCGCAGCGCCGTGACGACCGCGTCCCCGGAGGATCTCTGGAGCGTCGTGGCGGGCATCGGAGGGGAGAACGGCTGGTACTCCACGCCGATCCTCTGGGCCGTGCGCGGGTGGATGGACCGCGCGGTGGGCGGGGTGGGTCTGCGCCGCGGCCGACGCAGCCGCACCCGCGTCGCCGTCGGGGACGCGATCGACTTCTGGCGCGTCGAGGCGGTGGAGCCCGGACGGATGCTGCGACTGCGCGCCGAGATGAAGGTACCGGGCCTCGCCTGGCTCGAGTTGTCCGTGACACCCGAGCCGAACGGTTCGCGCTACGATCAGCGGGCCGTGTTCTTCCCGCGCGGACTCAGCGGCCGGCTGTACTGGTTCGCGGTCCTGCCGTTCCACGGCTTCGTCTTCCGCGGCATGGCCGAGCACATCATCGCGGCGGCCGAAGCACGCGAGCTCTGACGCGCGTCGTAGGCTGACCGGTATGCGTCTGGCGGCTGTCATCACCGTGTCCGATCGGTCCGCCGCGGGCGAGCGCGAGGACGCATCCGGACCCGTCGCGGTCGAACACCTGCGAACCGCCGGGTGGGAGTGCCCACCGGCACGCGTCGTCGCGGACGGCGCCGACAGCGTCGAGAGCGCCCTGCACGCTGCGCTCGCCGACGGCGCCCGGCTGATCGTCACCTCTGGAGGCACGGGCGTCTCGCCCCGGGACCAGACGCCCGAGGGGAGCGCACGCGTGATCGAGCGGGAGCTGCCCGGCATCGCGGAGGAGCTGCGACGTCGCGGTGGTCAGAGCAAGCCCGCGGCGCTGCTCACCCGCGGTCTGGCGGGAACCGCGCGGGGCGCCTTCATCGTCAACCTGCCGGGGAAGCCGGCCGCGGTCGCCGAGGGGATGCCGCTGATCCTCTCCGTCGCCGACCACGTCATCGACCAACTCGCCGGAGGAGACCACTGATGCCCGTCGTCATCGCCCGCGTGAGTGCCGAGCCCCTCGATCTCGACGCGCACCTTGCCGCCGTGGACGACGCCGCATCCGGCGCGCTCACCACGTTCGTGGGCCGTGTCCGCGACAACGACCCGGATGCGCGGACGGCGGTCGTGGCGCTCGAGTACTCGGCCCACCCGGATGCGGAGCGGTTCCTGCACCGGATCGCCGAGCAGGCCATCGGCGACACCGGCGCGCTCGTGGCGGTCAGTCACCGCATCGGTCGGCTGGAGGTCGGCGACGCGGCGGTGGTCATCGCCGTCGCATCCGGTCACCGCGATGCGGCCTTCACCGTGTGCCGCGAGGTGATCGAGCAGATCAAGCGCGAACTGCCGGTCTGGAAGCGCCAGGTCGAGTCGGACGGCACGACCGCGTGGAAGGGCCTGGGCGGCTGAGCTCAGCCGCCCGCGAAGGGCGGCAGCACGTCGACCAGGGTGTCGGCGTCCAGCGGCGCATCGTCGTCGCGCCGCGCTCCCGCGACCAGCACGGCGCACCGCGGCAGGATGCCGCCGAGCCCCGGGCGTTCCTCGGCCAGGGCGCGTCGGAGCTCTCCGACCGTCGTCTCCGTGCGATGCTCCTCGGCCCGCCCGGCGAGCTCCTCGGCGGCGGCGAAGTAGCGGACGTGCGCCATCACGCCTCGCGTTCGGTGACGAGATCGGTGATCTCGGCGATGGCCCGCCGCACGTCGTCGCTCGAGCCGCCGGCTCGTCCGGCCGCCAGCCCTGCGGCGAAGGTGCTCACCGGTGCCGCGGGGCGTGCGACACCGCGCGCCACGACGCCCGCCAGATCCAGTACGGCCGAGATCGGCAGGTCCTCGGGCGCGAGGCCCAGACGTTCGGCGATCTGCGCCGCCCACTCGTCGAGAGCTTCCGGCGGAAGGTGCTCGCTCATCTGTCGTCCTCCTTCTCGGCACGGGGCGCGACGGCGCCCGCATCCTGCAGATCCTGCCACGTGTCGATATCGGCCACGACCTCGTCCGGTGCGCGAACGACCGCGATCGCGAGCTCGGCCATGATCTGGCGCACCGCCTGATCCCTGCCTTCGTCGTCGAGGGATGCGGCTCCGCGCGCCAGGGCGGCGGTGCGGTAGAGCCCCGTCAGCCACTGCGGACGGGACGAGGCGTCGCCGAGGCAGATGCCGTCGGTGTCGCCGGGCAGCAGCTCCTTGTCCGTCATCAGACGGGTGACGGCTTCTGCGGGACGCACGAGATCGACCGCGAGCACGAGGGTCCACGCCGCGTCGGCCGCAGCCATCGACATCGCGGCACGCAGCGCCGCCGCGGGGCCGGTGAACGCCGGGTCCTCCCGCACCCATCGCACGTGATCGGGGGCGGGATCCACCTCGGGGCCGGCGACGATGACGTCGACGGCGCCCGCCGCTCGGGCGGCGTCGACCGCGCGCTCGAGCAGGGTGGCGCCCTCCAGGCGCACGAGCGCCTTGGGGATGCCGTCGAGGCGTGCCGCGCGGCCGCCGGTCAGGATGATCGCCTGCAGGTCGCTCATGCCTCGCCCGGACGGTGCCAGGTCCCGGACTTGCCGCCCTCCTTGCGCACGATCCGCACGTGCTCGATCGACGGCGACTTGTCGATCGCCTTGACCATGTCGATGACGGTCAGCGCGGCCACGCTCACCGCCGTGAGCGCTTCCATCTCCACGCCGGTGCGGTCGGCCGTGCGCACCGTCGCCTCGATCTCGACCCCGTCGTCCACGACGAGGAGGTCCACGACCGCCCCGTGCACCCCGATCACGTGCGCCAGCGGGAGCAGATCGGGGGTGCGCTTCGCCGCCTGGATGCCGGCGATCCGAGCGACGGCGAGCACGTCCCCCTTGGGAACGGAGCCGTCGCGCAACGCCGCGACGATGTCGGCGGACGCGCGCACGAGGCCCCGTGCCGTCGCCGAACGGACGGTCGGCTGCTTCGCGGTGACGTCGACCATGCGGGCGTGGCCCGCCGCATCCAGGTGGGTGAAGCTCATGAGATCAGCATGACATCGACGAGATCGCCCTCGCGGACCTCCTCGACGTCCGCGGGGACGACCGCGTAGGCCTCGGCGCGCGCGAGGCCGCCGGCGAGGTGGGAGCCCGAGCCGCCCGCCGTCGCAGGTGCCACGCGCCAGGCGGCGGCATCGGAACGGTCGATCGCCGCGGGCAGGTACTGGCGGCGGCCGGGCGGCGTGCGCCAGCCGGTGGCCGCGGGAAGGCGGATGATGTCGCGGTGCAGCGCGGCGCGACCGAGCATGTGCAGCAGCGCCGGCCGCACGAACACCTCGAAGGAGACGGCGGACGAGACCGGGTTGCCGGGCAGGGCGAACAGGAGGGGACCCGCGGCGAGGCGCCCGAAGCCCTGCGGCTTGCCGGGCTGCATGGCGACCTTGGGGAAGGCGATGTCGCCGCTGAGCGCGTTCTTGACGACCTCGTACGCCCCTGCGCTGACGCCACCGGAGGTGATCACGACGTCCGCGCCGACGACGCCTGCATCGTGAAGGACCTCGAGAAGCGACGTGTCCGTGTCGTCGACGCTCGCGCGCAGCACGACCTCGGCGCCGGCGGCCGCTGCGAGACCCGCCAACAGTATGCTGTTCGACTCGGGGATCTGTCCGCGCCGAAGCGGAAGCCCCGGAGCGACGAGTTCGTCGCCGGTGGAGACGACGGCGACGCGCGGGACCCGCGTGACCTCGACCTCGCCGACACCCGCCGCCGCGACCGCCGCGATCTGGAGCGGGCCGAGCCGGACGCCGGCTCCGATCACCACATCGCCGGCGGAGAGGTCGGCGGCGCGTCGACGGACGTGTGCGCCGGACGCGGGCGGCGCGATGAGAACGGCGATCTCGCCCAGTGAATCGTCGAGTCCGCCCGCGGTGTGCTCGAACGGCACGATGGTGTCGGCGCTGGTGGGCACGGGGGAGCCCGTCATGATGCGCGCGGCCTCCCCGGGACGCAGGTCGGGGTCGAGGGCGGTGCCTGCGGGCAGATCGGCGATGACGCGCAGTCGGCTCGGCTCGGCATCCGTGGCGTCGCGGACGTCGGCGAAGCGCACCGCGAAACCGTCCATCGCGGAGTTCTCGAAGACGGGGATGTCGACGCCGGCATGCACCGGCGCGGCGGTCGTGCGACCGGCCGCCGCCGACAGGGCGACCCGCTCGGAGGGCAGGGGCGCCGCCTCGGCGAGCACGACGGCGAGCTGTTCCTCGACGGTGCGGATGCTCATGCGCGGCCTCCGCTCCACGCATCCATGCCGCCGGCGAGCACCACGACGTCGGCGCCCGCGGCGGCGAGGGCGCGGGCGGCGCGGTGCGCCCGCATCCCGGCCTTGCAGACCACCGCGTACGGGCCGGCGCCGAGCGCGGCGGGATTCTCGAGGACGAGGGCCAGCGGCACGAGCTGCGCGCCGGGAACCGTGCCCAGATCCGTCTCCTCGGGCTCGCGCACGTCCAGCACGGCGACGCCGGCGGCGCGGCGCACCTCGAACTCGGCGGTGTCGATCTCGGCGATGTCGGGGAGCGGAACGGGCGCCGGCGCCGGGCTCTGGCCGCTCGGGCGCAGCGGGACCTCGCGGACGCGGGCGGTGAGGGCGTCGACGAGCAGGATGCGCCCCAGCAGCGGCTCGCCGATCCCCGTGATGAGCTTCACGGCCTCGATCGCGAGCGCTCCGCCGACCTGCACGCACAGCGCGCCGAGGACGCCGACCTGGGAGCACGAAGGCACCTCACCCACCGTCTCCGGCGGGTACAGATCCGCGAGCACCACGGGAGCGACGCCCTTCGGCGGCGCCGACCAGAACACGGTCACCTGGCCCGCGAACTCCTGCACGGTTCCCCACACGAGAGGGATGCCGCGGCGCTCGCACGCCGCGGCGACCGCCGCGCGGGTGGCGAAGGTGTCGCTGCCGTCGATGACCAGGTGGGCGTCGGCGAGCAGCTGATCCGCGTTCGTCTCGTCGATGCGTGCACGGATGCCGGTGACCGCGGTGGCCGACCCCAGGTCTTCGGCGGCACGGCGGGCGCTGTCGATCTTCGGGGCCCCCACGTCCCCGACGCGGTGGAGCACCTGACGCTGCAGATTCGTCAGCTCGACCTCGTCGTCGTCGATGACGATGAGCTCGCCCACACCGGCGGCGGCCAGTGCGAGAACGACGGGAGAGCCGAGTCCGCCGACGCCGATGACGGCGACGCGGCCGGCCGCGAGACGGCGTTGACCGAGCTCACCGAATCCGGCGAGGACGGCGTGGCGTGCGGTGCGTGCGCGCTCGGACTCCGACAGCGCGGCAACCGGCTCGACGAGCGCGGGCAGGGACATGACCCCAGGGTAGCCGCGGCCGGCGGGCAGGGGATCGGGTGGACTCCGGGGACATGTGCGGTGCCGCGCCGTCAGGACTCGACGGACACCTCCGTGACGGCGTCAAGGGAACTGAAGTGCACCGCGGGCCAGTAGCCCTCCAGGAAGTGCTGCCCGCACGTGTCGTTGAAGTGCACCGTGACCGCGGCATCGGGGAAGACCACGATCTGCGCGGCTCTGAGGTCGGCGGCGGCCTCGTCGAGCTCGTCCTGTGTCGGGTCTTCCGTGCTGAACTCGACGACCACCGCGTCGGTGGCTTCCCGTTCCCAGAGCGCGCGCCGCGACAGGAACGCCTCGAGGCGGGGGAGAAGCCCCGCGGCGACCGTCGTGTCGCCGGTCTCGAGCGTGAGGTGTGGTTCACCGGCGACCGAGAACCGTTCGAAGAGTCTGACCTCGCCGTCGATCGACGTCACGGAATCGCGGGTGAAGACACCCCACGGGGAGGGCAGGCTCTCTAGGCCGTCGGACACACGCTCAGGCTTCGCCCCCATGGTGAGCTCCGGCTCGATCCCCGCGGGTACGGGGAACCAAGCGAGGAACGTGACACCCTCGTCGGTGGCATCGAAGCGCGTGATCGTCGTGTCGCCGGGCTCGAAGAAGGTGTCCCCGGCGTGCAGCACCCGCAGAGGCTGGTCCTTCACCTGGAAGAACACGGAGCCGGATTCGACGACGCCGAACACCGGGCCGTTGTGCCAGTGGGCGCCCGGATGGACGTTCGGTGCCATGGCGATGCGTCGGACCTCAACGGAGGCGAAGCTCGCTGCGTCGTCGATGGTGAACGAACTCACAATGGTGCGTGTAACAGACGACTCGGCCATGCCTCGATCATGCCAGCGGCGAAGCGGGAGTCGTGAAGTCGCGAATGCGGAATATTCCGCCGTGAATGACCGCGAATACGGTTATTGTCATCTGCATGCGCTCTTTCAAGGTGTCTCACGCCGCTCGGTTGCTCGGCGTCAGCGACGACACCGTCCGGCGGTGGATCGACCAGGGCATCCTGCCGACGACCGATGCCACCCCTGTCGAGATCCCCGGCGACGCGCTCGCCGCGCGGGCGAGCGAGCTCGCCGCCGCATCCGATGATCCGAGCGATGTGCTCTCCAGCGCCCGCAACCGCTTCGTGGGCCTCGTGACCCGGGTCCAGATCGATGGGGTGATGGCTCAGGTCGACATCCAAGCCGGGCCGCACCGGGTCGTCTCGCTCATGACGGCGGAATCGGCCCGCGACCTCGCTCTCGAGCCCGGAGCCCTCGCCGTCGCGGTCGTGAAGGCCACCACCGTCATCGTCGAGACCCCGAAGGACTGACATGCCCGCTCGTCGCCTCTCCCTGATCGGCCTGGTCGTCGCCGGCTCCCTGCTGCTGGCCGGCTGTGCCGGCGCCGGCGAGCCGACGTCCGCCCCGAGTGCTTCCGGCGCCACGGAGCTGACCGGAACGCTCACGATCTCGGCCGCCGCATCCCTGAGCGCCGCGTTCGATGAGATCGCCCAGGGCTTCGAGGCGGAGCACCCCGGCGTGCAGATCGCGCCGATCTCGTACGACGGCTCGTCGACCCTCGCAACCCAGATCATCGGCGGCGCCCCCGTCGACGTGTTCGCTTCGGCGGACGAGAACAACATGGACAAGATCGTGGATGCGGGCCTCGCCCAAGGGCCGCAGGTGTTCGCCACCAACACGCTCGTCATCGCGGTGCCCCGGGGGAACCCCGCCGGCATCGAATCGCTCGCCGACCTGGCGAAGCCCGGGGCGACCGTCGTCCTGTGTGCGTCGGAGGTGCCGTGCGGCGCCGCATCCCAGAAGCTGCTGAGCGCCGCCGGCGTGACCGTCACCCCCGTCAGTCAGGAGCAGAACGTGACCGCGGTGCTGACGAAGGTCGCCGCCGGTGAGGCCGACGCCGGCCTCGTCTACGCGACCGACGTCCAGCACCGCGACGACGTGGACTCCCTCACGCCCGAAGGCGCGGACGCCGTGGTCAACCGGTACCCGATCGTCGCGCTGAAGGACGCACCGGATGCGGAGGCCGCCGCGGCCTTCGTCGCGTACGTGCGCGGCGAGCGGGGGCAGCAGATCCTGGCCGCGCACGGCTTCGGCGCACCGTGAGCGGTGCGCCCGGCGGTCACCTGCCGCGCTCGCTCGCGATCCCCGCGGCGGTCGGGCTCGCGTTCCTGCTGCTGCCTCTGCTTGCGCTGATCGCCCGTGTCGACTGGTCCACCTTCCTCTCGGACATCACCTCGCCGGCCGCGCTGAGCGCGCTCACCCTTTCGCTGGGCACGGGGGCCGCCGCCACGGCCGTCTGCGTCGCCGTCGGTGTGCCGCTCGCGCTGCTCATCGCGCGGGCGGCTCCTCGCACCGCGGCCGTGCTGCGCGCGCTCGTGACCGTGCCCCTCGTGCTCCCGCCGATGGTCGGCGGTGTCGCCCTGCTGTACCTGTTCGGTCGCAACGGGGTGCTCGGCGACGCCCTCGGTGCGATCGGGGTGCGCGTGCCGTTCACGACGACGGCCGTCGTCCTGGCGCAGGTCTTCGTCGCGCTCCCGTTCCTCGTGCTGGCGGTGGAAGGATCCCTGCGCGCGATCGGAACGGGCTACGAGCGAGCCGCCGCATCCCTCGGCGCCGGCAGGTGGACGGTGCTGCGCCGCGTCACCCTTCCCCTGGCGGGTCCCGGGCTCGTCGCCGGCGTCGTGCTCTGCTTCGCGCGGGCGATCGGCGAGTTCGGGGCGACGGCGCTGTTCGCCGGCAACGCGCCCGGCGTGACCCAGACCATGCCGCTTGCGATCTACACGGCGTTCAACGGGGCCGGCGTGTCACAGGGCGCCGCCGCCGCGCTGTCGCTGCTGTTGCTGGCGACCGCGGTGCTGGTGCTCCTGCTCGTGCGGGCGTGGCGGCCGGGGGCGGTGCGATGACCGCGGTGCACGCCCGCATCCATGTCTCGCGGCCGGGATTCGACCTGGACGTGCCCCTGTCGGTGGCGTCCGGCGAGACGACGGCGATCATGGGCCCGAGCGGTGCCGGCAAGTCCACGTTCCTGGACGCGCTCGCCGGTCTCGTGCCCCTGACCGATGGGCGGATCGTCCTCGACGAGGAGGAGGTCTCGACACCGCGGTTCCAGCTCGCACCGGCGCGCCGCGGCACCGTGCTGCTGGGGCAGGACCCCCACCTGTTCCCGCACCTGAGTGCGCGCGAGAATGTGGCATTCGGGCCCCGCGCCGCCGGGACGCCGGCGCGCATGGCGCGGGGGATGGCGGAGGAGTGGTTGGCGCGGGTAGGGCTCGCGGATGCGGGGAAGCGGCGACCCGCCGACCTGTCCGGGGGTCAGCAGCAGCGCGTCGCGATCGCGCGCGCTCTCGCCGCATCCCCTCGGCTCGTGCTCCTCGACGAGCCGCTGACCTCGCTCGATCCCGTGACGGCGGACGGGATCCGGGCCCTCCTGGCCGAGCACCTCGTCGGCAGGACGTGCGTACTGGTGACGCACGACGCGGTGGATGCGGTCGCCTTCGCCGATCGCGTCGCGGTGGTGGAGGCGGGCCGGCTCACACAGGAAGGCGCGGTGCGCGACGTGCTCGGCGCCCCGGCGACGGCGTTCGTCGCATCGCTGGCCGGACTCAACCGCGTCGTGGGCGCCGCGGCAGCCGGCGGAGTGCGGGTCGACGGTGCGCTGATCGAGGGACGCGGAGACCTCCGCGGGGCGCCGGAGGGAGCGGCCGTGTTCCGCCCCGGGGATGTGAGGATCGTGGGCGACGGGGCGTACGGGTCGTGGTCGACCCGCGTCGTGCGCGTGGAGCCCACGATCGCGGGCGCGCGCGTGCATACGGCCACCGGTGGGATCGCGGTTGACGTGTCGCTCGACGAGCTCGCGGCGCGCGGCCTGGGCGCGGGGGCGGAGGTCACGCTGTCCGTGGACGCCGCGTGCGTCCGACTGCTGCCCGCCTGATCCGGCTCCGCCATCCCCGCCCGCCGAGCGAGCACTCGTTCATCGAGCGAGCACCGCATTGAGTGCTCGCTCGACAATTGGATGCGCGCTCGGGGACAGGGGAGACGACTGCCCGCGGGTGCACAGGAGGGGCGGGTACGCTCGGCGCATGGGAGTCATCCGTCCGTTCCACCCGGGTGACGAAGACGCGCTGGCGGCGGTCTGTCTCGCGACGGCGGCGGCCGGTTCCGACGCTGCGGGCATCCTGACCGACGACGGGCTCTGGGCCGACCTGTACCTGTCGCCCTACCTCGATCGGCATCCCGACCTCGCCTTCGTCGCCGAGGATGCCGAGGGGCGGCCGGCGGGATACATCGTCGCGACCGACGACACGATCGCCTTCGACGCCTGGTTCGCCGAGCACTGGTGGCCGGACCATCGCGCGCGCTATGCGCACACCGACGCGAACGCCCGGCAGTGGGCGATCGTCGCCGAGGCGGATGCGCGCACCGAGAGCAGCGCGCTGCGAACCACCCACCCCGCGCACCTGCACATCGACCTGCTGCCCGTGCTGCAGGGGCAGGGCACGGGGCGGCGTCTGATCGACGCGCTCGTCGAAGCCCTGCGCGAGCGCGGCGTGCGCGGCCTGCACCTCGGCGCGGACGCCCGCAACGCGGGAGCACTGGCCTTCTACGACCGCCTGGGATTCGCGCGCGCATCCTCACCCGAAGGCGCTCAGCTGTTCACACTCGAGATCTAGACCTCAGGCGGATGCCGCCAGCCGGCCGTTCTCGAGACGCACCTCCCGGTCCACCAGCCCCTCCGGAGGTGCCACGTGCGAGATCAGCACGACGGCGCGGTCGGCCGCGACGGCGCCGAGCAGGTCGCGCAGCAGCCGATCGGATGCGGCGGGATCCACACCCGCCGTCGGCTCGTCGAGCACGAGCACCGGGAACCGCGCGAGCAGCGCCCGTGCGAGCGCGATCCGCTGCGCCTGCCCGCCGGACACGAGGGCGCCGCGCTCGCCGAGGTCTGCATCGAGACCGCCCCGCTCGCGTGCCCATTCCGCGAGCCCGACACGGTCCAGCACATCCCAGAGCTCCGCATCGTCCGCGCTGTCGCGGGCGAAGAGCAGGTTCTGGCGGAGCGTCTCGTCGAAGAGATACGGCGACTGCTCGCAGAGACCGATCGTCCGGCGTAGGTCGTCGCCGGAGATCTCGCGCACCTCGACGCCACCGATGCGGTAAGAGCCCTCGTAGTCGAGGAAGCGCACGAGAACGTGCGCGAGAGTCGTCTTTCCCGCGCCGCTCGGGCCCGTGACGAGGACCCGTTCGCCGGGCCGCACGTCAAGGTCGATGTCCGCCAGTCGGCCGGCGTCGTCGACGGATGCCGCGGCGTCGTCGTCCCGGAACGTGCGCGCGGCGAGGCGGTCGGGCCAGCGGGCCGCGACGCCTGACAGGCGCAGTCCGTCGCCGAGGGGCGGAGCATCTCCCGTCGCCGCCGGCTCGTCACGGGGGAGTCCCGCGGGTACCGCGTCGGGCACCGTCTCGGCCACGCGCTGGGCGGCCGTGCGAACCTGACGCCACGCGGCGAGGGCCAGCGGTACGGTCCCGAAGACCTCGAACACCGCCATCGGCAGGAGGACGACGACGGCCAGCGCCGGCCCGTCGAAACCGCCCTGTCCGAGCAGGGCGGCGCAGGCGAGGAGGGTGGCGAGCGAGGCGACCCCCGCCACGAGCGACACCGCTCCGGAGGTGAGCCCCTGTGCGCCCGCGCGGCGCACCGTAGCCCGGCGCAGCTGCTCGTCGGCGTCACGGATGCGGATGCGTGCCGCATCCGTCGCCTCGAACGCGGTGAGCACGTCGAGGGCGGTCAGCTGATCGAGAAGGGCGTCGGAGAGATGGGAGCGCAGCGGCGCGATGCGGCGCTCTGCCCGCGCGCCGGCGCGCCAGCCCACCCACGCGGCCAGCGCGAACGCCGCCGCCAGGCACACGGCGAGCACCGCGGCGGCGATCGGTTGAAGGAAGGCCGTGAAAACAACACTCGCGACCGAGGCGAGGGTGGCGGTCGCGAGGGGCATGACGACGCGCAGCGGCAGGTTCTGCAGTTCGTCGACGTCGTCGACGAGGCGGGACAGCAGCGCCCCGCGCCGGGTCGTGCCCAGTCCGTCGGGGGCGAGCGGCACGATGCGGCGCACGAGGTCGGCGCGCACGGTGGCGAGGCGCCCGAGCGCGGCATCGTGCCCGCTCAGCCGCTCGAGGTACCGGAAGACGCCGCGTCCGAGGGCGAAGGCGCGGACGGCCACCACCACCGCGGTGATGTACATGACCGCGGGCTGCTCGGCGGAACGCGTGATGAGCCAGGCGCTGGCCGCCAGCAGTGCGATCGCGCTGACGGCGGTTCCGGTGCCGGCCGCGAGCGCCCACCAGAAGCTGCGCAGTGGCGGCTGCGCCGACCGCAGGACGTCGGAGGTCCTCACGACGCGCCCCCCTCTCCGATCGCGTCCACCGCGGAACCGATGGCGGCGGTCGATGAGACGGCGACGACGCGATCGGCGATCGTCCGCGCCGTCGGCCGGTGCGAGACCAGCAGCACGGCGGCGCCCTCGGTCTGGGCCGCGTGGCGCACGGTCTGCCACAGAGCAGCCTCGGTGCGCGCATCGAGGGCGCTCGTCGGCTCGTCCAGTGCGAGCACGGGCGTACCGCGGCGCCGCATCCGGTACAGGGCGCGTGCCACCGCGACGCGCTGCGCCTGGCCGCCTGACAGCCCCGCCCCGGCGACGCCGAGCGACAGTGCACCGTCGACATCCGCGACGGCGTCGGCCAGGCATCGCGCCACGAGAGCCTCATCGGGATGCTCGTCGCCGAGGGCCACGTTCTCCGCCACCGAACCGCTCACGAGGCCGGGTCGCTGACCGGCCCACGCCAGGATGCCGCGGGCGGCCGCATCCGTCGCCCGGGAACCTGCGACCTCGATACGACCCGTGTATTCGGCGAAACCGAGGAGCGCGGCGAGGATGCTCGACTTGCCCGCGCCGCTGGGGCCCTCGAGCAGCACGACCTCTCCGGCCGACAGCTCCAGGTCGATCGGGCCGATCTCACGATCCCCGCGTGGTACGCGCAGATCGTCCAGGCGAAGCAGAGGGCCGGCTGTCGTCGTCGGCGTCGCGGCGGGGGCGACGGATGCTGCGGGCGCCAGCGCGCGGGCGTCGTCCAGAGTCTGGAAGATCTCGTCGGTCGCGGCGACGCCCTCGGCCGCGGCGTGGAACTGCACGCCCACCTGCCGCAGCGGCAGGTACGCCTCCGGCGCGAGGAGGAGCACGAACAAGCCCACCAGCAGCGGCATCTGTCCGCCCAGCAGACGGAAGCCGATCTCGACCGCGATGATCGCGACGGAGATGGACGCCAGGAACTCGAGCGCGAAGCCGGACAGGAACGAGACGCGCAGCACTGCCATCGTCTCGCGCTTGTAGTCGGTCGTGACGGTCTCGATGCTCCGCGCGGCGCGGTGCTGGCGTCCGAAGACCTTGAGCGTGCCGAGGCCCGCCACCGTGTCCGCGAAGCGGGACGCCAGATGCTGCAGGGTCCCGTACTGTCGGCGCTGCACGGTCTGTGTGGCCAGACCGATCAGCACCATGAACAGGGGGATGAGAGGCATCGTGAGGACGACGATGAGGCCCGAGAGGGGATCCGAGACGAGGATCGTGACGATCAGGATGGGCATGGTGATCGCGGTCGCGACCAGCTGCGGCAGGTAACGGCCGAAGTAGGCGTCGAGCGCCCCCAGACCGTGGCCCGCCGTGACCGCGAGCGCTGCGCTGTTGCGGCGGGACAGCCACCCCGGGCCGAGTCGGTCGACAGCCGACACCAGAGCTGCGCGCAGCTGCAGCGACGCTCGCGCTGCTCCCAGCGCAGAGGTTCGCTCGGATGCGGCGATCAGCAACCCCCGCACGAGCGCGAGTGCCGCCGCGCCGCCGAGGGCCGGAAGGAGCGTCTCGACGGGCTCGCCGGCGATGGCGCCGACAAGCGCGGTCGTCAGCAGCCAGGCGAAGCCGATGATCACGCCGGTCTGTGCGAGCACGATCGCCGCCGTGATCAGCAGGAAGTGCCGCGACGCGGAGCTGTATCGCAGCAGCCGCGGATCGATCGGGCGGTTACTGCCCGACGCGCGGGTGGCGGCGTCCGTACTCACTCTTCGATCCTGCCTCATGTGCCGTCGGACCGGCCGATGCTCGCAAGCATCCGCCGGTCCGACGGGGTGCGCCGTCATCCGCTCCGAAGGGGTGGAGCGGATGACGGCGGTCAGTGGACGACCTCTGCGGCCTTCTCGATCCGCGCGCGCATCACGCGCTTGCGGAAGACCCAGTACGTCCAGCCCTGGTAGAGCAGCACGAGCGGCAGGAAGACCACCGCGGCCCAGGTCATGATCGTGAGGGTGTAGTCGGTGCTCGAGGCGTTCTCGATCGTCAGGGTGCCCGCGGGGTCCGTCGAGGAGGGCATGACGTTCGGGAAGAGCGCGAGCCACAGCGTCAGCACGGCGAATGCCACGGTGCCCGCGCCGAAGGCGAACGCCCACCCCTCGCGGTCGGTCGCATTCGCCAGGACGGACGCGATCAGCAGCACGGCCGCGAGGACAGCGCAGATGATTACGAGCGGCAGCGCGGGAGCCTGGGCACCCATCGCGTTCATGACGGTCCAGCCGAGGAACGCGGCGGCGACCACGACGGTCAGCAGTCCCGAGGTGCGGGCCAGTTTGCGGGCGTCGGTGCGCACCTGGCCGTCGGTCTTCAGCGCGACGAAGTACACGCCGTGCGTGAAGAACAGCAGCAGTGTCGTGAGACCGCCGAGCAGGCCGTAAGGGTTCAGGAGCGTCAGCAGCGAACCCGTGAACTCGTGGTGTGCGTCCAGTGGGACACCCTGCACGATGTTCGCGACCGCCACACCCCACAGCAGCGCGGGAAGCGCCGAGCCGACGACGATCATCGTGTCGAAGCCCTTCTTCCACCGGAGCGAGTCGCGCTGGTGGCGGTACTCGAAGGAGACGCCGCGGGCGATGAGGGCGAGCAGGATGAGCAGCAGCGGCAGGTAGAACCCGCTGAACAGCGTGGCGTACCACTCCGGGAATGCCGCGAACAGGCAGGCGCCGGCGACGATGACCCACGTCTCATTGAGGTCCCAGACGGGGCCGATCGTGTTGATGATCTGCCGGCGGCCGATGTCGTCCTTGCCGAGGAACGGCAGGGACATCCCGACGCCGAAGTCGAAGCCGTCGAGCACGAAGTATCCGACGAACAGCACGCCGACGATGAAGAACCAGAGGTATGCGAGATCCATGGCGAGCTCCTCAGTAGACCGTGGTCATGCGGTGGGCATCGTCGTCGGCGCTCTCGCCGTCACCGGGTTCGGGGATCGGCTCCGGGCCCTTTCTCGCGGCCTTCAGGATCAGGCCGAACTCCACGACGGCCAGAGCCGCGTAGGTGAGGGTGAAGGCGATCAGCGAGATCAGCACGTTCCATCCAGGAACACTCGGCGAGACGCCGTCCTGGGTCAGCATGAGACCGAACACGATCCAGGGTTGACGCCCCATCTCGGTGAACAGCCAGCCGACGAGGCTGCCGAACATGGGCAGCGGTGCCGACCAGATCGCCACGCGCCAGGCCCACTGCGGGACGGCGCGCTTCGCCTTCTTGCGCGTGAGCCACAGGCCGACCACGGAGATCACCGCTGCGAGGCCGCCGAAGCCGATCATCCAGCGGAAGGACCAGTAGGTGATCCAGATGGTGGGCGCGAAGGGCAGGTCGCCGCCCAGCTGGTCGGCGAACACGGGCCAGTTCTGGGTGTACTCCGCGTTCAGGTTGTTGATGCCCTCCACGCAGCCGTCGAGCGTGTGCGTCGAGAGGAACGACAACAGATACGGCACACGCAGCGACCAGATCTCACTCGTCCCGTCGGGGGTGCCGAGCGAGAAGATCGAGAACGAGGCATCCGCTCCGCACGCCGTGTTGTACAGCGCCTCCGCGGCCGCCATCTTCATCGGCTGGGTGGCGACCATCTGAAGGCCCAGCAGGTCGCCGGAGATGGCGGTGCCGGCGAAGGAGATGATGACCGTCCACATCCCGAAGCGCAGGGCGGGACGCATCGATTCGAAGTGCTTCCCGCGGGCCAGATGCCAGGCGGCGACGGCGACCACGACGGCGGCGGCGAACATGATGGCGGCGAACATCGTGTGCGGGAAGGTCGCGAGCACGACGCGGTTGGTGAGCACCGCGAAGAAGTCGGTCATCTCGGCGCGGGTGCCGTCGGGCGACATGGTGTACCCAACGGGGTTCTGCATGAACGAGTTCGCGGCCAGGATGAAGTACGCCGACAGCGTCGCGCCGATCCAGGCGCACCAGATCGTGGCCAGGTGCACGCGCCTCGACAGGCGGTCCCAGCCGAAGATCCACAACCCGATGAAGGTCGCCTCGAAGAAGAAGGCGAGCAGGCCCTCGAAGGCGAGAGGGGCGCCGAACACGTCGCCGACGAAGCGCGAGTAGGCCGACCAGTTCATTCCGAACTGGAACTCCTGCACGATGCCGGTCACCACGCCCATGGCGAAGTTGATCAGGAAGATCTTGCCGAACAGGCGCGTGAGCTGGAGCCACTTGGTCTCGCCCGTGCGCACCCACCAGGTCTGGAAGATCGCGACGATCAGCCCCATGCCCAGCGTCAGCGGGACGAACAGGTAGTGATACAGCGTGGTCAGACCGAATTGCCAGCGCGCGAGCGCGAGCGGATCAAGAAAATCCATGAGCGTCCCCTTCAGAGCCCTCGCCTCGACTCCGGGCCGCGGGACCGGCCGGATGAGAGGTTGCGGCACAGTGTCGCAGTTCGAAATGAGATGGCCGCAGGGGGCGGCCGTGAATAATGGCGAGGAATTTCCACCCCGATGCGCGCCGGGGCCATGAGCGTGGCACGTACCCTCGTGTCATGGGCGATCGAGCGGCGGAGGCGAGCGGATGACGGCGGTTCCGCTCCAGCTGCGCCGGACGCCGCCCGTGGATGCGGGGGAGCAGGGCCAAGGCGATCCGCTCGTCGACGCATTCGGCCGGGTGCACCGGGACCTTCGCATCTCGCTGACCGACCGCTGCTCGTTGCGCTGCACGTACTGCATGCCCGAGCAGGGCAACGAGTGGCTCGCGCGCAACAGCATCCTGACGACGGACGAGATCGAACGCGTCGCGCGCATCGCCGCCGCCGACGGGATCAGCACGTTCCGCCTGACCGGCGGCGAGCCGCTGCTGCGCCGCGACATCGTGGACGTCGTGGCCCGCCTGGCGCGCATCGAATCCCCCGACGGGCCGGTCGCGATCGCGATGACCACCAACGGGATCCGCCTGCCCGAGCTTCTGCCCGACCTCGTGGCGGCGGGCCTCAGCCGCCTGAACATCTCCATCGACACGTTGCGGCGCGACCGCTTCGCCGAGCTCACGCGTCGTGACCGACTCGACGAGGTGCGCGAGGCGATCGCGGCGGCCGCCGCATCCGGGCTCCGCCCGCTCAAGCTCAATGCGGTCGCGATGCGCGGCGTCAACGACGATGAACTGGTCGACCTGGTCGAGTTCGCCGTCGCCAACGACGCGCAGATGCGCTTCATCGAGCAGATGCCGCTGGATGCGGGTCACACCTGGGACCGTTCGCAGATGGTCACCCGTGAGGAGATCCTCGAAGCGCTCGGCCGCCGGTGGAAGCTGACCCCCGTCCCCGGCCGCGGCGGAGCGCCCGCCGAGCGCTGGGCGCTGGACGCCGGCCCGCACACCGTGGGCGTCATCGCGTCGGTCACGGCGCCGTTCTGCGGTGACTGCGATCGGATGCGGTTGACCGCCGACGGGCAACTGCGCAACTGCCTGTTCTCCACGACCGAGTACGACCTCGTGCCGTTGCTGCGCGGGGGTGCGTCCGATGCGCAGGTCGACGCCATGCTGCGTTCGTGCATCGCGGGCAAGCTCGCGGGCCACGCCATCGATGACCCCTCGTTCCTGCAGCCGTCGCGGGGAATGAACGCGATCGGCGGCTGAGGGCCGCACGTTCATGCCGGCAGTGTCACCCGCTGCGCGAGCATCAGCTTGACGACGCAATTGCGCGGGTCGCACGAGGCGGCCATCTTGTCCACTCGCAGCGGTCCTCCGGCCTCGGCGAGTACCCCGTCCATGAGGCCCAGGTGCACGTCGCACAGGGTCTCGCGGTGGTCGGGATCCGCGCCCGCGTTGGGGCAGGGGGAGATGTCGACGGTCAGCTCGGCTTCGTCGACGATCGGCTCGAAGCCCGCATCGCCGAGGTCTTCGACGAGGGCGTCGATCTGGTGCACGGCATCCGGGGTCAGCCCGGTGTCCGACACGTTCGTCCACGGCATGATGCGGCGCATGAGATCGCCGCGCTGCGCCGCCTCGCGCACCTTGCGCTGCGAGATGACGCTGATGCCCTGGCGGTCCGAGGTGGTGCTGTACAGCACGCGCGGGCGACCGCGGGTGGTGCGGTGCTCGGTCTCTGCCACGATGTAGCCGCCGTCGAGCAGGCGCTGCAGGTGCTCGCGAACCGTGTTCGGGTGCAGTTCGGTCGCCTCGCACAGTTCGGCGACCGTGCGCTGTCCGCGCTTCTGCAGAACGTGGAGGATTTGGACGCGCGAGTAGCTGGAGATCGCGCTGTAGCCGGGGCGGGTCATGTCCTCATTGTTCATGTTTTCGGATGAAATTAAAAGGTCAGACCACAACATTTCCGAGGTTCTACAGTCCGAGCCGCGCATTCGCGCGTTGAGCGTTGTGGATTATCCACGGCTGCGACCGGAGAGCGCCACAACCCGCCCCCGTCCGCAAGCAGAGACCCGCACCGCGCGCGGGGTGAGAGCATGTGTCCATGCCCGTATCCCGCACCGCCGTCATCTACAACCCCAGCAAGACGAAGCGCGAGGATCTTGCGCGCGCGTGGGCCGGTGTCAGCGCGGAAGCTGAGCCGGAGTGGTTCGAGACGACTCCCGAGGACCCGGGGCAGGGTCCGGCGCGCGCGGCGGTCGAAGCCGGGTGCGATCTGGTGATCGCCGCGGGCGGCGACGGCACCGTGCGGGCGGTGGCGGAGGGGCTCGCCGGGACGGATGCCGCTCTCGGCATCGTGCCCCGCGGCACCGGCAACCTGCTGGCGCGCAACCTGGGCGTGCCGCTGCTGAGCCTTCCGGCCGCCATGCGCCGGGCATTGACATCGGAATCGCGCTCGATGGACATCGGCTGGGTCGATCTCACCCGGCAGAGCGGTACCGAGCGCCACGCCTTCGTCGTGATGGTCGGATTCGGCCTGGACGCGCAGATGCTCGCCGAGACGGACGACGACCTGAAGTCGAAGGCGGGATGGCTCGCCTACGTGGCGGCGATGGGGCGCGCTCTGTCGTCGTCGAGCGTGATCGATGTCCGCCTCGCGCTCGACGACGAGCCGGCGCAGAACGTCGAGGCGCACACGCTGCTCGTGGGCAACTGCGGGGCCATCCAGGGTGGAGTCACCCTCTTCCCCGACGCTCAGCTCGACGACGGACTGCTCGATGTCCTCGTGATGAGCGCGGCCGGCGTCGGCGACTGGCTCGAGACGCTGCGCACCGCGATGTGGGACAACGGCATCCTTCGCCTGTTCGATCGCGAGCGCTCGGCGACGAGCACGGAATCGGCGCGACACGCGCAGGCGCAGCGGCTGAGCGTCGAGCTGTCCGAGCCGTGTGCGTTCGAGATCGACGGTGAAGAGGTCGGCGAGGTGACGGGCTTCGCGGTCAGTGTCGAGTCCGGAGCGTTGCGGGTCCGCTGAGCGGACTCAGGCGATCTGCTCGCCGCACATGCCGCACACCCCGTTGGCGTTCGCCTCGAGGAAGCACGTGGGGCACACGGCGCGGACGCGCTCGGGTACAACGGGCTTCGGCGCACTCTGGCGGGCGGGTGCGGCCGGACGCGTGGCGCTGCGCTTCGCGCGTACGGGGGGAGCCGCGGGCGCGGGTGCGCGGGACGGCTCGGGACGGTGTTCTGCGCAGTAGAAGCGCACGAACCCGTCGTGGTTGTTGGGGTGGCGATGCTTGACGGCCCACAGCTCCGTCCGCTCGCGCGCGGGCGCGTCGGCGGGGCAGGATGCGCAGCGGCCCGGTTCGCCCGGGGCGATGTCGGCGACCAGCAGCGGGGTCTCGAAGGGGATGTTCTGCCGCCAGTCCGATGACGATGCGATCCTCACGGGGTCCTTCCTGGCGGGCGCGCTTCGGGTGCGCGGGTCCTGCCCCTACAACGGTAGATCACCTGGCGGGGGCGGGGCGCCCCGTCCCCGCCAGGACGATCAGTTCGGGATCTGTTCGAGAGGTGCCGGCGCGCGGGTCACGTGTAGTTCACTGATCCGGCGCCGATCGATCGCGCTCACGCGGATCGTGGCGCCGTCGATGTCGACGACATCGCCCACGCGGGCGAGGCGCCCGAGCCTCTCGACCACGTAACCGGCGACGGTGTCTGCGCTGCCCCGGGGGATGACGATGCCGGTCGCCTCTTCGAAGTCCTGCAGGTTGAGCCGGCCGTCGACGGTGCCGCCCTCCGCGGTGAGGGCTTCGGCGACCGCATCCGTGTCGTACTCGTCGAAGATCTCGCCGACGACCTCCTCCACCAGGTCCTCGAGCGTGACGATGCCGTCCGTGCCGCCGTACTCGTCCACGACGACCGCGATGTGATGCCCCTGCGCCCGCATCCCCGTGAGCGTCGGCAGCACGCGCGCGGAGGAGGGGAGGTAGGGGATCTCGCGGGCGAGGGAGACCAGCTCGCCGCTGCCGGATGCGGAGGCGGCGTCGAAGATGTCGCGCACGTGGACGAACCCGACGATGTCGTCGATCGAGGTGTCGATGACGGGGTACCGCGAGTGCGGCAGGTCCTTCACCCGCGCCGCGGCCTGTTCGACCGGCTCGTGGGCATCGAGCGCGATCACCTCGGGGCGCGGTCGCATGACCTCGCTGATCTGGCGGTCGCGCAGCGAGAGCACGTCGTCGAGGATGCGGCGCTCGTCCTCCGGCAGGCCCTCATGACTGGAGACGATGTCGCGAAGCTCCTCGTCGGTGAGCTCGTCGGCGGTCTTGTCCGGGTCGCCGCCGAGCAGGCGGACAAGGGCGTTCGTCGACACCGACAGCAGCCAGATGACCGGACGCATGAACCGCGCGAATCCGCCCAGGACCGGGGCGACGGCGTAGGCGAACTGCGCGTTGCGCTGGATCGCGAGGCGCTTGGGCACGAGCTCGCCGAGCACCAGCGAGAGATACGCGATCACCAGCGTGAGCACGATCGTCGCGACGGTCGCCGCGACGGACTCGGCGAGTCCGAGCGAAACGAACAGCGGCGTCACAGACGGAGCGATCGACGAGGCGCCGTAGGCGGCCGAGGCGAAACCGGCCACCGTCACGCCGATCTGCACGGCGGAGAGGAACGTATTGGGGTTCCGGGCGAGATCGGCGACCTTGCGACCGCGCTTGCCCCGTGCGGCGAGGGCGTTGACCTGGCTCTCGCGCAGGGTGACGAGGGCCATCTCCGTTGCGGCGAACACGCCGCCGATGAGGACGAAGACGATGACGAGGGCGATATTGAGAAGGAGGTCGCCGTTCAACGGCCGACCTCCTCGATGCGCAGGCAGACGCCCGGGGTCACCCGGGCGCGCGGACTATGACTGTCGGAGGAATCGGCGGAGTGCGTCATCGCACCAGCGTACGGGGGCGCGTGGCCGCGATGCTCGGCGTTCGCCGAGAGAGCGCGGTGCGGCCGCGCTTGACAGACCAGGCGTTCGCGCTAACATCGACCACAAGTCATTGGTACCGCTAACACGCGATGTCGCGTATCCGCAACCCGCCCGACGCCTCCGCAATCCCTTGCGCGCGTTGTGGCGTGCGCCGATGACAACCTGACCACGTCGAAAAACGAGTGAGTGACCCATCGTCGGGTCACAGCAAAGGTGCACGATGCTCGCTGCGCACGCCGGCCCTCGGCCCGACGTCGCGACCGCACGCGGCGACAGCGTCCCTTTCGCAGAGAGGCGTCCGGTTGCGGCCGCATCCCTCTCGGGCAATCTGGCGACCGGAGAGTCCGGCCGTCCTGGAGCTCGGCTGAGCGCTGTCGCTTCGCCGGAGATCGGAGACACACCATGAAGAAGGGCCTTCTCGCCCGGACCGCCGTCGGCCTGGTCGGCGGCGCACTTCTCATCGGCGCCGCGGGAGCGGCGGTCGCGGATGAGATCGGCAACGACGAGGTCGACGTCACCGTCGACATCGCGGCGTTGCCCGATGCCGGTGCCCTGACGTTGAGCGTCGCCCCCGGCTCCGCCGTGCTGACCGAAGGGGAGTCCGCCGAACCCGACCAGCGCGTCTTCGAAGGCACGCTTCCCACCGTGACGGTCACCGATGACCGCGACGCCATCCCCGCCGGCTCCGCCTGGTACGTGACCGGTCAGGCCAGCGCGCTGACGTCCGGCAACGCCTCGATCGACCCCGGCCACCTGGGCTGGAAGCCGAAGCTGCTGACGCAGAGCGCCGACGTCGCGGAAGGTCCGGACGTCGACACCGTGCTCGATGGGGGGCCCAACAACGTCGGGCTCGTGGACGCCGAGTTCCTCGCGATCGCCTTCGATGCCGAGAGCGCCGCAGGCACCTGGCAGGCGACGGCCGATCTGCTGCTCAAGACCCCGAAGGACGTCACGCCGGGCAGCTACTCCGGCACGATCACGCTGACCCTGTGGGAGGAGCTGTCCTGAGGTCGCGTCCCCGCCTCGCGCACGCCCCATGCGGAGGAGCCGGCGACGGCTCCTCCGCCCCTTCCCCCAGGATGACCGCTGTGTTCCCACGCTTTCGTACCCCGCCGTCCGTGATCAGGGCGTCGGTGCTGTCCGTCGCCGCTCTCGCGGCCCTGCTCGTGCCCCTCGCCCCTGTCGCGGCCGCCGCGGCCGACGACGATCCCGTCCGCTGGTCGGTCGCGCCCGCGGATGCCGCGGGGCGGACGGGCGGCGCGCCGTCGAACACGAGCTGGCGCCGGGGGAGCACGTGGACGAGTACTTCGCGGTGCGCAACCTCAGCGAGCAGGAGATCACCTTCCGGATCACGGCCGCCGACGGCTTCTTCACGCAGACGGGCCGCTTCGACATCCTCGCGGATGCGGCCGCGTCGACCGCCGCCGGTACCTGGATCGAGGCGCCCGCCGCGGTGACGGTGCCCGCAGGTGAGAGCGTCGTCGTCCCGTTCTCGCTGGCCGTGCCCGAGCGCGCGGAACCCGGCGACTATGCGGCGGGCGTGACCGCATCCATCCTCACGGCGGGCAGTGCCGCGGGGGGAGCGAGTGTGGGCGTCGAGAGCAGGGTCGGCTTCCGCGTGCTGACACGGGTGACGGGTGAGATCACCCCGGCGGCTTCGCTCGACGCGCTCGCCGGCGATCACCGCCTCTCGTGGAACCCGCTGCGCCCGGGGGAGGCGACGGTCTCGTTCGAGGTCGTGAACGACGGCAACACGCGCCTCGCCGCCATGGGCACGGTGTCCGTCGGCGGTCGGAGCGTCGCTTTCCCCGCGCCGGGCCAGCAGGCGCAAGAACTGTTGCCCGGTGATCGCCGGGAGATCACGGTGGAGGTGGACGAGGTGTGGCCCTGGGTGCTGCTGACCGCCACCGTGACCCTCGCGCCGGAGGTCCTGACCATCTCCGACACGGATGCGGCCCTGGCGCCGATTTCCGCCGACGTGGCGATCTGGGCGGTACCGTGGCCGCAGTTGGCGATCTTGTTGGGGGCGGGTCTCGTCGTCTGGGCTATCCTGTGGCGACGATCACGCTCCCGCAGGCGGATCTCCGCCATGATCGACGATGCGCTCCGGCGAGGGCGCGAAGAGGGACGCAACGAGATGACAGATCGGGTGGGGGCATCATGAAGCGCTGGAGCGCGGTGCTGGCCACGGCCATGAGCGCGCTCGCGGTCGCCGCGGCGACGGCGCCCGCCCACGCGGCTGACCTCGACGCCGACCCCGGGAGCATCGGCGTCAGCGTCCAGATCACCCCGATCGAGTGCACGAGCGGATGCGGCGCCGGGGTCGAGGGCGTGGGCTCCCTGGCCGCGACCGGTCTGGCGCCGATGGAGCCGGTCCTGTGGGCAGCAACCCTGCTCCTGGGGCTGGGCGCTGCTCTGGCCCTGCGCGCCACAGTCTCCCGCCACGCGAAGCCGCCGGCGCCCGCATCCGATTCCGGAGACGGTGCGTGTCAGAGCTGACGCGCGGCTGGCAGCGGCCCAGCATCTACGACGTCGCCAAACATGCGGGTGTGTCTCACATGACCGTCTCGCGGGTCCTCAACGACCACCCCAACATCCGCGACTCGACACGTGAGCGCGTGCTGAAGGCGATCGAGGAGATGAATTACACCCGCAGCTCGATCGCGCGGGCGCTTGCCACGCGGCGGGCGATGCGGATCGGGGTGCTGGTGGACGGCCCGGTGCAGTTCGGTCCGAACAGCACGCTGCGCGCCCTGGAAGCCGCGGCGCGCGATGTCGGGTACGCGATCAGCGCGTTCTCGATCGACGACGACGATGATTCGCAGCTGGATGCGGGGGTCGTGGAGCTCGTGACACAGGGCGTGGACGCCCTGTGCGTCATCGCCCCCCGCGCGTCTTCGCTCGAACTGTTGCGGCAGAAGAGCACGGGTCTGCCCACGATCGTGATCAAGGCCGAGTCCGACGACGTGTGGCATACCGCAGCCGTCGATCAGCGCAGCGGGGCACGTCTGGCCGTCGACCACCTGATCGAGCTCGGCCACAGACGCATCGCGCATCTCGCGGGACCGCTGGACTGGTACGACGCTCGCGAGCGCGAGCAGGGCTGGCGCGAATCGCTCGCCGCTGCCGACCTCGCCGTGGGTGAGGCGATCATCGGGGACTGGACCTCGGACTACGGCTACGAGGTGGGCAAGACGTTCGATCCCGGCAGTGCGACGGCCGTGTTCGCCGCGAACGACCAGATGGCGCTCGGTCTCGTGCACGGCCTGGTCGATCAGGGCCTGCGCGTGCCGGAGGACGTCAGCGTCGTCGGCTTCGACGACGTCCCGGATGCGCGGCACTTCCTGCCCCCGCTGACGACCGTCCGCCAGGATTTCTCCGCTCTGGGAGAGCTCGCTCTGCAACTCGTGATCGCTGCCATCGACGGCGAGGATCACACCCGGCACGATCGCATCGCGCCGGTGCTGGTCGTGCGTTCGTCCACGGCCTCCGCGCCGCGCGGCTGAGTCGCTGCCACGGGTTGTTGTGCGCAACAAATGTTCGCGGTAACGGAAAAATAACGAATCGCCCCGAAACAGTTGCGAAGTCGCATTGTTAGCGCGCACAATGTGGCTACCCGACGTTCCCGCTGGGGGCACACGGACCACCTCTTCGACGATGAGCGTCGGGGAGTCTCAAGGAGGAGATCACATGGCACACAACAAGCGCGCTCTGGGCATGCTGGGATTCATCGGCGTGGGGGCTCTCGCGCTGGGTCTGGCCGGCTGCTCGAGCGGTGACGCAGAGGCCGGCGGCGAGGCGAGCGGCGGCAGCGGCGACCTCACCACGGTCGGCTTCGTCGCGGTGGGTCCTGAGGGCGGATGGCGCAACGCCAACGAGCAGGCCATCAAGGACGCCTTCACCGAGGACGCCGGCTTCGAGCTCAAGTACGCCCCGGCTGCCAGCCCGAGCGACCAGAAGTCGCAGCTGGACGCCTTCTCGACGTTCGTCAACGACGAGGTCGACGTCATCCTGCTCACCGCCACCGAGGCGTCGGGCTGGGAGGACTCGCTCAAGCTCGCCAAGGAGGCCGAGATCCCGGTCATCCTGCTCGACCGCGGTGTCGACGCTCCCGAAGACCTCTACGTGACCCGCATCGCGCCCGACAACGTGCAGGTCGCGAAGTCGGTCGGCGAGTGGGCGACCACCGCGTTCCCCGAGGGCGCCAACTACTTCGTCCTCGAGGGCGTTCCGGGTCTCTCGGTCGTCAACGAGCGCAACGAGGGCTTCGATGAGGCACTCGGCGGCGCGTCCGGCTGGAACAAGGTCGGCGCGCAGACCGCCAACTGGAAGACGGATGAGGGCAAGTCGGTCATCGAGACCGTCCTGAAGGCCAACAACAACGACATCCAGTTCATCTTCGCTCAGAACGACGAGATGGGCATCGGCGCGGCGCAGGCCGTGACGGCGGCGGGCCTCAAGCCCGGCACCGACGTGAAGATCGCCACGATCGACGGCACCAAGGGTGCGCTCGAGGCGCTGGCCAAGGGCGACCTGAGCTTCGTCGCTCAGTACAACCCCTTCTTCGGTACCGACGCCGTCGACGCCGTCAAGAAGGCCCTCGCGGGCGACAAGGTCGACTCGACCATCATCGTCAAGAGCGCCACGTTCGACTCGCCGGAGGCGGCCGACAAGGCGCTGGCCGACGGCCTCGCGTTCTGAGCGCCGCAAGCCCGCACTAAACCGCGCCGGCAGGCAGAGCGGGGATCGCCCCGGGCGATCCCCGCTCTCTGTCCGGCCCCCAAGGGCACCAGCCCCGTAGCGAGGAAGCTCGTCAGTGATGACCGAATCACCCCCGATCGTCGAAGTCCGCGGCGCATCGATCACCTTCCCCGGCGTCAAAGCGCTCGACGCCGTGAACTTCCGCCTCCTCCCCGGGGAGGTCCACACCCTGATGGGTGAGAACGGCGCGGGCAAGTCCACGCTGATCAAGGCCCTCACCGGCGTCTACCAGATCGACTCGGGCTCGATCCTCGTGGGCGGCGTCGAGCGGCGCCTGACCGGTACCAAGTCGGCGCAGGATGCCGGGATCTCCACGGTCTACCAAGAGGTCAATCTCTGCACGAACCTCACCATCGGCGAGAACGTCATGCTGGGACACGAGGTGCGAGGTGCGCTCGGCATCAACTGGCGCAAGACGCACGCCCGGGCCGCCGAAGCGCTGGCGCGCATGGGCCTCGGCCACCTCGACCCCCGTGCGCCGCTGGCATCCATCTCGATCGCCCTCCAGCAGCTCGTGGCCATCAGCCGCGCCATGGTCACCGAGTCCAAGGTTCTGATCCTGGACGAGCCGACCTCGAGCCTGGACTCCGCCGAGGTCGAGGTGCTCTTCGGCGTCATCCGCAGTCTCCGCGACCAGGGCGTCGCCATCCTCTTCGTCTCCCACTTCCTCGACCAGGTGTATGCGATCAGCGATCGCATCACGGTCCTGCGCAACGGAGCGTTCGTGGGGGAGTACCTCACTCACGAACTCGACCGCACGCAGCTCATCTCGAAGATGATCGGCAAGGACCTCGACGCGCTGCGAGCCCTCGGCTCCAACCGCCAGGTCGACGAGCGCGACCGCACCGACACCCCCGTGTACAGCGCGGAGGGGCTGGGCCGCAAGGGCGCGCTGAACCCGACCGACATCGAGATCCACCGCGGCGAGGTCGTCGGTTTCGCGGGCCTTCTGGGCGCCGGCCGCACCGAGCTCGCCCGACTCATCATGGGCGCCGACCGTGCCGACTCCGGCACCGTGCGCATCCGGGGCAAGAAGGCCAACATCGCCTCGCCGGTCGCCGGCCTCGCCAACCGGATCGCCTACTCGACCGAGAACCGCCGCGACGACGGCATCATCGGCGACCTGAGCGTCCGCGAGAACATCATGCTGGCGCTGCAGGCGAAGCGGGGCTGGCTGCGCCGCGTGCCCGCTCGCGAGGTCGACGCGCTGGTCAAGACCTACATGGAGCGCTTCAGCGTGCGACCGAACGACCCCGACCGGCCGATCCGGCTGCTCTCGGGCGGCAACCAGCAGAAGGTGCTTCTCGGCCGCTGGCTGGCCACGGAGCCGGAGCTGCTGCTGCTCGACGAGCCGACGCGAGGCATCGACGTCGGGGCCAAAGCCGACATCCAGGAGACCGTCGCCGAGCTCGCCGAGGGGGGCATGGGCGTCGTCTTCATCTCCTCCGAGCTGGAGGAGGTCGTCCGCCTGTCCGAGCGCATCGTCATCCTGAAGGACCACGACAAGATCGGCGAGGTCGTCAACGGACCCGACGTGACGGCCGAGCGCATCGTCTCGATCATCGCCGCCGAAACGGAAGAGAAGGCCGAGGCCCAGACCGAGGCGCTCGCCGAAGGAGAGCTCTCATGACGTCCTTCCTGAAGACGCTCGTGCGCACGCCCTGGTTCTGGGGCATCGTCGGCATCGCCCTGCTGCTCACGCTCAACGTCATCAAAGACCCGACCTATCTGTCGGTCGGCATCAACCCGACGACCGGCATGCTGGCGGGGAACCTCCTCGACATCCTGCGCGTGTCTGCGCCGATCATCATGATCGCCCTCGGCATGACCTTCGTCATCGCGACCAAGGGCATCGACCTGTCGGTCGGCTCGATCATGGCCGTCGGTGGCGCCGCAGCCATGGAGAGCCTGTCCGCGGCCGGTGCGCCGACGTCGGTGGGCGCCATGCTGACGGCGATCGGCATCGCGCTCCTGCTGGGTGCGGTCCTCGGTCTCGTCAACGGCCTGCTCGTGTCCGTCATCGGACTCCAGCCCTTCATCAGCACGCTCGTGATGATGCTCGCCGGACGCGGTATCGCCCGCGTCATCACCGGGGGCCAGAACACCAACGCCACCAACGAGCCGTTCCGCCAGATCGCGAACGGGCAGATCCTCGGACTGCCGATCAGCTTCGTGGCGGCGATCGTGATCGTGGTCCTCGTCTCGGTCATCATGCGGCGCACGGCGCTCGGGCTCATGATCGAGTCGATCGGTGTGAACCCCGCCGCCAGCCGTCTCGCCGGCATCCGGCCGCGGCCCATCCTCATCGCGGTGTACATCCTCTCGGGTGTCCTGGCGGCCACCGGCGGCCTGTTCACCGTCTCCGAGGTCATGACGGTCGACGTCTCGGGCACCGGCTACCAGATGGAGCTCGACGCGATCCTCGCGGTCGTGATCGGGGGCACGTCGCTCGCGGGCGGCAAGTTCTCGATCCTCGGCTCCACGGTCGGCGCCCTGCTGATCGCGACCCTCAACAAGACGGTCCTCTTCCTCGGGATCTCGGCCGCCGCGACGCCCGCTTTCAAGGCGATCGTCATCGTGGTGCTGGTTCTCCTGCAGTCCGAGCGGGTGCGGGGCTATGTCCTGCGACTCGGGCGCACCCGTTCCCGAAAGGAGGCCGTCGCGTGAGCGCGTCCGTCTCGACCTCGTCCATCGACCTCGACAAGGTCCCCTCCCGTGGGTTCGCCCGCATCTGGGGGCGCAGTCAGTCGGTGATCCCGTCTCTCGCGGCGGTCCTGCTGCTGATCGCCATGCTCGTGTACGCGGAGCTCGCGTACGGCCGCGTGTTCCACATGGGCACGATGTCGAGCCTGCTCGTCAGCTTCGCACCGACGATCATCCTCGCCGTGGGGATGACGATCGTCATCCTCTCGGGCGGGATCGACCTCTCCGTCGGCGCGGTTGTGGCCTTCACCTCGGTCGCGGGCGTCATGCTGATGAACATCGGTGTGAACGGGTGGCTCGCGATCGTTCTCATGATCGTGTTCGGCGCGTTGTTCGGCCTCATCTCGGGAGTGCTGATCCAGTACTTCAACGTGCAGCCGTTCATCGCGACGCTGGCCATGATGTTCCTGGCTCGCGGGCTTGCGTCGATCCTGTCGACCGTGCCGGTGCAGGCGCCCGACGACTCGCCGATCCTGCTGCTGGCGACCGACTTCAAGCTCATCGACGGCCCCAAGGTGAACGACCTCGTGCTCACGCCCGGGTTCTTCATCGCCGTGCTCGTCGTGATCGGTGCGTTCTTCTTCCTGCACCGCACACGCTCCGGACGCACGATCTACGGCATCGGCGGTGCCGAGTCGTCGGCGCAGCTAATGGGACTCCCCGTCGCCCGCACCCGGGTGTCGATCTACATCATCAGCGGTGCGCTGGCGGGCCTCGCCGCCGTCGTCTACACCGCCGAGGTGGGCGGCAAGGCGCAGAACGTCACGGCCATCGGCTGGGAGCTCGACGCGATCGCGGCCGTCGTCATCGGCGGCACGCTGCTGACCGGCGGCGCGGGCTACGTGCTCGGCTCCGTGGTCGGTTCGCTGGTGCTCGCGACCCTCTGGATGATCATCACGAAGGACGGCACCATCCGCCCCGAGTATCTCACGATCATCACCGGCGGCATCCTGCTCGTCTTCGTGCTCCTGCAGCGTGTGCTGACAGCCAGACGACGGAGATGACCCCCGACACGGCGTCGGGGCGGCCGTACGGCCCGCTCCGACGCCGTGTCGTGCCCGCGCGCGGGCAGATCCACAACTGAACACCGCATCCGATGCGACGTCGGCCGCACGCGGCCCGGTCGCTCGAGACGAACAGGACTCTCGATGACGAGAAACTCCCCGCCCGTATCCGTCACCCCGACACGGCATCGCCGGCGCGCCCGTGCGCTGGCCGCATCCGTGCTGGGCGCAGCGCTCACCGTCACCGGTCTCGGCGTCCCCCTCGCCGCTCAGGCCGCCGACGTCCCCGCCCCTACGGCCCATTACGACATGTCCCACCAGGGTCAGTCGCTGCTCGATGTGTCGGGCAACGGCCGCAACGCCACGCTCACCGGCTTCACCGACGCGTCGTTCGCGGATGCGGCGGGTGACGCCGTGCTGCGGTTCCGAGCCGACGGGTACGCATCGCTGCCCAAGGGGCTCGTGACCGGCACCGACAACGACTTCACCGTCGAGTACACCGTCGCGACGCAGACCTCCGCGAATCACTTCGGCTGGGTCATCGGCGACGGCGTGGGGCCGTGGAACACGACCCAGCTCGGCAACCACATCTTCCTGAGTCCGCGGTCGTCGCAGGGCGGTTACGTCAACCAGGCGCTCGCCGCGATCCGCGTGAAGTCCGGGAGCGACAACGGCGAGACGCGGATGCCGGCCGGCGGCGGCCTCAACCCCGGGTTCACGACGCTCACCATGGTGGGGCAGGGCAACACGCTGACCCTCTACCGCGACGGTGCCGTCATCTCGACGCTCACCCACACCCGCTCCCTCAGCTCGATCATCCCGAGCGGCAACGTCCTCGGGTATCTCGGACGCTCCCTCTACCAGGGCGACGCGCTGCTGCGCGCCGACGTCTCGGACGTGAAGTTCTGGGACGCAGCGCTCACCGCGGACGACGTACGCGCCAGCATGCCGACGGCCGAGGAGAAGAGCGCGGCCACGGCCGCGCTGCTCCGCGGTGATGTGCTCGCAACGATGCTGGGGGCCAATCCCTCGCTCGACCGGGTGTCCACGAACCTGACGCTCGCGGCCACCGTCAACGGCGTCGCGCTCACGTGGACGTCTTCCTCCCCCGAGACCGTGTCCACGACCGGTGTCGTCTCCCGCTCCATCGCCCAGGACACCCCCGTCACCCTGACGGCCGCCAGCTCGCTGGGCACGCTGGCCTTCGATGTCACCGTCGTCGCTCCGTCCGTGTCGAGTGATCTCGACGCGATCGTGCTGGCGACGCGCACCACCGAGAACCTGCCGCTGGCGACGAAGGGCGCCGTCAACGGCGCGTCCATCACCTGGACCTCGTCCGACCCGACCCTCGTGACCGGCACCGACCCGGCTTACACGGCGCCGGCGGCGGGCTCGGCGGACCCGTTCTCGGGTGGCGGCATCGTCTCGAGGCCGGCATACGGCGCTGGTGATCGCAACGTCACGCTCACCGCGACGGCCACGCTGAACGGACGCTCTGCCGGGCGCACGTTCGAGGTCACCGTCGCCGAGCACGGACGGTGGGCACCGGATGCCGGTTACGCGGCGGCGTACTTCAGATCCGACGGCGACGAGAAGATCTATCAGGCCGCCACCAGCGGGAACGACTTCTTCACCTTCTCCGCGGTCAACGGCGGAAACCCGGTCATCACGTCGACGACCGACACGAAGGGCCTCCGTGACCCGTACGTGCTGCGGTCCAAGGACGGCGACAAGTACTACATGGTCGCGACCGACCTCTGCATCAGCTGCGGTACCGGCTGGGGTCCCGCCCAGTCCGAGGGCAGCCTGAAGATCGAGGTGTGGGAGTCGACGGACATGGTGCACTGGAAGCGCACCAACGACGCGAACACGGGTATCACGATCAACCAGCCGGCCGCCGGCATGACGTGGGCGCCCGAGGCGTACTGGGATGACGAGCTGCAGTCCTACGTCGTGCACTTCTCGTCGCGGCTGTACTCGGACGCGTCCAAGACCAACAACGACAACCTGCACGCCCGTGTGTTCACCGTCCTCACCCGCGATTTCCGCACCTTCACCTACCCGCCCGCCGAGTGGCAGAACACCGGCTACGCGCGGATCGACTCGACGGTGCAGAAGATCGGTGACTACTACTACCGGTTCACGAAGAACGAGGACGGCGGCGCCGCCGACGGCCTCGAGCGCGGAAAGGACATCTTCCTGGAGCGGTCCAAGGTGCTCACCGCGAAGACCACCCGTTCGGATTGGAATGCGAACCCGGAGACGGGCTGGCAGCTGATCGACACCGCCATGACCAGCCTCGAGACCGGGCAAGCGGGTGAGGGGCCGCAGATCGTGAAGCTCAACGACGGCGACCCGAACAACACCGCTGACGACGACGGGTACGTCTTCCTCGTCGACAACTACGGCTCCGGCGGCTACCGCGCATTCGTCACGACCGGTGACGAGATCGCGAGCAGCACCCAGGGCGACCGCCTCTCGCGCCGCGCCGACTGGAACGTGCGTCCCGTGGGCGGCCTGCCCGCAAGCCCCCGCCACGGCTCCTTCGTCAACGTGTCGCAGGCAGTCCTGACGGCTCTGCACGGATGGACGGATGTGGCCGCCGTCGCCTCGACCACGACGCTCACCGCCTCCGGCCGCACCGCCACGGCGCACGTCGTCGCCGCGGACGCCGGTCAGGTCGCCGGTACGGTGACCTTCGCCGGCGGCGGCTGGAGCCAGAGCGCGACCCTCGCGGACGGGGTGGCCTCGATCGAGGTTCCCGCCCAGGTCGGTGCCGTCACCGCCACCTACGACGGGTACCGGGATGGACGCGTGAGCGTGTCGAGTTCGGCGACGGTGTCGCTCGGTGTCGCGTTCACGACCACCGTCGCCGCGAAGTGTCTGGCCGGCAAGGTCGTGCACTCGGTCGCGGTCGTCAGCACGGATCCGTCGACGATCACGGCGACGATCGTCGGCGCCTACGGCAGCAAGGCGTTGACGCTGGCTCCCGGCGCCTCGGCATCGGCAGCCTTCACGACCCGGCTGACGGCGACGCCGGCGCAGACCGTGACGGTGACGGCGAGGGCCGCCGACGGGCGCACGACGACGCAGAGCGCGCTCGTGCCGTCGACCACCTGCGGCTAGGGAGCGTCCTACACCACCGGGGCCGGGGCAGCACACAGCTGGCCCGGCCCCGGTGCGTCCGCGCAGGATGGTGGGGAACCCCGACCGACAGGAGGACGCATGAGCGCCGACGACATCGACATCCGACCGATCTCGCCCGAGGATGCCGGAGAGGTGCTGACCCTGCAGCGTGCGGCCTTCGTGCAGGAGGCGCTGATCTACCGCGACGTGGACATGCCGGTGTTCACCCAGACGCTCGAGGAGGTCGCCTACGAGCTGCGGGACAATCTCGGCCAGGTGGCACGGCGTTCCGGGAGGATGGTCGGCGCGATCCGCGCGCGTATCGACGGCGACGTGCTGCTGGTCGGGCGGCTCGCCATTGCGCCCGACCAGCAGGGCGAGGGCATCGGGTCCGCGTTGCTGGACGCGGTCGAGGCGTGCGGACGCCGATCGGGCGCCCGCACGGCGGAGCTGTTCACCGGCCGGCTGAGCGAGGCCAACATCCGCCTTTACGAGCGCCAGGGGTACGTGGTCGCGGAGGCCGCCGGCGGCGCCGGAGGCGCCGACGAGGTCTTCCTGCGCAAGGACCTCGCCGACTCCGGCGCCGCCGACGACTGAGCGTCAGATGGTGGCGACCGACCCCGAGTCCACGCGGTAGTTCGAGCCGTTGACGAAGGACGCGCGCGCCGAACAGAGGAACGCGATCACCGACGCGACCTCTTCCGGCTCGCCGCGACGACCGAGCTCCATGTACGGCCGCTCCTGGTCGAGGAACGACGCGATCGCCTCGTCGAACGACTCGCCCCGTTCCTTCGAGCGCTTCTGCATCATCGCGTCGGTCATGGGCGTGTGGATGAAGGCGGGGGAGACGGCGTTGACCAGCAGCCCCTCGGAGGCGTAACTGCGCGAGAGCCCCTTCGCGAGAGCCAGGATGCCGGCCTTCGCCGCGCAGTACGGCAGCTCGTCGTCGTAGGGCTGCACCGCATCCTCCGAGGCGAGGAGCACCAGGCGCCCCCATCCGCCGGAGCGCAGGTCCGTCAGGAACTCCCGGATGACACGGACCGGCCCGAGCAGGTCGGTCTCGATCGTCGACGTCCAGCCCTCGTCGTCGATCTCGTGGAAGAGCCCCTGCGCGCCGGTGATGCCCGCCGACTGCACCAGGATGTCGATCGCGCCCGCCGCATCCGTCGTCTTGCGGTGCAGCTCCGCCACGGATGCGGGGTCGGTGATGTCGGCGGCGAACGCGTGGAGTCGACCTTCGGGTGCGTCCAGCGTGGCGGCGGACTCCTCCAGCTTGTCCGCATCGCGGTCGGTGAGCACGACCGTCACCCCCTCGGCGAGGAGGAGCCTCGCGGTCTCGAAGCCGATGCCCGAGTCGCCCCCGGTGATGAGAGCCTTCTTGCCTGCGATGCCGAGATCCATGTGGGTGTCCTTTCATTCCCCGTCGGACGGGATCGGTCCGAACGTGTGTGCCGGGCGCCCCTGGGCGTCCGTGTCGATCACGAAGATCGATCCGCTGAGGGGTGCGGCGACGAGCTGTTGCTCGGTGAGCTGTTCGCGAGCGGTCCCCACGAACAGCAGGTTCCGCGCCCGCCCGCCGAAGGCGACGGAGGTCACCTGCGGTGCGGGGATCGGGATGCGGGCCTCGACGCCTCCATCGGGACTCCACCGCACGACCTGCCCCGCGCCGTAGACGCCGTTCCAGAACCGTCCGTCGGTGTCGAGGGCGAGGCCGTCGGAGTCCTCGCCGATCAGGAACGGCGTCAGCTCGCCGAGCGCCTCCGGCCCCGGGGAGTACGCGCCGCGGTAGACGGTCCGCGTGGCCGTGTCGGTGACGTACATCGTCTGCGCATCGTCGGACCACTCGAAGCCGTTGGCCACGCCGAACCCGCCGCGGAGCACACGCACAGAGCCCGTGGGCTCGACGAGGTACAGACCCGCATCGGGCTCGCCGGTGGTCACGTTCATCGCTCCCACCACGAAACGCCCGAACGGGTCGACCTTGGCCTCGTTGCTGCGGATTCCCGCGTGCGCGTGGGGCAGCACGGCCACGGTCCGCCGGATGGTGCCGTCCGCATCCAGTACCACGACACGATCCTTCAACGCGGCGACGAACCCGCCGGATGCGGCGGGCTGCACGGCGCTCACGGGCGCCGGCAGCCGCACGACCGTGTCACGGGAGCCGTCCTCAGGATCGTCCAGCCGGGCGCGATGCATCGTGCCGCGGGTGATGTCGACCCAGACGAGCTCGTCGGTGCGGTCGTCCCAGAAGATGCTCTCGACGAGGATCGCGTCGAGGCGACGGAAGAGGCGGGGTTCAGTGCCCATCGAGCTCCTCCGCGGGCACGAGGTCGCGGATCGTCAGAGCGGCGCCGATCACGGCCAGGTGGCTGAGCGCTTGGGGGAGGTTGCCCCACGACGAACCGTCGTGCTCCGAGATCATCTCGGCGAAGATCCCGACGTCGTTGGCGCGGGCGACCAGGTCGTCCATGGCCGCGACGGCCTCGTCGTGGCGTCCCACGCACGCGAGCGCGCCGGCCCGCCAGAACGCGGAGGCGACGAACGTGTGCTCCTCCTGATCCATCCCGGTGTAGCGGTAGAGCAGGTCTCCACCGCCGAGCCGCTCGGTGAGCACGTCGATCGTCCGAGACATCCGCTCGCCGCGGTCGAATCCGCTTTCGGCGTGCAGGAGCACCGAGGTGTCGACATCCGTGGATCCCGGATGCATGACGTACGCCCCGATCTCCTCCGACCAGCCGTGTTCGGCGATCCAGGCCGCGATGCGGTCGCGCTCAGAGGCCCAGCGCTCGGCGCTGCCGGGGATGGCGCCCGCCTCGGCGAGTTCGACTGCGTCTCGCAGCGCCTGCCAGCAGCCCATCTTCGAGGAGGTGTAGTGGCGGATCTCGGGGAGCTCCCACATCCCGGAATCCGGCTGTCGCCATTCGTCGCACGTGCGGTCGGCCATGGCGGCGAGCATGCGACCGGTGGCGACATCCAGCACGTTGCCGGATTCCACGTAGGTGCGGCAGATGGCGAAGAGGTCGCCGTACACCCCCAGCTGGAGCTGCCCGTTTGCCGGGTTGCCGGTGACCACCGGCCCGATCCCGCGCCAGCCCGGCGCCTCGTGCTCCGTGACGTTCTGCGCGAGCGTGCCGCGCAGCGTGTACAGCACGTGCAGGTCGGGCCCGTTGTCGCGGATGGTGCGCAGCAGCCACGAGATCGCAGCGTGCGTCTCCTCTCGGAGGCCGAAGCGCACGAGCGCGTGCGCGGTGTAGGCCAGATCGCGCACCCACGCGAACCGGTAGTCCCAGTTCTTGCCGCCGCGCGGGTTCTCCGGCAGCGAGGTGGTCGCGGCCGCGGCGATGGCTCCGGTGGGGGAGTAGACGAGCAGCTTCAGGGCGAGCGCACTGCGCTGGACGGTGGCCGCCCACGGGCCGTCGTAGCCGAACTCCCGCGACCAGGCGCGCCAGCCCTCGATCGTCCGGTCGATGCTGCGGTCGACGTTCTCCGGATGCGGCAGGTGCAGCGGCTCGCCGTCGGTCGCGACCACCACGAGCAGGTGGCGCGAGTCGGGCGAGGTCGTGAAGGCTCCCTCGACCCGCGGGCCTGCGCCGTCATCGACGGTGGTCGGCGTGCCATGTCCCTGACCCACCACAGCCAGAGATGTCTCGCCGACACGGAGGATGGTGGCACCGTCGCGCTGCTCCGCCCAGGGAGCCGCCGTGTTCAGACGGGTCCCCGGCTGCACGCGCCACGTGAAGGCGACCTCGCCGTCGATGCCCTCCACTCGCCTCGCCAGCTCCGCCCAGGGAAGACGCCCGGCGACGCCCGTCACCATCGCGTCCGTCAGTCGCGCGGTGCCCGCCGCAGTGACGAATGTCGTCTGGAGCACGTTCGTGCGCGCGACGTACCGACGACGCACCTCGAACTCGCCCACCGGCGTGATCTCCAGGCATCCGCCGTTGTCGGCATCGAGGATGCGTGCGAAGACCGGCACGGAGTCGAGGTTGGGCACCGGCAGCCAGTCGATGCTGCCGCGGCGATCGATGAGAGCGATCGTCCGCCCGTCGCCGATCGCGGCGTAGGACGAGAGGTCGGAGGAGGGCCGGGGCACGTCAGTCACGTTAGGCGCCCTCCCGTGCCGCGGGGGCAGGCTTGCATGCGGCGCGCGGGCGGGTTAAGCGCCGTCGGGCGCGCGAGCGCTAGCAACCGCCGGCGGGGTGGACAACCCCCCGCCGGCGTGCGCGGAGCCGGGGTTAGCCTCGCATCCGTCAGACACCGAGCGACGGGCACGACCCGTCCTCGACGACGAAGGAGGACGACATGGCCGCCACGAAAGCATCGAGCACCACGCGCAACCGCCGCCGCCCTGCGAAGGGTGGAGCAGGAGCCGGACTCACCGAGGAGCAGAACGCGGAGAGTGGGTTCACCGCATCCCAGAAACTCAGCGACAACCTGCAGAAGGTGCTCGTCGATCTGATCGAGCTGTCGCTGCAGGGCAAGCAGGCGCACTGGAACGTGGTCGGCCGCAACTTCCGCGACACCCACCTGCAGCTGGACGAGGTGATCGACGCCGCCCGCGAGTTCAGCGACACCGTCGCGGAGCGGATGCGGGCGCTGCACGCCCTCCCGGACGGCCGCAGCGACACGGTCGCCGAGACCACCACGCTGCCGGAGTTCCCGCAGGGAGAGATCGACACGAGCGAGGTCATCGACCTCATCACGGAACGTCTCGAGGCCACGATCGGCACCTGCCGCGACGTGCATGACGAGGTGGATGACGAGGACCCGACGAGCGCCGACATCCTGCACGCGGTCCTCGAGCGCCTCGAGCAGCTCGCGTGGATGGTCAGTGCCGAGAACCGCGCGCCGGCGGCGCGCTGAGAGGGGCCCGCGCGATGAGCATGTACGACGCCCAGGATCCGACCACCCAGTTCCCCCGGCCGCCCTTCCCGCCCCAGCAGCAGAGCGCGCCGGGAGACATCCACGCGATGGATCCCGCGCCCGACCACGGCGAGACCAGCTACATCGGCTTGGGGCGCCTGCCCGGGCGGAAGGCCCTCGTGACCGGCGCCGACTCCGGCATCGGCCGCGCGGTGGCGATCGCCTATGCCCGCGAGGGCGCGGATGTGGCGCTCAGCTACCTGCCCGAGGAACAGGCGCAGGCGGAGGAGGTCGCGGCGCTCATCGAGAAGGAGGGTCGCAAGGCCGTCCTCCTTCCGGGAGACCTCCAGCAGGAGCAGATCAACATCGACGTCGTCGAGCGCGCCGTCGACGAGCTCGGCGGCCTCGACATCCTCGTGATCAACGCCGGCACGATGCCGACCGTCGACAGCATCGACGACTTCGAGACGCACACGCTCGACCACGTCGTGAAAGCCAACATCTATCCGCTGTTCTGGCTGACCAAGGCCGCCTCCGCCCATCTGAAGCCCGGCGCGGCGATCATCACGACCTCGAGTGTGCAGGGCTTCCAGCCCTCGCCCTCGCTGGCCGAGTACGCGGTCTCGAAGGCGGGAATCGCCAACTGGACGCGCGCGATGTCGCAGCAGCTGATCGAACGCGGGATCCGCGTCAACGGTGTGGCTCCCGGTCCGATCTGGACGCCCCTGCAGCCCGCATACGTGCCGAACGAGAAGATCGAGGAGTTCGGCTCGCAGACGCCGATCGGACGGGCCGGCCAGCCCGTCGAGCTCGCCCCGGCGTTCGTCTTCCTCGCCTCCCAGGAATCCAGCTACGTCGTCGGCGAGACGATCGCCGTGACGGGCGGGATGCCGGTGCACTGACCTTCGCGGGGGAAGCGGCCGTCCGGATACCGGGCGGCCGCCTCTGCGCGTGCGCTTAGCATGGGCGGATGGATCCGCGGGTGCGTCGCACGCAGGAGCGCCTGCGTGCCGCGGCCTTCGAGCTGGCATCCACCACGCGGTTGTCGCAGATCAGCGTGACCGACCTCTGCCGTGCCGCCGGCGTCACGCGCGACACCTTCTATCGGCATACCGCGGGCGTCGCGGAGCTGATGGCCGACGCGCTCGAGGCGGAGCTGCAGGAGGTGACCGCGACCCTCGGTGCGGATGCGGCGATCGGCGACGGCGAGCGGATGCTGTTGGAGCACGTCCGTACGCGCGCCGTTGTGTACCGGTCGGCGATGGAGCCGCTGCTCGCGGCGCCGGTGCGTGCGGGGCTCGAGCGGAGCCTCCGGCAGGGACTGGAGCAGTGGGTGCACCAGCGTCCCGGTATCGTGCCCGCGGCGATCGCGGGCGATGCCGCCGCGGTCTCGCTCGCCGTCGCCTATGCCGCGGCCGGGACGGTGGGGGCGATCGAAGAATGGCTGCGCACGGACATGGCGGATCTCGATCGTGCGGTCGCTGTCATCCTGACCGCGTCCGCCGGCTGGTGGCAGCTCTGACCTGACCCGCGATCTATAAGACATATGTCAGATAGATTGCCTAGACTGCTGTCGAGCAGCGACGCCGCCCGGTCGTCGCGGGAAGGCAGTCATGGCACGTTTCGACGGCAAGGTCGCGATCGTCACCGGAGGCGTCTCCGGAATCGGCGCGGCGATCACGCGTCGCCTGGTGGATGAGGGCGCTCGGGTCTTCGTCGCCGACATCAACGCCGAGGCGGTCGCCGCCGCCGGCGCCACGTTCGGCGACAGCGTCGCGGGACTCGCGACCGACGTCACCGACGAAGGCGGGATGGCGGCGCTCTTCGACGGCGCACGCGAACGCTTCGGACGCATCGACGCGGTCTACAACGTCGCCGGCGGATCCCGGCCGGGCCGCATCGTGGACATGGACCTCGCGACGTGGGATTTCAACATCCGCCTCAACCTCTACGGCGCTTTCCTCGGCACGAAGCTCGGCGCCGAGCACTTCCTCGCCGAAGGGCAGCAGGGGTCGATCGTGAACATCGCGTCGCTGAACTCGCTCGTCCCGATGCACTTCGGCGCGGGCTACTCGGCCGCCAAGGCCGGTGTCGTGATGCTCACGAAGAACGCCGCGCTGGAGCTCGCCGGCGACGGCATCCGCGTCAACGCGGTCTCGCCAGGTCTCGTGGCGACGCCGCTCACCGGCGGTCTCATGACCATGCCCGGTGTTCCCGAGGCGTACATGGCCCGCATCCCGGCGGGCCGTCCGGCCGAGCCCGAGGAGATCGCCGGCGTGGCGTTGTTCCTCGCGTCGGATGACGCCTCCTACATCAACGGCGAGAACGTCGTCGTCGACGGCGCCTGGCAGACCAGCGGCTACCCCGACCTGCGCCCCTTCCTCGGCTGAGGCGCTGCACGGGCGGCTCGTCCGGGTCGCCCGTGCACGCGTAGGCGAGCAGCAGCCGATAAGTCAAGCCTCAGCTGTTTGCTACCGCCCGGGCGCACAGTGGAGGAAACCCCACGGAGCAGGAGGCGACGATGACGCTGCAGATGATGCCGGAGAACCGCACGCCCGCAGCCGGTACCGCCGCCGACGTCACCGCTGACGCCCCGGACGTCGAGGAACTGCGGTGGGAGCGCATCGCCCCCGAACGCTATCGGGCCCTGCGCGGCGAGGACTGCGTCGGCTTCGTCGACGTGGTCGGCGCCGTGTTCGTCGTGCTGGCCGGATCCCGCTACGACCGCGCGGAGGAGATCGCGCAGACGCTCGATTTCGACCAGGTGACGGCGCTTCTCGACGGCTCCTCGCACTGAGCGGATCCACACGTCGTCCAGGTCGCTCTCGGTGACCGGATGCGGATATGCCAGATCGCGTATCCGGTGTCAACCCTCTTTGTTCGTGCACGAACGACCTCGATTCTCGTTGCTGTCACGCGGCTGCGTGTGGCGGATACTTCCCGCGTGGATCGGATCGATACCGAGCCGGCGGGCGGGTGATCGCACAGTGTGGGGATGCGCCGTGATCGGCGCGCGAGGAGGGCAGTTGGGTAGGTTGGATTCCACGGTCGTCGTTTCAGGTGACGGGGCGTGAACCAGGGAGCACCTTCCCGCCGTGGACTGCAGACGGATGACCCGCAACGCGCGCAGGAATCGGTGAGCGAGCTCTTCAACACCTCGATGGTTCTGACGGCCGACCCGCCGGCCGGATTCCGCTACCAGATGGCGGCCGTGAGTGACAGCACCCTCATGGCCACGGCGCTCCGCTTCGGCGGATCGAACCGTACGGACGCGGAGGAGTTCCCCCAGTTCATCGTCGCCCACGCGGTCGCCGGCCGTCATCGGTGGTCGGTGGGCCAGGAGAGCGGCGACGGCCGCATCCCGTTCCTCGTACCGCCGGCGACCGCGTTCTCGGCACGTTTCACCCAGCTGCAGCTGCGGGCGGTCAGCCTCGACGCCGACACGTTCCATCGGGTGCTGCGCGGGATGCTGGGGGAGGAGCCGCCGCGGCTTCGGACCGACCGGGTCAACGGCAGCGCCCAGCGCCACTCGATCGTCGCCGAGACGCTGCGCTTCATCGAGGCGACCCTGCTCGCCGACGAGACTGTGGCCACGTCGCCGCTCCTGCGCGCCCAGTTCACGCACCAGCTCGTGGCGACCATCGCGACCTCCTTCCCGCTGTTGGGCGAGCACTCGCACACGCGCGCGCAGAGCTCGCCGCGCACCGTGCGCCGGGCGATCGCGTTCATGGAGGAGCACGTCGCCGAACCCATCACCATCGGCGACGTCGCGCTCGCCGCGGGGACGTCGGTGCGCGGTCTGCAACTCGCCTTCCGGCGTTCGTACGAGATGTCGCCGTCGGCGTTCCTGCGCCGCATCCGGCTCGAGGGGGCGCACGCCGATCTGATGGCCGCGGATGCGGGTGCCCGCACCGTGCGGGAGATCGCGGCGCGGTGGGGCTTCGCCCACACGGGCCGCTTCGCGCACCAGTACGCCGAGGCCTACGGCGAGCCGCCCTCGCACACGCTGCGGCGCTGAGCGCGCGTCGGGGACATTTCGTGCGCGCTCGGAGTGGAGTCCGCGAACCGGCGAAAGTGCTCGCATACCGTGAACGGCATGGGACAGATCTTCTACGGAGCGGGCGAGACGGCGGTGGAGATCGAGGATCGCGCCCTCGCGCATCTGAAAGTCGTCATCGCCACGAAGCTGCGCCGCGGCGAGAGCTTCACGGTCTCGCTCACGCATCCGGACAGCGAGGAGGGCGGGCGCAGCACCCTCTGGTTCGCCCCCTCCATCCCGCTGAGATTCGTGTTCGACGACCCGGAGCCCGCCGAGATCAGCCGCGAGTGGATCGAGGAGCTCGCCCGTTCGGCGCACTCCTCGGGTGGGATCGTGCTTCTTCCGGAGCGTGCGGAACCCGGCGACGACGCGGGGTGAGCGGAGCCCGCGCGCGGGTGCCGGCGACCGCCCGTGTTAGGATCGCTCCTTGGAAGTGTGTCCGAGCGGCCTAAGGAGCATGGCTGGAATCCATGTAGGCGGGGTAACTCGCCTCGCAGGTTCAAATCCTGTCACTTCCGCCATCAGATGAGCGTCACCCCGTCCGCGGGGTGACGCTCATCTTCTGTCTACAGCGGTGTGCGAGCGTGCTCGTGCCAGCCCGCGCCGGCCGCGGTCGTGCCGGGACGGATGACGAGAGAGCGCGGTGCGACGACGGCGAGGATGCGTCGCGGAGCCGTGGCCTGATCCATCAGCGCGCGCCGCACGCGCGAGGCCGCCGTGGCGAGGCCGCTGCCGTCATTGATCGACGCCGCGGATGCGGGCGCGTAGCTGGCGTGCTCGATCGCGTCCACGAGCAGCCGCAGATCCTCCGCCGCTGCCCCCGCCGCGACGAGGCGCTCGGCCAGCGCACGCGGCGATGCGCTCGCGGGGACCGGCAGCCCGAGATCGATCGCCGCTTCCTCCACGAACAGCCACGCCGCGCTCGCGTCACCCCGCGCGGCGAGGATCAGGCGCCGGCGGCCACGCAGCGCATGGACCAGCGCGGGAGCCGTCAGCAGGAGGAGGGCGGCGATCGTCACCCACACGGCGGGAACGATCGCGCCGGTTCCGGCGCTGCCGTCGACCGTGCCGGCCTGCGGGCTGTCCGGGGTGTCGGGGCGCTCGGTCGCAGCGGTGGTGGGCGTGGCTTCCGCCGTCGGTGCCGGGGATGCGGAGTCGATCTGATCCAGCGAGGTGCCCACACCGCTGGAGAACACGGTCGGCACGCCGAGGCTGTTGGTCGGCTCGAACGGCACCCAGCCGATGCCCTCGAAGTACACCTCGGGCCAGGAGTGCAGCAGGTCGCTCGAGACCGAGTAGACGAGGTCGCCGTCGATCCGATCCGTCGTGGCGGTGCCGGGCAGGTAGCCGATCACGATGCGCGTCGGCATCCCCAGCGACCTCGTCATGGCGGCGAAGGCGGAGGCGAAGTGCACGCAGTATCCGCTGCGCACTTCGAGGAACTGTCCGATCGCGTCGACGCCCGCTCCATCGAAACCCTCCTGGACGGGTGCGTCCAGCGAGTAGGTGAATTCGCTCGAGCGGAACCAGCGCTGCAGGGCGAACGCGGCGTCGTAGTCGTTGCTCGTCTCGGCGGTGACGGCCCGGGCGAGCTCGGACACGTTCGCCGGGGTGTCGTCGGGGATCTCGCGGAGTTCGGGGTCGACGTCGGCGCCGCGGGAGGTCGCAGCACGGATCTGCTCCAGCGTGGGGGTGGGCGTCTCGGTGATGACCTCGTAGCTCTGGCCGCGCGAATCCCCGTCTTCGCTGACGACCGTGCGGTTGTCGGCCACGATGCCCCAGTCGCCCGTGAGCCCGCCGATCGCCGTCGCGGGGAAGGGGATGGGCAGGTACGGGGTGTTCAGCTTCACGATGTCGATCTTCGTGTCGGCGCTGGTGCGAGCGATGTCGGGATCGGTGCGCACCGGGCCGAACCCGGGCCCTGCGCCCACCGGCGTCGCATCGCGTTCGTCCGGCCGCCAGACCTCGCCCGCGAAGCTCGACAACGTCACGGCGCGCAGGTACGGAGCGCGGGGCTCGGACGAGCGCACCCGCAGCACTTCGACGGGGTTCGGCCGCCGCAGGTCGTCGCCGAGGCGCAGGGTCGGGTTGATGCCGCTGCTGCCGACTCCGCTTACCGCCGCCTCGCCGTCGGGGGCGGGCAGCAGCGGTGTGACGACGACCGCCACGGCGATCGATGCGACCGCGATGAGAGCGGCCGACGCCGCGGCGGGCGCACCGCGCGGGCCGGTCGTGCCGCGGTGGGTGCGCGTGTCGGTCGCGAGCAGGAACAGGATGCTGGCGGCCAGCAGGACGAAGGCGAACACATCCATCGACGCCGGCACCGCGATGGTGGGAACGACGGCGACGGCGACGAGGGCGATGGCGGCGAGCAGCGGCATCCGGGTCGTGATGACGACGTGATCGAGGACGATGGCGAGCGCCCCGATCGCGGCGACGACGAAGAACGACAGCGCGGGCGTCGCGGTCAACGGCGCCGCCCCCACCGCCATCTCCTGCACCGCCGCGGAGACCAGCGCGCCCACCGCGTCGAACGACGCCGGGGAGGGGACGAGCCCGCCCCAGGCGCTGTCGCGCAGATAGAGCAGGGTCAGCGCGAGCACCCAGACGACGATGTCGATGCCGGTGACCACGAGCCCCGCGACGCCGACGCGGCGCAGCACCGCGCCGAGGGCCAGGACGACGGCCGCGAGTCCGAACCCCGCCGCGACCCAGGCGCCCGGCGCGATGACGCGCATCACCGGAAGCGTCGTGGCGACGAGCGCGACGAACACACCGACGGCCAGCGCGGCCTGCCCCTGGGCGTGCGTGGTCTTCTCAGCCGGCATGGGGGAGCCTCTCCGAGACCGCGTCACGCCACGCGTCGGCGACGTCGTTGCCGAGCGCCGCGGCCGTCCATCCGGTCGCCGCGTCGAACGCCCCGGGTGCGGGAGCGGTGCTGAGCAGCACGGGGAAGGCGCTGTGGTGACCCACGGTGGCGAGCATCGCCGCATCCGTCTGCGACAGCGCGCCGGTGACCAGCACGAGCGGACCCGTCGTCTCGCCCGCGAACAGTCCCGCGAGCGCACCGAGGCGGTCGTCCAGCCGCGCTTGCACCGTCGCCAGCACGAGCATCGCGGCCTCGAGCGCCGGCGCATCCGCCGGCTCCACGTGGTCGCACAGCGGGACGCCGTCGGGCTCGATGAGTGCGACGGTGTACCCGTCGGCGACGAGTCGTGCCAGCGCGGACGCGACCGCGCCCACGGCGGCCTCGAAGGCGGGATTGGAGCCGGTGGCCTCGGTGGCATCGGGGGAGAAGCGGCCCAGCGCGCGATCGAAGACGATCGTCGCCTCGGGCGAACTCTCCTGCTCCTCCTGGCGCACCATGAGCTCGTCGCGGTGGGCGGAGGCGCGCCAGTGGATGCGGCGCATGGAGTCGCCGGGCGCCCATGGGCGGGCGATCACGTCGTCGGTGCCCTGTCCGAGCCGGTTCGTCGCGCGCGAGAGACTGCCGCCCGAGGCGCCGGCGACGCCCGCCAGCGAAAGCAGCTCCTCGACCGCGGGCGTCACCACCAGCCGCGTCAGCTCGCCCTGGGCGACGGTGCGCCGGGCGACGCCGAACGGATCCAGCGAGCTGAGCTCGAAGGGGCCGATCCAATGGATGCCGCGGCGGCGCACCCGGGCCCGATACCCCACGACGACCGCACGATCGTCACGACTGAACCCGGAGGAGACGGCGGGGAAGGTGCCCGGGCCGCCGCCTTCGATACCGTCCGGCATCGAGTCGCGCCAGCGGCCGCCGGAGGTCGGAAGTGCGGAGTGCGCCCCGACCCGCACGGTCACCTCGATCTCGTCGCCCGCATCCGGTACCGCGGGCACGACGGTGCGGGTGACCTCGGCGCGACCGCGCGCTGCATAGACGGCGACCAGCCCGGCCACCACGAGCGAGACGAGGAGCAGCCCCACGAAGACCAGCTCGACGAGACCCAGCTGGTTCGCTGCGGCGAAGCAGGCGAGAGCGAGGACGACGGCACCGGTTCCCCGCGCCGTGAGCGGCCAGCTGCGTCTCATGCGCTCAGGTGCGCGCGGCGAGGGGAACGCGGACGCTGTCGACGATGCGCTCCAGGATCTTGGGCACCGAGTGCGAATCCGAGCCCCGGGTGCTGGAGGAGCGCGTCGCGATGATCCGGTGCGCGAAGACGGGCACGACCAGCGCCGCGATGTCGTCGGGGATGACGAACGCGCGCCCCTCGAGCGCCGCCCACACCTTCGCGGCCCGCACGAGCTGGAGGGTCGCCCGTGGGCTCGCCCCGAGGCGCACCTCGGGATGCGTACGCGTGGCCTGGGCCAGCGCCACGGCGTACTCCTCGATGGCAGGCGCGACGTGGATGCGTCGGGCCCAGGCGATCAGCCCCAGCACCTCTTCCGCGTGCACGACGGGGTGGATGTGGGACAGCGGGTTCTCGGTCTCGCGCTGGCGGAGCATGAGAGCCTCTGCCGCCGCATCCGGATACCCCATCGAGATGCGCATCATGAAGCGGTCGCGCTGCGCCTCGGGCAGTGCGTACGTGCCCTCCATGTCGAGAGGGTTCTGGGTCGCGACCACGAGGAACGGGTCCGGGAGGTGATGCGCCTCGCCGTCGACGGTCACCTGACGTTCCTCCATCGCCTCCAGCAGTGCGGACTGCGTCTTGGGGGAGGAGCGGTTGATCTCGTCGGCGATGACGATGTGGGCGAACACAGCGCCGCGCTTGAACTCGAACTCGCGGGCGACGGGATCGAACACCGACACGCCCGTCACGTCGCCCGGAAGAAGATCCGGCGTGAACTGGATGCGGCGCACGGTCGCGTCGACGGATGCCGCCAGCGCACGGGCGAGCATGGTCTTGCCGACGCCGGGGACGTCCTCGATGAGCAGGTGACCCTCGGCGAGGAGGGCCACGAGGGCGCTGCGCACCGCATCGGGCTTGCCGTCGATGACGGTGGCGACGCTCTTGCCGATCGCGCGCGTCAAGCGGGTGAACCGCTCGGCGTCCATCGCGGAATCGACCTCGTCGGTGAGGACTCGTGCGGTATCGGTCATGCCGGATGCCTTCCCGTCGGCGCGATCGTGTCCCGATCGTAACGTGCGCTGCGGAGCATGGGGCGGGGTATTCGCCGTGAGCGGCGGTGTGCGGGCTGGGTTAGACTTGTGTCAGCTCTCCGCGAGGCGGCATCCAGGCCAACTCCCCCAGGACGGAAACGTAGCAAGGGTAACCAGGCTCTGCCGGGTTCGCGGAGAGTCTTTTCTTTTCCCGTCGACGTGCCTCGAGCGTAGGGTGGCGCCGTGCACCGGGACACCGCACAGGACGAGCTCCGCCGCATCCTCGACGTCGGAGGTGACGTCGGCCTGAGCGGGGTCGCGCACCTCGATGACGCCCTGCCCGTCTCGACGCTGGCCACGACGGCGATGGGCGCGCTGGCCTCGGCCGTCGACGCGCTGATGCAGAGCGCGTCTCTGCTCCCCGGCCCCGAGGTGCGGGTGGATCGCACCCTCGTCGACGCGTGGCTCGGCCGCCACATCCGGCCCGCTCAGGGGTCGTTCCCTTCGCCCTGGGATCCCCTGTCCGGCGCCTTCCCGACCGCAGACGGCTCGTGGATCCGCACGCATGCCAACGCGCCGCACCATCGGGCGGCCCTGCTGGCCGCACTCGCGCTTCCCGACGCGCGGACCGTCGAGGAGTTGTCCGCCGCGATCGCCCACCGCGGCGCGGACGAGCTTGAATCGGCGATCGTCGCGGCGGGCGGTGCGGCGGCGACGCTGCGCACCCGCGCGGAGTGGATGCGGTCCGTGCCCGGCTCCGCCGTCGCCTCGGAGCCCCTCATCGCCCGCATCGATACGGGGCCGACAGACGCGGGTTCGACCTGGCATCCCGAGCCGGCCAGACCGCTCGCGGGGCTTCGTGTGCTCGATCTGACCCGTGTCATCGCGGGGCCCGCCGCCACGCAGGTGCTGGCAGGCCTCGGCGCCGACGTGCTCCGCATCGACCCCGACACGTGGGACGAACCCGCCGTGCTCCCGTACGTCATGGCCGGCAAGCGCTCCGCGCGCCTGGACGCGAAGACACCCGCCGGGCGGCGTACGCTCTCCGATCTGCTGGCTGCCGCCGACGTCCTTGTGCACGGCTACCGCGCGGGTGCCATCGACCACCTGGGGCTGGGCGAGGATGAACGACATCGCCTGCGCCCCGGACTCGTCGAGGTCGGGGTTCGCGCGTACGGCTGGAGCGGACCCTGGGCCGGCCGACGCGGATTCGATTCGCTGGTGCAGTTCTCGACCGGAATCGCCGACATCGGCATGCGGCACGCGGATGCGGCGGCCCCTGTCTCGCTGCCCGTGCAGGCCCTCGACTGGACGACGGGGTACCTCGCGGCGGCCGCCGCCGTCGCCGGACTCACCCGCCGCCAGATCTCGGGGCGTGGCAGCAGGTGGCGACTGTCCCTGGCCCGCACCGCCCACGCACTGACGACGCTCGCCGGGGAGGGCGCCGCATCCGCATCCGGCGCCGATTCCGTGACAGTTGCGGGACAGCGGATCGAGACTTCGGAGGGTGCGCTCCTGCTCGCGCCGCCGCCTTTCCGGGTGGGCGAGGCGACCCTGCGTTTCGATCGCGTGGCCACGCGCCTCGGCGGTGACCCGCCCGCCTGGCTCTGACCCCCGACCCCCTGCGGGCAAGTGGGGCGGCGAGAGCGGCTGCCGGGGGAGCGGAGTTTATTCACGGACGCCTCATCTGGCTCCCCACATGAGGCGCGCCTAGGCTGATCGGGTGGCTCAGAGCATCCTCATCACGTCCGCGGAAGGTCATTCGGGAAAGTCCACGATCGCATTGGGAGTGCTCGAAGCGCTCAGCCATGCGACCGCGCGTGTGGGCGTCTTCCGCCCCATCGCCCGTTCGACGACCGAGCGCGACTACGTGCTCGAGATGCTGCTCGACCACGACGGCGTCGACCTCGCCTACGACGACTGCATCGGCGTCGGCTACGACGACATGCACGCCGACCCGGATGCGGCACTCGCGCGCATCGTCGAGCGGTACAAGACCGTCGAGGCGCAGTGCGACGCGGTCGTCATCCTCGGCAGCGACTACACGGATGTGGGCAGCCCCGCCGAACTCGGCTACAACGCCCGCATCGCGGCGAATCTCGGTGCCCCCGTGCTGCTGGTCGTCGGGGGCCGTGCCCAGCAGGGTCAGAGCGAGCAGCTCGGCACGAGCGATCCGCGCACGCCCGCCGACATCGCCCAGATCGCGAAGCTCTCGGTCGGCGAGTTGCGTCAGGCCCGCGCGGAGCTGTTCGCCGTGGTCGCCACCCGCGTCGACCCCTCGATGCTGGACGAGACCATCGGGGCCGTCCGTGACATCGTCCCCGCGGGTATCGAGGTGCCCGTGTGGGCACTTCCCGAGGACCGCTTCCTGGTGGCCCCGACCGTCCGGGGCGTCATGCGCTCCGTCGACGGAACGCTTGTGAAGGGTGACGAGGAACTGCTGACGCGCGAGGTGCTCGGCGTGATCGTCGCCGCCATGAGCCCCGCCAACGTGCTCCCGCGGCTCAGCGACGGGGCGGTCGTGGTCATCCCCGCCGACCGCACCGAGGTGCTGCTCGCGACCCTGCTCGCGCATGCCTCCGGCACGTTCCCGTCGCTGTCGGCCATCGTCCTCAACGGTCCCTTCCCACTGCCGGCCGACATCGACCGCCTGATCGACGGCCTCGGGTCCCGGCTCCCGATCATCGCGACCGACCGTGACACCTACGACACATCCGTGCGCATCATGAACACCCGTGGCCGGCTGGCCGCCGACTCGCAGCGCTCCTACGACACGGCGCTGTCGCTGTTCGAGAGGCACGTCGACGGCGCCGAGCTGACGCGTCTGCTGGGCCTCGCCAAGCCCACCGTCGTCACGCCCCTCATGTTCGAGTACGGGCTCGTCGAACGGGCGCGCTCGAACCGCCGTCGGATCGTGCTGCCCGAGGGCGACGACGACCGCGTGCTGCGCGCAGCCGCCACCGTCCTCGCCCGCGGCATCGCCGACCTCATCATCCTGGGTGAGGAGGTCGAGGTCCGCTCGCGCGCTCTCGAGCTCGGCATCGACATCGCCGCGGCCCAGGTCATCAGCCCGTTCGATCCCGTCCTGGTGCAGAAGTTCGCCGAGGAGTACACGCGTCTTCGCGAGCACAAGGGGATGACGATGGCGCGCGCCGCCGACACCGTCACCGACGTCTCGTACTTCGGCACGCTCATGGTGCACCTCGGTCTCGCCGACGGAATGGTCTCGGGCGCCGCGCACACGACGGCCCACACCATCCGCCCTGCCTTCGAGATCATCAAGACGCGTCCGGGCGTCGGCGTCGTCTCCAGCGTCTTCCTCATGGCGCTCGCCGATCGCGTCCTGGTCTACGGCGACTGCGCGGTCATCCCCGACCCGACGGCGCCGCAGCTGGCCGACATCGCCGTCTCCTCGGCCGAGACCGCCGACCGCTTCGGCATCGAGCCGCGCGTCGCCATGCTGTCCTACTCGACCGGTGAGTCCGGGTCGGGAGCGGATGTCGAGAAGGTGCGTGAGGCGACCGTCATCGTGCGAGAGCGCGCACCCGAGCTTCCCGTCGAGGGTCCCATCCAGTACGACGCGGCCGCAGACGCCGCCGTCGCCTCCAAGAAGATGCCGGGCTCGCCCGTCGCGGGTCGCGCCACGGTCTTCGTCTTCCCCGACCTCAACACCGGCAACAACACCTACAAGGCCGTGCAGCGCTCGGCCGGGGCGATCGCGATCGGCCCCGTCCTGCAGGGTCTGAACAAGCCCATCAACGACCTGTCGCGCGGTGCGCTGGTCGAGGACATCGTCAACACCATCGCGATCACCGCGATCCAGGCTCAGGGCGATGAGCCCGCATCCGAAGGGAAGGCATGAACGTGAGCGTCGTTCTCGTCATCAACAGTGGCTCGTCCTCGTTCAAGTACCAGCTGCTGGACGTCGAGACCGAGACGGCGCTGGCGTCCGGGCTCGTCGAGCGCATCGGCGAGGGCATGGGAGCGGCCAGCCACAAGGTGCACTTCACGGGTGTGGGGGCGGCGGCGGTCGATGCCACCTACACGCAGGAGCTGCCGATCCCCGACCACGCCGTCGGGTTCCAGGTGATGCTCGACGCCTTCGCCGAGCACGGTCCGTCGCTGACCGAGAACGCCCCGGTCGCCGTCGGTCACCGCGTCGTCCAGGGCGGAGCGCGCTTCTTCCAGCCCACGCTCATCACCGACCTCGTCGAGATCAACATCGATGAGCTCTCGGTGCTGGCCCCCTTGCACAACCCCGGCGCGGTCCAGGGGATCCGCGCGGCGCGTGCGGCCTTCGGCGACCTGCCCCACGTCGCGGTCTTCGACACGGCGTTCCATCAGACGCTGCCGCCGGCGGCCTACACGTACGCCATCGATCGCGCCATCGCCCGCAAGCACCGCATCCGCCGGTACGGGTTCCACGGAACGAGTCACAAGTTCGTCTCGGAGTCCGTCGCCGAGTACCTCGGCCGCCCGCTGCGCAGCCTCAAGCAGATCGTGCTCCACCTCGGCAACGGCGCATCCATCACCGCCATCGACGGAGGCCACTCGGTCGAGACGTCGATGGGGCTCACCCCGCTCGAGGGGCTCGTGATGGGCACCCGTTCGGGAGATCTCGACCCGTCGATCCTGCTCGTTCTGGCGCGACGCGAAGAGATGTCCCCGGCGGAGCTCGATGCGTTCCTGAACAAGAGCAGCGGGATGCTGGGGCTCGCCGGAGTGTCGGACATGCGCGACATCGAGGACCGCCGCGAAGCCGGCGACGGTCCCGCGTCGCTCGCCTTCGACGTGTACATCCATCGCCTTCGCGCCTACATCGGTTCCTACATCGCCCAGCTGGGCGGCGTCGACGTGATCTCGTTCACGGCGGGCGTCGGCGAGAACTCGCCCCTCATCCGTGCCGCAGCCCTGGAGACGCTCGGTTTCCTCGGCGTCGAGCTGGATGCGGCCGCCAACGAGGAGCGGCGCAAGGGCATCCGGACGATCTCCACCCCGGACTCGTCGGTGACCGTGCTCGTGGTGCCCACGAACGAGGAGCTGGAGATCGCGCGGCAGGCACTTGCCGTCGCCCGCGTCGCCTGAGCGCGCGCGACACCGACGCGTAACCTGCCGCGACTACGCTGGGTGCGCCCGGTCGAGCGCAACTTTGGAGGCTTCGTGACCGACCTGCCCGATCTGTCTTCCTACGACGCCGTGCTCTTCGACCTCGACGGGGTGCTCACCCCGACGGCCGAGGTGCACATGCACGCCTGGCAGACGATGTTCGAGGAGCTGTTCGCCGCGTGGGGCATCACCCCGCCCTACACGGAGCAGGACTACTTCCTGCACTTGGACGGCAAGAAGCGCTATGACGGCGTCGCGAGCCTGCTGCGTTCGCGCGACGTCGAGGTGCCCTGGGGTGAGCCGGACGACGATCCGTCCGCGGACACGGTCTGCGGCATCGGCAACCGGAAGAACGAGGTCTTCGCCCGGGTGCTGCGCGGCGAGGGGATCGCGCCGTACCCCGGCTCGCTGCGCCTGGTCGATCAGCTCCGCGAGCGCGGCGTGCCCGTCGCCGTGGTCTCCAGCTCGAAGAACGCGGAAGAGGTGCTCGCCGCCGCCGGCATCCGTGACCGGTTCGCCGTCGTGATGGACGGCGTCGTCGCCGAGCGCGAGAACCTCGCGTCCAAGCCCGCGCCCGACGTCTTCCTCGGCGGCGCGCGGATGCTGGGGGTCGATCCCGCGCGCAGCGCCGCCGTCGAAGACGCGCTGAGCGGTGCCGCATCCGCTCAGGCCGCGGGCTTCGCCCTGGTCGTGGGCGTCGATCGCGGCGTCGGTGCCGAGGCGCTGCGCGCCGCCGGCGCGGATGTGGTCGTGGACGACCTCGCCGCCTTCGTAGACTGAGCCGGTTCTTTTGCGATACCCGATCGCATCTCCTCACCCGAATCCCTGGCCGTGTCACCGGCGGAAGGCATGTTCATGATCGATAGAGACCGTTTCCCGGTCGACCCGTGGCGACTCGTCGAGCGTTCGTTCGACATCGACGAGGCGGGCGTCACCGAGACGCTGTTCACCGTGGGCAACGGATACCTGGGGCTGCGGGGGAATCAGCCCGAGGGGCGCTTCGGCCACGAGCAGGGCACCTTCATCAACGGCTTCCACGAGGTGTTCCCGATCCGTCACGCCGAGCAGGCCTACGGGTTCGCCGAGGTCGGGCAGACGATCATCAACGCCCCGGATGCCAAGGTCATGCGGGTCTACGTCGACGACGAGCCGCTCTCGTTCGATGTCGCCGAGATCCTCGAGTACGAGCGCATCCTCGACCTGCGCGACGGCGTGCTGCGCCGACACCTGCTCTGGCGCACGCCCTCCGGCAAGGAGGTGCGCATCGACTTCGAGCGCATGGTGTCGTTCGAGGAGAAGCACCTCGCGCTGATGAGCATCGAGGTGACGGTGCTCAACGCCGATGCACCCGTGACCATCAGCTGTCAGCTCGTGAACCGCCAGGACGGCGAGGACGTGTACGGCGGTCGGCCGGCGAGCAAGCTCAAAGCCGGCTTCGACCCGCGCCGCGCCGAGCGCATCGAGGAGCGGGTGCTGCAGCCGCAGGAGTTCTGGCAGGACGGCGCGCGCTCCGTGCTCAGCTACAAGGTGACGCACTCGGAGATGACGCTCGCCGTCGCCGCCGACCACATCGTCGAGACCACGAACGAGTACACGGCGCGCACCCTCATCCAGCCTGACATCGCCAAGAACGTGTTCCGCGTGCAGGCGAAGGCCGGGGTTCCCGTCAAGGTCACGAAGCTCGTCAGCTACCACACCTCGCGCGGGGTGCCCGCGGCCGAGCTCGTCGACCGGTGCCGCCGCACGCTCGATCGCGCCCTCCAGGAGGGCGTGGCGACGCAGTACGCCGTGCAGCGCGCATGGCTCGACGCCTTCTGGGACCGCTCGGACGTGCGCATCGCCGAACACGACGACCTGCAGCAGGCCACACGCTGGTGCCTCTTCCAGCTCGCGCAGGCGGCGGCCCGTGCCGACGGTCTGGGCGTGCCCGCCAAGGGCGTCTCGGGCTCGGGATACAGCGGGCACTACTTCTGGGACACCGAGGTGTACGTGCTGCCCTTCCTCACGTACACGAGCCCGCACTGGGCACGCAACGCCCTGCGGATGCGGGTGCACATGCTCCCCGACGCGCGTCGCCGCGCCTTCCAGCTCAACGAGGCGGGCGCGCTGTTCCCCTGGCGCACGATCAACGGCGAGGAGGCCTCGGCCTACTACGCCGCCGGAACCGCGCAGTACCACATCAACGCCGACGTGAGCTTCGCGCTCGCCAAGTACGTGCGCGCCACCGGCGACGTCGACTTCCTCTACCGCGAGGCGGTCGACATCGCCGTCGAGACCGCGCGGCTGTGGAACTCGCTCGGGTTCTGGCGCGACGAGGTCGACGGTGCGGACTCGTTCCACATCCATGGCGTCACCGGTCCCGACGAGTACACGACGGTCGTCAACGACAACCTCTTCACGAACGTCATGGCGCGCTTCAACCTGCGCTTCGCCGCTCGCACCGTCCGCGAGATGGAGCTCGCCGCTCCCGAGGCCTACCGCCTCATGGCCGACAGACTGGGTCTGGACCCGGAGGAGCCGGAGATCTGGGAGAAGGCGGCCGATGCGATGCACATCCCCTTCAGCCCGGCGCTCGGCATCCATCCGCAGGACGCCGTGTTCCTCGAGCGCGAGGTGTGGGACCTGGAGAACACCCCGGACGAGCAGCGTCCGCTGCTGCTGCACTTCCACCCGCTCGTGATCTACCGCTACCAGGTGCTGAAGCAGGCGGATGTCGTGCTCGCACTGTTCCTGCAGGGCAATCACTTCACGGAGGCGGAGAAGCTCGCCGACTTCCAGTACTACGACCCGCTGACCACCGGCGACTCGACACTCTCGGGCGTCGTGCAGTCGATCCTGGCGGCGGAGGTCGGCTACCAGGACCTCGCGCTGGAGTACTTCCTCGACTCGATCTTCGTGGACCTCGCCGACCTCCACAACAACGCGGCGGACGGCGTGCATGTCGCCTCCGCGGGCGGCGTGTGGGCGTCGCTGGTCTCCGGCTTCGGCGGGATGCGCGACCACTACGGCGAGCTGACGTTCGACCCGCGGCTGCCCGCCGCGTGGCCCGAGCTCTCATACGCGCTCACGTGGCACGCGTCGCACCTGGACATCACGCTGCGTCGTGACGAGATGATCGTGCGCAACCGCGCCGGGGGAGAGGACGTCGCCTTCTCCGTGCGCGGTGTCGCCTACACGATCTCCCCCGATGAGGAGCTCGTCGTGCCGCTGGCCACGCAGGGCCCCGTGCGCCCGGGGCGGCCGACGCTGCAGATGTTCGCCGACGCCAGGCGCGAGGACGGCACGCTGCTCTCCGCATCCGTGCCCACGCTCACCGCCTCGCTTCCCGTCGTGACCGGGCCGACGCTCATCGGCGAGAACGAGGCGCACTTCGATGCCTGACCCGACGTCGCGGCGGGCGAACGCACCCGCCGCGACGTCGGTGGCACGCCGTAGGCTACTGGGGTGACCACAGCCCTCTACCGCCGTTACCGTCCCGAGGCGTTCGGTGAGATGATCGGGCAGTCCCAGGTGACCGACCCGCTCATGACGGCCCTGCGTGGCGACCGCATCGGCCACGCCTACCTCTTCTCCGGCCCGCGCGGATGCGGCAAGACCACCAGCGCGCGCATCCTCGCGCGGTGTCTGAACTGCGCCGAAGGCCCCACCGACACCCCGTGCGGCACGTGCGACAGCTGTGTCGAGCTCGGTCGCGGCGGCGGCGGATCCCTCGACGTCGTCGAGATCGACGCGGCCAGCCACAACGGTGTCGACGACGCGCGCGATCTCCGCGAGCGGGCGATCTTCGCCCCGGCCCGCGACCGGTTCAAGATCTTCATCCTCGACGAGGCGCACATGGTCACCCCGCAGGGGTTCAACGCGCTGCTGAAGCTCGTCGAGGAGCCGCCCGCGCACGTCAAATTCATCTTCGCCACGACCGAGCCCGAGAAGGTCATCGGCACGATCCGCTCGCGGACCCACCACTATCCGTTCCGCCTCGTGCCGCCCGCGGCGATGCTCGAATACGTGCAGCAGATGTGCGAGACCGAGGGCGTCTCGGTCGAGCCCGGGGTGCTGCCGCTGGTCGTCCGCGCGGGCGGCGGCTCGCCGCGCGACACGCTGTCGCTGCTCGACCAGCTCATCGCCGGCTCCGAGAACGCGGCGATCGGCTACGAACGCGCGGTCGCCCTCCTCGGCTACACGCACGCCGAGCTGCTCGATGAGGTCGTCACCGCCTTCGGCGACCTCGATGCCGCCTCCGCGTTCGCCGCGGTCGACCGTGTCGTGCAGACCGGGCAGGATCCGCGGCGTTTCGTCGAAGACCTGCTCGAGCGTCTTCGCGATCTCATCGTCATCGCCGCCACCGGTGCGGGTGCGTCCGCCGTGCTGCGCGGCATCCCCTCCGACGAGCTCGAGCGCATGTCGCGTCAGGCCGAGATCATCGGCACGGCACGCCTGTCGCGCACCGCCGACATCGTCGTGGCCGCCCTCGACGAGATGTCGGGAGCAACGTCGCCGCGCCTCCAGCTCGAGCTCATGGTCGCCCGGGTGCTCGCCAACGCTCCCACCGTCGGTTCGGCTCCCGCGGCCCCGGCGGCGGCGCGTCCCGCCCCCTCGTCCGCCCCCCGCGCGGCCGAGGCTGCGGCCGTGCCCGTTCCGCCGACCCCCGTCCCGGTGGCGGCGCCCGCACCCTCCGCGCCTGCCCCCTCCGCGGCCGTCGCCGAGCCCGTCGCCGAGCCGGCGGCGCAGCCCGCGCCCGAGATCCCGGCCGGTCCCGTCACGGTGCAGCGACTGCGTGATGCGTGGCCCGAGGTGCTCGGGCGCCTGGAGACCATCAGCCGCAGCTCGTGGCTGATCGCGACGGCGGCGCGCGTCGCCGCTCTCGAGGGCGACATCCTCACGCTCAGCTTCCGCAGCCAGAGCGACATCGCCGCGTTCAAGAAGCGCACGGCGGGCGCCGGGCCCAGCGAAGACCTTCGTCAGGCGATCCAGGGCGTGCTCGGCATCCGGGTCAAGTACATCGCGCGCCACGACCAGGACACCGACCCCGCCCCGCCCGCTGAGGCGGCTCCCGCAGCACCCCCCGCGCCGCCTCGTGCGGAGCCGTCCGCTCCGCCGGCCGAGCGACCGGGTCCCGCTCGTGCGTCCTCCGCTGCTCCGGTCACCGAGTGGGCCGTCGCGCCGATCCCGACCTCGGATGCGGGGGAGGCGCCCGCGGCGCCCGTCGCGCAGCTGGCCGTCGACGAGGAGCCCGAAGACGCCCAAGCGTCTGCGATGCGCACGCTGACCGTGGCGCCGCCCGAGGGCGCCGTGCTGCCCGCGGGCGAGGTCGCGACGTCGTTCGACCCCGAAGAGCCGGTCGATCCCGCCGACGAAGAGATGTACCCGACGGATGTGGCGGCCATCCCGCCCGTCGTGCCGCCGCCCGCGCCCGTGCGCTCCGCGCCGACCGACGGCATCCAGCGCTACGGCGAGGCGGTGGTGCGCCAGGTCCTCGATGCGCGCTTCGTGCGTGAAGAGCCCTACCAGCAGCCGACGAGGTTCTCCTGATGTACGACGGCATCGTCCAGAACCTGATCGACGAGTTCGGCCGTCTGCCGGGGATCGGTCCGAAGTCCGCTCAGCGGATCACGTTCCACATCCTTCAGACGCCGAACTTCGACGTCTCCCAGCTCGCCCAGCTCCTCGTCGAGGTGCGCGAGAAGGTGCGCTTCTGCGAGATCTGCGGCAATGTGTCAGAGCAGGATCGCTGCGCGATCTGTCGCGACCCGCGCCGCAACGAGACGCTCATCTGCGTCGTCGAAGATGCGAAGGATGTGGCGGCGATCGAGCGCACGCGGGAGTTCCGCGGGCTGTACCACGTGCTCGGGGGCGCGATCAGTCCGATCGCCGGTGTCGGCCCCGACGACCTGCGCATCACGCAGCTCATGCAGCGCCTTGCCGACGGAACGGTGCAGGAGGTGATCCTCGCCACCAATCCGAACCTGGAGGGCGAGGCGACGGCCACCTATCTCAGCCGCCTACTGACGACGCTGTCGATCCGCGTGACCCGACTCGCCTCCGGTCTCCCGGTCGGCGGTGACCTGGAGTACGCCGACGAGGTCACGCTCGGGCGGGCCTTCGAGGGCCGCCGCGCGATCTGAGCGAGCGGGTCAGCGGCTGCGCCCCGGCCCGTCGTAGCGCCGCGCCTTCGCACGCGAACGGGTCACGCCCGACAGAGACGCCCGTACGGGCTGTCCGAGGTAGAGGCCGAGCGAGGCGCCGACGGCGAGGCTGATCCCGATCACGGCGGCGTTCACGAGCGTCGCGAACCCGGTCATCATCACCGCGGTGTCGCCCGCGGACTCGACGACACCCAGAAGCCCGCGGAACACCGCGGCGCCCGGCACCATCGGCAGGATCGCCGCCGTCGTCACCGCCACCGACGGAACGTGGAGACGGAAGGCGATCACGATGCCCACGAAGCTCGCCACGAAGGCTCCGATGCCGCTCGCCGCGGCGACCTCCAGTCCCGCTGCCGCGGCGATCGTGTAACCGCCCCACGCGACCAGGCTGAGCAGCGCACTGACGGCGACCACGCGTCCGCCGGCGCCGTTGAAGACGGCGACCGCGATCGCGATGATCGACGCGCCGACGAACTGCATGAGCGGCGGCCCGAGCGGCAGTGCCGTGTCGGGCGGTTCCATCGCAAGTCCCATCACCCGCACGGTCTCGAGCCCCGCGAGGATGCCGATCACGACACCGATCGTCTGCGTGACGAGCTCCAGGATGCGTCCGGTCGCCGTCAGGGCGAAGCCGTCGATCGCGTCCTGTGCGGCTCCGACCACGGTGAGTCCCGCGAGCATGAGCACGATGCCGGCCGCCACGATGACCGAAGGGCGGATATCGTCCGCGCCGGGGACGCCCAGGACCGCGAGGAAGCGGCTCATCGCCGCGATGACCGTGAGCACGAAGGCGCCGGCGACTTGGCTGAAGAAGTACGGGACGCGGGCCTTCGCGAGGGCGAACTGCGTGAGGGCGGCACAGGCCGCCCCCGTGAACGCGAGCGCTATGAGCAGCCAGTTCGCGCCGAACATGACCGCGACGCCGACGGCGAGTGCGCCCTGGGCCGTGATGACGGCGGCCGGCGGATAGCGGAACGGCGCGCGGCGGATGCGGCGTGCCGCCGCCTGGGCATCGTCGAGGCCCATCCCAGCGGAGATGTCGGCGACGAGTGCCTGCAGTCGCATCAGGCGGTCGTGGTCGGGGGTGCTGCCGCGCACGACGCGCAGGAGGGTGACGGGCCGGGCGGCGCCCGAGCGGTGGTAGGCCGCGGTGATCGAGTTGTACGTGACGTCGACGTGAACCGGTGTGAGGCCGTAGACCTCGCATACGCGCACGATCGTCAGGGTGACGTCGCTCGCCGGCGCGCCGGCGACGAGCATCGTCTCGCCCATCCGGACCGCGAGATCCAGGATGCGCACGCTGAGGGCGTCGTCGACGACGGGCAGGAGATCCGTCGTGTCAGCGGGCGGTTCCACGCGTCGGCGCGCGGGCCTGAAGAACCTCGGCAGGGCGGGGCGGGGGGACATCGAGTGCGTCGGCCTCCGTGTCAGCGGTGTCCTCTCGAGGGTAACCGGCGAGGTCGGAGCCCGTCGTCACATGGCGGGGACGGAATGCCGGGCTGCCTAAGATGGAGCGTTGGACGCCGCATCCGAGCGTTCCATCGTCGTCGCGCCGGACACGGCGCATCCCCGGGAGCAGCACAGTGGCGTTGATCGTCCAGAAGTACGGCGGGTCGTCGGTCGCCGACGCCGAGAGCATCAAGCGCGTCGCGAAGCGCATCGTCGACACCCGTCGCGCCGGCCACGACGTCGTCGTGGCGGTCAGCGCGATGGGCGACACGACCGACGAGCTCCTCGATCTGGCGAACGAGGTGGCGCCGATCCCCGCACCCCGCGAACTCGACATGCTGCTCTCCTCGGGCGAGCGCATCTCGATGGCGCTGCTGGCCATGGCCATCCACTCGATGGGCTTCGAAGCGCGCTCCTTCACCGGCAGCCAGGCCGGCATGATCACCGATGCGAAGCACGGTGCGGCCCGCATCGTCGACGTGACCCCCGTGCGCCTGCGCGAGGCACTGGACGAGGGCGCGATCGTCATCGTCGCCGGCTTCCAGGGCTTCAACCGCGACACCCGCGACATCACGACCCTCGGCCGCGGCGGCTCCGACACCACGGCGGTCGCGCTGGCCGCCGCCCTCGGCGCCGACGTGTGTGAGATCTACAGCGACGTCGACGGCATCTTCACCGCTGACCCCCGTGTCGTCCCGCGTGCCCGCAAGCTTCCCGTCGTCTCGACGGAGGAGATGCTGGAGCTCGCCGCCAACGGCGCGAAGGTGCTGTACATCCGTGCGGTCGAGTACGCGCGCCGCCACGGCGTGGTCATCCACGCGCGGTCCACCTTCAGTTCGAGCGAGGGCACCTTCGTGCTCGACGCGCAGCAGCGTTCCGCCTACATCCCCGAGGGAGAAGCCATGGAAGAGCCGATCGTCGCCGGCGTCGCCACCGACCTCAGCCAGGCCAAGATCACCGTCATCGGTGTTCCCGACGTGCCCGGCAAGGCCGCCGAGATCTTCAAGATCGTCGCCAAGTCCGGCGCCAACGTCGACATGATCGTGCAGAACGTCTCGGCCGCGGCCACGGCCCGCACCGACATCTCCTTCACCCTGCCCAAATCGGACGCCGCGGCCGCGCTGAAGGCGCTGGCCGCCGATCAGCTGGATGTCGGCTTCGAGGCGCTGGTGCACGACGACCAGATCGGCAAGCTGTCTGTGGTGGGCGCGGGCATGCGCACGAACTCGGGCGTCAGCGCGACCCTGTTCGAGGCCCTGAGCACGGCGGGCATCAACATCGAGATGATCTCCACCTCCGAGATCCGCATCTCGGTCGTGCTGCGTGCCGACGACATCGCCGAGGCGGCGCGGGTCGTGCACACGGCTTACGGCCTTGACGGCGAAGGCGACGCGGTCGTCTACGCCGGCAGCGGTCGCTGACCCGCTCTACGTCCGCGGTGACGAGGGCGCCTCGCGTCGCCGGTCCGGCAGCCGGTTCCAGAACGGCTCCGGCAGCCGCTCTCCCGACAGCGCCCAGGCGATGACGTAGAGCACAGCTCCCACCAGGAACAGCGCGAGCAACACGACGCCGACCACGGCGCCCGGCGCCAGTGCGAGATACAGCAGCGGCGCGAGCGCGCGCCCGCGGCGGTAGGTGAGTCTCGCCACCAGTGCGAGGGCTGCGATGAGGACGGTTGCCGTGTACGCGCTCACGACGCCGCCCAGCACGACGATGGTGCCGGTCGGGTCGCCCGCGAGGGCTCCCATCAGGACTCCGATGCCGGTCAGCACGAGGGCCCCTGCCAGATAGAGCGAGGAGAAGACGACGATCGGACCCTCGGTCAGACGCGAGCGCACGATCGGCTCGAACAGCGGGCCCAGTCGTCGGCGCAGGCGGTTCGCCCACGACACGACAAGTCCCACTGACGCCGTCCACACGCAGATCTGCGCCACGATGACGGCGACGGCGGGGGTGGCCGTGTCGACACGCCAGCCGAGCAGGCCGGGCCCGAACGCGCAAAGGGCCAGCACCAGGGCGCTCGCGACCGCGACGATCGCCAACGGCGGGACCAGAAGGCGGGCGCTCGCCATCTCGAATGCCGTCTCGGTGTCCGTGTCCTGCGGAGCCTCGCCCAGCATCCGGGCGAGCTGGATCGCCGCATCCGCGTCGTCGTCGCGGCGGCTGATGATGGGCCACAGGCGCCTGGCCCACGGATGCGTCGGATCGATCGCCAGCGCCGCGCTCACATGTTCCTCGGCGTCTCGGCGGCGTCGTCCGCGCACGAGGGCATCGGCCAGCTGCGCGTGCAGGTCGGCATCGTCGGGTTGCTGGCGCAGTGCTTGTACGAGTGCCTCGATCGCGTCGTCCACCCGACGGCAGCCGAGCATGACATCGGCGTACACCGAGAGCGCCCAGGGGGTCTCGCCCGACAGGCGACGCACCGTGTCCGCACCCTCGGCGGCATCATCCCACCGGTGCAGGTCCAGCGCCGTGAGTGCGGCCAGGCGCCAGGCCCACGCGGCATCCGGGTAGAGCGCCACCGCCTGACGGGCGAGGTCGTCGGCCTCGTCGATCCGCTGGAGCACCCGGAGGCACTCGGCGCTGATCCGCAGTGCCGGCGCCGATTCCGGTTGCCGGGCGAGTTCGCGTCCGGCTTCGCGCAGCGCATCGTCGTGACGACCGAGATCGAGGAGCGTCTGGGCGTGCGCCAGCGCCGCGGCGGGCGCCTCGCTCATCGCCGCCCGCTCTGACGCAGATACTCGCGCAGCTGGGCGAACGTTCCGTCATCCTCTCCGAAGCGCACCACGTTGCGTGCCGACTCGAGCCAGGGCCCAGTTGACGGGGTGACCTGTGCGATGCTCTGTCGGAGGTCGGCCATCCCGATCAGGCGCGGCACGCCGCTCCGGCTGCTTTCGAGCAGCGCGTTCTCGCTCGCCAACTCGCAGACGTACGCCAGATCCGCACCGCTGAAACCCTCGGTGTCGGCGGCCAGCGAGGCGAGGTCGACGCCTTCGACCGGGCGCCCCGCGAGGTGGTGGCGCAGGATCGCCTGGCGCGCCTGCGCGTCCGGCGGCAGGACGAGCAGGGTGCGGTCGAGCCTGCCCGGACGGCGAAGCGCCGGGTCCACGTCCCAGGGCTGATTGGTCGCGGCGAGCACGAACACGCCCTCGTTGTCGCTGCCGAGGCCGTCGAGCTCTTCCAGGAGCGAGACGACCACCCCGCGCATCCCGTTCTGCCGAGCGAGCGACCGGCGCTGGCCGATCGCATCGATCTCATCGATGAAGAGCACGGTGGGCGCCTGCCTGCGGGCGAGCTGGAACAACTCCCGCACATTGCGTTCGCTGTCGCCCATGTACTGACCCAGGATGTCGCTCAGCCCGACGCTCACGAATGAGGCGCCGAGCTCGCCGGCCACGGCGCGGGCGAGGAACGTCTTGCCGCATCCCGGGGGACCGTACATCAGGAGACCGCCGCGCAGGCTCTTGCCGTACAGGGCGCGCAGCTCGGGGTTGCGCAGCGGAGCCAGGAAAGCGGACTCCAGGCGCTCCTTCACCTCCCGCATCCCGCCGACGTCGGCGAGCGTCACGCTCGAGCGCTGCACGTCGTGCTCGTCGAATGCGGGTGCGCCGTCGCCGACGAACACGGGCTGCGCGATGTGGCCGACCTCGGCCTCCGCCGCCGACCAGTCGAACCCGGTGTCGCCCGAAGCCGAGTCCGGTGCCGGTGGGGCGGATGCGGGGGAGGCCGGCGAGGGAGCCTGGAGGATGCGGGCGAGCATCTCGCGCGCGCGGGCGTTGCCGGGTTCCGCGGCGAGGACCGTGCTCGCCTCGGCCAGTGCGCGCTCGGTGCGTCCCCGATCCAGCAGCACGGTCGCTAGGTGCAGTCGCAGCTCCGCATCCGTCGGCGCTGCCGCGACCGCACGTGCGAGAGCGTCGATGACCGGATCCTCCACGGCATCCCCTTCCGTCCTCCGCCATTGTCTGTCACGTCACGCCGTCACACAGCGCTTTCCCCAGGGATGGGCATCCGCCGCCGCACGGTAGAATCGGGCAACCCTGCGCCCGTCCACGCTTGATGCGGCGCGCCCCGCGACATCCCGAGGAACAGACATGACCCGCATCTCCGAATCCGGACTCTCCGTCGCCGTCGTCGGCGCCACCGGTCAGGTCGGCACCGTCATGCGGGAGATTCTCGCCGAGCGCTCCTTCCCGATCGGTGAGCTGCGCCTGTTCTCCACGGCGCGCTCGGCCGGTACCGCTGTCGAGTTCGGCTGTCAGACGGTCATCGTCGAGGACGTCGCGACGGCCGACCCCGCCGGCATCGACATCGCCCTCTTCTCCGCGGGCGCCACCGGCAGCCGCGCGCACGCGCCCCGCTTCGCCGAGGCCGGCGCGGTCGTCATCGACAACTCGAGTGCCTGGCGCAACGACCCCGAGGTCCCTCTGGTCGTCAGCGAGGTCAACCCGCACGCGATCGATGAACGCCCCAAGGGCATCATCGCGAACCCGAACTGCACCACGATGGCCGCCATGCCCGTGCTCAAGGTCCTCGACGCCGAGGCGGGCCTCGAGCGACTCATCGTGAGCACCTACCAGGCCGTCTCCGGGTCCGGCCTCGCCGGTGCCCAGGAGCTGCTCGGACAGGTCGAGGGCGTTCTCGCCCAGGGCGACACCCTGCGTCTCGTGCACGACGGGTCCGCGGTCGACTTCCCCCAGCCGGAGAAGTACATCGCGCCCATCGCGTTCGACGTGATCCCGTTCGCCGGCAACCTGGTCGACGACGGTGAGAACGAGACCGACGAGGAGAAGAAGCTCCGCAACGAGAGCCGCAAGATCCTCGAACTGCCCGAGCTGCGCGTGGCGGGCACCTGCGTGCGCGTCCCCGTCTTCACAGGCCACTCGCTGTCGATCAACGTCGAGTTCGCGCGGGACATCACCCCCGACCGCGCCCGCGAGCTGCTCGCGGCAGCGCCCGGCGTCGCGCTGGAGGAGGTCCCCACGCCGCTGCAGGCCGCGGGGAGCGACCCCAGCTACGTCGGTCGTATCCGCCGCGACCAGTCGGCGCCCGAGGGCAAGGGGCTCGTGCTGTTCATCAGCAACGACAACCTCCGCAAGGGTGCCGCGCTCAACGCGGTGCAGATCGCCGAGATCGTCGCCGCACGCCTGGGCGTCACCGCCTGAGTCGCGCCTGCGGCAAGAACCGCGAAAGTTCCCGCGCGTGCGCCCCCTCCCACTGGCGGAGGGGGCGCGCGCGCCGCTTTAGACTTGTCGGGTGACAGGAAACGTCGACGTCCTCCTGATCGGTGGCGGCATCATGAGCGCCACACTCGGGACTTTTTTGCAGCAGCTCCAGCCGGACTGGAAGATCGCGGTGTTCGAGCGCCTGGGTGAGGTCGCCCAGGAGAGCTCCAACGCGTGGAACAACGCCGGAACGGGACACGCGGCGCTGTGCGAGCTGAACTACATGCCCGCCGCCCCCGACGGCTCGGTCGATCCCGCCAAAGCCGTGGCGATCAACGAGCAGTTCCAGCAGAGCCGGCAGTTCTGGTCGACGCTCGTCGAGCGCGGCGTGCTCGCCGCCCCCGAGACGTTCATCAACCGCACGCCCCACATGACGTTCGTGCGCGGTGAGAAGGATGTGGCCTACCTCAAGCGCCGGTACGAGTCACTGAAGCAGCAGCCGCTGTTCGAGGGCATCGAGTACAGCGAGGACTCCCGGGTCATCAACCAGTGGGCGCCCCTGCTGATGCAGCAGCGTCGCAAGGGCGAGCCGTTCGCCGCGACGCGGGTGCCCAGCGGCACCGACGTCGACTTCGGGTCGCTCACCCGGCAGCTGCTGGATTCGATGCAGCGGGGCGGCGCCGAGGTCCTCACGGGCCGCGAGGTGCGTTCGCTCAAGCGGCAGAAGGACGGCTCGTGGCAGGTCGGCTACCGTCACACGGTGGGCCGCACGCCGGGACGCATCAACGCGCGCTTCGTGTTCATCGGGGCGGGCGGCTGGGCGATCAAGCTGCTACAGCGCTCCCGCATCCCCGAGGCGAAGGGCTACGGCGTCTTCCCCATCGGTGGACAGTGGCTGAAGACCAGCAACCCCGCCCTCGTCGCGCAGCACAAGGCGAAGGTCTACTCGCAGGCATCCGTGGGCGCGCCGCCCATGTCGGTGCCGCACTTGGACACCCGTGTCGTCGACGGTGAGACCTCGTTGCTGTTCGGTCCGTTCGCGACCTTCAGCCCGAAGTTCCTCAAGAACGGCTCGCCCTGGGACATCGTCACCCAGGTGCGCCTCTCGAACCTCGGCAGCATGCTCACGGCCGGCGCCACCAACCTCAACCTTGTGAAGTACCTCGTCAGCGAGCTGCTGAAGACGCACAAGAAGAAGGTCGACAGCCTCCGCGAGTTCATGCCGTCCGCCGACGGCGCGGACTGGGAGCTGCTGAACGCCGGTCAACGCGCCCAGGTCATGAAGGGCGGCAAGCTGCAGTTCGGCACCGAGGTCGTCGCCGCGGCGGACGGCTCGATCGCGGGTCTGCTGGGCGCGTCTCCGGGAGCCTCGACCGCCGTGTCGATCATGCTGGGCTTGTTGAAGTCCTGCTTCCCCGACCGCATCGGCGAGTGGGAGCCGCAGCTGCGGGAGCTCATCCCCAGCTACGGCACGACGCTGAACCCGGATCCGGCTGCGGCCGAGGCGTCCCTCGCCGCGACGGCCGAGGAGCTGCACCTCACGGTCTGATCCGGCGCCGCCACGAAGCGGACGCGGTGAGCCGCCTAGAATCTCTAGGTGGCCAAGCTCTACTTCCGCTACGGGGCGATGAACTCCGGCAAGTCGACGGCGCTGTTGCAGGCCGCGTACAACTACGAGGAACGCGGCCAGCATGTCCTGCTGGCCAAGCCCGAGATCGACACGAAGGGCGCCGACCGCATCTCGAGCCGCTTGGGCATGTCACGCGGGGTGGACTTCCTCATCCGGCCCGAGGACGACCTGCGCGAGCTCTTCGCGGCGCACCGCGCTCGGGTTCTCGCGGCGGAGGGTGCGGATGTGGCGTGCCTGCTCATCGATGAGGCGCAGTTCCTGACGCGTACTCAGGTCGACGATCTGCTGCGCATCGTGGTGCTGGACGGCGTGCCGTCCCTCGCCTACGGCATCCGCACCGACTTCCAGACGCACGCGTTCCCCGGTTCACGCCGCCTCATGGAACTCGCCCACAGCTTGGAGGAGCTGAAGACGATCTGTCGCTGCGGTCGCAAGGCCCTCTTCAACGCGCGGCTGGTCGGAGGCCGCTTCGTCTTCGAGGGCGACCAGGTGGCGATCGACGAGCTCAGCCACGAGAAGGTCACGTACGAGTCGATGTGCGCGCAGTGCTACCTGACCGCATCCGGCGGACGCCTCAGCTGAGCGCCTCGGCGCTCTGGCGGCTGCGCGGCGGCCACGGGACCAGCATCGAGGTCGTACGCCGGTACTCGGCGTAGGCCGGGTACTTGCCGGCGGAGATCGATTCCGTGAACACGGTCGAGCCGATGAACAGCAGAGTCAGTAGGATCGGCCCCGCGATCGTCACATTGATCGCTCCGCCCAGGATGCCGGCACCGGCGCTGAGGGCCGCGTTGGCGCCGATCAGGTACAGCACCCACCACTGCGCCTGCTCGAAGAAGAAGTTGGGGTGGCGGCTGTAGCGGAACAGTCCGGTGGTCACGAAGCCGGGCGGGAGCTCGCCGCCGGCCGCGGCTTTGGCTCGATGGAAGTTCCACTGCTGCTGATCGGCGAGCCACTCCCCGGCGAGGAAGACGAGGAACAGCAGCGCCCACACCGCATCCCACACGTTCAGCGGCGTCGCGTTCAGCATCGCGGCCGCCGCGGGCAGGGTGATCAGCACGAGCAGCGCGTTCTGATACAGCACGATGAACAGCAGATTGAAGACCTGGAACTGCCACGGCCGCATCCGCGCTCGCAGGATCGCCCAGCGATAGTCCTCCATGCCGCTGTAGCCGCCCTTGCGGGCGAAGTTGAAGGTGAGGCGCGCACCCCAGAGCGTCACGAGCACGGCCATCAGGATGAGCCGCGCCGCGTCGAGGCCGCCAGCGATCGCCACGCCCGCGAAGATCCACACGTAGGCGACCGGCACGATCGACCAGATCCGATCGACCCATGAGGTGTCCTTCGTGATCAGCGACAGGATCCAGCACAGCGCGCAGACTGCACCGGCGAGCACGATGACCATCCCCAGAGCGCCCATGACGTCACCGTAGCGCGCGCACGGCGGCGCGGGGAAGGGTCAGCGTGTGGGGAGGGTGGGGATGAGGGTGTCGAGGTAGTCGGCGGTGTCTTGCCAGCCGTGGACGGCGTGGCAGGTGACGCCGAGGGCGAGGACGGGGTAGTCGTTGCCGTCGGGGTCGAGGCGGTCGCCGATGAAGAGCATGTCGTCGAGGCTGATGCCGGTGTGTTCGGCGAGGCGTTGCATGCCGTAGGCCTTGTCGATGCCGCGGTGGGTGATGTCGACGCTGGTGGATCCGCCGGAGCGGACTTCGAGGTCGGGGATGCGGGCGGCGACGGCTTCGCGGAGGGTGTTCTTCTTCTCGCCGGTGGGGTCCCAGGCGGTCTTCGCGTCCAGGGGTGCGGACTGGCCGAGGGCGGAGAAGGTGATCTGCGAGCCGCGGTCTTCGAGGATGGGTCCCCAGGTCTGTTCGGCCCAGAGTCCGAGGCGTTTGGCTTCTTCTTCGACGGCGGCCAGGGCGCGGGTCTTCTCGTCGTCGGTGAGGCTGTGGGCGTAGACGGTGGTGATGCCCGCGGGGGTGAGGCGGTAGTACTGGGTGCCGCAGGTGGGCAGCAGGTGCATGTGGTCGAGGATGTCGTCGGTGGTCTCGGGCAGCTGCTCGACGACCTGGGCGCGGAACTGGGCGAGCTGGCCGCCGGAGATGATCGCGACCTCCACCCGTGAGGCGAGCGCGAGCAGCAGGTCCGCGATCCGCGGATCGACCGCGCTCTTGGACGGGGCGAGCGTGTCGTCCAGATCGAACGCAACAAGCTTCGGCGGCTGAGTCATGACGGCTCTCCAGCGGGTGTCGGGATCTGCCGGCGGCCCGGCGGAAGGATCTGAGCGCGGCGGCGCGGCTCCCGCCATCCTATCGGGGGCGACCGCACCCGCCGTGCGCGCCCGGCGCCCACGCCGCCTCGTCCGGCGCCCCCGCCTCCTCCGCCCCGCCACCCCTGACCGCGGGGAGGAGGGGGAACGCAAGAAGAGGCCGACCCGAAGGTCGACCTCTTCTGCTGTGCGGTCGGGGTGACAGGATTTGAACCTGCGGCCTCTTCGTCCCGAACGAAGCGCGCTACCAAGCTGCGCCACACCCCGTGGCAACCGTTCGAGTCTACCCCAGCCCGAGCGATTCCCCGAATCGCGGAGGCATCATCGGAGCTGCGTACGGTGCCGACGGAACGCGACGACGGATGCCGCTGCGAACCCGAGGGCGAGCGCGCCCACTCCCAGTCCCGCGACCGTGCGCATAGAGGGTCCGCCGCTGATCGCCAGCATGTCGACGAAGGTCGTCTCACCCTCCTCTCCGCACGTACCGGTGTGCAGCACGACGAGTTCGGCGCCCGGCACGGGTCGGTAGGCGAGTTCAGCGATCCAGAGTTTCGTCCCCGCCTCAGCCGAGGTGACATCAGGGGAGACGTACTCACCTGATGCGGAGACCGCCACCGGAGACGTCCGATGCTCGAGCGTCTCCGCGTCGCAGCGTGGCTCGGTGCCCGGCTCGTTGTGGAACACCGAGAACACCAGCTGCGCATCGACGCCGTCGCCGAGCCCCGTGACCGTGGCCCGGTCGATGTACGGGTCGCCGACACCCGCGTGTTCGACTGCGCGGGTGGTCACCGCGGGCTGCTCGACGACCGTCGTCTCTTCGGCGAGACCGCAGGTTCCGCGGGCGAGCAGACGGGCCTCGCCGCCCTCGGGCATGTGCCAGAGCGACTCGACCCAGTAGTGCACGCCGGCAGCGTGCAGGCGGACAGCGGGGGAGGCGTACTCGCCCGCAGCGGTCACGGCGACAGGGGACGCGGAGGTCTCGGCTACGCGCGTCTCGGGCGTGCAGGCTTCCGCGGGGGTGACGCCCTCGGGCGCCTGGAACACCTCGAAGCTCAACCACGTGGTGCCCGTCGTCGGGACGAGACCCTCGACCAGCGCCATGTCGACCGCCGCGCCGCCCAGCCCCACGGAGCTCACAGCCCGCGTCGACACCGTCGGCATGGCGGCGCGGGTCGTCTCGCTCTCGACGCCGCACGCGCCCTCGTGGATCAGCCGACCCTCGGCATCGGCCGCGCGTTCGCGCCACACGTAGGTGCCGAAGTCGGGCACCACGGGGCCCGAGACGCGCACCGATCCCGGTTCCGTCACGCGTAGCGGTTCCTCCGGCCCCTGCCAGACGAGGTTCTCGGTCGTGCACGCATCCGTCGCCGCGACGCCGTCGGGAACGCGGAACACGGATGCGGTCACGAGAACCCCGGACGTCGGGAGAGGCGCCCCCACGATCACCTCGTCGGACATCCGGTCGCCGACCGCCACGAGGGCATCGGCTCTCGATGAGACCTCCGGGATCATCGTGATCTGACTCTGCACCCCGAAGCGTTCCTGCCAGACGTAATCGGCGGTGAACGCCGCTGCGGTCTCCGGGCTCTGCCGGGAGCGCTCGATGCGCCATACGGCGGTGTAGAAGCCGGGGCCGGGCAGCGGATCAGCGGACTCGACCCGGTACGGCGCCGTCGGGCCGATGGCGGGGTCGGTGGTCACCTCGAGCTCGGCGACCTCCTCCGCGTCGGTCGGGGGAGCGTCCGTGAGCTGCGGCTCCGTCTCCGTCCGATACAGGGTCGCGATGGCCGTGACCGGAAGGTAGCCGCCGTCGATCGTGCGGGCCCAGGTGCCTCGGGCGCTGGCGAACGTCACGTCGTCGACGTAGGCGCCACCCGGGATGTAGCGCGACACCACCTGCGTCGTGACGAGCGGGTCGAACGTCGTGTCACGCTCCTGCTCGTCGGCACCGGCGAGCGGGAACTCGAGGCGGCCGCCCGGCCCCGCCGTGTCCTGGCCGCCCGGCGTCGTGAAGTGACGAACGACGGGCAGGAAGCCGCCGATGAAGTGCCCCTCACCCGAGACGCGGAAGCGCGTGCCTCCGGCGGGAGCGGATGCGAGGATGTCGTACGCCACACCGATCTGTGCGTCGTCTCGCGCAGCCTCACCGGTGTCGGCGAAGACCGCGTTCTGCAGCGTGATCCGCCCGCGCGCTCCTGCGGCGTCCGCGACGGCGGTCACCGTGCCGCGCAGGGGAGAAGCCGCATCCGTCGCGAACTGCAGCGAGCCGGTCGCCGTCGTCTGTCCGGCAGGCAGTGCCATCGCCTCCGCGTAATAGGCGGCGGCGAGATTCTGCACGGCGCCGTTGTGGTCGGGCGCGACATGACGGAAGACCCAGTCGATCGCGCCTTGCAGGGTGTCGCCGGGATAGCCGAAGTGATGCAGCGACTCGTTCCAGTTCGCGATCGCCTTCACCGCCCAGGCGACGGCCGCCGCCTGCACGGGGTCGTCGGTCTGCCCGTAGGTCGAGACGAGCATGTTGATCGCGGTGAGTCGCTGCGGGTCGAGACCGGCGGCATTCGGACTCAGTCCGTTGTCGACGCTGTCGCCCGTGGGAAGGGGGCGCCCGGGAAAGATGCAGTAGGTGTGCATGCCGCTGATGGCCATCGAGCCGTGCCACCCGTAGCGGGTAGAGCTCGCCCACTCGCCGAAGCCGGTTCCGGGAGAGGCTGCGGATGCGGGCATGATCGACACCGCGGCGGCGACGACGGCGGCGGCGAGGACGAGGAGAGCGGCGAGCACACGTTTCATGTCCCCGATGCTCGGCGGCATCCGCATCCCCCGCCGGGCGATACGGGCGAACGGGGACGGCGCGCGCGCCGCATCCGGCTGTGGAGAACCGGACCCTCTCCGTCAGGCCGCGGGGATCAGCGTCAGAAGCGAGGCCTCCGGACGGCAGCCGAAGCGCACCGGCGCGAAGATCGAGTGGCCGATGCCGGCGCTCACGTTCAGCGGCACGCGGCGGCCGCCGCGTGCCCACGTGCTGAGGCCCCGGGCCTGGTCGAGCGGGATATCGCAGTTGGCGACGATCGCCTTCGAGGAGAACGGGATGCGCACCTGACCGCCGTGCGTGTGCCCCGCCAGCAGCAGATCGGCGTCGAGGTCGACGAAGGCATCGAGCACCCGTCGGTACGGCGCGTGCGTCACACCCAGCACCAGATCCGCCTCGCCCGCCGCGCGTTGTTCGGCCCGCTTCGGCACGAGAGCGGGGAGGTCGTCCCAGCGTCGGTGCGCGTCGTTCACGCCGAAGGCGTCGATGCGCAGCCCCGCCACCTCGAGCGTCGTCGTGGTGTTGTCGAGGGCGTGCCAGCCGAGCTCGTCTGTCAGGAATCGATCGAGAGCGCCCGTGTCGAGCGCCTCCGCCGACCGATGCGCCTTCGACGGGCCCGTGAAGTAGCGCAGTGGATTGCGGGGCGACGGCGCGTACAGATCGTTCGAGCCGTGCACGTACACGCCGGGAACGCCCCGCAGGCCGGCGAAGGCGTGCCGGATGCCTGCGAGTCCCTCTGCGTGACCGAGATTGTCGCCCGTGTTCACGACGAGGTCCGGCGCGAGCTCCGCGAGGCGCCCGATCCACTCCTGCTTGCGGTGCTGCCACGGCGCCATGTGCGCGTCGGACAGGTGTAGCAGGCGCAGCTCGCGCGCGCCCGCGGGCAGGATCGGGAGGGTGTGCTCGCGCAGCGTGAACAGGTACCGCTCGACACCCATGCCCCACACCGCCGCGCCTACGCCGACCGCCCCCACCGCTGCGACAGCGGTGAGGGCGGAACGGCTCGGACTGCCGGTCAACAGCTCTTCTTGGAGTAGTTGATCAGGATCTGCGAGCCGCGGTTGACGGCCGTGCCCGCAGCGGGGTTGGTGCCCGTAGCGCGGCTCTCGTTGTCGGGCAGCTTGTCGTCCGGGGTGCAGGCGCCCAGCGCGATGGAGGTGAATCCCGCATCCTGGAGCGTCTTCTGCGCATCCTGAACCTTGCCGCTGACGGCCGGGATGGTCGCCCCCTGGCCGTTGCTGGGGTTGATCGTGACGGTCGTGCCGCCCGCGACCTGACCCGCGCCGGGGTTCTGCGCAGCGACGATGTCCGTCGGCTGGTCGGAGTCGACCGGGTCGCCCACCGTCACCTCGAAGCCGGCGTTCTGCAGCGTCGTCTGCGCCTGGTCGATGGTCTGCCCGACGACGTTGGGCAGCTCCTTCAGCGTGCGCTTCGTGAGGTTCGGATCCGGCGCGGGGAAGTCACCCGCGGGGTAGACCTGGTCGGCCGTGCGCTGCAGGTTCTTGGCCAGCGTGTAGCGGATGTTCTGGAGACCGCGACCGAACATGTCGTTGTCGCCATTGACGGTACCGACCCAGGCGGCGTTGACGACGCGCGTGCTCGACTCGATCATCCACGTCTGCTTGCTCTCGTGCGTTCCCGTCTTACCGATCAGCTGGGTGCCGTCGTAGGGGTTCGCGTTGTTTCCCGTCCCCCCGTTCATGACGCCTCGGAGGGCGTAGGCGGCGGTGGCGGCGACCTCGGGAGAGACCTGCTGCGTGCAGGTGCGATCGGGGGCTTTGAGCTCATTGCCGGCAGCGTCCGTCACGCGCTCGATGGCCTGCGGCTGGCAGTAGATGCCGTTGTTCGCGATGGTGCCGTACGCGCCCGCCATGGCGATCGGCGAGATGTTGTCGACACCGATGACCTCCGACGGGTTCGACATGGTGATGTCACGTCCGTCGCCGGTCGTCACGCCCATCTTCTTCGCGACCTTCGCGATATCGCACATGTCGAGCTCGGCGGCCATGGCGAGGTAGCCGGTGTTCAGCGACTGCGCCGTGAACGACATGGGCGTTCCCACGCCGCCGCTGACCTTGCCGAAGTTGTTGATGGGGGTGCTGTTGACGATGTTGCCGGTGCAGGAGTTCGTGAAGTTCTTGAAAACCCTCATCCGGCCGTCGAGCACCTCGTTCACCGATCGGCCCTGCTCCAGCCAGTCGACGAGCGTGAAGAGCTTGAACGTCGAGCCCGCCTCGAAGCCGATGGAGTTGCCGAACGTGGAGTCACCTGCGTAGACGAGGGAGCTGTAGCCCTCGCCGGCATTCGCCTCTTCCGAGAAATTCGTGTTCTGGGCGATCGCCAGGATGCGGCCGGTGGACGCCTCGATGCTGACGGTCGCGGCACCGAAGTCGATGCCCGAAACGGATGCGGGGGCGTTCTCGGCCATGCTGACCGTCGCCTGGTACTGCATGTCGGGATCGAGTGTCGTGTAGATCTGCAGACCGCCGCGGCGCAGGTTCATCGCGCGCTCCGTGTCATCGGCACCGAAGGCCGGGTCCTTCTTGACCACGGAAACCACGTACTGGCAGAAGTACGGCGCGCTGGTCGCGGCGCACCCTGTGGTCGGCTGCGTGATCACCGGCGTGATCGGCTCGGCCACCGCGGCGTCGTGCTGCTCCTGCGTGATCTTGCCGTCGGAGAGCATCCGATCGAGCACGTACGTCTGGCGCTTCTTGGTGAGGGCGTAGCCGTCAGCGGCGCCGTTCGTCTCGCGATTGGGCTGATCGATGCGGTACGTGTTGGGGTTCTGCACGATGCCGGCGAGGGTGGCCGCCTGGCCGAGTGTCACGTTGGCCGCGGGTACACCGAAGTAGTACCGGGATGCGGCGTCGATGCCGTAGGTCGTGCCGCCGAAGTTGGCGATGTTCAGGTAGCCGAGCAGGATGTCGTTCTTCGAGTACTTCTGCTCGAGCCCGATCGCGTAGCGCATCTCCTGGAGCTTGCGCTCGATGCCTTCGCTGCCGGATGAGTTCGTCGCCTCGAGGAAGCACGACTGCCGCTCGTCCTCGCTCTGCGCGTTCCACTCGCAACGCTGGATCAGGATGTTCTTCACGTACTGCTGGCTGATCGTCGACCCGCCCTGGGTGTTCGCGCCGCCCTCGAGGTTGGAGAGCACCGCACGCGTCGTGCCGATCAGGTCGACGCCGCCGTGGTCGTAGTACCGCGGGTCTTCGCTGGAGAGGATCGCGTCGTACATGACGGTCGCGATCTGGTCGAACTTCACCGGCGAACGGTTCTGGTCGTAGAAGGAGGTCTGCGGGACGAAGTTACCCGTGCCGTCCTTCCAGTAGATCGTCGACGGCTCCATGATGTCGTCGATCTCGAGGTAGTTCGGCATGTTGTCGAACAGCTTGATCGCTTGCGATGTCGCGGCGCCGGTGACGGCGATGGCGGGCGTGACCGTGGCGGTGATGAGAACACCGGCGACGACGCTCAGGCCGACGAGTCCGGCGAGGCCAGAGAGCACACCGGTGGCCGTGCGTTTCTTATCGGGCATAGGGTGATCGTAAGCCAGGATGCTGGGCGAACACTCGATGGCACGGCATCCGGTTCCCGCTGTTTCCGGGGCTCAGACCCCGTCCTCACCCACGAACGGGAGACGCCGTGACCACCTGGGAGTACCTCACCACTCCGCTGTTGATCCACAACACCGCCGCCATCTTGAACAACTGGGGCAAGCAGGGCTGGGAACTCGTCCAGGTCGTGCAGGGCCCCGAGGGCGGTCTCGTCGCATACTTCAAGCGTCCGGTCGGCTCGGATGCGGCCGCCAATGCAGGCCTCGGTGCGGCACAGGCCGCCGCGCGCCAGTTCGAAGGAGAGAACGCATGAGTACGGTGTCCGAGCGACTCGCGGAACTGGGGATCGATCTGCCTGAGGTCGTGCCGCCCGTTGCGTCCTACATCCCCGCGAAGGCCTTCGGCGACCTCGTGCACACCGCCGGCCAGCTGCCGTTCGTGGCGGGACAGCTCCCCGCGACGGGCAAGGTCGGCGAGGGCGAGGGTCTGGTTGCGCCGGAGGATGCCGCGACGTACGCGCGTCAGTCCGCGCTCAACGCGGTGGCCGCGGCCGCAGCCGCCGTCGGCGGTGTCGACCGCCTGACGGGTGTGCTCAAGGTCACCGGTTTCGTCTCTTCCGTGCCGGAGTTCACCGGACAGCCCGGTGTGATCAACGGAGCCAGCAACGTGCTCGCCGAGATCTTCGGCGAGTCCGGACGTCACGCCCGCTCCGCCGTGGGCGTGCCCGTGCTCCCGCTCGACAGCCCCGTCGAGGTCGAGGTCGTCTTCACCGTCGCCTGAGGCGGCACCACGAAAGAGCCCCGCGCCCCCCAAAGGTCGCGGGGCTCTTTCGCGTGTTCACCCGGTCAGTCGCACGCCGAGGATGTGCTCCGGCGTTCCGCAGCTTCGCGACGACGCTATTGGTGCGGCCGCGTCGTATCCCGGTCGGCGGACGTTCCCAGACGATCCCGGACGGTCCGGTCGTCCGTTTGTCGCGCCACGAGGGGTGCGCCAGAATGAGCGTCTGGGAAATACGGGGGTCAGGATGAAGGACGACGGCGTCGGTCGTGTCTCAGGGATCGGATCCTTGATCTCCGTGGCGGAGGATCTCCAACAACTGCGTCACGAGGCCGGGGGTGTGAGCTACGCGGAGATCGCGACGCGAGTCACGAGCTTGAGGGCGGATCGTTCCGGTCGTTCGTCGGTCGCCGTGTCGCGCTCGACGGTGTACGACGCCTTCCGTCCCGGACGCACCCGACTCGACGCCGATCTCGTCGTCGACATCGTGCGGAGTCTCGGAGTCGACGACGCGGATGCGGAGAGCTGGCGCGACCGATGCATCGCAGCCAAGCCCGCCGCGCCGCGGCCGTCGTCGCGTGCGGGGACGGCATCCGGCGCCGAGGCGCCGCCGGTGAGCGCGGCATCCGTGCTCCGTTTCGACTCGCCTCGTGCCGCCGGGCGACGCGTCGCCCTCACCGTCGGCGTCATGATCGGAGCCGTCCTCCTCAATGTGGCGGGTGGCCGCGTCGTGCTCTGGCTCGATCTGCCGCTCTACCTGGACATGGCCGGCACCGCCGTCGTGGCGTTGGCTCTCGGGCCGTGGTACGCGGTCGCGACGGCCATCGTCACTCAGCTCGGCGGTGTGCTCGTCAATGAGAGCACCCTGGGCCTTCCGTTCACGCCGGTCGCGGTGGTCGGAGCGCTCCTGTGGGGCTACGGCGTTCACCGATGGAGATGGGGACGCTCCCTGTCGCGGTTCCTGCTGCTCAGCGTGGTCGTCGCCGTCGCCTGCACGATCGTCGCCGCCCCGATCACGGAACTCGTGTACGGCGGCTTCAGCGCTCATGTCGCCGGAAACTCCCTGACGGCCCGGTTCCGCGACGCGGGCCTGGTGCTCCCGATCGCGATCGCGACCGCGAATCTCATCACCTCGCTGCTGGACAAGCTGATCGCGAGCTTCGTGGCGCTCTCGCTGGCTTCCAGCATCCGGCGCTGGATCACGAAAGATCGGACGCCGTCGCCGAATCTTCCGCCGATGGCGCTGTTCTCCGCCGAGCGCCCCTCGACGTCTTTGCGCGTCGGCGTCGCGGCGCGCCGGGCACCCGTTCTGTGAGCGCCGTCGTGCTCGTGCTCTCGGGCGGCGAGCTCATCTACACGCCGCCGGGCTACGTGCCCTGAACTCCATCGCGAACGACCGAGCCCCGCACCCTCGAGGGATGCGGGGCTCGATCGTTCGCTGCTACTTCGTGGAGAGCTTGGCCTGGATGGTGGACATCACCATCGTGTCGGCGAGGGTCGTCGTGTCGCCGACCTCGCGCCCCTCGGCGACGTCGCGGAGCAGACGCCGCATGATCTTGCCGCTTCGGGTCTTGGGCAGCTCGGTGACGATGTAGACGTCACGCGGGCGGGCGATCGGGCCGATCTGCTCACCGACCCAGGCGCGCAGGGTCTGGGCGAGGCCCTCGGGGGAGTGCTGGCGCAGGTAGCTCTCCTTGATGATCACGAACGACACCACGGCCTGGCCCGTGGTCTCGTCGCTGGCGCCCACGACGGCGGCCTCGGCGACCGCTTCGTTGCCCACGAGCGCCGACTCGATCTCCGCCGTGGACAGGCGGTGTCCGGAGACGTTCATCACGTCGTCGACGCGGCCCAGCAGCCAGATGTCGCCGTCCTCGTCGCGGCGGGCGCCGTCGCCGGCGAAGTAGTAGCCACGGTCGGCGAACTTCTCCCAGTACGTCTCGACGAAGCGGTCGGGGTCGCCCCAGATGCCCCGCAGCATGCTGGGCCACGGCTCGGTGACCACGAGCAGTCCGCCGGCGTCGTTGCCGACCTCCTCGCCCGACTCGTCGACGACGTCGACAGAGATCCCGGGAAGCGGGACCTGCGCCGATCCGGGCTTGGTCTCGGTGACGCCGGGCAGGGCCGAGATCATGATGGCGCCCGTCTCGGTCTGCCACCAGGTGTCCACGATCGGCGTGCGCTCGGCGCCGATCACGTTGCGGTACCACATCCACGCCTCAGGGTTGATGGGTTCGCCGACGGAGCCGAGCAGCCGCAGCGACGAGAGGTCGAACTCCTGCGGCACCTGGCGTCCGATCTTCATGAACGACCGGATGGCGGTGGGCGCGGTGTAGAGGATCGTGACCCCGTACTTCTCGACGATCTCCCACCAGCGGCCGGGATGCGGGGTGTCGGGGGTGCCCTCGTAGATCACCTGCGTGGCGCCGTTCGCGAGTGGACCGTAGGTGACGTAGCTGTGGCCGGTGATCCAGCCGATGTCGGCCGTGCACCAGTACACATCGCGCTCGGGGTGCAGATCGAACACGTTGCGGTGCGTGTAGGCCGCTTGCGTGAGGTAGCCGCCGGACGTGTGCAGGATGCCCTTGGGCTTCCCGGTGGTGCCGGAGGTGTACAGGATGAACAGCGGGTTCTCGGCGCCGAACGGCTTCGCCTCGTGCTCGGCGGATGCGGCTGCCACCGCGTCATGCCACCAGATGTCGCGCCCGGCCGTCCAGTCCACGTCGTTGCCGCCGCGGCGCACGACGAGCACGTGCTCGACCGTCTCCTGCACGCCCGACCCCCGGTCGGCGAGGGCCTGGTCGACGGCGGGCTTCAGGGGCGAGACCTTCCCCTTGCGATAGCCGCCGTCCGCCGTGATCACGAGCTTCGCGCCGGCGTCGTCGATGCGTGCGCGAAGGCTGTCCGCGGAGAATCCTCCGAAGACGACCGAGTGGATGGCGCCGACCCGCGCCACCGCGAGCATCGCGGCGACCGCCTCGGGGATCATCGGCAGGTAGAGCGCCACGCGGTCACCCTCGCCGATGCCGAGCTCCGTCAGCACATTGGCGGTGCGCTTGACCTCCTCGGTCAACTCCGCGTAGGTGACGCGGCGCTCGTCGCCGGGCTCACCCTCCCACAGCAGAGCGACGCGGTCGCCGTTGCCCGCAAGCACGTGGCGGTCGAGGCAGTTGTAGGCGACGTTGAGTTCGCCGTCGCCGAACCACCGGGCGAAGGGAGGGCTCGACCAGTCGAGCACCTCGGAGAACGGCGTGTGCCAGTGGAGTTCGCGTGCCTGCTCGGCCCAGAAGCCTTCTCGGTCGGATGCCGCCCGTTCGTAGAGCTCGGCGGTGGCGACTGCGTTCGCGGCGAACTCGGCGCTGGGGGAGAAACGACGGGTCTCGTTCAGCAGGTGGTCGATCTGGCTGCTCATGGCTCGCTCCTTTGCGCGCTGTTCGGGATGACGTGCGGGACGTCTCGCACATCATGACCTGCTCCGGTCGGAGGCGGATACCTCCATTAGAAGGTGGGTGGCGGCGACCGATATATCAATCGGATTGGTCCGGCATGCCGTTTGGCCGCCGGTGTGAGGTTGCGTATGCTCGTGTGCGCCCGCCCTCGCGGCGGGGAGTACGGCCCTCATCACCCCCAATTTGCGGGGCTGTGCTCGGCGGCATCCCAACCCCCCAATGGGATGCCGCCTTTTCTTTTGCCCGCGTGGGGGTTCGCCTCCGGCCGCAACGCCGCCCCGCTCGCATCTCCCCAGCGGTCCCGGGGTCGCGGTTCTTCAACCGTGCCTCGTCGGACGCGGCGTCGGCGGCGGGCATGCGCCTAGCGTCGTCGTCATGCCCCAGCCCTTCGTCGTCGCTCCGCGTGGCGCGCCCGCCCCCGGCGGCCCGGCGACGCCGGAGGCGGAAGCGCCGCAAGCGACACTCGGCGCTCTGCCCGTCGCCGCGTGGGATCCGGTGCGGGTGCATCTGGGCGACCCCGAGGTCACCGACATCTTCATCAACGGCGAGCATGGCCTGTTCGTGGACCGCGGCCGCGGCGCCGAGCAGGTGCCACACTGGCACGCGGCGGAGAGCGAGGTGCGCGAGATCGCGACGGGTCTCATCGCACGGGGCGGTCGGCACATCGACGATGCCACCCCCTGTGTGGACGTGCGCCTCGACGGAGGCGTGCGGGTGCACGCGGTGCTTCCTCCCGTCAGCGCGGACGGCACGACGATCTCGATCCGTGTTCCGCGGCGGCAGCTCGGCTCCCTGGCCGCCCTGCGCGAGGCGGGCATGCTCGACGTCCGCGGCGAACACGCGCTGCAGCGGCTCGTCGACGCCCGCGAGAACCTGCTGGTGACGGGAGCGGCCGGCAGCGGCAAGACGACCCTCCTGGCGGCGCTTCTCTCGTCCGCGCCCGAGCGCGAGCGGATCGTGACGATCGAGGATGTGGCGGAACTCCGCATCCGTCACCCGCACCACGTGCGCCTCGAGGCGCGTCAGGCGAACCTCGAGGGCGCGGGCGGCATCGATCTCGCCCGCCTGGTGCGCGAGGCGCTGCGGATGCGGCCGGACCGGCTCGTGGTGGGCGAGTGCCGCGGCGCCGAAGTGCGCGAGCTGTTGACGGCGTTGAACACCGGGCACGACGGGGGAGCCGGCACGCTCCACGCCAACGGCATCGACGATGTGCCGGCGCGATTGGAAGCGCTGGGCGCGCTCGCCGGCCTCGACGACGCCGCGCTCGCCCGCCAGGTGGTCAGCGCGATCGGTGTCGTGATCCACGTCGCCCGTGACGGCGGCGGCATGCGGCATGTGGCGGGCATCGCGCGTCCGGTCCTGCTCGACGGGCGGCTCGGGATGGAGCCGCTCCCATGGGGCTGATCGCATCGCGCCGGCCCGGTCCCGACGGCGTGGGGGACGCCGCCCAGCGTCTGTCGGTGCTGCTGCGCACGGGCATCTCACCGGCGTCGGCCTGGGCGTTCCTGGCTGCGACGGGGGACGCGGATGCGGTCGCCATCCATGCGGCGCACAACGGCGGAGAGGCCATCCCCGCTGCCATCGCGGCCCGAGGCGATCGGTGGCGTCCGCTGGCCGCGACCTGGCGGGTGGCCACCGCCGTCGGCGCTCCGCTCGCCGAGAGCCTCCGGGCCGTCGCCGCCGCGGTGCGCGACGCGCAGGAGTGTCGCGATGAGGTGCGTGTCGCCCTCGCGGAGCCCGCGGCCACCGCGCGACTCATGGCCTGGCTGCCGCTCGTGTCCATCGGCCTCGGCGTCGCGCTGGGCTTCGACACGATCGGCGTGCTCACGGGCAGCCCGATCGGCATCGGATGCCTCATCTCGGGCATCGCCCTGATGATCGTGGCTCGCGTGTGGACCGGTGCGCTCACCCGCCGCGCGACACCGCCGCCCGCGATGCCGGGCCTGCACGCCGAGCTCGTCGCGATCGCGCTCTCCGGCGGCGTGTCGATCGAGCGTGCCCGAGCTCTGGCCGACCCCGAGGTCGAGACCGCCGACGAGGGGATCGACGGGCTGCTGGAGCTCTCGCGCTCCGCCGGCGTCCCCGCCGTCGAGCTCCTCCGCGCCGGAGCGTCCCTCGCGCGCCACCGCGCCCGCACGGACGGTCGGATGCGGGCGGCCGGACTCGGCGCCGCGCTCCTGCTGCCGCTGGGCGTCTGCATCCTTCCCGCCTTCGTGCTGCTGGGGGTCGCGCCGATGCTCATGAGCGTGCTCGGCGCCTCCGCACTCCCGCTGTGACCGCGTGCCCACCCGCCGGTGCCCATCAGAGAGGAGCAACACATGACACCCACCGCCAGAGCCCACAGCCGCCTTCCCGATCTCACCCGCCGCCGTGCAGCAGAGCTGTTCGGCGACGACTCCGGAGCGGCGACGGCCGAGTACGCGATCGCGACGATGGCCGCCGTCGCCTTCGCTGGACTCCTCGTCGTCATCATGAGATCCGATGAGGTGCGGGGGATCCTCGAGGACCTCGTGCGCCGCGCTCTCACGGTCGAATGAGATCCCGGCTCGGCGATCGCGGCTCGGCCGCGGCGGAGTTCGCGGTCGCCGTGCCGGCGGTGCTGCTCGTGCTGATCCTCGGCATCGGCGGGCTCGCCACCGCATCCGCTCAGGTACGCCTGCAGGACGCCGTCGCGGATGCGGCGCGGCTCGCGGCACGGGGCGAGGACGCCGCGCGGGCGCTCGCCGCACTCACCCGCGCCGTCCCGGGTGCGACGGGCACGATCGGAGACGAAGGCGACCTCGTGTGCGTCACGGCGTCGGCCCCCGCGCCGCTGCCGGTCATCACGCTCCGTGCGCGCTCGTGCGCCCTCTCGGGCGGGCGCTGATGCCCGGCACGGCGGCGACGGTGGGCGTGATCGGTGCGCTCGCGGTCCTCGTCGCGGGCCTCAGCGTGGTCGGTGCGGCGAGCGTGCACGCGCAGCGCCTGTCGGCCGCGACGGATGCGGCGGCGCTCGCCGCGGCGGACGCCGCATCCGGCGCCGTGACGGGAGTTCCGTGCGAGCGCGCCGCCCAGCTGGCGGCCACCGCATCCGCGGAGGTCGTATCCTGCGAGGTGGAGGGTCTCATCGCGACCGTGCGTCTCAGCAGCGCCTTCGGTCCGTTCCTCGCCCAGGCCGCAGCCCGCGCGGGTCCCGCGCCAGAGCCGCGCGACGACGGGTGAACCGGCCCTCCAGCCGACCACCGACCCGAGGTGTGTATGGTGACAGCGACGAAAGGACCACCGTTGGCAAAGGGTTCTCAGACCACGACGAAGAGCGGCAAGACGCTCGTGATCGTCGAGTCGCCGACCAAGATGACCTCGATCCAGGGCTACCTGGGTGATGACTACGAGGTGCTCAGCTCCGTGGGGCACATCCGCGATCTCGCGAGCAAGAAGGACATTCCGGCCGAGAAGAAGGCCGCGTACGGCAAGTACTCGATCGACGTCGACAACGGCTTCGACCCCTTCTACGTGGTCAACGACCGCAAGACCAAGACTGTCGCCGAGCTCAAGCGGGCGGTGAAGGATGCGAGCGAGGTCCTGCTCGCCACCGATGAAGACCGCGAAGGCGAAGCCATCGCGTGGCACCTGCTCGAGGTGCTCAAGCCCAAGGTCCCCGTCAAGCGCATGGTGTTCCACGAGATCACCAAGGACGCCATCCGCGCCGCCGCCGAGAACACGCGCGAGCTCGATCTGGCCCTTGTGGACGCGCAGGAGACCCGTCGAGTGCTCGACCGCCTCTACGGCTGGGACGTCTCGCCCGTGCTGTGGCGCAAGGTCGGAAGCGGCCGCGAAGGAGCCGCGCTGAGTGCCGGTCGCGTGCAGTCCGCGGCCACCCGTCTCGTCGTCGACCGGGAGCGCGAGCGCATGTCGTTCGTCTCGGCGAGCTACTGGGACATCGAGACGCTCGCCGTCAAGGGCGACCAGTCGTTCACCGCGCGCCTGGCCCGCCTCGACGGCGCACCGCTCGCGCGCGGCACGGACTTCGACGACAAGGGCCAACTGAAGAAGGCCGTCGTCGTCCTCACCGAAGAGGACGTGCGCGCGCTGGCCGCGGCCATCGAGAGCGTCGGCACGGCACAGGTCTCCGCGCTCGAATCGAAGCCGGGAACTCGCAGCCCTCGCGCGCCGTTCACGACCTCGACGCTGCAGCAGGAGGCCGGCCGCAAGCTCTCGATGAGCGCGAAGCACACGATGAGTGTCGCCCAGCGTCTCTACGAGAAGGGGTACATCACCTATATGCGCACCGACTCGACCTCGCTCTCGAAGCAGGCGATCGAGGCGGCGCGCGAGCAGGCCGTGACCCTCTACGGCGACCGCGCCGTGCCCGCCAACCCGCGCGTGTACGCGAGCAAGAGCAAGAACGCGCAGGAGGCACACGAGGCCATCCGTCCCTCTGGCGAGCACTTCCGCACGCCCGCATCCGTCGCCTCCCACCTCGATCGCGACGAGCAGCGTGTGTACGACCTGATCTGGAAGCGCACGGTCGCGAGCCAGATGGCCGACGCCAAGTACGACACCACCACCGTCACGCTCGCGCTGACGGCAGACAAGAAGGCGCTCGAGTTCACCGCATCCGGCACCGTCTACACCTTCAAGGGCTTCCTGGAGGCGTACGAGGAGGGCCGCGATGAGAAGCGCGCCGACGCCGACAAGGCCGACGACCAGTCGCTGCCCGCCCTGAGCGTCGGCGACGAGCTGGCCACGCGCGAAGTGGAGCCCAAGGGGCACTCGACGTCGCCGAAGCCGCGCTACACCGAAGCGAGTCTCGTGAAGGCGCTGGAGGAGAAGGGCATCGGTCGTCCCTCCACGTTCGCCAGCATCATCGACGTGATCCTCGACCGCGGCTACGTCTCCAAGCGCGGTCAGGCCCTCGTGCCCAGCTGGCTCGCCTTCAGCGTCGTGCGTCTGCTCGAACAGCACTTCTCCGACCTGGTCGACTACGACTTCACGGCGGCGCTCGAGGACGACCTCGACGCGATCGCCCGCGGCGAGCAGCGACGCGAGCAGTGGCTGCGGGAGTTCTACTTCGGTTCCGAGAACCACGTCGGACTCCGTCACATCGTCGACAACCTCGGCGACATCGACGCGCGCGAGCTCAACGCCACTCGGATCACCGACACCGCGACGCTCCGCTTCGGCAAGTACGGACCGTACCTCGAGGTGGTCGATCCGGCGGATCCCGAGGCCAAGCCCCGCATCATCAACATCCCCGACGAGCTGGCGCCCGACGAGCTGACCGCCGAGAAGGCGCAGGAACTCGTCGACGCTCCGATCGCCGGCGACCGCGTGCTGGGCGAGAACCCCGACAACGGCAAGCTCATCGTCGTCAAGGACGGCCGTTTCGGCCCCTACGTCCAGGAAGTCGATCCCGTCGATCCGGATGCGGTGGACGAGGCGACCGGTGAGGTCGCCGAAGCGCCCAAGAGGCGCGGCGCGAAGAAGGAAGCCGCGCCCAAGCCCCGCACCGCCTCGCTCTTCAAGAGCATGTCGGTCGACACCGTCGATCTCGACACGGCGCTCAAGCTGCTCGAGCTGCCGCGCGTCGTGGGCGTGGACCCCGCGACCGAGGAGGAGATCACCGCTCAGAACGGCCGTTACGGTCCGTACCTGAAGAAGGGCACCGACTCGCGTTCGCTCGACTCCGAGCAGCAGATCTTCGACATCACCATCGAGGAGGCACTCGAGCTCTATGCACAGCCCAAGTACGGCGCCAGGCGCGCATCCAGCGCTCTGAAGGAGTTCGACGCCGACCCGGTCAGCGGCAAGCCGATCAAGATCAAGGACGGCCGCTTCGGTGCCTACGTCACCGACGGTGAGACGAACGCCACCATTCCGCGCGGCGAGACGGTCGACGACGTCGACTTCGAGCGGGCGAAGCAGCTGCTCGCCGACAAGCGCGCCAAGGGACCTGCACCCAAGCGCACCTCGGCGCGCAAGACGACCACCCGCAAGACACCCGCGAAGAAGTGACCGCCGCGACGCCGTCGGGTCTGTGGATCACCTTCGAGGGTGGTGACGGCTCGGGAAAGACCACACAGGCGGGCCTGCTCGAGCAGTGGCTGCGCGAGTCCGGCCGCACGGTCGTGCGGACTCGGGAGCCCGGGGGAACCGAGGTCGGTGTCCTGGTGCGTGACATCGTCCTGCATCACCGGGGCGAGGTCGCGGCGCGGGCCGAGGCGCTGCTCTACGCGGCGGATCGCGCCCAGCACGTCGAGACGCTCGTGCGGCCCGCCCTGGCTCGCGGCGAGATCGTCGTGCAGGACCGCTACCTCGACTCGTCCGTCGCGTACCAGGGCGCCGGACGCGTGTTGGATGCGGGGGAGATCCGCCAGCTGTCGCTCTGGGCCACCGGAGGCGCGCTGCCGGATGTGACCGTGCTGCTGGATCTCGACCCGGCATCCGCACGCTCCCGCCTCGATGCCGCCGACAAGCCGTTCGACCGCCTCGAGGCGGAGAAGGACGAGTTCCACACCAGGGTGCGAGCCGCCTTCTTGGACCTCGCCGCGGGTGAGCCGCAGCGTTTCCTGGTGATCGATGCGACCGCGGGTGTCGAGGAGATCGCCGCCGTCATCCGCGATCGCGTCGCAAGCCTGCTGCCTCCTGTGGACGCTGACGGGAGCGTCGACGGCCGCGGATAGGCTGGGCGCATGCACACCGCCACGTCCTCTCTCGCCTGGGAAGACGTGTGGGGGCAGGACGCCGCGGTGCAGCTGCTGCAAGCGGCCGCCTCCGATCCTGCGCAGCTCACGCATGCGTGGCTGATCACGGGCCCTCCCGGTTCGGGCCGCTCGACGCTGGCCTACGGGTTCGCAGCGGCCCTCATCGCCGAGCCCGGTGATGAGGCGGCCGTGCGCCAGGTGCTCGCTCGCACCCATCCAGACCTCACCGCGCTGCGTACGGAGCAGGTCGTCATCCGCATCGAGGAGGCGCGCCAGCTCGTCGAGCGCGCGTACTACTCGCCCTCGCTGGGCCGCTATCGCGTGATCGTTGTCGAAGACGCCGACCGCATGGCCGAGCGCACCTCGAACGTGCTGCTCAAGGCGCTCGAAGAGCCGCCGGAGCGCACGATCTGGGTGCTCTGCGCGCCGAGCGACGCCGATCTGCTGCCCACCATCCGCTCTCGTGTGCGCACGGTCCGCTTGCGCGAGCCGGATGTGTCCGACGTCGCTCGTCTGATCACCCAGCGCACCGGGGTCGACGCGGAGGTCGCCGAGCAGGCCGCGCGGCATGCGCAGCGCCACATCGGCATGGCGCAGCGCCTGGCGACGGATGACGACGCGCGCCGGCGGCGCGACGAGACGCTGCGCAGCGCACTCGCCGTGCGCGGCGTCGGAGACGCGGTGGACGCAGCCGCCCGCATCGTGCAGGTCGCCACCGACGACGCGAAGGCCCTCACCGTCGAGCGAGACGAGGCCGAACGGGCATCACTCCTGCGAACCGTCGGCCTCGCCGAGGGTGCCGCGGTGCCACCCGCGGTCCGATCGCAGCTCAATGCGCTGGCCGACGAGCAGAAGCGGCGCGCGACGCGCAGCCTCCGCGACGGCATCGACCGCGTCCTCACCGACCTGCAGTCGCTGTTCCGCGACGTGGTGATGGTGCAGTTCGGCCGCACCGACGGCCTCATCAACACCGAATTGTCCGACGACCTGCATGCCCTTGCGGCGGCATGGGAGCCGGCTCGCACCCTTCTCGTCCTCGACGAGATCGCCCTGACCCGACGGAACCTCGAGCGCAATGCGGCCCCCGCGTTGGCGCTCGAGAGCCTGCTGGTCGCCGTCGCCACCGGAAGGAGCGCGTCATGAGCGCCGCCCCCCGCATCCGTCGCCTGATCGCCGTGACAGGCGTCGTCGTCACCCTCGCCGCCCTCGCCGGGTGCGCGTTCAAGGTCGACGTCGCGCCCTCGCCGACCCGCAGCGCAGAGCCCGACACGACCGGCATCTCCGAGGAGCTGCTGCCGTTCTACGGGCAGGAGCTCGCGTGGAACGCGTGCGGCACCGGCCTCGACTGCACCACGGTTACGGCCCCCCTCGACTGGAACAACCCGTCGGCCGGCGAGATCGACCTCGCCGTCGTGCGTCATCTCGCCACCGATGGAGAGCCCCTCGGCTCGCTGCTGACGAACCCCGGCGGCCCCGGCGCGAGCGGTGTCGCACTCATCCGCGATTCGCTCTCGTTCGCGGTCGGCGACGCTCTCCAGAGCGACTACGACGTCATCGGGTTCGACCCGCGCGGCGTCGGCGAGTCGAGCGCGGTGCGCTGCTTCGACGCCCCGGACATGGACCGCTATCTGTTCGACATCCCCACGGGCACCCGCGGGTCCGCGGAGTGGAACAGTCAGCTCGAGGCGCGCAACGCGACGTTCGCCCAGGCGTGCGAGGCGAACAGCGACGGCATCCTGCAGTTCATCACGACCGAGCAGTCCGCACGCGACATGGACCTGCTGCGCGGCGTGCTGGGTGACGAGAAGCTCAACTACCTCGGCTACTCCTACGGCACGTTCCTGGGCGCGACGTACGCGCAGCTCTTCCCGGAGCGTGTCGGCCGCCTCGTCCTCGACGGCGCGATCGATCCCGAAACCTCCCAGCTGGATGTGTCGACGACGCAGGGCATCGGATTCGAATCGGCGCTGCGTGCCTACATGGCCTCGTGCCTCCAGGGTTCCGACTGCCCCTTCACCGGCACGGTCGACGACGGCATGTCGGATCTCAGCACGCTGCTCGCGAGTGCCGATCGCAATCCGCTCGTCAACGCGGACGGCCGCCGTATGGGCGCCGACTCGATGATGACCGCGATCGTCGCCGCGCTCTACTCGCAGGACAGCTGGTCGTATCTGACCACGGCGCTGTCGGACGCGTTGCAGGGCGATCCGTCGGTCGCGTTCCAGCTCGCCGATTTTTACTACAACCGCAGCGGTGGCGCTTACAGCGACAACTCCACCGAGGCCTTCATCGCCTACAACTGCATGGACTACCCGGACGATGCCACGCCGGAGCAGGAGGCCGCGTCGAAGGCTCTGCTCGCGGAGCGCGCGCCGACCGTCGCGCCGTACTGGTCCAGCGACGTCGACTCGTGCGCCTCGTGGCCCTTCCCGCCGAGCGGCGAGCGTAAGGCGCTGACCGCTCAGGGCGCCGCGCCGATCGTGGTCATCGGCACGACGAACGACCCCGCCACTCCCTACGACTGGTCGGTGGCACTGGCCGATCAGCTCGCTTCCGGCGTGCTGATCACGCGGGTCGGCGAGGGTCACACCGGCTACAACAAGGGCAACACCTGCGTCGACGACGCAGTGGAGGCGTACTTCGTCGACGGCACGGTGCCCCAGGACGGCCTGCGCTGCGAGTGAGCGCCTCCCGAGCGTTCGCGGCCGCCCGTTCGAGCATGTAAGATCGTTGCTTGTGCATCGCGGAAGCGACGCGCGCCGCCTTAGCTCAGACGGCAGAGCGATTCACTCGTAATGAATAGGTCAAGGGTTCGATTCCCTTAGGCGGCTCAGCACGAGAAGAGGGGTCCCGGAAGGGGCCCCTCTTCTGTTTTCCCGGCCTCCGCATCTGCGCGCCCGCAGCATTCGCCCGGGATGGCGGAGCGGGCGGGAGGGGGTGGGATGATCGGATGGTGGGTCACACCGTCGACGTGCTGCTGGAGACGTTCACCTGGGTCGGCTTCCTCGGCGCGGTGGCCGTCGGCGTCGTCTGGCTGATCCTGCTGCTGGTCGACGGCACGTGGACCCCCGCGAACGCGGTGATCGAACCGGGCGAGAACGGACGCGTCGCGCACTGGTTCACCGCGGAGGGCGGGGTGGGGCGCGCCGTGCTCAGCGACGCCGACGAGGCTCATCTTGCAGGCGCGGACGAGGCGGCCATCTACTACCGGCCGGGTGCGGACGACCGGATGCGGTTCGTCGCGCGATCTCCGCTCGTACGGCTGACCGGATGGTTCACGGTGGGGTTCCTCGCCGTCGGCGTCCTCGCGCTCGTTCTGTCCCTCGTGAGCATGTTCGCGTCCTGAGAAGCAAGCAGAAGAAACAAGTGGCGCGAAGGCTATATAGCTAGATAAGCTAGCGACATGGCCGCATCCTCGACGTCGACCCGACCCTCCCGCTGGCTCCGGGTGGGTATCCCCGCGCTGCTCGTGCTCGTCTGGCTCGTCGTGGGCTCGATCGGTGGCCCGTACTTCGGCAAGGTCGACGAGGTCTCCACCAACGACCAGTCGACGTTCCTGCCGCAGAGCGCGGCCTCCACGCAGGTCAACGAGAGGCTTCCTGACTTCCTCGCCGGTGACAGCATCCCGGCCGTCGTGGTGTTCTCGGCGGACCAGAAGCTCAGCGACGAGCAGCTCGCCGGGCTGCAGACGGTTGCCGACGACATCGCGCAGACGCCCGGAGTCCTCGACGGCATCTCGCCGCCGATCGTGTCCGACGACGGTCTCGCCGCCCAGATCTTCGTGCCCATCGACGCCTCGGGCGAGGTGCCCGAGGCTGTCGAGGCGGTCCGCGACGTCGTCGCCTCACAGGCGCCGTCGGGCGTCGAAGGATGGGTGACCGGCCCCGCCGGATTCACGGCGGACCTCGTCGAGGGGTTTCTCGGCATCGACGGGCTGCTGCTCGGCGTCGCGCTCATCGCCGTCTTCGTGATCCTCGTCATCGTCTACCGATCCCCGCTGCTGCCGGTGCTCGTGCTGCTCACGAGCGTGTTCGCGCTGTGCGTGGCCCTGCTGACCGTGTGGTGGCTCGCCAAAGCCGGGATCTTCGTGCTGAACGGCCAGGTGCAGGGCATCCTGTTCATCCTCGTCATCGGCGCCGCCACCGACTACGCGCTCCTTTTCGTGGCGAGATACCGCGAGGCGGTGGCCGAGGGGCAGAAGAGGTGGCCGGCGACCGTACAGGCCTGGCGCGGCGCGTTCGAGCCCATCCTCGCCTCCGGGGGAACCGTCATCGCGGGACTGCTCTGCCTGCTGCTCTCGGACCTCGCCAGCAACCGTGCGCTCGGACCGATCGCGGCCATCGGCATCGCGTTCGCGATGCTCTCCGCACTCACCTTCCTGCCCGCGCTGCTCGCGCTCTTCGGCCGCGCCGCTTTCTGGCCCTTCATTCCGAAGCACCCCGCCGCGGTGCCGTCTGACGACCCGAACGCCCCCGTGTCGGGCCTCTGGCCGCGGGTGGCGCGATTCGTCACGCGGCGTGCTCGTCCGGTGTGGACCATCAGCACCGTCGTCCTGCTCGTGGGAGCCGCGGGCATCACGCAGCTCAAGGCCGACGGCGTGCCCTCCAGCGACCTCGTGCTCGGGTACTCGCAGGCGCGTGACGGCCAGGACGTGCTCGCGGAGCACTTCCCGGCCGGCTCCGGCAGCCCGGTCTACGTCGTGGTCTCCGAAACGGATGCGGCCGCCGCCGTCACCGCCACGTCGGACGCCGAAGGCATCGACAGCGTGGCGATCGCCGCCGCGGACTCGCCGACGGGTCAGGCGTCGGTCACCGTCTCGCAAGGCGCGCTCGAGCTCGCCGCGGTCGGCCCTCCCGGCACCCCCGCGCCCTCGGCCACCACCGTCGACGGCGACGTGCTGCTGATCGCGACGCTCGCGGATGCGGCCGACTCCGCCGCGGCCGACGACGCCGTCGTGGCGCTGCGAGACACCCTCGACAGCGATCTCGGAGAAGGCGCGGCGCTGGTGGGCGGCCAGACCGCCATCGACGTCGACACGAACGCCACCTCGATCCGTGACCGCACGGTCATCATCCCGGTCATCCTCGCCGTCGTCTTCGTCATCCTCATGCTGCTGCTGCGATCGATCCTCGCGCCGGTGCTGCTGATCGCGAGCACCGTGATCTCGTTCGGCACCGCGATGGGGGTGAGCGCGCTCGTGTTCAACCACGTGTTCGACTTCCCCGGCGCAGACCCCGCGGTGCCGCTCTACGGCTTCGTCTTCCTCGTCGCGCTCGGCATCGACTACAACATCTTCCTCATGTCGCGCGTGCGGGAGGAGTCGCTTCGCCACGGCACGCGCGCGGGCATCGTGCGCGGCCTCGTGTCGACCGGAGGCGTCATCACCTCGGCCGGCCTCGTGCTCGCGGCGACGTTCGCCGCCCTCGGTGTCATTCCGATCCTGTTCCTGGCGCAGTTGGCGTTCATCGTCGCGTTCGGCGTGCTGCTGGACACCTTCGTCGTCCGTTCGCTTCTGGTGCCCGCACTCGCCTCCGATATCGGGCGCGCGGTGTGGTGGCCCTCCAAGCTGTGGCGTGCAGGGCCGGAGACGAAGGATGCGGCGCCGATGACGCGCGCCGAGTACCGGCGTACGCTCGGAGCATGACCAAGGCGCTGTTCATCGTCGACGTCCAGAACGACTTCACCGAGCACGGTGCGCTCGGTGTGGCAGGGGGTGACGCGGTCGCCGAGCGGATCTCCGCGTACCTCGCGGAGCACGCGGGCGACTACGGCCTCATCGTGGCATCCCGGGACTGGCACGATGCCGAGGGCGACAACGGCGGGCACTTCGCCGCGGAGCCCGACTTCATCGACACGTGGCCGCCGCACTGCGTGGCGGGAACCTTCGGCGCGGAGTACGACGAGGTGTTCGACACGTCCGCTGTGACGCATCATCTCAAGAAGGGGCGCGGAGAGCCCGCGTACTCGCTCTTCGAGGGGCGCACCGACGACGGACGCACGGCGACCGAGCTGCTTGCGGAGCACGGGATCCTCGACATCGACGTGGTGGGTCTCGCGACCGACTACTGCGTGCGCGCCTCGGCCCTGGATGCCATCGCCGCAGGCCGGCATGTGCGCGTGTTCACCGACCTCGTCGCCGGCGTGCACGCCGAGTCGAGTGAGAAGGCCCTCGCCGAGATCGCGCACGCCGGCGCAGAGGTGACCGTGTCGCGCTGAGCGCGCACGGAGATCACGAGATCCAGAGCACGACGCCGGTCATCCCGGTCAGCACGGCCGCGACGCCCGCGCGGATGGCGTCGTCGCAGCGCTCGGGGGTGAACGACGCCTCGTCGAAGTGCGTGGCCGACCCCAGGCCCTCGCCACGGAATCCCGCACCGGTCCAGTCGACGGCAGTGACGTTCTCGGTGGGCTCGGCCAGTTCCGCGCCGAGCACGAGGAACGCGATGTCGAGGTGGTTCGGCGTCACCATGGCCATCGCGTCGATGAGGTCCTCACCGGCCGCGACCACGAGCTCGGGGTTCAGATCCATTGCGTGCACGATGCCCGAGATCGCGTCGTCGTCCGCATCCACGGTTCTCAGGTCGACGTCCTCGTCGGCCGCCCATGCCGTCACGGCGTCCCGCAGCGCCTGGGTTGTGGCGTCGTCGCCGGAGGTGAGGAGCACGACGCGGTAGCCGGGCGCGGGATGCACGTCGTCCCACGACCCGCTGCGCGGATCGACCGTGGCCTCCGGTGTCGGTTCGATCTCGGGGGCGAAACCCGGCGCGGGCGATCCCACCACGCCGATCGTGTCGCGCGGAACGTTCCAGTCCGTGCTCGCGCATCCGGTCAGAGCGAGGGCGAGCGCGAGGCCGGTCGCGCCGAGGACGAGGGATGCGGGGCGGTGCGGCACAGAGAGTCCTTGCAGAAGTGGGAGGGGCGACACCAGGATGCCGGTCGCGGTGACCGCCGCCGTGCTCTCGAGCCCCGGTTCGCGCATTGTTCTCCGGATCTGCCGCCGGCGTTCACCGGCCGAGCGCACCGGCGGGTCACTCCGTGATCCTCATCTGTTCTCCCGACGGCCGATTCGTATGCCATCGATCGTTCACTCCCAGGAAAGTTCGGCGGGCCAGTCTGCGTGCAGGCGCCGGCATCCGTGCGCCTTCCTGGTTGACCCACATCCACTTCCTCTCCAGAAACGGAAGACACATGCTCCTTGCAGCACCCTCGCGGCCCACGGGTCGCGCGGCCCTGTGGGCCTCGGCGGCGGCGGTCGGCGCCGCGCTGATGCTCAGCGGCGCCCTCGTCGCCCCCGCGGCGCACGCCGACGACCCGGCGGGCTACACCGGCATCGTGCTGGGCGTCGCCTCCAACGAGACGCAGCGCACGGTGTCCTGGTACACCTCGGCCGACACGTCGCAGGTCGTGCAGTTGGCCCCCACCTCGGCCGTGGTGAACGGTCAGTTCGTGGCCTCCGTGACCACCTTCGCCGCCACCGGAGCGGCCAACGTCTCGACCACGGGATACAACCGCCACGCGGTCCTGTCGGGGCTGCAGGAGAACACGCAGTACTCGTACCGCGTGGGATCCGACGGCAACTGGTCGCCGACCTACTCGTTCAAGACGCAGTCCTTCGAGGGCGACTTCGACTTCCTGTTCTTCGGCGACCCCCAGATCGGGTCGTCGGGCAACGTCGCGAAGGACGGCGCCGGCTGGGCCGACACCATGAACGTCGCGCTGACGGCCAACCCGAACGCGGAGCTGCTGGTCTCCGGCGGCGACCAGGTCGAGACGGCCAACACCGAGCCGCAGTGGGACGCGTTCCTCGCTCCCGACCAGCTGCGCCAGTACCCGTGGGCCGCGACGATCGGTAACCACGACGTCGGCGGCAAGGCGTACGAGCAGCACTTCTACACGCCCAACACCGACTATTCCTCGGCGTACTACAAGGACCCGGCCAACAAGGCGACCACGTCCGGCGGCGACTACTGGTACATCTACAAGGACGTGCTGTTCATCGATCTGAACAGCAACAGCTACAACTCGGCGAACGGCGGCGGTGACGCGGCCCACGTGCAGTACGTCACGGATGTGGTGAACCAGCACGGCGCCGACGCCAAGTACACCGTGCTCGTGTACCACCACTCGATCTACTCCGCCGCCGACCACGCGAAGGACGCCGACAACAAGGTGCGCCGCGTGGACTTCCCGACGACGTTCTCCAAGCTCGGCGTGGATCTCGTCCTCCAGGGCCACGACCACGTCTACACCCGCAGCTACGAGATCAAGAATGGCGAGAAGGCCAACCCGGACGAGCAGCCCGGTCAGAACGATGTCTTCGTCGGCGAGGGCGGCGTCATCTACATGACGGCGAACTCGGCATCGGGGTCGAAGTACTACGACATCACGGCGCCCGACAACAGCGGCACCACGGGAGCGGGCAACGGCCCCGACCCGCTGAAGCCGAGCGACTACTGGTACAACTCGGTGCAGAACCAGGAGCACGTGCGCAGCTACGTCAAGGTGCAGGTGCGCGCCGACCAGCTCGTGGTCGAGGGCATCCGTTCGGGCACCTGCGACGCTCCCAACGCCGCGGTGGAGCAGGGCAAGGTCAGCTGGTGCGGAACGCCCGGTTCGAGCACGGCGGTCGACGGCGTCGGGTCCCTGATCGACTCGGTCACCATCCACCCCTTCCACGGCGACGGTCAGGACATCCAGGTCGACGTTCCCAACCAGGCTCCCGGCGAGTTCGGCTGGACGATCGATGGACAGAACGGTCTCGTCGACCTCGGTACCGCCGAGGAGAAGGGCGACCACTTCGAGGCGACGGGCGAGATCAACCCGATCAGCGTCACCGACACGCGCTCTTCGCTGGCGCCGTGGTCGCTCACCTCGGTGCTCGGGGACTTCAAGGACGGCGACAAGACGTTCTCCGGCCGCTACCTCGGCTGGACGCCGAAGGTCGTCACCGACGGAGCCGGGGCCACCGCCGGTGCATCCGTCGCCTCGGGTTACGACACCGGTGACGGTCTGGCGGTCAGTCGCGTGCTCGGCTCTGCCGCGCAGGGACACACGAAGGGGTCGGCGCTGCTCGGTGCGGCGCTCGATCTCAAGCTCCCGACCGAGACGGCCAAGGGCAGCTACCGCGCGACCCTGACCCTCACCGCGCTCGCCGGCTGACGCCTGCGCACCCTCCGTCCGTGGGAGAGGGCCTGTGCCCTCTCCCACGGACATCCCCATTCCCCTCCGACCCGAAAGACCTCCGTGAACCCACGCTCGACCCCTCCGCATCCTCGCCTCATCGCGCTGAGCTCCGCGATGCTCGCCCTGCTCGCCGTCCTCGCCTTCGCCGCACCCGTTCAGGCCGCCGAGGGCGATGAGGTCACCTGGACCGTCCGGACCGCCTCCAACAACCTGGGCGCGGAGCGCACGAACTACAGCTACACGGTCGATCCGGGCGGTTCCGTCTCGGACGCCGTCACGATCGCGAACCACGGTGACGAGGCGCTGGATCTCAAGGTGTACGCCGCCGACGGCTCCACCTCCGACGAGGGCCAGCTGTCGTTGCTCGTCGCGGGGGAGCCGTCCCATGCGATCGGCGCGTGGATCATGCCCCAGCAGGCGACCGTGACGGTGGCGGCCGGCGAGACGGTCACCGTCCCGTTCACCCTCTCCGTCCCCGAGAACGCCACGCCCGGCGACTACGCCGGCGGCGTGGTCACTTCGCTCAGTGCGCCGGACGCGCAGAACGGCGTCACGGTCGATCGGAGACTGGGGATCCGCGTCAACCTGCGGGTCGGCGGCGAGCTCGCCCCCTCCCTGGCGGTCGAGAACATGTCTGTCGCCTGGAACGGCGGGCTCAACCCCTTCGTCGGCGGTGACGCCACCGTGACCTACACCCTGCACAACACCGGAAACGCCACGATCGCCGCGCAGCCGACGGCGCGTGTCAGCGGAGTCTTCGACCTGTTCGGAATCGATGCCGAGGCGGCACAGGACGTGCCCGCGCTCCTTCCCGGCGAGTCGTGGACCCAGACGGTCTCCGTGCCGGGCGTCCCTCCCGTGCTCGCGCTCATCGCGGGCGTGCACGTGGTGCCCGTCGTGACCGATGCGTCCGGCTCGACGACTCCGCTCGAGACGGTGACGGGGCAGACGATCGGCGTCGCCATCCCGTGGACCCTGCTCGTGATCGTCCTGCTCGCGGCGGCCGCGGTCTTCCTGCTGCTGCGCGCGCGTCGCCGGCGCAGCGAGGCCGCGCAGCAGCGTGCCGACGCGCGCGTGGAGGATGCGGTCGCCCACGCCCTCGCCGAAGAGCGTGCCAAGGCGGCAGTCGGGGCTTCGTCGGCCGACTGAGCCTCGCCACGACAGAGTGCCCCCGGAAGGATCCGGGGGCACTCTGTCGTGGGTGGCGGCTCAGGCGCGGCGTCGGCGAGCGGCCAGGGCCGCGCCGGCGCCCGTGACGGCCAGTGCGCCGAGGAGCCACGGCAGCAGCCGCTGAACGTCGTCGCCCGTCGCGGGCAGCGCTCCGGCGGGCGCCTGCGGTGCTGTAGCGGTCGGGGATGGGGATGCGGCCCCGACATGCTCGGGGACGTCGACGGTGATCACCATGGTCTCGCCCGTCGTCGTTCCCGCATCCGGGTCGTCCTCCGCGGCGTCGGCGACCGAGGCTCCCGCGCCCAGAAGGAGCGCCGCGACGGTCAGCGTGACCGAGCCTCGGCCCAGCAGCGAGGTCCGGGCGCGCTGCCGCGACGCGGTCATCGTCCCGCCTCGATCCGGCGCGAGGCGGCGGTGGTGCGCGTGAAGTACCAGAGCGCCGCGACGAGGGCCACCAGCAGGAGGTACGACACGACGGGGAAGCTCGCGATCTCGGTGAACACCGGCTGCAGAACCGAGTCCTGGTCGGTCAGAATCCCGCCGATCCACGCGGCAGCGGCCAGGATCGCGGCGATCGCGACGGCGGTGCGGAAACCGACGAACGCGCGCGCGTGGGAGAGCCAGATGAGCAGAGGGAGCACGAGTACCGCGGCGATGAGCTGTGCGAGCTCGACGCCGACGTTGAAGCCGATGATCGCGACGAGCGTCTCGCCGAATCCGAGGTTGAGCTCGAGGATCGTCGTGGCGAACGCCGTGCCGTGCACGAGCCCGAACACTCCCGCGATGAGCAGCTCACCGCGGGGGAGCAGAGGCTTCAGCGCGTGCGCAGCAGCGACGGCGATGGAGACGGCGACGAGGATCTCCACCGGCTTCTCGGGGAAGGAGATGAGCCCCAGCGACACCAGCGCCAGGGTGATCAGATGTCCGACGGTGAACGCGGTGATCGTCAGCGCTGCCCTGCCCACGGTCTTCTTCACGGGGATCGGCTGCTGCCAGCGCCACCCTCGCCGAGCCCGTGTCGCGAGCGAAGGAGCGACGATCAGCAGCGTCGTGAGGAACAGCAGATGATCGGTGCCCTCGGCGATGTGCAGCATCCCGAGACGGATCACCGCGAGCAGGCCGTGCAGCGGGTCGGTGTCGCTGCGCTCCCACGTGAGGTGCGTCACGCCGCCGCCCAGCACGCCGATGACCTGCGGCTCGCCCTCGTTGATCTGGCCGTCATCCCAGTCGCTGATCAGAGCGACGTAGACCTGATGGGAGGGGACGACGTCGATGATGAAGTCGTCGGTGAACTCCAGTGCACCCTGCAGCGGACGGCCCGCGGTGAAGCGGAGCGTCGTCTCGATCGCATCCTCGTCGTTGACCGTCGCGAAGGTCGGCTCCTCGAGCACAGTTGCGGCCAATGAGCCCTGCTCGTCCGAGACGTGCACGCGGTGGAGCAGGAACGTCATGAGATTGTCCGAGATGGCGTCGAGCTCCGACTGGTCGGTGGCGATGTCGTAGCCCGTGGCCGCCACGAAGCCGGCCTTCTGGATCTGCATCTTCACCTCGACCGCATCCTGGCGCACCGTGAGGAACACGCCCGTCGACCCTGTGGGATGTGCCGCCGCGCGCTGCGTCGGCAGGAGGACGAGAACGAGGACCAGCAGGAGGGCCGCGAGCGCAATGGCTGCGAGCCGGGTCTCCGGCGCACGACGGACGACGGTGGTAGGCACATGCGCACCCTATGGGCGGCGGGCAAACGGTTGTCGAACGCGCGGCAACCGCTCGGAGCGGGGTCGACTTACGGGTGCGGTTCGATGACGCGACCGCGGGACGCCTCGAGCGCACGGATGAGGGAGGCCGAGTCCCACGGGCCGACGTGGCGGATCCCGCCGATGAAGAACGTGGGCGTCGAGTGCAGGTCCATGAGCTCCGCATCCAGACGGTCGTCCTGGATGTGGCGCAGCACAGCGGGGGAGCGCAGGTCGTCGGCGAAGCGATCGGTGTCCAGACCCAGCTCGTCGGCGTAGCGGATCAGGTCCGAGAGCTCCAGCTGGTCCTGGTGGGCGAACATCTTGCGCGTCATCTCATAGAAGTGGCCCTGCGCCGCGGCGGCCTCCGATGCCTGCGCCGCCTGCTGCGCGTGTGGATGCGGCGCGTCGAGCGGCAGGTGCCGCCACACCCAACGCACCTGGTCGCCCAGCGCGGCGAAGACCTCGTCGATGGAGCCGGTCGCGCGGCCGCAGAACGGGCACTCGAAGTCGCCGTACTCGACGATCGTCAGCGGCGCGTCCTTCGGTCCCTTGATGTGGTCGCGCGCGGGGTCGACGGGCCGGTTCAGGTACTTGCCGACGGCGACGGGCGGCCGCAGCCGGTCGCCGATCGAGATGATCGCCCATCCGGCGAGGAACGCGAGGACGGATGCGGTGAGTACGCCGACACGGGCGAGGTCCTGCGTGTGGGGATCGTCGATCGCGATCGGCACGAGGAACAGGGCGATCGTGAACCCGATGCCCGACAGCGCGCCGCCGCCGGCGATCCGCGTCATTCCGAGACCGGGGGCGAGAACGCCCTTGCCCGTCGCGCGCAGCAGCCAGGTCGCACCCGTGATGCCGATGAACTTGCCGCCGACGAGCGCGACGATGATGCCCCAGGTGAGCGGCGAGGTGAAGGCCTCCTTCAGCGTCGCCGGGTCGAGATGGACGCCCGCGTTCGCCAGCGCGAACAGGGGCAGCACGCCGAACGAGATGTACGGGCGCCATCCCGCATCCACGCGCTCGTTGATCGAGAGCGAGTCGCGGACGCTGCGCTGCACCGCGGCCGCGTACACGGTGTTGGGGGACTCGCGGAAGGCACGCGTGAGCTCGGCCGTGCGTTCGACATCGCTGCGCCGGGGTGGGAAGACCGGGATGAGGAGCGCGATGGCGACGCCGGCGAGGGTCGCGTGCACGCCCGACAGCAGCACGACGATCCAGAGGGCGATGCCGAGGGCCGCGTAGGAGAAGCCTCGGCCGTACGGCAGGAAGCGCACCAGGGCGATCAGACCCATGAGCACGACAGTCACCACGAGGGCCGCGAGGTTGAGGCTGTCGGAGTAGAAGACGCCGATCACCAGCAGCGCCCCGATGTCGTCCACGACGGCGAGGGTCAGCAGGAACGCGCGCAGGCGAGCGGGGAACTTGGGGCCGATGATGGCGAGGGCCCCCAGCAGGAACGCCGTGTCGGTGGAGATCACGACACCCCACGCGTGACTCTCGTCGGTGCCGAGGGTGAAGAGGATGAAGATCCCCGCCGGTACCACGAGCCCCGCGACCGCCGCCGCGATCGGCAGCGTGGCGCGAGCGCGGTCGGTGAGTTCGCCGATGGTCAGTTCGCGTTTGACTTCGAGTCCGACGAGGAAGAAGAACAGTGTCATCAGCCCGTCGTTGACGAGCGCGTGGAGGTTCGAGTCGATCCGCACATCGCCCACGGCGATCGTGATGGGCGTCTCCCAGAAGTGCTCGTAGCCCGCACCCCAGGGACTGTTCGCCCAGATGATGGCGAGCGCAGTGGCGATCAGCATCAGGGCGGCCGACAGGCGGTCCGGGGCGATCGGGCGGCGCTTCTTCTTGGCGGGGCCGCTGCGGTGCAGTTCGACGCTGGTCATCGGGCTCCTCCCGGGCGCGGATGCGGGATCACGGGCGAACGCCCAGGAGGAAGTCTGCCGCATCCGGGGGCGGGCGGGGCGAGTGAGAGGGGCCCCGTCTGACCCACCCTGACGGAGCGCCTCCGATCAGCGCTGCATCGGGCGCCAGGACTCCAGGAATGCCGAGACCGTGAGCGTCTCCATCTCCAGCTCGATCTTGCCGAACAGATGCGACGCCATGTTGGCATCGGTGGGGATGCGCAGAACGAGCGCCTGGGTGTCGATCCGGCGCACCTCGACGTCGTACATGTTGAGCACACCGGAGCCGAGCAGTGCATCGACCCCCGCACGTACCCAGTTCGAGGGGCGCGGCACGAGGGCGGCGCTCAGGTAGTCGGCGGCGACCTCGTCGTCGGGTGCGGTGTCCATGCCCCCATCCTCTCGTGACAGGCACCGTCATCACTCGTCCGTATGGAAGCCCGCCGCCTTGTGCGTGCCGTCGCAGAACGGTTTGATGCTCGACAGGCCGCACCGACGCAGGGCGACGGTGCGGCGGCGCTCGACCGGGTTGCCGGCCGCGTCCACGATCCGCGCTTCGTCGCGCACGAGCAGCGGTCCGTCGGGGTAGGCGGTGATCGTCACGGGCTCGTCGTTCATGCGGCACCGCCACGCAGTGAGGAGACGCCGCTCGTGAACGCGTCGTACATGTGCTGCGCGACCCAGCCGTCGACGGCGAGGCACGCGGCGGCGCCGAACATGATGTCGGCGAGTAGATCGGGGCGGTCCTCCGCCAGGGTGCCCGCGAGATCCCGGCCGGCGATCTGCTCGTGCACGGCGTCGGCTTCGACGTGCTCGTCGAAGTAGTCGGTCACGTCCTCGCCGTAGCCGAGCCGGCGCAGGCCGTCGCCGTAGAGACGATTGGGGATCGACGACGTCATCTCGAAGGCGGCCAGGTGGCCGACGATGGCGCCGAGCAGGCGACGGTTCAATCCGAACATGGACATCGCGTTGTGCGAGGCCAGGGTCACGGCCGGAACGTCGTCGACATACGCGCCGTAGCGATCATCGAGGCCGGCGGCGCGGATGGTGCGCGCGAAGATCTCGGCATGCACGCGGTCGGGGCGGCCCCCGCCGTACTCGTCGGACTGGATCTCCACGAGCGCAGCCTTCGCGCGCCCGCGCAGCCGGGGGATCGCCCACGAGTGCGGGTCGGCTTCGCGCAGCGTGTAGACCGTGCGTTGGATGAGGAACTCGCGCGCCTGCTCGTCCGTCGCCTTGCGGGCGAGGTAGCGCGACAGGCTCGGGCCGCTGTCATCGGCGGTCAGCGTGAACAGCGCCTGCGCGACGTTGGAGGCGGAAGGGGCCGGAAGTGCGGGCACCGAGACCTCTCGGCGCAAGGCGGCTTCGAACGCCGACTCGAGGAGCTGCCGGACGGTGAGGAGTTCCGCGTCCCATTCCAGCGTGGCGTCGAGGCCGTCGAGCGAGCCGTAGGCGTTCGCGTACAGGCAGAACAGCGCGAGCTGGATGTCGTCGTCCCGGACGATGTCCGACGTGGCCGCGAGGGCGCGCTCGCCCCGCGCGGCCAGATTGTCGGCCGCCACAGAACCGGAGAGGCGCAGCGCGACGGCCGCACTCAGCGGGCCGCGGGCGGCGAAGGGCAGACCGGGCAGCACCGCCCGGGGGATGGCGGTCAGTGACACGAGTGCTCCGATCGTTCGGGGGAACGTCTGTATCTCACCCGTTCCCGCGCCGGGGCGAAGGGGGCTTGACACGTCGGAGCGCGCGGCGCGCTCAGTCCCCCTGATGCCGGCTGCGCACCCGGAACCACAGGGTGAGCTCGCCGATAGCCCGCAGCACGTTGTCCGGGTCGTCCTGGTCGCCGAGGTCGTCGAACGTGTCGCGGAAGCCGTCGGGGGCCGGATGCGATGGGGGCGAGATGGGCTCATATCCCATGCTCCACTCCGAGAACCGTCGCGCGCGGATCTCCTCGTCCCGCACGATCCGCACGTCGGCATGCCGGGGATCCTCCTGGATCACCCGCATCAGCTCGCGCACCGCTGCATCCGGGCCCTCGAGGATCTGGATGAAGTGTCCCGCCCGATACAGGAGCATGCCGGTGATTCCGCGGCGAGCGTTCGATTCCCGGCTGATGGAGAGCAGCTGCTCCAGGTCGGGGTCGGTGAAGGGGGCGCGCGCGTGACTGGTGTAGACGACGGAGATCAACGGATCGGTCACGGTGGGGACTCCTTCAGCGCCGGACAGGATGCGGGCGCGGCGGCTGCGCGGTGAGTGCGCTCATCGCGTGGGTGATCACGGCAAAGCGCCCCGCAGGGCGCGAGTGCATGTCGAAGGCTGCGAAGGCGCCGTCGCTCTGCCGCTCGATGTAGCCGAGGAACTCGCCCCGCCTGCTGCCGACGTGGAAGCCGTCTTCGACGCGCGCCCAGACGACGCCCGCGGCGTTCGGGTCCGTCGTCATGATGTGGCCGTGCCATCCTGGCGCTGCGCCGCCCAGATCTCCTCGATGGCGTCTCGGTGCGAGCTGTGGAGATACAGAGAGCGGTAGCTCAGCGAGAAGCTGTCGGGGGTGATGGCGTCGGTGTAGTGCACGACGATCGCGCTGTCGAGCCCGAGCAGCCGCTGCACTTCCGCGTTCACGCGCTCAGGCATGCTCGCGCAGCCCTCGAATCGGGGCGGCGAACGTCGGGATGCGTGCCGTCATGTCACGAACGTACGCGATGGGGTCCGAAGACCGGAGGGGCTTGCGGAGCAGGGCGGGAACGCTTCGCCGACGTGGCGTCAGGCGATGAGGCTCGTTCCGCACTCCGCGCAGAAGCGCGACGTGCCGGGGTTCTCCGCGCGGCAACCGCCGCAGACGCGGACGCTCACCAACGAGGCCCCGCACTCGCCGCAGAACTTGCCGCCGTGCGACTGCGCGCCGCACGAGGGGCAGCGCGGCTGAGCCTGGCGGCCGAGGTCGACCCCGCCGACGAGGTCAACGGTCTCCAGTCGCTGGCGCATCTGCTGACGCCGGGTCTCGGCCTGCAACTGCGCGAGCTCCTCTGTGAGGGCGGGGGAGCAGCGCACGCACTGCCCGACCTGATCGTTCCAGCACACGTCGCCGCACACCCAGTCGCTGCATCCGCGGCACTGGTGGAACCGCGGGCCGATCTCCGCGGTGGCGGCGCGCAGCGCCTCGTCCTTCGCGGGGGAGTTGGTGCTGCGATCCAGCAGGTTCTCCGCCATCGAGGTGAACTGCGACAGCTGACCCCCGAAGAGGTTGCCGAGACCGCGGGCGATCTTCTGCCCGGCGGCTCGAGGGTCGCGGCGGAACGCGGAGCGGTAGCCGTTTCCGCAGCGCTCGCAGCGGAACTCGAACTGATAGCCGTCGGCGTTGGAGAGGTCACTGAAGTTGTCGGTGAACGGCACGTGTTCAGACATGTCACTCCTGAGGAGAGTCGGTCGGGTCCGAGGGGGAATCGGATGCCTCGTGCCGGTGCGCCCGGGCGCGATCTGCGTCCTGATCAGACGATAACACCGTGGATTCGGGGTCCAGAACCGCTGTGGATCGCCGCATCCGCTCGATCAGTGGGCGAGGCTCGAAACGAGGTTGATGGTCGCTGCGACGACCACGACGCCGAGCAGGAACGACAGGAGCGCATGGCGAAGGGCCTCGCGTCGGATGGTGCTGCTGGTGATGGTGGTGTCCGACACCTGGTAAGTCATGCCGAGCGTGAACGCGAGGTAGGCGAAGTCGCGGTAGTCCGGGGGATCGGGCTGGTTGAAGTCGATGCCGCCGTGCTGCGCGTAGTAAAGCGCCGCGTAGCGGAGGCTGAAGAGCACGTGGATGAGAAACCACGACGACGCCACGGTGACAACCGCGATGCCGGCCAATTCGAGCCGGGCGGAGTTCGAGCTCACGGTGCCCGCCTCCACCAGCACGAGCGCGATGGCGCCGAAGCTCGCGAGACTGGCCAGCACCAGCAGGGTCTGCGCGGTCGTCCGGGTCGGATCCTCACGGGTCGCGTGCTGCTCGGTCTGGGCGGCATCCAGACGCAGGATGCCGAGCCACACCCAGAGTGAGAAGGTGCCGGCCCCGGCGATCCAGCCGATGGCGGGTGCGTAGATCCATGAGGACGTCAGGCCCACAGCGACGGTGACGACGAAGAACACGCCGAACAGGAGCGTGACCCGCCACCCGGCGCGGTGGCGGCGCGAAGAGAAGTCCGTGGTCGGCGTGCTCACGGGCAGGCCGTTCGCTCTTGCATACCCGGATCGTACGGCGTGCGAGGGGTGGGTTGCCCTGTGCATTGCCGTGACGCGCGGGTCGCGCCACACTGAACTCGATGCGGTGCATCAGCCGGAACGGGGGGGGAGAGGTGAGAGACGAGGACGCTCTTGCGACACACGAGGTGCTGGCTGGGTGGGGAATCCAGAACGATGATGCCGGGGGCGTCTCCGAGCCGTTGGAGCAGGCGACGACCGACGGGCGCTCCCGCCTGGTCGCGCGAGTACTGCTCATCGTCGCTGGCCTTGCCGGCATCGCAGGCGGGTTCGTCATCGCCGGGCAGGGGGCGGCCTACCTCTTGGCTCAGACGGCTCTCTTTCCCTGGCTGGTCCGACTCGGGCCCGAGTACCTCGACGTCATGGTCCCCTCGGTGCTCATTCTCGTCGGCGGTGCGCTGCTCGCGTTCGTGGGGTTCGGTGTGATCATGGCGTCCTTCCATCTAGGGCGGACCCGCCGCTGAGGACGCGGTGTCGAGTCGCACCCAGCGCGGTGTGTGGACTCTCGTCCGCGCATCCGCGACGGCGCCGGCATCCAGCGTGAACTCTGCGTGGAGGCCGAACTCCGGCCAGCGGAACACGATCGCGTCGACGGTCACGTCCGCGGGGACAGCTGTGTAGAGAAGCAGATCGCATTTGTGTTCACCGCCCCCGCCGCTGATCGTTGTGAACGGCTCCGCCTGCGCCGTCTCGTTGAGCGCGAGTGTCGGCACGCGGTCGCCCCGTGGCGTGTTGGGGCTGACGAGCAGCCTGTCTCGGAGATCGATGCCCGGAGCGCTGCACACCATGAGCCGCGCTTCGAGTCCTTCCGGAAATGCTCGGATGCTGACAACGACGAGAAGCCTGTCGTCGTCGACGAGCACGATGTCGTCTGCTCTCGGCACATGTGCGCTGATCAGCCCCGTCGGAGGGTAGAGGCGTTGCGGCATACGAACCACCCAATCATCCGCGGGATGCGCTGTCCTCCCCTTGGAACAGGTGCTTGTGGTCTTCGACCCACCGGCGGAACGTACGAGCCGGCTTGCCGGTGATGCGCGTGTACTCGTCGGACAGCGCGGGCAGGCGCCGACCGCCTCTCGCCAGTCCTTGATGATCTGGCGTACCCAGACCTCCGGAACATGACGTGAGAGCATCTCCGCCGACTCCGCTTCCGTCTGCTCGGTCACCGAGAGCGGCCTGCCGATGACGTCGCCGATGATCTCGATCTGCTCGCGCAGCGTGAGGCGCTCGGGGCCGCTGAGCGACGGCGCCTGCCCGGATGCGGCGGCGGGAGCGCACACCCTGCGAGCCTTCGCCGCCTCCTCCGAGCTCGCATCGGTGGCACTCGAGGTGACGGTCGCCTCGCCGCTCGCCGCTCGCCGCTCGCCGCTCGCCGCTCGCCGCTCGCCGCCACCGGCGGTGCGCTGTGGACCACCGGCATCGTGCTGGGGGCGCTGCTGCTGATCGTCGGAATCGCGATGATGCTGCTGGTCGTGCGTCGGCGGACCCGCATGAGCTGACGATCCGAGGCGGGACGGGGCGGGGGCTGCGGCCCTCGCCCCGTTCTCTTTCCGTCTGTTGCCTCGGGCATACCCCAGGGGGGTATCCTGAACCCGCGGGCGCCGCCCGCGGAGGGAGGGCAGGATGTCGCACGAGCACATGCCGCATCGCACCGAAGCGGCACGTCACGAAACCGAGGTGCACGATCAGCGCGCCGGTATGACGCACGGCGGGCACGCGCATGGTGGGCACGCAGGTCACGGTGACCATGTCACTCGATTTCGTCGGCTCTTCTGGGTGATGCTCGTGATCGCGGTGCCTGTGGTCGCCTTCTCGGGCATGTTCTCGATGCTGCTGGGCTACCCGCTTCCCGGTGGCGCCTGGGTCGGATGGGTCTCCCCACTGCTGGGTGCGGTCATGTACTTCTGGGGCGGATGGCCGTTCCTCGCCGGCGCGGTGTCGGAGGTACGAGCGCTCCGACCAGGGATGATGCTGCTGATCGCACTCGCCATCACCGTCGCGTTCGTCGCGTCACTGGGGGCGAGCGTCGGGCTGCTCGATCACGAGCTCGACTTCTGGTGGGAGCTGGCGCTCCTGATCGTCATCATGCTGCTCGGTCACTGGGTCGAGATGCGCTCGCTCGCGCAGACGACATCGGCGCTCGACTCTCTGGCCGCCCTGTTGCCCGACGAGGCTGAGATCGTCGACGGCGATGTCACGCGAACGGTCGCCCCCTCCGACCTCCGGGTCGGCGACGTGGTCGTGGTGCGCCCCGGTGGGCGCGTCCCGGCCGATGGTCGCGTCATCGCCGGGGCGGCCAGCATGGACGAGTCGATGATCACGGGGGAGTCTCGCGCGGTGCCCCGTGCCGAGGGCGCGGCGGTGGTGGAGGGAACCATCGCGACCGACTCATCCATCCGGGTCGAGATCACCGCGGTCGGCGACGGCACGACCCTCGCCGGCATCCAGCGACTCGTCGCCGAGGCGCAGAATTCGTCGTCGCGCGCGCAGCGGATCGCCGATCGGGCTGCGGCCTGGTTGTTCTGGTTCGCCCTCGGTGCTGCGGTCATCACGGCTGTGGTCTGGACCCTGGTCGGACTGCCCGACGAGGCGGTGATACGCACGATCACCGTTCTCGTCATCGCCTGCCCGCACGCGCTCGGTCTCGCCATTCCGCTTGTCGTCTCGATCGCGACGGAGCGCGCTGCCCGTGGTGGCGTCCTGATCAAGGACCGACTCGCGCTCGAGCGGATGCGCACCGTCGACACCGTCCTCTTCGACAAGACCGGCACGCTGACGAAGGGGGAGCCCGCCGTCACCGGCATCGAGGCCGCAGGTCAACTGACGCCGGACGACGTGCTCGCTCTCGCGGCCGCCGCGGAGGTCGAATCCGAGCATCCGCTCGCCCGTGCCATCATCGCCTCTGCTCGTGAGCGTGGCACACGCATCCCGAGCGCGTCGGATGTCACGTCCTCTCCGGCGGTCGGCGTCACGGCCACGGTCGACGGCAGGACGATCCGGGTGGGCGGGCCGAATCTGCTTCGCGAAGAGAACGCGCGGGAGCTGCCGGTCGCCGGTGCCTGGCGGGACGAAGGGGCGATCATCCTGCACGTGCTCGCCGACGGGAATGTCGTCGGGGCGTTGCGCCTCGCTGATGCCGTGCGTGAGGAGTCCCGTCAGGGCGATCGAGGCGCTGCGCGCGCTGCGGCGCGAGGTCGTGATGATCACGGGCGACGCGGAGGCGGTGGCGAATTCCGTGGCCCGGGAGCTCGGTATCGATCGCGTCTTTGCGGGGGTGCGCCCGGAGGACAAGGCCGACCGGGTGAGAGATCTCCAGTCCGAGGGTCGGGTCGTCGCGATGGTCGGCGATGGCGTCAACGATGCGCCCGCTCTCGCACAGGCCGACGTCGGCATCGCGATCGGCGCCGGAACCGACGTGGCGATCGCTTCGGCGGGCGTGATCCTGGCCGGCTCGGATCCGCGTTCGGTGCTGTCCGTCATCCAGCTCTCGCGCGCGACATACCGGAAGATGGCGCAGAACCTCTGGTGGGCGGCGGGGTACAACCTGCTGTCGGTGCCGCTGGCGGCGGGGGTGCTGGCACCACTCGGATTCGTGCTGCCGATGTCGATCGGGGCCATCCTGATGTCGGCGTCGACCGTGGTGGTGGCGATCAACGCCCAGCTTCTGCGTCGTCTAGATCTGCGACCGAAGACGAGCACCCGCGAGATCCTCGGCGACGCCGCTCGGGTGTAGCCGCGGCGGGGTAGTCGCCGCTCAGTCCGAGGCAATCCGCACGGGCGAGCCGCCGGTCAGTGCCGTGAGCTGTTCGAACGTCAGCGGCATCACGGTGTGGGGTGTGCCGCCCGCGGCCCAGATCGTCTCGTAGTCGTTCAGGCTGGTATCGATCACGGTTCGGATCGGCGCCGGGTGCCCTACCGGCGCCACGCCGCCGATGGCCTGTCCGGTGATCGCACGCACTTGCTTCGCCGAGGCCATGACGATCATCGTCGCATCGAGCTCGGTGGCCAGGATGGCGGTGTCCACGCGATGCCGACCACTGGTCATCACTAGCACCGGTTCGTCGTCGGCCAGGAACAGGAGGCTGCTCGCGATCGCTCCGACCTCGCATCCGAGTGCTGCGGCTGCGTCGGCGGCGGTGCGAGTCGAGTCCGGCAGCTCGCGCACCTGCGAGGCGATCCCCGCATCCGTCAGGTGCTGCTGGACGATCCGGCTCCGTTCGGGCAGGTGCTGGTCATGGGTCATGGGGGAGGTGTCCTCTCTCGGATCCGGTGTGCGGTGGGTAGTGCATGAGCAGGATGACGTCGGCGGTGTCGTCGAGCGCCCGGAACAGATGCGGTGCATCCCCGGGGTAGCGGATGCTCTCGCCGACACCCACCTCCTGCTCGCTGCCCGTGGGGCCGACGAGGATCCGGCCCCGGATGACGGTGACCGTCTCCTCGACGCCGTGAGCGTGAGCGCGGGACTCCTGGCGGTCGGTCGTGAGGGTTGCGCGGTAGGCCTCGATCAGGGTCGAGCCGACCGTCCACTTGTCGAGCAGTGTCGCGGACACAGAAGCGCCGGTGACGGGCTCGGCTCCGGTTACTCGGCCGGGCACGAGGGCGCCCAGGGGTGCGTCGAGCGCGGTCGTCAGTGCGAACAGGGTGTCGAGACGTGCACCTCGGCGCTCATTCTCCAGCTCGGAGATCGTGCCCTTACCGATCCCGCTCACGCGCGCGAGCTCGGAGAGCGACATGCCGCGCGCCTCGCGTAGTCATCGCAGGCGTACGCCGACGGAATCGCTCACATCTCACCTAACGTTCTGAAAACAGAACGATACGAGTGTGGGCGTGTATACGCAAGTTCAAGGCGCGGCCATCCCGACCGCGAGACTGCACTTCAGCCACGAGATCACGGGTGATCACCGTGATCTCGTGCTCAGAATGCAGTCTCGCGGCGGAGACAGGTCAGGTGAGGTTGTCGCGGCGCCAGAGCGCGGCGGATGCGGTGAGATCCTCCGCGTAGGTCGTGAGACGAAGCGCCCGCGTGGTGAGCGAGGACGCCCGCTCCGGCTCACTCGTTTCGTGATCGTCGGCAAGCTGCACCGCACCCGCGGCCGTCACGCGGCAGAACGCCGCGGCGCGCTCGAGCGCGACGGCGAAGTCGCCCTCGAAGAGCCCACGCAGGATCATGTCGATCAGCCCCATCAACTCCTCGGGTCCTGCCGGCGCCGGCGCGCCCGCGACCAGGTCGTCGATCGATGCGAGTGCAGCGCGGCCCCGCTCGTACAGGAGCGCCGCCGTGCGCGGGTCGTCGTGGATCATCGCCTGGAGCAGGTAGAGACGCCAGAGCGCGCCCGGCAGCGAGCGCGCAGGTGCACGCGACCACAACTCGGCGACGTCGTCGATGCCGTGCTCGGTTGCGAAGGACACCAACCGGTCGACGACCTCCGCATCCGGATCCGCACGCACGCGGGCGAGGAGAGCAGCGGCCGTCGAATGCGCGATGCGCGATACCTCGGCGGGATCATCGCCCGAGAACAGGCGGTCGAACAGTTCGGCGGGACGCCGAATGGGCTTGTGGAAGGGCCGCTGCTCGTCAGTCATCCCCTCAAGGGTACCCGCGCTCCGCGCACGGCCGACGGGCAGCGGATGCGGCGAACAGAGGTCTTTCGAAACAGTAGGCTGGAGGTCACGGGCCTCTAGCTCAGTCGGTAGAGCATCGGACTTTTAATCCGCGGGTCGAGGGTTCGAGCCCCTCGGGGCCCACCATGTTGCGCTTACTCGCGCGAGTGACTTGAGATGAAGCCAGCTCGCTGTGTCTTCGAGAGCGCCGAGCGTCCGGCTTCTGCATCGGGCTGGGGCCGTTCATTGGCTCGCGCCCTCGCACTCCTGTTCGGGGTAGATGTGATGCGGCCTTTACATGCTCGTCATGGGTCGCCTGCATCCAAACGATAGATTTTTGGGTAGCGACGGACCTGGGGGCGAGTTGCGCGAGGGCAGCTCGCCTTGAGCTGTCTCGTCGACTCGATGGGGCCGTCGTTGCATCGTTCCGCGAACTCACAACCGCGTCTGACGCCACCTCCGCGGGATGGTGGATTGTTAGCGCGAAAGACGATGGGACGACGACGCAGAGTGAGGCCCAGTTCGCTCTGGTTCGTCGCGCTCGCAACCCTCGTGGGGATGGCCGTCGCTATCGTGGCCGACGACGCGTTGGTGGGCTTCCCCCTTGCGGCCAGGTGGCCATACCTGCCCGTCGAGGTCCGCAACTCGCTCGTCAGCGGCGTTGCGGCGGCCGTTCTCATCCTCTTCCTGCTCCTCGGGGCTTACGTGCTCTACTTGTCGCGGAACGCGCACATCGTCAGGCCCATTCAGGTCGTGTTCGCGGTGTTATTGACCACAGCCTCTCTCGTTTGGCCGGCTCTCAGCATAGGAAGCGCGTACGAGCTGTTCGTCGGGGGCATCCGGCAGGGCCCCTTCGCTGCTCCGATAACGATGTTGAGCGCCGTGACTTTACCGTTCGTCGGAGTCTTTGCCCTTCGCGTCGGAACGCGAGGCTCTCACAGCGAGAGCTCGGAATGATGAAGACCAGCCCAGTCGCCCGTGCGGGAACCGCCGTCATCATCGGGGTCGGCTCGGCCACCTTGCTGATCCTAGGTTCAGCCGCGATCTTTGGTGGCCCCGCTTCCTATGGACTGACTCCTCCCGAAGCTGTGGCTGAACTTGGAACACGTCCTGCGTGGGTCATAGGTGTTTGGGTTGTTTACTGCGTCGCGGTGTTGCTTCTCGTCTTGCTGATCCGAAGACGTAACGCAGATGCCAACCGGAGACCATGGCTGTCGCTACTGGACGCCTCGCTGTGGGCCTGCGGGGCCGTGGGTACCCCGTGGCTGTTCGTGGTCAACGCGGCATGGGGGCCTCTGCTCGAGGAGCACGACGGTGCCGTCCACGAGGGTGTTACGCGCGTTGCAAGTGAGATCGCAACCTATTTGTGGCTTTCTTCGGTCGCCTCTTTGTTGCTTGCGGTCATAGTGGGGATCTTCGTGCGCAAGCGACCGCCGTGGGTTCCGCTGGACGAAAGGGAGCGGCAGTGAGGGGTCTTGAATGACAACCGCTACTTCTCTGTCGAAGAGTGTCCGTCACGTATTCCACGTCGCCGATCAGGGGGAGTGCGTGTCCGAAGAGAGGAGCGTTCTCAGTGTCGCTGGATGATCTCCTGCAGCTGCCCTTCTTCCAACGTGAGGGGGACTTGCTCGTCCGTCGTGTTCCGCCAGACGAAGTGCCCTACGCCCTTTTTGAGGGCACTGTGCCCACGGAGTCGCAGCTCCGCCGGATCATCGACTTGGGGTACGGTCTGGCTCTTCTCGCGAACCCCTTGGGGCACGTGGAGTTTCTCCGCCACAACGTCGGGCTCAGGCGGCTGTCGGTGATCGACGCGGGCGTGGACACCACTGCGATCTCCAGCCTCACGGGACTACGCGAACTCGACATCATGATGGGGCAGCCGACCAGGACCGAGCTGTCTCAGCTTCCGCAGCTCGAGTCATACTTCGGGTCGCTGAAAGGGTTCGAGTCGGTATTCGACGCCCCGGCCGTTACCAGGATCGAGGTCCACAGCGTGAACCAAGGTTCCCTGCCCGCCGTGCCGCCGCAGTTGCAGAGCCTCACGCTCATGAGCGCATCGAAGACGTCGTCGCTCGTCGCCGAGCCGAGTGACGTCGAGCCCGCGCTTCAGACCCTTTGGGTACATAACGCGCGAAGCTTCGACGTCGGCTCATTGCGGGCGTTTCCTCACCTGAAGGACGTGACATTCGAGAGCGTTCGCGAGCTCACTGGGCTCGCTCATCTGGATGCGTTGAATCTGACTCATCTGACCCTGGAGAAGTGTCGCAGCGTGGACGACATCGAGGTGCTGAGACGTTGCCCGACCGAAAGGCTCACCGTCGTCGGCCCGCTCGCCAGGTCCATCGGTTAGCGCGTCATCTCGTGGTGACCTTCCACGTCGTCCTCGCCTTCGTCATCCTCTCGACAGTGGCTGCCTTCGTCATCGGGTGGTGCCTTCCGATCGGACGGTTCGCGAGCGACCACATCGCGCCGGCATTCGGCGTGATGGGACGTCTCGCGTGGAGTCGGAGGGCATCGTGGTTCAATCTCCTGTTTGCAGGCTTGGGAATGCAGGGAATCGCGCTGGCCGCTGCGCTCTATCGCGTCCATGCCGATGACCTCGGAGCGGGCTTCGCTCGATCCCCGGTCGTCTTCTCGAGCGGCGTGGCCGCGATCGCGCTGGCACTGCTCATGCTCTGGGCAGGCGTGCCCCTGCGGGCGTCGCTGCAACGCCGGCTTTCCGGAGCGTCGGCTACGGCGATCGCGTTGTGCACACCGCTGGCTCTGACGCTCGTGGCCATTCTGTGCGTCTGTCTGACGCTGGTTCCGCGGTAGGTCGGCGAACGCCCTATCGGGAAAAAGTAAGTGCCAGGCCGCAGAAACGCCTCTCGGCGCAAGGCCGCTCGCAGCGGCAGAAGTTGGAGCCCGGGGTTACTGCGGCCCGGCTGTTCCAGTGTAACGGAGCCTCGCCGTGCAGTATTCCGCCCGCGTAGGCTCGGGGAATGGCCTGGCGATACGCACTCCTGCTCGCACCCGCCGCATCCGAGGACGCGCGCACCGACTTCTCCGGCACGTTCACGCCGATCGATCCGTCGGCACCGGCGCTGAGTGTGGGCGAGCTCAGCACGCAGCGCGGTGACGGCATCTTCGAGTCGATCGGAGTCGTGGACGGCCATGCTCAGGAGGTGTCCGCCCACCTCGAGCGACTCGCGCACTCGGCGCGGCTGTGCGATCTTCCTGTGCCCAACCTCGTGCAGTGGGACCAGGCGGTCGCGGCCGCCGCATCCGAGTGCCCGGCGGGCGAGTGCGTCATCAAGCTCATCCTGAGCCGCGGGGTCGAGCACGGCCCGACGCCGACCGCCTGGGTCACGGTCGCCGAGGCGCCGGACAACACCCGTGCGCGCCGCGACGGCATCCGCGTCGTCCTGCTCGACCGCGGATACGACAGCGGTGCCCCGGAGCGTGCGCCGTGGCTCCTGCTCGGCGCGAAGACCCTGTCGTACGCGACCAACATGGCGGCGATCCGCGAGGCCCACCGCCGGGATGCGGACGACGCGGTGTTCGTCACCAGCGACGGCGTGCTGCTCGAGGGCCCCACCTCGTCGCTCGTGCTGCGCCAGGGCGACCGCTTCGTCACGCCCGCGCCGGGCGCCGGCATCCTGCACGGCACGACGCAGCTCAGCCTGTTCGCGCACCTCGCCGAGCGCGGATTCGAGGTCGACTATGCGACGCTCGGCGTCGACGCGCTGCGAGAAGCGGATGCGGCCTGGCTCGTCTCCAGCGTGCGCCTCGCCGCCGGCATCACCGCGGTCGACGGCGCGCCGCTGCCGTACGACGCGGCCTTCACCGCCGAGCTCAACGCCTACCTGCTGTCGCCGCGCGACTGACCTGCATCCATCGGCTCCGCGGCTTCGTCGGCTTCGTCGGCGGAGGGGCCACACTTCTCCGCACCCGCGACAGTGATCAACTGTGGCGGATGCGGAGAAGTGGCGCATCTGCGCACATGCGACGCAACTCGGGCACAGGCGGCGGGGCACAGGCTCGGGCAGAGAAGACGGGACGACACGCGGAAGGGGCGGTCACGCCGAAGCGCGACCGCCCCTTCCGGGTGCCGTCGGATCAACCGAAGCGGCCGGAGACGTAGTCCTCGGTGGCCTGCACGCTCGGCGTCGTGAAGATCGTGGAGGTGTCGTCGTACTCGATGAGCTTTCCGGGCTTGCCGGTGCCGGCGATGTTGAAGAACGCGGTCTTGTCGCTCACGCGCGACGCCTGCTGCATGTTGTGCGTCACGATCACGATCGTGTACTCGCTCTTGAGCTCGTCGATCAGCTCCTCGATCGCGTAGGTCGAGATCGGGTCGAGGGCGGAGCACGGCTCGTCCATCAGCAGCACGTCGGGGGAGACGGCGATCGCACGCGCGATGCACAGACGCTGCTGCTGACCGCCGGAGAGGCCGGATCCCGGCTTGTCGAGGCGGTCCTTGACCTCGTTCCAGAGGTTGGCGCCCTGCAGCGACTTCTCGACGAGCGCATCCGCGTCCGACTTCGAGATCCGCTTGTTGTTCAGCTTCACGCCGGCCAGCACGTTCTCGCGGATCGACATCGTCGGGAACGGGTTGGGGCGCTGGAAGACCATGCCGATCTGGCGACGCACCAGCACGGGGTCGACGCCCTGGCCGTAGAGGTTCTCGCCGTCCAGCAGCACCTCGCCCTCGACGCGCGCGCCCGGGATGACCTCGTGCATGCGGTTGAGGGTGCGAAGGAACGTGGACTTGCCGCATCCGGACGGGCCGATGAAGGCCGTGACGCTCCGCGGCTGGATGTGGAGGCCGACGCCCTCGACGGCGAGGAAGTCGCCGTAGTAGACGTTGAGGTCGTTGACTTCGATGCTCTTTGACACGAAGGGGTTCTTTCTCTCGGGAGATCAGCGGCCGGTCTTCGGCGCGAAGACCTTCGCGACGATCCGGGCGACGAGGTTGAGGAGCATGACGATGAGGATCAGCGTGAGCGCTGCGGCCCAGGCACGATCCCAGTACGCCTCGGGCGGGATGCCCTGGTTCGCGTACTGCGTGTAGACGAAGACCGGCAGCGTCTGCATGCGGCCGTCGAAGAGGTTGTAGTTGAGCGAGTCGGTGAAGCCGGCCGTGATCAGCAGCGGCGCGGTCTCGCCGATGACGCGGGAGATCGAGAGCATGACACCCGTCGTGATACCGGCGATCGCTGTCGGCAGCACGACCTTCACGATGGTCAGCCACTTCGGCACGCCGAGGGCGTACGACGCCTCGCGCAGCTCGTTCGGCACGAGCCGCAGCATCTCTTCGCTCGAACGCACCACGACCGGGATCATCAGGACGGCGAGCGCCACGGCGCCCATGATGCCCATGCGGATGCCGGGCCCGAAGAACAGTGCGAACAGCGCATAGGCGAACAGGCCGGCGACGATCGAGGGGATGCCGGTCATGACGTCGACGAGGAAGGTGATCGCCTGGGCGAGCCGGCCGCGGCCGTACTCGACGAGGTAGACCGAGGTGAGGAGCCCGATCGGGATGGAGATGATCGCCGCGGCGAGCGTGATCAGCACCGTTCCCCAGATGGCGTGCACGATGCCGCCGCCCTCACCGACGACGTTGCGCATCGAGGAGGAGAAGAACGTCGCGTCGAAGCGGGCGACACCGTTGGCGATGACGGTCCAGGCGACCGACACGAGCGGCACCATCGCGATGAGGAACGCGCTCGAGACGATGCCGGTGACCAGGCGGTCGACGGCCTTGCGGCTGCCCTCCACGATCGTGGAGATGACCGTGATGAGCACGAGGTAGATGAGCGCCGCCGAGACGAGCCAGCCCGCCACGTTGACACCTTCACCGGTTGCGGTGCCGAGGATGGCGAAGACGGCGAACATCGCGGCGAGCGATGCGCCCAGCAGCACCCAGGGGAACCATCCGGCCAGGCGGCCGGCGCGCAGCTGTGCGCCGGCCGCGGTGCGCGCGGGGGCTGCGGATTCGGTGATCGTCATGTCAGTTCGCCCCCGAGAATTCCTTGCGGCGGCTGACGATCCAGCGCGCGATGGCGTTGACCACGAAGGTCACGATGAACAGGATGAGGCCCGTCGCGATGAGCACGTTGATGTTCGTGCCGTAGGCCTCGGGGAAGGTCAGTGCGATGTTCGCGGCGATCGTCGAGGGGTTCTGCGAGGTGAACAGCTGCCAGGTGACGGCGCCCGTGGTCGAGAGCACCATGGCGACGGCCATGGTCTCGCCGAGGGCTCGCCCGAGACCGAGCATGGCACCCGAGACGATCCCGGAGCGACCGAAGGGCAGCACGGCCATCCGGATCATCTCCCAGCGGGTCGCACCCAGGGCGAGGGCTGCTTCTTCATGCAGCTTCGGCGTCTGCAGGAACACCTCGCGGCAGATCGCCGTGATGATGGGGACCACCATGACGGCGAGCACGATGCCGGCGGTGAAGATCGTGCGCCCCGTGGCCGAGACGTCACCGGAGAAGAGCGGGAACCAGCCTGCGTTCTCGTTCAGCCACGAGTAGACCGGCTGCACGGCGGGGGCCAGCACGAGGATGCCCCAGAGGCCGAAGACGACGGAAGGCACCGCGGCCAGCAGGTCGACGATGTAGCCGAGACCCTGCGCGAGGCGGCGCGGTGCGTAGTGGGTGATGAAGAGGGCGACGCCCAGCGACAGCGGAACGGCCATCAGCAGGGCGAGGAAGGCGGCCCACACCGTGCCGAACAGCAGCGGTGCGACGTAGGCCCAGAAGTTGGAGGAGAGCAGGGACGCCTGGGAGGCGTCTGCTCCGAGAGCCGGGATCGACTGGATGATGAGGAAGATCGCCACGGCGGCGAGCGTCACCAGGATCATGCTGCCGGCGGCCAGAGCGGAGCCGGAGAACCAGATGTCTCCGGGGCGCCGTTTGGCAGCGGGGCGGGTGGGTCCCGCGGCGGTGGCTGTCATCTATCGCTTTCTCGTCGTGTTCGGGTCAGGACGGGCCAGAGCGGCCCCGGGGACGAACCCGGGGCCGCTCTGTGCGTGTCAGGAGATGGCGTCGATGGCCGTCTGAGCGCGCTCGCGCAGCGTGTCGGAGATGGGGGCGCTGCCGGCGTTCTTGGCGGCGGCCTCCTGGCCCTCCTCGCTGATCGCCGTCGTGAAGAAGCCCTGGACGAGCTTCGCCGCAGCGGCGTCGGTGTACTTCTCGCAACCGATCAGGTAGCTGATGAGCACGACGGGGTAGGCGCCGGCCTCGGTCGTGGTGCGGTCGATCGTGATGGCGAGGTCGTTGTCGCCGCGGCCGTCCTCGAACGGCGACGCGTCGACGGCCGTGGCCGCACCCTCGGCGGAGTGCGCGACGAAGTCATCGCCCACCTTGACGGCGACCGACGAGATGCCTGCGGCCTGCGACGAGTCGGCGTAGCCGATCGTGCCGTTGCCGCCCTTGACGGCGTTCACGACGCCCGAAGTGCCCTGGGCAGCCTCGCCGCCCGAGATCGGCCACTCCTCGACGGAGCCGTAGGTCCAGCCCGCGGCGTCGGTCTTGGAGAGGTAGTCGGTGAAGTTGCCGGTCGTGCCCGACTTGTCGGAGCGGTGCACGGGCGTGATCGCCAGGTCGGGCAGCTTCGCGTCCTTGTTGGTCGCGGCGATGGCCGGGTCGTTCCAGTTGGTGATCGTTCCGGCGAAGATGCCCGCGATCGTGGCGGGGTCGAGGTCGAGCTGGTCGACGCCCTCGACGTTGAAGATGATCGCGATCGGCGACACGTAGGCCGGGATCTCGACAAGGCCTGAGTCGGGGGCACAGGCGCTGAACGGGCCGGCGGTGATCTCGTCCTTCTTGAAGGCGCGGTCGGAGCCGGCGAACTGCACGGCGCCCGACTGGAACGACTCGCGGCCGGTGCCCGAACCCTGCGGGTCGTAGTTGACGGTCAGGTCGGCGTTCGCCGTCTGCAGCAGCTGCGTCCAGGACTGGATGGCGACCTGCTGCGACGTGGCGCCGGAGCCGTTCAGGGTGCCGGAGAGACCGGTGGGCAGCGACGACTCGGAGCCGGCGGAGGTCTCGTTGCCGGCGGGCGCCTCGTTCGCGGCGCAGCCGGCGAGCGCGAGTGCCGCGATGGCGGCGATGGCGCCCACCTGGGCGATGCGGGTGATCTTCACTGTGAAATCCTTCACGTGTCAGGGTTTACGGGCCCGGTGCAGGGCTCGCCGAAGACGCTAAGCAGGCGCGTTTACCAGCGTCCGCTGTGCGGGTGAACGGAAGGTGAACGAAGCGAGGCGGATGCGGTGGCATGAGCGCGTGGCGACACCATCCGTTCACCCGCGCTCCCTACTTTCGGCGCATGCTCTCCGATTCGCAGGCCGTTCTGGACCGATCCGCCGAGGCGCCGTCGCCTCGCACCCTGGTGGACATCCTGCGTGAGAGTGCCAGGCGCCATCCCGAGGCGTCGGCGGTCGACGACGGCTCGGGTGCCCTGAGCTACGCAGAGCTGATGGCCCACGTCAGTCGCACCGCTGCACGCCTGATCGCCGCGGGTGTGCGCCGCGGCGACCGGGTCGGGGTGCGTATGCCTTCGGGATCGAAGGATCTGTACGTCGCCATCCTCGGGGTGCTCGTCGCCGGAGCGGCGTACGTCCCCGTGGATGCGGACGATCCCGACGAGCGTGCGCGCCTCGTGTTCGGGGAGGCGCGCGTGGCCGGGGTCATCGGGGCCGGCGGTGTGTACGTCGCGTCGGAGCGGTCGACGACTGCGGTCGAGCTGAATGACGGAGACGCCCCGCATCCGTCGACGCGCGCGTTCGACGCGGTTCCGGTCGTGACGGAGGAGGACGACGCCTGGATCATCTTCACCTCCGGCTCCACGGGGGTACCGAAGGGGGTGGCGGTGAGTCACCGGTCGGCGGCGGCCTTCGTGGATGCCGAGGCGCGCATGTTCCTCCAGGATGCGCCCCTCGGACCGGGTGATCGGGTGCTGGCCGGCCTCTCGGTCGCCTTCGACGCGTCCTGCGAGGAGATGTGGTTGGCCTGGCGCCACGGCGCCTGCCTCGTCCCGGCTCCTCGCTCGCTCGTGCGTTCGGGGGAGGATCTCGCACCGTGGTTGATCCGTCAGGGCATCACCGCGGTCTCGACGGTGCCGACGCTGGCGGCGATGTGGCCGGCGGAGGCCATCGAGAATGTGCGGCTGCTCATCTTCGGTGGGGAGGCGTGCCCGCCCGAACTCGCCGCGCGCCTGCAGTCCGAGGGTCGCGAGGTGTGGAACACCTACGGGCCCACTGAGGCGACCGTGGTGGCCTGCGGCTCGCTCATGGACGGCTCGGCCCCGGTGCGGATCGGACTGCCGCTGGACGGCTGGATGCTCGCCGTCGTGGATGCCGACGGTGCGCGTGTGGGCGAGGGCGAGGTCGGCGAGCTGATCATCGGCGGCGTCGGCCTGGCGCGCTACCTCGATCCGGCGAAGGATGCGGAGAAGTACGCGCCCATGCCCTCCCTGGGGTGGGAGCGCGCCTACCGCTCGGGTGACCTGGTCCGCTTCGAGAGCGCGGGCCTGGTGTTCCAGGGGCGGGCCGACGACCAGGTGAAGGTCGGGGGCCGGCGGATCGAACTCGGCGAGGTCGAGTCCGCGCTGCAGGAGCTCCCGGGCGTGCACGCCGCCGCGGCGGCGGTGCGGCACAGCGAGGCGGGAGTGGCCGTCCTGGTGGGTTATCTCGTTCTCGAGCCGGGGGCCGAACTCGACCGTTCCGAGGCGAGGGCCCGCCTGGCTGCGAGCCTCCCGGCGGCGATCGTCCCGCTGCTCGCCGTTGTCGACGAGCTGCCTGTCCGGACGTCGGGCAAGGTCGACCGGGCCGGGTTGCCGTGGCCGCTGCCGGGCGTGGAGGCGCCGCCGTCGGGACTCGATCCGGCCGAGGCGTGGCTGGCGGAGCAGTGGCAAGCGGTACTGGGTGTTGCCGTCCCCGGGCGGAAGGCGGACTTTTTCGACCTCGGCGGCGGCTCACTGGCCGCCGCGCAGCTCGTGTCCCGCATCCGTGCGCGCGTCCCGGAGTTCGCCGTCGCCGACATCTACGACATGTCCCGTCTGTCGGCGATGGCGAAGGCGCTCGGACCGTTCCTGCCCGACGCGGAGGGCGGTGAGTACCGACGCCCCGAACCGACGCCGCGCGCGACGCAGTGGCTGCAGACGCTCGCGGGTGCCCCGTTGTTCATCCTGTCCGGCGTGCGGTGGCTGCTCTACATCCTCACCGCGGGCACCGTCCTCCACCTCTTCCCCGGCTTCGGTGCCCTTCCGACGGCGCCGGTGTGGCTGCTCGTGGTCGGGTGGCTCCTGTTCGCGACGCCGTTCGGGCGGATGGCGCTCGCCGCCGCATCCGCGCGTGTCCTGCTCGCGGGGCTGCGACCGGGGGACTATCCGCGCGGGGGAGCGGTGCATCTGCGGGTGTGGCTGGCGGAGCAGATCGCCGACCAGGTGGATGCGGTCGGTCTCGCCGGGGCCCCCTGGATCACGTACTACGCACGGGCGCTGGGAGCCCGGATCGGCCGCGACGTCGATCTGCACACGCTGCCTCCCGTCACCGGGATGCTCGAGGTGGGCGACGGTGCGTCGATCGAGCCCGAGGTGGATCTGCGCGGCTACTGGATCGACGGCGACCTCCTGCGCGTGGGCGCCATCCGCATCGGCGCCGCGGCGACCATCGGCGCGCGCAGCACCCTCGCTCCGGGCACACGCATCGGGCAGCGCGCGGAGATCGCCCCCGGCTCCGCCGTCTTCGGGCGGGTGCGGGCGGCGCAGGCCTGGGCGGGGTCGCCTGCGGTCCGCGTGGGCGCGGTCGCGGAGGACTGGCCCACTGAGCGGCCCCCCACTCCGCACCGCTGGATGTGGGCGTACGGCGCGTCGGCGCTGGCGCTTGCCGTGCTCCCGGTGTTCGCGATCCTCTGCGGCGCGGTCGTGCTGGCCGCCGGAGTGCAGGGTGCCCCGTCGTTGTCCGCCGCATTCGGTGCGGCTGCGTCGTGGCTCGTGCCGGCTGTGCTGGTGTGCGGTCTCGTGCTCGCCGGCGTCGTGGTGGTCGCGGTGCGCCTGCTCTCGATCGGACTCGTGGAGGGCACGTATCCCGTACGCAGCCGAGTCGCGTGGCAGGCATGGACGATCGAGCGCCTTCTGGACGCGTCGCGCACCATCCTCTTCCCGCTCTACTCGAGCTTGTTCACTCCCGTCTGGCTCCGGATGCTGGGTGCCCGCGTGGGGCGCGACGTCGAGGCGTCGACGGTGCTGCTGCTGCCGTCGCTCGCCCGGATCGAGGACGGCGCCTTCCTCGCCGACGACACGATGGTCGCCTCCTACGAGCTGCACGCCGGGTGGATGCGGCTGGGCACCGTCCGCATCGGCAAGCGCGCCTTCCTCGGCAACTCCGGCATGGCGGCGCCCGGGCACCGCGTGCCCCGTGACGGGCTGGTGGCGGTGCTGTCGTCGGCGCCGCGCAAGGCGAAGCCGGGGTCGTCGTGGCTGGGCTCGCCCGCGGTGCGGCTGCGCCGCGCCGTCACCGAAGCGGATGAGTCGCGCACCTACCGTCCGACGGCCGGTCTGCGCCTCGCGCGGGCGCTTTGGGAGCTGTGCCGCTTCGTCCCCGTGGTCGTGACCTGCGCCATCGGGCTGTCGGTGCTGTTCGCGCTCGCGGGACTCACTGTCTGGCTCGGCTGGCTGGGGGCGCTCCTCCTGTCGGGGATCGTGATGCTGGCGGCGGGGGCCGTCGCGGCAGCGGTCACCGTGGTCGCGAAGTGGACGATCGTCGGCCCCATCCGTGCCGGCGAGCAGCCCCTCTGGTCCAGCTTCGTCTGGCGGACGGAAGTCGTCGACACGTTCACCGAGATGGTGGCGGCGATGTGGTTCGCACGTGCCGCCGTCGGCACACCGGCCCTTGCAGTGTGGCTGCGGGCGATGGGGGCGCGCATCGGCACCGGTGTCTGGTGCGACTCCTACTGGCTCCCCGAACCGGATCTGGTCACGCTCGGCGACGGAGCGACGGTCAACCGGGGATGCGTCGTGCAGACCCACCTGTTCCATGATCGAATCATGAGCATGGACACCGTAGAGCTCGAGCCCGGCGCGACGCTGGGTCCGCACAGCGTGATCCTGCCCGCGGCCGTCATCGGTGCCGACGCGACCGTCGGTCCCGCATCCCTCGTGATGCGCGGCGAGGCGGTTCCGGTCGGCACCCGCTGGAGTGGCAATCCCATCGGCCCGTGGCGTGCGGTCAAGGTGCGCGCGTACCAGTCCACCTCGTGACCGGCGACGCCTACGCCCCCCGCAGCGGCGACGTCACCTACGACGTCGTCTCCTACGATCTCGACCTCGACTACCGCGTTCGCACCAACCGCCTGAGCGGAACCGCCACGATCGTGGCGACCGCGTCCACCGACCTGCGCGGCGTGAGTCTGGATCTCATCGGGATGCGCGTCACCCGGGTTCGTGTCGACGGCGCGAGCCCGGCGGTGCAGCGCCAGAGCTCGCAGCATCTGCAGATCGGATTCGGTCGTGACGTCGCGGCGGGGGAGGCCTTCACGATCGAGGTGCGCTACGAAGGCTCGCCCGCGCCGCGCCGTTCGCCGTGGGGCACGATCGGCTGGGAGGAGCTGACCGACGGAGCCCTCGTGGCGAATCAGCCGACGGGGGCGTCGACCTGGTTCCCCTGCAACGACCGTCCCGACGACCGCGCCCGGATGCGGATGAGGATCGCCACCGACCGCGAGTACACCGCCGTCGCGGTGGGGACTCGCATCCTCGATCAGGTGCAGGGGCGCCGTCGGATCACGGAGTACGTCTGCGACGTGCCCACCGCGACGTATCTGGCGGCGGTGCAGATCGGTCGCTACGGGCGCACCGTGATCGACGCCCCGGTGCCAGTCGAGCTGTGGGCGCCGACAGCACTGCGGGCGCCGGCCGCCGCGGCGTTCGCCGACCTTCCGCTGATGATCGCGGCGTTCGCCGAGCGGTTCGGGCCGTATCCGCAGAGCCAGTACCGCGTCGTCGTGACCGCCGACGATCTCGAGATCCCGCTCGAGTCGCAGGGTATGGCGGTGTTCGGCGCGAATCATCTGGATGAGGCGAGTGAGCGACTCGTGGCGCACGAGCTCGCGCATCAGTGGTTCGGAAACAGCGTCGGAATCGCGCGCTGGCAGGATATCTGGCTCAACGAGGGCTTCGCCTGCTACGCCGAATGGCTGTGGTCGGAGGCATCGGGCGGACCGGATGCCGACGCCTGCGCGCGTACCCATCTGCACCGGCTCGCGGATGAGCCGCAGGATCTGGTGATCGCCGATCCGGGCGCGGCCCTGCTGTTCGACGACCGGGTCTACAAGCGCGGCGCCCTCGCCCTGCATGCCCTGCGGCTGCACCTGGGTGATGCGGCCTTCTTCGATCTGCTGCGCGCCTGGACCGCAGCCCACCGGCACGGGCTGGTCGTCACCGACGACTTCCGCGGCCTGCTCGACGGCGCCTCGGCGGAGGTGCTCAGCTCGTGGATCGATCGGGCTCCGCTGCCGCGGCTCGCGCGACGCTGATCACGAAGCCGGCGGGGGCGTCGATCTCACGGCCGTGCACCGCGCGGCCGGAGACGGCCGCCGCCCAGATCTCTCCTGCGGTGACGACAGGCAGGTGGGCGCCGTCGCGGAGGTCGCCCCCGATGGCTTTGGTCGCGGCCTCGAACCTCGTCCAGTCCCGCAGGGTTGCGCCGGGAGCGAGCCGATCGAGCCGCGCCGGTGAGGATGCGGCACCTCGCTCGACGTCGACGCCGATGTCGCCGTCCTCTGCCAGCGCCGCGACCACGAGATCGCCCGCGTAGGCGAGGGAGACGGAGCCGCCTCCCTCGAGGCGGGGCCGACCGTGATCACCGCCGCACCTGGAGCATGGTCCGTGCCGGAGTGTGCGTCCTGTGGCGTCGCGGACGAGCCGGGCGGCAGCCGTTCGCCGTTCGGCGCCGTCGCGTGTCGTCCAGACCACGCGGATCGGGTGCGGCACGTGTCAGACCTTCGGCAGGTGCGTCTCGATCGCGGCGATGCCGGAACCGGGGTTCGTGCGTGACAGGTGCACCACCGAGAATCCGCCGACCTCCAGCGCGGACGCGCTGCCGAGATACGATCCGCGCAGGGTGCCGGTCGCGAGAGCCAGTTCGTGCAGGATGTCCGGCAGAACCGGCCCGTGGCTGCACACCACGGCCGGCTTGCGCGAGCGCACCCGCTTGCCGACGACCGTGCGGGCGTCGGAGCGCCCCTCCTCCCAGGCGTCCTGGCTGATGAGCTCGCTCGTCTTGACCGACCTTCCGAGGGCGGCAGCCAGCGGAGCCACCGTCTCGGTGCATCGCACCGCATCCGACGACACGATCCGACGGACGCCGAACGTGCTCAGCGGTCCGACGATCGCCTCCGCCTGCTTACGCCCGCGCGCGGTGAGGGGACGGGAGGCATCGGAGCCCGACCACTCGTCGCGCGGCGTGGCCTTCGCGTGGCGCAGCACGATGATCGGGAAGGTCTCCAGCACGCCGTCGTCGACGAACCGCAGGAAGTTCTCGACGATCTCCACGTCGACGGGGTAGCTGAGGTAGGTGAGCGCCTTGCGCGGACTCACCCATTCGATGGCGGCGATCTCCTTGTTCGGCACGAACGCGGACGCGCGGATGGCGGCATCGGTGGCCTCCGCCGACCAATAGTGCACGATCTTCTCGCGCCGGCTCGGGAGCGTGTAGCGGGAGACCCCGACCGGGAGCCCGAGCGAGACGGCGATCCCGGTCTCCTCGAAGATCTCGCGTACCGCGGTCTCCACCAGCGCCTCGCCCGGGTCGACCTTCCCCTTCGGAAGGGTGACGTCGCGGTACCGGGTGCGGTGGATGAGGAGGATCTTCAGCTTGTCCTCGACCCGGCGCCAGACGATTCCGCCCGCGGCATAGACGGCGGTGTGCGTCATCGCACCGCCCTCGAACGCCGACGACGCTGCACCTGGAACATCGTCTTGTCCTGCAGATCGACGAGGGCCTTGCCGTCGGCGTCGCTCGAATGCCGCGTCCATGTGCCGTCGCCCGAGAGCCACCAGGAGCTCGTGTTGTCGCTCATCGCGAGCGAGAACAGATCGCCCAGCTCGGCGATCTGGGCGGGCGCGGTGATGCGCACGAGCGCCTCGACGCGGCGGTCGAGGTTGCGGTGCATCATGTCTGCCGAGCCGATGAACGTCTCGGGGTCGCCGTCGTTGTCGAACGCGAAGATCCGCGAGTGCTCGAGGTAGCGGCCGAGGATCGAGCGCACCGTGATGTTCTCGCTCAGCCCTTCGACGCCGGGTCGGATGCTGCAGATGCCGCGCACCCAGACCTCGACCGGCACTCCGGCGCGGCTCGCCCGGTAGAGCGCGTCGATGATCTGCTCGTCCACCATCGAGTTGACCTTGATGCGGATGCCGGAGCTCTTGCCGTCGAGGGCGTGCTTGCGCTCGCGTTCGATGAGACGGACGAGACCCTTGCGCAGGTGCAGCGGAGCGACGAGCAGACGCTTGAACTTCTTCTCGATCGCGTACCCGCTCAGCTCGTTGAACAGACGGGTGAGGTCGCGGCCGACCTCGTCGCTCGCGGTGAACAGGCCGAAGTCCTCGTAGATGCGGCTGGTCTTCGGGTTGTAGTTACCGGTTCCGACGTGGCAGTAGCTGCGCAGCACGCCGTTCTCCTCGCGGATCACGAGGGCCAGCTTGCAGTGCGTCTTCAGCCCGACGAGGCCGTAGACCACGTGCACCCCGGCCTTCTCGAGCTTGCGGGCCCAGACGATGTTGTTCGCCTCGTCGAAGCGCGCCTTGACCTCGACGAGGGCCAGCACCTGCTTGCCCGCCTCAGCGGCGTCGATCAGTGCCTGCACGATGGGGCTGTCGCCCGAGGTGCGATACAGCGTCTGCTTGATGGCGAGCACGTGCGGGTCTTTCGCCGCCTGCTCGAGGAACGCCTGGACGCTGGTGGCGAAGGACTCGTACGGGTGGTGCACGAGCACATCGCCCTTGCGGATGGCGGCGAAGATGTCGGCACGCTCGTTGTTGTCGCCCGGCTGGAACGCCAGCGCCGTCGTGGGAACGTGCGGCGGGTAGTGCAGGTCGGGACGGTCGATGCGCGACAGGTCGAAGAGTCCCCGCAGATCCAGCGGGCCGGGGAGGCGATAGACCTCCTGCTCGGTGATGTCGAGCTCTTTGATGAGCAGGTCGAGGGTGAGCTCGTCCATGTCGTCGGTGATCTCGAGGCGGATCGGCGGTCCGAAACGGCGGCGCATGAGCTCAGCCTCGAGCGCCTGGATGAGATTCTCGGTCTCGTCCTCTTCGATCACCATGTCTTCGTTGCGGGTGAGGCGGAAGGCGTGGTGGTCGAGGATCTCCATACCCGGGAACAGGTCCGAGAGGTGGTTGGCGATCAGGTCTTCGAGCGCGAGGTAGCGCACGCGCTCACCGTCGCGTGAGACCTCGACGAACCGCGGCAGCATGGGCGGCACCTTCAGGCGCGCGAACTCCTGTCGGCCTGTCTTCGCGTTGCGGATGCGGATGGCCAGGTTCAGCGACAGGCCGGAGATGTAGGGGAAGGGGTGGGCGGGATCGACCGCGAGCGGCATGAGCACCGGGAACACCTGCGACTGGAAGTAGTCGGACAGGCGCGCGCGGTCGTCGTCGTCGAGGTCGCCCCAGCCGATCACCTCGATGCCGGAGCTTGCCAGGGCGGGGCGCACGAGCTGCTGCCAGGCCTCGGCGTGACGCAGCTGAAGGGCATGGGCTTCGCCGGAGATGTCGGCGAGGACGTCTTGCGCCGCACGGCCGACGTTCGTCGGCACCGCGAGGCCCGTGATGATGCGGCGCTTGAGTCCCGCGACGCGGACCATGAAGAACTCGTCGAGGTTGCTGCCGAAGATGGCGAGGAAGTTCGCTCGCTCGAGCGTCGGCACGGCCGGGTCCTCCGCGAGCTCCAGCACGCGCTGGTTGAACGCCAGCCAGCTCAGCTCGCGATCGAGATACCGCGCCTCGGGCAGCTCCGTGTCACCGCCGTCGGTGACGTCGAAGTCGTCGTCGTCGGCATCGCCCAGGCCCGCATCGAGCATCACGTCGGAGATCATTCCCACATCCTTGCAGCCAGAGGTGACACGAGTGTGAACTCCGCGAGGGTCAGGATCCGGCGCGCTCCCCGGCAGCCGGGATCTGATCCTCTTCGTACACGTTGAAGCGGTAACCGACGTTGCGCACGGTGCCGATGAGCTGCTCGAGGTCGCCGAGCTTGGCGCGAAGGCGTCGTACGTGCACGTCGACCGTGCGCGTGCCGCCGAAGTAGTCGTAGCCCCAGACCTCGCTGAGCAGCTGCTCCCGCGTGAACACCCGCGACGGGTGCGTCGCGAAGAAGTGCAGCAGCTGGAACTCCTTGTAGGTCAGATCCAGCGGCTTGCCGTGCACCTTGGCGGAGTACGAGGATTCGTCGATCGTGATGCCGGAGGTCTGGATGCGGGTCGAGACCTGCTCCTTCGACATGCGCCCGACGGCGAGTCGGATGCGGGCGTCGACCTCGGCAGGGCCCGCTCCGACGAGGATCACGTCGTCGACGCCCCAGTCGGTGGACACCGCGGTCAGTCCGCCCTCGGTGACGATGAGCACGAGCGGCGCATCGAGCCCCGTGGTCGTCAGGATCTTGCACAGCGACTTGGCGCCCACCAGATCGTGACGCGCATCGACGAAGACGACGTCGGCGTTCGGCGCGTTCACCAGCTGCGCGGGCTCGGCGGGGATCTGGCGGACACGATGGCTCAACAGCTCCAGCGCCGGGAGCGCAGGCGCGCTACCGGCGGAACTCAGAACGAGAAGCTGTGCCAAAGTCACCCTCCGGGCGGGGTCCGCGTCGTGCTCATCTTATGCGCAGCCGCGAGGCACGCAGATCTCACCGGTGACGCACGACGTGCAGCGCGCGCTCCCATGCGTGAGAATGATCGTATGACGACACCGGAACTGGCGCCACGTCGGCCCTTCGGCGGCATCGTGGCGGTCTGGGTGTTCGCGGCCGTCGCGGGTGTCGCGGTCGCGCTGTTCGTCCCGTCGCCGTGGCACGCGACGTGGATGACGTTGGCGCTCGCCGCATCCGTCATCCTCGCCTTCGTCATCCAGCTGGCATACGGGCGCGTGCAGCGCTTCATCCAACGCGTTGCGCTGAGCAGCCTCGGGGCCCTGCTCGTGCTCGGAGTGATCAGCGTGGCCGTCGCGCTCTCCGCGCTCATCGCCAGTTCGCGCTGAGCCCATCGTCCTCGCGGACGGGCTACCATGGGGCGCATGGACCTGGTCGCGCTCGAAATGTTCTTCGTGGGCCTGCTCGTGCTCGCCTCCCTCGCCATCGCCTTCGTCTCGGGCGCCGTGGTCTGGAACCTCTACCGCGGCCAGCGCTGACGGAGCGGGCGATGATCGAGCTCCCCACCGATCTGCCCGCCGACCTCGCACCTCTCTCGTGGCTCCTCGGAGTCTGGGAGGGGACCGGCGTGATTGATTACGAGGCAGGCGATCACCACTTCTCGGGTGAGTTCACGCACCGCGTGAGCTTCAGCCATGACGGCGGGGACGCCGTCAACTACTCCGCCACCGCCTGGGTCGGAGAGGGCGAATCACGGCGTCTGCTCGTCTCCGAGGTCGGTTTCTGGCGCATCGTGCGACCGCAGGGGCCCGGAGACCCCGGTCCGGGCCTGCTTCCTGCCGTCTCCGACGAGCCGGCGCGGACGGCCGATGACGTCGAGGCGCTGCGCACCGCCGAGGGCGGCTTCGAGATCGCCGCGAACATCGTGCACGCCGACGGCGTCAGCGAGCTTTACCTCGGTCAGATCCGCGGTCCGCGCATCGACATCGCGACCGACGCGGTCATCGCCGCGCCTGGAACCAAGGCCTACACGGCCGCGACCCGGCTGTACGGCCTGGTCGACGGACATCTGCTCTGGGCCTGGGACATCGCCGCCCTCGGATCCGAGCTCGGCTCCCACGCATCCGCCCGCCTGGCGAAGGTGGACTGATGATCGCTTCGCCCGCCGGCGCGATCACCGACGGCGATGTGCTGCTGCACGTCGGCGACCCCATGCGCGAACAGCGTGCGCTGGTGCGCGGCACGGCCGTCGCTCCGCGCGCGGGTCGCGGCGTCATCGCCGTCACGGGTGTCGATCGGTTGAGCTGGCTCGATTCGATCACGACCCAGGCGCTCGCGCGGCTGGAGCCCGGGGTGTCGACCGAGCTCCTGGTGCTCGATCCGCAGGGACGCGTCGAGCACGCCGCGGCCGTGCTGGACGACGGCGAGACGACCTGGCTCATCGCGGACGCGGGTGACGCGCCCGCCCTTGCGACCTGGCTGGGCCGCATGCGCTTCCGACTGCGGGTCGAGGTCCGCGACGCTTCGACCGAGGTCGCGGTCGTGGGTGCGACGGACGCGGGGCTCGCCCTCATCCGCCCCCTCACCATCGGCGAGACGCCGCTCGTCTGGCGGGACCCGTGGCCGGCGGTCGCCGTCGGCGGCGCCGCGTACGGTCCCGTCGAGGAGCACCCCGGAGCGCAGCGCAGCTGGAACGAGGCACTCGTGGATGCCGCCGAGGCCTCGCGGCTGGCGCAGCTGGCCGCATCCGGCGAGATCGGCTTCGCCGGCGAACTCGCGGTCGAGGCGCTGCGCGTCGCCGCCTGGCGTCCCCGCTTCGCCGACGAGGTCGACGAGCGGACGATCCCGCACGAGCTCGACTGGCTGCGCACCGCCGTGCATCTCGACAAGGGCTGCTACCGGGGGCAGGAGACGGTGGCGAAGGTGCACAACCTCGGTCACCCGCCGCGCCGTCTGGTCAGCCTGCACCTCGACGGCAGCGCCGAATCCCTGCCCGCGCGCGGCGATGTGGTCGCCGTCGGCGACGTCGAGATCGGCCGCATCACCTCGGCCGGCCGTCACTACGAGGACGGGCCGATCGCTCTGGCCGTGATCAAGCGCACGGCTGACACCGACACCGACGTCGTGGTGCGCACCGCGGACGGCGACGTCGCCGCATCCGTCACCACCGTCGTGCCGCCGGATGCGGGCGCCAGCGCCGGCGTGCCGCGCTTGCCCCGACTCTCACGCCGGCGGTGACCGTGCCCCCGGGCGGCGCCGACACCACGAGCGTGTCGACGCGGCTGCGAGAGCGCTTCGATCCGCGACCCGCTGTGTCCCGAGCCGTCACGGATCTGCCCGCGATCGCCCAGCTGACGGTGGCGGCGATGGGTGCCTACGTCTTCTCGCTCTTCGTGCTCGGTCACTCGGCCCCCGTGCTCGCCGGCACGGTGGCGGTGTCGAGCCTCGGCCTGGTGCGCGACGCGCGGCCGCGGCGTGTGGCCGAGACGGTGGGCGGGATGCTGCTGGGCATCGTCATCTCCGAGATCCTCTTGCGCCTGGTGGGCCCCGGTTGGTGGCAGCTGGGCATCACCCTCGCCGTCGTCGTGTTCGTCGCCAGAGCGCTGTCGCCGCAGCCCGGCTTCGCCATCGCCGCGGCGATCCAGGGCCTCATCGTCCTGCTGTTCCCGATGGCGCCGACGGAGGCGTCGTGGAGCCGGCTGGCGGACGGCGCGGTCGGCGGCGTCGCGGCACTTCTGGTGACAGCCCTCGTGCCCCGGAATCCCCGCGCGGAGGTGCTGCGCGACGCGAGGACCCTCTTCGCCGCGATCGATGACGCGACCGCGACCCTCATCCGTGCGCTCGAGGACGGGGACCGCTCACGTGCGGAGCGTGCATTGGAGAAGGCGCGGGCGCTCGATCCGCTCGTGCGGGCCTGGCAGGAGTCGCTCGACTCGGCGGTCGCGGTCGCGCGCATCTCCCCGTTCCTGCGGCGGCGTCGGGCGGAGCTCGACCGATACCGCCGCGTCATGACGGCGACGGATCTCGCGGTGCGAAACCTCCGCGTCGTGGCGCGTCGATCCGGTTACCTCATCGACGACGGCGTCCCCCGCCCCATCCCCGCTGACCTGCTGAGATCGCTGGCGCGGGCCCTGGCCCTCGTGGGGGAGTCGCTCGACGACATCGCACAGCAGATCCCTGCGCGCGAGGCCGCGCGCGCCGTCGCGCGCCATCTGGATCCGGCACAGCTCGCGCCGGGCGCCTCGGCGGGCGAGCACAGCGTCATCTCCGCCTTGCGGCCGTTCGCGGTCGATCTGCTCGTGGCGACCGGCCTCGGCGAAGATGAGGCGCGAGCCGCCATGCCCCGCATCTGAGACGCCGTCTCTCAGCGGGGCGCCACCCGCTCCCACGGCACTGTCAGCTCGCCCAGACGCCACCGCGCACGCTGCCGCAGCGGCCACCCGCCTGCCACGAGCGCAGCGAGCGCCGCCTGCCACCGCTGCGCGGGGGAGAACGTCGCCAGGGGAGCCGCGCGCGTCCACTCCGCATCCAGCGCGCGCAGCAGCTCGTGCACGCCCTCACCCGGCACATTGCGGTGGATCAGCGCCTTCGGCAGACGCTCCGCCGCGATCGAGGGAAGCTCCAGGCCGGCCAGCCGCAGCGAGATCGTCAGCGTGCGCGGGAGGGCGTCGGGCCCGATCTCGACCCAAGTGCTGATGCGCCCGAGCTCATCGCAGGTGCCCTCGACGAGGATCCCGCCCGCATCCAAGCGCGACGTCATGCGCTCCCACGCCGCCGGAACCTCGTTCTCGTCGTACTGACGGAGCACGTTGAACGCACGGATGATGCGCGGCCGGTCCGGAAGCGGGATCTCGAAGCCGCCGCGGGCGAACGAGACCCGCGCGTCGTGACGGAAGATCGTCGCCCCCTCGCGCACGGCCTCGAGCTGCGCGCGAGCGCGTGCCACGCGTGCGGGATCGATCTCGAGCCCGTAGACGCGGACATCCGGACGGATGCGGTGCAGCCGAGCCTCGAGCTCCAGCGCTGTGACGCCGCTCGCGCCGAAGCCGAGATCCACCACGAGCGGTTCCGGCTCCGCGGTCCGGAGCGAGCGGTGGCGGGCGATCCACCTGTCCACGCGGCGGAGACGGTTCGTGCCCGTCGTGCCCCGGGTGATGCGACCCGAAGGCTTAGGACTCATGGCCCCATGATGCCAGCGTCGCGGTCGATATCATGGGCTCATGACCACCCCTCACACCCTGATCCTGCTGCGCCACGGCCAAAGCCAGTGGAACGAGCTCAACCTCTTCACCGGATGGGTCGACGTGCGCCTGACCGACCAGGGCAAGGCCGAGGCCGCCCGTGGCGGCGAGCTGCTCGCCGAGGCAGGCCTGCTGCCCGATGTCGTCCACACGTCGCTGCTGAGCCGTGCGATCCAGACCGCCAACCTCGCGCTCGACGCCGCCGACCGCCTGTGGATCCCCGTCAAGCGCACCTGGCGGCTCAACGAGCGCCACTACGGCGCGCTGCAGGGCAAGGACAAGGCCGAGACCCTCGCCGAGTTCGGCCAGGAGCAGTTCATGCTGTGGCGTCGTTCGTTCGACGTTCCGCCGCCGCCGCTCGATGACGCATCCGAGTTCAGCCAGGTGAACGACCCGCGCTACGTCGGGATCGACGGCGAGGTGCCGCGCACCGAGTCGCTCAAGCTCGTGATCGACCGACTCCTGCCGTACTGGAGCGAGTCCATCGTCCCCGACCTCACCGCCGGCAAGACGGTGCTCGTCGCCGCCCACGGCAACTCGCTCCGCGGCCTCGTGAAGCACCTCGAGGGAATCAGCGACGACGACATCGCCGAGCTCAACATCCCGACCGGAATCCCGCTGGTGTACCGCCTCGACGAGAACCTGCAGGCGCTGGGCAAGGGCGAGTACCTCGACCCCGAAGCAGCCGCGGCGGGCGCTGCCGCCGTCGCCAACCAGGGCAAGTAAGCCGAGATAGGAAAAGGGCCCGGATGCATGATGCATCCGGGCCCTTCCCGTCTGTGAGCCGTGTCAGATCTGCGGTTCGGCCTCGGGCTGGGGGGCCCAGTCGCCCGTCGCCAGGTAGACGATCTTCTTCGCGACCGAGACCGCGTGGTCGCCGAAACGCTCGTGGTAACGGCTCGCCAGCGTCGCGTCGACCGTCGCGGCCGCCTCGCCCTGCCAGGACTCGCTGAGCACCTTCTCGAAGACGCTGACGTGCAGCTCGTCCAGCTTGTCGTCCTCGTTGCGCAGCTGCTCGGCCAGATCCAGGTCGCGCGTGCGCAGCAGCTCGGTGAGCTTGCGCGCCACGTCGACGTCGATCTCGCCCATCTTGGTGAAGGTCCCCTTCAGGCCCTTCGGGATGGCGCGGTCGGGGAAACGCATGCGGGTCAGCTGCGCGATGTGCTCGGCGATGTCGCCCATGCGCTCGAGTGACGCACTGATGCGCAGCGCCGAGACGACCGTGCGCAGGTCGCTCGCGACGGGCTGCTGACGCGCCAGGATGTCGATGGCCAGCTCGTCGAGCTCGATCGCCTTGTCGTCGATCACCGAGTCGTTGTCGATGACCTCTTCGGCGAGCGCGACGTCGCTCGTGCCGAACGCCCTCGTCGCCTTCTCGATGGCCTCGGTGACGAGCTCGGAGATCTCGACGAGCCGGACACGGACCTCATCGAGGGACTGCTGGAAAACCTCGCGCATGAAACAGGCACCTTCCTGGGGTGGTCGTGGGCGGCACGGGACGGGCCCGGGCGATTCTCGCCGTCGAAGGTTAACGAACGGTGCCGCGGGAGTGAATGTTACCCGCGGCAGGGCCCCGGGAGGCGCCCGAGACGGGGTGCGGGTTCAGCATCCATTTACGCTGGAGCCATGAACTCGTCGCAGCTCGCGCTGCTGGCCCTGGTCATGGGCGTCGTCCTCGGGGCGTCGATCACCCTCCTGATCATCGGCGCGATGCGCGCGCGGGCCCGCGTCGAGGCGCGCAACTCGACGGCCGTACCGGAGGGCGTTCCGGACGTCCTCGCCGCGATGGACGACAGCGCGCTGGTGGTGGACGGTTCGGGAACGGTGCGTGCCGCATCCGCATCCGCAGAGGCCTTCGGGATCCACGTCGACGAGGTCGTGCCCGACGAACGCATCCGTGACCTCGCTCGCGCGGTGCGCGCGGGAGGGATCAGCACGGCGAGCCTGACGCTGCGCCGCTCCTCCTCTCCCGCGGAACCCCGCCTCGTCTCGGCCCGCGCGACGACCATCTCGCCGAAGCTCGTCCTCATCGTCATCCGCGACATCACCGAGCGCGAGCGGGTCGAGCAGATGCGCCGTGACTTCGTTGCGAACACCTCCCACGAGCTGAAGACGCCCGTGGGGGCGGTGAGTCTGCTCGCGGAGGCGATCGAGTCGGCGGCGGACGATCCCGCGCAGGTGCGTATCTTCGCCGGCCGCCTGAGCGCCGAGGCGCAGCGGCTGGCTTCGTTGACCTCTCGTGTCATGAACCTCTCCCGGCTGCAGTCCGCGGACGAACTCGCCGAGGTCGGCGACGTGTCGGTGGACTCCGTCGTGACCGCCGCGATCGAGGCCCACGCGCTGGCCGCCGGCTCCTCCGGGGTCACGGTCGTTCGCGGCGGCACACGAGGTTTGTACGTGCGCGGCGACACGCAGATCCTCACCGAAGCGCTCGGCAACCTGGTGGCCAACGCGATCGCATACTCTCCCGGCGGTTCGAGCGTCGGCATCGGTGTGAAGCAGGTGCACAACGCCGTGGAGATCGCGGTCACCGATCGGGGCATCGGCATCTCCGAGGCCGATCAGCAACGCGTGTTCGAGCGCTTCTTCCGATCGGACCAGGCACGCTCCCGCCGCACCGGTGGCACGGGGTTGGGGCTGTCGATCGTGAAGCACGCGGTTCAGCGGCACGGCGGCGAGGTGCGCGTGTGGTCGCGCGTCGGACGCGGCTCGACGTTCACCATCCAGCTTCCGATCGCGATGCCTCCCGACGACCTCGAGGCCGTGACGCCCCGCGGCCGGCGCCGCCCCAAGAAGACCAAGAAGACCCCCGCCGCGTCCACAGCCGCGGCACCGAACCCGAACGGAGTCACCGAATGACCCGCGTCCTGATCGTCGAGGACGAGCCCGACCTCGCCGACCCGCTCGCCTACCTGCTTCGCAGGGAGGGGTTCGAGGTCGAGATCGCCGAAGACGGCGCCGTCGCGCTCTCCGCGTTCCGCGAACGCGGCGCCGATATCGTGCTGCTCGATCTCATGCTGCCCGGCATGCCCGGCACCGAGGTATGCCGTCAGATCCGCACGGTCTCGTCCGTGCCGATCATCATGCTGACCGCCAAGGACAGCGAGGTCGACATCGTCGTGGGACTGGAGCTCGGCGCCGATGACTACGTCACCAAGCCGTACTCGGCACGCGAACTCCTGGCGCGGATGCGGGCGGTGCTGCGCCGCTTCGCCCAGGTGGAGGCCGACCTCGACGAGCGCGTCCTCCAAGGCGGACGGGTGACACTGGACATCGACCGCCACACCGTGACCGTGGGCGGCGACGAGATCAACATGCCGCTCAAGGAGTTCGAGCTCCTCGAGGTACTGATGCGCAACGCCGGTCGCGTGCTGACCCGGGGGCAGCTCATCGACCGTGTCTGGGGCACCGACTACTTCGGTGACACGAAGACCCTCGACGTGCACATCAAGCGCATCCGCTCGCGCATCGAGCAGAACCCGAGCGATCCGGTCATGCTGGTGACCGTCCGCGGACTGGGCTACCGGTTCGAGGCCTGAGGCGACGACGAAGGGCGGGGCACCCGGAGGTGTCCCGCCCTTTCGTGTGCGCTGCGCTCAGGGCACGAGCGGCGTCAGGTAGTCGAGGTCGCCGTTGAGGACGGGGATTTCCACGCGGGCGCCTTCGCCGTCGCCGGACTGGAAGAAGATCGGAACGGTCGAGCCGGGGTGGGCGTCGAGGTCCTCGATCAGCAGCGGATCGGTGTCCTCGGTGCCGAGGCTCACCGTGTCGCCGGCGGGGACGCGCACGGTCAGCTTGACGGCGTTCTCGCCGACCTCGAGGTTCAGCACCTGCGAGGAGTCGCTCTCGTTGACGATCGCGGCGACGAAGTTGCCCTCGGTGCCCTCGTCGTTGGCGACGATGAGCGCGTTGCGCACGGCGAGCGGTCCGCTCGAAGCCGGCACGTTGAGTCCGTCGGCGGGGGAGTACTGGATCGTCGTGCTCTGCGGCGAGAGCATGGCGCAGCCGCTCGTTCCCAGTGCGACAGCAGCCGCCACGACGACGGACGCGATCAGGCGCGTTTTCACGGTTCCTCCCGGTTGCAGACGGCTTCCCCAGCATTCTACGGGGTCCGGCCCGCCCATCCCGTTCCGCGCCCCTCGCGGGCCGCTGTTCCTCCGCGCGCGTCGCGAGACGCACCCGCCCGCGACGGGCGCGAGACGCACCCGCCCGCGCGAAGAGCGGGTGAACTGGATCCCGCATCCGATGGCGCGACACTTCTCCGCATCCGCGACAGGCGATGTCAGGCGCATCTGCGCAAAGGTGTGGCAACTGCGCACATGCGACGCAACTCGGGGGATGGAGTGAGCGGCGGGGGCTCCGGGAACGCACGTCTCCGTGTGCGCGCGTTCGCGTGTACGCGGGGATCAGGGGTGGGGTGTGAGGGCGCGAACCCTAGCGCATTCGGCCCTGTGGTATCCTGGTCGTTGCCGAAAGGACATAACTCCATGCTTTTTGAGGTTGGCGAAACGGTCGTCTATCCGCACCACGGTGCCGCGACCATCATCGAGGTCAAGGAACGCGTCATCAAGGGCGAGACCAAGAAGTACTTGAAGCTCAACGTCACCCAAGGCGATCTGGTCATCGAGGTTCCGGCGGACAACGTCGACCTCGTGGGTGTGCGCGACGTGATCGGCAAGGACGGCCTCGAGCGCGTCTTCGAGGTCCTGCGTGCTCCCTTCACCGAGGAGCCGACCAACTGGTCGCGCCGCTACAAGGCGAACCTCGAGAAGCTCGCTTCGGGCGATGTGATCAAGGTCAGCGAGGTCGTCCGCGACCTGTGGCGCCGCGATCAGGACCGTGGTCTGTCCGCGGGGGAGAAGCGCATGCTCGCCAAGGCCAAGCAGATCCTCGTCTCCGAGCTCGCCCTCGCCGAGAAGACGGACGAGGAGAAGGCCAGCGTCCTGCTCGAAGAGGTTCTCGCCAGCTGACGAAAGGCGCCTTCGTGCCTCAGCCCGTGCCGCGCATCGCGGTCGTGGTCGTCGCCGGCGGGTCCGGTACCCGTCTCGGTGAAGAAGTTCCCAAGGCATTCGTCGGGATCGACGCGCACACGATGCTGCGGCACGCCCTCGACGGCGTCTTCCGCAGCGGACTCGACGCCCAGGTGGTCGTCGTCGCTCCCGCGGAGCGCACGGGAGAAGCCCTGACGGAAGCGCTCGCCGCCGCGGGGGATGCCCGTGAACGGGTGAGCGTCGTCGCCGGCGGCAGCACCCGTCAGAAGTCGGTCGCCGCGGGCCTGGCAGCCCTCTGGGGCGACATCGAGATCGTGCTCGTGCACGATGCGGCCCGCGCGCTGACACCCCCCGAGGTCTTTACCCGGATCGTGGAGGCCGTCGAACGGACCGGGTGGGGTGCTGTTCCCGTTCTCCCCGTGGTCGACACGATCAAGCGTGTCGACGGCGACGAGATCATCGGCGTGGTCGATCGCTCCGAGCTGGGGGCGGCGCAGACCCCGCAGGGATTCCGACGCGACGTCCTGAGTGCGGCCTACGCCGTCGCCGACGCCGAGTTCACGGATGATGCCGCGCTCGTCGCCGCAGCGGGTCACCGTATCGCGGCCGTCGCGGGCGACGCGCTCGGCTTCAAGATCACGCATCCCGCCGACCTCGAGCGCGCACGCGCACTTCTGACGCCGGCCATCGAGCACCCGGTTCATCTGCAGCAGCCGGCACCCGCGCCGCGCGTGGGCGTCGGCACGGACGTCCACGCGTTCGCCGGAGACGGGGAGCTGTGGCTCGCGGGACTGCACTGGCCGGGCGAACCGGCCCTGTCCGGGCATTCGGACGGGGATGCGGTCGCTCACGCCGTCGTCGACGCCGTGCTGGCGGCGGCGGGTCTCGGCGACATCGGCACGCACTTCGGGGTCGACCGCCCCGAGTACGCGGACGCGCACGCCGACGCGTTCCTTGCTCGCACCCGCGCCCTGGTCGGCGAGGCGGGGTGGGTGATCGGCAACGTGTCGGTGCAGGTGCAGACCACGCGTCCGCGGTTCGCCCCTCGGCGTCGCGAAGCGGAGGCTGCGTTGAGCGAAGCGCTGGGCGCTCCCGTATCCGTGTCGGCCACGACGACCGACGGCCTCGGTTTCGAGGGGCGTGGCGAGGGCGTCTTCGCGGTCGCCGTCGCGATGCTGCTGCCCGCGCAGTGACCGATCAGATCGCGCGCGTGAAGTAGAGCGACAGCGGATCGTCGCGGTAGTTCGCGAACGGCTCGCAGCGGACGAAGCCCTCGCTCTCGTAGAGGCGCACCGCGGGCACGAACTCCGGTGTGCTGCCGGTCTCGAGCCACACGCTCGTCAGTCCCATCGCTGCCGCTTCGCCGAGGATGTGGCGAAGGATGCCACGCCCGACGCCCGTTCCGCGGAAGGCGTCGGCGACCCGCATCGACTTCAGCTCGCCGCGGTCGCCGCCCCACCGCTTGAGAGCGCCGATGCCCGCGAGCTCACCGTCGGACCACGCAGACCAGAAGGTGACGTCGGGGTCGCTCAGCCCGGTGGCGTCCAGTGCGTGCACGCTCTCGGCGGGCGTGCCGGCGTGCATGGCGGCGAGGTGCGAGGTCACGAGATCGTGCGCTGCGCCGCGGGTCGGATCGTCGATGCGGTAGTCGAGCATGGTCATCCTTCGAGGGGGAAAGGTTCGGGATCTCGCCGGCGCGAGCCCCAGGCCAGCACCACGAGACCGACGGTGAGTACCGCGATGCCGATGACGGATGCGGTGCCGAGATGCTCTCCGAGCACGACGAGCCCGAGCAGGGTGGCGGTGATGGGTTCGGCGAGCGTCAGCGTCGCGGCGGTCGCCGCGGTGAGGCGCTGCAGGCCCCAGGTGAACAGCGTGTACGCGACCGCGATCGTCGCGAGCCCCAGCCAGAGCGCGACGGCGACGCCGCTGGGCTCGGCGAGCCAGCCGAACGAGGCGAACGGGAGCATGAACAGGGAACTGATCGCGGAACCGGCGCCCATCGCGCCGGCGACGGTGAACGGATCCCACCCGGTCGACATCAGCCGGCGCTGCGCGTTCGCGAAGACGGCGAACGCCGCACCGGCACCCAGCGACCCGAGCACGCCGAGGGGGTCCGCCGAACCGGAGCCGCCGCCGGCGAACGCCAGTAGTGCGACCCCGGTCGTGGCGAGCGCCGTCGCCACGAGCCACGTCGGTCGGGGGAGGCGTCGTGTGATCGCCCATTCGATGAGCCCCGCCATCACCGGCGCGGATCCGAGCGCGATGACGGTGCCCACGGCGACGCCGCCGCGCGCCGTGCCCAGGAAGAACAGCGGCTGATACGCCGCGAGGCAGACGCCGGTCAGCGCCATGAGGACGAAAGCGCGCGCGGTCAGCGGGGGAGACGTGACGCCCGTCGCGCGTCGGTGCCGGCGGGCGAGGGCGAAGCCGATCACCGCCAGCGCGGTGCCGCCGATCAGCAGACGCACCGCGCCGACGCTCAGGGGCGTCGTTCCGTCGGGACCCAACGCCTGCGAGGTGCCCGTCGTGCCGAACAGCACAGCCGCAGCGAGGACGGCGAACACGGGCAGCATCCTCCCTTTCTACCGCCGTCATGTGTCGGGGTGGTGACACGGCCCCGCCGGTAGGCTGGTGGAGTGACGGTCCGGCTCTACGACACCCAGGCGCAGGCGCTGCGCGATTTCGCGCCCCTGGAGGACGGCAACGTCACGATGTACGTCTGCGGGCCCACCGTGCAGTCCGGCCCGCACATCGGTCACGTGCGAGCTGCGCTGAGCTTCGATCTGCTGCGCCGCTGGCTCGCGCATCGGTTCGGCCGCGTGACGTTCGTGCGCAACGTCACCGACATCGACGACAAGGTGCTCGCGAACGCGACGCCCGCGGAGCCGTGGTGGGCGCTCGCCTACCGTATGGAGCTCGCCTTCAGTCAGGCCTATGCCGCGGTCGGCATCCTCGCGCCGACGTACGAACCGCGAGCCACCGCATCCATCCCGCAGATGATCGAGCTGATCGCGCTGCTCATCGAGCGCGGCCACGCGTATCCGGCGCCTGACGGATCCGGCGACGTGTACTTCGACGTGCGGTCATGGCCCGCCTACGGCGCGCTCACGCACCAGGATGTCGACGCGATGGAAGCGGCGGCGGATGCGGACCCTCGCGGCAAGCGCGACCCGCACGACTTCGCGCTGTGGAAGGGCGCCAAGGACGGCGAGCCGGCGGATGCGCGGTGGGCGTCGCCGTGGGGAGAGGGACGCCCGGGCTGGCACATCGAATGCTCGGCGATGTCGCGCCGGTACCTCGGTCCTCGTTTCGACATCCACGGCGGCGGTCTCGACCTGCGCTTCCCGCATCACGAGAACGAGCTCGCGCAGTCCACGGCAGCGGGCGATGCGTTCGCCCAGTACTGGGTGCACAACGGTCTCGTCACCGTCGACGGCCAGAAGATGTCGAAGTCGCTCGGCAACTTCACCCTCGCCGCTGACGTGCTCACCGAGCGCGACCCGCTCGTCGTTCGCTATGCGCTCGCCGCCGCGCACTACCGCTCGAGCCTCGATGTCTCCGGCAAGGCCTTCGACGAGGCGGAGGCGGCGCTCGATCGCGTCCGCACCTTCCTCGAACGCGCCGAGCGCGTGGGTGCGGGGGCGGAGACGGCGGTGGTTCCCGAAGCGTTCGCCGCGGCGCTGGATGACGACCTCGGCGTCCCGCAGGCTCTCGGCGTCCTTCATGAGACGGTGCGTGCAGGAAACGCGGCACTGGATGAGGGAGACTCGGAGAACGCGCGTCGCCGCGCGGCCGAGGTCATCGCCATGACCGACATCCTCGGCATCAACCCGCTCGACGAGCGGTGGCGCAAGAGCGCGGCGGGTCCCGAAGCGGGAGCCCTGGACGCGCTCGTGCGCGTCATGATCGACCAACGCGCCCAGGCGCGAGCAGACAAGGACTGGGCGAGCGCCGACCGGGTGCGCGATGCGATCGCGGCCGCCGGCATCGTCCTCGAAGACGGTCCCGAGGGGACCCATTGGAGTGTGAAACGTGGCTAAGCCGGGAAACCCGTCAGCCGGACGCGGCAAGAAGAAGGGCCCCACGAAGGGCACCGGCGGCAAGAACCGCCGTTCGCTCGAGGGCCGCGGCCCGACACCGAAGGCGGAGGACCGCGCCTGGCACCCCGCGGGTAAGCGCAAGGCCGCGCAGGAGCGCTTCGTCGCGGCCGGGGGCAAGGCCGCCCCGCGCATCGCAGGCCAGAACCGCACACCGCGCTCGAAGCAGAACGACGACACGGAGACGGTCACCGGCCGCAACTCGGTGCTGGAAGCGTTGCGCGCCCGCATCCCGGCGACCGCGTTCTACATCGCGCAGCGCGTCGAGATGGACGACCGCGTCAAGGAGATGCTCTCGATCGCGACGCATCGTGAGATCCCCGTGCTGGAGGTCACGCGCCAGGAGCTGGACCGCATGGCCGGCTTCGACGGCGTGCACCAGGGTGTCGCGCTGAAGGTGCCTCCGTATGAGTACGCGCACCCTCAGGACCTGCTCGAGCAGATCATCGACCGCGACGAGCTGCCGTTGATCGTGGCACTCGACGGTGTGACGGACCCCCGCAACCTGGGTGCCATCATCCGCTCCACGGCCGCGTTCGGCGGTCAGGGCCTGATCATTCCGCAGCGTCGCAGCGCGGGTGTCAACTCTGCCGCATGGAAGACGAGCGCGGGAGCGGCAGCGCGCCTCCCCGTCGCCATGGCGGCGAACCTCACGACGACGCTCAAGGAGTTCAAGAAGCAGGGCGTGTTCGTACTCGGCCTCGACGGCGGCGGTGATGTGGCGCTTCCGGCCCTGCAGCTGGCAGACCGTCCCGTCGTGATCGTCGTCGGCTCCGAGGGCAAGGGGCTCTCGCGCCTGGTGACCGAGACATGCGACCAGATCGTGTCGATCCCGATCTCCGCCGCGACCGAGTCCCTGAACGCGGGGATCGCCGCATCCGTCGCGCTCTACCAGGTCGCCACGCTACGGTCGGCCTGACAGCCACCCCCGACCGAAGGAGCATCCATGTCTCGCATCGCCGTTCTCGGAGGAACCGGCTACGCCGGTAGCCACATCGTCGCAGAGGCGGTCCGACGCGGGCATACGGTGCTCTCGGTCGCGCGCACCGTCCCCGCCGAACGCGTCGAGGGCGCGGTCTACGTCGAGGCCACGCTGCTGGATGTCCCCACCCTCGTGAACGAGCTGCTCGGTGTGGATGTCGTCGTCTCGGCCGTGGCCGCGCGCGGCGACATGCTCGGCGCGCTCCGCCCGGCGATCGAGCAGCTGCTCTCGGTGCTGCCCGAGGACGTGCGCATCGGCGTCATCGGCGGCGCGGGCGGCAGTCTCGTCGCCGAGGGCGGCCCGCGTCTCGTCGACACCGAGAGCTTCGCGGAGGAGTACAAGCCCGAAGCGCTCGAGGCGATCGGCATCCTCGAAGACCTCCAGACGCGCGCGGGCGACCGCGACTGGTTCTACATCCACCCCGCAGGCGGTTTCGGCGCGTGGGCGCCGGGGGAGCGCACGGGCTCGTATCGTGACGGCGGGGACGTGCTCGTCGTCGATGACAACGGCGACTCGTTCATCTCGGGCGCCGACCTCGCCGTGGCTGTGCTCGACGAGATCGAGACGCCGCGTCACTCGCGGGAGCGCTTCACCGTCGGCTACTGAACCGGCGTGATCGGATGCGGCGAGCCGCCGACCGTGATCAGACCAGGTCTCGCCAGTCGATCGCCTCATCCTCATCGTCGTCCGCGTCGCGAGGCACGTAGTCGTCGCGCAGCACGGGGATGATCGACGTCGCCTCGGTGGGCGGACCCACCACGGTGGCCTCGTCACGGCGGTGACGCAGGACGTCGTCGATGTAGCTCGTGAGCACCTCCGCGAGCGGCACGGAGCGGCCCCGAGCCTGCGACATGTACCAGCTGTGCTCCAGAACCTGGTGGTAGACCTCCGCGGGCTCCAGCTTGGAGCGCAGATCGAAGGGGATGGCTTTGACGACCGGCTCGAACTTCCGCGTGAGCCATTCGTGGGCGACCATCTCCTCGTCGGAGCCCACGCGGGAGATGCGTGCACGGAACTCGTCGAGGTCGTTGAGGAGTCGCCGCGCCTGGTTCTCCTCGACGTCGAGACCGGTCAGGCGCAGCAGACGGCGTTGATGGTGTCCGGCGTCGACGACCTTGGGCTGGATGGAGACGAGGGCGCCGTCAGTCGCCGTGTCGATCGACATCTCCCCGATGTCGAACCCGAGCGCGTTCAGCCGCTGCACCCGCTCGGTGATCCGCCACGACTCCGCTGCGGAGAAGCTCTCCTTGTCGGTCAGTGCCGCCCAGAGCGATCGGTACGAGGAGACGATGCCGTCGGCGATGTCGAGCGCGTCGACGTCACCGGCCAGACGACCGCCGGCGGCGAGATCCATGATCTCGCCGGCGATGTTCGTGCGCGCCACATCCAGGTCGTGCTCGCGCTGACCCCGCGTCAGGCCGCCTTCGTGAAGCTCGCCCGTCTCGGCATCCACGAGATACGCGGCGAAGGCGCCCGCATCCCGTCGGAAGAGGGTGTTTGAGAGCGAGACGTCGCCCCAGAAGAACCCCACGTTGTGCAGACGCACGAGGAGGACCGCGAGGGCGTCGACGAGGCGCGAGGCGGTGTTCGGGCGCAGCACCTGGGTGAACAGGGCGCGGTACGGCAGTGAGAACTTGAGGTGGGCGGTCACCAGGGCCGCCGGCAGCGGGTGGCCGGCCGCATCCGTCCGCCCGTCGATCACAGCGAAACGGTCGACGCACGGGACGTCGAGGCGGGCGAGGTTTCCGAGCATGTCGTACTCGCGCCGCGCCATCTCACCAGTGGTCTCCTTGACGGCGATGACCTTGCCGCTGAGGGTCGAGAAGCGCACCAGGTGGCGTGAGAGGCCCTTGGGGAGCTGCACGATGTCGTTGCTGGACCAGTCCGCGAGCGGCGTGCTCCATGGCAGCGTCAGCAGCGCGGGATCGATCGCACTGGCCGTGATCGTCAGCGAATCCGCCATGGTGTCCCTCCACATATGTCGCGGCGCGACGGATCCGGGTGGATCCGCCGCGCCGCGGGGGTCGTTCCGATCAGACCGAAGCGATCGCCTTGTCGTTCAGGCGCTCGCCGCTCTCGAGATCGAACACGTGCACGTGGCCGGGCACGGGCGCGAGGATGACCGTCTCGCCGGCGCTCGGGTGACGACGACCGTCGACGCGCGCCACGATGTCGGTGCGCTTGCCGTTGATCTCGGAGTGGCCGTACAGGTAGCCGTCGGCGCCGAGCTCTTCGATCAGGTCGACGACGACCGAGAGGCCCTTGCCGTCGGCCGGAGCCACCTGGATGTCCTCGGGACGCACACCGATCGTGACCTCGGTGCCGTGCGCCTTGCCGATGGTGTCGGCCTCGACGGGGACCACGAGGTCACCGAAGCGAACGCCGCCCTCGGCCAGGTCGGCCGGGAAGAGGTTCATGGCGGGGGAGCCGATGAAGCCGGCGACGAAGACGTTCTTCGGCTTCTCGTACAGGTCGCGCGGGGTGCCGACCTGCTGCAGCAGGCCGTCCTTCAGCACGGCGATGCGGTCACCCATGGTGAGCGCCTCGGTCTGGTCGTGCGTGACGTAGACCGTGGTGACGCCGAGGCGGCGAACCAGCGACGCGATCTGCGTACGCGTCTGCACGCGGAGCTTGGCGTCGAGGTTCGACAGCGGCTCGTCCATGAGGAAGACCTGGGGCTGACGCACGATGGCGCGACCCATGGCGACACGCTGACGCTGACCACCCGAGAGGGCCTTCGGCTTGCGGGTCAGGTACTCCTCGAGGTCGAGGAGCTTGGCTGCCTCGAGCACACGCTGGGCGCGCTCCTCCTTGCCGACGCCGGCGATCTTGAGCGCGAAGCCCATGTTCTCGGCGACCGTCATGTGGGGGTAGAGGGCGTAGTTCTGGAACACCATCGCGATGTCGCGGTCCTTCGGCGGGACGTCGGTGACGTCGCGGTCGCCGATGCGGATGCTGCCCGAGTTGACCTCTTCGAGGCCGGCGAGCATGCGCAGCGAGGTGGACTTACCGCAACCGGAGGGGCCGACCAGGACGAGGAACTCGCCGTCTCCGACCTCGAGGTTGAGCTTGTCGACGGCCGGGCGGGTTCCCCCCGGGTACAGACGCGTTGCGTTGTCGAACGTGACAGTTGCCACTGTTTCTTCTCCTTCACCGGCAGGTACGTGCCGGACGATCCGTAGTGATGGATGCGCGGGGGTGACCCGCAACGCCCGCCATCGGGCGCACCTCTCAGTATGGCACGAGCGTCTGGGCATTTCTCAGGCTGTCTGGCTAGCATCGGATCGGCTGTTTCCCGTGCGGCCCGACCGGACTCCGCCGGTCCCTACGTTTTCTTCAGAGGTCCTATGTCGAGCGACGACTCATCGAACGTCCCGGCGCCGAGCGATCGCCGCGAGGCGGTGCGCGAGAAGGCGCAGCGAGTGCGGCAGCGCCACGCGCGAGTCGGTCGACTTCGCCTGGCCGCGCTCTCGATCAGCGGCGTGGCGGTCGTCGGTGCCGTGGTCGCGGCGGTGGTGTTCGCGGTGAGTTCGTCGACCTCCTCCCCGCAGCTGCAGCCGAGCGGCGCGGTCGACGGCGGCTTCGCCGTCGCATCCGTCGCCGGTGTGTCGGTGCTCGGCGGTTCGGTGGACGAGTCCGCGCCGACAGAGTCTGCGGCGCCGCAGGGTGACACGACCCCCACGCCGGTACCCACGAACCGGTCCTCCGTCGACATCCGCGTCTACGTGGATTACCTCGCGCCCGGCGCGAAGCAGTTCGAGACGGCGAACGCTCCCCAGCTTTCCTCGTGGGTGACGGAGGGGGCTGCGACGCTCTCGTACCACCCCGTCGCCATGCTCACGGCCAAGTCGAACGGCACGAAGTACTCGCTGCGTGCCGCGGGTGCAGCGGCCTGTGTCGCGACCTATTCGCCCGACACGGTGTTCGCGTTCAACCACCAACTGCTGCTGCAGCAGCCCGAGGCCACATCCGACGGGCTGAGCGACGAGACGCTCGCCGACATGGCCCAGGCAGCGGGGGCGGCCGAACCCCGTCAGGTGCGTTCCTGCATCGAGAACGGCGAGTTCATGGCATGGGCCAAGAGCGCGACCGACGCGGCCGTCGCCGGCATCCCCGGCACGGACGGGCTGACACTCACCAGCACGCCGATGATCTTCGTCAACGGCGAGCTGTACCAGGGCGCACTCGACGACCCGAAGGAGTTCGCGCAGTTCGTGCTCACCACGGCGAGCGACGCGTACTACCGCACGGCCAGCCCCACGCCCACGCCGACCCCGTCGTCGTGATCCGCCCGCGCTGAGCGCATAGACTCGTCCCTGCGCTCGCGAGGGCGTGAGACCGCCAGGCGGTCACGCCGGCTTGGCGCAATTGGTAGCGCACCGTACTTGTAATACGGGGGTTGCAGGTTCAAGTCCTGTAGCCGGCACGGGAACACTGGGAATGCGGGGGAGCGAGAGTCAGAAACAGGGCTCCGACCCAACGGAAACCCAGCGCTTTGCGCGGTGGTGCGCCCACCGCGGGGGAAGTCCAGAGCGGTCATCGTGTGCGCAGAGCTCGTCGCTGCTTTCTCGGTTTACGGGTGCACACTGCCTGCCCCGAGCCGAGTCCATCGCAGGCTATGTTTCCGTCTTGCTCGCGGTCGTGTACTTGGTGCTCTATGAAGTCGTCGGATTCTCTGTCGCACCCATCGTGACCTTCGCGGGTGAGCCGGGGACCGCTTCGTACGTTCTCGTCTTCTTCGCCGGTCCGGTGCTTCTCGGCTGCCTTCTGTCGGCGATCTTCGGTGCGTCGGTGGGATGGTTGCGCGGTCTGTTTGCGCGACAGCCGATCGTCGGCAGGGGTTGGATGTGGATCGCTGTCGCTGTCGCTCTGCTTTTCAACGTGCTGCACATGTTCAGCATCGATTACGACGCCGCTGGCTTGGACTACGTGTTCACCTAACCTTCTCGTCGGTCAGGCGATCGTGCCGACCCTGCTGCAACTCGTGTACACGTTCTTCTTCGGCATCCTTATGTACCTGGCAATGCGGGTTACGCGCACGCTGCTAGCCCCCGTGCTTTTGCACGCGAGCACGGATCCCGCGATCTTCATGCAAGCTCAGTACCCCGCCGAAGGACCCCTTGCTGCCGTCGCTAGCCTTGGCAACTTTGCGGTCATCGCTGTGGGCCTCGTGCTCGTCTTCCTCATCCGAGGCAGGGTAGGCGCTCAGGTCGATCGTGAGGGACAACTGTCCTAGCGCCCGAAGGGTGCGTTGCATGCCCGGCCACAAACCAGATCGTCACGAAGGGTTCCACAACCACGGGGAACCTCACTCGCGAACGCTGGTGAAGGCTCGGAGATGAGCTCGTGGGTGAACTTCTGGGTGAGTCCGCGCGCGACACCCGCTTCTCCGGGAATCCGAACCCGTATAAAGACCTAAGCAAGCGAAGCGACCGAGCGCGACACGCAATCTGCTCCCAGCCCGAATGGGCAGACAACCGGTCGCCGCATCCCGCGCGTCGGGGGTGACAGAGTAATTGGATTGATCGTTGTTCGATGTGAGTCAGGCCGAGCGGGCAGCGCAGATAGGGCTTCGCGGCGCTGATCACCTCGGGGCTTCCGTCCTGCATCGAGTGGCCGCGATCCCGTCTCTGTCGCTTGCTGAGGTTGATGGCGCGGTCCGGTTGCGCGCAAGTACCGGCGTCATCCTTGCTCGGCTGCAGATCGGTGCATACGCCGAAGCTCTCGAACTGGCCGAGCGGATCGCCGAGTTGATGCCGGCCTCGGTCGGCGCGTTTCTCTCTCCGTTGGAGTGCAGCGTGATGTGGTCCGCGGTGGCCGAAGCGTTCGTGACATCGGGGCAGGCGCGCGAAGGCGCAACCTTCTCTTACCGCGCCGCGCAGGCGGCCGAAGCCGCGGAGAGCGAAGAGGCGCTCTTCCGAGCCCATTCTCTGGTCTGTGTCTGCTCGGCGCTGTTCGGCGATTACGCGGCTGCAACAGACGCCGCCGCGACGGCCCGGGCAATCGCTCGAAGGTCGGGGTGGTCGCCCGACGTGAGCGGCTTTCCACTCATCCTGGGCGAGATCCTCATCCACTCCGCGGAGCTCGACCCGGACAGACTCTCCGCATTGGCCAGCGCCTTGAGGACGTTCCCGTCGAATCCGCGATATGCAGCCGCCGCCACGGCTGTGGACTCCATGGTCGCCCTCGTCAACGGTGACCCTGGTGCGGCGGTCACAATCGCGACGAACGTGGTCGCGAGCACGCGCGACGAGAGGGTGCTCCCCATGATCCGTGGCTTCGCAACGGGAATTCTCGCCGATGCCCTTCTGACACGCGGTGAGCCGGACCGTGCGCTCACCGTGCTGGATCAGATCCCCTCTCCTGCGGGGCACGCCCTCTGTTTCGACATGCAGCGAGCGTCGGCGTACTTGATGCGGGAAGACTATGCGGCGGTCCTTCGCGTCACGAGCGGATGCGTGTCTCTGGGTACGGAGCACAGTCTGCGGACTCTGACGCCGATACTCCTTCGCCGTGCTCTCGCGCACCTGGCGCTCGGAGACCAGCGCATTGCGGACATCGAAGTCGAGGACGCCCTGAGAATGATGACGGAGTCGGGGTCGGCGACGCCGCTGCTGACGCTGTCGATCACGCAGCTGCAGACTCTTCTCACGAAGTTCGCGGCGCGCAACGAGGCGTGGGAATCGCTTGTGTCCTCGCTGTCGAACCGGCTGAAGAAGCTGCCCAAGCCGTCCGGGTTACGTGTGCGAGCCTTGCCGCTGCTCACGCCACGCGAGACGGAGCTGGCGTGGCAGATGAGGGAGGACCTCACCCTCGATCAGATTGCTCGCGAACGTTTCGTCTCCAGGAACACGGTGAAGTCGCAAGTGCGATCGCTCTACGTCAAACTCGGAGTCTCTTCACGTCAGAGTGCAGTGCAGCTTCTGGAGCGAGGCGGGTTCTATGAGCGTCAGCCACCTCGCCGCAACTGACACCGGCATGCTCCCGGCTCACCCCGCGAAGCCGTACGTCGCGGCGAGCGAACGCAGTTCTTCCACGGATGAGATACCGAGTTTGCGATATGCGCTCCGGATCTGAGACTTGACGGTGTTGATCGAGAGGTAGTGCTCCGTCGCGATCTCCTCGAGCGTCGCGTCATTGAGGCGAACGCCGAGTACCGCCCGCTCGCGTGGTGTCAGTTTCTGGAACGGGTCGCCCGCATCGACTCTGGCGGCGCGGACGATCGCGTCGGCGACATCCGGTGAGAGCGTGTTGCTGTCAGCGGTGAGTTCGCGCACGTCGGCACGGGGGAGCAGCGCGAACGGCGAGTACAACTCCTGCTCCGACGCGATGGATGCGGCCAGGCGGAACTCGTCCGCGCCCGTGCCCATCGCGAGATGGCGAGAGGCAGCCGCGCGCAGCGCGAGCGCTGCGACCAGCGCACGCGGCGCGTGCGAGCTGCTCGCGCTCATGAGCGAAGCCGCATGCATCACTCTCTCGTCGAGCCCCGCGTGCGCGTCTGCTGCGATGCGCTGAACACGCACGAGCGCGGAGATGACCTCGCCGCCGAGATCGTCATCGACTCCCAGAGCCTCGCGGGCGGCGGTGTGCATTCCCAGCTTCGTGAGAAGAGCATGCTTCGAGAGAGCCACAAATGCGGCGCTCTGCCCCCGCGAGGCGGAGTCCGCGATGGTCATCGCGGGCGCGTCCACGCCCACCAACAGGCGCATGGCCTCGCCGGGTGATTCCGCGAGGAGCGCGCTGACGTACATATGCGCATGAGTGCGTTCGCTCGCCGCCTGGAGATCGACGAGCGCGAGGCGCGCTCTCGCCTCATCGAAGGAGAGCCGGTCAGACAGAAGCAGCGCCTCCGCGAGGAGGACCACCGCGCGGCTGCGAGGTGCCCACCAGTCGTCCCCCATTTCGGGTACGCGCTCGAGCCACCGTCGCGCCTCCGAGTTCCGCCCGGCCAGTGCGTGGCACCATGCGATGGCGGCGGCGCTTCTGGACTGACCCATGAGGTCTCCCAGGAGAAGAGCCAAGTCGTAGCTGTAGGAGTACTCGCGGAACGCAGGCCGGAGATCGCCGGCGTGCTCCCACACGTAGCCCCATGCATACGTCATCTCCGGGAGAGCGGGCCGCATGTTCTCGCGTTCATCCACTGCGCTCTCATCCAGCACCCGGCGCGCGAGTAGGGCATGCTGCGTAGCTTCGTTCAGGTCGCCGCCGGCGCGTGCTGCCGCGGCCCGGATGGTCAGTTGGGTGACGCGGTCGAAGGCCGACTGCGCTTCGCTGGCGGACGTGCCGCCCCGAAACTTGGTCGTATGAGAGCCCGGACCGTCGATGATCCTGTCCAGGTACACCTTGCCCTGGATGATGCGTGAGTTGCGTCGGGCGAAATCCTCCGGGAATCGGAACAGCCATGTCCGCAGTCGACGGGGCTCCGTAAGGAGGGTTTCACCCCAGTGGACCTCGATGAGACCGGCTGCGCGCTGCCAGTCGCGCGCCTCCAACAGCTGCTCGATCTGTCGGCCGATGGCATGCGTCAAAGTCGTCACCCCCGACACGGCATCGACGCCGTTTCGGGTAGGCGCCCTGTCCGTGCTCCGACACCCCTATGTCGGTCTGTTCGACCATATCAGCGGCGTCGTCCGGGCCGCCGATGGACGGTCAGAACCCGGGGGCCAGAACTCCTGCGGTGACGGCCACGGCGACGGCAGCCAGCCCCGCCCATGTCGCAGCCACGAAGGGCAGGCGTTCGCGAGTGCGCAACCGCTGCCGGTTTATCGGATCGGAGACGACCGTCGTCAGCGACGCCTTCGCGGCGGCGAGGGTCGCATAACGCCCCACGGGTGAGGAGAAGCGGTCGAAAGCGACGAAGCTGCCGTCGTCGTTGCGGTCGATGTAGCCGAAGAAGTCTCCGTCGCGCTGAGCGACGTACAGCCCGTCATCGGCCTGATTCCATGTGGTCCGGGATGTGGCCGCGATGAACGGCGCGAGCGTCGTCGTCATGCCGCCCGCCGACGCGGCTGCTGCTGCTGGGCGGCGGGAACCTCGTCGTCCATGTCGACCGTGAGCCCCGCCGTCGAACTGGCGGACTCGGCGAGCGACTGAAGGAAGACGGGGTTCAGCGATTCGGGCTCGGCGGAGGAGAGGACGAAGCGCAGCGGGATGGATGAGTGGATCCACAGCGTCTCGCGCCCGTCTGCCCCGCGGAGGTTGAGCGTGAAGGACTCCTGGCGACGCAACTTCGTGGTGGCGACCACCTTGACGTGCGCCAGCAGGCGATCGCTCATCTCGACCGGGTCAGTGGCGTTTGCGTAGTAGAGCTGTCCCATGAGGATGCCTTTCGATCGAGAGGAAGCTTGTTCGATGTGGACATTACTAGGTAGACTAGCGATATGGCAAACAAACATTTCGCGAATCGTGAGTTTCGATGAGCGACCGCGCGATGTACTGGTATGACGCGAATGACGTGCGCCAGCAAGCGGGAAGGCGAGTGCTCGACGCGCTGCGGACCTATCGCGCCTCCGAGATGGCGATGCGCCGCCGTACCCAGGACTCCATGGGCATGGGCGAGAACGACCTTCTCGTGCTGCAGTATTTGATGCGTGCAGCCGGGCAGGGCGGGGAAGTCTCGCCCGTCGACATCGGCCGCTACCTCGGCGTCTCCACGCCCTCGGTCACCGGCATTCTGGATCGGCTCGAGCGCAGCGGACACCTCAAGCGCAAGCCGCACCCGCAGGACCGACGGCGATTGCTCGTCGAGACGACCGATCTCGCTCACATCGAGGTGCGCCGCACGCTCGACGGTATGCACACGCGGATGATGGCAGCCGTCCGTTTCCTCGACCCGAGGGACGCTGATGCCATCGTCGGCTTCCTCCACGCGATGACGGAGGCTGTGGATGCGGTGGATCCCCCCGTCAGTGCTCAGGTCTCCACCGCCTGAATCCGTCTGATCACCCATATCGGGCAGGGCATGCTCGGGCGTACACTCGCCCGCACGAGGGGGGCGGGGATGCGCAACGTCAAGATCACCGGCAGCGTCTTCTTGATCGGGCTGGCGCTCGTACTCACCGGGTGCGGCGGTACGCCGGACTCGAGCTCTCCCACCAGTGCGGCGGCTGTCTCGACAGGCACGCCTACGCCGACGCCGAGCGTCACCCTCACGCCGAGCCCTCAGGCGGAGCCGGTGCAGATCCCCGGTGATTGCGGCGCGGTCGGCTCTGCTGCGACCCGAGCCGCGACGGTCGACCAGATGACGGAGTACGGCGACGCGGCCCAGTTCACCCGCCCGGAGCCGCCGGGTGCGAACCTCGCCCTCGGCTGCAACTGGATCGTCGGCGACGCCACGGGCTACCTCCTCTTGATCAGTCGAGCGGATGCGGATGCGGCGCAGTCCTATGCGGAGTCGACGCTGCCGGCAGAGGGCTATTCCTGCCAGGTCGGGGACGCGCCCGCCTTCATCTGCACGCAGACGCTCGCCGGGACGACCTACCCCGTCGACACCGTCGAGACGATCTACGTGCGCGACGGCGTGTGGATCTATCAGTCGGCGACGAACACCGATGGGGATGCGTTGCTGACGGATCTGGTCGCTGCTGTCTGGGGATCGTGAACCGCGCCGCCGCGTAGTCTCGATCGGTGACCTCGTCCCACCCGCGTCGCCTGCCCCGACCGATCGCCGTTGCCGGCGCTGTCCTCGTGGGCGTTCTCACCGCGACGCAGGCGCAGATCAACGGCGCGCTGGGTGCAGCGATCGGTGATGCGCTGACGGCCGCCGCCATCTCGTTCGGATCGGGTTTCGTCATCCTGCTCGCCCTCAGTGCGCTGCTGGCGGGCGGTCGTGCGGGAATCGCCCGCCTGGTCGCGGGCGTTCGCGAGCGCCGCATCCCGGTGTGGATGATCCTCGGCGGCGCCGCGGGCGCGTTCACCGTCTTCACGCAGGGGCTCGCGGTCGCGGCGATCGGCGTCGCGGCCTTCACCGTCGGCGTGGTCGCGGGCCAGACCGTCAACGGCGTCGTCCTCGATCGGGTCGGCTACGGCCCCGCCGGCGTCGTCGGCGTCACGATAGGACGCCTTGCCGGGGCTCTGCTCGTCGTTGCGGCGGTCGTCGTCTCACTGGTGGGCGAGCGAGCGGCATCCGTTCCCGTCTGGCTGCTCGTGCTTCCCCTGCTCGCGGGAGCGGGAATCGCCTGGCAGCAGGCCACGAACGGGCGGCTGCGCAACGAGGTGGGCAGTCCGCTGACGGCCACACTCGTGAACTTCGCCGGCGGCACCGTGCTCCTGACGGCTGCGGCCGGCGTGCAGCTCGTGCTTGCAGGACCGCGTCGATTGCCGACCGAGCCCTGGCTCTACGTGGGTGGCGCCATCGGCGTCGTCTACATCTTCCTGTCGGCAGCGCTCGTGCGGCACACCGGTGTCCTGCAGCTGGGGCTCGGCTCGGTGGTCGGCTTGCTCGGTGCGTCGGTCGCCATCGACGCGCTCTTTCCCGGACATGCCGGACCGCCCATCGGGGTGGCGTTGATCGCCGTGGTCGTGGCTGTCATGGGTGTCGTCGTGGCGACCGTTCCCCGTTGGCGGCGTCGATGATCAGCGCGGGAGCCTGCTGAGGAACGCGGCACCGTCGATCTGCTTGATCCGCGTATCGCGGGACGGCTCCGGCTTTCGCCCGACGTAGAGCCACCCCAGCAGCCGTTCGTTCTTGCGCAGCCCGTGCACCTTGGCGACCGCTTTGCTGCGGGTGTAGTGGCCCGTGCGCCAGATGACGCCCCATCCGGCCTCGTCGAGAGCCAGGCTCAGCATGTGGGCGACGCCGGACGCGACTGCCTCCTGCTCCCAATCCGGGACCTTGTCCTTCTGGATGCGGGCGACGACCGCGATCAGCAGGGGGGCGCGCAGCGGCTTGGTCGATGCTCCGTCCTTCTTCTCTGCTTTGTGGATCGCACGCCCGAGACGCTCGCGGTCCTCGCCGCGCAGCTCGATCAGCCGCCAGGGTCGCAGCGACGAGTGGTCGGCCACCCGTCCCGCGGCCGCGACCATGTCGACGAGCTCGTCATGCGTCGGCGCCTCGTCGGTCACTTTGGACCACGATCGGCGCACGCGCATCGCGTCGCGTGCGCCGGTGGTCATGCGTCCGCCTCCGGAGTGAACTCGAGAGCGATCGAGTTCATGCAGTACCGGTCGCCGGTGGGCGTGCCGAAACCGTCGGGGAACACGTGACCCAGGTGGGAGCCGCAGGAGGCGCAGCGCACCTCGGTGCGCACCATCCCGTGGCTGTTGTCCTCGATCAGCTCCACGGCCTCGGGTCGGACCGACTCGTAGAAGCTCGGCCAGCCGCAATGCGAGTCGAACTTCGTCCCGCTCTTGAACAGCTCGGCACCGCACGCGGCACAGGCATACAGTCCCGCCCGCGACTCGTCGAGCAACTCGCCCGTCCAGGCGCGCTCGGTGGCCGCCTCACGCAAGACCGCGTACTTGTCTGCTCCGAGCTCCTCGCGCCACTGCTCCTCGGACTTGTTCACTGCGTAGCTCATTGGTCCTCCTTCTGCTCCATTCAACCCGACCTGCGAGGGCACTGTTCCCGTGTGACCGAGAATGAGCGGGTGAGCGAACTCGAGGCCGTCATCGCGCGCTACCGGCGCTTCGCCGAGGAGGAGGCGCCGGGTCGCAGCCGCCTCTATGAGCAGTGGGCGCTCGCGGTGCAGGCGACTCCGGAGCTCGCCACCGTTCTGGCACGGATCCCCGCAATCCATCGGCAGCCGCCCCTCGTGTTCGCCGTCAGCCGGCTCCTCGGAGCACCGGAGGCGGAGGATGCGGATTGGGGAGCATGGGTGCTCGCGCACGCCGACATCCTCGTGGCGGAGTCCACGGCGCGCTCCGTGCAGACGAACGAGCCCGGGCGCTGCGCCGCGCTGCTTCCCGCGCTCTCACAGATCGAGGGCCCCATCGCACTTCTGGAGATCGGGGCCAGTGCGGGCCTGTGTCTGTATCCGGACCGCTACTCCTATCGCTATGACGCGGATGCGGGACGAACGCGAAGGCTCGATCCGACCGCCGGCCCCGCTGCGGTCATCCTCACCTCCACGTGGAGTGGTCCGGAGACGGAGCTGCGCATGCCGACGGTCGTGTGGCGAGCGGGCATCGACCTGCATCCGCTCGACGCCCGCTCGACCGACGACCGCCGCTGGCTCACGGGGCTCGTCTGGCCGGGGGAGAGCGGACGTCGTGAGCGCATCGAGGCGGCGCTCGACGTCGCGGCCGAAGAACCGCCGATCCTGCGAGCGGCGGATGCGGCGGCACCGGGCGTCATCGCGGAGCTTGCGATGACCGCCCCGTCCGACGCGACCCTCGTGGTCACGACGCCGGGCGTGCTCGCCCATGTTCCGAGGGGCGGGCGGCGACGCATCATCGATGCGGCTCGGGCATCAGGACGCTGGATCACGATCGACGCACCGGGATTGCACGACGGGTGGAACGCGCCGATCGAAGCGGACGCCTGGCCGAAGGATCGCTTCGCGCTGGCGCTGGATGGCGAGGTGCTCGCCGCGGTCGACCCGTTGGGCGCGGCTGTGGAGTGGCGTCCGGATGCGGCGGGCAGGCTCGGTTAGCGTGGCCCTGTGCCCGTGCGCGACCCCGCATCCGACGCTCTGAGCGAGCGCGACTCCCAGCTGCTCGCCTTCGAGGCGCGCTGGCTCGGACACACCGGCGCCAAGGAGGAGGCGATCCGCGTCGAACTGCAGCTCACCCCGGCGCGGTACTACCAACTGCTGGGACGGCTGATCGACTCGCAGGCCGCCCTGGCACAGGATCCGCTCCTCGTCGGTCGCCTGCGCCGCATCCGCGACGAGCGTCGGCGTGAGCGCTCGACGGCCCGCCGCGGCGCCTGAGACCCCGCTCCGCGGGCGGAGCGACACGCTCCGGTAGCATCGTGGGGTGTCCCGAACCCCGCATCCCCGCGACCGCTTCGACGACCTGCCGAACGCCTCGGGGCGTGTCGGAGCCCACCGCGCCGAGAACCCGCGCATGCGGGCGGGCGTGGTCACCCTCTGGGCGATCGTCGTCACGATCGTGCTCATCGCCGCGGGGATCTTCGGGAGCCTGGTGCTCTCCGGGCGGATCGTGCTGGTGCCCTCGCCGACTCCGACGCCGACTCCGACGCCCGAAGTGACGCCCGTCGTCGACATGTCCTTCTCCGTGCTGGTGCTCAACGCGACGCCGGAGACGGGACTCGCGACCACCCTGAAGGACGAACTCATCGCGAAGGGCTGGGGTGCCGACCTCGTCAACGCGAGCAGCGCCAGCGCCACCGACTTCCCGCAGACGACGGTCTACTACGCGTTCCCGGGGGACGAGGCGGCGGCCAAGGGTCTCGCCGAGCTCATCGGCGGGGCGGATGTCGCCGAGAGCACGCAGTACCAGCCGACCGACGACGCCGGCACGGCCGATGTGGACGAGTCACAGGCGAAACAGCTCACGATCGTGATCGGACTGGACCGCACCGCTGCGGGGGCGCCGAGCCCCACTCCGACCCCCTGAGGCTCCTCCTCGACGGCCGCGTGTTTCCGCGGCGTAAACAGTTCGCTGCTGCTGTGTCAACTGTGCCGGATCCGTCGCTTCGACGCTGTGTCGGCTGCATACGATGACTGCGTTCTACAGCATCAGGAGACTCGTATGGCCCAGGGCACCGTCAAATGGTTCAACGCCGAGAAGGGGTATGGATTCATCACCTCCGGCGACGGTGAGGACGTCTTCGTCCACTACTCGAACATCGACATGACCGGATTCCGCGTCCTCGAAGAAGGGCAGGCCGTGGAGTTCACGGTCGGCAGCGGACAGAAGGGTCCGCAGGCCGAGTCGGTTCGCATCGTCGCCTGAGACCCCCACTCCCGAGACCCCCGAGCGCCCGCCGGTGCTCGGGGGTCTCGTCGTGTGCGCCGCGCTCTCTCACGGCACTCGCGGCGGCTTGCACTCCCCGGGGGCGAGTGCCAGAATGGATTAGCACTCGATATCACTGAGTGCTAAAGACACAAGCCAACGTCCGGGAGGGACGAGACACACATGGCAAAGATCATCGCTTTCGATGAGGAGGCCCGTCGTGGCCTCGAGCGCGGCCTGAACACCCTGGCCGACGCCGTCAAGGTGACCCTGGGTCCCCGTGGCCGCAACGTCGTCCTCGAGAAGAAGTGGGGCGCACCCACGATCACGAACGACGGTGTCTCCATCGCCAAGGAGATCGAGCTCGACGACCCGTACGAGAAGATCGGCGCGGAGCTCGTCAAGGAGGTCGCGAAGAAGACCGATGACGTCGCCGGTGACGGAACCACGACGGCCACGGTCCTCGCTCAGGCGCTCGTGCGCGAAGGTCTGCGCAACGTCGCAGCCGGCGCCGACCCGATCTCGCTCAAGAAGGGCATCGAGAAGGCTGTCGCCGCGGTGACCGAGGCGCTGCTGGCCGACGCCAAGGAGATCGAGTCCAAGGAGCAGATCGCCGCCACCGCGTCGATCTCCGCCGCCGACCCCGCGATCGGCGAGCTCATCGCCGAGGCGATCGACAAGGTCGGCAAGGAGGGCGTGGTCACCGTCGAGGAGTCCAACACCTTCGGCACCGAGCTCGAGCTCACCGAGGGTATGCGCTTCGACAAGGGCTACCTGAACCCCTACTTCGTGACCGACCCGGAGCGCCAGGAGGCGGTCTTCGAAGACCCCTACATCCTGATCGCCAACCAGAAGATCTCGAACATCAAGGACCTCCTGCCGATCGTGGACAAGGTGATCCAGGATGGCAAGGAGCTCCTCATCATCGCCGAGGACGTCGAGGGCGAAGCTCTCGCGACCCTGGTGCTGAACAAGATCCGCGGCATCTTCAAGTCGGCCGCCGTCAAGGCTCCCGGCTTCGGCGACCGCCGCAAGGCCCAGCTGCAGGACATCGCGATCCTCACGGGCGGCCAGGTCATCACCGAGGAGGTCGGTCTCAAGCTCGAGAACGCCACCCTCGATCTGCTCGGACGTGCCCGCAAGGTCATCATCACCAAGGACGAGACCACGATCGTCGAGGGTGCCGGTGACTCCGCTCAGATCGAGGGTCGCGTGACCCAGATCCGTCGCGAGATCGACAACACGGACAGCGACTACGACCGCGAGAAGCTCCAGGAGCGCCTCGCCAAGCTCGCGGGTGGCGTCGCCGTCATCAAGGCGGGCGCGGCCACCGAGGTCGAGCTCAAGGAGCGCAAGCACCGCATCGAGGACGCCGTCCGCAACGCGAAGGCTGCCGTCGAGGAGGGTGTCGTGGCCGGTGGTGGCGTCGCGCTCATCCAGGCCGGTAAGACCGCGTTCCAGGGTCTGACGCTGACGGGCGACGAGGCGACCGGCGCGAACATCGTTCGTGTCGCGATCGAGGCTCCGCTCAAGCAGATCGCCCTCAACGCCGGTCTTGAGCCCGGTGTCGTCGCCAACAAGGTGGCTGACCTGCCCGTCGGTCACGGCCTGAACGCCGCGACCGGTGAGTACGGCGACCTCTTCGCGCAGGGCATCATCGACCCCGCCAAGGTCACCCGTTCGGCGCTGCAGAACGCCGCGTCGATCGCCGGTCTGTTCCTGACCACCGAGGCCGTCGTCGCCGACAAGCCGGAGAAGGCTGCCGCCGCTCCCGCTGACCCGTCGGGCGGCATGGACTTCTGAGTCCAGACCTCACGAACGGATGCCCCGGCCCCGCAAGGGACCGGGGCATCCGCCGTTTCCGGTGGGGGGACCGGAGATCTCAGCGGAACAGCGTCATGTTCGCCTGCTCCGCCTCGGTGTAGTGCTGTGCGGCCACGCCGAGCGCCACGTGGATGCTCGCGAGGGCGTCCTCCACGGTGCGCTGGGCGGCCCGCCACTGTTCGATCGTGCCCTGGAACATGCCGGATGCGGCTCCGGTCCACGAGCTCTGGAGCGCGCCCAGCTGCGCGAGCAGTGCGGTGGACTCTCCCTGCAGTCGGTCGATGGTTCCACGGATCGCGATGGTCGCTGACGCCACTTGGTCGCTGTCTACGGCGAAGGTCGCCATGGGGAGCCCCTCTCTGTCGGAGACTCCGACGCTAGGGGTCGCGGACTCGGCGTCGCCGTGTCTCTCGCAGCGGATGGGGACCACATGCCGACTCTCGTCGGGTGGGGAGATCAGGAGCGCGGGAGATCCGGCAGACGCTCCAACGGCTGGGTGTCGATGAGTAGGTGCGCCGAGGCATCCTGGTCGACGGCGAGGGGGAGCGAGACCCGGAAGGTCGCTCCGCCGCCCTCGGAGTCGCGCACCTCGACGGTGCCTTGCAGCGACTCCACGATGGAGGCGACGATCGACAGACCGAGCCCCGATCCGCCCGTCTCCCGGGCGCGGGAGGTGTCGGCGCGCCAGAACCGCTGGAAGATCTGCGTGCGGATCTGCTCCGGAATACCTTCGCCGTGATCGATCACGTCGATCCAACCCATGCGGTTCTCGAGGTCCGTGCCCACGCGCAGCTCGATGGGGGAGTCCGGCGCGGAGAAGCGCTGCGCGTTGCCCAGCAGATTCGCGACGACCTGACGGATGCGGTTCTCCTCGCCCATGACGACCGGCGGCATCATCGGGGTGCGCGGATGGAAGGCCACGGGCAGCGGATGCACCTCTCCGGTGTCGCCGCCGTCACGCGAGCGTCGTCGCAGGCGCGCAGCCAGGGTGATCGCGGCCGTGGGAACGGCGCCGCGCCGCCGCGGCGGCACATCCGCGGGTGCCTGCGGTGAGGCCGAGACCGGGGGCGTCCGCAGGGACTCCGGGGCGGCCGAGGTCGTATCGATCACGCTCACGCTGCGCTGCGGGGCCGAGGCGCCGACATCCAGTGCCGCATCGCGGGCGATCGGGCGCAGGTCCACGGGTGCGAGCACGAGATCGCGCTTCTCATCGAGGCGCGCGAGGGCCAGAAGATCCTCGACCATGGAGGTCATGCGCATGGCTTCCTTCTCGATGCGCTCCATCGCCTGCGCAGTGGCTTCCGCATCCGGGATCGCACCCATCCGGTAGAGCTCCGCGTAACCGCGCACGGTCACGAGGGGCGTGCGCAGCTCGTGGCTCGCGTCTCCGATGAACCTGCGCATCTGGCGCACGGTGGCGTCGCGCTGCGAGATCGCCGCATCGACGCGCCCGAGCATCGTGTTGATGGCGCGCTTGAGGCGGCCGACCTCGGTGGTGTCCGGCTCGATGTCGGTCATGCGCTGACTGAAGTCCCCGCCGGCGATCGCATCGGCCGTGCGCTCCACCTGCCCGAGGCTGCGGAAGGTGAGGGTCACGACCCAGCGGATGAGGAAGGCGCTCGCGATCACGATGACCAACGCCAGGATCGCGTAGATGCCGAGATAGGTGGCGACGATCCGCTCCGTCGGGCCGGTGGGCACCGCGACCAGCTGCACGACGGTCGCATTGGTCCCCTCCACCGGCGTCACGATGACCGTCGCGCGGAAGTGGGAGTTGTTGCTGCCGTCGAGCGTCGTGACGGTGTCCTGGTCGATGTAGGCGCGATCGCAGGGATAGGTGTCGGGAAGCACCGGTGTCGTGGACGCGTCCTGGCCCCCTGCGACCGCGAGTCGAGCACCCTCCGCCGTGCAGGCGTACAGGGCCACCGTGTACGCGGTGCCGCCGGCTTCCTCCCTCGGCGCGAACTCGAGCGTGCCGTCGGCGTCGATCGTGGCCTCCACCAGCGCGCTCGCGATCGCCGACTGAGCCACCTGTTTGAGGTTCTGGTCGAGGTTCGTCAGCAGCGTCGTGCGCAGGAACACCATGGTTCCCAGACCCGCCGCCAGGAGGCCGATGACGAGGACCGCCACCGTCACTCCGGTCACCTTGGCGCGCAGGCTGATCCCGCGCCACCAGCGCGTGACGCTGTCGCTCTCGGTGCCCAGGTCGCGCTCCGGTGTCAGGACTTGGTCTTCAGCATGTAGCCGAAGCCGCGCTTGGTCTGGATGAGGGGCTCGGAGGAGTGCGGGTCGATCTTGCGACGCAGGTACGAGATGTAGCTCTCGACGATGCCCGCGTCGCCGTTGAAGTCGTACTCCCAGACATGATCGAGGATCTGCGCCTTGGACAGCACCCGGTTCGGGTTGAGCATGAGGTAGCGCAGCAGCTTGAACTCGGTCGGGCTCAGCTCGATCTGCGCGTCGCCCACGTACACGTCATGGGTGTCCTGGTCCATGGTGATCTCGCCGGCACGGATCACGGACTCCTCGTCCGCCTGCATCGTGCGGCGCAGGATCGCCTGGATGCGGGCGACGATCTCATCGAGCGAGAACGGCTTGGTGACGTAGTCGTCGCCACCGGCGTTCAGCCCGGTGATCTTGTCCTCCGTGTCGTCCTTCGCGGTGAGGAACAGGATCGGAGCGGTGTATCCGGCCTCGCGGAGGCGCTTGGTCACGCTGAAGCCGTTCATGTCGGGCAGCATGACATCGAGCACGATGAGATCCGGCTCCTCCTCGAGGACGGCCGAGATCGTCTGTGCCCCGTTGGAGACGGCGCGAACCTGGAAACCGGCGAACTTGAGACTCGTGATGAGCAGGTCGCGGATGTTCGGTTCGTCGTCGACGACGAGGATGCGCGGTGCGGTCATAGGCCCATTATGGTGACCGATTCGGTGGGATGGCTGGATGCGGGCGTTCCGGCGGGTCAGCGCGTTGCGGCCAGCAGGTCGTCCGCATCCAGGATCGTGTAGCTGTAGCCCTGTTCGGCGAGGAAGCGCTGACGGTTCTGCGCGAAGTCCTGATCGACGGTGTCGCGGGCGATGAGTGTGTAGAAGCTGGCCGTGTGGCCGTTGCTCTTCGGACGCAGCAGGCGCCCGAGGCGCTGCGCCTCCTCCTGGCGCGACCCGAACGACCCGGAGACCTGGATCGCCACGGAGGCATCCGGCAGGTCGACCGAGAAGTTGGCGACCTTCGAGACCACGAGCAGCGGCACCGTGCCCTCGCGGAAGGCCTGATAGAGCTGTTCGCGCTCGTCGACCGGCGTCGCGCCGGTGATCTTCGGGGCGCCGAGCGCATCGGCGATGATGTCGATCTGGTCGAGGTACTGACCGATCACGAGGATTTGCTCGTCGCTGTGCCGTGCGGCGAGCGCACGGACGACATCGATCTTCGCCGGGGCCGTGGCGGCCAGACGGTAACGGTCCTCGTCGACGGCTGCGGCGTATTCGAGTCGCTCGTCGGCGGGCAGGTCGACGCGCACCTCGAAGCAGGCGGCGGGGGAGATGAAGCCCTGGGCTTCGATCTCCTTCCAGGGCGCGTCGAAGCGCTTGGGGCCGATCAGGCTGAAGACGTCACCCTCGCGGCCGTCCTCGCGCACGAGTGTCGCGGTGAGGCCGAGCCGCCGGCGAGCCTGCAGATCGGCGGTCAGCTTGAACACGGGCGCCGGCAGCAGGTGCACCTCGTCGTAGACCACCAGGCCCCAGTCCAGCGCGTCGAGCAGTGCGAGGTGGGCGTACTCGCCCTTCCGCTTCGCCGTGAGGATCTGATAGGTCGCGATCGTGACGGGCTTGACCTCTTTGACCTGGCCCGAGTACTCGCCGATCTCCTCCGGGGTGAGCGTCGTGCGCTTGAGCAGCTCGTCGCGCCACTGGCGCGCGCTGACCGCGTTGGTCACGAGGATGAGCGTCGTGGTCTTGGTGTCGGCCATCGCGGCCGCGCCGACGAGGGTCTTGCCCGCGCCGCAGGGGAGCACGACGACGCCGGAGCCCCCCTCCGTGAAGATGTCCACGGCCTGGCGCTGGTACGGACGCAGCGACCAGTCCGTTTCTTCGAGGTCGATCGGATGCGGGGTGCCGGGGGTGTACCCGGCGAGGTCCTCTGCGGGCCAGCCGATCTTCAACAGTTCCTGCTTGATCTGGCCCCGCGCCCAGGCGTCGATCACGTGGACACCGGGGGAGGGGTGCGCGATGAGGAGGGGCTGGATGCGCTTGTTGCGGGAGACCTCGGCGAGCACGGCCGCATCCGTCGAGCGCAGCAGAAGCGCGTCGTCGTCGCCGCCGTACGGCCCGCGTTCGATCACGAGGCGCCCGTAGCGGCCCACGGTCTCTCGGATGTCGGTGGCGACCGAGGGCGGCACGGGGAAGCGCGACCAGCGGTCGAGGGTGTCGAGCATGTCCTGCGCGTCGTGGCCGGCGGCGCGGGCGTTCCACAGTCCGAGACGTGTGATGCGGTAGGTGTGGATGTGCTCCGGAGCGCGCTCGAGTTCGGCGAAGACGGCAAGCTCGTGCCGTGCGTTCTCGGACTCGGGGTGGGCGACTTCGAGCAGAACCGTGCGATCGCTCTGGACGATCAGGGGGCCGTCGGACATAACCGTCGAGTTTACCGGCGTGGCGGCGGATGCGGGTCGGCTCGCCGTCAGCGCGGACTCACCGAGACGATGCTCGTCATCGGCAGGGTGCGCTCGACGTCGGCGGCGCGGTCGAGTCCGCGAAGACGCCCGCCGCCGAGGCCCGTCGCCTCGAGCGCGAAGACCCTCGTCGAACCGTCGGGCAGCCTCACGGTGACGTCGATCGCCGCGCGGGCACGCACGGCCTGTTCGAGCTCGCGTTCGAGCCAGGCGGCGTCCGCGTCTCCGGATTGCGCACCGCGCAGCGCCGCGATGAGTGCCCCGTACTGTTCGCTCGGGGGCGGCTCGGTCACGGCCTGCCGCGTCGCTCGTCGCACCACCCGCTCGAGCTGATCGTTCTCGTCGACGGCGACCACGGGGTAGCGCGCATCGACCAGGGACCAGTAGACGGCATCCCGCCCGGCGCGTGAGACGAGGGCGCCCTCGTGCTCGACCAGACCGACGGGGCGCAGCGACTGGTCGACGGCGATGGTGGCGAGCAGCTGCGGGGACGCGCTGCGCACCACTGTGCGGCCCGTGGCCGTATCCGTGCCGACGCGGATCGCGCCATGGCGCGCGGCGGTCGCATCGATGAGATACGCCAGCGGCTGAGGGATGCCGGTGAGAGAGATTCCGCTCAGGAAGGCGTGCACGGACTCGGCGCTCTCGCCGCCGCTCATCGCGGCCGTCAACGACTCGGCGGTGAAGCGATAGGTCGAGGCCTGCGCCCTGGTCTCGCGTGCCGCCATCCGCCGCAGCCGCTGCTCGAGCCGCGGCGCGAGCGGACCGGGCGAGATCGCGGAGAGGTCGGCCTGCAGGTAGATCTTGTCGACTTCCGGAGGCAGCGCCTCCGCCAGCGAACGGGTGTCGACGGCGCCGGTGCTCGACAGCTGCGCCGTCCAGGGCAGCAGACCGTCCTCGGCGAGGACGCCCCACAGCACCCCCCTGCGCACCAGTGCCGCAGCCTGTTCCGGCCACTCGGGATCGAGGCGGTAGACGCCCTGCCACGCCGGGGGTGGGAGGAAGCCGCCCTCGGGCGTGCGGAGAGCTTCCGGAAGAGCGCGTACGTAGGCCGTCGCGACCTGTCCCCACCGTTCGCTCGTGCCCGCGTCGAGCCACTCGGGCGCCGCATCCGTCACCTGCCAGCTGCGATCCTCGTCGCTGAGCAACCCCGCGTCGGCCCCGAGGACGATCAGATCCTCGAGCTGCTCCGCCGAGGCGACCGCGCCGTCGTCGACGAGCCGGCGGCGTTCGGTCGCGCTGACCGCGCCGGCGCCCGTGCGCGACAGGGGAGCGGACGCGGCCGCGAGCAGGATGTCGGCGAGCGAGGCGACCTGCTCGAAAGCGCGCTCCGCCGCCGCCGCGACGCTCTGCGGATCTGCGGGGGCGAGCGGGCTCACCTCCGGCGACGCGAACGCCTCGGACCCGGCGCGTTCGGCCAGTCGTGACCGCACCGCCTGGAACGGCACGCCGTCGGCATCGAGCAGGGCGCGGGATGCGAGCGCCGCCCGCAGGGGCGGGGCGACGGGCTCCGTTTGCGCCGAGGCGAGGGCGGCGAGTTCCGGTGCGGCCAGTCGCGTCAGGGCGCGATCGACGCTGGCGTCGCTGAGAAGAGTCGCCGCGACGTCGAAGAAGTCCTGCGCGGGAGTCGATGGCGCGAGTCTGCGGGCGGCGAAGAGCTGGGCCAACTCCTCATCGCCGGACGCGGCAAGCAGCGACGCCAGCGCGCGTTCGTCCGAGGGGCCCGCCACCGTCACCCGGCTCGGTTCGCCCGAGCCCTTCTGATGAAGGCGCGGATGATGACGGTGAGCATGAGCACGAACGCCAGCGGGGGAGCGATGTAGACGACGGCGCTCACGGCCGGCCAGATGCCCGTGCCGTAGTCCTCGTGGGTGAGGCCCATCGCCGTGCTGATCATGATCGACAGGAACGACAGCACCGACAGCGCGAGCAGCCCCAGCGCCATGAACGCGAGGATGCGGTCGAGGCGGCTGACCGGGAGGTCGCTGTCGGGCGTGGGCTTGCTCATCCGCATCAGCCTATCGCCTCGGCGGGGGTGTCGTAGGCTGGAACCAGGGGATCTTCCGATCCGCGTTCCGTCGCGCCCGCGAACGATTTCCGGGTGCAGAGCAGCAGCGAGGTGTCCATGCCCACCGGCAAGGTCAGGTTCTACGACGAGGAGAAGGGGTTCGGCTTCATCTCCTCGGATGACGGTCAGGACGTCTTTCTTCACGCCACGGCTCTCCCGCAGGGCACGACCTCGGTCAAGCCCGGCACGCGGCTGGAGTTCGGTGTGGCCGACGGAAAGCGCGGACTGCAGGCGCTGTCGGTGAGGGTGCTCGACGCCCCCGTCAGCCTCGCGAAGCGCGCGCGCAAGCCCGCCGACGACATGGCGATCATCCTCGAAGACCTCGTGAAGCTGCTCGACGGGATCGGCGGCGACCTGCGCCGCGGGCGGTACCCCTCGTCGTCGCACTCGAAGAAGATCGCCGCCGTGCTGCGCAAGGTAGCCGATGACCTCGACGCCTGAGTCCGGCGCGGAGTCGATCTCCGATGAGGCCGTCGATGCGGAGCTCGTCGCGCAGTCCGATGAGACCGTGGTGACGGAGGTGGCGGCGGAGGAAGCCGCCATCGTCGACGCGAACGATGTCGAGGTCGAACCTCGAGAGCCCGATGCCGAGCTTCTGGCCGCTCACGAGCTGGCGCTGTCCGCGCTTCACGAGATCACCAAGCCGCAGACCGTGGGGCCGGCGGCCGGATACACGCTCGAGCCCGACGGTGTCGTCTCACTCCGCTTCGAGAATCGCCTGGCGGGATACCCGGGCTGGTACTGGACGGTCTCGGTGGCCCGTGTCGAGGGTGCCGAGCCCACGGTCCTCGAGGTCGAGCTGCTTCCCGGCGACGGTGCCCTCCTCGCGCCGGAGTGGGTGCCGTGGGCCACACGTCTCGCGGAATACCACGCCCAGCAGGCCGCGGCGGCGGAGGCTGCCGCGGAGGCCGAGAGCGATGAGGACGACGCCGAGGACGACGACTCCGATGAGGATGCGGACGACCTCGACGATGCCGACGACGACGAGGACGACGAGTCGGAGGACGGCGAGTCGATCCTCCACGCGGGCGACGTCGACGGCGTCGACATTGACGAGCTCGACGACGACTACGACGAGTCGGAGGACGACGAGTCCGACGAAGACGAGGACGGGGACGAGCCGGAGGACGACGAGCCCGACGAAGACGAGGACGAGGGCGACGAGGACGAGTCGCAGGAGGACGACTCCGACGATGAGGACGACTCCGACGAGGACTGAGTCCGCCACGGGCTACGCCCACTGAGCATCCGTTCGCCGGGTGAGCATCACATCGAATGCTCACCCGGCGAACGGATACTCACCCGGTGGGGGCGCGAAGCCCTGTCCGGATCAGAGGTGCTCGAGCGTGTAGTCGATGCTGCGCGTCAGCTGGCGCACGTCGTTGGGATCGATCGAGGTGAACGTCGCCACCCGCAGCTGGTTGCGGCCGAGCTTGCGGTACGGCTCCGTGTCGACGATGCCGTTCGCGCGGAGGCTCGCGGCGACGGCCGCCGCATCCACGCTCTCGTCGAAGTCGATCGTGACGACCACGGGGGAGCGGTCTGCGACGTCGGTGACGAAGGGTGTCGCGACGCTCGACGCCTCGGCCCAGTCGTAGAGCACCTGGGAGGACTCGGCGGTGCGCGCCGCCGCCCAGCTCAGGCCCCCGCTGGCGTTGATCCAGCGCACCTGCTCGTCGAGCAGCACCAGCGTCGACAGTGCCGGGGTGTTGAGAGTCTGCTGCAGGCGGGAGTTGTCGAGCGCGTTCTTCAGGCTCAGGAACTCCGGGATGTAGCGACCGGATGCGGCGATGCGCTCGATGCGCTCGATCGCCGCGGGCGAGACGGCCGCGAAGAACAGGCCGCCGTCGGAGCCGAGGTTCTTCTGCGGGGCGAAGTAGTAGACATCGGTCTCGGCGACGTCGAAGTCGATGCCGCCCGCCGCGCTCGTCGCGTCGATCACCGTCAGCGCACCGGCATCCCCGGCGACGCGGGCGATCCGGGTGGCGACACCCGTCGAGGTCTCGTTGTGCGGCCACGCATACACGTCGACGCCCTCCACGACCTCGGGGGAGGCGCTCGTGCCGGGCTCGGCCTTGCGGACGTCGGGCGCCTGCAGCCACGGCGCGGCTGCGGCGGCGGCGAACTTGCCGCCGAACTCGCCGAACACCAGGTTCTGCGCGCGGTTCTCGATGAGGCCGAAGGCAGCCGCATCCCAGAAGGCGGTCGATCCGCCGTTGCCGACGACGATCTCGGATCCCTCGGGCAGGCGCAGCAGCGCCGCGAGACCCTCCCGCACACTCGCGACGAGGTTCTTCACCGGAGCCTGGCGGTGCGAGGTGCCCAGCAGCGACGAACCGCGCTCGGCCAGAGCAGCGACCTGCTCCGGGCGGATCTTGGAGGGGCCGCATCCGAAGCGGCCGTCGGCGGGCAGGATCTCGCGAGGGAGCACGACGTGGGACATGGCTCGATTCTAGGGGCGTGCTCGCCGTCGACCGCCGTGACCATCGTCACGTTGGATAGGCTCTCCTCGGGCCCCTATGACTTCGAGGACACGTTCATGACCGACCTGATCGACACGACAGAGATGTACCTGCGCACCATCCTCGAGCTCGAGGAGGAGAACATCGTTCCGCTGCGTGCACGCATCAGCGAACGACTCGGTCACTCCGGCCCGACCGTCTCGCAGACCGTCGGCCGGATGGAGCGCGACGGCCTCGTCATCGTCTCCGACGACCGCTCGTTGGAGCTGACGGGCGCCGGTCGGCAGAAGGCCGTCGACGTCATGCGCAAGCACCGCCTCGCGGAGCGTCTGCTCAGCGACGTGATCGGACTCGATTGGGCCTACGTCCACGAAGAGGCCTGCCGCTGGGAGCACGTCATGAGCGAGCAGGTCGAGCGTCGGCTCGTCGAGCTGCTCGGACACCCCACCGAGTCGCCCTACGGCAACCCCATCCCGGGTCTGGACCAGCTGGGCGATCTGCCCAGCTCCACGTTCGAGGAGGGCGTCGTCGGCCTCGTCCGCAAGCTCGACGCCGAGGGCGGTCCGATCACCGGCACCGTGCGTCGCCTCGCCGAGCCCGCCCAGGTCGACCCCGAACTCCTGCAGCAGCTGCGGGCCGCCGGTGTCGTCCCCGGCGCCGCCGGATCGTTCCAATACAACGAAGGCTACGTCCTCGTGCAGATGGACGGTTCGGAGGAGGGGCTGGAGCTTCCTGTCGAGGTCGCGGGCCACATCTTCCTCGTCGCCGACGCTCGCTGAGAGCTGTCCTCCACAGCCCGTCGGGGTATTGATCCGGCCCACGCCGGCGTGACTTATTCGTTACCTTCGGGTAGCCTCGGACAGTCCGCAGGTGAGAAGCCCACCGATGGATCCCGCACGGATTGCCTCTCCGGCTCGTCGTCCGTGTGGTGCAACCCGCATATCGTGCCCCGACATCGAGTGCCGACGAGCCAGCGCCATGAGCGCGGAGGCGCCGGAGGATGATTTGGCTGAACAGAACGACGATTCGTCGGCAGGCGCGCCCGAGGCCGCCGCGAATCCCGTGACCAGTCGCCGCAGCATGCGCGAACTGGCTCGCACCGCCCAGGGTCAGGTGACCCGCACCAAGACCGCTGTCGTACGCGCCGCACGTCCGGCCCGCACCGGCCGCAGCTTCCGCAAGCCTCTGCGCAGCGTCGTGATCCTCAGCATGGTCGGCGGTCTCGTCGCGACCGTCGCCCTTCCCGCCTACGCCGCCTTCAACGGCGGTACGGATGCGGCCACCATCGAGCAGGTCGCGGCAGAGAACCCGCAGTCGCTCGTCGTCGCCTCCACGGTCACCTCGGCGGGCCTCGACCGCGGCAGCTACGCGGCGACCACGCCCGAAGAGGTCGAGAAGAAGAAGGCCGCCGAAGCCGCCGCTGCGCGCATCGCCGCCGCTGGTTCCGCCGCCTCGTTCTCCGCCGCCAACATCGACCTGAACATGGTCGCCCCCGGCAGTGGTGCCGTGCGCTGGCCGCTCGACATGTCGCAGATCCGCGTCGGTCGCGGATTCGGTGCCGACGGCTACCACCAGGGCGTCGACCTGCTCGGCGCGGCCGGTACCCCCGAGTTCGCCGCCGCGGCGGGAACCGTCCGCGTCGCCGGCTGGTACTACGGCTACGGCTACGCGGTCGTGCTCGACAGCGTGATCAACGGCCAGAGCGTCACCACTCTGTACGGCCACATGACCCAGACCCTGGTGAACCCGGGCGACTACGTCGAGGCCGGCCAGATCATCGGCCTGATGGGAAGCACCGGCTCCTCCACCGCCAACCACCTCCACTTCGAGGTGCGCATCGGCGGCGGGCTGGTCGACCCCTACGCCTGGCTGCAAGCCAACGCGGGCTGACCCCGACACGATTCCGAGAGTTCATCAAGCACGCGTCCCGGGCGCGTCGCGGTGGGCTACCCTGAGGGCACGACGCTGAGAGAAGCGGAGGGCGCCGATGGGCAGTTCACCACGCATCCGAACCATGGATGCGCTCGGTCTGCTCGTCCTTCGGCATCACGTGACCGACACTCACGGGTTTCCCGTGTGTTCAAGGCGCTGTCCATGAGACAGCGCCTTTTTTCATGCCTCCGCACCCCCGATGCGTCCATCGAATCGAATATCCGCGAAGCCGTCCGGGCCATTCGAGAGGACTGGGAATGCGCACACTGGTGCTGAACGCCGGCTACGAGCCACTGGCGGTCGTCTCCTTCAAGCGAGCGCTTGTGCTCGTCATGAACGAGAAGGCGACCATCGTCGAACGCGTCGAGGACGTGCCCATCTGGGGCACGACGCAGATCTATGACCGGCCCGCGGTCATCATCCTCACCCGCTACGTGCGCATACCGAATGTGCGCAACGTGCCGGTCACCCGCCGGGGCGTGCTGCGCCGCGACGGCCACCGTTGCGCATACTGCGGAAAGGCCGCATCCACCATCGACCACGTGCTGCCGCGTTCGCGCGGCGGGCGCGACACATGGCAGAACCTGGTGGCGTGCTGCCTGCGCTGCAACAACGTCAAGGGGGATCGCACACCGCAGGAGATGTCGTGGACGCTGCGCCTCGTGCCGGACGTGCCACACGGTTCGGGTTGGAGCGTGCGCGGAACGGAGCGGGCCGATCCGCGGTGGGAGCCGTACCTGGCGCTCGCCGCCTGAGCCCGCCTACCGCTCGAGCCGCTCGCTCCAGTGCTGCAGGATGCGGGCGAGCTGCTCCGCATCCGGCGCATCCAGCATCGCGACCAGGCGATGCTCGTTGGCGATGTGGGCGGTGAAGGCGTCGTCGATCAGCTCGCGTCCGGCATCGGTCAGCGCGATCAGGCGGCGCCTACCGTCGGCGTCGGATCCGGAGCGTGTGACGAGGCCGCGTTCGACGAGGCGGTCGACGCGCTTGGTGAGCCCGCCCGAGGTGACCATCGTGTGTTCTGCCAGCTCGCCGGCCGGTCTGCTGTAGGGCGCGCCCGCCCGCCGGAGTGAGGCGAGCAGGTCGAACTCCGCCTCGGTAAGCCCGAAGCGGGCGTACACCGCGGTGAGCTCGCGGGTGAGAGCCATGCCCACGCGGTGGATGCGGCCGATGACGCCCTGGGGGGAGGGGTCGAGATCGGGACGCTCCCGTCGCCAGTCCTCCTGGATGCGGCTGACGCGATCCTCGGTTCCGCTCATGCGACCACGATATCTTCCGCGGAAGGTAGTATTTCCTTCCATGGAAGATAAATGGCGGCGGTGGATCCTCATCACCGCGATCGCGCCGATCGCATGGGGCAGCACCTACGTCGTGACGCGGCACCTCCTGCCGCCCGATGTCCCGCTGTGGGGTGCTGTCATCCGATGCCTGCCCGCCGGGTTGCTCGTGCTGCTGTTCGCCCGCCGCCTTCCGCGCGGCTCGTGGTGGTGGCGGTCGCTGCTGCTGGGCGTCTTGAACGTCGGCGGCTTCAGCGTGCTGATCTACATCGTCGGCCAGCGGCTTCCCTCGAGTCTGGCGGCGACCCTCATGTCCACCTCAGCGGCGTGCATCATGCTCTTCGCCTGGGCACTGCTCGGGCAGCGGCCGCGCGTCGCCGCCGCGCTGGGGGCGGCTGTCGGGATCGCCGGTGTCGTGCTCATGCTCGGCGTCGGCGCGGGGTCGGTCGATCCGTGGGGCATCGCCGCCTCGCTGGGTGCCATGGTCGCCTCATCCTTCGGCTTCGTGCTCACCTCGCGCTGGGGGCAGGAGGTGCCGGCGCTCGCCATGACGTCATGGCAGCTCTTGGCGGGCTCCGTCGTTCTCGTGCCCGTCGCGCTGATCGTGGAAGGCCCGCCCCCGCAGCTGAGCCCCGAGGGGGTCATCGGATTCGCCTACGTCATGCTCATCGGCACGGCGGTGGCCTACGCGGCCTGGTTCGCCGGTCTGCAGCGGCTGCCCGCCGCCGCGGTCGGTCTCGTCGGGCTGCTGAACCCGGTCACGGGTGTCGTGCTGGGGGTCGTGCTGGCGGGGGAGCCGTTCGGTCCCGCGCAGGTGGTCGGGCTCGCTCTCGTGCTCGGCGGGGTGGTGTGGGGCGTGCTGCCGCATCGTCGCCGCGCGACGCGGCAGGAATCGGTCCCCGGTCGGCAGCCGGGTGAGGCGCCGGAGCCGGTGTCGCGTGGTGGGATGAAGGCATGACGCGCGCGCTCGTGGTGATCGACATGCAGAAGGGGTTCGACGACCTGGGGTTCTGGGGGCCGACGGCGAATCCGCAGTGCGAGCGGAACGTCGCGGCGCTGTTGCAGTACGCCCAGGTCGAGGGCATCCCGGTCGTCGTGGTCCGCCACGACTCGCGCAGTGAGGCGTCTGTGCTGCATCCGTCCGCCGCGGGCAACGCGCTCGTCGATGTCGTCGACCGCGCCCCGGCCGCACTGCTGGTCACCAAGAGCGTGAACTCCGCGTTCTACGGCGCCCCCGACCTGCATGCCTGGTTGCAGGAGCGGGGGATAGGGGAGCTGCTGATCTGCGGTATCCAGACCAACATGTGCGTCGAGACGACGGCGCGCATGGCCGGCAATCTCGGATACGACACCACGGTGGTGTGGGACGCGACCCGCACCTTCGATCTCGATACCGAGATCAGCGGCATGGGGCGCGTGACGCGAACGGCGGCGGAGATCATGGCGACCACGGCCCTCGTCCTGCAGGAAGGCGGGTTCGCCCGCATCCGGACGACGGTCGAGATCGTCGAATCCGAGCGACGTGTGCACGATCGATCGCTGACCTGATGTCGCAGGCGGCACGTAGGGTGCCGCCTGTCTCACCCCTCGTGCAGACGTCGCGGGTCGGCTCGCGAAGAGGATGTCCGAACTCGTTCGTATCTTCGAATCTGACATTGAAGAACTAGAACATTCGTTCTAGCCTGTCGGAGTGAAGGTGATCGTGCGAGAAGACGCCGTGGGCGAGGTCCATCGCCTCCGCGCGCAGCTCGAGCACGTTCAGGGCCGGCGGATGGAAGCGGCCGTGCGGCCGGTGCATCCGGCGCTGGCCGAGCTCCTTCCCGGCGGAGGGCTCCGTGCGGGTTCCGCCTACACGGTCGCTCCCTCGACGTCATTGCTGCTCTCGCTGCTCGCCCGTCCCTCGCGCGAGGGGGCGTGGTGTGCGGCCGTGGGGATGCCCGAGCTGGGCGCCGAGGCCGCGGCGGGACTGGGGGTCGCGCTCGAACGCCTCGTTCTCGTCCCCGAGCCCGGCCCACGCTGGCTGGCCGTGGCCGCGACCCTTGCCGAGGTCATGCCGGTGGTCGCCGTGCGTCCGGGCGGCGCGGTATCGGATGCCGAAGCCTCCCGCTTCATGGCGCGACTGCGCGACCGCGGAGCGAGTCTTCTGGTGCAGGGGGTCTGGCCGCAGGCGGAGGCCGCGCTGCAGATCGTCGACTCCCAGTGGGACGGACTCGGCGACGGCTACGGCTACCTGTCGTCGCGCACGGTGACGATCGCCGTGCAGTCGCGCCGCTCTCCCGTGCCCCGGCGGGCGCGTCTCATGCTCCCCGATCGCGACGGCGCGCTCACCGCCGTGGCTCCGGCCGCTCCCGTACCCATGAGGGCGGTGGGCTAGATGCCCGTGCGCACTCTCGTCGTCTGGATCCCGGACTGGCCGGTGGTCGCCTTCGGACGCGAGAGCGGCGAGGATGCGGCGGCGGTCGCGGTCGTCGAGAAGAACGTCGTGGTCGCCTGCTCCGCAGCAGCCCGCGCCGAGGGGGTGCGTCGGGGCCAGCGTCGTCGCGACGCGCAGAGCGCCTGTCCTCGCCTGCAGATCGTGGCGATGGATGCGGCACGAGACCATCGCGCCTTCGCGCCGCTCGTGGCGGCGATCGAACGTCTCGCGCCGCACGTGCAGATCATCCGCCCGGGGCTCTGCGCGCTGAAGGCACGGGGGCCCGCCCGCTATTACGGCGGCGAGGAGGAGGCGGCGAACGTCCTGCGTGCGGCGCTGCACGAGGCGGGTGTGAGGGATGTCCGCATCGGCATCGCCGACGGCCCCTTCACGGCCGAGCAGGCAGCCCGTGCCGCAACGACCGCCGAGGCGCCGGTGCGGTGCGTGCCTCCGGGTCTTTCAGGACCCTTCCTCGCGTCCCTGCCCGCCACCCTGCTGCACGACGCCGGGGCCGAGACCTCGCTCGCCTCGCTGTTGGCGCGACTCGGCATCCACACGCTGGGCGCGTTCGCCGAGCTGCCGACCGACGGCATCCGCGATCGCCTCGGCGAGCAGGGAGTGCGGCTTCAGGCGCTCGCCGCGGGAGCGGACTCCCGCACGGTGACCCCCCGCGACGTCCCGCCCGAGCTCGATCGCGAGGTCGTGTTCGAGCCGCCGGTCGAACTCGCCGAGCAGGCGGCCTTCGGGATGCGGATGGCGGCGGAGGAGTTCATCGCGCGTCTCGACACCTTGCGGCTGGTGTGCACCGAGCTGCGTGTGGAGCTCGAGTCGGAGCGGGGAGAGCGCAGTGAACGGGTCTGGCTGCATCCGGGAACCTTCGACGCGGCGGCGGTCGTGGACAGGGTGCGCTGGCAGCTCGCCGAGCAGCAGGAGCTGCGCAGCCCAGTGGCCCGCGTGCGCATCTCGCCCGAGGCCGTCGACGATCAGGCTCACCACGTGCCGGGGCTGTTCGGCCGGGGGGAGCGCGAGAAGGTGCACCATGCGCTCTCGCGGGTGCAGGCGATGCTCGGGCATCGGAGCGTTCTGACGCCGGTCATCGCCGGTGGGCGCTGGCTCGATGAGCGGCAGGTGATGGTGCCCTGGGGTGACCGCGCGGTCGCCCCGCGCGACGCGTCGCTGCCCTGGCCGGGTTCACTGCCGGCACCGCTGCCGACCACGGTGTTCCCCGTGCCCCGTCCGGCCGAGGTGCGCGATGCCGAGGGCACCCGCATCCTCGTCGACGAGCGCGGGGCGCTGTCGGGCACGCCCACCGATATCGCCGTCGCAGGAATCCGGCGCGGGGTGCTCTCGTGGGCGGGGCCGTGGACGGTCATCGAACGCGAATGGGATGCGGCCCGCCGCCGTGTGGCGCACCGGTTCCAGATCGTCGACGCCGCCCAGGTCGCCTGGCTGCTCGTGCACGAGGACGCCCGCTGGAGCGTCGAGGCGAGGTACGACTGATGGGCTGGCACAACCCGCCCGTCCCGTGGTCTGAGCTCGAACGCGCCCTCAGCGACGCGCGCCGCCCGAGGCCCGTTCCCGCCGGGGCGGACGGTGGCGACAGTCCGGCGTGGTCGCACAAACGCGGCCCCTATGTGCCGCCGGCGATCGAGCGCCCCGAGCAGGTCGTGCCCTACGCCGAGTTGCACGCGCACTCGTCGTACTCGTTCCTCGACGGGGCGTCCTCGCCTGAGGAGCTCGTCGAGCAGGCCGAGCGACTGGGGCTGCATGCCCTCGCCGTCACCGACCATGACGGCTTCTACGGTTCGGTGCGGTTCGCTGAGGCGGCGGAGCCACGCAGGCTCCAGACGGTGTTCGGTGCCGAGCTGTCGCTCGATCTGCCCGCCCCGCAGAAGGGTCGCCCGGATCCGGTCGGACGTCATCTGCTGGTGCTCGCCCGCGGGCAGGAGGGGTACCACCGCCTCGCGGGCGCCCTCACCCGCGCCCAGCTGCGGGGTGCGGAGAAAGGGCGTCCGGTGTACGACGTCACCGAGCTCGCCGAGCAGTCCGGCGGCCCGAGTGATCCGCAGTGGGCCGTGTTCACCGGATGCCGTAAGGGCGCCGTGCGCCAGGCGCTCGCGCTCGAAGGCCCCGCGGGGGCGGCGCGCGAACTCGACCTGCTCGTCGACCTGTTCGGACGGGATGCGGTGCAGGTCGAGCTCATCGATCACGGCGACCCGCGCGACACCCGGACCAACGACATCCTCGCCGCCCTCGCCGCAGAGCGCGGCCTTCCCGTCGTCGCGACCGGAAACGTGCACTACGCGGTGCCCGAGCGCCGGCTCCTGGCGGCGGCGATCGCCGCCGTGCGGGCGAACCGCAGTATGGACGAGCTCGACGGCTGGCTGCCGGCTCACGGTGGCGCCTTCCTGCGCTCGGGCGCCGAGATGGCCGCGCGCTTCGCGCGGTACCCCGGCGCGGTCGCACGCAGTGTCACGCTCGCCGACGAGCTCGCGTTCCCGCTGCGGAAGGCTTCGCCGGCGCTGCCCAAGCTTCCCGTTCCCGAGGGGCACACGCCCATGTCATGGCTGCGGCAACTGGTGTGGGATGCGGTGCCGCGCAACTATCCGAACCTCACCGAGGATCAGCGTCGGCGCATCGAACGCGAGCTCGAGGTCATCGAGATGAAGGACTTCCCCGGATACTTCCTCATCGTCTACGGCATCGTGCAGGAGGCCCGGCGCCGCGGCATCCTCTGCCAGGGTCGCGGCTCGGCGGCGAACAGCGCCGTCTGCTATCTGCTCGACATCACGGCGGTCGATGCGATCGCCTACAACCTGCCGTTCGAGCGGTTCCTGTCGAGTCTGCGCGACGAGGAGCCCGATATCGACGTCGACTTCGACTCCGATCGGCGCGAGGAGATCATCCAGTGGGTCTACCAGCAGTACGGGCGGGAGCGCGCCGCGCAGGTGGCCAACGTGATCCAGTACCGCCCCAAGAACGCCGTGCGCGACATGGCGCGGGCGCTCGGGTTCTCACCCGGACAGCAGGATGCCTGGTCGAAGCAGGTCGAGCGCTGGGGTGCATCGCTCGAGAGCGCACCCGACCACGACATCCCGGATCAGGTCGTGGCCTATGCGACCGAGCTGCTCAAGGCGCCGCGTCACCTCGGCATCCACTCCGGCGGCATGGTGCTCACCGAGCGACCGGTGGGTGAGGTCGTGCCGATCGAGCACGCCCGGATGCCGGGGCGCACCGTCATCCAGTGGGACAAGGACGACGCCGCGTGGATGGGACTGGTCAAGTTCGACCTGCTCGGGCTCGGAATGCTCTCCGCTCTCCAGTACTGCTTCGATCTGATCCGCGCGGCGACGGGGGAGACGTGGGAGTTGCGCTCCCTGCCGAAGGAGGAAGCGGCGGTCTACGACATGCTGTGCCGTGCCGATTCCATCGGGGTGTTCCAGGTCGAGTCGCGCGCGCAGATGGGATTGCTGCCGCGCCTGCAGCCCCGGGCGTTCTATGACCTCGTGATCGAGATCGCCCTCGTCCGGCCCGGTCCCATCCAGGGCGGAGCGGTGCATCCGTTCGTGCGGCGCAAGCTCGGCCACGAAGAGGTGACCTATCCGCATCCCGACCTCGTCCCCGTGCTCGAGCGCACCAAAGGGATCCCCGTCTTCCAAGAGCAGTTGATGCAGATGGCGATGGTGGTGGGCGATCTCTCCGGAGAGGACGCTGACCTCATGCGCCGGGCGATGGGCTCCAAACGCGGTCAGGAGCGGATCGACTCGCTGAAGGAGAAGCTCTACGCAGGAATGGCGCGCCATGGCCTCGTCGGGGAGGACGCGGATGCGATCTACCGCAAGATCCAGGCGTTCGCGAACTTCGGGTTCGCCGAGTCGCACTCGCTCTCGTTCGGCCTCCTGGTCTACGCGAGCTCGTGGATCAAACTGCACTACCCGGCGGCGTTTCTCGCGGGGCTGCTGCGGGCGCAACCCATGGGCTTCTATTCGCCCGCGACGTTGACCGCGGATGCCCGGCGCCATGGCGTCGAGGTGCGCCGACCCGATGTGCAGCTCTCGGGCGCCCAGGCCGGACTCGAGCCGCTCGGAGACAGCACCGAGCCGACGGGGATGGATGCCTGCCGTGGTCCGCAGCCGCCCGTGGGGCCCTTCGATGCGGCGGCTCCCGATGAGTCCGCCGCGCATCGTCGTGATGGCGCGTTCGCGGTGCGGCTGGGGCTCGGAGCGGTGACCGGCATCGGTGAGAAGGTCGCCGCACGCATCGTCGCCGCGCGCGACGCGGAGGGGCCGTTTCGCGACATGCGCGATCTGGTGCGCCGGTGCGACCTCTCCGTGGCGCAGCTGGAAGCGCTGGCCACGGCCGGCGCCTTCGACTGTTTCGGGCTGACCCGCCGCGAGGCCATCTGGTCGGCCGGCACCGCTGCGCAGGACCGCGCGGAGTTCCTCCCCGACACCGTCATGGCGGTGCAGCCGCCCTTGTTCCCCGACCCGTCGAGCTACGAGACGCTCGCTGCCGATCTGTGGGCGACGGGCATCTCCACCGACGATCACCCGCTGACCCATTACCGTTCCGTGCTGGATGCGCGAGGAGTGCTGACCTCGCGCGAGATGCGCGCCCACGAGTCGGGGCGGCGCATCGAGGTCGCGGGCCTCGTGACCCACCGCCAACGGCCGGCGACCGCATCCGGGATCACCTTCCTCAACCTCGAAGACGAGCACGGGCTGGTGAATGTGATCTGCTCGACCGGCGTATGGAACCGATACCGACGCATCGTGCGCGACTCGCCGGCGCTGATCGTGCGCGGGATGCTGGAGCGTTCGGCGGAGGGGGTCACCAACCTCGTGGCGGATGCGTTCGAGGATCTCCGGGTGGGCATCTCGCACCGTTCACGCGACTTCCAATGACACGGCAAAGGCCCCCGGGCGAACCCGGGGGCCTTGGGGCGGGGTCTCAGCCCCGGACGCCGAGGGCGAAACGGACCGAGCCGTCGTCGCCGACCTCGGCATCGAGCACCCTGTCGTCGAGGGCATCCGTCGCACCGGAGTCCACGAAGACGCGAGCACCCGACGTCTCGACCACCGCGTCCTGCGGTTCGGGGGCGGCAGCGAGCGCGAGCTCGAATCCGGTCTCGGTGCCGGTGTCGCGAATGCGCAGCCCGCCACCTTCCGCCGGGATCTGAGACGAGATCGTCTTGACCGCCGAAGCAGCGTTCTCCGTCAGAGTGAGCATGGTGCTCCCTTCCATCGATGTCTGCGGACCGGCCACGATTCCGAGAATCCGAAGCGGAATCAACCCCTGCACGCGGATCGGATCGAACTCACACGAGGTTCACCGGGAACTTTTCAGGACGTCAGCCGCTGGTCGGTGTTCGAGTAGCTGATCGAATCGGCGGTCGCCCCGACGAGTCCGAGCGTGACCCGCAGGAGCGTCGGGGTGATCCCGTCGCGCGGCGGGGGAGTCTCGGCGCCGAGGGTGTACGACGTGCCGTCGGCCCCGGTCGCGGTGAGGGAGTTCAGGTAGACCGACACGTTGCCCGAGAGCGTCATGGTGTCCGCCGTGGTGACCAGGGCCGGGCCCTCGGCATGCCCCACGGTCAGGGCGAAGCCGGTGATCGTGATGCTGTCCGCACTGATCTTGAGAGCGTGGGTTCGGGTGCCGTCGGCGAGGGGGACGGTCACGAGCGAGATGCCTTTGAGCCCGCTGATCGACAGGCCGTCCGAGCCGAGTTGCGCCGGCGGTTGAGTGAACACGGGGGCACTCTCGTCCGGTACCGCCTCGACGGGCGCCTCCGGTTCGGCGGATGCCTGCGGCGTGGGCGTCGCGCTCGGAGTGGGGCTCTGCCCGCCGAGGTCCGGGAGTCCGGGCAGGCCGGACTCCTCCGATGCGCTAGGCGAGGGCGTGGGCGACGGCGCGGGGGTCGGGTCGTCGCACGACATGAACAGCGGAATGCACCACGCCATCGGTCGCTCGGTCGGAGCGGCGGCGGCGCCGGTGCTCGCGACCAGTGCCGCGACCAGGGCGACGGGCAGCAGGCGGCGGATCATGCGGTCTCCTTCTCGCCGTTGGTTCGCACCTCCCGCTCCTCGCCCGATGCGAGCGCGGATGCGGCCTCACCGGACCGCGGCGCCCACGAGACGACCGTGATGCCACCTACGCAGCCGAGCAGCATCCCGACGATGAACCCTCCGAGGTTCACCCCGACGATCGAGTACACGGCCAGGCCCAGAGTGATCACGCCGTAGAAGATGCGGTGTGCGGGCATGAAGATCGACAGGGCGCCGAGCAGGACCAGAGCCAGCGGCACGATGGTCGCCTGCAGGCCTTCGATACCGAGCTGGATGTGCAGCTTGCCGAAATCGAGCTGGCTGGACAGGAACATCACGAGACCTGCGACGATGACGAACACGCCGCCGACGAACGGTCGCTGCGTGCGCCAGGCGCGCCAGCGCGACGGCTTCTTCGCGGGCTCCTCCTCGATGGCCTCGCGCTCGGCGAGAGAGCGGCGCGTGGCGTTCAGAAGCATGTCTTCGTTCCGTCGGTCAGCTCCAGCTTCATCCCCGTCAAGGTGAAGGTCGACGCCTGGGTGCTCCAGGAGTTCTGCTGGAGGTTCGCGATGCTCACCGTGTCGGCATCCTGCGCGAAGTCGCCCGCGGATCCCTTGGCCGCGGTGTTGACGGTGGACGCATCCACGCCGATGCGGATGTTGCCGAAGGACGAGTCGCCGCGCAGACCCGTCATGCCGATCTGCAGGTTCGTGGCGCTCGCCGGGTTTCCGCCGCCGCCGGCCGTGATCAGCACGCCGACTTTGCCCAGCGGGGTGTCCGACACGACGGACTGGCACAGATCGGCCAGCGTCGCCGAGGCGATGTTGGCGATCGCGACCGAGTGCTGGTTGCCGGCGGTGTCCTGGGTGACGCCGGCGTACTGCGAGAACCCACTGCCCTCGAGTTGCGAGGCGCTGATCTGGAACTCGCTGCCGGACACCGCGAACGAGACGGGGACGGCGCCCTGCGCGACACCGCCGAACAGCAGGCTGGATGCGGCCACGACAGGGATGGTGGCCAGGGCGACACGACCGGCGCGCGAGCGCACCATGTTGGGGAACTTCATCGATCCTCCGGGGGTGAGGGGACGGCGACGATGCCGTCGGTGAGTGAGCCTAGACCTCGTTGACGAACTGTCAATAGCGTGAGAGCGGGTATGAGAGGACTCTCACCCCGAGCGCAGCCGACGTCTCGCCTAGGCTCTGGCTATGGGGAGTGAGCGGCGCACCAGGCTGAGTCCGGAGCAGCGTCGCGCGCAGTTGGTCGCCCTCGGCGTCGCCTTCTTGGCGGACAGGCCGCTCGACGACCTGACCATCGAGGAGCTGTCGGAGCGGGCGGAGGTCTCGCGGGCGCTGATCTTCCACTACTTCGGCTCGCGACAGGGCCTTCATCAGGCGGTGGTCGCGCGCGCGGGTGACGCGCTGCTGGAGGCGACCCATCCGCGCGAGGAGCTGGCCGCGGTGGAGCGGCTGCGTGACACCCTGCGCCGCATCGCGCTGTTCGTGCGCGAGAACCGCGGCACCTTCTTCTCGCTCGTGCGCGGCGTCGCCAGCGGCGACCCCGAGGTGCGGGTGGTCGTGGACCGCGCTCGGGATGCCAACGCCCAGCGTCTGCGCGACGTGTTCGCCGAGCTGGGAGTTCCCGCCAGCCCGCTGCTCGACGTCGCCCTGCGCTCCTGGGTGGCATTCGCCGAGGACGTGCTGATCGAGCTGGCCGTCGATGACGACGTCGACATCGACGACATCGTCGGCTTCCTCGAGCGCAGCGTGCAGGGCGTCGTGTCCGCCGTGGCTCCCTGACACACGTCGGGGGGCCGTTCGTCAATCGTCTTAGCCGGATCCGTCGGTCCGCTTTAGCGTGGTGCCATGGCCGGAAACGTCGCAGAACTCTTCGTCCGCACTCTTCGTCACGCCGGGATCACCCGCATCTGGGGGTTGCCCGGCGACTCCTTGAACGCCTTCACGGATGCTCTCCGCAAGGACGGCGGCATCGAATGGCTGCACGCGCGGCACGAGGAGTCCGCGGCGTTCGCGGCGGGGGCCGAGGCGGAGATCACGGGGGAGCTCGCCGTCGTCGCCGGCAGCTGCGGCCCCGGCAACCTGCACTTCATCAACGGCCTCTTCGATGCGCACCGCTCGCGCGTGCCGCTGTTGGCGATCGCCTCCCACATCCCGTCCGCCGAGATCGGCAGTGGGTATTTTCAGGAGACGCACCCGCAGGAGCTCTTCCGCGAGTGCAGCCACTACGCCGAGCTGGTCTCCGACCCGGCGCAGCTGCCGTGGGTGCTCGAGACGGCGATGCGCACAGCGGTCGAGAAGCGCGGGGTGGCGGTGGTCGTCGTTCCGGGCGATGTGTTCTTCGCGGATGCTCCCCATCGACGCCCGTCCGCGCCGATCCGCGCCACACGCCCCGTCGTCGTGCCGTCCGCATCCGAGCTGGAAGAGGCGGCCGCCGTGTTGAACGCGGCGGGCAAGGTCACGATCCTCGCGGGGGCCGGAGTAGCGGGTTCCCACGACGAGGTGCTGGCGCTCGCCGGCCGTCTGCAGGCACCGATCGTGCACGCCTTCCGCGGCAAGGAGCACATCGAGTACGACAACCCCTACGACGTCGGAATGACGGGTCTGCTGGGCTTCTCCTCCGGCTACCGCGCCATGGAGAAGTGCGATGCGCTGCTGATGATCGGCACCGACTTCCCGTACCGGCAGTTCTTCCCCGAGAAGGCGAAGATCGTGCAGATCGACATCCGCGGCGAGCAGTTGGGACACCGCACCCCCATCGACGTCGGGCTCGTGGGGGATGCGGGTGCGACCGCATCCGCTCTACTGCCGCTGATCGATGAGGGTCGCAAGGAGCACCACCTGAAGGAGTCGGTCGAGCACTACCGCAAGACGCGGCGCGAGCTCGACGGGCTCGCGAACGACGACGGCAAGAAGCCGATCCACCCGCAGTACGTCGCCCGTCTCGTGGACGAGCTGGCGGCGCCGGATGCGGTCTTCACGGCGGATGTGGGCACGCCCGTCATCTGGGCGGCGCGCTACCTGCACATGACCGAGCAGCGACGTCTGCTGGGCTCGTTCACGCACGGCTCGATGGCCAACGCGCTGCCGCAGGCGCTCGGTGTGCAGGCCGTCGACCGATCCCGCCAGGTGATCGCGCTCGCCGGCGACGGCGGGCTGGCGATGCTCATGGGGGACCTTCTCTCGATCCGTCAGAACGATCTGCCGGTGAAGATCGTCGTGTTCGACAACTCGGCGCTGGGCTTCGTCGAGGTCGAGATGAAGGCGGCCGGGATCGTCAACTACGGCACCGATCTGCACAACCCCGACTTCGCTGCCGTGGCTGAGGCGGTGGGGATCACCGGTATCCGCGTCGAGAGTGCCGCCGACCTCGAGCCCGCGCTGCGGCGCGCGCTGGCCGACCCGGGTCCGGTGCTCGTGAACGTCGTGGTCGCCCGCGAGGAGCTGTCGATGCCGCCGTCGATCACTGCGGCGCAGGCCAAGGGCTTCTCGCTGTGGGCGCTGCGCACCGTGCTCTCGGGCCGTGGCGACGAACTGCTGGATCTGGCCGACACGAACCTCTGGCGTCGCCTGTTCGACTGAGCGGGCGGCGTCGCGTCACCTGTCCATCGCGTCGCTGCCGATAGACTCGATGGGCCAGCCTCTGTAGCTCAGTGGAAGAGCCACTCCGTCCTAAGGAGCGGGTCGGGGGTTCGAATCCCTCCAGGGGCACCGAAGTCACGTCACGTGAACCCTGAGAGGCCGGAGACGCCGTGTTCTCGATCCCTTCTTCTGTCCTTCGTCTGTGTGGGGGACTCTGCGTGCCGGCGGGAGCAGATGTCGTACTCGTACACCATCCCGTGATGGTTCTTCGGGATGTGTACGGGCAGTCTTGATCCCAATCGCCCGCAGAGCACATACGGTAGACGGAGGTTCACGCATGAGCGAAGACGAAGTGACGCGCATCCGGTTAATGGCTCAGGATGAGTTGTGGTCTGCCAGCGGTAGATCCGACCTGAGCATCGAGGCCTGCGAGGCGATCATCGAAGTGGGCAACGAAGACGCTCGCGCCGGGCTCGCCGGAAATTTCGACGCGCCCGAGTCGGTGCTCGGAAGACTCGCTGAACGTGATGACCACGTGGGCGTCATCGCGAGGGAGAACCCGAACGCGCCCGCGGACGCCAAGGATCAAGCCCCTATCGGCAACCTCGGCAACTCGGCGATCGTGCGCTACATCGAACAGCGAGCCGCGTCGCCCGACCAAGCGCAGGCGCTGTCGGAGGCATACGAGCACGCGCCCCACCCAGGTGGACCTCCCCTTGGAGATGTCTGGAGAGAGATCGTCAGCCGTCATCCAACTATTTGACGACAGGCGGAGCGCGCCGCACGATGCCGCCGCTCCAGCCGCGACGAGCGATCAACATCCTCCCGCCGACCTCTCCCCGCCCTAGCGATCAGTTGTCACCGGAGCCTGTCGAGGCCGTCTGGCGCGAGCGTGGAGTGCTGCGTGTAAACGGGGCCGAAGTAGGTGTCGATCGCGGCGACGTTGCGCTGGCCGAAGACGGCGGTGGTGACGGTGACAGCCGATGTTCGTCGTGTTCTCCGCGCGCGATGCCGGCCTTGTCGAGATCGCGCGGGTGTACGTGCGCCTCTTTTCCCTATCGAGATTTTCGGCCGGGCTTACCAGTCGTGCGATCGACGTCCGCGCACTCGCGAGACGGATCTCCCTCGGCTGATTCGTCTGCGCCCCTCGCTGCCTGATCGCAGCAAGGGGCGCAGACGGGTTTCGTTCCACCAAAGGGACGCGCCTCGATGAAGTGACCGCTTTGTGAGGTCGTCCCCCGATCCGAGCCGGGTCGGGGGAGCGGGCTGCCGTGACCCAGTGCTACGCGGTCACGGCAGCGATCTTCCGGGCAACGCTCTCGGCGAGCGCGTCGATGCCCTGTGGGCCGTTGGTGGAGAGCAGGCCGACGCTCGGCGACGGGTGGACTTCGACGGAGGCGGGGTTGGGCTTGTGCAGGTTGTGGATGCCGGCCTGCTCCAGTGCCTCGTCGATGTAGTACGTCAGGCGGGTTTCGCCGGGGGTCGGCTGGTGGAGGTAGCCGTAGTCTTCTGCCATGCGTTCGGCGGCCTGCGGGACGGTGCTGACCGTGATGCCGGAGAACGCGTTGTCCTCCACCCGGTAGCTCTCGCCATGTGCGTCCACCCGGAACTGGGTGGAGGTGAGAATGACGGGTGCGTGGCAGATGAGGGAGAGTACGACCTCGCGTTCGCGGGCGACGTGCAGCAGCTCGCCGAGCCAGGGGTCGTCGCGGAAGCTCACCATCGGCGCGTGACCGCCGGGGGCGTGGATGAAGTCGAACTCGCCGAGGTCGAAGCTGTCCTCTGGGTTGCGGTGTCGTTCGATGATCTCTCGTGCCGAGGCGAACGTCCTTTCGGGGAGGGCTGCCAGTCGCGCGGCGAGCGTGTCGTGCATCAGGGCGGCCTCGCGGTCGGTGGCCGGCAGCGCCGGGGTCAGGCGCAGTCGGCCGAGGTGACGCTCCAGGGTTTTCAGTTCGCGCTCGCGACGTTCGACCAGTGATGCGAACTGCGCACGGTAGGTGTCGACGTCGAAGTCGTCGCCTGCTTGAGCGGCGCGGGTGGCCTGCATCATCGGGCCGAGCTCGTCGACGGCATGGTAGGCCAGTGCGATGCCGTTGAGGTCCATGATCGGCACCTGCCCGTCGGGAGTGACGAGGGTGAACTCGTGGGTGTCCTCGAAGCGTTCGAGGATGCCGGCAAGCTCCACGAGGAAGAACCCGACGGGGAGCGAGGGCACCTCGGTCGGAGAGGCGAGCGGCAGGTCGCCGCCGGTGGGGATGAGGATGAGCGCTTGGCGCTTGTCGGTGGTGGACATGAGTGTTCCTTTCAGGAGGGGGTGGGTGCGTGGCAGGATGCCGCGCGAGTTGAGGTCAGCGCTGCGCGGTATTGCCTTGCGCCGCGTGGGAGACGTGCTCCCACCGCGCCCAGGTGTCGAGGCGCTGCTGGTAGAGATGGCGCACCAGCTGGGTTGGCTGCGAGCCGAAGAGCACGCGCAGCGGCGGCTCGGTCGCATCCACGATCTGCAGGAGTGCGTCACCGGCGGCGACAGGGTCGCCCGGGGCATTTGCGCGTCGGGCGGCCCCGAGCGCTGCGCGCACGTCGTCGTAGGCGGGGTTCGGCGCCGCGTGCACGGCAGATGATCCGCCCCAGTCCGTCGCGAATCCGCCCGGCTCGACCAGGGTGACGTGGATGCCGAAGCCCGCGACCTCCTGTGCGAGCGATTCGCTGAGACCCTCGAGGGCCCACTTGGATGCGTGATAGCCGCCGAGCGAGGGGAACGCGCCCACGCCGCCGATCGTGGAGATCTGAACGATGTGCCCGGAACCCTGGGCGCGCAGGTGGGGAAGGAACGCCTGAGTCACCCATAGCGCGCCGAAGAAGTTCGTCTCCAGCTGGGCGCGCACCTCCTCTTCGGTGAGCTCCTCAACCATGCCGAAGAGCCCATAGCCGGCGTTGTTGACGACGACGTCGATGTGCTCGAACCGCTCGAACGCCGCGGCGACGGCGTCAGAGACGGCGCTGCGGTCGGTCACATCCAAGGCGAGGGACAGGACGGCATCCCCGAACTCCTTTTGGAGGTCTGAGAGGGTCTCGACGTCGCGAGCGGTCGCGACGACGAGGTCTCCGCGACGCAGGGCGGCCAAGGCGAACTGTCTCCCGAACCCTCGTGATGCGCCGGTGATGAACCAGGTCTTGGTCATGTCACGTTCCTTCCTCTGGCGAGATGCAGGTTGCGCCCCGCGTCGATTGTTATACCGAAGTACAACTTATACCCAAGTTCATGATTGTGCTACCGTTTACCTTGTGATCGAGTTGGGAACACCGCCGCAGCGGGGTTTGCGCGAGCGGAAGAAGTTGCAGTCGCGTCGCGCGATCCGTGACGCCGCACTTGCCCTGTTCGCCGAACGCGGCTACGACGCGGTCAGCGTGGACGAGATCGCGGCCGCAGCGGACGTGTCGCGCGGAACGTTCTTCAACTACTTCCCTGCCAAGCAGGACACCGTCACGGAACCCGACCCCGAAGAGCGGGAGACGTGGGCGCAGATCCGGGAGCGTCACGCAGACACGCAGCCGTTGTGGGACGCGATCACCGGAAGCCTCCTGGAGGGGTTGAGCTCGATCGAGGGATCCTTCGTCGCCTTGAGGAAGATCAAGGCATCCTCGACGCCTGAGATGTCTGCAGTCTTCGCCCGCGGCAGCCGCTGGATCGCGGACGACCTGCGCGCCTGGGTCGATGAGCGCTCCGGCGGCTCCGCCATCGCGCGGCTGCAGCTCGATGTGGCGATGGCCGCCGTGGGTGCCGCTTACGAGCACTGGGACGCCGGCAATCCCTTCTCAGAGTTCCTCGACGCGGCACGCCACAACCTCACCCTCGCCGGGGGAGGATTCGACCGACCAGCATCCGACGACGCATCAGAGGAGACGACATGACCTTCCCCGACACCTTCGCCATCGGAGGCGACGTCCCCGTCACGCGTATCGGATTCGGAACGATGGGACTCACCGGCGACGGGGTGTGGGGTGAGCCCGCCGACCGGTCTGCGGCGATCCGGGTCATCCGCGCGGCGGTGGACGCCGGCGTGAACGTCATCGACACGGCCGACTCGTACGGTCCCGCCGTCACCGAAAGGCTGGTCGCCGATGCGCTGCGGCCCTACCGTGATGACGTCGTGATCGCCACGAAGGTGGGCACCGTTCGCACCGGACCGAACGTCTTCATCCCGCTCGGGCGACCGGAGTACCTCGTGCAGCAGGTGGAACTGTCGCTGCGCACCCTCGGGCTCGACACCATCGACCTCATGCAGCTGCACAGACTCGACCCCGCAGTACCGATCGCCGACCAGGTCGGCGCGCTTCAGAACCTGCGGGAGCAGGGCAAGATCCGTCATATCGGATTGTCCGAAGTCACGCTGGAACAGCTGCAAGAAGCAGAACGCACCGCGCCGATCGCTGCTGTTCAGAACATGTACAACCTCGCCGTTCGTGTCTCGCAACCCGTGCTCGATTACGCCACTGATCGGGGTATCGCATTCATCCCCTGGTTCCCCATCCGCACTGCCGGACTCACGGACTCCGGCAGCCCACTGGCAACTGTCGCCCGGCAGAGCGGTGCGACGCCCGCTCAAGTCGCCCTCGCCTGGATCCTCCACCGCTCACCCGTGACGATCCCGATCCCCGGCACCCGCTCGATCACCCATCTGCACGAGAACGTCCAGGCCGGCGCGCTCCGCCTCACCGCTGAGCAGATGACCCTGCTCGACGCCGTTTCCTGACCTCGGAAGAAGACACCATGCCTACGATCGCCATTGTCGGAGCCGGACACGGCCTCGGGCTGTCTGTCGCACGACGCTTCGGACATGAGGGCTTTTCCGTCGCGCTGATCGCACGAAACGCACGATCGTTGAACACACTGGTCGACGAGCTCTCCGGCCAGGGCATCCGTGCGGCCGCGTTTCCTGCGGACCTCCTCGACAGGGAGGCCCTGGCGGGTGCACTCGGTGACGCGGCGGCGCACTTCGCCGGCATCGATGTGCTCCAGTTCTCTCCCGCAGACGTGACCAGTCCGGCGCTATCTGCGGCCGCCATCCTCGACACCGCCCCCGAGAACACCCAAGCGCAGATCGAGTTCTACCTCTATGGCGCGATGACCGCCGCTCGAAGCGTCCTCCCCGAGATGCGGGCACGGGCAACGGGCGCCATCGTCTTCGTCACCGGCGGGGGGTCGGTTGAACCGGTTCCCTACTTCGGCAATATTTCCGCAGCGACCGGTGCGCTCCGAAACTACGCCCTCAACCTCGCAGACGCCGTCGCGCCCGACGGGGTGCACGTCACGCACCTCGCGCTCAAGCTCGCCATCTCCGACCACACAATCCCCGGCCGGGTCACGATGAGCGCGGATCAGATCGCCGAGACGATCTGGCGCATCCACGCAACCCCGGTCTCGCACGAGGTCCTTCTGCGAGGGTGACGGACTGGTCTGTGGGTGACGGTGCTCCGACGAGTCGCCGCAACCGGTCCTCGACAACTACTGCGCGTGCACCGAGAAGATGCCGATGCGAACCGCGTCGGTCCGTCCGAGGACCGGTCCGAGTGTGCCGACCAGTGGAACGTCTCTGAGCCAAGCGAGCGCGCCGTCAGGAACCTCGAGTCGCGGCGAGGTGACGAATGCGTCCGGATCCGCGTCGGCGGGCAGGGTTCCCGCGTTGATGATGCCGATGGTGACGCCGTCGTCGGTCTGCACGGTGTAGCGGGCCCAGACGTCCGCACTGCCGTCTTCTCGTGCGGTGTTCCAGTCCGCTCCGCCGGGAAGAACGCGTCCTGTCAGCACGGGTCCGGTCATGGAGCCGCCTGCGATCGAGATCACGCGTCGGAACCCCCCTGGGAGGGGACCGATGTCGTAGACGGGGCCGAGTTCGACGATCAGCGTCGTCACGGGACGGATGCTCATGCGGCGTCCTCCTCCTGCCTGCGCAGTCGTTCTTCGCGTCGTCGTCGCTGCACGACGGGGTCGGGGACGGGCGCTGCGGCCACGAGCGCCTGCGTGTACGGATGCTGCGGACGATCGCACAAGGACACAGTTTCACCGGACTCGACGATCCTGCCGCCGTCCAGAACCATCGTCTGATGAGCGAACTCACGCACGACCGCCAGATCGTGTGTGATGAACAGGTAGGAGACACCGAGCGATGACTGGAGGTCTGCGAGCAGCGTGAGCACCTTCGCCTGAGTCGTGACGTCGAGCGCGCTCGTCGGCTCATCGCACACGATCACGCCGGGGCGCATCACCGCCGCGCGTGCGATCGCGATTCTCTGGCGCTGACCGCCGCTGAACTCCGCGGGATACCGGCGCAGGGCATCGACGGGCAGTCCGACGCGTTCAATGACCTCGGCACACCTGCTGCGGATCTCGGCTGCTGAGACAGCCTCGATCGCGCGGATGGGCTCCGCGAGCGATTGCGCGATCGTCAGCGCTGGATTGAGCGAGCCGAACGGGTTTTGGAACACGGCCTGCAACTGGCTGGCGACCTCTCGCCGGCGGCGAAGAGGCAGCGTGGTGATGTCGCGGGAGCCGAGCACGATGCTGCCGGCTGTGATGGGAGCGAGCCCGAGGATGGCTTTCCCTATGGTCGATTTCCCCGAGCCGGACTCGCCGACCAGCGCGAGCGTGCGACCGACCGGGATGGAAAAGCTCACGTCGTCGATCACGCGGCGCGCGGGGTTGCGCAGCCGTTTCGGATATTCGACAGCGAGATGCTGGACGTTCAGGGCAGTGGGTGAGGTGCTCATCTGATCTCCACCAGACTCGGCGTGCTCTCCAGGAGAACGCGGGTGTAGGGGTGTTCGGGGTCCTGGAAGAGGTCGACGGCCGCACGCGACTCCACGATCTCTCCGTGCTGCATCACCAGGACCCGGTCGCACACATCGGCCACGACCGCGAGGTCGTGCGTGATCAACAGCACGGCGAGCCCACGACTGTCGCGCAGGCTGCGCAGTAGATCGAGGATGCCGGCCTGCACCGTCACGTCCAGCGCGGTTGTCGGTTCGTCCGCGATGATGAGGTCCGGTTCGCCCGCGAGCGCGATGGCGATCGACACGCGCTGCAGCATGCCGCCGGACAGTTCGTGCGGATGGCTGCGCAGGATACGCGCCGGATCGCTCAATCCGACCGAGCGTAGAAGGTCTGCCGCTCGCTCTTTGCGCTCAGTGCTGTGGAGAGTGGTGAGCCGGCGCAGCACCTCGTCGAGTTGGGAGCCGACGGTGAAGAGCGGGTCCAGGGCGACCATGGGCTCCTGCGAGACCAGACCGATCCTTCTGCCGCGGATGCGTCGCAGCGTCGCTGCGTTCGCGCCGGTCAGCAGTGTGTCCTCGATCCATGCCCCGCCGGATGTCACGGCGGCGCCGTCGGGCAGCAGGCCCAGCAGAGACAAGCCGGTGATGGTCTTGCCGCTGCCGGATTCGCCCACGAGACCCACGATCTCACCGCGGTCGATCGAGAAGTCCAGCGAGCGCACCACCTCGTCCGGGTAGGCCTGGGAGAAGGCGATCGAGTAGTCCCTCACGCGCAGCAGCGAGCCTGCAGGCGGCGTTCGCTCCGCCGCGGACAGTGCTGCGGCGCGCGACCGATCGCGCAGGCCGCGGCGGGCGCGCGTGCCGCCTCGACGTGTGACGCGTCCCTCGTTGATGTCACGCACACCGTCGCCGATCAGGGCGAAGCACAGGGTCATGAGCGTGATGATCCCACCGCTGAAGATCAGCAGGAAGGGAGACTGGAACATCACGGAGGCGGCTTCGCCGACCATCCCGCCCCAGCTGGGCAACGGCGGAGCCGTGGCCAGGCCGAGGAAACCGAGGCCGGTCTGCAGCCCGAGCGCCGCTCCGGTGAACAGTGCCAGCTGCACCATCACGGGACCGGTCACGCCGGGCAGAACGTGGCGCAGCATGATCCGACCGGCACGGAGGCCCGAGATCTCGGCCGCCGACACGTAGAGCTCCTCGCGGATCGCGAGCACCGATCCGCGGACGACGCGGATGAGGCTGGATGAGAGCAGGAAGCCGAACGTGATCATCGCGGCATACAAGTTCTGGCTGAACACCGCCAGTACCGCCAGGACGATGATGATTCCCGGCAGTGAGAGCATGATGTCGACCAGCACGCCGATGCCCCGGTCGACCCAGCCGCCGAGGTATCCAGCTAGAAGCCCGAGCAGGATGCCGCTGGCGGCGAAGACCGCCAGGGCCACGGCCGTACCCGTCAGGGCGGGCTGCCCACCGAAGAGAAGTCGCGAGAGCGTATCGCGCCCGAGGGTGTCGGTGCCGAGCCAGTGCGCGGCGGACGGCGCTTGCAGCACCGCTTGGAGGTCCTGCTGCAGCGGATCGTACGGGGCTATCCAGGGCGCAAGGGCGACGAGGGCGACGACCGCGAGGACGATCACGGCGGCCGCGGTGGCGACGACATTCACCCCGAGCATGGAGGCCAGTTGGTTTCCCTGTCGGCGCCGCGCAGAGGGAGCGGGCTCTTGGATGCCTGCCGGAACGATGATGGTCATGAGAGGCGCACTTTCGGATTGATCAGGCCGTAGGCGAGATCGATGAGCAGATTGACGACGATCACCATCGCGGTGAGCACGAGGGCGATGCCTTGGATGACGGGGATGTCGTGTCGTGTTGTGGCCGAGACGGCGAGGGATCCGAGGCCGGGGAGCACGAAGACGTTCTCGATCAGCACGGTTCCGGAGAGGGAGGCGACGAAGACGATGCCGAGCACGGTCAGGATCGCGACGCCGGATCCGCGAAGCGAGTGCTTCCAGATGATCGATGCCTCGGAGGCGCCCGCCGCCCGGAGAGTGCGCACGAAGCCTTGGCGCATGGTCGTCATCATCTGATCGCGCGTGACCTTGGCGACGATCCCGATGGCGCCGATCGCGAGCGCGCACACCGGCAGGACGAGATACCACACCCACAGCCCGGGGGAACTGGTGAAATCAACGTACCCGGTGGAGGGAAACCATCCCAGTGCTCCGGCGAACACGAGCGAGATGACCAGGCCGAGCCAGAAGTTCGGCAGTGCGCCGCCGACGAGCGACCCGACATCGACCAGTCGCCGAAGCACCGGTCCTCGCGTGGCGCTGAGAACTCCGAGCAGGATCCCGATCGCTGCGGCCATGACGGTGCCGAGGACGATGAGGGAGAGTGACACGGGCAGACGCTGGGCGATCGTCTGCAGGACGGGTTGTCCGGTGTAGACCGAGGTGCCGAAGTCGCCCCGGAAGATGCCGCCGATGTACATGCCGTACTGCACCAGGACCGGCTGGTCCAGGTGCAGTGCCGCGCGCAACGCCTGGTACTGCTGATCGGTGGCGCTCACGCCCAGGAGGGAACGTGCCAGGTCGCCGGGCAGGAAACTCTGGATCACGAACGTGATGATCGAGACGAGGAAGAGGAGGGGGATCGACAGGGCGAGGCGGCGCCAGATCAGATTCAGCATGGGGTTCTCCAGGGGTGGGGCGGCGGACGGCGCCGCCCCACCCGGATGTCACGAAGCGGGCGACCAGCTCAGGATGGAGTTGGGCAGACCGGTGTCGCCGATCCAACGGAATCCGTCGACCGACTTCGCGTGTGCGTAGATCAGTTTCTGGTTGACGACGGGGATCGTCAGCGCCTGCTCGGTGACCACGGCGGTGAGAGCCTGAGCGGCGGTGACTGCGTCCTCCCCGCTTGCGCGTGACAGGGTGTCGAAGGCCGCGTTGACGTCGTCGTTGCTCACCTTGTAGGGATTCATGATGGCGTCGGGCGTCCACGCGAACTGCGACATGAGGTACATCGGCAGTCCTGATCCGCCGAAGATGGTGGCGGGGTACTGCCCGGACACGAAGTCGTTGACCCAGGCGCCGAAGTCGGGTTCGGACTTCAGCTCCATGGTCACCCCGATCTCCTGGAACTGGGCCGCGAGGGCCTGGGCGAGCTTCGAATCGCTCGGGCTGGGACCCTGGAACAGCACGGTGAACGAGAATCCGTCGGGGTAGCCGGCTTCCGCCAGCAGCGCCTTGGCCGCATCCACGTCCTTGTCGTAGAGCCCCTCCAACGACGGGTCATATCCCCACGACGGGTCGCCCTGCAGAGCCACCTGGTACGCAGGTTCGCCGTACTCGCCGAGCGCGGCGGTCGCGACGGCCGGTCGATCGATGGCCAAAGCGAGCGCCTGTCGGACCTTGGGGTCGGCGAGAGCGGGAACCACGGTCCCGTTTCGATCGGTGAGGTACAGGCCGTTCCACGCGCCCACCCGGGCATCCATGACCACGTTGTCGCTGACCGTGTTGGCGACGTTCGCGTCCACCTGGATGACCTCGACCTGCCCCGTGTTCAGGGCCTGGACGAGCTGTGCGGCGTCGGGGATGACCTTGATCTCGATCTTCTCGTACTTTGCCGCATCCTTGTCGAAGTACGCATCATTCCGCACGTACACGTAGGTGCTGTCGGGTACGGTCTGCGCGGTGTCGAGGACGTACGGGCCCACTCCGAAGGTCTGACCGGCGCGCGCGTTGTCGTCGGCGAGCCCGGCAGCACTGATCGGCGAGAAGGCGTAATAATCCTGGGTGAGGAGCTGGTCGATGATCGGGTTGGGAGTCTGCGTCTTCAACTCGACTTCCGTGTCGTCGAGAGCGGTCGCGGTCATGCCGAGGAAGTACGCGCGTGTCGGGCCGGAGCCGTTGGCGAGGAAGTAGTCGAACGAGTCGACGACGGCTTGCGCGTTGACCGGGGTGCCATCGGCGAAGGTGAGCCCTTCGCGCAGCGTGAAGCGGAATGTGGTGTTGTCGTCGCCGACGTAGCCCCACTTGTCGGCCAGGCCCGCGACGACGTTGTTGTCGTCGTCGATCTGCAGCACCGACATGTACGCAGGGTCCTCGTACCAGCGGCCCTGACCGTTCGCTGCACGTAGCGGGTCGAGCGAGATGGGCGGGCTGTTGAACCCGACGGTCAGGGTGCTGTCGGTGGGGACGGAGGTACCGCCCGCCGCGCAACCACTCAGGGTGAGCGCGGCTGCCGCGGCGGCGACCACCAGTGCTTTCCGGAACTTCATGATGTCTGCTTTCTCTGCTTCGTCGGCCGTGCGACATTGCGACGACCTGACGGGAGTCTTCTTAGGGTGCGGGGTGTGAGCGCGAGGTGTGCGGGGGAGGCGGGGATGAGCGAGGGCGGGGGTGCTCGAGCGGCGCGCGCGGTCATGTCATTGCCCTTCCTGCACGGCGGCGGCGGCATCTAGCAGACGGCGCCAGCGCGCGTCGCCGCTGGGTCCGATGCCGGACATGCGGCTGCAGACGTAGCCGAGGGCGAGCTCGCGTTCGGGATCGGCGATGCCCAGTCGGCCACCGGCTCCGGTGTGCCCGAACGACGCCGGGCCCCATCCCGGCATGCTGGGCGACGAGAGCTGGAAACCGAGGCCGAATCGAATATCGGGCCCGGTCGTGCCGGATTCGACCAGTGTCTCCACCTCGTCCGTGCGGGGGGTCGTGACGAACCGCCGCGTGTCGTCGGTGAGTAGACGCACACCGTCGACTTCTCCGATGGTGGCCGCGTACATCTTCGCGAGCGACCGTGCGTCGGTGATCGCCCCGATTGCCGGCCGAGAAGCGCCGTATGCTGCGGCCAGGGCGGCATCGTCGGTGTGGTCGAGCGTCATCGGCGGCTCCTCCTGCATGTGGAGGGTGCGGGTGTGCGCGTAGCTACCGACCGGCGCCTCCTCCTCGACAGAAGGCGCCGCGGGCGGCCACCGGTCGGGAACGACGCGGTCGAACACCGACGACGGGGCCCCGAACCACATCTCCACGTCCAGCGGTCCGGCGATGCGCTGCCTGAGGTGCGTGGCCAGGTCGACGCCGGTAGCGCGCCGAACGATCTCATCGAGCAGCGTGCCGTATGTCACCGGGTGGTAGGCCATCGCGGTGCCTGGCTCCCACATCGGCGTGGCGCCGGCCAGAAGGGCCGTGACCGCGGGGCCCCGGTGCAGATCGAGACCGCTCAGCCCGCTTCCCAGCGGCGGGTAGGGCAGGCCCGCGGTGTGCGAGGCGACCATGGCGACGGTGACGTTGGATTTGCCCGCCGTAGCGAATTCCGGCCAGTAGTGTGCGACGGGTGCCTCGACGTCGATCAGTGAGTCCTGCACGAGCAGGGCGAGCAATGTCGCGGTGATCCCCTTGCTGCACGAAGCGACCATCATGAGCGCGTCGTCAGCGACCGTGCGCCCGCGCAACACATCCCTTCCACCGACGAGATCGACCACTTTCCGCCCGCGGTGGTACACGGTGACGGCTGCCGCATCCTCGCCAGGGTCGACGAAGTTGGCATGAAATGCGTCCGCTACCGCGCCCCACCCCTCCGCGACGCCTGCGCCCCTCACTCGCCGCTCCCGTTGCGAATCAGCACGGCGGCCATGCGGTCGAGTGTTGCTGCGGTGTGCCGGGAGCCGATGGCGTTCAGGTGACCGTGCGGCACGCCCGCGGCGACCACCTCGGTCACCTCGACGCCAGCGGCGCGCAGGTCGCTTGCGAACGCTGCCCCGGACGGACGCAGGTCATCGAACTCGCACATCTCGATGTAGGTGGGACAGTAGCCACGCAGATCGTGGGCGAGACCCGGATAGGAGAGCGCGTCGGCGGTTGACAGCGGTCCGCCCAGGAAGTTCTCGTTCATCGCGACCGTCACCTCCTCCGGAAAGCGCAGGGGGGCCGGGATCTGCGCCAGGCACGCAGCTGTCTCGGCATCGGGCGCGGGCAGTCGAGGGTGCAGCACCGGGTAGAGCAGCAGCGCGGCGGCGGGGCTCACGCCCTCATCCCGCGCGCGCAGCGCGATGGATGCGGCGAGATTGCCGCCGGCGCTGGCTCCGCCCACCTGCACGTGGTCGGTCGGCACGCCCCATCGGCCGGCGTTCTGGCGGAGCCAGAGATACGCCGCCCAACAGTCGTCGTGCGGAACTGGGTGGTGCACCCCTCCCACGCACAGGCGGTAGTCGACGCTCACGACGACGACGCCCGCGCGCGTGACGAGACCTCTCGCCACCGCATCCGCCTCGGGCATGTCGAGGTCGCCCCCGATGAAGCCGCCGCCGTGCAGCCACAGCAGCGCTCCCGCTGCGGCGCCCGATTCGTCGGTGGGCTCGTAGATGCGCACGGGGATCGGGCCATGGGGGCCGTCGACGCTTGTGCTCGTCACTCGTGCCGAGGTGGGTTCGGCCGCGCCGAATGGTCGGCCGAAGGCCTCCATCTCTGCGAGCATCTCCTCGGTCAGCTCGAGCGGATTGACCGGGCGGTCCTCGATCATCGCCACGCGCTCGGCATACTCAGGCGTCCACACACCCGCGAGCGGGAGGCGGTTGATCGGGTCAAGGGGGTCGTCGTTCATGTGATTCCTCGAGGAGAGATGCTGAATGCGGAGGCGATTGGCGCGGCCGTGTCAGACGTGAGCGGGTGTGGCGGCGGGTAGCGATCGATGGAAGTGCGCGGCACCGCCGACGAAAGGTGCGGCGTCACCGAGCTCGCCGGATGTGACGCGGAGATCACGAGCGGCGAGCGGCGAGCTGTCGCGCACGAGGGCTTCTCGCATCCCGACGGTGACGGTCTCCGCTGCCGCGCCTAGTGCGCCGTCCACGATGATGATGTCGGGATCGAGGATGCCTACAACGGGGGCGATGATGCTGCCGATCCGGGCACCGAAGTCGCGTAGCGCCGCCACGAAGACCGAGTCGCCTGCGGCCACGCGCGCTGCGACATCTGCGGGGGAGAGATCGTGGCCCACGACGGTGGACAGCTCGATACGCAGCGTCTCGTAGCCGGCCTCGGACCAGAAGCAGCCGCGATTGCCGCACGGGCACAGGGGTCCGTCTGCGCGCACCGAGAGGTGACCGATCTCGCCGGCCATACCGCTGCGTCCGGGACGCAGCTGTCCGTCAACGACGATGCCGCCTCCCGTCGTGCGAACCAGCGACAGGCACAACACGATGTGGCCGCCGCGTCCGGCGCCCAGAAGCGATTCGCCGAGCGCGCTGAGATTGCCGTCGTTCTCCATGACGGCCCTCAGCCCCAGGCGAGTCTCCAAGACCTCGACCGGGTCTTCGCCGGCCCAGGTCTGCAGCTGGCGGATGCTGGGAGGGTTGCTGCCCCAGCTGGCAAACGCTGAACGACGATGCGGTGCCGGGTCGCCGCTGCGAAGGGTCGTCACCGGGCCTGGAACCCCCACCACCGCCCCCGCGAAGTCTGCGATCTCACGGCCCGCGTTCTCTGCAGCGCAGCGGAACAGTTCAATGATCTGATCGATCGTGAGTGGTCCGGCGGACTCGCGGCGCGTCGATGCGGCACCCAGCACCGTCCCGTCGCGTTCGACGGCGCGCACCACGACCTCCTCGGGTGCCTCGATGTACACCAGGACCGGCCGGGGCCGCTCGGCGAGCTGGTATCGCCGCGAACGCCGACCACGTCCGCCTGACGACTTCTCCTCGAGCACGCGGAGCTCCTGTTGCTCAACCATCGCGTCGAGCGCGCGCTGGACGGTGCTTCGTGCCGTGGACAGGGCTGCTGCCAGATGTGCGACCGTCGCGTCGGATTCGAGCGCGAGGTAGTCGAGGATCCGACCGCGCGTCGTGTTCGTTGACACATTCACTCCATCGTGAAAATACGTTCAATTGACGTTAAAAGGCCCCTCATATAGGGGATAAGTGGAAGATATACGCCGTTTTTTTGCGACGCAAGCGACCATGCTCCGATTCTAATATGAGCGAATGCGCGTAATTAATGCAGATTAGTGTGGTTATAGCGCTTTCAGGTGTACTGAAGGTTTGCTAGTGTTGTCGCATGTTGATCATTGCGATCGTCATCATCACCCTCGCTCTCGTCTTCTACACTGTCGGCATCTGGTCCGAGCGGATCCAACGCAGGTTGAAGTGGTGGCACGTCTTCTTCTTCGCTGCCGGTCTGGCTGCGGACGCGACGGGAACCGCGTTAATGAGGCTCATTGCGTCCGACCGCAGGGCGATGGGCGTCGAAGAGGGACCCGCCGCGGTACTCATGGCGTGGACGGGGACCGCCGCCATCCTGCTCATGGCGTTGCATCTGCTCTGGGCGATCGTCGTCCTCATCCGTGACCGTGAGCGTGAGTTGATCGCGTTCCACCGCTTCAGCCTGCTCGTGTGGGCGATCTGGCTCGTCCCCTACCTCGCGGGTGCGGCCAGCGCCATGGTGAAGTGAGTCGGTCTCGGCCGCGGCGGGTCGAGTGCTCAATGTGCGCGCGTGAGCCTGCACCCGCATGGCCTCGTGGAAGAGGCGGAGGGGGGAGGGTCGGATACTTCGCTTCAAGCGCAGCTCAGATCGCTGTCACACTCATGCACCCTCCTTGGCTGACTGTTCGCGATCAAGCCGAGGTCAGCGACCGCGTGCATCCCTCATCGGAGGCGGGCGTCACAGTCATCGACTTTCTGTCGTGACGGTAGCTCGCGCGGCTCCGGCGTCTGGTCGAGAGTAACGGCGCCGGCGTCGCGGACATCCTCGAACGGCTCCGGTGGCCACGCGATGAACGACTCGTCGAACGCGTCGGCGCAGGGACGTCGCCGTTCGGCCCCAGGTCCCATGCTTCACGAACTCCGAGCATCTCGAGGAGCGGAGCGGAGCCGTTGTTCACGGTGACCGTTGGGGTCGTCGCCATTCGACCCGCATCCGTCGGCGTGAGACTGCATCTTCTTCACGAGATCACGGTGTCTACCCGTGATCTCGTGACCGATCTGCAGTCTCGCGGCGGGATGGGCGGATGCGCCGTAGCGTCCGTCGAATGGGCGCGCGCCGCACAGCACGAGTGCTACATCGCCGAAGTGGAGGGCAGCATCCGGGGTACGGCGTGGGTGGTGCTCGCCGAGCGGGTGCCGAGCCCTCGATCCCTGACGCGCGCCACCTCGCGAGATGGCGCGTGGCCGTCTACGGTGTGGGGATGGATCTGCGCATCCGGAGGGCCGTCGATGTCGATCTCACTCCGGTCGCCGAGCTGCGGTGGTCATCGATCGTCGATGAGAAGAACGCCGTGCCGGCGACGGAACGTGTTGCTTTCGTCACGGCGTTCGTCGAGTGGGCGCGCGCCGCGCGACACGAGTGTTACGTCGCGGAGGTTGAGGGCGACATCCGGGGAGCGGCGTGGGTGGTGTTCACCGAGCGGGTGCCGAGTCCCCGCGCTCTGACGCGCGTCACGGCCGACCTGCAGGGTGTCTACGTCGATCCGGATTACCGAGAGCGGGGGATCGGGGAGCGTTTGATCACGCACGTGGTCGACGAGGCGACCGCGCGCGGAGCGGAGCGGGTGGTCGTCCACAGCAGTGACCTCGCCGTTTCGTTGTACGAACGCGTCGGCTTCACGTCGTCCCGCACCCTGCTGCACCTCTGACGCACCGCCCCGTCTCGGGCCAATGACGCACAGCCCCGTCTCGGGCCGAATCTGTCGCGCCGCACCACGGGCGGAATCTGTCGCGCCGCCCCAAGAGACCTGCGTGTCTCAACGGTTCACGCTCGGGGTCGCTCCGGCGTGCACCAATGAGACACGAAGCGCGGGTTGTTTCCTGTGTGTCCCCATCGTGCACGCGTTGAGACGACGCGGCGTGCACAACTCAGACACGCATGCCCGCGCAAAGCCCGCCCTGGTGCTCGCGCACAGTATGCAATATATTGCGACAGTCGACGAGTGTTGGCAACACGGATGAAGGGGGCAATAATCATGGAGAACGTAGGGATCACCAACGTCGTACTGGTGCACGGGGCGTTCGCAGACGGATCCGCGTGGAGGGGCGTCTACGACGTGCTCACGGCATCGGGGCACCGGGTCTCGGTCGCACAGATCCCGTTGACGTCGTTCGACGACGACGTCGCTGCCACCCGACGCGTGCTCGACCGACAGGACGGGCCGACGATCCTCGTCGGGCACTCCTGGGGCGGCACCGTCATCACCGAGGTCGGCGTGCACGAGAAGGTCGCGGGCCTCGTCTACGTCTCGGCGCTGATCCCGGATGCGGGGCAGACCAGCGGCGAGCAGTACGAGGGCTTCGCGCCCACCCCGGAGTTCGTCATCGACGTCGGCGACGACGGCTTCGGCTTCCTCAACCCGGATGCGTTCAAGCCCGGCTTCGCTGCGGACGCGAGCGATGCGGATGCGGCCTTCCTCTGCGATGCGCAGGTGCCGGTGAACATGGCCGTCTTCGGGGCCGAAGTGACCCACGCCGCGTGGCGCGACAAGCCGAGTTGGGCGGTCATCGCCACGGACGACCGCGCCTTCGACCAGGCGATGCTGCAGCACATGGCCACGCGCGCCGGTGCGACCATCACGAACGTCGCGGCCAGTCATGCCCTCTACTTCACGCAGGCCGAAGCCGTCGCGGAGGTCATTGCCACGGCGGCGCGGGATGCGGCATTGTCAACCAGCGCCTAAGTTCGGCTCCTAACCTGGGCGGCGTGTATCGCCGTCTCGCCGTCCTGCCCCTGCTCGCCGTGCTGGCGCTGGCCGGATGCGCCTCCGCCTCCGCGCGCATCAGCGCGGAGGCCTGCCTCAACGTCATGAACTCGTGGCAGGAGTACGCGAGCTTCGCCGAGACCCCCGGTCGCGCGGATGGTGCGGTGGCCGAGGGGCGCGCGGCGGTGCGGGATGCGGTGAGCCGCGCCTCGACCGGCGCGCCGGAGTGGATGCTGGCGCAGATGAAGGAGGCCGACAAGGCCCTCGACGCGGTGACCGCCGCACCCTCGAGCCCCGACGGCAAGGCGGCCTTCCAGGCCGCATCCGACGCGTTCGAGACGATCCGGGATCAGTGCAAGGCGGACCGGAACCTCTAGCGGGCGATCCGTCCGCTCACAGGACTAACCTGTGCCGGGTGAGCGATGCACTCGACGACGGACCCTTCTTCCACGGCACCAAGGTGCGCTTGTCGCCCGGTGATCTGCTGGTCGCGGGACACCGCTCGAACTATCGTCCCGAGGTCGTGATGAACCACATCTACTTCACGGCGCTGGTGGACGGCGCTGGCCTTGCGGCTGAGATCGCGGCGCGTGGCGACGATGAGATCCCGCACGTCTACGAGGTGGAGCCGACCGGTCCGTTCGAGAACGATCCGAACGTGACGGACAAGAAGTTCCCCGGCAACCCGACGCGCTCCTACCGCAGTGCCGCACCGTTGCGGATCGTTCGGGAAGTGACCGACTGGACCCGCCTGGCGCCTGAAGCGCTGCAGTCATGGCGGGACCGCATCGATGCGCTGAATGAGAACCCGGACGCCCAGATCATCAACTGACCGCGCCCGCGATCACAGCAGAACGGACAGGCGCTTCTTCTTGCGGTTCTCCGCGATGATCCACGCCACGTCGACATCCGACGGGTCGAGCGCCAGGAAGGCGGCCAGACCCGGTGCGGGATCGGCAGCGATCGCCACGCTCCAGCCGTAGCCCAGCGCCTGACGCAAGGTGCGCAGGTCCGCTTCTCGGCGCTCGGTGAGGGGCCGTCGAGCCAGCAGTTCGGTGGCGCGCCCGCAGACCCCGACGGCGACGGCGGCGGATGCGGGGGAGTGCAGCAGACGCGGCTCGCAGATCGCCGCCACCGCGGCGCGCTGCACGAGCGGGTCGTCCGACTCGGCCCACGCGGTCACGATCTCGGTCAGCCGCGCGAAGTCGCGATCGCCCAAGAGCTGCAGCCCGATCGCCACGCCTTCGCGGACGCGCCATCGCCCATCGGATGCGGCGTGCAGAGCGGCGGCGGCGTACTCCGCCTCGTCGGCGCGAGCGCCGTACGCCGTCGCGACGCACATCGCGGTGAACTCGTCGTCGCGGGTGCCGAGCACGAGGAGAGCGGACTCGTCAGCGACAACGGCGAATGCCGCGGCCAGAGCGGTGTTCGCGCGGGGGCCGGGCAGGCCGGAGCTCGCGTCGAGCAGCATCGCCCACTCCTCGACGGGCAGCTGGCGCAACCGCGTCTGCCAATCGGTCATACCGTGACCGTATCCCCGGGCGGGGCGATGGGGGACGTCAGGGGCCGGGATAATGCGCAGATCCGGCTTCTGCATCCATGCGTCGCAGCCAGTCGCGGATCAGCGCGGTCGTGATCTGCGGCTGCTCCAGGTGCACGTTGTGCCCCGCGAGGTCCAGGACCGCGTAGGTGCCGCGCGGATAGTGGTCGCGAAAGCGCCATCCGTCCTCGTAACCCACCACATCGTCCTGCCGTCCGAAAAGGTGCAGTGCTGGCAGGGTGAACGGCTCGGGGTGCGCCAGCTCGGGAACCGCCGGCAGCGTGTAGCTGGCCGCGATGCGATCGATGACGGCCGGGTCGGAGCCGCGCAGGCCAGGAAGGACGTACTCGGTGAACGCGGCGAACGACGCCGCATCCTGCACGACGCTCACTTCCGCGAAGTCGCCGCGAGCATCACCCGCAGCGTCGAGTACTGCCTCGTCGACACGGAGCACCTGCCGCGGCGGCACGATGCGCGCATCATGGCGGGGCTCGAAGACACCGGCGAGCGTGGCCAGCCCCAGCAGCTGTTCGCGCATCTCGTGCGCGACGTAGCGGGCGATCATCGCGCCGAAGGAGTTGCCGATGATCGCGAACCGCGCCTCGCCGAGCGCCGAGCGTACGTCGTCGATGACCGATGACGCGACCTCGAGAGCGCTCGCCGCATCAGACGGCGGTGCGCCCTCAGCCCACGGCAGGTCAAGGTAGATGCGCCGCCATGGCGTGTCGCCGATCGCCTCTTCGAGGGGAAGCATGATGCGGTGATCGACGCCGAAGCCGTGGACGATGACGAGCGGGCTGCCGGATCCGGAGGTGCGTGCGATCACCCCTCGAGCGTATGTCGCGTCTGCGACACCGTGGCCGTTCGGTTCAAGACACGGGAAGCGGCGCGCGCCTAGCGTGGAGCCATGGCACTCAGACTCGGATTCATCGGTATCGTCACGCAGGACATGGCCGCCTCGCTCGCGTTCTACCGCGCGCTCGGCGTCGACATCCCGCACGGACTGGACGACGCCCCGCACGTCGATGCGCGGCTGGATGACGGGGCCGCCCTCGCGTGGGACACGGTCGCCACCATCCGCAGCTTCGATCCGGAGTACGAGCCCGCGGCAGGCGGCCACCGCATCGCGCTCGCGTTCGACCAGGAGTCTCCGGCCGAGGTGGACGAGGTCTTCGCGCGGCTCGAGGCGGAGGGCTACGCGGGGCACGTGGCGCCGTGGGATGCCCCGTGGGGTCAGCGGTACGCCACCCTTCTGGACCCCGACGGCAACTCGATCGATCTCTACGCGGCGCTCGACGCGAACTGAGCGGGGCTCGCGCCCACCAGCCGACGGAACTCCCGCGTGAGATGCGATTGGTCGGCGTACCCCGCCGCGGCGGCGACGTCGGCGAGCGTGCGGTCGCTCCGCAGGAGCCGCTGCGCGCGGCGCGCCCGCTCGAGGCGCACGAGGATCGCGTACCCGTAGCCGAAGCGCTCGCGCATCCGGCGGCGGAAGGTGCGCTCGGTCTCGTTCATCTCCGCAGCGATACGCGCCGCGGAGACCGCGCGTCGCGCGCCGATCTGGACCGCTCGTGACCATGGGTTCTCGACGGTCGCGCGGCCGGCGATCTCGACGAGGCCGGCAGTGGGATGCGGGCCGTCGCCGAAGCGGACCATCCGCTCGCGGAGGGTACGCGCCGCATCCGCGGTCACGGTATCGGCAAGGGGAACAAGTCGGTCTGCCAGCAGGGGAAGGGCGGCGCGGAACAACCCGTGTGCCCGACCAGGCGACAGACGCAGTCCGAAAGACCCGCTCTCCGGGTCGGCGACGGCAGCGATCCACCGCGTCGACGGGCCGGCGACGTACACCGCGTCGTCCAGCAGGATCAGATCGACGCATCCGTCGGCGGGTACCGCGCCGCCCGCACCGCCGCTCGAGCGCCAGAGGGCAGACCCGCCGGGCAGCGCGAGTTCGGAGTACACGCCGCCATTGTGCCCGTGGCCTGCGACAGACGTGCGGTCAGTTTCCCGCCGCCCGCACCAGAACGTCGTTGCGTTGCCGGATGAGCCGCCGCAGATACGGCACCAGCACGAGTCGTTCGGCCAGCCGGCCGAACACCGGCGATGCGATCGTCAGGACGTCGGTCATGACGGTCTGCCCATCGTGAGTCTCGAACCGATGCTCGTGACGGAAGGTGCGGAACGGACCACGTACCTGCTCGTCGACGAAACGGCGAGGACGATCGAGCGCGGTGATCTCGGATGTCATCCGGAAGCGCCAACCGAAGTGCCGGGCGCTCCAGGTCACGGTCTCGCCCAGACCGATGAGGCCGCTCGTGACGCCGGCAACGGCGCGTTCACCGGAACCTGCCATCGACTCCAGGTGCGCGTCGATGCTGAGCGATTGATCGAACAGTCGCTCGACGGACACCTGAGCGCGGGTGACGACGGTGAAGCTCGAGACCATGCTTTGACTCCTCGTATCCGATGCGGCGCGGGCGGCGGCCTTGCCTCAGATCGCATCCTCGAGATGCGGCCGGCGGAAGGTGTATCCGGCGGCGTCGAGCACGCCCGGAACGACCCAACGGCTCTTGAGGACGAGCTCCGGTTCGGTACGCAGCACCCACATCGCGGGCTCCAGCATCCATCGCCATGCGGGCAGCCCGATCGGCATGCCGGTCTTCCGGCGCAGCGCGCGCATGAGCGTGCGGTTGTCGGTCGGTTCTGGGCTCGCGAGGTTCACGGCGCCCGTGATCTCCTCGTGCTCGGCGAGGAACCGGACGGCTCCGATCACGTCGTCGATGTGGATCCAGCTGAACTTCTGCCGTCCACGCGTCCGGTGCCAGCCGGCACGCGCGGATCCGGTCGGGTGCGACCCGATGCCGCGGTATCGACGGTGAGGGAACCAGGGCGAGTCGATCTGCGGCCCGCCCAGTCCCCAACGCGCGAGGCGTCGCAGCATGTCAGGCGCGGGGCCGTTGCCGAGCACGATGGCCATTCGCAGCGCCACGCGGCGCGTGCGGGGAAGCTCGTCGGCGAAGAACTCGCGTTCCCACTCCCGCGCGACATCCACGGAGAACCCCTCGCCGAGAACGCCGGAGGCTTCGTCGTTGGCGCGCCGCTCCTCGTGCCGGTAGATCGTCGCCGTCGATGCGTTCACCCACAGCGGGGGCGGGTTGGGGGCCGCAGCCACGGCGTGGCGGAGAGCCCGCGTGGTCTCGACGCGGGAGCGCAGGATCTCATTCCGGTTGACGTCGTTGTACCGGCAGTTCACCGACTTGCCGGCGAGATTGATGAGGAGGTCGGCGCCGTCGACCGCGTCCACGAGGGCGCGCGGGTCGTTCCACCCCACGTGTTCGGTACGACCGATGCGCCGCACATCGTAGCCGTCGGCCCGCAGCGCCGCCACGATCTCGCGCCCCACGAACCCGCTCGCCCCCGCGATGACCGCCACCTGCTTGTCCGTCATGCGCTCCGCCCTCTGCCGGTCAGCTGTGACTCGACCGTACCGGTGCCCTGAGACGCCGCCGACATCGCCCGCGATAATGGAGAGGATGGAGCCGTGGGAACTGCGCGAGTGGCACGCCGAGTACCTCGACGCCTGCAACCGTCACGACCTGGACGCCGTCCGCGCGCTGGTCGATTCGGACGTGCGACGCGCGCACCTGCCCGGCGGGCGGGATGCGTGGATCGACGATCTCGCGGATCTGTTCCACGCCTTCCCGGATTGGCAGTGGCGACGCATCCAACTCGTGATCGAGGACGACCGCATCGCCGCACACCTGCGCGGCAGCGGAACCCACACCGGCGTCTACCGCGGGTTCGCGGCCACACGCCGACACGTCAACGTCGCGGAGTTCGCGATGTACCGGGTGGTCGGCGGCCGCATCGTCGAGTTCACGGGAACGGGAGACGCTGAGCTGCGGCAGCAGATCGGCGCATAGCCGCGTCAGTGCGCGGCGTCGTACGCCTCGATGACGGATACGGCGACCCGCCCGTGCCATGATGAGCCGATGGGGGATGAGCGGGCTGAGGAGCGCGCCGACGGACTGCGCGATTACGGGACCGTGCTGTGGCGAGGACGACCGGAACCCGTAACCCCGTTCGTCGCTTTGGACGTGTTCTGGGTGCCGTTCAGCTTTGTCTGGCTTGCGTCGGTCACGTTCGGAACGGTGAGTGCGTCTCGCGGCGGCGCACCGTGGCCCGCTTTCATCGGCATGGGGCTCATGTGGCTGTTCGGCCTCTATCTCGTGGTCGGCCGGTTCTTCGTCAAGGCTGCCGTGAGCAAGCGCACGACCTACATCGTCACTGAACGGTTCGCGATCATCGAGCGGGGTGGATCGTTCGAGGCTCGCGCTGTGGATCCGACGTCGATTCGCATTCGGCGCAGGGTTGCCGGGCGCATCGAGGCGGACTTCGACGCAACCCTGCAGGGGCGTCGCTCCCTGGTGCAGATGACCTACGAGATGTACCGCAACACCGGCATGGACTTCATGGCCACAGTCGCCACGGGTGGCTGGGCGCCGCTCCGTTTCTACGACGTCCGCGACCGAGCAGGCTTGTTCGAGGCCCTGCGCGCAGCGGGTGTCGACCTCGTGGACCGCGGTGCACCCGGAGGGTGACCAGCGTCAGTGCGTGGCGTCGTACGCCTCGATGACGGATGCGGCGACCCGCCCGCGCTCGGACACCTGGTGGCCGTTGGCCTTCGCCCACTCGCGGATGGCAGTGAGGTCCCGTGTCGAGGAGGTGGCCCGAGCACGCGGCTTGATGCTCGCGGTCGAGCGGCCAGAGATGCGACGGGCCGCCGATACGTAGGGGGCCATCGCGTCGCGCAGAGCGGCGGCGTTCGCATCCGAGAGGTCGATCTCGTAGGCGATGCCGTCGAGGGAGAAGAGCACGGTCTCGCCCTCGCCCACCTCCAGAACGGAGTCGTCGAGGTCGTCTACGAGCTGGTGGACGATTCTGCGCGCCATGACGTCACCATACAGATCGGCGGCTCCTCACGGCAGCAGCCGCGCCCGGCGAGCCTTCGCCACGGCCGCATGCCGCGTCGTGGCCTCCAGTTTCGACATCGCCGCCGCGAGGTACGACTTGACCGTCGTCTCCTTCAACGCCAGCTCCTGAGCGATCTGCGCATTGGTCGACCCGAGCGCAGCGCACGCGAGGACATCCAGCTCGCGCGGTGAGAGCTGAACCGACGCCGATGAGGTGGGCCGGTCGCCGGCCGCGACGTCCGCGAGGCGGCGTTCGACGGCCGCGAGGCGCTCGCGCAGTGCGGCGTCGCTGACCGTCGCGGAGATCGCACGAAGCTCCGCGAAGCTCTCCCGAACCTGCTCGCGCGCTGCGGCGTCCCACGCGCTTTCCGGGGCGGCATCCTGGGCGCGTTCGACACGTCGCGCGACCTCGTCGCGGATGCGGAGCTCGGATGCGAGGGCGTCGGCGATCTTCAACGCCGGCGCCGCCGTCACGTCATCCACGGCCGTCTGACCCCAGGAGCCGCAGTACAGCACGCCGCGAGTGCGGCCCGCCGCGACGACCGGGACCGCGAAGAGGGTCGCGATGCCTTCGCCGAGGATCGGGCCGTCGTAGTCGTGGGTGATTCCGCGTGCGCTCCGGTAGTCCAGAGCGAGGCGAGGGCGCTTCTCCGTCAGAGCCCTTCCGCCGAGCCCGCGCTGCTCGCGCACGATGAGACCTTCGATGGTCCGGCCGCGCGCTCCGACGATGGAACTGACGTGCACGGAGTGCTCACGGACGAGTCCGCCGAAGGCGACGGGAAAGCGCGTGCGGGCGACCAGATCGTGGACGGCGCGCGTCATCAACTGCAGATCGCTGGTGGTTCCGGGGGACATAGGTGCTACCTACTTCCGGGGGTGTCGGCCTCGTTGCCGATTTTCGTAGCGTCGACCCTACCATCGCCGCGAAGAGGCGACGACGGCTCGGATGGACACCCCGCATCCGCGGCATGAGGCAAGGAGGCCACATGACTGAATCGCACGACCGCGCTGCCGACGGCGCGGGAATCGACTACATCGAGGTGGAGGAATCACCCCCGTTCCAACGCCTGAAACGAGCGCAGCGCGCGTTCGTCTTTCCCCTCGCGATCGCCTTCCTGCTCTGGTACTTCGCCTACGTTCTGCTCTCGTCCTTCGCTGCGGACTTCATGGCCACGCGCGTCTCGGGAGACATCACCGTGGGGCTGCTGCTCGGGCTCGGCCAGTTCGTCTCGACGTTCGTCATCACGATGGCCTACGTCGCCTACGCCAACCGGCGCCTCGACCCGCAGTCGCGTGCGATCCGTGAGGATCTGGAGCAGCGAGAGGCAGGTGCGCGATGAACGAGGTCTTCGGAGCCATCCACGCAGCTGTTCAGACGGTCGAGAACGATCCCGTCCTCAACATCTCGATCTTCGCGGCGTTCGTCGCCGTGACGTTGTTCATCGTGATCCGCGCGTCACGCAACAACAAGACCGCCGCCGACTACTACGCCGCCGGTCGCTCATTCACCGGGCCGCAGAACGGCTTCGCGATCGCCGGTGACTACCTGTCGGCGGCATCCTTCCTCGGCATCTGCGGAGCCATCGCGATCAACGGCTACGACGGGTTCCTCTACTCGATCGGGTTCCTGGTGGCGTGGCTGGTCGCGCTCTTGCTCGTGGCAGAGCTGATGCGTAACACCGGGCGCTTCACGATGGCCGATGTCTTGTCGTTCCGTCTCAAGGAACGACCGGTGCGGATGGCGGCGGCCATCACGACCCTCGCGGTGTGCTTCTTCTACCTGCTCGCGCAGATGGCGGGCGCCGGCGGCCTGGTCTCGCTGCTTCTGGGCATCGGTGACCAGATCGGGCAGTCCATCGTCGTCGCCGTGGTCGGCGTGCTGATGATCGTCTACGTGCTCATCGGCGGGATGAAGGGCACGACCTGGGTGCAGATCGTGAAAGCGTTCCTGCTCATCGGCGGCGCTCTCGTCATGACCGTCTGGGTGCTCGCGATCAACGGGTTCAACCTGAACACGCTGCTCGAGAGCGCTGTCGCCGCCTCGCCGAAGGGTGAAGCGGTGCTCGGCCCGGGCCTCCAGTACGGCAAGAACCCGTGGGACTTCATCTCACTCGCGCTCGCGCTCGTGCTCGGCACGGCGGGTCTGCCGCACGTGCTGATGCGCTTCTATACGGTGCCCACCGCGAAAGAAGCACGGCGTTCGGTGGTCTGGGCGATCTGGTTGATCGGCCTCTTCTATCTCCTCACCCTCGTGCTCGGCTACGGCGCGGGCGCGCTGGTGGGGCCCGAGACCATTGCGGCTGCGCCGGGCGGCGTCAACTCCGCAGCCCCGCTGCTCGCCCTCTACCTGGGTGGTCCCGTTCTGCTCGGGTTCATCTCCGCGGTGGCGTTCGCGACGATCCTTGCGGTCGTCGCCGGCCTCACGATCACGGCGGCAGCATCGTTCGCGCACGACATCTACGCGAGCGTCGTGAAGAAGGGCAATGTACCCCCGGACGGCGAGGTCAAGGTCGCACGACGCACGGTCATCGTCATCGGGGTGCTGGCCATCCTCGGCGGCATCGGCGTGCAGGGTCAGAACGTGGCGTTCCTGGTCGCGCTGGCCTTCGCCGTCGCCGCCTCGGCGAACCTGCCCACCATCCTGTTCTCGCTGTTCTGGCGCAGGTTCACGACGCGCGGGGCGGTGTGGAGCATGTACGGCGGGCTCGGGGCGGCGATCGTGCTGATCGTGCTGTCGCCCGTGTTCTGGGGCACGCCCACGAGCGTGTTCAAGGACGTCGGTGTCGCGATCTGGCCGCTCAACAACCCGGGCATCATCTCGATCCCGCTGGGCTTCTTCCTCGGATGGCTGGGGTCGGTGACCTCACGTCGCGCCGAAGATCGCAAGAAGGCCGCCGAGATGGAGGTGCGCTCGCTCACCGGATTCGGGGCCGAGAAGGCGGTCGACCACTAGCGACATCGTCCGGCGGGCGGCCTACACGCCCGCCGGACGATGCGCGGCCTCGAGCTCGAGCAGGTAGCGCTTGTGCTCGGGGCGCCCGCCGTACTCGCCGATCGAGCCGTCGGAGCGGATGACGCGATGCGCGGGGATCACGAGCGAGATCGGTGTGTGGGCGCACGCGGATCCGACGGCGCGATGCGCCCGCGGTGAACCGGCCTCGATCGCGATCTCGCCGTAGCTCGCCGTCTCTCCATACGGGATGCGGGAGATCGCCTCCAATGCGTCGCGGGCGAAGCCGCTGACCAGACTCAGGTCCAGTTCGACGTCGAACGCCGTGCGCGCCCCCTCGAAGTACTCGTCGACCTGGCCGAGCAGCGCATCGGCGTCGTCGTCGATGGGTGCCGGCTCCCGGCCCAGACGCTGCGTCCACGCAGCGAGGGCGGAGCCGAGGGGCGCGGCGAGGAACTCGAAGCCGACGAGGCCGGCGTCGCTCGTCAGAACGAGGGCGTCGCCGAGGGGCGTCGGATGGATGCGGAAGCCGGTCGGGGTCATGTGCTCATCCTTCTCGTGCGCGCACTCCTTCCGCGGGGGAGAGCGTCCGCCCGGCGGACAACGCGCGGGCCGGGTGATCGTGGGGAGGAACGGCCGGTCCGTTCGGCGTGTCGCCAATCCGGCGAAACTCGGCCGTGGTTGAGCCCCGCTCGTCCATCTCACGCCTATGGTGACACGTGTGTGGCGTGGAGAAGGCACCATGATCTCTGGTGCAGACGAGGCGACGAATCCGGTGCGCCCGAGTGATCTCGGCGTCGCGGAGCCCGGTGTCGTCGTCGCGCACGTGGCAGACCCCGAGCGTGCGCGGTTGCGCGCGCAGGCCGCACTGCTCGGCGGGCGCTCGACACTCCTCTTCTATGAAGACTCGCCCGAGCGCGGCATCGACATCAACAAGGCGCATCCGGGGAGCCTCCCGCAGTTCCTGACCGGTCGGTCGACGCTGCTGTCCAACCTGTACCGCGACGAGGTCGCCCTGCGCACCGCGCGGATGGCGGCGGAGCGGATCACCGCCAAGAACGTCGAGTTGCGCACCGCGCGGGGTCTGGAGACCGTCTCGCTCGCCGTGGGCATGGCCTCCTGGCGCATCGGCGGGATCATGTGCACGGCTCCCGTGCTGCTGCGGCCGCTCGCGATCCGTCGCCACCACACCGACTTCGAGCTCAAGCTCCACGGCTCCTTCGTCGTCAACCCGGAGCTCGTGCGCGCGCTGGGGACCCACTTCGGCATCCACCTTGACTCGGCAGCCCTCGCCGGCCTCGCTCACGATGGAGCGGTGTTCCGCCCGCAGCCCGTGATCGACCACCTGCGGGCTCTCACGACCCACATCCCGACCTTCACCGTCGTTCCGCGTCTGGTCGTCTCCAACTTCGTCGACGTCGGTTCGGGAATGGCTCGCGACACCGCTGACCTCGACCACCCGGTGCTGAACGCGCTCGCGGGGCATCCCGACGAGCGGGCGCGCCTCTCCGTGCGTCCTGCGCTTCCGCGCGTCACGAGCCCCGACGAGCGGACCCCCGCCGCCGACACGCTTCTGCTCGATGCGGATGAGGAGCAGGAGGCCGTGCTGGCGCGCATCGCGGCCGGTCATTCGCTCGCGGTGCACACCCTGCCCGGCACGGGAGGCACGCAGACCGTCATCAACGCGATCGGCGCCCTCGTGCAGAGCGGCCGTCGCGTGCTCGTGGTCAGCGCTCGCCGCTCGACCCTCGACGGCGTCCGCCATCGCCTCGCCGGCATCGGTCTCGATGCGCTCGCCGTCACGCCGCGACACCTGCACCGGGATCTGATCCGCGCGATCGGACGCAATGAGAAGGCGCAGCCGCCGAAGGTCGCGGAGATCGACGACGCACTGTTGCGCCTGCGCACGGTGCTGCGCGACTACCGCGGTGCGCTCACCGCTTCGCACCCCAGCCTCGGAACCTCGGCCCTGCAGGTCGTGCGCCGGCTGACCGAGCTGAGCGCCCTGTCGCCGGCTCCGTCGACCACCGCCCGGTTCGACATCGCCACCCTTGAGGCACTGCGGGATGCCCGGCCGCAGGCGGCGGCGAAGCTCGTGACCGCCGCGAAGCTGGGGGAGTTCCGCTTCGGTCCCGACGACTCGCCCTGGTACGGCGTGAGCTTCGACACCACCGAATCGGCGCGCGCTGCCCACGCGCTCGCGGGCAAGCTGAGCGGCCGCGAGGTTCCCAGCCTTCTCGAGCGCGGCTACGAGCTGATCGCGCAGACGCGGATGCGGCCCTTCCGCACGATCGATGAGCTCGGCGACTATCTGCGTCTGCTGCAGGGCATCCGCGAGACCCTCGACAAGTTCACTCCGAGCGTGTTCGAGCGTCCTCTCGTCGAGCTCATCCAGGCGCACGCGCCCAAGCGCGATTCCGCCGACATGTCGAGCGCCAACCGTCGTCGGCTCAAGCGCCTGTCGCGCGAGTACGTGCGCCCGGGCGTGCACGTCGGCGACATGTACGAGTCGCTCGTGCGCATCCAGCAGCAGCGCGCCGATTGGCAGCGACTGGTGGATGCGGGCGTCGTGCCCGAGGTGCCGGTCGGTCTCGCCGACGTCCACGTCGCCTGGCAGCGCGTGCACGCGCAGCTCGGCGAGCTCGACCAGATCCTGCGGCGTCGTGAGTCGAGCCGCCTGGCCTCGCTCCCGGTGGCGCAGCTCATGCGCGTGCTGGCCGGGCTCGCCGCTGAGTCGGCGTACTTCGAGAACCTCGTCGAGCGTGCCACGCTGCGCACCGAGCTCGACCGCATGGGCCTCGCGCCCCTGCTCACCGAACTGTCGGTGCGCCACGCGCCCGAGGACCAGGTCGCGGCCGAGCTCGAGTTCGCGTGGTGGCAGTCCGCCCTCGAGCATCTGCTGCGCACCGACCGTGCGCTCCTCGGAGCGAACACCGCGGTGCTGGACCGTCTCGAACGCGACTTCCGGCTCGTGGACGAAGCGCACGCCGCCGCATCCGGGCCCGTCCTCGCGGCGCAGCTCGCGACGCAGTGGAAGATCGGCTTGGTCGACCACGCTGACGAGGCCGCCGCTCTCAAGCAGGCGCTCAAGGGCGGTGTCTCAGCCCCTGATCAGCTCGTGCGGGCGGCGCCGACGCTCATGCGCACGCTCGCGCCGGTGTGGCTCGCCTCGCCCTATGAGGTGCCCGAGATCCCCGATCACCCGCCGTTCGACGTCGTGATCATCGCGGATGCGGCCGCCCTCTGTCTCGCGGAGGCGGCGCCCGCGCTGCGCCGCGCCCGCCAGGTGGTGCTCTTCGGCGACCCCGTCACCCAGAAGCCGACGCCCTTCGCCGTCGGCGCGGGCGAGCGCGCGGTCGCGGACGAGTTCGACGAGCCCTTCGACGAGGTCTCGGTCTTCGAACGGATGGCGGAGCTGCTCGACGTCGCCACGCTCACCCGCAGCTACCGCGCCGGGGGCGAGGACCTCGCGCAACTCGTGAACGACGCGTTCTACGGCGGAGAGCTCGTCTCACTGCCCTGGGCAGGTGCCTACCTCGGTCGGGGGAGCCTCAGCGTCGACTACGTCGAGGGTGGAACCGGCACGCCGGACCCCATCTCGGGCGCCGTCGAGAGCCCCGATGCCGAGGTCGCGCGCGTCGTGACGCTCGTGACCGAGCACGCGGTCAACCGTTCCGGTGAGAGCCTCATGGTCGTCACGGCCAGTAGACGCCACGCCGAGCGCATCCGTGCGGCCGTCGATGTCGCCTTCGCGGGCCGCGCCGACGTCGCCGACTTCGTCTCGCGCGAGACGGCCGAGCCGTTCGCCGTCCTGACGCTCGAGGAGTCGGTCGCGGAGAGTCGAGACCGGGTCGTCTTCTCGCTCGGGTTCGGGCTGACCAAGCACGGCCGCGTCCTCAGCGACTTCGGCGACCTCTCCACGGCGGATGGCGAGCGACTGCTCACGGTCGGAATGACCCGTGCGCGTCGCTCGATGGTGATCGTCTCCTCCATCCGCCCCAGCGCTTTCGAAGACGGCAGGCTCGAGCACGGCGCCGCGACGCTCATGAGCATCCTGGGTGGAGTGGCGGCACGCGCGCGTGAGACGCGTCTCGAGGATCTCGCCGACCCGTTGACCAGGGCCCTCGCCCGGGAGCTGCGCGCCAAGGGCATCAAGGTCGATCTCGACTACCGCGGGCTGCTGCCCTTGGTGGCGGGTCATGACGGCAAGGCCGTCGTGGTCGAGAGCGACCCGGAGACGCGTCCCGAGTCCCTGCGCGAGTCGCTGCGTCTGCGCCCGCAGATCCTGCGACGGCTGGGGTGGCATTACCTGCGCGTGCACGCCTTCGACCTCTACAGCGACCCCGCGGCGGTCGCGGCGCGCGTCGCGACGCTGCTGGGCGTCGAGGCGGGCGCATCGCCGCAGGCGAGCACGCAGCCCATCGATGTCGCCGAGTGACGACCGCCAGCGCGTCGTCCGCGTGACGGGAGCGCGGCGCGCTCGGCTGACACCGGCGCCCGGCGCGGTTGAGGAGCCCGAGAGCAGAGACGACGACGCCGCATCCGCTGCGTCCGAGGCGGGCCCGAACGACGAGCGGATGCGGCGCGAAGTCCCGCCGCACTACTGAGGCGTCAGGGCCGGGTCTTGTTCTGCTGCTCGAGCAGGTCGCGGATCTGCACCAGCAGCTCCTGCTCGGTGGGAGCCGGCGCAGCTTCGGGCTCGCGGACGCCGGCGCGCGCGGCCTGGCGCGCCTTCCACAGGTTCATCGGCATGACGAACGCGAAGTAGACGACGACCGCGACGGCGAGGAAGCTCACCACAGCAGTGATGAGCCCGCCGATGGGGAACGTGACCGTGCCGCCGTAGATGTCGGGCACGGGGATGCCGGGAACGCCGTTCTCATCCGCCTTCCAGAAGATCTCGATGAGCGGCGTGATGATCGACGCGACGATCGCGTTGACCACAGCGGTGAAGGCCGCGCCGATGACGACCGCGACCGCGAGGTCGATCACATTGCCGCGGAGGATGAACTCCTTGAAACCCTTGATCATCGAATCTCTCCTCATGTCGTCGGCGTCCGGCCGGTCAGGATGCCGCGGGGGCGGCGGGAGCAGCGGGGGCGGTGGCTCCCGTGCTCGATGATGCCCCGGACGAGCCGGAGTCTCCACCCGACGTGCCGGTCGAGCTCGAGCTCGAGGCGCCCGCGCGCGAGTCGGTGCGGTAGAAGCCGGAACCGTTGAACGTGACGCCGATCGAGCCGTACTCCTTGCGCAGTTCGCCGCCGCAGGCGGGGCACTCGGTCAGCGCGGGGTCGGAGAAGGACTGGACGGTGTCGAAGCGGTGCCCGCAGGACTTGCAGGCATAGGCGTAGGTGGGCATGGTGCCTCCGGGGTCAGGCGCTCAGCGGGCGCGCAGCGTCAGGGTGCGGGTGGGGGTGACGACGCCGTCGACGGGCTGGTCGTGCACATCCGTCGGGACGTCGTCGAGGATCTCGGAGTCGTAGACCACTGCGTACACCGGCGGGCACTTCTGCATCGAGCCGATGGTCTTGTCGAAGTAGCCGCGGCCCCATCCCAATCGCATGCCGCGGCGGTCGACGGCGGCGGCGGGCACGATCATCAGGTCGACGTCGTTGACGGCGATGGGGCCGAGCAGCTCTCCGACAGGTTCGGGCAGACCGAACAGGCCCTCCGCGATCTCGCCGTCCTCGGTGGCGACGGCCCAGTCGAGCAGGCCGTCCACCCGCGTCACGGGCAGGAGAACCCGGATGCCGCGACGCACGGCCTCGCGCACGAACTCACGCGTATCGGGTTCGGCATTCGTCGACAGGAAGCAGGAGAGCGACCTCACGTGGTGCGCCGACGTCAGGGCGTCGAGCTGCTGGTGGACTCCCGTGCCCGCGCTCTCCCGCGCGGCGGCCGACAGGGTCTGTCGCCGTTCCCGCAGATCGGCGCGGAGTGCGCGCTTGACGTCGTCCACTGCATTGCGATCGTCACCGTCTGACATGCACATGATTCTAAGGACCGCAACCGGGGAAGGCGTGCCGATAGGATCGCGGCATGAGTCACAAGCCCTTCAAGGCCGTCATTCCCGCCGCGGGTCTGGGAACACGATTCCTCCCCGCTACGAAGGCGATGCCGAAGGAGATGCTGCCCGTCGTCGACAAGCCCGCCATTCAGTACGTCGTCGAAGAGGCGGTCGAAGCGGGCATCCAGGACGTGCTCATCATCATCGGTCGCAACAAGAACAACATCGCGAATCACTTCGACGCGATGCCCGAGCTGGAGCAGAAGCTGCGGGAGAAGGGCGACACCGGCAAGCTCGCGAAGGTGGAGCACTCCTCCGACCTCGCCGACGTGCACATGGTCCGTCAGGGGGAGCCGAAGGGGCTCGGGCACGCGGTGCTGCGTGCGCAGGCCCACGTCGGAGACCACCCGTTCGCGGTGCTGCTGGGAGACGACCTGATCGACGAGCGCGACCCGCTGTTGTCGAAGATGCTCTCCGAGTACGACAAGCGCGGTGCCGCGGTGATCGCCCTCATGGAGGTCGACCCCGAGAACATCCACCTCTACGGTGTCGCGGCGGTCGAAGAGACCGATGAGGACGGTGTCGTGAAGGTGACGGGCCTCGTCGAGAAGCCCAAGAAGGAGGATGCACCCTCCAACCTCGCCATCATCGGCCGGTATGTCCTCGGTCCTGAGGTGTTCGAGGTGCTCGAGCACACCGAACCCGGCAAGGGCGGCGAGATCCAGCTCACCGACGCGCTGCAGGAGCTCGCCACGGATCCCGAGCGCGGCGTCTACGGCGTGGTCTTCCGCGGACGGCGCTACGACACGGGAGACAAACTCGACTACATCAAGGCGATCGTCCAACTCGCCAGCGATCGCGACGACCTCGGCCCGGACCTGCGGCCGTGGCTGAAGGACTTCGTCGCCGGACTCTGAACCGGGGAGGTTCGAGATGGACCTTTCGGCACCGCGCGAGCACGGGCGGGTCGGCATCCGTCTGATCCGTGCGCGCGACGCGCGCGTGTTGCAGGATCATCTGATGTCGAACCGCGCGTGGCTGCGCCCGTGGGAGGCGACGAGCCCGGACGGCGCCGTTCTGCTCGACATGAAGATCGGCATCCGCCGGCTTCTGCAGCAGTACCGCGATGGTGCGGGCGTCCCACTGGTCATGGAGTACGACGGGCGGGTCGCAGGCCAGCTGAACGTGTGGGGGATCGCTCGCGGGTCGCTCGCCTCGGCGACCATCGGATACTGGGTGGCCCGCGAATACGCCGGCCGCGACATCACGCCGACATCGGTGGCTCTCGCGACCGATCTCTGTTTCACAGAGCTACGGCTGCACCGGATGGAGATCTGCATCCGGCCGGAGAACGACGCGAGTCTGCGGGTCGTGCAGAAGCTCGGCTTCCGCTACGAGGGTCTGCGCCGGCGTTACATCCACATCGACGGTGACTGGCGCGATCACTACGCCTTCGCGCTCACGCGTGAAGAGGTGCCCGAGGGGGTGCTGGCTCGCTGGGTCGCCGGTCGCGCGCCCGCCGACGCCGCGACCGTGCCGGAGCGCGACCGCATCGGTCGCCCCGACTGACGCCGACACGCCGACGCTTGCCCGGTTCGCCGCGGTGCGTCGCCTACCGTTGACGGCATGGGCGGACAGGTGTTGGGCGGAGGAGTGATCTTCCTCGTCGCTGTGACGCTGTGGCTGCTCTACCTCCTGCCCTCCTGGCACAGCCGGCACCAGTACAACGCCGCCGAGCGCAATGCGGTTCGCCTCAATCAGGCCCTGCGGGTTCTCGCTGAGACCAGCGAGACGCCCGAGGAGGTGCGGCTCGAGCTGACGGCACGCACCGCATCCGCTCAGCAGAAGCTCGCTCGTCAGACGCTCGCCGAACGTGAGCGGGCACAGCTCGAAATCGCGCGCCAGGAGCTCGCGGCCGCCAAGCAGGAGGCCCGTGCGGTGCGTGACCGTCCCGAGGTGCGCATGGCGCGGGCTCGCAGGCGCGCGCGACTGACGGCCACCGTCCTGGCGCTCCTCTCGCTCGGAGGGGCGGGGCTGGGCGTCTGGATGCAGCTGACCGCGGCGAGCACGACCTTGCTGTGGGCATCGGGAGCTGTCTTCGTGATCTCCGTGCTGATGCTGCAGCAGATGTCGCGTGTGGCGCGTCGGGCCGCTCGCCGGGTCGCTCCTGCGCCGCAGATCACCGTAGAGGCTCGTCAGGCGGATGTGCAGGATGTCGCTCTGCCGACTCCGGCGGCTCCGGCCACGTGGGAGCCGCGTTCGCTTCCGCGTCCGTTGGCGGCCACCTCCGGGTCCCGGGCCTCTCTCGTGCAGGATGCGGCGGACGCGCGTGCGGCGCTTCGCCGTGCCGCCGTCGAGGAGGCCAAGCGCGAGCGCGCCGAGCAGGCAGCTCCGCCCTCGATCGACACCGCGCGGGTCGCGAAGGCGCCCGAGGAGTCGCCCTTCGCGCGGATGGGCTACGTCGACGACGCGGAGATCGAAGACCACGTTCGCCGGCTGCTTTCCACCCGCCGGGCAGCGGGTTGACGCGGTTCATTCGCCTCGTCGGGCCGTGATAGGCTCGTTGAGTTCCGGGCCTGTGGCGCAGTTGGTAGCGCGCTTCGTTCGCAATGAAGAGGTCAGGGGTTCGAATCCCCTCAGGTCCACCGGATAGGCCCCCGCTCAGCGGGGGCCTTCGTCGTTTCCAGCGTCCCCCTGTCCCGAGATTGAATCTCCGGAATGAGGTCACTGTCATCCCCCTCGATCTCGTGTGTGGGGGATGCCGTCTCAGGGGTCGGGAGCAACGTGACGGGTGCGAGGCGGAAGGGTCGGGGGCAGAGCGACGTCGTGCCGATCGGGGGTGGGGCGGGCGCCGCGATGTCTCCGAACAGGGGGAGCGGGCAGGCGTACCTCCTCGCGACGGATCGCGCCGGCGCTATGAGCGTGGGCCGTCGGGCCGCCCTCCCCGCGCGAGACTGCATCGTCCGCACGAGATCACTCTCATCACCCGTGATCTCGTGACGAATACGCAGTCTCGCGGGGAGAGGGAGAGGGAGAGGGAGAGGGAGAGGGAGAGGGAGAGGGAGAGGGAGAGGGAGAGGCGGGAAAGGGCAGCGTCATCGGCCGGAAACATGCGCGACACGCCCGGGGGTTGCGCTCGAGTTGGCAGATGGCCGGAACCCACGTAAGTTATTAATTGTTCGCCCCACAGGGAAGAACGGAGAGGCTGAAGCCCCGTTCCCCTCAAGCGGAGAACACACTCCCACACAAGCGAGAAGATCTCAGATCTGACGTGCGTGTGGGGTGCCGATCGTTCCGTCGATCGCCGCCTCGGCGGTGAGAACGATCCGCTCCGGCGGATTTGACACGGCGAGCGAAACGGCTAAGATGGAGAAGTTGCCCTGCGGGCGAGGCTGAGAAGCCGAGCGGCAGGAGCATCCGTTCCTTGAGAACTCAACAGCGTGCACTTGTCAAATGCCAAATAACCTCGTTCCAGCTTCGGCTGGGTGAGATTCCTTTGGATCAAGTCCAACCCTTTGGGGTTGGCGTTATGGATTGTCAGTAATGGCATCCTTTTGGTCAGTTCAAACTCGCTGCGCACTTCTTTTTCCGTTGTGTGTATGCATTTTTCTTTTACGGAGAGTTTGATCCTGGCTCAGGATGAACGCTGGCGGCGTGCTTAACACATGCAAGTCGAACGGTGAAGCAGAGCTTGCTCTGTGGATCAGTGGCGAACGGGTGAGTAACACGTGAGCAACCTGCCCTGGACTCTGGGATAAGCGCTGGAAACGGCGTCTAATACTGGATACGAGACGTGGCCGCATGGTCAACGTTTGGAAAGATTTTTTGGTTCAGGATGGGCTCGCGGCCTATCAGCTTGTTGGTGAGGTAATGGCTCACCAAGGCGTCGACGGGTAGCCGGCCTGAGAGGGTGACCGGCCACACTGGGACTGAGACACGGCCCAGACTCCTACGGGAGGCAGCAGTGGGGAATATTGCACAATGGGCGAAAGCCTGATGCAGCAACGCCGCGTGAGGGATGACGGCCTTCGGGTTGTAAACCTCTTTTAGCAAGGAAGAAGCGAAAGTGACGGTACTTGCAGAAAAAGCGCCGGCTAACTACGTGCCAGCAGCCGCGGTAATACGTAGGGCGCAAGCGTTATCCGGAATTATTGGGCGTAAAGAGCTCGTAGGCGGTTTGTCGCGTCTGCTGTGAAAACTGGAGGCTCAACCTCCAGCCTGCAGTGGGTACGGGCAGACTAGAGTGCGGTAGGGGAGATTGGAATTCCTGGTGTAGCGGTGGAATGCGCAGATATCAGGAGGAACACCGATGGCGAAGGCAGATCTCTGGGCCGTAACTGACGCTGAGGAGCGAAAGGGTGGGGAGCAAACAGGCTTAGATACCCTGGTAGTCCACCCCGTAAACGTTGGGAACTAGTTGTGGGGACCATTCCACGGTTTCCGTGACGCAGCTAACGCATTAAGTTCCCCGCCTGGGGAGTACGGCCGCAAGGCTAAAACTCAAAGGAATTGACGGGGACCCGCACAAGCGGCGGAGCATGCGGATTAATTCGATGCAACGCGAAGAACCTTACCAAGGCTTGACATATACGAGAACGCTGCAGAAATGTAGAACTCTTTGGACACTCGTATACAGGTGGTGCATGGTTGTCGTCAGCTCGTGTCGTGAGATGTTGGGTTAAGTCCCGCAACGAGCGCAACCCTCGTTCTATGTTGCCAGCACGTAATGGTGGGAACTCATGGGATACTGCCGGGGTCAACTCGGAGGAAGGTGGGGATGACGTCAAATCATCATGCCCCTTATGTCTTGGGCTTCACGCATGCTACAATGGCCGGTACAAAGGGCTGCAATACCGTGAGGTGGAGCGAATCCCAAAAAGCCGGTCCCAGTTCGGATTGAGGTCTGCAACTCGACCTCATGAAGTCGGAGTCGCTAGTAATCGCAGATCAGCAACGCTGCGGTGAATACGTTCCCGGGTCTTGTACACACCGCCCGTCAAGTCATGAAAGTCGGTAACACCTGAAGCCGGTGGCCTAACCCTTGTGGAGGGAGCCGTCGAAGGTGGGATCGGTAATTAGGACTAAGTCGTAACAAGGTAGCCGTACCGGAAGGTGCGGCTGGATCACCTCCTTTCTAAGGAGCATCTGAAGTCTTCGGACTTCCAGAACCCAGTTCGAAGGCACACGTTCTTCGCTGGGAGCTCATGGGTGGAACATTTGACGAGGCTCTCATGTGAGTGTCTGGTTTCTAGTACGACCTTCGGGTTTGGAACGGAGCTGGGTTCTTGGGTGAGGGCATGCACGCTGTTGGGTCCTGAGGGACCGGGTGTGACTCCTTTGGGGGTTGCGGCTGTACCTCTGGGCCTTCTTCTGCTGCTTGTGCAGTGGGGGTTGGTACCGCCCGTACTTTGAGAACTACACAGTGGACGCGAGCATCTTAGAGATGAATCTTCGGATTCATTTCACAGGTGATCTTTTTTAGATCATTTAGTCAATTTTCGAGTTGACGATTTAAACTCATGTGATTTCAAGTCTTTAAGAGCAAACGGTGGATGCCTTGGCATCTGGAGCCGAAGAAGGACGTAGCAATCTGCGATAAGCCTCGGGGAGTGGATAAGCACACTTTGATCCGAGGGTCTCCGAATGGGGAAACCCCGCTGGGCGGCGTGCCGACCTAGTGACTCCCGCCTGAATATATAGGGCGGGTAGAGGGAACGTGGGGAAGTGAAACATCTCAGTACCCACAGGAAGAGAAAACAACCGTGATTCCGTGAGTAGTGGCGAGCGAAATCGGAAGAGGCTAAACCTAGCGTGTGTGATAGCCGGCAGGCGTTGCACGTTGGGGGTTGTGGGACTTTCTTGATCATCCTGCCGGGTGATCGACGTGACAGAAGCGTATAGACGAATGGTCTTGAAAGGCCAGCCATAGTGGGTGCCAGCCCCGTAGTCGAAATGCGTGTTCTGGCGTGGAGAGTATCCCAAGTAGCACGGGGCCCGAGAAATCCCGTGTGAATCTGTCAGGACCACCTGATAAGCCTAAATACTCCCAGATGACCGATAGCGGACAAGTACCGTGAGGGAAAGGTGAAAAGTACCCCGGGAGGGGAGTGAAATAGTACCTGAAACCGTTTGCTTACAAACCGTTGGAGCCTCCTTAGTAGGGGTGACAGCGTGCCTTTTGAAGAATGAGCCTGCGAGTTAGCGATACGTGGCGAGGTTAACCCGTGTGGGGTAGCCGTAGCGAAAGCGAGTCTGAATAGGGCGATTCAGTCGCGTGTCCTAGACCCGAAGCGAAGTGATCTATCCATGGCCAGGTTGAAGCGACGGTAAGACGTCGTGGAGGACCGAACCCACTTAGGTTGAAAACTGAGGGGATGAGCTGTGGATAGGGGTGAAAGGCCAATCAAACTTCGTGATAGCTGGTTCTCTCCGAAATGCATTTAGGTGCAGCGTTGCGTGTTTCTTGCCGGAGGTAGAGCTACTGGATGGCCGATGGGCCCTACAAGGTTACTGACGTCAGCCAAACTCCGAATGCCGGTAAGTGAGAGCGCAGCAGTGAGACTGTGGGGGATAAGCTTCATAGTCGAGAGGGAAACAACCCAGACCACCAACTAAGGTCCCTAAGCGCGTGCTAAGTGGGAAAGGATGTGGAGTTGCTGTGACAACCAGGAGGTTGGCTTAGAAGCAGCCACCCTTGAAAGAGTGCGTAATAGCTCACTGGTCAAGTGATTCCGCGCCGACAATGTAACGGGGCTCAAGCACGCCACCGAAGTTGTGGCATTGACATTATTGGTAGGCCTTCGTGGTCCAGCCGTGTTGATGGGTAGGAGAGCGTCGTGTGGCCAGCGAAGCGGCGGTGTGAACCAGCCGTGGAGGCTACACGAGTGAGAATGCAGGCATGAGTAGCGAAAGACGTGTGAGAAACACGTCCTCCGAAAGACCAAGGGTTCCAGGGTCAAGCTAATCTTCCCTGGGTAAGTCGGGACCTAAGGCGAGGCCGACAGGCGTAGTCGATGGACAACGGGTTGATATTCCCGTACCGGCGAAGAACCGCCCAAGCTAATCCAGTGGTGCTAAGAGTCCTAGCCAGGAATGTGTGGATCCCTTCGGGGTGATGCCGTCTTGGTGAACGCTCGACCCCATGCTGGTGCGGTTAGCGTATTAACAGGTGTGACGCAGGAAGGTAGCCCAACCCGGGCGATGGTTGTCCCGGGGCAAGTGCGTAGGCTGAGTCGTAGGCAAATCCGCGACTCGTTCGGCTGAGACACGATGCGGATAAAAAGTGGGTGATCCTATGCTGCCGAGAAAAGCATCGACGCGAGGTTCTAGCTGCCCGTACCCCAAACCGACTCAGGTGGTCAGGTAGAGAATACCAAGGAGATCGAGAGAATCGTGGTTAAGGAACTCGGCAAAATGCCCCCGTAACTTCGGGAGAAGGGGGGCCATCCACTTATACGGACTTGCTCCGGAAAGGGTGTGGTGGCCGCAGAGACTAGTGGGTAGCGACTGTTTACTAAAAACACAGGTCCGTGCCAAGTCGCAAGACGATGTATACGGACTGACGCCTGCCCGGTGCTGGAAGGTTAAGAGGAGCGGTTAGCGTAAGCGAAGCTGCGAATTTAAGCCCCAGTAAACGGCGGTGGTAACTATAACCATCCTAAGGTAGCGAAATTCCTTGTCGGGTAAGTTCCGACCTGCACGAATGGCGTAACGACTTCCCAACTGTCTCAACCGCGAACTCGGCGAAATTGCATTACGAGTAAAGATGCTCGTTACGCGCAGCAGGACGGAAAGACCCCGTGACCTTTACTACAGCTTGGTATTGGTGTTCGGTGTGGCTTGTGTAGGATAGGTGGGAGACTGTGAAGCAGACACGCCAGTGTTTGTGGAGTCATTGTTGAAATACCACTCTGGTCACTCTGGATATCTAACTTCGAACCGTAATCCGGTTCAGGGACAGTGCCTGGTGGGTAGTTTAACTGGGGCGGTTGCCTCCCAAAAAGTAACGGAGGCGCCCAAAGGTTCCCTCAACCTGGTTGGCAATCAGGTGGCGAGTGTAAGTGCACAAGGGAGCTTGACTGTGAGACTGACAGGTCGAGCAGGGACGAAAGTCGGGACTAGTGATCCGGCAGTGGCTTGTGGAAGCGCTGTCGCTCAACGGATAAAAGGTACCTCGGGGATAACAGGCTGATCTTGCCCAAGAGTCCATATCGACGGCATGGTTTGGCACCTCGATGTCGGCTCGTCGCATCCTGGGGCTGGAGTAGGTCCCAAGGGTTGGGCTGTTCGCCCATTAAAGCGGTACGCGAGCTGGGTTTAGAACGTCGTGAGACAGTTCGGTCCCTATCCGCTGCGCGCGTAGGAAGTTTGAGAGGATCTGACCCTAGTACGAGAGGACCGGGTTGGACGAACCTCTGGTGTGTCAGTTGTTCCGCCAGGAGCACCGCTGATTAGCTACGTTCGGGATGGATAACCGCTGAAAGCATCTAAGCGGGAAGCCGGCCTCAAGATGAGACTTCCATACCTTCGGGTGAGAGGCTCCCAGCCAGACTACTGGGTTGATAGGCCAGATGTGGAAGCGCAGTAATGCGTGTAGCTGACTGGTACTAATAAGCCGATGACTTGATAACACTTCGTTTGAACTGAAGCTGTTCGCGTCCACTGAGTGGTTCTCGATGTACGGTCGAGAACCGCAGACAACATTCTTTTGTTGTGTGCATGACTTGAAACATCAATAGTGTTTCGGCGGCCATAGCGAGAGGGAAACGCCCGGTCCCATTCCGAACCCGGAAGCTAAGCCTCTCAGCGCCGATGGTACTGCAGGGGGGACCCTGTGGGAGAGTAGGACACCGCCGGACTCCTTTTAGAAAGGGCCACCCAACGCTGGGTGGCCCTTTCGCGTTTCTGCACGCTTTTCCGGAAGGCCATACGCTTGTCGCTATGACGTCAGGCCTTCACCCTCGCAGCCAGCTCGTCCACGATGCTCTACGTTCTGCCGGCATTGAGGGCGAGATCGTGGTGCTGCCCGACGCGGCGTCCACGGCTGCGCTTGCCGCATCCGCTCTCGGCGTCGACGTCGGTGCCATCGCCAATAGCCTGGTGTTCTGGTCGGACGACGAACCTCTGCTGGTGATGACCAGCGGCGCCCATCGCGTCGACACGAGTGCGCTCGCGGCGCGGCTCGGGCGTTCCTCGATTGTCCGAGCGACGGTGGAGCAGGTCCGCGCGGCGACGGGACAGGCGATCGGGGGAGTGGCGCCAACGGGCCACCCTGTGCCGGTCGTGACTGTCGTCGACGAGGATCTCGCCCAATACGACCAGATCTGGGCGGCCGGTGGCACGCCGCACACGGTGTTCCCCCTGTCGTTCGATGAACTCGTGGCTCTCACCGGCGGCGTGGTCGTGAAGGTCGACGCGGCTTAACGGGGCGTCTGGATACTCCACTCGTCGACGACGGGTGGCAGAGCGGGCCAACGATCGCCCGGGATCGGGAACGTCGCCACGGCGCATGTCGTCATGGTGACGGGGCGCCCCGCGAGCTCGGATGCGAGCTCGCTCAGCCCGGGATCGTGGGCGACGATGAGCACGCTCCGTCCGCCCGCACCCGTCGCCGCGTCCCAAAGCTCCGGCACGCTCGCCCCGTACAACTCGGGCATGGTTTCGAGGGGGACGTCGAGCGACGCCGCGAACGCCTCCGCGGTCGTGCGGGCGCGCAGCGCCGTGCTGCTGAGCAGGCGGTCGGGGCGGAAATCTGTCTCCGCGAGAGTCGCAGCCATCAGAGGAGCGTCACGCTGACCGCGATCGTTCAGCGGGCGTTCGTGGTCGCTCACTCCGGCCACGCCCCAGTCGGACTTGGCGTGGCGTACGAGGACGAGTGTGACCATGTTTCGCCTCCTATCCCACGTAGACCCAGGCGTCGCGTCCGCTCTGCAGGACAACGGACACCCGCGTGTACAGCGAGACTTCGTATTCGTCAGCTGCGTCCAGCTCATCGAGGGTCAGCGCCAGCACGCGTCCGGTGACCTTGTCGCTGGTGTTCCCGGTCCGACGCAGAACAGGATGCGTGGGCAGACCGGACAGGGCCACGACACGCGTGTCTTCAATCTCTGTGTACTGCACGTGATAGCCGGCGAGCACGTCCTCGGTCGACTCGATTCGACGTCCGAAGAGGTCGAGCTGCACCTGCGGGAGCAGAAGCGTCCCATAGGAGAAGAGGCGCTCGGACGTCGCCGTGGTGCTCATCCCGCCCCCTAGGCTCCGAAGACCGCGTGCGCGATCGCGAAGATCGTGAGACCCGCGAGAGATCCCACGATCGTGCCGTTGAGGCGAATGTACTGCAGATCGCGGCCGACCATGAGTTCGATCTTCTCGGTGGTCTCTTCGGGGTCCCAGCGTTCCACGGTGTCGGTGATGACGGAGGCGATGTCGTGCCGGTATCGCTCGATGACGAACACCGCTGCATCCGTCACCCAGCCGTCGACGCGGGCGCGCAGGGCCTCATCCCGTTCGAGACGGCGGCCGATGTCCGTCAGGGTCTCGACCAGGCGCCGGCGCAGCCCGCTCTGCGGGTCGCTGAGGCCGCGCGTGAGACCGTTCTTAGCTGTGCGCCACGCCTCGCCGGCCAGCTCTCGGACCCGAGGCGAATCGAACACTGTCGTCTTCGCGTCTTCGAATCGTCCGATCGTCGCGGCATCGTGCTGCAGGTTGTCCGCCAGACGCGCGAGGTAGCCGTCCACCGCGTGCCGTGCCGGGTGATCGGGATCGGCACGCACCGCGGCGACGAACTTGACGGCCTCGTGGTATGCGGCCTCATCGATCATCGTGTGCACCATCGACGGCACCCACGAGGGCAGGCGCCGGGAGATCAGGCCCGTGAATGCCGAGCGGTTCGCTCGCAACCACGACGCCATGCTGTCCGCGGCGAGGTCGACCGCGCCGTGGTGCGCACCGGAGTCGACCATGCGCTCGAGCCACCCGCCGAGCGGCGGTCCCCAGTCGGGAAGCACCAAGTGCTCGCGGGCGAGGTCGCCGAGCAACTGCTGTACGTCATCGTCACTGAGCGCCTCGATGACGTTCGTGGCGATCGTCGCGCCCTCGGACGCGACGCGCTCGGCGTTCGCGGGCTGCGACAGCCAGGCGCCGAGACGCGCCGAGAGTGAGAAGGACTCGAGCTTGCCGCGGATGACAGGAGCGGCGAGGAAGTTGGTCTCGACGAACTCGCCGAGCGTGCGTCCGATCTCGTCCTTGCGGGTCGGGATGATCGCCGTGTGCGGGATGGGAAGGCCGAGCGGCCGCCGGAACAGCGCCGTCACCGCGAACCAATCCGCGAGCGCTCCGACCATGCCGCCCTCCGCCGCGGCGCGAACATACGAGAGCCACGGATAGCGGCTCTGCAGCGCGAAGGCGATGACGAAGACGACCGCGAGCACGATGAGAGCTCCGAGCGCGATTCCCTTCATGAGTCGCAGCCCGCGCAACCGCTCCCGGTCGGCGTCGCTCAGCAGTGCTGTCGGTGTGCGGGGCATTTCGTCATCCTTCCACGGCGTACTCTGTCAGCGTGATCGACGACATCAAGAAGCGCGCCCTGCATCGTACGAGCATCCTGGAGGGACAACTGCGTGGGGTGACCAAGATGATCGAGTCCGAGGAGTACTGCATGGACATCATCACGCAGTCACGGGCGATCCAGCGCTCACTGGAATCGTTGAATCGTCTGCTGCTCGAGAATCACCTGCGCACCCACGTGGCGCACATGTTCGAAGAGGGCGGCGAGGACCGGGAGCGCGCCGTCGAGGAGCTGCTGCGCGCGTTCGATTTCGCGGGGAAGTGATCAGCTCGCCAGATCCTCGCGCTGACTCGTCCATCCGACGTCGAAGCTGCGGTTGCCGCTGATCGCCGCCGCGAACGGCTCCATGGCCGACATGGTCTCCGCGTCCAGGACGAGCCCGGATGCGGGGAGCCACTCGTCCACGTGTCGCGTGAAGCGCGAGCCGGGGATGGGCGCTGCGGCCACTCCGAACTGCGCGGCGCGCGTGAACAACCAGCCGAGCGCGAGTTGCGCACCCGTCAGGCCGCGCTGGCGCGCCAGAGCGAGATAGCCGGCGCGGAGGTCCGCGTTGGCGGCGAGGTTCTCGGCGGAGAACCTCGGGAACCGCGGCCGACCGTCACCGGGCCCGATGTCGGCGGGGGAGAAGGCGTCGGTCAGCCAGGCACGGCTCAGCGGCGAGTACGGCACGAAGCCGATCCCGAGCTCGGCCGCCGTCGGAACGACGGACTTCTCCACGTCGCGGCTGACGACACTCCACTCGGTCTGGACGGCAGCGATCGGATGCACGGCGTGAGCACGGCGGATCTCGTCCGCGGTGGCCTCCGACAGCCCGATGTGGAGCACCTTGCCGGCGGTCACGAGCTCGGACATCGCGCCGACCGTCTCCTCGATCGGAACGTGCGGATCGACACGATGCTGGTAGTAGAGGTCGACGTGGTCGGTACCGAGTCGGGAGAGGCTCTGATCGATCTGTTCGCGCACGTAGGCGGCGTCGCCACGGATGCCGCGTGAGCCGATCGCACCGCCCGAGATCCCGAACTTGGTCGCCAGGGTGATCTCGTCGCGTCGGCTGGTGAGCAGCCGTGCGATCGTGCGCTCGCTGCGGCCCGCGCCGTAGATGTTGGCCGTGTCGACGAACGTGAGTCCCGCATCCACCGCGTGCGTCAGCGTCGCGAGCGCGGTCGCGTCGTCGACCGGCCCGTACACGTCGCTGAGGCTCATCCCGCCGTAGCCGAGTGCGCTGACCTCGAGGCCGTCGCCGAGAACGACCCGACCCACGGCGCTCACTCGGACGCCCCCTGCTGGAGCGGTCCGAGCCACGCGGCGGCGACGGTCGCGTGTGCGGACTCCGGGTCGGAAGGATGGAACTGGCCGGCGAGGACGTCGCGGTACAGGCGGCCCAACTCGCTGGACGAGAAATACGACGAGCCCCCGGCTACGAGGATCGCCTCGTCGACGATCCGCTTGGCGCCCGCGGCTGCCCGGTGCTTGAGACCGGACAGCAGCGAGAACCACCGCGCCCCGTGGTCCACGCCGGCATCCACGTCGTGGCCGAGCGCGGCGATCTGGGGGACGAGGGCGTCGTACGTCAGCGCCATCTCCGCCACCCGCCACCGGATGTCGGGGTCCTGGCTGTACGTCAGCCCCGTCTTGCGCGAGCGCCGCCGCGCGGCCGTCTCGACGGCGACGTCGAGCGCGCGTCGGCCGATGCCGGTGTAGACGGACGCGAGCAGGATCTCGAAGACGCTGAAGATGCCGAAGACGATCGGATCGGGCTGGGGGCCGGGCGCGACCCGGCGCACGATCCGGTCGGCGGGAGCGACGGCGCCGTGGAGCTCCGTGGTGCGGGACTGCGTTCCTCGCATCCCCACCGTGTCCCAGTCGTCTCGGGTGCGCACCGCATCCGAGCGCGGCACGAAGCCGTAGACCAGCTTGGGCGCGTCGGAGGATGTGGTGTCGAGGCCGTGCACGCCGAGGTGCGTCCACACCGGGGCGAGCGAGGTGAAGATCTTCGTGCCGGTGAACGTGTACCCGCCGTCCGCGAGGGGGACCGCCTCGGTCGCGCTGTCGAAGAGCACGAGGTCGTTGCCCGCTTCGCTGATACCGAAGGCGAACACCTCGCCGGCCGCGGCACCGGTCTGAACGAACGCGAGATCATCGATTCCGCGATCGCGCAGCACCTTGGCCACCCCTGTCCAGACGAGGTGCATGTTGACGGCCAGAGCGGTCGCGGGCGCGGCCGTCGCCAGCCGCTGCTGCAGGACGGACGCCTCGGCGAGCGTCAACCCCGCTCCACCGCGATCCGCGGGCACGAGGATGCCGAGATAGCCGGCCGCGCGCAGCTCGGCCAGATCCTCCTCCGGGAAGACGTTCTCGCGATCGGTGTCCGCTGCGCGCCCGCGGATGCGTTCGATCAGCTCATCGGGCAGGTAGGCATTCGGATCGAAGGTCATGCCAGTGCCTCCCGCAGCGCCGCAACGGTGGCTTCCGGGCGATCGCGATGCGGCGAGTGCCCGGCTCCGGCCACGATCGAGCGTGTGATGCGGGGATTGCCGGCGAGGATCTCGTCCGCACGCGGTCCCGTGAACAGGCTGTAGACGGCGGGGTCGGACGCGATCACGTGGGCGGGCACCGCGAGGCGCGCGGCCGCATCCGTCACATCCCAATCGGGATTCTGCTCCAGCGTCTGCTCCACCGCCCAGGGGCTCGCGAGCTGGGCTGCCTGCGCCTTCAGCTCGACGTCCTGCGGGTGCCAGTGGGGATGCGCGGCACGCACCTCTTCGATGGTGGGCGAGTCGAACGCATCCTGCTGGCTGCGTTCGACGACCGCACGGTCGGCCGGCAGGAGGTACAGCGCGGGATCGATGAGGACGAGCCGCTTCGTCCACTCGGGATGCTCCGCCGAGGCGAGGACGGCGGACGCGCCGCCGAGCGAGTGACCGATGACGAGGTCCCACGCGTTGCCGGAACCGGGAACCGTCAGGCTCACATCGGCGGCGTAGGCGGCGATCGTGTAGTCGAGCGTTCGCGGTGCCAGGCCGTGACCGCGCAGATCCACGGCGACGGCATGCCAGCCCGCCTCGGCCAGGGCTGTTCCGAAGCGCCACATCAGGGCGCCGGACGATCCCAGTCCGTGCACGAGGAGGGCGTGATGAGCGGATGCGGGGGAGCCCCACGCGAGGGTGGGAAGCGCGACGGATGCGGGCATGTCTACGAGCGTAGAACGCCTGCCGCCCCGCTCGCCCGTCTACGTCGCTCTATGGCGCTGCGCGGACGCCGAACGGCGCTCAGGTGATGATCGGCGTGGGCTCCGTGTCGGGGATGGGGCTCGGGTCGCGGTGGCGCAGATCCGGGAAGGCGCGGACGCACACGATGGCGACGATCGCGCCGGCGGCGGCGAAGCCCGCTGCCGCGATGAAGGCCCCGGGTGCTTCGACCGCATCGATGAGGAAGCCGGCGACGGCGGAGCCCGCCGCGGCGCCGATGAGCTGGCCGGTGCCGATCCACCCGTAGGCCTCGGCGGTGTCGGAGAACTTGACACTCACGGAGGTGATCGCGAACAGCACCGCGAGGGCAGGGGCGATGCCGATCCCTGCGAGGAACAGAGTGCCCGAGAGCCACCAGATGTCGAGAGAGAACATGGTCAGCACCAGGCCGACGGCGACGATGCCCATGCGTCGCGCCATCGCCCAGGGCCCCATGGGCACGTGGCCGAACGAGAGGCCTCCGGCAAGGCTGCCGATCGAGAACACGGCGAGGACGATGCCCGCCTCCAGCCCGCCGTGGTCGAAGGTCGCGACGACACCCGCCTCGACGGCGGAACAGGCCCCGATGAGCAGGAACCCGATGACGGTGGCCAGCAGCACGGTGGGGCGCGTGAGCACCTTCCCGAAGCGTCGCTTGCTGCGAGGGATGCGCACCCGGCCGACCTCGGGGGAGAGGATGAACCACGTTCCGCCGCCGACGAGGATGACGGCGATCAGGACGAGCGCCTCCCACGTGCCGATCTGCGTCGCGATGAACGTGATGACCACGGGGGCGATGATCCAGATGATCTCCTGCAGCGACGCGTCCAGCGAGTAGAGCGGAGTGAGCTGACGGGAGTTGACCATCTTGGGATAGATCGTGCGCACGGCGGACTGCACCGGCGGGGTGGACAGTCCCGCGATGAGCCCGAACGCCATGAAGCCGGCCACAGGAAGATCGAGCAGGCCGATGGCGAGGATCGCCAGTGCGCAGACGATCATCGTCAGGCTCAGCACACGCCGCATCCCCCAACGGCCCATCCATCGGCTGGTGACGGGGCCCGAGACCGCCTGCCCCACGGAGGAGGCCGCGAGAACGAGGCCCGCGTACCCGTAGGAGCCGGTCACATGCTCGACGTGCAGGAGGATCGCCAGGCTCGTCATCCCGTTGGGGAAGCGCGCCGTGAGCTGTGCGGCGATGATGCGCGCCACCCCCGGGGTGCGCAGCAATTCCTGGTATCCGGCCATCCCTTCAGGATATCTCGGCGGGCGCTTCGGCCGCCGGGCGGATGAGGGGGCGCGACACGCCGCGACACGCCGACGGCGGTTATCCACCGCGCGGGATCCGGGTGGCGGGACGCCGGTGTGGATGGTTTCGTCATTCATCGAGGATTCGCCCGCGATTCAGGGTTTTTTCAGCCGCCGAGACACACCGCGGCTGTGGATGAAACGGTGGACAACCTGTGTTGTATCTGGGGAGAGCGGCACGAAAATCACACGGATGTAACTACTACCCCTTGTGGTGCTATCCGATGTCCGTACCCATATGTAGTATTGAGGTCCCGGCGACGAGAAGTGCTGGGAACAGGTCCGTCCGAGGGGAGAAAGAGGTCGAAATGGCGATCACCGTCTACACCAAGCCGTCGTGCGTGCAGTGCAATGCCACCTACCGTGCACTGGACTCGAAGGGCATCGAGTACGAGGTCCTCGACGTCTCGCAGGACCCTGCGGCCCTCGAGCAGGTCAAGGCCCTCGGCTACCTGCAGGCTCCCGTCGTGATCACCGACGAGGACCACTGGTCGGGCTTCCGTCCCGACAAGATCGACGAGCTGGCCGCGCGCCTGGCCTGACCGATGGCAACCGCTGTCGCAGACCAGGTCGGCGCGGTTGCCCACTCCCTCCGTGAGCCCGCACCGTCGGCTCCGCTCCTCGTCTACTTCTCGAGCGTCTCGGGTAACACCGCGCGTTTCATCGAGAAGCTCGGGATGCGGGCCGTGCGGATCCCCTTGCGGCCCACGGATCCGACCCCTCTCATCGACGAACCCTTCGTCCTGATCACCCCCACCTACGGGGGCGGTCAGGGAAGGGGCGAGGAGCGGGGAGCGGTTCCCAAGCAGGTGATCCGGTTCCTCAACGACGAGGCCAACCGATCCCGGCTTCGCGGCGTGATCGCCGCGGGCAACACCAACTTCGGTGAGCACTACGGGCTCGCCGGAGAGATCATCAGCCGAAAGTGTCGTGTGCCGCACTTGGATCGGTTCGAATTGTTCGGCACGCCAGAGGACGTCGAGCGCATCGGCGAAGGATTGGAACGATGGTGGAAGCAGCACTGAAGGACTTGAGCTTCAAGACCGAGGCGCGTTTCGAGGGACTGGACTATCACGCCCTCAACGCGATGCTCAATCTGTACGACGCGAACGGGCAGATCCAGTTCGACGCCGACAAGCGTGCCGCGCGGGAGTACTTCCTGCAGCACGTGAACCAGAACACGGTGTTCTTCCACTCGCTCAAGGAGCGTCTCGACTACCTGGTCGAGAAGGAGTACTACGAGCCCGGTGTGCTCGCGAAGTACCCGCACGAGTTCATCCAGGAGCTCAACGACCGTGCCTACGGCAAGAAGTTCCGCTTCGAGACCTTCCTCGGCGCCTTCAAGTACTACACGAGCTACACACTGAAGACGTTCGACGGCAAGCGCTACCTCGAGCGCTTCGAGGACCGCGTCGTCATGACCGCCCTCGCGCTCGCCGACGGCGACCAGAAGCTCGCCGTCCAGCTGGTCGACGAGATCATCTCCGGTCGCTTCCAGCCGGCCACCCCCACCTTCCTCAACGCGGGCAAAGCGCAGCGCGGTGAGCTTGTCTCGTGCTTCCTGCTGCGCATCGAAGACAACATGGAGTCGATCGCCCGCGGCATCAACTCCGCGCTGCAGCTTTCCAAGCGCGGTGGCGGCGTGGCGCTGCTGCTGTCCAACATCCGCGAGTCGGGTGCACCGATCAAGCAGATCGAGAACCAGTCCAGCGGCATCATCCCCGTCATGAAGCTGCTCGAAGACAGCTTCAGCTACGCCAACCAGCTCGGTGCGCGTCAGGGCGCCGGTGCCGTCTACCTCTCGGCGCACCACCCCGACATCATGCGCTTCCTCGACACGAAGCGTGAGAACGCCGACGAGAAGATCCGCATCAAGACGCTCTCGCTCGGTGTCGTCGTTCCCGACATCACCTTCGAGCTCGCCAAGAACGGCGAGGACATGTACCTGTTCTCGCCGTACGACGTGGAGAAGGTCTACGGCGTCCCCTTCGGCGACATCTCGGTCACCGAGAAGTACCGCGAGATGGTCGACGACCCGCGCATCAAGAAGACCAAGATCAACGCGCGCGACTTCTTCCAGACGCTCGCAGAGATCCAGTTCGAGTCGGGCTACCCGTACATCATGTTCGAGGACACGGTGAACCGGGCGAACCCGATCAAGGGTCGCATCAACATGTCCAACCTCTGCAGCGAGATCCTGCAGGTGAACACGCCGACCACGTTCAACGAGGACCTCTCGTACGACCAGATCGGCAAGGACATCTCCTGCAACCTGGGCTCGATGAACATCGCCCTGGCGATGGACGGCGGCGATCTGGGTGAGACGGTCGAAGCCGCGATCCGCGCGCTGAGTGCGGTCAGCGACCAGAGCCACATCCGCTCGGTCCGCTCGATCGAGGACGGCAACGACCGGTCCCACGCGATCGGCCTGGGCCAGATGAACCTGCACGGATACCTGGCGCGCGAGCACGTGCACTACGGCTCCGAAGAGGGCCTGGACTTCACGAACATCTACTTCTACACGGTGCTGTTCCACGCGCTGCGCGCCTCCAACGCGCTCGCGATCGAGCGCGGCCACGCGTTCGACGGCTTCGAGGACTCGACGTACGCATCGGGCGCGTTCTTCGACAAGTACCTCGAGCAGGAGTGGGTGCCGCAGACGGAGAAGGTCAAGGAACTGTTCGCCGGACACCACATCCCCACCCAGGGCGACTGGGCGGAGCTGAAGGCGTCGATCCAGAAGCACGGCATCTACAACCAGAACCTGCAGGCGGTTCCGCCGACCGGTTCGATCTCGTACATCAACAACTCGACGTCGTCGATCCACCCGATCGCGTCGAAGATCGAGATCCGCAAGGAAGGCAAGCTCGGCCGCGTCTACTACCCGGCGCCGTTCATGACGAACGACAACCTGGAGTACTACCAGGACGCGTACGAGATCGGCTACGAGAAGGTCATCGACACGTACGCCGCCGCGACCCAGCACGTCGACCAGGGCCTGTCGTTGACGCTCTTCTTCAAGGACACCGCCACCACGCGCGACATCAACAAGGCGCAGATCTACGCATGGCGCAAGGGCATCAAGACGATCTACTACATCCGCTTGCGGCAGATGGCGCTCGAGGGCACCGACATGTCCGAGTGCGTCAGCTGCATGCTGTGACGCGCATCGCGTCTCGACTCGCTCCGCTCGCTCAACGACCGATCTCTGCAAGGACACCGACATGACCCCCGAGAAGCTGAAGCTGATCGACCACGTCCAGGCGATCAACTGGAACCGCATCCAGGACGACAAGGACCTCGAGGTGTGGAACCGCCTCGTGAACAACTTCTGGCTGCCCGAGAAGGTGCCGCTGTCCAACGACATCCAGTCGTGGAACACGCTGACGCCCGACGAGCAGACGCTCACGATGCGCGTGTTCACCGGCCTCACCCTGCTCGACACGATCCAGGGCACGGTCGGCGCGGTCTCGCTCATCCCGGATGCGTTGACCCCGCACGAGGAGGCGGTGTACACCAACATCGCGTTCATGGAGTCGGTGCACGCCAAGAGCTACTCGTCGATCTTCTCGACCCTCGCGTCGACGCCCGAGATCGACGACGCGTTCCGGTGGTCGGTGGAGAACGAGAACCTTCAGAAGAAGGCCCACATCGTCATGGACTACTACCGTGGCGACGAGCCCCTCAAGCGCAAGGTGGCCTCGACCCTGCTCGAGTCGTTCCTGTTCTACTCGGGCTTCTACCTGCCGCTGCACTGGTCGGCCAAGGCGAAGCTCACGAACACGGCCGACATCATCCGCCTCATCATCCGCGACGAGGCCGTGCACGGTTACTACATCGGCTACAAGTTCCAGAAGGGCATGGAGCTGATCACCCAGGCCGAGCGCGACGAGATCAAGGACTACACGTTCTCGCTGCTCTACGAGCTCTACGACAACGAGGTGCAGTACACGCAGGACCTCTACGACGCCGTCGGCCTCACCGAAGACGTCAAGAAGTTCCTGCACTACAACGCCAACAAGGCGCTCATGAACCTCGGGTTCGAGGCCATGTTCCCCTCGACGGTCACGAACGTGAACCCGGCGATCCTGTCGGCGCTCTCGCCCAACGCGGACGAGAACCACGACTTCTTCAGCGGGTCGGGCTCCTCCTACGTCATCGGCAAGGCCGAGGCCACCGAGGACGAGGACTGGGACTTCTGAGCCCCGCGTAGGTTCGCGGTTCCACCGCACTGACGAGGCCCCCGGTCGGTCGCCCTTTTCGGGCGGTCTGCCGGGGGCCTCGTCGTCGTCCGGGCGAGTCTCCACGCGCATCGTCTCAACGAAAAAAGTCCCGGCCAGCGGTAATTTGACTTCCTCGAGAACCGGGCTATGGTCGAAGGTCATCCGCCAGCCATCGAGGGGAAGCGAGTCCACATGTCCAAGAAGACGCCGAACACGCGAGGTGCCAAGAAGGCCCCGCAGCTGTCGATCAAGGAGAAGCGAGCAGCGAAGCGCGAGAAGCGCGAGCCGGAGCTCTTCCTCAAGCCGCGCAAGGATGTCGGTCGCTGATCGACGGGCCGGGAAGGGGTGGACGCTCGCCGTCCGCCCCTTCTGCGTTCCCGGCGCGTCGTGGGCGGCTCAGGCGGAGTCCTCCGACGCGCGGATGGGGCGAAGCACCCGCGCGGGGTTGCCGGCGGCGAGCATGTTCGCGGGGATGTCGTGGGTGACGACGGAGCCCGCTCCGATGATGCTGTTGTCGCCGATCGTCACGCCCGGGGTGAGCGTCACCGACCCGCCGAGCCAGACGTTGGAGCCGATGGTCACGGGTAGGGGGAGTTCCCACCCGGCGAGGCGCCGTTCGATGTCCTCGGCGTGGTTCGGGGTATAGATGCTGCAGCGCGGGCCGATGAGGCAGTCCGCGCCGATCGTGACAGCGCCCCCGCCGATGACCATGAAGTCCGCGTTGATGAATGTACGATCGCCGATCGTCAGTCTGGCGCCGTAGTCGATCATGATGGGAGGGCGCACGTCGATGCCCGTGCCGGCGCCGGGCACGAGCTCGGCGAACAGGGCGCGCGCCTCGTCGGGCGCGGTGTCGTACAGCAGGTTGAATCGTGCGCACGCGGCGTGCGCATCCCGCGTCAGCTTCTGCAGGGCTGGTGAAGTCCGGTAGCGAAGCCAGTCGTGCGCCAGAAGCGCGCGCAGATCGTCGTCGTCTTCCGCCCACCGGGCCAGGTCATCGAGCGCTTCCTGCAGTGCCGGGGTCATGCCGTCTCCTCATATGTTGTTAAGCACAACATATCGATGGGGGCGTGCCCCGTCAACGCGCTGCGGTCGCCTCCCCGCGGACGATGTTTCCGCGAACACATCGAGTTAAGTTTGATTCCGATGGATGGATCGTCGCGCACCGAGTCCGCCCTGCGCACGACGCTGGGCGGATTCCTCCGGGCGCGACGAGAGGAGCGCCAACCCGAACAGGTGGGGGTGGAACGTCAGATCGGCCGGCGCGTGCCGGGCCTGCGTCGCGACGAGGTCGCGACCCTCGCGGGCGTCAGCAGTGAGTACTACCTACGACTCGAACAGGGCCGTGGCAGCGCTCCGTCCATGCAGGTGCTGGCCGGACTCGCGCGCGCGTTGCGGTTGAGCGCCGCGGAGTCCGACTACCTACACCGGCTCGCCGGGCATGCGACACCCCGCAGGGTGGCGGCCTTCGAGCGCCCGCGCGCCGAGATCGAGGCGATCCTGAGGTGGTGGCCGGGTATTCCGGCCTATATCTCCGACGCGAATCTCGACGTCGTGGTCGCGAACGACCTCATGGTGGCGATCACCGACGGGCGGTTCAGGCCCGGCACCAATGTCCTCGAGGAGACCTTCAACGCCTCGGGGCGGGGACGACTCGAGACCTGGGAGTCGCAGGCGCGTGACGCCGTCGCGCTCTTCCGGTACTCCGGTGACGAGACATCCGCACGCTACGGCGCCATCCTGCGCCGGTTGAGCGCGGATGCGGACTTCCTCCGCTTCTGGGGTCTGCAGGAGGTCACCCTGCCGCGTCCCTCGGAGATCACCGCGACGATCGAGGGGATCGGCCAGCTCTCGATCTCGGTACGAGACTTCTTCGTTCCGGAGCTCCAGGGGCACATGGTCACCGTCTTCGATGCCGTGCCGGGATCCACCGCGGATGCCTTCTTCCGTCGCGTCTCCGACGCCCTTCGGCCGCCCGGCGACGCGCACGACGTCTGAGCGCCCGCATCGGACGACGAGCTGGCGACCCGACCGTGATCAGACAGGGCGTTCACTCGTCGAAGATGATCGACTCCCAGTTCGCCGGTACGTGACCGGACGGGCCGGGAACACTCTGGGCCGGGGGGTGGCTCGACGGACCAGGGAGCACGACGCCGTCGACTTCCTGCTCCTCGACGTAATCCCACCACCACTCCTCATGGGGCTCGAAGCTCTGCACGAACCGGTGCCCGGTGAGCTCGAAGTGCCGCTGGGCATGATGATTCGGCGAGACCTCGCAGCATCCGACATGTCCGCAGGTGGTGCAGCGGCGCAGATGCAGCCACCAGGAACCGGATGCGAGGCACTCCACGCATCCGGTTCCGCTCGGCGGCGGCGTGTCCGTCATGCCCTGCTCCGATCCGTGGTGTCTGATCTCCCGCCACGCTACGCCGTGCGCAGGAGGCCGGCTCGGACGCCTGACGAGGAACTGTTCGTCTGCCGTCCTGGCTGATCGCGCGCTCGCGTCAAGCCCCGAGCTCTCCCGAGCCGTACCTCGTACAGTGCCCGCATGGGAATGAGTGACGAAGAGAAGCGGCACGACCAACTGACGAGCGCGCCCCACGCCACGGAGGAGGATGCGAAGCCCCGCATCGTCGTGTCGGAGCACGACGGCGTGACCCGCATCGACATCGCGGAGGATGCGCCGGTACGACCGAGCGATCCTCGCGACTGACGAACGCGGAGTGTGGGGTGTCAACCCCGTCGGCCTGGCGCACCGACACGCGTGTACTGGGACGTATGAGCAACGACAAGCAGAACCATCACGGTCCGGACGATGAGGACACCGCACCCGGGATCTCGCCCGTCGAGCAGGACGCCGGCGAGGACATCACGACCGACGACGACGGTGCGCCCGTCGACAATCCCTCTGGAGGCTGACGATGTCGAATCCCGACGAGCGGCCAGGCGTCACTCCCGGCCCCGAGCCTGACACGACCACGGCGGCGGAGCCCGACGACCCCCAGTCGGACGGTGCGGAGTCCGTCCTCGACGGCAGTGGCGAAGACTCCTGAGAGCCGCTACTTCGCGAGTTCGGCCTTCGCGTAGGCGACGATCGCGTTGGCGTGGCCGTGCCCCATCGCGTGAGTGCTCTTGAGCCCCGACACGACGGTCATGTGGGTCTCGCCCGCCGTCAGTCGCGCCACGACGATGTCCAGCCACTCCTGCATCGGACGGCCGTAGGTCTTCTCGATGCTCGGGAAGTAGGACGCCGGGCCCTTCGGTGTGCTGCCCGGCACCATCGGCGGGGCAACGACGCGCTTCGCAGTCATGCGCTCAGCGTAGGCCCCGGTTCGCGGCGTCACGAAGCGTCACCCGAATTTGCCGGTCGCACGGCGCGCGGGATGCTGGGATTCCCCCACCGACCCGGAAGACGCATGAGCACGCCCACCACCGCATCCGCGCACGACGACACCATCCGCAGCCTGCTCGAGGAGCGCCGCACTTTCGCGCCGCCGGTCGACTTCGCGGAGCGCGCGAACGTGACCGAGGAGTGGATCCGTCGCGAGTGGATCGAGCGTGCGGATCGGGACCCCGAGACGTTCTGGGCGCACCGGTCCGAGATCCTCGACTGGGCAGAGCCCTGGCACACCGCTCATCGCTGGGAGCCCACGGACGGCGAGAGCATCCCATCCGCAGAGTGGTTCGTCGGCGGCCGCCTGAACGCCTCGGTCAACGCGGTGGACCGGCACGTGGCCGCCGGGCACGGCGACCGGGTCGCCTTCCACTTCGAGGGTGAACCCGGTGACCGGCGCACGATCACGTACGCCGAACTGCAGCGCGAGGTGGCGAAGGCCGCGAACGCGCTGACCGCGATGGGAATCGGCAAGGGCGATCGGGTCGTGGTCTATCTCCCGGTGCTGGTGGAGACGGTGATCATCCAGCTCGCCGTGGCGCGGATCGGCGCCATCCATTCGCTCGTGTTCGGCGGGTTCTCCGCGGAGGCTGTGCGCTTCCGCGTCGAGGACACCGGCGCGAAGCTCCTCGTCACCACCGACGGCCAGTTCCGCCGCGGAGCCGCCGTGCCCGTCAAGCATCAAGCGGATGCGGCGGTCGCCGGTGTCGCCTCGATCGAGCACGTGCTCGTCATCCGCCGCACCGGCGACGAGGTCGCCTGGACCGAGGGTCGCGACCTGTGGTGGCATGAGACGGTCGACGTCGCCCCGGACACGCACGAGCCGGAGTTCTTCGACGCGGAGACGCCGCTGTTCATCATCTACACGAGCGGAACCACCGGCAAACCCAAGGGGCTGGTGCACACGACCGGCGGGTGGCTGACGCATGTGGCGTGGACGTACTGGGCGGTGTTCGACGCGAAGCCCGAGACCGACGTGTACTGGTGCACCGCCGACCTCGCCTGGGTCACCGCGCACAGCTACGAGACGTACGGGCCCCTGCTCAACGGCGTCACGAGCGTCCTCTACGAGGGCACGCCCAACACCCCGGACTGGGAGCGGCACTTTCAGATCCTCGAACGGTATGCGGTGACGACGTACTACACGGCGCCCACCCTCATCCGATCGCTCATGAGCAGATTCCCCGACGGCCCGCCCGCCCGCTACGAGCTCTCCTCGCTGCGGCTGCTTGGCACGGTGGGCGAGGCGATCAACCCCGAGGCGTGGATCTGGTTCCATCGCCACCTCGGCCGGGGCGAGACGCCGATCGTCGACACGTGGTGGCAATCGGAGACCGGCGGCGCGATCGCCGCCCCGCTGCCGGGCGTCTCCACGCTCAAGCCCGGATCGGCGCTCACGGCGCTGCCGGGTCTGCGTGTCCGCGTCGTCGACGCCGAGGGTGCGGATGTGGGGCCGGGTGGCGGCGGACTGCTCGTCGTCGACGGCACCTGGCCGGGGATGTCGCGCACGGTCTGGGGCAACCCCGAACGGTACCGGGACTCGTACTGGAAGCGTTTCGCCGCGCAGGGGTACTTCCTCGCCGGCGACGGCGCGAAGCTCGACGCCGACGGCGACCTCTGGGTGTTGGGCCGCGTGGACGACGTGATCAACGTTTCGGGCCACCGGCTCTCGACGATCGAGATCGAGTCCGCACTCGTCGCGCATCCCGCCGTGGGGGAGGCCGCGGTCGTGGGCGTCGCCGATGACGTCACCGGGCAGGCGATCGCCGCCTTCGTCACCAATGCAGAGGATGCGGCGGCGCTCCGCCGGCACGTGCGAACCGCGATCGGGCCCGTCGCACAGCCGACGTACGTCTTCACGGTGCCCGATCTTCCGAAGACGCGCAGTGGCAAGATCATGCGCCGCCTGCTCGTGGACCTCGTCGACGGACGGCCGCTGGGTGACACGACGTCGTTGCAGGACGACACCGTGCCGCCGCGGATCGCGGAGATCGTTCGCGAGTCCCTCGGTCGCTGACCGGTTGCCGGAGCCGGTCCTGCGCAGCATCCTGCCGGGTTGCTGAGCGCGCCCGAACCCCGGTTCGCCTGTCACAGATTGCCGCTGGCGCTGCGATCTGTGACAGGCGCGCCGAGAAGGCGACTATTCCCCTGTCACAGATCGGCGCTGTCGCTGCGATCTGTGACAGGTGAACCGAGAAGGCGAAGAAGGCCGGGGCCGCGGGAGGCCGACGTCAGGGGCGGGTGGAGACCGTGACGGTGAACTTCGCGTTGCGGGCGACCTGCCGCGTCGGGCCGACGAGACGCTGGAGGGTCGGGCGGTAGCGCAGGGCTGAGTTCCACACCGTCCACAGCTCACCGCCGGAGCGGAGCGCCCGCGCCGCATCCTGGAACAGAGGCGCGGCGAGGTCGGTCGTGACGGCGGCGCCGGAGTGGAACGGCGGGTTCAGGGCGATGAAGGACACGCTGGAGTCCGGGAGCGCGGTGAGGCGATCGTCCCGCACGACGCGGATGCGGTCGGCCACGCCGTTCGCCTCGGCCGTCGCCCGCGCCGATGCGACCGCTGCCGCGGAGCGATCGGAGGCGTAGACGGCGCGGTCGGGATGGCGCAGCGCGAGGGATGCGGCGACCACGCCCGTTCCGCACGCGAGGTCGACGAGAGGGCCGCCCTCGGGAAGGCGCGCGGGAAGGTGCGCCAGCAGGAACCGGGTGCCGATGTCGATCGCCGTTCCCGCGAACGCGCCGCCGTACGCGCAGACTGTGATGCCGTCGTGGACCGCGCGCCGCGGCTCGGGGTCGTGTCCGGCAAGAGGGTCGCGGGCGACCAGTACGCGGGACTTCTGGCGAGCGTGCGTGACGTCGAGCGTGCCGAAGAAGCGGCGGAAGACATCGTTCATCGCCGTCGACATGTGCTTGATACGTCCGCCGGCGAACACGACGACATCCGGTGCTGCGTGCGCGGCGATCAGGGCGGCGACATCCTCCAACGCGTCGAGGGAGCGGGGGAGTCGGAGCAGGACGAGTCGGGCGCCCGCCACGAGCGCGCCGGTCAGCTCCATCGGCCGGTAGCGGTCCGTGAGGCCCAGTCGGTGCGCGTTGACCGCCAGGGCCTGCTCGCCGGTGAGCGCGTCCTGATGCACCCGTACGACGCCGGAAGAGGCGGCCGTCGCGCCCAACGCGAGCGCGCCGTACTCGTCGCCGACGACCACGATGTCATCCGCGCTCATCGAGGTGCGCCAGGCGGAGGATTCGTCGAGCAGGAGCCGGTCGGCGGCATCGACCGCGACGAGATCGGGCGACTCGACGTCTGGCCAGCGTCGCAGCACGTCGAACCGGAATTCCATCCCTTCACGCTACCGGCCGCCGCAGAGTGTCGACGGATACGATGGTCAGATGGCCGACAAGACGCACGGGGCGCCGCAGCCCGCAGGGCAGCGCCCGCCGTTCAGTCCGGTCATCGCGCTTCTGACGGTGTCCGCCGTCTGGGATACGCGTCTGAACGCGGCGCTGAAGGACCTCGGTCTCACGACCCGCAAGTACGGTCTTCTCGCGCACGTGCAGGCGACCCCGGGCATCTCGTTCTCCGAACTCGCCCGTCGCTCCCAGATCACGGTGCAGACGGCGCACACCGCCGTCAAGACGCTCGCCGGCGAGGGGTTGGTCGAGGACGCCACCGCGCATGCGGGCGCCGCATCCGATCTGCGTGTGACGACGAAGGGCGCGGCGGCTCTCGCCGAGGCGGATGCGCGTCTCGCAGCGCTCGACGAGGTGTTCGGTGCGGGCGTCCCCGCTCTCTCCTCCGCACTGCAGGGACTGCACGAGCAGCCGTTCGGAGAGATCCTTCAGCAAGACTGAAGATTTCCGGTCTAGGCTGCGGGCAGCGCCGACCCGAGCGCGTCGACCGAGCCCCGGAGTCTCCCGTGTTCCGCACGCCCTACGCCCTCTTCCGCACCCTCGCCATCGCCGAGATGATCTCGTGGACCCTGCTCATCGGCGGGCTCATCGTGCGGGCCGTGACCGGTTTCGCGCCTGCCGTGACGATCGGCGGCGGCATCCACGGGTTCATCTTCCTGTCGTACGGCGCGACGGTGATCCTCGTGGCCAAGAACCAGCGGTGGGGCGGTGCCGTGACCGCTCTGGCGCTGGTCAGTGCGGTCGTGCCCTACGCGACACTGCCCATCGAGCTGTGGCTGTCGCGAACCGGTCGGCTGAGTGGTGAATGGCGGATGCAGGCCGGCTCCGACCCGCGGGATGCGGCATGGCACGACCGTGTGCTGCGCTCCGTGCTGCGTCGGCCGGTTCTGTCGGCCGTCGTGATCGCCGCCGCCGTGGCCGCGGCCTTCACCGTGCTGCTCGTGATCGGCCCTCCCGGCGGTCGGGCCTGAGCGGACCTACTTCGCGCGGGCCCGCACGTGGATCGGCAGCGCCATCGCGGCCGAGATCAGCAGGATGCCGGCGACGAAGATGACGGCCTGGAAACCGGGCACCGAGAACGAGATGCCGAACGCGAACATCCCGAGCAGGAACAGCAGCAGGGACACGATGTACATGGCACTCCTTCGGAAGACTCCCTCCAGAGTACCGGGTCGCCTGCGTGCGGACCGACCGCATCCGCGTCCCTGAGCGGGATCACTCCTCGGTCGGCCTCACGCTCGCCGCGAGGCGGGTGGCGCCCACCACGGCCGCGGGCATCGTGAACACAGCGCCGAGCGGGACGAGGAAGCACAGCTGCGTCATGATGCCGAAGCCGAGCGCCCGGCCGCGGGCTTGTCGCAGCAAGCGGCGCCGAGTGCGGCGATCGACGCCGCGCGCCGTCAGCGCGCGGCCGGAGAGCTCGTCCGCGAGGATCCACCCCGAGAGCACGACGCCGGTCACTGCGCCGACCACGCCGCCGACCAGGGGGATGAAACCGAGCGCGAACGCGAGCGCGGCCGCGAGTGCGCCGCGCACGATGAGACCGGTCGCATCGGCCAACGCTGCCCGCCAGCCGGGATCGTGCTCGGGCACGGCGCCCGAATCGGCGATCTCGACGCTGCGCCAGATCCGGTCGTAGAACGGTTCGCCCACGATCAGGGTCAGCGCGGTGAAGGTCGTCGCGGCCAGCAGAAGCGCGCCGGCGAAGACCGCGACGCCGAGCGCGACGCGCAACGCGATGGTCCAGACCGCCGGCCAATCGTCGGCGAACGGCGTGACCGCATCCGTGAGCGGGGCCAGGGTCGTCGCGAGAGCGACGAGGGCCACCGAGAGGACTGCGCTCACGATGAGCGCGGGCAGGAGTCCGAGGAGCATCAGGCCTGGGCGCCGCATGAACCACCCGAATCCGCCGAGCAGCAGGCGTGCGCCGTGGAGCACCTCGTTCACTCGTTCTCCTCACCGCCGCGCTGGGTCGAGCGTAGTGGGAATATCGTCGCCTCTCCCGTGTTGAAGTTGATGTGTCGACGCTCAACTCCGTTTTGCAGAGCGGCACCCCGAACCCGATCAGGAGAACAGATGCCTGAAGATTTCACCCCCGACGAGGGCCGCGACGCCTTCGACGACTTCCTCTCGCGCTACCTCGCAGGTGAGCGCGGACGCGCGGCGCGGTCGATCGATCTGTCGCGCTACCTCAGCGCCCGCACGCAGGAGACGCTGCAGGATGCGGGGCGTTTCGCCCTCGCGCGTGGCCAGCACGAGCTGGATGCGTTGCACGTGCTCCGCGAGATCGTGCGCGTCGACCAGGTCCGCGACGCGATCGCCCGACTCGGTGTCGATCCCGAGAGCATCGTCCGCGAGTCGGAGCAGCGTCTGCCGGCCAGCGCCGACGTGGCCGATGTCGACAGCGCGGTGGTGACGACGTCGGTTCAGCGCGCCCTCTTCCACGCGTTCCAGGTCGCGCGTTCCTCCGGCTCGACCTACATCGACCCGGAGCACCTCTTCTTCGCGCTGGTGCTGGCGCAGGACACGCCCGCCGGTCAGATCCTCGCGCGCGCCGGCGTGACGGCGGAGGCGCTCACGCAGAGCGTGCGCGAGACCGTGACCGGTGGCGATCGCGCTCCGGAGCAGGCGGCCGCATCCGAGCCCGCCACCATGCTGGAGCGCTACGGGCGCGACCTCACCTCCCTCGCCGAGGCGGGGGAGCTCGACCCGGTGATCGGCCGAGCGGACGAGATCGAGCAGACCATCGAGATCCTGAGCCGTCGCACGAAGAACAACCCCGTGCTCATCGGCGAGGCCGGTGTCGGAAAGACCGCGATCGTCGAGGGGCTCGCCCAGGCGATCGTCGCGGGTGATGTGCCCGAGCAACTGCGCGGCAGCCGCGTCGTCTCCTTGGATCTTCCCGCGATGCTCGCGGGCGCCCGCTACCGCGGCGACTTCGAGGAGCGCCTGACCGCGACGATGACGGAGATCGCAGAACGCAAGGGCGAGCTCATCGTCTTCATCGACGAGGTGCACACCGTCGTCGGCGCGGGCGCCGGCAGCGACGGCGCGATGGATGCCGGCAACATCCTCAAGCCCCGCCTCGCTCGTGGCGACCTGCACCTGGTGGGCGCGACCACGCTCGCCGAGTACCGCACCATCGAGAAGGACCCGGCGCTGGAGCGTCGGTTCCAGCCGGTGAAGGTGGGGGAGCCCTCGGTCGAGGATGCGGTGCGGATCCTGCACGGGCTGCGCCCCGCCTACGAGCAGCACCACGCCATCACCTACACCGACGACGCGTTGCGTGCCGCTGTCGAGCTCAGCGACCGTTACCTGAGCGACCGCGTCCTGCCGGACAAGGCGATCGACCTCATCGACCAGGCCGGGGCGCGACTCCGGCTGCGGCTGGGCGTCGCGGTCGACGTGTCCGAGCTGATGGCGCAGCTGGCCACGCTCGAGGCGGACAAGAACGCAGCGGTGGCGGCGGAGCGCTACGAGGACGCGATGCGTCTGCGCGACGAGATCGCCGATGTACAGCGCCGCATCGACGAGGCGACACGTCGCGACGCGGTGCGCGGCGAGCAGGTCGTGGATGCCGAGCACATCGCCGCCGTCATCAGCCGCAGCACGGGCATCCCGGTGTCGCGTCTGACGGAGAGCGAGCGCGGGCGGCTGGCAGGACTCGAGTCCGAGCTGCACGCCCGGGTGATCGGTCAGGATGCGGCGGTCGCCGCCGTCGCGACGGCGGTCCGGCGCAACCGCACCGGTATGGGCGACAGCCGCCGCCCGGTGGGGTCGTTCCTCTTCCTCGGACCCACGGGTGTGGGCAAGACGGAGCTGGCGAAGACCCTCGCATCCTCACTCTTCGAGGACGAGAACGCCGTGATCCGCTTCGACATGAGCGAGTTCGGCGAGCGCCACACGGTTTCCCGTCTCGTGGGGGCCCCTCCCGGATACGTCGGATACGACGAGGCGGGTCAGCTGACCGAGCGGGTGCGTCGCGCACCGTACTCGGTGGTGTTGTTCGACGAGATCGAGAAGGCGCATCCCGACGTGTTCAACCTGCTGCTGCAGGTGCTCGACGACGGCCGGCTGACCGACGGCCAGGGCCGCACGGTCGACTTCCGCAACACCGTCGTCATCATGACCTCGAACATCGGCAGCGAGTTCCTCGCATCGCGCTCCGGCGCGATCGGGTTCATCGCCGACGGCGGCGGGGCGACGGGCTTCGGCGACGAGAGCGAGCTGCGCGCGCGTGTCATGGGCAAGCTTCGCGAGGCGATGCGGCCCGAGTTCCTGAACCGCATTGACGAGATCGTGCTGTTCCGCAAGCTCGAGAAGGCGCAGCTTCGCAGCATCGTGTCCCTCCTCCTGGAGCAGAGCGCAACCCGGCTGGCGCGGCGGGAGATCTCGTTCGAGGCGACCGAAGCGGTCGTGGACTGGCTGGCCGAGCACGGCTACGAGCCCGAGTACGGCGCGCGACCGCTGCGCCGGCTCATCCAGCGGGAGATCGACGACCGTATCGCCGACCTGCTCGTCTCCGGCGAACTGAGCGATCAGGGTGCCGTGCGCATCGACGTCGTCGACGGTCGGCCGGTGGCTGCGGCCGTGGTCCGCAGCGCCGTCGCCGCCTGATCCGAACAGACCGCCACCCCCTGCCGTGCGCAAGGGGTGGCGGTCCTCGTATGCACGCGGCAGGGTGAAGGGATGGTGCTTCCCGCTTCGCTCTCGCTCGGACTGGCAGGGGCCCTCGGGCCCGATCTCGTCGCTGCCCTGGCCCCCGCCGCCGAGGAGGCCGGCTTCGCCACGCTCTGGGTGAACGACACTCCGAGCGGCGACGCGGTGGCGGCGCTCGCCGCCGCGGCGACGGTCACGGATCGGATCGGGCTCGCCACCGGGGTCGTGCCGCTGGATCGACGGGAGCCGGACTCGCTCGTCGCCGCGCTGCAGGCCGCGGACCTGCCGGCAGGCAGGCTCACCGTGGGCATCGGCTCCGGGTCCGCGCCCTCGCATCAGCTGGCGCTCGTGGAGCGGGGGATCGAGGCCCTGCGCGCGGGCGTGCCCGGAGCGCAGGTCGTCGTGGGCGCCCTCGGCCCGCGGATGCGCCGGCTCGCGACATCGGTCGCCGACGGCCAGCTGCTCAATTGGTTGACCCCCGATGCCGCCGCAGCGCAGCGCGAGCCGGACAGTCGCACCATCCTCTACGTGAGAACGGCGCTCGATGCGGCGGCGTTGCCGCGGCTGCTCGCCGAGGCCGATGCGTATGCCGGCTACCCCGCCTACGCCGCCAACTTCGCGCGCCTCGGATTCAGCGCGCGCGACACGGTGATCAGCTCCCTCGACGACGCGGAGCGCGTGACGGCGTACCGCGCAGCGGTCGACGAGGTCGTCCTCCGGGTGATCGTCGAACGGGACGACCCCGAGCATTATCTCGACTTCATCCGGACGGCGGCGGCGCTGATCGACGCGAACGCGTCATGAGCGCGATGTCCGAGCACGCAAGCGCAACGACCGCGTGGGGCTCGACAGACGTCTCGAAGCGAGGTGGAATCAGAGCATGAGGACTTTCGCACGGTGGGCGCTGGGCGCCGCCATGGTGTTCGCCGGTGTCAGCCACCTGTTCTGGGCGCGAAAGGAGTTCCGCGCGCAGGTGCCCGACTGGGTCGTGGACGCCACGCCCCTCGACGAGGATGCGGTCGTGCTCGCGTCGGGCGCGGTGGAGATCGCCCTCGGCACGGCACTGGTGGCATTGCCATCGCAGCGCCGGCGCATGGGTGCCCTGCTGGCAGCGTTCTTCATCGCGGTGCTTCCGGGCAACTGGGCCCAGTTCACCCACCGTCGCGACGGCTTCGGGCTCGACACCGACGTCAAGCGACTGGTCCGACTCTTCTTCCAGCCCGCGCTCGTCGCCTGGGCGCTGTGGAGCACGCGCGCCCCTCGCGACTGAAGGCGAGCCGGATGCGGCCTGTCAGCGCTTGGCTTCGACCAGCCGCATCCGGACGATGTTGTCGGTCTCGTCCATCTCGGCGATGTCAGGATGCGCGGCGACGAACTCGGTGAAGCTGCGGTGGCCCAGAGCCTTCTCGCTGAACGAGGAATCGAGGCGGGTGATCAGGCTCTTGACGGCGGACGCGTGCTGCCACTGCGACGGGTCCTTGTCGTTCTCCAGGCGCAGCGCGCGCTCGAGCAGATCGGCCGCGGGATCCACGGACCGCTTGCGTGAGCGGGGAGCGTTCGAGGCCGCATCCTTCTTCGCGGGTTCGGGGACCTGCACGCCGGGCAGCGAGTCGTAGGCGTCGAAGCGGTCGCAGGCGGCCGCGAGCGATTTGGCGGTGGAGCCGGCCACTCCCACGCCCACGACGAAGCGCCCGAGACGCTTGCACCGCTGCGCGAGGGGCACGTAATCCGAGTCGCCCGCGACGATCACGACGTGCGTCAGATCCGGCAGGCGGAACATGTCCTCCACGGTGTCGACCGCGAGTCGGATGTCGGCGCCGTTCTTGGCGTAGGCGGCCGCGGGGAACAGCTGCACGAGGTCGACCGCGCGCGCCACCAGCTGCGACCGGTACTCGGCGTTGACCGGCGACGACCAGTCGGCGTAGGCGCGTGTCAGCACGAGCGTGCCGAAGGATGCGGCGTAGTCGATGATCGCGCCCACATCGACCGTCGCGCGTGCCAGCTTCTCGGTGATCTCCGGATCGTGCGGCTGCTCGGCGATACGCGACCGGTCGCGCGAATAGGCGTTGCGGCCGTGTACGCGGTCGTACCAGCTCATGACGATGTTGTCGAAGTCCAGATAGACGGCCACGCGGCTCGTCGACAGATCCGCCATGTCAGCCCTCGCTCGGGTAGCGCACGCCGATCTGCGCGCGGATGTCGTCGAGCTGTCTCATGATCGCGACCGTCTCGGCGATGGGCAGGCGATCACTGTCCCGGCGACCGTCCGCGATGATCTGCTCGGCCGCAAGCGCCTGGTACTGCATGCCGCGTCCGGCATCCGGGCAACGGAACGTCTCGACGACATCGCCGGAGCGGTTCGTGAGCGTGAAGCCCGTCGCGTTGTACCAGGTCGGGTCGATCTCGATGCGGGCATCGGTGCCGATGATCGCGGCGCGGTTCGGCCCGATGCCCTGGGCAGAGGAGAAGGTGGTCGCCAGCGCGCCGTTCGTGTAGGAGGCGAGGGTTGCGACATCGATGTCGGCGCCCGTCTCACCCAGCCGCCCGCTCGCCGTGAGGCGCACGGGCGCCCCCAGCACGTCCCAGGCGAACGACAGCGGGTAGATGCCGAGATCGAGCAGGGCGCCCCCGCCGAGCTCCAGCGCGTTCAGGCGGTGGGCAGGATCGGTCGAGATGAACTGGGTGTGATCCGCCGTCACGGCGCGCACCTCGCCCAGCGCACCGGCGGCGAGCAGCTCCTGGATGCGCATCATGTGCGGCAGGTACCGGGTCCACATGGCCTCCATGGCCAGGAGCCCTGCTTCCTCCGCCGCGACGCGCACGCGCTCGGCCTCGTCGCCGGTCAGGGTGAACGGCTTCTCGACGAGCACGTGCTTGCCCGCTGCGAGGGCCTCCAGCGCGTTCTCGGCATGAGCGGGATGCGGGGTCGCGATGTAGACGATGTCGATCTCGTCGTCGGCCAGAAGCGAGGCGTAGTCGCCGTGCGCATGGGGGATGTCGAACTCCGCGGCGAAGCGCTGGGCGCTTTCGAGTGAACGCGAGCCGACCGCTCGGACGTCGAGGCCCGCAGTGCGCAGATCGCTCGTGAACGTGTGGGCGATGTTGCCGGTGGCGAGGATGCCCCAACGCAGGCGAGAACTCGAGACAGTGGTCATGCGACCACCGTACCCAAGGGGTACGGCAGTAGGCTCGGCTCGTGGCGACGGCACTGGACAGACTGCGGGAACTCCTGAGGATCGCGACGGTCTCCTACGCGGACGAGTCGCGGGTCGACACGGCGGCGTTCGACGAGTTCCACGCCACGCTCGAGCGCCTGTATCCCCTTGTGCACGCTCGGCTGCAGCGGGAGCTCGTCGCCGGTCATGCACTCCTCTTCCGATGGCCGGGGCGTTCGTCGGAGCGACCGGTCGTGCTCATGGCGCATCAAGATGTCGTCCCCGTGGTCGAGGAGGACTGGGATCGGGATCCGTTCGGTGCCGAGCTCGTCGGTGACGGAGCCGACCAGGCGGTCTACGCGCGGGGAGCGATCGATGACAAGGGCGCGCTCGTGGCCATCCTGGAGGCCGTCGAAGAACTGCTGATGCGCGAAGTCGTGCCCGAGCACGACGTGTACCTCGCCTTCGGGCACAACGAGGAGACCGCAGGCGACGGAGCGCGCGCGATCGCGGAGGCGCTGCGCACGCGCGGTGTGCGGCCGGCGCTCGTGGTCGACGAGGGCGGTGCCGTCGTCGACGGGGTGCTCCCGGGGATCGCGCGTCCGACGGCGATGATCGGCGTCGCCGAGCGCGGCACGATGACGGTCTGGCTCACCGCGCGCGAGCAGGGGGGTCACGCATCCACGCCGCCGGCGCGTCCGGCGACGGCGCGGCTGGCACGTGCCGTCGACCGGCTGGCCCGGCATCCGTTCCCCGTGCGGCTCGTGCCTCCGGTGCGCGCGATGCTCCGCACGCTCGCACCGCACGCGCCGAGGCCTCTCGGCACAGCCTTGCGCTCCCTCGCGTTCACGGGCCCGCTGATCGCCGGTGTGCTGGCGCGGCTGGGCCCCGAGACGAACGCCCTGGTGCGCACGACCGCGGTGGCGACCGAGCTCGAGGGTGCGCCGGGGGAGAACGTGCTGGCCGCGACGGCGCGTGCCGCGATCAACGTGCGCCTGCTCACCGGTGACACGGCCGCATCCGCCGTCGCGCGGATCCGCCGCGTCATCGCCGACGAGACGATCGAGATCGAGGTCCGCGCGGCGAGCGAGCCCTCACCCATCTCACCGTGGCGTGGTGAGCCGTGGCGTCGCATCGCGCGCGCGATCGACTCGTCGCTGGGCAGCGAGATCGTGGCGACGCCCTACATCCAGTTGGGTGCGAGCGACAGCCGCTGGTTCACGGGGATCTGCGACAACGTCTACCGCTTCACGCCCTTCCACCTCACCCGCGCCGAGCGCGAGGCGCTGCACGCGCACAACGAGCGCATCCGCGTCGAGGTGTGGCTGCGGGGGATCGGCTTCTACCGGGACCTCATCACCGGGAGCTGAGAGGGCGCGGCGCCACATCGTCGAGTGCCAGGACGAACCGCAGGATGGCGCGGCCGGTGTCGGTGATCACGGGGCCGCGCCCGAACTCCCATTCCTCGTCGCTCGCGCGGACGGTGTGGCCGCGCAGTGCCGCGCGTCGATCGAACGGTGCGGTCGTCGCGGCGTAAAGCGCGACGGCTCCCGTCACCCCGGCATCGACACGCGGGGCGACGGCGAGCGCGTCGCCGAGCACCAGAAGCGCCCGGACGACGCGGGTGAGCATGCGGATGCTGCGCTTGCGTCCCTGGCGGACGGCCACCGCGAGGGCCCGGAGCTCGTCGGGGTTGCCCCCCGCAGCGCCCGTTCCGAGGCCGGCCTCCTCGAGGAACCGGCGCGCCCTGGCGCAGTGCTCCGCGTCGTCGGACGCGGATTCGGCGAGCAGACGCGCAGCCTCATCGAGCGCATCGGCGATGGCCGCGCGTCGGTCCCCGCTCACGGCGGACTCGTCCCGGCGCTCCCTGTTACTCAGGGGGAGACGTCCGAGGAAATCCGCCATGGATCCACAGTAGACCGTGCGCCTCGGCCTGCACCGGGAAGTTGTTCGATGCCTCCAATGTGACTGTCACACGGCCGCAGGAAGCGGGCGGCCGCGGGCATGGCGTGCATAATGGCAACGGGCGTGTGACCGTGCGCACGGCCCGGGAGATCCAATGAGCGACGATGCGACGGGGCGACGGCCCAGTATCCGCGATGTCGCGCGCTTGGCGGAGGTCTCCCATCAGACCGTCTCACGGGTGATCAACAACCATCCGAGCATCCGGCCGGAGACGCGCGAGCGAGTCCTCGCCGTGATGGCGCAGGTGCAGTACCGGCCCAATCGAGCCGCACGGGCGCTGGTGACCAGCCGCTCACAGACCATCGGGATCCTGTCCGCGTCCAGCACGCAGTACGGACCGGCCTCCAGCATCGCCGCCATCGAGTCCGCCGCCCGCGAGCGCGGCTACTGGGTGAGCACCGCGAACATCTCGCCCCATGACCCCGATTCGATCCCCGACGGCATCGCGCATCTGATGGCGCAGTCCGTCGAAGGTCTCGTCGTCATCGCGCCGCAGGTCCGCGTCTTCCGCGCGCTCGCCGAGCAGCACCTCGACGTGCCGTACGTCACGCTGCAGTCCACCGAGCTCGACCCGCAGCACGCGCTGTCCGTCGACCAGATCGCAGGTGCCCGCCTCGCCACGCGCCATCTGATCCAGCTCGGCCATCGCTGGATCTACCACCTCGCGGGGCCACAGGACTGGATCGAGGCGGAGGCCCGGATGCGGGGCTTCCTCGAGGAGATGAGCGCGAACGACGTGCCCACCACCGCCCCCATCCTCGGCGACTGGACCGCGGAGTTCGGCTACTACGCGGGCCGGGAGCTGCTGCGCGTGCGGGACTTCACCGCGGTGTTCGCCTCGAACGACCAGATGGCTCTGGGGCTGTTGCATGCGATCCGCGACGAGGGCCTCGACGTCCCGGGGGACATCAGCGTCGTGGGCTTCGACGACATCCCCGAATCCGCGCACTTCTGGCCGCCGTTGACCACGGTCCGCCAGGACTTCGCCGACCTCGGCCGGCGCTGCGTCGACATCCTGCTGGGCCCGGCGGACGGCTCGGATGCGGTCGTCGCGCCCATCGTGCCGGAACTCATCGTCCGGGGCTCCTCCGGGCCGGTCAGCCCGATCTGACGGGCGTTATCAACCCGAGATCTCTCAGCGGGTTGACAGGAAGCCGATCCGTGGCGTTACACTTGCGCAGCAATGTGAACGGTCACATCGATCGTCACAACGGGGTTTCGAGAGACGAAGGAGTCGACGCGTGTCCGCAATCGATGCCGCTCGAGGCGAGGGCTACGCCACGGGGGTGAAGACCGAGGTCGTGATCGCTCGCGTGCGCGCCGAGGTCGCAGCCCTTCACAGCGAGCTCGTGCGCAACGGGCTGGTCGTGTGGACCGGCGGCAACATCTCGGAGCGTGTGCCGGGGGCGGACCTGTTCGTGATCAAGCCCTCGGGGGTCTCGTACGACGATCTGGCGCCCGAGAACATGATCCTCTGCGACCTCGACGGCAGGGTCGTGGAAGACACCCCCGGCAGCGACCGGCAGCCCTCCAGCGACACGGCGGCGCACGCATACGTCTATCGGAACATGCCCGCCGTGGGCGGCATCGTGCACACGCACTCCGACTACGCGACGGCCTGGGCCGCACGCGGCGAAGAGATTCCCTGCGTCATCACCGCGATGGCCGACGAGTTCGGCGGTCCGATCCCGGTCGGGCCGTTCGCGATCATCGGCGACGACTCGATCGGCCGAGGCATCGTGGACACGCTCACCGATCACCGCTCGCCGGCGGTCCTGATGGCCGGGCACGGCCCATTCACGATCGGCGCCACGGCACGGGATGCGGTCAAGGCCGCGGTCATGCTCGAGGACGTCGCCCGCACCGTGCACATCGCCGCCCAGCGCGGTTCGCTCACGCCGCTGCCGGAACAGGTGATCGATCGCCTCTACGAGCGCTACCAGCACGTCTACGGCCAGCACGGCGAAGCGCACCGGACTCCTCGTTCGGCCGCCTGAAGACTTCCCCCTACGTACAACTGAACACAGCAGACAGAGACGTCTTACGAAAGGACACACTGTGAAGAGCACCAAGTTCCTGTTCGCCGCGGCAACCGTCGCCGCCGGCGCGCTCATGCTCTCGGGCTGCGGCAGCAGCGCGGGCGGCAGCGGCGGGGACAGCGGCGGAGACGGCGGACTCATCGGCGTCGCCATGCCCACCAAGAGCTCCGAGCGCTGGATTCAGGACGGCAACGCCGTCAAGAAGCAGCTCGAGGACCAGGGCTACACCGTCGACCTGCAGTACGCAGAGGACGACATCCCCACGCAGGTCTCGCAGATCGAGAACATGATCACCAAGGGTGCCAAGGCCCTGATCATCGCCTCGATCGACGGCACGACGCTCACCAGCGTCCTGCAGGAGGCCGCCGACGGCGACATCCCCGTCATCGCCTACGACCGCCTCATCCGCGACAGCGAGAACGTCAACTACTACGCGTCGTTCGACAACTACAAGGTCGGCGTGCAGCAGGCCAACTCGCTGCTCAACGGCCTGGGGCTCACCGACCTCGACGGCAAGGCCGCGGCATCCGCTCCGGCCGGCCCGTTCAACATCGAGCTGTTCGCCGGTTCGCCCGACGACAACAACGCCACGTTCTTCTGGAATGGCGCGATCGACACGCTCCAGCCCTACATCGACAAGAAGGTCCTGGTCGTCAAGAGCGGTCAGACCGACTTCCAGCAGGCGGCGACGCTGCGCTGGGACGGCGAGACGGCGCAGAAGCGCATGGAGAACATCCTCACCTCGACGTACTCCGACGGCTCGAAGGTCAACGCGGTGCTCTCGCCCTACGACGGCATCTCGCGCGGCATCATCTCGGCTCTCACCGACGCCGGCTACTCGGTCGGTGCCGAGTGGCCGATCATCTCGGGTCAGGACGCCGAGATCGACTCCGTGAAGGCCATCGTCGCCGGTGAGCAGTACGCGACCATCTTCAAGGACACTCGCAAGCTGGCCGAGGTCGCCGTCAAGATGGCCTCCGCTCTGCTGAAGGGCGAGGAGCCCGAGGTGAACAACACCGAGGACTACGACAACGGCAAGAAGGTCGTCCCGTCCTACCTGCTCGAGTCGCAGATCGTGGTCAAGGACAACATCAAGGAGGTCCTGGTCGACAGCGGCTACTGGACCGAAGACGAGATCAACGGCTGACAACCGAGGATCCGTGCCGGGCGGCCCCGTGCCGCCCGGCACACTCCCGTCGGCGACAGGAAAGAGGAGCAACGATGTCCCAGAACATCCTCGAGATGCGTGGGATCACCAAGACATTCCCGGGAGTCAAAGCACTCTCGAACGTGAATCTCGCCGTCCAGCGCGGCGAGGTGCACGCCATCTGCGGTGAGAACGGCGCCGGTAAGTCGACGCTCATGAAGGTGCTGTCGGGTGTGTACCCCCACGGCACGTATGACGGACAGATCGTCTACAACGGCGAGGAGGTCGCGTTCCGCAACCTCCGCGACAGCGAGGCCAAGGGCATCGTGATCATCCACCAGGAGCTGGCGCTCAGCCCGTACCTGTCGATCGCCGAGAACATCTTCCTCAACAACGAGCAGCGCGGCCCGCTCGGTCTCATCGACTGGAACGCGACGAACTTCGAGGCGGGCAAGCTCCTCGCCCGGGTCGGTCTGCGGGAGAACCCCACGACGAAGATCAACCAGATCGGCGTCGGCAAGCAGCAGCTCGTCGAGATCGCGAAGGCGCTCTCGAAGGAGGTCAAGCTGCTGATCCTCGACGAGCCGACCGCCGCGCTGAACGACGAGGACTCCGCCCACCTCCTGGATCTGATCCTGCACCTGAAGGGTCAGGGGATCACGTCGATCATCATCAGCCACAAGCTCAACGAGATCAAGAAGGTCGCCGACACGGTCACCGTCATCCGCGACGGCAAGACGATCGAGACGATCGCGAAGAACGACGTCACCGAGGACCGCATCATCAAGGACATGGTGGGTCGCGACCTCGAGCACCGTTACCCGGATCACGAGCCCCACATCGGCGAAGAGCTGCTGCGGGTCGAGAACTGGACGGCTCACCATCCCGTCGACACCTCGCGCGTCGTCGTCGACGACGTGTCCATCACGGTGCGGGCGGGAGAGATCGTCGGGATCGCGGGCCTCATGGGCGCCGGTCGCACCGAGTTCGCCATGAGCCTGTTCGGCCACAGCTACGGGACGCGGATCTCCGGTCGGGTGTTCATGCGTGGCAAGGAGATCAAGACGCGCACCGTCTCGGAGGCCATCGACAACGGACTCGCCTACGCGACCGAGGACCGCAAGACGTACGGGCTGAACCTCATCGAGGACATCAAGCGCAACGTCTCCATGGCTTCGCTCAAGAAGCTCGAGAAGGCGGGCCTGGTCAACGACAACGAGGAGTACCGCGTCGCGAACGAGTACCGCCGCGACATGAACATCAAGGCGCCCAGCGTGCTGGTCAAGACGGGAAAGCTCTCCGGCGGCAATCAGCAGAAGGTCGTGCTCTCGAAGTGGATCTACTCGGATCCCGATGTGCTGATCCTCGACGAGCCGACCCGCGGCATCGACGTGGGTGCGAAGTACGAGATCTACACGATCATCAACAAGCTCGCCGCATCCGGGAAGGGCATCATCGTCATCTCATCCGAGCTGCCCGAACTGCTCGGCATCTCGGACCGCGTCTACGCGCTGTCCGAGGGTCGCATCACGGGAGAGCTGCCGATCGCAGAGGCGAGCCCCGAATCCGTTCTCAAGCTCATGACCATGGAGAAGCCCCGCTGACGGGGCTCGCAGGAGACAACGACATGTCGAACAACGACACCGCCGCCGGGGCGACGATCAACCCGGTCGACAACAAGGCCACCCGCTGGATCACGCACGTGCTCACGGACCTGGGCAAGAACGGCATCTTCATCGCGCTGCTCGCGGTCGTGGTGCTGTTCGCCGTCCTGACCGACGGCATCCTGCTGCGTCCGCAGAACATCTCGAACCTGGTCGTGCAGAACGGCTACATCCTCGTGCTCGCGATCGGCATGGTGATGGTCATCATCGCCGGCCACATCGACCTGTCGGTCGGATCCGTCGCCGCCTTCATCGGAGCGGTCTCGGGCGTCTTCGCGGTGCAGTGGGGCCTGCCCTGGTGGCTCGCGATCATCCTGTCGCTCGCCATCGGCGCGCTCGTGGGCGCGTGGCAGGGCTTCTGGGTCGCCTTCGTCGGCATCCCCGCCTTCATCGTGACCCTCGCGGGCATGCTCATCTTCCGCGGGCTCGCGCTCGTGGTGCTCGGCAACGCGAACATCGGCTCCTTCCCCGACGAGTACCGGGCGCTCGGCAACGGCTTCCTCGACGGCATCTTCGGCGGCGACCCGGATGTGTTCACGTTGCTGATCGGTGCCGTCGGCATCATCGCCCTGGTCGTGCAGCAGTGGCGCACCCGTGCGGGACGGCGCAAGTACGGACAGGATGTCGAGCCGATCGTCTGGTTCATCGCCAAGCTCGTGCTCATCTCCGCAGCGATCGCGTTCTTCACGTACTCGCTCGCCGCGTACAAGGGCATCCCGGTCACGCTCATCGTGTTGGCCGTTCTCGTGCTCGTCTACGGCGTCGTCATGAACCGCTCGGTCTTCGGCCGCCACATCTACGCGATCGGCGGCAACCGCCACGCGGCGGAGCTGTCGGGTATCAAGACCCGCCGGGTCGACTTCTGGCTGTTCGTCAACATGGGACTGCTGGCAGCGCTGGCCGGCCTCATCTTCACCGCTCGTTTGAACCTCGCCGGCCCCAAGGCCGGTGACGGCTTCGAGCTCGAGGCCATCTCGGCGGCCTTCATCGGCGGCGCGGCGGTGCAGGGCGGCGTCGGAACGATCGGCGGTGCGATCATCGGTGGTCTGATCATCGGTGTGCTGAACAACGGTATGTCGATCATGGGCATCGGCATCGAGTGGCAGCAGGCCGTGAAGGGCCTCGTGCTCCTTCTCGCCGTCGCCTTCGACGTGTACAACAAGCGGCGCTCCGGCAACTGAGCACCGTCACCATGACGAAGGGCCCCGCCGATCGGCGGGGCCCCTCGTCATGCGTGTGTCAGAGCACGGCGAGCCGCTCGGCGATGCGTGAGGGCAGGGTGCCGTCCGCCGCGCTCGCGCCGTCGGTGAAGGCCCCGCGGTAGCGCGCGGCCGGATGCGTGTCGGCGACCCGCGCGTGGCCGGCGCCGTAGAGCGACTCGCGCAGCGTCGAGCCCGCGTACTCGGTCTGTGCCCGTCCGCGGCGCTGGAGCTCGGGCACGACGAACTCCACGAGATCCTCGAAGGATCCCGGTGTGATCGCGTACGCGAAGTTGAAGCCGTCGATCTCGCCCTCGTCGACCCACCGCTCCAGCTCGTCGGCGACGGTCTCGGGGCCGCCCACGATGACCGGCCCCATCCCGCCGATGGAGCGCTGCGCGACGATGTCGGCGGGGGTCCATCGGCGTTCGGGGTCGATCTTCGCGAGAGAGGAGAGCACCGAGCGAAGGCTGTCGTTCTCCACCTCTTCCAGTGGCTGGTCGGGATCCCACTGCCCGAAGTCGATGCCGGTCCAGCCGCCGTAGAACGCGAGCATCCCCTCGCCCGAGGCGTAGGACAGATAGTCCTCGTATTTGGCCTGAGCCGCCGCATCCGACTCGGCGGTGATGACGGTGACCAGCGCGAAGGTCTTCACGTCGTCGGGGTCGCGCCCCTCCGCCGCCGCGCGCGAGCGGATGTCGCGCACGATCTCGCGTGCCTGGGCGGGGTTCGCGGGACTGATGAAGACGCCCTCGCCGTGGCGGGCGGCGAAGGCGCGACCGCGCGGGGAGGCGCCGGCCTGGAAGATCACCGGGGTGCGCTGCGGCGACGGCTCGCTCAGGTGGATGCCGGGGACGGAGTAGTACGTGCCCTGGTGGCCGATCGGATGCACCTTCGCCGCGTCGGTGTACACCCCGCGTTCGCGGTCGGCGATGACGGCGTCCTCCTCCCACGAGCCTTCCCAGAGCTTGTAGGTGACGTCGACGAACTCCTCCGCGATCTCGTAGCGGTCGTCGTGCGCGATCTGCTTGCTCAGGCCGAGGTTGATCGCGGCGCTGTTCAGGTAGCTCGTCACCACGTTCCACGCGACGCGGCCCTTCGTCAGATGGTCGAGCGTCGAGAACTTGCGCGCGAGCGCATACGGCTGCTCGTACGTCAGTGCCGCTGTGACGCCGAAGCCGAGGTGCTCGGTGACGAGCGCCATCGCCGGAACCTGGAGGAATGGATCGTTCACCGGCACCTGGTCGGCGTCGCCGAGCGCCGTGGCCGCGGAGCCCCGGTACACGTCGTACGTACCCAGAACGTCCGCGATGAACAGCGAGTCGAACCGACCCCGTTCGAGGAGCTTCGCGAGCTCGGTCCAGTACTCGAGGTCCTTGTACGTCGTGGCCCTGCTGTCGGGGTGGCGCCAGGTGCCCGCGGACTGGTGACTGACGCACGTCATGTCGAAGGCGTTCAGGATGATGCGCTTTGCCATGCGGCGAGTCTCACACCGGCGCACGCGGGAGGCCACCGCGCCGACACGCGGCGTCATCGACGTGTGGACGTCAGGGCACGAGCGTGATCTTGCCCGGCGCATGCGCCTCGATGAGACGGTGCGCCTGCGGTGCGTCCGCGAGCGGAAGCTGCTCGCCGAGCTCGACCGAGAAGTGGCCCGCCGAGAGGAGCGCCAGAACGACGGGAATGGCCTCGGCCCGCCACGAGAGTTGCTGGTCGGTGAGCGGTTCGGGGGATCCGCCGGAGAATCCGCGGATGCCGAATCCCGCCGCATCCGCGCCGCGCACGATCGTTGCGATGCGCGAACGATCCTCGACCAGGGCGAGTGAGGCGGCGATGGCCTCGTCCGTTCCCGCCGCGTCGAACGCCGCGGTGTAGCCCTGGGGTGCGGCCTCGCGCAGGCGCTGTTCGAGTCCGTCGCCGTACGCGACCGGGATCGCGCCGAGTTCACGGAGCCGGTCGAAACGCGAGGGGGACGAGGTGGCGACGACCGTCGCGCCCCAGAGCACGGCGAACTGCACGGCGGCCTGACCGACGGCGCCCGAGCCCGCGTGGACGACGAGGGTGTCGCCGCTGCGCACGTCGAGCGAGCGCAGCGACTGGTAGGCGGTGCCGACGGGGATGCCGAGGGCGGCGCCGGTCGCGGCGTCCACCTGGGGAGGCCTCGGCTGGACCGACCCGACCTTGACGATCGCCTCTTCCGCGTAGAGGCCGCCGGCGGAGAAGATCACGACCGCATCCCCGACGCGGAAGCCTTCCACGCCTTCGCCCACAGCCGTCACCACGCCGGCGCCGTCGCTGCCGATGCGGCGGGGATGGGTCATCGGGACGGGGCCGCGCAGGCCCGCTCGCAGCTTCGCATCGATCGGGTTGACGCCCGCGGCTTCGATCCGCACCGCCACCTGGCCGGCGTCCGGGGAGGGGATCTCGACTTCGGTGAGGGCGAGGACGTCGGGGCCGCCGTGCTCGGAGTAGACGATCGCGTGTGTCATGGTGCTCGCCACTCTGCCCTGTGTCGAGCCTGGACGCAATGCGCCCCGTGGGGACCGGCGATCGACTCGCCGGTCCCCACGGGGCGGGGCACCGGGACTCAGCCGCAGGCGAGCGACGGGTACGGTGCCGTGAGGTTCGCGGTCGCACCCGCCTGGGTCACGGAGACCGTGGCCGTTCCCGCGGGCATCGCCCCGAGCCGTGTCGTGAAGGCGGTCGACGCGCTCTGGCCCGCCGCCACCGTGACGGTCTTCGCGCCGTACACGCTTGTGATGGTGGCCACAGCCGAGCTGTCACCGGTGTTGCTGACGGCGACCGAGATCACGGCCTTGCCCGCCAGGCATCGCGCGCTGGTCGTGGCCTGCACGGACACCGCGGGGGTGACGGTGACGGTGGCCTGCACCGGCATGCGCGAGTCGTCCTGTGCGATGCCGGCGACGGTGAACGTGCCCGCGGCGGCGTAGGCGGCGGGAGCGACGGCATCCCAGACGACGTCGACACTCTGCCGCGAGCCGTCCGCCTTCGTCAGGTGCGCCTGCGGCAGCGTGGGCGCGACCCCCGCCCGCGTCGTCACCGCGATCTCGTCGACCGAAGCGACCGCGATGTCGCTCGCGTAGGCCTCGAGCACGCGCTGATACTCGGAGCGCGTGATCGGGATGACCGTGCCGTGGCGCGGTTTGCCGCCGTCCGCGTTCTGGGGGAGCGACTGGCGCAGTTTCGCGCCGAGCGGCTGCCAGGCGTTCCCGTCCTCGAGGTTCGTGGTCCCGAACGGGACGTAGTGGTTGGGGCCGCCGTGGTAGTTGGGCTGATCGATGAACAGGAACCAGTCCAGGCCGTTCACATCATCCGCGTTGGCGGGGAAGATGTTGGCGCCCTCGCCGCTGGTGAACGTGCCGCCGGGCTCCCCGTTGGGCAGGCCGCTGGCGACCCGCTCCTTCACGAGCGTCCACTCGTCCGCCGGACCTGAGGTGCCCGGCAGGGTGCCCGTGATCGTCGCCAGCAGGTCGGTCGACTTCTCGTGGCGGATCGTCATACTCGCCTCGTCCTTGGTGAAGCGGTGGTAGACGCCGTCGACCTTCGCGACGGTGGAGTCGATGAGGCCGAGACCCGAACCCCGGCGCACGTCGCTCCAGATCCGCGGTTCGGAGAAGGTCACGAAGTCATCCGTCGTCGCGTACATCATCCGGTTGTAGGTGACGGCCGTGCGATCGGCGGCGTTCGTGGTCGGGTAGAGGTTCGACGCCCAGAAGACGACGAACGTGTCCAGCTCCTCGTCCCAATATGCCTCCGGCGCCCAGGTGTTTCCGGCGTAGTCGCTCGAGACCTTCACATGACGCTGCTCGGACCAGTTCACCAGGTCGTCGGACTCCCAGACCTCGATGTAGCGCGAGCCGGAGATCTGCGCCGTCGTGAATCCGCCGGCCAGGCCGTCGATCTTCAGATCCGTCGCGATCATGTAGAACTTGTCGCCCTCGGGCGCGCGGATGATGAAGGGATCGCGCAGTCCCTCGGTGCCGACGGTGGAGGTGAACACCGGCTGTCCGTCGTTCAGGGTGTTCCAGCTGAGCGCGTCGTTGCCCTTGGATGCGGCGATGCTCACCCGCTCGGCGCCCTGGCCCTCACCCGTGAAGAAGGTCCAGAAGTACGCCTCGGTCTCCTCGTCGCCTGCGGGCAGCGGTTGGATACGGGCGGAGAAGGTGCGACTGGCGGTCGACGTTCCGTGGGCGGCCACCGCGGTCAGCTCGACGACGATCTCGGGGGAGCCGGCCGCGGGTCGTGTCACGTCCACCGTGCGCGAGTCGTCGCGCACGCCCGCCCGCAGCGCGGCGGACGCCGCGTGCGCCGCGTCCACCGTCCACGTGATCGTGGACCCTTGTGCGCCGATGGCGGGGACGGAGAAGTTGGTGCGGACGTCGTCGAGGTTCGCGATCTGGATCGCCGCCAGGTCTGCCGCCACGCGTTCGGCGTCGGAGAGCAGCTGCGGCACCCGCACCGGATAGGTCTGGATGCGGGTGGCGCCGCCGACGGCGAAGGTGGCGGTCAGTGTGACATCGGCGTCGCCCGAGCCCGCGGCGGGGCGGGTGACGGCCGCGGTGCCGCCGGTGACGGCGATGGCCGGGTTGTTCGATCCCCAGCTCACGGTGACGCCGGCGCTCGTGGTGGGGACGGCGAAGTCGGCTTCCGCGGTCGCGGGGACCGTGACGGCGGCGACCGCGCGGTCGAGAGCCTCGCCGCTGTAGAGCGCCAGGACGTCGGCGTCGCTGAGCGCCTGCCCGTAGATCGCGAAGTCGTCGACCAGCCCGCTCCAGCTCGCGTCGTTGTAGGTCGAGCGGCCGAGGACCGCGACGAGGCTCGAGCCGAACGCGGCGACGTCGCGGGCGATCGCGGTCTGCGAGATGCGCGTTCCGTTCACGTAGACGCGCAGCTGACCCGTGGTGCCGTCGATGACCGTCGTGTACAGGCTGAGGCCGGCGGGCGTGCGGATGCCGGACGTCGCGGCATTGGTGGCACCGGGGCCGACCTCGGTGGTCCACGGCGACCCGGGGGAGACCGCGTTGGTGACGACCGACTTGACGTAGCCGTTCGGATTGGCGGGATTGAGCAGCCAGTATCCCGACGAGTAGGAGTTCCCGGATGCGACGGGGGCGCCGATGAAGGCGGCCGCGGTGTTGCCGGCGCCCGAGCGCGGCGAGAGCCAGGTCGAGATCGTCAGGTCCTTCTTGCCGACGAGACCGGCCGTGGGGATGTCGAGGTAGGCGGCGGTGCCGCGGGACCCACCGGGCAGCGAGAGGCTGCCGTCGGCGACGGCACCCCCGCTCTGCTGCAGGGTCGCGTCGAACCCGTTGCCGCTCGCATCCGGGATCGTCGTGCCCGTGGCGCTGTCGAAGGTGTAGTGCAGCAGCGGCGCGGGCGTCGCGGCCTGGGCGGCGGTCGGGACGACCGCGCCGGCGACGGCGAGCGCGAGCGCGGTCCACACCGCTCCGCCTCTGGTCAGCATTCGGGATCTGTGGCGCGTGCTCACGCGGAGGCTCCTCGCTCTCATCGAAGGGCGAGACGCGGCGGAGCGTGCGCGGGGACGTCACGGTCCCCGCGGCGATCGGTTGAGCGTCGTCGCGCAATCGTGTGCCGCGGATGCGGCGGGCAGTCATTGTTACCGAGAACATTCTCGGTCAGGGATCACCGTATTGGCTGCGCGGAGACGTTGTCAACGTCGTGCTGCGTGTCGGGGGCATCGCTCACGCGGCGGGGCGCTCGAGGCGAGATCAGCCGCGCAGGGTCTTGAGGATGCGCTGAGCGGACACGGGCTCGGCTGTTCCCCACCGTTGCGCGAACAGACTGACGCGGTACTCCTCGAGCAGCCACCGGGCATGCACGAGGGACGCGGGCGCGGTGTCGGCGGGCGGGATCGTGCCGCCGGCCTCCGTGTACGCGGCGGCGGAGCGCTCGTACTCGGTGAGCCGTTGCCGATCCCGTCCCGGCTGGTCGGCCAGCTGCGTCAGTCGTTCGGCGACCGCCGCCAGGTAGCGAGGCAGGTGAGCAAGGCGCTCCGTCCCTGTCCGCGAGACGAAACCGGGGTAGACGAGGCCATCCAGCTGGGCGCGGATGTCCCCGAGGGCTCCGAGCAGCGTCAGCGAGTTCTGCCGCTTCATGGCGCGCTCGATCTCCCGCAGGGACAGCAGGATCCGGGCGACGAGGCTCGTCGCCCGGAACAGCTCATCCGTGACCGCGGCGCTGAACGCGTCCCTGAGGCCCTCGAAGCCGGCGCGATCGCGCACGATTCCGTCCGGGGCGATGCGGGTGATGACCGCATCCGCGACCGCGACGCGCGCGTCCTCGACGAGGCCCTTGGCGGAGGGGTAGGGCGAGGCGGCGAGCGCGAGCTTCTCGTTGGCGGTGAGGTGGTCGAGCACATACGAGACGGGGGAGGGCACCGCCTGGAGGACGAGACGGCGGATGCCTGCGCGCGTCGCCCGGGCTGCAGACTCCGGGGTGGCCTCGATGCGCAGCGACACACTCGCGCCGTCATCGATGATCGCGGGGTAGCCGCGGACGACACCGCCCGCCACGCGCGTGTCGACCTGCGCGGCGAGCGTGCCGAAGTCCCAGTCGGTCAGCCCCGTGCGTTCCGCGAAACCGGCGGCGGTCGCGGTGACGCGCGCACCGGGTGTGCCGGGTGCGGCGACGACACCGGGGGCGGCGGGGCCGCGGCGCAGCGAGCGTGCGACGGAGGAACGGGCGCGATCGGCGAAACGCTCCTGCAGGGCGACCAGGTCGCGGCCGGAGCCGGCCGCACGGCCACGCTCGTCGACCGCGCGGAACGAGATCAGCAGGTGGTCGGGCACGCGGTCCATCTCGAAGTCGGACGCGCTCACCGGCTGGTTGGCGACCCGCTGGATGCGGGTGGCGAGGGCGTCGCGAAGAGGGAGCGGCGGAAGACCCGCGTGATCCTCGGGACCCGAGCCGTTCAGCTCCTCGGCGAAGCGCGCCGCCCAATCCGCCGCCGGAACGACGTGGCGCCGGATGGCCTTCGGCAGCGCCCGCAGGAGCGCCGTGATGAGTTCGTCGCGCATGCCCGGCACCTGCCAGTCGAACCCGCGCGGCGACAGCTGGGCCAGCAGCGCGAGCGGCACGACCGCGGTCACGCCGTCGTCGGCGGCCCCCGGTTCGAACCGGTACGCGAGCGAGAGCACTTGGTCGCCCTGAGCCCATCGGGTCGGGAAGGCGCGTTCGTCCGCGCGCTCCGCGCCCTCCAGCAGGTCGGCCTCGCTCAGATCGAGCAGGCGGGGGGTGCGACCGACGGCGTCCTTCCACCAGGACTCGAACGAGCGGGCGTCGAACACGTCGGCGGGGATACGGGCGTCGTAGAACGCGTAGACCGCCTCGTCTCCGGCCAGGATGTCGCGGCGGCGCTCGCGCTCCTCGACCTTCTCCAGGCGTCGGCGCAGCTCGAGGTTGCGGCGCGCGAAGGCTGTGAGGGGCTTGCCCAGGCGCGAGGGATCCCACTCCTCGTCGACGAGCGCATGGCGCACGAACATCTCCCGCGCCAGCGGCCGGTCGAAGCGGGCGAGCTGCACGCGCCGTCGCGGGATGATCTCGACGCCGAACAGGGTGACCTTCTCGTACGCCGTGGCGGCGCCGGCATCCTTCGACCAGTGCGGCTCGCTGAGCTGCCGTTTGGCGAGATCGCCCGCGAGGGGCTCGGCCCAGGCCGGATCGATCGCCGCGACCGTGCGGGCGAAGAGGCGGCTCGTCTCGACGAGCTCCGCGGCCATGACGGCGGTCGGCCGCTTCTTTCGCAGGCCGGATCCGGGAAACAGCGAGAAGCGCGTGCCGCGGGCCCCGCGATACTCCGCGCGCGTCCCCTTGCCCTCTCGGCCCTTCTCGCGCTCGTCGAGGATGCCGATGTGCGAGAGCAGCCCGGACAGCAGAGCGCGATGCACCGCGGCGGGGTCCGCAGCGCCGGGCGCCCGCTCGGCATCGCGACGAAGGCCCAGTAGCTGCGAGAGCTGGCGGTGCACGTCGAACCACTCCCGCACGCGCACGTAGTTGAGCATCTCCGCCCGGCACAGCCGGCGGAAGGCGCTCGAACCGAGCTCGTCCTGCTGCTCACGCAGGTGGTTCCAGAGGTTCAGGAGAGTCAGGAAGTCGCTCGTGGGATCGACGAATCGCGCGTGCAGTCGATCGGCTTCCTCGCGGCGCTCCTCGGGACGCTCGCGGACGTCCTGGATCGACATGCCGGCAACGATCGCGAGCACGTCCGGCAGCACGTCGGTGCGCCGCGCCTCGACGAGCATGCGCGCGAAGCGCGGGTCGATCGGCAGCCGGGAGATCTCCCGCCCGAGCTGCGTGAGCGCGGACCCCTGCCGACTCTGGCGGACGGCCTGCAGCTCGACGAGCAGGTCGAACGCCGACTGGACGCCCCGGGAGTCGGGAGGGGTGAGGAAGGGGAAGGCGGAGATGTCGCCGAATCCGAGAGCGAGCATCTGCAGGATGACGGCGGCGAGAGAGGTGCGCAGGATCTCCGGCTCGGTGAAGACGGGGCGGCGCTCGAAATCGCCCTCCCCGTACAGGCGGATCGCGATGCCCGGCGCCGTTCTTCCGGCACGGCCGGACCGCTGCTGCGCGGAGGCCTGCGAGATGGCCTCGATCGGCAGCCGCTGCACCTTCGATCGGTTGCTGTAGCGGGAGATGCGGGCGGTTCCGGTGTCGATCACGTAGCGGATGCCGGGAACCGTCAGGCTCGTCTCGGCGACGTTCGTGGCGAGGATCACCCGACGTCGCACTCCCGCGACGCGAGATCGCTCGAACACGCGATGCTGCTCGGCCGCGGACAGCCGGCCGTAGAGGGGCAGCACCTCGGTGGGCGCCGTGGCCGAGGCGTAGGCGGCGCGCACCGCATCCGCCGCGTCGCGGATCTCCGCCTCGCCGGGAAGGAAGACGAGGACGTCGCCCGGTGCCTCGGTGTCCAGCTCGCGGAGCGCCTGGACGATGGCGCTCACCTCGTCCTCGGTCTCGGGAGCGGGGACGACGGCCTCCTCGGTCTCGTCGTCGGCCTCCGGGACGAGCGGCCGATACCGGATCTCGACGGGGTAGGTGCGGCCCGACACCTCCACGACGGGAGCGGGAACACCGTCGGCGTCGGCGAAGTGGCGCGCGAAGCTCTCGGGATCGATCGTGGCGGAGGTCACGATGACCTTCAGATCCGGTCGCTCGGGCAGGATGCGGCGGAGGTACCCCAGCAGGAAGTCGATGTTGAGGGAGCGCTCGTGGGCCTCGTCGATGATGATCGTGTCGTAGCGGCGCAGAAGCCGGTCGCGGTGGATCTCGTTGAGCAGGATGCCGTCGGTGACCAGGGCGACGCGCGTGTCGGCGGAGACCTTGTCGGTGAAGCGCACCTTGTAGCCGACCGTGGAGCCGAGCGGGACCTGCAGTTCTTCGGCGATGCGCTCGGCGATCGTCCGCGCCGCGATGCGTCGCGGCTGCGTGTGCGCGATACGGGTGCGCCCGAGTTCCAGGCAGATCTTCGGCAGCTGCGTCGTCTTGCCGGAGCCCGTCGCGCCGGCGACGATCACGACCTGGTGGTCCTCGATGGCGCGCGCGATCTCCTCCCGGGCCGCGCTGACGGGCAGCTCGGGAGGGAAGGAGATGACGGGTTCCGGCGTTGACACAGCCTTCGATGCTAACCCGAGCCGGGGCTCAGATGCTCAGCAGCGTCGCGAGGCCGACGATCGAGCCCACGAACACGAACGCCGAGACACCCGCGAGCACCGTGAGACGGGTGCGGGTGGCGCGGCGCCGGGCGATCCGGGCCGCGAGCCCACCGTCGCCGATGTCGACGACCGGGGATGCGGCGGCGGTCGCCGGCGCGGACGTGATCGTCGGCGTGCGGATCGCATACCGCTCGCGTGCGGGCGTGCGATCGGTTTCGGCATCGGGCGCGAACGAGGTGGTCTGCCTCGCGGCACCCCGGCGTGCGCGCGTGAGACGCGGCGAGGCGCCCGCCGTCGTCCCGCGCGGCGACAGGCTCGTCGCGTCGTCCGCTACGGCGTCGCGCGCACGTAGCACGGTGTCGTCCGCGTCCGCATCCGTCGGGCGGTCGCGGCGGCGCAGCAACGTCGCGTCCTGCGGCTCGTCGCGGGGACGCAGGACCGTGTCGTCCTCGTCGAGCGGGTCAACGGACGCGGGTGAGCGGGGGGTGAGGATCGTGTGCTCGTCCTCGTCCTCGTCCTCCGCATGAGGGGCTGGGGTCGGCAGCGAACGGGCGACCACCACGGTCGCATCCGTCGGCGGAGTGGGCCGGCGCACCAGAAGGGTGCCGTCCTCAGGCTCATCGGAGGGGGGCGCTTCTTCGGGCGACGGAGCCTGGTCCTCGGCCGGACGCCGCACCAGCGCGGTGCGGTCGTCCACGTCCGCCGCCGTGACCGTCGCTGCGGTCGGCGAACGGTCGACGATCACGGTCTCGTCGACGGGCGGAGCCGGCGTCTCGCGCGACACGATGGCGGTGGCGTCGGCCGCCTCCGCGGCAGCGGACGCGGCGCGTCGGTCGCGTCGGCTCACGAGCTGGGTGCTGTCTTCGGGCTGGTCGGTCGCACCGGGCTCGCGTCGTGAGAGGCGGGTGCTGTCGTCTGGCTCGGTCATGCGTCCCCCACGAAGCGGATGCGGGCACCGCCGGCGAGCTCCGCACTGGCGCCCTCGCGTACTTCGATCGCGCGGTCCGGCACGAGCAACCGCGCGACGCCGTCCGCGTCGATGACGGCCGTCCCGCCGGGCGTCGCGAGATCCTCGATCTGCACGCGGGTACCGTCGGTCCAGATCTTCACATGCGCACGGGAGACGTCGCGTGAGACGTCGCCGAGCGCCACCAGGGTCGGGAGGTCATCGCCTTCGACGCGGGAGCTGCGCGGCCCGCGGCCGACCAGCATCGTGCCGTGGATCGGCACGATGTCCCCGCCGGGCAGCTCGATGGCGCGCGGGGCCCGCGGGGTGCGCGGAGCGGGTTTCGGAGCGAGCGCGCTCGAACTCGTCACGACGGTCTCGTCGTCGGCGGGATCGGATGCGGCAGGTCGCGGTGCACGGGGTGCGGCGGCGGGAGGTCTGGCGGCGGGAGGGACCGGAGGGCGCGCCACGGCGGGACGCCCGCGGAGCATGACGCCCGCAGCCGTCGTCGGCCCGACCCGCACGGGACGCTCCGGCGTCGGCCCCAGATCGAACAGCTTCGGTTCCGCGTCCGGGGCGCCGGCCCAGGCGCGCACGACGGATGCCGCCTCCACCTCGCGCCAGGTGTGGGCACCGACGCCGTCCACGCGCCACACCCGGCGGGAACGGTCTTCGAAACGGAGCACGAACTCGCCGCGAACGAAAGCGGTCAGTCGGTCGTCGTCCAGCGCGACCACGGCGAAGGCCGGCACCGCGGCGATGCCGTCGGCGAGCAGGGCGTCCAGGATCTCGGGTGTTCCGGGCATCGTGCCCGTCGACAGGACGCGTCGCGCAGCGGCGACCGCGGCGTCGCCCCCGACGATCACCGCGAGCGTGTCCGTGGCGATCGCGGGCAGAGGCCCTTCGAACCAGGTCCGCTCAGCCACGGATCGGCCGTTCTCGTCGCGAGGTGATGGTGTCCACCTCGATCGACTGCACCGCCGCCTGCTCGCTCGTCGCGAAGCCGCCCGTCACCTCGTCGGCGCGGGGAGCGAGCCCTCCTGAGCGCACATCCACCACGACGGCGCTGATGTTGTCGCGTCCGCCGCGGGCGAGTGCCTGGTCCACGAGCGCGTAGGCGGTCTGCTCGGCGGAGCCGCCGAGGCTGAGCCCGGCCAGCACGGCCTCGTCGCTCAGATCGTTGGACAGACCGTCCGAGCACAGCAGCATGCGCTCACCGGTCACGATGGGGGAGAGCCAGTAGTCGGCGGGGCTCTGGCTGTCGCCCACGGCGCGGGTGATGACGTTGCGTCCCGGATACGTGGACATCTCGGAGCGGCTGATCTTTCCCGCATCCACCAGCTCCTGCACGACAGAGTGATCGACCGTGAGCTGCTCGAGGGAGCTGCCGACCAGCCGGTACACCCGCGAGTCGCCGATGTTCACGACGAGCCACGCGTGCGATCCGTTCTGCACCACGGCGACCAGGGCGGCGAGGGTGGAGCCGGCGCCGCGTGCGTGGCGCCCCGCGACCTGAGACACCGCGGCGTGGGCGGACTCGACGGCGGTGACCACTTCCTCCGGCTGCACGTCGTCGCGACCGACGAGGTGGCGGAACGCATCCACGACCGCGGCACTGGCCAGATCACCCGCCTCGTGGCCTCCCATGCCGTCGGCGACGAGGAACACGGGGTACTGCGCGAGCACCGCATCCTCGTTCAGCTTGCGTACGCGGCCGACGTCGGAGCGCGCTCCGGCCATGACGACGATCCCGGTCATGGTCGTCCCCTTCCATCTCGCGACGCAGCCTCGCGCAATCCGCGTGCGAATGAGCGTAGCGACAGCCGAGCCTTCCAGCGCGCCCACAGGCCGCCTGTGGACGCGAAACGCTGTCGTTCCTGGTCGATGAGCTCCCAGAACCGTGCGGATTCCTCTTCGGTGGTGGTTCCCGGAGCGAACACCGCCCGGTCGGCGAGCGCCGCGAGAGTCGCAGGATCAGCGGTTTCCGCGTCGCCGACGGCGGTCGCGGTCTCCGACCGGGTCGCGGCGGGAGGGATGCGGTGGCCGTGGTCCACGGCGGTGTCGAGGTACTCCTCCCAGCCCCCGACGACCCGGTCGACCGGGTCCGCAGACGAGCGCCGGGCCCGTCGACGCATGATCTTCGCCGCGAGCACCGCGATGGCGGGCATCAGCAGGATCAGCAGCGCGAAGATCGCGATGCCGGAGATGCGCAGAGTGGCCCACAGCCACGCGAGGTCCACCGGATCCGTCGGCTCGTCGCTCTGCGGCGGTGAGGCGTCGGCGGGGTCCGCCTCGGGAGGAAGGACGGTGTCGGCCTGCTCCGGCTCGACCGGGGTCATGTTCTGCGGGTCGCGACGCTGCTGGACGTCGGGCGAGAGCGGCACGCGGTGCTGCGGTGTCGTGTCGATGGCCGTCCAGGAGCCGTCCGCGTCGCGCACCTCGATCCACGCCGCCAGGTCGCCGCTCGTGCACGTGCCGTCTTCGCACACCGCCAGATCCGCGTCGTCGCTGCTCAGGCGGGTGCCGAGCACGACCCGGGCAGGGAAGCCGAGGTGATCCGCGATCAGGGCCCCAGCCACGGCGAACTGCTCGTCGTCTCCCGCGGCGGCGACCAGCAGGGAGTCATCGGTACCGCCGGTCTCGTTCTGCTTCTTGAGCAGCTGGGTGAACAGATCGCCGATGCGGTCGGTGGAGTGCCCGCTGCGGCTGGGTTCGAACGTGTAGTCGCCGAGCTTCTGCGCCCATGCCGGGACGGCGCCGGGATCGAACGCCAGCGCGTGCGAGAGGAGCCCGCGCGCCCGCAGGCGCGAGATCAGCTCGACCAGGCCCGCGCCGCCCGAGGGCGCGTCCTGCGCGCTCACCCATTCCTCGAGCGACTCGGGGACGAAAGCCGGGTCGAACGTACCGGAACGGGAAGGGGTCAGCGTCCCGGGGTCGCGAGGAGCGTCTGCGACCACCCCGGTCTGCGTGTAGCTGACGCCGGAGGCGAGCCCCGGGTCCGACAGCTCCACGCCCGTGGCGGAGTCCGGGTTGTAGAAGAAGCCGTCAGAGAGCGCGGCCCGCGTCGATCCCGAGAAGTCGATCGAGGTGAGATCGCCCACGGCGGGCACCCAGATGCCCGTGTAGTCGCCGATCGTGAACGTGGCGGAGGCGCGGTCGCCCGTGTCGGCGGGCAGGGAAGCGGGAACCCGTCGGAACTCCGTGCTGTCGGAACGGTCGCCGGTCTGGGGGTCGGTGGCCCGCATGACCCGGCCGTCGTAGTAGCTGAGAGTCGCCAGACGTACGCGATCCACGCCCGAGTCGGCGGCGACCGTGAACAGCACATCGTCGAACCGTTCGTCGGAGAAGGCGGCGCGGTAGTCGGCGAGGGGGCTCAGCGTCTGACGCACCTTCAACACCGGGTCGACCGCCGTGCGCAGCACGTCGCGGGAGGAACCCGCCACTGCCCAGGGCGCGAGCGCGAGTCCCAGGGTGAGGGCGATGACGAGCATTCCGGCGGCGAGGGCGATGCGACTGCCGAGGGTGCGCGCGACACGGACGGAGGAGCGCACGCCGCTCGCCGAGCGCGCGACGCGCAGGGCGACCCGACGCGTGTGGACGTTGCGCCACACGTACCAGGCGAAGCCCGTGAGCAGCGCGCCGAGCCCGACCGTCGCCTCCCAGACGCCATCCAGTTCCCACGGCCCGATGCGCCACGAGCCGTCTACGGCGCTCGATCCGAACAGCACGCCGAACGCGGTGATCAACAGCGCGAGCGGCGCCGCGAGCACCCAGAGCCTGCCGGCGCGCAGCGCCAGCAGCAGAGCCAGGGTGCCGAGAGCGAGCATCAGGAAGAAGGGGAGCGCGAGGGTCGCTTGGTACACCCCGAGCGGCAACTCGAGCGTCAACAGGTTCTTCCACCCCGTGACGGGTGCGCTCACGACGCCCCAGACGCCCGGCAGGATCGTCGCCGGGTCGGTGATCATCGTCGGCGCGGCGACCGGAACGCCGACGACGACGTACGCGCCCGCGGTGATGAGGGCGAGCTGCCACCAGCGCAACGGGCGCCAGACGGCGAGCAGGGCGATCCCGGTGGAGAGCACGATCGCCACCGCGGCGGCGAGCACGAACCAGCCGCTGCGGTAGATCGCCCACGCGGATGCGGCGCCGATCGCCAGAAGGGCGTCGACGAAGGCGATGTTGCCGATCAGGAACGCGGTGTCGCGTTCGGTGCGGCGGGGGCGGCGTGCGCGGGCGCGCGCGTCGGGGGCGCTCATGACTGGGCACTCCGAGCGAGGATGTGACGGAGGTCCTCGAGCAGACCCATCGTCACGATCGAGGCGCCGCCGATGGTGCGGAAGCCGGGCTCCGCCGAGGGGTCGCAGACGATGGCGGCCACGCCCGTGTCGGCGGGGAAGGCGAGGGCGGCGTGCTGCAGCATCCGCAGCGTCGGGGTGGATCCGCAGATCAGGAACCCGATGGAGACGTCGCGGTGCGCCTCCACCGCCAGGCTCGCGACATCGCGGAGTCCGGTGATGCGCTCGGCCTTCTCCACACCGGCGAGCTCGTCGAGCAGGGTGCGCGCCGTGATGGTGGCGAGGTCCCGGGAGGAGCGCACGGCCCGGCGGGCGAACTCCGGCACCTCGCCGCCGACGACGACGGAGACGTCGCGTCCGTCGCGGATGCCGCGCACACCCAGCGAGGCGGCGGCGCTGACGGCGAGCTCGAACTCCTCGTCGTCGGCGTAGTCCTCTTCGCCCGTCGCCAGCACGATCACCATCCGTGAGCGGCGGGACTCCTCGTACTGGCGCACCATGAGGGTCCCGGTCTTCGCCGTGGACTTCCAGTGGATCTGGCGCTGCGAGTCGCCGGGGGCGTACTCCCGGATCGCGTGGAACGAGATGTCGGCGTCCACGACGAGGGAGGAGGGGTTGCCTTCGAGGTCCTTGATGAACCCGGTCGCGGTGCTCGGGATCGCGGTCGTCACGGGGTGGACGTAGAGCGTGTGGATGTCCTCCCACACGACCTCGCGGCGCAGGATGCCGAGCGGGTCGCCGCGGACGGCGCGGGCGGGTCCGATGTCGAGCACACCGCGGCGCAGCCCCGGGATCGTCAGCACCTCGTCATGCGCGGCCTCGTGGCGCAGCAGCGGGATCGCGACGTCGACGAGGCCCTCGCCGACGGGCACGTCGACCCGACCGGGCAGGGCGACGCCCTTGCCGACGTTGACGACGCGCAGGGAGAGCGCGACCTCGCTGCCGGCGACCACCCGATCGTGCGCGAGGCCGAGGCTCACGCGGTAGGCGCGCGCACCGAACAGGAACGGTGCCGCGCACAGGACGAGAACGGCGGCGACGGCGCCGGCCAGGACGAACTCGATCCACCCGAACACGATGCCCAGGCTCAGACCGAGCGCGGCGGCTCCGATGAGCAGCCACCCTCCCGCGGTGACCGTGTCGCCGACAGCGCGGGCGCTGCGGGCCACGGCTCGTCGTACGCGCCGCCAGAAGCGGATGCCGCCCACGACGATGACGGTCGTGGAACGCGACGTGTCGTAGCGCGTGCGCGTGCTCCCGGCGGTCGACGTCGAGGTGGACGTCGAGCCGATCCGGGTGATGCGGGAGGAGGAATCGGTCACGCGGACTCGCGCTGCGTCGGGGGAGCGACGTCGAGCATGACCTGACCGATCACCGCGCCGGCGGTTACGCCGTCGAACTCCGCCTCGGGGTCGAGGATGAGACGGTGGGCCAGCACCGGCTCGGCCAGAGCCTTGACGTCGTCGGGGGTCACATAGCCGCGGCCGTGCGCCAGAGCCCAGGTGCGCGCGGCGCGGGTGAGTGCCAGTGCACCGCGCACGCTGACGCCCAGGCGCACCTGCGCGGCTTGGCGGGTAGCTTCGACGACGCGCGCGATGTAGTCCAGCACGAGCGGGTTCAGGTAGGCGTCCTGCGCGATCTGGCTGAGCGTCTGCACGGCCTCGGGCGTGATGACGGGGCCCACCTCGCGCTTGCCGGCGGCGCTGCCCTCCAGGATCCGCACGGTGGCGGCGTGGTCGGGGTAGCCCAGCGACGTCTTCATCAGGAACCGGTCGAGCTGCGCCTCGGGCAGGCGGTAGGTCCCGGCCTGCTCGACGGGGTTCTGGGTCGCGACCACGAGGAACGGGCTTCCCACGCGCCGCGAGACGCCGTCGACGGTGACCTGGCCCTCCTCCATGACCTCCAGCAGCGCCGACTGGGTCTTGGGGCTGGCGCGGTTGATCTCGTCGGCAAGGACGATGTTGGCGAAGATCGGGCCCGAGTGGAACTCGAACTCGCCGCGCTTCTGGTCGTACACCGTGATGCCGGTGACGTCGCCGGGAAGCAGGTCGGGCGTGAACTGGATGCGGGAGCTCGTGCCCTGCACGCTCTCGCCCATCGCGCGCGCCAGCGAGGTCTTTCCGGTGCCGGGGAAGTCCTCCAGCAGCAGGTGCCCCTGCGAGACGAGCGCGGTGAAGGCGAGCTCGATGACGTGGCGCTTGCCGAGCACCACCTGCTCGACGTTCTCCACGAGGGCGGAGAACGTCTCCTGGAACCAAGCGGTCTGTTCTGGGGTGACGGTCATCGATTCAGCCTCCGGAGCCGGTGTTGGTGGGATTGGGGGCGGGGTTCGGATCGGTGCAGTCTGCGGTCACCGAGAACGAGTCGGTGCCGTACTGCGCACCGCCCGACGTGTTCCAGACGAAGTTAATTCTCGCTTCGACGCGCTCGGCGCCCGCGGGAACGAGGCGGGGGTTGTCGGGGTCGGAATCCACCGTCGTCCAGCCGATCCCGAGTGCACCGCGCTTGCTGTACTTGATGTTGTCGATCGTTGCCGACCCCAGCGAGGTGGGGGACTGGTTGAAACCGAAGCCCAGCTGCGACCCGACCTTGCAGGACGTGACGGCGGGCCCGCTGACCTCGGTCTGCACCGCACGCGTCGCGTCCGCCGGTTTCGCGGCCGTGGCCGGCGTGCAGCGCTCGTTGTTGGAGCCGCGCAGGCAGTACTTCGCCGTGATGTCGCTTTCCTGCCCTGCAGCAGCCGGGAAGCCGGAGATGACCGGCGACGAGTCATAGTCGTTGCTGGGACGCGGCGAGACCGACAGGCCGTTCTGCGGGATGAAGTAGCGCACTCCGCTCGAGGAGCTGTCCTTGGTGATCGAGTACGTCACTGATTCCGGACCGGAGCTCGGCTGCTCCCAGGCCCAGCCCGTGGCGGTGGCGCTCTTCGCGGCTCCGAACCCGTTGCTGACGCAGGCTCCGACCGTGTACTGCTGGTTCTGTTGCAGGCCGCTGATCGTGGTCGAGGTGGACGTCTGGCCATTGACCCTGGCCTGCAGGTTCTGGCCGTTGTTGTCCACGTCGCAGGAGAAGTCGCCGAAGCCCGCACGATAGGCGACGTAGATGATCTCGCGGCCGCGGTTGCTCCCGTTCATGTCGACGTTGGGCCCGGTCACGACGAGCGCGTTCTTCTGCTCCGCCGCGATCCCGACGCCGTCCGTGCGGGGCAGACCCGCCACCTGCACGCCCACGTTCTTGGTCTGACCCACAGATCCGCTGCCGTCCGGGGCCGAGTTCGCACTGTTGGCCGTGACGGTGATGGTCGCCTGCCCGACCGGCAGCGTGACGGTCAGTTCGGTCGTGTCGCCGCCCGAGCGCGGCACATCCCCGTTCGCTCCCGTGACGGAGTACGTGCGCACCTCGGGATCGACGTTCTGGATGCGGATCTTCACCGCGCCCGCGTCGCCCGTCGTGCGCTGTCGGTCGTAGATCGGATCGGCGGTGACGTTGCCGACCGCCGGCTGACGGTAGGCCCACGCCTGGACGGTGACCCCGGTCCGGGACTCGCCGACGGAGTTGAACGCGCGGGCCTCGTAGGTGCGGCGATCGCCGTTGCTGGCGACCTGGAAGGGCTCGCACACTCCGGCGGCGGAGCACGTGGTGACCTGCTGGCCGCCCTGCAGGATGTGGAAGCCCTGCAGCGCGGGGTAGGCGTTGCCCGCGGCCCCCGGCTCGACCCGCAGGGTGATCGTGCGGTCGCCGAAGCCGATCTGGGTGACGTTGTTGGGAGCCTTCGGATACCCCTGGAGATCCAGTGTGACCTGACCGTTGCGGTCGCCCGCCGACTGGCGCCCCTGGGCGTCCTCGACGGTGAAGCCGACCGTGCAGCGCGTGCCGTCGGCATCCGGCGACCAGTTCGCCTGGATCGCGGTGGAGCTGGCGACGCCGAAGGAGACGCCGGCGCAGCTTCCGCCGGAGGCGCCGCCGACGGCGACGAGCTTGAGGGGCGTGCCGGGGAGTGGGTTGATCTCGCCGCCCTGACCGATGACGTTGATCGTGCAGCCGTTGCCGGAGGACTGCGAGCACGACTGGGTGAGCGTCGCGCCCTTCGGCAGCGTCGAGGGGGCAGGACCCACCTGGAGCGCCAGGGTAGCGGGGCGCACGTCGCGGTGGCTCGGCAGGGTGACGGTGACCGGCTCCTGCCGACCCGGGCGTGCCGCATCCCGCGCGGTCACGGTCACCTGCGATCCAGAGGTCTGCACCGTGAACTGATCGCCCGCGTACGAGGTGGCGTACTGCAGCGCGCCCCAGTCCTCCGTGCCCGCCCACGAGGTCATGTCGCGCAGCTCGAACGTCGCGGAGGAACCCGGGCTGACCGTGAGCGACGCCGCGCGCAGCTCGGGCTGCGGGTCTTCGGCGATGACGTCGACGCGGATCGTCAGGTACGTGTAGGTGTCCTGACCGACCAAGCGCACCGGCACCGTGCAGCTGTCGGTCCACGGCGCCCCGGCCCCCGCGGAGTAGCGGACGGTCGTCCCGGAGGTGAGCGCGCAGGTGGCCTGTGCTCGGCCACCGCCCGCGGCGACGCGGGACGCGTCGATCTCGATGTCGGCGCCCGGGGGCAGCGCCACGGCGCGCGCGAGGTCCACATCCACTGTGCCGCGCTCATCGACCTGCACAGAGGCGGCCGACGCGCGCAGGGTCAGCTGCAGATCGTTCGTCCCCGGCACCTTGAGGAAGCCGTAGGAGGTCACTTCGCTGCCGTCGAAGGCGGTGCCGGTCACCTGGAACGGGATGAGCTCGGTCTTGTCGGGCAGGCGGCCCGAGATCTTGCGGCCGTCGACCGAGATCCCGTCGGGGTCGCCCCAGAGCGAGAGCTTCAGCGAGGAGACGTCGCCGGCGTTCCAGGAGACCTTGCCCGTGAGCACGTCGACGCCGTCGGGGAAGTCCTCGCGCGTCTCGACGGTCAGCGTGGTGTCGCGCACGGCGGGGTAGTCGGGCACGGGGTCGCGCACGACCTTCAGCACGATGAGGCCGATGGCGGTATCGCCCTGCGCGTTTCGCACCGTGTACGCGAACGAGTAGGTGCCGAGCTGCGTGCCGGCCTTCAGGCGCACCTGGTTGTCCTGGACGCCCTGCATCATGGCGTCCATCGCGCGGTACTCCTCGGAGCCCACATCCGCGTTGGGTCGCACATCGATGACCTCGAGCGTCGTGCCCGAAGGGTCGAGGTCGTTGTCCGCGGGACGCACGACGGCCTCGGAGTCCGCGCCCGCCTGCACCTGCACGTAGTCGCTGTAGGTCACCGGTGCGGGGCTCGACTCCGCGTCCAGCACGCCGACGCGCACCTCGCCGACGCCGACGGCGCCGAGGGTGTCTCGCACCTGGTACGTGAAGGAGACCTGGCCCTTGTCGCCGGGCGAGCTCGTGTAGAGGATGGCGTCGCCCTCGGCGGAGATCGTCGCCGAGCCGCGGTCGGGCTGCGCCGAGATGCGGTCCAGTGTCACGGCATCCCCGTCGGGATCGACGGCGAAGCGGTCGAACGGGATCGACACGGTGGCGCCGCTCAGCACGCGCCCGACGAGTGTGTGGGGCACCGGGGCGGAGTTCGAGTCCTCGGGCAGGACGGTGACGGTCACCTTGGCGGTGTCGGTCATGTCCGGGAAGCCCATGCGGTAGATCGTGTAGCCGAGCGTGTAGGTGCCGGGCTCGCTGGGCGCGAGATAGCGCAGCAGGCGGCCCGTGGCGAAGGCGAGGCCGGTGTTCGACTCGTTCGTGATGGTCGAGGGGTCGATGGCGAACTGCGCGCCGGCCGGGGCCGTGTCGTTGTCGAGGACCGGAATGTCGATCTGCGCGCCGGCGCGCACGGTGGCCGCGTCGTCGACGGCGATCGGGGGCTCAGCCGTCGGCGCGGGCAGCAGCACGACCGTGGTCTCACCGGTCGTGGTCGTGTAGCCGTTGCCCGTACCGTCCGACACCGTGTACGTGACCACGCCGAGCGTTCCCGGCTGCGCGTTATCGGTGGAGCCCGCGACACGCAGCATGCTCTGGCCGACGAGGTCCACGCTCAGCGACGCGCTGGCGTCGGGGGTGACGACGACGTCGCTGGCCAGAAGCACGAGACCTGCAGGATTCGAGACCGGCGAGATCACGTCGATGGTCGAGTCCTCGCCGGGGCGCACGAAGGCCGTGAGCGGCGGCGTGGAGATCTGCGTGGCGGCGGGATCGACGACGGTCACCCTGACGGTCCCGGTCGCCTCGGCGAGCGCGTCGGCGACGGTGTACTGCACCAGATAGGAGCCGGGGGCGGTGGCGGAGAAGACGAAGGTGCCGGCGACACTGTTGACGGTGATCTGAGCCGCGGCGTCCGTGATCGAGTTGGCGCTGCGCATCGTGATGGCACCGTTCACCCCGGTCACGTGCGGTCGCACATCGATCGTGGTGGGAGCGCCGATCGTGCCCACGGCGGCGAACGAGGCGGCCGTCAGCTGGGGGCTCGGGGTGATCGCGATCTCGAGAGGCTTCTCCGTCGACAGCCCCTGCGCGTCGGTGACCGTGACGAGGATCGTCACCGACTGGGCGTCGGCCTGGTTCGGGTTCGGGTGCTGGAAGGTGATGGTTCCCTGCGGGTCGAGGGCGACCGAGCCGATGCCGCTCTGGTTCACCGCCGAAGAGATGTAGAGCGGATCGCCGTCAGGGTCGACCCAGCCCTCGAGCACGTTCACCGAGACGGTGCCGCCGGGCACGACCTGCGGCGACGGCCAGGTCGCGAGACAGGCTTCCACACCGCACCACACCGGCGCGCTGTTCGCCCCGGGCGGAGACACGGTCAGTGTCACGGTCGCCGGTTGCGACGTGAGCCCGTCTGTGGTCGTGCCGTCGGTGATGCGGTACCGGAACGTCGCCGATCCGCTCGCCTCCGGGGACAGGCGCACGACGAGCTCCTGCTGCTCGTTGGAAACGGAGACCGTTCCGAACGCGGGATCGAGTCCCTCGACGGATGCGGCCACGATGCTCAGCACGTCCTCGTTCGGATCGTGGTCGTTGAGCAGAACGGGCAGCACGGCGCTGCGCCCGGCGCGCACCCCGAACGCGTCGTCGACGGCGACGGGCGGCTTCGGATCGATCACACGCTCGGCCTGGATGTCCTCCTGCTGCTGCGTCGGAACGTCCTGATCGGAATCCCACTGCTGCGAGGACGGCACGAGGGCGCCGTTCGGAAGCGTCCAGACCCAGCCGGAGCGGGTCTCGTTCAAGATCATGCGCGAGCCGTTGCTGAGGAACTCCGGCGCGACCTCGTCGCCGAGCGAGCCTCCGGCGTAGTCCAGATCGCTCGGTCCCGCATCCGATGACCACAGCGTTCCCTGCGCCTGGCTGTTGGGCAGCCAGGCCGCGTACATCACGCCCTTCGCCTCGGCCGGGGCTGCGGGGGTGCCCTGCGCGGCGTCGACGACGCGCTCGGGACCCGAGCCGTCGATGGGAACGGAGACGAGCCCGGTCGTGTCGGCGATGTAGACCTGGTCGCGCGCCGTGCCCGACTTCTGCAGGACTCCGCCGATCGTCCCGGTCTCGAGGGGCTGATCCCGCCCGCGCATCCAGAGCAGACCCGAGTCGGGCTCGAGGAGCGCCCAGGTCGTACCCACGGCGCTCAGCGTCGCGGATGCCGGGGCGTCGGACACCGTGTCCGAGCCCTCGATCTTGCCGGTACGGGCGTCGGCGCGCACCACGCGCTCCTCGGCGGAGGAGTAGGCGTAGACGATGCCGTCCACCCCGACCGCGACGCTGTCGGCGACGAAGACGGGTCGTTCCTCGCCCTCTGCGACCTGCGTCCCGGCGTACGGGTCGACGGGTACGGTGCTGCTCGGAGAGGCGAGCGAGCCGGCGAAGACAGCCCCGTTGTCGGTGCGATAGGCGATCGTGTCGCCCGTGGAGACGACGTCGACCGTGCCCGGAGGAGTGTTCTGGAACGCGTCCTCCGCGTCGGCGTTGAGATCGGCCGGCATGGCCATGTCCACGTCCGCGAAGCGGGTGTCGCCCTCGGCATAGACCAGCAGGCGGTCAGCGTTCTGCACGAGCGCGCTGGGGTTCTCCACCTGCTTGACGGTGTCGATCTCGCCGACGGTCGTGTTCACGCGGGCGTATCGCCGACCTTCGCCGGACTGCATCGCCCAGATCGTGCCGTCGTCGGGCGGCGTCTGCTGGGCGTCGAAACCGGGCCACACCACGGCGAGCGTCGTCACGATGGCGAGCACGGCCGCGACGGAGCCGCCGATGATCCAGCCGCGGCGATCGGCGAGCGGGGTGCGGGGGGCCTCGGCCATCTCAGGCTCCTCCGAGGACGAGGACGGTCACCAGGACGGCTGCCGCCGCGACGAGGGCGGCGCCACCCACGAGCAGAGCGATCATCCCGCCGGACAACCCTCGCCCGCGCGGCGATGCGCCGGCGAGGACCGTGCCCTCGTCCGGACGGCGACCGCCGCGGTCGCGTGAGCGCACCGGCCGGCGCGACTCGTACTGGACGTTCGGGCGCACCGGGCCGCGAGCCCGATCATCGGCGAAGTTCACCGGGGTGCCGGCGGAGGCCCACTCGTCCACGGCGACCTCCATCGGCGTGTGCGGCAGGCCGAGCTCGTGCTGGATGAGCTGCAGCTCGTACGCGAACTGGGCGGCCGAGGGATGGCGGCCGGCGGGGTCGCGGTTCATCGAGCGCGACAGCACAGCCTCGAGGCTCGCGGGGACGTCGGCCCGGCCGATGGGGGTGTAGGCGGCGCGACGGATGCGGGCCTTCAGCTGATCGCGGCCGTTCTGGCCGCTGCCGGGGCGCTCGAAGGGGCTGCGGCCCGCCAGCAGCGAGTAAACGGTGGCCCCCAGTGCCCAGACCTCGGCGGGGACGGAGCCGGCGATGCGCTCGTCGATGATCTCGGGCGCGCTCCACGGCACGGACATGGCGAACACCTCGTCATCGCCGCGCCCGCCCACGGCGGTGGCGATGCCGAAGTCGGCGAGGACGGGAGCACCGAAGGCGGTCACCAACAGGTTGGAGGGTTTGATGTCGCGGTGGAGCAGACCCGAGCGGTGCGCCGTCTCCAGCGCGGAGCCGATCCGGATGCCCGCCTGGAGCACCTCCGCCAGCGGGATCTCCTCGCGCCGATAGCGCGAGCCGAGGGATCCGGGGCAGTACTCCATCACCAGGTAGGGCCGCCCGTCGGAGGAGATGCTCGCCTGGTAGATCGTGAGGATGGACGGATGCGCGCTCAAGCGTGCCATCACGTCGGCCTCCGCGTTGAACATACGCAGCAGCCCGTCGTCGACGATGTCCTCGAGGAGGACCTTGACGGCGACCGGGCGGCGCGGCATGTCCTGCTCGAACAGGAAGACGTCGGCGAAACCGCCCGTGCCGAGAGGACGGACGTAGGTGAAGCCGGGAAGAACGGGCGGTGCCGCGGGCAGTCTCTGCGCCACCGGCGTCCCCCTTCCGCGTACGACGTGCACACCCGACGTACGCGCGGGACTCTGCCGAACCTTCCTATCACAGCGTCGCGAGAGCATCCGATTCGGAAACCTACGCTTGACACATGTCCTCCGAACTGTCCCGAGCGGCGAGCCCCTACCTCCGTCAGCACGCGGAGCAGCCGGTGGCGTGGCACGCATGGGGTGAGGCCGCCTTCGCCGAGGCGCGACGGCGCGACGTGCCGGTCATGGTCTCGATCGGCTACGCCACGTGCCACTGGTGCCACGTCATGGCCGCGGAGTCCTTCTCCGACCCCCACATCGCGGCGCACCTGAACCGGACCATGGTCTCGGTCAAGGTGGACCGCGAGGAGCATCCCGAGGTCGACGCGGTGTTCCTCGCCGCCGCCGCGGCCTTCACCCCGCACCTCGGCTGGCCGTTGACGGTCTTCACGACCCCGGAGGGCAAGCCCTTCTTCGCCGGGACGTACTGGCCGCCGACGGCGCGGGGCCGGCTCCCCGGGTTCGCCGATGTCATCGACGCCGTCGATCAGGCGTGGCGTGAACGCCGGGAGGCGGTGACCGAGACCTCCGGTGCGCTCCAACGCGCGCTCGAGGAGGCGGCGCGCGAGAGGGGCGATGAGGCGCTCGCCCCGGCATGGCCCACCCTCGAGGTCCGCGCGCAGCTCGCCGCGCGCATCGCGGCGCGTGAAGACCCCGATTTCGGCGGCTTCGCTCCGGCGGGAGCGGACGCGGCCACCCCCAAGTTCCCGGTGTGGCCGGTACTCCGCTTCTTGCAGACCGAGCCCGACGAGACGTCGCGAGCGCTGGCCGAGCGCACGCTCGACCGCATGGCCCGCTCGCCCCTGCGCGACGCGGACGGCGGGTTCTTCCGGTATGCCACCCGACGCGACTGGAGCGTGCCCCACTACGAGCGCATGCTCACCGACAACGCCGGTCTCATCCAGGTCGCCCTCGCCGCGGGCCGCGCCGACATCGCGTCCGCGGCTGCGGGCTTCCTCGTCGACTCGCTGCAGCTCCCCTCCGGCGGATTCGCCGCCGCCCAGGACTCCGAGTCCTGGATCGACGGCGAGCGCAGCGAGGGCGGTTTCTATCAGCGCGCCCTCGACGAGCGGAGCGCCCTGGAGCCGCCGCGCATCGACGGCAAGCTCGTCAGCGGATGGAACGGTCTGGCCGTCGCGGCGCTCGCCGCGACGGGGGCACGCCTCGGGCGCGCCGACCTCGTGGACGCAGCCGTGCGTGCCGCCCTCGCCGTCGAGGAGTCCAACGTCGCCGACGACGGGACCCTGCGCCGGGCGTCGCTCGATGAGATCCTCTCGGCCGCGCCGGCGACGCTCGAGGACTACGGCGCTCTCGCCCAGGGTCTCGCGGTGCTCGCGACGGCCACGGGATGCGCGGCCTATGCCGTCCAGGCGCGCCGTCTCGTCGACCTGTGCTGGCCGACCGAGCAGACGGCGCTCGTGCCTGGCGGGCGCGACCGGGTGCTGGCGGCTCTGGGGGCGCCCGAGGTCGACGACGCCGACACCGACCGCCCGTCCGGCGCGGCATCCCTTGCCGAAGCCTCTCTCACCCTGTGGCGTCTGGGCGCGGGGGAGCGGTATCGACGGCGAGCCCGCACGATCGTCGCGCATCGTGCGACACGCGCCGTCGAGGACCCGTTCTCGCACGCTGCGGTGCTGCGTGTCGCGGCGCTGCTGGAGAGCGCCGGGCGCCAGATCGTGGTGGTCGCCGACAGTGACGACGATCCGCTCGCCCGTGCGGCCCACGCGACGGGCGCCGATGTCGTCGTGCGGGTGAGCGAGGCGGATGCGGTGGTCTGGTCGGAGGCGGGCTTCTCGCTGTTCACCGACCGCACGGCGACGGGCGGAAGGCCCACGGCGTACGACTGCCGGGAGTTCGTGTGCCGCCTGCCTATCCACGACGCGAGCGGGTTCTCCGAGCCGGAGGCCTGAACTCGCCCTATCATCGAGAGCATGCCCGAGCTGGAGGCGCCGCACAGCGGCTACTGGTACGCCGACGACGAGGAGTCGCGCAAGCGCCGCGCCGTCGATCTGCTGCAGGCGTTCCGGGTGTATCGCGCAGCGGAGGTCGCGATGCGGCGCCGCACGCGCGAGGCGATGTCCATGGGGGAGAACGACCTCCTCGTGCTGCGTTATCTGCTGCGCGCCCGACAGCGAGACGAGCGGGTCTCCCCGGGCGAGCTCGCCCGCTACCTCGGCGTGTCCACCGCCTCGATGACGGCGATGGTCGACAGACTCGAGAAGTCCGGGCACGTCCGGCGCGAGCGACACGAGACCGACCGGCGCAGCATCTGGGTCGTTCCCACGGTCGACAGCGACGAGGAAGTGCGCCGCACTCTCGGCGACATGCACGAGCGGATGATGGATGCCGTCATCGAGATGTCTCCGGATGAGATGCGCGTGGTCATGGAGTGCCTGGGGCGTCTGCAGGCCGCGGTGGACCAGGTCGACGCCCACACCGCCGTCGGCTGAGCGACGCATATGGCTCGCCGCGAGTCTTGCTCGTCTGGCTAGCTACCCGCCCTGACGGCCCGGAACCGAGGTCGCGGTGACACCATGGGCAGCATGACCCTTTCGCCCGACGCCGTCGGTGAGCACGACGCGACCCACATGGTCGACGGTTGGCTGCTCACGTCGTACGCCGGTGTGGTCGCGCGCCTCCAGGCCCGTCATCCGCTGCTGCGCCTGGCGGAGATCGAAGCGATCGTCGCGAGGGAGTACGACGCCTTCACGGGAGGGCGGCCGATCGCGGTGCCCGTCGACGTGGAATCCGGTGCCGAGGAGATCCTGCAGATGCACGCCGACGAACAGAGCGTGTGAGCTAGATCCAGCTCGGCAGCCAGTTGTGCAGCCGCCAGAACTCGTAGGGCACCGGCATCGCCGTCCACACCGGGTACCAGAACGCGGACAGCACGATGCAGACCACGAGGAACACGGTGACCACCCGCTGGCCGGCGATGCGCCGGTCCGCGTCCGCCGATCCCGCGATGCGTCGGGCCGCGAGAGCGATGGCGATCACGAGGAACGGCAGCATCACGACCGTGTAAAACTGGAAGATCGTGCGCTCGGGGTACAGCAGCCACGGCACGTAGGTCGCAGCGAGGGCCACGAGTACAAAAGCCGACTGCGCGTCGCGGGTACGGACGAACCGGTAGAGCAGGTAGAGCGCTGCAGCGATCCCCGCCCACCAGATCAGCGGGTTCGGGATGCTCGAGACGGCTTGGACGGTGTCGTCGCTCTGGTGCCAGTACATCGACGTCGGGCGCACGAGCAGCGGCCACTGCCACGCGGGGCTCTGATAGCCGTGGGGCGTCGTGAGTCCCACGTGGAACGCGTAGATCGACTCGTGGTAGCGCCAGAGACTCGCCAGCGCACCGCCGAGACCCTCGGATGTGGCGGCGCGTCCGTATCCGCCCGCGCTGGCCAGCCAACCGGTCCACGACGCCAGGTACACGATCGCCGAGACCGGCACGAGCAGCACGAACGCCGCCGCGCCCTGGCGCACCGCATCCACCGGCCACTGCACGATGCCGAGTCGGCGCCGGGCGAGGGCATCGGTGACCACGACGTACAGGCCGAGGGCCGCGAGCACGTACAGCCCCGACCACTTCACGGCCGTCGCGGCGCCGAGGGCCGCTCCGGCGGCGATGAGCCACGGCCGGTTCCAGAACACCGGCCCCCATGCGGGCCCGGATACCTCCTCGCCCGGCGCCGGGAGCGCCCGGCGCAGGCGTTCCAGATGCGTGCGGCGATCGAGAAGGACGAACCAGGACCCGAGTGCGACGAACAGCGCGAGGATGCCGTCCAGGAGCGCGATCCGGCTGAGCACGATGGCAAGACCGTCGATGGCCATCAGGCCGCCGGCGATGGCGGCGACGGCCGTCGAACCGGTCAGGGTGCGGGCGATGAGATACACGACGAGCACGGTGAGAGTGCCCGCGGTCGCCACCGCCACCCGCCACCCCACCGAATCACCGGGGCCGAGCAGCCACATCCCCAGCCCGATGAGCCACTTGCCCAACGGCGGATGCACGGAGAAGCTCCCCGTGATCAGCGGGGCGGGGACGTCGCCCTGGGCGAACAGGGCGTCGGCTCCCTCGGGCCAGTTGGCCGTGTAGCCCAGCAGCCACTGCGACCACGCGTCCTTCACGTAGTACGTCTCGTCGAAGACCAACGACGACGGCGTACCGAGGTTCGCGAAGCGCAGGATTCCGGCGAACAGCGTCAGCAGAACGGGTGTCCAGACCTGTACGCGCCGGTCGAGGACGCGGGAGCCGCGGACGCGGTCGGAGAACGCGTCGAACGCCGAGCGGCGCGGCGGGGGCGCAATCGGCGGGGCGCTCGAGGTCACGCCCTCCACCTTATGCTGGGGCCGTGATCATCCTTGCGGCGACTCCGATCGGAAACCTCGGGGACGCCACCCGCCGGCTCGTCGAGGCGCTGGAAGCGGCGACCGTGATCGCCGCGGAGGACACCCGCACGACGCAGCGGCTGCTTGCGGGGCTCGGTGTCGCGAACCGCCCGCAGCTGATCGCGCTGCACGACCACAACGAGAAGCAGCGCGCCGCGGAGCTGGCGCGCCGCGCGGCGACCGAGGACGTGCTCGTGCTCAGTGACGCCGGTATGCCCACCGTCAGTGACCCGGGCTACGGGCTCGTGGCGGAAGCCGTGGCGCAAGGAGTCGAGGTGATCGCGCTGCCCGGGCCTTCCGCTGTGCTGACGGCCCTCGCGGTCTCCGGTCTTCCCACCGACCGGTTCGCCTTCGAGGGCTTCGTGCCGCGCAAACAGGGGGAGCGCAGGGCGATGTTCGCCCGGCTGGCGGCCGAGGAGCGCACACAGGTGTTCTTCGAAGCGCCCACCCGCCTCGCGGACACCCTCGCGGATCTCGCGGACGCGTTCGGTGCGGACCGGCCCGCATCCGTCTCGCGAGAGCTGACCAAGCTCTACGAGCAGACCGTGCGCGGCCCGCTGTCCGAGCTCGTGACCTGGGCCGCAGACGGCATGCGCGGCGAGCTCGTCATCGTCGTAGGCGGGGCCGAGCGCGCCCGCGTCGCCTTCCCCGACGCCGTCACGCAGGTGCTGGAGATCGTCCGCACCGGAGTCCGTCTCAAGGATGCGGCCGGTGAGGTCGCCGAGGCGACGGGTCACTCCTCGCGCGAGCTCTACCAGGCCGCGCTCGCCGTTCGCGGCTGACGCGCCCGCCCGGCCGGACGCCGACTCCGCACCGCGGGTGGGAGCCGGCGCCTCGGCTCACCGTCGCCGCAGGCGCCGATGCCGGGTGAGCAGCGCGAGGCCGACCGCGAACACGAGCGTCGCCGCGACGAAGAGCGCGACCGGCGCCTCCCGGCCGGTGCGGGCGAGTGCGGCGGGAGCGGAGGTCGTATCGCTCTGCGGGTCGGCGGTCGTCGGGTCGGCGGCGCCGGGTGAGGGGTTCGTCCCCGGTGTCTCGAGCAGCATCAAGGCGTCGAGCGCCGCGGAGAGCAGCGCAGTCGCCGCATCGACGCGCTCCTGGGAGGGGGACTGCGCGCCGCCGAGGAATCGCGCGATCTCCATGGCGTCGTCGACCGCGGCGAGGGTCGAGGGCGTGTAGAGGGAGCGCTCCAGCGCCTCGGCGCGGGCGATCAACGCCGTGAGCGGCGTGAGATCTGCCGCCGCGTCGAGCACGCGTTCCAGCTGCAGGTCGTCGATGGTTCCCCAGGACCCCGGGGCGAGGTCTCCGGCGACCCGCACGGTGATCGTCGCGCCGTCGGGGACCGTGACGGTGTCCGTCGTGGGGGTCGACCAGTTGCGCCACCCGCCGAGGACGAACGGAACCGATGCCTCCTGAGCCCCGGACGAGACCGTGAGGCGCACCGTGTCGCTGAGCTGGCCGCCGCCCTGGAGGGCGGCGGTGGCGCGATAGGTCCCGGCGGGAACGGGCGCCACGGACTGCTCGAGGGCGAAGGAGAACCGATCCGCCGAGTAGAAGTGCGCGGAGCGCGATCCGGTCCGTGGGTCATCCCACGCACCCACCGTCAGGACCGTCCCCGATGTGCGCCACATCGAGGTGTCGTCATCCTCGAAACCGGGGTTTGCGAGCAAGTTCGCCGAGGTCACGGTGACGGTCGCCCGGGTCGACAAGCCGGCCGAGGTCGTGCCGTGGAACACATAGGTGCCCGGGCCCGAGACCCACTCGGGGCCGGGCGTCCACGTGACCGTCTGCTCCTCGGTGGTCAGGTCGTTGTACGAGACCGCGACGGTGCTGGGCAACGCGATCGCCGCGCCATCGGGCACCGTCAGCTCGACGGACGCGATGTCGGTGACCCCGCGCTGGGCGACGGCGCCGGTGCGGGCGTACGAGAACACCTTCAGCGACTCCAGCGGGGTTCCGTCGTGGGCGAACAACGCCTGGTTGTCCCAGGCGGAGCCGCCGAAGTGGACCCCGGCATCGTTCGGGTCGTACTCGCCGGCGTAGCTCGCCGCCCAGCCGGAGCCGTCCCGTTCCCAGAGAGCGGCGTTCTGCGCCGCAGCCTCCGGCGGACCCACCGGCAGCCATGCGGGCTCCCAGTAGTACACACCGAGGCCCGCCGCCCCGACGTCCGAGACGGCCTGGATGACGTCGCGCACCGCGAGCGCCTGCCCCTGCACGCTCACCGGGTAGTTCGTCGCCTCGCCGGGAAGATCGATCACATTCGTGTGCCCGTCGCCGTCCTCCAGCGTGTACGCCCAGCTGGTCTCCGCCACGATCACGTCTTTGCCGTAGGTGTCGGCGACCTGTGTCAGCACACTCGTCAGGTTCTGCAGCGTGCCGTGCCAGAACGGGTAGTAGGACGACGCGAAGACGTCGTAGTCGACGTCGCGGTCGTCGAGCTGTTTCGCGATGTTCGCGTAGCTGCCGGGTCTCTCAGGATTGGTGAAGTGCAGTGCGACGAGGGCGTCCGGAAGGACCTCGCGCACGGCCGCGGAGCCCGCGGAGAAAATCTGCGCCATGTCATCCCATCCGCTGACGCCCGCGACGCCGCTCGTGGTCTCATTGCCGATCTGCACCATCCGCACGTCCACTCCGGCCGCTTCGAAAGCCGTGAGCGCCTCAGCGGTGAATGCATGGGTCGCCGCCGCCTTGTCGGCGACGCTCAACGCCGCCCACGCCTTCGGGGCCTTCTGCTTCGCGGGGTCCGCCCAGAAGTCGGAGTAGTGGAAGTCCACGAGCACCCGCAGTCCCGCATCCGTCGCGCGTTCACCGATCTCGATGGCCCGCGCGACGTCGACGGTGCCGCCGCCGTAGCCGTTGCCGGCGGCGTCGAACGGGTCGTTCCACACGCGCACGCGCACGTCGGTGACACCGGCGTCGGCGAGCACGCCGAACAGATCGGCGGGCTGACCCGCGGTGTCGCGGAAGACGACGCCCGAGTCCTCCAGGGCGATGACGGAGGACACGTCGACGCCGTTGATGAAGTCGGGTGAGAGGTCGTCGACTCTGGGCACCGTGATGCCGGCCGCGACCGGCTCGTCCGCCGCGACGGCGGGGGTCGCGACGAAGACGCCCGCCACGGCGACGCCGAGTGCGGTCGCGGCGGCGGCGGGTCGGAGGAGGGAACGACGGATGCGACGCTGCATGGGTTTCCTTTCTTTCGGGCGGCTCAGCCCTTGACGGAGCCCTGGGTGAGTCCGCCCACGATGAAGCGCTGCAGGGAGAGGAACAGGGCGAGCACGGGGATCGCGGCGATGACGGCGCCGGCGGCGAACAGGCCCCATCGGGAGGCCAGCTGGTTCGAGACCCACTGGTACATGCCCACGGCGAGCGTCCAGTTGTCTTCGCTGGTGAGCACGATCTTCGCGAGGATGTAGTCGCCGAAAGCGGTGATGAAGGCGAGGAGCGCGACGACCGCCAGGATCGGGGTGACGAGCGGGATGATGAGCCGCCAGAAGATCTGGGCGTGTGTCGCGCCGTCGATCTTCGCCGATTCGTCGATCTCGATCGGGATCGTGTTGAAGAAGCCGTACATGAGGAACGTGTTCGCTCCCAGCGCGCCTCCGAGGTAGACGCAGATCAGTGCGAGCTTCGAGTTCAGCCCGAGCGCCGGCACGATCTCGCCGATCGCGAGGAGCATCAGGAAGATCGCGACGAACGCGAGGGCCTGCGGGAACATCTGCACGATCAGCAGCGACGTGAGAGTCACACGCCGGCCGCGGAAACGGAACCGCGAGAACGCATAGGCGGCCGACGCCCCCATGATCACGGCGCCCACGGCCGACACGCCGCCCACGAGCAGCGTGTTGCCGACCCAGGTCCAGTAGCTGGTCGTGCCCAGAGCCGCGAAGTTCGACAGGTCGAAGGCGCTGAAGAGGTTGTTGGAGCCGGAGAGCGTCCCGCGCGGGTTCAGCGCCGCAGACAGCACATACACCAGCGGGAAGACGGCGTAGAAGACGACGATCGCGGCGAAGAAGTACTTCCAGCCGACCTCGAGCCACCAGCGGCGGCGACGGATGCGGGTGCGTGCCGTGGACATCACTGGAACTCCTCGAGCTTGCGGGTCTGGCGGAAGGCGATGGCGGAGATGATGCCCACGACGATGAAGACGATGATCGAGAGGGCGCTGGCCAGGCCGTAGTCGGCGGCGCCGCCGGCGACACCGGAGACGCGGTAGATCGCCGAGATCAGGATGTCGGTCGATCCGAGCGTGTACGGCGCGCCGGGTATCGCGGGTCCGCCCGCGTTGAACATGTAGATGACGGTGAAGTTGTTGAAGCTGAACGCGAAGGAGGAGATCGCGAGCGGCGCAGTCGACACGAGCAGCAGCGGCAGCACGATCGAGCGGAACTGGCGCCACCGGCCGGCGCCGTCGATCGAGGCGGCCTCGAGGGTGTCGGAGGGGAGCGCCTGGAGCGCGCCGGTGCACACGAGGAACCAGTACGGGAAGCTGAGCCACACGTTCACCCACAGCACGGCCGCTTTCGCCAGCCAGGGGTCTCCCAGCCAGTTGATCTGGCTTCCGAAGAAGAACAGGTCGTTGATGACGCCGAACTCGGCGTTGAACATGCCGCGGAACAGCAACGCGGACATGAAGGCGGGGAAGGCGTAGGGGAGGATGATGAGCGTGCGCAGGTACTTGCGGGCGCGCACGCGCGGGTCGTTGAAGACGAGGGCGAAGACGAGTCCGAGGCCGAAGCTGATGACGACCGAGCCGGCCGCGAAGGCGAACGTCCAGCCGGTCACCGACAGCAGCGGGCCGGCGAGCGAGGGATCGGTGAACACCCGCAGGAAGTTGTCGAAACCCACGTTGACGTACCAGCCCGCGGGGAGCCGTGTGCCGTCGTCGGCGATGAAGCTCCCGATCGTGTCGTCGGCGGTGTAGACCGTGCCGTTCACGGTGTCGGTGATGGTGCCCGCATCCGCGTCCCACACCATCGTCGGTGTGTAGAGCACCCCGGTGAAACCGTCGCGGGTGCGGATCGAGCCGTCGTTGGGGTCGTCGGAGAACGGGACCCGCAGCGCCTCGATCGCGCTCTGAAGCTCCTGATCGGTGATGACCTGGGTGCGGGGGATCACCGTCCACCCGTCCACGGATGCGGGCGCCTGGCCCGCGGGGGCGGTCCCGGCATCCGTCAGCGGCGACTCGGCGCTGCCGACCCGGACGTCGCCGCCGTCGTTGATCGCCAGGCCGTATTCGCCGAAGCGCTCGACGACCGACAGCGGATAGGTCTCCGAGCCCTCGATGCGCCGCTCGCCCTGGATGAGCGCGGCGTCCACGGCTTGCTCCTGCGACCCTGCGTGACCGGTGCCGTAGTTGGTGAAGGCGATGTAGGCCGTGTAGCCGAAGACGAACACCTGGAAGACGAGCAGGAAGACGAGTCCCGGCATGAGGTACTTCAGCGGCAGGGCGCGCTTGGTGAAGTACACGATGTCGGCGGCGATCACGAGCGCCGCCGTGACGCCGAGCAGGATCCACGACTGGGCCGAGAAGGCCGAGAGGATCGCCATGATCCCGAGGGCGTTGATCAGGCCCATCACGATGAGCTTGACGATGAACCCCCACCCGATGCCGCGCCACGAGCGGGCGTGCGACTCCCTCGGGGGCCTCGAGGGCGGGGTGAGAACCTGCGACTGCGCCATGTGTGTCGTCTCCTGTCGACGGCCACGAGCGGGGCGGGCCACAGGGCCCGCCCCGTCGCGGTCAACCCGCGAGGGTGCCCTGAAGGTCGGTGATCATCTTGTTCCAGGTGCCGGACGGGTCGGCGCCGCTGATGATCTGCGACTCGGCCGCGTTCCAGAAGTCCCAGACGGAGCCCATCTCGGGGATCGAGGGCATCGGCACGCCGTTCTGCGACGAGGCGAGGAAGCCCGCGATGATCGGGTCGCTCGCGACCTCCTCGGCGAGGCTGCTCCACGCCGGGATGCGGGGGTCGGCCTCATAGAGCGCGCGCTGCGCGTCCTCGGTTCCGAGGTAGTTGACCAGGAACTCCTGGGCGAGCAGCGCGTTCTTGCTCTGCGAGCTCAGGTAGAAGCCCTGCACGCCCACGAAGGGCGCTGCCGGTTGGCCGCCCGCGGAGGGGATGGGGTTCACGGCGACGTTGACGTCGGGGAAGGAGCTGATCGCCCAGGGGCCCTGCACCGTGTACGGCGCCTTGCCGGAGGCGAACAGCTCGTTGTTGATGTCGTAGTCGATCGTGGTCGACAGGTAGCCGGTGCCTGCGGAGCCGTTGGCGTGCAGCCACTGGGCGAACGCCTCGCCGGCCGCACCGCCCATGCCGACCTCGTTCGTGTACGAGCCGCTCGAGTCCTGCACGAAGACAGGCGCGCCGAACGAGGTCTGGAACCCGTACATCGTGTAGCCGTCACCGGTCTCACCGGCCGTGTTGATGACGAACGGACGCTCGGTGCCCGCGGCCAGGCCCTTCTGGATCATCTCGTCCCACGAGGCAGGGGCATCGGCGCCGACGAGGTCGACGTTCTGTACCAGCGCGACCGTCTCGAGCGAGTAGGGCAGCGCGTAGAGCTGACCGTCGTAGGTCATCGCCTCGATCGCGACCGGCTCGAACTCCGACGCCTTCTCGCCGAGGTCGATCGTGTCGACGACGCCCGCCGCGACGAGCGCGCCGAGCCAGTCGTGGGAGCCGACGGTGATGTCGGGGCCCTCGCCGGTGGGCACCTGCGAGATGAAGTCGTTGCGGAGGTCCTCGAAGTTCTTCTGCACGAGGGTGACCTTCGCGCCGGTCTCGTCCTCGAACGCCTTCGCTGCCGCCGTGATGGCGGCCTCGCGCTCCTGGTCGGTCCAGATGACGAGCTCCGCCGATGAGTCCGCGGTCTGCTCGGCGGCTCCGCCGCCGGAGCAGCCGGCCAGCAGCAGCGCGGATGCGGCGGCAGCGACGCCGATTCCGATGATCTTGCGCATGTGACGTGTTCCTTTCAGAACGGTGGTCGAGGATGCGCGCCTTCGTCGACGTCGCATCGTCACGACCGGATGGGGAAGCGTCCGTCCGTTGACGGACGCCGAGGTTCGGGGGAGTCGCGGGTCAGCGACCACCCCCGCGGGTCGGAGGGGTGCGAACGACGGCGACGCCGCCGGCGGCGACGACCGTCTCGTGGTCGGAGGCGTTCCCGGTGAGCAGGTCCGTGCCGGCGACGGGGGCGGCGAGGGCTTTGTCCGAGTGGTTGACGAGCACGACGTAGTCGGCGTCGTCGCCGTGACGGGCCACGGTCTCCAGGCCTGCCGGGAGAACGGCGGGGGTGAGCCCGGCATCGGCGTACACCTGCGTGAGGATCGCGGCGAGCCCCGCCGCGTCCGGCCTCGTGCTGACGTACCAGCCGACGCCCGCGCCGTGCGGGTTCCGCGTGACGGCGGGGGCGTCGTCGGCGGGTCCGCCGACGTAGCGTGCGCGCACCTCGGCGCCGTCGACGCGGAGGTCTTCGCTCCACTGGTCGATCGTCAGACGGTCGCCGTCGAGATCGATCGCGGCGGTGTCGCCCTCGCGCAGGGGGAGGAACTCCTCGACTCGCACGCCGAGTGCCTCGGACAGCGGCGCGAGGTATCCGCCCTCGTGGACCGCGTCGTTCTCGTCGACGACCGCGGAGAAGTAGGAGACGAGCAGCGTGCCGCCGGCGGCGACATACGCGGTGAGGTTGGCTGCATCCTTCGTCGTGAGCAGGTACTGCGCGGGGGCGAGGACGAGCGCGTACGAGGAGAGATCCTGGCCGGGCAGGGCGAAGTCCACCGTGATGCCGTCGCGCCAGAGCTGCGTGTAGTACGCGCGCACCCGCTCGTCGTGGTCGAGGAGATCCGACGGACGCCATTCGAGATCCTGCGCCCAGAACGACTCGAAGTCCCAGAGGATGGCGACATCGGCGCTCACGCGGGAGCCGCGTACCTCGGCGAGGGCCGCGAGGTCGGAGCCGAGGGCGGTGACCTCGCGGAACACGCGGGAGTCGGTGCCGGCGTGCGGCAGCATCGCGGAGTGGAACTTCTCGGCGCCGGAGCGCGAGGCGCGCCACTGGAAGAAGAGGATCGCGTCCGCCCCGCGTCCGAGGTGGGTGAGGGAGTTGCGCGCCATCTCGCCCGGGCGCTTCGCGACGTTCTGCGGCTGCCAGTTGACGGCGGACGTCGAGTGCTCCATGAGGATCCACGGCTTGCCGCCGCCGACGGAGCGGCTGAGATCCGCCGCGATCGCCAGGCCGATCTCGCCCTCGCGGTCGGGCGCCCAGAGGTAGTGGTCGTCCGAGACGATGTCGACCTCGCGCCCCCACGCCCACAGGTCCGTCGTCTGGCTCTGGTTCGCCATGAAGTTCGTCGTGATCGGCTGGTCGGCGTACTCGCGGATGGCGTCGCGCTCGGCGATGAAGCAGGCGCGGAGCTGGTGGTCGGTGAAGCGCGCGAAGTCGAGCCGCTGCGCGGGGTTCACCACGGAGGGCGCCGCGGCGGGCGCCCCCACGTGCTCCCACTCGCCGTAGTGCTGACCCCAGAAGGCGGTTCCCCACGCGGCGTTCAGCGCGTCGAGGCTGCCGTAGCGTTCACGCAGCCAGAGTCGCCAGGCGGCGACCGCGTGATCCGAGTAGTCCTCGCCGACGGGCACGCCGTACTCGTTGTGGACGTGCCACATGACCACGGCGGGGTGTGCGGCGTACCGGCGGGCGAGCTCGGTCGCGATGCGCACCGAGGCCTCGCGGTAGGCGGGGGCGGAGTGCGACGCCATCCCGCGCGAGCCGAAGCCCATCGTGGTGCCCTCGCGGGTCACGACGCGCGCGTCCGGGTGGTTCGCGAAGAACCATGCCGGCGGGGAGGCGGTGGGAGTGCCCAGATCGACGCGGATCCCGTTCGCGTGCAGGAGGTCGAGGAGCTCGTCCATCCAGGAGAAGTCGAGGACGCCCTCCGCGGTCTCGATCAGACCCCACGAGAAGATGCCGACGCTGACGAGGTTGACCCCCGCCTCGCGCATGAGCGCGACGTCCTCGTGCCAGATCTCGACGGGCCATTGCTCCGGGTTGTAATCGCCGCCGTACGCGATTCCGTCCAGCTGCGGCCAGGGTGAGCTCTGGGTCATGACGCTCCGTCGGGTCGAGGGTGGTCGGTCCCCGTCAGGTGCGACTGGGACCGGTCACAGTCTGCGCAGCGACGATCGGGGCGATCAAGCCCGTGACCCGTTCGTTATCAAACTGTGACCGGTCCCAGTTTCCTCGGCACGTCGCATCACCGACGCGCAGAGCAGGCGATAGAGTCCTCGCGTGGAAGACACGACCATCGCCCGGCGCCGCCCCACCATCCGGGACGTCGCCGCCGCCGCCGGCGTCTCGCGCGGCACGGTCTCCCGCGTGATCAACGGCGGGCACTGGGTGTCGCCCGACGCCCGCACGGCCGTCGAGGAGGCGATCCGGCGCACCGGATACACGGCCAACCACGCCGCTCGCTCGCTCGCGACCGGACGCGCCGGCTCCCTGGCGTTCCTGCTGACCGAGCCGCAGCATCTGCTGTTCGCCGACCCCAACTTCTCGCTGCTGCTGCGCGGCGCCGCCGAGGCCCTCTCCCAGCGGTCGATGACGCTCGTGCTGCTGGTCGCCGGCACTCCGGAGGAGCGTGCCAACGTGGCGCACTTCGTCAGCGCGGGGCATGTCGACGGCGTCCTGCTCATCTCCTCGCACGAGGCCGACCCGCTGCTCGACTCCCTCCTGGATGCGGGCGTCCCCACCGTTTCGTGCGGGCTCCCACTCGGGCACCAGGGCGACCTCGCCGCGGTCGCGGTCGACGAGGAGGGCTCCGCGCGCGTGATGACCCGCCACCTCCTCGATCGGGGACACCGGCGCATCGCGATGATCGCCGGTCCCGACGACACCCCGGGCGGACGCTACCGGCTCGTGGGCTTCCGGGAGGAGCTGGGTGAGGCATTCGACCCCGACCTCGTCGAGCACGGCGACTACAGCCGCGAATCGGGCGCCCTCGCCATGTCGCGACTGCTCGAGCGCACCCGCGACATCGACGCCGTGTTCGCCGCATCCGACATGATGGCCGCCGGCGCTGTCGTGGCGCTGCGTCGCGCCGGTCTTCGCGTGCCCGAGGACGTCGCGGTGGCGGGCTTCGACGACTCCGGACTCGCCGCCGCGCACGAGCCCCCGCTGACCACGATGCGCCAGCCCTGGGACCGCATCAGCGCCGAGATGGTCACGCTGCTGCTCGAGGTGATCGAGGGTGAGCCGCGGCGCAGCATCACCCTGCCGACCGAGCTGGTCGTTCGAGACAGCGCCTGAGCAGACCCGTCACAGGGCGGCGGGCCCCTCGGGCGCCGCCTAGAATCTACGGGTGAGCAACGGCCGTTCCTTCTACATCACGACGCCGATCTACTACCCGAGCGATGTCCCGCACATCGGTCACGGGTACACGACGGTCGCCGTGGACACGCTCGCGCGCTGGCACCGCCAGTCGGGGGACGACACCTGGATGCTGACGGGCACCGACGAGCACGGGCAGAAGATGCTCCGCGCGGCAGCGGCCAACGGCGTCACGCCGCAGGAGTGGGTCGACAAGCTCGTGAGCGAAGCCTGGTTCCCGCTGCTGGAGAGCCTCGACGTCGCGAACGACGACTTCATCCGCACGACCCAGGAGCGCCACGAAGAGGGCGTCAAGCGTTTCGTGCAGGCCATCTACGACCGCGGGTACATCTACGCGGGCGAGTACGAGGCGCTGTACTGCGTGGGCTGCGAGGAGTTCAAGCCGGAGTCCGAGATCCTCGACGGCACGGGGGCGTTCGAGGGTCTCAAGGTCTGCGCGATCCACTCGAAGCCGCTCGAACTGCTGCAGGAGAAGAACTACTTCTTCAAGCTGAGCGAGTTCGCGGAGCCTCTGCTGAAGCTCTACAAGGAGAACCCCGACTTCATCCGTCCCGAGTCGGCGCGCAACGAGGTCGTCTCCTTCGTGCGCTCGGGCCTGAAGGACCTCTCGATCTCCCGGTCGGCGTTCGACTGGGGCATCCAGGTGCCCTGGGACCCGCAGCACGTGATCTACGTCTGGGTCGACGCGCTGCTCAACTACGCGACGGCCATCGGCTACGGCGTCGACGAGGAGGACTTCGAACGCCGCTGGCCCGCGTACCACGTGGTCGGCAAGGACATCCTGCGCTTCCACGCCGTCATCTGGCCGGCGATGCTGATGGCCGCGGGTCTCGAGGTGCCGCGTGGCGTCTTCGCCCACGGCTGGCTGCTCGTGGGCGGCGAGAAGATGTCGAAGTCGAAGCTCACCGGTATCGCGCCCACCGAGATCACCGACGTGTTCGGGTCGGACGCCTACCGCTTCTACTTCCTCTCCGCGATCGCCTTCGGGCAGGACGGCTCGTTTTCCTGGGAGGACCTGTCGGCGCGCTACCAGGCCGAGCTCGCGAACGGCTTCGGCAACCTCGCCTCCCGTACGGTCGCGATGATCGAGCGCTACTTCGAGGCGATCGTGCCGCCCGCCGCGACGTACACCGACGCGGATCTGGCCATCCAGCAGACCGTGGCGGATGCGGCCGCATCCGCCGACGCGGCGATGGAACGCTTCCGCATCGACGAGGCGATCACGTCCATCTGGACGATCGTCGACGCACTCAACGGGTACATCACCGAGAACGAGCCGTGGGCGCTCGCAAAGGATCCGGAGCAGGCCGGGCGCCTCGGCACCGTGCTCTACACGGCGGCCGAAGGACTGCGCGCGCTCGCCGTGCTGCTGTCGCCGGTCATGCCCGTCGCGACCGAGAAGCTGTGGATCGCCCTCGGGGCGGCCGAGTCGCTCGGCCGGCTGCAGGACCAGCCGCTGCGCGAGGCCGGGGTCTGGGGCGCGCTGCGACCCGGGACGAGCGTCAACGGCCTCTCGCCGCTGTTCCCGCGCGTCGAGCAGTGACCCGATGAGCGATCCCAGCCAGTACGTGCGCCAGCGCGAGAAGGGCAGCCGCGACGTCAGCTACCCGCCGTCGCCGGAGCCCCTGGGCGTCGCGCTCTACGACAACCACTGCCACCTGGAGATCCAGGACGGCGACGAGGCGATGTCGCTGGACGAACAGCTCGAGCGCGCCGCATCCGTCGGCATCGCCGGGGTGGTGCAGGCCGGCGGCGACATCGAGTCGAGCCGCTGGTCGGCGTGGGCGGCCGCCTCGCATCCGCGGGTGCTGGCCGCTGTCGCGATCCACCCGAACGAGGCACCCGCCTACGCGGCGGCGGGGCGGCTCGGAGAGGCCATCGCCGTGATCGACGAGCTCGCGGCCCAGCCTCGCGTGCGCGCGATCGGGGAGACGGGTCTGGACTTCTTCCGAACCGAGTCCGAGGGGCTGGCAGCGCAGCACGAGAGCTTCGAGGCGCACATCGCGCTCGCGAAGAAGCACGGCGTCGCGATGCAGATCCACGACCGCGACGCGCACGAGGCGGTGCTCGAGACGCTTGAGCGCGTGGGTGCGCCCGAGCGCACGGTGTTCCACTGCTTCTCCGGCGACGCCGACATGGCGCGGATCGCGGCGGAGCGCGGCTACCACCTGTCCTTCGCGGGCAACATCACCTTCAAGAACGCGCAGAACCTGCGCGATGCGCTCGCCGTGACGCCGTTGGAGCACATCCTCGTCGAGACCGACGCGCCGTTTCTCACCCCCACTCCCTACCGAGGGCGTCCCAACGCGCCCTACCTCGTGCCGGTGACGGTGCGGTTCATGGCCGCGGAGCTGCACATGGACGCCGACGAGCTGGCCGCGCAGCTGGCTGCCAACACACTCGCCGTCTACGGCTCCTTCGACTGACGGCGCGCCGCATCCGCATCGCAGGAAAAATCCCCCCTGCAGGATGATCTGTCTCTGATCGTCCTGCAGGGGGGATTTCTCCTGATGGAGGGATGCGGCTCAGCGGTCCTCGTCGTCGAGGCGCTTCTCCTCCTGCGCCTCGAGGCGGTCCTTCTCCTTCTGCGCCTTCTCCCGCTCTTCGCGGATCTCCTCGTGCGACTTGGAGTTGTTGGTCATGTCGGCTCCTCTCACTTCTTCTGACGGGGTTTCTTGACGAACAGCGTCTCGGTCTGTTCGAGCTCCATGCCCTTGGTCTCGGGGATCTTCCAGAGCACGAAGACGAACGACAGAGCCGCGAAGATCGCGTACATGAGGTAGGTCAGGGGCAGCGACCAGGCCGAGAGCTCCGGGAAGGTCCACGACACGAGGAAGTTCGCGATCCACTGGGCGCCGGCGGCCACGCCGAGGGCCTTGCCGCGGATGCGGCTGGGGAAGATCTCGCCGAGCAGGACCCAGACGAGCGGCCCCCACGAGGCGCCGAAGCCGACGACGAACAGGTTCGCCGCGACCAGGGCGACCGGCCCCCAGGGACCGGGCAGGGAGATGTCGGTGCCCTCTCCGGTGGCGAACGAGAACGACAGCGCCATGGCCCCCAGCGACAGCGCCATCAGGACGGAGCCGGTCAGCAGGATGGGCTTACGTCCGACCCGGTCCACGAGGAAGATCGCGATGAGGGTCACGAGCACGTTGGTGACGCTCGTGATGACACTGACCAGCAGCGCGTTGCTCTCGTCGAAACCGACCGCCTGCCAGAGCGTCGTCGAGTAGTAGAAGATCACGTTGATGCCCACGAACTGCTGGAACACCGACAGGATGATGCCGATCCACACGATGGGATTCAGCCCGAGCGCGGGGCCGGCGAGGCTGGCCTTCGCGTTCTTGCGGTCCGTCTCGATGGCGGTCGTCAGCTCGTTGACGGTCTTGTCGAGGTCGGCGGCGGGAACGAGGCGGGCGAAGATCTCCTTCGCCTCCTGGGTGCGGCCCCGCGCGAGCAGGTAGCGGGGGGACTCGGGCATCGTGAACGAGAGGATGCCGTAGACGGCGGCGGGGATCACGCCGATGAGGAACATCCAGCGCCAGGCCTCCAGCCCCCACCAGAGCGTGTCGTCGGCACCGCCCGCCGCGCCTGCCAGGACCGCGTTGCTCAGGAGCGCGGCGAAGATGCCGAGCGTGATGGCCAGCTGCTGCAGCGACGCCAGCGACCCGCGGATCTGCCGCGGGGCGACTTCCGCGATGTAGGCCGGCGCGACCACCGAGGCGATGCCGATGCCGAGACCGCCCAGCACGCGCCACACGATCAGGTCGGGGACGCTGAAGGTCAGCGCGGAGCCGACCGAGCTGATGAGGAACAGCACCGAGCCCAGCAGCATCACGCGCAGGCGCCCGAAACGGTCGGAGAGGGCGCCGGCGAGGATCGCACCGACGGCGCAGCCGAGGAGCGCGACCGCCACGACGAAGCCGGTGAGGATCGGCTCCTTCGTGTAGTCCGCCTCGATGGATTTCACGGCGCCGTTGATGACGGAGGAGTCGAACCCGAAGAGGAACCCGCCCACGGCCGCGGCGACGGAGAGTCCGATCGCCCGGCGTCCGAACGGACTGCGCATCGAGAACGTCCCCGTGGGGAGTGCTTCGGTGGTCATTTCGTCACCCTAACCCTGCCAGCGTTCTCTCAGGGTCGGACTTGGCTCGACGGTTGTCTAGGGTTATACACATGACCGTGCACCTGCTCGGCGCGGCCGAGATCCGCGCGCTGGCCGCCGAGCTCGATGTCACTCCGACGAAGAAACTGGGGCAGAACTTCGTCGTCGATGCCAACACGGTGCGAAAGATCGTGCAGGTCGCCGGCGTCGCGGCCGGTGAGCACGTCGTGGAGGTCGGGCCCGGGCTCGGCTCCCTCACCCTCGCGATCCTCGAGACGGGCGCGAGCGTGGTGGCGGTGGAGATCGATCACCGGCTCGCCGAGCGACTGCCGGCCACCGCACGCGCCCACGGGGTGCGCGACGGGATGCTGCGCGTCGTGGATGCGGATGCGCTCACCATCCGGGACCTGCCCGGCGAGCCCACGGTGCTCGTGGCCAACCTGCCCTACAACGTCTCGGTGCCGGTGCTCCTGCACTTCCTCGAGCACTTCGATCACCTCCAGCGCGGCGTCGTCATGGTGCAGGCCGAGGTCGGCGAGCGCCTCGCCGCCCCTCCCGGGTCCAAGGTCTACGGCGCCCCGAGCGTCAAGGCCGCCTGGTACGGCTCGTGGCGGCTGGCGGGGACCGTGTCGCGCCAGGTCTTCTGGCCGGTCCCGAACGTCGACAGCGTGCTCGTCGGATTCCGACGCGACCCCCAGGCGCGCGGTGACGAGGCGGAGCGCGTCGCGACGTTCCGTGTCGTGGACGCCGCGTTCCAGCAGCGCCGCAAGATGCTGCGCCAGGCGCTGTCGGGACTGTTCGGCGGCTCGGCCGCATCCGCGAGCGCCGTGCTCGAGGCGGCCGGCGTGGATCCGACCCTCCGGGGCGAGCAGCTGACGATCGACGACTTCCAGCGGATCGCCCGCGTCCGGCCATGAGCGTCCCCGTCGTCCTCTTCGTCTGCGTCCACAACGCCGGCCGCTCGCAGATGGCCGCCGGCTTCGCCCGCGCGCTCGGCGGCGACGGCGTCGAGGTGCGCTCGGGCGGCTCCGAGCCCGCATCCGCGATCAACCCCGTCGCCGTGGAGGTCATGGCCGAGCGGGGAATCGACATCACCCGCAACGTCCCGCAGCTCTTGGCCACCGAGGACGTCCGCCAGGCGGATGCGGTGATCACGATGGGATGCGGGGACGCCTGTCCGATCTTCCCCGGCAAGCGCTACGAGGACTGGGAGCTGCGCGACCCCGCCGGACAGGGGCCGGACATGGTCCGCGGGGTACGCGACGACATCGAGGCGCGCGTTCGCCGACTGCTCGTCGAGCTCGGCGTCCTCACCGACTGATCGCTCCCGCCCCGGATCGTCACCGGCTGCAACTGAGGGATTCACCGTGTGTTCAGCCGCCGGTACGAAACATGCCGGTAACATTCGCGGGAACGAAGGCCGCGCCCGAGCGGCCCGTGAAAGGGACGGACCCATGCGTGCTGGGGAGTATCCGGCGGCCGAACGCGTACTGCTGCACCTGAGCGACACCCACCTGCGAGCGCCGGGGCCGAAGCTGTTCGACCGCGTGGACGGGCTCCGCCTGCTCGAGCGCGCGCTCGAGCGCATCGAGACGAGCGGCATCCGTCCCGACGGCATCGTGTTCACGGGCGACCTCGTCGACCTGGGCGAGGCGGATGCGTACACGGCCCTGCGCGACCTCGTCGAGCCCTTCGCCCGACACCTGGACGCTCCGGTGTTCTGGGTGATGGGCAACCACGACGAGCGCGGAGCGTTCCGCGCGCGCCTGCTGGATGCGGCCCCCGCCACCACCCCGTTCGACCGCGTCGACGAGATCGACGGACTCCGCCTGATCACGCTCGACACGACCGTCCCCGGTGCTCACCATGGCGAGCTGCGCCCCGCACAGCTCGCCTGGCTGCGGGAGCAGTTGGCCCAGCCGGCACCGCTCGGCACGATCCTCGCCATGCACCATCCGCCCGTGCCGAGTGTGCTCCCGCTCGCGGCGAGCGTCGAGCTGCGCGATCAGCGCGCGCTCGCCGACGTGCTGCGCGGCAGCGACGTGCGGGCGATCATCGCCGGCCACCTGCATTACTCGACCTTCGCGACGTTCGCCGGCATCCCGGTCTCGGTCGCGTCCTCGACCTGCTACGCCCAGGACCTCACGGTCCCGGTCGGCGGAACGCGCCCGCAGGACGGCGCGCAGTCGTACAACCTCGTGCACGTGTTCGCCGAGACCGTCGTGCACTCCGTCGTCACGGTCGACGCGCCGCATCCGCTCGAGTACATCGACCCGGTCGAGGCGCAGCGCCGCCTGCACTCGGCGGGCATCGCGCAGGACGTCAGCGCAGGGCGGACGCCTCCGACCGCTCCCATCCCGATCCTGCGCTGACCGCGGGGAGCTCCCACGGCGCGCGTACCGGGAACATGCGCTCCAGGAGCTCGGTCACCACGCGCACGCGCACCTCTTCGGGAACCTCGGCCGAACCGCCGTCGTTGAGGCAGAACATGTCGACGTCGCGGCGCTCGGCAAGCCTGCTCATGCGTCGCAACGACTCTGCCATGGTCGTCTGGTAGTAGCGGGTGCGCGGGGCCGTCGTCGCCACCGCGCGCCCGGTGAAGGCGGCGTAATAGTGGTACAGGCTGTTGGTCACGGAGATGTCGGTGGCCGAGCGGAACCGGGATGCGGCGGTGCGCGCGAAGTCCTCGGCGAACGTCTGCTCCAGCTCGGCCATCACGCTGCGGCGAAGGGGCGTCGCGCAGTGCTCGAGGTCGTGCGTGATGGTGCGGCCGAAGCGCTCGCGCAGAAGCTCCCGGTTCACCCGCAGTGCGTTGTCGTGGCCGCTGCGGTGCGGGGCGTTCGGCCCTGTCCCGATGCGCACGTCGCACTCCACGAACTGCGAGATGCCGGCGGGGGAGAAGAACAGCTCCGGCGCGACGCTCCGGCCGAAGAACATGTCGTCGTTCGAGTAGAGGAAGTGCTCGGCGAGCCCGTCGATGCGGTGCAGCTGCGCCTCGACGGCGTGGGAGTTGTGGATCGGCAGCACCGAGGTGTCGGCGAAGAACTCCTCGCTGCGCACGACCGTCACCCGCGGGTGGTCGGCGAGCCAAGCGGGTGTGGGCGAGTCCGTGGCGATGAAGATGCGACGCACCCACGGCGCGTACATGTAGACGCTGCGCAGCGCGTAGCGCAGCTCGTCGACGTGCCGGTAGCGGGCCGGTCCGTCGTCCCCTTCGCCCACCACGTAACCGGCCATCTGCGCCGCGCGCTGACGCTGGAACTCGCTCGACGAGCCGTCGACCCACGAGAAGACCATGTCGATGTCGTCGACCATCTCGTTCGGATGCGGGTCGAACATGCCGCGCAGGCTCTGCCAGGTGCGCCCGTGTCGCTGGATGCTGACACGCTCGATGTCGGCTGCGGCGATGGTGCGCCGGGTCAGCGCGTTGGCATGCGGTGCTTCGACCGTCTCGGCGCCGAAGCGCCAGAACTCGAGGCGCACGCCGTGCGCTGCGCCGTAACGGAGCGATCCCGCCAGCCGCGGGCGGAAGACGCGCAGGGCGCTCGGTGCGCCGCGTCGCGGGGTGTGATCGGGAGCGGGCACCGCGCTCAAGCCCTTGGGCTTGACGTACACCGGTTCGCCGACGCACAGCCGCGTCACGGCCTCCCACGCGCGGTCCTGATCGGCCACGTCCACGACGATCGCCTCGTCGCGCAGCCCGTGGCGGATCAGCAGCGGCTCGATGCCGGCATCCGTCAGCGCGTCCGCGATCATCGCGAGATCCGCGAGGTGCGCGTCGAGCGGTGAGAGATCGTCGTGGCGGAGGTGGAGCATGCCCGATTCGAGCACGATGTCCTCACGCGTCAGAAGCGCCGCCCAGGGGTGGGGGTCGGCGGGAAGAGCAGACAGAGAGACCATCTCGTCAGCGTAGAGCGCGCGCATTTCGGGCGAGTTTCGCAAGGGTCCGCGATCCGAGGCCGCCGTGGATAGGCTGCAGGGGTGACTGCGCCGCGTTTCCGTCCGAACGTCCCCGAGATCCACCGTCCCTACACCGCCGCCGACGAGCGCTACGGTGCGATGGAGTACCGCCAGGTCGGGCGATCGGGTCTGTATCTGCCGCCGATCTCGCTCGGACTGTGGTGGAACTTCGGTGACAACGTCGCGTTCGACAAGCAGCGCGAGATCCTCCGTCACTCCTTCGACAGCGGCATCACGCACTTCGACCTCGCCGACAACTACGGCCCGCCCTACGGCGCCGCGGAGACGAACTTCGGACGCATAATGCGCGAGGACTTCGGCCGCTACCGCGACGAGCTGATCATCTCGTCCAAGGCGGGCTGGGACATGTGGCCCGGCCCCTACGGCGATTACGCCTCCCGCAAGCACATCCTCGCGGGTGCGGAGCAGTCCCTGAAGCGCATGAACCTCGACTACGTCGACATCTTCTACTCGCACCGGGTGGACCCGGTGACGCCGATCGAGGAGACCATCGGCGCACTCGACACCCTGGTGCGCCAGGGCAAGGCGCTCTACGTCGGCATCTCGTCGTACAGCGCCGAGCGCACCGCCGTCGCCAGCGCGGTCGCGCGCAGCCTCGGAACCCCGCTCGTGATCCACCAGCCGGCGTACTCGATCCTCAACCGCTGGGTCGAGGACGGCCTGACCGGCGTTCTGCGCCAGGAGGAGATGTCGGCCATCGCGTTCACTCCGCTGGCGCAGGGTCTGCTGACCGGCAAGTACCTCGGCGACGGCCGCGGCCAACGCTCGCAGACCCGCAACTCGTTGCCCGACAAGCCCCTCTCGCACGCGACGATCGCGGCGCTGCGCGGCCTCAACGTGGTGGCGAAGGAGCGGGGCCAGACCCTCGCCCAGGTGGCGATCCAGTGGGTGCTGCGCGAGCCGACGGTTGCCTCGGCGCTCATCGGAGCGTCGAGCGTCGAGCAGATCGACGAGAACCTCGCGGCTCTCGCCGGACCCGCGTTCGACACGGAGGAGCTGGAGCGCATCGACGCGCTGGCGGAGGGCATCGACGTCGACCTGTGGGCGGTGTCCTCGAAACTGTGAGCGTTTCGCGAGTGTCGTCGCGCGTCCATGTGCGCGCCCCGGGGAAGATCAACGTCTTCCTCGAGGTCGGTCAGGTGCAGGACGACGGTTATCACGATGTCGCGAGCGCGTACCAGGCCGTGTCGGCGTTCGAGGACGTCTGGGCGACGCCGGCCGACACGATCAGCGTCGAGGTGACCGGCTCCGTCGACGTGGCGGGGGTGCCGCTCGACGACCGCAACCTCGCCGTCCGCGCGGCACGGCTCCTGGCGGCCGAGACCGGCTACCGCGGCGGTGTGCATCTCGAGATCCACAAGGGCGTCCCCGTCGCGGGAGGCATGGGTGGCGGATCCGCGGATGCGGCGGCGACGCTCCTGGCCTGCGATGCCCTCTGGGACACCCGGCTGGGAACGCCGCAGCTGCAGGCGCTCGCCGCGCGGCTGGGGGCCGACGTGCCCTTCGCGCTCATGGGCGGCACCGCGGTCGGCGTGGGCCGGGGCGACGAACTCAGCCCCGCGCTCGCCCGCGGCCGGTTCGACTGGGTCATCGTCACGAGCCAGGACGGCCTGTCCACGCCCGAGGTGTACCGCGCGCTGGACGAGCATCGTGCCCGGCACGCGCTCGACATCTCGCCGGCCGCACGGCGACCCCGCGTCGACAACGACGTGCTGCACGCGCTTCGAGCGGGAGATGCGGCCATGCTGGCCTCGTCGGCCCGCAACGACCTGCAGGTCGCGGCGTTGAGCCTGCGTCCCCGTCTCGGCGAGGTCCTGGAGGCGGGGGAGCGTGAGGGGGCGCTGGTGGGTCTCGTCTCGGGATCAGGGCCCACGCTCGCGTTCCTCGCCGCCGACGCCGAGTCCGCGATCGAGCTCCAGATCGTGCTCAGCGCGAGCGGGTACGTCGCCCACCACGTGCACGGGCCGGTGCCCGGCGCCCGAATCATCGACTGAGCGCGCGCCGCTCATCAGGAGGACACGCATGTCTGCCCACGACCTCATCACCCGTCAGCACGAGGGGCCCGTCGACGCCGCATCCGCTGCGCGTCTGGCGGGCGACGGCCTGCAGCTCGTGCGTCTCGCCGACGACGACGATCGCGCCTTCGACGGCTGGCAGGCCGCGGTCACCCGCGGTTTCCTGGGAGACGAGCCCACGGATGCGCAGCGCGAGACCGGTCGCGGGTTCCGCGGGCATCGCCGCATGATCGCGGTGCTCGACGAGTCCGCTCCCCAGCCCGAGGTGCCCGTGGGGACCCTCGCCTCGTGGGTGGGGGAGCTCACCGTGCCCGGCGGCGTCGTCGACTCCTGCGCGATCAGCTCCGTCACCGTGGCGCCCACGCATCGCCGGCGCGGCATCTGGCGCGCGATGATGGAGGGCGAGCTGCGCACGGCCGCGGCGCTGGGGCTGCCGGTCGCGAGCCTGACGGTGAGCGAGTCGACGCTCTACGGCCGATTCGGGTTCGCGCAGGCCGTGGCCGCCGCGAGCATCGAGATCGACGTCAAGCGCGCCGCGTGGGCGGGACCCTCCCCGTCGGGTCGCGTGGACTTCATCGCCCGGGAGCGTTGGCGCGAACTCGCCCCGGACCTCTTCGATCGCATCCGCGCGCACGCGCCCGGTGAGGTCGAGATGCCGCGCGGGCACTGGGACCGCTTCGCGGGCACCCGCGCCGATGCGGAGAAGCCCGGGCACACCCGCGCGGTGCAGTACACGGCCGCATCCGGCGAGATCACCGGTCTCGCCCTCTACTCCGTCGACGAGAACCACGACGACTTCACGCGATCGACCGTCACGATCGCCTACCTCGCCGCGGCGGATGCGGACGCCTACGCGGGTCTGTGGCGTTTCTTCATCGAGATGGATCTGATCGGCACGGTACGCGCGAGCGAGCTGGCCGTGGACGAGCCGCTGCTGTGGATGATCTCCGACCGCCGGGCCGCCACGCTCACCCTCCGTGACCACCACTACCTGCGCGTGCTCGATACGCCCGCGCTGCTGAGCGGGCGGCGCTACGAGGGCGCGGGGTCGGTCGTGCTCGACGTGCACGACCCCTTGGGTCTCGCGGGCGGCCGGTTCCGCCTGAGTGTCGACGAGGGGGGAGCTGCCTCCGTGACAGAGACCGGCGATCCCGCCGACGCGCACCTGGGCGTCGCGGAGCTCGCCGCGATCTTCCTGGGTCAGGTCTCGGCGGTGACGCTGGCCGCGGCGGGTCGTATCGACGCCCAGGACCCCGTGGCGCTCGCCCGTCTGTTCGGATGGCACCTCCCGGTGCGGCTGAGCTACTGGTACTGACGTGACGCCAGCACATGACGCCGCGTGACGCAACCGCCGGAGCCCGTGTCGTCGGGGGTCGGTAACGTAGGTGCACCTCCGCTGTTCTGCGGGGATCCGGCCCGGCTGGGAGGCGGCGATGAAGGCTGTTTTGGGTGACACGGTGCTCGCGGAGGCTCCGGAGGAAGATCTGATCCGCATCGAGGGCAACTGGTACTTCCCGCCGGCGAGCATCGCCGAGGGCGTGCTCGTGGACAGCCCGACGCCCTACACCTGTCCGTGGAAGGGCGCGGCGCACTACTTCACGGTCACGGCGGACGGCCGCGAGCTCGCCGACCGCGCATGGTCGTATCCCGAGCCCTATCCGGGCGCGATCGAGAAAGTCGGCGCGGACTTCTCGGGATACGTGGCCTTCTGGAAAGAAGTCGAGGTCACCGAGTGACCGCGGCGCGGGACCGGGCATGATCGAGTTCCGCGGCGTCGACAAGCAGTTCCCCGACGGCACGCGCGCGGTCAACGACTTCTCCCTGGTCATCCCGTCGCGCCAGACGACCGTGCTCGTCGGCTCGTCCGGATGCGGCAAGACGACGTTGCTGCGCATGATCAACCGCATGGTCGAGCCGACCGCAGGTGTCATCGAGATCGACGGCGAGGACGTCTCGGCGGGTTCGCCCGTGTCGCTGCGCCGGCGGATCGGCTACGTCATGCAGAACTCCGGTCTGCTGCCGCACTTCACCGTCGCCGACAACATCGCCACCGTGCCGGTCCTGGGCGGCACCTCTCGCCGTGATGCGCGGCGGCGGGCGCTCGAGCTCATGGAGACCGTCGGGCTCGACACGGCCCTCGCCGACCGCTATCCGAGCCAGCTCTCCGGCGGGCAGCAGCAGCGGGTGGGCGTGGCGCGCGGACTCGCGGCCGACCCCAACATCCTCTTGATGGACGAGCCGTTCGGCGCGGTCGACCCGATCGTGCGCGCGGAACTCCAGCAGGAGCTGATCCGACTGCAGCGCGACCTCGGCAAGACCGTGGTGTTCGTCACCCACGACATCGACGAGGCATTCCTGCTGGGCGACCAGGTCGTGATCCTCGCGAAGGGGGCGCAGAAGCTCCAGGTCGGCAGCCCGAGCGAGATCATGCAGGCTCCCGCCGACGACTTCGTCTCCGCCTTCATCGGCGCCGACAAGGGCAAGCGCGCGCTCCGGCTGAGGGACGTGGGCGGACGCACGGTGGTCGTCGACGCCGAGGGCCGCACGCAGGGCGCCCTCGTCGAGGACGGCGGGTGAGATGACCTGGGTCCTCGCGAACCTCGGGATGATCGCGGAGCTGGCTCTCGACCACCTGCGCCAGAGCCTCATCGCCATCGTCGTCGGGTTCGTCCTGTCGATCCCGCTGGGGTGGGTGGCGTGGCGGTACCGCCTGCTGCGCGGCTGGGTCATCACCGTCACAGGCCTGCTCTACACCATCCCGTCCCTCGCGCTGCTGATCCTGTTGCCGACGGCTCTCGGCTACCGCATCCCGACCGAGTTCAACCTCATCGTCGGACTCACGATCTACGCGATCGCGATCCTCACGCGCGCCGTGACGGACGGCCTGGACTCGGTGGATGCGGGCATCCGCCAGGCGGCGACGGCCATGGGCTACGGCGGCTTCCGGCGGTTCTTCGCCGTCGATCTCCCGTTGGCGGGGCCGGTGATCCTCGCGGGCCTGCGCGTCGCGGCGGTCTCGACTATCTCGCTGGCGACGGTCGGCATCCTCGTCGGCGTCACCAACCTCGGCTATCTCTTCACGAACGGACTGCAGCGCCGCATCCTCGAGGAGGTCTTCGCGGGTGTCGTCGCCGTCGTCATCCTGGCGCTCCTCATCGACCTCCTGCTCGTACTGCTCGGGCGCCTGCTGATGCCGTGGACCCGCACCGTCCGCCCGACCCGTCGTCGTGTGGCCGCGCGAGCGGAGGCCGCGGCATGAACGTGTTCTGGGATGCGATCGTCTGGCTGTTCTCGCCCGAGCAGTACAGCGGTCCGAGCGCGCTGCAGGTGCTGCTGCTCCAGCAGCTCGGCTACACGGCGGTCGCCGTCGCGATCGCAGGGGTGATCGCGATTCCCGCGGGCCTCGCCATTGGCCACACCGGCCGCGGCCGTGAGATCGCGGTGGCCATCTCGGGCGCCGCCCGCGCTGTGCCGTCCTTCGGCCTGCTGGTGCTGCTGGTGCTGCTCATGGGAGTGCTGCACAAGCCGGAAGCGGCGGTCGTGACCTTCGTCGTCCTCGCCATCCCTGCCCTGCTCGCCGGCGCCTACACCGGGCTCGAGGCGATCGACCGGCGCGTCATCGACGCCGCCCGCGCGATGGGCATGACCGAGTGGCAGATCCTGTGGCGCGTGGAGATTCCGCTCGGCCTCCCGCTGCTCGTCGGCGGCATCCGCTCGGCCGTCCTGCAGGTCGTCGCCACCGTGACGATCGCCGCCTACGTCGGCCTCGGCGGACTCGGCCTGCCGATCATCCAGGGCATTCCTCTGCGGCGGATCGACCAGGTGCTGGGCGGGGCGATCGTCGTCGCCCTCCTCGCGCTCGTGCTCGATGCGCTGCTCGCTCTCGCCCAGCGTGCCGCCGTGCCCGCCGGCATCCGTGTCCAGGCGTCGTCGCGCACGCCGCGGCGGCTCCGCTCCCGACCCGTGCAGGCCGTCTGAGCCTGCCGCACACGTCCCGAATCCACCAGGAAGGAACACCATGTCCACAGCATTCCGTCGCCGCGTCGCCCTCGTCGGCGCCGTCGCACTCACTTCGGCGCTGGCTCTCGCCGGCTGCGCGTCCTCTTCCGACCCGCTCTCGGACGGCGACCAGACGAAGGCGCCGTCCGACACGATCGTCGTCGGCTCGCAGGACTACTACTCCAACGAGATCATCGCGGAGATCTACGCCCAGGCGCTCGAGGGCGCCGGCTTCACGGTGCAGCGCGACTTCACGATCGGTCAGCGCGACGCGTACCTGCCGGAACTCGAGAGCGGCGCCATCACGCTGTTCCCGGAGTACACCGGCAACCTGCTCCAGTTCTTCGAGCCGGACACGGAGGCGCGTTCGTCCGACGACGTCTACGCGGCGCTCGAGGAGGCCCTGCCCGAGAACCTCACGGTGCTCGACCAGTCGACGGCGAGCGACCAGGACTCGTACACGGTCACCGAGGCGTTCGCCGAGCAGTGGGGCCTCGAGACCATCGCCGACCTCTCGAAGGTCACCGAGCCGCTGACCCTGGGCGGCCCGCCCGAGCTCGCCGACCGTCCGTACGGACCCACCGGTCTCAAGAGCACCTACGGCATCGACGTGGCCTTCCAGGCGACCGGCGCGACCACGGTCGAAGACCTCGTGGCCGGCACCGTGAACGTCGCCAACGTGTTCACGGCCGACCCGCAGATCCAGACCCAGAAGCTGAAGGTTCTGGAAGACCCGAAGTCGCTGTTCCTCGCGTCGAACGTCGTTCCGCTCGTCAATAAGGACGTCGCCGGCGACATCGCCGACGTCATCAACAAGGTGAGCGCCGCGCTGACGCCCGAGGGCCTCGTCGCGCTGAACGTCGAGAGCACGGTCGACCAGCAGCAGCCGGACCAGATCGCCAAGAAGTGGCTGGCGGACAACGGCCTGAGCTGACCGCATCCATCAGCGAAGGGACCTCGGCGTGCACCGCGCCGGGGTCCCTTCGTCGTGGGACCTTCGCCCCTGCTGCGTCCGGATGCGCGCGCCTAGCGTCGAAGACACAGGGCGCCGAGGGGATCGGCGCGGAAGGGCTCATCATGCAACGCGCACTCGTCGTCGGCGGCACCGGCCTCCTCGGCTACCACACCACGCAGGAGCTCCTGCGTCGCGGCTATCGGGTCGCGACCCTCGCGCTTCCGGCGACCGACGCTCCGGAGCTGCCGGTCGAGGTCGACGCGCACTGGGGCGACCTGAACCTGATGACCGATGGTGAGCTGGCCGACCTGCTGACCGGCACGGATGCGGTGTTCTTCGCGATGGGTGCCGATGAGCGCACGCTCCCGCCCGCCCCCGCATCCCGCTTCTACTACGAGGCCAACGTCGTCCCGACGCAGCGCCTCGCACGCCTCGCGCGCGCTGCCGGTGTCGGGCGCTTCATCGTCTTCGGCTCCGACACCGCCGAGTGGGGGGAGCGCTGGCCCGAGCTCGGGTTCCGCACCCGCAACGCCTACCCTCGCTCCCGTTACGCGCAGGAGGAGGTCGCGGTGCTCGAGGGCGACGGCGCGATGGATGTCATGGTGCTGCGCCTGCCGTACATCTTCGGCGTCGTGGCCGGGCAGCGCCCCCGCTGGCAGGCCGTGCTGGATGCGGTCGCATCCAGCGGCGGTCCGATCCCGGTGCTGGGCGGGTCCACATCCGCCGTCACCGTGCGCCAGGTCGCGCAGGCCGCCGTCGGAGCGATGGAGCGGGGCACGCACGGCAGCCGGTACACCCTGAGCGCCTACGAGCTCAGCCACTCCCAGTTCCTCGAACTGTGCTGCGAGGCGGTCGGGCGCGACCCGCACGACGTCGCCGTGGTGCCGCTCGGCGACCTGCTTCCCACCTCCGAGGCCCGCGAGGCCGAGGTGCAGGCGGTCGGTCGCGAGTTCGGTCTGCACCCCGCAGACACGGCACTGTTGGGCGAGAAGCGCGCGGTGGGGGATGTGGCGGACACGATCGCCCTCGACGTCGAACCCGACGATGTGCTGGGCGAGATCCGCGCCTGCCTCGCCTGGTGCGTCGAGCATCCGCGCGAGACCGTCCCTGCCTGACGAACCTTCGGCGGGGCGCTCAGTCGTCGAGCGCCTCGCCGAGTTCCAGCCAGCGCTCTTCGAGCCCGGCGACCTCGGCGACGTACCCGTCACGGGTGCGCTGCAGCTCGAGGAGCCGGTCGTAGTCGTCGTGGGCGTCGGCGAACCGGGCGTCCAGCGCGGCGATCTCGGTCTGCAGCTTCGCGAGGCGCCGGTCGATCGCCGACAGCTCCTTCTCGGCGGCGCGACGCTCGGCACCCGCGAGCGCGGGGGATGCGGCCGCCGCATCCGCCGGCTTCTGCCGCTCCGCCCCGGTGTTCGCCGGCTGTGCGGCACGCAGGCGTAGATACTCGTCGACGCCGCCGGGCAGGTGCCGGAGTCGGCCGTCGAGAATCGCGTACTGCTGGTCGGTGACGCGCTCGAGGAAGTATCGGTCGTGCGAGACGACGACGAGGGTACCCGGCCACGAGTCGAGCAGATCCTCCATCGCCGCGAGCATGTCGGTGTCGAGGTCGTTGGTCGGCTCATCGAGGATCAGCACGTTGGGCTGTGAGAGCAGGACGAGAAGCAGCTGCAGGCGCCGCTTCTGGCCCCCCGACAGATCCTTGACCGGGGTCGAGAGCTGCGCGCTGGAGAATCCGAGGCGTTCGAGCAGCTGACCGGGGGTGAGCTCCTGCGCCTTCGACCCCGCCCCGAACGAGTAGGTCGTGCGAAGACCGGCGAGCACGACGCGCACGGGGGAGTCGAGGTGCTCGTCGAGCTCGTCCATGCGCTGCGAGAGCGTCGCGACCTGCACGGTCTTGCCGCGCTTCACACGCCCCGCGGTCGGTGCGATCTCGCCCGAGACGAGCCTCAGCAGCGTGGACTTGCCGGCGCCGTTCACCCCGAGGATGCCGGTGCGCTCACCGGGGGCGATGCGCCACTCCACCTCGTGCAGCACTTCGCGGTCGTCGTAGGAGACGGAGGCGTCGAGCAGGTCCACGACGTCTTTGCCGAGTCGGGCGACGGCGAGGGAACGCAGCGACACGCTGTCGCGGATCTCGGGGACATCGGCGATGAGTTCGTTCGCCGCATCGATGCGGAACTTCGGCTTCGAGGTGCGTGCGGGCGCGCCGCGTCGCAGCCACGCCAGCTCCTTGCGGGCCAGGTTCTGCCGCTTCGACTCGATGGCCGCAGCCTGGCGGTCGCGCTCGACGCGCTGCAGGATGTACGCCGCGTAGCCGCCTTCGAAGGGCTCGACGATGCGGTCGTGCACCTCCCAGGTCACGGTGCAGACCTCGTCGAGGAACCACCGGTCGTGTGTGACCACGAGCAGGCCGCCGGCGGTGGCGGGCCATCTCTTCTTCAGGTGCGCGGCGAGCCAGCTGATCGCCTCCACGTCGAGGTGATTGGTGGGCTCGTCGAGGGCGATGACGTCCCAGTCGCCGGCGAGGAGTGCCGCGAGCGCCACGCGGCGCCGCTGGCCACCGGAGAGGGTGGCGACATCCGCATCCCAGTCGAGGTCGCCGAGGAGCCCCGAGATGACGTCGCGGGCGCGGGCGTCGCCCGCCCACTCGTGCTCGGGGCGGTCGCCGACGACGCTCTCGCCGATCGAGCGTCCGTCGACGAGGGTGTCGGCCTGATCCAGCACGCCGATGCGCACGCCGCCGCGGACGGTGACCCGTCCGCTGTCGGGCTCGGTGCGTCCGGCGAGCATTCCGAGAAGGGTGGACTTGCCGTCGCCGTTGCGGCCGACGATGCCGATGCGGTCGCCCTCGTTCACACCGAGCGAGACGGAATCGAAGACGACCTTCGTCGGGTATTCGAGGTGGAGGGCTTCGCCGCCGAGTAGATGAGCCATGTTGCTTCCAGGCTAGATGACCGCCTCGCGCGCCCGGTGCGGTTGCTACGCTCGCAGCATGCAATGCCGGTGACCCGCCTTCTTCTCCCGTCAACGCGCGCTCGCGCGCCTCGGAAAGGGTTCACCCATGCACGCAGATCTTCCGCTGAGCGGCCGGACCGCTCTCGTCACCGGCGTCTCGCGCCGTCGCGGCATCGGCTACGCCGTCGCCCGCGCACTCGCCGCACGCGGCGCACACCTCGTCATCCAGCACCATCGTCCGCACGACGCCGACCAGCCGTGGGGAGCCGACGATCTCGACGCCGTCCGCGCCGGCATCCGTTCCGAGCTCGCGCCCGGAGCGGTGCTGACCGACGTCGGCGCCGATCTCGCGGACGAAGGGGCCATCGATCGGGTGATGGATGCGGCCGCCGCCGCGACCGGCGCCGTGGACATCCTCGTCTGCAATCACGCCAAGAGCGGCGACGACGGCAGCATCCTCGACATGACGCCCGCGCGTCTCGACGCGTTCTGGCAGGTGAACGCACGCTCGACGTTGCTGCTGACGGCGGAGTTCGCCCGCCGCAAGGCTCCGAGTCGTGACGAGCAGCGGCGCCCGGGGGAGCGTGTGAGCGGCGCGAAGCCGTACGCTGCGCCGCAGGGCCACGTCATCTGGATGACCTCGGGTCAGATCCACGGGCCCATGCGGGGAGAGATCGCCTACGCGACGAGCAAGGCCGCGCTCGCCGGCATCACCGCATCGGTCGCCGCGGAGCTGTTGGAGCTCGGCATCGTGCTCAACACGGTGAACCCGGGTCCGGTGAACACCGGCTACTTGGACGCCGAGACCGCGGACCGTCCGCTGGACGGCGTCGAGGAGTACCTCCGGACGACCCCGTTCGGACGCTTCGGCCGCCCCGAGGACGCGGCGGAACTGATCTCCTGGCTGACCAGCGCCGCGGGCAGCTGGGTGGTGGGGCAGGTGCTCACCGGTGACGGCGGGTTCTCTCTGGGATGAGCGGCAGCGCTCAGTGCAGAAGGAACTCCAGCATGACGACCAGTAGGCCCAACAGGGCCGTGCCGACTGCGCCGAGCAGCCGCACCCAGAGCTTCGCGCCGGTGCGGGCGTAGGCCGAGAAACCGAGGACGGCGAGCATCGCGAGGGCCGTCCAGATCGCCGCATCCTGCACGTCGCCCGCATCCGTCGTGAAGAACGCCGTGATGATCATGGCGATCGTCGACGGCGCGCACGCGTAGATCATGCCGAGCGAATGGACGAAGGCGAGCCGTGTCGCCGCCCCCAGGCCGTGGCGGCCGTGGTCCGACAGCGTGTGCGCGAACACGTGAGCGAGGTAGAAGACGATGAGGCTGCTGATCGCGATCGCGAGCATCTCGCTGACGGGGCCCTCCTCGTCGGCGATCAGCACGACCGTCGTGTAGACGATGAGGCCGTAGATGGCGACCGGGGTGCGGAAGCGGTTGTCGAACCAGCGCTGCAGCCTGCTGTGCCCGGCCGCATCCGGAACGGGCGTGATGGCGGCGGTGTCTTCGCTCATGTGTCGAATCCCAGGGAGAGTTTGCGCAGCAGGGCGGCGAGGCGGTCGCGGTCGCCGCGGGAGAGTCGCTGCAGCAGCAGGGCTTCGGCATCGACCAGGCGGGTGATGGCGGCGTCGACGCGGGTGCGGCCCTCGTCGGTGAGGATCACGTGCACGCTGCGGCCGTCGGCGGGATCCGCCTCGCGGCGCACGAGTCGACGTCCGACGAGTCGGTCGATGCGGTTGGTCATGGTGCCGCTGGAGACGAGCGTCTGCTGCAGCAGCTGCTTCGGGCTGAGCTGGTACGGCTCCCCGGAACGCCGCAGGGCCGAGAGCACATCCCACTCCCAGGGCTCCAGATCGCTGCGACGGAACGCTTCCCGCCGGGCGCGGTCGAGGTGCCGCGAAAGGCGGTCGACACGGGAGAGCACCTCGAGCGGCGAGAAATCGAGGTCAGGGCGCTGGGTCATCCACGATCCGACGATGCGGTCGACCTCGTCGCTCTCTGTGGCCATGAGGACATTATGGCGACCGGCGCCCTCGGGCGCGCACCCGCCCGCACCGTCATCCCACATCCTCCCCGCGAGACTGTCCCCACGCCTTCTCCACGCCCGCTGCGCGGACGCGGAGCCTCTGGCGCGTGGGCCCATTTCGAGCACGAGATCACTGTCATCCACCCGTGATCTCGTGCAGAAGATGCACTCTCGCGGGCAGCGGGCTGCCCGGACGGCGGCGGATGCGCATCCGGATCCGGTGGGATCCGGATGCGGTGAGGTCGAGAGCGGATGCGGGCGCGTCGGGCGGCAGGTGGCAGACTGGGGGAGCCCGCCCGAGAGCGGGCGGTCCGCCGTGGTGTAATGGCAGCACGACAGCCTTTGGAGCTGTGAGGTCTAGGTTCGAGTCCTGGCGGCGGAGCATGTCGGAATCGCCTACCGCACCGCTCGCCGTCATCGTCCTCGCCGCCGGTCAGGGAACGCGTATGCGCTCCCGCCTGCCCAAGGTGCTGCATCCGCTCGCCGGGCAACCGCTCGTCGGCCACGTGCTGCGCACCGCGCACGTGCTCGAGCCCGCGCGCGTGGCGGTCGTGGTGCGGCACGAGCGCACACTCGTCGCCGAGGCGGTCGCGGCGCTCGCGCCCGACGCGGTCGTCGTCGACCAGGACGAGATCCCCGGCACCGGACGCGCCGTCGAGCTCGGGCTCGCGGGCCTCGACACCTTCGACGGCGACGTGCTCGTGCTCAGCGGCGACGTGCCACTGCTCGAAGCCGAGACGCTGCGTGCGCTCGTGGAGACCCACCGGGCGCGCGAGGCGGCCGTGACCCTGCTCAGCGCTGTCCTGGCCGACCCCACCGGCTACGGCCGGGTGCTGCGCGACGCGTCCGGCGACGTGGAGCGCATCGTCGAGCAGAAGGATGCGACCGACCACGAGGCCGAGGTCGCCGAGATCAACGCGGGGGTCTACGTCTTCCGTGCCGACGCGCTGCGCCGACACCTCCCCGAGGTGGGCCAGGCCAACGCGCAGGGCGAGAAGTACCTCACCGACGTGGTGGCACTGGCCCGCCGCGCCGGCGAGCGCATCGCCGTCGGACAGTCGCCCGACCCCGCTGCCGCCCTCGGCGTCAACGACCGGGTGCAGCTCGCCGAGGCCGCCCGCATCCTCAACGCCCGCACGGTGCGCCGCTGGCAGACGGCGGGCGCCAGCATCCTGGATCCGGCGACGACCTGGATCGACGTCGACGCGACCCTCGCCGAAGACGTGACCGTGCTGCCGGGCACCTACCTCCTCGGGGCGACGACGGTCGCCGCGGGCGCGACGATCGGCCCCGACACGAGTCTCACCGACTGCGAGGTCGGGGAGGATGCGGTCGTGCGCCGCACGGATGCGACCCTCGCCGTCATCGGGCCGCGCGCGAGCGTCGGACCGTTCGCCTACCTCCGCCCGGGCACGACCCTCGCGGCCGACGGCAAGATCGGAACCTTCGTCGAGACGAAGAACTCCCAGATCGGCGAGGGCAGCAAGGTTCCGCACCTGTCCTACATCGGCGACACGACGATCGGACGCGGCGTCAACCTCGGAGCCGGCGCGATCACCGCGAACTACGACGACATCGCCAAGCACCGCACCGAGATCGGTGACGAGGTGCACAGCGGCTCGCACAATGTGTTCGTGGCGCCGGTTAAGATCGGAGACGGCGCGAAAACCGGTGCCGGAGCTGTCATCCGCAAGGATGTTCCGGCCGGTGCCCTGGCTCTCAGCGTCGCCCCTCAGCGCAACGTCGAGGGATGGGTCGAGAACAACAGGCCGGGCACGGCCGCAGCTGATGCGGCGAAGCGCGCACGGACCGCACAGGAAGCTGGCGATGGCACGCAAAGATAAGACGGTCGATCTGGATCGTGAGCGCGGGATCGCTCCGGGACTGGTCGCCAAGACCAAGAAGCGTCTCGTCGTGGCTTCGGGGCGCTCGCACCCCGAGCTGGCGGCGGAGGTCGCCACGCAGCTGGGCACGCAGCTCGTTCCCACGGAGTACCGCACCTTCGCGTCGGGCGAGATCCTGACGCGCTTCGAGGTCTCGATCCGCGGCTGCGACTTCTTCCTGCTGCAGAGCTTCGGCCCGCCGGTGAACGAGTGGCTCATGGAGACGCTCATCATGCTGGATGCGGCCAAGCGCGCATCCGCCAAGCGCATCACCGTCGTGGCGCCGTACTTCCCGTACTCCCGCCAGGACAAGAAGGGTCGCGGTCGCGAGCCCATCAGCGCCCGCCTGGTCGCCGACCTGCTGAAGACGGCGGGCGCCGACCGCGTCATGAGCGTCGACCTGCACGCCGCCCAGATCCAGGGGTTCTTCGACGGTCCCGTCGACCACCTCTTCGCGAAGCCCGTGCTCCTCGAGTACTTCGAGCGCACCCTGACTCCCGAGGACCGGGCGAAGCTCACGGTCGTCTCACCGGACACCGGCCGGGTGCGGGTGGCCGACACGTGGTCCGACAGCCTCGGTGCGCCGCTGGCGATCATCCACAAGCGTCGCGATCCCAACGTCGCCAACCAGGTCACCGTCAACGAGATCGTCGGCTCGGTCGCGGGCCGCGTGTGCCTGCTGGTCGACGACATGATCGACACCGGCGGCACGATCGTGAAGGCGGCGCAGGCGCTGAAGGCCAGCGGTGCGGAACGGGTCATCGTCGCGGCGACGCACGCCGTCTTCAGTGATCCGGCCACCGAACGCCTGCAGGATGCGTCGATCGACGAGGTCGTGGTGACGGACACGATTCCGCTTCCCGAAGAGAAGCGTTTCCCCGCGCTCACCGTGCTGCCGATCGCGCCGCTTCTGGGCCGCGCGATCCGCGAGGTCTTCGAGGACGGCTCGGTCACGAGCATGTTCGACGGCGCCGCCTGACCGTTCTTATCCACATTTCCCGGGATTCATAGGGGTCACAAAAGTCCACTGCGCAGGATGGTCTATGCCGCCGCATGAAGCGGACGGCTACGACAGCGCGAGGGACGTGCACGGCACACACGCCGCGCTCGTCTGTCGAGGCACCGCATCCAGGAGGACCGAAATGATCCGCACGAACGCCGTACCCCGCCCCGTCCGCACTGCCGCCGCCGTCATCGGCGTCGCCGGAGCCTTCGCTCTGGCCGGTTGCGCATCGCAGACCGACACCGCATCAACCAGCACGGAGACCGCGTCGACGCCGAGCTCGACCGGTTCGACGGCGACGACCGAGAGCTCGACCGGCAGCTCGACCGGGACCACGACGTACACGGACGGCACCTATACGGCGTCCGGTTCCTACCAGACCCCCGAGAGCGTCGAAGAGATCAGCGTCACCGTCACCCTGGCCGACGATGTCATCACCTCGGTCGAGGTGACCGGGGATCCGCAGGCGCGCGAGTCGCAGCAGTACCAGTCTCAGTTCATCGGGGGCATCTCCGACGTCGTCGTGGGCAAGGACATCGATGAGATCTCGGTCAGTCGCGTGGCCGGCTCGTCGCTCACGAGCGGCGGCTTCAACAAGGCCATCGAGGAGATCAAGACCGAAGCGAAGGCCTGATGCCCGAGCTGTGGGGGTTCGATGCGATCGGCACCCGTTGGGAGATCGAGACCGCCGAGCCCGTCACTGACCCGACCCGCACGCTCATCCGCTCCGTCATCGCGAGCTTCGACGAGGAGTGGTCGAGGTTCCGCCCGGACTCCCTCGTGAGCCGCCTCGCCGTCGACGGCGGCGAGGCGGCCGCGCCGGCTGACGCGGCGGCGATGCTCGATGTGTACCGCGAGCTCGATGCTGCCACGGCCGGCGCGGTGAATCCGCTGGTGGGGGAGAGCCTCGCCCGTCGCGGATACGACGCCGCCTACTCGTTCGTCGACCGAGGGGCGACTCCCGCGCCGTCATGGCAGCAGGCGCTCGAATGGGATGCGCAGACGCTGCGCCTCGCGCAGCCCGCGCTGTTGGATGTGGGTGCGCTCGGCAAGGGGCGCCTGGTCGATCTGGTCGCCGCTGTCCTCGCCGACGCCGTCTCGGGCGGCTTCGTCGTCGACGCGAGCGGAGACATGGCCGTACACGGAGGACCCGTCCGGGTCGGCCTCGAGCATCCCTTCGACCCGTCGCGCGCCATCGGCGTGTTCGAGGTCGAGGATGCGGCGCTGTGCGCCTCCGCGGTCAACCGCCGCGCGTGGGGCGAGGGCCTCCATCACGTGCTCGACGCCCGTACCGGTGTGCCGGTGCGCACGATCGCCGCGACGTGGGCGCTGGCATCCGATGCGATGCATGCCGACGCCGCGGCGACCGCACTCTTCTTCGACGGCGGCCCGGAGCTGGCCGCCGGCTGGGGGGCGTCGTGGGTGAGAATGACCACCGACGGCACCGTCGAATGGTCAGCAGACCAGAAAGCCGAGTTGTTCCTGTGATCGCCTCCTTCACCGCCGGCGCGAACCGGGTCACCGCCCTGTTCGGGCGCCTGTCGATGTACCGGCTCGTCCAGCTCGCGCTGGGCGTGCTCGCCGCCATCGCCTTCGTGCTCTCGTTCTTCGGCCTCGTCGTCCCCACGCCGTGGGAGCTGCTGGTCACCGCGGCCGTGCTGGCCATCGTCGGCGTCCTCGCCGACACGACCGCGCAGCGACTGCTGCACCTGCCGCTGCGCACCGAGTCCACACTGATCACCTCCGTGATCCTGCTGTTCGTGCTGCGGCCGACGATCGAGCCGATGGGGCTCGTGGGCATCGCGATCGCCGCGCTGGCCGCATCCGTCTCCAAGTACCTGCTCGCCTGGCGCGGCCGCCACATCTTCAACCCGGCGGCCGTGGGGGCGACGGTCGTGACGATCGTGTCCGCGCTCCTGCCGCTGGATTCGGGCATCGGCGGCTCGGCCTGGTGGGTGGGGACCCCCGTGCTGTTCGGACCGGTGCTGCTGCTCGGGCTCGTCGTGCTCTGGCGCACCGAGAAGATCCGTGTCGTCGGGCTCTTCTTCATCGTGGCCGTCGTCGTCAACCTCGTCCGGGTCTTCGTGCAGTACCAGCAGGCGGGACTCGCCATCGATGGGGGAACCGTCATCGGACAGGTGCTGACCGCATCCCCGTTCCTCTTCCTGGGGGCGTTCATGCTCTCGGAGCCGCTGACGCTGCCGCCGCGGCGCTGGCAGCAGTACGCGGTGGCGGCGGTCGTCGGTGTGCTGGCCGGCTGGCCGATCCCGGTCGGGTACATGACGCTGGGGCAGGAGCGGGCGCTGCTCATCGGAAACCTGATCGCGTTCCTGTTCTGCCTGCGCCAGGCCGTGCGTCTGACGCTCGTCGAGCGGCGCTCGCCGAGCGCGACCGTGCGGGAACTCGTGTTCCAGGCCGAGCGCGGTCTTGCCTTCCGTGCCGGACAGTACCTCGAGCTCGATGTGCCGCACCGCCGCGCCGACGCGCGGGGGACCCGACGCGAGTTCAGCATCGTCTCGGCACCCGAGGACCTCCCGACGGTGCGCGTCGCGTACCGCGACGGCGTCGGGCCGCAGAGTTCGTACAAGAAGGCGCTCGGCGAGGTCCAGCCCGGCACGAAGCTCGCCGTCACGGGGATCTGGGGCGACTTCGTCCTGCCGAAGGACACCTCGCGGCCCGTTCTGCTGGTGGCCGCAGGCATCGGCGTGACGCCCTTCGTGTCGCAGCTGCGTCATCTCACGGCGAGCGGCATGCGCCGCGACATCGTGCTCGTCTTCGTGGCGTCGGATGCCGGTCAGCTCGTGTTCCGTGACGACATCGCCGCATCCGGGGTTCCGGTCGTCGTGTTCACACCCGACGATCCGGGAGCGCTGCCTGCGAACTGGACGTGGGCTGGTCCCGATCGGATCGATGCGGGGCACCTCGCCCGCGTCGTCCCCGACATGGGCCGACGCCACGCGTATGTGTCGGGTCCGCCGCGGCTGATCGCCGACCTCGCGCCCGCGCTCGAGAAGGCCCGCGGCATCACGACCGACGCCTTCAGCGGCTACTGACCCGCCGGACCGATCCCGCATCCCAGTGCCCGGCATCCGTGTCCCCGAGTTTGCGATGCCCGAGTTGCGTCGCAGTTGCGCAACTGCCACAGTTCTGCGCACCCGCGCCAGATGATCGCTGGCGCGGGTGCGCATTTCTGTAGCTCCAGACCGCGGAGGATCGCATACGGGCGGGCGAGCGGCATCCCCGTCAGGCTCACGTATCGGCTCGCCGCCGATGGCGCGTCGTCAGCGGAAGAGGATGCGGACGCGCCACACTTTTGCGCAGATGCGCCTGCTCATTCCTGGCGCACCTGCGCAAAAGTGGCGCATCTGCGCAGATGCGCCGCAACTCGGGCATAGGGATGCGGGGAGCGCCGCGGAACGGAACCCCACCACAACGCCGCGGCGCCGCACCCGGAAAGGGATGCGGCGCCGCGGCGTTGTGGCCCCGGGACGTCAGTGCGTGCGGTGGGCGCGGTAGTAGTCCAGCAGTGAGCGCGTCGACGCATCCTGCGCCGCAGTCGCGTCCGCGTCGCCCTCGATCGCGGGGGCGATCTGCAGGGCGAGCTGCTTGCCGAGTTCGACACCCCACTGGTCGAACGAGTTGATGCCCCAGATCGCCCCCTGCGTGAACGTGATGTGCTCGTACAGCGCGATGAGCTGGCCGAGCACCGCCGGAGTCAGGGCGGGCGCGAAGATCGACGTCGTCGGACGGTTCCCCGCGAACGTGCGGGCGGCGACCAGCGCACCGGTGGTGCCCTCGGCCTCCACCTCCGCGGCGGTCTTGCCGAATGCGAGCGCCTTGGTCTGCGCGAGGAAGTTCGCCAGGAACAGCCCATGCACGTCGCGGTCGCCGTCGCGCAGAGGGTAGGCGGGATTCACGAACGCGATGAAGTCGGCGGGGATCAGGCGCGTGCCCTGGTGGATCAGCTGGTAGAAGGCGTGCTGACCGTTCGTGCCCGGCTCGCCCCAGAAGATCTCACCGGTGTCGGTCGTGACGGGGGAGCCGTCCCAACGCACCGACTTGCCGTTGGACTCCATCGTCAGCTGTTGCAGGTACGCGGGGAAGCGGCTCAGCTGCTGCGCATAGGGCAGAACGGCGTGCGACTGCGCACCGAGGAAGTTGTTGTACCAGACGTTCAGCAGCCCCATCAGCACGGGCACGTTGCGCTTGAGCGGGGTGGTGCGCACGTGCTCGTCGACCGCGTGGAAGCCGGCGAGCAGCTCGCGGAACACGTCGGGGCCGAGCGCGATCGCCAGCGAAAGGCCGATCGCGGAGTCGACGGAGTAGCGGCCGCCGACCCAGTCCCAGAATCCGAACGCGTTGGCCGGGTCGATGCCGAAGGCGGCCACCTTGTCGAGCGCGGTCGACACCGCGACGAAGTGGTGCGCGACCGCATCCGTCCGGGCGTCGTCCTCGTCGGCGATGGCGCCGGATGCGGTGAGCCCCGCCCACAGCCAGTCCCGCGCGAGGCGCGCGTTGGTCAGCGTCTCGAGGGTCGTGAAGGTCTTGGACGCGACGATGAACAGAGTCGTCTCGGGGTCGAGGTCCGCGGTCTTCTGGGCGAGGTCGGTCGGGTCGATGTTGGACACGAACCGCGCCTGGATGCCGGCATCCGCGTAGGGCTTGAGGGCCTCGTAGACCATGACGGGTCCGAGGTCGGATCCGCCGATGCCGATGTTGACGACGTGGGTGACCTTCTTGCCCGTGACACCCTGCCACCGGCCCGAGCGCACCCGGTCGGCGAACGCGGAGACGAGCTCGAGCACCGACTGCACGTCCTCGTCGACCTGCTGGCCGTCCACGACGAGCGCGGGCTCGGCGCCTGCGGGACGGCGCAGGGCCGTGTGCAGCACGGCGCGGTCCTCGCTCGTGTTGATGTGCACGCCCGCCAGCATCTCGCCGAAGCGCTCCTCGACGCCGGTCTGGCGGGCGAGCTCCACGAGCCGGGCGAGGATCTCGTCGGTGACGAGGTTCTTCGACAGGTCGACGTGCAGGTCGGCCAGCGGCAGGCTCAGGCGTGCGGCGCGGTCGGTGTCCGCGGCGAACCAGCCCCGCAGATCGGGGGAGAACCCGTCACGGAGAGCGGCGAGATCCGTCCAAGCGGAGGTGGTGGTGGGATCGATCGGAGTGGTCACCCCACCACGCTAGCGGCTCGGATCAGCCTCGGCTTCGACCGATCCCGGATCAATGGGCTTGGCGGGCACGCGGACGGAGAACGTCGTGTCACCCGGCTGCGAGACCACGGTGATCGAGCCCGCATGCGCCTCCACGATCGCCCGGGCGATGGAGAGGCCCAGCCCGGTTCCACCGGTCTTTCGTGCGCGGGAGAGGTCGCCGCGAGCGAAGCGTTCGAACAGCTCGTCTCGTACCGCCGGATCGATGCCCGGTCCGTCGTCGTGCACGCGCAGCACCGCTTCGGAGCCCTCCCGGGTGACGGAGAGCGTGACGGTGGTGCCCGCGGGGGTGTGCGTTCGTGCGTTCGCGAGCAGATTCGCGAGCACCTGCGTGAGTCGGCCCGTGTCGCCCGCCGCCACGACGGGCTCCTCGTCGAGGTCGAGCTGCCAGTTGTGGTCGGGGCCGGCCGCCTGCGCGTCGCCCAGGGCCTCCACGGCGAGCCGGGACAGATCCACCGCGCCGTAGACGAGCTCCTGCCCCTCCTCGAGCCGTGCGAGCAGGAGAAGGTCTTCGACGAGCGTGGTCATCCGCAGCGACTGGGCTTGGATGCGCTCCAGCGCGGACGCCGTGTCGGTCGTGAGGGATCTGTCACGCAGCGAGAGCTCGGAGTATCCGCGGATGGATGCGAGTGGTGTGCGCAGCTCGTGGCTGGCGTCGGCGACGAAGCGACGCATGCGCTCCTCGTTGCGCTGGCGGGCCTCCAGCGAGCTGTCGACGTGATCGAGGAGCGTGTTGAGGGCGGAGCCCACGCGGCCGATCTCGGTGCGGTCGTCCGCCTCGGATGCCGCGACGCGCTCCGTGATGGAGACGGACCCCTCCGCGAGAGGCAGAGCGGCCACGCGTTGCGCGGTCGCCGCGACCTCCCGCAGCGGCCGCAGGCTCCGGCGGATGACCATCGCGAGCACGACGCCCAGCAGCAGGAGACCGCCCACCGTGACGAGTGCCACCGTCGTCAGGATCTGGCCCATGACCGCCGTCACCTCAGACGTGGGCAGGCCGACGATCGCGGCGCCCGTGGTGTAGACGCGGTACTCACCGAGGCCGTCGATGGAGATGGTGTCCAGACCGGTGTGCTTCACCGAGTTGATCAACTGGTACACCTGATCGGTGGTCAGCGTGGAGACCGACTCGTCGACGACGTAGGCGCCCGTGGGATCGCCGCTCGGCCCGTGGTAGACCAGGAGGGCCCCCGACTCCTGGCGACCTCGATCGAGGATGTCCTGCGCCGTGTCGTTCGGGAAGACACGAAGCTGGCCGAGCGCCTGCACCTGCGTATTCAAGGTGTCCTGCATGATCGAGCTCAGGATCGTTCCGGTGGCCAGCCCGACCGCGCCCAGGATCACCGCCACCATCCCGATCACGGCGACCATGAGCCGCGCCTGCAGCGTCAGCTGTCGTGGGGCGCGTCGAGGATGCAGTTTCGTCACTGCGGGGCTTTGATCATGTAGCCCACGCCGCGAACCGTGTGGATGAGGGGATCCCGGCCGGCATCGATCTTCTTGCGCAGGTAGGAGATGTAGAGCTCGACGACGCTCGATCGACCTCCGAAGTCGTAGTTCCACACCCGGTCGAGGATCTGGGCCTTCGACACGACGCGGCGCTGGTTGCGCATCAGATAGCGCAGCAGCTCGAACTCGGTCGCCGTGAGCTCGATCTCCGTGCCGGCTCGCTCGACCTCGTGACTGTCCTCGTTGAGGCTCAGATCGCCGACGCGCAGGATCGGCTCGGCCTCGCCCGCCTGCGCCGTGCCGGCGCGACGCATGAGTCCGCGCAGTCGTGCCACGACCTCCTCCAGGCTGAACGGCTTGGTGACGTAGTCGTCGCCTCCCGCCGTCAGTCCGGCGACACGGTCGGCGACCGCGTCCTTCGCCGTCAGGAAGAGGACGGGAACGTCGTTGCCCGACTGGCGCAGCCGCTGCAACACGGCCATTCCGTCGAGGTCGGGCATCATCACGTCCAACACCATGGCGTCCGGCGCGAAGTCCCGCGCGGCCTGCAGGGCCTGGAAACCGCTCGCCGCAGCGCGCACGTCCCATCCCTCCATCCGCAGGGCCATGGAGAGGAGATCGGTGAGCATCTGTTCGTCATCGACGACCAAGACGCGCGGGGCGGTGCCGTCTGCGCGGTGCAGAGAGGGGGAGGGAGCCATCGAAGTCATGCCTCCGATTGTGAGGGTGAATCTATGCCGTTCCTATGGAGCCGGCTATGAGCCCGCTGTGAGAGGCGGTGCTTCTCGGTCTGCTCGAGAGACATCGTCGCATAGCTGAGACATAACGGCCGCATGCGGGTCGCATTCTCCCGCTCTCTAATTTCGCAGAGACGGCCCACACCGGTGGCCGGAAGGAGACCCATGTACGGAACGTACCTGCGCCGGGAGCTGGCCGGCCGCAAGAAACAGACGATCATCGTCGCCGCAGGATTAGCGATCGCGATCGCCCTGGTCATCGTCGTCAACTCCCTCGCCGCGGGCGTGCGGGATGCGCAGGCGCAGGCCCTGGAATCCGTGTACGGCGTCGGCACCGACCTCACGGTCACGGGCGCCCAGGCGGAGCCCGGTCAGGGCGGCGGCCCGCAGTTCGAGTTCGGTCAGGACGGCGGTTCCACGGGCGACGACGGGACCACGTCGCTCAGCCAGTCGCGGTTGATGACGGACATGATGCGCGGCACCCTCGACGCTTCGACCGTGCAGACCATCACCGGAGTCGACGGTGTCGGCGCTGCATCCGGTGCACTGGCGCTGACGAACACGACGTTCTCGGGCGAGCTGCCCGAGGCGCCGACACAGACCGACGGCTCGTCGGGTGCCACGCAGGGCGAGCCTCCGTCCGGCGGTGGCGGAGGCGGTGGCTTCGGCGGCGGATCGTTCGATCTCGACTCGTTCTCGGTGCTCGGTATCACGAGCGACGACGCCTCGGTGGGACCGCTGTCGGCGGTGACGGTGTCCGACGGGCGCCTTCTCGACGCCGACGACGCGGGACAGAACGTCGCCGTCCTGGACGCGACGTACGCCACCACGAACGAACTCTCCGTGGGCGGCACCATCGATGTGGGGGGCACCGAGATGGAGATCGTCGGAATCGTGGCCTCGGCATCGAGTGAGGCCGACACGGCGGCGAACGTGTACATCCCGCTCGATGTCGCCCAGTCGCTCGCCGGTGTCGGCGACGTGGTGTCGACGGTGTACGTGCAGGCCTCATCGGCCGACGCGATCTCGAGCGTGCAGAGCGCGATCCAGACGGAACTGCCCGACGCCACCGTCAGCTCTCAGTCCGACCTGGCCTCCACCGTGTCCGGGTCGCTCTCCAGCGCCTCCTCGCTGATCACGAGCCTCGGCACGTGGCTGTCGATCCTCGTGCTCGTCGTCGCGGTCGCGCTCGCCGTCCTCTTCACCATCTCGGGCGTCTCGCGGCGTACACGCGAGTTCGGCACGCTGAAGGCGATCGGCTGGTCCAACGGCCGCGTGATCGGGCAGGTCGCGGGGGAGTCGGTCGTGCAGGGACTCATCGGCGGCGTCGGCGGCCTGGTGATCGGTCTGATCGCGGTGTTCGCGATCAACATCGCCTCGCCGACCATCTCGGCGACCTCGGAGCAGATGCAGGGTCCCGGTGGATCGGGAGGCCCCGGCGGCGGTGGATTCCGCCAGCAGGCGGCGCAGACCGCATCCGACATCGTGCTCAGCGCACCGATCTCGGTGGGCATCATCCTCGCCGCTGTGGGACTGGCCGTTGCCGCCGGGCTCGTCGCCGGAGCCTTCGGTGGATGGCGCGCCGCCCGCCTGAGCCCCGCCGAGGCGCTTCGCGCCGTGGCCTGACCCGAATCAAGGACAAGGAATGACTGAGATGACCATCACCGACACCACGGCATCGGGAGCGGCTTCGGCCGCGACCACCGCCTACCGCATCGGCGGCGTGACCAAGACGTACCAGCAGAAGGGTCGGGTCGTGAAGGCGCTCACGGGCGTCGACATCGAGATCGCGCAGGGGGAGTTCGTCACCATCCAGGGCCCGACCGGAGGCGGCAAGTCGACCTTCCTGCAGTTGCTGGGCGCGTTGGACCGGCCGACCGAGGGGCATGTGTTCCTCGGCGACACCGACATCGCCCGTGCCACCAACGCTCAGCTCGGAGAGCTTCGAGCGCACGAGATCGGATTCGTGTTCCAGGGCTTCAATCTGATCCCGACGCTCACCGCCGCAGAGAACGTCGACATGGGCCTCGAACCGCTGAAGCTCACGAAGCAGGAGCGGGCGCAGCGGGTCGCGGACGCTCTCCAGCACGTCGGACTCGCCGAGCGGGGCGACCACCGTCCGGGCGAGCTGTCGGGCGGGCAGCAGCAACGCGTGGCGATCGCCAGAGCCATCGCGAAGAAGCCTCGCGTGCTGCTTGCGGACGAGCCCACCGGCAACCTCGACGAGCACATGCGCGACGAGATCCTCGAAGTGCTGCAGGCCCTGAACCGCGAGGGACTCACCCTCATCGTCGTGACCCACGACTCCGCGGTCGCGCGGCGCGCATCGCGGCGCCTCCGTCTGGAGAAGGGAACGGTCCGCGACATCACGCGCTGAGCCCGGCGTCTGCGGCGGGGTCGCCGAGGGCGTGTCGCTGCTTCCCCCACAGCAGCGGCACGTCTTCGGGGGCTCCGCCGTCGACGTGCGTCCGTCGGTCGTTCAGCGGCGACGGATGCGGCGCGTCGCCGCGATCGCGAGCGCGCCGACGACCGTGCCGGTCGTGTTCGAGACGAGATCGCGCACATCGGCGACACGGCCGGCGAGCGCCAGACCCTGCGTCGTCTCGATCCCGGCGCTGATCGCGAGGCCGATCGGGATGGCGAGCCACCACCGGCGTCCCAGCCACAGGGCCCCGAGAAGGCCGGCGGGCACGAACAGCACGATGTTCGCCGTGAACTCCAGCAGATCGAACGTGATCCAGCGGGTCCACGGCACGGCCCCGAAGGCGTCGGCCCACGCTCTCAGGATGCCGCCGGTGCCGGCCGCGTCATCGGCCACGAGCGTGAGGCGCGCCAGCACGACGAGATACGCCGCCGTGGCGACCGCCAGGAGCAGCGTGCTCCGGCGGCCGCGCACGGCGGCGTCCGTCATGACGGGGTCAGTGGGTGTCGACGGCCTCGACCTCGGAGCGGTCGCCCGACCACAGCGTGTGGAAGGTGCCCTCCTTGTCGATGCGCTTGTACGTGTGTGCACCGAAGAAGTCGCGCTGCCCCTGGATGAGGGCGGCCGGCAGGCGGTCGGCGCGCAGTCCGTCGTAGTAGGCCAGCGACGACGAGAACGCCGGGGTCGGCACGCCCGTCTCGACGGCGCCGATGACGACGCGGCGCCATGCATCCTGAGCGGTCGCGACGGCGTCGCGGAAGTAGGGCGCGAGCACGAGAGCCTGCAGCGACGGGTTCTCGGCGTACGCCTCGGTGATGCGGTTGAGGAACTGGGCGCGGATGATGCAGCCGCCGCGCCAGATCTTGGCGATGTCGCCCTTCTTGATGTCCCAGCCGTACTGCTCGGCGCCGGCCACGATCGCGTCGAAGCCCTGCGAGTAGGCGATGATCTTCGAGGCATACAGCGCCTGGCGGACGTCCTCGATGAACGCCTCGGGGTCGGCGACCGTTGCCGTCGAGGAGGGGCCGGGCAGCGAGGTCGCCTCGGCGCGCTGCGCGGGCTTCGAGGAGAGCGAGCGCGCGAAGACGGCCTCGGCGATGCCGGAGACGGGGATGCCGAGATCCAGGGCGGTCTGCACGGTCCAGGCGCCCGTTCCCTTGGCGCCGGCCTGGTCGACGATGACGTCGACGAGCGGCTTGCCGGTGGTGGCGTCGACCTGCTTGAGCACCTCGGCGGTGATCTCGATCAGGTACGACTCCAGCTCGCCGCGGTTCCACTCGGCGAAGATCTCGGAGATCTCGGAGGGCGACTTGCCGGTGCCGCGGCGGATGAGGTCGTACGCCTCGCCGATGAGCTGCATGTCGACGTACTCGATGCCGTTGTGGATCATCTTCACGAAGTGACCCGCGCCGTCGTGACCGACGTGCGTGACGCAGGGCTCGCCCTCGGCGACCGCCGCGATGCTCTTGAGGATCGGTCCGAGCGTGACCCAGGACTCGTCCGAGCCGCCGGGCATGATCGAGGGGCCGTTCAGCGCGCCCTCTTCGCCGCCGGAGATGCCGGCGCCGACGAAGTTGATGCCGGTCTCCCGAACCGCCTTCTCGCGGCGGATCGTGTCGGTGAACAGGGCGTTGCCGCCGTCGACGATGATGTCGCCCGGCTCGAAGACCTGCACGAGGTCGTTGATGACCGCATCCGTGGGGCCGCCCGCCTTGACCATGATGATCGCGGTGCGCGGCTTCTGCAGCGACGCGGCGAACTCGGCGTACGTCGAGGCCGGCACGAAGCCCGCCTCGGGGTGCTCCGTGACGAGGTGCTCGGTCTTGTCATAGCTGCGGTTGAACACGGCCACCGTGTTGCCCTCGCGCGAGGCGAGGTTGCGGGCCAGGTTCGACCCCATGACGGCGAGTCCGACGACTCCGATGTTGGCTGATGCCTCGGTCACGAAAAATACTCCTCGAACGAAGGGTGGGAACACGCCAATCGTAGTGTTCCCGCGCGCCGCGAGGATTCCGTGCGACGTCGGGCGCCGCCGCGGAGTCAGGACTTGCGGTAGTTCTGGCGGCCCATCGACCAGAAGGCGCCGATGACGCCGATGAGGGATCCGAGCGAGAGCAGGCCGATGAAGCCGAGCAGGAGGTCGGAGGCGAGCTGAGCGTCCACGGGGGAGTCCTTTCGATCGGGGCTCGCGCCGGCGGGCGCATCTTTTCCATGCTACCGGGCGGCACTGGTAGAGTTGACGCGAACTTCGGCGAGGGATGCGGCATCCGCATCCGTAATCGACGAGGGTGTGCAGGCCTACGGCTTCCTCACGCGCTCGCGTTCGAGTCGAACCATCCCCGATCTGGGGCCCGTGGGCCCGCAAGGAGAATCATCATGTCGGAAGACAACAAGGTCACCGCTGAGGTGCGCACGCAGTTCGGCAAGGGCTTCGCCCGTCGCCTCCGTGCTGCCGGTCAGATCCCCGCCGTCCTGTACGGCCACGGCACCGAGCCCGTGCACCTCGCCCTGCCGGGTCACCAGGTCGCCCTGCTCATCCGTCGCGCGAACGCGCTGCTCGAGCTCACCGCCGACGGCAAGGACCACCTGGCCCTCGTCAAGGACGTCCAGAAGGACCCGGTGCGCCAGATCATCGAGCACATCGACCTGCTGGTCGTGAAGAAGGGCGAGAAGGTCGCCGTCGACGTCCCCGTCGTCGTCGTGGGCGAGCCCTTCGCGGGCACCATCGCGAACCTGGACGCGACGACCGTGTCGCTCGAGGTGCTGGCCACCAACATCCCGCAGAACATCGAGGTCGACGTCGAGGGCCTCGAGGACGGCACGCACATCACGGCCGCCGACCTGAAGCTCCCCCAGGGCGCGACGCTGGTGACCGAGCCGGAGACGCTCGTCGTCGCCGTCTCGGTGCCCGCCGCGACCCTCGCCGCGGAGGACGAGATCGCCGAGGCCGACGCCGAGGTCGCTGCTGAGCAGTCCGAGGAGTCCGCGGAGGCCGCGGAGTAATCCCGCCCCACTCGCACAGGAGAAATCCCGACGACAGGATCGATTCGCAAGAATCGTCCTGCGTTCGGGATTTCTCCTGTTTTACGTCCGTCTCAACACCGCATTCGCGCCGCCTCCGGAAGGGATGACATGGCCGACACCTGGCTGATCGTGGGACTCGGGAACCCGGGACCCCGCTACGAGGCGACACGCCACAACGTGGGCCAGATGGTGATCGACGAGCTCGCCGGACGCCGCAACGAGGGTTTCAAGGTGCACAAGGCGGGTGCGCGCGTCGCCGAGGGCTGGCTGCGCCCCGGTGGACCGAAGCTCGTGCTCGCCAAGCCCAACACGTTCATGAACGTGTCCGGCGGACCGGTCGCGAACCTCGCGAAGTTCTTCGACATCCCCGCCGACCGTGTCGTGGTCGTGCACGACGAGCTCGACATCCCCTTCGACACCCTCAAGCTCAAGACCGGCGGTGGACACGGCGGGCACAACGGCGTCCGCGACGTCGCAAAGGCGCTCGGCACGCCGGAGTTCCCCCGGGTGCGGGTCGGCATCGGCCGCCCTCCCGGCCGCCAGGACCCTGCCGACTGGGTGCTCGACGCCTTCGGTCAGACCGAGCGCAAGACGCTCCCCATCCTCATCTCGGATGCGGCGGATGCGGTCGAGCTCCTCGTCGACGAGGGCCTCGTCGCCGCCCAGCAGCGCTGGCACGCCCCCCGCGCCTGATCCTCCTGCGCCGGGGCGCACCGCATCCGGGCGCTTGGCCTCGTCTGCCCCGCGAGCCCTCCCGGGGCGGGTGTCGGTGGGGCGCCGTAGACTCTTGTGGTGACAGTTCCCGGGATCGTCCGCGCCCTCGCGCGCTCAGAAACGTTCCGAGACGCAGCCGGGGCGGCCTCCGTCGACGGGGACTTCTCCCTCGTCGACGGCCTCGACGCCCCGCTGCTCGCGGCCCTGCTCGAGCGGCGCCGCGAGGCGGGGAAGCCCGCCGTGCTGCTGGCGGTCGCCCCCACCGGTCGCCGCGCCGAGGCGCTGGGCCCCGCGCTCGCGGCGCTGCTCCCCGGCGCCGAGGTGCGCCATTTCCCGGCGTGGGAGACCCTGCCGCACGAGCGCCTCAGCCCGAGCGCCGAGACCGTCGGCCGCCGCCTCGCCGTGCTGCAGCGCATCGCCGAGTGGGAGGGCACCGCACCCCTGGTCGTCACCGCATCCGTGCGCGGCGCGATCCAGCCGATCGTCCCCGGACTCGGGGATGCGGGCACGATCCGCCTCAGCGTCGGCGGCCGCGGCCACGACCTCGCAGCGATCGTGGTCCGCCTCGTCGAGTTCGCGTACCACCGCGTCGACATGGTCTCGCGTCGCGGCGAGTTCGCGGTGCGCGGCGGCATCCTCGACGTCTTCCCGCCCGCCGCCGACCATCCGTACCGCGTGGAGTTCTTCGGCGACGAGGTCGACCAGATCCGCGCGTTCTCCGTCGCCGACCAGCGGTCGCTGCCCGGCGACATCGACCGGATCGACCTGCTGCCCAGCCGTGAGCTGCTGCTCACCGACGAGGTGCGCGACCGCGCGCTCGGCCTGGCCGACGCGTTCCCGTCGCTCGCGGGCATGCTCACGAAGATGGCCGAGGGCATCCCGGTCGAGGGCATGGAGTCGCTCATCCCGGCGCTCGTCGACGGCCTCGTGACGATCGTGGACTACCTGCCGCGCGCGAGCGCCGTCGCCGTCGTCGACCCGGTGCGCGCAGCCACCCGCGCGACGACCCTCGCCGAGACCAACCAAGAGTTCCTGGATGCGGCGTGGAGCGCCGCCGTCGCCGGTGCCGACACCCCGGTCGATCTCGGATCGGGCGACTTCCTCTCGCTGCCCGAGCTGCACGAGGCCGCCCGTGCGCGCACGGACGTGTGGTGGGAGCTCTCCTCGTTCGACTCGGGTGCAGCGGATGCGGCCGCCGAGGGCCTCTCGGACGACGCCGGCGTCACCCGGATCGCCGCCGCATCCGTTCCGTCGTTCGCGGGCAGTGTCGAGGGCGCGATCGATCACGTCGCCCAGCTGCTCACCGAGCAGTGGGCGGTCGTCGTGACGGCGTCGGGTGCGGGTCTCGCCGACCGCGCCCGCGACGTGCTCGCCGAGCGGGGGATCGCCGCCCGACGGGTGGAGTCGCTGAGCGAGCCGCCCGAGCCGGGACTCGCCACGGTCGTCGTGAGCACGCTCGAGCGCGGATTCCAGGTCGCGGATGCGCGGCTCGCGGTGCTGACCGAGTCGGAGTTCTACGGCCGCACGATCGGCAGCGACACCCGCGCCGTCAAGAAGCTCGCCTCGCGTCGGCGCAACGTCGTCGACCCGCTGCAGCTTAAGCCTGGCGACTTCGTGGTGCACTCCACGCACGGCATCGGCAAGTTCGTCGAGCTCGTGCAGCGCGAGGTCTCCAGCGGTGGCCGCAATGCGGTCAAGAGCAAGCGCGAGTACCTCGTGCTCGAGTACGCGGCCTCCAAGCGCGGCCACCCGGGCGACAAGCTGTACGTGCCCACGGATCAGCTCGACCTGCTCTCGCGCTACGTCGGCGGCGAAGCGCCCGCGCTGTCGAAGATGGGCGGCAGCGACTGGGCCGCCGCCAAGAGCAAGGCCCGCCGAGCCGTCCGCGACATCGCGGTCGAGCTCGTGAAGCTCTACTCCGCGCGGATGGCGGCGAAGGGGCACGCCTTCGGACCCGACACGCCCTGGCAGCGCGAGCTGGAGGAGGCGTTCCCGTTCGCCGAGACCCCCGACCAATTGCAGACGATCGACGAGATCAAGGCCGACATGGAGCGACCGATCCCGATGGACCGCCTGCTGTCGGGAGACGTGGGCTTCGGCAAGACCGAGGTCGCCGTCCGCGCAGCCTTCAAGGCGATCCAGGACGGCAAGCAGGTCGCGATGCTCGTGCCGACCACCCTGCTCGTCAAGCAGCACCTCGAGACCTTCTCGGAGCGTTTCGCGGGCTTCCCGGTCAAGGTGCGCGCGCTCTCGCGCTTCCAGACCGACAAGGAGGCGAAGGATGTGGTCGCCGGCCTCGCCGACGGCACGGTCGACATGGTCATCGGTACGCACCGCATCCTCACCGAGAAGGTCGTCTTCAAGGACCTCGGGCTGATGATCATCGACGAGGAGCAGCGTTTCGGCGTCGAGCACAAGGACGCCCTGAAGAAGCTCAAGACCAACGTCGACATCCTCGCGATGAGTGCCACCCCCATTCCTCGCACGCTCGAGATGGCGGTCACCGGCATCCGCGAGATGTCGACGCTCGCCACCCCGCCCGAGGACCGGCATCCGATCCTCTCCTACGTCGGGCCGCGCAACGACAAGCAGATCGCCGCGGCCATCCGGCGCGAGCTGCTGCGCGAGGGACAGGTGTTCTTCGTGCACAACCGGGTCTCGTCGATCCAGCGGGTCGCGGCGGATCTCGCCGAGCTCGTGCCGGAGGCGCGCATCGCCGTCGCGCACGGGCAGATGGGGGAGCACCAGCTCGAGCAGGTCGTCGACGACTTCTGGGAGCGCCGGGCCGACGTGCTCGTCTCGACCACGATCGTCGAGACCGGCCTCGACATCTCCAACGCGAACACGATCATCATCGACCGCGCCGACAAGTACGGCCTCAGCCAGCTGCACCAGCTGCGCGGCCGTGTCGGTCGAGGGCGTGAGCGCGCCTACGCGTACTTCCTGTACGACGAGACGAAGCCGCTGAGCGAGACCGCGGCCGACCGGCTCGAGACCATCTCGGTCAACAACGACCTCGGCTCGGGGATGCAGGTCGCGCTCAAAGACCTGGAGCTGCGCGGCGCGGGCAATCTGCTCGGCGCCGAGCAGGCGGGGCACATCGCGGGCGTCGGCTTCGACCTGTACCTGCGCATGATCGGCGAGGCCGTGGCCACGTTCCGCGGCGAGGAGACCGAGGGGCAGACCGAGCTGCGGCTCGAGCTGCCCGTGCAGGCCCGCATCCCCGAGGACTACATCGACAGCGAGCGCCTGCGCCTGGAGGCGTACCAGAAGCTGTCGGCGGCGGCATCCGCGACGGCGAAGGACGACGCGATCGACCTCGTGATCGAGGAGCTCACCGACCGGTACGGGCAGCCGCCCGCCGAGGTCGAGGGTCTCGTGGCCGTGGCGCGACTCCGCCGTCGTGCGGCGCGTTCGTCGCTGGCCGACGTCGTCGCGATGGGCCCGAACCTGCGCGTCGCGCCCGCGCACCTGCCCGATTCGCTGCGTGTGCGGATGCAGCGGCTGTACCCGAAGGCGAAGCTCGTCGCTTCCGGCGAGGCGCTCGTCGTGCCGCTGCCCACCGCCGGCGGCGAGCCGCTGGGCGATGCCGAGCTCATCGCCTGGACGAGTCAGCTGCTCGACGCGCTGTTCCCCGTTCCCGATCCGGCCCCCGCGGCCTGAGGTACCCCCATGGACAACGACCTGTTCATCCGCATCCTGCTCGCCGTCGTGATGGTGGCCTCCGGCTGCCTCATGATCTGGATGGCGGTGGCCGCCGCGTCCGGTCGCTTGAAGCGCAATGCCATCGCCGGTATCCGCACCTCCGTCACCATGGCGAGCGATGAGGCGTGGCTGGCCGCCCACGTTCGCGCGAAGCAGGCGACGATCTGCGGCGGGATCGCGGGAGTTGTCGCGGGCCTGGGCGCGCTGCTGCCGGTGCCGTCCGCGGGGCTCGCGGCGATCGTGCTGGCGGGATGCGCCGCGATGCTGGGCTTCGTGCTCTACGGCGCGGCCGTCGGCAGCCGCGCGGCGGCCGCCCGCACCCCCGACGCCTGAGGAACGGCCCGCGTCAGATGACGCCCTGCGCCGCCATGGCGTAGGCGACGCGCTCGAAGCCCGCGCTGTTGGCGCCGACGACGTAGTCGCCGGGGCGCCCGTAGCGCTCCGCCGCGTCGAACGCGGCGTCGTGCACGTCGCGCATGATCTGGCGCAGCTTCGCCTCGCTGTCGGCGAACGTCCAGCGCTGGCGCGAGGCGTTCTGGCTCATCTCCAGCGCCGAGGTGGCGACGCCGCCCGCGTTGGCCGCCTTGCCGGGCGCGAACAGCACGCCGGCGCTGCGGAACGCGGCGATCGCGCCGGGGGTGGAGGGCATGTTGGCGCCTTCGACGACCGCGCGCACACCGTTCGCGATGAGGGCCTGGGCATCCATCTCGTCGAGCTCGTTCTGCGTCGCACAGGGGAACGCCACATCCACGGGCACCTCCCACGGCCGGGCGTCCGGCACGAAGCGGGCGCTGGGCCGGCGGGCCGCGTACTCTGCGATCCGCGCGCGCTCGGTCTCCTTCACCTGCCGCAGCAGCCCCAGGTCGATGCCGGCGTCGTCGACGACGTAACCGCTGGAATCGGATGCGGTCACCGGCACCGCACCGAGCTGTTGCGCCTTCGCGATGGCGTACACGGCGACGTTGCCCGATCCCGACACGCTCACGCGGCGGCCCTCGAGGCTCTCACCCGCGACGCCGAGCATCGCCTCGGCGAAGAACACGGCGCCGTAGCCGGTGGCCTCCGTGCGCACCTCGGCGCCGCCCCACTGCACGCCCTTGCCGGTGAACATGCCCGACTCGTGGCGGTTGGTGATGCGGCGGTACTGGCCGAAGAGGTAGCCGATCTCGCGCGCGCCCACCCCGATGTCGCCGGCGGGAACGTCCGTGTGCTCGCCGAGGTGCCGGTACAGCTCGTTCATGAACGACTGGCAGAAGCGCATGATCTCGGCATCCGATCGCCCGTGCGGGTCGAAGTCGCTGCCGCCCTTGGCGCCGCCGATGCCCTGGCCCGTGAGCGCGTTCTTGAAGATCTGCTCGAATCCGAGGAACTTCACGATCGACGCGTTCACGGTCGGGTGGAAGCGTAGCCCGCCCTTGTACGGACCGAGCACGGAGGAGAACTGGATGCGGAAGCCCCGGTTCACGCGAACGGTGCCGGCGTCGTCGACCCACGGCACGCGGAACATGATCTGCCGCTCGGGTTCTACGATGCGCTCGAGGATGCCGAGCTCTGCGAACGCGGGGTGGCGCTCGATGACGGGAGCCACCGAGTCGAGCACCTCGTGCACGGCCTGCTGGAACTCGGGCTCGTGGGGGTTGCGGGCGAGGACGGTGGCGAAGGTGGAGCGCACGGCTTCGGGCAGCGCGGCGAAGGTCTCGGTCAACGTGGTTCTCTCTGGCCGGGTATCGCGCGCGGCGCGATGTCCCAAATGGATGCGGACGCTCCCACCCTAGCGGCGCCGGACCTGTCGCCTCGACGCGCGCTGCCCTAGGGTGACGGCATGCGCTACGAGCACCTCGGCGCCGCGCCGTCGGTCCACCCGTCGGCCAGCGTCGCACCCACGGCCGTGCTGAGCGGCGACGTCACGGTCGGGGCGGGATGCCGCATCCTGCACGGCGCGATCCTCACCTCGGAGGGCGGTCCGCTGACGCTCGGCGAGCACGTCATCGTCATGGAGAACGCCCTCGTGCGCGCGACGGCCGCCAACCCGGTGCACATCGGCGATCACACGCTGATCGGCCCCACGGCGAGCATCGCCGGGGCGACGATCGCCGAGGAGGTGTTCATCGCGACGGGCGCGCGCGTGTTCAACGGCGCGCGTATCGACCGCCGCAGCGAGGTGCGGATCGGCGCCACGGTGCATCTGCGCACCCACCTCGCTGAGGGCTCGGTCGTGCCGATCGGCTGGGTCGCGGTGGGGGATCCCGCGATCGTCGTCTCGCCCGACGAGCACGACGAGATCTGGGCGCGCCAACAGGAGCTCGACTTCCCGGGCTACGTGTTCGGCCTCGACCGTGACACCCCCGACCTCATGGTGCAGCTCACGGAGCGCTACGGCCGCAGCCTCGCGCGCCACGACGACGACCGCCTCCTCGACTGAGGCGCGGCCGCATCCGCCCGCCCCTCAACAGGAGAAATCCCGCCATCAGGACGGATTCCGGGTGGATCGTCCTGATGGCGGGATTTCTCCTGCGCAAGGGTGGCGCCGCGCGGCGCCGGATGCGGCTCAGCCGGTGTTCTGCAGACCGGCCGCCACGCCGGAGACCGACAGCAGCAGCAGACGCTGGTTGGCGGTGTCGGCGGGCGCATCGGTCGGGGCGTCGCGGAGGGCCCGCAGGGCCCGCAGCTGCAGGAGCGACAGGGCGTCGACGTAGGGGCTGCGCAGCTTCACGGCGCGCTGCAGCACGGCCTTGTTGGCAAGCGGTGCGTCGCCGCCGACGATGCGCACGACCCAGTCGCGGGTGAGCGACATCTCCTCCATGACGAGCTGGGCGAGGTCGTCGCGGTCGCCGAGGCGGAGGTACTCGCGGGCGATGCGGTCGTCGGCCTTCGCGAGGCTCATCGCGACGTTGTCGATCATCGCGCGGAACAGCGGCCACTCGGCGTAGGCGGTGCGCAGCAGCTGCTCGTCGCCCACGGTCTCCAGCGCCGTGCCGAGGCCGAACCAGCCGGCGAGGTTGATGCGCGCCTGCGACCACGCGAACACCCACGGGATGGCGCGGAGGTCTTCGAGCGACTCGACCGACAGCCCGCGGCGAGCGGGACGCGAGCCGAGGGCGAGGAGACCCACCTCCTCCATCGGGGTCACGGTCGCGAACCACGGCGCGAAGCCGGGCGCCTTCACGAGCGAGTAGAACCGCTCGCGAGAGGAGTCCTCGAGCACCTGGGCGATCTCGGCGAACATCTCGGCGCCGCGGCGGTTGCGTGCCTCGTTCGACGGCGCCGACGCCATGAGGATGGCGGCGGCCACCTGATCGATGTGGCGCATGGCGATCTGCGGGTCCCCGTAGCGGGCGAAGATGACCTCGCCCTGCTCGGTGAGCTTGAAGCGGCCGTCGACCGAGTGCGGCGGCTGCGCGAGGATCGCGCTGTTGGCGGGCCCGCCGCCGCGGCCGAGGGCACCGCCGCGGCCGTGGAAGAGGGTGAGCTCGATGTCGCTGGCCTGCGCCCACGCGGCGATCTCCGCCTGCGCCTCGTAGAGGGCGAGGTTCGCCGCGACGGGTCCGACATCCTTCGAGGAGTCGGAGTAGCCGAGCATGACCTCGAGGCGCCGGCCGGTGGCGTCCAGACGCGCGGCGAACTCGGGGTGCTCGGCGATCTCGGCCAGGATGCCGGGGGCCGCCTGCAGGTCGGCGAACGTCTCGAACAGGGGGATCACGTCGAGCACGGGCGCCGTGCCGTCCGCGCCCACGGCGTACCGCGCGAGGCGGTGCACGTTGGCGAGGTCTTCGGCGGACTGCGTGAACGAGACGATGTAGCGGCCCGCGGCGCGCGGTCCGAAGCGCTCCTGGATGTAGGCGATCGCGCGGAAGACCTCGAGCACCTCTTCGGTCAGCTCGCTGCGCTCACCGCCGGCCTCGAGCTCCGCGAGGACCTTCTTGTGCACGGCGGAGTGCTGGCGCACCTCGAGCTCGGCGAGGTGGAAGCCGTAGGTCTCGACCTGCCACACCAGCTGCTGCAGCGCGCCGTAGGCCTGGCGGGCGGCGCCCGCATCCGCGAGCGACTGCTGCACGGTGCGCAGGTCCGCGAGCAGGTGCTCGGGGTCGCGGTAGGCGAGGTCGGCGTTGCGGGTGCGGGTCGCGGCGATCCGGCGCGCGACCATCAGCAGGATGCGGCGGTGCGGCTCGTTGGGGGAGCGCTTCGCGATCTCGGCCGCTGCTTCCTCGTCGGCGCTGCGCAGGCGGTTCCAGAGGGCCACGAGGGCGTCGCTCGGGGGAGTGGATGTGGCGTCGAGGGTCAGCGTGCGCCCGATCCGCAGCGCGGTGCGCTCCAGACCCAGCAGCACGTGCTCGCTCGCGATGCCGGCGGCCTTGCGCGTGACCTTGGCCGTGACGAAGGGGTTGCCGTCGCGGTCGCCGCCGACCCACGTGCCCACGCGCACGAAGGGACGCACGAGCGGGGGGCGGTTGCCGGCGCCCTCGCCGAGCGCGTCGTCGACGCGGCGATAGACGCGGGGGACGGTCGTGAACAGGGTGTCGTCGAAGACGGCCATGATCGCGCGCACCTCGTCGGTGGGCGACGGCTTCTCGGCGCGCAGCGGCGCGGTGCGCCAGAGGGTGTCGATCTCCTCCAGCATCCGACGGCGCGCGCGGCGCTGGTCGACGCCGCCCTCGGTGAGCGAGTCGTACTCGTCGAGCAGCTCGGACAGGCGACGGATGCCGGTCGAGATCGCGCGGCGGCGCGCCTCGGTCGGGTGGGCGGTGAAGACGGGGTGGAACCGCAGCGACTGCAGACGCTCGAGCGCGACGTCGTCGCCCACCTCGGACGCGAGCTGGCGCAGCGCCGACCGGATGGAGTCGGTGCGGCCCTCGGGCTCAGGCTGGCCGTCGCGCTCGCGCAGCACCCGCACACGCTGGTGCTCCTCGGCGAGGTTCACGAGGTGGAAGTAGACGGTGAAGGCGCGGGCGACCTCGTCGGCACGCTCGATCGTGAACGAGTCGGCGATCTCGGCGGCGCGCTCGAAGGCCTCGTCGCTCGGGTCGGTGTAGGCCTGGATCGTCGCCACACGGAGGCGTTCGACGTCTTCGTACAGACCCGCCGAGCCGCTCTCCTGCAGCACCTGTCCGAGCAGGGAGCCGAGCACGCGCACGTCCGCGCGCATCTGATCGGGGATCTCCTGCCCTGCCTCGTGGCGTCCGACGACGCGAATGGCCTCGGTGGGGGTGGGTTCGAGCATGGGAACAACGGTACTGGGAGCGGAAGGGCACTTCGGACACGCGAGGCACCTCGTTACGATGGGCACCCGAATGGCGGCGGGTCCGGTCGCCTCGTCGCCTGCGACGAACGTTCTTCTTCCCCCGGAGTCCCATGAAGCTGCTTCGTTCCGAGCGCTTTCCCGCCGTCGTCCTGCTGATCGCGGCGGGGCTCGGACTGTTCCTGGCCAACTCGCCGCTCGCGCCGGGTGTGGTCGCGGTCAAGGAGGCGCACGTCGGCATCCCGGGACTGCTCGATCTCTCTGTCTCGCACTGGATCCAGGACGGCCTGCTCGCGATCTTCTTCTTCGTCGCGGCCATCGAGCTCTGGCACGAGCTCACCGAGGGACAGCTGAGCTCGCTCCGCAAGGCCGTGCAGCCGGCGATCGCGGCCGCGGGCGGTGTGATCACCCCGATCGTCGTGTTCGCACTCATCGCGATGGGCACCTCGTCGGCGTCGGGGTGGCCGATCCCCACGGCGACCGACATCGCGTTCGCCCTCGGGGTGCTCGCCGTCTTCGGCCGGGGTCTCCCGCCGGGCGTGCGGGCGTTCCTGCTGGCGCTCGCGATCCTCGACGACATCGTGGGCATCGTGTTCATCGCCGTGCTCTTCACCGACGGCGTCGACCTCTTCCTCCTGCTCGCCGCCCTCGTGGGCGTCATCCTGTTCTCCCTGCTCAGCCGCCGGCTCACCCGTCGCAACCGGGTGCCGCTGGGCATCGTGCTGGTGCTGCTGGGCATCCTCGTGTGGGTGCTCGTGTACCTCTCGGGCGTGCACGCCACGATCGCGGGCGTCGCGCTGGGGCTCGCGATGGCGTCGAAGCCCGCCGCCCGGGTGCGGCCGGGGCTGGAGCCGTGGGTGAACGGGCTGGTGCTGCCGCTGTTCGCGCTGTCGGCCGCATCCGTCGCCATCCCCGCGGTCGGGCTCGACGAACTGCAGCCGGTGTTCTGGGGCGTGCTCATCGCCCTTCCGGTGGGCAAGCTCCTGGGCATCACCGTGTTCGGCTGGCTTTCTCAGCGGCTGGAAGACCCGGAGGAACGCCTGCGGTTCGCCGATCTCCTCGCCGCCGGCGCGCTCGGCGGCATCGGGTTCACCGTGTCGCTGCTGCTGTCGGAGCTCGCGTTCGCCGACGACGCGATGCTGCGCGATGAGGCGACGCTCGGCGTGCTCGGTGGGTCGTTGGTCTCCCTCGTGGTGGCGGCGGTGCTCGTAGCATGGCGGGCACGGCACTACCGACGCGAGGAGCGCAGGGTATGAACGACGCGGATGCGGCCTCCGACGGTCTCCGGCGCGCGGCCGAGGTGATGCACGAGGTGCGCGAGAGATGCGTCTGGTCGCAGCAGATCGATCACGCCGCCCTCGTGCCGTACCTCGTGGAGGAGAGCGCCGAGGTGATCGACGCGGTCGAGAACGGCGACCGCAAGGAGCTTCGCGAGGAGCTGGGCGATCTGCTGTGGCAGGTGCTGTTCCACGCCGAGATCGCCTCGCGCGACGCCGACGATCCCTTCGACATCGACGACGTCGCCGGCGACCTCGCCGACAAGATGGTGCGCCGGCATCCGCACGTGTTCGCGGGCGAGACGGCCACGACGCCCGAAGAGGTGCTCGTGCACTGGAACGCCGCGAAGGCCGCGGAGAAGCGCGAGCGGCGCAGCGTGCTCGACGGGATCCCCGCCGCGATGCCGGCGCTGGCCCGCGCGCAGAAGGTCGTCGGGCGCGCGCCCGGCGCCGCCATCCCGGCGCGTCCGCTCGAGATCACCTCGGAGGAGCAGCTGGGCGACGCCCTGCTCGCCCTCGTGGCGCGGGCGAAGGCCGAGGGCTGGGATGCGGAGCGGGCGCTGCGCATGCGCACGCGCGCGCTCGAGGAGGGTGTGCGCCGGGCCGAGGCCGGTTTGGGATGATGGTCTGGTGCCAGCAGTGAACCCCCCGCGCGGCATGCGCGACTTCCTCCCCGCCGACAAGGCCCGCCGCGAGCGCGTGCTCGCCGTCATCCGCGACCGCTATCGGGCTCACGGCTTCGACGAGATCGAGACGCCGGTCATGGAGGACTACGACCGGCTGCACGCCGGCATGGGCGGCGATAACGAGAAGCTCGCGTTCAACGTGCTCAAGCGCGCACTCTCGCCCGAGGCGATCACGGCGGCCGCCGACGACCCGGCCGCCCTCAGCGACCTCGGGCTGCGGTTCGACCTCACCGTGCCGCTGGCCCGGTTCTACGCCTCGCACCGCGCCGAGCTGCCGGGCGTCTTCCGTTCCGTGCAGATCGCGCCCGTGTGGCGCGCGGAGCGCCCGCAGAAGGGGCGCTACCGCCAGTTCGTGCAGTGCGACATCGACATCATCGGCGACGCCGGAGCCCGCGCCGAGGCGGAGCTCATCGTCGCGACCCTCGACACGCTCGACGCACTCGGTCTCGTCGGCGCGAGCGTGCGCATCAACGACCGCCGTGCGCTCGACGGGATGCTGGAGGTCTTCGGCTTCGAGGCGTCCGAGCGTGCCGGCGTGCTCATCACGATCGACAAGCTCGACAAGATCGGACCCGCGGGTGTGGAGGCGGAGCTGCGCGAGCGCGGGGCGAACGCATCCGCCGTCGACGCGTTCGCGGCCTTCCTCGCCCGTCCCGCCGCGGAGAACACCGCGTTCGGTGAGGCGCACATCCGCGCGCAGCTGCCCGACGGCATCGCCGACGAGGTCGTCGCTCACCTCGTGGGCATCGGCGAGGCGGTCAGCGCCGCGGTGGGGCTCGACGAGGTGCCGCTCGTGTTCGACCCGTTCCTCGTGCGCGGCATGGGCTACTACACGGGTACGATCTTCGAGCTCGCGCACCCCTCCGTGCCCTACTCGCTGGGCGGCGGCGGGCGCTACGACGGCATGATCGGCCGCTTCCTCGGCCAGGACGTGCCGGCGGTCGGCTTCTCGATCGGCTTCGAGCGCATCGTCGATCTCGTGTCGGCGGGGGAGGATGCGGGGCTCGACGCCGTCGTGCTGGTGCACGACCGCGACGTGCCGGTCGCCGAGCTCGTGGCGGTGAAGTCCGCGCTCGTGACGGCGGGCTCGCGCGTGCGGCTCGAGCAGCGCACCAAGAATCTGAAGGCGCTGCTGGAGCGCGCGGCCGCCGACGGCTACACGGCGTTCGCGACGGTGGCCGCGGGCGACGACCCGTCCGAGCTCGAGCTCAAGCCGCTCGCCTAGCGCCGCGGCGGCCGAACACGAGCCGCAGCATCACGCCGACAGCGAGCACGCCCGCCCCGGCCAGGGCCGCCTGCCACGGCAGCGTCACGGCGAGCACCGCGCAGCCCGCGGCGCCGAGGGCGGCGAGCGCGCGGGGGAAGCGGCGGCGGGCCGCATCCTGTCTGAGCGCTGCGAGGTTCGCGACGAGGTAGTACACGAGCACGCCGAGCGAGGAGAACCCGATCGCGCCGCGCAGGTCGACGAGGGCGACCGCGACCATGACGATCGCCCCGACGGCGATCTCGGCGCGGTAGGGCGTGTGCCGCGACGGATGCACGGCGGCGAAGAAGCCGGGTAGGTCGCCGCCGCGCGACATCGCGAACGAGGTGCGCCCGATGCCGGCGATGAGGGCGAGGAGCGCGCCGAGGGATGCGGCGGCCGCACCCACGCGCACGACCGGCTGCGCCCACTCCCAGCCCGCGGCCGAGACGAGGTCGGCGAGCGGTGCGGATGCGGCCGCCAGCCGTTCCGGGCCGAGCACGAGCAGGCACAGCACGGCGAGGACCGCGTACACCGTGAGCGCGCCCGCGAAGGCGCCGAGGATCGCACGGGGGATCGTGCGGGCGGGATCGCGTACCTCCTCGCCCATCGTGGCGATGCGGGCGTAGCCGGCGAAGGCGAAGAAGATGAGCCCCGCCGACTGCAGCACCCCGTACGGGCTGACGTCGGCGCCGGTCGAGCCGAGGCCGTCCGGCAGCGACACCGCACCCGCCGCCACGACGACGGAGAGGCACAGCAGCACGATCGCGACCAGGATGCGGGTGAGCCGGGCCGTGCGGGTGACGCCGAGCAGGTTCACGATCGTGAGCGCCGCGACCGCCGCGACGGCCACCGGCCGCTCGAACCCGGCAGGAGCCGCGTAGGCCGCGAAGGTCATGGCCATGGCGGCGCAGCTCGCGAGCTTGCCGATCACGAACCCCCAGCCCGCGACGAATCCGGCCCACGGACGGAGTTCGGCGCGGCCGTACGCCCACGCGCCGCCGGCGACCGGATGCGCGGCGGCGAGCTGCGCCGTGGAGGTGGCGTTCGCGAAGGCGACGACCGCGGCGATCGCGAGGCCCACGAGCAGGCCCGCGCCGGCGGCCTGCGCGGCCGGGGCGAAGACGGCGAACACCCCGGCGCCGATCATCGAGCCCAGGCCGATCGCCACGGCATCACCGAGTCCGAGGCGTCGCTGGAGGGTCGAGCCGGTCACGTCGGGCACCCTACTGCAGCGGTGTGAACCGCCGGGCAGGCGATCGGTCATCCAGCCGTCACGACCCGTTCACCGCGAGGGGTTCGGATGGGTGCGTGGCCCGCATCCGATTCCCCGCGCGCACGGTCGCAGCGTTCGCCGGAGTGATCGCATTCGCGCTCGCTGCCGCCCGGGAGGTGCTGCGGCGCCAGGCCGCGCACGCCCGCCGGCAGATCGGCAAGCCGCTCGGCGAGCAGGCGCCCTCGGCCGACCGCGTGTGGCGTCCCGGCTACGACGGCACGCCCATCGAGCTCCTCGTGCTGGGGGACTCGATCGCCGCGGGGCTCGGGGCCGAGCGGCGCAAGGACACCCTCGGCGCCCGCCTCGCCCGCGCGCTCGCCCGCCGCACGCAGCGACCCGTGCGCCTGCGCACCGCGGCGGTGGTCGGCTCCGAGTCCGCTGCGCTCGCCGGCCAGCTCGACGCCCTGCCCGACGACTATCGCGCGGATGTGGCCGTGATCGTGGTGGGCGGCAACGACGTGACGCACCGCATCCCGATCTCCCGCTCGGTCGCATCGTTGGAGGAGGCGATCGAGCGGCTGCGCCTGGAGGGCACCGAGGTCGTCGTCGGCACCTGCCCGGACCTCGGCGCACTGCGTCCGGTGCCGCAGCCGCTGCGCTCGCTCGGCTCTCGCCTGTCGCGCCAGCTCGCTCAGGCGCAGGCGCGCGTCGCAACCGCCGCGGGCGCCTGGGCCGTGTCGTTGCGGCACGTCGTGGGGCCGTTCTTCATCTCGAACCCCGACGAGATGTTCAGCCTCGACCGTTTCCACCCGAGCGCGGTCGGCTACCGCCGCACCGCCGACGCGCTGCTGCCTTCGGTGCTCGCCGCCCTGGGCGAGGAGGTTCGGTTGCCGACCGGACACCAGCCTCCTGACACGCGGGACGCGCTCGCCGGCAGGGGTTGACCTGGTCGCGCGCGGCCCGATTGGCTGGCGGCATGAGCGACACGAACCCGGCACCTACGCCGGACGGCTGGCGCGCCGTCGACGCATACCTGACCGAGACGCTGGTCGAGGCGGACCCCGCGCTGGAGGATGCCCGCGCGGCTCAGGATGCGGCGGGCCTTCCCGCCATCGAAGTCGTTCCGCTGACCGGCAAGCTGCTGCACCTGCTGGCGCGGATGATCGGCGCACGCCGGGTGCTCGAGATCGGCACCCTCGGTGGATACTCCACGATCTGGCTCGCGCGCGCCGTGGGTGAGCGGGGTCGGGTGACGACGATCGAGGCCGAGCCGCGCAACGCCGCGGTGGCACGGCGGAGCATCGACCGCGCGGATGTGGGCGAGCGCGTCGAGATCCGGCAGGGGAGGGCGGCGGATGTCCTGCCCCAACTGGAGGGCCCGTTCGATCTGGTCTTCATCGACGCCGACAAGGAGTCCAACACGATCTACCTCGACTGGGCTGCACGCCTCGGTCGCGAGGGGACCGTGGTCGTGGTCGACAACGTCGTGCGCGCCGGCCGCATCGTCGATCCGGAGAACCACGAGAGTCAGGTCGAGGGCGTGCGGCGCTCGCTGTCGATGCTCGCCGACGACGATCGGTTCGACGCGACGGCGGTGCAGACCCTCGATGCGAAGGGCTGGGACGGCTTCGCGGTGGCGCTCATCACGCATCCGGGGCTTTCTTCCGGTGGGTCTCGCGCCGAGCGTCACTAGACTCGGAAGCGGACCGATGTCGCTCCGAGATCACACCCCCAAACTCAAGGAGTCCCCTGTGGCACTTATCGAGGCTGTAGGCGCGCGCGAAATCCTCGACTCGCGCGGTAACCCGACCGTCGAAGTGGAGGTGCTCCTCGATGACGGTGTCGTGCAGCGTGCGGCAGTGCCCTCCGGCGCATCCACCGGCGCGTTCGAGGCGTACGAGCTGCGCGACGGCGACAAGAGCCGTTACGGCGGCAAGGGCGTGCTGAAGGCCGTCAACGCCGTCATCGACGAGCTCGGCCCGGCGATCGAGGGTGTCGAGGCGAGCGAGCAGCGCGTCATCGACCAGATCCTCATCGAGACCGACGGCACCGAGAACAAGTCGCGCACCGGCGCGAACGCGATCCTCGGCGTGAGCCTGGCCGTCGCCAAGGCCGCCGCCGACTCGGCCGACCTTCCGCTGTTCCGCTACCTGGGCGGCCCGAACGCGCACCTGCTGCCCGTTCCGCTGTTCAACGTCATCAACGGTGGCGAGCACGCCGACAACGGCATCGACTTCCAGGAGTTCTTCCTCGCGCCCATCGGCGCCGAGACCTACGCCGAGTCGCTGCGCTGGGGCACCGAGGTCTACCACGTCCTCAAGGGCGAGCTGAAGGCGGCCGGCTACAACACGGGCCTGGGCGACGAGGGCGGCTTCGCCCCCGACCTCCCCAGCAACCGCGAGGGCCTCGACTTCCTGCTCAAGGCCATCGAGAAGGCGGGCTTCACGCCCGGCTCCGACATCGCCGTGGGCCTCGACGTCGCCGCGACCGAGTTCTACAAGGACGGCGTGTACACCGTCGAGGGCAAGCCGTGGAGCCCCGCGCAGCTCGTCGACTACTTCGCCGACCTGGTCGCCAACTACCCGATCGTCACGATCGAGGACGCCCTCGCCGAGGACGACTGGGACAACTGGAAGGCCCTCACCGACGCCATCGGCACCAAGGTGCAGCTCGTCGGCGACGACCTTTTCGTCACCAACCCGAAGCGCCTGCAGCAGGGCATCGACCTCGGTGTCGCCAACGCGCTGCTCGTGAAGTTCAACCAGATCGGCTCGCTCACCGAGACGCTGGATGCGGTGGCTCTGGCCACCAGCAACGGCTACCGCTCGATGTGGTCGCACCGCTCGGGTGAGACCGAGGACACCACGATCGCCGACCTCGCCGTCGCGACCAACGCGGGTCAGATCAAGACCGGTGCGCCCGCTCGGAGCGAGCGCGTCGCGAAGTACAATCAGCTTCTGCGCATCGAAGAGGAACTGGGTGAGGCGGCTGTGTTCGCCGGCCGTGCCGCGTTCCCGCGCTTCAAGGGCTGAGTGACGACTAGCCGTCACTGAACGAGAGGAGGAGCCGTGGCAGCACGAACGGCTCCTCCTTCTCGTTCCCGGCGTTCTTCGGATGCGCCCCGGCGCCGCGTCGACGTGCGCGACTGGCTCGGCGGCATCCGGCTCTCCGGCTTCATGATCATCATGCTGGGCCTGGTCGTGCTGGGCGTGCTCGTGCTGGTGCCGACCGTGGGCACGTACCTCGATCAGCAGCAGCGGATCACGGCGCTCAAGAACTCGGTGCAGCTCACGGAGTCGCAGATCGCCGACCTGCAGGCGCAGAGCGAACGCTGGGACGATCCGGCCTACATCACGACGCAGGCGCGTGAGCGGCTGTACTACATGAACCCGGGCGAGATCGCCTACATCGTCGACAACGACCTGACGGCGGCGCAGCAGCCGCGCGAGCAGGATGCGGTCAGCGACGAGGTGCAGCAGACACGCACCGACTGGATGGCGCAGCTCGTGGGCTCCGTCATCACCGCCGGCGCCGCCAAGACGGCGGTCGCCGACCCCACGGCTCCCGCGGACGGCGGGACGCCCGCCACTCCCGCGCCCTGAGCCCGGCCTCCCAGGCGGCTCACGGTAGCCTGGGAGGGTGAGTTCCGCGCCTTTCCCCCCGGTCACCGACGCCGAGCTCGCGGTGCTCCGCTCCCAGCTGGGGCGCCCGGCGCGCGATGTCGTCGGGATCGCCGCGCGCTGCGTATGCGGCAACCCGACCGTCGTCGCCACCGCACCGCGACTGGCCGACGGCACGCCGTTCCCCACGTTCTACTACCTCACGCATCCCGCCGCGACCGCGGCGATGTCGACGCTCGAGGCCGAGCATGTGATGCCCGAGTTCGCGGCCATGCTCGACGACGAAGACACCGCTGCCGCCTACACCGCGGCGCACGAGGCTTACCTCGCCGACCGCGAGAGCTTCGGCGAGGTGCCCGAGATCGCCGGGATCTCCGCGGGTGGCATGCCCACCCGCGTGAAGTGCCTGCACGCCCTCGCCGGTCACTCCCTGGCGGCCGGCCCCGGAGTCAACCCGATCGGCGACGCGGCGCTCGAGCGCAGCACCTGGTCGCCGACTCGCTGCGTGTGCGCCGACCCCGGCGCGGCGCTGGCCGAGGGCACCCCGGGGTGAGAAAGCTCGCCCTGCGGGTCGCCGCCGTCGCGGTTCTCGTCGCGCTGACGGCGGGTGTCGCGCCCGCTGCGTACGCGCAGACGACGCCCGCGCCGGTGCCGCAGGAGAGCCCGGGTGTCGACCCGATGCGCGCGCAGGAGTACTGGCTCGACGCGTACGGCATCCGCAAGGCGTGGGAGACCACGCGCGGCAAGGGCGTGAAGATCGCGATCATCGACACGGGCATCGGCAAGGCGCCTGAGTTCGACGGCGCGGTGATCGGCGGAACGGATGTATCGGGTCTCGGCACGGCGGACGGGCGAACGCCCGTGGGCGCGGTCGACGCGAACCACGGCAGCTGGGTGGCGTCGCTCGCCGCATCCCGCGGACTGCCGAACGAGACGGGCATGATCGGGGTCGCGCCGGAAGCCTCACTGCTGTCGGTGTCGGTCGGGTTCGGCACGAGCTCGCCGGTGCCGTTCTCCGAGCAGATCGCCAACGCGATGCGGTGGTCGGTCGACAACGGCGCGAAGGTCATCAACCTGTCGTTCACAACGAACACGCTCGACTGGGATCCGAGCTGGGACGACGCGTTCCAGTACGCCTTCGAGCACGACGTGGTCGTGATCGTGGCGGCGGGAAACCGCGGTTCGGGCACCGCCCGTGTGGGTGCGCCGGCGACGATCCCCGGTGTGCTGCCGGTCGCAGGTGTGGACCCGCAGGGCAAGGCGAGTGTGGAGGCGTCGACGCAGGGCATCACGCTGGGCGTCTCGGCGCCCAGCGAGCAGCTGCTCGGGGTCTCGGCCGACGGCCAGGTGGTCGTGTGGAAGGGCACGAGCGGTGCGGCGCCGATCGTGGCGGGCATCGCCGCGCTCGTGCGGGCTGCGCATCCGGAGCTGGATGCGGCGAACGTGATCGAGCGGCTGATCGCGACGGCGAAGGCACCTGCCGGGGTGGGTTCGCTGCCGGACGACCAGTACGGGTATGGCCTGGTGGATGCGGCCGCGGCGGTGTCCGCATCCGTTCCGCAGGTCTCGGCGAATCCGATGGGAGACCTGTCGGAGTGGATCCGCGTACACCGTCGGGCGGAGGAATCCCCGGCGCCGTTGCCGACGGTGGGGGAGGCGTCGGTGCCGCCGCTGCCGCCCGCCGAGGCGGGTTCCCGGCCGGCATCTCCGCTGCTTCCTAGCATGGATACGCTTTTGTACGGGTCGATCCCGTTATTGGTGTTCTCGGTGGCCGCTATACTGATAGCGCTCGGCGTCAGTGCTGCTGTCCGTCGCATCCGATTGGCGCGTGTCGAACGCGCGCGCAGCCGTTGAATCGTCTAGGAGTTCGTTCCACCGTGACCAGCACCGTGCCCAGGATCCTCATTGTCGGCGGCGGCTACGCCGGCTTCTACACCGCCTGGAAGCTTGAGAAGCATCTGCGCAAGGGCGAAGCAGAGGTCACCATGGTCGACCCGCTTCCCTACATGACGTACCAGCCGTTCCTGCCCGAGGTCGCCGCGGGTGAAATCGAGCCGCGGCACGCGGTGGTGGGTCACCGTCGTCACCTGAAGCGCACGCGCGTCGTGGCCGCGAAGGTGACCGGCATCGACCACGCGAACAAGGTCGCCACGATCACGCCCGAGATGGGTGAGCCGTGGCAGGAGGAGTACGACCAGATCGTCGTCACCGCCGGTGCTGTCTCGCGTACGTTCCCGATCCCGGGCATCGCCGAGAACGCGATCGGTCTGAAGACGATCGAGGAGGCCGTCGCGATCCGCGACCGCCTGATCAAGAACTTTGAGCTGGCGTCGAACCTGCCCGCCGGCCCCGAGCGCGACCGCCTGCTGAGCGTCGTCGTCGTCGGTGGCGGCTTCGCGGGTATGGAGGTGTTCGCCGAGCTGCGCGCCCTGGCGTCGTCGCTCGTGAAGGATTACCCGACGCTGACGTTCGACGACACGCACTTCCACCTCATCGAGGCGATGGGGCGCATCATGCCCGAGGTGTCGCAGAAGACGAGCGAGTGGGTGCTGAAGAGCCTCGCCGAGCGCGGCGCGTTCGTGCACCTCGACACGCAGGTCAAGGGCGCCGTCGACGGCAACGTCGAGCTCTCGACCGGTGAGGTCATCCCCACCGACCTGATCGTATGGACCGCCGGCGTCATGGCGAACCCGACCGTCGTGCGCGGGGGAGACCTGCCCGTCGAGGAGCGCGGCCGCATCCGTGCGCGCGCCGACCTCCGCGTGGGTACGCCCGAAGATGTCGTCGAGGGCGCCTGGGCCGCCGGTGACGTCGCGGCCGTTCCCGACCTGTCGGGTGGCGGCGTGGGCGGCTACTGCGTGCCGAACGCGCAGCACGCCGTGCGTCAGGCGAAGCTCATGGCCAAGAACATCACCGCCGTGATCCGTGGCGAGCTGCCGCGCGAGTACGTGCACAAGAACCTCGGCGCCGTCGCGGGCCTGGGGCTGTACAACGGTGTGTTCCAGTCGGGCAAGTTCGCGATGAAGGGCTTCTTCGCCTGGCTCGCGCACCGCGGCTACCACGGCCTGGCGATGCCGTCGTGGGAGCGCAAGTGGCGCGTGATCGGCGACTGGCTGCACAACTTCTTCCTGGGCCGTGACAACGTCACGCTCATCACGGTGCAGAACCCGCGCGAGACGTTCGAGGCCTTCGCCGCGCGTCCGCGTCCGGCGGCTGCCGAGGCTCCGGTCGAGAAGCCCGCCACCCCTCCGATCGACCCGAAGAGCGCCGCGAAGGATGAGGGTGAGGCCGCCGTGGCTCCCGCCGAGAAGGACAAGAAGGTCGCCGCGAAGGGCTGACCCTCTCCCGCTTGGATGCTGCCCCCGTCGCTTCGGTGACGGGGGCAGCGTCATGCGCGGGCGACGCCCGGCGGCGCGCTAGCGTGGAGGCGGGCCCCCATAGCCCAATGGCAGAGGCAGGCGACTTAAAATCGCTTCAGTCTGGGTTCGAGTCCCAGTGGGGGCACAACGGGTGTAGAGGGACGTTGCCGTCCTCTGCGCCTCTGCTCTGGAGCGCAGCGTTGGGTTGCTAATGCCGATACTGGGTGCTGCGGGGCTTCGTAGTCGGTTTGATGATGCGGTGAAAGGCGTGTTGAAGCGGAACCCAGACGAGCGGGATGCAGGTACGTTCACACGGCGCGTTCAAATAGAGGTATCCATGCCGTGCCCGACACAGAGCCGGTCTTCCAGAACACTGGGGCCACGTTGTTCGGGCAGTTGAACTCGAACAGGGTCAAGAGAGCGCGGCCTCCGAATCCCAGCGGGTTGTTAGGAACAAGCGCCTTTCCAATCGAAGTCGTCATCATCTCGGCATCCTCGCGCTCCTTTGCAGTGTCGAAGACTCCTGAGCCTGGGCTGAATGGCCTGAAGCGTTCGCCGAGAAACGTTCCTCCGACTCGTTCAATGTGGATCGGTCCTGGAACAGAAGGGAGATCCGCCTCATCAGCGACAACGCAGGCGCCCACGACGATATGAACTCGCTCCACCCAATCCTCACCCATGCCCATGACGATGTCGGTGAGCTTCTCCAGTTCTTTCGTTAGATGGGTACCTGAACCGCAGTAGTCATCGAGCAAGAAAAGAACAACATCGTTGTCGAGGGCGCGAGCGCGCTCGGGTAGCACTTCGGGCCGGATTACGTTTGCCTTCTTGATCTTGAGCGCCTTGGTGAGCGATGACAATGTGCCTTGGGTGCTATCGCCGGCAACGCCGTGCTCGATGAGGAACGCATTACGCAGATAGTGGCTGTTAGCCTCTCGGACTAGTGAGCGATTCACCATGAGCTTTCCCACGGCGGTCACAAGTCTTGGTAGTTCGGTGTTCTGAAGACGCGTCGTGGTGAAGTAGCCGTCGAGGATCATTCGTCGAAGCATTTTGAAAGCGAGATACTGACGATCATTCCCGCCGAACTGTTCCAGCCACGCCTTCAGTCGGATCTCTGTCACCTGCTCACCGCCGTATCGCAGGTTTTTCGCGAGCCCTACGAGGTCAGAATCGGTGATCATTCGAACGGTGGCGGTCGCGTGCTTAGACGTGGCGTAGACACCATCTAGTGCCCGCCCGCCCGCCGCGAGTAACCACACTCCAACGAGCGGAATGCTAAGTAGGAGCCGGTCTCCGGATGGACCTGTACGCACGATCTCCCGCGACTTCAGCGACGCGATCGATTGTGTTAGCTCTTCTGTAGTTGCGGTCTGAATCCAACTCTGTGAAACGCGAGCGACCTCGTCAATCGCCGCTGGAGCCAGGGCATCGCCTCCGCATCTGGCAACCGACCGAAGAACGGCACTTGTCACGATTGCTGAACGTGAAGTGTGATCAAGCCCAGCCGCGCTGTCAGCCCACAAATGGATGAAGTGCGAGTCCGACGCCTCTCGCGCCACCGCATCTGCCGCCTCGTCGACATCGCTCGCGGTGACGACGGAGCGAGAGGTGTCTCGCATGTTTTGCCATAGACGCTGTGCGAGCAAGGTCTCGTAGTACGGGTTCCCAGCGCACAGATAGTGTGCGCGATCCACAGCCTCGGAGATCCATTCGAGGCGCTCGACGGTTGGAGACTCCAGGAGCTCGGCCGTGGAAACACGCGATGCGAAGTTGGTAACCGACACTGGGACAACCTGGTTGAGCTTGTGAGCTTGGGCCTGAATAATCGACGGCAGTATCTCGCTGCCGACCACGATCAAGTTGAGCCAGGGTTCGTCGACCAGCGATCTAAGGAACAGGAACAGCGCGTCCGCTTGCGGTCCGCGGATGAGATGTGGCGGGAGCTCATCGAAGTCGTCGATAGCCACGACGACCCTGGCCTCGGGGGGCAGCGCCCTAGAGACTGTGCGAAGCCAGCGGTTGGCCGCGCGCGCGAAGTTGCTTACGTCCTGCTCAGCAACTTCAGGTACCACGGCCATGACACCCCCGTAAGCCTCACGTGCGGCGTCGAGAATCTCGTCTAGCAGAGCGAACACGAGGTCCCCGGCGAGCTGTTCCGGTCCGAGAGCTCGACCTAACGGAAGGAGGCTCCCCGCCCAGCCGCGACTGTCGCGAGCAGCGCGCAGTAGCACGCGAGTGAGCGAGGTCTTCCCTACTCGCTTGTGTCCTGTGATGTATGCGGAGGCTCGACCTGCGAGAAGCGCGTCGAGGCGCGCGAGATCTTCGGCTCGCCCGACGAGGCGTCCGGGCTCCGAAATTGTGCCGAGACTGAATGGGTTCTCATCGTCGGAAGCCCAGGCGACAGGCATCTGGTCCTCCGCCGACACTTGCTGAGACTTAACGAACTGTTGGAGTAGAGCATCGCTCCACTGAGTCTCACACGTCAGCGTGACCGCCCGCTTGGCGGTTCCGCTGGCAACGACCGTTACCGCAATGTCGGATTGTGACCCTGGGCCCAACGAAGTGAGACGGGCAGAAGAATCAATGCCCAGATCCGCTTCTCGAACTCGCAAAACCACGTCTTCGGCGACAGCGTTACCAGAATTGGTCACTGCAAAGCGGATTTGGTATTCAGAACCCTCGGCAGCGCTGAAAGGAATCTTGGCTGAAAGAAGACGTATCGAGAGGTCCGGCCTGGAGCTGTCTCCCAGCCTGATCATGGCCGAATCGATATGGGCGATCGCCTGTTGCAGCAATGGAGATACAAAGTCGAGGAGCAGTGCGCTCCCGGACCGCGCCAGCATCGATCGTACTTCCACCAGCTCGGTTCTGCGGTCAAGCAGATCGCGATGTGTGGTGCCATCAATGCCGACTGCTCGCTCAGCATCTTCCGCGATCTCGAGGCACTCGCGGAACAGACTGCCTTCGAATTCGTCCAGGAACTGTACGAAGTGATGCGAGCCGTCGCGGAGCGCGCGGGCGGGGGATGTCTCATCGCGCGCCGAGAGATACATTTTCTGCGTGGACCGCTTGTACTTCGGCGCGATCGATGAGGCGGCTGCCGCTGTGCTTCGCACATCCGCCTGCGACAAGTCGTACTGGGCGCTCCAAGCTGACCTGAGTTCCGCCTTCTGCTTGTTTGTGTAGGCGGCGAGCACAGTCTCGTGGCCCATCGTGGCGACTAGACGTGCGGTGTAGGCACTCCAGGCGCGCGTGCTAGCCAAGTCGTTCGCGACGAAGTCGCCAATCGCCTTCTCCACGGTGGAGTCGATGAGGTCCGCGTCGTCCGGCAGGCACCGCTGCAAGTACTCGCAGGCCGATGTCCAAGAACGACGGAGGTCGGTTGCCTCTCCGGTCTCAATTGCCGCCAGCTCGACTACCAGGCGGATCCAGTTCCACGTGCGCAGAGCATCTGCCCCGCTCGTTGGACCCCAGTCAGGTCCGAGCAGACTGAGCTGGTCGCTCAGCTCGGACTTCGCCTGCCCATACTTGTTCTCGCGAAAGGCAGACCAAGCACGCTCCACACTTGACGGCGCACCGCCGAGCATGCCTGAGCTGGGCCAGTTTGCCGTCGCGGAGACTAGCGGATCTGGTGGCGTCGAGAACGTGGTCGTGAGCCAAGCAGGGGTCGGATGGACCCGAACCTGCTGGCGAGGGGAATTCTTCGGTGCTTGAGGCGGCGGGTCAGAGCGGTGACGAGTTCCGTTGCGGCGTCGATCGCCCAGTTCTCTCGCGAACTGATTGATCACTTCCGAGAACTCGGCCTGCGACAATCCAAGGGTCGAGCGCCAGTCAGAGTCGTCCATTTCGACTCCACTCAAGCGTCTTCGGATTGCGGCCGCCCCCGCCCTCTGGGCGCTGCTCGACGTAGGCAGAACGTCAAAGAGCTTCTCGGCGGACATGGCGATTGCTAGCCGTTGCGATTGTGATAGACCTGACTGGCTCACGCTCGTTTTCAGGTGCGCGCCAAATCGATATAGGAATCTGACTCGCCCCGGCATGTCCGGAGAGCGTTTTGCTGGTGTCAGCCGGCTTTTCGGACCGGTTCGATGCGAGCGTAGTCGAGCTGCTCGACCTCGAGGGGCGTGAGGTCGTCGATAGAGCCGTGGGTGCGCTCCGTGTTGAACCAGAGCACCCAGGACGCGGTCGCCGCCTCGACCTGATCGATGTCGTGCCAGGGCCCGTCGTGATGGATGAGTTCGGACTTGTAGAGCCCGATCTGTGACTCCGCGAGGGAGTTGTCGTATGCGTCGCCGACGGATCCGACCGACGGGTCGATGCCTTCGTCGACGAGCCGGTCGGTGAAGGCAATCGAGGTGTAGACGCTGCCCGCGTCGGTGTGGTGCGTGAGCCCGGCGAACCCGATGACGCCTTCGCGGCGGCGGGTGAACAGGGCCATGTCGAGGCAGTCCAGCACGAGCGGAGTTGTCATCGAGGTCGCCGCTCTCCACCCGATGATGCGGCGGGAGTGCGCGTCGAACACGAACGCGACGTAGACCCATCCGGACCACGTCCAGACGTAGGTGAAGTCGGCGACCCAGAGCTGGTTCGTGCGGAACCGGGCGAAGTGCCGGTCGACGAGGTCCGCGGGCCTGGTCTCCCGCAGATCCGTATCGACGGGACGTTTCCGTTTCCCGCGGACGACACCGGTGATCCCGAGCTCGCGCATGAGGCGTTCGACCGTGCAACGGGCGATGTCGTGCCCGTCGCGACGCAACCGCAGCCAGAGCTTGCGGGCCCCGAGCACCTTCCGGTGCGTCTGCCATGTGGTCAGGATGATCGGCTTCCACCTCTCGTCCGACACAATACGTGGTGACGGACCGCGGCCCCTCGCGTCGTAGTAGGTCGATGGGGCGATCTTCACGCCGTGCTGGGTGAGCACGGCGCAGATCGACTCGACACCCCATCGGAGGCCACCGTCGGCGCGATCCCTATGCGCGTCGATGAAGCCGACTATCGCCCTCGTGGCCGGTCGAGTTCGGCCGCGAAGAAAGCCGAAGCCGCCTTCAAGATCTCGTTCGCCCGCCGCAGTTCCGCGTTCTCCCGCTTTAGCCGCTTGATCTCCACCGCGGCGTCGGTCGTGATTCCGGGCCGGTCGCCCGCGTCGACCTGCTGCCTGCGGATCCACGTGCGGATCGTTTCTGACGACCCGACGCCGAGCATCTGCGCGACAGCGGTCATCGCGGCATACTCGCTCGGATAGTCGGATCGCACCTCGGCGACCATACGGACAGCGCGCTCGCGTAGCTCGCGCGGGTACTTACTGGGACGTCCCATGAGACAGATCCTTCCAAGGAATCCTGTCTCCGGACATGCCGGGGCGAGTCAATCGATTGAAGAGTTCGCGTGACCGCGTTGCAACTGCCTCCTCCAGTGCGACTCTTGCCAATAGCAGTCCTACAGCTGGCTTGTCCTCATGTGGTGCCTGCGCGACAGCCTCGACCAGATCAGCGGATGAACGGTGCGCGTGCTCCTTGGCCAGTTTGGTCAGCCCGTCACCGATGACTCGCCCTCGCGCGTTCAGCAAGGTTCGCGCCGATTCCCCAAGATCGTCGAACAGCATGGCCACACTCTAGAGGGACACCGCCCGCCGAGTGGAGCTATGGCCAGAACTATTACCGGTGACTCCCACACGCCAGTGTCCCCGTGGCCAATGCCCCCAGCCATTTCCGCTTTCGCCGTGCTGGCCGGTGCGTATGTAGTTCCCACGCGGGCCGGTTCCCACTCCGAATCCAGGAACTCCGACCGAAACGCCTACCCCGCCCCGACTCATGTTGAATCGGAATGGTCCGGCTTTGACACTCGTGCGGACGTGGAAGCCCACGCTCACCCCCAGTTTGTAACGCGTCCCCGCGCTTTCTGCTGACACTACTGGCACACGCGATCGCCGCACCGGCTCACTGGCAGTGGAATCCGATCAGGCAGAGGGCGAGCGGGTAAGCCTGAGATCCACCGAACCTGGCGCATCAGTCACAATCGACTCATGATCGCAACCACCCGCGTGGGGCTGCGCCGGATGCGGGCGCTCGATCCGCGTTCGCCCCACCGGGTGGCGAGTCCGCTCGAGCTGCTGTTCGACCTCGTGTTCGTGGTGGCGGTGTCGCAGGCGTCCAGCACGCTGCACCACCTGATCAGCGAGGGGGAGGTAGCCCACGGGCTCCTCTCGTACGCGATGGTGTTTTTCGCCGTGTGGTGGGCGTGGATGAACTTCACCTGGTTCGCTTCCGCGTTCGACACCGACGACTGGCTCTACCGCGTCATGACCATCGCGCAGATGGGCGGCGTGCTCGTGCTCGCCGCGGGCGTGCAGCAGGCGATGGTGTACGAGGACTTCCTCATCGTCACCATCGGCTACGTCATCATGCGCCTCTCGATGGTCGCGCAGTGGCTGCGGGCCGCGATCTCGGATGCGGCATCCCGCCCCACCGCACTCCGCTTCGCCATCGGGGTCGCCGGCGTGCAGGTGCTTTGGGTGGCCCGCCTCGCCCTGCCGGAAGGTGCGCCCCAACTCATCGGCTTCTTCGCTCTCATGCTTGTCGAGATCGCCGTGCCGGTGTGGGCGGAGCGCCACGGACGCACCCAGTGGCACCCGCACCACATAGCCGAACGCTACGGCCTGTTCACCCTCATCCTTCTCGGCGAGAGTCTGCTCGCGAGTGCCAACGCGATGATCGACGCGCTCAGTACGGGCGAGCACACCGGCCAGCTCATCGGCCTCGCCGCATCCGGTGTCGTCATCACCGCCTCCATCTGGTGGATCTACTTCGCCCGCGAACAGGCCGCCCGCCTGCGCAGCACCTCCGACGGCTTCGTCTTCGGTTACCTCCACTACTTCCTCTTCGCCGCCGTCGGCGCCGTCTCCTCCGGCGTCGAGGTCGAGATCGACCACGTCACCGGTGCGACCGAGATCTCCGGCTCTGCCGCCGGCCTCGCCCTCACCCTGCCGCTCGCGCTCTTCCTTCTCGCCACCTGGGCCGTGCTGCTGCGCGGAACCGTACGGCGCACGATCTGGTGGGTGATCCTCGTCGGCATCGCGCTCGTGGCCGCATCCGGACTGCTGCCGGTCGGCGAGTACATCGCCGCTGCGGCCGTCATGATCGGCGTCGTGGCCCTGCTCGAGATCGACGCCTCACGACGAGCGTCGACCCACTCCCACTGATACCGGGGGTGGGCATGGGCTGAGAGTCCGCAACCGCCCGTCATCAGCGCGGGCCGCGGCAGTAGGATGACCCGGAGAGAACGGAGCGCTCGTCATATGTGGGAATGGCTGATCCCTGTCGCGGTCGTCGTACTGATCGTCCTGGTCGTCGGAATCTATCTGTGGGCGACGTACAACTCGCTCGTCCAGCTCAACGTCCGCGTCGACGAAGCCTGGAGCGACATCACGGTGCAACTCAAGCGCCGCGCCGACCTGCTGCCGAGCCTCATCGAGACCGTCAAGGGATACGCCGCCCACGAGAAGGCGGTCTTCGAGAACGTCACCCAGGCGCGCGCCGAGACCATCAACGCGCAGGGCCCCGCCGAAGCGGGCATCGCCGAAGGCCACCTGCAGCAGGCGCTCAAGTCGCTGTTCGCCGTCGCCGAGGCCTACCCGCAGCTCCAGGCCAGCCAGAACTTCCTGCACCTGCAGCAGTCGATCGTCGACACCGAAGACAAGATCCAGGCCTCGCGCCGGTTCTACAACGGCGGAGTGCGGGAGCTCAACACCAAGATCAAGGTGTTCCCCAACAACCTCTTCGCCCGCAACCTCGGCTTCCACGAGCGCGAGTTCTTCGAGGTCGTCGACGGGGCCGCCATCGCGGAACCTCCCCGCATCCAGTTCTGAGGCTCAGCCCGGTTCGTCGCCCGCCAGGGCGACGGGCTCGGGCCGTGAGTCGTGGCGCTCAGCGCCCAGCGCCACCGCGATCTCGTCCGTCGCATCGCCCCACCGCGACACGCTGATCGTCTCCAGCTGCTGCCACGCGGCCGCATCCCGCAAAAGTCCGGCGACCCGCTCCACATCGCCCGGCAGACGCGAGGGCTCCCACCACGCCGACTGCACCCGCAGCACGGATGCGGCGCGATCCGCCTTCAGGTCGATCCGCGCCGCCACGCGGTCGCCGATCACCGCCGGCAGCGAGTAGTAGCCGAACCGCCGCTGCGGCGCGGGCGTGTAGATCTCGATCCGGTACGAGAAGTCGAACAGGCGCTCCGCGCGATCGCGGAACCACACGACCGGATCGAACGGCGTGAGCAGCGCGGCCGCATCCATCGTGCGGGGGAGCGTCGCCTCGCGATGCACCCACGCCGGCGCCGGGCGCCCCGCCCGCGTCCACCCCTCCACCTGCACCGGCTGCAGCTCACCCGCATCCACCAGCTCGCCGATCGCCTGCAGCGTCGCGCGCTGATCTCCGAGCCGCCAGTAGTCGTCGAGGTCGCGCGCCGTCGCGACGCCGTACGCCCGCGCCGCACGACGCACGAGCTCACGCACCGCGTCGTCTTTCGGCGCCTCGACCCCGGCGACGGATGCGGGCAGCACCTGCTCCGCCAACCCGTACACGCGCTCGAACCCGCGGCGCCCGGCGATCGCCACCTCACCCGTGAACCACAGCAGCTCGAGCGCGCTCTTCACGACGCTCCAGTCCCACCACGGACCCCGCGGCGCGCGCGAAGCGTCGTCTTCGATCTGCGCCGGCCGCAGCGGGCCCCGCGCCGCCAGCTCGCCGCGCACCCAGTCGAGCGTCGCCGCGTCGATGCCGCGCCAGCCCTTTGCCTCGTGCCGCGCGCGATAGTGCTGCATCCGGAACGCGAACAGCGGCCAGTCCGCCGCGTCGATGAAGGACGCCTGGTGCGCCCAGTACTCCACGAACGGCGCGCGGCGCTGGAACAGCAGCCGATCGAGCTTCGCGGGGTCGTAGGGACCGAGCCGTGAGAACAGCGGCATGTAGTGCGAGCGCGCGAACACGTTGACCGAGTCGATCTGCAACACCGACATCCGGCGGATCTCGCGACGCAGGTGCACTCCCGTGACCTCGGCGGGCCGCGGAGCCCCCAGACCCTGCGCGCGCAGGGCGATACGTCGGGCTTCGGACCGGCTCAATCTGGCACGCACCGCGTCAGCGTAGCGTCAGCCTCCGACAACTAGACTGGCGAGATGACCGAGCCCGACGAGAAACCTCGCGGATCGTTCTTCGACGCCCTGCGTCAGCGCACCGTCAGCTCCGACACCACGCACAGCGTGCCGCGCGGCGTCCGCATCGCCGCCGCATATTCGTGGCGTTTCCTGCTGATCGCGGCGGCCGTCGGTGTGGCGATCTGGATCATCATCCAGCTGAAGCTGCTGGTCATCCCGCTCCTCATTGCGATTCTCATCGCCGCCCTCGTGTGGCCGGCCTTCACGTGGATGCTGCGTCACCGCTGGCCGCGGTGGCTCGCGATCGTCGCCTCGGTGCTCGGCACCGTCGCCATCGTCTCGGGCCTGTTCTGGCTCGCGATCTGGCAGATCACCCGCGAGTGGGGATCGGTGCGCGACCGCACCGTCGGCGCGATCGAAGACCTCCGTGCCTACCTCATCGACGGCCCGCTGCACCTCACCGCCGACCAGATCGACGGGATGCTGCGCCAGGGCCTCGGCATGCTCGAACAGCAGGCGTCGCTTCTGTGGTCGGGCGCGCTCGCCATCGGCTCCACCGTCGGCCACGTCGCCACCGGCCTCCTGCTGACCGTCTTCATCCTGCTCTGCGTGCTCGCCGACGGCGGCGGCATCTGGAAGTGGGTCATCCGGCTCTTCCCGAAGGCCGCCCGCCCCGCGGTCGACGGCGCCGGCAAGTCCGGTTGGCTCACCGTCGTCACCTACGCCCGCACCCAGCTGCTCGTGGCCACGATCGACGCGATCGGCATCGGCCTCGGCGCCTTCCTCCTGGGCGTGCCCCTCGCCATCCCGGTCGGCGTGCTCGTCTTCCTCGGTGCGTTCATCCCCTTCGTCGGAGCCGTCCTCACCGGCGCCCTCGCGGTCTTCCTCGCCCTCGTCTACAACGGGCCCTGGATCGCGCTGTGGATGCTGGTGGTCGTGCTCGGCGTGCAGCAGATCGAAGGCCACATCCTGCAGCCCATCCTCATGGGCACCGCCGTCAAGGTGCATCCGCTCGCCGTCGTGCTCGTGGTCGCCGGCGGCGCGATGATCGCCGGCATCCCGGGCGCCCTGTTCGCCGTGCCGCTGGCCGCCTTCGTCAACGTCTTCGTCCTCTACCTCTCCCGCCGCGCGTGGGAGACCGGTAGGCCACCCGAACCGGACGAACTCATCTGGAGCACTGTGCCCCGCGAACGAAGGAGAACGACGCGGTGAGTCTTCCCACACTGGCCGACTTCGAGGATGCTGCGCGCACCCTCACCGGCCTGATCACCCGCACGCCCATGGACGAGTCGCAGGTGCTCAGCGAGATCGTGGGCGCCCCGGTGATCCTGAAGATGGAGAACCTGCAGCGCACGGGCTCGTTCAAGATCCGCGGCGCGATCTACCGGCTCTCCCGCCTCACTGCCGAGGAGCGCGCCCGCGGTGTCGTCGCCGCATCCGCTGGCAACCACGCCCAGGGCGTCGCGCTCGCGGCGCAGCGCCTCGGCATCCCCGCGACGATCTTCATGCCGCTGGGCGTCCCCGTGCCGAAGCTGCTGGCCACCCGCGGCTACGGCGCCGAGGTCATCCTCGAGGGAGACACCGTCGAGACGCCGCTGCGCCTGGCTGCGGAGTTCGCCGAGCGCACCGGCGCCGTGCTCATCCACCCGTTCGACCACCGCGACATCGTGGTGGGCCAGGGCACGCTCGGGCTCGAGGTCTACGACGACCTTCCGACCGTCGACACCGTCGTGCTCGGCATCGGGGGAGGCGGTCTCACCGCGGGCGTCGCCGCCGCCATCAAGGCCCGCGCCGCCGCCGAGGGGCGCACCGTGCGCATCATCGGCGTGCAGGCAGCCAACTCCGCCGCGTACCCGGCATCCCTCGCCGCGGGCGAGCCCCTGGAGGTCGCCACGACGCCGACGATCGCCGACGGCATCGCGGTCGCCCGCCCCGGCGATGTGCCGTTCGAGATCATCCGCGAACTGGTCGACGAGGTCGTCACCGTCGGTGAGGACGACATCGCCCGCGCGATCCTCATGCTGCTCGAGCGCGCGAAGCTCGTCGTGGAGCCCGCGGGTGCCGTGGGCGTCGCCGCCCTCATGACGGGCAAGATCTCCGCATCCGGACCGCTCGTCACCGTGCTCTCCGGCGGCAACATCGACCCGTTGCTGCTGCAGCGCGTGATCTCGAACGGACTGAGCGCCGCCGGCCGCTACATGACGATGCGCATCCCGCTGCCGGATCGTCCGGGCCAGCTCGTGCAGGTGTCGGAGGTCATCGCGCGCGTCGGCGCGAATGTCACCGAGGTGCTGCACACCCGCCACGGGCAGGGGCTTCAGATCAGCCAGGTCATCCTGCAGGTGAGCGTCGAGACGCGGGGCGTCGAGCACCGCGCCGAAGTGATCGCAGCACTGGAGGCTGCGGGGTTCGCGCCGGTCGTCGTCGCCGACTGACCGGCGCGTCCGCGCTCACTGACCCGTGTAGGTCTCGACCTTCACGACCTCGACCGCGATCTCGCGGCCGTTGGGGGCGGTGTACGAGGTCTTCTCGCCCTCGCGCAGGCCCAGGATGGCGGCGCCCAGCGGCGACGCCTCGCTGTAGACGTCGAGCTCGCTGCCCGCCGCGATCTCGCGGTTGCCCAGCAGGAACACCTCTTCACCACCGGCGACGATCGCGGTCACCACGGTGCCGGACTCGACCACACCGGTCGACTCGGGAGCCTCGCCCACCTTGGCGTTCTTCAGCATCGCCTGCAGCGTGCGGATGCGGGCCTCCTGCTTGCCCTGCTCGTCCTTCGCGGCGTGGTAGCCGCCGTTCTCCTTGAGATCGCCCTCTTCGCGAGCAGCCTCGATACGCTTCGCGATCTCCTCGCGGCCGGTCGTGGACAGGTGCTCGAGCTCGGCGACCAGCCGGTCGTAGGCGTCCTGAGTGAGGAAGCTCACCGTTGCGTCAGAAGACACGGTCTCTCCTTCGTCGTGAGTCACGGCGCAAGGCGCCGCAACTATGCCAAGACGCCCTGGCGGTTGCCAGGGCGTCGTCGATCAGTTTCCGTCAGCCTACGGCACCCAGCATCCGTTGACCAATCCCGTGGTCGCCTCAGCGGTGATCGGAATCTGCTCGACGAAAGCGCGCGTGTGGTCGGGGGAGGGCGGGTACTCGACGACCCGCCAGCCCACCACGCCGTGCTCCTCGTCCTGCGCCTCGAGCACGCAGGCGACCGCCGTGTTCGGCGGCACGGTGACCTGGAAGGAGACGCTCGTGGTGTGCTCGTCGACCAGCTGGTAGCCCGTCGTCACCGCATCCACCGACGACGAGCTCGCCGAGAACGCGTACCACCCGGCGACGATCACCGCGGCGGCGATACCGACTGACGCGAAAACGGCCCAGAAACGGCCGGAACGGGCACCGCGGGTGCGGCCGTAACGCTCGTCGAGCAGCTGTTGCGTCGTCATGGACCCTCGGATCGGGAATTAGGCTTGAGTCCAGGCTAAGCGCTCGCGCGCGGAACGGAGACATCCATGCACCTGGCCGTGTGGCTCGCCGAGGTGACCCCGACCCCGACGCCGACCGATGTCGACCCGCTGCTCGTGACGCCCGGCCCCTGGGGCTTCGCGGCCATCGCGCTCGTGGGTGTCGCGGTGATCCTCCTGGTCTGGGACATGCTGCGCCGCATCCGTCGCGGGCGCTACCGGTCCGAGATCCGCGAGCAGCTGGATGCGGAGGAGCTGGCGGCGAAGCAGGGTGACGCCGCCGAGCGCGACTCCGAGACCGACGACGAGGACATCGACCCGGCCCAGCGCTGAGGCTTTAGCCGTTGTAGGCGGGCGAGAGGCAGATGAGCAGGCATGCCGCCCAGTGGCAGAGGAACGCCAGCACGGTGCACACGTGGAAGATCTCGTGGAAGCCGAACTTTCCGGGCCACGGGTTGGGGCGCTTGAGCGCGTAGACGACGGCGCCGCCGGTGTAGAGCAGTCCGCCGACGATGACGAGCACCATCATCGCGACGTTCGCATTGAGCAGGTCGACGATGTACATGACCGCTGCCCAGCCGAGCAGGATGTACAGCGCGACGTACAGCCACCGCGGTGCGTGGATCCAGAACACCCGGAAGAGGATGCCGAGGATCGCCCCGCCCCAGACGAGGCTCAGCAGCAGCACGGACTTCTCGGGCGGAAGCGCCAGCACCGCGAGCGGCGTATAGGTGCCCGCGATCAGCAGCAGGATGTTGGCGTGGTCGATCCGCTTCAGGACCACCTTCGTGCGCGGCTTCCAGTCGAAGCGGTGATACAGCGCGGAATTGCCGAACAGCAGCAGCGAGGTGGTCATGAACACGGCCGCCGACCACTTGGCCGCGGGGCCGTGCGCGAGCACGATCAGGACGATGCCGGCGGCGATCGCGACCGGGAAGGTGCCCGCGTGGATCCAGCCGCGCCAGGTGGGGCGGATCTCCGTGTTGGCATCCTTCTCAGCGGCGTCGATCAGCGGCAGCGAGGGCACGTCGGGAACGCCGGAGGGGGTCATGTGCCCAGGGTATGCCGCGGGGTATGCCGCAGGCCGCACATAGCCTCAGCGTTCGCCGAATGCGCGTGTCTCCTGCCGTGCTGGCGGTAGCGTAGGGGAGTGACCAGCGGTCGGGAGAGTGAGGGGCGGGGCCCCCTCTACCGTCTCTACAGCAATCGTCTTCGCCGGCAGATCCCGCCCGCATCCGTTCCTCGACACGTCGCGATGATGATCGACGGCAACCGGCGCTGGGCGCGTCAGCTGGGGTACGACTCCGCGGCGCACGGGCACCGTGCGGGCGCGGCCAAGATGCGTGAGTTCCTCCGCTGGTGCGATGAGCTCGGGGTGAAGGTCGTCTCGCTCTATCTGCTGTCGATCGACAACCTCACCAAGCGCGACTCGAAGGAGCTGGCCGATCTCATCGAGATCATCGCCGAGCTCGCCGACGAGCTGTCGCACGAGCGCGACTGGCGCGTGCAGCACGTGGGTCGCGCGGCTCCGCTGCCCCAGGAGCTCGCTCACGTGCTGGCCGACGTGCAGGAACGCACGGCGGGCAACACCGGCATGCACGTCAACCTCGCCGTCGGCTACGGCGGCCGCGGCGAGATCGTGGATGCGGTGCGCAGCATCATCACGCAGTACGACCACACCGGCGGCTCGCTGGAAGAGCTCGCCGAGAGCCTCACGCCCGAGCAGATCGGCGAGCACCTCTACACGGGCGGCCAGCCCGACCCCGACCTCGTCATCCGCACCTCGGGCGAGCAGCGCCTCAGCGACTTCCTGCTCTGGCAGTCGGCCCACAGCGAGTTCTACTTCGTGGAGGCGCTGGGTCCCGACCTCCGCGAGGTCGATCTGCTGCGCGCCATCCGCGACTACGCGCGCCGCGACCGCCGCTTCGGCAAGTGAGTGCCGCGAGCTCGTTAACGAAGACGTAACGCGACACACCCGCATCCGCTCTGGCAATCGCACCCGCGCGCGTCGTACGGTCATCACAACGGGCACGGCGCCCGTTCGGGTCGGCCTCAGGAAGCGACTCGCTACCCACCGGTCGACTCGAGAGACCCCGGGCCACGGGCCCGGAAGGGGAGTGGGTTGTGACCACACGAGCACCACACCAGCAGCAGCGGGCGACCGTCCAGCAGAGCGCAGATCAGGAAACTGACCTGCGCTCTTATGTTTTGGACACCTCGGTGCTTCTGAGCGATCCCCGAGCGTTCTTCCGCTTCGCGGAGCACTCGGTCGTGATCCCCGTCGTCGTCATCACCGAACTGGAGGCCAAGAGACATGATCCGGAGCTGGGTTACTTCGCGCGCCAGGCGCTGCGGCACCTCGATGAGCTTCGCGTCGAGCACGGTCGCCTCGACTTCCCCGTCCCCGTCGGCGCCGGCGGATCGCTCCGGGTCGAACTGACCAACACCGACCCGTCGGTGCTCCCGAGCGGCATGCGGCTCGGCGACAACGACACCCGCATCCTCGCCGTGGCCATGCACCTCCAGCAGGAGGGGCACGACGTGACGGTGGTCTCCAAGGACCTCCCGATGCGCGTCAAGGCCGCCTCGCTCGGCATCCTCGCGGAGGAGTACCTCGCCGAGCAGGCCGCGGACTCGGGCTGGACCGGCATCGCCGACATCAGCGTCTCGGGCGACGAGATGAGCGACCTGTACGAGAGCGACGTCGCCTTCAGCGACGACGTGCGGGGTCTTCCCGTCAACACAGGCCTCATCGTGCACTCCGAGCGCGGCTCCGCCCTCGGCCGCGTCACCGGTGACGGCGAGTTCCGGCTCGTGCGCGGCGACCGCGACGTGTTCGGTCTGCACGGCCGCTCCGCGGAGCAGCGCATCGCGATCGACCTGCTGTCGGACCCGGATGTGGGCATCGTCTCGCTCGGCGGGCGCGCCGGCACGGGCAAGTCGGCGCTCGCCCTGTGCGCGGCGCTCGAGGCGGTGCTGGAGCGTCAGCAGCAGCGCAAGATCATCGTGTTCCGTCCGCTGTTCGCGGTCGGCGGCCAAGAGCTCGGCTACCTCCCCGGCGACGCGCAGGAGAAGATGAACCCCTGGGGTCAGGCGGTCTTCGACACGCTCGGGTCCGTCGTGAGCTCGAACGTGCTGGAAGAGGTCGTCGCGCGTGGCATTCTCGAGGTGCTGCCGCTGACCCACATCCGGGGCCGCTCCCTGCACGACGCGTTCGTGATCGTGGACGAGGCGCAGTCGCTCGAGCGCAACGTGCTGCTGACGGTGCTCAGCCGCATCGGCCAGAACTCCCGCGTCGTGCTCACCCACGACGTCGCCCAGCGCGACAACCTGCGGGTCGGACGCCATGACGGCATCGCCTCGGTGATCGAGACGCTCAAGGGACACGGGCTGTTCGGGCACGTCACCTTGACGCGCTCGGAGCGCTCCGCGATCGCGGCCCTCGTGACCGACCTCCTGGAGGCGGGGGAACTCTCGTGACGCCGCATGAGAGCTTTCTCACCCGATCCTCCTTGTGCTCTCACGGCAGCAGCGGATGATGGAGAACACGGATGACGCGACACTGTCATTCACCGCTGGAATGAGTTCCCCCAGACTCTGACGGCGAAGAAAAACTGGAGAAGCAATCCGCCACCGATTCCCCCCCGGTGAGGTGGCGGGCATCACGGGTTCGGGTCCCGTGGTCTCTCTGTGGCCCCCGGCGTCCCCCAGCGCCGGGGGCCTTCCTCATGCCCGGGCGCGCGAGGTCACCGGCCGTCGGGCCGGTGCGGATGCGGGGCGCTCACTCCCAGCGGTAGCCCGCGCCGCGCACCGTGACGATGCGCTCGTGACCGAACTTGGCGCGCAGGTAGCGCACGTACACGTCGACCACGTTGGAGCCCGGGTCGAAGTCGAGCCCCCAGACCCGGCTCAGCAGCTGCTCGCGGCTGAGCACCTGACCGGGGTGGCGCAGGAACTGCTCGGCGAGGGCGAACTCCCGCGCCGAGAGGTCGATCTCGCGGCCCTCGACGCTCGCGCGCCGCGAGAGGACGTCGAGGATGACGTCGCCGTGGACGATCGCGATGCTGCCGGTCGCGACGTTCTCACGCAGGCGCGAGCGCACGCGCGCGAGGAGCTCGTCGAACTTGAACGGCTTCGGTACGTAGTCGTTCGCGCCGGCGTTGAGGCCGTCGACCGTGTCACGGGTGCTGCTGCGGGCGGTCAGCATGATGACCGGCAGGTGCGAGCCCTGACCGCGCAGGTGCCGGAGCACCTCGAAACCGTCCATGCCCGGCAGCCCCACATCCAGCAGCAGGAGATCGATCTCACCCGAGAGCGCACGCTCGAGAGCGTCATCACCGTCCTCGACCACCTCGGTGGCGAATCCCGCGGACTCCAGTCCCCGCTTCACGAAAGCGGAGATGCGGGGTTCATCCTCCGCGATCAGGATCAAGGTCATGTGGTTGCCTCTCGCTGCAGAACGACGTCGCCGGCGCGCACGGGCGTCGGGACCAGAGTGGACGGATGGCCGCTGGTCGGTACGCGCACCGTGAAGGTGGCGCCGCCGCCGGGAGTGTCGGTCACATCGACGGAGCCGCCGTGGGCCTGCGCGATCGCCTCGACGATGGCCAGACCCAGACCCGAGCCTTCGACGGAGCGGTTCGCGTCGACGCGGGCGAACCGCTGGAAGATACGGCGCCGGGCCGCCGGGGGGATGCCCGCACCGTGATCGCGGACCCACAGCCGTGCCTCGCCCTCGACGACGTCGCTGCCGACCTCGATGGGGCTCCCTGCCGGCGTGTATTTCGCGGCGTTGTCGGCGAGCTGCAACCAGGCCTGGGTGAGCCGGTCGGCGTCCGCGACCACCACGCCGCGCGCGCTCCGGGCGAGAGAGAAAGGGTGGCCCGAGATGGCGGAGACGAGCTCGCCGACGCGCTCGGTCAGTGTTCCGAGGTCCACGGGGCGCATCTCGAACTGATCACCCTGAGCCGACGACAGCAGGTCGATGTCGTCGACGAGACGCGTCATCCGATCGAGCTCGGAGATCCCCATGTCGCGGATGCCGATGACATCCTCGCGATCGTCGACGTTCATCATCTCGAGGTGGCCGCGCACGATCGTGATGGGCGTCTTCAGCTCGTGCCGGATGTCGTCGAGCAGCTGCCGTTGGCTGCTGACGGAGGCCTCGAGGCGGTCGAGCATGGAGTTCATGGTGCGCGAGAGGTCGGCGATCTCGTGGTCGCCCTCCTCGGGAACGCGCGTGCCGAGATCGTCGAGCGTCACCGCATCCGCCGCTTCGCGCAGCTGGCGCAGAGGCGAGAGCAGCCGGCCGGTGAAGAACCAGCTCGCGAAGCCGAGCGCGGCCATGACGACCACCGCGGCGATGACGTACGTCACGATCGACGCCTGGAACGGCGCCATCTCTGCTTCCATGTCGACGCCGCGCAGGTAGATGCCCGTCTCGCCGCCGATCTGCACCGGCAGCGCGACGTAACGCACTTCGCCCTGGTCGGTCGACACGGTGCCCAGCACGATGTCGCTGCCGGTGGCCGCTTCCGTCGCCGCCGCGACGACGGCGGGGTCTTCGATCGCGCGGAAGAGGTTTCCCGCCGAGGGGGACACCACGATCTCACCGTTGACGACGCCGACGACGCCCTCCGTCTGCGAGGGCAGGAAGCCGGTCACGGTGCGCGTGAGGTAGATGCCGGGGGACGGGGCATCGCCCACGGCCCGCAGGGCCTGCACCTTCTCGATCAGACGGTCGTCCACGTCGTCGACGAGACGCGCCCGCTGGATCCAGAAAGAGACTCCGCCCGCGACGATCAACCCGACGCACGCCACAAGGAGGATCGCCCCCAGAGTCTTCACGCGCGCCGAGAGCATTCTCGGCGTCTGCTTCACCTTCCGATTATGTCCCGTCGGGCGGTTTCGCGTGTAGCTCAGCCCGGGTGGGTCATCGAGAGCAGATCGAGCTTCTCGTCGAGCTGCGCCGCGGTGAGCTCGCCCCGCTCCACGTACCCGAGGGCGATGACGGCCTCGCGGACCGTGATGCCCTCCGCGACGGCATGCTTGGCGATCTTGGCCGCGGCCTCGTAGCCGATGAGCTTGTTCAGCGGCGTGACGATCGAGGGCGACATGCCCGCGTAGGCCGCCGCGCGCTCGCGGTTGACCTCGAGGCCGCGGATCGTCTTGTCGGCCAGCACGCGCACGGAGTTGGCGAGCAGGCGGATCGACTCGAGCAGCGCGGTGCCCATCACCGGGATCGCGACGTTCAGCTCGAACGAGCCGGATGCGCCGGCCCACGCGATCGTGGCGTCGTTGCCGATGACCCGTGCGCACACCATGAGCGTGGCCTCGGGAACGACCGGGTTGACCTTGCCGGGCATGATCGAGGAGCCGGGCTGCAGGTCGGGGATGTGCAGCTCGCCGAGACCCGTGTTCGGGCCGGAGCCCATCCAGCGCAGGTCGTTGTTGATCTTGGTGAGCGAGACCGCGATGGTGCGGAGGGCTCCGGAGGCCTCGACGAGCCCGTCGCGGTTCGCCTGCGCCTCGAAGTGGTCCTTGGCCTCGGTGATGGGCAGCTCGGTCTCGGCCACGATGAGCTCGATGACCTTCTGCGGGAAGCCGAGCGGGGTGTTGATGCCGGTGCCGACCGCGGTGCCGCCCAGCGGAACCTCGGCGACGCGGGGGATCGTCGCCTGCACGCGCTCGATGCCGAGGCGGATCTGGCGGGCGTAGCCGCCGAACTCCTGGCCGAGGGTGACGGGCGTCGCATCCATGAGGTGCGTACGGCCCGACTTGACGACGTCGCTCCAGGCTTCCGCCTTCTCTTCCAGAGCGACAGCGAGGTGGTCGAGGGCGGGGATCAGGGCGTCGATGATCTCCTGCGTCACCGCGATGTGCACCGAGGTAGGGAAGACGTCGTTCGAGGACTGCGAGGCGTTGACGTGGTCGTTCGGGTGAACCGTCGAGCCGAGGTCGCGCGTCGCCAGCGTGGCGAGCACCTCGTTCATGTTCATGTTCGACGACGTGCCGCTGCCGGTCTGGTAGACGTCGATCGGGAACTGGTCGGCGTGCTCGCCGGCGATGATCTGGTCCGCGGCACGCGCGATCGCGTCGGCGATCTGCGCGTCGAGGGTGCCGAGCTGCTTGTTCGCGAGAGCGGCGGCCTTCTTGATCCGCGCGAGCGCAACGATCTGAGCCGGCGCCAGTGCGTCGCCCGAGATCGGGAAGTTCTCGACGGCGCGCTGGGTCTGCGCGCTGTAGAGAGCGGATGCGGGAACGCGGACCTCGCCCATCGTGTCGTGTTCGATGCGGTATTCGGTCTCAGCCACGGGTGTCTCCTCTGACGGTGTGCGGACGATGGGTGATCAGGCGGCGGACTCGGTCGCGGCGCCGACGATGAAGTCGGGCTCGGCGACGCCCTTCGCGAGGCGGTAGTTCACGCCGACGATCGCGAGCGAGCCGTCGGCCACGGCGGCGCTGATGAGCTCCGACGAGTGCAGCAGCTCGGTCACGGTGTCGCGCAGGTGCTCGCGTCCCACGTGCTCGGCGTCGACCGTCGCGGCGTTCGTGCCCTCGGCGACCTGCACACGACGCACGGCCGGCACGATGGGTGCGACCTGGCGCCAGATGCGCGGCGGCAGCGCGGGCGCGTCGGGCGAGGTGCTGTCGATGGCGGCGCGGACAGCACCGCACTCGTCGTGGCCGAGCACGACGATGAGCGGGGTGCCGAGCACCTCGACCGCGTACTCGAGGCTGCCGACGACCGAGTCGGAGATGACCTGACCGGCGTTGCGCACGACGAACAGGTCGCCCAGCCCCTCGTCGAAGATGATCTCAGCGGCCAGACGCGAGTCGGAGCAGCCGAACAGAGCCGCGCGCGGGCGCTGCCCCGACGCGAGTTCGTGGCGGCGCTCGACGTCCTGTCGCGGGTGGCGCGGCGTGCCGGAGACGAAGCGGGCGTTGCCCTCGAGCATCTCGGCCCAGACCTGAGCGGGGGTGGGGTGGGTGTCGGTCACGGTGTCTCCTCGCGCAGCTGAAGGATGGTGTCGGTGACGGTCGTGGCCAACTGCGCCGCGGTGTCGGGCGTGGCCGTGCCGTACACAAGGATCTGGTCGGGTCCCGCAGGGGTCGCGAGAGCGTACGACACGCCTCCGGCGGAGCGCGCGTCGGAGATCTCGTAGCGCTGCCACTCGATGCCGTCGATCGTCTCGGTGCCGGTCGGGGCGGCGCCGTTGAGGGTGCGGGCCACCCACCCCGCATCCGCGTCGAAGGCCTGCGCGATGTTGATGTAGCTCTCGGCATCGGGAACGTAGACGATCGTGAAGGCCGGGACGCTGTTGCCCTCGAGCTGCGCCTGGTTCACGCGCCAGTTCTCCGGCACATCGGGGGAGATGACGGGGCGCCCGTAGGCGTCCGCGAAGCCGTCGGCGATCTCGGCGACGTTCAGCGCGGGCGCGGGCGCGGGGTTGCCGCGCGGCACCGCGAAGATGATCACGATCACGACGCCGAGGGTCGCGAGCAGCGCCGCGATGAGGTTGCGGAACGTCTGGCTCGAGCGATAGATACGTGAGGACTCCGCCTTGCGGGCGGCGGTCTCGTCGGGAGTCTCGGGGCGGCCGAGCTCGGCGACGACGCGGGGACCTCGGGCCATCAGAGTTCGCCCTCGGCGCCGGAGCGCGCCGCATCCAGTCGACGCTTGGCGCCCAGCAGCCACTCCTCGCACCGCGCCGCGAGCGCCTCGCCGCGCTCCCACAGCGAGAGCGACTGCTCGAGGGTGGGCGAGCCCTGCTCGAGCTCGGCGACGACGCGCACGAGCTCGTCGCGCGCCTGCTCGAACGACAACGACGCGATCTCGGGAGCGGTCTCCTCGGGCGCGGACATGGCTTCCATCCTAGGCGTCCGTCGCCGTCGCAGACGTCTCCGGCACCTCGCCGCCGGAGCTGGCCGCGAACGAGCCGCGGGCGACCGTGACGGTCAGCTCGGTGCCCTCGGGCGCCTGCGCCGCATCCCGCACGATCACGCCGCCGGCGACGTGGGCGATCGCGTAGCCGCGGGCGAGGGTGGCGCCGGGAGAGAGGGCGCGCAGGGACGCGCGCAGCTCGGCCGTCTGGCGCGCCGCATGGGTGTGCGAGCGGTCGATCGTGTCGCGTCCGCGGGCCGCGAGCAGCTCTACCTCGTGCGCGCGCCGCTCGAGCAGCGCGTCGGGGTCTCGCAGCACCGGGCGCGAGCGCAACTGCTCGAGCTGCGCGATGTCGTGCGAGACGCGCATGCTGAGGCGCGAGCCCAGGCGCGCCCGCAGCTGGCGCACGAGGGTGCGCTGCTCGCCCACATCCGGCACGACGCGTTTGGCGGCATCCGTCGGCGTGGAGGCCCGGAGGTCGGCGACGTCGTCGAGCAGGGGGTGGTCGTTCTCGTGGCCGATCGCCGAGACGACCGGCGTCGTGGCCGCGGCGACCGCCCGCAGCAGCCGTTCGTCGCTGAAGCCCAGCAGGTGCTGCGGGTCGCCGCCGCCGCGGGCGATGATGATCACGTCGACCTCGGGGTCGGCATCCAGCTTCTGCAGTGCGGCGATCGTCTCGGGCACGCACCGGTCGCCCTGCACAGCGGCGTACGCGGTGCGGAAGCTCACCTGCGGCCAGCGCAGCTCGGCGTTGCGGTGCACGTCTTTCTCCGCATCCGATCGCTCGCCCGTGATGAGCCCGACCAGGTGCGGCAGGAACGGGAGAGGCCGCTTGCGCTCGGCCGAGAAGAGTCCCTCGGCGCGCAGCTTCGCGCGCAGCTGCTCGATGGCGGCGAGCTGATCGCCGATGCCGGTGTGCCGCATCGCTGACACCAGCACGCTGAAGTCGCCCGTGCGCACGAAGTAGTCGGACTTGACGCTCGCGACGACGCGATCGCCCACCTTGAGGTCGTCGGGCAGGCGCTGCAGCGTCGACGACCAGATGCGGAACGACACGCTCGCGTCGCCGGTGAGGTCTTTCAGCCTGCCGTAGACGTTGCCGCCGCGCACGTTCCACGACGTGATCTCGCCCTCGACCCATACCGAGCCCCACGAGGAGATGAACGCCCGGATCGTCTCGTTGAACCGGGCGACGGATGTGGGCGCGTCGCGGGTGGCGTCACGGGGGTGGACGTCATCACCGTGCGGGGCCTCGGGCGCCGCATCCGGTGCGAACCTCGTCATGCATCCTCCGTCGCTCGGCCTCCGCCCAGCACGCGCCCGTAGAATCACGGGCGTGAGCTCACCCGCCGTGCACCTTCCCACCCCCCGGATGCCGGCGCGCAGCGGCCGGCTTCAGGATATCCCGGTCGTCGGACGCAAGAGAGTGCTGCTGGCGGCCCCCCGCGGGTACTGCGCCGGCGTCGACCGCGCGGTCATCGCCGTGGAGAAGGCGCTCGAGCGCTACGGCGCGCCCGTCTACGTGCGCAAGCAGATCGTGCACAACGTGCACGTCGTGACCGAGCTCGAGGCCAAGGGCGCGATCTTCGTCGAGGAGGTCGACGAGGTGCCCACCGGTGCCCACGTCGTCTTCAGTGCCCACGGCGTCTCGCCCGCCGTCGTCTCGGCTGCCGCCGACCGAGGTCTGCAGGCGATCGATGCGACCTGCCCCCTCGTGACCAAGGTGCACCGCGAGGCCGTGCGCTTCGCGCGGGACGATTTCGAGATCCTGCTCATCGGCCACCTCGGACACGAGGAGGTCGAGGGCACCGCAGGTGAAGCGCCCGAGCACGTCACGATCGTGAACTCGCCCGCCGACGCCGACACCGTCGAGGTGCGCGACCCCGACAAGGTCGTGTGGCTGTCGCAGACGACCCTCTCGGTCGACGAGACCATGGAGACCGTGCGCCGCCTGCGCGAGCGGTTCCCGAACCTGCAGGACCCGCCATCCGACGACATCTGCTACGCCACGCAGAACCGCCAGGTCGCGATCAAGAAGGTCGCGCGCGACGCGGACCTGGTGATCGTGGTCGGCTCCGCGAACTCGTCCAACAGCGTGCGCCTCGTCGAGGTCGCCCTCGAGCACGGGGCCAAAGCCGCCTACCGCGTCGACTACGCGGAGGAGGTGCGCCAGGAGTGGCTCGACGGCGTCGCCACGGTCGGTGTCACCAGCGGTGCCTCGGTGCCCGAGGTGCTCGTCCAAGAGGTGCTCGACGTGCTCGCCGGTGCCGGCTACGCCGACGTCGCCGAGGTGCGCACCGCCGAGGAGGACCTCATCTTCTCGCTTCCCAAGGAGCTGCGCCGCGATGCATCCGGCGCGACGGATACCCGCGCCCGCGGCGGACGGGGGCGCGCATGAGCGACGAGCGCCCCCGCCCCCAGTACGGCGAGTACGCGACGCCCGAAGAGCAGCGCGCCCGCATCCGTCAGCCCGACGCGACGTTCGACCTCGACGCGGGCAAGGCTCCGGATGCGGCCCCGCCCGCCCCCGCCCCGACTCCTGCCGCGGGCCCCGTGGCGCGAAACCCCCGGGCCATGGACCGCGTCGCCACGATCGCGCTGCTCGCCCTCGGCCTGTTCGAGGTGCTGCGCTCGATCCCCGGCTTCGTCGACCCCAACGAGCTGCTCACGCAGCTGCTGACCCAGTTCGGCGTCGACGGGGGACTGACGGATGCGGCCAGCGCCCGCGCCTGGGGAGCGGCCGCCGCCATCCTGCTCGCGGTCGGATGGTTCGCGACCGCCGCCGTCTCGGTGTGGAATCTGCGGGCCGGACGCCTGAGCTTCTGGATCCCGCTCGTGGGCGGCGTGGTCTTCACCCTCCTGGCGAGCGTGCTCCTGGTCGTGCCGCTGATGTCGGACCCCGGTCTCATGCAGCAGTTGAGCGGCATCACGCCCCTGCCGACCCCGAGCGCGACATGACCGCGCGCGTCGTCGCCGTCTGCGCTGTTCATGCGCTGATCCCGGATGCGGGCACGATCGGCGTCACCGCGATCGACAAGCGCCCGCTCGACGGCGCCGTGCGCGTCGGCCCGTACGGGGTGCGCGGCGACGTTCAGGCCAACCGCAAGCACCACGGCGGACTCGATCAGGCCGTCTACGCCTACGCGCAGGAGGACGCGGCGTTCTGGGAGAGCGAGCTCGGACGCGAGTTGGCGCCCGGGTGGTTCGGCGAGAACCTGCGCACCGAGGGCATCGACGTCAACGCGGTCGTGATCGGGGAGCGGTGGCGCATCGGCGACACGCTCGAGCTCGAGGTCACCCGCCACCGCAACCCCTGCCAGACCTTCGCCCGCCGCCTCGGCGGCCCGGAAGCGCGCGGGTGGGTCAAGCGCTTCGCCGACGAACGGCGGCTCGGCCCCTACTTCCGCGTGGTGAAGTCGGGCGCGATCTCCGCGGGCGACGAGATCGTCGTGCTCTCGCGGCCCGAAGGAGCCCCGGGGCTGCTCGACGGCGTCTGAGCGCGCCGCGCCGCTCGTGTCATGGCGATTCGCCCGTGAGTGCGCAGCAGCCACGGCATGACGAGGTAGCTGGCCAGCGGCACGACGATCAGCGTGAGCACCAGCGAGCGCAGCACCGGGTGCCAGCTCTCTGTGAACGGCGAGAGTGCCAGCATCCCGATCGTCACGAGCGGGAAGATCGCGATCCAGGTCAGCACGGCGCGGACGTGGGCGTTGGGCATCGGGGGACGAGGGGTGGCGCTCGGTTCGGTCATCACATCTCCAACTGTTCGTTTGGGGATGAATGTAAACGCGTTCGCCGACTTTTGCAACTGAACGGTTGGAGTTGCGGGCTAAGGTTGACGGCATGGCTTGGGACACCGAACGCACACGACGCCGGCTGCTCACCGCGGCAACGGCGGAGTTCGCGGCCCACGGGCCGGCCGGTGCGCGGATCGACCGCATCGCGGAGACGGCCGGGGTCAACAAGGAGCGGATCTACTCGTACTTCGGCAACAAGGATGCTCTCTTCGAGGCGGTGATCGTCCACGAGCTGTCCGAGGTGTTCGAAGAGGTGCCGCTCGAGGGCGAAGGCCCACAGGCCATCGGCGAGTACGCTGCCGGCCTATTCGACCGGATCGTGCGCAAGCCCGAGATCGGCCGGTTGATGGCCTGGGAGGGTCTGGTGCGCGGGGGAGACGTGCCGGATCGCGCCATCCGTGAGCAACACTGCAGATCGAAGGTCGCCGCGGTCCAGCGGGCGCTTCCCGGCGTCTCCAAGGCGGATGCGGGGCAGCTGCTGCTGACCGTGGTCACGCTCACCGACGGATGGGCGGTCTTCCCGCAACTCGCCGAGATGTTCACCGCGGATCGCTTCGGGGACCGCCGTGACGCCGTGCGGCGGCTCGCCGAGTGCGAGGCGGCCGCCGCGGTGGAGCGCGCCGCATCCTGAAACGCGGAATGCCCCGGCCAGAGCCGGGGCATTCGCGGTGAGTACATCGGGTCAGGCGCCGAGCGACTTGCCGGCGGAGCCGAGCTGCTGCGTCGCCTCGACGACGCGGGCGGCCATGGCGGACTCTGCGACCTTGCCCCAGGCACGCGGGTCGTAGGCCTTCTTGTTGCCCACCTCGCCGTCGACCTTCAGGACTCCGTCGTAGTTCGAGAACATGAAGCCCGCGACCGAGCGGGTGAACGCGTACTGGGTGTCGGTGTCGATGTTCATCTTCACGACGCCGTTCGCGACCGCGAGGGCGATCTCTTCGGGGGTCGAGCCGCTGCCGCCGTGGAAGACCAGGTCGAGGGGCTTCGGGCCGGTGCCGAACTGCGCGGCGATCCCTTCCTGGATCTCACCGAGGAGCTCCGGGCGCAGCTTCACGTTGCCGGGCTTGTAGACGCCGTGCACGTTGCCGAAGGTGAGAGCCGCGATCCAGCGGCCCGCGTCGCCGAGACCGAGAGCCTCGACGGCCTTGGCCACATCCGCCGTGGTCGTGTAGAGCGCCTCGTTCGAGCCCTCGTGCTTCACGCCGTCCTCTTCGCCGCCGACGACGCCGATCTCGACCTCGAGGATCGCGTTGATCGCCTTGATACGGGGCAGGAGCTCCTTGGCGATCGCGATGTTCTCGTCGAGGGGAACGGCCGAGCCGTCCCACATGTGCGACTGGAAGAGCGGGTTGCGGCCGGCCTTGACCTCTTCTTCGGATGCGGCGATCAGCGGCAGCACGAAGTCCTCGAGGGCGGGCTTGGGGCAGTGGTCGGTGTGGAGGGCGACCGTGATCGGGTAGTTCTTGGCGACCTCGGTGGCGAACTTCGCGAAGGCGATCGCGCCGGTCGCGCGGCCCTTCACGGTGTGGCCGGCGAAGTAGTCGGCGCCGCCGGTGGTGACCTGGATGATGCCGTCGGAACCGGCTTCCGTGAGGCCCTGCAGGATCGCGTTGATCGACTGCGAGCTCGCCGCGTTGATGGCCGGGTACGCGAAGCCGCCCGCCTTCGCGCGGTCGAGCATCTCGGCATACTGATCGGGTGTTGCGACGGGCATGTCCGCTCCTTGCTGTGTGCAGTGGTTACCCGTCACTCTATCGAAGGGGATGCGGGCGACCGGGTGCTGGGGGCGCCAGGAATATCACCGCGGGGGCGGTGGATTTCCTCCTGCTGAAAGAACGTCGAATTCTTCGCGTCTTCAGAGCCGAAAGTCGCGTCCGCTCTGCGGGATCCTGCTTAGGCTGGGCCGCATGGTGAGCCTTACTGCCGACATGAGTCCGCTGCACCCCGACCGGAACCTCGCGCTCGAGCTCGTGCGCGCGACAGAGGCCGCGGCCATCCGCTCCGTTCCCTTCATCGGGCGCGGCCAGAAAGAGGTGGCCGACGGAGCGGCGGTCGACGCGATGCGAGCCTTCCTCACCACTGTGAACTTCGACGGCGTGATCGTCATCGGCGAGGGCGAGAAGGACAACGCGCCCATGCTCTTCAACGGCGAGCACGTCGGTACGGGGCGCGGGCCGAAGTGCGACATCGCGGTCGACCCGATCGACGGCACCTCGCTGACCGCCGCCGGGCGCAACAACGCGCTGTCCGTCATCGCGGTCGCCGATCACGGCGCCATGCTCGACGCATCCAGCGTCTTCTACATGGACAAGCTCGTCACCGGCCCCGCGGGCGTCGGCGTCGTCGACATCCGCCTTCCGATCGGCGAGAACATCCGTCTGCTCGCGAAGGCGCTCGGCAAGCCGGTCGACGAGATCGTCGTCTCGGTGCTGCACCGTCCGCGCCACGACAAGCTCATCGAGGAGATCCGTGAGGCCGGCGCAGGAACCCGCCTGATGAGCGACGGCGACGTGGCCGGCGGTATCAACGCCGCCCGGCACAACGCCCGCACCGACATGTGCGTCGGGATCGGCGGGAGCCCTGAGGGCATCGTCACCGCCTGCGCGATCAAGGCGCTCGGCGGCCACATCCAGGGTCGTCTCGCGCCGCGCAACGACGAGGAGAAGCAGCGCGGCATCGACGCGGGGCTCAAAGTCGACGGCACCGTGTACGAGGCCGAGGATCTCGTCAAAGGCAAGAACACGATCTTCGTCGCCACGGGCGTGACCGACGGCCAGCTCGTCGCCGGTGTGCGTCGCGAGGGCGAGCACATCTACACCGAGAGCGTCGTGCTGCGCGGTGCCTCCGGTACCCTCCGCCGCATCTCGAGCGAGCACCTCACCTCGAAGTGGCTGTGATCCTCGAGGACTGAGCCTCTCGGCTGGTGAGCCTCTCGGGCGGTGGGCCCGCAGGGCATGTCCCACTTTCGGCAAGTTCAGGGGCTGATCTGTGCAGAAAGTGGGACACGCTTTCGGCGGACGGGATGATGGGTCGATGGCTACTCGGCGGATGACCCCTCGGCTCCCGCTCCTCGGCGGGGAAGTGCCCGTGTTTCCGCGTGGGCGCAACCCGCGTCCGCTCGCATGGGGCGTGGTGGTGACCTCCGTCGTCGTCGGTCTCATCGCCGCGGTCAGTGACGAGCTGAGCCGGCGCATCCTCTTCGGTGCCTTGGCAGTCATGCTGATGGTGATCGGGATCGCGTTGCTCATCACGTTCCGGGGCGTCGTGTCGCGTGCGCTGACCATCGACGATCGACCGGGATACCTACGCTTCGTCCCCCTGCGGGTGGGAACCGTCCCGGTGCTCTTCATCGCCGTGTCGCTGTTGCTTCCAGCCGGCGCGCAGCTCTTCATCGACCTGAACGGCCTGCCTGAGCCGTGGGGGTCGCGCCTGACACGCAGCGGGCCCTACATCCTCGGCATGATCGGGATTGCGGTGCTCGTCATGCGGATTGTGCGACTGCGCGTCCTCGCGGGGCTGACGCTCACGTCTCGCGGTGTGACGGGCATCCGCGGATGCGGCGCGCTGGACTGGTCATGGGAAGAGCTTGCCCAGGTGTCGGTCGTTGCGGCCCCCGCAGCCAAGCTCTCGCTGCTGCGCGCGGGCGGTGCGCCGCTGATCACGGCGCCCGCCCTCAGCCTCGGTTCCGACCCGAACCTCGTCGCTTCGCTCGTGGAGTTCTACCGGCAGCATCCGGAACACCGCGACGTTCTCGATGTCGGAGGCGTCGAGGCGGTGCATCGCGCGGAGCAGGCACTGCGGCCCGGCTGATCTCCGCCGCGGCGCGGCAGTGGGCCGATAACTGCAACAAGTGGGACCTGCCCGGCGCAGGGGTGCGCAGTACCCCCTCTTGTTCGGTTGTTCCGGGTTCGTGTCTCAGTTGTGCACGGTTTGGGGGTGTGCGGCGTGTACGAGTGAGACGCGGATGCGTTGGGGGGCTGGGGTGGGGGCCGTGTCTCAGTTGTGCAGGGTTTGAAGGTGTGTGGCGTGCACTAGTGAGACATGGATGCGTTGGGGGGCCGGGGTGGGGTTCGTGTCGCAGTTGTGCACGGTTTGGGGGCGTGTGGCGTGCACGAGTGAGACACGGATGCGGGGGAGGAGCGCAAGCCTCCGGGGCGGCTACATCGGCAGGTGGCAGAATGAACGACGTCGTATCAACGTCGATGTCGATCTCTGCACCGAGACGAAGGGACGAACGATGTCCGCAGCCCAGGAGAACGCGCATCCGCACACCGGAGCGCTCGCCGTCGTCGCCGATGCCGTGGCGGTCAACAACCCCGACCCCGCCCGTCGCCCCGATGTGCTCTTCCGCGTCCGCCGTGAAGAGGGTCACCAGCCGAGCCCGTGGTGGGCGATCGGCGCGTTCGTCGGCGTGTCCGCCGTCGTGCTCCTGCTGCTGAGCTTCGTGCCCGGCGGCGCCTGACCTACTGCCGCAGCTGCGCGAGCAGCGCGCGCTCCTCCTCGTCGGTGAGCCCCGCTCCCGACACCACCGGCCCGCCGAGCACATCGGCGAGGGTCGACTCCAGCGGACGACGCTCTAGTCCGGCCGCCACGGCGCGCTCCGTCGACCGTGCATTCATCCCGTACCAGGTCTGGTCACGCAGCCAGAGCGGCAGCGACCGCGGCCCTGACCACTCGTTGACACCCTGTGTCGCGAGCCAGTCCTCCGCGGCGGTCACCGTCTCGCTGCGGTTTCCGGCTGCGGCCCTCGCCGCATCGAGGTGCGCGGGGAGCGGATGCGGCACACCCTGCGCATTGAAGGCACCCGACCCGGCGCCCGCCGCAAGACGCACGAGCCACGCGGCGAGGTCGCGCACGTCGATCAGCGCAGTGGGCAAGCCGGGTGCGTCCGGTGCTAGCACGACACCCTCGGGGTTCGACGGCTCGGCGAAGCGGCGCGGCCAGTACGTGCTTCGTCCGGTCGGGTCGCCCGGTCCGCCGATGAGGCCGGAGCGAACGATGGCCGATCGGTCGGTGCCGAAGACCTCGCGCACCGCATCCTCGCAGGCGACCTTGGCGCGCCCGTAATCCCCGGGCTCGGTCATCACATCGGCGTCGAGAGGGTCGAGCAGCGTCGCCGACTCGTCCGCGCCGATCTCCGCCTGGCTCGCGTAGACGTTGCAGGTCGAGACGAAGACGTACCGGTCGGTACGCAGCCCGCGTGTGGCGCGCCGCACCTGCCCCGGCTGGCGCGAGACGTCGATCACCGCATCCCACCGGGTGTCGGCGAGTGGCACGAGTCCGTCGGGGTCGTCTCGGTCGACGCGGACGTGCCGCGCCCCGTCCGGGACGTTCGTGCCGCGGGCGGCGCAGGTGACGTCATGGCCGGCGGTGACCCCGGATGCGGCCGTCGTCCATCCCAGCCATGCGGTGCCACCGAGAACAAGGAGCTTCATAGGCTCATCGTCGTCGGGAACGCGCGTCGGCGCAGGCGTATCCGCGACGGGCGAACACGCGTGTCAGGCGGAGGACGCCGGCAACTGCTCGTCGGCCGCGGCGGCCCTGTCCGCGTCGTCGGATGCAGCCCGGCGCACCTCATCGAGAGCGGCGGTGAACTCGGGGGCGCTCAGCCGACGCGGCGTCGACTCGAGCGCGGCGGGTGCGGCGACCGCATCCAGCTTGGTCTCGTCGATGCCGGGGAAGCGTCGCGCGGTCACGAGCACGCGGCTCTCGAGTGAACCGACGAATCGGTTGTAGCCGTCGACCGTGCGTTCGATGCCGCGACGCAGGTCGTCGATGTGCTTGGTGAGTCCGCCGAGGCGCTCGTAGAGCTGCGTGCCCAACGTGAAGAGCTCGCGGGCGTCGTCGGAGACGGCCTCCTGCGTCCACGTGTAGGCGACCGTGCGGAGCACCGCCCAGAGGTTCACGGGGGAGGCGAGCGCCACGCGCTGCCGGAAGGCGTAGTCGAGCAGGGCGGGGTCCTCGTCGAGCGCCGTCGCCAGCAGCGCCTCGTTCGGCACGAAACAGATGACGAACTCGGGGCTCGATTCGATCCCTGCCCAGTACTGCTTCTTCGCGAGCGCGTCGATGTGAGCGCGAAGGGCCTTCACATGCTTGTCGCGGAGCGCGCGGCGGCGCATCGCATCCTCGCCCTGAGCGGTGTCGGCGATCGCCTGCGCCTCGATGAACGCGTCGAGGGGCACCTTGGCGTCGACGGCGATGGCCTTGCCGCCCGGCAGCCGCACGATCATGTCGGGGCGACCCGAACCCGCATCCGAGCTGATCGAGGACTGCACGTCGAAGTCGACGTGACGGGTGAGTCCCGCCGCCTCGACGACGCGACGCAGCTGCACCTCGCCCCACACACCGCGGGTGCTCGTCGAGCGCAGAGCGGAGGAGAGCGACGCGGTCGTGTCACGCAGCAGGTCGTCGGTCTCCTGCGCGCGACGCAGCTGCTCGGCCAGAACTCCGTATTGGGCGTGGCGCTCCCGTTCGAGGTCGTCGACCTTGGTCCGCACCTGGGCGAGGGTGTCGCGGACCGGGGCGAGGGCGGCGACCACGGCGTTCTCACGCCGATCGCGGTCGTCGCGCTCGCGCTGTTCGGCGCGCTGGCGCTCCACGAACTCGCGGTACAGTCCGCCCTGCCGCTCGAGCTCGGCGCGCGCGGCCGCGGCGGCGGACTCTGCGGCCGCGGCGCGGGCCGACAGCGCACCCTGCTGCCCGGAGGCGCGGGAGTGCGCGGCGAACCAGCCGAGCGCGATGCCGGCGGCGAGGCACAATGCGGCGACGAGGAGGATCACGGGGTCCATGAGCACAGCATGCCCGGAGCCGCGGACATCGCCGGTCAGGCGGCCGCGGCGACCGCCGTGTCGATCTCGCAGATCCGGATGCGGGCTGCCTCTGCGAGGGCGTCGATGTCGGGCGCGTTCCAGCGCCGCGCGGCATCGATCATGATGGCGGCGGAGGCGGCCGCATCCGCTGTCGCGTCGTGGTGGCGGAACTCCGAGAAGCCCGCCTCGGCCGCGACGATCGGCAGCCGGTAGCTGGGCAGGTCGTAGGTGCGGCGCGCGAGCTGCAGGCTGCAGGCGTAGCGGTAGGGCGGGCAGATGTCGCCGGTCGCGGCGCACGCGCGCCGCAGCACCGCCATGTCGAACCCGGCGTTGTGCGCGACGAGCACGTCCGCGCCGGCGAAGGCAGCGATGTCATCGAGCTGCTCACTCCAGCCCTTCGCGTCCACGACGTGCTCCGGGCGGATGCCGTGGATGCCGATGTTCAGCTCGAAGAAGCGGTCGTGGCCCTCAGGCGGGCGGATCAGCCAACCGGCGGTCGCGACGATGCGCCCGCCGCGGACGCGGGCCAGACCCACCGCGCACGCCGAGGCACTGGAGGAGTTCGCCGTCTCGAAGTCGATCGCGGTGAAATCCAGTGACACGCCCTCACCCTCACCCGGATGGGTGTGGTGCGCGGTGAGGCGCGCCGGGGACGGGGCATCCGGGGAGGCAGGGTTGCGCGGGCGGGGTGGGTGCGGGTGCTGGGGTGGCCTGGGTTCGGGGCTGGCTGCGGGGTTGTAGCCGCCTCCGGTGCGCGGACGTCGGAGATTCGGCATTCCGTCGGAGGTTTCGCGCCGCATCCTCCGACATTCGCGCGATTCTCCGACCGGCGGTTGCGTCCGCCTCCGACCGGCGGATGCCGCGAGTCTGGGCAGTGGGTGCGGCGAGCCTGCGCGTGGGGCGTGGGGCGTGGGGCGTGGGGCGTGTGGCGTGTGAGCCCGGCGTGTATGCGGGGGTGGGTGCTGGCCTCGGAGCGGTGGCCGCCTTCGGTGTGCACGGGCGTCGGAGATTCGGCGTCCTGTCGGAGGTTTCGCGCCGCATCCTCCGACATTCGGCCGATTCTCCGACCGGCGGATGCGGCCGCGGCCGACCACCGGATGCGGCTGCCACCGACCGGCGGATGCGGCGGGCTGGCTCGTGCGGGGCGCGCTGGGGCGGACCGGCGGATGCGGCTGCCACCGACCGGCGGATGCGGCGGGGAGGTGCGAGTGGGCAGCCACGGCAGACCGCCCCGCCATGGGCCCGGCGGGTGCCGAGCCGTGGGGCGCCTAGACTTGATGCCCGTGGCTCTTACCATCGGAATCGTCGGGCTGCCGAATGTCGGCAAGTCCACCCTGTTCAACGCCCTGACCAAGAATCAGGTGCTCGCGGCGAACTACCCGTTCGCGACGATCGAGCCGAACGTGGGTGTCGTCAACCTGCCCGATGCGCGCCTCGACAAGCTCGCCGAGATCTTCGGCAGCGAGCGCATCCTGCCGGCCGCCGTGTCGTTCGTCGACATCGCGGGCATCGTGCGTGGTGCGAGCGAGGGGGAGGGGCTCGGTAACAAGTTCCTCGCCAACATCCGTGAGGCTGACGCGATCGCGCAGGTCGTTCGCGGATTCGCCGACTCCGACGTCGTGCACGTCGACGGCAATGTCGACCCGAAGAACGACATGGAGACAATCAACGCGGAGCTGCAGCTCGCCGATCTCGACACCCTCGAGCGCGCGATCACGCGCTACGAGAAGGAAGTGCGCGGCAAGAAGCTCGAGCCGATCGTGCTCGAGACGGCGCAGGCTGCGAAGGACGCGCTCGAGCGCGGGCAGCTGCTGTCGGCATCCGGCATCGATCTGGCTCCCATCAAGGAGCTCGGCCTGCTGACCGCGAAGCCGTTCATCTTCGTCTTCAACGTGGATGAGGACGTGCTCACGGATGCGGATCGCAAGGCGGAGCTCGCCGCGTTGGTCGCGCCCGCGCAGGCGGTGTTCCTCGACGCGAAGATCGAGTCCGAGCTGATCGATCTCGACCCCGAGGAAGCGGCTGAGCTGCTCGCCTCGACCGGTCAGGACGAGTCAGGACTGGACCAGCTCGCGCGTATCGGCTTCGACACGCTGGGCCTGCAGACCTACCTGACCGCGGGCCCGAAGGAGGCGCGTGCTTGGACGATCGGCAAGGGTTGGAAGGCCCCGCAGGCTGCCGGCGTCATCCACACCGACTTCGAGAAGGGCTTCATCAAGGCCGAGGTCATTTCGTTCGACGACCTCGTCGCGACGGGCTCGGTCGTCGAGGCGCGGGCGAAGGGCAAGGCGCGACTCGAGGGCAAGGAGTACGTCATGCAGGACGGCGACGTGGTGGAGTTCCGTTTCAACAACTGAGCAGGTCGACGGCCGGGACCGAGAAGCAGCGGATTGCCGTGTCCGGAGGGCTCGGGGCGGAGCGGCGGTGACACCCGACGCGACGCTGGTCGTGCGCTACGACGACACGGCGCGAGCTGCCGTCGAACAAACGCTGCGCAAGCTCGTGCGCAAGCAGGGTGCCGCGCTGGTGGCGCTCAGCGTCCTGTGGGGGATCATCACGCTGGTGCCGCTCATCGCCGCATCGACTGCCGTGGACGGAAACGCATTGCCCTTCATCCTCGTCTCGATTCTGCTCGTCTCGATTCCCGTCGCGCTCGGCGCGCTGGGGTCGCGGCAGCTTCGTCGGCAACCGCGTCTGTCGAAGATCGCAGTGACGATCACCCCCTGGACTGTGCTCTTTCCGGCCATCGTGCGTCCTTCCGCGCTGGCACCCCGCATCCGGGCCGAGGAATGGCCCCGCGAGGCAACGAGCGTCACTCTCATCCCGGCATCCGGCCTGCACGCCTCGCGCATCGAGTTCACCCGGCAGGATGCGGGCAAGCGGCGTAAGCGCTCGATCGCCGTCGGCAGCATCGACGTCGACCCCCAGGTCATCGTGGATGCGTTCCGCGGTCCCACCTCCGCCTAACGTTCGTCTCGCTCCACGCCCGGGCGTGCCCACTCCGCGAACCCGGGACGACAGAATCGATCCGGAACGATCGGGCGCGCACGTTCGCGCCCGGCGAGAGTGGATCGCGAAGGGAGCCGCCATGATCGAAGTGCTCAATCGCCTGGTCGACGAGATCGAACGCCGACTGGGCGACGAGATCGACGTCGATTCGCTCGCCGCATCCGCGGGAGTCACGGGCTACCACGTGCGTCGGATGTTCTCGACGCTCGCGGGGATGCCGGTGTCGGAGTATGTGCGACGCCGACGGATGACGGTGGCAGCCGCCGACGTGATCGACGGTGACGATCTACTCACGATCGCCGTGCGCTTCGGGTACGGGTCCGTCGAGGCTTTCGGCAGAGCGTTCCGTGCGGTGCACGGCGTGAGCCACGGCGACGTCCGCCGCGACGGTGGGCCCCTTCGCCCGCAATCCATCCTCAGGTTCCGCCTGACCGTCGAAGGGAGCTCCGCCATGGACGCCCGACTCATCGAACGCCCCGCCTTCCGCCTCGCCGGACACGCCGCCCGCGTGCCGCTGATCCACGAAGGCGTCAATCCACACATCCAGGCGCACATCGCGTCGCTGCCTGTCGAAGAGCACGTGCGCCTCAAGGCGCTCAGCAGCGCCGAGCCGGCGGGTCTCCTGCAGGTCAGCGCGGACGTCGACCCCGACTACTCCGAGGGAAGCGAGCTGACCTACCTGCACGGTGTCGCGCTCGCCGCCGATGCGGATGCTCCCGCCGACCTCGACGTCATCGAGGCGGATGCGGGAACCTGGGTCGTGTTCCGAACCTCCGGCCCGCACCCGGATGCCCTGCAGGAGGCGTATGCCGCATCCGCGACCGACTGGTTCCCGTCGAACCCATGGCAACTGTGCCCCGGCCCGTCGATCGTCGCGGTGCTCGAACGCAGCGAGGACTTCCGCACGGCGACCTGTGAGCTGTGGCTCCCGGTCGAACGGATGACGCCGGCCGTCTAGCTCTCAGGATGTGGCGTCCTTAGCCCACCGTTCGCGGGGCGGCACCTCTTCCCACCGCTCCCGCAACGGCGCATCCGCATCGACGGGCCGGTAGATCGGAGCTCCACGGATGCAGAGCCCCCAGAACCAGGTTCGGCCGCACGCCAGGCACTCGAGGTAGCTGACGATCGTGAACTTCAGATCGGATTCCGCCAGCGGGAGCATGTCCGCGAGGGGTACGTCACCGCGGATGAAGCGCATCCGGCCGTCGTTGACGCGACGTTCCAGCTCGTCACTCGTGGGCTGGATGGCGATGTCGTGCGGAGGCCTTCCGTCGTTGTGCACGAGCGCGGTCTCGCAGACGTCGCAGCTCACATCCATGGCCCTAGGCTACCCAGGGGTGGCGTCCGGAGCCTGTCGGGGAGGGGTGGATTCGGCGGCCAGTCGCCTGCCAGAGTGGGGGCATGACGCCTCGACGAAGACTCGTCCCACCGCTCGCGGTCGCCGCAGCAGCACTGGCGCTCGCCGGTTGCACGAATACGGCCGGCTACACCGATCTGGAGAGCACCGAGACGCGGGCGCTACCGGCCATGGTGACCAAGGATGCGCTGGCGCATTTCGATCTCGACTCAATGAGGTGGGTTGGCGAGCACGAGGGGACCGACGTGTGGCTGGGGTGGGGGAGGAGGGCCGGGGAGGTCTGCATTCTCTTCTCTGCGGACGTTGATGCCTGGGTGACAGGATGCGCGGGAGCAGGCGGGCAGATGACGCTCTCGGGACGCGGTCCGCAGCGGTTCGTGGTCGTCCCCGACGGGCAACCCGCCCCGGAGGGGTTCGCTGCGATCTCGCACAACGTCTACGTCGCGTCGACCGCAGAGTAAGCGCGGACTTCCGCGAGGCAGACGGCGTCCTCGCCGATCGGGGGACAGCTCGATCCGCAGGGCACCCGTGAGCGTCAGTCCTCGACGTGCCCCACGGACTTGGCCTCGAGGAATGCGCAGAGTTCGGCGGCGACCGACAACTCCGCGGCGAGGTGCTGCAACTCGAAGCTCGTGAGCACGGTCATTTCCGTCTGCGGCTCGAGCGTCACGCGCCAGCGCGCATCGCCGACCTCGATCGGCTCCATGTAGATCGAGATGCGCGCGTTGCGCAGCGGCACGAGAACGAGTCCGGTGTCACCACCCTCGGATCCGTCTTGGACCGCGACCCGGATGAGATATCCCGCCTCGCGCGAACCATGAAACTCTTCGAGCCAGGTCTCGAGCGTCGCTTTGCTTCTGAAGGGCACCGGGGATCCTCGCGTTCTGCATGGGCGCGGACCTGCAGAACCGCGCCGTTGCCGCGATCGTAACCCGAAGGGCAGACAGAACGATCGCCGGCGGGTGATCCGTGGAGAGAAGAGGACTGCTCGCCGTCACGCGCGCCGCATCAAAGCGTTGAGCTCTCCGTAGTCCACGTTGTCCACGAGAGCTGCATATGTGCCCGCCGTCAATGCCTCTGCCGCAACGCGCCGCGCCAGTGCCTACGCAGCCTGGGCGACACTCGACCCCAGGCTCACTCGCGCCGCGCCGAGACTCCCGAGCGCCGCTGTCATCGACGCCCCCGGTCCTCCCAGGACGTTGAGGGGAGCCGGGATGCCGGACGAGAGCGCGGCGATCTCCGTCTCCGCCGCGCCTGGAACGAAGACGCCGTCGGCACCGGCTTCGACATAGCGTCGTCCGCGTTCGATTGCCTCCCCGGTGAGAGCGGCCGTGCTCCGCCCGCCGTGAAGGAAGACATCCGTCCGGGCATTGATGAACAGCGCTACGCCCGCACGATCGGCTGTCCGCCGCGCGTCGGCGACACGGGCCGCGAACTCGGTCGGTGACAACGTGCCGTCCTCGATGTTGATCCCGGCCGCGCCCGCGTCGAGCACGGCGTCGATCGTGCGCGCGACGCCGTGTGAAGAATCGGGATATCCGCCCTCGATATCTGCCGAGACCGGCACGCAGACGGCGTCGACGATGCGCGTTACGGCACCTACGGCTTCGGCGCGGGTGAGGGCATCGCCGTCGGGTCGGCCGAGTGACCACGCCACCCCGGCGCTGGTGGTGGCGATCGCAGGTGCGCCGGCAGCCTCCATGATCCGTGCGCTCGCCGCATCCCACGCATTGACGAGGACGAGTGGATGCGGCGAGTCGAGGCAGAGGGCACGGAAGGCGGCGGTGTCGTTGTTCACCCCTTCAGCCAACGCGATCGAGCCGTTGCCGTCTGGCGGATTCCCGGCCCTCACCGTCGACACGCCACCCTGGCGCATCCCGATCAGTGGAAGGTCAGCACCTCGTCGCCCCACGCGGCTCGCAGTGACGCGTCCAGATCCGGCACCAGACGATCCTGGTGGTCGATCACCATCGTGCTGCGCCCCTGCTCGATCGAATATGTCTCCCAGGGGGCCGAGCCGTCCGCATCCGGTGACTCTCCGTGCGCGAAGGCGGTCCATCGCTGTTGCATGCGAGCCGAGATGCTCTCGGCCACCCTGCGGCCGCCGAGGCGGAACGTCGGGTCCTTCGGTCCGCTCGTCAGTTTGCCCCAGAGGTACGGCAGCTCGGTGGCGTGCGTCGCTCCGAGTCCGATCAGGCGGAGGAAGGGGGCCGCGTGGTCGAAGCGGTACAGCCAGACATCCGCCACCCGCGAATGCCCCTCCGCGATCCACACGCTCGGCATGCGGAACCCGATGTCCCGGGCGATTCCGAGCCCGATCGCGCGCTGCCGCGCGTGCTCGTACGCCGTGCGCACGTCATCGAACGTCGGCAGCTCGAGCGCGGGATTGTCCGCGGCCATGTCGCCGAACATGTCGCGCAGGCGTTCGTCGGTGATGGGGATCAGCGGCGACTTCATGAACTTGAACAGGGACGCCTCGTCCTTGTTCGTCCCGATGAGCAGGGGAACGGCAAGTCCACGGCCCTCGCGCAGCACGACGGCGGGTGCCTCCGGCAGGAGGTCGCCGTCGATGACCGGTGCGAAGGCGAGCACGCCGGGGTCGGCGTCGGGCACCTGCGCGTAGACCTCCATGCCCGCGTCGACGATCTGCTGCGGCGTTGCGGCACGCAGCGCTTCCGCCGCATCCGGCTGCGTCTCATCGATACGCAGTGCTGCGGTGAAACGCGCGGCGACCGCCCGGGCGCGCTCGGCGCCGTAGACGCTGGATGCGGGGGAGGACTCGGCGATGGCGCGGTGGAACAGCCCGCGCGCGGAGGGTGTGGCCAGCAGCGTGGTCACGAGCCCGCCGCCGGCGGACTCGCCGAAGACGGTCACGCGGTCGGGGTCTCCGCCGAAGGCGCGGATGTTCTGCTGCACCCATTCGAGGGCGAGCAGCACGTCCTTCAGCGCGAGGTTGCGATCGAAACCCTGCTCGGGGAGCAGCGAAGCGAGATCGAGGAAGCCGAAAGCACCGAGGCGATAGTTGACCGTGACCACCACGACGTCGCCGTGCGTCACGAGCGAGGTCGCGTCGAACAGGGGCTGACTGGAGGCCCCGAACGTGTACGCGCCGCCGTGCACCCACACCATGACAGGACGCGCGCGCTCGCTCTCGGATGCGGGTGCCCACACGTTGAGTCGGAGGCAGTCCTCGTCCATGACGGCGTCTTCGCCGAGCGGGACGGCGGGGTTCACGCTCTGCGGGCAGACCGGACCGTAGCGCGTCGCGTCCGTCTCGTCCGCGACGGGCTTCGCCGCAACCGGATCGCGCCAGCGGGCGTCGCCCGTGGGCGGCTCGGCGAAGCGGATGCCGCGCCACGACAGAACCGGGCCGAGCTCGAGTCCGCGGAACGAACCGGCGGGCGCGTGGGCGAGTCGAGTGCCGGCGGGAGAGATGTCGTTGGGGTGGGACATGTTCGTTCCTTTCCGGGTCAGGAGAACAGCTGGTGGACGAGGTGAGCGGCCTCGTTCGCGGCGAGGACCGCGAACAGCACCGTCATGATCACGGCGTTGTGCGCGATCATCTCGCTCTTCAGCCGCTCCAGACCCTTGGCGACGGTGGCGGATCCGCTGGTGGCGAGCAGCGTCGGGATGATGAGAGCGAGTGAGCCGGCCACGGCGAAGGCGATACACAGGCCGATGGCCGCCAGGACCGGCAGGTGCGCGGCCCCGATGGTCGCCCCGGCCTTCAACTCGAGTGGGATGTTCTTCGAATTGGTCACGGCCATCAGCAGGCCGAGCCCGCCGGCGCGTGCGGGGGTGATCGAATCGATCGCCGAGAGCCAGCCCGGCGTGCGCGGCGCGGCTCCGCCTCGCGGCCGCGACAGCCAGCTGGTGACGGCCAAGACGGTGAATCCGACGGTCAACAGGATCGTCAGCACGAGTACGACGATCTTCGAGGCCGCCGATCCGCCCGACGACGACGCTCCGGCGGTCGTCGCGGCACCCAGTGCCGTGAACGCGAGAGTGATGGCCAGGAACGCGCCGGTGTACGCGAGAGAGGCGACTCTCCCGCGGGCCGACAGCAGGATCGCCACGATCGCCACGATCGGAAGCGGCGAGATCATCAGGCCCACAGCGGCAGGGATCAGCGAGGGAAGGTCGTGCGTGTTCATCGGATGCTCCATCTGCGTGCCGCGGGCCGGCGACTGCAGACGTTACGACGCGGATGTCTGCGCGTGAGGCGGATGTTCGGTGGACACGACTGGGGAGGCCGCGCCGACATCGATCACCGCCTCCAGGAGCGCCCCCGACCCATCGGCTCGCAACCGTGCGCCGCGCCCGCGAGCTGCCGACGACCCGCGCAGCGTCGCTCCCGGCGGCAGGCTTCCGGGCGAGCGCACCTGCACCCGCAGGCGCGGGCCCGCGCCCGTCGCGACGACGTCCAGATCGATCGTGGCCGCGGCGGGAACGCTGTGCTTGACGGCGTTCAGCAACCCCTCCGCGACGATCTCGAACACATCGTCGCGCGCAGCCGCCGATGCCTCGAGAGCCGTCCGCGCATCCCTGCTCATCCGCATGCGGACGTCGACGACGGGGCGCCACGTCTCGACGAGGTCGACCAGCGACTGGACGGATGCTCCATCGCGCGGGCGGCCGAAGACCGAGGGGAGCCCGGCGAGCAGAGGATCGAGCTCGTCGCGCACGTCGCGAAGCGTGGTCGGTGTCCAGCGATCCGGTGCGGCGAGCGCGCGCACACACGCACCCTGCGCGTCACGGTGCAGCTCGCGCGCCGCGTCCTCCAGGGCCGCGCGTGCGGCTGACGTCCCCACGCGTCCGACCCGCTGCGAGACGCGCACGGTCGCGGTCAGACGCCGCTCCTCGACCCTGAGCGCGGACGCCGTGCCGGCGCAGAGCGCGCACGCCGCGGCGAGGGTGGGATAGGCCAGAACGGGTACGGCCGACAGTGCGAGCGGGATCCCCTGCGCCCATGCCAGCGTGCCCAGACCGAGTCCCACGACCGCCCCGACGGCGAAGAAGACCGGGATGCGGCGCCGGCGGAGGGCGCGCAGACGCGGCACACCGTCGGCGAGGACGGCGCCTGCGGCGAGCACCGCCACACCGACCATCACCTGCAGTGCCGGCACTGTGCGCAGTGCGTACGGCAAGACGCAGAGGGCGTAGATGACGGCCACGATGCCGGGGGGAGGCAGTCGCAGCGCGGGTCGCATCCGCACGCGCTCGATCGGCACGGCGACGACGGGCTCCGCGGGTGTGGTGGCGAGATCGGCCAGGCGCCGGCTCCACCGCCGCACGCTGTCGTCGCTGAACGCGCGCAACGAGGCGGTGCCGGACTGCTCGGCAGCCAGCGCGCGGAGTTCGCCTCTCAGCTCGTGGCTCGCCGCCTGCACGAGGTCTCGGGCCGCGCTCTCGAAGGCAACGGCATCCTCTCGGGCGTGCGTGAGCGCGTGCTGTACCGAGAGCAGGCGGGCGTTGGTCTGTCGCAGCCGGGTGACATGCGTGGTCAGGATGGCGATGGTCGTCAGCGAGGCCATCCAGACCGTCGCGTTCGTCAGCACGCGGAAGGGCAGCTGCCAGGCGGCCGGCGCGGAGGCACCGAGCACATCGGCGACGGTGTCGGAGGCGAGAGGACGAAGGAGCGCGGAAGCCAGAACGCCGGCCGTCACGATCCAGGGGCGCCAGCGGCGGGCAACACGGCGCTCGCCGAGGGCGGTAGCGGCGAGGCCGGCGAGGAACGCGGCGGTCGAAGCCAACGTGGCGCCGAGGGCCGCGATGTCGACGGACGTGGGGGCGGGGCTCATCACGGTGACGGACAGCAGGCCCGCGACGAGGAAGGTCCAGCGCGACACGAAGCGTCCGGAATGGAGCGCGTCCCGCGCGGCGCGGGCGAGGCGGTTCACCGCACGGGGCCGAACGCGGCGACGTAGAGGGCGGCGGCGGCGACCCTCGGGCTCAGCGCCGGGTCGCCGGTCAGACCGAGACGCTCGAAGATGCGGCTGATCGATCGCTCGACCGCGCGTACGGATGTCTGCGATCGGGCGGCGATCTCGTCGTTGGACCAGCCGCGCGCCACCATCGAGAGCGTCTCGAGTTGATGCCGGGTCAGCCTGCTCAGCGAGTCCTCGCCGTCGCGGCTCGCGGGACCGACGGGAGATTGGGTCGACATGACCGCCTCGACGGCGTCGACGAGCTCGGCGGTGGAGGCGAGAGCGAGCTTGGAGACGAACACCGCTCCCGACACGCCCATCGCGGTCGCGCCCGCCGCGGCGCGCGGATAGCTGCTGAGGAAGACGACTCCGAGGTGGGGCGCGAGCGCCACGAGCCCGGCTGCCAGTTCGGCGCCGGACGGGCGGGAACCGAGGTCGATGTCGGCGAGGAGCACGTCGGGATCGAACTCGGCGAACAGGCGTGTCGCCTCGGCCGCGCTCTCGGCTCCGCGGGTCTCGAACCCGTGCTGGTTCAGCGTCTCGCAGACGAGGAGTCGCATGGCGGCCTGGTCCTCGACGACGAGCACGCGTCGCACCCATCTGCCGGTCACATCCACACCATAGGTGATCGATGTTCGATCGCCGGCGCCGGTCTCACGCCCGGGCCCGTCCCGCCCGGGCGCGCTCCTTGATCGCCTCAATGACGGCGGTCTTCGCGTCCGCGTAGGCGTTCATGTCGTCCCACGTGCGCTGCATGAGCTCGCGCTTGATCCGCTCGTAGAGCGCACGATCGGCCGCATCCGTTCGCAGCCGGTCACGCAGCAGGAGGTACTCGTCCACGGCGCGGGCGTGCTGCTCGTAGACGTGCACGTGAACGTCCCGCTCCGGTGTGCGCACCAGGCGGTGACCGGGCTCCCGCACGCGCAGCTCGTACCCGGCCGCCAGAAGCGCGTCGAGGTAGTCCTCTTCCGCGGTGATGTCCTCGACGGTGACGAGGACATCGATGATGGGCTTCGCGGCGAGACCCGGCACGGACGTCGAGCCGATGTGCGTGATCTCGACGTGCTGGTCGGCGAGTGCCAGACGGATGCGGTCGCGATGCTCCGCGAACGCAAGGGGCCAGCTCGGGTCGTAGTCGCGGATGCCGACGGTCACCGCTTCCGGTCCGCCGACCAGTTCGAGGGAGGTGACGTCGGGACGGCGGCGAGCGGGCATGCTTCATCATCGCGCGTCGCAGGCCGCACCGCGTGGGATCTATGCGCGGGAGACGGCACCGAGCTCCGCGGCGTCGCCGCGCAGCGCGCGCTTCGACGTGAAGCGCCACCCGAGCGGAACGGCGATCGTTGCCGCGATCCACATCGCCACGGCGGGTGCAGACACCGCGTTCATCCCATCGCCCGAAAGATCGGACCAGGGCGCCGTGAAGGCGACGGTGGTGGTACCGATGCCGATCACCGCGCCGAAGACGGTGAAAGCAACGAGGTGAAGGGGCACCGAGGCGGCGGTGCGCAGCATCCATCCCAGACCGTACGCCAGGGGTGAACCGACGAGGAGCGCGGCGAGCGACCACGGCACTGCGTAGATGAGCGCGATCAGCGCACCCGAGTACAACATCGCCGCCGATGCGAGCGTCGAGAGCAGGAGGAACCACAGCCACGCCATGCAGGCCCCTCGCGCGAACTCGCGGAACGTGAACGCCATCGGTGCGGCGTTCGTTCGCGGCGACGGTCTCGTGGGTGATGCGCTCACGGTCCGAACATAGCAACGCGTCACCTGACCCTGGCCTCACGCCCCCGCATCCGTGACACTGGGCAGATGCGCACCCTCCGCACCCAGGTCTGCATCGCCGGGGGAGGTCCGGCAGGCATCATGCTCGGGCTGCTCCTCGCCCGAGCCGGTGTCGAGGTCGTCGTGCTGGAGAAGCACGCCGACTTCTTCCGCGACTTCCGCGGTGACACCGTGCATCCCTCGACGCTCGACATCATCGACGCGCTCGGACTGCGCGAGAGCTTCGACGCCATCGAACACCGCCCGCTCGACGCCCTCGACGCCGTGGTGAACGGCGTGCGGGTGCACGCGATCGACTTCCGCACCCTGCGCGGTGCGAACCGCATCCTGACGCTCATGCCGCAATGGGATCTGCTCGACCTCCTCGCCGATGCCGCCCGCAGCGAGCCGAGCTTCACGCTGGTGATGGGCGCCGACGTCACGGACGTCCTACGCGCCGGCTCGCGCGTGAGCGGCGTGCAGGCCACGACAGACGCCGGCACCCTCCGCGTCGATGCGGCGCTCGTGGTCGCCGCCGACGGACGCGGCTCGACTCTGCGCGAGGCCGTCGGTGTGGTGCCGGCAGTGACGGGCGTCGGTATCGACGTGCTGTGGTTCCGCGTGCCCGAACCTGCGACACGCGTACCCGACACGCTCGCGTGGCTCTCCGGCAGCGGCATGCTCATCACGATTCCGCGGCCGGGGTACTTCCAGTGCGGGCTCGTGGTCGGCAAGGGCACGTTCGGTGCGATCCGCGAGGACGGCATCGATGCGTTCCGGATGCGGGTGGCACGGGCCGCGCCACCGATCGCGTCCGAGCTGGGTGCCGTCGCCTCCTTCGACGACGTCAAACTGCTCTCGGTCGAGATCAACCATCTGCGGCGCTGGTGGCAGCCCGGCCTGCTGTTCATCGGTGATGCGGCACACGCCATGTCGCCCGCGTTCGGCGTCGGCATCAACTATGCGATCCAGGATGCGGTCGCCGCCGCGCGCCTTCTCGTTCCCGCACTCGGCGACGGGCCCGCCGCCATCGACCGGGCATGTGCCGCGCTGCAGCGTCGCAGAGCCTTGCCCACTCGCGCGATGCAGCGGATCCAGCAGGTCGTGCACCGCGCGATCGGACGCCCGCGCGCCCGCATCCTGCACAATCCGCCGACGCGCTCGGAGCGGATCGTGCTGCGGGTCGCGATCCCGATCGCGCGGCGTCTGCTCCCGCGTCTGGTCGGCTACGGGTTCCGGCCCGAGCGCATCGAGTCAGGTGATCGTCCTACGCTGGCTGCGTGACTGACGAGTACCGTTCCCGGCTGCGCCCACTGCTCGCGGCCGAGTCCGAGCGCGCGGCCGACGTGTTGCAGCGGATGGCCGATGCGACCGAGAGCCGCCACGACATCGTGATCGAGGTGTTCCTCGAGCAGGATGCGGAGGGCCCCTTCACGATCATGGCCCGCTTCGACGGGCCGGATCACTTCGCTCTCGATCGGCGCTTCGACGACGAGCGCGGCGTGTTCGACGTCGTCTGGGGCGAGACGGGGTGGGAGCCCGATGTGCCCGAGCGGCCGGACGCGTGGACGTTCGACGACCTCGAAGAGGTGCTCGTGGAGCTGGCCGCCGAGTGGCTCGCCCCGCTCATCCCCGCGGAGCCTGCGCGCGTCCGCTGGGAGGTCGCCTCGCCCGACGGCGGAACCGACAGCATCCCGTTGGAACCGCGCCGAGCGAGGAGCTGACCGATGACGATCGACGCCCTCATCCCTCGCGTCCGCATCCCCTTGGCGGGCGCATACGAGATCGACACCGACCGCGAGCGCATCGACCTGGAGCGCGTGCACCGGTGGCTGTCGACCGACGCGTTCTGGGCGCTGGGACGCTCGTTCGATGTGGTGCAGCGCGCGGCGGCCGCATCCGTCAACTTCGGTGTCTACGACCCTGCGGGTGCTCAGGTGGGCTACGCCCGCGTGGTGACCGACGGAGTCACCTTCGGATGGCTGTGCGACGTGTACGTCGCACCCGAGGTGCGCGGACTCGGGCTGGGGAAGGCGTTGGCCGCAGCGGTGGTCGATGCGACGCGCCCGCTCGGTCTGAAACGCCTCATGCTCTCGACCCTCGACGCGCACGAGCTCTACGCCCGCGTGGGCTTCGCACCGTTCCCCGACCCCGACCGGCTCATGGTCATCGGCGCCTCATGACGGGGGAGGAGCTCACGCCGACCAGCCGCCGGAGTGCCGCGCACTACATCTGGGGCGAGGTGTCCGAGGGATGGCGCCTCGTCGACGGGCCCGACCTGTCGGTCATCGAAGAACGGGTGCCGGCGGGGGCGGGGGAGCAGTGGCACGTCCACGACACCGCGCGGCAGTTCTTCTACGTCCTCGAGGGTCGCGCGGAGCTGCACACAGCGAATGGAGTGGTCGAGTTCTCGGCGGGCGAGGGCGTCGAGGTTCCGGCCGGCGTGGCGCATCGCTTCGCGAACCCGGGGCCGACCGACGTGCGATTCCTGGTCGTGAGCGCACCGTCGACGCGGGGGGATCGCCGCCCGGTCGATGCGCCCTGACGCGGTGATCCTAGGATGGCGCGCGTGACCGTCGACACCGCCCCGTTGACCGCCCGGATCGATCGCCGACGGCTCCGGGACTACCGGCGCTTGCTTCCATCAGCCGTTCGTCCACGGTTGGCCGGCATCCTCGCGCGGGTCGTGGTTCTCATCGTCTTCCCGCTGGCACTGCTGGCGATGTGGATGGTGATCATCGACGGGACGTTCTTCGCCAACGGGGACTGGGCGCTGATCGCGATCCTCTTCCCGCTCGCGATACCGCCGGTGATCGGCGTCGTACTGCTCGTGCAGGCGATCCGGCGCCGATCGGGCGTCCGTCCGTACCGACTGAACGGCTTCGCGATCGCCAACGGGTTCACCTATCAGCCGTACTCGCCGGCCCCACCCCTGCCGGGGATGATCTTCACACGCCCGGGTCAGTCATCCGCGTTCGTCACCGACATCCTTCGGCGGCGCGAGGGGTATGCGCTGGAGATCGGGAATCACACGTGCACGACGGGCTCGGGGAGAAGCACGACCACCTATCGATGGGGTTATGCAGCGATGCGGCTTCCCGTCGCGTTGCCGCATATCGTGCTCGACGCGCACGGCAACAACACGATCGGTCGGCCGAGGCTGCCCATCGCCTTCGCGAAGAACCAGCGATTGTCGCTCGAAGGCGACTTCGACCGCTACTTCACCCTCTACTGCCCGGAAGGATATGAGAGGGATGCGCTGTATCTCTTCTCGCCCGACACGATGGCGGTCTTCGTCGACGAGGCCGCACGCCTCGATGTCGAACTCGTCGACGACTACCTGTTCCTCTACTTCCCGGGCCAACTGGCGACACTCGATTCGGCGATGTGGGAACGGCTCCTGGCCACCGTGGACGCCCTCTCGGAGCGGTTGCTGCGGTGGGAGCGCTGGCGGGACGATCGCCGACAGCGCTCGACCGACGTCTCGGGCGGGATCCTCATGGGGCCGGGAAGCGTCCTCGGCGTTGCGCGGCAGGGACGCCGACTGTCGGTGAAGGAGGACTGGTGGTGGGTCCTCGGCGCTGCATTAGCCGTCTTCGGGTTCGCCAATCTCGTCCATGATCTGATTACCGGGTGGTTCTCCTAGGCCGTGAGCCGACCTGCCGAATCACACGGCCACGGCACGCACGCCACATCCATCCGCCTGGGATGATGCACACGACCCTCTCCGTCGAAAGGACCCGCATGAGCACGCGCTCCGACCTCTCCTCCGTCCGTCGCGCAGGCGGCTTCGCCGTCGCCGCCGGCACGCTCTTCGCCGCCGTGGGCGCCGCGGCGTGGGCCACGGTCACGAGCCAGCTGCGCGCCGAGAAGATCACCGTGCCGGCGAACGCGCCCGCGCTCGCCGGAGCGCCCGTGCAGGGCCCGGTCAGCGCCTACATCGAGGCGCAGGTCATCAAGGGCAACGCGGAGCGCGGTGCCGGTGGTCGCACCTACGCCGACGTCAGCGCGGCCCTGCAGAAGGTCGAGAAGGGGAGCCAGGAGGAGGCGGACCTGCGCAAGCAGAGCGCCGCCCTGTCTACCGCATCCGCCCTGCGCACCTCGCTGTTCACATCCGTGCTCGCCTACGGCGTGGCAGCCTTCGCCGCGGGCATGGGCGCCCTGCTCGTGGTGGTCGGCGGGCAGCTTCGGCGCGCCGGGCGCTGAGGCGACCGCATTCGCGGCTGGTAAATTCTCCGAGGCGATCACCGCTCTGGCACGTGGTGCCCCGGTTCCCGATCGCCGTCTCGATCCCGCCTTCCGCGAGAGGACTTCCGCATGACGGACACCCAGATCTTCGAGCCCGACGGCCGCGCCATCCCGTTCGCGGTCGAGGGCGACGGCCCCGGCCTGGTCCTGCTGCCGGCGCAGGGCCTGAACATCGGCTACCTCGAGGCCCTCGGGCACTCCGTCGCACAGGAGGACTTCCGCGTCGTCCGCATCGGCACGCGTCGCCCCACGGATGCGGCCGTCTCGCTGCATGAGCTCGCACAGGACGTCGTCGACGTGCTCGATCACCTCGGTATCGACCACGCGTGGATCGGCGGACACGCCTTCGGCGGCACCGTCGCGCGCCTCGTCGCGATCGACCACCACGACCGCGTGAACGGCGTCCTGCTGCTCGGGGTCGAGGGGGCGGCCGGCTCCGACGAGCTCGACCTCTCCGACGCCCCGGAGGAGCTTCGCGATGCCGAGGTCGACGGCCTGCAGCGCGCCGCCCGCGAGGCGCTCGGTGAGCTCCCCGCGCTGGCGGACGGCGTTCCGGTGCTCGTGGTGCAGGGCGCGGACGACCGCATCACGCCCCCGTCGAACGGCGAAGACCTGCGCGCCTCGGCACCCGAGCTGGTGAGCGTCGTGAACGTCGACGGCGGCAAGCACCTCTTCCCGGCGACCCACACCGGTGCCGTGTCGTGGGCGATCGAGGACTACCTCGACTGGGACTGACCCCCGCATCCTTCGACGAAGGGCCGGCGCGTCTGCGGACGCCCGGCCCTTCGTCGTTCCCACCCTCCCCGTCCCGAGAGCAGGGTCGTCCCGCGGCCGAACTCCTGCAATCCGTGCGTGTGCCGCGCCGCGGTGGCGGCCGCATCCGGTTCTGCAGGAGTTCGGGCCATCCGGCCCCGCGACTAATCGACAGATGTAGCGTAAGTATGTCGAAAGGAGTTCCACATGGGACGTGTCAGTGGAAAGGTGGCGCTGATCAGCGGAGGCGCTCGAGGCATGGGAGCCTCGCACGCACGGCTGCTCGTGCAGGAAGGCGCGCAGGTGGTCATCGGTGACCTGCTGGATGCGGAGGGCGAGGCTCTGGTCGCAGATCTCGGCGATGCCGCACGCTACGTGCATCTGGACGTCACGAAGTATGAGGACTGGGAGGCGGCCGTCGCCCTCGCCGAGAGCGCGTTCGGTCGTCTCGACGTCGTCGTCAACAATGCGGGCATCGCGACCTTCGGATCCATCGAGACCTACGAGCTCGCGCAGTGGGATCAGATCATCGCGATCAACCTCACCGGTGTGTTCTACGGGATCAAGGCGGCGATCGAGGCGCTCAAGCGCAGCGGCGCTGGCTCGATCATCAACGTGTCGTCGACGGCCGGACTCCAGGGGTACGAGGCGCTGCCCGGCTACAACGCCGCGAAGTTCGGCGTGCGCGGGCTCACGAAGAACGCGGCGCTCGATCTCGGTCGCTACAACATCCGGGTGAACTCCATCCACCCCGGTGTCATCCGCACGCCGATGACCGACGGTCTCGACACGGCGCAGAACCACGTCGCGCTGCACCGCGTCGGCGAGCCCATCGAGCTGTCGAACCTCGTGCTGTTCCTGGCGAGCGACGAGTCGAGCTTCTCGACCGGCGCCGAGTTCGTCGCCGACGGTGGAGAGACCGCGGGGCTGGCACACTACGAGGCGTGACGATCGATCCTCGGCAAGCCCGCACGAGCGCCGCCCTGCGTGCGGCGCTCGTGCGCTTGCTCGCACACCGGCCTCTCGACACGATCTCGGTCTCCGAGCTCTGCCGTGAGGCCGGCGTGCACCGCACCACGTTCTACAAGCACGCCAAGGACGTCGACCGTTTCGCCGTCGCCACCTTCAGCGCGGACCTCGACGCGCTTGCCGCCGTGAGCCCGGAGAGCGACGATCCCGTCGAGACGGCGGGGGAGTACCTGGTGGCCATGCGCCGCCTGCTGGAGATGCTGGCGGAACAGCGTCCCGTCTACCGGGCCCTGTTCGCCTCATCCGCCCGCGGTGCATTCCGCGCGGCGATCGGCGCGCGGCTGGTCTACCGGGTGCATCTCGCTCTCGAGCACTTCGCCGCATCCGGCGTCGTTGGAGCGCCGCGTATCGCGCGCGACCAGGACGAGGCCGCGGCCTTCATCGCCGGCGCCCTCGTGGGCATCCTCGACGTCTGGACGCAGGAAGACGACACGGATGCGGACGCCGCCGCGTCCCGCGTGCTGCGTCTGATGCCCGGATGGTGGCCCGTCCGCACGTGACCCCGGCCGTCGCGCCAGGCAACAACCCCGTGCGCGCCGGAGCCCGCGGCAGAATGGGCGCATGGTCGCCGCATCCGGGAGCTCCGTCGACGAGGTCGCCGCGGCGCTGTACCGACTACCGCCCGATGCGTTCACCGCCGCCCGTGACGAGCAGGCGGCGAGAGCGGAGGCCGCCGACGCCGCACGGATCAAGGCCCTGCGCAAGCCCGTCGTCGCCGCGTGGGCCGTGAACCTTCTCGTCGCCGACGGGCAGCTGGCCGAGGCGGTCGAACTCGCCGCCGCGCTCCGCGAGGCGCAGGACGATCTGGACGCGGGCGAGCTCCGCCGGCTCGGCACACAACGCCGGCAGCTTGTGGCCTCTCTCGCGAAACGCGCTGTCACCCTCGCCGCGGAGGCGGGGTATCCGCTCGCCGACTCCGCACGCGAGGCCGTCGCACAGACGATCAACGCGGCCGTCATGGATGCGCGTGCCGCCGCGGCCGTGCTCACGGGCCGCCTGCGCAAGCCGTTGGATGCCGGCGCGCTCGACGACCTCGACGCGGCCGACATCGTGGCGGGCTCGCCTCCCGGCGCTACGGTCGAGCGCCCCTCACCCGATCCGGACGAGCTCGCCGTGCGTCGTGCGCGCAAAGCCGCGGAACGCGCGGTGCGGGATGCGGAGCGTGCCGCCACGGCCGCGGAACGGGAGCGGTCAGCCGCCGAGGCCGCCGAGCGGAAGGCGCGCGAGCACGCCGATCTGGTCCACGAGCGGATCGCCGAGGTGCGCACGCAGCTCGAGCGACTCCGGTCGGACGCGGACGCAGCGGATGCCGAGCTCGCCCGTCGCGAGGATCGGCTGCGGGAGACCGCATCCGCCGCGAAGGCCACCGCGGAGAAGGCCCAGCGCGCCCGCGACGCGGTGCCGGAGTGACGCCTCCGCCTGGGAGAATCGAAGGATGACCGCAACGCTCGTCGCCCATCAGCTCGCCGGCGGCTACGGCCATCGCACCCTGTTCGAGGGCGTCGAGCTGACCGTCGCCCCCGGCGATGTCGTCGGCGTGGTGGGCGCCAACGGCGCCGGCAAATCGACTCTCCTGCGCCTGCTGGCGGGCGTCGACCAGCCGCAGGGCGGCAGCGTCTCGCTCGCACCCGCGGATGCCTTCGTCGGCTGGCTGCCGCAGGAGCACGAGCGCGTGGCGGGCGAGACCGTGTCGGCGTGCATCGCGCGCCGCACGGGCTGCGCCCAGGCGACGGAGCAGATGGATGCGGCCGCCGCCGCCCTCGCCGACCCGGATGCCGTCGGAGCGGACGACGCGTACGCCACGGCCCTCGAGCGTTGGCTCGCGAGCGGCGCGGCCGACCTCGAGGAGCGCGTACCGGCGGTGCTCGCGGACCTCGGGCTCCAGCTCGACGCCGACGCGCTCATGACCTCGCTCTCGGGCGGCCAGGCGGCGCGCGTCGGTCTCGCGGCTCTGCTGCTCAGCCGCTTCGACATCGTGCTGCTGGACGAGCCGACCAACGATCTCGACCTCGACGGCCTCGAGCGGCTCGAGACGTTCGTGCGGGGGCTGCGTGGTGGCGTCGTGCTCGTCAGCCACGACCGGGAGTTCCTCGCGCGCTGTGTGACGCGGGTGCTCGAGCTCGATCTCGCGCAGAACACGAACCGGCTCTACGGGGGCGGTTACGACGCCTACCTCGAGGAACGGGCGACGGTGCGTCGGCATGCGCGCGAGAAGTACGACGAGTTCGCCGACAAGAAGGCGGACCTCGTCGCGCGTGCCCGTACGCAGCGGGAGTGGTCCAGCCAGGGTGTGCGCAACGCCATGAAGAAGGCGCCCGACAACGACAAGATCAAACGCAAGGCGTCGATGGAGTCGAGCGAGAAGCAGGCGCAGAAGGTGCGCCAGATGGAGAGCCGCATCGCCCGACTGGAGGAGGTCGAGGAGCCGCGCAAGGAGTGGCAGCTCGAGTTCACGATCGGTTCGGCGCCGCGATCCAGCACGGTCGTCGCGACCCTGTCGGACGCGGAGTTCCACCAGGGTGACTTCGTTCTCGGCCCGATCTCGCTCCAGGTCAATGCGGGTGAGCGCATCGGCATCACCGGACCCAACGGCGCCGGCAAGTCGACGCTCCTGCGAGGACTGCTCGGTCGTCAGGTGCCGGATGCGGGGCGCGCCGCCCTCGGTGCCAACGTGCAGATCGGCGAGATCGATCAGGCCCGGGCGCTCCTGTCCGGCGCCCGACCGCTCGCCGAGGCCTTCGGCGACCTGGTGCCGGCGATGGCCGCCGCCGAGGTGCGCACGCTGCTCGCGAAGTTCGGTCTGAAGGCCGACCACGTCACTCGGGCTGTGGACGAGCTCTCGCCGGGCGAGCGCACGCGCGCCGGAATGGCGCTGCTGCAGGCGCGGGGCGTGAACCTGCTCGTGCTCGACGAGCCGACGAACCATCTTGATCTTCCCGCGATCGAGCAGCTCGAGCAGGCGCTGGAGTCCTACGAGGGGACACTCCTGCTCGTGACGCACGACCGCCGCATGCTCGCCGCCGTCGACACCGACCGCAACTGGCGCGTCGAGGCCGGGAAGCTCACCGAGCTGTAGCGCGGGAGACGTACCGCGACGCCACGGCACCCGAGCCGTACTCGATCCGCTCGGTGAGCTGCAGATCCAGCGGCGTCGTCAGTCCGTCGAAGAGTCTCGGGCCGTGACCGGCGACACGCGGGTGCACGACGAACTCGTACTCGTCGATGAGGCCCGCCGCGGCGAGCGCGGTGGGGAGCATCACGCCGCCCGTCGCGATGTCCGCATCCCGCTTCAACTCCTGCACGGCGGTGGTCAGGTCGCCGCGCACGAGCTCGGCGTTCCAATCGACCTGCTCCAACGTGCTCGACACGACGTACTTGCGGGCGGCGTCGATCGTGCGTCCGAACGGCTTCATCCAGTCGGGAAGCGCGTCGGATGCGGGCGGTCGCCACGCATCCTGCATCATCTCGTACGTCACACGACCGAACAGCAGGACGTCCGCCCGCGCGATGTACTCCGCCGCGCGCCGGTGAAGCTCCTCATCCGGGATCGCGGAGCGATGATCGACGCACCCGTCGAGCGTGACGTTGATCGAGTAGCGGAGCAGACCCATGGCGTCAGGGTAGGACGGTCGGGCGCGCGCGGCTAGCGCCCCTGACGCTTCTTGTAGGGCTTGGGCTGGCCTTTCACGATGGGGGCGCGGCCCTTCCCCTTCGAGGCCTTCGCCTTCCCGCCGCCGGAGGCCTTCGGCCGTGTCGCCGCGGCGGGCGCGTCGGCGATGCGAGAGCGCGCCTCCTCCAGCAGGAGCGTGCCGGCGGGGGTGAGGCGGGTGGGGGCCTCGCGGATGACGAGCGGCTGGCCGACCTCCTCCTCAAGCTTGTCGACGGCGCTGTAGAGCGCCGGCAGCGGGATCCCCAGCGCCTGCGCCGCGCGTGGGAAGTGCAGATGCTCGGCGAGAGCGACGAACCGCACCAGGTGTTCGAGCTTCATAGGGGCCTTCCGATCGCCGACGATCCATTGTCGCAGCAGGTCCTCGTGTGCCGTGTCGGTGGATGCTGCGACGATCGACGCATGCCGATCTTCGATCACCTGGGAATCACCGTCGAGGACGTCCCGAGCGCGACCGTGCAGTTCGATCCGATCATGGCCGCACTCGGCTACACGCGGGCCGATGCCGACACGTCGGTCTCCTGGTGGCGCGACGGTGAGACCGAACTCATCCTCATGCCTCCGCGCGAGACCGGTTCCGGCCCTCACGTGCACGGCCGCGTCGGGTGGCAGCACCTGGCCTTCGCCGTCGACTCGCGCGACGAGGTCGAGCGTCTGCACGGGATCGCCGTCGCGGCGGGCTGGACACCGGTGCGGGCTCCGAAGGAGTACCCGCGGTTCACCCAGCAGTACTACGCGTCGTTCCTCGAAGATGCGAACGGCATCCGCATCGAGTTCATGCACAACCCGTCCGGCGGTGCGGTCTAGCCGGTCGGGAACATCGCTCCGGTGAGCTCCTGAGACACGGCCCAGACGCGTCGGGCGTCGTCGTCGTCACGGAGCGGGCGATAGAGGCGCTGCTCGGCCGGCGCGCCGCCGACACGTCCCGGACCCGACGGGCTGAAGAGGTGACCGCCGACGACATCCGGGGAGGTCGCCGCCAACAGGGCGGGGAGCGCGGCCGACTCCGGGGTCCCCACGAAGAGTCCGCGAGCGGACAGCCACCGGATCAGGCGCACGCCGCCCGTGTCGGCGTCGCGTTCCAGTTCGGGCCGGGCGGCCAGCAGGCTCGTCGGCGCGACACCGGGGTGCGACAGGACGCTCACGATGCCCCAGTCGTGGGTGACGCTCCGCCGCTGCAGTTCGCGGGCGAACAATCCCAGCGCGATCTTCGACTGTCGGTACGAGGTCATCGCGTCGTAGCTGCGCTCTGCGTTCAGATCGTCCCAGCGGATGCGGCCGCTCGCCGCGGCGACGCTGATCTGCGATACGACCCGCGCCCGTCCTTCGCGCAGCAGCGGCAGCAGTTCCGCGACCAGGGCGACGTGACCGAGGTGGTTGGTGCCCCACTGCGCTTCGAATCCATCCGCGGTGAGCTGCCGCGAGGGTGGCGACATGAGACCGGCGTTGTTGATCAAAAGGTGCAACGGCGCACCCTCGGCTCGGAGCTCCTCGCCGAGCGCGGACACCGATGCGAGCGACGCCAGATCCAGGTCGTGCAGGGTCACGCGGGCGCGCGGCGCGTCGGAGCGGATGCGGGCGGCGGCCGCATCCCCTTTGGTGCGATTGCGGACGGGCAGCACGATCTCGGCACCGGCGCGAGCGAGGCGGGCGGCGATGCGCAGGCCGATGCCGTCGCTGCCGCCGGTCACGAGGGCGCGCCTGCCCGTGAGGTCGGGAACGTCGAGATGGGGGACGGTGGGGGTCATGGGGGCTCCTCGGTCGGGGTGATCCGAGCATCGCGCCCACCGTGGGCGTCATCCAGGACCCCTCGATCCACGTCTCGCATACGCCTGGGGTGGACCGACGGTCCGTGGCTGCGAGCTGCGCATCACGGTAGGAAGGGCGCATGGAGATCGATCGCGAGGCGCTCGCCGCCTTCCTCAGGCGACGGCGCGAGGCATTGCAGCCCGACGACGTGGGGCTCGCTCGCGGGAGCCGCAGGCGTACCGCCGGGCTCCGCCGGGAAGAGGTCGCAGCGCTCTGCCACATGTCGACCGACTACTACGCGCGCCTCGAGCGGGCGACGGGTCCGCATCCGTCGGCGCAGATGGTGGCCGCGATCGCGCAGGGTCTGCACCTCACGCTCGCCGAGCGCGACCACCTCTTCCTCCTGGCGGGCCACCACCCTCCGGTCGCCGGTGTCTCGGGCGAACACGTCAGTCCCGGCATGCTGCGGATCCTCGATCGGCTCACCGACACACCGGCCGAGATCGTCACGGAGCTCGGCGAGACCCTGCGCCAGACGCCGCTCGGTGTCGCCCTCACCGGAGACACGGCATCGCTGGCGGGCTCGGCCCGCAGCATCGGCTACCGCTGGTTCACCGATCCGTCGGCCCGCCGGCTCTACGACCCCGATGAACACGAGTTCCTCTCTCGGCTGTGGGCCTCTGGACTGCGCGAGATCGTGGCCCGTCGCGGTCCTGACTCCCGTGCGTCGCGGATGGTGACCGAGCTCGCTGGGCGGAGCCCGGAGTTCCGCGACGTCTGGTCGCGGGGCGAGGTCGGGGTGCGCCCGCGATCGACGAAGCGCTTCGTTCATCACGAGCTCGGGCCGCTGGAGCTCGAATGTCAGACCTTGCTGGACCCGGCGCAGTCGCACTCCCTCCTCGTATACACGGCTGCGCCGGGGTCGGAGAGCGCGGAGAAGCTGCGGCTTCTGTCCGTCATCGGCGCGGGGGTCTGAGTCGGGACGCGATGTCGGAGGTCCCGCCTAGCGTGAAGGTATGGACGAGGACGACACCTTCGACGACGACCGCCGCATCGCGCGGTCGTGGGAGGCGCCGCCGTCCGGCTTCGATGAGCCCGATCTGATCGACCAGGTCGTGGGCATGGCATCGCTCGTGTCGTCGTTCGCCGCCCAGCGGGCGGTCGCGATCGCCGAGGCGCGGTCGGCGGCACTCGTCGAGTCGGCCTCGCGCGGGGGAGACCGTGGCATCGCCGAGCGCTCGTTCCGGCTCGAGATCTCGCAGGCGCTGCGCGTGACCGAGTCGACGGCCGAGCGATTGGTGTCGCAGGCGGTCGCACTCACCGAGCGTTACGACCGCGTGCTCGATGCACTGGGGCGCGGCGCGATCACCGAGCAGCACGCCCGCATCCTGGTCGACGCGGTGGATGCGGCAGAGGGGCCGCTGCGCGGTGAGCTCGCGACACTCGCGCTCGAACTCGCCGAGCGGATGCCGGTCGGGCACTTCCGCTCGGCGGTCCGCGCGCTCGTCGACCGCGCGAGGGCGGTTTCGCTCGAGCAGCGCCATGACGACGCGGCACGGATGCGGCGCGTCTCGGTCGATGCGGACAGCGACGGCATGGCGTGGCTGTCCGCTTACCTGCCGGCGGTCGAGGCTCGGGCGATCTTCCACCGGCTCACCGCGATGGGCACTGCTCTCCTGGCAGCCGAGCGGGCGGAGATCGCCGGCGGCGATCTCGCCGAGACCAGCGTCGGTGACGAGATCGAGGAGATCGACGGGGCGCTCGCCTCGCGAACGCTCGATCAGGTGCGTGCCGATCTGCTCGGCGACCTGCTGGCCGACGGAGAGGTGAGCGATCATCCCGAGGCGGTGCGCGGCGTGCGCGCCACGGTCGCCGTCACCGTGCCGGTGCTGTCGTTGCTCGACGACGACGCCGCGGTGAGCGCGCCGGCCGAGCTCGACGGCGTCGGGCCCATCCCGATCCGCACCGCGCGAACCCTCTGCGGAGCCGCGGACGGCTGGATGCGAGTGCTCACCCACCCGGAGACCGGCGTCGTGCTGTCCGTGGGGCGCACGCGGTATCGCCCGCCCGCTGACCTGCAACGCCTCGTGCGGTGGCGGGCAGGACGCTGCACCGCGCCTGGATGCCGAATGGCCGCCGCTCGCTGCGAGATCGATCACACCGTGGCGTGGGAGCACGGCGGCGAGACGCGCGCCGACAACCTCACCCCGCTGTGCAAGGGGCACCACACCGTCAAGCACCACGGTGGCTGGCAGACACGACAACACCCCGACGGCGTGATCATCTGGACATCACCGGGAGGTCGTCGCTACCGCGTCGAACCGGAACGACGAACACCCCGCTTCGTCCCCGCATCCGTGGGGAGGGTGTCCGGCGCGCCCGAGGGCGAGGCACCGCCGTTCTGAGCGGTTCGGCTCGCGCGGATCAGAGATCCGAGAAGTCGTTGGCGGGTGCCTGGAGCTCGCGCACCGTATCGCCGTCGAGGCCGAGCATCACGAACTGGATGCCGACGGATCCGGGGTTGACCAGCGACTGAGTCCCGGTGATCTCCACGGAACCGAGATCGAGCCAGTCCGCGACGCCGTCGCCGTTCTGGTCGTAGCCGTCGCGGGCTCCCGCATCCACCGCGTCCGCTCGCGTCGAGCCGACCGCGATGCCCTCCTGCGTCGTCACGGGGACGCCGTGGAAGGTCGCGGTCTCGACCGTGATGCTGGCTCGGCCGTCAGAGCCCGACAGGAGGGAGATCCCGCCGTAGTCGTAGCGCGTCATCTGCATGTCGTATCCGGGAGGGCCATCGACCGTCGCCTGCTTCGGATCCTGATCGCTGATCGAGCGCAGGAGGTCCTGCAGCTGCTGCGACTCGGTGTACGAGACGACGGTGGTGTCGCCGTCGTGGGCGTAGGCGACGGCCTGGATGCCGACGATGAGCCGGTTGTCCGAGGGGGATGGCGCGGTCGCCGTCGTCGTCTCGCTCGGAGCGGGTGCGGCGGTCGGAGCGGTGGCGGTGCAGGCGGCGAGCAGTGCTGCGGCAGCGGCGAGCGAGAGGACGGCGAGCGAGCGTCTCATGTCGTCCACGCTAGCCGGACGCTCACCGCGTAGAACGGGAATCGGCGGCTTGTGTCTCACTGGGAGTCTTCTGAGGACAGCGACATCCCTGCCGTGAACGATATATCGTGAAATATCGTTCACGATCTGAGGAGGTCACGATGAGCAATCCATTCGCGGGTGCAGGATTCGGTGGCGGGCTGCCGGGAAGTCTCTGGGACGCCATGGAGCAGATGCGGTCCTCGGTCGACAAGCGCGTCGGCTTCCGGGTCGGCCGCGGCGATGTCCGCGCCGCCGTCCTGCTTCTCCTCGCAGAGCAGCCGATGCACGGCTACCAGATCATCAGTGAGATCGCCGAGCGCAGCGGCGGTGCGTGGAAGCCCAGCGCCGGCTCCGTGTATCCGACGCTGCAGCTGCTGGCCGACGAGGGGCTGATCGTCGCCGAGGAAGCGGGCGGGCGCAAGACGTATTCGCTCACCGAAGCGGGTGCCGCCGAGGCGGAGGAGGCCGCCGAGTCCGACGCTCCCTGGGAGGCGCCGGGCATGCGCGACAGCGGGCGCATGACGGCGCTGCCGAAGGCCGGCATGGAGCTCGCACAGGTCGTCGCTCAGGTCGCCCGCACCGGGTCGCCGGAGCAGGTGCAGGCGGCGGTCGACGCGCTCGGCGAGACGCGTCGACGCCTGTACGCGATCCTCGCCGAGGACTGAACCCGGTGCCGCCGGCAGGTGACGGCGGAGCGGACCCGGTCGTGACCGATACTCGGGCACGCTACAACCGGATCATCCGCTTCGCCGCGCGCGCCCTCGTCCAGGTGTGGTGGTTCGAACTCGTCCTGCCACGCCTGGGCCTGACGCGTCTCGCGATGAGACGGCAGCCGCAGCGGATGACGCGGCTGGCTCGTCGGTTCCACGCACTCGCGCTCGAGCTCGGCGGCCTCATGATCAAGGTCGGACAGTTCCTGTCCTCCCGCCTCGACGTGCTGCCTCCCGAGATCACGAAGGAGCTCGAGGGCCTGCAGGACGAGGTACCCCCTCTCCCGTTCGCGGCGATCCGCGCCGCCGCAGAGGCGGAGCTGGGGATGCCGCTCGAACGCGCGTACGCGCGCTTCGAACCGGCACCCGTCGCCGCAGCCTCCCTCGGACAGGCGCATCGTGCGCGCCTGCACGACACCCTCGCGCAAGACGTCGGGTTCGCCGAGGTCGTGGTGAAGGTGCAGCGTCCCGGCATCGACGACATCGTGGCGGTCGACCTCGCTGCGCTTCGCCGCGTGGGCGGCTGGCTGCGCCGCATCCGCGTCGTGTCGGCGCGTGTCGACGCGCCGGCGCTGGTCGAGGAGTTCGCTGCCACCAGCCTCGCCGAGACCGACTACCTCCACGAAGCGGCGTGGGCGGAGCGCTTCGCCGCCGACGTCGCCGAGGATCCGCGCGTCGACGCCCCCGTCGTGGTGTGGGAGCGCGTCACGCGCCGGGTGCTCACGCTGGCGGACGTCACCGCCATCAAGATCTCGGATGCGGACGCCCTCCGCGCGGCGGGCATCGATCCGGCAGCGGTGGCGACCCTGTTCGCCCGCGTCATGTTCGACCAGCTGTTCCGTCGCGGGTTCTTCCACGCCGACCCCCACCCCGGCAACGTCTTCGTCACACCGGACGCCGCCGTGGAAGGGGGTTTCCGGCTGACGTTCATCGACTTCGGGATGATGGGGGAGGTGCCCGACACCCTGCGCGACGGACTCCGCGGTCTCCTGATCGCCGTCGCCGCGCGCGACAGCAAGCGCCTGGTGGAGGGGATCGGCCGAGTCGGCGTGCTCTTGCCCGACGCGGACACCGTGGAGCTCGAACGCGCCATGAGCACCCTGTTCGCGCGATTCGGCGGCATGGGGTTCGCGGAGCTCCGCGATGTCGATCCGCGCGAGTTCCGGGAGTTCGCCGAGCAGTTCGGCGACGTCACCCGGGAGATGCCGTTCCAATTGCCCGAGAACTTCCTGCTCATCATCCGCTCGATGTCGATCACGTCGGGGGTGTGCAGCACGCTCGACCCGAAGTTCAACGTGTGGGATGCGGTCGAACCCTACGCATCCGAACTCCTGCGGGCCGAGAGCGGCAACCTGATGCGCGACATGCTGGGCGAGGTGGCATCGGTCGCCGCCATCACCGCCGGACTGCCGCGGCGCGCGGACGCACTCATCACGCGTCTCGAGGAGGGACGCCTCACGGTCGACTTCTCGCGTCTCGAACGACGCTTCGCGCGAACCGAGAAGCTGGCGACGCGGGCGGTGAGCGGCGTGATCTTCTCCGGCACCCTCATCGCGGGCGTCCTCCTGCGTCCATCCGACGAGGTGCTCGGCTCGGTCCTCATGCTGCTCTCGCTGCTGCCGCTCGGACACGCCGTGCTGGCCGGTTGGTTCGGCAGGCGCTGAACCGACCACCGCCGGACGCACGATACGGTGGTGGCCATGCCCCGCGCCCGATCTTTCGACGAAGAGCTCTTCCTCGATGCGGTCACCGAACAGTTCTGGGTCAACGGCTATCGGGGGTCCGCTCTGACCGATCTCTCGGCCGCGACCGGGGTGGCCAACGGCAGTCTCTACCAGGCGTACGGCAGCAAGTGGGCGTTGTTCCTGGTGATCTTCCGGCGTTACTGTGCCGGCCGCCTCGACTTCATCGACGCCGCCCTCGCTCCGGGGCGGGACGTGGCGGACACCGTCCGTTCCTACCTCGCCGCCGTGCGCGCCGATTGTGCGGCACACCCCGACCGTCGCGGCTGTCTCATGCTGAACACGATCGCCGAGTTCGGGTCCGACGAGGAGATCGCGCGGATCGTGGCCGGCACGCTCACCCAGATGGAGCAGCGCATGGCCGATGCTCTGGCAGAGGCGGCCGGTCGCGACCGATCCGACGAGGACGTGCTCGCCGCGGCGGCCAACGTCGTCGCGCTGTCCCAGTCACTCATCCAGCTCTGGCGCATCGGCCGCGACGAGGGGGAGCTCGCTCGCATGAGCGAGCAGGTGGCGCTCGCCGCGTCGGGAGTGCTCGCCGCCTGATCGGATCAGCGGATCGCGATCGCCGCCTCGGGCGTCGCGACGCGGAAGCTCAGGCTCTCGATCAGGTACAGCTCCACCGCGTCGCGGCTGTGCGCCGTGTATCCGAGTGAGATGTCCTGACCGGACTCCAGGATGAAGTCGCCGCCGCGCAGGCTCACCACGACCGCACCTGTGATGCCTGGCGTCCAGGTCACCGGACCGCCGAGGATGCGTTCCAGGTGACGCTGCAGCACGGCGCCACCCGCGTCACTCCCGCCGGAGATCTCGGTCCACGTCGCGGTGTCGACGGCGAGGCCGTACGGGCCACCGACTCCGGCGCCCGACAGTGTGGCGATCGCATCGGCCACCAGGGGAGCGAGCCGGGCCGGCTCTCCGGCGCCGCTCAGCGGCGCATGCGGTGACGACGGGATGATGCCGACGAATCCGGCGGCGTCCCAGCCGTGGAAGACCGCGGCGTTCTCCGCGCTCGCGAGCGCGACGGCCGCCTCATCCAGGGGAGTCAGGTCCGTGTCGACCGCGCCGCGGGCGTCGTCGTCGAGTTCGCTGCGCGACAGCGCGAAGTCCGCGCGCAGTTCCGCGAGCGGTAGAACCTGGCGGGTACGGCCGGTGACGCCCGCGAACGGCGTCGAGAAGCCCGTGCCGACGCGGCCCAGGGTGGTCGCGGAGTGTTGCCAGCCGAGTGGGCCCACGAAATCGACCAGCCGCCGGGCGCCGAGGGCCGGCTGCAGTCGGGTGCGCGCCTCATCGTCCAGCGTGTCCCAGGTCGCGTCGGTGATGGGCGCGAGGCCGCGATAGAGGTGATCCATGAGAGTCCTTCCGATCGTCAGAAGCGCCCGCCGATGCCGAGCGAAGAGTCCGCGGCGGGCGCGGGGGGCTGAGGTGTGGCGGGGGTCGACTGCGTCGGGTCGTCGAGTCCGTCCAGCACGTCGGGACGCGGCGCGAAGAACACGCTGCCTGTCACCGCGGAGGAGAAGTCGAGCAATCGGTCGTGCAGTCCGGGCGGGTCGCCGATGAACATGCGCTCGAGCATCCGCTGGATCACCCAGAGATCGCGACAGCATCCGATGAAGTAGGTGCCGAACTCGGCGGCGCCGGGGCGACCGAACGGCATGTTGTCGCGGAGGATGTCGTGCTCGACGCCCTCGTCGTCGACGATGGTCGCCAGCGTCTTGTGCGCCTTCTGGCCGGTGGTCGCATCGTCGAGCTCGATGTTGTCCGCCTTCGACCGCCCCATGATCGCCTCCTGCGCCTCGGTCGGCAGCGCGCGCCAGGCGGAGAGGGGATGCAGGTACTTCTGCGTCACGATGTACGTGCCGCCGGCGTGGGCGGGATCCTCGTCACCGACGAGCACGGTGTCGGCGATGTCCTCGCCGACCGGGTTGGCCGTGCCGTCGACGAATCCGAGCACATCCCGTCGGTCGAAGTATCGGAAACAGGCCGTCTCGTCCTCGGTCGTCACGGTGTCGCCGAGCGCATCCATGAGTTGCCGCTCGAACTCGAAGCAGATGTCGGCGCGATCGGCGCGGATGTGGAAGAGCAGGTCGCCCGCCGTCGCCGGTGCCGTGTGCGCCTCGCCGACGATCGGCGCGAACGGTCGAAGCTGCGAGGGACGCGGTGTGCCCACAAGCCGCGGCCAGATCTCGCTCCCGATGCCCACGGTGCAGGTGAGCGTCGCAGAGGGGTCCCGGAAGGCGACCGCCTTGATCGAGCCCGAGAGGTCCGCGAGGACTCCGCGCACGCGCTCGAGAGCCTCTGCTCCGCCAGTCACACGCAGCACCAGGAACACGGCATGCGTCGACAGCGGCGAGCCGAACTGCTGCACGGCTCCCGGGACGAACGAGGAGGGATCGGCGCGGCGCACGTTCTCTGCCATCGGGTTCCCTTCCGACGGCCCAGGGGAGCACCGTCATCGTCAGTATGGCGTCGCGCGGCGTGGGAGCGCTCCGACTCCCGACGAACGTCCGCCCGACACACGGCGAGATCCCCGTCGGCGGCGGAGTCGCCCCGGGGATGTGGAGCGCCCGCTCCATCACGTACATTCTTCTCTGCGGGGAGGAAGATCCATGGAACGAGAACGCGCACTGGGCGACTATCTGCGCGCCCGTCGCAACGTGCGCCAACCCGAAGAGGTGGGCCTGGAGCGCGCCCCCGGCCGGCGTGTACCCGGGCTGCGTCGCGACGAGGTCGCCCAGCTCGCCGGCATCAGCGCGGAGTACTACCTCCGCCTCGAACAGGGGCGCGGTGCTCGCCCCTCCGACCAGGTGCTGCGCGCGCTCGCGGGCGTCCTGGGGCTGGATGCGGAGTCCCGCGCGTACCTCGGACGCCTCGCCGCAGGCGCGCCTGCTCTGCCGGCGCCGGAGGACGCGGCGGTCGCGGCCCAGATCGCTCGCGTGCTGGCGCAGTGGACGCACACACCCGCGTACATGTCGGACCGTCACCGCGACGTCGTCGTGGCCAATCCGCTCGCCGCAGCGTTCGGGTTCGGCGGACTGGCGGCCGGGCAGAACGTCGTCATCAACCTCTTCAACGATCGGATGAAACGCACGCTCGATCAGTGGGAGTCGATGACCAGGGCGGCCGTCGCCACCCTCCGCCGCGACGCGGACCCGGATTCGCCCCGCTTGAAGGAGATCATCGAGGAGCTCTCACAGGACGAGGACTTCGTGCGCATCTGGGAACGTCACGACGTGTCGGGGCCGGAGGACGCGCAGATCTCGATCATCGTCGAAGGTCTCGGGACCCTCGACGTCGAGATCCAGAACTTCAGCGTGCGCTCCCTTCCGGGCTACATCATGACCGTCATGGCGGCGCCGCCGCAGTCACTGGCGGCCACCGTCTTCTCACGGCTCGTCGAGCGGTTGACTGCGGCGGAAAGTGGTACTACCGGGGCCTCCCAACCCCTGCAACCCCCTCGGTAGCGTTCCGGGTGTCGATCCTCACGAAGGAGCACCCATGACGTATCCCCCCGCGTCTTCCCCTGTCCAAGCGGGCTCTCCGCGATGAACCTCCAAGACGTCGTCGACGAGCTGGCGGAGACCCTCGGACGCTCGGTTGTCATCAACGACCTCGCCTACCGTCCGGTCGCGGCATCCGCGCAGGGCGACGAGATCGACGAGGTCCGCGCGCGAGCCCTTCTTCGCCGCCAGACCGCCCCGCAGGAGCGGGCGTATCTGGAGAGCCTGCGCCTGCTGCAGTCACGCCGACCGCTCACGATCGACCTGACGCGCTTCAGCGCCCGGGAACGGCTCGCCATCCCGATCTGGGCCGACGACGAACCGGTGGGCGTCCTGTGGCTCATCACGGGAGGGATGCCTGCCCTCAGCGAGCACGACTACCGCGCGATCGACGCGGCCGTCGCGGTCTCACGCGACCTGTTGATCACCCACTCGCGCACGGCGACGGTGTCGGTACGCACCGCCGTCATGCGCGATCTGCTCGCTGCGGACGTGCTCGCCCGCCGGGATGCCCTGACGGCGGCGGTACGTTCCTACGGCGTGGAACGGGGACCCGGCAGCGTCGTGCGCGCGGTCGCGGTCGGCTACGACACCGGCGTGGTGCAGAGGGCGGCGCTCGGGCGGGCGCTGGAGAGCCTTCCCGGGGTGCGCCTCACGTTCTTGGGGGAGGACGGCGCCTCGCTGCTCTTTCTCGGGCACGCGTCCGACACCGACGCGACGGATGCGGCGATCGCCGCCGAGACGGCCGCGGCGGACGTGCTCCTTCGCGCCATCGGCTCCGCCAGCCTCACGCGCGAGGACAACGACCTGCGCGAGGTCGCCGATCGGGCGATCGCCGCCGCGGCGGTCGCGGAGGTGCTTCCCTCGCTGGGAGGACGGGCCGCGGCGGAGGAGATCGGACCCTGGTTGCTGATCTCCGACATCATCGCCGACCCGAGCCGGCTCGCCCGATTCTCGCCGGCGGCGCACGTGCTGCTGAACGACACCGACCCGCTGCGTCGGCAGACGATCGAGGCGTTCCTCGACGGTGCGGGCCGCGTGCGAGAGGTCTGCGATGTGCTGCACATCCACCGCACAACGCTCTACTACCGGCTCGAGAACATGCCGGAGCCGGTGCGCCAGGCGCTCGACGACGGCCTGTCGCGCAGCACGCTGCATCTCGCGCTGAAACTCGCCGCTTACTGGGAGCACTCGGGGAGGATCTGACGGCAGGCGCGGTGGTCCGAACCTCGGACGCTACGACAGTCGTCGAGACAAGAGGGGACACCCGGTCGCAGCTCTCGCGACCCGTGCACGTCTAGCGTCGAAGCCATCAGATGCGAGACGAGGTGATCGTGGTGGCCCAGATGCCGACGGTCGTGCTGGTGCACGGCGCATTCGCGGACGGGGCGAGCTGGTCGCCCCGTCGCGTTGCGGCTCCAGGGCGCCGGCTTCGAGGTGCGGGTGCCCGCCATCTCCAACCGCAGCCTGGCTGACGATGCCGACTACGTCAGCGCGTTCGTCTCCCGCATCCCCGGTCCCGTCGTGCTCGTCGGCCACTCCTACGGCGCAACGGTGGTCGGAGTGGCAGGCCGCAGTGAGAACGTCGCGGCTGTGGTCTTCGTGAGCGGGTACGTGCTGGATGAGGGCGAAAGCGCGGCGGAGATCCACGCGCGTTTCCCCGTGGCGCCTGCGGTCGAGTTCTTCCGCGAGGTCGCCTACCCCGAGCTCGGCGACGGCACGCGCCGTGACATCTCGGTGGACGAGAAAGAGTTCGCCTTCCTCGCCGCCGCGGGCCTGCCCGACGACGAAGCCGACGTGCTCGCCGTGACCCAGCGTCCGCTCGATGCCGCGGTCCTCAGCGAGCGGGCTCAGGCAGCGGCGTGGCGGTCGACTCCGGCGTGGGGTGTGATCGGCCTGGCCGACCGGGTGGTCAACCCCGACGCTCTGCGCTGGGCGCACGAGCGCGCGGGGGCTCGCCAGATCCTCGAACTCGAGGGCTCGCACCTGCTCATGCACACGCATCCGGCGGAGATCGCCGCTCTCATCGTGCGTGTGGCGGCGAACCTCACCTGAACACGGTGCGCGGGCCGATCAGTCCCGCAGCAGCGACTGCCAGTCGGCGGGTACCCGATCGGCGGGGCCGGGCGCGGGCTGCGACATGGGATGGGAATGCGCGGGCGCGAGCTCGGGACCGGTCGCCATCGTCTCGGATTCGTAGTCCCAGAACCACTCCTCGCCAGGCTCGAAGCTCTGGATGATGCGATGCCCGGTGGCGCGCCAGTGGGCCGTGGCGTGCTTGCCGAGAGAATCGTCACAGCACCCCACGTGGCCGCAGGCGGCGCAACGGCGCAGATGCAGCCACCAGCTGTCCGTCTGCTCGCACTCGACGCATCCCGTGCCGCTGGGCGGCACATCAGCTCTGATCTGAGTCGAATCGTTCATGCCTGTGCCTTTCTCGCTCGCATCATCGTGGCAGCCACCACCGTGGCGATGAAGACCAGCGCTGCGAAGATCAGGAGGACCACCGTCTGGTCGACGAAGGTCAGGAAGACGCCGACGGCGAGAACCGGAAGCGCCAGTCCGCAGTAGGCGATCAGGAAGATGAGCGCGAGCGTCTCGCCGCGGCGTGACGGATCCGCCAGGGCCGACGCGGTTGCGATCGACGCCTTGAACAACAGGCCTACGCCCACGCCCGACACGACGCCGCCGACCAGGAAGAGTGCCAGATTCGGCAGGACGGCGCCCGCGGCGACCAGCACGAGTCCCACCGCGCACGCCAGCCGGGCGATCCCCAGCTGCACGCGCACGGGCACGCGGGCGAGCAGCACCTGCGCCGCGGCCGCCGCACCGAACACAGAGAACGTCGTCGCGCCGGCGACGAGGTGATCGTGCTGATCGAAGGTTCCGGCGAGGAAGGTCGGGGCAAGGGAAGTGAACAGGCCGAACAGAGCGAAGCCGGCGAAGGCGCCGAAACCCGCGGCGATGAAGATCCGGCGGGATGCGGGCGGCGCCGCCAGGCGCTGGGGGCGGTACGCGGGGCGCGGCTCCGGCGCCGCCACGGTCTCGGGGACGGCGAGCAGAGCGACCGCCGCGAGCAGCAGCACCACCAGGAAGACCGCGTGGGGGAGCACGAGCGGATCCGGCAGGAACTCGGCGAACAACCCGCCGATGAGCGGCCCCAGTGCGAGGCCGCCGATATTGGCGGCCCCCGCGACGGATGCCGCGACGATCGCGTTCTCGTCGGGTCGGGCCGCCTGGCGCAGCTCCCCGAGGTGGGCTGTCGCCGTGGCGGTGAGGATCCCGACGCTGACACCGTTGACCAGTCGGGCGGCGATCAGGCCCGGCACGCTCATGACGGCGAGGAACATGACCGCAGAGACCGCGGACACGAGCACGGCGATCACGAGCATCCGTCGCCGACCGGTCCAGTCGCTGATATGCCCGAGGAAGAAGAGGCTGAAGACGACGCCGACGGCGTACGCCGCGAAGATCACCGTGACGATCGACACGGGGAAGTGATCGAGCTCCTGATACAGCGGATACAGCGGGGTCGGCACGGTCGAGTACGCCATCACCAGCAGGAAAGCGATCGCCACGATCCAGAACCCGGCCCCGTGGGACACCTTCCGACCGGTGCTGCGTACCTGCGACATGCTCCGCCTCCCCGGCCGCCCGCGTGCACGGCCACATCCCTCACAGGCTAGGGCCGGGCGGACACGCGGGGTGCGACCCGTGTCGAGCATCGCCTCGACACGGGTGCCGTGCGGCGTCGGCGGAACCGGGCAGACTTCGATGGGCGAAGAGGGTTTTGCGCCGCGGGCGGCGGCGCTAGCCTGAGCCAACGACGAGACGGAGACGGTCATGGCGGAGTTCACACGCGGATTCGGCGGGCGGCGGCGGGAGTCCGACCCGAGACTCCCACCCGGTCAGTACCTCACGGCAGACTTCCCCGTCCTGTCGGCGGGGCCCACCCCGCGCGTCCCGGAGAGCGAGTGGTCGTTCTCGATCCGCACCGAGTCGGGTGCGGTCACCTCCTGGAGCTGGTCCGAGTTCCTCGCGCTGCCGGCCGAGGAGGTCCACACCGACATCCACTGTGTGACGCGGTGGTCCAAGCTCGACACGACATGGCGCGGCGTCTCGATCGACACGCTGTTCGCCGGCATCGACACCTCGTACGAGTACGCCATGGCCCACTCGTACGGCGGCTACACGACGAACGTACCCATGGCCGACCTGCGCGGCGGGAAGGCATGGATCGCCTACTCGTTCGACGGCAAGCCCCTCGATCCCGAGCACGGTGGCCCTGCGCGTCTGCTGGTACCGCACCTGTACTTCTGGAAGAGCGCCAAATGGGTGCGCGGGATCAGCATGCAGAAGCACGACGACCCGGGATTCTGGGAGCAGAACGGCTACAACCTGCACGGCGACCCGTGGACAGAGGAACGCTACTGGTGAGAACCAGCGACTGGCTCGCCGCGCGGGTCGCCGCGGCCGTCCCCGACACCGCGCACGGCCGCGTGCTGACGCTGGCCGTTCCCGGGTGGCCGGGCAATGCCCCGGGACAGCATCTCGACATCCGTCTCACGGCGCCCGACGGCTACCAGGCGGAGCGCTCGTACTCGATCGCCTCCTTCGGACCGGGGGAGAGCGTCGAGATCGCGGTCGACGAGATCCCCGAGGGGGAGGTGTCGCCCTACCTCGTCCGTGTCGCCGAGCCGGGCGACGCGCTCGAGGTGAAGGGGCCCCTCGGGGCCTACTTCGTGTGGGATGACACCGACCCGTCACCCGTGCAGCTCATCGCGGGCGGCTCGGGCATCGTGCCGCTGCTCGCGATGGCGCGCGCGCGGGCAGCGTCCGGCGCGGGCGCGCCGTTCCGGCTCCTGTACTCGGTGCGCACGGCGGCCGACGCGTTGTACCGGGACGAGGTCGAACGGCTGGGTGCGGCCGGCCCGGATGTGACCTGGGCCTACACCCGCCAGGCGCCCACGGGATGGCCCGGACGCGTCGGCCGGCTCGATACCGAGCGCATCGCGCAGGCCACGTGGATGCCGGCGCAGCATCCGCTGACGTTCATCTGCGGCCCGACGAGCTTCGTCGAGGCGGCCGCCGATGCGATGGTCGCGGCGGGACACGACCCCGCGCGCGTGAAGACAGAGAGGTTCGGAGGATCCTGATGGACAGCACGCCGCACGTCCGCCCCGACCCGCGCCGCGTCGCCCAGCGCGTCGACGGCAACGCGCTCGCCGGCATGCTGGACGCCTTCGCCGGTCTCGACCCCGCCCTCCTCGTGCTGACCTGCGGTCATTGCGGTCGCAGTGCCGCCCTCGCCGAATGGTCCGTGGAGATGGATGCGGCGGCCGCCATCGTGCGCTGCCGGGGCTGCACACGCACCTTCGCGACCATCCTCCGCCGCGACGGCGGCATCGAGGTGCGCGCCGCCGGGGGATCCATCTCCACCACGTCCACCGTCTGAGCGTTGCTCGACTCCTGTCGGGGACAGGCGTCGGAGACGGCGGGTAGCGTCGCCCGCATCCGACGCCGAACGACGGCCGAGACGAGGGAGAGAGCATGCGACTCGAACGAACCGGAATGGTGTCCATCGACCTGACGGGCAAGACGGCGCTGGTGACCGCGTCGTCGGCGGGGATCGGCTTCGCGATCGCGCTGCGCTTGGCCGAGGCGGGCGCGGAGGTCATCGTGAACGGTCGCAGCGAGGACTCCGTCGCCCGCGCCGTGGCCGAGATCAATGCGCAGGTCGAAGACGCGGCGCGCGGCATCGTGGCCGACGCCGCCGATGAAGCCGGGGCGGCGACACTGGTGGCGGAGGCAGGACGCGTCGATGTGCTCGTGAACAACCTGGGGATCTTCGAGGCCGCCGAGGCGCTGGAGATCGACGACGCCGCGTGGCGGCGCTTCTTCGAGACGAATGTGCTCTCCGGGGTGCGCCTGACGCGCGAGCTGCTGCCGCAGATGATCCGGCGGGGCTGGGGTCGCGTGCTGAACATCGCGAGCGATTCGGCCGTCGTCATCCCCGCCGAGATGATCCACTACGGCACCTCGAAGACCGCGGTGCTCGGAGCCTCACGCGGATTCGCCAAGGCGGCCGCGGGAACGGGCGTCACGGTGAACGCCGTCATCGCCGGACCCACGCACACTCCCGGCGTGGAGGAGTTCGTGGCGCAGGTCGTCGGGCGGGACCTGCCGTGGGACGACGCGCAGCGCGAGTTCATGCGTACGGCGCGGCCGCAGTCGCTGCTGGGGCGGCTCATCGAGCCGAGCGAGATCGCCAACATGGTCGTCTACCTCGCCTCGCCGCTCGCATCGGCGACGACCGGCGCGGCGGTGCGCGTCGACGGCGGCTACGTGGACTCGATCGTCCCCTGAGCGGGAAGGGCCGCGACGATCCGCGCGACCACCTCCGGTACGCTGTCGCGCGTCGAGACCGTCACACCCCACTCGTCGGTCTCGAGCGGCTCGAGCGTGTCGAGCTGCGAGGCGAGCAGGGCGACCGGCATGAAGTGATCGGTGCGTGCCGCCATCCGCTTCCCGAGGGTGGCCTCGTCGAGTTCCAGTGCGGCGAAGAAGATCGGCGCCGTGGCCTCGGCGCGGATCAGATCGCGATACCGGCGGCGCAGCGCCGAGCAGGCGATGACGACGGGACCCTTCTCGCCCGCCGTGCCGAAGGCGAGACCGACGCGTCCGAGCCACGGTGCGCGATCCTCGTCGGTCAGCGGCACACCCGCGGCCATCTTGGCCCGCGCCGCATCGTCGTGCAGATCGTCGGCGTCGAGGTAGACGCCGCCGAGACGCGCGGCCAGGGCGAGAGCGACCGTCGACTTCCCTGCGCCCGAGACGCCCATGACGACGATCCGCATCCGTCCTGCTTCGCTCATACGCTCGAGCCTATGGCCGCCGCGGAGAGCCCCTCACCAGCCGTGGGCGTTGAACCACACGCCGCGCCGGTCGGCCTCAGCTGAATCGGCGGCGCCGCGGAAGGCGTCGTGCGGCGCGAGTACGCCGTCGTCGAGCGGGACGAAGCCCCAGCAGGCCCCGCAGAGAGCCGCGCCGTGCGGAAATCCATCGGCAAGGCGCGGTGCGGGAGTGGCCGGCGCCCCTGAGCCGGAGCACAACGGCGCGTCCGCCTCCCGGTCCGACCACATCCGCGACGTGCCGGACCGGTTGTGCAGACCGGCGTGGCCGCGGGGTCTCGTGCAGACGGCGCCCCGGTGGCGGCTGAGGCACCACGATGCGAGAGCGGTGTTCACGCCATCACGGGGGCGACAGGGGCGCCGAGCGGACGTAGCATGGTCGTCATGTCCACGAAGCCCTCGCCGATCCAGCTGCTGAACGTCCGTCCCGCCGAGGATGAGAACGGCCAGCCGAGCCCGGAGGAGTCCTTCGGCTGCTGCGGCGGCGGCTCCTGCAGCATCGACTGACCCTCACGGACTCGCCTGCGTCAGTGCCCCGCGGGCGGAGCGTCGATCGAATCGGCGGGCTTGCGGATGAGCAGCGCGCCGATGATGGTCGGGATCGCCACGATCGCGGCGAACATGAAGGCGCTGCGCGCACCCGCCGCCCACGCGGCAGCGTCACCGGATGCCTCGTTGGCGACGAACCCCGCGTTCATGATCGTGATCATGACGGCGATACCGGCCGCACCCGCCACCTGCTGAACCGTGCTGACGATGGCGCTGCCGTACGAGTAGAAGCGCGGCGCCAGTGAACCGAGCGACGCGGTGAACAGGGGCGTGAACGACATGGCGAGACCCACCGAGAGCAGCGTCTGCGTGACCACGAGCTCCCAGATCGGGGTCGTCTCCGACAGCGTCGTGAACACCCAGAGCAGCGACACGGTCAGGATCGATCCGGGCAGCAGCAGCACGCGGGTGCCCCAGCGGTCGTAGATACGGCCGATGAGCGGGCCCGCGAGGCCCATCGCGAGTGAGCCGGGCAGCACGATCAAACCCGTGACGAGCGGGCTGAGGTTCATCCCGTTCTGCGCGAACAGCGGGAGCACGGTGATGGTGCCGAAGAAGGCGAGCGACAGCACCGCGAAGTGCGCCACCGAGATGGTGAAGTTCGTGAAGCGGAACACGCGCAGATCCAGCAGCGCACGGTCCTCACGCTGCAGGACGAACTGGCGCCACACGAACGCCCCAAGCGCCAGCACGCCGACGACCAGCGAGATGATGAGCGTCGTCGACGAGGCGGTCGCGGCCGAATCCGCCGAGCCGCCGTGCGAGCCGCCGCCGATCTGGCTGAGGCCGAACACGACGCCGCCGAAGCCGAAGGCCGAGAGCACGACCGACAGCACATCGATGCGCGCGTGCGTCTGGGTGCCGACGTTCGAGATCCACCGCGCTCCGATGGCGAGCGAGACGAGGGCGATCGGCAGCACGATCGCGAAGATCCAGCGCCAGCCGAGGTTCTCCAGCACGAAGCCCGACATGGTCGGACCGATCGCCGGCGCGAGGGCCATCACGATGCTCACGCGCCCCATCATCCGACCGCGCGCCGCGGGGGCGACGATCGTCATGAGCGTGGTCATGAGCAACGGCATCATGATCGCGGTGCCGGACGCCTGCACGACGCGTGCGACGAGGAGCACCTCGAAGCCCGGGGCGAGCACGGCGATCAGGGTGCCGAACGAGAACAGCGACATCGCCGTCATGAACACGGCACGAGTCGTCAGCCGCTGCAGGAGGAAGCCGGTGATCGGGATCACGACGGCCATCGTGAGCATGAAGGCGGTCGTCAACCACTGCGCGAGCACGGCGGTGATGCCGAGGTCGGTGATGAGGTGGGGGATCGCCACGCCCATCGTCGTCTCGTTGAGGATCGCGACGAAAGCGGCCACGAGCAGCAGCCAGATGATGCGGTTCTCGCCGGAGCGGACGGCGGGTGCGGGGTCGGTCGTGGTGGCCACGGAACCGGTCTGGACGGATTCGGCGTGCATGGTCGTCTCCTCGGAAGCGAAAAGGGATGGGGACGGCCGCCGGAAGTGGCGAGCGAATCTGACAACGCGGCGAGCGGGCGGAGCATTCCCGAGGCGGCGAAATCCGGTCGGGCGTGTTCGTTGCCCGCGACCGGCACCGACGCGCGTCGGACAAGACTACCGGTTCGGATCCGGGCAGGCGGGGGCGATCTAGGCTGAGCGCATGAGTATGGCCGGCCCGTCGCATCCGCCGGGGTTTCGCGGAGTGGATGCGGCCGCCCAGCGCCTGCGCAATGCCGAGGCTCCCCGCATCCCTCACCTCGGCCGCCGGATCGCCGCGCTGTTCCGGCCCTATCGCGCGCGCCTGATCGTCACGGCGCTGCTCGTGGTCGCCGGTGCCGCGGTCGCCGTCGTGCCGGCACTCATCGTGGAGCGGGTGTTCGACGACGCGTTGTTCCCCGCGGACGGGTCCGGCGTGGACATGGGACTTCTCGTGCGCCTCGTCGCGATCATGGTGGTGCTCTTTCTCGCTTCGGGCGGACTGCAGGTCGCGCAGACCTGGTTCACCTCGACGGTCGGCAACAACGTCACCGGTGATCTGCGTGTGCGTCTGTTCGATCATCTGCAGTCCATGGAGCTCGGCTTCTTCACGCGCACCAAGACCGGGGTGATCCAGTCCAGGCTGCAGAACGACGTGGGCGCCGTGTCGGGCGTTCTGACCAACACCGTCACGAGTGTGCTCGGCAACACGGTCACCGTCGTCGCGTCCCTCGTGGCCATGGTCCTGATCGATGTGCGACTCACCCTCATCGCCGTCTTCCTGATGCCGATCCTGGCGCTGATCCAACGCCGCGTCGGCCAGGTGCGCGCGCGCATCGCGGGACAGACGCAGGAGTCCCTGTCGGAGCTGTCGGCGATCACGCAGGAGAGCCTGAGCGTCTCGGGGATCCTGCTGGCGAAGTCGTTCAACCGCCAGGGCAGCGAGTCGGCGCGCTACGGAGCGCAGAACCGCATCCAGATCCGGCTGCAGGTGCGCCAGGCGATGAGCGGCCAGGGGTTCTTCGCGCTCGTCGGCGTCATCATGGCCAGCGTTCCCGCCGTCATCTACCTGGTGGCGGGCCTGTTCATGTCGGGCGGGACCGATGCGGGCATCTCCGCCGGCACGATCGTGGCGTTCACCACCGTGCAGGCACGCCTCCTCCAGCCGCTCATGGGCCTGATGCGCGTCGCCCTCGACGTGCAGACCTCCGCCGCCGTGTTCGCGCGCATCTTCGAGTACCTTGATCTGCGACCCGCCGTCCGCGATGCTCCCGATGCGATCGACGTCTCCGAGGCTCCGGGCCCGGTCGGGCGCGTGGAGCTGCGCGATGTCACCTTCCGCTACCCGGAGTCGGCCGCCTCCGCGCGCCCGCTGCTGGACGCGGTGTCCTTCGTCGCGGATCCCGGGCAGCACGTGGCGCTGGTCGGACCGAGCGGGGCCGGGAAGTCCACGGTGCTCTCGCTCATCCCGCGCTTCTATGACGTGGACGACGGCGCGGTGCTGTTCGCGGGCGCCGATGTGCGCGCTCTGACCTCGGCATCCATCATCGATCGCATCGGCATCGTCTCGCAGGAGACGTACCTGTTCCACGCGACGATCGCCGACAACCTGCGGTACGCGAAGCCCGATGCGACGGATGAGGAGCTCGCCGCCGCCTGCGAGGCCGCCAACGTGCACCACGTCATCACGGGTTTCGAAAAGGGCTACGACACCGTCGTGGGCGAGCGGGGCTACCGGCTCTCCGGAGGCGAGAAGCAGCGCATCGCGATCGCGCGCGTGCTGCTGAAGGACCCGCCCGTGCTGCTGCTGGACGAGGCGACGTCGGCGTTGGACACGCGCAGTGAGCGCGTCGTGCAGCAGGCGCTGGACACGGCGGCCCGCGGCCGGACCACGATCACCGTCGCGCACCGGCTGTCGACCGTGGTCGCCGCCGACGTGATCCTCGTCGTCGACGACGGTCGCATCGTCGAGCGCGGCACGCACGCCGAGCTCGTCGCGGCGCAGGGGCTCTACGCCACGCTCGCGGCCGAGCAGCTCACCGTCTGAGCACCGCTCACCAGAGCAGGGCTGCGGAGATCAGCGGCTGCGCGTCGTCGGGGACGACGGCGGTCGCCACGTCCTGCCGCTCGGAGACCGACCGGGCGAAGGCGCCGATCAGTCGGCGGTACTCGTCGTCCGGATGCGTGGCCGCCACTCGCGCGAGCCGCGGGATGTCCATGCGCAGCAGCTGCCCCGCACGCGCCCGAGCGGCGGCCGTGTGCCCGGTGCCCTCGAGCACCCGCATCCCCTCGCTCATCGCGTCGAGACAGTCGCGCAGCACGTCGAGCCGTTCCTCGTGCTGCGTGATCGAGGAGCCGTCCGCACGCTCCCGCCAGTGCACGACGACGTCCGACAACACGTCGAACCGCCGTGCCCTCGCGTACATCTGCTGGGCCACCACTTGGTCCTCGTAGAGCCGTCCCTCGGGAAAGCGCAGGCCGCTGCGCTGCCAGAACTCGGTGCGGCTCAGCTTCGACCATGCGACGACGTTGGCCGTCACCTCCGGGTGCTCCTCGAGGGTCGTCGCCGTCCGCGCGGGGGCCGTCGCGCGGCTGACCCACGGCTGCACGTCGCCGGCGGCGTAACCGCCCGACCCGTCCGGACGTAGACGGACATACGCGCCCACCACGAAATCGCTGCCGCTGCCATCGAGAGTGGCGACGAAACGCTCGAGAGCCGTGGGGAGCATGACGTCGTCGGCGTCCAGGAAGGCCACGTAGGGCGTGTCGACCAGATCCAGAGCCGTGTTGCGGGCGGCCCCGAGCCCGACGCGTCGTGCGAGCCTCACCACACGGAAGCGCGGATCGGATGCGGCGGCCGCGTCGAACAGGTCGCCGGTGCGATCGGATGATGCGTCGTCGACGAGCACCGCGGTCCAGTCCGACAACGTCTGCGCGCGCAGCGAATCGAGGGCGGCCTGCGCCCACGGCTCGACCTGGTAGCCGGGGACGACGACCGTGACGAGGGGGCGCTGATTCACGTCGCCGATCGTACCGCTGCGACCGATGCGGCCACCGCCGCAGCGACCGGACCGAGATCGACCGTCAGGTCGTGGGGGAAGGTGAATCGCACGGCGGTCTGCGCCACCTCCGGCGCGATGCCCATCGCCACGAGCACGTGGGAGGGCTCGTCGCTGCCGGCCGCGCACGCCGATCCGCTGGAGGAGACGATGCCGCGCCGTTCGAGCTCGAGCAGCACGGCCTCGCCGCTGGTGCCCGCGAAGGTGAAGCTCGCCGTGGCGGGCAGCCGCTCGATGGGGTGGCCGGTCAGCGCGGCGGACGGCACGGCCGCGAGCACCGCGGCCACGAACGCGTCGCGCGCGGCTCCGACGCGGGCGGCGGATGCGGCGCGCTCCGCTTCGGCGAGTTCGAGCGCGGTGGCCAGGCCCACCGCCCCGGCGACGTCCTCGGTGCCGCTGCGGCGACCGCGCTCCTGTCCGCCGCCGTGGAGGATCGGCTCGACCGGGATGCGGCCGCGGATGGCCGTGGCACCGATCCCCTTCGGGGCGCCGAGCTTGTGGCCGGCGATGGTGATCGCGTCGGCCCCCGTGCCGGACAACGGCAGCCAGCCCGCCGCCTGCACCGCATCGAGGTGCAAGGGCACCCGGGCCGCGGTCGCGACGGCGGCGATGGCGTGCACATCCTGCACGGTGCCGGTCTCGTTGTTCGCGTAGCCGAGGGTGACGAGCGCGGTGTCCTCGCGGAGGGTGGCGGCGACCGCATCCGGAGACACCCGACCGGTGTCGTCGACGTCCAAGACCGTCGCCTCGAAACCGTGGAGGCGCTGGAGGGCGGCGACCGACTCGAGGATCGACTCGTGCTCGATCCCCGTCGTCACGACGTGGCGACGGCCCCGGGCGAGCATCGCGCCCAGAGCGATCCCCTTGACGGCGAGATTGTTGCCCTCCGTGCCGCCGGAGGTGAAGATCACGTCGCCCGTGCGCACGCCCAGCACGGCCGCCACTCGCGCCCGGGCGTCGGCGAGCGCAGACGCCGCCTGCTCGCCGACTTCGTGGTGGCTCGACGGATTGCCGAACGCGCCTCGCAAGTACGGCAGCATCGCCTCGATCACCTCGCGGCGCACGGGCGTCGTGGCGGCATTGTCGAGGTACATGGCTCCGCTCACACCGGGTCGGCCAGGCGCAGATCGATGTCGAGACCGAGGTCGAGCCCCCGGGCCGCGTGCGTCAGCGCACCGACGGAGATCACGTCGACACCCGTCTCCGCGATCCGACGCACGGTCTCGAGCGTGACGCCGCCGGAGGCGTCCACGATGGCGCGACCGGCGATCTGCTCGACGCCTCGTCGGAGGTCCTCGATCGAGAAGTTGTCGAGCATGATGGTGCCGACACCCGCGGCGAGGACGTCGTCGATCTGGTCGAGACGGTCGACCTCGACCTCGACGTGCGTCGTGTGCGGGAGGCGTGCCAGTGCCTCCTGCAGCGCCTGCGTGACGGGGACGCCGGAGGCGGCGAGGACGGCGAGGTGGTTGTCCTTGGCCATCACCGCGTCGGACAGGCTGAACCGGTGGTTGTGGCCGCCGCCGCTGACGACCGCGTGGCGTTCGAAGGCGCGAAGTCCCGGCGTGGTCTTGCGGGTGTCGGCGATGCGCGCACCGGTGTGGGCGACTTCGGCGACGTAGACAGCCGTGAGGCTCGCGATGCCCGACATTCGCTGGACGAAGTTGAGTCCCACCCGCTCGGCCGTGAGCACCGAACGAGCGGGGCCGGTGACGGTGGCCAGCGTCGCACCGGCATCGAATCCGTCGCCGTCGGCGACGAGCAGGTCGACCCGCGTCCGGGGATCGACCAGGCGGAACGCGGCGGCGAACACGGCGCCGCCGGAGAACACGCCGCTCTCGCGGGCGACGAGGGATGCGGTGGCGACCGCATCCGCGGGGATGAGTGTCTCGCTCGTCACATCGCCCCAGGGGGCGTCCTCGTCGAGGGCCGCGGACACGACCCGGTCGATGGTGGCGGATGTCAGCATGCCTCGGCCTCCTGGGCGATGGCGGCGGCGAAGGGCGCGCCGTCGCGACGGAAGTGGGCGCCGACCGAGACGGTACGACGGCGCGCCGCGGCCACGAGGTGCTCGGCGACCAGCAGGAGGTTCGCGTCCTCCTGCGCGGCCACGGTCCCGGCGGCGGGCGCGTCGCGGCGCCACGCGGCGATGACGGATGCGGCGTGAGCCAGGCCCGTCTCGTCGCGCTCCAGTCCCGCGTGATCCCAGAGCAACTGCTGCAGGCCCATCCGGCTGAACCCGGGCGCGTCGCTCGCGGGCTCGGCAGCCGCCGCCGGCTCTGCGGCCGGGACGTCGGCCGCTCTCACGGGATCGGCGAGCAGGGCAGCCGCCGCCCGCGCGCCGAACACGGCGCCCTCCAGCAGCGAGTTGGATGCCAGGCGGTTCGCGCCGTGGACGCCGGTGCGCGCCGTCTCGCCGACGGCGAAGAGCCCGGGGACGCTGGTGCGCCCGTCGAGATCGGTGAGGACCCCGCCCATCAGATAGTGCGCGGCCGGGGTGACCGGTACGGGCGTCGTCGACCAGTCGATCCCGCGTGCTCTCAGCGCGCTGTCGATCGTGGGGAAGCGGGCGGCGAGGGCCTCAGCCCCGCCGAGACCCGTCGCATCCAGCACGACGGGGATGCCCGGCTGGGAGGCGGACTGTCGGGCGATCGCGCGAGCGACCACGTCGCGGGGCGCGAGCTCGCCGTCCGGGTGCGCATCGAACGCGAAGCGTCGGCCGGCCGCATCGCGCAGCACGGCGCCCTCTCCTCGGACGGCCTCGGAGACGAGGAACGAGTCCTCGCCGTCGAAGGCGGTGGGGTGGAACTGCACGAACTCCAGATCGGCGACGGCGGCGCCCGCGCGGATCGCGGCGGCGATGCCGTCGCCGGTCGCGACCGAGGGGTTGGTGGTGTGGGCGTAAAGCTGGCCCACGCCGCCCGTGGCCAGCACGACGGCGTCCGCGTCGATCCGCTCGCGCTTCCCGGACGCGTCGACCACATCGACGCCCGAGACCTTTCCTGCCTCGAGGACGAGGTCGGCCAGGAACGTGTGCTCACGCACGCTCACGGCGTTGTCGGCGAGTCGGGCGAGCAGGGCGGCCTCGATTGCCGCCCCCGTCGCGTCGCCGCCCGCGTGCAGCACGCGGGGCGCCGAGTGCGCGGCCTCCAGGCCCCGTCGCAGCTCACCGGCACGGTCGCGGTCGAACGGAACGCCCGCTGCCAGCAGGGCGCGGATCGTCTCGCCACCGGCTTCGACGAGCACCCGCACCGCGGCCGGATCGTTCAGGCCCGCGCCGGCGGTCAGTGTGTCGTCGAAGTGGGCGCCGGGGGAGTCGCTCGTCGCCGTGACGGCGGCGATCCCGCCCTGCGCGTGCGCGGTGCTGCCCGCATCCGCCGCGGCCTTCGTGATGAGCGTGACCTCGGCTCCGCCCTCGGCCGCGGCGAGCGCTGCCGTGAGCCCGGCGATGCCGCTGCCGACGACGACCGCTCTCATGCGGCGCTGCCGGAGGGCTTGGCGGCCAGCATCCGCTCGAGGGCGACACGAGCCGGGTCGGCGACGGAGGCGGGCACGGTGATCCGGTTGAGCGTCTCACCGGCGACGAGGCCCTCCAGAACCCAGGCGAGGTAGCCGGGGTGGATGCGGTACATGGTCGAGCACGGGCAGACCACCGGGTCGAGGCAGAAGATCTCGTGCTGCGGGTACTGCGCGGCGAGGCGCTGCACCAGGTTGATCTCGGTGCCGATCGCGAAGGTCGTGGGCTCGGTCGCGGCCGCGATCGCCTTGCGGATGTAGTCGGTGGAGCCTGCCTCGTCGGCCGCGTCCACGACGGCCATCGGGCACTCCGGGTGCACGATCACGCGGACGCCCGGGTGCTCTGCGCGCGCCTTGTCGATCTGGTCGACCGTGAAGCGGCGGTGCACCGAGCAGAAGCCGTGCCAGAGGATGACGCGGGAATCGGTGAGCGTCTGCTCGTCGCTGCCGCCGAGCGGCTTCGTCGGGTTCCACATCGGCATCTGCTCGAGCGGCACGCCCATGGCCTTCGCGGTGTTGCGTCCGAGGTGCTGGTCGGGGAAGAACAGCACCCGGCGGCCCCGCGCGAAGGCCCACTCGAGCACGGTGCGCGCGTTGGAAGAGGTGCAGACGATGCCACCGTGGCGTCCGACGAAACCCTTGATCGCCGCGGACGAGTTCATATAGGTCACCGGCACGACCGGCACGAGGCCATCGGCGTCGGGGGCGTCCATGTCGCCGTAAAGCTCCTCCAGCTGCTCCCAGCATTCCTCGACCTGGTCGATGTCGGCCATATCGGCCATGGAGCACCCGGCGGCCAGGTTGGGAAGGATGACGGCCTGCTCGGGCTGCGAGAGGAGGTCGGCGGTCTCGGCCATGAAGTGCACGCCGCAGAAGACGATCGCCTCGGCGTTCGGGTGCTCGAGCGCGGCGTTGGCGAGCTGGAACGAATCGCCCACGTAGTCGGCGTGGCGCACGACCTCCTCGCGCTGGTAGAAGTGGCCGAGCACGACCACGCGTTCGCCGAGCGTCTGCTTCGCGCGGCGGATGCGGGCGTCGAGCTCGTCGTCGCTCGCGTCGCGGTAGGCCGCAGGCAGCATGCCCTGACGCGGGGAGCCGGTGGGGATCACATCGCCCATCGAGGCGCCGGGTCCGTATCCGGGGCGCGCGTCGAAGTCCCACGGGCCCGCCGCGAGGTCGGTGTTGCAGGTGGACCCCGACCCGGCGCCCGAGACGATCGCCTGGATCTCGTGATCGACGGACGGATCGATGGGACGCGGCTGGATGGTCAGCGTCGTGCTCATGTCGTGCTCGATTCGTGACTTCGCGGGCGGCCGAGCGGGCCGCGATCGGCCAGCTCGACGTCCTGGTTGTAGCGGTACAGCCGTGCCGGCCGGTGACTTCCGGTGCGGAACGACTCGGTGGGGATCAAGGTGTTGCTGTTCTCGACCTGCCGGCGGAAGTTGGCGGGGTCGAGCTTGCGGTCCAGGATCGCCTCGTTGACCTCGCGCAGATCCGCGAGGGTGAAGGCGTCCGGGAGCAGACCGTGCGCGATGCGGCTGTAGCCGACCTTGTTGCGCAGCCGCCACAGGGCGTAGTCGACGATCGCGTTGTGGTCGAAGGCGAGGGGCGGAAGATCGGTCGCCGTGAACCAGTCGACGTTCTCGGGTGCGTCTCCCGCGGCCTCGTGCGCGGCGCTCTGCGCATCGACCTCGTCGGAGCGCAGCAGCGCCCAGTAGACGATCGAGACGACGCGACTGGGGGATCGGTCGATGTCGCCGAACGCGTAGAGCTGCTCGAGGTAGCTCGCGCTGAGACCGGTCGTCTCGGCGAGCGTGCGAGAAGCCGCCTCATCGAGGTTCTCCGCGGCGTCCAGCCAACCGCCCGGCAGCGCCCACAATCCTTCGTGCGGATCGCGGGTGCGCTTGACGAGGGGGAGGACGAGACGCGGATCGTCGTCGCCGTCGCGCCGCAGGCTGAAGATCACGGTGGAGACCGCCACGCGCGTCTCGGTGGACTCGGCGTCGGCGGTGTCGGGAGAGGGGTTAGTTCGTGTCATGGTGACCTTAACTCGGGACGATCTTAATGTCATCGCGACCAGAAGCAAAATCCGTCGCCGTCACCCGGCGCTCGCGGCACCCTGTCAGCGCGGCCGCATACGCTGACCGCATGCCGCCGATCGTGATCGACATCCTGCTGGTCGTGGTGCTGGTGATCGTGCTGATCCAGGGGTGGCGGCGAGGACTCCTGGCGAGCGCCGGGACGATCGCCGGGCTCGTGCTCGGCGCGGTCGCCGCCTGGTGGCTCGTGCCGGTCGTGTCCCGCTGGGTCCCGGACGCCGCCTGGCGCGGCTGGGCGGCGCTGGGTGTCGCCGTGGGGCTGCTCGTCCTCGGGGCGTCGCTCGGCGCAGCGCTCGGCCGGGCGTTGCGCCGGGGAGCCGCCCGCATCCGCCTGCGGGGGATCGATCGGGTCCTGGGTGCCGGGGCGATGACGGTCGTCGCGGCCCTCGTGCTCTCCCTCGTCGGACAGAGCGTCGCAGCCCTCGGCATCCCGTTCGTGTCCTCGGCGCTCGCGTCCTCCGGTGTGCTGCGCACGATCGACACGCTCACTCCTCGCCCCGTCGACGAAGCGTTGGCGCAGGTGCGAGCGAGCGTCCTCGACGACGGACTCCCGCAGTTGGGGGCGCTGTTCGGAGAACTGACCGCACCCGCCGAGGTGGCGCCGCCCGTCGACCTCGACGACCCGGCACTGAGTGCGGCTGCGCAGTCCGTGGCGCGCATCGCCGGGACGGCGTACTCCTGCGGACGCAACCTCACCGGGAGCGGCTTCGTCGTGGCGCCGGATCGCGTCGTGACCAACGCCCACGTGATCGCCGGCGTCGAGCGTCCGATGGTGGAGCTGCCGGGGCGCGCCGCGCGTGAGGGACGCGTCGTGTACGTCGACGCCACGGCGGACCTCGCCCTCATCGCGGTGGACGACCTGGACGCGGCGGCGTTGCCGTTGGGCACCGATCTCGGCCCGGGCGCCGCGGCCGTGGTGCAGGGCTACCCGTACGGCGGCCCGTTCACGATGGGCAGCGCCACGGTGCAGACCGTCGGAGTGGTCTCGGTGCCCGACATCTACGACCAGGGACGCGATCAGCGCGAGGTCTACGCCCTGGCGGCGACGGTCCGCCCCGGCAACTCCGGCGGACCGCTGCTCAACGCCGCGGGCGAGGTCGTGGGTATCGTCTTCGCGCGCGCCGACGACGGCTCCGAGGTCGGCTACGCGTCGACTGCGGCAGAGCTCGCCCCGCTCGTGCAGGCTGCGCCCACCCTGACGGATGCCGTCGGCTCCGGCGCCTGCGTGCCTTAATCGCCCGCGCGGGCGCGTCGGGCTATGCTGGCCCGACAACGTGAATATCGGCCCCACGACCGGTGCGGGAGAGCCTCGGAGATCTTGTCCGAGCACCGAAGGAGCAAGCCTCCCCGCCAATCTCTCAGGTATGCGTACCGCCCCGGTCGGGCGACTCTGAAAAGCGATCCTCGCGGATCCGCCGACGGTGAAAGATCGCGCTCCGCGTGTTCGAAACTCTCAGGCCCATGACAGAGGGGGAGTTCTCAGGCCCTCGCCTACCCGCATCCACCCGGGAGAACTCATGACCGATCCACGCTCCACCCCGCTCCGAGACCGCCACGAGGCGGCCGGAGCCGCCTTCACGGACTTCGGCGGATGGCTCATGCCCGTCCGCTACGCGTCCGATCTCGCCGAGCACCGTGCCGTACGCGAAGCCGCGGGGCTCTTCGACATCTCCCACATGGCGGAGTTCCTCGTGACGGGAGCGCACGCCGGGGCGTTCCTCGACTACGCGCTCGCCGCGCGGCACTCGACGATGCGGCTCGGGAAGGCGAAGTACTCGCTCGTGCTCGCGGAAGACGGCGGCATCGTCGATGACGTCATCGTCTACCGTCTCGCCGACGACTGGTTCATCGTGATCGCCAACGCCGGCAACCACGATGCGGTGGCCGAGGCGCTCGCCGACGCGCGCGCATCCTTCACACCGCCGGCTCCCGCGGTGGGCGCCGACGGATCGTTCGGATTCGTCGCGGGCGTGCACGTCACCGTCGAGGACGCGTCGGACGACTCGGCGCTGCTGGCGCTGCAAGGCCCGGCGGCCATCGCGGTGCTCGAGGCGCTGCCGGGCCTGGAACTCGCCGAACCCGCGCGTCGCCAGGGCGATGCGCCGACGCCGTGGAGCTTCGACGACCTCGGCTACTACAGCGTGCGCGCGGCGGACTTCGCGGGGCAGGCCGTGCTGATCCTCCGCACCGGCTACACGGGCGAGGACGGCGTCGAACTGCTCGTGCGCGCGAGCGCGGCGGGAGAGCTGTGGGACGCCCTTCTGCAAGCGGGTGAGCCGTTCGGCCTGCTTCCCGCGGGCCTCGCCGCGCGCGACACCCTCCGCCTCGAAGCGGGGATGCCGCTGTACGGGCACGAACTGAGCCGCGATGTGCGGCCCGCCCAGGCGGGCCTCGGTCGCGTCGTCGCCGCCGACAAGGACGCCTTCATCGGCAAGGGGGCCACTGAGCCCGCACCCGACGCGCGTGTTCTGGTCGCCCTCGTCTCCGAGGGAAAGCGCGCGGGGCGCGCGGGCTATCGGGTCCTCGATGCCGAAGGCGGCGTGGTCGGCGAGATCACGAGCGGCGCGCTCAGCCCCACCCTCGGACACCCGATCGCGCTCGCCTACGTCGACGGCGACCGGAGCCTCATCGGCACAGACCTGTTCATCGATGTACGCGGCACGCGAATCCCCGCGACCGTGACCGAACCGCCCTTCTACCGGAGGAAGAAATGACCGTCGATCCCACCACGCTGTCCTACACCGCAGAGCACGAGTGGGTGCTGATCGAAGGCGGCGTCGCCACCTTCGGCATCACCGACTACGCCGCCGAACAGCTCGGCGACGTCGTCTTCGTCGACCTTCCCGCGATCGACGCGCCCGTGGTCGCCGGGCAGGTCTGCGGCGAGATCGAGTCGACGAAGTCGGTCGGAGAGCTCTACGCCCCTCTCAGTGGACGCGTCATCCAGGTCAACGGCGAGGTCGACTCCGACCCCTCGCTCGTCAACGCGGATCCCTACGGGGCGTGGCTCGTGCGCATCGAGCTCGACGGCGAGAGCGCACCCCTGCTCGACCGCGCCGGATACGAGGCGCTCATCGAGGGCGCCGCGTGAGCGTTCCCTTCACCGCACGCCACATCGGCACGGATGCTGGCGCGCAGCGGCACATGCTCGACGCGCTGGGTTTCGCCAGCGTCGACGCGCTGGTGAAGACGGCGGTTCCCGCATCCGTCCACGCGGTCCCGCGCGCCGGCAGCAGCATCCCGGACGCGGCCACGGAGGCGCAGGCGCTGGCCGAGCTCCGCGCGCTCGCCGATGCGAACCGGCCGGCACGCGCGATGATCGGCCTCGGCTACTACGACACGTTCACGCCGGCGGTCATCGCTCGCAACGTCTTCGAGAATCCGTCCTGGTACACCGCGTACACGCCCTACCAGCCGGAGATCTCGCAGGGCCGGCTCGAAGCGCTGATCAACTTCCAGACGATGGTGACCGACCTCACCGGCCTCGCCACCGCCGGCGCGTCAATGCTGGATGAGGCGACCGCGGTCGTGGAGGGGATGCTGGTCGCGCGCCGCGCCTCGAAGTCCGCGTCTGACGTCTTCCTGGTCGACGCGGATGCGCTTCCGCAGACCAAGGCGCTGCTGCATCACCGCGCCGCCGCCGTCGGCATCGAGATCCGCGAGATCGACACCCGCACCTGGGAGCCGGCCGCCGCATCCGACGCCGTGTTCGGCGCCTTCGTGCAGTACCCGGGAGCCGGCGGTCGCGTGTGGGATCCGACCGAGCTCGTCGCCTCCGTCCAGGCGCAGGGCGGTCTCGTGGTGGTCGCGGCCGACCTTCTCGCGCTCACACTCCTGCGTTCGCCGGGCTCGTTCGGCGCCGACATCGCCGCGGGGACCACCCAGCGTTTCGGCGTCCCGCTCGGCTTCGGCGGACCGCACGCCGGGTACCTCGCCGTGCGCGCGGGACTCGAGCGTCAGCTTCCCGGACGCCTCGTCGGCGTCTCGCAGGATGCGGCGGGCCACCCCGCCTACCGCCTCGCGCTGCAGACGCGTGAGCAGCACATCCGACGGGAGAAGGCCACATCCAACATCTGCACCGCGCAGGTGCTGCTGGCCGTGATGGCTGCGATGTACGCCGTCTACCACGGCCCCGAGGGGCTGCGCGCGATCGCGACCGACGTGGCCCGGAAAACGCAGGCACTCGCCGAGACGCTGCGCGCAGGCGGCCTCGAGGTCGTGCACGACGCATTCTTCGACACACTCCGCGTCGTCGTCCCCGGCACGGCTCAGCGCGTCATCGAGCGGGCCCGTCGCCGCGGGTACCAACTCTTCTTCGCGGACGAGGCGACGGTGGGGATCTCGGTCGACGAGACGACCACGGCCGCCGACCTCGCCGCGGTGGCGGCCGCGTTCGGGCTGCCCGACGAGACCGTCATCGACGTCGAGGGGGCGGTGCCCCTGGCCGGCGTCGTGCCCGACCTCCACCGCCGGGACGAGTTCCTCACGCATCCGGTCTTCCACGCGCACCGCTCGGAGACCGCGATGATGCGCTACCTGAAGACGCTGGCCGACCGCGACTACGCGCTCGATCGCGGCATGATCCCGCTGGGCTCGTGCACCATGAAGCTGAACGCCGCCACCGAGATGGCGGCGGTGTCGTGGCCCGAGTTCTCGCGCGTGCATCCCTTCGCGCCGGAGGCCGACGTGCGGGGGACGCTCGCGCTGATCGAGCAGCTGGAGACCTGGCTCGCCGAGGTCACCGGCTACGACGCGGTGTCGCTGCAGCCCAACGCCGGCTCCCAGGGGGAGCTCGCGGGGCTGCTCGCGATCCGCGGCTACCACCTCGCGAACGACGACGCGGAGCGCACCGTGTGCCTCATCCCGTCGTCCGCGCACGGCACGAACGCCGCATCCGCCGTGCTCGCGGGGATGCGGGTCGTCGTGGTCGCGTGCGACGAGGCAGGCAACGTCGACCTCGACGACCTGCACACCAAGATCGCGCAGCACGCGGACGAACTGGGCGCGCTCATGATCACCTATCCATCCACGCACGGCGTGTATGAGCACGAGGTGCTCGCCATCACGCAGGCCGTGCACGACGCGGGCGGACAGGTGTACATCGACGGCGCGAACCTCAACGCGCTCCTCGGTTTCGCCCGTTTTGGCGACCTGGGCGGCGATGTGTCGCACCTCAACCTGCACAAGACGTTCGCGATCCCGCACGGCGGAGGAGGCCCGGGCGTCGGACCCGTCGCCGCCAAGGCGCACCTCGCCCCCTATCTCCCGTCGCACCCGCTCGCCCAGCGCGCCGACCACGCGGGCGGCTTCGTGTTCGAGGGCGGTCCCGTGTCGGCCGCGCCGTACGGTTCCGCATCCATCCTGCCGATCTCGTGGGCCTACGTGCGGATGATGGGAGCCGCGGGTCTGGGCGAGGCGACCGGTGCCGCCGTGCTGTCGGCGAACTACATCGCCCACCGCCTGAAGGCGCACTTCCCGGTGCTGTACGCCGGCGAGGCCGGGCTGGTCGCCCACGAGTGCATCCTGGATCTCCGTCCCCTCCGCGAGCGCACGGGGATCACGGTCGACGACGTCGCGAAGCGGCTCATCGACTACGGCTTCCACGCGCCGACGATGTCGTTCCCCGTCGCGGGCACGCTCATGGTCGAGCCCACCGAGTCGGAGGACCTCGCGGAGATCGAGCGCTTCATCGAGGCGATGATCCAGATCGCCGCCGAGGCGGAGCAGGTCGGCGCCGGGCGCTGGCCGGCAGCGGACAACCCGCTCGTGGGCGCCCCGCACACCGCGCAGTCGGTCATCGGCGGCGAGTGGACACATCCGTACTCGCGTGAGGAGGCGGTGTACCCCGTTCCCTCGCTCGTTCGCACGAAGTACTGGCCGCCCGTGCGTCGTATCGACAACGCCTACGGCGACCGCAACCTCGTGTGCGCCTGCCCGCCCCCGGAGGCTTTCGCCTGACCCGGGTGCCCTCGCCCGACCCGGGTGCCCTTCCTCCTCGCGGAGGGGTGGGCAGGGCACGGAGGGGCACAGCGGCGAGGGGGCGTTGCGCTCAGCGCAGGGTGCGGGCGAGGGCATGCAGGGCGAGCGCGTCGGGTGTGCGCTCGCGGCGGACGCCGGCCGCATCCAGGATCGCACCGAGACGTTCGGGCTCGCGGACATCGGCCCATCCCCACCGCGCGAAGCCGCGGACCCGGCGACGGATGCGGTTCTCTCGCCGCTTCTCGTCGTGCAGCGCGCGCACCGGGTCGCCGAAGCGTTCGTCGTACTTGAGGAGGCCGTCGGCTTCTCCGACGGCTCCGATGTCCGGCCAGGCGAAGTCGGCGCGGTCGGCGACGCCACCACCACCGTGCACCAGCCACTGCAGTTCGGGTGCCGCGAAGCCCAGCCACTCGATGGCTGCCCGGCTCAGCGACTCGAGCGTCGTCTCGGCGCGCGGATCCGCGCGATGCAGCGCCCATCGGGCCAGTCGACGGCCACGGCTGGAGGATGCGAGCTCGTTATGAGCCACGAGGACCTCCGGCGTCAGGTCCGGATGTGCGCGCAGCGTGGCATCGGCGACGTTGAGGGCGAGCGCGGGATTGCGAACCCGTGCGAACGCGACGACGGTCTCGATGGGACCCGTCGTGAGGATGCCGCCCTCGTCCGTGATCTCGACGCCGCCCCGGCGCGTGTGGATGCGGACCCGCTCCGCTTGCCGTGATGTACCGTCCGCGGGACGAAGGATGTGCACGTCGGCCGCCTCACCGACGAGCGGGATACCGCGCAGCGCCGCCGCCGACTCGAGTGCGAAGACCGCATCCGGCATCTGCAGCGCCACGGCGTGCACGCGGGCGAGATAGCGACCCCAGGGAGCGAGCGCGCTCCACGCGAGCGTCGGGGCGTACACCCCGCGGTGCACGCGCACGATGTCGCCGCGGCGGAGCGCGAGGTCGGGGCGATGCATGTCGTGCGCGCGCAGCAACGGCGCGGGAGAGGGGAGCAGCTGGGCGCCGGTGCGTAGGGGAATGGGCTGGGTCATCGCTCCACGCTGCGCGCGGCGGTCGTTACCGCGTGCGCCGGGTCCCGCATCCGTGTGCAACACCCCGGCCTCGAGCGGTTGTGCAGGCCCGGTCCCGGTGCAACCGCTAGAAGATCCCGGGCCAGAGGGACGCCACGAGGGGGTACCCCACGAAGGCGAACACATCGATGAGGGTGTGCGCGATGACGAGGGGCATCACCCGGCCCCAGCGCCGGTAGCACCAGCCGAACACGACGCCCATCGCGAAGTTGCCGACCACCGAACCCATGCCCTGGTAGGCGTGGTAGGCCCCGCGCAACGCCGCTGTCGCCAGGATGATGGACCACCAGCCCCATCCGAGACGGCGCAGGCGATCGAAGAGGTAGCCGAGGAAGATGACCTCCTCGGTGAGCCCGGCGCGCGCAGCCGAGAGCAGCAAGAGCGGCACGGTGTACCAGGCCGCATCCAGGGGGGAGGCGACGACGCCGACGGTGATGCCCGCGAGGCGCCCGGCCACGTAGAGCGCGATCCCGGGGATGCCGATGATCGCGATCAACGCGACACCGAGTCCGAGATCGCCGCCGAACCGGCGGAAGTCGAGGCCGATCCGTCGCAGCGCGTTGGTGCCCGGTTCCCAGAGGAGGTAGACGACGAGCGCGACCAGCGCGAGCGAGAAGAAGATGTCGAGCAGCTGGTACAGCGCGTCCCACAGCGCTTCGGCGTCGCGCGCCGGGTTGAGCTGGGTCTGCTGCGACGAGATGGCCTGGTTCTCCTGCAGCGAGCGCTGCAGGGTGCGGATGAAGGAGAGCACCGAGTACAGCGCGGACTTGCCGACGGTCACGGCCAGCACGAGCCAGATCTCCCACCGCACGCGTGAGCGGGCGGACCCCGTCGCGCGCGGCGGATCGAAGACCCTCACGGTGCGCCAGAACGGTTCGCGCGCGGGCAGGGTCGTCATCCGTTCAGCTTGGCATAGCGGATGCGGGCCGGTCCCGCTTTCGAAAGCGCTCAGATTGCGCGCATAGGGTGTGTGCGGCTTACGCACACGACCGCGCGCGGCATCCCGGCCGCCGCGGAGAAGGAGGACCGATGCGGCGTCGTGCGCTTGTGACCACCCTGGCTCTGCTCGGACTGCTGGCGGGCACGGTGGTCGGTTGCTCGGCAGAGGAGAACCGCGTCCTGCCGGGCTCGTCCCTGACCGTTGCCACGGCCGCGCCCGTCACCTCTCTCAACCCGTTCGTGCTGGGGCAGGACACCGCTGCCGACCGCGACCTCTCAGCGCTGACGTCGGGCAGCTTCTGGCAACGGGAGGCCGACGGCACCCGCTCGCCGAACGAGAGCTTCGGCACCGTCCGTGTTCTCACGCGCGATCCGCTCACCATCCGGTACACGATGGGCGGCTCGGCCACCTGGTCCGACGGCGCGCCGGTCGATGCCGCGGACCTGTTGCTCACGTGGGCGGCTCGTACGACGCACCGCACGGACGCCGCGGGCGAGACACGCTGGGATGCGGGCGCCGGAGCCGGCCAGGGCCTCGACCTCGTGTCGCAGGTGCCCGAGATCGGTGACGACGGGCGCAGCCTGACCCTCGTCTACGACACGCCCTACTCGGACTGGCAGATCGCCTTCGACGCGCCGCCCGTCGCCGCTCACGTGCTGGTGGATCTCGCCTACCCGGGGCGTTACGCGGATGCGGCGGCGGCGAAGGCCGCGTTCACGGATGCCGTCGACACCGGCGATCTGGACTGGCTCGCACCCGTGTCGCGCGCGTTCCGTGAGGACTTCCGTCTCGACGGCGACGTCCCGGACGGGGCGCACATCACGGCCGGTGCCTACGACATCGCGCGCATCGCCGACGACGGCCGGTCGATCGATCTCACCGCAGCCGATCGTCCCAGCGCCGCGCGCGTCGAGCGGGTGCGGGTGCGCGCGATCCAGGACCCGGCCGAACGCGTCGCCGCCGTTGCCGGCGGCGAGGCCGATCTGGCCGCGGCGGCGGCGGACGAGGACCTCGTCGACGCGGCGGCCGCTGCAGGAGGCTCCCGCGTGTCAGCGGGGGATGCCTTCGACCACCTGGATCTGCAGACGGCGGGCGGGGGAGTGTTCGACCCCGCGTCCTACGGCGGGGATGCGGATCGCGCGCACCGCGCCCGCACCGCGTTCCTGACCACGGTTCCGCGAGAGCAGATGCTGGACGACCTCGTCCACCCCCTGCTCGCCGATGAGCCCCTGCGCCAGGGCATGGTCGAGGCGACGGGGCCACGGCTCTCCGCGTCGCCCTCGTCGACACCCGAAGGTGCGGCCCCGCAATCGACGGATGCGGCCGGACTGACCGTTCGTGTGCTCTACCCGGCGGGCGATGCGCGCCGGGCCGCGGAGTTCGCCCTCATGTCCGAGTCCGCATCCCAGGCGGGCGTCACCCTCGTCGATGTCGCCTCGTCCGACTGGATGCGTGTGCTGAGGGACCAGCCGGACGCATACGACGCCGCCCTGTTCGCCTGGAGTCCCGACCCCGCGGCAATCGTCGCGCAGGCGACGGTGTTCCACACAGCGGCGGCGCAGAACGTGTACGGCTGGAGCGACGAGGAGATCGACGCGCTGGTCGTCGACGCGTCCTCCGCCCTGGACCGAACGCAGCGCGACGCGCTTCTGTCCCGACTGGACGAGGCCGTGTCCGATGAGGCGTGGGCGCTACCGCTGTTCGCCGTACCGCAGCTCACGGTGTGGTCCGACGCGCTCGCGGGGCCTCCGGCCGAGGCGCCGAGCGACCGCATCCTCTCCTTCTTCGCGACGTGGCAGCCCTCGGCCGATGCCCCGAGGTCGAGCGGGGAATAGTTCCGGCCCGCGCGGCCTGCTGTCGTGGGCGGGCTTGAGCAATCTGCTCGGTTCACGAGGGGGTTCGTTAAGGGTGTGTAACTATTCGCGCGGTCGTTTTGACCAAGCAGTGGGTCGTGCTTAGTGTTTCGGTATCCGCGGCACGATGCTTTCACAGCTCGTCGTGCCTGCATCATCCCTTTTCCAGGAGGAACAGTGAAGCGCAGCAAGATCGCTCTCGCGAGCGTGGCGCTGGCCGGTATCGGGGCTCTCGCCCTGGCCGGCTGCGCGAGTGGCGGCTCGGACGAGCCGACCTCTACCGGTGGCGACGCCGGTGCCATCATCAAGGTCAACGGTTCGGAGCCGGAGAACCCGCTCTTCCCGGCCAACACGAACGAGACCGGCGGCGGCAAGATCGTCGACTCGATCTACGCAGGCCTGGCCTACTACGACGGCGAAGGCAACATCGTCAACGATGTCGCCGACTCGATCACCGTCGACGACGCCAACACCATCACGGTGAAGCTCAAGGAGGGCCAGAAGTTCAGCAACGACGAGGCCGTCACCGCCGACAGCTTCATCAAGGCCTGGAACTACGGCGCTCTGAAGTCGAACGCCCAGAAGAACGCTTCCTGGTTCTCCGACATCGAGGGCTACAGCGAGGAGACCGACTCCGAGCTCACCGGTCTGACCAAGGTCGACGACACGACCTTCACGATCAAGCTCTCCAACCCCGTCGCCGCCGACTTCGTGCAGCGCCTGGGCTACTCGGCGTACTACCCGCTTCCCGAGGTCGCCTTCGAGGACCCGACCGCCTTCGGTGAGAACCCGATCGGCAACGGCCCCTACAAGCTGGCCAGCGAGGGCGCGTGGCAGCACGACGTCGAGATCAACCTCGTGAAGAACGACGCCTACACCGGTGGCCGCGAGGCCAAGAACGGTGGCCTGGACATCGTCTTCTACGCCAACCTGGACGGCGCCTACGCCGACCTCCAGTCGGGCAACCTCGACGTCCTCGACGCGATCCCCACCAGCGCACAGGCGACCTTCGAGTCCGACCTGGGCGAGCGCGCGGTCAACCAGCCCGCCGCGATCTTCCAGTCGTTCACGATCCCGGAGAGCCTCGCGCACTTCTCGGGCGAAGAGGGTCAGCTGCGTCGTGAGGCGCTCTCGCTCGCGATCGACCGCGACGCGATCACGAAGACCATCTTCAACGGCACGCGTACGCCGGCCAGCGACTTCTCGTCGCCGGTCATCGGTGGATGGTCCGACTCGCTCGAGGGCGCCGACGTCCTCAAGTACAACCAGGACAAGGCGAAGGAGCTGTGGGCCGAGGCCGACAAGATCTCGCCCTGGAGCGGCACGTTCCAGATCGCGTACAACTCCGACGGCGGCCACCAGGCCTGGGTCGACGCGACCACGAACTCGATCAAGAACACGCTCGGCATCGATGCGTCCGGCGCTCCGTTCGTCGACTTCGCTTCGCTGCGCACCGAGGTGACCAACCGCACGATCACCACCGCGTTCCGCACCGGTTGGCAGGCCGACTACCCGGGTCTGTACAACTTCCTCGCTCCGCTGTACGGCACGGGCGCATCCTCGAACGACGGTGACTACTCGAACCCCGAGTTCGACAAGCTGCTCGCCTCCGGCGCGGCTGCTGACAGCGTCGACGCGGCCACGGCCGACTACGAGAAGGCTCAGGAGATCCTGCTCAAGGACCTCCCCGCCATCCCGCTGTGGTACTCGAACGTGAACGGCGGGTACGCTGACACGGTTCAGAACGTCGTGTTCGGCTGGAACTCGGTTCCGCTGTACTACCAGATCACGAAGGGCTGATAGCTCTTCTGATCGCGACCGCGAGGCGGTGACGATCCCGTCACCGCCTCGCGGCCTGTCCAGAGACCTGCGTCCGCGTCACCACGCGGGCGCCGGTCTCTCGTCGGGCGGGGGGTTCTTGCACCGATCGTGCGAGGATACTCCTCGGCCACTTTCTCGGAGGGAGAGAGGATGCTCGCTTACATCCTCAGACGCATCCTGCAGGTGATCCCGGTGTTCCTGGGATCCACACTGCTCATCTATTTCCTCGTCTTCGCGATGCCGGGAAACCCGATCCTGGCTCTGTTCGGCGACAAGACGCCGAGCCAGTCGGTCATCGACGCACTCGAGGCGCAGTACCACCTGAACGAACCGTTCATCGTGCAGTACTTCTACTACATCACCGGCATCTTCCAGGGAGACCTGGGCAACACGTTCTCGGGCCAATCGGTCAATGACGTCCTCGCCCGAACGCTGCCGGTGACCGGTCGTCTCGCGGTGATGGCCATCGGCATCGAGTTCTCGCTCGCCATCATCATCGGCACGGTGTCGGCCCTGCGTAAGGGCAAGATCTTCGACAACGTCGCACTCGTCATCTCGCTGCTGTTCGTCGCGATGCCGATCTTCGTCCTCGCCTTCCTCGCGCAGTACTTCCTCGCCCTGCAGTTCGGCTGGTTCAAGCCGACGGTCGGTGGGAACAACAACTGGGGCGACCTGTGGCTGCCGGCACTGGTGCTGGGGTTCAGCCTCTACGCCACGAGCATGCGACTCATGCGCGGCTCGGTCATCGACACGCTGAACCAGGACTGGGTGCGTACGGCGTACAGCAAGGGCCTGCCGCGTCGACGCGTCATCCCCGTGCACGTGCTGCGCAACTCGCTCATCCCGGTCATCACCAACTCGGCCACCAACTTCGGTGTCCTGCTGGTGGGTGCCACCGTCACCGAGGCGATCTTCAACGTCCCCGGCGTCGGCAACACGCTCTTCCAGGCGACGTTGCGCCACGAGGGTCCGACGATCGTGTCGTTCGTCACCGTCTTCGTGATCATCTACGTTCTCGTCAACCTGGTGATCGACCTGCTCTACGGTCTGCTCGACCCGAGGATCCGCTATGTCAAGTAACTCCGAACTGCCGACGCATTACGTCGCCGAGGTCAAGGACGCGTCGCTGACGGTCGACGCCGTCCGCATCGCCGACGAGAAGCCCTCCAGCCTCTGGCGGGATGCGTGGCGCGACCTGCGCAAGCGCCCCACCTTCTGGATCTCGCTCGCCGTCGTCGCCTTCATCCTCTTGATGGCCGTGTGGCCGACGCTGTTCACCCAGACGCCGCCCAATGACGACTGCCAGCTGTCCAACAGCAACGGCGGCCCGGCCGCGGGTCACCCGCTGGGGTTCACGTTCCAGGGGTGCGACATCTATGCGCGCATCGTGTGGGGATCCCGCACGTCGCTCTCGGTCGGTCTGCTGTCGACCCTCATCGGATCCTCGATCGGTCTGATCATGGGCGCGCTGGCCGGCTTCTACGGCGGATGGCTCGACTCGCTGCTCTCCCGCGTCGGCGACATCTTCTTCTCGATCCCCTACATCCTGGCCGCCGTCGTCGTGATGAGCGTGTTCTCCGACTTCCGCAACGTGTTCACCCTCGCCATCGCGATCGGTGGATTCTCGTGGGCTTCGACCGCCCGCGTCGTGCGCGCCGAGGTGTTGCGCGTCAGGCAGGCGGACTTCGTGACCGCATCGCGGGCTCTCGGGCAGTCGCGATTCCGCACGATGCTCTCGCACGTCGTACCCAACGCGATCGCGCCGCTGCTGGTCATCTCGACCCTCAGCCTGGCGGCGGCCATCGTCGCCGAGGCGACGCTGGCGTTCCTGGGTGTCGGCCTCGGCTCCGACGTCATGTCGTGGGGCCGTGACATCTCCGAGGCGCAGCAGTCGTTGCGCATCGCTCCGATGGCGCTCATCTACCCGTCGATCGCGCTGACGCTCACCGTCCTCGCGTTCATCCTCCTGGGCGAGCTGATCCGCGACGCCCTCGACCCGAGAGCGAGGGCCCGCCGATGAGCGAGAGCGCCGCAACCCCGTTGCTCAGCATCCGCAACCTCCGCGTCGCCTTCGACACCCAGTCGGGCAGCCGAGAGGTGCTCCACGGTGTGAACCTCGACGTGTTCCCCGGCGAGACGGTCGCGATCGTCGGCGAGTCCGGTTCGGGCAAGTCCACCACCGCCTCCGCGGTCGTCAACCTGCTCCCCGGAACCGGACACGTCACGCAGGGCAGCATCACGCTCGACGGGCGTGAGTTGACCGGCCTCAGCCGCACCCAGATGGAGCGCCTGCGCGGTCGGGAGATCGGCTACGTGCCGCAGGACCCGATGTCGAACCTCAACCCGGTGTGGTCGATCGGCTTCCAGGTCAAGGAGGCGATCCGTGCGAACGGTATCGCCACCGGCCGCAAGGAGGTCACCCAGCGGGCGATCGAGGTGCTGCAGCAGGCCGGACTCGCTGATGCGGCCAAGCGCCTGCACCAGTACCCCCACCAGTTCTCGGGCGGTATGCGCCAGCGCGCGCTCATCGGCATCGGCCTCGCGGCCGACCCGAAGCTGCTGATCGCCGACGAGCCGACGTCCGCACTGGACGTCACGGTCCAGCGCGTCATCCTCGACCACATGGCGAAGCTCACGCGGGAGAAGGGCACCTCGGTGCTGCTGATCACGCACGACCTGGGTCTTGCGGCCGAGCGCGCCGAAAAGATCATCGTCATGCAGAACGGTGAGATCGTCGAGTCCGGCCCGAGCCGTGAGATCCTCCAGAACCCGTTGCATCCCTACACGCAGCGCCTCGTGGCGGCGGCTCCCTCGCTCGCCTCGCAGCGCATCCAGGCGCGTGCGGAGAGTCGGGGCATCGAGACGACCGACGACATCGAGGGTCTCGCTCCCGCGATCCGCGTGACCGACCTGACCAAGGAGTACAAGATCCGCCAGGGCGGCTTCCGCAGCGAAGCCTTCCGTGCTGTCGACGGTGTCTCGTTCGAGATCCCGCGCGGCAAGACGCTGGCCCTGGTCGGCGAGTCCGGATCGGGCAAGTCCACGGTCGCGAAGATGGTGCTGAAGCTCGAGGATCCCACCGCGGGGTCCATCGAGATCGACGGCACCAACATCGCGAGCCTCTCCAATCGGCAGGCCTTCGCGCTTCGTCGTCGGATGCAGCCGGTGTTCCAGGACCCGTACGGCTCGCTCGATCCGCTCCGCAACATCGGCAACACGATCGCGGAGCCGATGGAGATCCACAAGGTCGGCGACGGCGCCTCCCGTCGTGAGCGCGTGCGTGAGCTGCTCGACCAGGTCTCGCTCCCGCAGGAGCTGGCGACCCGTTACCCGAACGAGCTCTCCGGTGGTCAGCGTCAGCGCGTGGCCATCGCCCGCGCGCTCGCACTCAAGCCCGACATCGTCGTGCTGGATGAGGCGGTCTCGGCCCTCGACGTGCTGGTGCAGGATCAGATCTTGCAGCTGCTCGCCGAGCTGCAGTCCGAGCTCGAGCTGACCTACCTCTTCATCACCCACGACCTCGCCGTCGTGCGTGTGGCCGCCGACATGGTCGCGGTGATGGAGAAGGGGCGCATCGTGGAGCAGGGCACGGTCGACGAGATCTTCGCCAACCCGGCCGAGGAGTACACCCGCCGCCTGCTGGATGCCATCCCCGGCGCGACCATTCCCCTCGGAGGCGGCAACTGAACCGCACCGTCTACCGGTCGACGTCGGCGACCGTCGGGATCATCATCTCGGCGGTCGCCGCCGCCTTCCTCCTCGGCGACGCGCTGATCCGCGCCGGGCTCGTGAGCGCGCTGCTGCTCGCCCCGTGGATCCTGCTTGCGCTGTGGGGGATCTACGTCGGCGTCTTCGCGTCCAGCGTGACCAGCTCCGCCGACGGTCTGCGCGTGCAGAACTTCCTGCGCATCACCCGCATCCCCTTCTCCGCGATCGCCGACATCCGCATGCGCTACCAGCTCGTCATCGAGACGACCGAGGGGCGCACGCTCACCTGCTACGGGGGACCGGTCTCCGCCCGCAGCGGCGCGCGCCGTTCTCCGAGCGACGACCGGCCCGCGGCCGGCTCGCAAGACGCCGAGCGCATCATCGACGACTGGCATTCGGCCCTCGAGCCCACCGCCGTGCCCGCCCCGGTACGGCGGATGTGGGACCTCCCGGCGCTCGTGGCGCTCATCGCGCTGGTGGTCTGGGCGGGCATCGCCGTCGCGGTCGTCGGGGCCGGCTGACCGTCTCACAGTCGCCTGCGGTAGACTGAAGGGCCCGGAGTCCCGGGTCACCCTCCCTCACTGCAAGGAAACCTGTATGGCGCGCGCCCTCCGCTCCGATCTGCGTAACGTCGCGATCGTCGCCCACGTCGACCACGGCAAGACGACTCTCGTCGATGCCATGCTCCGTCAGACGGGCTCGTTCGGTGAACACGCGCACGTCGAAGAGCGCGCGATGGACTCCAACGACCTGGAGCGTGAGAAGGGCATCACGATCCTCGCCAAGAACACGGCGATCACGTACAACGGCATCCACACCGACAGCCCGATCACGATCAACGTGATCGACACCCCGGGTCACGCCGACTTCGGCGGCGAGGTGGAGCGCGGCCTGTCGATGGTGGACGGTGTCGTGCTGCTCGTCGACGCCTCCGAGGGGCCGCTTCCCCAGACTCGCTTCGTGCTGCGCAAGGCGCTCGAGGCGAAGCTGCCGGTCATCCTGCTCGTGAACAAGACCGACCGCCCCGACGCACGCATCGCCGAGGTCGAGGAGGAGGCTCACGACCTCCTGCTGGGTCTGGCCTCCGATCTCCAGGACGACGTTCCCGACCTCGACGTCGACGCGCTGCTGGACGTTCCCGTGGTCTACGCCTCCGGCCGCGCCGGCGCCGCGTCGCGCACGCGCCCCGAGAACGGGTCGCTGCCCGACAACGAAGACCTCGAGCCGCTGTTCGAGGCGATCCTCGAACACGTGCCGGCGCCGTCCTACGACGACGAGGCACCGCTGCAGGCGTGGGTGACCAACCTCGACTCCAGCCCGTTCCTCGGCCGCCTGGCTCTCCTGCGCGTCTTCAACGGCACCCTCAAGAAGGGTCAGACCGTCGCGTGGGTCCGCCACGACGGTTCGCACTCCAACGCGCGCGTGACGGAGCTGCTCAAGACCAAGGCGCTCGAGCGCTTCCCGGCCGAGTCCGCCGGCCCCGGTGACATCGTCGCCATCGCCGGATTCGAGGACATCACGATCGGTGAGACGATCGCCGACCCCGAGGATGTCCGCCCGCTGCCGGCCATCACGGTCGACGACCCGGCGATCTCGATGACGATCGGTACGAACACCTCGCCGCTCATGGGCAAGGTCAAGGGCCACAAGCTCACGGCGCGCATGGTGAAGGACCGCCTCGACCGGGAGCTCATCGGTAACGTCTCGCTCAAGGTCGTCGACATCGGCCGCCCCGACGCCTGGGAGGTCCAGGGCCGCGGTGAGCTGGCGCTGGCGATCCTCGTCGAGAACATGCGTCGTGAGGGCTTCGAGCTCACCGTCGGCAAGCCCCAGGTCGTCACGAAGCGCGGCGAGGACGGCAAACTGAAGGAGCCGTTCGAGCACCTCACGATCGACGCTCCCGAGGAGCACCTCGGCGCGATCACGCAGCTCATGGCAGCTCGCAAGGGCCGCATGGACAACATGACGAACCACGGCACCGGATGGGTCCGCATGGAGTTCGTCGTCCCCTCGCGCGGCCTCATCGGCTTCCGCAGCGAGTTCCTGACCATCACGCGCGGCACGGGTATCGCGAACGCGATCTCCCACGGCTACGACGACTGGGCCGGCTCCATCACGACGCGTCAGAACGGCTCGATCGTCGCCGACCGCCAGGGTGTCGTCACCCCGTTCGCCATGATCGCGCTGCAGGAGCGGATGAGCTTCTTCGTCCAGCCGACCGAGGAGGTCTACGAGGGCATGGTCATCGGCGAGAACTCGCGCGCCGACGACATGGACGTCAACATCACCAAGGAGAAGAAGCTCACGAACATGCGTTCGTCGACCTCCGACTCCTTCGAGTCGATGACGCCGCCGCGTGTGCTGACCCTCGAGGAGTCGCTCGAGTTCGCCCGCGACGACGAATGCGTCGAGGTCACCCCCGAGAAGGTGCGCATCCGCAAGGTCGTGCTCGACGCGACCGAGCGCGGCCGTGCCGCATCCCGTCTGAAGCGCCAGGACGCAAACGCCTGAGTCGGACTCAGCGGACCTCGGAGACGAGAACCGCACTGGTATCGCGGGTGAGCGCCTCGAAGACGTGAGGCGCATCCCCGCGATACCGGAGGTAGTCGCCCGGCGAGAGTTCGACGGGGGAGTCCGCCGGCCCTGCGGCCGCGCGTCCGGTGATCAGCACGACGTGCTCGACGGTGCCGAGCGTGTGCGGCCGCGACCGACGCGGTTCGCCCGGCTCCGCGCGAAGCAGGTAGAGGTCGCTGCGCGAGTTCGGCGAGCCCGCCGCGAGCAACAGGGCGCTGTAGGGCGAGTCCGCCGCGCGGATGCCGTCGCCCGCCCCCGCACGGATGAGGCGCAGTCCGTCGTCGGGCTCTTCGACGAAGACCGCGAACGGCACGCCCAGAGCCGTCGCGATCGCCCAGAGCGTCTCCACGCTGGGGTTGCCGGCGCCTGACTCGAGTTGCGAGATCGTGGCCTTTCCCACTTCGGCCCGGCGGGCCAGTTCGGAGATACTCATCCCCGCGCGTTCCCGTTCGCGGCGGAGCGACCGTGCGATGCGTGGACCGATGCTCTCCATTTGTTCAGTATGACGTACGAGCGTTCGGTTTGACGAACGTTCTCCCCGACGGACATCATGTGGTGATGGATGTGGAGAGCCTGCCCGACCCCGGCCGCCGCGCGGTGCGCCAGGGTCTTGCGGTCGCCCTGGCGACGAGTGCGTACGGCATCTCCTTCGGCGCCCTCTCGGTCGCTGCCGGCCTCGATGTCTGGCAGACGTGCGTCCTGAGCCTGCTCATGTTCACCGGCGGATCGCAGTTCGCCTTCGTCGGTGTCATCGCCGCCGGAGGGATCGCTGCCGCGCCCGCGGCGATCGCCTCCGCGGCGCTCCTCGGGGTGCGTAACGTCGCGTACGGCATGCGGCTGTCGCCGCAGTTCGACGGAATGTGGCGCAAGATGGCCGCTGCCGGGTTCACGATCGATGAATCGACCGCCGTCTCGCTCGCGCAGACGGATGCGCGTGCCCGCGCTCTCGGATTCTGGGTCACGGGCGTCGGCATCTACGTCGGCTGGAACATCTCGACGCTGGCGGGTGCGCTCCTGGGCGACGTCCTGGGGGACCCGCGCGCGTACGGACTGGATGCCGCGGCCGCCGCGGCCTTCCTCGCGCTGCTGTGGCCGCGCCTGGTGGGCAGACAGGCCATCGCCGTCGGCATCGCCGCGGCCGTGGTCGCGACGGTCCTCACGCCCGCGCTCATGCCGGGTGTTCCCGTGCTGATCGCCGCCCTCGTGGCGGTCGTCGTCGGGTGGGGCGATCGCTCCGGGGCGAAGGCGGCGTCGTGACGTTGTGGAACGCGGTCGTTCTCGCCGCGGTGATCTGCCTCGCCCTCAAGGCCGTGGGATACGCCATCCCGACGCGCTTCGTCGAAGCACCGAGGCCCGCCCGTATCGCGGATCTGCTGACCGTCGCCCTGCTGGGTGCGCTGGTCGCCGTGCAGGCACTCGGAGCGGGACAGGCGATCGTGCTCGATGCTCGCCTGCCCGCGCTCCTGGTCGCCGCCGGCCTCCTCGCGCTCCGCGCCCCGTTCCTCGTCGTCGTGGTCGCGGCCGCCGCCGTCGCGGCGCTGCTTCGTCTGGTTGGCTGGGCGGCCTGAGACGACTCCCATCCCCGACGACTAGGATCCCGGGGTGGGCTCGCTTGCATCTCGTATCGCCGCCTGGGCGATCGCACTCGTCGTCGGGGTCGTCTACGGCGCCGCCGGATCCTTCGCGCATGCGGCATTCATCGGACCGGCGCCGATCGGACTCCTGCTCGGGGTGATCGGGGCCGGTGCGCTGCTGATCGCCGTGCGGCTGCTGACGGGGGACAGGTGGGCGACCCTCGCGGCAGCGCTGGGCGTCATGGTCATCACGTACGTGTTCGCCCAGCCGTCGACGGGCGGGTCGGTGTTGTTCACCGTGGCGCACGAGACGCTCGCGCTGATCTGGATGGGCGCCGTCCCGCTGGTGGCAGCGGTCGTCGTGGCGTGGCCGCGCGCGCCCCGACGGGCAGTCGAGGCGAACTAGACTGGTCCCGTGACGTATGTGATCGCCCTTCCGTGCGTCGATGTCAAGGATCGTGCCTGCATCGACGAATGCCCCGTCGACTGCATCTATGAGGGCGATCGCTCGCTCTACATCCACCCCGACGAGTGCGTGGACTGCGGCGCCTGCGAGCCGGCCTGCCCCGTGGAAGCCATCTACTACGAGGACGACCTGCCGGAAGAGTGGCAGGACTACTACAAGGCGAATGTCGAGTTCTTCGACGACATCGGCTCGCCCGGTGGTGCCGCCAAGGTCGGCGTGATCCACAAGGACCACCCGGTCATCGCCGAGCTGCCGCCCCAGGGCGAGTGAACGCCTAGATGAGCGTCGCCGACCTCGCCGACTATCCCTGGGACGCCGTCGCGCCGTACGCCGAGGCCGCGCGCCGTCATCCCGACGGCATCGTCGATCTCTCGATCGGCTCTCCTGTCGACCGCACCCCGGCGGTCGTCGAGGCCGCCCTCGCGGCCGCGACCGACGCGCATGCCTATCCGCAGACGGTGGGTACGCCCCCGCTGCGCGAGGCGATCGTCGACTGGTACGCGCGCCGCCGCGGCGTCGCGGATCTCACCATCTCGCACGTGCTGCCGACCGTCGGTTCGAAAGAGCTGGTGGCCCTGCTTCCGCTGCTGCTCGGGCTCGGCGTGGGAGACACCGTCGTGCATCCGGTCGCCGCGTATCCGACCTACGAGGTCGGAGCACGCCTGGTCGGGGCGACGGCGGTGGCCGCAGACGACCCGGCCTCGTGGCCGGAGGGCACGAAGCTCGTCTGGATCAACTCTCCCGGCAACCCGGACGGACGGGTGTGGAGCGTCGTCGAGCTGCGTCGGGCCCGCGAGCGGGCCCGAGAGCTCGGCGCGGTGCTCGTGTCGGACGAGTGCTACGCCGAGCTGGGATGGGAAGCGCCGTGGGCGGATGCCCCCGTGCCCTCGGTCCTGGATCCCGCCGTGGTCGCCGGCGATCTGTCCGGCGTGCTGTCGGTCTACTCGCTGAGCAAGCAGTCCAATCTCGCCGGCTATCGTGCCGCCTTCCTCGCGGGGGATCCCGCCCTGGTCGCACGGCTGCTGACGGCGCGCAAGCACCTGGGGCTCATGCTGCCGGCCCCCGTGCAGGCCGCGATGGTGGCCGCGCTCGGTGACGACGCCCATGTCGTCGCGCAGAAGGAGCGCTACGGTGCCCGGCGGGCGGTGCTCAAGCCGGCCGTGGAGGCCGCAGGTTTCCGCGTCGACCGCAGCGAAGCCGGACTCTATCTCTGGGCGACGCGCGGCGAGGATGCGTGGGAGAGCATGGCCGCCCTCGCGGGTCTCGGCATCCTGGCCGGCCCCGGACACTTCTACGGACCGCACCATCCGCACCACATCCGACTGTCCCTCACGGCGACGGATGAGCGGATCGCGGCGGCGGCGGCGCGCCTGCACGCCGCAAGTTCGTAGCTTTTCTCCTACGGATCGCACGTTCCTTTGGCGCCAGTCACCGTAGGCCGCTGCCACGGCTAGGCTGTAATCGCAGGGGCGCGCCGACACGTAGCGTGCCCGGGCGGGTCGCCACCGGGCGACCGAGGATCCCCACCTTTCGCCGACGATCCATCGCAAGGAGGCGCCGTGACCGAAGCCGGCTCGCAGCAGAAGACCGCACGTCTGACCGTCGCAGAGCACACCGCGGAGCTGCCTGTGCTGACGGGCACGGACGGTGCGCCCAGCATCGATGTGTCGTCGCTGACGCGTCAGACCGGACACACGACCCTCGACTACGGGTTCGTGAACACCGCGGCGACCAAGTCCGCGGTCACCTTCATCGACGGCGACGAGGGCATCCTCCGCTACCGCGGGTACCCGATCGAGCAGCTCGCGAAGAACTCGACGTACCTCGAGGTCGCCTGGCTCCTCATCTACGGCGAGCTGCCCAGCGCGAGCGAGCTCGAGGACTTCGACAACCGCATCCGGCGTCACACGCTGCTGCACGAGGATCTGAAGCGCTTCTTCTCGGCGCTGCCGCACACCGCGCATCCCATGTCCGTGCTGTCGGCCGCCACGGCGGCGCTCTCGACCTACTACGAGAACCAGTCGGATCCGCACAACCCCGAGTTCGTCGAGCTCAACACCATCCGGATGCTCGCGAAGCTTCCTGTGATCGCGGCTTACGCGCACAAGAAGAGCGTCGGCCAGGCCTTCCTGTATCCCGACAACTCGCTCAGCTTCGTCGACAACTTCCTGAAGCTCAACTTCGGCGTGCTCAGCGAGCAGTACCAGATCAGCCCCGTGATGTCGCGGGCGCTCGAGCGCCTGCTGATCCTGCACGAGGACCACGAGCAGAACGCCTCGACGTCGACGGTGCGTCTGGTGGGATCCACCGGGGCGAACATCTTCTCCTCGGTCTCGGCGGGTATCAACGCCCTCTCCGGGCCGCTTCACGGCGGTGCGAACGAGGCCGTGCTCGACATGCTGGGCCGCATCCGTGACTCCGGCGAGAGCGTGCAGCGCTTCGTCGAGCGGGTCAAGAACAAGGAAGACGGCGTGAAGCTCATGGGCTTCGGACACCGCGTGTACAAGAACTACGACCCGCGCGCGAAGCTCGTCAAGGAGTCCGCCGACGAGGTGCTCGCCGAGCTCGGCGTCAGTGACCCGCTGCTGGATCTCGCGAAGGAGCTGGAGGAGATCGCCCTGCGCGACGACTACTTCATCTCCCGCCGGCTATACCCGAACGTCGACTTCTACACCGGCGTCATCTACAAGGCCATGGGCTTCCCGACCCGGATGTTCACCGTGCTGTTCGCGATCGGTCGCCTTCCGGGGTGGCTCGCGCACTGGCGCGAGATGAACCAGGACCCGCAGACCAAGATCGGCCGCCCCCAGCAGCTGTACGTGGGGGCCCCCGAGCGCAACTACCCGGGCGTGGGCTGACGATGCCGCGGCTTCTCGTGCGGCCGCCGTCTTCGCGGCTGGCCGAGGGGGAGCTCACGCACCTCGAGCGAGTCCCGGTGGATCCCACGCTCGCGCGCGAGCAGTGGGAGGCGTACGTGGACGTGTTCCGCGCTCGCGGCTGGGAGATCGTGCCGGTCGCCGAGGCGGACGAGCAGGCGGACGGCGTGTTCGTCGAGGATGCCGTGGTCGTGTTCGGCGATCTGGCCGTCCTCTGCCGCGCCGGAGCCGACTCGCGCCGGGGTGAGCGCCCGACGATCGAAGCCGCGACCGCGCGGACCGGACTGCCGACGGCGGAGATCGTCGCCCCGGCGACACTCGACGGCGGCGATGTTCTGAAGATCGGCCGCACCGCGTACGTGGGCCTGTCGGCGCGCACGACCGAGGACGCCGTGGTGCAGCTGCGCGCACTGCTCGCACCTCGAGGGTGGGACGTGCAGGGTGTTCCCGTGACGCGGGTCCTGCACCTGAAGTCGGCAGTGACCGCGCTTCCGGACGGCACCGTCATCGGCTACCCGCCGCTGGTGGATGACCCCGACGCGTTCCCGGCGTTCCTCGCGGTTCCCGAGGAGCACGGCACGGCTGTGGTGGTGCTCGACGAGAACACCGTGCTCATGTCGGCGGACGCCCCGGCATCCGCTGCCCTCTTCCGGGAGAGGGGCCTGGAGGTCATCACGACCCCGGTGACCGAGTTCGAGAAGCTCGAGGGCTGCGTCACCTGTCTGTCGGTGCGGCTGCGCGACTGACGCCGTCAGCGCTCCAACGTGGCGGCGTAGTCGGGGACCATCGCGTCCAGGCTGCGCGGCGGACGCTCGTATCCGCGTGAGGCGGGTCGCTCCGGGATCTCCACGGTTTCGTGCGGGATCGGCTGCCAGGGGATCTGCTCGAGCAGGTGATGGATCATGTTGATCCGACCACGACGTTTGTCCTCGTTGTCCACCTCGTACCAGCGCGCCTCGGGGATGTCGGTGTGCACGAGCATCGCGTCCTTCGCCCGGGAGTAGTCCTCCCACTTGGTGATGGACAACACGTCGTTCGGGCTCAGCTTCCAGCGCCTCATCGGGTCGCTCGCCCGCGAGCGGAAACGCGCCTCCTGCTCGACGTCGGACACGCTGAACCAATACTTGAGCAGCAGGATGCCGTCTTCGACCAGCATCCGTTCGAACAGCGGCGCCTGGCGCAGGAACCTCTGGTACTCCGCATCCGTGCAGTAGCCCATGACCCGCTCGACGCCGGCCCGGTTGTACCAGGAGCGGTCCATCAGCACGATCTCGCCCGCCGCAGGCAGGTGGGGGACATAGCGCTGGAAGTACCACTGCGACTTCTCGCGATCCGTGGGCGTCGGCAGAGCCACGATGCGACTGACGCGGGGGTTCAGGTACTCCGACACCCGCTTGATCGTCGAGCCCTTGCCCGCAGCGTCGCGGCCCTCGAAGATCACCACGACGCGCGCCCCGGTCGCCTGCACCCATGCCTGCATGTCGACGAGCTGAGCCTGCAGACGAGCGAGCTCGCGCTCGTAGAGCTTCTTCGGCAGCCGCGCCGCGCTCATGCGTGCAGCGCCTCGTTGAGGGTGACTCCCACGCCCGCGCGTCGCACGGCCTCGATCGCCCCGGTCACCGAGTTCCTGCGGAACAGGATGCCGTCGCGTCCGGACAACTCCGCGCCCTTCACGACGGGCCGTGTGCCGTCGGCGCGCGGCTGCTCGTCGGCGAGGACGATCTTCGATCCGGCGGTGACGTAGAGGCCGGCCTCCACGACGCAGTCGTCGCCGAGGGAGATGCCGATGCCCGCGTTCGCGCCGAGGAGCGTGCGAGACCCGATGGAGACCCGGTGGGTGCCACCGCCCGAGAGGGTGCCCATGATCGACGCCCCGCCTCCGATGTCGCTGCCGTCACCGACGACGACGCCCTGGGAGATGCGACCCTCGACCATGGAGGCGCCCAGGGTGCCGGCGTTGAAGTTGACGAATCCTTCGTGCATGACCGTGGTGCCGGGGGAGAGGTAGGCGCCGAGGCGCACGCGCGAGGCATCGGCGATGCGCACCCCGGGCGGGGTGACGTAGTCGAGAAGCCGCGGGAACTTGTCGAGGCTGTGCACCTGGATGCCGGCGCGGGTCAGCGCCGGGCGCAGGCGCTCCGCGTCGGCGGGAAGCATCGGCCCCGCGGTCGTCCACGCGACGATCGGCAGGTGCCCGAAGATGCCCTCGAGGTTGATCTCGTTCGGCGCCACCACACGGTGGGAGAGGGCATGCAGACGCAGATAGGCGTCGACCGTGGATGCGGGAGCCGCATCCACATCGATCGTCAGCTCGACGGGAGCGACCGTGACCTGACGGCGGGCGTCTGCGCCGGCGAACTCCGCGAACTCGGCGGTCGAGCCGGCCTGCGCCTCGGCCGCCACTGTCGGGAACCACGCGTCGAGAACGGTGCCGTCCTCACTCGTCGTCGACAGACCCGTGCCCCACACCGTGCGCTTCATGCTCATCTCCTCAGGTTATCGGCCCGAGGAGCCTCGATAGACTGAGCTCATGCCCGTGCTGGATCTGTCCGCGTCCGCCGTCGAGCTCACGCAGGCGATCTGCGACATCCCGAGCGTCTCCGGCGATGAGGCGACGCTGGCGGACTCCATCGCCGCCGCCCTCGCGCCCCTGCCGCACCTCGAGGTCTTCCGCGACGGCGACACCATCATCGCCCGTACCCGTCTCGGCAGACCGCAGCGTGTCGTGATCGCCGGGCACATCGACACGGTTCCGCTGAACGACAATCTCCCGACCCGCCTGATCGACGACGAGGGCGAACCGACCCTCTGGGGGCGCGGCACAGTCGACATGAAGGCGGGCGTCGCGGTTCAGCTGAAGCTCGCCGCCGAGCTCACCGATCCCCGCGTCGACATCACCTGGATGTGGTACGACCACGAAGAGGTGGAGGCCTCCCTCAACGGGCTCGGCCGTGTGGCGAGCCTGCGCCCGGACCTCTTCGAGGCCGACTTCGCGATTCTGGGCGAGCCCTCGAACGGCCAGGTCGAGGGAGGCTGCAACGGGACGCTGCGCGTCGTGGCGCGCACGCACGGCGTCCGGGCCCACAGCGCTCGCGCCTGGGTGGGGGAGAACGCGATCCACGCCGCTGCTCCGATCCTCACCCGCCTCGCCGCTTACGAGCCGGCGACGATCGACGTGGAGGGACTCGCCTACCGCGAGGGTCTCAACGCCGTGCGCGTGACGGGTGGCGTGGCAGGTAACGTCATCCCCGATCTCTGCGAGGTCGAGATCAACTACCGCTTCGCGCCGAGCAGGTCGGTGGCCGAGGCGGAGGCCCACGTGCGCGACGTGCTCGCGGGCTTCGAGGTCGAGCTGACGGACTCGTCCGCGGGCGCCCGGCCCGGTCTGGACGCTCCCCTCGCCCAGGAGTTCGTGCGCGCGGTCGGTGCCCAACCGCATCCGAAGTACGGATGGACGGATGTGGCGCGCTTCTCGGCGCTGGGTGTGCCCGCGGTGAACTACGGCCCGGGGAACCCGAGTCTGGCCCACCACGACCAGGAGCGCGTGCCGATCGCGCAGATCGAGGACGTCGAGCGCGGACTGCGCACGTGGCTGAGCACCTGACGCGCGTCGGCCGCTGGCCGGTCGCCGCGCGGATCGGTCTGATCTACGTCGCCGCCCGTCTGGTGACGCTGGGCTTCTTCGCCCTCGCCTCCGCCTTGTCGACCCCGGCATCCCGGTTCGGCGTCGATCCCGGCATCGGCAAGCTGCTCATGGGCTGGGACGCGCAGTGGTACTGGGTCGTCGCCGCCAACGGGTACCCCTCGCCGCTGCCGTTGACCGAGGCGGGCCAGGTCGCCGAGAACGCGTGGGCCTTCCTGCCGCTGTACCCGTGGCTGTCGCAGGGTGTGGGTCTCTTCGTCGGCGGATGGCCCGTAGCGGGTCCTCTCGTCGCGCTCATCGCCGGCTACTTCGCGGCGCTCGCGTTCTATCGCCTGATGCGCCGTCGGCTGGACCGCTCGACGTCGACCTGGGCGGTCGTCTTCTTCGTGGCGGGGCCGCTGGCCGCGCTCTTCCAGATCGCGTACGCGGAAGCGCTGTTCCTCCTGTGGCTGATGCTGGCGCTGGACGCCCTGCTCCGGCGCCGTTACGTCTGGCTGTACCTGCTCATCCCTCTCATGGGGTTCACGCGCCCCGGCGTCCTCGCCTTCGCTCTCACGCTCGGGCTCGTCGGTGTCTGGCGCTGGCTGCGCAGGCGCGCGGATCCGCTTCCCGCGCGCGAGGTCGTGCACCTGGTCGCCCTCGCCGCCCTGGCGAGCGTCGTGGGTTTCTCGTGGCAGGTGATCGCGGCGGTCGCCACGGGCGACCCGGGCGCCTACCTGGCGACGGAGCTCGCGTGGCGACGCAACTGGATCCCGGATGCGGCCGCGCACTTCTTCCCGTTCGACGGCTTCCTCGCGGGAACCGCCTTCTGGGCGCGGCTGTGGGGGTGGCCGCTGTGGCTCGGGTTCGCGCTGCTGGCGGTGATCGTGCTGGCGGTGGGCGCCGTCCTGCTGTTCGCGCCGGGAGTGCGCCGGCTCGGGATGGAGATGCGGTTGTGGTCAGCGAGCTACCTGCTCTACCTGCTCGCCGTCTTCTTCCCGCAGTCGAGCACCTTCCGGCTGCTCGTCCCGCTCTCGCCCCTGTGGGGCGCCGTCGCGGTCGGGCGCCGTCCGGCCTGGCGCATCGGCGTGCTGGTCGCCGGGCTGGCCGGGCAGTGGTGGTGGATCTACAACATGTACGCGCTCGGGAACACGCTCTGGCAGATCCCCTGAGTGAGCGGGCGACGGCTCGTTATGCTCGGCGACATGAGTGAGACGCGCAAGCCCGTGCCCCGCAGGGCACTATGGACCGTCGTCCTCTGCGTCGGGCTGATGGCCGTTCTGTGCGGGGTGGCCGCCCTGGTCACGTTCTTCGTTGCCGGCGAGCTCTACTGGTCGGCGGTGCCCGGTCTTGTCGGTAGCCTGCTGGGTGGGGGAGTGTGCACCTACGCGGCTATCCATAGACTCCGCGAATCTCGATAGGGGACAGCGGTGAGAGCGGTGGCGGGGCACATCGCGCTCCGTGTTGCAGAGAACACGCTCTGGCAGATCCCCTGAGGACAAGCGTCGGGCGCGCTCTCACGCACGATAAACTGGGAACTCACCATTGACGAAGAGGAGCCACGATGGCAGCCATGAAGCCGAGAACCGGAGACGGGCCGATGGAGGCTGTGAAGGAGGGGCGCCTGATCATCGTTCGTGTTCCGCTCGAGGGCGGCGGGCGTCTTGTGGTGTCGGTCAACGACGCCGAGGCCAAGGAACTGCACGACGTGCTCGCGGGGGTCGTCGGCGCCTGAGCTGTTCACTTCCTGCTTCACTGCGGTCGGTCCTTCGGGACCGACCGCAGTGGCGTATCAGTGGTTCTCGTCGATCGTCGTGAGCTGGAGGAGACCCTCGCCGACGATCGACAACGCGCCGATGACCGCGGGCGAGGACTGCGTCTCCTGGATGAGCGACCGGTAGGCGGTCGTCACGGGATCGCGACGCACGGGGTCGGCGACGGCGCCGCCGGCGAGGATGCGGGGCACGAGCACGAGCCCGCCCGGACGCACGAGACGCAGGCCGTGTTCCACGTATTCGATCACGCCGTCCGCATCCGCGTCGACGAGCACGATGTCGTAAGAGGCTTCGTTCATCCGCGGCAGGACGTCGGAGGCGCGGCCGGTGATGAATCGGGCGCGAGCCGGCGCGATACGCGCGTCTGAGAACGCTCGACGGGCGGCCTGCAGGTGCTCGGGCTCTTTGTCGATGGTCGTGAGGATGGCCCGCGGTGCCCCGTGCATGAGCCACAGCCCTGACACGCCCGCACCCGTGCCGATCTCGACGATGTTGAGGGCGCGTGAGACCTGGGCGAGCAGTGCGAGCTGCGCACCGATCGGGGGGCTCACCGGATCCGCACCCAGTTCGAGGGCGTGCGTGCGTGCGCGGGCGATCGCGTCGGGTTCGACGGTCGCCTCGCGAGCGAAGCGGTCGCTCGCGTCGTGTCCGGCCATGGTGTTCCTCCTCGGCAAGCCTACGGGCGCCGGTGGGCGGCGGCGGTCAGGCGCGGCGGTAATCTGAAGGCATGGTGTTCGGGCTCACGATCGAGAAGCTGCTGGTGATCGCCGTGATCGCCGCCTTCCTCATCGGGCCCGAACGTCTGCCCCGCTACGCCGAGGCCCTCGCGCGGTTCACGAACCGCTCCCGCGAGTTCCTGCGCGGTGCGCGCAGTCGCGTGAAGGACGAGATGGGTCCCGAGTTCGACGAGGTGGACTGGCGCAAGCTCGACCCGCGTCAGTACGACCCGCGACGCATCATCCGCGAGGCGCTGCTCGACGATCCGCCGACGGCGACCGTGCGTGCGGCCGGCGCCGCGGCGGCCATGACCGTGTCGACGACCCGCGCGGCGGAGAGCTTCGATCTGGAGTCGGGGGAGCGGCCCCCGTTCGACGACGAGGCGACCTGACGCTTCTCGCGCTCAGCGCGGGGTGACGGGCAGCGGTCTACCGGAGAGCGATCGTCCCGATCGGAGGACGCGGGCGGCGATCTGCTGGATCGCGAGCGAAGCCGCATCCTCCGGGGCGCTTCGCACGACCGGCTCGCCGGTATCCCCGCCGCGGCGCAGCGCCGGGCTCAGCGGCACGCGGGCGATGACCTCGACCGTCTCGGCATCGGTGCTCAGCTCCTGTGCGATGTGATCACCGCCGCCGGACCCGAACAGATCGAACGTCGTGCCGTCGGGCAGCGTCATCGCGGTCATGTTCTCGACGACTCCCAGGACGCTCTGACCAGTCTGTCTCGCCACGAGCGCGCTGCGCGCCGCCACGTCGGAGGCCGCCGCCTGCGGTGTCGTGACGACGAGGACGTCGGCGTGCGGGAGCAGCTGTCCTATCGAGATGGCGATGTCGCCCGTGCCGGGGGGCATGTCGATGAGCAGAACGTCCAGGTCGCCGAAGTACACCTCGGTGAGGAACTGCTGGATCGTGCGGTGAAGCATGGGACCGCGCCACGCGACGGCGCTGCGGGCGGCGCCTTCGGGCAGGAACATCCCGATCGAGACGACCTTCACGTCGAAGGCGACCGGCGGGACGATGAGGTCGTCGATCCGGGTCGGTCGCACACTCGCGCCGTCGGCGTCGACGAGTCCGAGCAGGGCCGGTATCGAGAAGCCGTGCACGTCGGCATCCACGATGCCCACCCGTCGCCCGCGTTCCGCCAGCGCGACGGCGAGGTTGGCGGTGATCGTCGACTTGCCGACGCCGCCCTTGCCGCTCGTGACCGCGACCACCCGCGTCAGAGACTCGGCTGTGAAGGGATTGCCTCGTTGGCGACCGCCGCGCAGGCGCGTCGTGAGCGCCTCCCGCTCCTCCGGGCTCATGACACCCAGGGCGACCTCGACCGGCGCGTCTCCGACGACGCGCGCGGCGGCTGCGCGCACGTCGCGTTCGATGCGATCGGATGCGGGGCAGCCGACGATCGTGAGCGCTACCGCGACGCGCACACCGCCGTCGGCGGCATCCGTCACCTCGCGGAGCATGTCGAGGTCGGCGAGGCTGCGTCTCAGTTCGGGATCGGTGACGGCGCCGACCGCTTCCCGCACCCGGGCGACGCGGTCGGTCTCAGAGTTCACGGGCTTCGCGCTCCGCTTTCTCGCGGCGTTCGGCCCGACGGCGCTTCTCCTCGCGCTCGGCCCGCACCTGCTCCGGCTCCTCGCCGGCGCCGTGTGCCTGCAGATCCTCCAGAAGCGCCCGCAGTTCGTCGCGCAACACCTCACGCGTGACCGACTCGCTCGAGACGTCCGTCAGCGCCATCCGCAGCGCGACGATCTCGCGAGCGAGGTACTCGGTGTCGGCGAGGTTGCGCTCCGCGCGCTGGCGGTCCTGCTCGATCTGCACCCGGTCGCGGTCGTCCTGCCGGTTCTGTGCGAGCAGGATCAGCGGGGCCGCATAGGACGCCTGCAGCGACAGCACGAGCGTCAGCGCCGTGAATCCGTTGTCCGATGAGTCGAAACGCAGCTCCGGCGGCAGGATGGTGTTCCAGGCGAGCCAGGCGGCACAGAACGCACTCAGGCCCACCAGGAACCACGGCGTCCCCATGCCGCGGGCGATGACCTCGGTGAAGCGGCCGAAGCGATCACGAGAGGGCTGCGGTGAGCGCGACAGCATGCCGCCCCGGCCGCGAGGTGCGTCCAGCGCCCCTTTGCGAGGGGACCGAGCCATCATTGCGGCCGTCCTTCCGAGTCTCCCGTGCGCCAGTCCTCCGGAAGCAGGTAGTCGAGCACGTCGTCGACGCTCACGGCGCCGACGAGACGTTGAGCGGAGTCGACGACGGGTACCGAGACGAGGTTGTACGTCGCCAGCAGACGGGCGACGACGGCTGCGGAGGCAGTGGCGGGCACGGGCTCGAGCGAATCATCGAGCAGCGCGCCGAGGCGCTCATGCGGGGGATAGCGCAGCATCCGCTGGAAGTGCACCGTGCCGAGCAGCCGACCCGTCGGGGTCTCGTAGGGGGGCAGCGTCACGAAGACGGCGGCGGCGAGGGCCGGGTGGGTCTCGTGGCGGCGGATGAGTGCGAGCGCCTCTGCGATCGTGTTGTCGGCCGACAGCACGATCGGCTCGGGTGTCATCAGTCCACCCGCGGTGTCGGGCCCGTACTGCAGGAGGGCGCGCACGTCCTCCGCCTCATCGGGCTCCATGAGCTCGAGCAGCTCCTCGCGCTGCTCGGCCGGCAGTTGAGCGAGCACGTCGGCGGCGTCGTCGGGTTCCATCGCATCGAGGATGTCGGCGGCGCGCTCGTCGCCCAGGGCCTCGAGGATGTGCACCTGCTCCTCTTCCGGCATCTCTTCCAGAGCGTCGGCGAGACGGTCGTCGGGAAGCTCCTCCGCGACCTCGAGGAGACGGTCCTCGGGAAGATCCAGCAGGGTGTTGGCCAGGTCGGCGGCCTTGAGTTCTGCGTAACTGGCGACCAACCGCTCGGCGGACTGCGCTTCGCCGCGCGTCTGACCGTCGTTGACGTCGTGCCACGAGGCGAAGGTCGTGGCACCCTTCGCGAAGGGCGACGGGCTCGTCTTGGGCTTGCGCAGGAAGAGCTGCGACACGTCCCATTCGCCGAGGCGGTTGCGCTCGATCGCGACGTCCTCGATGACGGCCTGGCCGGAGCCGTCGCGCAGCGACACCTTGCGACCCACGAGCTCCGCCAGAACTCGCACCTCGCCGCCGCGCTGCTGGAAACGGCGCACGTTGATGAGACCGGTCGTGATCACCTGGCCGGTGTCGATCGAGGTGACGCGGCCGATCGAGACGAACACATGGCGCCTGCCGGGGATCTCGATGACCAGTCCGATGACGCGGGGAGCATCGTCGGGGCGGTAGATCACGACGACGTCGCGCACGCGTCCGAGGCGGTCGCCGGCGGGATCGAAGACCGCGCATCCGGCCAGACGCGCGACGAAAACCCGCTGTGTGCTCACTCGACCAGCCTAGCCCCGGCCTCGACGAGCGAGCCGGGAGCGTTGCGGCACGGCGTGGGAAGATGGGGCGATGAGCAACCAGGGTGCACCGTTCTCGCAAGGCTCCGCCGAGACGGGCGAGACCGTCGCCTCGTTCACGCAGTACGAGGGGGCGCAGAAGGCCGTGTCCGCTCTCATCGCGGCCGAGGTGCCGGCCAAGGAGATCGCGATCGTGGGCGCAGGCCTACGCTCCATCGAGCGCATCACGGGCCGACTGGGCTACGCGACCGCCGCCAGGTCGGGTGCGATCAACGGCCTCATGCTGGGTGTGCTCTTCTCGTTCATCTTCGTGCTCGGCTCGCCCGCCGCTCCGATCCAGGCTTTCGTCGGCGTGCTGCTGGTCGGCATCGCGCTCGGGATGTTGCTGAACATCCTGATGTTCTCGATCGTGCGCCGCCGACGCGATTACGCCTCCGTCATGCAGGTCGTCGCGGACCACTACGAGGTCAAGGTCGCGCCGGCCAGCGTGCACAAGGCTCGTGTCGCGCTCGGCACCGCCCCGACCGCGACGCGGCCGGCTGCGGCTCCGCAGCGACTCGACACCCCGCCTCGCTACGGCGAGCGGATCGCGCCGGGCGCGCAGCCGCCGCAGGCTGCCCCGGCGGAGCGGCCCGCGCCGGCAGAGCCGCAGCCGGGGCAGGACGAGGAACGCGCCTGAGCGCGACGCATCCGGCCCCGCCCGCGTCCCTCAGCTCGACAGGCGCGCGATCCACGCCTCGATCTCGTCCGCGGTGCGGGGGATGCCCGCGGACAGGTTGACGGGACCCTCGGCCGTCATGAGGATGTCGTCCTCGATGCGCACGCCGATGCCGCGCAGCTCCTCGGGGACGGTGAGATCGTCGGCCTGAAAGTACAGGCCCGGCTCGATCGTGAACACCATTCCGGGAGCCAGTTCTCCCTCGTAGTACATGTCACGGCGTGCCTGCGCGCAGTCGTGCACGTCGAGGCCCAGGTGGTGGCTCGTGCCGTGCACCATGTATCGCCGGTGCTGCCCGCCCCGATCGGCGTCCAGCGCCTCCTGCGCCGTGACCGGGATGAGGCCCCATTCTGCGACGCGCGCGGCGATGACCGACATGGCCGCCTCGTGGATCTCACGGAACTTCACGCCGGGACGAGCAGCGGCGAAGGCGACGTCGGCCGCCTCGCGCACCGTTTCGTACACACGGCGCTGGACCTCGGTGAAGTGCCCGTTGACCGGCAGCGTGCGGGTGATGTCGGCGGTGTAGAGGCTGTCCACCTCGACACCCGCGTCGATCAGGATGAGATCTCCCGGGAGGACGCGGCCGTCGTTGCGGGTCCAGTGCAGGTAGCAGGCGTGGGCGCCGGACGCCGCGATCGTGTCGTAGCCCTCCCAGTTGCCGTCGCTGCGAGCCCGCTGATGGAAGACACCCTCCACGACGCGCTCGCCGCGAGGATGCGTGACGATGCGGGGGAGCTCTCGGACGATGTCGTCGAAGCCTGCACCGGTGACGTCCACCGCCAGCTGCAGCTGGGCGATCTCGTGCTCGTCCTTGATGAGGCGCAGCTCCGACACGATGCGGCTGAGCTCGGCGTCCTCGTCCACCACGCGGTCCGCGTCGCTCGCCACGAACGCGTCGAGATGAGCCGTCGCGATGGCGAGATCCGCCGCGACCTGCGCCAGCGAGGGGCGCGGCCCGATCCAGAACTCCCCGACACTCGCATCGGCGTAGAACTCGCTCGTGGTGCGGTCGGCGCGCTCGCGGAAGTAGAGCATGACGTCGTGGCCGTCGTCGCCGCGGGGTTCGAAGACGAGCACGGAGCCCGGCTCGCTGTCCGCGCCCCATCCGGTCAGGTGGGCGAAGGCGGAGTGCGCACGGAACGGGTAGTCGGTGTCGTTGCTGCGCTGCTTCAGCTCGCCGGCGGGGACCACGAGGCGCGAGCCCGGGAACAGTGCGGACAGGGCGACGCGGCGTGCGGCGGCATAAGCCGCTTCGACGCGCGGCGGAGCGATCGTCTCCGCCCGCTCCGCCCAGCCGGTCGAGATCGTCGACAGGAATCCCTGGGGGAAGGGCTGCTTGCGGTTCGAGACGACCGGCTCTTCAGTGGTCGCGGGTGAGGTGTCCGTGGATTCCGACATGGCTCCAGTCTCCCACCCTCCTCGGCGGCTCGCTCAGTCGGTGCGCTCGTACTGCACGACGAGCGGGCGATGGTCGCTGCCCGCGTCGTCCATCCCGCTCAGCACGACAGAGCCGGTGGGGGTCCACTGCGGCGTGGCGAGCACGTGGTCGATCGGTGCGCCCGCCAGGGCGGGGAGATCGGTCGGCCACGTGCCGACCGAGCCGTTGCCCGTCTGCGACGCCGCATCCCGGCAGGCGCCGAGTGTTCCGCCATCGGTCCCGAGGCCGGCCATGTGATCGAGGGTGGCGTTGAAGTCGCCCGCCATGATGACGTCCCCGCCCGCACACTGGTCGGCGAGCCACTGCAGATCGTGGCGCCACTGCTCCATCTGGTCCTCGCGGGGCGCGACCGCGTGGGCGGCGACGACCGTGGGACCGTCGCCGTCGGTCGGCATCGCGACGGCGCTGGGCACCGTGCTGGTGCCCTCTTGAGAGGAGGCGATGACCGAGTAGGTTCCGAGCGACGGGCTGATGAGCAGCGTCGTCGAATCCGCCGCCCACCCGTCGGTGCCGTACTCGGTGTGGTGCGCCCACATGGGACTGCCGAGATCCCGCATCGCGACCGCGACCTCGGCGCCGGTCTCGATCGTGGTCTCGGGAAGGCTCACGATGTCAGCGCCCATGGCGATGGCGGTCTGCGCGATCGTCTGCGGCGAGGTGGCATCGCCGGCGGTGTTCCAGGTCATGACCCGGATGCTGTTCTCGGTCTTCGCGGGCAGCGCCGTGGTGCCCGTGCCGCGCGAGACGATGATCGTCGCGTTGGCTCCGACGGCGAGGATCGCGACGAGAGCGATCGGCAGTGCGACGCGACGCACCGGGCGTGCGACCGACAGCAGCAGTGCGACGACGGCGAGAGCGGCGAACGCCAGCGCGACGAGCGAGCGGAACGATACGATCTGCGTCAGCGGAAAGGTCCGCGAGAGGCGGAAGAACTCCGGCCAGGTGAGCACGGCGGCCGCGATCGCGCAGAGCAGGCTCAGCAGGATTCCCAGCAGACGTGACACCCTCCGAGCCTAGGCAGCCGACCTGAGCGTCGGCCGCACGCAGCAGGCGCCGTCCGGGTGCGCGGTACGCTCGGGGGATGAGTGCTGACGGCCGCGTATCGACGCCCGCCGACCTGCATCTGCACTCCACCCGCTCGGACGGCACGGAGTCTCCCGCCGAGGTCATGCGACAGGCGCGTGCGGCGGGACTGGCCACGGTGTCGCTCACCGATCACGACACGACCGCGGGCTGGGACGAGGCGGCCGACGAAGCCGTGCGCCTGGGCATGACGTTCCTGCCGGGGATGGAGATGAGCGCGCGTCAGGGTTGGCGCAGCGTCCACGTCCTCGCCTACCTGTTCGACCCCACGGACACGGCCCTGACGGCCGAGCTCGCCCGCATCCGGGACGACCGCGTCGGCCGCGCGGAGCGCATCGTCGCCAGCCTCGCGCGCGACTACGACCTCACCTGGGCGGACGTGCTCGCCCAGACCGGTGCCGACGCGACGGTGGGGCGCCCGCATATTGCGGATGCTCTCGTCGCGCGTGGCATCGTCGCCGACCGCGGTGCCGCGTTCGACGGCGTGCTCCACCCGCGCGAGGGTTACTACGAACCGCACTACGCGCCCGATCCGCTCACCGCCGTCGATCTCGTGGTCGCCGCGGGCGGCGTGCCGATCATCGCCCACCCGACGCCTCATGGTCGCGACCGGATGCTGCCGATGCCCGTCATCGACGAGCTCATCGCCCACGGACTGGGCGGCTTCGAGATCGAGCACCGGGAGAACACGGCGGACGGCAAGGCCGTCCTGCGCCGGGTCGCGGCGGAGAACGGCCTCATCGTCACCGGTTCGAGCGATTATCACGGCGCGGGCAAGCCGAACCGGCCGGGCGAGAACACCACGTCGGCCGAGATGCTCGCCCGCATCATCGCGCGCGCACGCGGCAGCGCGCCGATCCGCCCCTGAGGGGAACCGGCGCGCCGCGAGGTCTCAGGCCGAGGGGGTCGATGCGTCGGGGCGAGGACCGCGCCGACGCCGGCGACGTCGTGCCGCGGGCTTCCCGTCGTGGTGCTCGGCGCCGCCGCCGTCGTGAGTGCCTCCGCCATCCGTGCGCGGTGCCTCGGATCCGGATGCGGCGGGCGCGGCGGATGCGTCCGGGTTCGCTCCCGTGCGACGGCGGCGGCGCGTGCGCGGCGCACCGTCTGCGGCGGGCGCGTCACCGGACACGGTCGTGACGGTGGCCGTGGCGGGGGCCTTGCGCAGGCGCCCCTTGGTCCCCTCGGGGATGTCGAGGTCCGCGAACAGGTGCGGGCTCGACGAATAGGTCTCGACGGGCTCGGGCTGTCCGAACTCGAGTGCGCGGTTGATGAGGGCCCACTTGTGCAGGTCCTCCCAGTCGACGAAAGTCACCGCGATGCCGGTGCGGCCGGCGCGGCCGGTGCGACCCGCACGGTGGAGGTAGGTCTTCTCGTCGTCGGGGATCGTGTGGTTGATCACGTGCGTGACGTCGTCGACGTCGATGCCGCGCGCGGCCACATCCGTCGCGATGAGGACATCCTTCTTGCCCGCCTTGAAGGCCGCCATGGACCGCTCGCGCGACTCCTGGCTCATGTCGCCGTGGACCGCGCCGGCGTTGAAGCCGCGGTCGTTGAGCTCGTCGACCAGGCGCTGCGCCGCGCGCTTGGTGCGCGTGAACACGACGGTCTTGCCGCGGCCTTCGGCCTGCAGGATGCGGGCGATGATCTCGTCCTTGTCCAGGCTGTGGGCGCGGTACACCAGGTGGCGGATGTTCGCCTGCGTCAGACCCTCATCGGGATCATTGGCGCGGATGTGGATCGGGTTGGACATGAAGCGTCGCGCGAGCGCGACGATCGGCCCCGGCATGGTGGCGGAGAACAACTGCGTGTGGCGCACCGCGGGCACCTTGGAGAAGATCTTGTCGATGTCGGGCAGGAAGCCGAGATCGAGCATCTTGTCGGCCTCGTCCAGCACGACCTCGGTCGCGTGGGAGAGATCGAGCAGGCGCTGGTTCGCGAGGTCGATGAGTCGGCCCGGCGTGCCGACGACGATCTGCGCGCCGGCCTTCAGCTGGTCGATCTGACCTTCGTAGGCCTTGCCGCCGTAGATGGCGACGACACTGGTGCTGCGGCCCGAGGTCAGCAGATCCATGTCTTCGTAGACCTGCACCGCGAGTTCGCGGGTGGGGACGACGATGAGAGCCTTCACGCCGGGCTCCGGCGAGGCGCCGAGGCGCTGCACGACGGGGATGCCGAAGCCGAAGGTCTTGCCGGTACCGGTCTTGGCCTGGCCGATGATGTCCTGCCCGGGCAGGGAGAGCGGAATGGTCTGCTCCTGGATGGGGAACGCGTCGGCGATGCCGCGGGCGGCGAGAACGTCGACGATGTCCTGGTCGACGCCGAGCTCGGCGAAGGTCGTCACAATATGCACCTGTCTGGTTGTGGGCGCGGGGAGCGCCGGATGTCCGCGCCCTTGTCAGCCCCAGGCGCGCAGGTCCCGATCCGATGCCGGGACCCCACCAGGATACCGGAGCACGCCCTCGCCTCCGCCGGGCGCTCCGGCGCGCGGGCGAGGAACCTTCTAGGCTGGTCGTGTGTGGGATTGGTTCCGACGTCGTCCGAGGCCTGCGGGTCGCACGCTGCGCCTGCGCTCGCGGGGGGAGTACGACGGCATCACCCGTGTCGACTTCGCCGAGCTCGCCCCCGACATCGACACCTTCCTCGGACAGGCCGCTTACCTGCAGCTCGGCTTCTTCGAGACGCTCACCGAGCTCATCGCGCTGACGCCCGAGCTCGCCCGCAAAGAGGCGATCTCGCGCGCAGCGGGCGCCGCACTGCGGAAGCACGAGGAGCTCGTCGCCGTCATCCGGGATCGCGATGAAGACCCGACCGCGCTCATGCTGCCCTTCCGTGAGCCGCTCGACGCGTTCCGTGCCGAGGTGCACGGCGTGCGGTGGCCGGAAACGATGCTCTCGGTGCATCTGACCGCGGGCATGCTCGACGACTTCTACCTCGCCCTCTCTGCGAGTTACGGCGAGACGGGGCTGCGGGTCGCCCGCGCGCTGGAGGCGGACGATGCCCGCAGCGCACTCGTCGACATCCTGCTCGACACCCTCGGCGAGAGCGAGGAGTGGCCGTCGCTGCTCGCGCTGTGGGGACGCCGGCTCGTGGGCGACACGCTGCTGATCGCGCGCGCGGCACTGAAGGGCACCGAGAACCCGACGGCGATGCAGGAGACGGTCGAGCCGGTGTTCACCGAGCTCATGGCGGCGCACGCGCGCCGGATGGAGTCGCTCGGCCTGTCGTCCTGAGGGGCGACGCGGCCGATCTCAGTCCGCGACGGCGGCGATCGCCTCGATCTCGACGAGCTGGTCGTCGTAGCCGAGAACCGTCACGCCCATCAGGGTGCTGGGCGCATCGTGATCCCCGAACGCGTCACGGACGACCTCCCACGCCGCGACGAGGTCGCTCTGGCGTGCGGAAGCGACCAGCACCCGGGTGCTGACGACGTCGCGCAGTCCGGCACCGGCGGCCGCGAGGGCCTCGGTGAGCGTCTCGACGCATCGAGACGCCTGCCCGGCGTAATCGCCGATCGCGACGGTGGAACCGTCGTCGGCGAGCGGGCATGCTCCCGCCAGGAAGATGAAGCGGGTGCCGGCGGGAGCGGTGGCCGCGTAGGCGTACTCGGCCACGTCGCTCAGCTGCTCCGCGCGGATCAAACGGACGGCGGAAGCGCCCATCGGTTCAGCCGATGTGCAGGCGCTGGCGCTCTCGCGCGTCGTGCGCCGAACGGGTGCGGTTCATGACCACGAGAACGGGGACGACGACGACCGGTGCGGCCACGAGCGCAGCCAGCCACAGCCACGGCTCGGCCGTGGTCGAGCCGGCCCACGTCAGCGCGAGCCATGCGGCGCCGCTGACGAAGGCGCCGACCATCGGTGCGAGCGCGACGCCGCGCAGCTCACGACCGCGGAGGGCGAAATGCGCCGCGGTACCCACGGCTGCGCCGTAGATCAGCGCGAGCAGGATCTCCATCGCTCAGGCGACGAAGCCGACCCGACGGGCCTCTTCGGTGCCGAGCTCGACGTAGGCCAGGCTCGCGGCAGGGACGATGTAGGAGTTGCCCTTGGTGTCGGCGAACGACACGAACGGAGCGCCCGAGCCGAGCGCGTCGGCGAGCGACTTCTTCACGTCGTCGGCGGCCTGGTCGGTCTCGAAGTTGAGCTCGCGGCCGGTGTTCGCGATGCCGATGCGGATCTCCACGGATGTCGCCTCTCTCGTCTGTCTTCGGGGACGTTCCGACTCTACGGCACCGCAGAATGCCGACGCCCGGCGCGGCAGCCGGCGGTGCACGCTGTGGGCGAACGCGTCGCTTCGGGCTCGTGTCGCCGGGGCGCGTTACCGTTTTGCCGATGCCTCTTCTCTCCGCTTCCGCGAGCGCCGCGGCCGACGCCGAGCCGGTGTTCGAGGCGCCCGATTGGGATGCCTCGCAGCGGGCGGTGCTGGACGCGGACCCGGACCGGTCGCTCGTGGTCGTCGGGGCACCGGGATCAGGCAAGACCACCCTGCTGATCGCGCGTGTGGCGCAGCTCACGGCCCGAGGGCTCGACCCTGACGAGGTGTTGGTCCTCACTTCGACGCGCCAGAGCGCCACCGCACTGCGCGACCGCCTCTCGCTGGCGATGACGGGTGCGCGATCGGGCGCGCCCGCCCGATCGGTCGCCTCTCTCGCGTTCGAGATCGTGCGCGCGCACGAGGTGCGCCGCGACCGCCCGGCGCCGCGTCTTCTCACGGGAGCGGACGATGACCAGATCGTGCACGATCTGCTGCGCGGCGATGAGCTCGACGAACAAGACGGGGCCGCATCCCGCTGGCCGGACGGTTTCGGCGCCGCGGTGCGCTCATCGCGCGCCTTCCGCAGTGAGCTGCGGGCGTTCCTCGCCGAATGCACGACGTGGGGCATCGAGGCGCCGGAGCTCGCCGCGCTGGCCGCATCCGAAGGCGTGCCGGTCTGGGGGGCGCTCAGTTCGTTCCTCGTCGAGTACGACGACGCCCGCGGCCATCTGCGCTCCTCGCACCGTGATGCGGCGGGGCTCGTCGCCGAGGCCGTGTCGCTGCTCGGCCGGCTCGAGGCGGCGGATCCGGCGCTTGCTGTGGTGCGGCGCCTGCGCGCCGTGCTGGTCGACGACGCGCAGGAACTCACCCCGGGTGCCGTCGCGCTGCTGGCGGCGCTGAACGCTCGAGGGATCGCGGTCACCGCCTTCGGCGATCCCGACATCGGTTCCGGCGCCTTCCGCGGTGCGCGTCCCGAGCACTTCGCGCGTCTGGCCGCATCCCTCGGACGCACCGTGGTCCTGGAGCGAACCCATCGCGGCACCGCTCTGCAGACGGATGCCGTGCGGCGGGTCACGAGCAGGATCGGCGCCGCGGGCGTCGTCGCCCACCGGCGGGCGCCGCAAGGGGCTCCCGCCGATGAGAGCCTCCGGGTGTATCTCGCGCGCTCCGCACCCGAGGAGCACGACCTCATCGCTCGTGTACTGCGGGAAAGGCATCTGCGCGACGGGGTGGCGTGGGCCGACTGCGCCGTGATCGCCCACGACTCGCGGCAGGTCGCCGCGCTCGAGGCAGAGCTCGGGGCGCGGGAGGTGCCTGCCCGCGCGCCTGGTCTCGTCGAGCCGTTGGGGACCCGGGGGAGCGTCAGGCGTCTGCTCACGGTCGTCCGCGCGGCGGCCGAGGAGGTCGATCCGGCCGAGACGCTCCTGTCCGCGGGATTCGACCCCGTCGACCTCCGCAGACTCCGAGCGGCGCTGCGTCGGGCCGAGGTGCTCGTGGCAGGCACGAGGCCTGTCGCGCACCTGCTCGCCGAGGCGCTGCGAGAGCCCGCGCGTCTGGAGGCGCTCGGCACACGGGAGGGATCGCGTGCCGCGACGATCGCCGCGACGCTCGCGCAGCTGCGGGACGGTCTCGGGCGCGGTGCCACCGCGCACGAGCTGCTGTGGACCGCGTGGTCGCGCAGCGGACTGGAAGCCGCGTGGTCGACGCTCGCCCGCGGATCGGGTCCGCTGGCCGAGCAGGCCGACCGTGACCTGGATGCGGTCGTGGCGCTCTTCCAAGCCGCCAAACGCTTCGGCGAGCGTGCCGAGGAGGGCGGTCCCCGTGACCCGATGGTGTTCGTGCGGGGTGTCCTCGACAGCGACGTGGCCGAAGACCTCTTCGCCCCGCCGAGTCGCAGGGATCGGGTGCAGGTGCTCACCCCTGCGGCGGCGCTGGGTGCCGAGTTCGACACGGTCGTGATCGCCGGCATGCAGGAGGGCGTCTGGCCCAACACGCGTCTGCGCGGCACCCTTCTGCAGGCATGGCGGCTGGCGGAGGCGCGCAACGGCGCGGACGCGCCGAGCACCCGTGATCGGCGCCGAGAGGTGCTGCACGACGAGTTGCGTCTGTTCGCCCGGGCGCTGTCCCGCGCACGCAGCCGTGTGGTGGTGACCGCGGTCTCGGACGACGCATCCGTGCCGAGCCCGCTCCTGGAACTGCTGCCCGACGCCCAGCCGGCGCCCACCCGGCATCCGCTCTCGCTCCGAGGGCTCGTGGCAGCCCACCGGCGGACCCTGACCACGACGACCGCGCCCGCGGCGCGCTCGCACGCGGCCGGGCAGCTCGTTCATCTGGCCGATGCGCGTGTCGCAGGCGCCGCCCCCGCGCAGTGGTACGGCATGGCTCCCGCCACGTCCCACGGGCCGCTGCACGACGCCGTCGAGACATCCGTGCGACTCTCGCCCTCTCGACTCGAAGCGCTGGAGACCTGTCAGCTGGACTGGGTCATCGCGGACCTCGGCGGTGCGCGCACCGAGACGACGGCCGGTCTCGGGACGCTCCTGCACTACGCGATGGAGACCGCAGGACCGGACGAGGACTCTCTCTGGCGAGCGGTCGAAGAGCGCTGGGACGAGCTGGAGTTCGATGCGCCGTGGCGCGAGCGCGTCGAGCGAGACCGCGCGCGCGACCTGGTCCGGCGGCTCTCGGCCTACCTCCGGGACTTCGAGGCGCGCGGCGGGAGACTGCTGGGAGCCGAGTCGAGGTTCGAGGTGTCGCTGCCGCATCCGGCGGGTGACGAGGCGCAGCCCATGGTGCTGTCGGGAACCATCGACCGCGTCGAGCTCCTGCCCGACGGGCGCGTGGAGATCGTCGATCTCAAGACCGGGCGATCCGTTGCGAGCACGGACGCGAAAGTGGCCGAGAATGCGCAGCTGGCGGCCTACCAGGTCGCGGTGGATGCGGGCATGGTGCCCGACGCGCAGGGGCGCGACAGTGCGGGAGCGAAGCTGCTGGTTCTGCAGCCCACGTCGTCCCGCGCGATCTTCGCGACGCCCACGCAGCCTCCCCTCGACGATGCGGCGCGTGCCGCCTTCCTCGGCCGACTGAACGCGGCGGCGACCGTGATGGGTGCGCGCTCCTTCGAGGCGCACTATGAGACGCACTGCCGCGACGACTTCTCGCACGGCGTGTGCCGCATCCACACGGTCGCACCGGTGAGTGCTCCGTGACCGGGCTCATCAGCGCGGCGGCGATCGCCGCCGCGCTCGGGCAGTTCCCGCCCACGGCCGAGCAGGCGGCGGTGATCGAGTCCGATCTGGAACCGGCGCTCGTGGTCGCGGGAGCCGGCAGCGGCAAGACCGAGACGATGGCCGGCCGCGTCGTGTGGCTCGTGGCGAACGGTCTCGTCCGCCGCGACCAGATCCTGGGGCTCACTTTCACGCGCAAAGCGGCGGGAGAGCTCGCTGAGCGCATTCAGCGTCGCCTGGCGCGTCTCGCGGAGTTCGAGCGGCGCGGACTTCTCGGCAGCCTCGAGGATCTCCACCGTCGCGGCGAGTTGGCGGGTTTCGGTGAGATCGAGCGTTCGGGCGGATCCGACGACGATCGACGCAGACTTCTGGACCGTCTCGCCGAGGAGCGCGTCGTCGACGCGGTGCCCGCCGACGGCGCCGACGATCTGCTCGACCGGCCCACGGTCTCGACGTACAACAGCTTCGCCGACGGCATCGTCCGCGAACACGCGGCCCGCATCGGGCGCGACGCGGAAGCCGTCGTGCTGTCCGACTCCGCCGCCTGGCTGCTGATGCGCCGCACGGTGCTCGCCTCGGACGACCCGGAGCTCGAGGCGACGGAGGAGTCGCTGCGGACCCTCGTCGATCGTGCGCTGCGCATCGCGCGCGACGCCGTCGACAACCTCGTCGATCTCGACCACCTCGAGCGATTCCCCGAGACGTTCGCGCGCGTCGTCGACATCCCGTCGGAGAACGCGCGCACCACGGTCTACAAGGACGTGCTGGACGACGTCGCCGCGGTCGGCAAGCTCTCGCTGTACGCACGCCTCGCCCGTGAGTACGACCAGAACAAGCGCCGGACCGGGGTGATCGACTTCGCGGATCAGGTGGCCGGGGCCTACGAGATCGTGCGAGGCGATCCGCGACTGGTCGAAGAGCTGCGCGACCAGTACCGCGTCGTGCTGTTGGACGAGTATCAGGACACCTCGGTGGTGCAGAGTCTGCTGCTCTCGACCCTGTTCGCGGATTCTGCGGTGATGGCGGTCGGAGACCCTCACCAGGCGATCTACGGATGGCGCGGTGCGAGCGCCGGCAACCTGGCGGGTTTCGCCGCGGCGTTCTCGGCCCGCGACACGTGCGCTCGATTCGACCTGCTCACGAGCTGGCGAAACGCTCCGGCAGTGCTCCGCGCGGCCACCGCCGTGCTGGCTCCGCTCGCCGAACGCAGCGCCGTTGCAGTGGGCACCCTGCGCGCGAGACCCGCCGCCGACGACGGGCGGGTCGAGATCGTGACGGAGCCCGACCTCGAGAGCGAGGCGGATGCGGTCGCGCGCTGGTTCGCCGAGGTCATCCGCGCGCGCGGTGCCGAGGGGCGCTCGACGACGGGCGCCGTGCTCTTCCGTGCCAAGAAGCACATGCCGCGATTCGCCGAGGCGCTGGCACGTCACGGCATCCCGCATCGCGTTCTCGGCCTCGGCGGACTGCTGAGCACGCCCGAGATCGTCGACATCGTCAGCGTCCTGCGCGTCGTCAGCGATCCGACGCAGGGCTCCGCCCTCATTCGTCTGCTGAGCGGTCCGCGATGGGCGATCGGGCTGGCCGATCTGGCCGCGCTGAACGATCTCGCCCGGCGCCAGGTGCGTGCGCAGGCCGGCGGCGAGAGCGAGCCGGACCTGCTGGCGCGGCTGCGTCAGAGCGCACGCAGCGAGACCGGGTCGCTCATCGACGCCCTCGATCTGTTCACGAGACTCCGCCCGGACCACGCCTGGTTCCAGACGTTCACCCCTGCCGCGCGGGATCGACTGCGGGAGGCGGCGGCGGTGTTCGCCGGGCTCCGGCAGGTGGCGGCGACCCTGCCCCTGACGGAGCTTGTGCGGGCGATCGAGGTGGAGCTGCGGCTGGACATCGAACTCGCCGCCAACGAAAGCCGCGGGCCGGCGCGCACGGCTGCCGCCCAGGTGCGGGCGTTCGTCGACGAGGTCAACGCATTCCTCGCAGCCGACGAACACGGCTCTCTGACGAGCCTGCTGGCCTGGCTCGAGCACGCTGAGCGCAGCGACGACCTGGCGCCGAGGACCGATCCACCGGAGTCGGACGTGGTGCAGCTGCTGACCATCCACGGCTCGAAGGGGCTGGAGTGGGACGCGGTCGCCGTCGTCCGGCTCGTCGAGGGCGAGCTGCCCTCCACGCCGAAGGAGACGCGGGGCTGGCTCGGCGCGGGGGTCCTGCCCTACGTCTTCCGGGGGGACTCCGCGTGGCTGCCGCAGTATCCGTGGCAGGGCGCCGAGAGTCAGCAGCAGCTGCGCGATCGCCGCACGGCGTTCGTCGACGCCCACCGGGACCGCGCACTCGAAGAGGATCGGCGTCTCGCGTACGTGGCCGTCACGCGTGCCCGCGACCACCTGCTGCTGAGCGGATCGCCTTGGGCGGGAACGACGAAGCCACGGGAGCTGAGCCGGTTCACGATCGAGATCGCGCAGGCCCTCGAGCAGGACGATCCCCGCATCGATCCGGGAGAGAACCCGCTGGCGGATGCGGCTCGCACGCTGCACTGGCCGCTCGACGCCCTGGGGTCGCGCAGGTCGCGGGTCACGGACGCCGCCGCCGCAGTGGAGGCCGCGCGCGCGGATCCCGGCGATGCGGACGACGAGCTCGCCCTGCTGCTCGCCGAGCGCACCGAACGTCTGCGGCCGGCCCGGTCCGGCGCCCCGGTGCGCATCCCGGCATCCGCGTACAAGGACTTCGTCACCGATTACGACGCCGCCGTCGCGGCGCTCGAGCGCCCCATGCCGGAGCGGCCTTATCGACAGACCTCGCTCGGAACGCGGTTCCACGCGTGGGTGGAGCGTCGTTCCGGAGTGAGTGCCTCCGTCTCACTCGACGACCCGCTGTGGTCGGCCGATGTCGAGCAGAGCGGCGACGACGCGGACTTCGAGCGTCTCGTCGAGATCTTCGAGGCGAGCGAATGGGCGACGCTGCAGCCGATCGAGGTCGAGACGGAGATCGACTTCCGCTACATCGGCATCGACGACCGGCCCCATGTCGTGGTGTGCAAGCTGGACGCCGTGTACCGCAGGGGCGATCGCATCGAGATCGTCGACTGGAAGACAGGTCGTGCTCCGCGCTCGGAGTCCGAGCGCCGGGAGCGTCTCGTACAGCTCGAGCTGTACCGCCAGGCCTATCACGCCAGGCACGGCGTGCCGGTCGAGCAGATCGACGTCGCGCTCTACTACGTCGCAGACGACCTCGTCATCCGCGACTGAGCCGGCCTCCCGGCCTGCTCAGCCCTCGGTCCAGCGGCGCAGTGCCTCCCGGGACGCCCGCGCGGTCTCTTCGCGGCTCTCCTCGTCGTCGTCCGCGGTGTCGGCCGTCTCCTCGTGCGCCGGCTGCGGTCTGGCCGTCCATTCGGACAGGTCCACCGGAAGCGTCGGCATGCCCTCCGCGGAGGCCGGGCTCGAGCGATCGTCCTCCTCGGCGAGGTACGCGCCCAACTCGACCGGGTCATAGGCGTCGGTCTGCATCGAGGTCTGTCCGCCGGCGGGCTCGGTCTCCGGCACCCGCCCGAGAAGCGCGATGGCGTCGTCGACATCGGCGGAACCGGTCCGGACGAGTTCGGTGCCCGCCGTCGCGTCGGCGAGCGATGTCAGCAGCTTCGTGGCGTCCTCGACGACGAACTCGTCGCCCTGGTCCACGCCGTGCACCAGCCACTTCGCGAACTCGAGCTCGGCGAACAACCGCGCCCGTGTCTTCAGAGCGGGATCCGGCGAACGATGCGAGGCCGCTGTGTACCCCTCGTGGACGCCCTCGACCGATTCCGGCGCGGATCCCAGCCACCTCAGATCCACGGCGGGATCCCCGATCGACAGGCCCTGCCAGTCCAGAAGGGCGACGACCTCGGGTGTGCCGTCGACGTCGTCGAAGACGAAGGACGAGACGTCGAGCCCGTCCAGCACGACCGTGGGCTCGTAGCGCCACGCGGCGTCGTCGTCGAGGAGGCTCAGCCAGCGCTCGCGGAGCTCGGGTACGAGGCGACCCGTGTCGTCCGCACGCTCGACGAGACGCCGTGCGTCGGCGCGCACCTGCTGCGCGGAGCGCACCGGGTAGCCCTCGGCGCGGATCACCGTGATCGGGAGATCGTGCACGGCCGCGATCGCTCGGCCGACGAGTCCGGTGAACCCCGGCCCCGGCGGCAGGTCCGCGGCGTCGACGCGGTAGCCGGCCAGGTAGTCCGTGACGATGACCTGGTCCGGTCCCATCGAGGTCTCGCCGAGCACCGTGGGTGCCTGGAACGGAAGCAGACTGCGCACCCCGGCGCTCAGCGACGACAGGACGCGGGCATCGGCGCGGGCCGTGCGCCCCGCTTCGTCGTCGCCCGCCACGCGTACCACGACGCGCCGGCCGTCGGCGAGATCCACCAGCGCCGCGGCGGTGCCTGCCTCGTCCGTGCTGCCCAGTCGCCCCGCGCTCACGACGACGGCCTCCGGGAGAGCCGCCGTCACCGACGCGGCTAGAGTGAGAGGTGAGCGTGGCATGCACTCAGGGTAGGCGTCCACCCCCGGCCCGAGCCGGTCGCCACGCCCGTCGAGGAGGTATCGGTGAGCGTTTCCGACACCGGTGCACAGGCTGTGTTCCCGCTCCGGCGCGCCGCGGACGAGCGGCACGATCCGGAGCTGGTCGACAGACTGCGTGCCGATCCGACGACCTTCGCCGTGGCCGTGGCGGGCGACCTCGTGTCGATCTCCGGCAGCGCCGAGCACCCTCGTCTGCGCCTGGTCCCGGCGGCCGGCGTCACCGCATCCGAGTGGGCCTTCCTCGGGCGCACCGTCGACGGACGCGGCGTTCTCGCGGCGGTGACCGAGACCGTAGCCGAGCCGTTCGCCCGGTTGCGGGAGATCGGCGGCCTGCTCCCGGAAGCGGAATCGGATGCGGCGACGACCGTCGTCGCGCTGGGCAGCTGGCTGCGCGAACAGGGGTACTGCCCGTTCTGCGGTACACGCACCGAACTGCGGCAGGCGGGCTGGGCCCGACACTGCCCGCACTGCGGGCGAGAGCATTTCCCGCGTACGGACCCCGCGATCATCGTGGCGGTGCACGACGCCGACGACCCGGATCGCTTGCTTCTGGGCAGCAACGCCGCCTGGCCTGCGGGAAGGTACTCCTGCTTCGCCGGATTCGCCGAAGCGGGTGAGTCGCTGGAGGACGCGGTGGCCCGCGAGGTCGCGGAGGAGGCGGGGGTGGAGCTCGTCGGAGTGCGGTATCGCGGATCCCAGGCCTGGCCATACCCGCGGTCGTTGATGCTCGGCTTCCACGCCGCGGCGCGAGTCGCCGCCGCGGCGCGCCCCGACGGCGACGAGATCGTCGAGGTGCGCTGGTTCACGCGAGAGGAGATCGGCGCGGCGCTCGAGGGCAGGGGAGAGGTCGTGCTGCCCGGTTCCGCGTCCATCTCCTGGCGGCTGATCCGCGACTGGTACGAGGAGCGCGCATGAGCGTCGACATCCTGGCCGGGCTCGACGAGCAGCAGCACGCCGCGGTGATGGCGGTGCGGGGCCCGGTGCGGGTGCTGGCCGGAGCGGGCACGGGCAAGACCCGCGTCATCACGCGGCGCATCGCCTACGGCGTCGACAGTGGAACGTACTCACCGGGCCGGGTGATGGCTCTGACCTTCACGGCGAAGGCGGCGGGCGAGATGCGCGGGCGCCTGCGCGCGCTCGGGATCGTGGGCGTCGCCGCGCGCACCTTCCACGCCGCCGCCCTCTCCCAGCTGAACTACTTCTGGCCGCAGGTGGCGGGCACGCCTGCCCCGCGCATCATCGACAACAAGGTGCGCCTTCTCGCGCAGGCGGCGGAGCAGCAGCGCCTGCACCTCGACACCGCGACCCTGCGTGACGTCGCCGCCCACATCGAGCAGCGGAAGGTCGCCATGCGCCGGATCGACGAGATCGGCAGCACGCGCCCCGTCACGATCGGCACGCTCGACACCGGGCAGATCCGCGATCTGCACGCCGCCTACGAGAAGCTGAAGGACGAGCGTCACCAGCTCGACTTCGAGGACGTGCTGCTCGCCTGCGCGGGCATGATCGAAGCGGAGCCGCGCGTCGCCCAGTCGGTGCGTGAGCAGTACCGCCACTTCACGGTGGACGAGTTCCAGGACGTGTCGCCGCTACAGAACCGACTCCTCGAGCTGTGGCTCGGCGAGCGGCGCGACCTGTGCGTCGTGGGCGATGCGAGCCAGACCATCTACTCCTTCGCCGGCGCCCGCGCCGACTACCTCCTGGACTTCCCCCGGCACCACCCCGACGCGCGCAGCTTCACCCTCGAGCACAACTACCGCAGCGACCAGCCCGTGCTTCGGGTGGCCAACGCGCTCATGCGCGGCCGTCCCGGCGCGCTGCAGCTGGTCACCGACCGGGGCGCAGATTCTCCCGTGCCCACGGTGACCCGTTTCGACGACGACGCCCACGAGGCTGCGGGTGTGGCCGCCCGCATCCGCGCGCAGCTCGACGACGGCGTGGATCCGCGCCAGATCGCCGTCCTGTACCGGGCCCATGCGCAGTCGGCGGAGCTCGTGACGGCACTCGCGGATGCGGGCGTTCCCACCAGCGTCATGGGTGGCAAGCGCTTCTTCGACCTGCCGGAGGTGCGCCAGGCGGTCATGGCGCTGCGCGCCGCCACGGTGGCCCCGATGCAGGGAGGATTCCGCGACACGGTTCGCGACGTGCTCCGCGGATGCGGCTACACCGACGAGCCGCCGGCCGTCGGCGGGGCTCTGCGCGACGCGTGGGAAGCGCGCGCCGCGCTGCTGGCACTCGCCGAAGAGCAGCCCGAGGACACCACGCTGCGCGCGTTCACGGACGACCTGATGGCCAGGGCGAGAGACCAGCACGAGCCCTCGCTGGCGACGGTGACGCTCGCGACGCTGCACGCGGCGAAGGGGCTCGAGTGGGACCACGTGCACCTCGTGGGGCTGTCTGAGGGACTGCTGCCGATCTCCTACGCGCAGGGATTCGAGCAGATCGACGAGGAGCGGCGGCTGGCGTACGTCGGTATCACGCGGGCCGCGCGTACGCTGTCGCTGTCGTGGGCATCGCAGTCGGCGCGGCAGTCACGGCAGCCGTCTCGCTTTCTGCAAGAGATCGGCACGCGCACGCTGGATGAGCGACCGGCCAGACCGACCTCCGGTGGGGCGAGGAAGCAGCGAACGTCATCCGGCGCCGGGCGGCCGACGCCGGGAGCTGACCGGTGAGCAGACGCGCGGCGTAGGCGACGGCCTCCCCGACGAGCGCCGCCGCCACGGGCGGCGCGGGCTGGGACATGAGCTGCGCCGCGATGCCCGGCCACGCGGCATCCTCGTCGCGACGATGCGCGGCATCGCACGCCAGGCAGGGGCCGTCGCCGGGGGTGACGAGCGGCCCCACGTGCACCTGATCGCCCGCGAGGGTGATCGGCAGATGCGGCCGCTCGTCCCGGAGATGTCCGCGATAGCGTGCCGGGTCGGCGACGAACGACTCCAGCATGACCACGGTGCAGCGCTCGTCGGGATCGGTGACGAGCTCCACTGAGGTGTCGAGCAGTCGGATCACCGCGACAGCGACGGCGCCGTCGATGGCGTCGGAGACCTCGAAGCCCACGCGGGTGCGGGGGGAGTCCGAGCACAGGACCGGCGCGAGCTGCTCCAGCATCTCCGCGACGGCCGCTCGGTCGGCCCCCAGCGAGCCGGCGAGGGTCATCGCGTCGTTGGCGCTGACACCTGCGCGAAGCGCATGCACGAGCCACTCGTGCCACGGCTCCGCCCCGGCGATCACGACACGCGCCGCGTCTCCGAACTGCAGTGTGCGCTCGTCGCGCCAGACCGGCGGGTAGGCGGGATCGAGTCGGAGCATGTCCTGATTCTGTTCCCGCCGGCGCCGGGTCCGCCGTTGTCCACATCGCCGGACCCGCGCGGGAGCTGGCTGGGGAGGAGAGATCAGACGGGGCGGGGACCCTCCGGCCCCTCGCCGCCCTCCTCTTCGGCGAGCAACTGCTCGAGCGCCTCGTCCATCGCATCCCGCTCGGGAGCCTCGCCCCGCGCGCGTGCGGAGAGTCGCTCGATCAGCGCGGTCGGGTCGTCGATGTCGGTCGCGCCCGGAAGCAGGTCCGGATAGTCCCAGAGGGCGTCACGTCCGGCGACACCGACGGCGTCGGTGACCTGTCGCCACATCGCCGCGGCCTCCCGCATCCGTCGCGGGCGCAGCTCGAGGCCGACGAGCGATCCCAGCGCCTTCTCCGCGGGTCCGCCGACGGCGCGCCTGCGGCGGACGACCTCCGCGATGCGGTCGGCGCTCGGCAACCGGTGGGTGGCGTCGGCCGTCACGATGTCGACCCAGCCCTCGATGAGCGCGAGGAGTGTCTCCAGACGGGTGAGGGCGAGATCCTGCTGCTCGGTGCGCTCGGGAAGCAGGGCGCCGCTCTCGAGTGCCTGACGCAGCTCCTCGGGCTGGCTGGGATCGAATCGCTCCGCGAGCTCTTCGAGCCGACTCGTGTCGACGTGGATGCCGCGGGCGAACTCGGTCACCTGTGCGATGACGTCCAGACGAAGCCAGCGGGCATGGCGGAAGAGGCGTGCGTGGGCGAGCTCCCGTGTCGCCACGTACAGCGCGAGCTGGTCCTCGGGGATCTCCAGACCCTGGCCGAAATCGGCGAAGTTCTGCGGCAGGATCGCCGCGGCGCCGGCGGGCATGACGGGAAGCCCCACGTCGCCGCCGCTGACGACCTCCATGGACAGTCGCCCGACGACCTGGCCCAGCTGCGTCGCGAACAGCGAGCCGCCGATCGAGCGCATCATGCGTCCCGCGCCCTGGAGCATGGCCTGCATCTCCTCGGGGGCCTGCTCGGCCAGCGTGGCCGTGAGGGCGTCGGCGATGCTCGTGGCGACCGGCTCTGCGAGCTCGCGCCAGACCGGCATCGTCGCCTCCACCCAGGCGCCGTGGGTGAGAGCGCGCGGCGCCTCGGCGAGCTCGGAGATGGTGGTGGCCTCACCCAGCCACAGGGTGGCGAGCGAGAACGCCTGGTCCAGGTCGCTCCGGGATCCTGCGGCCACGCCGAGGTCGCTCTGGTTCGCGATGTGCAGAGCCTGACGTTCGGCCGCATCCCACGCGATCGAGCCGTCCGAGCTCGTGAACGCGCGCTGCATCTGGCCCATCATCTGCTGCATCATCGCGGGGTCGATGCCCATCTGCTGGAGCTGTCGCAGCTGCTCCGGGTCGAGACCATCGGCTCCGAACAGCTGGCGCAGCAGCTCCTGGAACTGGTCTTCGGGGCTCCGGTCGTCCTCGTCTGCCACGTCAGGCGCCTTTCAGCCGGGGGATAACGTCCCGTTCTACGCTAGTCGCAGGGATACATCGCACAGCCGGGCGAGCACGACTTCGCCGTACGCCGGCCGCGAACGGCCGACGAAAGAGGCACAGTGACATTGTTCGAGACCCCGGGCTCTCTCGCGCCCGAGCCGCCGCGTCGACCCATGCCGCGGTCAGTGGTGGTCGGCATCTGGGCGTTGGTCGTCGCCCTGCTGGCGCTGCTGGCGATGTCCTTCCTGCCGAGCCCCTACGTGATCGAGCGCCCCGGGCCCGTCTACAACACGCTCGGCGAGGTCACCGACGCCGATGGCAAGGACGTGCCTTTGATCGCCATCGACGGCGCCGAGACCTATCCGACGGGAGGATCGCTGGACCTGCTGACCGTGCAGGTCATCGGCTCTCCCGAGCAGCGGCTGTCCTGGCTGGATGCGGCCGTCGCCTGGTTCGACCCCACCAAGGCCGTCGTCCCGATGGAGCAGATCTTCCCGACCGGACAGACGAGCGAGCAGCGGTCGGAGCAGAACACCGCGATGATGGTGGACTCGCAGGCGGATGCCACCGCCGCCGCGCTCACGCATCTCGGCTACGACGTGAACCCGCAGCTGCAGGTCACCGCGGTCGCCGACGGATCGCCCGCGAGCGGCCAGCTGCAGGCTGGCGACCGCGTCCTCCAGGCGAACGGCACGGCCGTCACGACCGCCGAGGGTCTGCGCCGCATCATCAACGACGGTGCGGGGGCCCCCATCCAGATCCTCATCGACCGCGGCGGCGCTCAGCAGAGCGTCACCGTCACACCGCAGGAGGGGACGGGCGACGCCGCCGGCGTGTGGCAGATCGGCATCACCCTCACGGTCTCCTACACGTTCCCCTTCGACGTCCAGGTGCAGCTCAACAACGTCGGCGGGCCGTCGGCGGGCATGATGTTCGCGCTCGGAATGATCGATCAGCTCACCCCGGGCGAGCTCAACGGAGGCGCGCAGGTCGCCGGCACCGGCACCATCAGCGCGGACGGCGAGGTGGGACCCATCGGCGGCATCCGCCAGAAGCTCTGGGGCGCGCACGACGCGGGCGCCCAGTACTTCCTGGCACCCGGGAGCAACTGCGACGAGGTCGTCGGCCATGTTCCCGACGGTCTCCGCGTCTTCTCGGTGTCGACTCTCGACGACGCCGTCGACGTGCTGGACGCGATCTCCTCCGACGCCGACCTGGACGCGCTTCCCACCTGCAGCTGACCGATCGCCGTGCATAGCGGGCTCACGGCGACCGCCCGGGTGCGCCCCTCGTAGGATGAAGGGGTGACTTCGACCGCAGCGCCGACGCCCGTCCCTGTCAACAGATCCCGGCGGGTGATCGCGATCTCGCTTGCCGTCATCGCGGCGCTCGCGGTGGGGTTCTTCCTCTTCGCGAGCCTCTACGCCGACTGGCTCTGGTACGACCAGCTCGGCTACTCGACGGTTCTGACCACGCAGTGGCTCTGGCGCGCCGCGATGTTCGTGGTGGGTTTCCTCGGGATGGCCATCCCGATCTGGATCGCGATCCAGCTCGCCTACCGGCTGCGTCCCGTCTACGTGCGTCTGAGCTCCCAGCTCGACCGCTACCAGGAGGTCGTCGAGCCGCTGCGGCGTCTCGCCATGTGGGGAATCCCGGTCTTCTTCGGATTCTTCGCAGGATTCGCGACCTCGGCGCAGTGGGAGACCGCGGCGCTGTGGCTCGGCGGCGTGCACACCGACACCGCCGACCCGCAGTTCGGCATGGACACCGGCTTCTACCTCTTCGCGCTGCCGTTCTACCAGGGTGCGGTCGGTTTCGCCTCCGCCGTCGTGCTGGTGGCACTTCTGGTCACTGCGCTCGTGTCCTACCTCTACGGCTCGGTGCGCATCGGCCAGCGCGAGCTTCGCATCTCCAAGCCCGCCCGCATCCAGCTCGCCATCATCGCGGGTCTCTACCTGCTGCTGCAGGGTGTGAGCCTGTTCCTCGACCGCTTCGGCACCTTGACGCAGGCGGGCGACCGGATCACGGGTGCGAGCTACACGACGGTCAACGCGACGATCCCCGGCCTCACGATCCTCTCGATCGTCGCCGCCTTCGTCGCCGTTCTCTTCTTCGTCACGGCCATCATCGGACGTTGGCGCTATCCGCTGATCGCGACAGCGCTGCTGGTGGTCACCTCGCTCGTCGTGGGGGTCGCGTACCCGTGGATCCTCAACACGGTCCAGGTGCGGCCCAACCAGCGCACGCTCGAGATGCCGTACTTCGAGCGGAACCTCGACGCGACCAAGACGGCGTTCAACATCGAGGGTCTCGACACGACGTCGTACGACGCGAAGACCGACGCCGAGCCCGGTCAGCTGCGCTCCGACGCCGAGACGACCGCATCCATCCGCATCATGGACCCGGCGATCATCCAGCCGACCGTGCGCCAGCTGCAGCAGTACCGTCCGTACTACCGCTTCGAGGACCCGCTGGACGTGGACCGCTACAGGATCGACGGTCAGACGCAGGACACCGTCGTCTCGGTCCGTGAGGTGAACACCGCGGGTCTCGGCGACGCCGGGTCCTGGCAGAACTCCACCCTCGTCTACACGCACGGTTACGGCCTCGTGGTCGCCAAGGGTAACGAGCGCACGACCGACGGCGACCCCGTCTTCATCGAGGGCAGCATCCCCGCATCCGGGTTCCTGACCGACGAGAAGTACGAGCCGCGGATCTACTTCGGCGAGAACTCTCCGGCGTACTCCATCGTGGGCGCGCCCGAGGGTACGACCCCGATCGAGCTGGACTATCCGTCGGCGAGCGACGGCGGCAACGACACCCGCACGACCTTCGACGGCGACGGCGGACCGTCCATCGGCAACATGTTCAACCGCCTGATCTACGCACTGAAGTTCCAGTCGGAGCAGATCGTCTTCTCCGACTCGATCAACGAGAAGTCGCAGATCCTGTACGACCGCGACCCCGCTGTGCGCGTGCAGAAGGCGGCGCCGTACCTCACGCTCGACTCCGACCCGTACCCGAGCGTCGTGGACGGCCGCGTGGTGTGGATCGTCGACGGCTACACGACGAGCGACCAGTACCCGTACTCGACGGCGACGAGCATGTCGCAGGCGATCGAGGATGCGAACAACCCGACTCCGCGCGTCGCACTCGACAACGTCAACTACATCCGCAACTCGGTGAAGGCGACCGTCGACGCCTACGACGGGAAAGTCACCCTCTACGCCTGGGACGACACCGATCCGCTGCTGCAGGCGTGGCAGAACGTCTTCCCGACGACGATCAAGCCGGTCTCGGACATGTCCGCCGACCTCATGAGTCACGTGCGTTACCCGACCGACCTGTTCAAGGTTCAGCGCGCGATGCTCGGCGAGTACCACGTCGACACGGCTCAGTCGCTCTACGAGCGCGACAACGCCTGGTCCACGCCGGCAGACCCGCAGAACCCCGACGTCAACCAGCCGCCGTACTACCTGAGTATGAAGATGCCGGGTCAGGACGAGCCGAGCTACTCGATGTTCACGAGCTTCATCCCGCAGTCGACGGGCACGGAGTCGCGCAACGTCCTGATGGGCTACCTCTCGGTGGACTCGGATGCCGGCAGCCAGGCGGGCGTGAAGAGCCCCGACTACGGCAAGCTGAGGCTCCTGGAGATCACGGCCGGCGCCACGATCCCCGGTCCCGGCCAGGTGCAGAACACCTTCAACTCGGATCCCGGGATCTCCGCGCAGATCAACATCCTGAAGCAGGGCCAGTCGAACGTCATCAACGGCAACCTGCTGACCCTGCCCGTCGGCGGTGGACTGCTGTACGTGCAGCCGGTGTTCGTGCAGGCCTCCAGCGGTACACAGCTGCCGCAGTTGCAGAAGGTGCTGGTCGCATTCGGCACGGAGGTCGCGTTCGAGGACACTCTGAACGAGGCGCTCAACGCGCTGTTCGGCGGCGACTCCGGCGCCAACGCGGGGGACCAGGACGTCGCGCCCGATCCGGGGACGACGCCCTCGCCCGAGCAGACCGGTGGCAGCGACGGGACGACCGGCGGCAGCACGGGAAGCCCGGACTACCAGGCTGCGCTGCAGGATGCCCGACAGGCGCTGCTCGACCGCGATGCCGCTCTCAAGGCCGGCGACTGGACCAAGTACGGCGAGGCGGACAGCCGGCTCACCGCCGCGGTCGACAAGCTGATCCAGCTCGGCGGCTGACCCGCATCCGCTCGACCGCGCGCCGGTCCCGCGTTCCGCGGGGCCGGCGCGCTCGTCTTCTCGCGGGTTGGAGGAGGGAGCCCGCGGGCGGGGGATCCGGCGAACGGATGCGGGGTGCGCGTCAGGCCGTGAGCAGGGCGTACCAGATGAGCAGCAGGGTCGTGCCGAAGCCGCCCAGTTGGTTGAGCCACAGGAACCGCCCCCACCCGACCGTGGCGCGCTCGCACGTCTCATCGGTGATCGAGCGGTAGGGCCACAGGGCGAGCAGGTACGGGATGACGAGCAGGCCGCCGAGCGGTCCCGGCCACGCCGACGCGAGCATCACGAGGCCTGCCGCGAGATAGCACCCGAGCGCGAACCACACGGTCCACCGCGCGCCGCGCACGGTCGCGATCGAGGAGATGCCGGCCTCGCGGTCAGCGGTGACGTCCTGCACGGCACCGAACGCGTGGGAGGCGACGCCCCACAGTGCGAAGGCGACGAGGACGGCGATGAGTCCCGGAGTGAAGGTCGCACCCGCGAGCACGAGCCCGTACACCGCGGGTGAGAAGAAGTGGATGCTGCTCGTCAGCGAATCGGCGAACGGCACCTCTTTGAGACGGAGCGGCGGCGCCGAGTAGAACACCACGAAGAACAGGCTGATGGCGAGCACGACCCAGGATGCGGGCGAGCCGACTGCGACGAGGTAGGCCACGAACGGCAGGCACGACAGCGCTGCCGCCCACAGCGTGATCCGGTGCATCCGGCGATCGAGGACCGCCCCGTGCGCGCCGCCCTTGCGTGGATTGCGCAGGTCCGACTCGTAGTCGAAGACGTCGTTCACGCCGTACATCGCGAGGTTGTACGGGACGAGGAAGAACAGCGTGCCGAGGATGAGCGTCAGATCCACCGTACGCGTGGTCATCACCACGGCCGCCGCGAACGGGAACGCCGTGTTGATCCAGCTCACGGGGCGCGACGAGACGAACAGCGTACGAAGCACACCGGCGGGGCGGAGGTCTGTCATTCGGTCTTCCGAGTCGGGAGCAGCGAGAGCACGGCGGGAACGCCGAACGCTGCGCACAGCGGGTAGGAGAAGTCCTCGATCGGGGCGAGTCCGATCCGGATGCCGCTGAGATGCTCGGCGGGATAGGTGAACAGGTCGAGGGCGATCATCACGTTATCGAAGACCGCGGTCAGTGCGAACAGCGCGATGGCGGCGACGACGCTGGCCCGCATCCTTCGCCCGAAGCCGGGCCGGCGTGCACTGATCGCGGTCACGACGGCGGTCACCAGGACGAAGGGCAGCACGATCAGCGCGTAGGTCATGCCGCGTCCCGCCGGCGCTTGGTGACCCGCAGGGACGCGGAGTGCACGACGAGCGCGAGATAGCACAGGAACGCGAGGAACACCGGCTCCTCGACCGGGAGGTGCGGCGCGAGATCGATGCCGACGAGCAGAGGACTGCCGCCTTTGACGAAGACGCCGGTGACGATGCCGACGGCGTCCCAGAGCAAGAAGAAGGCCGTGCCGATGCCGACGGCCGCCGCGGTGCGTCCCGGACGCGCCCAGAGCGCCAGCCGGAACCGCGCGTCGAGGGCACCCACCCCGGCGATGCTGATGAGCAGCGCCAGCAGGTAGAGACCGGGCATCACACCGCCTCGACCGCCGGCTCGGGGAGCGGGCCCGCGGAGCGATCGCCGCGCAGGCGCTTCACGACGAGTTCGGCCGAGATCAGACACATCGGAAGGCCGATACCCGGCAGCACGGAAGCGCCGGCGTAATAAAGTCCGTCCACCTTCGCCGAGGCGTTGCGGGGGCGGAACAACGCGCTCTGCATGAGCGGATGCGCGAGACCGAGGGCGTTGCCCCGCCAGGCGTGCAGGTCGGTCTCGAAGTCGCCGGGGGCGATCGTGCGGCGCACGACGATGCGCTCACGCAGGTCGGGCACGCCGCACCAGGCGGCGATCTGGTCGATGGCCGCATCCGCCGCGCGCTCGATCACGACGTCACCGGCCCCGTCGACGCCGCCGTGCCCAAGGCCGGGGTCAGCCGGGATCGGCACCAGGACGAAGAGGTTCTCGTGGCCCGCCGGCGCGACGGAGGGGTCGGTGGCGCTGGGGCGGCAGACGTAGAGAGACGCCGGGTCAGGGATGCGGGTCGCATCGCCGAAGATGGCGGCGAAGTTCGTACGCCAGTCCTCGGTGAACAGGAGTGTGTGGTGGGTGAGCTCGGGAAGCTCGCCCTTCACGCCGAGGAGCACGAGCAGCGCGCCGTAGCTGGGCGTCTTCGACGTCCACCACGACTCCGGGTAGGTGCGATAGCGCTCCGGGACGAGGCGGGTCTCGGTGTGATGCAGATCGGCGCTGGAGACCACGACGTCGGCGTCGAAGCGGCGGCCGTCGGCCGTCACGACGCCGCGAGCGACGCCGTCGGCGACGAGGATCCGCTCGACGCCGGCACCGGTCTCGATCACGACACCGCGTTCGGTGGCGAGGCGCGCGATGGCGTCGATCAGCGCGGTGAAGCCGCCCTGCGGGTAGCGCACCCGATCGTCGAGATCCAGGTGGCTCATGAGGTGGTACAGGCTCGGCAGCTGATAGGGCGAGCCGCCCAGGAAGACGCCGGCGTAGCCCAGGATCTGGCGGAGTCGGGTGTCGGTGAAGCGTTTGTCGATCCGGGACTGCAGCGGCCTAGTGAGCAGCCGCGTCAGGTGACCGAGTCGGCGCAGGATCGCGGGGTCGGTCAGGTTTCCGAGTGACTCGTACGTGTCGTACAGGAAGCGGTCGACCGCGAGGTCGTACGCCTCGCCGGCCGAGTCCAGGTACGCGTCCAGACGCGCACCGGCTCCCGGTTCGATCGACTCGAACAGCGCGGTCGCCTCCTCGCGACCCGATACGACGTCGACGGGCGTCTCGTCCAGGTGGGATTCGGCGTAGACGCGGTAGGCGGGGACGAGATCGACGAGATCGAGCTGCTCCGCGGTCGTCGTGCCCAGCAGGCGGAAGAAGTGGTCGAACACCTCCGGCATGAGGTACCAGCTGGGGCCGGTGTCGAAGCGGAAGCCGTCGCGCTCCCACGAGCCCGCCCGGCCGCCTACCTCGTCGCGCCGCTCCAGCAGGGTGACGTCGTGCCCGTCTGTCGCGAGCAGCGCGGCCGTGGCGAGCCCCGCGATGCCGCCTCCGATGACGACGGTACGACTCATGAGCGTTCCTTCAGGGGTGCGGCGCCGAGCCAGGCGCGGGCGGCGAGAACGGCCTTCTGCGACGTGGGCACGCGCACCCGGCCCTCGGCACTCGCCCCGCGCAGGCGCGCGGAGAGTGCGGCGAAGAGATCGTGGGCGGCGGTGACGGCCCTGCGGCAGTCCGCGGGCAGGAGGGGGATGGTGGCGGCTGCCGTGGCGAGGTCGGCGTCGATCCGGTCGAGTACGTCGTCCCGTGTGCGCTGGACGCCGTCGACGGCGAGGTAATCACGTCCCAGGGCGCCCGCGTCGTGCTCCAGGTCGCGAAGGAAGTTGACGTCCTGGAAGGCGCGTCCGAGAGCGCGTGCCCCGGCGACGAGGTCGGCCGGGGGAGCGGAGGGGGAACGGCGCCCCGCGTTCTCGAAGACAGCGAGACACATGAGCCCCACCACCTCCGCCGATCCGTAGACGTAGCTGTCGTGAGAGACGTCGTCGTGTTCGCGCACGCCGAGGTCCGTGCGCATCGATGCGAAGAACGGGGCCGTCAGGTCTTCGCCGATCCCGCACTCGCGGGCGGTCAGGGCGAACGCGTGCACGACGAGGTTCGCGCTGAAGCCGCGCTCGACGGCTGCGCGGGTCTCCCTCTCGAAGGCGTCGAGGACCTCTTCCTGCTGATCGCGGTCCAGGCCGGCCTCTCCGGCCGGCCCGTCCACGATCTCGTCGGCGACGCGGACGAGCGCGTAGACGTTGCGGATGTGGGGGCGGGTGCGCGGACTGAGCAGACCCGTCGCGAGGGCGAACGAGGTGGAGTACGCGCGGATGACGGATGCGGCGGCGGCCACCGCCGTCCGGTCGTAGAGGGAGAGTCCGCTCGGCTGGTCTCGCGTGCTCACGGCATCCTCTCCGCGATGCGGGTCGCGAGCTCGTCGACGAGCCCGAGAGCCGCCGGCGACAGTGTCGCGGCGTCGGCTCGAGCGGAACGGAGCGTCTCGTCGATGAGGACCGCGAGGCGCTCGCGGGCGCCGGTCGCATCCAGCGCGCGCTGTGCGGCGAGCACGGCCACCGGACCCGTGTGTGCGACCGCGAGAGCCTCCGCGACCGCGTCGCGGCCGGCTCCCTGCTGCGCCAGGACGACGAGGGGAGTGCGCTTGGCCTCGCGGAGATCGCTGCCCACATCGCGACCGGCCTGGTCGGCTGTGCCGAAGGCGCCGATCAGATCGTCGACGAGCTGGAAGGCCAGTCCCAGAGCGCCGCCGGCCCGGCGGAGCGCCTCGAGCTCGGGTTCGCTCGCGCCGGCGAGCAACGCGCCCGCACGCAGCGGCGCGTCGAAGGAGTAGACGGCGGTCTTGTCGTGTGCCGTGGTGAGCACGGCGGCCGCCTCCGCCGCGTGCAGTCCGAGCGCGTTCTCGACGTCGGCGAGCTCGCCGGCGGCGGAGACCGACACGGCGTCGTCGAACAGTTCCACGAGCGCCGTCCGCGTCGCCGCCGGCACGTCGATGAGCGCGAGGATGCGGGTAGCTTCGTACAGCAACAGGTCGCCGCCGAGGATCGCCGCCGCGTCGCCGAGGTCGTCGGCGCCCGCGGCGGACGCGCCGGCGGCGGTGGCGCGCGTGCGGAACTCGCCGGAGATGTTCAGGACGCCGCGACGCTGGACGTCATGGTCGATCACGTCGTCGTGCACGACGAAGGCCGCGTGCAGCAGCTCGAAGGCGGCAGCGACCTCGTAGACGGCAGGCAGCGCCTCGTCCGCGCCGTCGAACGCGAGGTATGCGCCCACGACGTTCGCCGGCCGGAAGCGCTTGCCGCCGGTTGCCGCGCGCGTGACGGCGGCGGTGAGCGCGGCGTACGCCTCTGCGCCGTCGGTCGCGCGGCGACGGATGCGGGCGAGAGCCGCATCGACGGCCGCGTCGATCCCGGCGCGGTTGTCCGCGCTCAACCAGGAGATCATCGGGCCCCTGCCTGTATCCGCCGCTGGGCGACGAACAGATCGAGTTGACGGGCCTGCAGCACGAGCCAAGGACTGAACGCCCACTCGGCGGCATCCAGAGCCGTCACGAGGTCGGCCGGGTGCACCCACTGCGTCTCGAGCACCTCGAGGGGGTTGGGTCGCGGCAGGTTCTCGGCGCGTGCGATGTAGACCGGGCAGATCTCGTTCTCGACGATCCCGCTCGCGTCGGTGGCGCGGTATCGGAAGAGGGGAAGGGCGAGCTCGATGTCCGTCAGGCGCAGTCCGAGCTCGGAGTCGGCATGTCGCTTGACGGCGTTCAGGAGAGGCTCGGCCGGTCGAGGATGTCCGCAGAACGAGTTCGTCCACACCCCGGGCCACGTGCGCTTGTGCAGGGCTCGACGGGTGACGAGGACGCGGCCTTCGTCATCCAGAACGTGACAGGAGAAGGCGAGGTGCAGCGCGGTGTCTGTACCGTGGACACTGCTCTTGGGCGCAGTCCCGATCTGATTGCCTTCGTCATCCACAAGAATGACCTGTTCGATCTCGTCCATGCGCCCTTCCATTTTGCTAGCTTTACTAGCGAGTTCGATCGAGCATACAGACGGCCTGAGGGGGTGTCCACATGGCGAGTCCCGATGACTCCGACGATACGTCGCGTGATAAGGATCGCGCAGTATGGCGCGTCCTGTCGGCCGTGCGCGCCTTCAGCGACGCCATGGACCGCATGTACAGCGGCATGAAGGGTGACATGGACATGAACGCCACCGACCTCGCCGCCCTGCGCATGCTCATCATCCGCGAGCAGCGGGGACAGGATGTCAGCCCGCACGACATCGCACGGCACCTGCGGATCTCCACCGCCTCGACGACGAAGCTGGTGGACCGTCTCGCCGATTCGGGCCATGTCGTGCGCAAGCCGCATCCCGTCGATCGTCGGGCGAGGCTCATCTCGTTGACCGACAAGTCGCGCACCGACTTCACGCACCACTTCCGCGACAGCATCGACGCGATGCGGGGTGTCGCGTTCGACTATTCGCCGACGGAGCTGGCGGTGATCGCCGACTTCCTCGAACGGATGTCGGTCGGCATCGACCCCGACGCCTGAGGAGGACAGAAGCCGGTTTGACCGGGGCTTTCCGAGTAAAGCAGAAGGCCCGGATCCGAGGATCCGGGCCTTCTTTTTGTTGCGGGGACAGGATTTGAACCTGCGACCTCTGGGTTATGAGCCCAGCGAGCTACCGAACTGCTCCACCCCGCGGCACAAGAGATAACACTAGCACGCGTTCGGGCAGTGCGCGAATCGAGGCGGTTGCCGAGGTCTCTCCGGGCTGGGAGGATGGGGGAGTGCCCGCCGTTCTCTCCCTCGCCGTCGCGCAATTCGCGCCGATCGCCGACCGCTCCGCCAACCTGGAGCGGATCCGTCTCCTCGCCGCGCAGGCCGCTTCTCGCGGAGCCCGCGTGCTGGTGCTTCCGGAGTACAGCAGCTTCTTCGTCGACCCCTTCGACGCGTCGCTGCGCGAGAACGCGGAGCACGGGCCCGACGGAACGTTCGTACTGGGCCTGCGCGAGATCGCTGTGCGGGAAGACCTCACCCTCGTGGCGGGTCTGGTCGAGGCGGCGGATGCGGACCGCGTCCACAACACCGTCGTCGCGGTCGACGCCTCGGGTGTCGTCGCCAGCTACCGCAAGCAGCACCTCTACGACGCCTTCGGGCAGCAGGAGTCGGACTGGGTCGCTCCCGGAGAGCTCGATGAGCCGCAGACCTTCACCGTCGACGGCGTCGTCTTCGGCATCATGACCTGCTACGACCTGCGCTTCCCCGAGGCCGCGCGCCGCATCGTGGACGCCGGCGCGCACGTCATCCTCGTGCCGGCGGAATGGGTGCGCGGCCCCCTGAAGGAGCAACAGTGGCAGACCCTGCTGGCGGCGCGGGCGATCGAGAGCACGGCGTTCGTCGCGGCGGCGGACCACCCCGCACCCATCGGCGTCGGCCACTCCGTCATCCTCGACCCGCAGGGCGTCGTGCTCGCCGGTCTCGCCACAGGGGAGGGGCTCGCGGTCGCCCCCATCGATCTTGACGAGCTGGCCCGCATCCGCGTCGTCAATCCGGCGTTGCAGCTGCGTCGCTACCGCGTGGTCCCTCGCTGAGTCAGGCCAGAGCTATCAGGCGGTGCATGGCCTCCGCGATGACCTCCGGGCGCTTGCAGGCCGCGAAGCGGACGAGGCTCGCGTAGTCGCGCCGCCGCTCCCGCGCGGCGAACGCCGTCAGCGGGATCGCGACCACCCCGGCCGCCTCCGGGAGGCGGCGGCAGAACTCATGGGCGTCGCTCACGCCGAGCGGCGCTGCATCCGCCACCGTGAAGTAGGACCCCCCGGCGCGGAACGGGGCGAACCCGGCAGCGCTGAGCCCGTCGCGCAGTGTGTCGCGCTTGCGCTGCAGCGCCGCACCGACGCCCGCGAAGAAGGCGTCGTCCAGGCGCAGCCCCGCGGCGACAGCCGGCTGGAACGGTGCACCGTTGACGTACGTGAGGAATTGTTTGACCGTCAGCACGGCGTCGATGAGGGATGCGGGCCCCGTCGCCCATCCGATCTTCCAGCCCGTCACAGAGAACGTCTTGCCCGCGGACGAGATCGAGATCGTGCGTTCGGCGGCGCCCGGTAGCGTCGCGATCGGCACGTGGCGGCGGCCATCGAAGACCAGGTGCTCGTACACCTCGTCGGTCACGATGATCGCATTGTGGCGATGTGCGAGCCGCACGATCTCGGCACGCACATCGTCGGCGAACACGACACCCGTGGGATTGTGGGGATCGTTGAGCAGGATGACGCGGGTGCGGTCCGTGACAGCGGCAGCGAGCCGATCGAGGTCGGGCTGGAAGTCGGGCCAGCGCAGGGGCACGGTCACGAGTGCGGCGCCGGCCAGCGCCACATCCGCGGCGTACGCGTCGTAATGGGGCTCGAAGACGACGACCTCGTCGCCGGGGCCCACGAGCGCGAGGAGCGTCGCCGCGAGCGCCTCCGTCGCCCCCGCGGTGACGAGGACCTCGCGATCGGGATCGACCCGCAGCCCGTAGAACCGCGCCTGGTGCTCGGCGATCGCGCGGCGAAGGTCCGCTGTACCGCGACCGGGCGAGTATTGGTTGACGCCCGTCGCGATCGCCTCACGGGCGATGTCGAGCAGTTCGGCGGGGCCATCCTCATCGGGGAAGCCCTGGCCCAGGTTTATGGCGCCCGTCTCGGCCGCCAGTGCGCTCATCTCTGCGAAGATCGTAGGGGCGGGGGTGCCGTCCTCGGCGAGGAGTCCGGCGCCCGCGGCCACCCGCTGCCAGGGCGCGTTCTGGTTTCGCATTCAGCACACGTTAGTCCCATAGGGCTGTCCCACGACTGGCATAGGAAAAGCACAGAGATGACGGTCACAGTGAAGATCGCCTGTCAGAAGGAGCAACCATGAGTGACAACCAGGGCTCCCGCCCCGAATCCGAAGACTCTGTGTCCGAATCCGCCGCGCCCGCCGCATCGCCGCAGCCGGCCCCCGCGTCCGACGTGCCGACGACTCCGCCGGCCGCGGCCGCCCCCGAGGCTCCCGCCATGCCGCCGCGCCCGCCCTACCCCGCCTCCTACCCGAAGGCGCCCGCGGGTTACGCCCCCGCAGCCGGCACCGCCGCGACGGGCCAGGCGTTCGGCCCCGGCGCTCAGACCGCGCCGACGCTTCCGCTGAGCGGCCCGACGCCGTCCGCCCCGGTGCGCAAGAAGTCGACCGCCGGTCGCACCGTGGGGCTCCTCGTGGCCGCTGCCCTCGTCGGAGGCGCCGCGGGTGTGGGTGGAACCTACGCCGGCATCAGCATGTGGGGTCAGACCCAGACGACGGCTGCCGGCAGCCCCACCGTCGTGACCGTCAACGACACCCAGAAGGTCAACAACGTCACCGCCGTGGCCGCCAAGGTTCTGCCCAGTGTGGTCACGATCTCGGCCACCGCGGGCAGCAGCGGCGGCACGGGCAGTGGTGTGATCCTCTCCGCGGACGGCTACGTGCTGACCAACACCCACGTCGTCACGCTGGACGGCGCAACGGCCGACCCCACGCTCTCGGTGACGACATCCGACGGCAAGGTCTACAAGGCGACCGTCGTCGGCACCGACCCGACCTACGATCTCGCGGTCATCAAGCTGACGGATGCGTCGGGCCTCACGCCCGTGGAGTTCGCCGACTCGAGCAAGCTCAACGTGGGCGACCAGGCGATCGCACTCGGAGCGCCGCTCGGACTGGACAACACGGTCACGACCGGCATCGTCAGCGCTTTGAACCGTTCGATCGAGATCGCCTCCTCGGCGGCCCCGGAGGATTCATCCACCGAGGGCGACAGCGGCCAGGGGCAGCAGGAGAGCCCGTTCCAGTTCGACTTCGGCCAGGGGCAGCAGCAGTCCACGTCCTCGAGCACGACGATCAAGATCGCCGTGATCCAGACGGATGCGGCGATCAACCCCGGTAACTCCGGTGGAGCCCTCGTGGATTCCGACGGCAACCTGATCGGCATCAACGTCGCCATCGCCTCCTCCGGCGGCAGCTCGTCGAGCGGTCAGTCGGGCAACATCGGCGTGGGCTTCTCCATCCCGGCCAACATCGCTCAGCGCGTCGCGAACGAGATCATCGAGTCCGGCAGCGCGACGCACGGACTGCTCGGTGCGACCGTCGCCGACGCGGCTTCGCAGAAGAACGCCACCATCCAGGGCGCGTACATCCAGGACGTGTCCTCGGGCGGCGCGGCCGCCGGTGCGGGGCTTCGCTCCGGCGACATCGTCACGGAGTTCAACGGCGTTCCCGTCACCAACGCGATCGACCTCACCGCCCAGGTGCGTGCGGCCGCGGGCGGCTCCGACGCGACGCTGAGCTACGTCCGCGACGGTAAGACCGAGACGGCGAAGCTCACACTGGGCACGCTGCAGTAACCCCACACCGCTCCGACGGTTCGGACGCCACCTCGCGATAGGCTCGCGAGGTGGCGTCCTTCTCGTTCGGCGACGGCAATGCGAAGAAGCTCCTCGCCATTCCGTTCTATGCGGCAGGGCGGGCTCTCACCTTGCTCGTGCCGCGGGCGCGCGGAAGGTGGGTCTTCGGCTCGGCGGCGGGAATCGCCGACGGCGCCCTCGCGCTGTGGAACGAGGTGGCGGCACGCGGTCACCGTGCCGTCTGGCTGGTCCGCACCGATGCGCAGGCGCGGGCTGCGGCATCGCGCGGCATCCCGCACGTCCGCGCCGATTCGCTGCGCGGACTCTGGCTGACGGCGCGCGCCGAGGTCGTCGTCGTCACGCACGGCTTCGGCGACGTCAACCGTTACGCCGTGTCGGGGTCGTACCTCGTGCAGCTGTGGCACGGCATCCCGCTCAAGCGCATCGGCATCGACTCGCCGGAGACCCTGCGTAGTTCTCTCCTGCCGTCCTCTCGTCTCGTGCGTCGTCTGCTCGCGTTCATGTACCGCAGTGCCACACGCCGTATCCGTCTTCTGCCGGCCGCATCCCACCTCGTACGCGGTCGCCTCGAGTCGGCGTTCTCGCTCGACGACTCGCGCGTACCGGTCGTCGGGGAGCCGCGCGTGGACGTGCTGTCGAGGGGGAGTGAGACCGAACGGCGAGAGAGCGCGCGCCGTCAGCTCGAGGCGACGCTGGGTCCGCTCGGCGACGACCGGCTGGTGCTGTACGCCCCGACGTGGCGCGACGGCGACGACGACCCTGCGATCCCCACGGCCGGCGACTGGGCACGGATCACCGAGCTGCTCGACGAGCACGGTGCGCGGCTGATCGTGCGCCCGCATCCGTTGGGCGCGGGGGAGTACGCACCGCCCGGGGACTCCCGCCGTGTGCACCTGCTCGGCAGCGACCGCCTGGCCGATGTCACGCCGGTGCTGCCGGGTCTGGATCTGCTCGTCACCGATTACTCGTCGCTGGCGTACGACTCTTCGCTGGTGCCGCTGCCGGTCGTGTATTTCGCGCCGGACGTCGACGCTTACGCCCGCCGCCGCGGCTTCTACGGCACCTACGCGGACGTCGCCGGCCGGGATGTCGCCGTGGACTGGGAGGGGGCCCTGGCACAGATCGCGGCCGTGCTCTCGGACGACGAGGCGCGCGAGGTGCGACGGGAGCGTGCCAGACGTCTGGACGCGGCGGTGCACGCGCACCGCGACGGCCGCAACGCGGAACGGGTCTATCGGGCCATCATGGCTGCCACCGGCGGCGACCCTCGGGAGGAGACCGCATGACCACGGCGGAGTGGAGCACGGGAAGCGCTCCGGCGCTCGTCCTGCGGGGAGCCGGGGCGCGTCCCGAACGCGTCGAGCTGATCGGTGCCCGTGCGCGGGTGGCCGCGACGCTGACCGGCCGGGGCAAGACCTGGACCGCGACCTTGACGCTCGCGGCCTCGCGCTGGGGAGGGCCGGTTCTCCCGCTGCCGAGCGGGCGGTACCGGGTGCACGTCGACCCTGCCGCCTCCGCGGAGGCTCCTGACGCCCCCGAGCCCCTCGCGCTCGCGCAACTCGGACCGGTGCGCGCGACGCTGACGGGGTGGGAGCTCGAGATCGGACCGCCCGTCGACCCGGCGTACGACGCCGGCGAGGCGCAGGGCGCCCTCGAGCGCCGCTATGCGACCGGGCACGAGCCGCTGGAGGAGGCGGTCTTCTTCGAGAGCTTCTACGGGCGCAATGCCAGCTGCAATCCGCTCGCGATCGACCGGGTGCTCAGCGAGCGGCTGCCCGGCCTCGTGCGGTACTGGAGCGTCGTCGACCTCTCCGTCGATGTCCCCGAGGGGGCGATCCCCGTCGTCGAGGGGAGTCCGGACTGGTGGCGGGCCCGCGCCGTCTCGCGCCTGCTGGTGGTCAACGACTGGATGCGTCGGCGCTACGTCCGCCGGCCGGGACAGCACGTGGTCCAGACCTGGCACGGCACGCCCCTCAAGAGACTGGCGCTTCATCGCCCCGGCTTCGATCCTCGACGTGCGGTCGCAGTCGTGCGCGAATCGCTCCGCTGGAACGTCCTGCTGGCGCAGAGCCCGTACGCGGCATCGATCCTGCGGCGGGCCTATGCGTTCGGTCGCCGACCGATCTGGGTCGAGGGATACCCGCGCAACGACGTGCTTCGTACGGGGGATGCGGCGGCGGTGCGCGCGCGTCTCGGCATCGGCGGGGACGAACGCGTCATCCTCTACGCGCCGACCTGGCGCGATGATCGCGAGCAGATCGTGGACTTCCTGGATGCCGAGAGGCTCGCGGCCGACACCGGCGCGGTCGTGCTGGTGCGTGGTCACTCCCGCACGCTGCTGCCGGGCAGGGACGCCGAGGGTGCGCGCGTCATCGATGTGACAGGCTTTCCGGACACCGCCCAGCTGCTGCTGGCCGCCGACGCGCTCGTGACCGACTATTCGTCGGTGATGTTCGACTTCACCGTCACGGGGAAGCCGGTGTACTTCTTCGTGCCCGACCTCGAGGACTACCGCGGACGCCTGCGCGGGTTCTACTTCGATCTCACCGAACGCGCGCCCGGGCCGCTCGTGCGCACGCAGGAGGAGTTGACCCGGGCCCTGGCGCAGGACACCGCCGCCTACGCCGACCGGTACCACGCATGGCAGCGCGCCTTCAACGCGCGCGACGACGGCCACGCGGCGGAGCGTGTCGTCGCCCGCATCCTCGATCAGGGTCTGATCGGCGGCTGACTCACGGCAGCGGCGTGTTGCGGGTTCCGAGCCGCGAGGTGTCGACGGTGTCGCGCGCGCCGCGCACGAGTCCCTGGATGAACCCGGCGCCCCAGGCGAGATGCATCGAGGGGAGGACTCCCGCCGTCCAGAGCTTGTCGCGCCATCCTCTTCCGCCGCCGGACCCCAGGGCGACGCCGACGATGAGAACCGTGTAAGCGACCACGGGCAGGTAGACCGCGTTCGCGATGACAGCGGCGATGCCGGAGAGGACACCGGTGAGCTGCAGTGCACCGGTCACGGCGGCGAGGGCCACACTGGCCACGAGGAGGGGCGGGGCGAAGAAGCGCAGTGAGTTGCGACGGCCGTAGCGTCGCACCAGCTCGCCGCGCCACGCACCGGTGGCACGGAACTGCCGCACGAGTCGCTGCCAGCTCTCGCGCGGCCAGTACGTCACACGCAGTGCGGGATCGAACCAGACGCGGTAGCCCGCCCGGCGGATGCGGAGATTCAGCTCCCAGTCCTCGCCGCGGCGCAGGGACTCGTCGAATCCGCCGACCTCGTCGACGACGACGCGGCGCATGACCCCGAGGTAAGCGGACTCGGCCGCGCTCTCGCGCCGTCCGCCGTGATACGCCCCGCCGCCCAGACCGAACGGAGAGTTGTACGCGCGGGCGACGGCGCGCTGGAACGGTGTGCGGCCGTCGGCCTGCATCACCCCGCCGACGTTCGCGGCGCGGACGCGCGCCAGCGTCTCGAGTGCCCTCAGCGTGTAGCCCGGGGCGAGCTCCGAGTGGGCGTCGACGCGCACGATGGTCGCCAGCGTGCTGCGGGCGATCGCCAGGTTCAATCCCGTCGGGATGTCGGCGTCCGGATTGCGCACGAGCAGGATGCGGTCATCGCCATCGGCGAGGCGCTCGGCGATCTCGTCGGTGCTGTCCGAGGAGGGGCCCAGCGCCAGCACGAGCTCCATGGGGCCGGGGGTCTGCTGCGCGAGCACGCTCTCCACGGCGCGCTCCAGATATCGCGCCTCGTTCAGCACCGGCATGACGAAGGACACCCCTGCCGCGGCGCTGGGAACCGGGGCGTCACGATGGCCCCCCGCGTCGACGTGCATCCGACGATCATCCCATGCGTGCGCTGGTTAGGCTGGAAGGATGGGCCTGGCATCAGACATCCGCAAGGCGCGGGGACTTCTCCGGAAGGTCCTCGACAACCGCTCCGCCGTGCGCCAGGTGCGCGCGATGCGCACCCCGCTGCCGGTCGGTCGCTTCCGGGTCGGTGTCTACTTCGCCGACGGCGCCGTGAACCTCTACCAGATGCGTCAGTGGTACAAGCCGCTCCAGAAGCTCGCCGAGACCTGGCCCGTCCTGGTGCTCAGCCGGAACGCCACCTCGGCGGCGGCGATCATGACCGAGAGCGAGCTGCCCGTCGCGTTCGTACCGACCGTGCGCGACCTCGAGAGGGTCGTGGCGGCGCAGGGACTGCGCGTCGTGCTGTACGTGAATCAGAACACGCGCAACTTCCAGATGTTCCGCTACGGGCATCGCTGGCACGTGTTCATCAACCACGGCGAGTCCGACAAGATGTACATGACCACGAATCAATTCAAGGCGTATGACTACGCCCTGATCGCGGGGGATGCGGCTCGCGAGCGTCTGGGACGCGTGCTGTGGAACTACGACCTCGACGCCCGCACGATCGCGATCGGTCGACCGCAGGCGGACCACTACTCCGGGGCGCTGCCCTACACTCCGGACGATCGCACGGTCGTGCTCTACGCACCGACCTGGGAGGGCGATCGACCCTCCGCGTTCTACGGATCCATCGTCAGTCACGGAGAGGCACTGGCCTCAGCCGTCCTCGGCTCTGCACGCCACCGCCTCATCTACCGACCGCACCCCCGCAGCGGCGTGGTCGACCACGAGTACCTGGCCGCGCATCGACGCATCGTCGCCGCGATCGCCGCGGCGAACGCCGCCGACCCCGCTGCTCAGCACGTCTACGACGACGGCCCGGAACTCGGCTGGCAGCTGGCGACCTCCGACGTCGCGGTGGTCGACATCTCCGCCATGGTCTACGACCGCCTCGCCGCCGACAAGCCGTTGCTGATCACGCGGCCCGTCGATGAGCGTGCCGCGGTCGACACGAGCGGCTACCTCTCCGCGTGCGAGTGGCTGGATGCGGCCGATGCCCCCCGCATCCTGGCCGAGGTCGATCGCCTGGTCGGCGATCCGGAGGCGGTCGCTCGCCTCGCGCACTGGGTCGACCAGTACTTTGGCGACACCTCGCCGGGGGCTCCGACGGCACGCTTCCACGCGGCGATCGGCCGACTCATGGACGAATGGGACCAGTGGCACGCGCGAGCGGGCGGCGACGCGGACGACGCCGCGGCGCAGGCCGAGCTCGACTCTCACGCCGGCCGCGAAGAAGCTTCCTGAGAACGCAACGTCCGCTCAGCGACCCGGTAGGTCCTCGCTGGCCGAGGGATCGACGGGGGAGTCGGACGGCCGCTGCTTGCGGCGAACGGAGCCGAGCGCCTTCGTGGCGTCGCGCGTGCGTCGGGTCGCGGACCCCGCGGCCTGCGCGACGAGACCGCCGGCGCGCGCGAGGCCCCGCCCGGCGAGCCGTTCGATCGGTGCGGCGCCCGGGCGAGGCTCGAGCTCCGCGGGCAGATCGAGGGGCGGCATCCCGAACGCGCGTCGAGACGTGGTGATCACACGTCGCCCGAGCAGATGGTTGCCGGCGCCGCCGACCGCAGCTCCCACGCCGAAGGGCAGCGCCTTGCCGACGAACGAGGCGCCGCCGCGGGCGGCGAAACGGTGCAGGAACGAGGTCTTCAGACGGTCGACCAGCGGACCGAGCGCCGCGCGAGGCAGCGTCGTGGTGATCAACTCTCCCCAGTAGGTGCTGCGCGACGGGCCCTTGCCGCCGGCCTGCCGGGCGAGCTGGGTGACGAGGTCGATCCCCTCCTGGCCGAGCAGCAGCGTCAGAACGAGCGCGCGGGCCCGGTCGGGGTTCTCGACCGGGAGCCCGTGCACTTCGGCCACCGACTGCGCGAACAACGTCGTCGTCTCCAGGAAGCCGAGAGTCTCCACGCCGCTCAGCGCCAGCGTGACGCCGGTGCCGATGCCGGGCACGACCGCCGTCGCGCCGACGGCGGCTCCGCCGGTGGTCACCGCCGCGAGGTACCGGCGCTCCAGCATCCGCACGATCTCGAGCGTCGTGGCGCGCGGGTGGCGCACTCGGATACTGCGCAGGTGCGCGAGCACCACGGGGCGCTGGACGGCGAGCACGCGATCGAGGGCGCGCACCGTGAACGGGTGCTCGCTCGACCCGACGGGCGGGATGCCTCCCTGCCACGGCGACTCGTCCGGCAGGCTGTGGATGCGGTGGACCTTCTCCGGCATCCTGCGATGCTAGGCGGCTCGGCTGAACAGTGCCGGGGGATTGCGGATCAGACGAACTGGTTCGCGCGTTCGAGGTCTTCGGCGAAGTCGACCTCGACGGCGTACAGGTCGGAGATGTCCATCGGCTCGAGCAGGAGGCCGTCGTGCTGGATGGCGAGCTCGAGACCGCGCTCGAAGTAGTCCTGATCGTCGACGCGCGCAAGGTGGTGCATGAAGGAGCGCTTGTCGGCGCGCGAGATGTAGTTGATTCCCACGGCCTCGCCGATTCCGCCGCGGACGGTCTTGGACAGCTCCTTGATGAAGCCCTCGCTCGTGACGGTGTACTTGACCTCTTCGTCGCTCACCTTCGCGGTGTTGACGGTGACGAAAGACTGCTCGCGCTCGATGAGCGCCACGGCCCGGCCCAGCACGCGGGGGTCGAAGACGACGTCGCCGTTCATCCAGAGCACACCCGCCTTGCCGGTCGCGGACAGCGCGCGCAGCAGGCTCTTCGAGGTGTTGGTCTGGTCGTAGCGCTCGTTGTAGACGTAGTCCGCGTCCGGGAAGGCCTCCACGATGGTCTCGGCGCGGTAGCCGACGACCGTCGTGATCTTGGCGTCCGTGCCGAAGGCTGCACGGATGTTGTCGTGCTGCTGGCGCATGATGCTGCGCCCGTCGCTCAGCTGGGTCAGCGGCTTGGGGAGGCTGCGGCCGAGGCGCGAGCCCATGCCTGCGGCAAGGATCACAGTCTGAAGTCTCATAAGATTCATCGCTCCTGGAGTCGAAGTTCACGGTCGGTTCACCGACGAAACACTCCTTTGTGCCGGGCCCATGGTATCCGGGCCACCTGGAAGCCCGCAGATCTCCCCACCGCCGTTGTGGATTCGTGACAATCGATGACAGGGCCGCATCCCACCGACGGGATGGTCAGGGGCGATTGATACGTTGGGGAAGTGACCTCCACTCCTTTCGGTTCCGACGCGCCCACGCCCGACGACGGCTCGGCTGAGGAGGCCTCCGCGGCTGCGAAGAAACCGGCGTCCACGCGCCCTGCGACGCCGCGTACTCCGCGGTCCACGACCGCCCGTCCGGCAGCGGCGCGCAAGCCCGCTGCGAAGAAGCCGGCGCCCTCGGCCGCAGCAGCAGCCGCGGCCGACGAGAACGAACCCGCCGCGCCCGCAGCTCCGAAGAAGCCCGCGGCGAAGCGGCCGACGGCGGCCACGCGTCCTGCGGACTCGACCACGGAGGATGCGGCGGCGCCGGCGGCGGCGAAGAAGCCCGCCGCAGCGAAGAAGCCCGCCGCGCCGAAGAAGCCGGCGGCGCCCAGGAAGCCCGCAGCGCGGACCACGACCGCCCGCACCGGCGAGACCGCAACCAAGCCGCGCACCGCGTCGCCCCGAGCGAAGTCGGCGCCGTCGGCAGCGAAGAAGCCGCGCGCGGCCGCCGCGAAGACACCGCCCGTGGCCCCGATCGATGCGCCGGTTCCGGTGGACTTCGTCATCCCGCCCAAACCGCCCCTGCCGCCGCGTGCGACCCCGCAGGATGCGGACCGGTCCACCGCGGTCGACGAGGTGCAGGTTTCCGACGAGGTGCTCGTTTCCGACGAGGTGATCGTCCCCGATGAGGCGCCGGTCGAGGCCGCATCGCCCGAGGTGCTCGACGAGGTGCCCGTCGTCACGGCGACGGGCGCCGCGACCGAGCAGCGCGCTCCCGAGCCCGCTGACGCGGCGCCGGTGGAGATCGTCGAGGTGGAGGCAACCGTCGAGGTCGTGGAAGAGGTGCCAGAGGCGGACGACGAGACCCCCGACGACGCGGTGGCGCCGGCATCGGCGGCCGTGGTGGTCGAGACAACGGAGGATGAGGCGTCCGAACGGTTGTTCGCCGATGTCGCCGAGAGGGCGGCCTCGGCGGATGAGCCCCCGCTGGCGCTCGAGGTGAGTGGCCTCGCGAAGTCCTACGGCTCGACGGTCGCGGTCGCGGGCATCGACCTCGCCGTCCCCGCCGGTACCTTCTACGGTCTCGTCGGACCGAACGGCGCTGGCAAGACCACCACGCTCTCGATGATCGCCGGGCTCCTGAAGCCGGATGCGGGCACCATCCGTGTCGCGGGCGTCGACGCGCGCACCCGGTCGCGTGAGGCCAAGAGGCTGATCGGCGTGCTGCCGGACCGATTTCGCACCTTCGATCGCCTGACCGGTCGCCAGCTGCTGTCGTACGCGGGGCTGCTGCGCGGTCTCGATGCGAACACCGTGGAGCGCCGCGCCTCCGACCTGGGCCGTGCCTTCGACCTGACCTCGGCGCTGGGCCGGTCCGTTTCGGACTACTCCGCGGGCATGACGAAGAAGATCATGCTCGCCGCAGCCCTCATCCACTCACCCCGGCTGCTCGTGCTCGATGAGCCCTTCGAGGCCGTCGACCCCGTCTCGAGCTCGGTGATTCTCGACATCCTGGGCACATATGTGTCGCACGGCGGAACCGTTCTGCTCTCCAGCCACGGAATGGACCTGGTCGAGCGCGTGTGCGATCGTGTGGCGGTGATCGTTTCCGGTCAGGTACTGGTGGACGGCACGGTGGCCGAGGTCCGCGGCGAGCAGACGCTCGAGGCTCGTTTCCTCGAACTCGTCGGCGGCTCGAACGAGGTGGAGGGCCTCGAATGGCTGCACACGTTCTCCGACTGAGGGCCGCCCTCCTGATCGGCGCACTGCGCGGCGATGCCGCGGAGCGCTGGCGCGCGATCATCGCGAGCGTTCTCGTCGTGGGCGGCGTGGTCGCCGCCTGCATCGCCCAGATCGCACTGCAGGCGGTCACCGCGCAATCCGCCTTCGTGGTGACGGTTCTCGGAGGCAGCGCGGTCGCGGTCGGTTACGCGCTTGCGCCTCCGATCTCCGGAAGCCCGGACCAGCTCGACCCGCGCCGGTTCCAGACCTTCGGACTGGACCCAAGATCTCTCGCGGGCTCGATCCTGCTCGCGAGCGTCGTCAGCGTACCTGTCCTGGCGTTGGCGGCGGTTGCCGTGGCGACCGCCGTGATGTGGTTCTCGCAGGACGCCGGAGCGCTGGCTGCGATCGGACCTCTGCTGGGCGTGGTGACGGCGGTGCTGCTCACCCGGGTCGCTGCGGGACTCGCCTCGATGTGGACGCTTCCGCGCCGGTCGCGCGAACTCACCGGACTGTTCATCCTCGCCCTTTTGGTCGTCTTCGTGCCGGTCGGGGTGTTCTTCGCCTCGCTCGACTGGGGTGACGCCGTTCCGAGTCAGCTCGATGCGGCGGCGCACGTGCTCGCGTTCACGCCGATCGGTGCCGCCTGGGCGTTGCCGGGCCTCGCCGCGATCGGCGATGTCGGCGGGCTCTGGCTCGCCGCGATCGTCGCGATCGTCACGATCGCGCTGCTCGGATGGGCGTGGTTCGCGATCGTGCGCCGCGCGCTCACGACGATCGAGCGCCCGCTCGCTGCGCGTGAGCGCGGCGGCATGGGATGGTTCGCGGTGCTGCCCAGCACCGCCGGGGGCGCCATCGCCGCCCGCAGCCTCACTTACTGGCTGCGCGATCGTCGCTACGGCGTGAACGTGCTCGTCGTTCCGGTCGCGGCGCTGCTGACCACCATCCCGCTGCTGGTCGCGGGCGTGCCTGCCGAGTATGTGGCGCTGGTGCCGGTGCCCATCATCGCGCTCTTCTTCGGCTGGTTGCCCCACAACGACGTCGCCTACGACTCCACTGCGGTGTGGATGCACGTCGCCTCCGGCGTGCGCGGCATCTCCGACCGCGTCGGTCGCCTCGTGCCCATCCTGCTCATCGCGGTGCCGACGTTCGCCGTCGCCGTGCCTGTCGCGGTCGCCATTCATGGACGGTGGGCGCACCTGCCGGCACTCGCGGGCGTGACGATCAGTCTCTTCCTGTCCGGCCTGGGACTCTCCTCCATCGCCTCGGCGGCGGCGCCGTATGCGGTATCGCGTCCGGGCGACAGCCCCTTCCAGCAGCCGCAGCGCACGGGATCCGCCGGCATTCTCTCGCAGGCGCTCGTGATGCTGGGGGCGCTGGCTGTGAGCGTGCCGACGCTCTGGTGGGCGTGGCAGGCGCTCTCGGACGATCAGTCCTTCGGCCTCGCGGCCCTCGTGGGCGGGGCGACGACGGGGGTCGTCGTGCTCGGAGTGGGACTCGCCATCGGCGCACAGGTGTTCGAGCGGCGTGAGAGCGAGCTCATGGAGTTCGCTGCCACGAGTTCGTGACCCGAGCCGCGCGCACCCCTCGCGGCTACACTTGCTGACCATGAGCACCCCTGCCGACAGCCCCGACCAGGGCGGCCTCGCCACCCTCGACCGCGAGCTCGAAGAGCTCATCCGCGAAGAGACCATCGAGCCCGGCGATCACGAGCGCTTCTCGCACTACGTGAAGAAGGAGAAGATCCTCGAATCGGCCATCACGGGCAAGCCCGTGCGCGCGCTGTGCGGCAAGAAGTGGACGCCCGGTCGCGATCCGGAGAAGTTCCCGGTCTGCCCGTCGTGCAAGGAGATCTACGAGTCGCTGCAGCAGTGATGCGCGCCGCTCACAGGTAGCGGGTGGGAATCGCCGGATCCGACCGGCTCAGACCGTGCGCCGCGAGGGGGAGTTCGCGGCGCACCATCAGATGGTGCGCCCGTGCGCCCTGCACACCCTCAGGGCCTTCGTGAGAGGCGTCGATCTCGCCGTGCTCGACGAGCGGTACCTGCAACGGCCGGGCCTCTGCGAGGTCGGCGGATGAGTCGGCCGCGTCGATGCGGATGAGCTCCGCCTCGGCGACTCCGCCGCGCAGCCCCCGGAAGGCCGTCTTCCGGCCGCCCGTCGAGGTCTTCTCGGCGGACGCCTTCGCGACACTCACCCATGTTCCGTCGGGATCCTGACGCGCGACCAGCTTGTAGACCATCCCCGCGGTCGGCGTACCCGAACCCGTCACGACGGACGTGCCGACGCCGTAGGCGTCGACGGGGGATGCGGCCAGCGCCGCCAGCGCGTACTCATCCAGGTCGCTCGTGACGGTGATGCGCGTGTCCGTGGCGCCGAGCGCGTCGAGCTGCGCCCGCACGCGCGCCGCGACCACGGGCAGGTCGCCCGAGTCGATGCGCACGCCGCCGAGCCCGGTTCCCGCCACGCGTATCGCGGTCTCGACGCCCCGCTCGATGTCGTAGGTGTCGACCAGCAGCGTCGTGCCGAGTCCCTGGGCGGCGATCTGTGCGCGGAAGGCATCCTCCTCGCGGTCGTGGAGCAGTGTCCAGGCGTGGGCGGCGGTGCCCATCGTGGGGATGCCCCAGGTGCGGCCCGCCTCCAGGTTGCTCGTGGCGCCGAAGCCCGCGACGTAGGCGGCTCGCGCGGCGGCGACGGCCGAGCGCTCTCCGGCTCGCCGCGAGCCCATCTCGGCGAGAGGCCGGTCGCCGGCGGCCAGCGACATCCGCGCGGCCGCCGTGGCGACGGCGGAGTCGTGGTTGAGCACACTCAGGGCCAGGGTCTCGAGGATCACCGCCTCGAGGAAGCTGCCCTCGACGGTCAGCACCGGGGAGCCGGGGAAGTACAGCTCGCCCTCGCGGTAGCCGGTGATCGACCCCGTGAAGCGGAAATCCGCGAGGGTCGCGATCGTGTCCGCATCCACCACGCCGTGGTCGCGGAGATAGCGCAGCTCGTCGTCGCCGAACCGGAAATCGCGCAGCAGGGACAGCAGGCGACCGGTTCCTGCGACCACGCCGAAGCGGCGCCCTCCCGCAAGGCGCCGGGCGAACAGCTCGAAGACCGTGCGCCTGGCGGCGGTGCCGTCGCGCAGCGCCGCCTCGATCATGGTCAGCTCGTAGCGGTCGGTGAGCAGCGAGGTCGTCTCGGGCATGGCGGTCACTCTATCGAGCGCGGGTAGGCTGGGTGATCGTGGTGGACGACGCGCCGATCGGGATCTTCGACTCCGGAGTGGGTGGTCTGACCGTCGCTCGCGCGATCTCGCAGCTGCTGCCGCGTGAATCATTGCTCTACATCGGAGACACGGCGCGCTCGCCCTACGGTCCGAAGCCCATCGCGGATGTGCGGCGGTACTCGCTCGAGATCCTCGACACGCTGGTCGAGCAGGGTGTGAAGATGCTCGTCATCGCCTGCAACACGGCGTCGGCCGCGGTGCTCCGGGATGCGCGCGAGCGCTACGACGTGCCCGTGGTCGAGGTCATCGGGCCCGCCGTGCGCACAGCGCTCGCGACGACCCGCAACAGCCGCATCGGCGTCATCGGCACGACCGGCACGATCGGTTCCGGCGCGTACCAGGACATGCTCGAGGTGAACCCGAACGTCACCGTGTTCGCGCAAGCCTGCCCGCGGTTCGTCGACTTCGTCGAGGCGGGCGTCACCGGCTCGGCCGAGGTGCTCCGGGTGGCCGAGGACTACCTTGCGCCCCTGCGCCACGCGGGCGTCGACACGCTCGTGCTCGGCTGCACGCACTATCCGTTCCTCGAGGGCGCTATCAGCTACGTCATGGGTGAGGGCACCAGTCTCGTCTCGAGCGACACCGAGACGGCGAAGGACGTCTACCGTCAGCTCGTCTCCCGTGATCTGCTGGCAGGCACCGACGCCGTGGCGCAGCACGTGTACGAGGCGACGGGCTCGTCGGCCGACGACTTCATCCAGCTCGCCCACCGCCTCATGGGACGCGAGGTGCGCCAGGTGCAGCTCGTGCAGACCGGCACGATCGATCTGCCCCGCACCACGGCGTCCTGACGCCTCACCCCGATTTCCCGCATCCGCCCTACCCGAGGAGAACGATGACCGACATCACCCGCGCCGATGGGCGCACCGTCTCGCAGCTGCGTCCCGTGACGATCGAGCGGGGCTGGTCGAGCCAGGCCGAAGGGTCCGCGCTCATCTCGTTCGGCAACACCAAGGTGCTGTGCACGGCGTCGTTCACGAACGGCGTGCCGCGCTGGCTCACCGGCAAGGGCAAGGGCTGGATCACCGCTGAGTACGCGATGCTGCCGCGCGCCACGAACGATCGCAACGACCGCGAGAGCGTCAAGGGCAAGATCGGCGGGCGCACGCACGAGATCTCGCGCCTGATCGGCCGGGCGCTTCGCGCGGTCGTCGACACGAAGGCGCTGGGCGAGAACACGATCGTCATCGACTGCGACGTGCTGCAGGCCGACGGCGGCACGCGCACCGCGGCGATCACCGGCGCCTACGTCGCCCTCGCCGACGCGATCGAGTGGGGACGCCGCAAGAAGTTCATCGGGCAGAAGGCGCAGGTGCTCTTCGACTCCGTCTCCGCCGTCTCCGTCGGCATCATCGACGGTGAGCCGATGCTCGACCTCGCGTACGTCGAGGACGTGCGCGCCGAGACCGACATGAACGTCGTCGTGACCGGTCGTGGGCTCTTCGTCGAGGTGCAGGGAACCGCCGAGGGGGCGCCGTTCGACAAGCGGGAGCTCGACGCTCTGCTGGAGCTGGCGGTCGCCGGATGCGGCGAGCTCGCTCAGGCGCAGACCGCGGCGCTCTCAGCGGGAGACGAGGCGTGACCGACCGCGTGGTGCTCGCCACGCACAACCCGCACAAGGTCGAGGAGTTCCGCGCCATCGTGCAGGCGACCCGCCCCGACCTCACCGTCATCGGCTACGACGGGCCGGAACCCGTCGAGGACGGCGTGACCTTCGCGGCCAACGCGCTGATCAAGGCCCGCGCGGCAGCCGCCTACACCGGGCTTCCCGCGCTGGCCGACGACTCGGGTATCTGCGCCGACGTGCTCGGGGGAGCGCCGGGCGTGTTCTCGGCCTACTGGGCCGGGCACCGCAAGGATGCCGCAGCCAACCTCGAGCTGCTGCTCGATCAGCTCTCTGACATCGCCGACCCCCACCGCACCGCGCAGTTCGTCTCCACGATCGCCCTCGTCATGCCCGGCGGTGCCGAGCACGTCGTCGAGGGCGTCTGGCCGGGCCGGCTCGCGCTCGCCGCGGACGGCTCCGGCGGATTCGGCTACGACCCGATCTTCATCCCCGACGGCCAGTCCGGCACGGAGCGCACGGTCGGTCAGTTCTCGGCCGCCGAGAAGAACGCCGCGTCGCACCGCGCACGCGCCTTCGCCGAGCTCGGACCGCTGCTGAGCGAGCTCTGACCGCGGGAGCGAGAATCACTCTCGTTCCCGATTGCGCGCAAACCGGCTGAGGGCGTGACGCGGCGCCTAGCCTGGTGCCATGCACGATCACGCGCCCGCATCCGGAGTCCGCGGCGGCAGCAACCGCCGCCTGCTCGCGATCTCGCTCGGGATCACCTCGACGGTGTTCGTCGTGCAGGTCGTCGGCGCGATCCTGTCCGGGTCGCTGGCGCTGCTCGCGGACGCCGCACACATGCTGACGGATGCGGCAGCCCTGGTCATCGCGCTGATCGCCAGCGCCGTGGCGGCGCGCCCTGCCAACGACCGCCGCACGTTCGGCTATCAGCGCGCCGAGGTGTTCGGTGCTCTCGCCAACGGCGTGATCCTGCTCGGGCTCTCGCTGTGGGTCGGCGTCGAAGCCATCACGCGGCTCATCAACCCGGCCGAGGCGGAGGTCGCCGGCGGACTCATGCTCGGCGTCGCCGCCGTCGGCCTGATCGCGAATGCCGTCGCGATGTGGCTGCTGGGCGCAGCGCAGCGCACGAGCATCAACGTGCGCGGTGCGTATCTCGAAGTGCTCGGCGACCTGCTCGGCTCGGTCGCGGTGATCGTCGCCGCCGTCGTCATCCTGCTGACCGGCTGGCTGCCGGCCGACGCGATCGCGTCGCTGCTCATCGCGGCGATGATCGTGCCGCGCGCCATCGGACTGCTGCGCGAGGTCGTCTCGGTGCTGAGCGAGGCGACGCCGAAGGGGGTCGAGGTCGACACGATCCGCGCCCACATCCTCGGCACGCCGGGTGTCGTCGCCGTCCACGACCTGCACGTGTGGCAGCTCACCCGCGGTGCGCCCGTGTTCACGGCGCACGTCGTGGTGGACGAAGAGGCGTACGCCACGGGCGGCGCCGCCCGCATCCTCAGCGATCTGCAGGGCTGCCTCGCGAAGCACTTCGACGTCGAGCACTCGACCTTCCAGCTCGAGCCCGCCGATCACGTCGAGCACGAGGCGCACGCCTGATCACGCCTCGTCGCGCACCTCGTCGGGGCCCTTGTCGGGACGGAGACCACGCCAGCGCGCCTGGCGCAGCCTGCCGTCGGGCGTGACCTCGGCGTAGCCGACCTCGGCGACGACCTCCGGGCGCACCCACAGGGCGTCCGAGGCGTCGGCACGCGGCACGTCGAGGAACGGGGAAGCGTCGGTCCGCAACGGCTGCAGCACCTCGTCGAGTCGGCGCAGCTCCCGCTCGCTGAAGCCCGTTCCCACTCGGCCCACATAGCGCAGCCCCTCGGGCGAAGGCACGCCCATCAGCAGCGACCCGATGCCGCCGCGGCCGTGGCGACCGGGCCGGATCGCGCCGATCACCACCTCCTGCGCGGCGACGTGCTTGATCTTCAGCCACTGGTCGCTGCGCCGCCCCGGCCGGTACACGGACGCCGGGTTCTTCACCATGACGCCCTCGAGGGAGAACGCGGTGCTGGCCTCCAGCGCCGCATCCAGGTCGTCGAACACCGGTGGCACGATCCACGGGGGATTCAGATCACGGGCCAGGCCATCGAGGTGCGTGCGGCGCTCGCGCAGCGGGAGGGCGGTGAGGTCCTCTCCGTCGAGCGCGAGCACGTCGAACACGTGCAGGTGCACGGGGACGCGTTCCGCCTCGCGCCGGATCTCCCCCGCCTTCGTGAGGTGCATGCGGGACTGCAGCACCGGGAAGCTGGGCCGTCCGCGCTCATCCAGGGCGACGATCTCCCCGTCGAGGATGCAGGCGGCGCGCCCGAGGCCGGGGTCCGCGGTGAGTTCGGGGTATCGGTCGGTGATGTCGGTTCCGCTGCGGGCGCGCAGCAGCATCCGCTCGCCGTCCCAGAACGCGAGGGCGCGCACGCCGTCCCACTTCATCTCCGCCCACGGCTCGCCCCATCGTCGGGTAGCGGCTGCCGCCAGGCCGGATGTGGAGTTCTCGGCGAGCATCGGGCGCAGGCGAGACGGCGAGAGCTCGTCCGGCCATGGCGCAGCGGATGCGGCCGCCACCGCCTCGTCCTTCATCCGGTGCAGGAGCCAGGTCGATCTCTCACCCTCGCCGTCGGTGCGGATGAGAGCGAGCCGGACGGTACCCAGGGGGCCGCCCTCCCGCCCCGTGACGGTGAAGATGACCTCGTCCGGTCGCCACTTCTCCGCCTCGTAGGTGCCGGTGTCCCAGATCGTCACCTCGCCCGCGCCGTATTCCCCTGCGGGGATCTTGCCCTCGAAGGTGCCGTACGAGAGCGGGTGGTCTTCGGTCATGACCGCGAGGTGATTGCGCTTCGTCGTCTCCGGCACACCCTTGGGCACGGCCCAGCTCACGTAGACGCCGTCGTGCTCGAGCCGGAGGTCGTAGTGCAGGCGCCGGGCGTGGTGCTCCTGGATGACGAAGCGGAGCGCGCCCCCGGATGCCGCGTCGGCGGCGGGGTCTGAGGGAACCGGCTCGGGCGTGCGGTCTGCGGATCGCTTGGAGATGTAGGTGCGCAGCGGGTCGGCGGCACCGCGTCGGGGGCGCAGCGGCGCGAGGAGATCGCCGTCCGTCTCGGCGCGTGTGAGCACCTGTGTCAGATCGAGCTGCGCGAGGCCGGGGTCGTCCAGCTCCTCCCAGGTGCGCGGCGCCGCCACCGTCGGCCGCGCCCGCCCGCGCAGGGAGTACGGCGCGATGGTCGTCTTCTTGCCGTTGTTCTGCGACCAGTCGACGAAGACCTTCCCTGGACGCAGGGCCCTCGACATGCTGCTGACGACGAGGTCGGGGTGATCCGCTTCGAGCGACCGCGCGAGCTCCTTCGCCAGCGCGGACGCCGCCTCGCTCGTCTGGCCGGCCGGGAGCGCACAGTACAGGTGGATGCCCTTGCTGCCGCTCGTGACCGGGAAGGGCGTGAGGCCCGCATCCGTGAGGATCTCGCGCGCCCATCGCGCGACCTCGGCCACCGTGGGCAGGTCGATGTCGTCGCCGGGGTCCAGGTCGAGGACGAGCCGGTCGGGGTGCGAGGGGAGTCCGTCCGCGTCGAAGCGCCACTGCGGGGTGTGCAACTCGAGGCTCGCTGTCTGCGCGAGCCACACCAGGGTCGCAACGTCGTCGACGAGCACGTACTCCTTCGTGCCGGTGGAGTGTTCGATGCTCTGACGGCGTAGCCATTCGGGCGCGCCGCGCTCGAGGTTCTTCGCGAAGAAGGACTCGGCGTCCACGCCGTCCGGCCAGCGTTTGCGGGTCACGGGGCGGCCATCGAGGTGGGGGAGCAGCGCCGGGGCGATGCGCGCGTAGTAGTCGATGACCTCGGCCTTGGTGGTGCCGGTGGCGGGATAGAGCACCTTGTCGAGATGGCTGACGCGGATGCGGCGACCCTCCACGTCGACGGTCTGCTCACGTGCGGACATGCGCCCATCCTGCCGTCCGGTGCGTCCGGCGCGCACCCGTTGCGCCCTCGCACATCGGATGCAACAGGCCCGCAACCCCTAGCCGCGGTGCGCTGCGCGGATGTCTACTAGGCCTATGAGGTCGATATGGAAGGGCGCGGTCGCGTTCGGGCTCGTGAACGTGCCGGTGAAGGTGTACTCGGCGACCGAGGACCACGACGTCTCGCTGCACCAGGTGCACGCGGCGGACGGCGGCCGCATCCGGTATCAGCGTGTCTGTGAGCTCGACGGCGAGGTGGTGCCGTACGCCGACATCGACCGCGCATACGACGACGGCGACCGCACGGTGGTGCTCACGAAGGAGGACCTGGAGTCGCTGCCGGCGGAGAAATCGCGCGAGATCTCGGTGGTCGAGTTCGTGCCGAGCGATCAGGTCGATCTGCTCACCCTCGACAAGGCGTACTACCTCGAGCCGGACTCGTCGTCGCCGAAGGCGTACGTGCTGCTGCGGCGCACGCTCGAGCAGACGGACCGCACCGCGATCGTCCAGTTCTCCCTGCGCCAGAAGACGCGGCTGGCCGCGCTGCGCGTACGCGGTGACGTGCTCGTGCTGCAGACGCTGCTCTGGGCCGACGAGGTGCGAGAGGCATCCTTCCCGTCGCTCGACGAGGACGTGAAGATCTCCGCCAAGGAGCTCGAGCTCTCGGCGGCGCTCGTCGACAGCTTCTCGTCCGACTTCGATCCCACCGAGTTCCGCGACGAGTATCAGGAGCAGTTGCGCACGCTGATCGAGGCGAAGCTCGAGAAGGGCGAGAGCGTCGACACCTCGGCCACCTTCGGCGAGGAGGGCGACGAGGGGAAGGACGGCGGCGAGGTCATCGACCTCATGGCGGCGCTGCGAGCCAGCGTCGAGCGCAGTCGGGCGTCCAAGAAGGACGCGTCATCCAAGAGCGACGACAAGCCCGCGGCGAAGCGGAAGAAGAGCTCGAAGGCGTCGTGACCGGATGCGGCGGGCTTACTCGCCCGAGACGGCCTCGTCGCGCTGCTCCTTCTTGACCTTGGCGCGCTCGCGGAAGTAGTGCCAGAGAGTGACGGCTGCGGTGATCGCCACGACGCCGATGAGGATGATGTCGATGTACTCGGTGACGATGTGCGCGACCCAGGGGATGTAGCCGACCAGGAATCCGATCATCGTGAGCCCGAAGCCCCAGAGGATGGCGCCGATGAGGTTGTACAGGCTGTACTTGCGCCACGGCATGTGGCCGACACCGGCGGCGACGGGCGCGAAGGTGCGCACGATCGGCACGAACCGGGCGAAGATGACGGTCAGCCCGCCGAAGCGTTCGAAGAACGCGTTCGTGCGCTCGACGTTCTTCTTGCTGAACAGTCCCGACTCTTTGCGCTCGAAGATTGCCGGGCCGCCCTTGTGGCCGATGAGGTAGCCCACCTCGCCACCGACGAAGGCAGCGAGGCCGATCAGCAGGGCCACGACCCAGACGTTCACGCCGAAGACACCATTGGGTGCCACATCCGAGGAGTGCGAGAGCAATCCGGAGATGATGAGCAGCGTGTCGCCGGGCAGCAGGAAGCCGATGAGCAGTCCTGTCTCCGCGAACACGATGAAGCAGACCACGGCGAGAGCCCAGGGGCCGGCCGCCGCGATGATCGTCTCGGGGGAGAGCCAGGGGATGAGGGCGATGGAGTGCACGGGCGTCCCGTCGATCGGATGTCAGGATGCGGGGCGCGGGTCGCACGCCCCCGTCCCCGTGCGGAAGGTGGGACTTGAACCCACACGCTCGAAAGCACAGGAACCTAAATCCTGCGTGTCTGCCAATTTCACCACTCCCGCGGGTGGGGACAGTCTATCCAGCGCGCTTCGGATCACCTGTGCGTCGCCGCGGGTCGGCGGCGACGCACAGGTCGCGTCAGGACGCGGTGACCTCGCTGACCGCCGTCTCGATGAGATCCGCCACCTCGGTCGGGTGGCTCTGCATCGCGAGGTGGGGGGCGGGAAGCTCCACGATGCCGCGAAGGCCGGCACGCGTGTAGCCGAAGCGCTCGACCTCGGGATTGATCGTGTGGTCCTCGCTGGAGACGATGCCCCACGCCGGCTTGGTCTTCCAAGCGGCGAAGGTCGCGGGCTCGGAGAACGCCGCCGCCGACAGCGGTCGCTGCGAGACGGCGAGTACCTGGGTGCGCGCGAGGTCCACGCCGGCGGCGAAGACCTCGGGGAACGCGGCGATCGCGACCGATACGTCGGTGCCGGGCTCGTCACTGCCGGGCACCGGGTACGGCGTGTAGACCAGGTTGGCGGCGAGCTCGGAGTCGGGGAAACCGCCCTGCAGCTGGCCGAGACTCTCGCCGACCTCGAGCACGTAGCCCGAGACGTAGACGAGGGCGACGACGTTCGCGGCCTCGCCGGCGACGGTGATGACCGCTCCGCCGTAGGAGTGACCCGCCAGCACGACGTCGCCGTCGATGGTCTCGACGAACGCCTTGATGGATGCGGCATCCTCGCCGAGGCTGCGGTTGTAGACGGGGGGAACGCGCACGTCGTAGCCGCGGTCGAGCAGCTCACGGGTGACGGGCGCCCAGCTGGCGGCGTCGGCGAACGCGCCGTGCACCAGGACGATGGTGGGTGTGGCCACGGGACAACTCCTTGCTTCGGGGATGGATGGTGCGGCCGACGCTACGGCGCGACACCCGCCCCGTCTTGCTCGCCCGCGAGCAATGCCGTTCGACAAACTCGGCACCCGGCGGGAGCGCTCCCGGAAATCGAAGCTGACACACGGTCGGAGTGAGCGCTAACATTCGGAGAACCGACGTCGTCGTCGGTCACAGCGAAGATGCCCCCGAAAGGACCGTAGCCCGTGCCCACGTTGCACCGGGCGGCCCCCTTGCGCCGCCGAACATCCCGGACGCTCGCCGTCCCCGTCCTCGCGGCACTGGTCGCCGCGCCACTCGTCAGTCCGTTGATCGCCCACGCCGACACCCCGACCGGCCTCGTCGCGCACTACGCGCTCGATGAGACGAGCGGCACCGTTGCGGTCGACTCGTCGGGCAATGCGCGCAACGCGGCCTATGTGGGCTCACCGACGCTGACCGGCGCGGAGGGTGTGCGTCTGGACGGTTCCGACGACTACGTGAAGCTGCCCAACGACCTGCTGCGGGGGCTGTCTTCGGTGACGGTCAGCGCCCAGGTGCTGGTACGCGCGGAGCAGACGGGCAACCACTTCCTCTGGAACTTCGGCAACACGACGAACGGCATCGGCGACGGCTACCTGTTCGCCACCTCGACGCCGTACCGTGCCGCCGTCGGCATCGGCAACTGGAGCACGGAGCAGGGGCCCAACAGCGGGAGCAATGTGCCCCGTGACGTCTGGAAGACCCTCACCTACACGCTGGACGATGCGACCGACACGTCGCGCATCTACCTCGACGGCGTGCAGGTCGCCGTCAACACGCAGACGACGACGAAGCCGGGTGACATCGGTCAGGGAACGACGACGGCCAACTACATCGGCCGCTCCGCGTACAACGCCGACCGCCTGCTCGCGGGCAGTGTCCGTGACTTCCGGCTGTACGACCGCGCACTGAGCGCGAACGAGGTGGGCGACCTGGTCTACGTCCCGCCCGTGCCAGGAGAGTCGGAGGCCGTGGATGCGGCGCTCGCCGCCCTGTCCGTGCCGAACGCCGACGACGTGCGCGGCAACATCACGCTCCCCGGCTCGTCGAAGGGCCTCGACGTCTCGTGGTCGTCATCGAACCCGGGCGTCGTCGAGACGGACGGCGTCGTCACCCGCGGCTCGAGCGATCAGGCGGTGACCGTCACCGCCAGCGTCACCAAGGGCAACACCACCCGCACGCGCGACATCGCGCTGACGGTGCGCGCCGCGGTCGAGCTGGCGCCGTTCGAGGGGTACACGTTCGCCTACTTCACCGGCAACTCTGTAGAGGGCGAGAACATCTACTTCGCGGCCAGCAACGGCAACAACGCGCTGTCGTGGACCGAGCTGAACAACGGCAACTACACGCTCGCCTCGAACTACGGCGAGAAGGGTCTGCGCGACCCGTTCCTCATCCGCTCTCCGGAGGGCGACACGTTCTACTTGATCGCGACCGACCTCTCGATCGGCCGCGACGGCAACTGGGACCGCTCGCAGCGCACCGGCTCGAAGTACATCGAGGTGTGGGAGTCGCACGACCTCATCACCTGGAGCGAGCAGCGCCACGTGAAGGTCTCGCCCGACACCGCCGGCAACACGTGGGCCCCCGAGGCCTACTACGACGAGTCGATCGGCGAGTACGTCGTCTTCTGGGCCTCCAAGCTCTATGCCGAAGACGACGTCAATCACACCGGCAACACCTACAACCGGATGCTGTACGCCACCACGCGCGACTTCGTCACCTTCAGCGACACCAAGATCTGGCAGGACGACGGCCTGTCGCGCATCGACTCGACGGTCATCAAGGCGGATGGTGTCTACCACCGCTTCACGAAGGATGAGGGCGCCGGCGGCACGGGCTGCAGCGACATCATCCAGGAGCGTTCGACCGACCTGCGCGCGCCGCTGTCGGGCTGGACGATGGAGGACTCGTGCATCGGCCGCGACGCCGGAACCGGTGCGGTCGAGGGGCCGTCGGTGTTCAAGGCGAACCCGGGCGACGTGAACGGCGAGAAGTACTACCTCTTCGTCGACGAGTACGGCGGCCGCGGTTACATCCCGCTCGCCACCGACGACATCGCCGCCCCGGACTGGCAGGTGCCGGCGAACTACCGTCTGCCCGCCAGCCCCCGCCACGGCACGGTGGTGCCGGTGACGGCTGCGGAGCTCACCGCTTTGCGCGCCAACCTGCCGCAGCCGATCTCGGCGAACGAGGACGGCGAGGTCGTGCGTTACGACTTCACCGACGGGTCGGGCACCACGCTGCACGACCGCTCGGGTGCCGGGCGCGACGCCACCATCCAGGGCGGTGCCACGTTCTCGAACGGTGCACTGACCTTCGACGGCTCGAACGACTACGTCGATCTGCCTGACAACCTGCTGGCGGGCCTCACGGATGTGACGGTCGAGACCCGCGTGAAGATCGACGCGGCGCAGCGCAACCCGTACTTCCTGTACTCCTTCGGCAACACCGGCGGCGACGGCAAGGGCAACGGCTACCTGTTCTCCACCGGCAACGACACCTACCGCGGGGCCATCACCACGGGTAACTGGACGGGTGAGCGCAACGCCACATCCGCATCCGCTTTGCCGCGCGGGGAGTGGGTGCACCTCGTGTACACGCTGAGTGGCAACACCGCCCGGCTGTATCTCAACGGTGTGCAGGTCGCCCAGAACGACGACGTGGCCGTGGACCCCGGTGACATCGGGGGAGGCCGTACGCTCGCCAACTACATTGGCAAGTCGGTCTACAACGACGACAACCTCTTCCGCGGCCAGGTGAGCGACTTCGTGCTCTACAACCGGGCGCTCTCGCCGGGCGAGGTCGTGGAGCGTTCGGGTAACACCGAGGTGCTCGGCGGCGTGAGCCTCGCTGACCCGTCGGTGCTGAAGATGGCGCCGATCGTGGATGTGGCCAACCGCACGGTGACCTTCCCGGTCAACCGCGGCACGGACCTCACGAAGCTCCGCCCCGTCTACGCGACGGCGGAGGGTGTGACCACCTCGCCCGCATCCGGCTCGGTGCGCAACCTCACCGCTCCGGTGACCGTGACGCTGTCGCGGGATGGTGCGGAGAACGTCGTGTGGACGCTCAAGGCGGTCGAGGTGAAGACCCCCGTGCTGCCGGGTCTGTACGCCGACCCGAACATCGCGGTGTTCGGCGACACGTACTACATCTACGCGACGAGCGACGGCGTTCCCGGATGGGGCGGCAACACGTTCTACGTCTGGAAGTCCACCAACCTCGTGGACTGGACGCGGTCGACCGAGCCCTTCCTGACGCTCGACGGCGCGAACGGAAACGTGCCGTGGGCGACGGGCAACGCGTGGGCGCCGACGATCATCGAGAAGGGCGGCAAGTACTACTTCTACTTCAGTGGTCACGAGCCGAACGCCAACCGCAAGATGATCGGCGTCGCGGTCGCCGACAGCCCCGAGGGTCCGTTCACGGCCCAGGATCTGCCGATGATCCGCAACGACGAGAGCGTCACGAGCGGGCAGGCCATCGACCCGGCCGCGTTCCACGACCCGGTCTCGGGTAAGTACTACTTGTTCTGGGGCAACGGCAGCCCGCTGTACGGCGAGCTGTCGGACGACATGACCAGCATCGTGCCCGGCACGACCAAGCGGATCTCGGGTCTGACCGACTTCCGTGAGGGGCTGTTCATGAACTACCGCGACGGGCTGTACCACCTGACGTACTCGATCGACGACACGGGTTCACCGAACTATCGCGTGGGCTACGCCACCTCGGCGAGTGTCGACGGACCGTGGACCTACCGCGGCATCCTGCTGCAGAAGGACACCACGCAGGGGATCCTCGGCACGGGGCACAGTTCGATCATCAATGTCCCGGGCACCGACGAGTGGTACATCGCGTACCACCGGTTCGCGATCCCGGGTGGTGACGGCACGCACCGTGAGACGACGATCGACCGCATCCAGATCGGCTCCGACGGACTGTTCCAGCCGGTGGTTCCAACCCTCACCGGTGTGGAGCCGCGGACGGTACCGGGCACCGGTCCCGACCCGGAGCCGAGTGAGTCGCCGTCGCCGTCGCCCGAGCCCAGCGGCTCGGCTTCGCCCGACCCCAGCAGCTCGCCGTCGCCGGAGCCGAGTGGCTCGCCGTCGCCGCAGCCGAGCGGTTCTGCTTCGCCGCAGCCGACTCAGGAGCCTATTGCTCCTCGTGCGTCGGTCTCGACGTCGACCGTCGAGCGTGGCGGCATCGTGAAGGTGACCGTGACGGGTCTTGCTCCCGGTGAGCAGGTCACGGCGGAGCTGCGCAGCGATCCCATCCGGATCGCGGGCATCCCCGCGGCCGACTCGACCGGCACCGTGGTGTTCGACGTGCAGATCCCCGCTGATCTGCCCGCCGGAATCCACACGATCGTGGTCTTCGGTGCTGATGGATCGGAGATCGCTCGTCAGCTGATCACCGTCGTTCCGGCGGGGCAGCTCGCGGCGACGGGAGCGCAGGGACCCCTGGGTGTCGCGCTCCTGGGGTCGCTGCTGATCGTGGCCGGCGGAATGGCGTGGTTCCTGCGCCGTCCGCGTCGCCGGGCGGCCTGATCGCTCGCTGAATAGACGGGGCCGACACGGTATGCCTTTCGGGGCATATCGTGTCGGTCCCGGTGTCTCCCCTCGGCCACGGCAGACCGCCATCCTGAGCGATACGCTGCGGCCAGGGCAACACATGTGGGGAGTGTCGAGAGCATGGACCTGGAAGCTCGCTTGGGGGCGCTGGTGGCCGAGGCGGTCGTGCCTGTGCTCAAGCCGCGCGGCTATCGCAAGAGACGTCTCACCTGGATGCGTGAGACGCCGGATGCGGCGCACGAGATCGCCCTGCAACGCAGCCACGGCAATGGTAGGGATCATCTGCGCATCTACATCGAGGTGGCGGCGTACGTTCCCGCGTTCGATGAGGCGATCGGCCGGTCGGTACCGGCCTCGATGGCGGCGGGCACGGCGCAGTACCGTCAGCGTTTCGAGGACGTCGTCGACTGGCCGTCGCAGTGGATCGATCTCGAAGCGTGGTCGCAGGATGAGCTGGTGCGGCGGCTGCGCGAGGCGATGGAGATCCTCTCAGATCACCTTGATGCCATCCGCTCCGCGGACGCGCTTGCGGCGGCGAAGCTCGCTGTGAGCGCCGGGCTCGACGTCGACCTGTTCGCCTGGTGGTGCGTGACCGCGAACGAGGCTGAGCGCACCGCACAGTACCGGCAGGCGTTGGCGACGTTCGGCGAGGAAGAGAGGTGGCCTCGCCTTCGCGCGCAGTTCGCGACTGTCGCGACTCGGCACGGGCTGAGTCTGCCTGACTGACTCGACGCTCCAGCCTTCCGCCGGGCGTTCCTGTGCGGTGGCTGTGGATAACTCCAGCGCGCGGGGACGCGTCCCGTTCAGGATGCTGCGCATGTCACCGTCGTCCGCTCTCCGCGATGCGATGCCCGCTGAGGCAACGCTCGCCGAACGGGTGCGGGCGCGTCTGCGTGCGGATGGCATCGACCCGACGCGGGATCCCGAGGCGGGAGAGCGGCTGGCTCGGGCCGAGGTACGCCGGCACAACGATGCGGCTCTCGCGCGGGGCGCGGCAACGCTCGACGACGAAGACGCATCCGTCCGCGGTGTGCTCGCGACCGTCGCCGGTTACGGGCATCTCCAGCCCCTGCTCGACGATCCGGAGGTCGAGGAGGTCTGGATCAACGCCCCCGACCGGGTGTTCGTGGCTCGCGAGGGTCGCTCCGAGCGGACCGGCGTGGTGCTCACCGAGGCGCAGGTGCGTGAACTCGTCGAGCGGATGCTGCACGCGACGGGGCGACGTGTCGATCTGAGTCAGCCGTTCGTCGATGCGTCGCTTCCCGACGGGAGTCGTCTGCACGTCGTGATCGGCGGCATCACCCGCAGGCACTGGGCGGTCAACATCCGCAAGTTCCTGCCGCGCTACCGTCGGCTGGCGCAGCTCGTCGCCACGGGCACGCTGCCGCCGCACGTGGCCGAACGGCTGAGCCGCGCGATGCGCCACGGCGACAGCATCCTCGTCTCCGGTGCAACCCACGCGGGCAAGACCACGATGCTCGCGGCCCTGATCGCCGAGTGCGCTCCGCACCAGCGCATCATCACGGTCGAGGAGACGTTCGAGCTCGCGGTCGACGCGCACGACATCGTGGCGCTCCAGGGTCGCCAGCCGAGCCTCGAAGGAACGGGCGAGGTGACGCTGCGACGGCTCGTGAAAGAAGCGCTCCGGATGCGGCCCGATCGCCTCATCATCGGGGAGGTGCGCGACGCGGAGGCGCTCGATCTGCTTCTCGCGCTCAACACCGGTGTGCCCGGTGCCGCCACCATCCATGCGAACTCGGCGCGCGACGCGCTCGTCAAGCTCGCATCCCTTCCGTTGCTGGCGGGACGCAACATCGATCGGGACTTCGTCGTGCCAGCCATCGCGTCCAGCATCGACCTCGTGGTGCACTGCGCCCAAGACACTCGTGGCGCACGGCACGTCGTCGAGGTGATGCAGACGACCGGCGATGTCATCGATGGTGTGGTCGAGGTCGTCCCCGTGTTCGAGGCGGTCTGATGACGATCTTGCTCGGTGCGCTCCTCGGCGCCGGAATCCTCCTCATGCTCGCGCCTCGCCTGTGGCCCGCGAGTGCGAAGACGGACCGCCCCGCGCCGCGGAGATCTCGGGGCGCGGTACTCCTGGCGGAAGCGGGTTTCGCGCACCTGCCCCTCAGTGTGCTGATCCTCGCGTGTGCCGCAGCAACTGTCCTTGCCGCCGCGATCGCGTGGCTGCTGACACAGGTGCCGGCGTTCGCCCTGCTCGCCGCGCTCGCGGGGGCGGCGGCACCCGTGCTGTGGCTCCGCGGCCGAGCGCGTCGGCTCCTCAAGATCCGGCGGGGACTCTGGCCCGACGTCTGCGACCTTCTCATCGCATCCGTGCGAGCCGGCTTTGCGTTGCCGGACGCGCTCGCCTCGCTGCAGACCTCCGCACCCACACCCCTGCGACCCGCCTTCGCGGGTTTCGCAAGGGACCTCGCCGCATCCGGTCACTTCGAGACCAGTCTCGATCGCGTGAAGGTGGCGCTGTCTGACCCTGTGGCGGACCGCATCCTGGAGACCTTGCGGATGGCGCGCCAGGTGGGCGGAACCGAGCTGGTGCCTGTGCTGCGGTCGCTCTCGAGCGCGGTACGGGCGGATGCGGCGGTGCGCGCCGAAGTGGACGCTCGGCAGTCGTGGGTGCGAGGCGCTGCGGTACTGGGGCTCGTCGCACCGTGGGTGATCCTCGTGTTGCTCGCGCTTCGACCGGAAGGCTCCGCCGCTTACTCGAGCCCGGAAGGAGTCGTGCTGATCGTCGTCGGCGCACTCGTCTCAGCCCTCGCATTCCGCATGATGCTGGCGGTCGGCCGACTCCCCGAGCCGCGGAGGTGGTTCGGATGACCCCTGCCGGCGTCACCCAGGTCGCTCTCGCGGTGCTCCTCGGCGGGGCGCTGGGTGCGGGGATCTCACTGATCCTCTGGGCGACGCCGCGGTGGCGTGCGGTGTCGCTCGGGCGCCGCATCGCACCGTACCTGCGCGACGTCGCCGACCCGCGCGGACTGACGCCGCTGCACGCACCCGTGCGCGACGCGGAGGAGAAGCTGGTGCGCCGGCTGGGTGCTCGCGTGGGCGGTGCGGCCGATCTCGAGGTACGGCTCCGACGTGCCGGATGGGCGATGGATGCGGCGGCCTTCCGTGCGCGCCAGCTGAGCTGGGCCGTCGTCGGACTCGTCACCGGGGCGGTCCTGGTCGTCGCCCTTGTCGTCGCCGGCTCCTTCGCCCCCGCGGTCGGCGTCCTTCCTCTGCTCGGAGCCGCGGCGGGGGCGATCGGCTACGACCTGCGTCTCGGTGCGGCCGTCCGGGCGCGCGCGGCGCGCGCGGCGGAGGAACTGCCCACCATTCTGGAGTTTCTCGCGCTGTGCCTCGCCGCCGGAGAGAGCGCGTTCGACGCGATCCGACGCGTCTCGTCGGTCGGCTCCGGCGAGATCGTGACGGAGTTGCGCCGTGCCGTGCTGGATGTCGGAACGGGATCGTCGTTGAGTGACGCGCTCGCCTCCGTCGGGCGGGCGATCGACACTCCCGCCGTCTCCCGCAGCATCGACCAGATCGTCGCGGCCATCGACCGCGGGGCACCGCTCGCGCAGGTGCTGCAGGCTCAGGCGGCCGATGCGCGCGAGGACGCCAAGCGCGTGCTCATCGAGAAGGCCGGTCGCAAAGAAATCTACATGCTGCTGCCGCTCGTGTTCCTCATCCTGCCGCTCAGCGTGCTCATCGCTGTGTTCCCCGGCATCGTCCTGCTGCGGCTGGGGTTGTCATGATCCCCGCCCGGCCACTCGTGCTCATGAAGGAGGGCACCATGTTCGACCGATCACCGATACGTCGCCTGAGAACCGCCTGGGGGAACCTCCTCGCCGACGAACGCGGCGACGTTCCTGGCTGGGTCTTGATCACGTTGATGACCGCGGGCCTGGTCGTCGTGATCTGGGCGCTCGCGGGCCCCGCGCTCGCGGATCTGTTCACCCAGGCGATCGATCGCGTCAGCGGGTTCTGAACGATGGCCGACCGGCATCCGCTGCTCGACGACGAAGGGGCAGCCCCCGTCGAGTTCGTGCTGGTCGGTGCCGTCCTGACCTTCCTGACCCTTGCCGTGCTCCAGTTGGGCTTCGCCATCTACATCCGCAACGTCGTGCACGATGCCGCGGTAGAGGGCGCGTATCACGCCGCGCTCGCCGATACGAGCCTCGCAGATGGGGTCGCGCGCACCGAAGATGTCGTCTCTCGGGTCGTGGGGGATGCCTATCCCGTCGACGTCCAGGCGGCGGAGACCCAGCGCTTCGGCTATCCCGCGACGGAGATCACGGTGCGGGCCACGTTGCCGGTCGCGGGCCTGTGGGGCGTGCCGGAGGCGTTGGAGGTGACCGCTCATGCGCCGGACGAGAGCTTCGACTGAGCCTGTGTCGGTGCTCGCCGACGACGAGGGCAACGCGTCGCTCGAGTTCATCGTGGCGGGCCTCATCCTCCTCGCACCGCTCGTTTACCTGATCGTCGCGCTCGGAGCGATCCAGTCGCAGGCGCTCGGCGTGGAGGCGGCGGCTCGCCACGTCGCCCGGGCGGTGTCCACTGCGGCGAATGCGGAGGATGCGGCCGCCCGTGCCGACCTGGTGCTGGCAGCCGTGGCGGAGGAATACGGCATCGATCCGGATGCGGTCGTGTTGCGCTGGGAGTGCGCGCCCGCCGGCGTCGAGTGCCCCTCCGCGGGGGCGACGCTGCTCCTGAGCGTCAGCACGGACGTCCCCCTTCCCTTGGTGCCCCCGGTGCTCGGCCTCGACCAGCTCGCATCCGTTCCGGTGGAGGCGAGCGCTGTACAGAAGGTGTCGCGCCTCTGGGGGACGACGCCATGAAGCGCGCCATGCACGACGACGAGGGCAGCATCCTGCCTCTCGTGGTCGGCTACGCCGTGCTCGCGCTCGCCGCGATCTTCGTCTGCGTGTCGGCGACGAGCCTGTATCTCGCGCAGAAGCGCCTGGACGGGGTGGCGGATGCGGCGGCCCTCGCAGGAGCGGACGGCTTCACGCTGTCGATCGTCGACGGCGCTCCGCGGGCCGAGCTGAGCGGGGACGGCGTACGCGAGCAGGCGGAGGCTCTGGTGGCGTTCTCGGGTGACGCGACGCTGGTGTCGGCGACGACGCCCGACGGCGTCTCGGCGCAGGTGACGGTGGCGGGTGTCTGGCATCCGCCGCTCGTGTCGATGTTCGTCCCCGAGGGCGTCGCGCTCGAGGCGACCGCCACCAGCAGGACGGCGCTTCGGTGAATGCTCCGAGCTGGCTCCGCTACAGCCAAGGTGCGAGACCGAAGAAGGCGCCGAAAGCCGTCGCGACTTCCTTGCCGATGGTCTTGAGTGTCAGCGAACGTGATTCCGGACCTCGCGGCATGGGCTTGACCATGAGTGCGGCGATCGACACATCGACTGCGAGTCGAAACACCGCGATCGCTATCACTGACACGGCGCCCCAGAACCAATAGTCCGCCGACTCGGGGCCGAGGAGCAGACGGACGACGGCGATGAGAAGAGAGACCGTCCCGAGCGCGACGGCTGACCACGACAGGAATGTCACAGTCCGAAAGTGTCCCCACTTCAGCGAGAGACGCCGATTCGGCTTCAGGCTTGCGATCGCTGTTATGAGCGGCGCGCACGCGAACAGCCATGCCATCACGATCCCCATGGAGCCGATGCTAGTTGTCCGATCCGACATCCGAAGCACTCTGCTTCCGGCGAGGACACCGCCGGTATCTCAGACCGCGTCGGGCGAGGTGAGCGCGGCGATCGTGCCGGGCTCGAGCCATGACGGGTGCCGGTCGTCCGGGATGACCGGCGCCACAAAGCTGACGCGATCCGGAGCCCACCCCGGGGTCACGACACTGCCGATCAGCGCATAGCCCTGCGGATCGATGAGCCGGAGCGCCTTCGTCGTGCCGGCGGGGCACACCACCATCGGCTGCTCACCCGCATCTACATTCGTGCCGAGCACGTGCCGTTCGATGGTTCCCGCGTCCGTGGCGAGTAGGTACTCGACCGGTCCGCCCTCGATGAGCACGTGGATGTCGTCGGATGCGAGCCGGTGCCAGTAGTTGACCGGACGCTCGGCGTCGAGCAGGTAGTAGATCGAGTTGTGCGCGGCCAGCGTGTCCTTACCCTCGGTGACCGGCAGCTCGGAACGGGAGCGCGGCGCCCACCACCCGGACTCGACGGGGAGTGGCTCGAGCTGCAGCGTGCGTCGCCAGTACTCGGCGCGGGAGGGGGCGTCGGGCGTCATCCCTCGAGGATGGCAGATGCCCGAGCGGCACGGATCGCCGCCGCCAGCGACACGACGATGGTCGCGATGAACACGACCACCACGATGACGGCGAGAACGACGGCTGCCACGCCGCTGAGCAGGAGCGCGCCCGCGCCCGCCGCGGCGCTCGCGGCGAAGCCGGCCCATGCCCACTGCGCCGCCGCGCGGTGCGCAGCGGTCCAGGCGGCCGGCGATCGCAGCGTGGACCGGGTGCGGATGCCGGCGAGGCTGTTCTTACCCAGGACGCCACTCGCGGCGAGCTGGGTGAGCACGGCCGAGACGAGGAGCAGAGCGGGGAACACGATCACGCCTGTCATGCCCTCAGCCTAGCCAATTGTTCTACTAACATTGCAAACATGTTGTTCCGCGTCGATCACGCTTCTTCGCTGTCGCTCTCCGACCAGATCGCCTTGCAGGTGCGGGCCGGCATCGTGTCGGGTGCGCTGGCGCCGGGGGATCGCCTTCCGGCCGCTCGCGACCTGGCGACCGCGCTGCGCGTGAACATGCACACGGTCCTCCGTGCCTACGCGCGGCTGCGCGACGAAGGCATCATCGAGATGCGTCAGGGCCGCGGCGCGTGGGTGCGTCCGGAGGCCAACCCGACGCTCGTGCGGATCACCGAGCTCGCCGGGCAACTGGCCGCCGAGGCGCGCAAGATCGGACTGAGCCCGCAGGAGATCCTGCGGCTCGTGGAGTCATCGTGAGGGCGCGGCTTCGTTGGACGCCGGCGCTGACCGCGCTCGCGCTGCCCGCGCTGGCGATCGCCGGCACGGCGCTCCTGTGGCGCGAGGTGCTTCCCGAGCGCATCGCCACGCACTGGTCCGATCTCGGGGCGGCCGACGGCGCTGCCCCCACCATCGCCGTGTTGGTCATCGTCCTCGGGGTCGCTGCGGCGGCGGCGATCACGGGAACGGTGCTCGTCACCGCTTCCCGGCTGACCGCACGCACCACGCGGGCGAGCATGTTCTGGCTCGGCGTGCCCGCCGCTCTCGCGGCGGCGTGCTGGCTCGTGCCCGCGTGGCTGACACTGCACGCGGGATCGGCTGAGGACGCCGTGCTCGGTGTCTGGATCATCCCGCTGCTGCTCTGCATCCTGTACGGGGTCGTTCCCTACGCCCTGGCGCCGCGGCCAGGAGCGACCGAGGAGCCGGGCGCGCAGACGATGCCTCTCGCGCCGAGCGAGGTCGGCGCATGGAGCCACACCTTCACGGCGAACATCTTCGTCTACGCCACGATCGTCGTCGCGGCCATCGCCGTCGTCGTCATCGTCCCGCTCGCGGCCTCGGGATCGCTCGGCTCCGCCTGGCTCGCGCCGGTCATCCTGCTCGTCGCGACCGTGGTGCTCGCCTCCTTCATCCGCATCCGCGTGAGCGCGGACTGGCGCGGCCTGCGCGTCGTATCGCTTCTGCTGCGCATTCCGCTCAAGCGCGTCCCGCTGGACCGTATCCGTCGCGCCGAAGCCGCACAGCTGAACCCCGGCGAGTGGGGAGGATGGGGCTACCGCATCATGCCGGGGCGCTCCGCGCTCGTGCTGCGCAGCGGTCCAGGGCTTGTCATCACGAGCGTGGACGGCACGCAGTTCGCGATCAGTCTCGCGGATGCCGACAACCCCGCCAGGCTGCTGAATACGCTGCGCGGGCAGGAGGTCGGAGCGGACTCAGTGTGATCCGGGTCAGGCGCTGGGCCTCGCCCGCGCCGCAGCGACACCCTTCGGCAGGACGGCGGCGCCGGCGACCGCCACGAACCCCGAGAGGCCCAGTACGCCGAGCGCCACGACCGGACCGGAGACGGCGAGCAGCATCGCGGTGACGGCGCTGCCGAGCACGGCGCCCACTTGGCGGGTCGCGTTGTACGTGCCGGATGCGGCCCCCGCGAACTCCACGGGCACCGAGGTCATCGCGGCGGTCGCGAGCGGCGACCAGACGAACGAGTTCGCGAAGCCGAAGAGTCCGAGTGCGAGCACGAGCACGCTGATCGGAGCGCCGGTATCAGCCGCGACGGCACAGGCGCAGACGGACACGACCATCGCCGCCGACCCCGTGACGGCCACGGGTCGCGCACCCCACCGGCGCACACAGAGGCCGGCGAGCGGCGCCGTCACGGCCGACACCACGCCGAGGGGGAGCACGACGAGGGTCGCCGTGCCCACATCCAATCCGCGCTCGTTCTGCAGATGGAGCATGACGGGGATGAGCGCCGCGCCCACGATGAAGCTCGCGCTCGTCGCCGACGACACCGCCGCGACGAACCCGCGGCTGCGCACGAGCAGCCCAGGAACCAGTGCACGCCGCGGGTCGCGCGGCTGGAACACGAACGCGAGCGCGGTCAGGACGATGCCCGCCGCTGCGACGACGATCGTCAGCCATCCCGCTGTCTGTGGGGCCTCATGCACCGCGAACACCAGGGCGAAGACGCCCAGGGCGCTCGCCGCCGCCGTCACCACCGGCACGGTGCCGCCGGCCGCGGGCAGGCGCGGTGCCCACCACACCACCATCGCCAGCGCGACGACGCCGAGCGGAACGTTGACGAGGAAGATCGCGGGCCAGCCCGCCCAGGCGATCAGCACGCCGCCCAGAAGCGGACCGCTCGCGGCCGCGACACCGCCGACCGCGCTCCAGACGCCGAGCGCGGTCGGCAGGGATGCGGCGGGGAACACCCGACGGATCATGGCGAGGGATTGCGGCGTCATCAGCGCCGCCCCGGCGCCCTGCGCGATCCGCGCCGTGACCAGCACCTCCAGGGTCGGTGCCAGTCCGCACGCCAGTGATGCCGCCACGAACACGCCCAACCCGACGATGTACACGCGTCGGGGGCCGAAACGATCTCCCCACCGCCCGCTGCACAGCAGCGGCACCGCGTAGGCGAACAGGTAGCCGCTGTTGACCCAGACCGTCGCCGCATCCGTCACCTCGAAGTCGGCCGCGATCGAGGGCACGGCCACCGCGACGATCGTCGAGTCGAGGAGCATCAGGAAGAACCCGAGACACATGGCCACGAGCGTCAGCCACGGCGAACGCGTGCGCGCAGGGCGAGGCGGAGCCGCGGATACGGCGACGGGAGCGGTCACGAGGCGAGGTTCTCCCGCAGCGTCGTGCCGGGGTAGCGCGGCGCGAGCGCACCCCGAGCGCGCAACTCGGGCAGCAGCAGCTCCGCGATGTCGGCGTATCCCGAGGGAGCGGCCAGCGGTGAGCTGAACATGTAGCCGCCGCGCTCGCCGGTTGCCGCGAAGTTCTCCTGCAGAGCGTCCGCGATCTCGGCGGCAGATCCGCACAGCGTGTGGTCCATCCCCGTCGCATGGTGCCAGCCGGCCGCGAAGAAGTCAGCCCGGCTCATCCGGTGGTCCTCGCCGTGCTCGTCCATCAGAGCGCCCACGAGTCCGCCCGGCGTGGCCTGGGCGGCACGGATCTTCTCGGCGAGATCGCCCAGACGGAAGTGTGCGGGCAGCGTCGAGAAGTCGTAGCCCGCGTTGTGGGAGAGGTGTGTGCCCACCGCCTCTTCGTCCCAGAACGACAGCACCTCTCGACGCCGCTCCTCCGCTTCGGCCCGCGTGCGGCCGACGATCACCTGCGTCGCCCAGAGGATGCCGACGGATGCGGGGTCGCGACCCGCATCCGCCAACGCCGCATCCAGCGCGGCGCGGTGCCGCTGCTGCCCTGCGAGCGAGCCGCCGTAGCCGAACACCACGTCGGCGAAGCCGGCCGAGGTGGCGATGCCGCGCGGCGAGTTGCCCGCCTGCACCAGCACCGGATGCACCTGCGGACTCGGCACCGCGCTCAGCGGACCCTTGACCTGGAAGAACGCGCCGCGGTGGTCGATCGCGCGCACCTTGTCGGGGTCGGCGAACCGGCCCGTCGTGCGATCGCGCACGATCGCGTCCGGTGCGACCGAGTCCCACAGGCCCTTGCAGACCGCGATGAACTCGTCCATGCGCTCGTACCGCTTCGCGTGCTCCATGAGTTCGTCGAAGCCGTAGTTGGCCGCATCCGCACTGCGCGTGGAGGCGACAACGTTGAATGCGATGCGTCCGCCGGTCACGTGATCCAGCGAGTTCAGCAGCCGAGCCACATAGAAGGGATGCATGAAGGTCGACGAGTACGTCAGGCCGAAGCCGATATGGTCCGTCACCGTCGACATGGCCGCGACGATCGGGCTCATGTCGTGCCGGGGCCACTGCACGCCCCACTCGACGGCGGGAGCGATCGATCCGCGCCAGGTGTCGGGGATACCGCTGCCGTCGCCGAAGAACAGCAGGTCGACCCCGGCGCGCTCCGCCGTCACGGCGATCTCCTGGAACATGCGCACATCGGGGAAGTCGTAGCCCACCCACGACCCGGGCCGCGCCCAACGGCCCTCCGTGTGCGTGAACGACAGATCGAAGGCCGTGTGGATGCCGCTCATGCCGTGACCTCCTCACGCGACGCGGTCCACAGCCCCGCGATCTCGGCGATCGGCATGAGCAGCCCCACGTTCAGGGCGAGGGACTCGAGCGCCGCGTCATGCAGACGGACGTCATACGCCGCCGTTGCATCGGCCGCGATGACGACCGGCCAGTCGCGCTGGACGGCGTCGAACGCTGTCGCCGCCACGCAGCATTCGGTGGTGAGCCCCGCGATCGTGACCCAGGTGATGCCCGCGTCGCGCAGGACGGCCTCCAGCTCCGTGGCCACGAAGCCGCTGTAGCCTCGCTTGACGACGCGCGCCTCCCCGGGGGCGGGCGATACCCGATACCACTCGGCGCCGGGAGTTCCGGTGATGCACGGCGCATCGGGGATCTGCGCCTCCGGCTCGCCGGTGTGCAGCCACGAGCTCGCGTGCCATACGGCATCGGGGGCGCTCTCGAGTTCGACCCACACCACCGGCACACCGGTCGCGCGGGCGTGCTCGACGAGGGTCGCGGCGCGTTCCACCGCCGCGGCGACGCCGGCGAGCGCGGCCTCGTCCAGACCGAACGCCGCGAGGTGCTCGGGGTCGCCGAACGAGCGCTGCACATCCACGACGAGCAGGGCCGGGCGGGCCTCGGCAGCGGTGAGCACCGCGAGCTGCCGCTCGCGCAAGGCGCTCATACGGTCGCCGCCGTGCCCGCGTGCGCGCGCAGCTCCGGCAGCACCGACTCGCCGAAAGCGGCCATGTCGGTGAGGTAGTCGGGGAAGATGAGCATGAGCCCGTCCAGCTCCGCCGTCTCGACGACACGGAGGATGCGCTCCACCAGCGTCTGGGCCGATCCGGTCACGTAGGGCGTCTGGAACGCCTCCGTGCCCTGAGCCCCCTCGGCCCACGACAGTGCGCGGTTCGGATCCCATCCCCACGAGCGCCGCATGTTCGCCAGCGCCTCCCGGTCCAGTCCTTCGCCGTAGTGCCGCGCCCGAGCCTCGGCCGCCGCATCCGTCTCGTCCTGCACGATGGTCAGCATCGAGTACGTCCGTGCCTCACGTCCGTGCTCCGCTGCGCGGGCATGCACGTCGCGGGAGAACTCCCGCATCTCGTCGAGGCTCTCCGAGCCCAGGAACGCCCCGTCGGCGTACTTCGCCTGGAAGGCGCGCCCGCTCTCGGATCGCCCCGCGCTGATGATGGCGGGCCTGGTCGCCGGATGCGGCCGCGACTGGCAATCGGTAAGAGTGAAGAAATCGCCCGCGTGGGTGACGGACTCCTCGCTCCACAGCCGCAGCACGAGCTGGGTCCACTCCTCGGTCATCCGGTAGCGGTCGGCGTGCGACATGTCGGCGTCCCAGATGCCCATCTGCTCGAACTCGTCAGCGTACGAGCCGTTGACGATGTTCATCCCCGCGCGACCGTGGCTGATCTGCTGCAGCGTCGTGAACACTTTGGCGGCGAACGCGGGGTTCTGCATGTTCGCGTGGATGGTGGCCCAGATCTTCACACGGCTCGTGGCCTCGGCGATGCCGGCCATCATCGTGATCGACTCGATCGTCTCGCCCCAGTGGTCGGTGGCGCCGCCGAATCCGCGCCACTTGGCCATCGCCATGACGAAATCGAGGCCGATCTGCTCGCCGAGCACGGCGACCTGCTTGTTGTAGTCGTAATCGGCGGGCGGATAGGGGGCGGTGCCGGAGATCAGCCAGCCGCCGGCGGCGTTGGGGAGGAAGACGCCGTACTCGGTCGTGCTCATGGGATGTTCCTGTCGTTCGGGGAGAGGTGTCAGGGCGCGGGCCAGACGAGTGCGTCGCCGTCGTAGATCGCCTCGATGAACGAGGTGTCGATGTACGAGGATGCGTCGTCTGCGGTCGCAGGGTTCTCGAGCAGGTCGTAGTCGACGAGCATCTTCCCGAGCGCCGCGTAGTTGTCGGTGTCGATGGCGCCGAGAGCCCAACCGTCGGGAAGGGTGTCGGCGACCGTGGCGACCTCCGTCTCCCAGATGCGCTGGTTGTGCGCCGCGTCGTAGCCGTCGCCGCTCAGCTCGGCGGTGTAGCCGACGCATTCCTCGGCGTTGTCGGCGCAGTACGCGTAGGCGTGCAGGATCGCGCGGAGGAAGTCCTCGACGGCGGTCGGATGCTCGCTCGCGAACGCGGGGTTCACCGCCATCGCGCCGAGCGAGGAAGGCACACCGTAGTCGTACGGGCTCCAGACGGTGACCTCGTCCCCGGCCGCTTCGAGCAGGTTCGGCTCGTTGGAGATGAAGCCGGTGAGTGAGGTGACCTGCCCGCGGGGGAGCACGGAGGGGTCGTAGCCGACCTGCACCTGCTCGATCGTCGACATGTCGACGCCCTCCTCGTCGAGCATCGCCGCGACCGTCGGGGGCAACTGACCCTTGTGGCCGAGGATCGTCCCCTCGAGCTGGGTCAGCTTGGTGATGTCGGGCATCGTCAGCAGCACTTCGAGGCCCTCGTTGGAGTACGACGAGATGCCGAGCACATCGACGCCCGCATCCTGCGCCTGGATGAGGTTCTGCAGGCTGAGCGGGGTGAACTGCACCGTGCCCGCCGCCAGGAGCTGGGTGTTCTGGCTCGTCTCGCCCGAACCGGGCTCGAGCGACACGTTCAGGCACAGATCGTCGAAGTAGCCGAGTTCCTTTGCGGCGACCACCTCGAGGATCGACGCGGACGCCTGCCACTGGTATCCGCTGAGGTACGTGATCTCACCCGCATCCTTGTTGAGCGAGCAGCGTTCGGCGGAGACGGCCGAACCGGCATCTGCTGCGGGCGCGGTGTCGGTGGGGCCGGCGCAACCGGCGAGGGCGAGGGCTGCGAGCGCGAGCGGTGCAGCGAACAGCAGGGGGCGTCGGGTCATGGCGGTGTTCTCCCGGATAAGCGGTGGATGGTGCGGGTCGGATGGTGCGGGTGGTGCCAGGGTGGTGCGGTTTCGGGCACGCCGGCGGAGCCCCCTGGCGCTGGTGGCGCAGGAGGGGCGTGGAGGTTTGCGTCAGCCTTTACGGCCGGGCGCGTGTGATTCGTGCCAGTGCAGAGCGCGTCGCTCCGCGGCGGTGACCACGGCGAGCAGTGCGGAACCCATGAGAGCCAGCACGAAGATCGACGCGTAGACGACCGCGAGCTTGTTGTTGGCGCTGGCGAGCTTGATCGCGGTTCCGAGGCCTTCCGCCGCGCCGGGGGCGAACATCTCGGCGACCACGGCGCCGACGACCGACAGTGGGAAGACGATCTTCAGCGCCGCGAACAGGAAGGGAAGGGAGCTGGGGATGCGCACGAACCACAGCATCTCCAGTCGCGAGGCCCGGATGGTCTCGTAGAACTGCATCACGGGAGCCGGCACCGAGCGCAGCCCGATCGACACGTTGATGAGGATGGGGAAGAAGCAGATGAGGGCGGTCACGACGAGCTTCGGCTCCGGGCCGAATCCGAACGCGACCACGAGCGCCGGGGCGATCGCCACGAGGGGCGTCACGTTCAGCACGACGGCGATCGGCATGATCGCGCGACGAAGCACGGGCACTTCGCTGACCGCGATGGCGAGGATGAAGGACGCGACGAAGGCGATGGCCAGACCGATGAGCGACTCCTGCAAGGTCACCCACGCGTTCGTGACGTAGAACATCGGGTTGGAGACGATCGCCGTCACGACGTCGCCGAGCGGGGGGAGCAGGAACGGCATCTCGGCCGATCCCCACCACCACAGCAGCGCCAGCGCCACGATCATGAGTGTCAAGGGGGCCCAGACGGCGGGGCGATACCAGGCGCGTTTGATCGAGCGGCGCACCGGACGGGGGGATGCGGCCGGCGTGGCGGCGACCTCGACGCCGCGGGCGTCGGTCGAGGGCATAGCGGTCATGGCTCCTCCTCAGGCTGCCGAAGTCGACGGTGTGCGCCAGGCGTCCTGCAGCCGGCGGCGGATGAGGTCTTCGTAGTGGTGGAACGCGGGGGTGTTGATCTGCGCAGCCGGACGCGGTCGGGACAGATCGATGTCGATGACGTCGACGATGCGTCCCGGGCGTGGCGCCATCACGACCACCGTGTCCGAGAGACGTACGGCCTCGGTGACCGAGTGCGTCACGAACACGACCGTCGTCTTGTACTCGTCCCACAGATCCAGCAGGTGCTCCTGCAGGGACTCACGGGTGAACTCGTCGAGCGCCGAGAAGGGCTCATCCATCAGCAGCACGTCGGGACGAAGGCCGAACGCGCGCACGATGGCCACCCGCTGCTGCATGCCGCCGGAGAGCTGTGCGGGCAGCTTGTCGAGGGCATCTCCCAGACCCACCTCGCGCAGCATGTGCGTGAGCTCCTCGGTGCTCGCGGTCGTCGTCGTGCCGGCGGTCGCGGGGCGGCGTCGCGAGCCGCCCCGGTTGACGCGTTGGGGGAGCGTGACGTTCTGCAGCACCGACTTCCACGGCAGCAGGGCCGGCGCCTGCGGAACGAGACCCACCATCTTCGCCTCGCACGCGGCGTCGGGCGAGACGCCGAAGACGCTCACCGTGCCGGCATTCGGCTGCTCGAGACCTGCGATCGCGCGCAACAGCGTCGACTTGCCGCATCCGCTCGGCCCGATCACGCTCACGAAGCGTCCGGCGGGGATCTCCAGGTTCACGTCCCCCAGCGCGACCAGTGCGCCTGCTCCCGTGCCGTACGTCTTGTTGACCGCGTCGATGCGGATGCCCGCGACGCCGCTCATGCGATGCTCCGGAAGGTGCGGTCCTGGTAGACGAGAGGTGCGCGCTCGCTGACGCACACCTCCTCGACGGCGAGAAGCAGCATGAGGTGGTCTCCCATCGTGACGCGGCTGTCGACGCGCGTGATGAGTGAGGCCATCGCGTCGGCGAGCACCGGAAGGTGCGGGTAGTCGGGGTGGGCGGAGAAGGTCGAGAACTTGTCGACGCCCTTCGTCGCGAAGCGGCGTGCCAGATCGCCGTGACCGTCCGCGAGGATGTTGATCGCCACGGCCTCGGAGGCCTGGAACGCGTCGTAGGAGTCAGCGGTATCGGCCAGGAAGACCGCGACGAGCGCGGGATCGGCGGACACCGACGTGAAGCTGTTCGCCGTGAACCCGTAGTCCACGCTGTCGTGGCGGGTCGTGGCGACGGTGACGGATGTGGCCATCCGGCCGAGGGCCGCGCGCAGAGAACCGGTCACCTCGGGCGCGGGTGCGGAACGGAACATGAGACCTCCCATGGGAATCAATCGCAGACGATGATCATGGAGAGCGTGCCGGGTGGACGATCAGTGGTCGATCCGGCGGAGGTCCATCTGACGATGACGTTACGGGGCGGGTGTTTCACGCAGGGCGACGGTCCTGTTTCAGCTGTGTGAACAGCGCTCCGGGTCAGAGCGTCGCCGCATCCGGCAATGCGTGCAGTTCGCCCGCATCCCACAGGAGCACCTCGAGTCCGACATCCGCCGCTGCCCGGCGGAGCCAGGATCCCGTTCGGAACGCCGGGAGGGCGCCGGTGCCGATGCACAGCACGGCGCGCGCTCCCGGCGTCAGACAGGTGCGCACCCAGGTGAGCTTGAACATGTCGGCCATGAGCTTGTTGCGGTGCTGCGAGGTGAAATCGCCGGTGCGGATCACCAGCTGAACGACGAGCGAGCCGTCCTCCGACGCCCCCTCGATCTCGGTGCGGCTGCCGTCCGAGAGCCGGAGGTGACGCGGACGCACCTCCACGCCGAAGCGCCCGCCGAGCGCAACCAGAGCCGCCCGCTCGACGCTGCCCGCCTCGAACCGACCCCACTCGTTGCGTGGTGCCGCCGGTCCGCGCTCGTTCACGCGGTCACTGTAGGCAGTCCGGATGACGCGCGTGTTACGCGCGCACCGGCGGTCAGGCGGCTTGACCCCGCCGCAACGTCATAGTCGTGACTGGATGCATGACCGTCATTCCGCTTGCTTACCTGGCCTCCGCTTTCCTCTCCCTGCTCGGGAACTCGATCGCCGCCGTCGCCCTGCCGCTCATCGTTCTGCAGGTGACGGGCAGCGCCCTCGGCGCGGGTGCCGTCGCCGCAGCCACGGCGGTTCCCGCCATCCTCGCCGGACTGTTCGCAGGCGTGATCATCGACCGCGTCAACCGGCGCACCGCCTCGATCGCCGCAGATGTGATCTCGGCGCTCGCCGTCGCGGCCCTCCCCGTCGTCGACCTCCTCTGGGGGCTGAACCTGGGGTGGTTCGTGATCCTCGGGATCGTCGGTGCCCTCGGCGATGTTCCCGGCATGACCTCACGCGAGACGCTCCTTCCGGCGATCGTCCGCCACGGCCGGTGGGGCGCCGAACGGCTCATCGGCGCGCGGGAAGCGCTCGGAGCGATCGCGATCATGCTCGGTCCCGCACTCGCCGGCGTGCTGCTGGTGATGCTCGACGGGAGCAGCGTGCTGTGGGTGACGGCGGCCACTTCCTTCGCCGCCGCGACCATGACCCTGCTGCTGCCGCGGAATGTCGGTGCGATCTCAGACAGAGTGGCGTCGCACGGGAACGGATGGGCGCAGGTGCGAGAGGGGTGGCGCGTGCTCGCGGGCAGTCGGTTCCTCGTCGCGACGACCTCGCTCAGCCTGCTCTCGGTCTTCGTGCTCGCCTCGATGCAGGCACTCGTTCTCCCGGTGTACTTCACCCTGGAGGGAGAGCCAGGTCTCCTCGGCCTCGTGCTCTCCGCGCTCGCCGCCGGCATGCTGGTCGGCGGGGCCATGTACGCCGTCGTCGGTCGGCGCGGGTCTCGTCGGGGGTGGTTCCTCACGGGACTCCTGGGGAGCGGGGCAGGGTTTGCGCTGATCGGCGCCCTGCCGTCGGTCTGGGTCGTGCTCACGGGCGCCGCGGTGGTGGGTCTTGCCGCGGGCGTGTTCAACAGCCTGATCGGCGTGCTCATGATCGAGCGAATCCCAGATGCCCTGCGCGGCCGCATCCTCGGTACGCAGAACGCGGTGCTGACGGCGGCGCCGCCCGTGGGGATCGTGCTCGCCGCCGTGCTCACCGAATATGCGGGCGTCGAAATGGCTGCCGCGCTGCTCGCGAGCGTGTGGCTCATCGCGCTCGTCATCGGGCTCACCGCGAGATCACTGCGTAGCCTGGATGCCGTGACCGACACGGATGCGGGGTGAGACTCCGTGCGCAGCGGTGAACTCGCCCGCCTCGCCGGCGTCACGGTGCGTGCCCTCCGGCACTACCACCAGGAAGGCGTCCTGCCCGAGCCCGAACGCGGGAGCAACGGCTACCGCGAGTACCGTGTGAGCGACCTGGTGCGGGTGCTCCGCATCCGTCGGCTGGCGGCAGTGGGCATCCCGCTCGACGAGATGGCCGCTCTGCTCGACGGCGAGGCGGCGGATCCGGGCGCCCTCCTCGACACCCTCGACGCGGAGCTCGCGGCGCAGATCGATCGGCTCAGAGCGCAGCGCTCGCTCATCGCGCGGCTGCGCGCCACCGACGCGGCGCCCGACGTTCCGCCCGAACTTGCTCCTCATCTCGCCGTGCTCGCCGCGGCCGGTGGCCCCGCCGGCCTGGCGAGCATGGATCGCGATCAGTCCGTGCTGCTCGCTCACCTCGCCGGGGAAGAGGGGATGCCGCGCCTCACGCGCCTCTACGAGATCCTCAGTGCCCCCGCACTCGGTCCCCTCATCGCCGAGATCTCGGCACGCTTCAGCGAGATCGGCGCGGACACGCCGGCCACCGAGATCGACGGGTTCGTCGAAACGGTGGTCGCGGCGTTCGGTCCGGTCGTCGCCGAGGTCACGGATGCGGGCGGCGCCGTCGACCTGGGGCCGGGGGCGGATCTGGTCGACGACCTCGTCCGCATCCAGTTCACGCCCGCGCAGCGGCGCGTCCTGCGCGAGATCGAACGCCGCCTGTCCTGACGCGGAGCCTCTCGCGGGGAGCGGATGGGGGAAAGGGAAGGGGAGGGCCCCCGAGCGGCCACGCCCGGGCTCACCGCCGCCGCAGAAGGAGCACGCCGTCGTCGATCGTGGAGTCGGTGCCGTCGGGCGCTGTGACGGGGCGCGGGCGGGTCTCGGCGATGACGGTCTCCCACGCGGACTTATCCCGTGTGAGCTCGGCGAGCTCCTCGTGCAGGTCGGGGAAGACCGTGTGCTGCGCATCGGCGTGCGACCACGGCGGGACGGATGCGTGCGACACCACGAGCAGGTGGCCGCCCACCGCGACGCGGGATGCGGCGGCACGCAGGATGGCGATGCGATCCAGCGCCACGGGGGAGTGCAGGAACGATGCCGTCACGAGATCGAAGGAGCCCTCCGGCATCCCGTCGGGAAGCTCCGCCCGCACGAAGCGCGCGCGCTCGCCGAGGTCGGCGCTCGCCGCCGCCGTGGTGGCCCGAGCGATCGCCGTGACGCTGATGTCCACTCCCGTGACCTCCCAGCCCTGCTCTGCGAGCCACAGGGCGTCGCCTCCCTCGCCGCATCCGAGATCGAGCGCCGTGCCCGACGGCAGGGATGCCGCCACGTCGGCGACCGCGCGATTGACGCGGCCCGACCACATCCGCTCATCTCCCGTGTATCGATGTTCCCAGTAGGCGGCCGGCGCGGCCACGCGGTCGAGATCCTCTTCGACGAGTGCGGCATTCACGCCGGCGCCGACGAAGGATGCGGTTCCCATCGACAGCGGCACGTTGGCGCTCGGGTCGACGACGTTGCCGACGGCCCAGATGCGAGGGTGGCTTGTGCGCCCGAGACGGTCGACCTGGATCATGGCACCCAGCGGACCTTCCGTGCGCACGAGGTCGAGGCCGTCGAGGAAGCCGTCATTCGGAACGGGGCGGCCAGCGGTGAAAATCGCCGACACGGCGACCTCACGCCCGTCGGCGGTGCGCACCGCGTCGATCCGGTCACCGTCGCCTCGCACGTCGATCACCGGCGAGCTCACCAGCCGCACTCCGCGGGCGAGCAAGCGGTGGCGGAGCTCGGGATCGAGCTCGCCGAGGCCCGCGGTGAAGACCACGACGTCGTCGCTCCACTGCGTGAGCAGTTGCGCCTGGTGTGCACCGAGCGGCGAGGTCGTCAGCACGCCGATCGTCTGGTCGCGCACCTCCCAACCGTGGCAGTAGGGGCAGTGAAGCACCGTCCGGCCCCACCGCTCGGCGAGACCGGGGATATCGGGAAGCTCGTCGCTCAGTCCCGTGGCCACGATGAGCGCGCGAGCGCGGTGTGTGGTGCCGTCGGCGAGCGTGACGGTGACGCCGTCCTGGTCGGCGTCGAGGTGCGACACCGACCCGTCGACGAACCGGCCTCCGTATCCCTCCACCTCGGCGCGGCCGCGCGCGCGCAGCTCGCCCGGCGCCAGCCCCTCGTGGCCGAGCACCCCGTGCATGTGCTCGGCGAAGCGGTTGCGGCCCGACCCGGCATCGACGACCGTGACGGCACGACGGGCGCGCACGAGCATGAGGGCCGCGGAGAGACCGGCGGGGCCGGCGCCGACGACGAGGACATCCGTGGAGTTCTGCATGAGCCCATCACACGGCTACTCTGCGACTATGGCAAGCGATCTTGCAGAAACGGCAACCCCGTCCATCCGTGCCGAACTCGACGAGCTCGGGATGCGGCTGCGCACCGTCCGACGCGCCAAGGGCTGGACGCTCGACGACCTCGCCGCGCGCGCCGGACTCTCCTCGAGCACGCTCTCACGGCTCGAGTCGGGCAAGCGCCAGGCGAGCCTCGAACTGCTGCTGCCGCTCGTGCGCGAGCTCGGCATCCGCATCGACGATCTTCTGCAGCCGCGTGACCAGGACCCCCGGGTGCGGCGCACCCTCATCCATCGCGAGGGTCACCTCGTGCTCCCGCTTGCACCGGAGGGGTCGCCGACCAACGCCTACAAGATCACGTATCTCCCCGGCCCCGAGCCCGAGCAACGCGTGCACGACGGGTTCGCCTGGTTCTACGTGCTCTCCGGGCGCCTGCGACTGCGTCTGGGGGAGCAGGATCTCGTGCTCGTGCGTGGCGAAGCGGCCGAGTTCGATACCCGCACCCCGCATGCCATGTCCGCTGCGGGCGGCAGACCCGTGCAGGTGATCAGCATCTTCCACGGCGACGGCGACCGCATCCACACGCACTCCGAGTCCGTGTGACCCGGCCGCGCGTTCAGTGCTCGCTGAGCGCGGACTCCTGAGGAACTGCGGCTTCGGCGAGCCGGGGGGATCCGCCGATGAACCAGTACACGAGGCCCACGAGCACGGCGCCGCCGAACAGGTTGCCGAGCCCGACCCACAGCAGGTTCGTGCCGAAATGCCCCCACGTGGCACCCGGCATGCCGGTGGCAAGACCGATCGTGTAGGTCGTCATGTTCGCGACGACGTGTTCGAAGCCCGAGGTGATGAACGCGAGGATCGCGCAGAAGATGACGGCGATCTTCACGCCGTCGGAGCTGAGCCGGGCGCACATCCAGATGGCCAGGCAGACGAGCAGATTGCACAGCGCGCCGCGGACGAAGAGTTCCACGGGCCCCTCGTGCGCCTTCGCGGTGAGCATGTCGGCGAGCATCGTGCCGGCGGCGGCGTTGCTGTGCAGCACACCCGAGGTCGCCACGAGCACACCGAAGACGACCGAGCCCACGAGGTTGGCGCCGAAGGTGGCGAACAGTGCGCCGATGGCCGGCCCCGGGCGTATGGCGCGCAGATACGTGCCCTGCGCGAGTGTCATCATCGACGAGGTCACGAGTTCTCCGCCCGCGAACACGACCAGCGTCAGCGCCACGCCGAAAACGAGCCCGCTGACGAACTTGCCCCATCCGCTTCCGGCGGCCGTGAGCGGACCCGCGGCGCTGACCATGAGCACCACACCCACGCCGATGTACGCACCGGCCATCATCCCCGACGCGAGGAAGCGTCCGGGATGCCGCAGGCCGTGCACTTTGTGCTCCGCCACCGGTGCCTGCACGTCGACGAGCGCGCGTTCGATAGTCAGCATGTCCGATCGGACGCGAATGGTGGGCGCGTCCGCCTCCTGCGTCGATCGTCCTCCGGATGCGGGTGGCAGCCGCGCCCGGTCAGCCGTGGATAAACCGGATCAGAATCCGAGCGCGGTGAGGTACGTGTTGCGGAAGGTGCCGCGCGGATCCAGCCGCTCCCGCAGCGCGACCGCGTCCTCGAACCGCGGGTAGCGCGCCCGGATGTCGGCGGGCGCCATCGTGAACACCTTGCCCCAGTGCGGGCGTGCGGCGTACGGGGCCAGAGCGTCTTCGATGCGGGGGAGTACCGCGCGCACGGCGTCTTCCTCACGCCGCCAGGTGAAGTGCAGGCCGACCGAGTCGCGACCGTACGCGCCGCTGAGCCACAGGTCGTCGGCGGCGATGGTGCGCACCTCGTTCACGAGGAGCAGCGGGAGAAACCGCGGGGACAGCTCCCGCAGCGCGCGGATGGCAGCGGGGGCGTCACGGCGGTCGACGAAGTACTCGCTCTGCAGCTCGTCCCCCTGCGACGGCGTGAAGCCGAGACGGAAGTGCGGCAGACGCTCGAGCCATGGACCCGCCGTTCCGCCCTGGACGGTGCAGTTCTCTGCGGAGACGCCCGGCAGCGGATGACGGGCTTCGGACGCGGGGGCGGCCCCCAACACGGACGCGGGTGCGGGAGCCTCTCCCACGCGAGCCTTCAGCCAGAGCTGATCGGCCACGTCGGGATCCGTCCAGGTGCTGAACAGGCTCACGCTGTGACCGAGCGAGGTCACCGCCGCAAGATCGGCCAGTGCGGCATCCCATGGCACCCGCTCGTAGACGGTCTGGGCGAGGTCGTAGGTCGGCTGGATGTCGAGCTCGACGTCCAGCACCACGCCGAACGCCCCCAGCGACACCACGACACCCGGGAACTCGGGGTCGCCGCGACGGAACCACCGCACGGTGCCGTCGGCGAGCAGCAGCTCAACGCCCGCGACGGATCCGGCGAGCGACCGATTGCGGTCACCGGACCCGTGTGTGCCCGTCGCGATGGCGCCGGCGACCGAGATGTGCGGCAGCGATGCGAGGTTTCCGAGCGCCCAGCCCGCGGCCTGCAGACGCTCGGCGACATCGCCGTAGCGCAGACCGCCGGACACCCGCGCGATGCGGGCAGCCGGATCGATCTCCACCCGTGCAGGGAGCGACGCCGTGGACAGCAGGATGCCGGAAGTGTCGGCGATCGCCGAGAACGAGTGTCGGGTGCCGAGCGCGCGCACCGCATCCGCATCGCGCACCGCGCGCACCGCATCCTCGCGGGTGGTCGGTGAGACGAGCTCGCCCGCGTACGCCAGGTTGCCGGCCCAGTTGTGCAGCGACATCAGCTCTCCTCGCGTCGTCGCGGTACGAAACGCGGCACCCATCGGATGAAGGCCCCCGCGCCCAGCAATCCCACCACGCCCATCGCCCCCGTCGCCACCGACAGCGACGTGAGGGCGGTGAGGGCGGTGAGCAGGAGCGGAGCGACGGCACCGCCCGCATCCGTGAGGGTGCGCCAGGAGCCGAGGAAGGCGGCGGGCTCGCTCTTCGGCGCGACGTCCGCCCCGAGCGTGAGCAGGATGCCGCTGGAGAGACCGTTTCCGACGCCGAGCACGGCCGCGAACATCGCGAACCACATGTTCGCCGAGCTCAGGTCATGCGTGAGCGACAGCGCGAGGAAGCCGGTGCCCATGAGGATCATGGCGGGTAGAGCCGCCCAGAGCCGGCCGAACCGATCCATGACCTGGCCGCTGGCATAGAAGAGCGCGAAGTCGATCGCACCGGAGACGCCGACCACGAGGGCGATGGTGGGGGCGTCGAGACCCAGAGATAGCCCCCACAGAGGCAGCACGACCTGACGCGCGGACCGGACGGCCGAGAGGGATGCCGCGGCGACACCGAGGCGGGAGAGCACCCGCCGGTGCTGCCACATCGTGCGGAAGACGCCCGCCCGCTCGTCGACCGGGATCGAGCCGGTGACGGGCTCGCCGCTGTCGTCCTCGGAGGCGGGCGCCCGGTCGGGAGCCTCGGCGGTCTTCTCCGGGTCGGGTCCCAGCAGCACAAGGAGAACGGTGGCGACGAGGCAGACGATGAAGAACCAGACCGCCGACAGCTCGTCACCGACGGCGAACAGGAGGCCCGCCGCGATGAACGGGCCGACGAATGTGCCGAACCGGAACGAGCCGCCAAGCAGCGAGAGGGCGCGTGCCCGGAACGCGATCGGAACCCGCGTCGTCATGAACGAGTGGCGGGCGAGGCCGAACGCGGCCGCGCAGAACCCGATCACGAACACGGCGACGGCCAGGACGGCCGTATTCGGCGAGAGCAGCATCGTCACGGAACCGGCGATGGCGAGTACGCCGCCGATCGCCATCGTGAGGCGCTCACCGAGTCGTGCCACCGACCAGCCCGCCGGGATGTTGCCGCAGAGCTGCCCCACGACGAGAAAGGAGGCGATGAACGCGGCCTCCGCGACATCCGCTCCGCGCTCGGCCGCGAGGATCGGGATGAGGGGGATCACCGCCCCTTCGCCGAGGGCGAAGAGGATCGTCGGGCCGTAGATCATCGGCGCGAACCGCCAGAGCAGAGAGCTGACGCGGTCGGACACGTGCATCCACGATACTCTGGAGTGCCATGCTCGAATTCGATCCGTCTGCCGACATCCAGGCCCTCCGCTCCACCTTCAGCGACATCAAAGCCGTCGTCGACGTCGACGCCCTCCGGGCGGAGATCGATCGGCTCTCCGACGAGGCCGGCGCGCCCGACCTCTGGGACGACGTCGAGAAGGCGCAGAAGGTCACCAGCGCCCTCAGCCACCGCCAGGCCGAGCTCAAGCGCGTCACCGAGGTCGAGCAGCGCCTCGACGACCTCGATGTGCTCGTCGAGCTCGCCAACGAGATGGACGACGAGGACTCCGCGGAGGAGGCGCGTCGCGAGATCGCCGAGCTCGAGGACGTCGTCGGCCAGCTCGAGGTGCAGACCCTCCTCGACGGCGAGTACGACTCCCGTTCGGCGGTCGTGACCATCCGCTCCGGTGCGGGCGGCGACGACGCCACCGACTTCGCCGAGATGCTCATGCGCATGTACCTGCGCTGGGCCGAGCGTCACAAGTACCCCGTCAAGGTCATGGACACCTCCTATGCCGAGGGCGCCGGCATCAAGTCCGCAACCTTCGAGGTCGACGCCCCTTACGCCTACGGAACGCTGTCGGTCGAGGCCGGCACGCACCGCCTCGCCCGCATCAGCCCGTTCGGCTCCGCCGACAAGCGGCAGACGAGCTTCGCCGCCGTCGAGGTCATCCCCGTCATGGAGGAGGCGCAGGAGGTCGAGGTCCCCGAGAACGACATCCGCGTCGACGTCTTCCGCTCGTCGGGGCCGGGCGGTCAGTCGGTCAACACGACCGACTCGGCGGTGCGCATCACCCACATCCCCACCGGCATCGTCGTCTCGATGCAGAACGAGAAGTCCCAGATCCAGAACCGCGCCGCCGCCATGCGCGTGCTGCAGACGCGCCTCATGCTGCTGCAGCGCGAGGAGGAGGCCGCGAAGAAGAAGGAGCTCGCCGGCACCATCACCGCGAGCTGGGGCGACCAGATGCGCTCCTACTTCCTTTACGGCCAGCAGTTGGTCAAGGACCTGCGCACCGGGCACGAGGTGGGCAACCCCGCCACGGTCTTCGACGGCGACCTCGACGGCTTCATCGCGGCCGGCATCCGCTGGCGCAAGCGCAAAGACGAGGACTGATCCGGCGCGCCGGGTGTCGTGGCCGGCATCCGTGAGAAGCGCGCTTAGGCTGTCACAGCCATGATCCGGTTCGAGAACGTCACCAAGCGGTATCGCGGCACCTCCCGACCTGCGCTGCAGAGCGTGGACTTCGAGGTGCAACGCGGAGAGTTCGTCTTTCTTGTGGGGGCGTCCGGCTCCGGCAAGTCGTCCTGTCTGCGCCTGATCCTGCGCGAAGACTCGCCCAGCGAGGGCCGTGTGGTCGTGCTCGGTCGCGACCTGCGCTCGGTGCCCAACCGCAAGGTCCCGTACTTCCGCCGTCAGATCGGCGCCGTCTTCCAGGACTTCCGGCTCCTGCCGACCAAGACGGTCTTCCAGAACGTGGCCTTCACGCTGCAGGTGATCGGGTCCTCCCGCGGGTTCATCCAGCAAGCGGTGCCTGAGGCGCTCGCGCTCGTCGGCCTCGACGGCAAGGAGAAGCGTCTGCCGCACGAGCTGTCCGGTGGTGAGCAGCAGCGCGTCGCGATCGCGCGCGCGCTGGTCAATCGGCCGCAGATCCTCCTGGCCGACGAGCCCACCGGAAACCTCGACCCCGCGACCTCGGTCGACATCATGCAGTTGCTCGCGCGCATCAACGCCGGAGGGACAACGGTCGTCATGGCGACGCACGAGGCCGGCTTCGTCGATCAGATGCAGCGCCGCGTCATCGAACTGCGTGGCGGCGAGATCGTTCGCGACGAGCGCCACGGCGGGTACGGCGACACCTCCGCCATCCCGCGCCTTGCGCCCGAGGTCGAGAAGGGCGCGGCAGCTGTCGCCGCCCTCACGGCCGTTCTCGACGTGCATCGCGAGATCTCAGAGACCGGTCAGATCGCGCCCGTGACGCTGGATGCGGCCGTCGCCGCCACCGAGCAGGCAGCGCGTGCCGAATCGGTACACGCGGCGGCGGTGGCGGAGGCGAAGGCCGCGGAAGCACTGGCGGCTCGTCTGGCCGAGGAGGAGCGTGCGAAGCGCCCCGATGCCGACCTGCCCGCAGAACTGGGACTCGCCGACCGCCTGGGCCTCGGTACGTCCGACGACGAGGTGGGACCCACGCGATGAGATTCGGACTGATCATGGGGGAGGCCCTCAGCGGCCTCCGTCGCAACGCATCGATGGTGATCTCCGTCGTGCTCGTGACCTTCGTGTCGCTGACCTTCGTGGGCGCGGCGGTGCTCATGCAGATGCAGATCGGCAAGATGAAGGACTTCTGGGTCGATCGTGCCCAGGTCGCGGTCTACATGTGCACCAGCGTGTCCACGGCCGGCACCTGCTCTGACGGCGTCGCCACCCAGGCGGAGATCGACCAGGTCACGGCGGAACTCAACGGGCCCGCTCTGTCGCCGCTCATCAAGGAGTTCACGTTCGAGACGAACGAGCAGGTGTACGAGAAGGCGATCCAGCAGCTGGGCTCGGAGTACGAGAACATCGTCACGCCCGACCAGTTCAACGCGACGTTCTCGATCAACCTCGTCGATCAGTCGCAGTCGGATGTGATCGCGGAGGCGTTCGGTGGCAGCAAGGGCGTCGAAGAGGTCAAAGACCAGATGCAGTACCTCGAGCCGCTGTTCTCGGCCCTCACGATCGCGACCTACGTCGCGGTCGGGATCGCGGGTCTGATGCTGGTGGCCGCCGTGCTGCTGATCGCGACCACCATCCGGCTGTCCGCGTTCGCGCGACGCAAGGAGCTCGGCATCATGCGCCTCGTGGGCGCCTCGAACAGGTTCATCCAGACGCCGTTCATCCTCGAGGGCGTCTTCGCCGCGCTGATCGGTTCGGCTCTTGCGAGCGTCGGCGTCTGGGCGACGGTGGAGTTCGGTATCAACGGGTACCTGCGTCAACGCATCGGGTTCGTCACCACGTGGGTGGGGTACGCCGATCTCGCCCTCGTCATCCCGGTCATCGTCGTGATCGGCGTCTTGTTGGCCGCGCTGTCAGCCGGATTCGCCATACGCCGGTGGTTGCGAGCCTGATACGTGAGGCGCTGCGCTTGCTAGACTGATGGGCTGCCGCGCGCCGTGCGGTCGCACGAAGGAGAGAGCATGCCCAGGGAACGCGGAGAGAAGGTCGTCGCGACCAACCGCCGCGCGCGCCACGACTACACCGTCGAGAAGACGTACGAGGCCGGCCTCGTGCTCACCGGCACCGAGGTGAAGTCGTTGCGTCAGGGGCGCGCCAACCTGACCGACGGCTACGCCTACATCCAGGGCGGCGAGGCGTTCCTCGACGCCGTCCACATCCCCGAGTACTCCCAGGGGCACTGGACGAACCATTCGGCCAAGCGCACGCGCAAGCTCCTCCTGCACAAGGAGGAGATCGTGAAGCTGTCGCACGCGGTCTCCGCCGGCGGCTACACGCTCGTACCCCTTCGCCTCTACTTCTCCGATGGGCGTGCGAAGGTCGAACTCGGTGTCGCGAAGGGCAAGCGGGAGTACGACAAGCGCCAGACCCTGCGAGAACGGCAGGACACCCGCGAAGCCGAGCGCGCGATGCGCCTCCGCAACCGTGTCGGGGAGTGATCGAACGATGGGTCCGCGCCGCACGCACGTAGGCGGCATCGCCCGATGACCCGTCCGAACCTCCTCTTCCACATCACAGCGCTTCCTCCTTGGCGGCGGAGCACCGTGGTGGCAGCGATTCTGCTGCTCGGCTTCGTGCTCGCGTCGGCGTTCGCGCTCGGCCAGGCGGGGGAGCAGCCGACGTCGTGGTGGTGGCCGGCCGCGGGCGCCGGTGCCGCCGCAGCCCTGAGCGCCGCTCCACGCTACGTGCCCCTGGTCATCCTCGTCGCCTCGCTGCTCACCGCGACCGCATCCGCTCTCGCAGGGCGTCCGCCTCTCGTCGTCACGGCGAGCTTGGTCGGCACCGCCGCCGAGATCGCCGTCATGGTGGCGGGGCTCACCCCGAAGGGTGCGGCCCCACGGTTGTCGACGACGCGGGACGTCGGCCGTTTCATCCTGACCGCGGTCGCTGCCGCGGCGGCGCTCGCGCTCGTCGTCGCGGGCGCGGCGGCAGCGGCCGGCGGCGACTTCGCGGCGCGGTTCGTGGGAACCGGGGCCTCCCACCTCTCCGCGCTCCTGCTCATCGTGCCGCTCGTGCTCATCGACCGTTCGAGCCAGCGCCCGGGGCCGTGGTGGCACGCCGTCACGCTCACTGCGGCGATCGCCCTCCTCGTCGCTGTCGCGTTCGGACCTTTCGCCTCGGCGCCCCTGTCGTTCCTGCCGGTCCCTCTGCTCGCGTGGGCGGCGTTCTCGCAGACGATGTTCGTGGCGATCGGGCAGGTGCTGCTGGCGGTGTCGCTGGCGAGCGGCCTGACGCTGGCCGGATTCGGGCCGTTCGCCAACGCCGAAGGCCTGCTGCCGACCAGCACTCTGCTGCAGGTCTACGCGGTGGCCATCGCCATCACCTGCCTGGTGATCGCGACGCAGCGCGCGGAACGCAGAGAACTCGAGGACCGGCAGGATGCTGTGCTGCGGCTGCTGCGCGATGCGTTCGCGCGCTCCCGCACCGGATTCCTCGTCACACAGGTGCGGGAGTCGCGCAGGCTCCGGGTCCTGGAGGCGAACGATGTGGCCGCGGAACTCTTCAACGGGCAGCTGGTGCATGCGGACGGCGCGTGGCGGGTTCTCGACGACACCCCCCTTCGCCGCATCCTGGGGGACGCCGGCGATCAGGAGCGCTCGCACGAGAGCGACGAGCTGGGTCAGGATGCGGTGCCGGCACGATTCTGGGTCGATCCGATCATGCGGCCCGAGCTCGGTCGCATCCTGCTCGTCACGATCGAGGACCTGCGCCCGGTGCGCGCTGTCGAGCAGGCGATGGCGAGCCAGCTGGACCGTGAGCGGCATGTCAGCGAGGCGCTGCGCGAGCTCAACCACAAGCAGGACGCGTTCGTCGCCAGCGTCTCCCACGAGCTGCGCACACCCATCACGGCGATCGTGGGGTACGCGGAGGAGCTCGAGGACAGCGTCACGGATCCGGACCAGAAGGCGTACGTCGAGGTCATCAGCCGCAACGCCGATCGGCTGGCGACACTGGTGTCCAACTCCCTTCGGGCCGCGACCATCACGCAGCCCCCGGTCGGGGTGCACGGCACGCGCGTCGTGGATCTGGCGCGGATCGTCACGGACTCCCTCGAAGACCTGCGCTACCGGATCGACGAGCGCCTTCTCCGCGTAGACAGCGACGTCCAGGGGTCGCTGCCGGTGCGAGCCAACGAGGCCGAGCTTGGACAGATCGTCACGAACCTGCTCACCAACGCGATCAAGTTCTCGCCCGAGCAGGGCTCGATCCGCGTGACCGCGGGGCCCATCGGTCACGCCGCGCTCGTCGAGATCGAAGACCACGGCCCCGGCATCAGCGAACAGGACAGGGCCCGCGTCTTCGAACGGTTCTACCGCAGTCCGCAGGCGGTGAGCGATGGCGTACCGGGCTCGGGGATAGGTCTGTCCGTAGCACAGGCGCTGGCGGGAGCAATGGGCGGCGCGATCGTGCTGTCGGAGGGGGAGAGAGGCGGAACGCTCGCCACTCTGCGACTCCCGCTGTCGGAAGAGCCTCTCAGCGAGCGCTGAACCGGGCCTCTATCCCGACCGCGACGACGACCTCGTCCGGGCGGACCACGATCCCGCTGTCCGCGGCCACGGATTTCATCATCATCGGTCCCGCCGCCGCGGATTCGGATGACAGGAGCCCCGCGTCCGCGACCTCGATCGCGGTCACGTGGTGCAGGCCGAGCGATGCGGCGTACGAGCGCGCGCGAGCGACCGCATCCTCCACCGCGGCACGCGCGACCCGGTCGCGTGCATCCAGCGCGGTCGCTTCTGTCAGTCGCCAATCGATGCCGTCCAACTGGACGGCGGGATCGGTGGTGGCGGCGTCGATCCACGCTGACAGGGCATCCGCATCGTCGAACACGGCCCGGAACTCGAGCGAGGCGTGGTGGACGGGGTCCAGGCGGGACCCGTCGGGTCCCCACGGGCGATCGGTGAAGACCTGAGCGCGTGAACTGGTCCACGACACGAGGTCGTCGGAGGCCGCACGCCGTTCGAGGTCATCGCGCACCCGCTGGCCGGATGCCGCGAGCCGGGCCATCGCCTCAGCACGGTCGATGTGCTCGACGCGCACCCCGATACGGGCGACGCCCTCTTCGGGGGAGATGCGTTCCTCATGGGATCCGCGGACCGTGATCGTGACGTCCTCGCTCATGCGGGACAGCCTACGGAGGTTCAGTCGGGAAAGATCTGCCCGACGGGGAGTCGCTTCTCGGCCTGGAAGGTGTCCTCGCTGCGACCGGCCGCCCAATAGGCGGACAGTGAAAGGTCGTGACGCGCGACGCCGCGTTCCGCGAAGACCGCGCGCAGCCTCTTCATCGCCTCCCGTTCGCCGTGCGCGAAGACCTGGACGCGACCCGAAGGCCACGTCGTGCTCAGGACGGCGTCGACCAGAAGCGAACCGGGGGAGTCGTGATCTTCGTCGACCCAGGTGACGTCGACGGTTCCGGGCAGTGGGATGCGGTGCGTACCCGACCGCGTCTCGACGATGGCCGTGGCGTGCGCCCCTTCTGGCAGGGCTTCCACCGCGGCGGCGATCGCGGGGAGGGCCGACTCGTCGCCGACGAGAAACACGTGGTCGGCCGCGGGGTCAGGACGGAATCCGCCGCCGGGGCCCGCGAAGGTGAGCAGGTCCCCGGGCCGCGCCGAGGCCGCCCAGCGACCTGCGACGCCCGTGTCGCCGTGGGTGACGATGTCGATGTCGAGTGTGCGCGCCACGTGATCCACGCTGCGCACCGTGTAGGTGCGTACGCTCGGCAGGCGATCGAAGGGGAGGCGTTCACGCAGCTCCGCCATGTCGAACGGCGGCGTGAGGTCGCTGCCGGCTGGGGGGATGTGGAGCTTCACGTACTTGTCGGTCTCGTCGCGGTCCATGAACGCATCGAAGCCGCTTCCGCCGAGGGTCACACGCACCATCCCGGGAGTGAGCAACGTGGTGCGGACGACCTCGAGTGTCACCTGCGGACGGGGAGGGCGGCGAGGAGGGGTCACGCTTCGATGCTATCCAGGGCGATGCGCCCGAAGGCCCGCGGGAATGGCGAGGGAGCCGCATCCGTTGTAGTCTGTAATGCTCGCGGGTTCCGCCCGTGAGGTGACAACTCCACAGAGCGACAATGGTTCCTTCCACCGAAGGGTTCACGGGGATGATCGGTTTCGACATCGCCTGCGAATCGCCGAGAAGCGGGCCGAGGATGCAGGGTTATCTCGTAAACGCTCCCTGTAAACCAATAAGTGCCGAATCCAAGCGCACTGACTTCGCCCTCGCTGCCTAAGCGAGCCCGATAGTCCGTCAGACCGTGTGTGATCCCGCCACGGACCCTGGCGTCATCTAGGGATCTTGCTACGTACCGGCGTCTGGACGGTGCGTGGGACTCTTCCCAGGCTGGGCTCGTCGACTTATGTGTCTGTGCTAAAAGTCGGAGCCGAGCAGAACGTCTCCACAGACTGCGCCCGGAGAAGCCGCCGTATCACAGCGATGGACGGGGGTTCGATTCCCCCCATCTCCACCAACCGTTGTCGCTCACGCGAGTGCGAGAGGCCGTCCTTCGGGGCGGCCTCTTCCACTCGACGGGGATGCTGCAGAGCGCTACTGTGCCGGGAAGACGAACACGGCGGTCACGTGTAAGGGAGGTGTCTCCTTGGTGGCAACGGGCATTGATCCTTCCCGTCGACAGGGACTTCGTTGGCTAAGAGTCATCAGCGGTGTGCTCCTGGGGATCGCAGCAGCCTTGCTGATCCTTTACGCGACATCCCTGGCAGCGAATGTGGTCTGGGGCGGTGGATACTCCATCCACCCGATGTCGCTCGTCTCTCTCGCAGTGGTCGGCGTCGCCGTCACGGTGCTTGCTTGGCGATGGCCGATCGTGGGCCTGGCCGCCGGATCGGCCGTGCTCGCCCTCGTGGCGGTGGCGATCTGGTCACGTCTGGCATGGGTTTCGACCGGTTCGGCACTCGATCCGTTCAACGCGATCGCGTTCGCCGCCGCCAGCGCGTACCCGACGCTGATGGGGGCGACGGCGATCACCGTCTCCGCACTCAGGCTGAAAGATCACTCGCGCGCGTAGCCCCTACGTCTTGCTGGGGCGCATTCGAAACGGTCGCGCAGACCGCCCGCCGCCTCTCCGAGCTCGGGATGCTCGGCTGAGCGGTGTCCTAGGGTGGAGGGGACCGCGCCGCTGGGGTGATGGCGGTCTGACTGGAGAGATTCATGCCGTCAGCGACGAAGAACGTCGGAATCATGCTGCCTCGCGACCTGCCCGTCTCGGAGATCCTGGGCTTCGCGCGGAGCGCCGAGGAAGCAGGCTTCGACGAGCTCTGGGTGGTCGAGGACCTCGGCTACCGAGGGGGGATTGCGCAGGCGGCATCGGTGCTCGCGGTGACCTCCCGTGTGACGGTCGGCGTGGGGATCCTGCCCGCCGCGGTGCGGAACGTCGCCTTCGCGGCCATGGAGATCGCGACGCTCGCGCAACTGTACCCGGGGCGCCTCGTCGTCGGTATCGGTCACGGCATGCCCGGCTGGCTGACGTCGGTCGGTGCGTGGCCCCAGAAGCCGCTGACGTTCCTCCGCGAGTACGTCGTCGCCCTCCGAGCGCTCCTGGAGGGTGCCGAGGGGCCGAAGCGCGGCACGTACGTCGATGTGGAAGGACTGCGTCTGAGCGAGGTCCCCGAGATTGTTCCTCCGCTCGTGCTCGGCGTCCGCGGACCGAAGTCGCTCGCTGCGGTCGGCGAGATCGCGGACGGGGTGGTGCTCGCAGAACCCGCCGCGCCCGAGTACATCGCTCACGCCCTGGCGCAGATCGGCGACGTCGAGACCCGCGTGATCACCTACGATCTGGCGGTCGTGGCAGGCACTGCGGATGCGGCGCAGGCGATCCTCCGACCGGCTCTGGCCGTCCTGGCCGAGACCGACTGGCGACCCCACCTTCTGCCTCTGCCGTACGCGGAGGAGCTACTGCAGCGCGCGGCGGAGCTTCCCGTCGACACGTTCACCCAGACGCTGCCCTCGGAGTGGGTGGCCGAGCTGACACTGTCGGGCACGGTCGACGAGGTGCGCGCCGGCATCCAGCGGCGTCATGACGCCGGCGCGACCACGGTCGTGTTCATCCCGGTGGGGGAGAACCCGAGCGCGGCGATCCATGCCCTCGCTGAAGCTCTTCCGGATCGACGCTGACAGGGCGGTGCTCTTGCTCGGCGGAACTCAGACCCGTCGGTACTGCGCCGTCACAGGGCAGTCGAAAGGATCGCTGGCCGCGAGGCCCACACGGTTGAGGTACTCGATGACGATCGCGTACGAACGCACGAGCGAGGTCTCCGTGTAGGGCACGTCGTTCGCACGGCAGAAGTCCCGCACGATCTCGCGCGTCTTCGCCAGGTACGGGCGCGCCATGCTCGGGAAGAGGTGGTGCTCGACCTGGTAGTTGAGCCCGCCCATGAGGGCGGTGGCCCACCATCCGCCGCGGATGTTGCGCGAAGTGCGCACCTGCTTCGAGAAGAAGTCGAGCTTCGCGTCGGGAGCGATCACGGGCATGCCCTTGTGGTTGGGAGCGAAGGAGGCGCCCATGTACACGCCGAAGACGGCGAACATGACGCCGAGGAAGGCGAACGCCATACCCACGGGGAGCGCCAGGAAGACGGCGGCGAAGATGATCGCGAAACGTCCACCGATCAGGGCGAGCTCGGTGCCGCGACCCTTGATCGGTCCACGCGACAGCAGGTGCTTCACGCTCAGGAAGTGCAGGTTCAGCCCCTCGAGCGTCAGTAGCGGGAAGAAGAACCACCCCTGCTTGCGTGTGATGAGGCGTCGGAGACCGCGCGCTGCGGCCGCATCCTCGTCAAGGAACGAGATCGTGTCGACCTCGATGTCGGGGTCTTTGCCGACCCGGTTCGGGTTGGCGTGGTGACGGCTGTGCTTGGAGTCCCACCACGAGTAGCTGGTGCCGACGAGCCCGATGAGGACACGGGCGAGCCGGTCGTTGGCGGGACCGGTCGCGAGGATCTGACGGTGTGCCGCTTCGTGGCCGAGGAAAGCCACCTGAGTGAAGATCACGCCGAGGGCCGCCGCGATCAGCAACTGGAGCCAGCTGTCGCCGAGGAGGATGAAGCCGGTGACGGCGCCACCGAAGGACAGGGTGAGTGCGACGCCGACGAGGGTGTAGAACCAGGCGGCGCGTCGCAGAAGTCCTGTCTCTCGCACCACCTCCGAGACCTGGCTGTACGCGCGGCCGATCGGGGGGAAATCTTCTTTTCGGGCGTAGGTCTGGCGGATCGGTCCGAGTGTTGCGTGGGGGGATGCAAGCGTGGCGGAGATAAGAGATGCCCGTCCTGTATGGCGGCCGGCTTCGGCCGTCGGTGCGAGTCTCCGACGAGTGCCGAAGCCTGCGGCCCACGCTAACCGTGGCCACATGCCGCCAGCTGTATGTAGCCGGTGCATCGTCTGCCGATGCGCATAACCGGGGCGGATGCTAGACTGAAGCAACCCCGCAACCGGGGCAGCAGGTGAGTAACAGATGTCGGCTCATGGAAGAGCGATGTTCTTCTCCGCCGAAGCAACCGCACCTCGGGTGCCTCTGATCCTTCTCGTGTGCAGTGTCCGCGAGTCCTGAAAGTTCTTGTGTTTAACCCCATCCCCACCGGTCCTGAGATCGCGACGGCGCCTGTGTGGCGCCAAGCCGACGACGCCGTCTTCGTGGCGACCATCGCCGGCGAGTACGCGGGTTTCGTGGAGTCCATCGACGACGTCCATGTCGCGCACAGCGCGCTCGGCGAGTGCGTCGGTGTCTTCGCGGAGCAAGAGGACGCTTTCGTCGCCGTAGTAGCGGCACGGACGTTTTCCGCATACGCTCGCGAACACGCGGACAAGTTCCGCGTCCCACATCGTCCGTTCCGTAGACATAGGAACGGCACACCCGGTCGCCCCGGCGGCCAAAACAACAGAAGGAAAGACACGATGGCCACTGGCACCGTGAAATGGTTCAACTCCGAGAAGGGCTACGGCTTCATCGCTCCCGATGACGGCTCCGCCGATCTCTTCGCACACTTCAGCGCGATCGCTGGCAACGGCTTCAAGGAGCTCCGCGAAGACCAGAAGGTCGAGTTCGACGCCGAGCAGGGCCCCAAGGGCATGCAGGCCGCGAACATCCGCGCGCTCTGACGATTCGTCGTCTCAGAAGGCCCCCGCAGCACGGCTGCGGGGGCCTTCGTCTTGCACTCGGCCGGCTCGGATCCGTGAGAGCATGTGCTTCGGGGTCCGCCCGATGACGCACGATGTGCATGAGAATGCGCGGGAGGAATGCCATGCCGTTTCGAAGCCTCGAGATGCTCGAGTCCTGGCTCGTCGAGTTCCGCGAGCTCGGATACCCGATCGCCGGAACGGTGAAGGTGATCCCGCAGGACAGCGAGTTCGGCAGTGACACCGGACTGGTGGGTGTACGCCTGATGAACGCCCAGACCGTGACGTACATCCAGCCCGCCGAGCCGGGCTCGACGACCTGGGTCGTGACGTTCGAGGCGCGGGACACTGACCTCCAGTTGGATGCGGCAGGCGCATTCCGTCTGTCCATGGAACTCGCCATGGTCTCAGCCCTGTGCACCTTCCTGCAGACGAAGTCGAAGGCGTACATGGCCAACGTCGCCGTTTGACTCACGCGCCCCGCGCGACGCTCTCCTCAGTGAGGCGACTCAGCAGTGCGGCGAGTTCGTCAGAGCGTTCGGCGAGGTTCGTCTCCACCGCCTGTTCGAAGCGACGGTCGAACTCGGTCAGGGCCGACCACGGCTCGGACGTCAGATCCACCGTCGCAGTGATGTGGTTACCGCGACGGTCTTCGGCATCCGACTCGCGACGTGCAAGTCCGCGCTCGACCAGACGATCGACGAGAGATGTGACACCGGCGGAAGTGATGCCCAGATAGTCCCGAAGAGCGGAGGGGCGCACGCCGGGATTGTCGACCACGAAGAGAAGTGCGCGTGCGTCGACTTCACTGATGCGCAGCTCTTTGCGCGCGGCGACGAGCGCATCGTTCCGGGCAGCCGAGTAGGCGTTCAGGGCGCGCGAGAGTTTCGAGGTCGAGGCGGCTTCGCTGGACATCCGCATAGTCCTCCGTCGGTCGGGTAGTACCGCTGGACAGCTTAGCCAGGCTTGGACGTTTATTTAGCTATGTAACTAAAATGAGGGATATCTCATCTGTGTAGCTAAAATCGCGAACTACCTGATAGCGTCATCTGCAGAACGACATGGAGGCCGAGGGCGGACGAAAGTCCGGATCGTCGCAGGTATCGGCAAGGGGGAGACATGGCTGTTGCATCATCCGCGTGGGCTTCCGATGTCTCACGCCGGCGCTCAACTTTCGTGCCGCTTCAGCGCCGGGGGTTGCGTTCGGCGTCGCAGGTGGCGTTCGTCGCGTCCTGCGTGGTCGCCGCCTCCGCATCCGTCGCGCTCGGCGCGCTCGCGCTCGTCTGACATACCGACTCAGGGGAAGGGACACCATGGGAAAGCTGTACTACGGGGCTGACACGGAGGCCGTCGTCATTCCCGACCGCCTGTTGAGCCACATCAAAGTGGTCGCGGCCACCAAGCTGCGTCGCAACGAGTCATTCACCTTCTCCTGGGTGCACGCGCCGGGTGAGCCCGTGGGTCGCTCGACGCTCTGGCTGCAGCCCTCGATTCCGATGCGGTTCGTCTTCGACTCCGTCGAGCCCGAACAGCTCGACCCGGCGACGCTGCGCACGCTCGCTGACCAGGCCGCGTCGAGCGCGGGCATGCACGTCGACCTCACGAAAGACGACTTCGGCATCCAGAAGGGCGCCACCGAGCGCAAGCTCGCCTCAGTCGCCTGATCCTACGTCTCGCGAAGCCCCGGACCGCCGTCGCTGCGGTTCGGGGCTTCGCCGTTCTGGCCGGTCGCCGCTGACGAGAGTGCGCGACCCTCGGCGATCACCCCGTCGGATGTCAAGGCCCTCGGTGTCGCCGCGCATCTCGCGCAGCATGGCCCGCAGGCATCCGACCACGACGAGAGGACGATCATGAACACGACCGCCGACCCGCGCGAGGGTGAAGGATCCGAGGGATTTCCCGGGCAGGAGCAGTCGCAACCCGGAAAGACCGCGCCCATGGATCCGCAGCCGGATCACGGCGAGCAGAGCTACCGCGGGACCGGCCGGCTGACCGGACGTCGCGCGCTCATCACCGGTGGCGACTCCGGCATCGGTCGGGCAGTGGCGATCGCGTTCGCCCGTGAGGGCGCCGACGTCGCGATCGGCCATCTGCCGGAGGAAGCCGACGACGCCGCCGAGACGGTGCGATGGATCGAGGAGGCCGGACGGCGCGGCGTCGCCCTCGCCGCCGACATCCGCCACACGGACGCAGCCACGCAGATGGTGGAGCAGGCGCACGAGCAGCTGGGTGGTCTCGACCTCCTGGTGCTCAACGCCGGATACCAGCGCGATCGCGAGAGCATCGAGACGATCCCGCTCGACGACGTCAAGCGGGTCTTCGACACCAACCTCGTCGGTCTGATCGCCGGAGCGCGTGCTGCGGTGCCCCTTCTGGAGGAGGGTGCGTCGATCATCGTCACGAGCTCGGTGCAGGCGTTCTCACCCTCGCCGTCGCTGATCGACTACGCCATGACGAAGGCGGCGCAGGTCGCCTTCATGAAGGCCCTGGCCGAGGAACTCGGACCCCGCGGGATCCGGGTCAACGCGGTCGCACCAGGGCCGGTGTGGACACCCTTGATCCCCGGCACCGGCTGGGACGAAGAGCGCATCGAGACCTTCGGCACGGATACGCCGTTGGGTCGCGCCGGGCAGCCCGCCGAACTCGCCGGAGCCTACGTGTACCTCGCCTCGGATGCGGCGCGCTACGTCAGCGCCGCCGTTCTGCCGGTCACGGGCGGCAAACCGCTCTGAACTTCGAGACCGGTGCCGGTCGTTCGTCTGCGGAGCCTTGCATGCGCATCGCGGACGACGACCGGCACAGGTGCGTTCGGGCGACCGATCATCGAAGCAGGGTCGCGACCGGGCGGCCACGGGTGGGAGTACGGAAGCAGTATGGGACGACTCTGGTACGGGCGCGAGGAGTACTTCGTGGTCGAGGACGATCTGATCGCGCACCTGCGCGTCGTGACGATGAACAAGCTTCGTCGTGGCGAAGCCTTCATGCTTACCGTGCCCACCGCCGACGGCACCGGCGGTCGACGGAGCCTGTGGATGTCTCCGGCGGTGCCGCTCTCGTTCACATACTCTCGACGGGGCACCGTGCAGATCAGGCGTGAACTCGTCGAAGCGCTGATGGACGATGCCAACAGCCCCGACGGGTTGGATGTGCAGGATCTGATGACAAGACACACCCCGTCGTAGATGCCCGCTGACCAGCCCCGTGAGAGCATGTCGACGTCGCAGACCCGAAGGAGCTCGCCATGCCCGATCCGCGCCGCCGCCCTCTCGGTACGGGAGCACTGACGCTGCAGACCGCAGAGGCTCCCGAGCGCTGGCGGCTCACAAGTAGCGACGAAGGCGCCCCCGAGGCGAACTGGGGCCACTGGGTGCGTCTCGCGCAGCGGATCCTCGAGGTCGACGCCCTGTCGCGCGAGCGAGAAGGGCGCGGCGACGCCTGGGATGAGGGCTTCGCCGCCGGGCACGCCGCGCAGAGCGACCAGACAGCGAATCCCTACCGCTGACCGCCGTTCTCCGCCGCGAGACGCAACGCATCCGCACCGAGGCCGAACACCTCGCGCTGCACGCCGGCGATCGCCGCGGGGTCGTCGCCTCGTAGCTGGATCACCACGGTGACCCGCTCGCCCTTCGCCGTCTCGCCCGACCACGATGCGGCGAGCACCCCCGGCGCAGAACCGCCCTTGAACCCCAGATAGGGCAGAATCGTGCGATCGAGATCCGCTCCGAGTCCTGTGTTCTTCGACAGGATGGCGCGTACGGTGTCGTCGTTCGTGTCGAGCAGCGCCTCATGCACTGCTGCCACGGTCGCGGGGCTCGCGAACCAGTCGATGCCGGTGTTCCAGACCGGGTTGGTCACGCTCGCCGCATCCACCGACAGCGGAGCGTCGTCGATGCCGTCGAGAAGTCGTCGACGCCCCGCCTCATCGGCGTCACGCCACTGGGTCGCCAGTGCCGCATCGCCCCAGCCGAGAGTGAAGAAGCCCTTCGTCGTCAGCCATGGCGCGTTGCCCGCGCCCCCGACGCTGGCGAATGCGGCCTCGACACGCTCGCGTCCGAGTCGCCGGATGAGCAGATCGGTCGCGGTGTTGTCGCTGATCGCGATCATCTCCTGGGCTGCTTCGCGGACGGAGATCTCGGAGCCGGTGGGCTCATCCTGAAGGCGTCCGGACGGCAGGCTCCGATCCGGGTCGGTCAGCACGAGCGTCTCGTCCCACGCCAGCTCTGACGAACGGACCGCCTCGGTGGTCGCGAGGAGCACGAACAGCTTGAACACGGAACCGAGAGGAGCGGCATCCTCCGCGCGGCGTTCGACGAGCTCCTCGTCGCCGCGAGTGATCAGGACCCCGACCTCGCCCGGCAACTGATCGAGGCGATCTGCCACCTCGTCGAGCGAGGTTGATGCTCTTCATGGCTCGGACGCCGGGCCGAGGAGGAAGGCGACGATCTTGTCATCGTCGTTGAGGGCGACGGTCATGTCGAACGCTTCACCGATCGTGCCTTTGATCGTCGTCACGGCGGAGCGTTCGTCTCCCCGGTAGGCCGTGACGATGAAGGGGGCGGCGGGCCGGATCTGCGTGTTGAGCAGGTCGGCGACCTCGGCTGCGGACACCTCGGCCGTGAAGGCGGCGTCGAGGTGAGGCTCCCACTCGGCGGCCGTGGTGTCCTCGTCGGCGCCGAGCACGTCGACGATCCATGAGGTCTTCGCGCCCACGGGGGTGTCGGCGATCTTCACGGACGAGGGTGTCGTCGACGCAGAGTTGGGCGCCTCTGCGGCGGGCGCGCACGCCGTCAGGGCGAGCGCCGCGGCGGCGACGAGAGCGAGGGACGAGTGCGGGCTCAGCCGGCGGGGCATGGCGGGGTCCTTTCGTGGGGGATCCCATCCACGCTATGCACGGTGTCGCTCGAGCGCCTCCGCCTGGCGGGGGAGTTCTCGAGTGCTCGTCAGGAACCGGGACGCTCGATCAGGAGCAGGCCCTGCTTGGTGTCGGCGAGCGTCATCCATCCGTCGCCGAACTGGTACGTCATGCCGTAGCCGTCCGAATCCGGGTTGAGGACGTTGGCCTTGTTCTCGGTGATGTACTCGTCGCCGACGCTCGTCCAGCCGCTCGCGAGAAGTTCGCTCCGGGCGGTCTGGGCCTCGGTGTCGCTCACGGGCGCCCAACCGAACACCTGCACGTGATCGCTGGCGACCGAGTAGTCTCCCCAGACGCACTGAATGCCTTCCGGGAAAGTCAGGCTGCCGACGCGGAACACATCCTCCTTCGCCGTCCACTTCGCCTTCGCGAAGTCCGCGATCACGTCGTCCGGAAGCAGTGACTCGCAGGTGGCGGCGTCGATCGTCCCGGCTGTGGGCTCACTGGTGGCGACGGGGGTCGGCGTGGACGCATCGGGCTCCGACGCGGGAGTGGATGCGGCGGGCTCCGGAGCGGCCGGGCTCGAGCACGCGGCGAGCGAGAGGGCGCCGGCGACGAGCAGGGCGGCGCCGAGCGAGGAGCGGATGCGGCGTGTCATGCCGAGGCCTCCGAGTCGGTAGCAGGGGCGAAGAAGTCGAGGAAGGACTGATGGAGCGCGCCGTTTGTGGCCAGCACCGAGCGGGTGGAGAGGGAGTCGGTGCCGTCGAACGCCGTCATCCGCCCGCCGGCTTCCGTGATGATCGGACCGAGAGCGGCGATGTCGTACTCCTTGACGTCGAACTCGGCGACCATCTCGAGTCGACCCTCGGCGAGGAGCATGTACGGCCACGCGTCGCCGTACCCGCGGTCGCGCCAGACGGTACGCGAGAGCCGGATGAGGCCGTCCAGATGACCCGCGTCATCCCACTGCGCGATGCTCTGGAAGCTCACGCTCGAGCGGTCGAGGCTGTCCACGTCCGACACAGCGAGCCGGCGCGGCCGGGCGCCGCCGTTCGTCCAGGCGCCCTCGCCCTCGGCCGCCCACCACCGGCGTCCGATCGAGGGCTGGCTGACGACGCCGACGCGGGGCACGCCGTCGACCGCGAGGGCGATGAGCGTCGCCCAGATCGGGATGCCCTTCAGGTAGTTGTGCGTGCCGTCGATCGGATCGATGATCCACTGGCGGGCGCTGTCGCCGACCGATCCGAACTCCTCGCCCAGCACCGCGTCGTCCGGTCGTTCCGCGGAGAGGATGTCGCGGATCGCCTTCTCGGTGGCGATGTCCGCCTCGGTCACATAGGACGCGTCGGGCTTGACCTCGATGCTGAGGTCGGCGGCGTCGAAGCGAGACATGGCGACGGCGTCCGCCGCATCCGCCATTCTGAGGGCGAGCGCGAGGTCGTCGGAGAAGCTGCCCGCGAGCGCGCCGGAAGACGAAGTGGGGGACATGACCGTCAGCCTACCGGGCCGGTACCGGCCCGATTGGCGCTCCGGTTCGTCGGGTGATAGCGTTGTCCCTCGGTTCGGAAAGTGAGTTTCTCGCCCCGGATCACGCACCTCTAGCTCAATCGGCAGAGCAACTGACTCTTAATCAGTGGGTTCTGGGTTCAAGTCCCAGGGGGTGCACGGGTTGCCTCGACAGATCTCGCCATCTGCCGGGGCTTTCTGCTTTTCAGGGCGGCGCTAGGCTGGCGGCGTGCAGCTCGAGCCGGTTTTCACCGCGGTCGCCGTGGGTCTCGAAGTCGTCGGAGCGACGGCGATGGTCGTGGGGGCGGTGATCGCCGTCGTCCTCGCGGCACGCTCCCTCGGGCGCCGGGAGGGCGGGCGGGCGGCATTCATGGTGCTGCGCACGACGCTCGGCTCCGCGATCCTCCTCGGTCTCGAGGTGCTCGTCGCCGCCGATCTCATCCGCACGATCACGTCCAAGCCCTCCCTGGAGGATGCGCTCATCCTCGGCCTCATCGTTCTCATCCGAACGGTGCTGTCGATGTCGATCCAGATCGAGATCGACGGGGTGCTTCCGTGGCGACGGGCGCTGTTGACCAGCGGCGGTCAACTGATCGGCGAGGCCGTCGCGCGCGATCGGGTCGCATCGGCCCGATGACGTCGGAGAGGGCGACGTCCGATCGATAGTGTCGGGTCATGCGCTTCTCCTCTCGCCTCGCCGCCGCGGCGGTACTCGTGGTCGCGTTCGGCCTGACGGCCTGCTCGGCGCCCGCGTCGAGCACCGTGGCAACGCCCTCCCTGACCTCGACGGCTCCCGCCGAGCCGACGTTGGGTGCGGGCAGCGTCATCGATGCGACGACCGCGCAGGAGATCGGCACGCGCGGCACCCAGCGCGCGTATCCCATGGCCGACGGCAGCTTCATCGTCGTCGACCGGGGAGAGCCACTGCCGGAGGCGGTACAGGCGGATATCGACGCGAAGGCTGTCGCGTTCTCCGACGAATGGGGCAGTGACGCGCAGGCGGCCGCGACGTCGGCGTCGTTGCGCGCCCGGGAGAAGGTCGTCGCGGACGCATCGTGGGGTACGGGCAAGCGCCCCATCCTCATCTTCAAGATGACCGCATACGAGACTGCCGAGGCCGAGACGCCGACGACGTTCTGGATGGTCAACGGGGCCGGCCCCGCGCCGGACGGGGTCTCGCGTTCACGAGAGGAGATGACCGCCGTCGTGAACGACTGGCTCGCCCAACAGGACGACCCGGACGTTTACGTCGTCATCCACGGCTGAGGGCCGGCGGCAGGCGTGACGGCGGCCTGCGCGTTGAGCCGAGAGGCTCATGTCGAGGGGCGTTCGAGAGGGCCGAACAGGGCTTGCCAGAGCCACTGTGTCGCGGTCTCGATCGGGGGCAACGGGTCGCGAGCGAGCCAGGCGGTGATCACGCCGAGGGCGCTACCGGTCACGCTTGCCGCGACGACGTCCACCGGAAGCCCGTCGAACACCGACGGTGCCCCCTGGCGCACCGCGTCGCCCACGATGCCCTGCACGCGCGCGCGCAACTGCGCCGCGACGGCGAGGGACCCGTGCTCGCCGAGCACGAGTCGGTAGAGGTCGGCGTTGTCGGCGATGTGCCGCAGGTAGGTGGTCAGCTCGGCGGGCGGCTGGCTGATGTCGCGCGGGTCTGCAGAACGGATGACCCGGCTCGACACGTCATCGACGGCCGCCTCCAGCGCATCGGCGAGAAGCTGATCCTTGTCGGCGTAGTGCTGGTAGAAGCTGCTGCGATTCACCCCTGCCTCGGCGGCGATGTCGGCGACCGTGATGGCATCGAGCGGACGCTCACGGGCGAGCGCGAGCAGTGCGTTCTGCAGACTCGCTCTCGTGCGCGCCACGCGGGGATCCATCCCGCCATCTTGGCAGAGCGACGGTCCGCTGCTGGGAGTTCTCCCACACGTGATGGTTTTGCAACACGTGTCGGATATTGTCGTCGAGGCTCGATGGCGCGCCGCATCCCACCACCCCTTCGGAAAGGCACGTCGTGGCCCAACTCCTCTACCGGCTGGGGCGCTTCTCGGCGCGCCGCGCCTGGATCGTCCTCCTCGCCTGGGTGATCGCGCTGGGCGTCGCCGCCGGCTCGTTCGTCGCCTTCGGCGGCACGCTCGCCACCTCCTTCAGCATTCCCGGCACCGAGACGGAGCGCGTCAACGACCGCCTCGCCGACGCTCTGCCCGACCTCACCGGGGCCAGCGCGCCCGTCGTCTTCCAGACCGACGGCCAGTCGTTCACCGACGAACAGAAGGCCGACATCTCCTCGCTCTTGAAGGACGTCGGCGAGCTCGATGGCGTCGCGGCCACGGTCGACCCGTTCCAGACCCAGGCGCAGCGCGCCGACCAGGCCGCGCAGCTGGAATCCGGCGCCGCTCAGCTCGCGCAGGGCGAGACGCAGTTGGATGCGGCGCAGCAGCAGCTCGACGCGGGCAAGGCGCAGTTGGACGCCGCCATCGCACAGGCGCAGGCGGCGGGCGTCTACGCCCAGGCCGAGGCACAGTTCGCGGCTCAGCAGGCGCAGATCGCGGCGGGGCAGGAGCAGCTCGACGCGTCACGCGCTCAGCTCGAGGCGCAGAAGCCGCAGCTCGAGGCGGGCCAGGAACTGCTCGATGCCGCATCCGGGATCCGCACCGTGTCGACCGACGGCGCGACGGCGATCGGCAACGTGGCCTTCACCGAGGACATGTTCTCGCTGCCGCAGGAGACGAAGACCGCGGTCGCCGATCGTCTCAAGAGCGCCGACATCCCCGGGGTCAGCATCGACTACTCCTCGACGATCGCCCAGTCGACCGACGGCCTCATCGGCGTGGGCGAGCTGGTCGGCGTGCTCATCGCGGCGCTCGTGCTGGCGATCATGATGCGGGCTCTGCTTCCCGCCATCACGCCCCTCATCGGCTCGCTCATCGGTGTCGGCGTCGGTCTCGCCGGATCCCTCGCGTTCTCCGACGTGGTGGACATGGCCTCCGTGACGCCGATCCTCGGTGTCATGCTCGGCCTCGCCGTGGGCATCGACTACTCGCTGTTCATCGTCAACCGCCACCGCAAGCAGGTGCTCGCGGGCATGGAGATCGGGGAGTCGATCGGTCTCGCCAACGGCACCGCCGGCAACGCCGTCGTCTTCGCCGGCACGACCGTCATCATCGCCCTCGTCGCCCTTCTCGTCACCGGCGTCCCATTCCTCGGCGTCATGGGCGTGGTGGGAGCGGCGTGCGTGTTCGTGGCCGTTCTCGTCGCGATCACGGTCACGCCCGCGCTGCTCGGGCTCATGAAGCTTCGCGTGCTGCGTCGCGGGCTGCGCGCGAAGGTCGGGCATCCCGACCACGCACCGGCCCGGCTTCGCCCCATGCGCACCGGCCGTGTGGTCGCCGCGGGGGCGGTCGCGATCATCGCCCTCCTCGTCATCGCGATCCCCGCCCTCTCGATGCGCCTCGGCCTTCCCGATGGATCTTCGGAGGCCACCGACACGACCCAGTACCGGGCCTACACGGCGGCGACCGAGGCCTTCGGCGCTGGCATCAACGGGCCGCTCCTCGTCGTGGCGGAGACGCCGCAGGCGGTGGACGAGGCCGACCGCGTCACGACACAGGCCGCCGTCGTCCGCACACTCATGGCGCAGGACGACGTGGATGCGGTCGCTCCGATCGCGGTCTCGGACGACGGCAGAACCTTCGCGTTCCAGGTGGTTCCGCAGGACGGTCCCGCCAGCGAGACGACCGAGACCCTCGTGCACGATCTGCGGGCCCTATCGCCGCTCGACGGCGACATCGACCTCGGCGTCGCGGGCCAGGCGTCGGCCAACATCGACGTATCGCAGAAGCTCGCCGACGCGTTGCCCGTCTACCTCGCCGTCGTGGTCGGTCTGTCGCTGATCATCATGGTGCTCGTGTTCCGGTCGATCCTGGTGCCCATCATCGCGACCGCCGGCTACGTGCTGTCGCTGTTCGCGGCGCTCGGCGCGGTCACGGCCATCTACCAGTGGGGCTGGCTGAGCGACGTGTTCGGCGTCCACGATCCCGGCCCGGTGCTGAGCTTCGGGCCGATCATCCTCATGGGTGTGCTCTTCGGCCTCGCGATGGACTACCAGTTGTTCCTCGTCTCGGGCATGCGCGAGGCGTACGTCCACGGTGCGCCTGCACGCGCCGCGGTCGTTGCCGGCCTGCGCGGAGGTCGCGCGGTCGTGACGGCTGCCGCGATCATCATGATCTCCGTCTTCGGCGGCTTCATCTTCAGCCACCTTGCCATGGTGCGGCCGATCGGCTTCGGGATGGCGATCGGTGTGCTCTTCGACGCGTTCGTCGTGCGGATGGTGATCGTCCCGGCGCTCATGCACCTGTTCGGGCGTGCGGCATGGTGGCTGCCACGCTGGCTCGACCGCATCCTGCCCGATGTGGACGTCGAGGGCGCGGCCCTGGAACGCGCTCACCCCGTGCAACACTGACCTGTCGCGACACGGAAGAGGGGGTGCCGACCGTCCGGTGGGCACCCCCTCTTCCGTGTGCTCGTATCAGGCCGCGTCGCCGACGAGGACCGCGACCCCCTCTTCGGCCGCATCCGCCGGGCGCTCATCGATGCGACGCAGGGCACGGCGGCCGAGCGCGATCGTCAGCGCCGCGATCACGATCGATGCGGCGGCCACGAGGTACGGAACGGTCGCATTCGAGGTGTGCCACAGCCACGCGGCGAGCGGGGGAGCGGCCGCCCCGCCGAGGAAGCGGACCGCAGAGTAGGCCGACGATGCGACCGCGCGGGGGAGATCCGTGGCCTCCATGACCGCCTCGGTGAGCACCGTGTTCATCACGCCGAGAAGCAGGCCGCCCACGACGATGCAGGTCACCAGCGCGGCGGAGCTCGCCACGAGGAGGCCGCCGACGACGAGATCGATGGCGAGCAGCGGCAGCACGACAAGCATGACGCCCGAGCGGGTGAAGCGGCGCAGCAGGAGCGGCGCGACCCACACGCTCGTGATCGCAAGGGCGACGCCCCACCCGAAGAAGGTGAAGCCGATGCCCATCGCCCCGAATCCGAGCGGGAAGGGTGAGAAGGCCAACAGGGTGAAGAAGCCGATGTTGTAGAACAGAGCCGCAACCGCCAGCACGGCGAGGGCGGGCTTGCCGAGTGCTCGGAACGGGGCCGACAGTGGCACGGGTGAGCGCTTCTCCTTCGGGCCGCGCAGGAGCACGGCGACGGCGATGAACGCGATCGCCATCAGCGCGACGACGCCGAAGAAGGGGCCGCGCCAGCTCACCTCGCCGAGCAGGCCGCCCAGCAGCGGACCGACGGCGATGCCGACGCCCAGGGCGGCCTCGTACAGCACGATCGCCGCGGAACTGCCCCCGCTGGCCGCCCCCACGATCGTGGCGAGAGCGGTGGAGATGAACAGGGCGTTGCCCAGACCCCATCCGGCGCGGAAGCCGATGATGGCGTCGACACTGCCCGACAGCGCGCTGAAGAGCGAGAAGACGACGATCAGAGCGAGGCCCGCGAGCAGCGTGGCCTTCGCGCCGATGCGACTCGAGATCCAGCTCGTGACCAGCATCGCGAGGCCCGTGACGAGCAGATAGCTCGTGAAGAGGAGTTCGGTCTCGACGGGGGTGGCCTCGAGAGACTCGGCGATGGCCGGGAGGATCGGATCGACGAGGCCGATGCCCATGAACGCCACCACGCAGGCGAACGCGACGGCCCACACCTGCGCGGGCTGACGCCAGACGGACGTCGTCGCCCCGCTCATCGTGCCGCTCCTGCAAAAGCGTCCGTGCGCGACATCAGGATGCGGGAAGCGTGGTCCAGCGCCGCCCACTCGGCGTCGTCGAGGTCGGTGAACAGCGGCTCGAGCGTCTCGCCGAGCTGCGTGCGCCATGCATCCATCGCTTCCGATCCGGCGGGCGTGATCGAGACGAGCGTCACTCGGGAGTCCTCTTCGTCACGTTCGCGCGCCACGAGATGGAGGTCCGCGAGCTGGCCGACCAGACGGGTCATGCCGGGCTGGGTGGTGCGGCTCAGCCGCGCCAGGTCGCCCACGCGCTGGGGACCCTCCTTCTGCAGGATGCTGAGCGCGCGCCACTGGGCGGCGGGCGCATCGTTCTGTGTCGTGACGGCGGCGACGCGGGTGAGTGCGTGCGCGGCGACGACGATCCTCTCGATGGCTTCGGCTTTTCGCATATCCAAAGTATATACCGCAGGTATGTAAGGTGGATGCGGAACAGGCACGAATCGCCGGCACCGGACCGCCGTAGGCTGGGGGGATGACTCCCGACGACATCGTGATCGTTGCCGCTGCCCGCACGCCGCAGGGAAGGCTGAAGGGGCAGCTGGCATCGATCCCGGCCCCTCAGCTGGGCGGGATCGCCATCCGCGGCGCCCTGGTGCAGGGCGGGATCCCCGCATCCGCCGTCGATGCCGTGCTCGTCGGGCAGGTGCTGCCGGCAGGTACCGGGCAGAATCCCGCCCGACAGGCGGCGATCGCCGCAGGGCTCGGATGGGACGTGCACGCGGCGGGCGTGAACAAGGTCTGTCTGTCCGGGCTCACCGCCGTCATCGACGCGGCCCGGATGATCCGCGTCGGCGATGCCGCGGTCGTCGTCGCCGCCGGCATGGAGTCGATGAGCCGTGCCCCGCACCTGCTGACCGGTTCGCGCGACGGGTACGCCTACGGCAGCGTCGAAGTGCTCGACCACATGGCCTACGACGGACTCACCGACGCATTCGACCGCGTGAGCATGGGTGAGTCGACCGAGCGTCGCAACGCCGACTACGAGGTCACCCGCGAGGAGCAGGATGCGGTCGCCGCACGTTCGCACCGGCGCGCGGCCGACGCGGCGGCCGCCGGCCTCTTCGACGCCGAGATCGTTCCCGTCGAGGTGCCACAGCGCCGGGGGGAACCCGTCGTGATCACCCGTGACGAGGGGATCCGCGCCGACACCTCCGAAGAGGTGCTCGCGAAGCTGCGTCCGGCCTTCGCCGAGGGTGGGACCATCACCGCCGGCAACTCGTCGCAGATCTCCGACGGCGCATCGGCCGTCGTGCTCACGACGCGCAGCCACGCCGACGCGCAGGGCTGGAAGGTCCTGGCGGCGCTCGGCGCGAGCGGCCAGGTCGCCGGGCCCGACAATTCGCTGCACGCGCAGCCGGCGCGGGCCATCGCCCGCGCACTCGACCGGCAGGGACTCGCTGCATCCGATCTGGATCTCGTGGAGATCAACGAAGCCTTCGCCGCGGTCGTCGTGCGCTCTCAGCGCGAGCTCGGGGTGTCGGACGAGGTCGTGAACCCGCAGGGCGGCGGCATCGCACTGGGGCACCCGATCGGAGCCTCGGGCAACCGCCTGGTCGTCCACGCCGTGCACGAACTCGTGCGGCGCGGTTCCGGCACCGCAGCGGTCGCGCTGTGCGGCGGCGGCGGTCAGGGCGACGCGCTCATCCTCGTGCGCTGACGATCGCGCGGCCGGGGACGTCAGCGGCGAAGGCGCTTGCGCAGCAGCTTCGTCTCGTCGCCCGAGACCGGGGAGTCACCGGCGGCCACATGCCCGCGCTTGGCGCGGAAGGTGTCGACGATCGCACCGATCGCGAGGGCGAGCGTGATGCCCCAGCTGACCCATGCCAGCGCCGTCCGCCAGGTGAAGGGCTCCTCGTTGTTGCGCAGCCCTCGAAAGAGGGTCGCGCCCCCGAGCAGGGCGCTGAACAGACCGGAACCGAAGAGGTAGGAGCGCATAGGGCCACGCTATCGCGGGAGGATACCCCGTCGCTCGGGGCTTGCGCGAACCCCTGGAGGCCCTGCAGGCCGCTGTTAGCCTGAGTGGCATCCCGAGAGACCAGGAGTGCTCGCGTGCCGCAAGCAGAGTTCGTCGTCGTCGCCAACCGCCTTCCCGTCGACCGTGACGCCGACGGCGGATGGCGTCGCAGCCCCGGCGGGCTGGTCACCGCGCTCGAGCCGGTGATGCGAAAGAGCGACGGCGCGTGGGTCGGGTGGGCCGGAAAGCCCGACCTCGAGCTCGAGCCGTTCGACGCCGACGGCACCCACCTCGTGCCGATCACGCTCAGCGCCGAAGAGGTCGAGCTGTACTACGAGGGATTCTCGAACGACACGATCTGGCCGCTCTACCACGACGTGATCGCCGCTCCCCGGTACCGCCGCGAGTGGTGGAACGCGTATGTCGCCGTCAACCGCCGGTTCGCCGAGGCGGCCGCGGAGGTCGCTGCCGAGGGCGGCACGGTGTGGGTGCAGGACTACCAGCTGCAGCTCGTGCCGCAGTTCCTCCGGGAGCAGCGACCCGATCTCACGATCGGTTACTTCCATCACATTCCGTTCCCCGCATACGGCCTGTTCTCCCAGCTGCCGTGGCGTCGTCAGGTGCTTGAAGGGCTGCTCGGCGCCGACGTCATCGGCTTCCAGCGGGTGGCGGATGCGGGCAACTTCGCCCGCGCGGTGCGTCGCCAGCTGCGCTACGAGACGAAGTCGACGGGGATCAAGGTCCCGCAGGCCGACGGCTCCGTGCGCATGGCGCTCGCCAAGGCGTTCCCGATCTCGATCGACGTGGCCTCCTACGTCGAGCTGGCCGAGCGGCCGGAGATCCAGGCGCGCGCCGCCGAGATCCGCGAAGAGCTCGGCAACCCGCGCCACATTCTGCTGGGTGTCGACCGTCTCGATTACACGAAGGGCATCCGCCACCGGATGAAGGCCTTCGGGGAACTGCTGCAGGACGAGCGGCTCTCCGTCGAGGACGTCACCCTCGTCCAGGTCGCGAGCCCGAGTCGCGAGCGCGTGGAGACCTACCAGCAGCTGCGCGACGAGATCGAGCTCACCGTGGGACGCATCAACGGCGACTACGACACCATGGGCCACACCGCGATCCGCTACCTCCACCAGGCCTTCCCCAAGGAGGAGATGGTGGCCCTGTACCTGGCCGCCGACGTCATGCTCGTCACGGCGCTCCGCGACGGTATGAATCTCGTCGCCAAGGAGTACGTCGCGAGCCGCATCGACAACCGCGGCGCGCTCGTGCTGAGCGAGTTCGCCGGAGCGGCCGATGAACTCGGCAGCTCACTGCTCGTGAACCCCCACGACATCCAGGGTCTCAAGGACACGATCGTCCGCGCGATCGAGATGACACCGGGTGAGCAGGGGCGTCGGATGCGGGCGCTGCGCCGCCGCGTGCGCGAGCACGACGTCGAGGACTGGTCGCGGGAGTTCCTCGCCGCCCTCGCGGGGATCCGGGGAAGCGGCACGGCGTGAGCGATCTCGAGCACCTCGCACGCACCCCGCGGCTTCTGGTCGGACTCGACTTCGACGGCACGCTCTCGCCGCTCGTGGACGAGCCGATGTCGGCGCGGATGATCCCTGCGGCGCGTCGCGCGCTCGACGCCCTGGCCGCGCTGCCCGGCACCCACGTGGCGCTGGTGTCGGGGCGGTCGCTGGCCGATCTGCGTGTGATCAGCGAGCACACCGACGACTCGCTCTTCCACCTCGCGGGCTCCCACGGCGCCGAGACCTGGCATCCCGGTGCTCGGGCGGGGGAGGGCGACGCCGACGAGCCCGCGGATCGTGCGCTTCTGGCCGAGCTGGTGCCGGAGGCCGAGCGGATCGTCGCACACGTCGACGGGGCGTGGGTGGAGCCGAAGGCGTTCGGGCTCGGCCTGCACACGCGCCTCGCCCAGTCGGACGAGGCGCTGAAGGCTCAGCGCGAGATCGACGCCCTCATGGCCGAGCGGGCCCCGGGCTGGCGGCGGCGCACCGGCCGCGACATCCTCGAGTTCGCGTTCCGGCACGAGGGCAAGGACCAGGCGGTCGCGGCGTTGCGCGAGCGTCTCGGTGCGACGGCCGTGCTGTTCGCCGGCGACGACGTGACCGACGAGGATGCGCTGCGTTCGCTCGGAGACGGCGATCTGGGCGTGCACGTCGGGGCAGGCGACAGCGCCGCATCCGTATCCGTCGAAGACCCCGCGGCGCTGGCCGCGCTCCTGGACCGGCTGGCCGGGCTGCGCGCTCAGCGTTGACGGCTCGGCGACCGTGACGAGCGCCCGGCCGCAATAGACTGCACGGGTGAGCCACCCCGACGAAGCGATCGACATCAAGCCGCGCAGCCGAGCTGTGACGGACGGCATTGAAGCCACCACCTCCCGCGGCATGCTGCGTGCCGTCGGCATGGGAGACGAGGACTGGGACAAGCCCCAGATCGGCATCGCCTCCAGCTGGAACGAGATCACCCCCTGCAACCTCAGCCTCGACCGGCTCGCGCAGGGTGCCAAGGAGGGCGTGCACGCCGGCGGGGGATACCCGCTGCAGTTCGGCACGATCTCCGTCTCCGACGGCATCTCGATGGGGCACGAGGGCATGCACTTCTCGCTCGTCAGCCGCGAGGTCATCGCCGACTCCGTCGAGACCGTCATGATGGCCGAGCGCCTCGACGGCAGCGTCCTGCTGGCCGGCTGCGACAAGTCCATCCCGGGCATGCTGATGGCCTCGGCGCGTCTGGACCTCTCGAGCGTCTTCCTCTACGCGGGTTCGATCGCGCCCGGCTGGGTCAAGCTCAGCGACGGCACCGAGAAGGACGTGACCATCATCGACTCCTTCGAGGCGGTCGGTGCGTGCCTCGCGGGCAAGATGAGCGAGGCCGACCTCAAGCGCATCGAGTGCGCGATCGCGCCGGGCGAGGGAGCCTGCGGCGGCATGTACACCGCCAACACCATGGCCTCCGTCGCCGAGGCTCTCGGTCTGAGCCTCCCCGGCAGCGCGGCGCCGCCCTCCGCCGACCGCCGCCGCGACTACTTCGCGCACCGCTCGGGTGAGGCCGTCGTCAACCTGCTCAAGCTCGGCATCACGACGCGCGACATCCTCACCAAGGAGGCGTTCGAGAACGCGATCGCCCTCGCCATGGCGCTCGGCGGCTCGACGAACGTCGTGCTGCACCTGCTCGCCATCGCCCGCGAGGCCGATGTCGAGCTCTCGCTCCACGACTTCAACCGCATCGGCGACAAGGTGCCGCACGTGGCCGACATGAAGCCGTTCGGCCAGTACGTCATGAACGACGTCGACCGCCACGGCGGCATTCCGGTCATCATGAAGGCGATGCTGGACGAAGGGCTGCTTCACGGCGACGCCCTCACCGTCACCGGCAAGACGCTCGCCGAGAACCTGCGCGAGCTCGATCCGGACCCCATCGACGGCACCGTGATCCACACCTTCGACAACCCGATCCACGCCACCGGCGGAATCACGATCCTGCACGGCTCACTGGCGCCCGAGGGTGCCGTGGTCAAGACGGCCGGCTTCGACGCCGCCGTGTTCGAGGGCCCCGCGCGCGTGTTCGAGCGCGAGCGCGCCGCGATGGACGCGCTGGAGGCGGGGGAGATCCACGCCGGCGACGTCGTGGTCATCCGGTACGAGGGCCCGAAGGGCGGCCCGGGCATGCGCGAGATGCTCGCGGTGACCGCCGCCATCAAGGGCGCCGGCCTCGGAAAAGATGTACTACTCTTGACGGACGGACGATTCTCGGGCGGCACAACCGGCCTGTGCATCGGCCACGTAGCACCGGAAGCGGTGGACGCAGGTCCTATCGCTTTCGTGCGCGATGGTGATCTGATACGGGTCGATATCGCGGCTCGCTCTCTCGACCTACTCGTCGATGAGGCCGAGCTGAGCTCCCGCCGCTCTGGCTGGGAGCCGCTTCCCCCGCGCTATACCCGTGGCGTCCTGGCCAAGTACTCGAAGCTCGTGCGTTCGGCTGCCGAAGGCGCCGTCACCGGGTGACTTCGCCTCCGACATCCCGTCATCCCCACCCGAGGTAGTTCCCATGTCCTCAGACATCTCTGCGGCCATTCCCCGGCCGCCCGCCCGTGCGCAGTCCGCACCCGTGATCACGGGAGCGGAGGCCGTCGTCCGCTCGCTCGAACTCGTCGGCGTCACCGACGTGTTCGGGCTGCCGGGCGGCGCGATCATGCCCGTCTACGACCCGCTCATGGACGATGAGGCCGTGCGCCACATCCTCGTTCGCCACGAGCAGGGCGCCGGTCACGCGGCCGAGGGCTACGCCGCCGCATCCGGACGCACCGGTGTCGCCATCGCGACGTCCGGTCCGGGCGCGACGAACCTCGTCACCGCCATCGCGGACGCCTACATGGACTCCGTCCCGCTCGTGTGCATCACCGGTCAGGTCTTCTCGACGCTGATGGGCACGGACGCGTTCCAGGAAGCCGACATCGTGGGCATCACGATGCCGATCACGAAGCACTCGTTCCTGGTGAAGACGGCCGAAGAGATCCCCGGCGCGATCGCGGCCGCTTTCGAGATCGCGAGCACAGGGCGCCCCGGCCCGGTGCTCGTGGACATCACGAAAGACGCCCAGCAGGCGACGGCACCCTTCATCTGGCCGCCCAAGGTCGAGCTGCCCGGCTACCGTCCGGTGACGAAGGCCCACGGCAAGCAGATCCAGGCCGCGGCCCAGCTGCTGTCCGAGGCCCGCAAGCCCGTGCTGTACGTCGGTGGCGGCGTGATCCGCTCGCACTCGTCCGACGAACTGCGCGTGCTGGCCGAGGCGACGGGAGCTCCGGTCGTGACGACGCTCATGGCGCGAGGCGCGTTCCCGGACTCGCACCCGCAGAACCTCGGCATGCCCGGCATGCACGGCACGGTGCCCGCGGTGCTCGCGCTGCAGGAGGCCGACCTCATCGTGGCGCTCGGAGCCCGCTTCGACGACCGCGTCACGGGCAAGGCCTCGCTGTTCGCCCCGGGCGCGAAGGTCGTGCACGTCGACATCGACCCCGCCGAGATCTCGAAGATCCGCTTCGCCGATGTGCCGATCGTCGGCGATCTGAAGGAGGTGCTCGTCGACCTGGACGGCGCCTTCCGCCAGGCCATCGGCGACCAGAAGCCGGACATCACCGAATGGTGGAGCTACCTCGACGGCCTCCGCGACGAGTTCCCTCTGGGCTACGCGCCCACGACCGACGGTCTGCTGTCGCCGCAGCAGGTCATCTCTCGCATCGGCGAGCTGAGCGGTCCCGAGGCGATCTACGCCGCCGGCGTTGGACAGCACCAGATGTGGGCCGCGCAGTTCATCAAGTACGAGCGTCCCAACTCCTGGCTCAACTCCGGCGGCGCCGGAACCATGGGCTACGGGGTCCCTGCCGCGATGGGTGCGAAGGTCGCAGAACCCGACCGCGTGGTGTGGGCGATCGACGGTGACGGCTGCTTCCAGATGACCAATCAGGAGCTCGCCACTTGCGTCATCAACGAGATCCCGATCAAGGTCGCGATCATCAACAACTCGTCGCTGGGCATGGTGCGCCAGTGGCAGACGCTGTTCTTCGACGGCCGCCACTCGAACACCGATCTCAACACCGGACACGGCACCGCCCGCATCCCGGACTTCGTGAAGCTCGCGGACGCCTACGGCTGCCTGGCGATCCGCGTCGAGCGCGAGGACGAGATCGACGCCGCCATCCAGCTTGCCCTCGAGACGAACGATCGCCCCGTCGTGATCGACTTCGTCGTGTCGGCCGACGCGATGGTGTGGCCCATGGTCCCGCAGGGCGTGAGCAACAGCTTCGTGCAGTACGCCCGCGACCACGCACCCGAGTTCGACAAGGAGGACTGACATGACTTCACACGTGCTGAGCCTCCTCGTCGAGGACAAGCCGGGTCTGCTGACCCGCGTGGCGGGCCTGTTCGCCCGCCGCGGCTTCAACATCGAGTCGCTCGCCGTCGGCGTGACCGAGATCCCCGGACTCTCGCGCATCACGGTGGTCGTCGACGTCGACCAGCTCCCGCTCGAGCAGGTGACCAAGCAGCTGAACAAGCTGATCAACGTCATCAAGATCGTCGAGCTGGATGCGGCCGCCTCCGTGCAGCGCCAGCACGTGCTGGTGAAGGTGCGCGCCGACAACGCGAGCCGCTCCAACGTGCTCGAGGTCGTGAACCTGTTCCGCGGTTCCGTCGTCGACTACGCGCCGGACGCGCTCGTGGTCGAGATCACCGGCGACAAGGGCAAGGTGGACGCGTTCCTGCGCGCTCTCGAGCCCTTCGGCGTCAAGGAGATGGCGCAGTCCGGGCTGCTCGCGATCGGTCGCGGCGGCAAGAGCATCACCGAGCGCGTCCTGCGCGGATAACCCCTTTTCGCAAGCCGTTCACCGGTCGTTGAGCGAGCGCAGCGAGTCGAAACGCAACGACCGACACACGAAGGAGAAAACACACACCATGGCTGAGATCTTCTACGACGCCGACGCCGACCTCTCGATCATCCAGAGCAAGAAGGTCGCGATCGTGGGCTACGGCTCGCAGGGTCACGCCCACGCGCAGAACCTGCGCGACTCCGGCGTCGAGGTCGTCATCGCGCTCAAGGACGGCTCCAAGTCGGCCGCCAAGGCGCAGGAGGACGGCTTCGAGGTCAAGTCGGTCGCCGATGCCGCCGAGTGGGCGGATCTGATCATGATCCTCGCGCCCGACCAGCATCAGCGCTCCATCTACGCCGACAGCATCAAGGACAAGCTGACCGCGGGCAAGACCCTCGCCTTCGCGCACGGCTTCAACATCCGCTTCGGCTACATCGAGACCCCCGAGGGCGTCGACGTGATCCTCGTCGCCCCCAAGGCGCCCGGCCACACCGTGCGCCGCGAGTTCGTCGCGGGCCGCGGCATCCCGGACATCATCGCCGTCGAGCGCGACGAGACCGGCACCGCGTGGGCCACGGCGCTCTCGTACGCCAAGGCCATCGGCGGCACGCGCGCCGGCGTCATCAAGACGACCTTCACCGAGGAGACCGAGACCGACCTCTTCGGCGAGCAGGCCGTTCTCTGCGGAGGCATGAGCCACCTCGTGCAGTACGGGTTCGAGACGCTGACCGAGGCCGGCTACCAGCCCGAGATCGCCTACTTCGAGGTTCTGCACGAGCTGAAGCTCATCGTCGACCTCATGTGGGAGGGCGGCATCGCCAAGCAGCGCTGGTCGATCTCCGACACGGCCGAGTACGGCGACTACGTCTCCGGTCCGCGCGTCATCGACCCCTCGGTCAAGGAGCACATGCAGGCCGTCCTCGCCGACATCCAGTCCGGCGCGTTCGCCAAGCGCTTCATCGACGACCAGGATGCCGGTGCGCCCGAGTTCCTCGCGCTGCGCGAGAAGGAGCAGGGCCACCCGATCGAGGCGACCGGCAAGAAGCTGCGCTCGCTCTTCTCGTGGCAGCAGCAGGACTCGGACTACACCGAGGGCTCTGCCGCTCGTTGATCCGCGCCTGAGCGCCTGAACACCTCGCCGTGCACCACGCGGCGGACCTGGCCCGGCCATCGCATCCCGAACACAGGATGCGGTGGCCGGGTCTTTTCCGTGGGACCTTGGGCCCTGGGTAGTGGTCTGACCAATTCATAATCTGGTCCCATGACGCGCGGCGAATGACCGCGCAGAGTGGGAGTGTTCCGATGTCTGTCGTCATCGATGCCCTCGTCGACCGGGCCCAAGAAGCTCTGGCCGCGTACGCATCCTTCACCCAGGAGCAGATCGACCAGATCGTCCGCAAGGCGTCGGTCGCTGCCCTCAGCCACCACGCCGACCTCGCCGTGCTCGCCGTCGAAGAGACGCGTCGAGGCACGTTCGAGGACAAGGCCGTGAAGAACATGTTCGCGTGCGAACACGTCACGAACTCGATCATCAACCAGCGCACGGTCGGTGTGATCTCTACCGACGAGCTCACCGGTATCACCGAGATCGCCGACCCGGTCGGCGTCGTGTGCGCCCTCACGCCGGTGACGAACCCGACGTCCACGACGATCTTCAAGTCGCTCATCGCGCTGAAGACGCGCAATCCCATCGTGTTCGGATTCCATCCGTCCGCCCAGCGCTCGTCCGTGGCCGCTGCGACGGTCGTGCGCGATGCGGCCGTCGCCGCGGGTGCGCCCGCCGACTGCATCCAGTGGATCGAGGAGCCGTCGATGGAGGCCTCGGGTGAGCTCATGAACCACCCCGGCGTCGCGCTCATCCTCGCCACCGGCGGCAACGCCATGGTGCGTGCGGCGTACTCCTGCGGCAAGCCCGCCCTCGGCGTCGGCGCCGGCAACGTGCCCGCCTTCATCGAGCGCACGGCGAAGGTCGGTCGCGCGGTCAACGACATCGTGATCTCGAAGTCGTTCGACAACGGCATGGTCTGCGCCTCGGAGCAGGCCGTCATCCTCGATGCCCCGATCGCGAAGGAGGCCCTCGCGGAGTTCGCACGGCTTCACGCGTACATGGCGACGCCGGCCGAGAAGCGCCTGCTGGAGGAGTTCATCTTCGGTGTGGCCGCCGACAGCGCCAACTGCGCCGACGCGAAGCTCAACGCATCCGTCGTCGGGCAGTCGCCCGCGTGGATCGCTCAGCAGGCCGGCTTCGAGGTTCCCGCGGACACGTCGATCATCCTCGCCGAGGTCTCCGGCGTCGGGCCGCACGAGCCCCTGACGCGCGAGAAGCTCGCGCCCGTGCTGGCCGTGCTCCACGCCCGCAACCCGCAGGAGGGCATCGACCTCGCGGAGCAGATGGTCGCCTTCGACGGTCTCGGCCACTCCGGCGCGATCCACAGCAACGACCCCGCGGTGATCGCCGACTTCGCCGACCGCGTGAAGGCCGTGCGCATCATCGAGAACGCCCCGTCGGCCCTCGGCGGCATCGGCGACATCTACAACGCGTTCATGCCGTCGCTGACCCTCGGCTGCGGCTCCTACGGTCACAACTCGGTCTCGAACAACGTCTCGGCGGTGAATCTGTTGAACATCAAGCGCGTCGGTCGGCGCAACAACAACCTGCAGTGGTTCAAGATCCCGGCGAAGACCTACTTCGAGCCGAACGCGCTGCGCTACCTGATCGACATGAAGCACATCGACCGGGTCACGATCGTCACCGATGCCACGATGACCAAGATGGGCTTCGTCGACCGGGTCGTCGACATCCTGCACCGTCGGGCGACGCCCGTGCACCTGCAGATCATCGACCGCGTGCTGCCCGAGCCCACCGTGGCGAGCGTGCAGGCCGGAGCCGCGCAGATGCGCGAGTTCCAGCCCGACACGATCATCGCGCTCGGCGGCGGTTCGCCCATGGACGCGGCCAAGGTCATGTGGCTGCTGTACGAGAACCCCGACGTGCAGTTCTCCGACATGCGGGAGAAGTTCTTCGATGTGCGCAAGCGCGCCTTCAAGTTCCCCGAGCTCGGTGCCAAGGCGAAGCTCGTCTGCGTGCCGACCACCTCGGGAACCGGAAGCGAGATGACGCCGTTCGCGGTGATCACCGATGAGACCACGGGCATGAAGTACCCGCTCGCGGACTACGCGCTCACCCCGTCGGTCGCCATCATCGACCCGACGCTGACCGCGGCGCTGCCGGCCTTCCTCGTGGCGGATGCGGGCTTCGACGCCCTCACCCACGCGACCGAGGCGTACGTGTCCGTCTACGCGAACGACTACACCGACGGTCTCGCGCTGCACGCGATCAAGCTGATCTTCGAGAACATCGTGCGCTCCACGCAGGCGCCCGCGGGGTCGAAGGACGCCGCAGACCTGCAGGCCCGCGAGAAGATGCACAACGCCGCATCCATCGCCGGCATGGCGTTCGGCAACGCGTTCCTCGGGATCGTGCACGCCATGGCCCACGTCACCGGTTCGAAGTTCCACCTCGTGCACGGCCGCACCAACGCGATCTACCTGCCGCACGCGATCCGCTACAACGGCCGCGTTCCCAGCAAGGTCACGAGCTGGCCGAAGTACGAGCGCTACATCGCACCGGAGCGCTACCAGGAGATCGCCAAGCACCTGGGGCTGAAGGCGGACACCCCGGAGCAGGGCGTCGAGAGCTACGCCCGCGCCGTCGAGAAGCTGCGCGACGCCGTCGGCATCGAGCGCTCGTTCCAGGCGCAGGGTGTTGCGGAGGGCGACTTCATCGGCCGTCTCGACGAGCTGGCCATGGCCGCCTACGGCGACCAGTGCGCTCCGGCCAACCCGCGTCTGCCGCTGCTCGCGGACATGCGCACCCTCATGGAGGCCGCCTACTACGGCACCTCGTTCGACGAAGTGCGCGCTGCTCGTGCGCACGCCGAAGCTGCGGCGGATGCGGCGACTGAGCCCGCCCGTCCGACGCAGGACGCCTGAATCCCCTTCTGGGCGTCCGGGCCCCGGGATCCTCGTGATCCCGGGGCCTTCGCCGTGCCAGGAGGTAGGGTCGAGGCATGGTTTCGCGCGACGACGACGCTCTCAGCTGGGACGGTGACGACGACCCGACGCTCGCCCCGCAGGTGGCGCCCCGCAGGAGCGCATCCGCCGCGGAGGTGGGTGCAACGCCAGCGAAGCGCCTGGACGCCGAGACGAAGGCGGCTCCCGCATCCGTCTCCGACGACGGCGACGCCGAGCCTGCGGCGATGAGCAACGTGGCGCTCGTGACGCTCGGCGTGTTCGGGGGGATCTATCTGCTGCTCGCCGTCGGATGGTTCATCGGCGGGTCGCGCCTGCAGTTCGTCGCGCAGCTGTTCATCAATCCCGCCGCTCACACTGCGGCGTGGATCCTGGCGATCGCGGCGCCGGCCGTCTGGTTCGCGACCACGATGGTGCTGACACGCTCCCGGCCCATGTGGCTGCGGATCGTGGCCCTGGTCGTCGGTGCGGTGGTGCTGCTGCCCTGGCCGTTCCTCATGACAGGGGTGGGAGCATGAGCGCCACGACGCCCGCGCGTCGCGTCGCGCTGCCGGTCTGGCTCATCGCCACGATCGCGGGCTTCGCCGCGCTCTTCTTCGCGTTCGCGCTCTGGACGGCGCTCGGGTTCCTGTTCCAGCAGGCCGGGGGAGACGCCGGCCTCACCGGGTATGGCTGGTTCGTGCTGCTGCTGCCCGTGCTGTTCCCGATCCTCGTGTTCGCCGGCTGCTTCGCCCTGGGCTGGCGACGCAAGGCGGGGCCGTTCGCACTCCTGCTTCTGCTCGGCCTGTGCCTGGTCGCCGTCTTCTGGCTCGACATCTTCGCCTACGCGTCGGTCACCCCCGCGCTCTACAACGCCTGAGATCCGAAGGTCCAACGTCCCGTCACACGGTCGGGGGCACCGCGGCCGGGGCAGTAGGCTGACAAGTGCGCGGCCGGCCCGCCCGCGACGCGCTTCCACCCGCCTCGCGCCGTCGTGCTCTGCACGCGGTCCCGCATGTGTCAAAGGACATCCGCTGTGACCAAGCCCGTCGTCCTCATCGCTGAAGAGCTCTCTCCCGCCACGATCGATGCCCTCGGGCCCGATTTCGACGTGCGCCACGTCGACGGAGCAGACCGCGCCGCGCTGCTGCCCGCCCTCGCGGACGCGCACGCGGTGCTCGTGCGCTCGGCGACGCGGATGGATGCGGAGGCCATCGCCGCCGCGCCGGCACTGAAGGTCATCGCCCGCGCCGGTGTCGGACTCGACAACGTCGACATCAAGGCCGCGACGACCGCCGGTGTCATGGTCGTCAACGCCCCGACCTCGAACATCATCTCCGCAGCGGAGCTGACCGTCGGACACATCCTGAGCCTGGCGCGACGCATCCCCGCCGCGCACGCGTCCCTCTCGGCCGGCGCCTGGAAGCGGAGCTCGTTCACCGGCACCGAGCTCTTCGAGAAGACCGTGGGCATCATCGGCCTCGGCCGCATCGGCGCGCTGATCGCCGCCCGCCTGCAGGCGTTCGACATGCGTATCGTCGCCTACGACCCCTACGTCACGAGCGCCCGTGCCCAGCAGCTGGGCGTCGAGCTCCTCACGCTCGACGAACTTCTCGAGCAGAGCGACTTCATCACCATCCACATGCCCAAGACGCCCGAGACCACGGGCATGATCAGCACCGAGCAGCTGCGCCGCATGAAGCCGACCGCGTTCGTGGTGAACGTCGCCCGCGGCGGACTGATCGACGAGGCAGCTCTCGCCGACGCCCTGATCTCGGGCGAGATCGCCGGTGCGGGGCTCGACGTGTTCTCGAGCGAGCCGCCCGCCGCCGACAGCGACGCCGCCCGCCTGCTGTCGCTGCCGAACGTGGTCGTCACCCCCCACCTCGGCGCATCGACCGACGAGGCGCAGGAGAAGGCCGGCGTCTCTGTCGCCAAGTCCGTGCGGCTGGCGCTGTCGGGCGAGCTCGTCCCGGATGCGGTCAACGTCGCGGGCGGCGTCATCGACCCCTACGTCCGCCCGGGCATCGCGCTCGTCGAGAAGCTCGGCCAGATCTTCTCCGCTCTCGCGGTGTCGCCCGTCACGAGCATCGACGTCGAGGTGCACGGCGAGCTCAAGGACTACGACGTCAGCGTGCTGAAGCTCGCAGCCCTCAAGGGTGTGTTCACGAACATCGTCAGCGAGTCGGTGTCCTACGTCAACGCGCCGCTCCTGGCCGACCAGCGCGGCATCGAGGTGCGGCTCATCGTCGACGGCGTGAGCGAGGAGTACCGCAACGTCATCACCGTCGCGGGCGCCCTGTCCGACGGCTCGCAGCTCTCGGTGTCGGGCACGCTGACCGGCACGAAGCAGATCGAGAAGATCGTCGCCATCAACGGCCACGCCCTCGAGCTGCCGATCGAGAAGCACCACATCGTGATGCAGTACACCGATCGCCCCGGAATCGTCGCCGTCTACGGTCAGCGCTTCGGCGAAGCCGGCATCAACATCGCCGGCATGCAGATCGCCCGCCGCGCGGCCGGGGGACAGGCCCTGTCCGTGCTGACGGTCGATTCGCCCGTGCCCGACGAGCTGCTCGCCGAGGTCGGTTCCGCCATCCAGGCCGACCTGTTCCGCCAGATCGAGATCACCGAGTCCTGACGCCGCGGCGCCGCGGCACCCCGTCCTGACCCGAGCCTCGACGCCGAGCGAGCATCCCTTCGCCGAATGAGCATCAGATCGGATGCTCGCTCGATGAATGGATGCTCGTTCGGCGGGATCGCGGCGCCCGCATCCCTTCCGCAGGGCATCGCCACCGAGCAGGATGATTCGGCGCGGATCATCCTGTGGGAGGGATGTTTCCTGAATTGCGGATGCGGGATGCGGATGCCGCGGCGGGATGCGGATGCCGCGGCGGGCGGGTCAGCCGCGCGCGGCGCGGGTGACGATCTCGACCAGGGCGTCCATCGCGGCACCCGTGGGGGTGGGCCCTGCGACACCGTCGCCTTCGAGGGCGTTGTTGAAGTACAGACCGTCGCTCACGAGCATCACGAGATCCAGGGCCGCCTCGCTCGCCACGTGCGCCCGCAGCGCATCGGCCCAGCGGTCACGGATGGTGCGCAATGCCGCACCCGCGGCGGCGTGCCCGCCCTGGGCGAGCCGCGAGACGGCGACGAGCGCCCGATCGAGCTCGTCATCGCTCATCGCGGACGTGCGCACGAAGTAGGCGACGGGACCTTCCGCCGACGCCGACATGCGATCCAGGTCTTCTTCGACGAGCACGTGGAGGCGTTCGAGCAGACCGGTCTCCAAGGCGTCCTTCGACCCGAAGTGGTAGAGCAGTCCGCCTTTGGAAACCCCGGCGGCTCGGGCCGTCGCATCCATCGTCGCCGAGCGTTCGCCCTCGGTCACGAGGAGTCTCTCGAAGGCGTCGAGCACCAGCTCACGGGCGCGCGGGGGTCGACTCATGGTCTCGATCGTACTGACGAAGGGCGTCTCATCTCTGTTACTATACCAGCCGGACGGTATAGAAACACATGAACACACTCACTCAAGACATCGCCATCGCCGAGGCCGAGGGCCGCCGCGTCGGATGGCGCGGCTGGGCGGCGCTCGTCGTCCTCATGCTCCCCGTGCTGCTGGTCGCGGTCGACAACACCGTGCTGAGCTTCGCGCTCCCGGAGATCGCCCTGCAGCTGCAGCCCACCAGCACGCAGCAGCTCTGGATCATCGACGTGTATCCGCTCGTGCTGGCGGGCTCCCTCGTGACCATGGGCACGCTCGGCGACCGCTTCGGACGTCGGCGGATGCTGCTGATCGGTGCCACGGGCTTCGCCGCCGTCTCCGCCCTCGGCGCTTTCGCCCCCAACGCCGAGCTGCTGATCGCCGCTCGTGCCGTGATGGGTGTCTTCGGCGCGATGCTGATGCCCTCGACGCTGTCGCTGCTGCGGAGCATCTTCACCGACCGCAACCAGCGCCGGCTGGCGATCGCCGTCTGGGCGGCCATGTTCTCGGCGGGTGCGGCGCTCGGTCCTGTCGTGGGCGGGTTCCTCCTCGAGCACTTCGCCTGGGGCTCCGTGTTCCTGATGGCCGTGCCCGTGCTCATCCCGCTGCTGGTACTCGCACCGATCTTGGTGCCGGAGAGTCGTGATCCGAACCCCGGTCGCGTGGACCCGGTGAGCATCGTGCTCTCCATGGCGACCATGGTGCCGATCGTCTACGCGATCAAGGAAGCCGCGGCACACGGCCCCAGCCCGCTCGTCGCCGCGCTGCTCGTGGCCGGCGTCGGGTTCGGTGTGCTGTTCGTGCGCCGCCAGCGTCGCTCCGAGACGCCGATGCTGGATGTGCGGCTGTTCGCGCGCGGCGCGTTCAGCGGAGCGCTGCTCGTCAACCTGCTGAGCGTGCTGGCGCTGGTCGGCTTCATCTACTTCGTCTCGCAGCACCTGCAGCTCATCGTCGGTCTCTCGCCGATGACCGCGGGTCTGGCGCTCGTGCCCGGTCTCGCGCTCATGATCGTGGCGGGACTCGCGGTCGTGCCCGTCGCGAAGCGCGTCTCGCCGCGCGTGGTCATCCCGGTGGCTCTGGTGTTCTCGTTCGCGGGATACGTCATGGTCGCGCTGTCGACGGACCCCGGCTCGGTGGCGCTGCTCGTGGTCGCCTTCATCGTGCTGGGCATCGGGATCGGCGCGGCCGAGACCGTCTCGAACGAGCTCGTGCTCGCCAGCGCCCCGCCCGCGAAGGCGGGGGCCGCCAGCGCGGTCTCCGAGACGGCGTACGAGGTCGGCGCGGTGCTGGGCACGTCGCTTCTCGGCGGACTGCTCACCGCGCTCTACCGCGCGAACCTGGTCGTGCCGCAGGGTGTTCCTGCGGACGTCGCGGATGCGGCCCGCGAAACGCTGGCGGGAGCGGTGAGCGCCGCGAACGGACTCGCCCCCGAGACCGGAGCCGCGCTCCGGGATGCGGCCGCGCACGCCTTCGACGCCGGTGTCGGTGTCACCTCGCTCATCGGCGCGGGTCTCGTCGTCGTGGCAGCGGTCATCGCCGCCACTACGCTGGGATCATCCCGCAACTCGCCGCGGCGGTGATGCCCGCGGCATCCTGAGACAGGAGTGCCATGTCGCGCGTCGTGAAGCTCGCCGTCATCCCCGGTGACGGCATCGGTCCGGAGGTCGTCGCCGAAGCCGACAAGGTGCTCGAAGCGGTGACCGCCGGCACCGACGTCACGTTCGAGCGCACCTGGTTCTCGCTCGGCGCCGCGCGCTATCTCGAGACGGGCGACACCCTCACCGACGATGACCTGGCGGCTATCGCCTCGCACGATGCGATCCTGCTCGGCGCCGTCGGGGGAGTGCCCGGCGACCCGCGCCTGAAGAACGCGAACATCGAGCGGGGCCTGCTGCTCAAGCTGCGTTTCGCGCTCGATCACTACGTGAACCTGCGCCCGTCCAAGCTGTACCCCGGTGCGAGCGGTCCGCTCGCCGACCCGGGCGAGATCGACTTCGTCGTGGTGCGCGAGGGGACCGAGGGACCGTACGTCGGCAACGGGGGCGCGATCCGCGTCGGTACCCCGCACGAGGTGGCCAACGAGACCTCGGTGAACACGGCTTTCGGTGTGGAGCGTGTCGTGCGTTTCGCGTTCGCCGAGGCCGAGCGTCGCCGCAAGAAGCTCACCCTCGTGCACAAGACGAACGTGCTCGTGCACGCCGGGGGCATCTGGAAGCGGATCGTTGACGAGGTGGCGACGGAGCACCCGGACGTCGCCGTAGACTATCTGCACGTCGACGCGGCCACGATCTTCCTGGTCACGAACCCCAGCCGCTTCGATGTGATCGTCACCGACAACCTCTTCGGTGACATCCTGACCGACCTGGCAGGTGCCGTCACCGGTGGCATCGGCCTCGCCGCATCCGGGAACATCAATCCCGACGGCGACTTCCCGTCGATGTTCGAGCCCGTCCACGGTTCGGCTCCGGACATCGCGGGCCAGCAGAAGGCCGACCCCACGGCCGCGATCCTCTCGGTCGCTCTCCTGCTGAACCACTTGGGACTGCGCGATGACGCCGACCGCCTCACGCGCGCGGTCGAGGCCGACATCGCCGAGAGGCCCGATTCGGTCCGCACCACAGCACAGATCGGCGACGCGATCATCGCGCGGCTTCAGGCGTAACCTGGAGCCCGCAGCCGTCGCCCGTGACCGCGCCGCCAGGCGCAGATGAAGCGAGATCCTCATGACACTCCTCGACACCGATCCCGACCAGGGCCTCGCACCGCTCGAGTTCGCCGTCACCCGCAACCTCGCCGCCCGCGGCGCCGCGGAGCGCGAGCAGATCCTCGAGAACCCCGGCTTCGGCACCGCCTTCACCGATCACATGGTCGACATCTGCTGGTCGATGCGCGGCGGCTGGCACCGTCCCCGCGTGCAGCCCTACGGCCCCATCTCGCTGGATCCGGCCGCCGCCGTCCTGCACTACGGCCAGGAGATCTTCGAGGGCATCAAGGCCTACCGTCACGCCGACGGCTCGATCCACACATTCCGCCCAGACCAGAACGGCCGGCGGCTGCAGCGCTCGGCGCGGCGGCTCGCGCTGCCGGAGCTGCCGGTGTCGTACTTCGTGCAGTCGCTGCGCGAGCTGATCAAGGTGGATGCGGCCTGGGTGCCCTCGGGGGCGGACCAGAGCCTGTACCTGCGACCGTTCATGTTCGCCAAAGAGGCGTTCCTGGGCGTGCGCCCGGCGCAGAAGGTCGCGTACTACGTCATCGCGAGCCCCGCGGGCGCCTACTTCAAGGGCGGCGTGCAGCCGGTCTCGATCTGGCTGAGCGAGGACTACTCGCGCGCCGGCAAGGGCGGAACGGGCGCGGCGAAGACCGGCGGCAACTACGCCGCGAGCCTGCTGCCGCAGTCCGAGGCGTACGAGAACGAGTGCGACCAGGTCGTCTTCCTCGACCAGGACGGCAACGTCGAAGAGCTCGGCGGCATGAACATCGTGTTCGTCAAGAAGGACGGTACCCTCGTCACCCCGCAGTCCGACTCGATCCTCGAGGGCATCACCCGCGACTCGATCCTCCAGCTCGCGATCGACCGCGGCCACAAGGTCGAAGGGCGCGCCGTGTCGCTGGCCGAGTGGCGCGACGGCGTCGCGTCGGGCGACATCGTGGAGGTGTTCGCCTGTGGCACGGCCGCCGTGGTGACGCCGATCGGTCAGCTCAAGGGCAAGAACTTCTTCGATGAGCAGCCGACGGGCTCGCTCGCGCTCTCGTTGCGCGAGGAGCTCACCGACATCCAGTACGGACGTCGCGAAGACACGCACAACTGGCTCGTGCGCCTCGACGCCTGAGTCCCGAGCGGGGCGTCCTGGATAGGCTGAGCGGGTGAAGATCGCTCGTTTCAGCCACCAGGACGCCATCGCTTACGGAATCGTCGACGACGACGAGCTCGTGCAGCTCGCCGGGGATCCGATGTTCGCCGGGTTCGAGCCCACGGGCACGCGCATCCCGATCGCGGATGTGGCGCTGCTGGCGCCGGTGATCCCGCGATCCAAGGTCGTGGCGATCGGACGCAACTATCGCGCCCACGCGGAGGAGCTCGGCAACGACGTTCCCGCCGAGCCGCTGATGTTCCTCAAGCCCAACACCGCGGTCATCGGTCCCGGCGACGTCATCGTGCGCCCCACGCAGTCCGAGCGGGTCGACTTCGAGGGTGAGCTGGTCGTGGTGATCGGTCGCATCGCGAAGAATGTGCCGGTCGAGAAGGCCCTCGACGTCGTGTTCGGCTACACGGTCGGCAACGACGTGACCGCGCGCGACCTCCAGCGCAGCGACGGCCAGTGGTCGCGTGCCAAGGGCTTCGACACCTTCTGCCCGCTCGGACCGGTCATCGAGACGGAGTTCGATCCCGCATCCGCCGCGCGTGTGGTGACCCGCGTCAACGGCGATGAGCGACAGTCGGCGCCGCTCACCGATCTGATGTTCCCGATCGCCGAGCTGATCGCGTACGCGTCGTCGGTGTTCACGCTGCTTCCCGGCGACGTCATCATGACCGGAACCCCCGCCGGCGTCGGCCCGCTCGTGGCCGGTGACGAGGTCGAGGTCGAGGTCGAGGGGATCGGGGTTCTGCGCAACACCGTGCGCGATGCCTGAGATCACCGACCGGCTGCCGGATGCGGCGGAGCTGACCCGCATCCGCCGCCGCACTCTGTGGCTGCTCTCGTCCGGACAGATCCTCGGCGGTATCGCGTTCGGGGCGACGATCTCGCTCGGCGCGATCCTGGCCACCGAGCTGTCCGGTGACGAGGCGTTCTCGGGCTGGGCGACGGCGGCGGTCACCCTCGGCGCCGCAGCGTTCGCCATCCCGCTCGCGGCCCTCGCCCGTCGGAACGGGCGCCGTCCCGCGCTCGCGGCCGGACTCTCGGTGGCACTTGTCGGCGTCCTCCTCGTCATCGGGGCGGTGGCGGCCGCATCCTTCCCGCTGCTGCTGGCGGGTGTCGTGCTGATCGGCGCCGGGCAGGCGGCGAACCTGCAGTCGCGTTTCGCCGCGGCCGATCTCGCGACGGACGCGTCGCGCGGTCGCGACATCTCGGTCGTGGTCTGGGCGACGACGGTCGGCGCGGTCCTGGGCCCGAACCTCGTCGGACCCGGCCAGGTGCTCGGAGATCTCGTCGGCATGCCGCTGCTGACCGGCCCCTATTTGTTCACGATCGTGGCTCAGGTGCTCGCGGTCGTTCTGTACGTCGCCGCCCTGCGGCCCGATCCGCTCGTGCTGGCGCAGCGCCTGGTCGCCAGGGATGCGGCGGGCGCGGGCCCTCGGATCGCGCGTGCCGACCGGCCCGCGGCCGCGCGGTACGCGATCCTCGCGATCGCCGCCTCTCACGGCACGATGGTCGCCGTCATGGCCATGACGCCCGTGCACCTCGTCCACCACGGTGCGAGCCTCACCGTCGTCGGGCTCACCATCAGCCTGCACATCGCCGGGATGTACGCCCTTTCGCCGGTGTTCGGCATCCTCGCCGACCGGATCGGTCGGGTGACGACGGTTCTGCTCGGACAGGGGCTGCTGGCCGCATCGTTGCTGGTGTCGGGACTGGGGCAGAACTCGAACATCGCGGTCACCGTCGGCCTCGTGCTCCTCGGACTCGGTTGGAGCGCCTCGACCGTGGCGGGCGCGGCGCTGCTCGTGGAGACCAGCAGTGAGGCGATGCGAACCCGCAGGCAGGGACGCAGCGACCTCGCGATGAACCTGGTGGGAGCGGCCGGTGCGATCCTGGCCGGACTCATCCTCGGCTGGATCGGATTCGGCGGTCTGGCCTTCGTGACCCTCGCGCTCGTGGTGCTCGTGGTGGTGGCGTCTCCGCTGGCGCGCTCGAGACGCGGAGCGGCTTAGCGCAGGGCGCGGATCGCGCGGTCGACGTCATCCTGGTCGTTGAAGACGTGGAACGCGAGACGCGCGCGACCCGCGCGGCCTGAGGCTGTGATGCCGGCGGCCTGCAGGCGCGTGAGGTCGGAGGCATCCGGGTCGGGCCACGTCACGATCGCGCTCGGCGTGGCGGGTGAGGGCAGGCCCATTCCGGAGAGGAAGCGCGTCGCGAGTTCCGTCGTGTGCCGGTGGATGGCGGACATGTCGGCGTTCGCGAAGAGCCCGAGTGCGGGTTCGGCGCCCACGAACGCCTGCCAGGCGGGGGAGACGTCGAAGCGGCGGGCGTCTGAGGCCAGCGTCGCGGCGTCGCCGTAGCAGGACTGCCACGGGTCGGCCCCCGCGTACCAGCCGGCGTGGAGCGGCGTGAGGGTGGCCGCGAACTCCTCCGTGAGTGCGAGAAAGGCGACGCCGCGCGGCGCGCACAGCCACTTGTAGGCGTGCACGACGAACGCGTCGAACGCGGAGGCGTCCACGGGAAGCCAGCCGACCGCCTGCGTGCCGTCGCACAGCGTGCGGGCGCCGACCGCGCGGGCGGCGGCGGTGATCGCCGCGTGATCGGCGACCTCGCCCGAGGCCGACTGCACGATCGAGAAGGCCACCAGCGCCGTGTCGGGACGCACCGCGTCGGCAAGCTCTGCGAGCGGTGCGCAGCGCACGCGGAGGCCGCCGCGGTGTACGAACGGGAGGACGAGGGAGGAGAAGTCACCGTCCGGCACGAGCACCTCGCTGCCCTCGGGCAGGGATGCGGCGATGAGGCTCACCAGGACCGAGGTCTGCGACCCGATCGCGATACGATCCCGGCTCACCTGAAGAAGCCGGGCGGCGTGCTGGCGGGTCTGCTCGACGATGGCGGAGTAGGCCGCCGCATCCGCGCCGTGCGTGACCGAGCGCATGATGTCCGCGATCAGCGCGTCTCGACTCCTGCGCGGCGGCAAGCCGCCGGTGCACGCGGCGAGGTAGTCCCGACCGCCGTCGAAGGCCGCGCGGACGGCGACGAGATCCAGCGGTGCGGTCATGTTCTCCAGCATCGGGATGCGCGAGGTCGGGGTCTACGACAGAAGCGGCATCGGGTTCATAAGCTGAGGTTATATATTCGGTTCATGGCCGATCAGGATGAGGGCGACCTCGCCGTGCAGGCGTTCCGTGTGATGCGTGCGATCGCCGAGACCGGCTCCATCACGGCTGCTGCCGCGTCGCTCGGCTACAGTCAGCCCGCCGTCAGCCAGCAGGTGCGCCGGATCGAGAGCCGCGTCGGCATGCCGGTGGTCGAGCGCGTCGGACGACGGGTGCGCCTCACCGAGGCCGGTGCCGTGCTCGCCCGGCATGCGGATGCGGTCGCACGCTCCATCGACGCGGCCGCCGACGAGCTCGCACAGCTGCGCGGGCTCGCGTCGGGCCGCGTGCGGCTGACCGGATTCCCCTCCGCGTCGCCCACGCTGGTCCCGCGGGTGCTCGCCGCGCTCTCGGACAAGGCGCCGGGACTCGCGGTGACCTACGTCGAGGCGGAACCGCCGGAGGCGATGGCCGCGGTGCGCGAAGACCGCGCCGACATCGCGCTCACGTTCAGTTATCCGGGCGACGAGAACGACCCGCACGGCGAGAGTGCGCGCGGGCTCGTGGTGCGCACCCTCGGTGCGGACCGCATGTTCGTCGTGGTCCCCGAGGGTCATGAGCTCGTCGGAGCATCCGTTGTTCAGCTGGGTGAGCTCGCCGACGCATCCTGGATCGCGGGCTGCCCGCGGTGCCGCGGTCACCTGCTGGAGCTGTGCGCCCGTGCCGGGTTCACGCCGCGAATCGCCTTCGAGACCGACAACATCGTCGCGGTGGAGAACCTCGTGGCCCGCGGTACCGGCGTGGCGACCCTGCCGGGACTCGCCCTCGATTCGTTCCCGCTGCTCCCGGGCGTGCAGGCCGTGCCGCTGCCGCCGGGGGAGCAGCGCACGCTGCACGTCGTGACGGCCGCCGACGCGCACCGCGTGCCGGCGCTTCGGTTGGCACTCGCGGCGGTCGGCGAGGCGGCGCAGGCAGCGGGAGTGGGCCGCGGCACGGCGGGGCGACGCGGGTAGGCTGAGAGCCTATGGTTTCCGCACCCGATCCCCGCACCACAACCGCAACCGGCTCCGACATCCGGGTGCGGTTCTGCCCCTCGCCCACGGGCCTGCCGCACGTCGGCCTCATCCGCACCGCGCTGTTCAACTGGGCCTACGCCCGGCACAACGGCGGCAAGCTCGTCTTCCGCATCGAAGACACGGATGCGGCCCGCGACAGCGAGGAGAGCTACCAGCAGCTTCTCGAGGCGCTGCGCTGGCTCGAGATCGACTGGGACGAGGGCGTCGAGGTCGGCGGTCCCCACGCGCCGTACCGGCAGTCGCAGCGACACGAGCTCTACCGCGAGGTGCTCGACAAGCTGCTCGCCGCCGGCGTCGTGTACGAGAGCTACTCGACGGCCGAAGAGATCGACGCGCGCAACGAGGCGAACGGCCGCGCCAAGCAGCTCGGCTACGACAACTACGACCGCACGCTCACCGAGGAACAGAAGGCCGCCTTCCGCGCCGAGGGACGCGAGCCCGCCTACCGCCTGCGCGTGCCGGACGAGGACCTCACCTACGTCGACCTCATCCGCGGCGAGGTCACCTTCCCGGCAGGGTCCTTCCCCGACTTCGTCATCGTGCGCGCGGGCGGCGTGCCGCTCTACACCTTCGTGAACCCGGTCGATGACGCGCTCATGGGCATCACGCACGTCATCCGCGGCGAGGACCTCATGCCCTCCACCGCGCGTCAGCTCTCGCTGTACCGCGCGTTGATCGAGGCGGGCGTCACCGACTTCGTGCCGCGTTTCGGGCACATGCCGCTGGTGCTGGGGGAGGAGGGCAACAAGAAGCTCTCCAAGCGCGACCCGAAGGCCGACCTCTTCCTGCAGCGCGAGAAGGGCTTCATCCACGAGGGCCTGCTCAACTACCTCTCGCTGCTCGGCTGGTCGCTCGCGCCCGATCGCGACGTGTTCTCGCTCGACGAGCTCGTCGAGGCCTTCGACATCGCCGACGTGAACCCCAACCCGGCCCGCTTCGACCAGAAGAAGGCCGAGTCCATCAACGGCGATCACATCCGGATGCTGGCGCCCGAGGACTTCGCGACCCGCATCCTGCCGTACCTGCGCGACGCCGGGATCATCGGCGAGACGCTCGACGATCGCGAGCGGGCGCTCATCGCCGCGGCGGCGCCGCTCGTGCAGGAGCGTGTGCAGCTGCTGGGCGACGTGCCGGGCCTTCTCGGCTTCCTCTTCCGCGACGACGTGGAGTACGCCGACGACGCCCTCGCGTCGCTGCCGACCAACGCGGGCGAGGTGCTCGTCGCCTCGGTCAACGCGCTCGAGCTCGTGCCGCACGCGGAGTTCGCCGCCGCATCCGTGCAGGAGGCGCTGCAGAAGGCGCTGATCGAAGAGCTCGGTCTGAAGCCCCGCGTCGCGTACGGTCCGCTCCGCGTGGCGGTCAGCGGTCGTCGGGTGTCGCCGCCGCTGTTCGAGTCGATGGAGCTGCTGGGCAAGAGCGAGAGCATCCGCCGGCTCGATGCCCTCGTGCAGAGGATCGGCTGACGCCTTCGCTCATCCTGCGGTGCAGGAGTAGAGGGTCGCACCCGCGGGTGCATCTGCGACGAGTGTGCACGCGGACTCCACCCACGCGCTGATGTCCTTCGTGGCGGGCGATGCGGCGCGTGTGCCTCCAGCTCCTGCTCCCGATGCGCCGGAGCCGAGCACGTAGGTGACCTCGCCGTCGGCGACCATCTGCTGGAACGCGGCGAGGGTCGGCACATCGTCGCTGCCGTCGAATCCGCCGATGGGCAGCACGGACCCGCCGTGGGAGGCGAGGATGAACTGCGCCGCCGACTGCGCGCCGAACGTGGCGACGAGGTACTTCGCGTCGCCCTGTCGCTCCGTGAGGTACAGCAGCAGCGCCGCGTCCGAGGTGTTCTCGCCCGGCGCGCCCGTGGGACGCATCCCGCCACGGGCGCCGGTTTGCGCGCCGCCGGACGGCGCGTGCGGTCTCGCGCCGCTCGCCGAGCCGCCGGACGTCGTGCCGCCAGGTCGAAAACCACCGAAGCCCCCGCCGCCACCGGGCATCTGCGAGACTCCGGCGGCCGTGGGGTTGATCGAGCTCGGTGTGCTGATGGTCAGCGCCGACCAGGCCGCCGGCGTCAGCAGGAGGGCGATCGCCGCGACCACGGCGGTCACCCAGCGCAGCGCCAGCACCCGGCGTTCACGAACCAGAAGCAGAATCGCGACCGTGGCGACCGCGACCTGCACCCAGGCGATGATCGGGCTCGGTTCGGAGTACATCGCCGCGATGAGAACCGCCGTGATCGCCGCGACGGCGATGAGCAGGAGCTGCGGCCAGAGCAGGCGCCGTGAACGCGCGACGGCGAAGGCCGCCGCCACGAGGAGGGCGACGGGGATCGCGAGCGCGGATGTGTAGAACTGGTGCATCCCCGCGACGAGGGAGAACATCGCCACCTCGGTCGCGAACCACCCCCGAGGAACACGCCGGTGGCGGGGCGCCACCGCAGGATGAACAGGACGACGATGGCCGCGACGGTCGCGGGGAGCAGCCACGCGATCTGGCCGGCGAGCTCGGTGTTGAACAGACGCAGCGGGCCAGGGTCGCCGGAGAAGGCCGGCGTGAACGAGCGGTACGCGTCTGAGTCGGCCGTGGCGCTGAAGCGTCCGAGCCCGTTGTAGCCGAACACCATCTCCCACGGATTGTTGCTGTTCGTTCCGCCGACGTACGGGCGATCTGATGCGGGAACGAGCCATACGACGGCGACCCAGGCGAGCGAGACCACGAGGCTCACGGCGCCCGTGAGGAGCGTGTGCCAGATGCGACGCCACCACCGCTGGCGCGTGCACAGGTAGGCCGCCGCGAGCGCCGGCCAGACCGCCCACGCTTCGAGCATGTAGGTCTGGAAGGCCACGCCGATCAGTGCTCCGGCGAGGAGATACCAGCCGAGGCTGCGCTGCTGGATGGCACGGACGGCGGCCCACGCCACCAGCGCGAGTGCGAGGACGAAGAACGCCTGCGGCTGATTGGACCGTGCCACCGCGACGAGGATCGGTGTGGTGGCCACGACAGCACCCGCGAGCAGACCACCCGTCGTCCCCACCAACCGACGCGCGGTGAACGCGGCGACGACAGCCGCGGCCGTGGCGGCGATGGCATTGGGAAGGATGACGGCCGCCGGTGAGAAGCCGAACAGACGTACGGCGAGGGCGGGGATCCAGAAGGAGCCGGGGATCTTGTCGAGCGAGACCGTGCCGGCGGGGTCGAAGGCGCCGAAGAAGAGATTCGACCAGCTCTTGCTCATCGACATGGCGACGGCGCCGTAGTAGTCGCTCATCGATGCGGACACCTGCCATCCAGTCAAGACGGCGGCGGCGATCACGATCAGCACGAGCCCCACGGGCCACGCGGCACGGGTCAGCCGCAAACGGGCAGGCGGAGCGGAGACAGCGGTCATGGCGGGACCGTACGGGCTCCACCGAGGGATTAGGGATGAGCCGTCGATGGCATCGCCGTGAGCCCGCCTCGGTTTGGGATTGCCGCGGGCGTGGGCTAAGCTCTTCTCTTGGCGCTACTTCGGTAGAAGCCGGTGGGGTATGGTGTAATTGGCAACACGGCTGATTCTGGTTCAGTTGTTCTTGGTTCGAGTCCAGGTACCCCAGCAAGATAGTTCTTCTTCGAATCGGGCAGAACAGCGAACTGCTTGAGCTGCCTGATTACCTCCTTCGGGCATGAGGGACGAACCGGTGACAGGTTCGTTTTACGCGGCGAATGTGAGCGGCTCGGCGAGCGTGGGTTCGACGTCGATGTACGTCAACCCGCCGAGGGTGTCCTGGGCTCGCTGACGGTGATCCGGTCCGAGATCGAGTAACGGACGATGCGGTTCGACTCGTCCCCCACCCCGCCTGGCGGACCTCGTCGGCGAGATGGCGATACCCGAAGGTCGGTCTCGTGCACGTCGCCTTGATCAACGACAGATCCATCGGTTCGCCGGCCTCGAGAATGTGAAGATCGAGCAGATCGTGCGCCCGCGCACTTCCTGTTGCCGAGAGCACGTGAGGCTTCTGCACGCTGATCGGTCCGCGTTCCTCACGGAGACGATGAGATGGCGCATCTCTCGAATTTCGGTCGCGCCTGGGTCAGATCGCGGGTCGAGCGCTCGTGAGCGGAACGACGACGGGATGAGCTATGTCGGGGTCGTGGATGATACGAGCGTCTATCGAGAAGACCGATCTGAGGAGATCGCTGGTCATGATGTCGACCGGTGCTCCGTTGGCGACGACGCGCCCTTCGTGGACCACGACGAGTTCGTCAGCGTAACTGATCGCCTGGTTGAGGTCGTGCAGGACGAGAACGATGGTTCGCCCTTCCGACCGATTGAGTTCTCGCACGAGTTCGAGGATGTCGAGTTGGTGGGAGACGTCGAGATAGGTAGTCGGTTCGTCCAGGAGCATCACGGGGGCCTGTTGCGCCAGGAGCATCGCGACCCACACCCGCTGGCGCTGCCCGCCGGACAGCTCCTCGACCGGACGATCGGCGAGTGTATCGACGCGTGTCGCCGCCATCGCTCTGCGGACGGCTTCCGCATCTTCCACGGTCGGTGGTCGAAGGGGCTGCTGGTGAGGAAATCGTCCGCGACCGACGAGGTCGGCGACGGTGATGCCGCCGGGCGCGACGGAGGACTGGGGGAGCAGGCCCAGCCGTCTCGCGAAGTCCTTCGGTCTGTACTCGTGGATGTCCTTCTCATCGAGGACGATTTGACCTTCGGACGGGCGCAGCAGCCGCGCGAGGGCTCTCAGAACGGTCGACTTGCCCGAAGCGTTGGGGCCGATGATGACGGTCACCTTACCGCGCGGGATCGCGAGATGGAGATCGCGGCTGACTTCGCGCCGCTCGTACGCCAGCCGCAGGCCCGTTGCCGCAAGAGTCCCTGCCGACGCTGCCTCAGTCGGTCGGGCTGCTCTCCGCCGGCGTCGTGTGAACAGATCGTTCATGTGTGTCATTTCCTTCGTTCGACGTTACGTCGTCTATGTCCGCCGTGAGTTCGAGCAGCCCTTGGATGAGTGCGCGAACGCCGAATTCGAAGGAACCCGCCGGGTCTCGTACCTCACTGCGTCGGGCTGCGGCGGACAGCGCGGGAAACCTCTGGTCCTCGGACATCCGTGCGAGATCGCGCCGGCGGCCGCCGCTCGCGTTCACGATGTCGGTGACCGCGAGGGCGTGCTCGGCGACCAGGCCCAACAGCACGGAACTGCGTGCCAGCGAGAGGCCATAGCTCTGTGCGACCGACTGCTGGTGCGCATCCATCGATCGCACGACCGCAGGAGAGATCTCGGTGGATGCTCGCACCAGGAAGCCGGCTATCCCCGGGTTCTCGAGGGCGAGGGCGCGAAGCGAGAGAGCGACGTTCAAGAGGTGCTCCGCGAGGGGTTCTCCCTGTGGAGCGGGGGCTTCCCACGACGCGAAGATCGCTTCGGCGGTGATCACCTGGATATCGGAGATCCCTTCGGTGTGCTTGTACAGCGCCCGCACGCCCACGCCGAGTTCGTTCGCGACATCGGTGAGCGTCGCTTTCGGGAGCGTGAGCCTGCGCCCGGCGTCGGCGATTGCCTCGCGTGTGATCTTTCGAGGTCGACCGCGACGGGGCTGAGCGGGTTCTGGCACCATGATCCCCATCCTTTCAGCCGGGGTGCCGGGCGTGATGATCGCTCACGCCCGGCGAGCGATCGCGTCAGCCTTGCAGCGCTGGGACGATCTGCTCCACGATCACGCTCTGGATCACGTAAGGGATCGAGAGCGGCGAGGGATTGCGAAGAGCCGTGCTGTCAGAGAGGTCCATCGCGATGTATCCGCCGTCCTTCACAGCGGAGAGCTCTTGGAACAGCGTCGAGCTCTCCCAGAACGTCCGGGTGTCGGCTCCGAAGTATCCGATCATCACGATGTCGGCGTCCAGCGCGGCGATGTTCTCCTCCGAGACGCCCGCAGACCCGGAGCCGTCGCCGAGGCCGGGAAGCGCAGCGGCCGTGGTACTGAAGGTCATTCCGAAGGCGTTCATGACCTCGACGCTGGCGTCGGCCGGATCGTTCATCACCTTGATCTGATCCGGGGTACCGAGGGAGAGCGTGTAGTCGTGCCCGTCTGTCACCGCGTTGTCGGCGGCTGCCGTGGCGAGCTGCTCTTCGACGAGATCGATGCGCGCCTCGACCTCGTCCGAGAGCCCGAGCGCCGCTGCGATCGCGCGCGTCTGATCGCGCCAGGGCAGCTGCAGATAGTTCTTGTCGGACGGGCCGAGCACGGGAGCGATGGCGGACAGCTGGTCGTAGTACTGGCTGAGTTGCGAGTACGTCGTCGCGATGATGACGTCGGGTTTCAGCGCCGCGATCGACTCGACATCGAGCTCGGCGCCGTTCGCGCCGGTCGTGGTGGTGTCGATGATCTCGGGCACGTCGTCGAGCTCGGGGGCGAGCCACGGAGCAACCCCGTCCGCCGTGGCGAAGAACTTGGCGATCGCCACGGGGGTGATGCCGAGGTTCACGGCGACGTCGGTCTCGAGCAGACCGAGCGTGATCACCCGCTCGGGTGCCGAGCCGAGTTCGAGGGTGCCGTAGGCGTGCTCGACGACGATGGCCCCCTCGCTCGCGGCGGTGGGCTTCGACTCGGCGACGTTCGACGCGCATCCGGAGAGCACTGTGGCCGCGCCGAGGGTGAGCGCGATCACCTTCATCACGCGGTGCTGAATGCCTGGCATGTCTCTTCCTTCGGGATAGGGGTAAGGTAAGGGCAACCTTATTGCACTAATGAAGAGATTTCGAATGACTGATCCCATCCCCGTCGTGTACGGCGGTCGACACCGCCGCGTGCTGGAGCACCCGGACCATCGCAAAGGCATCAATCACGGCATGATGACCATCACGACGATCATCGACGTCGCTCCGTCCGTCGTGCGTCTGGAGGCGCTCCTGGACCACGAGGGGGATGCGTCTCGATGGCTGGCCACCAATCCGGCTCTTCGACTGGAGCTTCCGGATGTCGACGGCTCATCGACGGTCTCCCGGGTCTACACGGTGCGCTCGTATCGAGAGGTCGGGTCTCGACGTCTCATCGACGTCGATATCGTCCGGCATACGGGGGATAGCCCCGTGATGCAGTGGCTGTCCGGCGTCCGCCGCGGCACCTCGGTCAGAATCCTCGGACCCCGTCCCCACTTCTGCCCCTCGTTCATCGACGGGCGTCCCGCACTCCTGTTCGCGGACGAGACGGCGATTCCCGCGCTCACCACGATCCTTCGCGACTGGCCGGAAGCACACCCCGGCCTTGTGTGGGCGGAGACTCCCGACCGAGCCGTGATCGACGAGATCCCCCGCCCGCAGGGCGTCGAGATCCACTGGCTGCCTCGTGCGGTCCCCGAGGCGCCGGGGACAACCGGGCGCCTCGTGGATGCGGCGATCGAGGCGAGCGCCGTGCATCCCGAACCGATCACTGTGTGGGCCTGTGGCGAACACCAGGAGATGCGGCGTATCCGCGATCACTTCCGACGCGATCGGGAGATGCGGCGCGAAGACGTGCAGGTCTTCGGCTACTGGCGGCGCGGGCGCACGAGCTCCCAGATCGACGAAGCTCGCCTGCAACGATACGAGGAAGCCCTCGCGCTGAACCCGCGGATGACAGTGCTCGATGACTTCGACGTCGACGACTGAGCGTCGGCACGCCGCCCGCCGCGCCCCACGCGGGCCTGTCGTCGTCGCCGCCTCGCTGGCACTGGTCGTCGCTGCGGTCCTCGTCGGTCTGTTCGTCGGGGGTCGACCGACGAGCCCCGTCGAGGTTCTCGGGGTGCTTACGGGGAACTCCGAGCTGGAACTCCGGGCGATCGTGGGAGAGATCCGCCTGCCGCGCACGCTCGCCGCGGTCATCGCCGGACTCGGTCTCGGGCTCGCGGCGTCTCTGCTGCAGACTGTCACCCGTAACCCCGTCGCGGATGCTGGGCTGCTCGGGTCGAACGCGGGCGCGACGGTCATGATCGCGATCGGAATGGCGAGCGGCTTCGCCGCCGACTTCGCCGCCCAGAGCGCGTGGGCCTTGACCGGAGCGTTCGTCGCGACAGGGCTCGTCAGTGTCATCGGCTTGAGCGGAAGGTTTTACTCGCCGACCCGATTGATCCTGTTCGGTGTCGCGCTCAGCGCTGTGCTGACGGGGATCACCACCGGGATCATGCTGGCCGTGCCCGAGGCGTTCGACGGGATGCGTAGCTGGCTGTCGGGCTCGATGGTCGGTGTACCGGTCGAGTCCGCGTCGTACGGAGCGGTGATGGTCGCGGCATCGCTCACGCTCGCCATGTGTATCGCTCGTCCTCTGGAGGTCACGCTGCTGGGCGATGATCTCGCGCGCGCACTCGGAACGCGTTTGTTCGTCACACGTGCCCTGGCGGTGGTTGCGGTCGCCATCGCCGCTGCGACCGCGACCGCGCTCGTGGGGCCGATAGGTTTCGTGGGACTCATCGCGGCGCGTGCGGCTGCACTCGCCGCGAGCAGGTTGGGGCTGAGCCCCGGCTGCAGGTACATCCTCTCGGCATCCCTGTGCGCTGCGCTCCTGCTGGGTGCCGACCTCGTGGGGCGGGTCGCGCTCTGGCCTGGGGAGCTGCCCGCGGGAATCGTCGCCGCGATCGTCGGCGCGCCGTTCCTGCTGTGGATCGTTCGTCGAACCCGGAGCCTGACATGACGTTCATTCGCCTCTGCGCCTACTCGACCGTCGTCGCCATCGCCGTGATCACACTCGTGATGGGCGCTCTCCTCGGCACCTACGACATCCCGCCCGACCAGATCTGGGGTGTTCTGACGGGGCAGATCCAGGGTTTCGAGCGCACTGTCGTCCTCGAATGGCGTGTCCCTCGAGCTGCAGCCGCGTTGACGGTCGGCGCGTGTCTGGGGCTCAGCGGCGCTCTGCTGCAGACCGTGACGCGGAACCCCCTCGCGTCGCCCGACCTGATCGGGATATCCGGAGGAGCGTACACCGCGGTCTTGATCCTCGTGGTCCTCCTCGGCGCGGAGTGGTTGTATATGGCTCCCGCCGCACTCACGGGTGCTCTCCTGGCCGCCGCGGTTCTGTTCACCGCAGCTGGATCGCGATCGCAGCGCGAAGGGAGTCGATTTCTTCTCGCGGGCGTCGCCTTGGCGGCCCTGCTCGGAGGAATCAACAGCTGGATCGTGGTGTCGGCCTCGCTGGAGTCGGCGATGGCTGCAGCGACGTGGGGCGCGGGTTCTCTCGCAGCCTCGACTTGGAGCACCGTGTGGCTCTCCGGCGCGGCGCTGGCATTCGGTGCCGTGCTGTGCGGGCTCGCCGTGCGTCGCCTTCGGGTACACGCTCTGGGAGACGACCTCGCCGCCGGCCTCGGCGCAGCTCCCCGCTCGCTCCGTGTGCAGCTGATCCTGATCTCTGTCGCCCTCGCCGCGATCGCCACCGCGGTGTGCGGCCCTATCGGCCTGCTGCCCCTCGTGGCCCCGCCGATCGCGCGTGCACTCACGCGCACCTCGGAGACGCCGCTCGCTCTGTCGGCCATGGTCGCTGCCGTGCTGCTCGCGATCGCTGACCTCATCGCCCAGCACATGCTCCCTGGCGGCCCGCCGGCCGGATTGGTGACCACGGTGCTCGGTGGCGTCTACCTCATGGTCATGCTGCTTCGTCGATGAGCCGTTCTTCCCGTCAGTGAGACAGGCAGCCCGCGGAGATCAGCAGGCGCTTGCTCGACCACCGCGTTCCCGGTTCCGCTGGCGCAGGCGCTCGATCGGCTCGCGTTCGTCGTCGACGTGCCCGTGTGGGCTTCGCCGGGGTCAGCGGCATCGCTGTCGAACCTGTGATCATACCGGCGGTGGATTCCGGCGGAGCGCTGACCGAGGCCGAGCGCCGCGTCACTCGGTGCGCTCGGCGATCTCACGCCGGCGGTACGTCGCCGGCGGGCAGCCGTGCGCGCGCGCGAAGGCGCGGCTGAACGAGGCCGGATCGGAATAGCCCAGTCGGTGCGCGACTTGCGTGGCGTGTGCGCCCTCGCGAAGGAGTCGTCGTGCCCACGCCATCCGCATCCGAGAGCGCCACAACGGCAGGCTCGTTCCTGTGAGCGTGTCGATGGCGTCGCGTAGCTCGGCGGCGCCCACGCCCATGCGCCTCGCGAGCTCCGCGGCGGATGCGTCGTCGGCGGGATCGTTCGACAGCTCCTCGAGCAGGGTGTAGGCGGCACGAGTCACCTCCTCACGTGCGGCTCGCACTTCCTGAAGACCCAGCATCGCCTCCAAAGCGTGCCGGGCGTCGCCGCCGTCGAGTGGCGAGACGCTCGCATACGTCCAGGATGCGAGGCGCAGGAGGGCGGGCGCTGCGGCATCGTCGACGCGCGCGATGAGTCCCGAACTCATCGGCGCCCCGCCCGGGAGCCAACCGAGGGGGATGAGCGCGGACTCGGGTTCTGTGCGGTAGCCGACTATGTGGCCCGCCGGCAGACAGGCGACGTCGCCGTGAACCAGCGAGACGGTCTGATCGTCGATCGAGAGACGCGCCGTGCCGGCGGCCAGCCAGCAGACGACGTGGTAGCCGTTTCGCTGGGGCCCGAGCGTGTCGCCCGTGCGCGAGGGCGGTGCAGTGCGCGAGAGAGCGCGATCGAGCAGAGCGCTGGGTGCGACCCCCCACTCCCGGCGGAATGCGCGTGTGAAGGCCTGCGGGCTCGTGTAGGCCGTCGCCGACAGCCCCGCCGACACTCGACCGGTTCCGGCGATCAGTTCCGCCGCGCCGGCGAGAGAACGACGCGCCCGCCACCTCGCCGGCGTCCATCCGGTCTCCGCCCGAAATCCTCGAATCATCACGCTCTCGCTCATACCGTGTGAGGCGGCGATCTGCCGCAGTGTTCGCGTCGGCTCGGAGATCAGGGTGTCGCCGACGCGGCGAAGCTCCCGAGATCTGGGCATGCGCGGCGGGTCGACGTGAGTGCGAGACCTTCCCAACGCGCTCATCAGGGTCGCTGCGGGGACACCGTCGCCGTTGAGGGGGCCGAGGCTGCGAGTGAAGAGGGAGAGGAGCGCACGTCGAGCCGCGGGCGGCACAGCAATCGTGATGGCGCTCGTCGGGCCGGCTTCAGGCTCGTCGCGGGCGCGGATCGGCAGGATGCAGGCGCCGTCCGTGCCCCGCACCGTGGCGCGAGCGCCCGCGGGGAGCCACAACGCTTCACCGGCGGAGAGTGAGCGGCGCGACGATGCCGTCGTCACGTCGGCACTGCCCGTCACGACCCACACCGCGACGGGGGAGGTCGCGTCGAGTTCCACGCGGGTCGGGCCGGAGGGCAGACGGCTGAGGTCAAGTCGAAGGAGTGAGGACAAGGATCCGCCGATCTGAGTTCACTGAGACAACTAAGGCAACCCTAACCTCTTACGAGGAGTGCCCGAGCTCCGCGTCCCGCCGGCATCACTGCGCATGCCGAGGGCATCCTGCGCTGACACCTGTCTCTCATTGGAAGGAACCCATGTCCTCACACACTCATGCACGACGTTGGGCGATCACGCCCGTCGTGCTGGTCACGAGCGCGGTTCTCGCGTTGACCGCATGCGCGGGCGATCCATCCGCCCCACCGTCGCAGAGCGATGACTTCTCGCAGACCCAGCAATCCTGGCCGAGGGTCTTCGAGAACGCAGACGGCTCGACGACGGAGATTCCCGAGCAGCCGCGGCGGGTGCTCTCGACCGCTGTCTCGGTGACCGGCACGCTGCTGGCGATCGATGCGCCCGTCGTTGCGAGCGGGTCCCAAGTGGGCGGTGTCTGGTTCGATCAGTGGGCCGACATCGCCGACGAGCGCGGCGTGGAGAACCTCTGGAGCGTCGGCGAATTCGACCTCGAGGCCGTGCTGGCCGCCGAGCCCGACCTCATCGTCGTCGCCACGAGTGGCCGTGACGCGCTGACCGACCAGGTCGCCGACCTGCAGTCCGTCGCGCCGACGATCGTCGTCGACTACGGCGCGCAGACCTGGCAGGATCTCGCGGTCGAGCTCGGGGAGGCCACGGGGCTGGAGGAGGAGGCGGAGACCACGATCTCCTCGTTCAACGAGCTCGTCGAGGATGCCGCTGCGGCGATCACGGTGCCGGAGGGCACCGTCAACGTCATCTCGTTCAACGGTTCCGGGCAGGACAACCCGATCGCGAGGAAGGGCGGGTCGCACGCCGACCTGCTCGAGTCATTGGGGTTTACGGTCGAGGACCCGAACCCCGCCTGGCACACGCAAGCGCAGCAGCGGTCCGATTTCGTGTGGGCGACGTACGAGAACCTGCTGCAGTTGACGAGCGAGACCACGTTCATCCTCGCGGCCGACGACGCGCAGGCTCAGGTTTTCGCGGATGATCCGGTGCTTGCCAATCTGCCCTCGGTCTCCGCCGGCCGGGTCTACGGCCTGGGTGTCAACTCCTTCCGGATGGATCCGTACAGCTCGCGAGAGATCGTCGAGCACGTCGAGGATCTGTTCTCCTGATTCCTCCGGTCGGCTGCGCTCGCGGCGCGGCCGACCGGACCGACCCATTGCGATACACCTCATGACGATTGACATCGCGCGGCCCGCCGCACTCGCACGAGCGGCGACCCATCGCACCGCGATGGTGACGATTGGTGCGGTGCTCGGTGTCGCCCTTCTCGTCCTGCTCAGCTCTCTCATCGGCGTGCACATGTTGGCACCGAGCGATCTGTGGGGCGCGGTGTCGTCTTTCGACCCGACGGACGACGCGCATCTTCTTCTCCTCAATCGACGGATTCCCCGCGCGGTGCTCTCGGTGCTCGTGGGGGCGGCGCTGGGTGCTGCCGGAGTCGTCATGCAGGCCCTAACCCGGAATCCGATCGCGGAACCCGGTCTCCTCGGAGTGAATGCGGGCGCCGCCGTCGCGGTGGCGGTTTCGATCGCCGTTCTGGGAATCGTCACGCCGATGGCGTACTTCGCCGCTGCCCTGATCGGCGCCGCATGCGCCGGGCTCCTCGTCATGATGTTGGGCGGGGTGCGTCGGGGGTCCGATCCCGTTCGGCTGGTGCTGGCCGGCGCAGCCCTGTCGGTCGTGCTCGGTGCCCTGGCGCAGGTCGTGATCGTCAACGGAGACGATATGGTCTTCGACCGATTCCGTGCGTGGGCCGTCGGTTCGCTGGCGGGGCGTGACGCCGACGTCCTCTGGCCCGCCGCGCTCATGATCGGCGCGGGAGTGCTCATCGCTGTCGGCCTGTCCCGCTCCCTGAACGCCCTGTCGCTCGGTGTCGAGACCGCGCGTTCTCTGGGGGCGCGGCCCGCGTTCGTATGGGGGTGCGCAGGGCTTGCTGTTGTCGTGCTGTCCGGTGGTGCCACCGCGGCAGCGGGGCCCATCGCCTTCGTCGGCTTGACGGCGCCGTACGCCGCGCGTCGGGTCGTGGGCTCGGACTATCGTCGGATGCTCCCCGTCGCCATGCTGCTGGGCGCCGCCCTCGTCTTGATCGCGGACATCCTGGGTCGTGTCGTCGCTCCTCCTGGGGAGGTGGGCGTCGGGATAATGGTCGCGATCCTCGGCGGCCCGTTCTTCGTCGCCCTCGTGCGCCGTCGACGGGTGGATCCGCTATGAGGGAGATCACCCCGCTTCGTGCGCCCGGGGGGCGCCGAGCCGTGCGATTCGGGGGCCTGACAGTGCTGGTCGGCCCGCGCGGCATCCTGATCACGTCCTCCCTGGTGGTGCTCTCGGTGCTCGTCGCATGCTTCGCGATGACCGTCGGCAGCCTGCCCGTCGCCTGGGATGCGGTGTTGCCCGCGGTGTTCGGGATCGGCGAAGAACCGAGGACGATACGAGCGGTGCAGGGGGTACGGCTCCCACGCGTCCTGAGCGCGATCGGCGCGGGTGCGGCGCTGGGCGTGTCCGGTGCGATCTTCCAGTCGCTCGCGCGCAACGCGCTCGGCTCGCCCGATGTCATCGGGTTCACCACGGGTGCGGCGACCGGGGCGTTGGTTCAGATCGTGCTCTTCGGCGCTCGACCGACGCAGGTGGCCATCGGCACGGTTCTCGGAGGCGCGGTCACAGCAGGGCTCGTCCTCGTCCTTGCGCGCAGGAGCGGCGGCGTGACCGGCCGCCAGCTCATCCTGGTGGGGATAGGAGTGGGCGCTGTGGCATCCGCCGTCAACGGGCTGCTGCTGGTGCGGGGGACGATCGACGCGTCGAGCCAGGCCAACCTCTGGCTTTCCGGCTCTCTCGACGCTCGGCAATGGGCTCACGCGATCCCCGTTCTGATCGTCGTGGCCGCGCTGCTGCCCGTCGTCGTCGTGCTCGCACGTCGGGCGGGTCTCATCGAAATCGGCGATGACATCGCCGCCCAACTCGGCATCCGCGTCGAGCGCACCCGACTTGCCCTCATCCTCTGCGCGGTGACGCTCGCGGCGGCAGCGACCGCCGCCGTCGGACCGATCGCGTTCATCGCACTGTCCGCGCCGCAGCTGGTGCGACGACTCCTGCGCGCCCAGGCTCCGCCCGCGGTCGGAGCTGCCGCGATGGGGGCAGTTCTCCTGCTCGTCGCGGACGTCGTGACTCAGATTCTGCCCGTCGGCTTCGCGGTGCCGGTCGGGCGGATGACCGGCGTCGTGGGAGGTCTGTATCTGCTGTGGCTGCTTGTTCCCCGCCGTGGGACGGACGAAGGGAGGGGATGGCGGTGATCGACAACTCGTTGGAAGCGCGAGGCCTCACGCTCGGCTATCAGACGCGCACAATCGTCGATCGGCTCGATGCTGTGGTGCCGGAGGGTCGAGTGACGGTCATCGTGGGGGCGAATGCCTGCGGCAAGTCCACGCTGTTGCGAGCTCTCGCGGGTCTTCTCATCCCGTCCGCTGGACGGATACTGCTCGGCGGCGAGGACGTCCGAGGTATGTCGCCGAAGAAGCTCGCCCGCAGGCTCGGATTCCTGCCTCAGGCAGCGTCCGCGCCCGACGGTGTGACGGTGGCAGAACTCGTGGCACGAGGGCGTTTTCCGCATCAGCGATTCCTCCAGCAATGGTCGTCGGACGATGCGGATGCCGTGAACGGCGCCATGCGGGCCACGGGCGTGGACGGACTGCGTGAGAGAGCGATCGACGAGCTCTCGGGCGGACAGCGTCAGCGGGTGTGGATAGCGATGCTGCTGGCGCAGCAGACACCGGTCATGCTTCTGGACGAGCCCACGACATATCTGGACATCGCGCATCAGATGGAGGTGCTCGAGCTGTGTCGCCGGCTCAACCGCATCGAGCAGCGCACGATCGTGCTCGTCCTGCACGACCTCGACCAAGCCTGCCGATACGCGGATCACCTCATCGTCATGCGGGGCGGTCGCATACTCCGCAGCGGCGCGCCCGCGGCCGTCATGAGCGAAGAGGTCGTCGCCGAGGCTTTCGGTCTCCGCGCTCTGGTCCAGCCTCACCCGGTGACCGGCAGCCCCATGGTGGTACCCATCGCGCCGGTGGAGTCGATCGACCGGGAGGTTCTTGAGTGAGTCTGCTCGCAGGGTTCTCGACGGCGCCGACCTGGATGCGCGCGGCGGCGTGGCGCCGCGCCGACTCGCGCGTGGAGGAGTTGTTCTCGGGCGGGCCGATCGTCGAGGCGGTGGTCATGGCGGAGGCGGCGGGCTTCGACATCGCGTTCCGACCGGACGCTCTGACCCTTCCGCTGGAGACGATCGGACGCGATCCTGCACACTTCGGACTCGACCCGATCGTGCAGGCGGCGCAATTGGCGGTCGCGACGCGAAGGATCGGACTGATCACCACTGTGTCGGCCACGTTCGCGGAACCGTACACGGTGGCGCGTCAGCTGGTCTCGCTGGAACACCTCGCACCGGGGCGGATCGGATGGAACGTCGTCACGTCGCGCAGCGGCGACACGCAGTTCACGTCTCCGAGGCCGCCGACTTCCGCCGAGCGGTGGCAGCGCGCGGAGGAGCTCATCGATCTCGTCGAATCGTTGCGTCGCGGGTTTCGCACAGACGCGTTCATCGCGGATCGGGAAGCGGGCGTTCTCATCGACGTCGACCACATCCGGGCGAGCGATCACGTCGGCGCGCACTTCCGGGTCGCGGGGCCGTTGCCGCTGCCGGCGCCCTCCGCCGGTCCTCTTCCGCTCATGGTTGCAGGAGCCGGTGAGGCGAGCGTGTCGCTGGCGGGCCGGCGGGCCGACGCGATGTTCGCCGCAGCCATCCACGCGGAAGAAGCGGCAGCTCAGCGCGCCGCTATCCATGACGCGGCGGCCCTCACGGGGCGAGCCCGACGGCCGCGCCTGCTCCCCGGCCTCAGCCTCCTGCTCGCCGACAGCCGCGAGGAGGCGTTCGAGATCGAACGCGACACCTACCCGCCAGATTACGGCCGCCCCGCCGTCGGACCCCACTGGTCGGTGGTGGGTACAGCCGCTGACGCGGTCGCCGCGATCGCGGCGAGGGCGCGCGCCGGATCGATCGACGGGTTCATCGCCTTCCCGATCGGATCCTGGCGTTCGGTCCAGCTTCTGTGCGATGCGGTCATGCCGCGTCTGCGCGAGCTCGGACTCGTCTCTGAGACGCCGACAGCCCACTTCCGTCCGCGACATGTGCGCACGGCCGACAGTGAGGGAGCAGGATGAGTGACTCGACGGGTGTCGGCGAGGCACGGCCGAACCGTGAGCGTGGAACGCGTGTCGAAGTGCTGCCGACGATCGGCCGTCGCATTCTTCGCGTTGCCCGCGTGCACCAGCTCACCCCGCGCTACCGGCGGATCACGTTCCGCTTCGACGATCCGAGCACGGGGTTCCCGTTCCGTCTCTTCGCGCCGGCCGACCACATCAAGCTGTTCTTCCCCGATCCGCGCACCGGCATCCTCGTCGTTCCTGTCATCACGGAGCGCGGGTGGCAGGTGCCGCCGGATGCGGGGGCTCCGCTCTTCCGCGACTACACCGTGCGCGGCTTCGACGCCGGAACGGGGGAGCTGACCGTCGATTTCGTCGTGCACCCGCATGGGGTCGCAGGATCCTGGGCGGCGCGAGCGCGTCCCGGTGATCAGCTCGGCCAGCTCGGTCCGCGAGGGCATGTCCTCTTCCCGGTGAGGCATGAACGCTACCTCGTCGCGGGAGACGAGACGGCGCTACCGGTCATCATGCGTGCGCTGGAGGAAGCGCCGGTGGGCTCTCGAGTCACGGCGGTGGTCGAGGTCGACGACGTCGCAGACGAGCAGCCGCTGAGAGTTCGGCCGGGAGTCGCGGCAGACATTCGCTGGGTTCACCGCGGCGGAAGCGCTTACGCATCGCCGCTGGAAGATGCGATCAGAGCGGTGCCGCTGACCGACGCGGAGCCCGCATTCGTCTTCGTCGCAGGCGAGGCGACCTCGTTGATTCCGATACGTCGGTACCTGCGAGGAGAACTCCGTCTGCCCCAGGAGCGTGTCGAGGTCGACGGATATTGGAAGCGCGGCATCGCGAATCTCGATCACCACGCGAAAGCCGACGGCGACGAGGAGTGATCAGAGCTGCGGGGCGCTGACACTCGGCCCACGCATACACCTTCCTGGCAGCGTGTCGGCGTGTCGAACCGATCTCTCGCCGTCGCCATCGGTGTGCTCCTCGCCCTGACAACAGTGAGCGGGTGCGCGGCTCTCCGGGGCCTCGCAACGCCGGACCCGTCGACGCTCGCTTCAGGGGATCGCCGAGCGGTCTCGGAACCCACGGCCCCCGCTCAGACGTGCGCCACCGTCACCGCCCAGCTCACCCTGACCGACGGCACTGCCGACGACACCGATGAGGCCACCCCGCCGGACACGGTACGGATCCAACAAGCGCTGGACGGTTGCGCGCAGACCGGCGACTCCGTCGTGGCGGTGCGGTTGGCCGCATCCGGACCGTTCGCGGATTTCCTCACGGCACCTCTCACGCTTCGGCAGGGCGAGGTGCTCGTGCTCGACTCCTCCGTGACGCTCTACGCCTCGCGCAATCCCGCCGACTACCAGATCGCGGGTCGAGAGGCCTGCGGCACGGTGGGCAGAAGCGGCGGCGGGTGCGCGCCGCTGCTGACTCTCTCCGGTGCGCACACCGGTCTGACGTCGGCACCCGATGCGGCAGGGCGCCAGGGCCGCGTCGACGGACGCGGCGGACAGACGATGTGGGGCGCGCAGCAGAGCTGGTGGGACCTCGCACAGGCGGCGAAGGGCCACGGGATCCAGAACGTGCCACGGCTCGTCCAAGCGTCGAAGGCGGATGACGTCACCCTGCACGACGTCGACCTGGTCGACGCCCCCGGTGTTCACGTCTCCTTCCAGAACGCCGACGGGCTCACCATCTGGGGAGTGCGCATCCAGACACCCGCGACCGCACGCAACACCGACGGGATCGATCCGGCCGGCGCGACGGATGTCACCATCGCCGACTCGTGGATCATGGACGGGGATGACGGCATCGCCATCAAGGCCGGTTCGCAACCGTCAGCGCACATCTCGATCCTCGGGAACCACCTCTTCGGAACCCACGGAATCTCGATCGGCAGCGAGACGACGGCCGGCGTGAGCGACGTGCTCGTCGCCGACGACACCGTCAGCGGCACCGACGCCTTGGGAAACGTCAGTGCGTCATCGACCGGCATCCGGATCAAGAGCTCGCCCAAGGTCGGCGGTGTCGTGCAGCAGGTGACGTATCGGCGCATCTGCGTCGATGCCGTCAAGGCGCCGATCGACATCGATCCGTTCTACGGGGGCACGAACGGTCCGAACGTCCCCCGGTTCCAGGACATCGTCGTGTCGGATCTGCGCGCCACGAACTCGCCACACGGAGCGACCTCGGTGCTGAAGGGGGCGGACGCCGCGCACCCGCTGCGCGTGCGACTCGAGAACGTCGACGTCGACGCCGGCGCGGTTCAGGCCTCCGACGCGGACATCACCGCATCCGGAGCTGTCTTCGGCGGGGCCGAACTGGACTCGAGCGATGGCGACGTACATGTCTCCAATGCGTCGAGCCGTACGGGTGCGCCCCAGGCGGGATCGTGTGGCTTCCCGCCCTATCCGCCGCTCTGATCGATCCCTACGTAGGCGTGCGGGTGCCCACGGAGCAGAGAGTCCGCGGGCACCCGTCTCACTCACCGTCGTCCGCCTCCTCCCTGGCCCATTCCGCCCGCGGCGGCCTGCCCGGCGGTCACCGTCGTCGTGGAGCCGTCGACGGCCACCGTGTAGCTCTCGCCGTCTGTCACGTCGGACGATGAGAACACGACCGAGGCGAACGTCTTGGTGGCGGTGTAGGAGGCGATCACCGCGCCCGAGGCATCGCTGATCTCCACCGTGGAGCCGGCCGATCCGTTCGCGCTCGCCGCAAGCCATCCCTGCGGCGAAGACTCCTCCGGCGACTCGGCCATTCCGCTGCTGCCGATCGCCACCAGGACGCCGCCGGACACGGTGATGCCGCCATTGGAGTCGAGCGCCCCGTTGTTCTGCGCGGTCGGACCGTAGACGGTCACCGTGCCACCTGTCATCTCGATCGTGCCGTTGGAATCCAGCCCATCGCCGTCGGCGTTCACGAGGAGCGTGCCGTCGGAGATCGTGAGGGTCTCCCCGCTGTCGCTCATCCCGCCACCGCCCGCGGCGCCCGAAGACGTGTTCCCGGAGGCGTTGAGCCCGTCATCGGACGAATTGACCTCGGTGGCGCCGCCGGCGATGCGGATGTCGGCGGATTCGATGCCCTCGTATGAGCGGCTGATCGTGATCGAGCCACCGGCGATCGCCAGCGCGGTCTCGGAGTGGATGCCGTCGTCGTCCGCAGCTAGCTCGATCGTTCCGCCGGTGATGATCGCGTCGGTCTGAGCGTCGATTCCGTCATCGCCTGCCGTGGCCTCGAGCGTGCCTCCGGTGATCCAGACGTAACCGCGGGCGGCGTCGTCGGTCTGGTCGCTCTTGAGCGCGTCGCCTCCTGCGGTGACAGTGATGGCGCCGGCCGAGATCACGAGCGAATCCTTGCCGCGCAACCCGTCATCCGCAGCCTCGACCGTGATCGTGCCGCCGATGACGGCGAGATCGTCGGTGGCGGAGATGCCGTCGTTGCCCGTGTCGGTGACGGACAATGATCCCGTCCCGGAGATGGTCAGGTCGGTGTCGGCATAGATCGCCGCGCTGGCCTCGTCTTCGGAGGATGTGGAGGCGGTGACCGAGTTCGTGGTGCCGCCGGCGAGGTTCACCGCGACATCGTCCGCCCCGACGACCTGGATGGCCGCCCCGTTCACGGCGGATATCGTCGCGTCGTCGAGGACGAGCACGACGAGTGCGTCGTCCGGAGCGTCGACGACGACCTGTCCGGCGAGTTCGCCCGAGAGTCGGTACACACCCGCCGAGGTGACGGTCACGGTCGACCCGGAGATGTCCACCCCTTCGGCATCGGTCGACGCTGTGTTGCCCGAGAGGGTGATCGAGACGGCATCGGCCAGGCTCCACTCGTCGTCCGTGACGACCGTGCCGTCGGCGTTCGCTGCCAGCAGCTCGGCGGCGGCCTGTGGGATCGCGGGATCGACGTCGGAGATCAGTTCCGTGGTCGAGGTCGTCGCCTGCGACGTGGTGGTCGCCTGCGTCGTCACGGCGCACCCCGCCAGGACCAGACCGGCGAGCCCGAGGGAGAGCGTGAGGGGAATCAGTCGGCGTCGCATGTCGCGTCCTTTCGATCAGTGCGGAGTTCGGTCGAGGAGGCGAAGGCTCCGGACAGGACCCGGTGCCACCGGTTGCGGGGAAGTTCCACGCGCATTGCCGCCATCCCGGTGGCGTACTTGCTGATGCGCTGGGGGCGGTGTCCCGCGCGCCAGAGGGCACGATCGAGCGCCCCGGGCCTCCCATCGGTCTTGGTCTCGATCACGGCGAACCGCGGCAGCGTGAAGCCCTCGCCGTCGGCGTCGACCCAACGCAGATCCGTGTCGATCGTCGATCGCGACGAGGCAGCGCCCGCGCCGCCCGGCCAGAGCAGCGTCGCCCGCCGGTACATCGTCTGCATCCTCGCGTCGAGCTCATCCGCCCGTGCCGGGTCCACTCCGATGGCACCGAACGCCACGGCCACCTCCTCACGCGCATCGCTCGTGAGACGGTCGGCCTCATCCGGGTCGTACGCGCCTCGTTCCTTGAGCGTGAGTCCACGCGCGCCGCGTGTCTTGAGTTCGAGATACGCGGCGCCGGTGTCGATGTAGGTGCGGGTACGCAGCTTGAATCGGCGGCGACGTCCCCGCGCAGCCAGCCTGTAGCTGAGCAGGTCGGGCGTGTCGAAGTAGACCGAACGGTAGGTGAGCTCGCGCTGGCCGTCGATCTCCAACGCCGCCGGAACTCCCGCGATCTCGCCCACCGAGGCAAGGAGTCGTCGCGCATCCTCTACCGGTACGACGTACTTGCGATCCACCCGGCTGAGCAGAGCCGCGTCCGCTGTCATCGTGTCGAGATCGACCGCGGGAAGCGCCGCGACGACAGCATCGAGTCCGGTGCCGACGCTCACTGGGTGCCCCCCACGATATCGGCGAAGGTCGCACCGTGTGTGGTGTCGGACTGCCGTCGAGCAGGCGCCTGTGCGGATGGCGCCTGCGCAGCCGGCCGGGCGCGGAAGCGCACGTCGACCAGTGTCGTGTCGTCGACGAGATCCAGCTGCTGCACGGTCAGGGCGGTCACATCGCCGTGGAGGATGTTCTCCAGCTCGGCACGCAGTTCGATCTCGTCCGCGATCGCGCGATCGAGGTGCACGACCTGATGGCGCGCTCGCGACAGGACGCGGGGGTGGTCTGCGATCGCGAGCACCGACACGATGAGAGCCACGAGGATGATCGGTGCGGCGAGCTCGCTGTGGGGTAGACCGCAGATCAGGCCGAGGGCGAGCGCCGCGAAGTAGTACGCGACCTCCCGCTGCGTGATCTCGCTCGAGCGCAGCCGGATGATCGAGAGGACGCCGAAGAGGCCGAGTCCGAGCCCGAGCGCGACCTCCGCTGTCCCGAGTACCGACGCGACGGCGAGCACTCCCACGTTGACGCCGAGGAAGGCCACGACCAGGTCGCGACGGCGGTGCCGGTGGAAATAGATGGCGCTCAGAGCGACGGCGGCGAGGATGTCGGTCGCGACGAGCGCGAAGGCGATGGGCGTCATCGGGTTCTCCCTGTGATGGTCGTTATGCCCTCGATTCCACCGATCGCACTGATGCGATCCGTCTCCACCGCTTCAGCGGAATCTCTCCGATCGCTGTGCGCCTCGTATGAGCGCACATCCGCATCCGCCCGGGCGAAGACCAGGCTGCGCTGGACGCCGTAACTCAGGACGAACAGCACGCACTCCGTGACCACCTTGGCGGGCAGCACCGCGAACCCGGCGCTCGTGAGGAACGACATCCACGCGATGTTGGAGGCGAGCAGAGCGGCCGCCAGGAGCGCGTACCGGACCGCCTGGCCGGCCATCGCCCCCTCTCGAGCACGGAAGACCGCCCGTCGGTTGATCAGGAAATTGGCGGTGGCCGAGAGCATCCTCGCCACGATGATCGACGGGATGAGCCAGCCGGTGACAGCCTCCATGACCAACAGCACGGCGGTGTCGATCAGAAAGGCCGCGAACGAGGATCCGGCGAACAGCAGCACCGGAAGGAGCACGCGCAGCGAGTCGCGAACGGGGCGGAAGTGACTGGACGCATTGCGGTCGAGGTACACGGTGGCGATGGGAACCTCACGGAGGTGGACGCCATCCGGCGCGAGGCGCAGGAGCATCCTCTGCTCGTACTCGAATCCTTCGCCCGGGATGCGGCGTGCCCACGCGATGCGCGCCGCGGGGATGCCGCGCAGTCCTGTCTGGGTGTCGGAGATGCGCCGTCCGGTGGCGGCGCGGAACAGCCCACCGGCGACCGCGTTGCCCACGCGGCTGCGCAGCGGCACGCGTCCGCGGAAGAGTCGCACGCCGAGTATCAGCGAAGCCCCGCCGGCATCCGCGTCGGCGCGGAGCGTCTCGGCGACGCGCAGGATGTCGGCGACCGTGTGCTGGCCGTCGGAGTCGGCGGTGACGACGGCCGAGTGCGGGTCGTGGGCGGCGATGTGCCCCAGCCCTGTCTTCAGGGCGGCGCCTTTGCCTCGGTTGCGCTCGTGCGCGATCACCTCGGCCCCTGCGGCGCGCGCCGCATCGAACAGCGCAGCAGAGGAGGGTCCGCTCCCGTCGTCGACGACGAGGACGTCGAGCTCCGGAGCTGTCTGAGCGAGCCGGGCCACGAGCTCGGGGAGCTGCGCTGTGGGCTCGAAGGACGGGATCAACACATACATCACTCAGCCCGCCACGTAGAGGATGTCGCTCGTGCCGCGTTCGCCCCCGTTCGACGGCGAGTTGATCACCTGCCCGTTGAAGTACATGGTGGACGAACCACCGCCGTCGAGGTTGTACGCGGTGGTCGCGCCGAGCGAGATCATGATGTCGGCCAGCTCGGGAAGGGTCACGCCCTCGCTGTAGCCACTTTGCCTGCCGTCGACGACCACGAACACGAGATGGTTGTCATCGATCACGCCGACCGCAGTTCGAGGCTGATCGCCTTGGATCGAGTGGTTGCCCACGTTCGTGTCGATCTCCACGTCCTCGATGCCCGATACGGTCTGCCCGTCCTGGACGATGGCCGGTCCGAAGCTCAGCGTGTTCCACACTCCGGCATCGAGCAGGGCCTGCGCACTCGTCTGCGTCTCGTCGTAGACCTCGACATGGCCGTCCGTATAGAAGGCCAGTCCCTGGCGGGCGGGTTCGTCGCGGTAGATCACTCCGTTGCGGATCTCGATGCCCGTCGAACGGAAGCCGTAGTAGTCGCCGTTGATGGCGAAGACGGCATCGTTGTCCTCGGCGATCGCGCTCGTCGTCTCGATGATGTTCTCGCCGAACTGATCGTTTGCGAACGCGGAGCGGAGATCTGTGGCGTCTCCCAGAACCACGTCCGCCACGTAGTACGTGACCGTGTCGGAGCCGCTGCCCTCGGTGACCGTGGAGATCGTCACCGTCGTGGACCCGGCGCTGTACTGCGTGTCGGTCAGTACGGTGGTCGCTGGCGACGACGCCTCCGTCGTCGCGGTGACCGTCGAATGCTCCGCTTCGTAGGCGGACACGTCCGAGATCTCGACGTGGGGGATGAGGAAGCGATCCGCGGCCCACCACGCGCCGCCCCCGACGGTGAGGGCCAGCGTCACCGAGGTGGCTACGACGACGCGTCGGGAGCGCTTGCTCCATCGTCTGCGTCGTCGGTTCGTGGGTCGCGCGCCGTCGGCGAACGAGTCGGCGGTGGGAGGTCGACGTTTGGGGGCCATGCCTCCATGGATACGGGGCGGTTGCCTGTGCGACCCATGTCTCAGCGTCGACGGGGCTATGCGACGCTATGCGTCCGCTGTGGTCTCCGAGGACGCGGCGTCCTCGGAGACGCTCACTTCTCGGGAGGCGCCACGACCCGGGGCGTCGCGGGGTTCAGGAAGTCGCCGGTGCCGACGCGCGCGTGCCGACGGGAGTAGGCGAAGTAGATCGCGACGCCGAGGGCGAGCCAGATGAGGAAGCGCAGCCACGTCTCGACCGAGAGGTTCAGCATCAGGTAGGTGCAGATCAGCGCCGAAAGGATCGGGAGCACGGGACTCCAGGGCACACGGAACCCGCGTTTCAGATCGGGACGTGTGCGACGAAGAACCACGACACCCACCGAGACCAGCACGAAGGCCGACAGCGTGCCGATGTTCACCATCTGCTCGAGGACGCCCACGGGCGTGACCCCCGCGACGACGGCGACGACGATCGTCACCACGATCGAGATGACCCACGGGGTGCGCCAGCGCGGGTGCACGCGCGCGAGCTTCTGCGGCAGCAGACCGTCGCGCGACATCGCGAAGATGATCCGCGTCGCACCGATCAGCAGCGTGAGCACGACCGTGGTGAGCCCCGCGACCGCGCCGGCCGAGATGACCGTCGCCATCCATGACTGGCCGTGGTACGCGAACGCGTTGGCGAGGGCGGCCGCGGGGTCGAGATCGCGGTAGGAGACCATGCCGGTGACCACCAGTGCCACGGCGCAGTAGAGGATCGTGCAGATGATGAGCGAGGCGATGATGCCGATGGGCATGTCGCGCTGCGGGCGCCGAGTCTCCTCGGCGGTCGTCGCCACGACATCGAACCCGATGTAGGCGAAGAACACGAGAGCGGCACCGGCGAGGATGCCGCCGACGCCGAACGTGGCCGGCTCGATGCCGGACAGGAACTGCAGCAGCGGCTGCGTGAGTCCGGAGGTGGATGCGGTCGCCTCGGCGGGCGGGACGAACGGGGCGTAGTTGGCGGGGTTCACGAACATGAGTCCGGCGACGATGACGAACAGCACGATGAAGAGCTTGACCGCGACGAGCACGAGGTTGACGCGCAGCGACTCCTTGATGCCGATCGTCATGAGTGCGCCGAGCACGAGAACGAGCAGGATCGCGGGCACGTCCACCGCACCGCCGTACGAGAGCTGCTCGGGCAGCACGATACCGAGCTGCTCGAGGAAGGCGCCGAGGTAGGCGCTCCATCCCTGCGCGACGACGCTGGCGCCGAGGAACATCTCAAGGATGAGGTCCCACCCGATGATCCAGGCGAAGAACTCTCCGAGAGACGCGTAGGAGAACGTGTACGCCGAACCCGACACCGGCACCGTCGAGGCGAACTCGGCGTAGCACATGGCCGCGAGGCCGCACGCGATCGCCGCGATCACGAAGCTGATGACGATGGACGGACCGGCGACCTCGTGCGCGGCGCGCCCCGTGAGCGTGAAGATTCCGGCGCCGATCACGACTCCCACGCCGAACACCGTGAGATCGAGCGCGCTGAGCGACTTCTTGAGGCGGAACTCCGGTTCCTCGGTATCGGCGATGGACTGCTCGACCGATTTGGTGCGGAGAAGACTCACGTGGTGCTCGCTTTCGACGGATTCCGTGGCGTCCGAAGCCACTCAGGGAGGATATCCGCCGTCGACGGCGTGCGCAGGGTGTGTCCCGCCGTGTGTACAACTGCGCACAGGAGTGGTACTCGACCGGCGGCGCGCGACGGATTCCGTCGGCGCAGGTCGACGGATTTTCCCGGCGCGCGGCCGAAGCGCGGCGAAGCGATAGGGTGTGCACTGGAGACATGACCGGTTCGGGCCGCATCCCGGACGCCGCCGCACGCCGCGGCGGCGGCGGTGTTGCGGTGTTCCTGTGCGTGTCGTTCGGCGTGACGTGGATCGTGTGGGCACCGTTGGCCGTCGAGGCGCAGCAAGGCGGGCTCGCCACGGTGCCGTGGACGTTCTTCCTCGGCTCGCTCGGACCTGCCTGCGGCGCGGTGGCCGCATCCCTCTGGGAGGGCGGACCCGCGGAGCTGGCGCGGTGGGTGCGGCGCGCGTTCTCCGTGCGGTTCCCCGCGCGGTGGTGGATCGCCGCGATCGGCATGCCCGTGGTCTACGTCGTCGTCGGATACGGCGTCGCCGCGGTGGTGTCCGGATCCTGGCCCGATGCCTCACAGTTCGGTGCGACAGAAAAGCTGCCCGGTCTTGCCTGGCCGCTCGTGGCGCTCGTGTGGGTTCTCACCTTCGGGCTGGGGGAGGAGTCGGGATGGCGCGGGTGGCTCCTGCCCGCCCTCGCACGCCGGATGTCGGTGTTCTGGGCGACGTTGGTCGTCGCCGCGGTCTGGATCGGCTGGCACGCTCCGGCGTTCCTCTTCAATCCGACCTACACCGCCATGGGTGCGGGGATCATCGGCTGGATCCTCGCGCTCATCACGGGATCGTTCCTTCTGTCTTGGATGGCTCAAGGTGCACGCTGGAGCATCGTGCCGGTGCTGATCTTGCACGCCGGATTCGACTTACTGACAGCCGCGGATCAATCCGCGGGCGTCATCGCGTCGACGATCAGCGCGATCGTGATGGCGCAGGGGCTCGTCTGCGCCTGGCTGCTGTGGCGAGACGCTCGCCACAGCCCGGTGCGCGCCCCTATGCTCACCCCATGACTGAGCCAACGAAGGAACAGCTCGAAGCATCCGACAAGGTCGAGAAGCGCACGGTGGGCGGCGAGCTCCGCTATTACCTCAAGAACATCAAGGAGCACTGGCCCGCCGTCGTCGAGCAGCATCCGGATGCCGCGGGCCACGAGGCGTGGTGGACGCCGGACGGCAAGTTCCACGCGACCCATGATCAGTTGCGCCGCGACGCGATGATCGGCGGCATCGTCTAGCCCGCCCTCTCGCGGAGAATCCGCCGGCCCAGGGCCGACGTAGGGTGGCGGGATGGTCGATATCGAGATGCGGGCGCTCGATGCCGGGGCGGTGGTGATCTCGGATGCGCGCGGACGATCGCGGCGGACCGTCGAGGTCGGCGCCTTCGAGATCGGTGTGTACCCCGTGACGGAGGAGGTGCTCGCGGAGCTTCTCGGTATCGAGGTGCGCCGCCCGCGGGTGCCCGCGACCCACCTCAGTTGGCTGCGCGCGGTTCGACTGTGCAACGCCGCATCCGAGTGGGAGGGACTCGATTCCGCCTACGGGTTCGACGGTGCCGAGGTCACCTGGCACCGGGATGCCGACGGTTACCGCCTCCCGACCGAAGCTGAGTGGGAGTACGCGTGCCGCGCCGGCTCCACGGCCGCGCACTACGGCCCCCTGACGGAGGTCGCATGGACGGCGGCGGACGGAGCGACTCGTCCGCAGCCGGTGGGTGGGAAGATGCCGAACCTCAACGGACTCTTCGACACCCTCGGCAACGTGTGGGAGTGGTGCTGGGACCTCCTCGACCCGTCGGGCGACGACGATCGTCGGGTCTTCCGCGGCGGCAGCTTCGCGAGTGATGCGTTCAGTGCCAGGGCCTCGACGCGTCGCGGCGCCTTGCCGGATGCGGGCGGAGACGACATCGGGATGCGCCTGGCCCGCGGTCCACAAGAGGCGTAGCGCACCCTCCGCGACCCCCTACGCTGGGTCGGATGAGCGGCGAGGAGGACCCGGGGGAGCTCGCCCCGCGCGCGGACGGCGAAGAGCGATTCGCCGATGACCGTCCCCGGCCGACCCCGCTCTGGGCACTGCTGTCGCGGTGGCTGGTGCGGTGGGAGGGGTGGCTTCGCTCTCACGGCGGTCGGCCGCTTCGCATGGCGATCGGCGGTTTCTGGCTCGTGGTCACGGCGGTCGCCGCCTTCCTTCTGGTGGGGCCGGTCATCAACCCGCCGCTGGGGCTGGAGGAGATCACCGACTCCGCCAAGAACGCCACCGACACCTGGATCGCGCGGGACTTCGACGTCGACTACACGTTGACGCGCGACGATGAGGGCCGGCTGCAGGCGGAGGTCGTCGAGACGATCACGGCCTTCTTCCCCGACGACGTGGATGAGTCGGGCATCCGGCGCGTGCTGTCGACGCAGTACCAGGGACACGACCTCGCGCCGCGTGACGTGACGGCGTCGATCGACGGCGTCGCTGTCGAGCCCCGCCTGCGGGAGCGAGGGGACCGACTCACGTTCGTGCTCGACACCGGTGAACGGCTGAGCGGCGATCACGAGTTCGTGCTGCGCTACCGCATCCAGGACCTCGCCTACATATCGACCGATGACGTCACGGGCGACGCCGTCGATCTGCTGGAGTGGAGCGTGTTCGGGCCGGACTGGCCGCAGGGATTCGCGGCGCTGGACGTCAGCGTCACGGTGCCGGACGAGCTCGACGCGCTGCTCGTTCGTCAACCCTCCGGCGGTGTCGCGTGGACGCTTGTGAGCGGCACGGACTGGCTGGAGCCCGAGGAGAACGCGCCGCCGGGCCAGAAGGTGTACGGATTCGCCGTCGACCAGAACGTCCCCCCGCACGCGGCCGCGTGGTTCCGGATGCTCTTCCCCGCCGGCACCTTCGCCATGCCGCCGCCCACCGGGCTGTTCCTGGTGCAGACCTTCGGGCCCCTTCTGCCGCTCGCGATCCTGCTTCTCACGCTGCCGTTCGCCATCGCCGCCCGCGCTGTGGCGTGGAGCGATGCCCGCGGTCGCCCCTGGTACGTCGCGCAGGACGATCCGCCGAAGGGTGTTTCCGTCGCACAGGCCGTCCAGATCGTGCGTCGGCCGCGCACCCGTGAGCTCGCGCTCGCCCTGGATGCGGTGAGCGGCACGCGGCGCTCCGCCCGACGCACGGCCCTGATCGCCGCGGGACGCGCGGCGCGGCGGACCGGTCGGGTGGGCGACCGGTTCCGGGCGCGCGCGGGGTACCCGCTCGACCGAGCCAGATCGCGGAGGGGTTCCGACGCATTCCGAGCGGCTTCGTCCGCGACTGGTTCATCGCAGCGCCGCTCGCGCTGACGGTGGTGCAGCTCGCCATCATCCGTCAGCTCTCGCACCAGGAGACGCTCGCCGTGATCTGGTGGCCCGGTGTGTTCGTCCTCGTCTCGCTGGCGGTGTCCGCCGTCGTGCTGTGGCTCGCCGTCTCCGCCCGGCCGCTGACCCGAAAGGGCGCTCTCGCACGGCAGTATCTGGCGGGCATCGACGTCTACGCCCGCCGCACGTCGGCGCTGGAGCGCACCACGCTCGACGACGCGTTGCTGCCCTACGCCGTGGTCGTGGCCGACCCGCGGGAGGCTGGACGCCGCGTCTCGGCGCTCGTCGAGCGGGAGCTCGGCGGCGACGCGGAGCTGCGGGCATGGCGCACCACGGACTTCCTCTCATGGCCGCGTCTGCTCGTGCGCGCCGCCGCGCTCCTGATCGTCGCGGGTGCCGTGGGCATCGCCGCGGTGATGCCCAATCCCTACCTTCGACTCAGCACGTACGACCGGTGGGACTTCGAGGACGCGGGCACGCTCTACACGCAGGTCACCAGCGTGTCCGTCGAGGCGCGCCTCAGCGCGGACGGCGACAAGCCGCGTCTCGACGTGGTGCAGACCACCGTCGTCGACTTCGACGACGAGTCCGCCCGCGTGCCGCAGTTCGCGACCCCCGTCCTCGCCCGGGTCGAGGGGCAGTCCCTCGGCCTGGAGGTCGACGAGGTGCGCGTCGACGGCGAGGCAGTACCGTTCCATCTGTCGATCCGCGACGACGCCGGCACCATCACGACCGCCATGACCGAGGTGCGCAGCGGCAGGGGCGAGGTCGAGGTGCGCTACACCTACACCTCGCCGGCCGTGGCGGGGGAGGCGTCGCGGGCATCGGGGCGAGAGGGGGAGCGGGTCGACCGCATCCGATGGGCGGGACTGGTGGACGGGTGGGAGAGCGGGTGGACGTACCCGTCCAAGCCCGATCCGGTCACCGTCTCGGTGCGTGTGGACGACGATGTGGCGCAGCAGGCCTTCGCGGCCGGTTGGTTGCGGGAGGACCCCGCGACATCCGAGGATTCGCGCGACTGGAAGGACTCGTCGTACCCGTTCGGCACGCTCGAGAGCGAGTTGGAACCCCCGCCCTCCTCGGGGGCGAAGGGCGGGACGATCACGGAGTCGGACGACACCTCGTCGGATGCGCGTGTGCATTCGTTCGAGGTCACCCACGGTGAGTACGGCTACCCCACGGACAGCCTCTACTCGGATCTCGGGATCCTCATGGAGTTCCCCGCCGGAACGTGGGCGGGTACCGATCCCGCCGCGCGTGACGCGAAGCAGTTCGCGTGGGCGCTTCCCACGATCATCGTGCTCTCGACGGCCTCCGTCGCGGTGATCCTGGGTGTCGCCGCGGTCATCGTCTGGCGCGTGCGAGGAACCCGCCAGATGTCACCCGGCCTCGTCCGCGACGTCTTCTGGTGGCTCACTCCGGCGGCCGCACTGGGTGCCATCATCGTGGGCGTGTGGGCCACGGCCGACATCCCCGCCGATTGGCCCGAGGTGGCCCTGCAACTGCCGGCGTGCGGTCTCGCTCTGGTCGCCGCCATCGCCGCGGCTGTCGCGGTGCGGCCCGTCGCTGCACCCCGGCGACCCGACAACCGCGCCTGGATGCGGGCGCGCGACCCGCAGCGAGACGCCTGAGCCCTGCGGCTCAGTCGCGCATCGCGTTGCCGATGTAGGAGTACTTCACGAAGACCTCCGCGGCGATCCCGGCCTCCTCGAGCACCCCCTGTACGGCAGCGAGCATGTAACGCGAGTCCCAGCCCATGTAGAGGAAGGCGCCGTCGCCGAGCTCGTCCCACTGCCCGTTCCACGCTCGCGTCTCATACACGGGACCACCGCGTCGCGCACTGAACGACAGGAGGTCCTCGCGGGCGTCGGCCCAGAGCCGTTTGAAGATGCGGTTGAACAAGGACGCGATGTCGTAGATCTCCCAGTGTTCGCCGCGGTACTCCACGTATGACCACTCCTGCTGCCAGCCCGGCGGGAAGCCACGGCGCTTCTTCGCGTCGAGGATGGGGGTCAGATCGTCGTCGTCGATGAGCACATCGGCTCGGCGGCGCCACACCGTGAGGAACAGCTCGATGAGCTCCACGGTGCGCCGGGAGATCGCGGCGGTGTTCCACGCCTCGAGGTCGGAGACGGATGCGGTCAGCTCGACGGCGCTGCGGCGGTACAGGTCGCGCTTGTCCGGGAACGAACGGTCGAGCGCGCGCTCCGCGAGCGGCTCTTCGAGCAGCGCGAGATTGCCCAGCGTCGCCGCGAGCGCCCGGTGGCTGTTCTGCTCGTCCTCCGAGAACTCGCTCCACGTGCGCACGCCGTCGCCGCTCCATCCGTCTCCCGGTGCGAGCGGAACGATGTGCTCGACGTCGAGATCCGCCGCGGAGTCACGTCCGGCCAGCCGTGCCAGCACGTACGCCGGATGCGGCAGGGGAGTGAACTTCAGGGCGATCCGCATCCGCTCGTCGGAGGGCGTGATGCGTCCGAAGGCGTGGCTCAATGCCTCAGCGCCTTCGGCGCGTGCGCGACACAGACGGGCGACGAGCCGGTCGTTGGTGAGGCCGGCGACGAGGCGACGCAGCAGCAGCGCCTGCAGATCCTCCAGCGTCTCGATCAGTGCGTCGCGGCCGATGAGACCCTGCTCGCGGTCTCGGTACGCGGCCATGACCAGCGGGAAGGTGCCGCGCCCGAACGTGCCCAGGAAGCGGAGCTGCGCGGCGACGCCTTCGTCGGGGGTGTGCGCGGGTTCGAGGAGGACGCGGTAGATCTCCGAGTACGCCTTCCACTCGGCCGCGTCCCTCTCCAGCGTCTCGGCCTCGAGCACCGGGAACTCGCCGCGGAACGCGTCGTAGACGGCGCGCGTCGTGCCGCCCGTGAGCTCTCGGCCGGTGCGCATCACCAGGTAGTGGCGCCAGAAGTCCGCGATGGCCTCGCCGGTGTTCTGCTCGATCGGCAGCCAGAACCGCTCCTCGATCTCGGTCTGCTCCGCGTGCGTGAGACCCATGAGGATGTAGTTGTGGATCAGCTCGTGATCCCGCAGGGGCTCACCCGTCGAGTTCAGGCTCTCGAAGATCTGCTGCGCGTTGGCGTCGGCGCCGAGCGCGATGGCGACGTGCTCGAGGCGCTGAAGCCCTCGCCAGATGCGGGGCGCCTCCTCGGGCCGGATCTGGCTGCGGAAGAACGCGTAGTTGTCGTCGAAGCGCGATGTGCGATCCTCGGCGTCCGCACCTCGTCGATCGAGCACCACGCTCTCGAAGACGTCCGCCCACGCCCGGTGGGGGCGCAGCTTCGTCCGGTGGCTCTCGCCGCCGCGCACGAGCACCTCGTGCAGGCGTGCCGCCAGCGCGGGGTCGGTGTCGCGCACGGTGTGTTCGAGGGCGGCGACCAGAAGCATGAGCGTCGTGATGCGCTGCTGGCCGTCGATGAGCACGAGCTCGGCGTCGTCGGATTCCCCGCCGCGCGACGACAGGATGGAGGCCAGGAAGTGCGTGTGGCCCTCCGGGAGATCGGCGACCTGGCGGACGTCGGCCAGCAGCTGCTCGCATCCGCCGATGTCCCATCGGTACTGCCGTTGGTACACGGGAACGACGATGGCGAGGTCGGGATCGCTGAGCCAGGCGATCGTGTTGACGGCGGTCGCATCGACGTTGGTGGCGGTGGCCATGATCCTCGATCTCGTTGCGGGCGGAGCGCGTCGCGCGGGGCGACCAGACCACTCTAGGCCGGGGCCTCGGGCCTCCCGGGTATTGCAGAGGTGCCCGAGTAGGCTGACCTTACCTGGGCCAGTAAAAACGCGCTGACCCCCCACCGAAAGGCATGATTCGTCATGGGTTACATCAAGTCCGCCGCTCTCGAGGAGACCGGCTACGTCGTCCTCGACAGCTACAACCAGGAGCTCGATCCCAAAGAGTGGCTCGACATCGAGTACAACGACTGGAAGTCCTCGGGCGACACCCGGTTCGCTCCTCTCGCCAGTGCCTTCGGCGAGATCGAGTGCAACGGGTTCTGGAACCACAAGCCGCCGCGCACCGACAAGGACGGCGTCTGGATCGACTCGCAGGTCGCCAAGGCTCCGAACCTCGTGCGTCGCGCGCAGGAGCCCGGCGCGAACGTCGGCCGCTGCCGCGTCATCGAGCTGCAGCCCACGCCCTACGGCGACTGCCTCTACAACCTCCACCAGGACGACAACAACCGCCTGAACCCGGACGGCACCGGCTGGGTCGTGCGCGGGTTCTTCAACCTGACGGACGACAAGGACAGCTACTTCGTCCTGCGTGAGAACCGCACAGACCCGCGTGGCGAGGTGCGCATCGCGCTCCCCGCCGGCGCGCAGCTGATCATCGACACGCAGCGCCTCTGGCACGCGGCCACGCACAACGGCACCGACCCGCGCTATTGCCTCATCACCTCGTGGACGTCGGGCCCCGAGCTCGACGCCTACATCGAGAAGTACCACGGCGTGAACCACGTCGAGAGCGTCGAGGTGCCGCAGGACGTGCTCGAGCACGGCTACGCGGAGCAGGCGCGCAAGGATGCGGCGCGCGCCGCCTATTACGCGGCGAAGGGCCAGGCGGCCGTCCAGGCCATGAGCGAAGCCTGAACCGCCTCGCACAACGGTGGCCCGGTCCGCACTGCGGACCGGGCCACCGTTTTGCGTGCCGACGTCCGCGCGTCAAGAGGCGATGTTCGCAGGGAGTGATCGCGCAGGATGAAACCGAACGAGGGGGAGGGCATGCAGCCGAGTGAGGTGGTCGTCGACGCGCCCAGAGCGCGCGCCGTGCGGACGTGGATGATCGTCATGGTCGTCTGCACGATCGTGGGAGGGTGCGCGTTGATCGTGGCGGCGATTCTCGGGCTGATGATCGCGTCCGTAGGGATGGGTGTGGTGCCTGCCGCGCTGATTCTCGCTTTCGGAGGGTTCCTGCTCTTCGTCATCGCGATCGTGGCGTCGTTCGTGCGCGTCGACATGTTCTCGACCGACATGAGAGCGATCGAGTTCGCCGTCGCGAACGCCGGATACGGACACGTCGATGCGCGGCGTGTCCTGCGCGGAGACTCCGTCGTCACGTCCTCCGGGCACTGGGCGCGGATGCGGCGCACCTCCGACGGGCAACGCAGTTGGATGATCGTCACTCTCACGCCTGCGGGGCCGCGGCTCCTGTGACCACAGCGCATGTGGTTTTTACCCGGCGCAACCGTTCCTTTGTGTGGCTTTGTGTTGTAATGTGTTGATCCTTCGAGGAGGATCATGTACGCAACGGAGCGCCAGGCGGCGATCGAGAGAATCTTGGACGCCGAGGGACGACTTGTGGTCGTCGACCTCGCGGCGCGCTTCGATGTCACCACCGAGACCGTGCGCCGCGACCTCGCGACTCTGGAGCAGCGCGGTGTTCTGCAGCGTGTGCACGGCGGCGCCGTCGCTCAGGGCCGCTCCAGCACCCGCGAGACGTCCATCAGCGAGCGCATCCATGAACGCAGCGACGCGAAGGGACGGATCGCGCGGGCCGCACTGAACCTCCTCGGCGACCGCTTCAGCGGATCCGTGCTGCTGGACGCCGGCTCCACAGTCGGCGCACTCGCCCAGGAGCTGCCATCGCATCTGGCTGCGCGCGGAGGACGAGCGGATGTGGTCACCCACTCCTTCGCACACGCACCTCTGCTCGCCGAACAGGACGGCATCGACCTCACCCTCGTCGGCGGTCGCGTGCGTCGCGTCACGGGCGCAGCGGTCGGGGCGACCACCGTCGCCGCCATCCAGAACCTTCGACCCGACATCGCCTTCCTCGGTACCAACGGACTCTCCGCCTCGTTCGGCCTCAGCACCCCCGACCCGGAGGAGGCGGCGGTCAAGCGCGCGGCGGTCGCGGCGGCACGCCGCGTCGTCGTCCTCTGCGACGCCCAGAAGTTCGACCTCGAGCTGCTCGTCTCGTTCGCGCCGCTCGCCGCGCTCGACGTGCTCGTGACGGATGCGGCCCCGCCGTCCTCGCTGGCCGAAGCGCTGGAGCGCGCCGACATCGAGGTGGTGCAGGCATGATCGTCACCGTCACCGCGAACCCCTCTCTCGACCGAGCGGTCTCGCTTGCCGGCCCGCTCGAGGTCGGCGAGGTGCAGAGCGCTCTCGGCGTCCGCGAGGATGCCGGAGGGAAGGGCGTGAACGTCTCCCGCGTCGTCGCCGCGGCGGGAACGCCGACACTCGCCGTGCTTCCGCTCGCCGAGCAGGATCCGTACGCAGCGGCGCTCGCGCAGACCGGCATCCCCGTTCGATCCGTCCCCGTCCACGGCCACGCCCGTGCGAACCTCACCTTGGCCGATCCGCAGGGGACGACGACGAAGATCAATCTGCCCGGCGCCGAGCTCGACGCGGCGGATGCGGACGCGCTCATCGGCACGATCGTGGCGGCCACCGCGGGCGCCGACTGGCTCGTGCTCGCGGGATCCCTCCCGCCAGGTGCCGGTGACGACTTCTACGTGCGCGTGATCCTCGCCGTTCGCGCCGCGCACGGCGACGCGACGCCTCGCATCGCCGTCGACACCTCGGGTGTCGCACTCGCGGCCGCTGTGGCCGAGGCTCGCCCGGACCTCATCAAGCCCAACGAGCATGAACTCGCCGAACTCACCGGCGCCCCCGCCGACACCCGTGACATCGACGGGATCATCGCGCTCGCTCAGGACCTCGTCGGCCCGCGCGTCGGTGCAGCACTGGTGACGCTCGGCGCAGCAGGGGCCCTGCTGGTCACCGAGGACGGCGTCTGGGTGGGAACGGCCCCGCGCATCACCGCGGTCAGCACGGTGGGCGCGGGCGACAGCTCCCTCGCCGGATATCTACTGGCCGATGTCGCCGGCGCCGAGCCTGAGGAACGTCTGCGCAGGGGGATGCGCTACGGCGCCGCCGCCGCATCCCTTCCCGGAACCCAACCCCCGACCCCGGCGGATCTTGTCACCGCCGAGATTCCCGTGCAGCGGATCATCCGCTGACGAACCCGACCACTGGAGGTCATCGTGTCCGACACCATCACACCGGAGCTCGTCGTCCTCGACGAGGATCTCGGCGCCGACAAGGCAGCCGTCATCCGGGCCCTTGCCGCGCGCGTGGTCGCCGCGGGTCGGGCCACGGATGCCGAGGCTCTCTTCGCCGACGCCTGGGCGCGCGAGGAGAAGGATGAGACCGGCCTGCCCGGCGGCATCGCGATCCCGCACGCCAAGAGCCCCGCCGTCTCGCAGGCCTCTCTTGCCTTCGCCAGGCTGAAGCCCGCGGTGGCTTTCGGCGCCGCGGACGGCCCCGCCGATCTCGTCTTCCTCATCGCGGCGCCTGCGGACGCCGCCGAGGAGCACCTCGCCGTGCTGTCCCGCCTGGCCCGAAGCCTCATGCAGGAATCGTTCACGAGCGACCTGCGCCAGGCCGCAGATGCGATCGCCGTGGTGTCCATCGTCCGTCAGGCGATCGGCGAGGAGGAGGCCGCAGCGCCCGCGGCGACCCCGTCGGCGCCCGCCGCATCCGCTTCCACCGCGCTCGAGGTCGACGGTCGCCCCGCACGGATCGTCGCCGTCACCGCCTGCGCGACCGGTATCGCGCACACCTTCATGGCCGCCGACGCGCTGACCGCGGCCGGCAAGGAGCAGGGCATCGACCTCATCGTCGAGCCCCAGGGCTCCAGTGGCTACAAGGCGCTTCCGCAGAGCGTGATCGACGACGCTGACGCGGTGATCTTCGCCGTCGACGTGGATGTGCGCGAGCCGCAGCGCTTCGCCGGTAAGCCCGTCGTGCGCTCGGGGGTTAAGCGCGGCATCGAGCAGCCCGTCGCCCTCATCACGGAGGCCCTCGCGGCGGCGAAGGACCCGAGCGGTGCGCGCGTCCCGGCTGCGTCCGGCGGCGCCTCGGCTACCAGCAGCGCTCCCGCACAGAACGAGCGATGGGGTGCCAAGATCCAGCGGATCCTGCTCACGGGCGTGAGCTACATGATCCCGTTCGTGGCCGGCGGCGGTCTGTTGATCGCGCTCGGATTCCTCCTGGGCGGCTATCAGGTGACCGCCGACGCCGGCAAGGTGATCATCGACAACTCGCTGTGGAACCTGCCGACGGAGAACATCACGTCGCCGCTGGGTCCCATCGGCCAATACCTCGGCTCCGTCGCCTTCATGATCGGCGCGACGTCGATGGGCTTCCTGGTGTCTGCGTTGGCGGGCTACATCGCCTTCGCGATCGCCGACCGCCCCGGCATCGCCCCCGGTTTCGTCGCGGGTGCCGTCGCGGTACTCATGAACGCGGGCTTCATCGGCGGCATCATCGGCGGTCTGCTCGCCGGTTTCATCGCCTGGTGGCTCGGACGCCTCAACCCGCCTCGCTGGCTGCGGGGTCTCATGCCGGTCGTGATCATCCCGCTGGTGGGCTCGATCATCGCCTCGGGTCTGATGATCCTCTTCCTGGGCCGGCCGATCGCGGCTCTCATGGACGCGCTGAACGTGGGCCTGACCGACCTCGCGGGAACCGGAGCGATCGTCGTCGTCGGCATCATCCTCGGCCTCATGATGTGCTTCGACCTCGGCGGCCCCGTCAACAAGGTCGCCTACGCCTTCGCCACCGCAGGTCTCGCGAGTGCGTCGACCGCCGACATCCACGCCGTGCCGTTCCTGATCATGGCGGCGGTCATGGCCGCGGGCATGGTCCCGCCGCTGGCCATGGCTCTGGCGTCCACCGTCCTGGCTCGCGGCCTGTTCACGCCCGTCGAGAAGGAGAACGGCAAGGCGGCCTGGTTGCTGGGTGCCGCCTTCATCAGCGAGGGTGCCATCCCGTTCGCGGCCGCCGACCCGTTGCGCGTCATCCCCGCCAACCTCATCGGCGGTGCCGTCACGGGCGGACTGAGCATGGCTCTCGGGGTCTCGTCCCTGGCGCCCCACGGCGGGATCTTCGTGTTCTTCGCCATCGACCCGATCTGGGGCTTCCTGGTGGCACTGGTCGCAGGGACCCTGGTGACCGCGCTGGCGGTCGTCGCGCTGAAGAAGTGGGTCGGAAGCAAAGAACTCGCTCAGGCGCAAGCGGCGGCAGCACCCGTCGCGGCCTGAGAGCATAGAAGGGTAAGACGAGAGGAATCACTCATGGCAGAACGTCAGGCGACAATCGCCAGCAGCTCGGGGCTTCACGCGCGCCCCGCCAAGCTCTTCGTGCAGGCGGTGCAGGAGAAGAAGCTCCCCGTCACGATCGCCCTTGAGGGCGGCCCCGACCTGAACGCGGGAAGCATCCTGTCGATCATCGGTCTCGGTGTTTCGCACGGCAGTGTCGTGACCCTGAAGGCGGAGGGCGAGGGGGCCGAGCAGGCTCTCGACGAGCTCGTCGCCCTGCTCGAGACGGACCTCGACGCCGAGTAAGGCATCCTTCAGACGCCGAAGGCGGATGCGGACACCTCCGGGTGCCGCATCCGCCTTCGTCGTTCCTGTTCAGAGTTCGAGAGCGTCGCCCGGCTCGAGAACGACGAGATCGCCACCGTGCTGCTCTGCGGACCACTTCAGGCGGGCTCGCCCCATCTCCTTGCCCGCGACCGACAGCGTCATGTCGTGTGTGGCGAACACCTGGCGCGGCTTCACGGCGAGGACGAAGTCCATGGCGTCGCCGATCTTCAACCAGGGTGCGCCGACGGGCGCGGCGAGCACGGCCACGTCGTGTCCCTTGGGCGGGGCGTACGAGTCGCCCGGATAGTAGAACGTGTCGTCGACCAGCACGCCCACGTTGTCGATCACCGGGATGCTCTCGTGGATGACGGCGTGGCGACCGCCGAAGAAGCGGAGACGGAACGGCTCCACATCAACCGTGTCGCCGGGGGCCACGACGGTGATGTCGTAACCGGGTGCCGCGTTCTTGACGCCCTCGGGCGCGTAGATGGGCAGCCCGGGATTCGCGGCGACGAGGCGGTCGATGTGATCGGCCGTCCAATGGTCTGGGTGCTCGTGCGTGATCACGAGGGCTGCGACGTTCGCCGTGTCGGGCAGGGGAGTCGTGAACGAACCGGGGTCGATGATGAGCTTGCGGCCCTGCTTCTCGAGGGTGAGGGCGGCATGCTCGTGCTTGGTGATTCGCATGACGCGAGTCAACTCTTCAGGGGTCGCCGAGGCAACCCGACACGGATCCCGGCCTCGATTTGGCGCAACGCAAGACCGCATGGCATACTTGAACGGTTGCCACGGCAGCGGCCCCATCGTATAGCGGCCTAGTACGCCGCCCTCTCACGGCGGTAACGCGGGTTCGAATCCCGCTGGGGTCACCAACAGAAAACCCCCGGTCAATCCGGGGGTTTTCTTGTTTTCTGGATGGCTCCCGCTTCGGCGGTGTCCCTCTCGTGTAGTGCGCGCGGGTCACCGAAGCAATCCCCTCAGGTCGCGTCCGGTCACGGCATACGGTGCCGACGTCCGAGACGATCGAGGGGAGCAGGATGTGGACGTGACCGAGAAGATCGGTGAGCTGGCGACGGCCGCGGGCATCCGCGTCGCGGCGGCGGAGTCGCTGACCGGAGGGCAGGTGTGCACGGCCCTCGGGGCGACGCCGGGCGCATCCGACTGGTTCGCCGGAGGAGTCGTCGCCTACACGATCGAGACGAAGAATCTCGTGCTCGGGGTGCCCGAAGACATCGACCCGTGTTCGGCGGAGTGCGCGCGGACGATGGCTGCGGGGGTGCGCGATGCGCTGGAGGTGGATGCGGCCGTCGCGACGACGGGTGTGGGCGGGCCGGATCCGCAGGACGGGCACGCCCCCGGAACCGTCTTCATCGGCTGGGCGCGGGGGCCGCACGCCGGAGCGCGCGAGTTCTCCTTCGAGGGAGACGACCCGGAGCAGATCGTCGAAGCGACCACGCACGCGGCGCTCGAGATGCTCGCCGAGGTCCTGGATGGTGCGTCAGGCGTCGACGACCGCTGAGGGCTCAGTGGTGCGGCACGACCGGGACGGTGCCGTCATCGCGCAGCAGGATCCCGTCCTGGACGGCGCCGAGCGCGGGGGTCACCAAGACCGCGATGAGGGCGGCAGCGGCGAGCAGCTGGCCGACCCGCAGATGCTGCGCGGGGACGTCGCGGCGCGTGGCTGCTGCCGCACAGGCTCCGAGGGTCACGCTGAAGGCGACGCACACGGCGACGCCCACGATGCTCGTGTGTGCGGGTTCGCTCGCCAGCAGCGACGTGGCGACGAGCACCGCGAGGAGGGTTCCCGCCGTGATCCAGCGAGGAGCGAGGAGACGGCCGGCCCGGAGTGCTGCGATGCCCCATCCGAGTCCGCCGAGCCCGAGCGCAGCGGCACCGACTCCGAGGACCCGATTCGCCGATGTCGCGTCCGGGAGGACGACGGCGCCCGCCCCGAGGGCAGCGAGCACGAGCGCTGCGCCCCATGCGAGCGCGGCCGGCCACGGGCCGGCGAGCAGGGCTGCCCGCCGACCCGTAGCCGCGCTGGTGTGCTGAGCGCTCATGCCGTGGCGACGCGGGCGCCGCGGTCGGCGCCGACGCCGATGGCCAGCAGCACGACGGCGCTGCCGAGGTGCAGGAAGTGGTCGGGGACGTTCAGCGCCAGGATGTTGGCGGCCGTGCCCACGAGGAAGAACCCGGCCACGCCGAGCAGCAGGTAGGCGGCGCCGACGACGGTGTTCACCGTCTTGGCTGCACGGACGTTGGCGAGGCCAGCGACGAGCAGCGCCGCACCGATGAGCAGGTGAGCGACGTTGTGCAGCGGGTTCACGGCGAAGATGCCGAGGAGGAGCCCTCCTTCGGTGGCGAGGAAGCCCACGCCACCGGTGACGGCGAAGCCGAGGAGACCGACGAGGAGATAGATCGCGCCGAAGATGGTCGCGACGAGGCGGTTCGGGGAAGAGCTCATGATGACCTCCGGTGTAGGGAGGATGCGACCGTGTGCCGCATCCATCACTTGTTCGTCACGGCCCCGAGAACGGATGGGAGGACTTTCAGGCTCCTCACAGAGAACGGGGCGCCGCTCCCGAAGGAACGACGCCCCGTGCGCGGTGATGTCAGTTGAGAAGACCGCCGAGGTCGAGGTTGGAGGTGAGGCCGTCGACGAGGTCGCCCACCTGCGTGCCGATGTCGCCGACGGATCCGCCGACCGACGTCTCGGGGGCGACAGGTGCCTCGATGCCGGTCTCGTTGCCGGAGCCGACCGGTGCCTCGACAGGAGCCTGCACGTCGTTACCGGAGGCGACCGGCGCCTGCACGTCGTTGCCCGACGCGACCGGCGCCTGGTTGCCGGAGAGCACGTCGCCCACGATGGGTCCCTGGATCACGCTCACATCGCCGACAGAGGTGTCGGGGGCGACGGATGTGTCGGGGGACACCGAAGCACTTCCGGCCTCGATCGCGCTCGTCAGCCAGGTCTGCGCGGCTTCGACCGGGGCGCTCAGCGTCGTGGTGAAGGTGGACCAGTCGCCTCCGCGGGGCTCGTCTGCCGAGGCCGGCAGCGCGAACCCGGCGACAGCGATCGCTGCAGCGCCTGCTCCCGCAGCGGTGATGATTGCCAGACGGTTCTTCGTGTTCGTACGCATCGATATCTCTCCTTGTTTTCCGTCTGCGACCTTTCGGCCGCACACAGGTCATCCGGAGCCGCGACTCGATCGGATGGGAGGAAAGATCTCAGGTCGTGATGGCGAACATCGCGTCCGTCGTGGGAAGACCGCTGGGCGATCCGCCCGCGGCCTCCACGGTGACAGCGATCACGTCGCCGGGCTGGAACGTGCCGGCGAGCTCGGAGACGGCGTCGTCGGCCGAGAAGGTGCCGGCCGGGAGGGGGGCGCCATCGCGGATGAACCACATCTCGAACGTCTTGTCGTCCTCGAGCGTCGGCATGCCGTCCGTGACCAGCACGGCCCGTCCCGTGGATGCGGACCAATGCGCTGTCGCGGACGCGCCATCGTCGAGGGTGACGCTCGCCGACTGCGCGTCGGGAGCGTCCTGGATCTGCTCCAGGGCGACCTGAGCGCCGTCCTCGGGGGTCAGCAGGCGCCCGAGCGAGAGGCCGCCGATGCCGAGGGCGAGGATGAAGGCGAGGGAGGCCGCGAGTGCGAACCACATCCGTGAGCGGGGGCGGCGCGGCGCCCGAGCGGGGGTCGGGTCCCCGGTCGGTTCAGCCGGAGCGGTCGATCGCGGAGCGTTCTGCGGCACGGTGGCGATCCGCGAGAGCAACGCGTCGCGGACCTGCGGACGGGGTACCACGTCGCCTGCGCCGTCGGCAAGGGCCGCTGCGGTGTCCAGCTCCATGGCTACGATCGTGTCCCAGGCGGGATGAGCGACCAGAAGCTCCTGGAAGCGCATCTCGTCTTCGGTGGAGAGCGCGTTGAGGGCATGGCCGGCCGCGAGGTCGCGGAACTCTTCTTCTTCTTCCATCACTGCACCCCCATCCTGGTTCGCAATCTGCTCAGTCCATCACGCATGCGTGTTTTCACGGTTCCCAACGGCGCCCCGACGAGGGCGGCGATCTCGGTCTGAGAGTAACCGCCGTAGTAGGCGAGGACGATCGTCTCGCGCTGCGCTTCGGGTAGCCCGGCGAGCGCCTCGGAGACGCGCCCGCCCTCGATCTTCAGTTCCACCGTCTCGGCGACGCCGTCATATGCGACGTCGAGATCGCGAAGGCCGACGCGTGCATCACGATCGGCGCTGGCCTGCGACGCCCGCACGCGGTCGACGGCTCGGCGGTGCGCGATGGTGAGAACCCACGACCTTCCTTGTCCCTTGTTCGGAGCGAAGCGCGAAGCGGATTGCCAGATCTCGAGAAAGACTTCCTGGAGCACCTCCTCGCTCTGCGAAGGGTCGACGAGGACGCGACGGATGAGGCCGAACATGCGCGGAGACAGCATGTCGTACAACTCTGCAAAGGCGTTCTGATCGCCCCCAGCGATCGCGGCGAGCAGCGTCGCCACATGATCGATACCCCCCGAGCCGTCCTCGGGAACCTCGACGCCGTCGATCACCACAGTCACCAGCATGCCCTATCGCGCACACAACCCCCTGCGGGCACGCGGCGGACAGGACCGCGTGGTAGGCCGTCACTCAGCGCGATGGCTGGGACGCGCCCGGGCCTCCGGACGCGTCAGCGGCATCGTCTGATCGGCGGATGCGACGCGCGCGACGCGCACGTCGCACCACCCACACGATCACGCCGGCGACGGCGATCACCGCGAGCCAAGGAAGGAGGAAGCCCAGCCCGATGACGATCCCGTTCACGGTCGCGACGAGCCCCGCCCATCCTGCGGCGATCCCGTCGCCGAATCCGGCGGGATCCGCTTGCGGCGCTGCGTCCCTCGAAGCGAGGTTGACGGTCAACGTCGACATCGCCACCTGATCCTCCAGCATCTCGAGCTGCTGCCGGTCCGCATCCAGCGCCGCCTGACGGTCGGCGAGGGCGGACTCCGCCGCGATCAGGTCCGCGACCGACGCCGACTGCGCAAGCAGCTCGGTGAGGCGCGCGACCGACGTCTCCTGCGCCGCGATCCTCGCCCGCAGGTCGACAGCCTGGTCCGTGACGTCGAAGCGATCCACCGACGACGCCGACACGGTTCCCAGAGCACCGACTTGATCGATCACATCCTGCAACCGGTCGGCGGGCACCCGCACCGTGATCGAGCTCTGCCCGGGCACCGGGTACACCGGATCGGTCGTGGTCGGAGAGCCGGCGATGCTCGCCGACGAGACGTACCCCTGCACACCCGTCACGATCGCGGTGATCTGCTGCTGGGTGTCTTCGGGGTCGTCCACGCTCATCTGGATCCACCCGGATGCGGTGACCTCGCGGCTCGTATCCGTCGCTGCGGACCGCCCGCCGTCGGCCCCCACGATGTCCTGCGCCGCGATGGCACCCTCCTGGATCTGGACACCGACAGGCGCCGAATCGTAGAGGGACACCGGGCTGGTGACCTCGGCCCCGCGACCGCCCAGGACGACGGGCGAGACGAGCGCCGCCAGCGCGACGACCGCGACACCGGCGGCGGCGACCGCCCACCCGCCACGGCGTCGCGCCCGCCGGCGGACCCAGTCGAACGCGAGATCACGGTCGATCCCTCGCTCGATCCGGTCGATCTGCTCTGCGGTCGGGCCCTCCGGCAAGGAGCGCTCCTGCCCCTGATCCCGGTCGTCGATCGTCATGATGCGTTCCCCTCCTGGACGGTGCCGCGCAGGCGGCTGCGGATGCGGGAGAGACGGTTGCGGACGGCGCCGTGGGTGAGGCCCAGCTCGACGGCCGCGGCATCGTAGGCGTAGCCGTGCGCGGCGCACAGGACGAAGAGCTCGCGATCGAGATCGCCGAGTCTCGCCACCTCCCGGGCGACGCGATCGGCCAGCTCGGAGTCGATGACCGCCTGCTCCACGTCGATCGGCGACGGCATGCGCTCGTCGAGTGTCGCGCCGACGTGCTCGCGTTCGCGGCGCAGCGCACGCAGGCGGTTCGCGCACACCAGGCGACAGATCGTCGCGAACCAGGGGAGAGCCGAGGCTCCCTCCAGTCGGAAGCCGCGAAGCTTCCGCCACGCCGTGACGAACGTCTCCTGTGCCGCGTCCTCGGCGTCCGCTGTCGTCGGCAACAGGATCGCCGCGATGCGGTAGACCGCGTCGATGTTGCCGCGATACAGCGCGCGGAAGGCCTCGTGGTCTCCGTGCGACGCGCGCGCGATCAGCTCCCCATCGCTGGTCATCGTGCCCCAATCCCTCAGCGCCGGACGCGCCGACGTCTTCTCTCACCCTCAAGTGTCCTCGGCCGCCCGATCGTCTCAGATCCGCATAAACTGTGGCGTTCGCCGATTCCGAAAGGCTCTCATGGGCTTCGAGATCCCGGTGTGGTTCCAGATCGTCGCGCTGATCGTGCTCGTTCTGATCCTGGCCGCCGACCTTCTTCTCATCCTCCGTCGACCCCACATCCCCTCCGCGCGGGAGGCCACCCTGTGGGTCGTCTTCTACGTGTCGCTCGCGCTCGTGTTCGCCCTCATCCTGCTGTGGGTCTCGGGCAGTGCGGATGCGGCGGGCCAGTTCGTGGCCGGATGGTTGACGGAGTACAGCCTCTCGGTCGACAACCTGTTCGTCTTCGTCCTGCTGATGGGGCAGTTCGCCGTCCCACGCAAGTACCAGCAGGAGGTGCTGATGGTGGGGATCATCATCGCGCTCGTGCTGCGAGGCATCTTCATCGCGTTCGGTGCCGTCCTGATCGAGAACCTCTCGTGGATCTTCTACGTGTTCGGGCTGTTCCTGGTCTGGACGGCCTGGCGTCAGGCCTTTCCCGGGGACGACGAGCACGGCGAGCAGCGCGAGAACGCCGTCGTGCGGATGCTGCGGCGCTTCGTCCAGATCAGCGACCAGTACGAGGGGTCGAAGCTGCGCACGGTTGTCGGCGGCAAGAAGGTCTTCACGCCGATGCTGCTCGTGTTCGTGGCGATCGGGTTCACGGACCTCGTCTTCGCGATCGACTCCATCCCGGCCATCTTCGGCATCACGCAGAGTGCCTTCATCGTCTTCACCGCGAACATCTTCGCCCTCATGGGGCTGCGCCAGCTCTACTTCCTGCTGGGCGGACTACTCGATCGCCTGCGCTACCTCCACTACGGGATCGCGTTCATCCTCGCCTTCATCGGCGTGAAGCTCTTCCTCCACGCTCTGCACGAGAACGAGCTGCCCTTCATCAACGGCGGCCACGGCGTCGAATGGGCGCCTGACATCTCCGCCTGGGTCTCGCTCATCGTGATCGTGGTCGCGATGGCGACCGCGACCGTCGCGAGTCTCGTGGCGGCACGGCGCGAGGCCGCATCCGTCGACGAGGGCTGAGTCGCGCGGTCAGAACGAGCGCAGGTTCGCGCCGAGGCCCGCGCCGTCGTACTCGCGGCGCAGGATGCCGCGACGGCGGAGGATCGGCACCAGCTCGTCGAGCATGCGGTGCACGGTGACCGGATGCACATCGCCCCACAGCAGGACGCCGTCGTTGCCCCAGTCGCCCAGCTGCTCGATGCGATCAGCGAGCTCGCCCGGCGTTCCCACCCACCCGGTGCCGTCCGAGATGCGGCCGAGGCGGGCGTGCGCGGCGAGGATCTCCCGCAGCGGCGTTTCGCGCGGCTCATGATCGCCGACGAGCCGGCGGATGCTGCCGTGCGACACGTGCGGAGCGAACAGCCCCTCGGGCAACGGCCGGTCGAGATCGAGCGCGGTCAGATCGGTCTCCAGATCCGAGGACTGCCGCCTGGCGATCGCGCGCAGCGCTGATTCGTCGGGCGTGCGCGACGCGGACACCAGTCGGTCCGCCTCCTCGGGGGAGGAGACCAGAACGGGCTGGATCGCGAACAGCACCTTCACGTCCGACGGGTCGCGACCGCGCTCGCGTGCGGCGCTGTGGATGCGCTCCCGGTAGGCGCGCACGCTCGCCTCGTCCAGGGGCGCGAGCGCCAGCTGCACGTCCGAGTGCGCTCCGGCGAACGCAAGACCCCGCTCCGACCCGCCCGGTGACACGATCGCAGGTTCACCGTCGGTGAAGGGGAGTGCGTTGAGCGGTCCGTCGAATCCGAAGTGCCGGCCGCGGTGGCGCACCGCCCGCATCCGGGTGCCGTCGGCGTAGCGGTCGTCATCGCGGTCGAGGACGAGCGCGCCCTCGTCCCAACTCCGCCACAGCGAGCGGATGCCTTCCAGCCACTCCTCGGCGCGGTCGTATGCGGCATCGTGTCCGAGCGGCGCGTCCGTCGAGAAGTGCCGGGCGCTGCCGGTGTCGGTCACCACGTTCAGCCCCAGCCGGTGGCCGCTCAGGTGTTGGAGCGATGCGAACTGCCGGGCGGCCGTGTACGGCAGGTATGCCGCGGGGTTGACGGTGGGTACCACTCCGAGGTGCCGGGTCGCGGCGAACAGGTACGGGGCCAGCACGAACGGGTCGTGCTTGGGGCCGCCGAAGGCGTGCCGCACCCGCAGATCGATCGTCTCCGCGGAACCGAGCGAGGGCGCATCCTCGATGATCAGCAGATCGAACCCGGCCTGCTCCAGGGTGCGTGCGGACTCCTGGTACAGGTGCGGGGCGGTCCAGTCGTAGTCCCAGTCCAGGCCGGGCAGGCCCCAGCCGTGCGGGCCGAAACCGCGGGCCAGGAACCAGCCGAAGTGCTGCGGGCGACTCACCCGATGACCTCGATCGTCCGCGTGGACGCCGCGAGGGATGCGGCCTTGAGCGCCCGCTCGAGATCGGCGATCAGGTCGTCGAGATCCTCGATGCCGATCGACAGACGCAGCGTTCCCGGATGCACACCGAGAGCGGCGCGCGCATCGTCGGTGTGCTGCGCGTGACTCGTCGTGGCCGGATGCAGCACGAGCGAGCGGACGTCGCCGAGGTGGGTCATGTGGGTCACGACCTGCACGCTCTCGACGAAGGCGCGAGCAGCCTTCTCGCCGCCGTGGAGCGTGAAGGTGAAGACCGAACCGGCGCCGCGGGGGAGAAGCCGCTTCGCGAGCGCGTGATGCGGATGGCTCGCAAGCCCTACGTAGTCGACCGACGCCACCTCGTCGCGGCTCTCGAGCCACGCCGCGATCCGTCCCGCGTTCGCCGACTGCTCGCGCACGCGCAGATGCAGCGTCTCGATGCCCTGCGACACGAGGAAGGCGTTGAGCGGCGACGGTGTGGGTCCCAGCCGCGGTGCCACGGACTCGCGCACATAGGCGAGACGCGCGCGGGGGCCGTGGCGTTCCCAGACGCTCGGCGCGCCGTCGTGGCGCGCGGTCACCAGCTGGGGGAACAGCGCGCCCGATCGGGCGGCATCGAACCGGCCGTCGTCGACGATGACGCCGCCGAGCGCCGCCCCGTGGCCGGCGAGGAACTTGCTCGCCGAGTGGACGACGACCGCCGCGCCCAGCTCGATCGGTCGCACCAGGTAGGGCGTGGCGAAGGTGTTGTCGACGACGAGCGGGATGCCGTGGGCGTCCGCAACGGCTGCGACGGCGGGCACGTCCAGCAGATCGTTGCGCGCGTTGCCGATGGACTCGGCGAACAGGGCACGGGTCTCGGGACGGATCGCCCCCTCCCACGCCCGCGGGTCCGCGATGTCGTCGACATAGGTGACCGTCACCCCGAACCGGGACAGCAGGTCGTTCACGAGCCCGCGCGTTCCCTCGTAGATGTGGGTGGAGCTGACCAGGTGGTCACCGGCCGAGAGCAGCGACAGCAGCGCGACGGAGACGGCCGCCTGGCCGCTGCCGACGAACACGGCACCGGCACCGCCCTCGAGCTCGGCGATGCGACGCTCGAGGGCGTCGACGGTCGGATTGCCGGTGCGCGTGTACCCGTAGCCGTCGCCCGTCGCGAAGTGAGCGGCCGCGTGATCGAAGTCGTCGAAGCGGAAGCCGGCGGTCATGTACACCGGGACGGTGCGCGATGCCGCATCCGTCCATTCGGTGCCGCTGTGCACCTGTCGCGTGGCGAATCCGTGGGTGGGTTCGGTCATGAGGGTCCTGCCGTCTCGGGTCGCAGCAGCCTAAAAGCACCGACCACTCGCGGACGAGTGCGCCGACACACAACGTCACCTGCGGGCCCGTGCGGTGGGCCTCGGCGCCGGAGGGCGGTGGTAGCCTGTGCGGGTGCGGATCGCTCGCCTTCTCCTTCGCAGCCGCGACGAGTCCTAGACCCAGGCCTCCCTCGTCGCGGAGTTCGTTGCGGGCTTGATCCACCGTCATCTCAGGAGAACGACAGCATGAGCAATCCCGATCACTCCGCGGCGTCCGCGCCGCGCACCCTGGCCGAGAAGGTCTGGGACAACCACTTGGTGGTCAAGGGCGAGGACGGCCAGCCCGACCTCATCTACATCGACCTGCACCTCGTGCACGAGGTCACGAGCCCGCAGGCCTTCGACGGTCTCCGCGCGGAAGGGCGGGGCCTGCGGCGCCTCGACCTGACCATCGCGACGGAGGACCACAACACCCCGACGCTCGCGATCGACAAGCCGATCGCCGACCCGACCAGCCGTCTCCAGATCGAGACGCTGCGTCGCAACGCCGCCGAGTTCGGTGTGCGCATCCACTCGCTGGGCGACGCTGAGCAGGGGATCGTGCACGTCGTCGGGCCGCAGCTGGGGCTCACGATGCCGGGCATCACGGTCGTCTGCGGCGATTCGCACACCTCCACCCATGGGGCGTTCGGAGCGATGGCATTCGGCATCGGTACGAGCGAGGTCGAGCACGTCATGGCGACGCAGACCCTGCCGCTGAAGCCGTTCAAGACCATGGCCATCACCGTGGAGGGGACGCTGCGCCCCGGCGTCACCGCGAAGGACATCATCCTCGCTGTCATCGCGAAGATCGGCACCAACGGCGGGCAGGGCTACGTGCTCGAGTTCCGCGGCAGCGCCATCCGGGCCCTCTCGATGGAGGGGCGCATGACGATGTGCAACATGTCGATCGAGGCGGGCGCGCGCGCCGGCATGGTCGCCCCCGACGAGACCACGTTCGCCTACCTGAAGGGGCGTCCGCACGCCCCGAAGGGGCAGGACTGGGACGATGCGGTCGCCTACTGGCGCACGCTCCCGAGCGACGAGGGCGCCGTCTACGACGCGGAGGTCTTCCTCGACGCCGACGAGCTCGAGCCCTTTGTGACGTGGGGCACGAACCCTGGTCAGGGCGTGTCGCTGAACGACGTCGTCCCGACGCCGTCCGAGATCGCGGACCCGAACGAGCGCGTGGCCGCCGAGCGGGCGCTGCAGTACATGGATCTGGCCCCCGGTACGAAGCTGAAGGACGTCCCCGTGGATGCGGTCTTCATGGGTTCGTGCACGAACAGCCGGATCGAGGACCTGCGCGCTTTCGCGTCGATCGTGAAGGGTCGTAAGAAGGCCGAGGGCGTCCGGGTGATGGTCGTGCCCGGCTCCGCGCGCGTTCGGCTGGAAGCGGAGGCTGAGGGACTGCACCGCATCTTCGAGGAGTTCGGCGCCGAGTGGCGCTTCGCAGGATGCTCGATGTGTCTGGGCATGAACCCCGATCAGCTTGCTCCGGGTGAGCGGTGCGCCTCCACGTCGAACCGCAACTTCGAGGGTCGGCAGGGCAAGGGCGGGCGCACGCACCTGGTGTCGCCGCTCGTCGCCGCGGCGACCGCGGTGCGCGGAACGCTGTCGAGTCCGGGGGATCTCGATCCCGTCGAAGAGCCGGCGATCGTCGGGGCGGGGGTCTGAGATGGAGAAGTTCAGCGTTCACACCGGTGTCGCCGCCGCCCTCAAGCGCTCCGCCGTCGACACGGATCAGATCATCCCCGCGGTTTACCTCAAGCGGGTGACCAAGACGGGGTTCGAGGATGCGCTGTTCGCCAACTGGCGCCAGGATCCCGACTTCGTGCTGAACCAGCCGATCTTCGCGCAGAGCTCGATCCTGGTCGCCGGACCCGACTTCGGCACCGGCTCGAGCCGTGAGCACGCGGTCTGGGCCCTACGCGACTACGGGTTCAAGGTCGTGCTGAGCCCCAAGTTCGCCGACATCTTCCGCGGCAACGCGGGCAAGCAGGGTCTCGTGACGGGTGTCGTCACCGAGGCCGACATCGAAGCGCTTTGGGCGGCCATCGACGCGCAGCCCGGCATGGAGATGACGGTCGATCTGACGGCGCGCGAGGTCGTTGCGGGCGAGCTCCGGGTCCCGTTCGAGATCGACGATTACACTAGGTGGCGGTTGCTGGAGGGCCTCGACGACATCGGGCTCACACTCCGCAACGAAGACAAGATCGCCGCCTACGAAGCGCGACGCGAATCCTGGAAGCCGCGGACACTCCCGCCCCTTCCCGCACAGTGAGGTACCGCATATGACACTTCTCGGGCAGACCGCCGAATCCTCCAGCCCGCTCGCGGAGGAGGCGGAGATCCTCGAGATCCGCGGCGGACGGCCTCTGCGGGGCACCGTCGAGGTCAAGGGCGCGAAGAACCTCGTCACGAAGGCCATGGTCGCCGCGCTGCTCGGCGAGAGCCCGAGTCTGCTGCGCGACGTGCCGATGATCAGCGACGTCGCCGTGGTGCGATCGCTGCTCGAGGTGCACGGTGTGCGCGTGGCCGAGGGCGACGAGCCCGGCTCGCTCGTGCTCGACCCCCGTGACGTCGAGAGCGCCCACATGGAGGAGATCGACGCGCACGCGGGTGCCTCCCGCATCCCGATCCTCTTCTGCGGGCCGCTGCTGCACCGCCTCGGCCAGGCGTTCATCCCCGACCTCGGCGGATGCCGCATCGGCGACCGACCGATCGACTTCCACCTCGATGCGCTCCGCAAGTTCGGCGCGATCGTGGAGAAGCTTCCCAGCGGCATCCGTCTGTCCGCCCCGCGCGGTCTGCACGGCGCGAACATCCACCTGCCCTACCCGAGCGTCGGGGCGACGGAGCAGGTGCTGCTGACCGCCGTGCGTGCACAGGGCGTCACGGAGCTGCACAACGCCGCGATCGAGCCCGAGATCATGGATCTCATCGCCCTGCTGCAGAAGATGGGCGCGATCATCTCCTACGAGCCCAACCGCGTCATCCTCATCGAGGGTGTGCCGAAGCTCAACGGTTACGATCACCGCTCGATCTTCGACCGCAACGAGGCTGCGAGCTGGGCGAGCGCCGCGATCGCGACGGACGGGGAGATCTTCGTCGCCGGTGCTCGCCAGCAGGAGATGCTGACCTTCCTCAATGTGCTCCGCAAGATCGGTGCCCACTTCGAGGTGCGTGAAGACGGCATCCTGTTCGCGCGCGGCGAGGCGCTGAAGCCCGTCACGGTAGAGACCGACGTGCACCCCGGCTTCATGACCGACTGGCAGCAGCCGCTCATCGTCGCGCTGACGCAGGCGACCGGACGCTCCGTCGTGCACGAGACGGTGTACGAGAATCGCTTCGGCTTCACGCAGGCTCTCGTCAAGATGGGTGCCGACATCACGGTGTACCCGCACGGTCTCCAGGAGGGCCCGCGCCGCGTGCCGCGCCGCTCGCTGGAGCAGGCCGCGGTCATCACCGGACCCACCCCGCTGCACGGCGCCGACATCACGGTTCCGGACCTGCGCGGCGGATACAGCCACGTCATCGCGGCGCTGGCTGCGGAGGGCACCTCGACGGTGCGTAACATCGGGATCATCCGCCGCGGATACGCGGACTTCCTCGCGAAGCTGACCGCGCTCGGCGCCGACTTCGACGTCGTCGGCTGATGGCGCCCCAGACGCACCGTCGGCGGCGCGCGTCGGCGGAGAAGACGCGGCCGAGCGTCTTCTGGCTGCTCGGTGGGATCGTCGTCCCGTTCGTCGGTCTGATCGCCAAGATCGAGATCGAGGGCGAGGACAACCTGCCCGAAGAGGGCCCGTTCGTGCTGGCCCCCAACCATCACAGCGAGATCGACCCGCTGCTCGTCGCCGTGGCCGTCTGGCGCATGGGTCGTGCCCCGCGATTCATGGCGAAGGAGAGCCTCTTCCGGGTTCCCGTGCTCGGCTGGGCGTTGCGCGCGACCGGCATGATCCCCGTTGCGCGCGCCTCTAGCGCCGCTGCTGCGAAGCAGGCGCTCGATACGGCGCGTCACCTGGCGGAGCGTCGGGCGGGTGTCATCGTGTATCCCGAAGGAACGCTCACACGCGATCCCGACCTGTGGCCGATGCGCGGGAAGACCGGCGCGGCGCGCCTGGCGCTGGTCGGTGACATCCCCCTCATCCCGATGGCCCAGTGGGGTGCGCAGCAGATCATGCCGCGCTACGGCAAGTTCCGCCTCTGGCCGCTGCGCAGGCGCGTGCGTGTGCGCGTGGGGGAGCCCATCGCGCTCGAGGAGTACCGCGACCGTGCCGCCCACCCGGCGGCTCAGGCGGAGCTCACCGCGCGGGTCATGGATGAGATCGCCGGACTGCTGTCGGATCTCCGTGGTGAGCCCGCTCCCGCGGCGCGCTGGGAGCCCGGCGCCCACGGACAGAGCGAGACGGGCCGTCTTGAGTAGGCGTCCCCCGACCCCCGTGACCCGCGTCGCCGTGCTCGGTGCGGGCAGCTGGGGCACCACCTTCGGCAAGATCCTCGCGGACGGCGGCGCGAACGTCGTCATGTGGGCGCGCCGCCCCGAGCTCGCGAACGAGATCCACACCGGCAAACGCAACACGAAGTACCTGCCCGGCATCAACCTGCCGCGCACGATGACCGCGACGTCGCACCTCGCGGAGGCCCTCGAAGGTGCCGACCAGGTGTACTTGTCGATGCCGAGTCAGGCGCTCCGTGAGAACCTCGCGGGCGTCAGGCCCCTGCTCGAGGGAAGCTCGGCGCGTGTGGTCTCGCTCATGAAGGGCGTCGAGAAGCGCACGGGGCTGCGGATGAGTCAGGTCATCGAGCAGGCGCTCGGCTGCGACCCGGCACGCATCGCCGTGGCTTCCGGCCCGAACCTCGCACTCGAGATCGCGCAGGAGCAGCCCACCGCCGCCGTCATCTCCTCGATCAGCCCCGAGACCGCGGAGATCGTCGCCCGCGCGGCGCGCAACCGCTACTTCCGTTCCTTCGTCAACACGGACGTGATCGGCACCGAGTTCGGCGGCGTGCTGAAGAACCTGATCGCGGTCGCGATCGGCATCGTCGACGGTGTCGGCTACGGCGAGAACACGAAGGCGTCGATCATCACCCGCGGTCTGGTCGAGATGACCGATTTCGCCGTCGCCCAGGGCGCTCAGCCCGAGACCCTGCAGGGGCTCGCCGGGCTCGGCGACCTGATCGCCACGTGCCAATCGCCTCTCAGCCGCAACAACACCGCCGGCAGGCTCCTCGGACAGGGGTACAAGTTCCAGGACGTCGTGGCGCAGATGCAGCAGACGGCGGAGGGACTCGCATCCGTCGCTCCGATCCTGCAACTGGCCAAGGCGAGCGGCGTGCAGATGCCGATCGTCGAGCAGGTCAAGCGTGTGCTGGACGGCACGATGAACCCGCGAGAGATCGCCCCCCACCTGACCACCGACGACGACACCCCGCAGGGGGAGAGGACCCAGCATGGACAAGCCGGTAGTGGTGGTGCTCTTTGGCGGTCGCTCCAGCGAGCATTCGATCAGTTCCGCCACGGCGGGCGGGGTTCTGGGCTCGCTTGATCGCGAGCGCTACCGGGTGATTCCGGTCGGCCTCACCCGCGAGGGCGCGTTCGTGCTCGAGGACGACGACCCAGACAAGTTCGCGCTCATCGCCGATCACCTGCCTGCCGTCGTAGACAACGGCACGCGCATCATCTGGCCCGAGGCCGCGGGCGACAGGCAGCTGCGTGTCCGCGACGCGGACGGCACCGTGCGCGAGTTGGGTGCGGTGGACGCGGTTCTGCCGATCCTGCACGGCTCGCACGGTGAAGACGGCACCATCCAGGGCTTCTTCGACACGTTGGAGCTCGCCTACGCCGGCGGAGGGGTGATCGACTCTGCGCTGTGCATGGACAAGCACTTCATGAAGGTCGCGCTGCAGGCGGACGGCATCCCGGTGTCGCCCGGGGTGACGGTGCGCCGTGCGGACTGGCACGAGGACACGGATGCGGTGCGCCCGCGCCTCGCCCACCTCGAGCTTCCCTGGTTCGTCAAGCCGGCGCGCGCGGGCTCCAGCGTCGGCGTCTCGAAGGTGCACTCCGCCGATGAGCTCGACGCGGCGCTGCGGGTCGCCTTCGCGGAGGACGACAAGGTGCTCGTCGAGCAGGGCATCGTCGGACGCGAGGTCGAGGTGGGTGTGCTCGAGGGACGCGACGGCGTCGTGCGCGCCTCGCTTCCCGGCGAGATCGTGTTGAGCTCGCGCGAGTTCTACGACTTCGAGGGCAAGTATCTCGGTGGCGACGGAGTGGACGTGGTGTGCCCCGCGGACATGACCGATGCGGAGATCGAAGCTGTTCGGGCCATGGCGCTGCGCGCCTTCGCGGCCGTCGACGGCCGCGGGCTCGCACGCGTCGACTTCTTCCTGACCGCCGACGGCCCGATCGTCAACGAGCTGAACACGATGCCCGGTTTCACGCCGATCTCGATGTTCCCGAAGTGCTGGATCGCGTCGGGCCTCAGTTACTCGGAGCTGCTGTCGGAGCTCATCGAGACGGCGCTCGCGCGACGCTGACGCCTACGAGGTGCCGGGGCGTGCGGTGCACTCCCCGTCCTTCGGCAACTTCGCGACCAGGGACGAGAGGCTGTCGAGCACGTCGACGCTGGAGACCACGTCGTTGTCGAGGTAGATCTCCACGGCGGGCGTGCGCCCGAAGCTCGTGAGGCGGTACCGGGGTGCGTCGCTGTCGTCGACGAGCCAGTCCACGCCCGACACCGTCTGGCAGACGAGAGTCGAGGGTCCGGGCGGGGTCACGCCGCAGGTCAGGATCACGGCGGCCGGGTCGCCCCACGCCCCCGTCGCCTGCGCGTCCGTCCACCGACGGTCCTGGCCCGCCACATTCTGGGGCAGGTAGGCCGTGACATCCGCGCAGCGCGGATCGTTCGCTGCCGGGGCGGGGTCGAGCGCGACCGTGCTGCTGCAGCCGGTGAGGGCGACCAGGGCGAGGGCGACGGCTGCCAGACGGCCGAGTCGGGGGCGGATCACCCCTCCAGGCTAACCCCGGGCGCGCCCGCATCCGTCTCGCGTTAGCGTGGAGACGGGTAGCGTGGCGGGGTGGACGAGCGCAGCGAGACGACCGTGGCGGAGCTGAGCGAGCGAGAGATCCTGCGCCGCATCCTGGCGCGTGTCGGGTCCGGCTCGGCCGTGGTCGGTCCCGGGGATGACGCAGCAGTGCTGGCGCCCGGCGGGCAGGTCGTCGCGACCGTGGACACCCTGGTGCACGGCCCGGATTTCCGGCTCGCGTGGACGGGAGGGTTCGACCTCGGCTGGAAGGCCGCCGCCGTGAACCTCGCGGACGTGGCCGCCATGGGTGCGCGTCCCACCGCATTGCTCGTCGCGCTCGCGATGCCGGAGGACACGACGATCGGCTTCATCGAGGCCATGGCGGACGGCCTGCGCGCGGCGTGCGACGAGCTCGCACCCGGGTGCGCCGTGGAGGGCGGCGACCTGACGGTCTCCGACACCCTCACCGTCGCCGTCACCGCGTTGGGGGAGCTCGACGGCCCTGCAGTGCTCCGATCCGGCGCGCGGGAGGGCGACACGGTCGCGATCGCGGGGGAGCTGGGCGGTGCCGCGCGCGGGCTGCGACTCCTGTTCACCCGGTTCCGCGACGCCGATGCGCGCCCGATGCCGGTCGACCCGCAGGTGCTCACGGACGCAGAGCGCGAGGACATCGCAGCGCAGTTGCGCCCGCATCCGCCCATCGCCCTCGGACCGCGTGCGGCGGCGGCGGGCGCGCGCGCCATGATGGATGTGTCCGACGGTCTCGTGCTCGACGCGACGCGCCTGGCGGATGCCTCCGGCGTCACGATCGCGCTCGACACGGCGCCTCTCGGCCCGGATGCGGAGGTCGCACTCAGCGGCGGGGAGGATCACGCCCTTCTGGCCACCTTCCCCGCTCACGTCGACCTCCCCGAGGGTTTCCGTCGGATCGGCGCGGTCCGCGCGCGCGGCGAGCATCCGGTCACGGTGGACGGCGCGAGTCCCGCCGATCGCGGCGGATGGGATCCTTACGCGGATTGGGACGCGGGGCGCGGCTGAGCCCACCACAGCGCGGTGTCGCCGTGACGGCGCTCGCGCACCTGCTCCAGGTCTGCGAGCTCCCACTCGGGCTCAGTGGAGCGTTTCGCACGCTCGACGACCACGAGAGCGTCGGCGGAGAGCAGAGGACGCAGCAGTGCGAGCGCCTCGGCCAATTCCGCGTCGGCGATGTCGTAGGGCGGGTCGAGGAACACGAGGTCGTACTCGCCTCCGCCCTGACGAAGGAACGCGTTCACCGTGCTGCGGTGAGCCCGCGCCGTCGCGCCGGCGGCTCGGGCGATCAGCTCGGCGTTGCGCCGCACCACGGCGGCGGCCTTCGGATTGTGCTCGACGAGATCGACGTGCACGGCGCCGCGGCTGAGCGCTTCGAGGCCGAGCGCACCCGAGCCGGCGTACAGGTCCAGCACGCGGGCGCCGGCAAGCATGTCCTGGGACTCGAGCGCGGCGAAGAGGGACTCACGCACGCGGTCGCTCGTCGGCCGGGTGCCACTGGCCGGCACGTCGAGTCGGAGTCCGCCGGCGGCTCCGGCGATGATGCGCGTCACCCCCTCACCCTACCGATGGGCGTGGGGGAGGCCCGCCGTAGAATCGGCTCATGTCCGTCACCCTCGATTCCCGTCTCGACGGCGTGATCGGGGGCAAGGCCGCGACGACCCTGCAGCGGGCGTTCGGGATGCGGACGGTGGGCGATCTGCTGACGCACTACCCGCGTCGGTACGCGAAGCACGGTGAGCTCACCCCCATCGATTCGTTGACGGTCGACGAGCAGGTCACGATCGTGGCGCAGGTCAAGAGCGTCACCGACCGGAGGATGAAGAACCGACGAGGCTCGATCCTCGAGGTCGTCATCACCGACGGCCGCGGCGACCTCGTGCTCACCTTCTTCAATCAGTCGTGGCGGCAGGACCAGCTCAAGGTCGGCCGGCGCGGCACTTTCTCGGGCAAGGTCGGCGAGTACCGCCGTCAGATGCAGCTCGCGCATCCGGACTATCAGCTCTTCGAAGACGAGAGCGTGGCGTTGATGAACGCACAGGCGTACGCCTCGCAGCCCATACCGATCTACCCGGCGACCGCATCGCTGTCGAGCTGGAAGATCGGTGAGCTGATCTCCCACACGCTCGATCTGCTCGCACCTCTCGACGATCCGATCCCGGACGACATCCGCGCCCGCGAGGGGCTGTTGAGCTTCCGCGACGCGCTGGAGCGCGTGCATCGGCCGGACTTCGACGATGCCGTCGACCAGGCGGTGCACACTCTGCGCTGGCAGGAGGCGCTCGTCCTGCAGACCGCTCTTCTGCAGCAGCGCCAGCTCGTCCGTGCGCTGTCGGCGGAGCCTCGCCCGGCGGGGTCTCTGCTGGAGCGTTTCGACGCGGCATTGCCTTTCGATCGAACGCCGGACCAGGTCTCCGTGGGCGATGCCATCGCGGCCGATCTCGTCGGCCCCTGGCCCATGAACCGCCTCGTGCAAGGCGAGGTGGGCTCTGGCAAGACGCTCGTGGCTCTGCGTGCCATGCTCCAGGTGGCCCAGAGCGGTGGGCAGTCGGCTCTGATCGCCCCGACGGAGGTGCTCGCCGCACAGCATCTGCGCTCACTCACGAAGATGCTCGGTCCCACCCTCGCTCCCGAGCTCATGCCGACGCTGCTCACCGGTCAGATGGGCGCCGCCGAACGGCGCAAGGCGGCACTGCGGGTCGCCGCCGGACAGGCGCTCATCGTCGTCGGCACGCACGCGCTGCTCAGCGACAAGACGACGTTCGCCGACCTCGCCCTCGTCGTCGTGGACGAGCAGCACCGCTTCGGCGTCGAGCAGCGCGAGACGCTCCGTGCCAAGGGCACGAGTCCGCACGCGCTCGTGCTGACGGCCACGCCGATTCCGCGCACCGTGGCGATGACCGTGTTCGGCGACCTCGACGTCTCCACGATCCGCACGATGCCTGCCGGGCGCGCCGGCATCGAGTCGTTCGTCGCGCCCGTGGGTGAGAAGCCCGCGTGGTTCGAACGTGTCTGGATGCGCGCGGCGGAGGAAGTGGAGAAGGGCTATCAGGTCTTCGTGGTGTGTCCGGCCATCGACGTCGAGCCCGAGACCGCGATCGCCGAAGCCGGGCAGGAGCCTTCGGCCACGATCGACGATCTCCCCGACGACGCGGGTGCCGCCCGTCCACGGTGGGGTGTCGTGCAGGTCGTCGGGCTTCTCGCCGAGCATCCCCGGTTCGCCGACAAGCGCATCGCGCTGCTGCACGGCAAGCTCCCCTCGGACGAGAAGGACGCGGTCATGCGCGCCTTCGCCGCGGGCGACATCGACGTGCTCGTGGCGACCACCGTCGTCGAGGTCGGTGTCGATGTGCCCAACGCGTCGACGATGATCATTCTCGACGCGGACCGCTTCGGCGTGTCTCAGCTGCACCAGCTCCGCGGACGCGTCGGGCGCGGTTCGGTGCCGGGGCTCTGCCTGCTCGTGACGGACGCGCCGCCGCGCACATCCGCTCGCACGCGCGTGGAGGCGGTCGCGGCGACGCTCGACGGTTTCGAGCTCGCCGAGGTGGACCTCCAGTTACGGGGCGAGGGCAACGTGCTCGGAGCAGCGCAGTCGGGAGCACGCTCGTCTCTGCGGATGCTGCGCGTCGTCACGGACGCCGATCTCATCGCGCGTGCGCGCAGCGACGGCGAGGTGATCCTGGTCGACGACCCCGCGCTGTTGCGGCATCCCGGACTCGCGGGTGCGATCGAGCGTCGGCTGGATGCGGACGAGCGCGCGGCGCTGGGAAAGAACTGACGGCTTCGCGGTGCGTTCCTCTCCTGCCGAGAGCGCCCCGCTAGGGTGAGAGGGTGAGCAACCGGATCGCCGTCGTCCCCGGCTCCTTCGACCCGCCCACCCTCGGTCACCTCGACGTCATCCGTCGGGCCGCGGGCCTGTACGACGAGGTCCACGTGCTCGTCGTGCACAATCCGGGCAAGGAGGCGATGCTCCCCATCGCTCAGCGTGTCTCCCTGCTGGAGCAGTCGATCCGCGAGGACGGCTTCCCGGCCGAGCACGTGACGGTGGCGTCATGGAGCGTCGGCCTGCTGGTCGACTACGCGACGGAGGTCGGTGCCGGTGTGCTCGTCAAGGGCATCCGCTCGCAGGTGGACGTCGCCTACGAGACACCGATGGCGATCGTGAACCGCCATCTCGCAGGGGTCGAGACGGTGTTCCTGCTGCCCGACCCCTCGCACGCACTCGTGTCGAGCTCGCTCGTGCGACAGGTCGCCTCTCTCGGCGGTGACGTCTCGCCGTATGTTCCGCCGGTTGTCTCGCGGTTCCTCGACACGGGCGGCCGCGGCATCTGAACCGGCCCCGCCTCGCGTCGGCGGGCTAGACTCTCCGGGTGAGAAATCGTCGACCCGGCCCCTTCAGCATCGGTGTGCGTGACATCGTCAATCGCCCCGGTGAGATGCGCGAGGTGTCCTTCGACGTTCCCGCGCCCGAGAAATGGGGCGAAGGGCTCGTCTCCGTTGCACAGGGCGAAGAGGTGCACATCGAGGCTCGCCTGGAGTCCGTCCACGAGGGCATCCTCGTCACCGGGGACGTCGAGGCCGAGTACGCGGGCGTGTGCGGACGATGCCTCATCGACATCGCCGCGCCTGTCGAAGTCGAGTTCCAGGAGCTTTTCGCGTATCCTGGTTCGGAAGCGTCCGACTTCGAAGTTCAAGACGACCACGTGGATCTTGAAAATCTGGTCAGGGATGGCGTCGTCCTGTCGCTTCCGTTCCAGCCGGTGTGCCGGCCGGATTGCCCAGGTCTCGACCCCGAGACCGGTGAGCGTCTGGCAGACCACCCCGCGCAGGCACCGCGCGAAGCCCTCGATCCTCGCTGGGCAGCGCTTGCGGACCTGGTAGCGGAACCGGCTACGGAGCCCGGCGACGCAGGACAAAGCACACAGACCTCGTAGAAAGAGAAGACCATGGCAGGTAACCCCCCGAAGCGCAAGGTTTCGCGCTCCAACACCCGTTCGCGCCGCGCGCAGTGGAAGGCCGAGGCTCCCGCCCTCGTCAAGACCATCGAGAACGGCAAGGTCGTCTACAGCCGCCCGCACCAGGCGAAGGTCGTCACCGACTCGCAGGGTACCGAGCTGTTCCTCGAGTACAAGGGCCGCAAGGTCGCTGACATCTGAGCCGCGTTCCGTGACGGACGCAGCTGCGGATCTCTCCGCACTTTCCAAGAAGCTCGGGGTCGATATCGACCCCGAGCTTCTTGCGCTGGCGCTGACGCATCGCTCGTACGCGTACGAGCACGGCCAGATTCCGCACAACGAGCGGCTCGAGTTCCTCGGCGACTCGGTGCTCGGACAGGCCGTGACGGTCAAGCTCTACCGCTCGCATCCCGAACTCGACGAGGGTTCGTTGGCCAAGCGGCGGGCGAGCGTCGTGTCCACCGTCGCCCTCGCAGAGGTCGCCCGTTCGATCGGTTTGGGCGCGTACATCCGCCTCGGCCGCGGTGAGCAGCTGACCCGGGGCGACGACAAGGACTCGATCCTCGCCGACACGACCGAGGCGATCATCGGCGCGACCTATCTGTCCGCCGGATCGGATGCGGCGACGGCCCTCGTCCTGCGCCTCATCGAGCCACTGCTGGCGGACCCGGAGCGCTACGACGCCGCGGTCGACCCGAAGACCGCGCTGCAGGAGCTCGCCGCACGACTGGGTCTGCCCGCGCCCGTGTACCGCGTGGACTCGACCGGACCCGACCACGCGCGTGTCTTCGAAGGCACCGTGACCGTGGGTGATCTCAGCACGACGGGCTCGGGGACGAGCAAGAAACAGGCCGAGATGGCGGCTGCCCTGACGGCGTGGCGCACCCTCAGCGGGCGCGACTGAGGTGCCCGAGCTCCCCGAGGTCGAAGTGGTGCGCGCGGGTCTCGCCCCCGCCGTAGACGGTGCGTTCGTGAACGGTGTCGAGGTGCTCGACGAGCGCGCGCTGACCCGTCATTCCGGCGACGGGGCGCACTTCGAGGCCCAGTTCGCGGGTCGCACGTTCGGCGTACCCGCGCGCCGCGGCAAGTTCCTTTGGATCCCGCTGGCGGATGCGGGGGAGCAGGCCGTCGTCGCGCACCTCGGAATGAGCGGCCAGATGCTCCTGCGCGAGCCGGATGCGCCGCGCGAGCGTCACGAGCGCGTGCGATTCGACATTCGGCATCCGCAGCACGGCGAGCTGGCCGTGGTCTTCGCCGACCAGCGCACGTTCGGCTCCCTCGCCGTCGACCGCCTCGTGCCCACCCGTGACGGCGCGGCGGGAGGGTACGGGACGGATCGCGCGAGTGTTCCGACGCAGGTGGCGCACATCGCGCGCGATCCGCTCGATCCTGCGTTCGACGACGCGGACTTCCGCCGGCTCGTCGCACGGAAGCGCTCGGGCATCAAGCGGGTCCTCCTCGATCAGGGTGTCGTCAGCGGCATCGGCAACATCTACGCCGACGAGGCGCTGTGGGCTGCCCGCATCCATCCCGAGACCGTGGCGGCGACACTGAGCACCCGAGTCGTCAACCGCCTCCTCGCGGAGGTGCGGATGGTGCTGCAGAAGGCCCTCGCGGAGGGCGGGACGAGCTTCGACGCTCAGTACGTCAACGTGAACGGACAGGCCGGGTACTTCGCGCACTCACTGAACGCCTACGGGCGCACCGGCGAGTCCTGCGCCCGATGCGGTCACGCGATCGTGCGCGTCGCCTTCACGAACCGTTCGAGCCACTACTGCCCGCACTGCCAGCGAACGCGCTGACCTTCCCTCGGCGCACCGCGCGTGCCGCATCCTCCGGTGCGGCGCTGAGAGACCCGCCGGTTCGGAGCGCGAGAGTGGCACTCCGAACCAGCGGGTCCTGCGGGACCCCGCACGTCACGAGAGCACGCGCTTCCACACGCCCTCGTAGCTGACCGGCTCGAAGCCGATGGCCTCGTTGATGTCGAGCATCGGCCGGTTCTCCTCCGCGTTGTATGTCACGACGCGCGTTGAGGTGGGGGCGACTCGCGGCCACGCGAGCAGCCCCTCGGCCTTCACGAGCATTCCGAGGCGGTGTCCGCGATGCGTCGAGAGCACGAGGGTGTCGTACTGGTGCGACGCGATCTCCGGGTCGACCCCGAGTACGAGCTCGTTGAACGCGCACAGCTCGCCGGTGGCGATGTGCTGCGCAGCGGTCACCAGCATCCGGCGTCCGCCGTCGAGGATCTCTGCGTCCCACGTGCGCACACGCGCGGCGTCCCAGGTCTCCTCGTCCACCACCAGATCCGCTGAGGGGGCGTCGGTCGACATGCGCGACTTCATCCAGGCGTAGCCCTCGACATACTCGTCGGGTGTGGGGGTCTCCCACTGCACGACGCGGTAGCCGGCGGCCGCGGCGCGCGCCTCGGCGGCGTGCTGCTCCAGGGCCGCCCGGCTGTTCTCGAGGGTGAAGGCGCTCTTTCGCACGATCTGCTCCAGCGTGTATCCGTGCCGCAGCAGGAAACGCGCCGGATGATCGCGTGGCACCGTGCCGAAGCCCGTCGGGGGCGTCAGCTGTTCGCCGTCGGCGGCGGGATGCTCGACCCAGCTCTGCATGACGCTGCGGCCGTGCGCGCGGGCGGTCTCTTCGAGGAGTGCATGCGCACGCTCGCCGATTCCCTGACCCCAGGCGCCGCGTCGGAGCTCGATGAAGACGTACGCCGTGCGTGAGCCGTCCTCCTGTGGCAGGTCCATGCCCATGCGCCCCACCGGCTCGTCATCGAGGAGGACGAGCCAGTGGAGGCGCAGTTCGTGTGCATCTGAGCGGGCAAAGGGCGCGAGCTCGCCGGGCGTCATCCGGTCGTCGTCCGTTCCGGAGATCTCGCGATAGACCTCGTTGCGGATGGCGGCCAGCCGATGGAAGTCCCGGGCTCCGGGCCCGTCGAGGTCCGTGGGGACCTCGACGGGACGCAGCTCGAGCGTGGTGAGGGTGTTCATGATGGTGCTCCGAGTGTGGTGTTCGGGTCGATCATCGGATCGTCGGCTGCGCGCCTGTGCGGACGACGGCGAGGTCGTACGCTCGGCGAACGTCCTGCGCGAGGAGCGCCCGGGCGTTGGCGTCCGGCGAGACGCGCCGGCGAGAGCGGTCACGCCCCCAGAGCAGCAGCCGGAGTCCGACGTGCATCGCGATGCGATCGATGGGGGTGGGCTGCGCCTGTGAAGGCGACGGCGGGTGGGTGGGAAGCGACGCCCGGATGGGGGCGTCCTGCGTGATGTTCACGATGGTTTCTCCGAATGAGAGCGGGCAGGATGCGGCCGCCGGATGGGGCCGCAGTGCGGTCGGAAGGGCCGACCACGTGCGAGGGCACGGGCGGCGGAGGAACGAACGGCTCAGCGTGTGGTCGACTCCGCGCGGATCTCTGCCCGGTGATGGGCAGAGTTATCCCCGGCGAGGGTCAACGAGCGGTGTGCGTGCGACCGTTCTGGAACACACCGACGGAGCGGATCGCATCGACGGCGCACGTGTTCGGCGCGGTGGTGACAAGCAGACGAGTCATCTTGCGATCTCCTTTCTCAACGTCGGTTGGCAGATCAGGACGCTAGCGTGTCTGAGAGACAGCTGTCAACATCCCGGGCGTGTCGCGCTCCGTCCCTGCGTCGCTGCCAGGGCGGAGAGGACCGCTCCGGTAACGTCGTGAGAAGCCCGACGACCGGAGGACCCGCATGCACCTGAAGAGCGTGACGCTCAAAGGGTTCAAGTCGTTCGCGCAGCCCACGACCTTCGCCCTCGAACCCGGTGTCACCGCGATCGTGGGACCGAACGGATCCGGCAAGTCCAACGTCGTCGACGCCCTCGCCTGGGTGATGGGCGAGCAGGGCGCGAAGACCCTCCGTGGCGGGAAGATGGAGGACGTCATCTTCGCCGGCACGTCCACCCGGGGACCGCTCGGCCGTGCCGAGGTGCAGCTCACGATAGACAACGCCGACGGGGCGCTGCCGATCGAGTACGCCGAGGTGACGATCAGCAGGACGCTGTTTCGCAACGGCGCCAGCGAGTACGCGATCAACGGGCAGTCCTGCCGACTCCTCGACGTGCAAGAGCTGCTCAGCGACTCCGGACTCGGCCGGGAGATGCACGTCATCGTCGGGCAGGGGCGCCTCGACACCGTGCTGCAGGCGAGCCCCGAAGACCGTCGCGGTTTCATCGAGGAAGCGGCCGGTATCCTGAAGCATCGCCGCCGCAAGGAGAAGACCCTTCGCAAGCTCGAGGCCATGGAGGCGAACCTCACCCGCCTCAGCGATCTCGCCGGCGAGCTGCGCCGTCAGCTCAAACCGCTCGGACGCCAGGCCGACATCGCACGTGAGGCGGCGACGATCGCCGCGGTCGTGCGTGATGCGCGGGCTCGACTGCTCGCGGATGAGCTGGTCGCTCTGCAGGCGGAGCTCGCCGACTTCGCGCGCAACGAACAGGATCGCCGAGCGGAACGTACGCTCCTCCAGGATCGCGCCGACCAGGTCAAGGCTCGTGTCGCAGCGCTCGAGGCCCAGGAACGCTCCGAAGCGGTGGATGCGGCGCGCCGCGTCGCGTTCGGGCTCGAACAGGTGCAGGAGCGCCTGCGCGGTCTCTACACGCTCGCGGGCCAACGGCTGAGCCTGCTCTCCGAGGACGAGGACTCGCTCGCGCCCGCACCGACGGTGTCGCAGGCTGTCATCGACGAGGCTCGCGAAGAGCTCGACACCATCACGACAGGCGTCGGCGAGGCCGAGGACACCGCGGCCGCGGCCGCGCGCGACGTGACCCGCGCGCGCGCCGAACTGGACGCGCTGGACGCCGACATCGCCGCGCAGAGCGCCCTCGTCTCCGAGCACGACATGCGCCTCACGGCCCTGCGCGGCACGGCGGAAGCGGCGGAATCGGCACTCGCGGCCGTTCGCGCCGCCGTCGAGCGTCAGCAGAAGGCGCTGGACGCTGCCCTCGCCCGTCGGGCCGAGGCGGAGGAGGAGCTCGCCAGCGCCGACCCGGACCTCGTTCCGGAGACGTCGTCTGCAGAGCACGCCGCCGCGTACGAGCAGGCGCAGCGACACGCTGCCGATGCCGAGACCGAGGTGGCCGGCATCCGAGAACGTCTGCACGCCACCGAACGCGAGGTCGACGCGCTCTCCGCCCAGGTCAAGACCCTCGGACGTGCGCTGGACGTGCGAACCGGCGCATCCGAGCTCATCGCTGCGGGCGGCAACGGAGTCCGTGGGCTCGTCGGCGATGCGGTTCAGGTGACCTCCGGCTACGAGGCCGCCATCGCCGCAGCTCTGGGCGCCGTCGCCGAGGGCGTGCTCGTCGACAGTGAGGCGGATGCGGTGGATGCGGCGGCGGTCGCGCGCAGCGGCGACTTCGGCGTCGTCGACATCGTGATCGCCGAGGTGTCGGCCGCCCCTGCCGAGATCCCCGACATCGAGGGCGCGGTGCGGGCGACTGATGTCGTGAACGCTCCGGCGGGCGTCGCAGGACTCCTTGCGCGCGTCGTGATCGCCGCGGACCTCTCCGCCGCGCAGCGTGTCCTCGCCTCGGCCCCCGACCTCACCGTCGTCACCCGCACGGGCGAGATCGTCACGCGCTTCTCGGTGCGAGCCGGCAGCGGCCAGGGACGCTCCCGGCTCGAGCTCGCGGCCGAGCGCGATACCGCTGCGGAGCGACTCGGTGAGCTGCAGGTCGTCGCCGACTCCCTGCGCGAAGCCCTCTCCGATCAGACTCGTGCCCTCCAGGAGGCGCGCGCCCGCACCAAGCACACCCTCGACGCCCTGCGCTCGCACGACGCCGCACTCGCGGCGCACGCCGAGAAGGTCAACCGGGCGACGGTCCGCCACGAAGCCGCGGTGGCGGAGTGCGAGCGGCTCACGCAGACGCTGCGCCAGGCGCAGACGGCGGTCGCAGAGGCCGAGGACTCCGCACGTGTCGCGGCTGACCGGTTGGCGTCCGCGCAGGAGGCGCCGCGCCCGATCCTGGACGCGTCGGCCCGCGACGGCATGCTCGCCGCACTCGACGCGGCGCGCGACGGCGAGATGCGCGCCCGCTTGGAGGTGGAGACTCTTCGCGAGCGGATCCGGGCGGGTGAGGCCCGCATCGCCCAGCTCGAGCGCCAACGCGAACGCGAGAGGGCGGCCGCCGAGGAAGCGGCCCGCCGTGCGGTGATCCGTCGGCGCCAGCGCGACATCGCCGCATCCGTCGCAGCTCAGTTACCGGCGCTGCTGGATTCGGTCGACCGCTCGGTGTCGCAGGCGCGTGTGGAACTCGCTGCGGCGGAGTCCGCGCGCACGGCCGTCACGGCGGAGCTCTCCGAGGCTCGACGCGAGGAGGCCGCGCTGCGCGAGCGACTGAGCGGAATCACCGAGAGCGTGCACGGACTCGAGTTGCGCATTCACGAGAAGAAGCTCCATGTGGGCTCGCTGCGCGAGCGGGTGCAGAGCGAGCTCGGTCTGGACGAGAACATTCTGATAGCGGAATATGGGCCGGATCAGGCCATCCCGGACGACTCCGTCGAACCGAGCGAGGACGGGGAGCAACCCACGATCGCCTTCGATCGCGGACAGCAGCGCAAGAGACTCCAGGAAGCGGAGCGCAAACTCGCGCAGCTCGGACGCGTCAACCCGCTCGCGCTGGAGGAGTTCGCAGCCCTCGAGCAGCGTCACACCTTCCTCACGGAGCAGCTCGCCGATCTGACCCAGACACGCAAGGACCTCCTCACGATCATCGAGGAGCTCGATGAGCGGATGCGGTCGATCTTCCTCGATGCGTTCGAAGACACCCGCGTGGCTTTCACCGAGGTGTTCCCGCTGCTGTTTCCGGGTGGCACCGGCAGCATCGCGCTGACGGATCCCGACAACCCCCTCACGACCGGAATCGACGTCTCGGTGCGCCCGGTCGGCAAGAAGGTGGAGCGGCTGTCCCTGCTCTCCGGAGGTGAGCGCTCGCTCGCGGCGGTCGCGCTGTTGGTCGCGATCTTCAAGGCGCGCCCGAGCCCCTTCTACATCCTCGACGAGGTCGAGGCGGCGCTCGACGACGCCAACCTCGGGCGCCTCCTGACGGTGTTCGAGCAGCTGCGCGCCTCCAGCCAGCTGATCGTGATCACGCACCAGAAGCGGACGATGGAGATCGCCGACGCGCTCTACGGCGTCTCCATGCGTCAGGACGGCGTCTCAGCCGTCGTGGGCCAGCGGGTCCGCGAGCGCGAATCTGCGTGAGCCCGGCCGCGTAGGCTGGAGTCATGGCCGAGAGATCGTGGTCGCTGGGGCGTGCCCTGCGAGGGATGTTCGTCAAGCCCGTCATCGACGAGAGCACGTGGGAGGACCTCGAGACCGCTCTGCTCACGGCCGATTTCGGCCCCGACGTGACCGAGCGACTCATCGACGAGCTGCGCGAGAAGGTCGATCGGTACCGCACCACCGACCCGAAGGATCTCCAGCGGATGCTGCGCGAGACTCTGGAGGAGCACTTCGCGAAGTTCGACTCCACGCTCCGACTCACCGAGCGCCCGGCGGTCGTGCTCGTCGTCGGTGTCAACGGTGTCGGTAAGACGACCACCATCGGCAAGTTCGCGAACTTCCTGCGCCGCTACGACCGCTCGGTGGTGGTGGGCGCCGCCGACACCTTCCGGGCTGCTGCCGTCGACCAGCTGGCGACCTGGGCCGAGCGCGGGGGAGCATCGATCGTCCGCCCGCAGCAGGAGGGGCAGGATCCCGCATCCGTCGCCTTCCAGACCGTGGCCCACGCGGTCGAGACGGGGACCGAGATCGTCCTCGTCGACACCGCCGGACGCCTGCACACCAAGGGCGGGCTCATGGACGAGCTGGGCAAGATCAAGCGCGTGATCGAGAAGCAGGCGCCGATCAGCGAGGTACTGCTCGTGCTCGATGCGACCACGGGTCAGAACGGTCTGATGCAGGCCGAGGCGTTCCTTGAGCAGGCCGGTGTCACCGGGCTCGTGCTCACCAAGCTCGACGGCTCGGCCAAGGGCGGATTCGTGCTGGCCGTGCAGGAGCGCACCGGCATCCCCGTCAAGCTGCTCGGCCAGGGCGAGGGTATCGGCGACCTCACCGGATTCACGCCCCATGTCTTCGTGGAGCAGCTCGTCTCCTGAGCCGCGCGCCGGACTACCGCCTTGCGGGTCGGGCTGGTTTCATTGACTCATGGCGATCGAGCACGACTTCTTCGGACTTCTGGAATCCGGACCGGACGGGTCCATCTTCTGGTCCGAGAACGTCGAGTTCGGCGACCAGAGCGTCACGGTCGATCTGACGGCTCCCGACCAGGAGGACGTCTCCGTCGTGGCGCTGGACGTCGCCGCCTCGCTGATCTCGTCGCTCGAGCAGCTCGACCTGCTGGCGCGCAACGCCATGATCGGTGAACTCGACGACCGCACCAGCGAGGTGACGGAGTACATCCTGCAGCAGCAGGACACCTTCGGCGAGGACATCACCGATCTCCTCGTCGACATCTCCGGCGATGTGCACGTCGACGTCATCCGATCGCTCCAGCTCACCAGCATGACGATCCTCGCCGACGAGCACGGCGGTTCGGATCCGTTCGCCGTCCTGGAGTATGCACTGGACGCCGACGCGACCGACGACGTGCTGCTGGTGAACCTCGACTCGGACGGCGCGGTGATCTCGGTCACGAGCGCCGACTGAGCTCACTCCTGCGGCGCGCGGGACGCGGCCGAGATCAACTCGCGGGTGAAGGGGTGCCGCGCGCCGGTGAAGACCGCTTCCGTCGGGCCCTCCTCGACGACGTGACCGGCGCTCATCACGAGCACGCGATCGCTGACGCGCCGGACGACGGCGAGGTCGTGGGAGATGAATACGACGGCGGCCCCGGTCGTCGACGGCAGCGTCAGGATGAGCTCGAGGATGCCGGCCTGCGTGGCCACATCCAGAGCTGACACCGGCTCGTCGCACACCAGGATGTCGGGGGACGCGGCGAGGGCGCGCGCGATGGCGACCCGCTGGCGTTGTCCGCCGGACAGCGTCGCCGGGCGCCGACGCAGGAGCGCGGGCTCCAGCTCCACCAGGTCGAGGAGCGCTCGAGGACCGGGCGACGACGGGGCGGAGGACGCCCTCAGGATGCGTTCCACGCTCCAGCGAGGATCGAAGCTGCCCAAGGGGTCCTGCGGAACAAGGCGGATGCGGGGCGCGGGCGTTCCGAGCGCGATCGTGCCGGTGTCCGGATGCTCGGCGCCCACCAGCAGACGGGCCAGGGTCGTCTTCCCCGAGCCGGAGGCACCGACCACGCCGACGACCTCGCCCGCGTGGACGCGGAGGTCGACGTCCCTGAGGGCGGTGACCGAGCGGTACGCGCGGCCGAGGCCTTCCGCGTTCAGGAGCAGGCGGCCCGCCGGCTGCGCGGCGACCGACTTCGGTCCACGCGGCGCCGCGGCGAGCAGTGCGCGAGTCGCCTCGTGGCGCGGCGCGGAGAGCACCTGAGCCGTCGGGCCCGTCTCCACGATCACGCCGCGCTCCAGAACGGCCACACGGTCGGCGACACGCGCGACGGCTGCGAGGTCGTGGCTGATCAGAAGGACGCCCCGGCCCTCGTCGCGGATGCGGGCCAGCAGATCCAGCACGTGCACCGCCACAGTGGCGTCCAGCGCGGTGGTCGGCTCGTCGGCGATGAGGATGTTCGCGCCGCCCACCAGCGCGGAAGCGATGAGGGCGCGCTGCCGCATCCCGCCGGACAGCTCGCCGGAACGCCGTGCCAGGAGCGTCTCCGGGTCCGGGAGTCCGGCCTCCGCGAGGGCGTGCACGACGCGCTCGCGTCGGACGGCCCGGGGAACGCGGCGCAGCGCGAGCGTCTCGCCGACCTCGGCCTCGATCGTTCGGAGCGGGTCGAGGGACTGGAGCGCGTCCTGCAGCACGAGTGCGACGTCGCGCCCCCGCATCCGTCGCCACTCCCGCCGTCCCGCACGTTTCGCATCGTGCCCCGCGACCTCGAAGCGCGCCGCGGCGACCGAGGTCCCGCTCTGCTCCTGCGTGAAACCCAGGAGCGTGCGCGCCAGCACGGACTTGCCCGCGCCGGAGGCGCCGACGATCGCGACGATCTCGCCCGGGGCGACGTCGAGGTCGATGCCCTGCAGCACGTCGCCGGTTCCTGGGAGGATGACGCGCAATCCCCGCACGTGCAGGCCGCTCACGCGCGCACCCCGCCGGCCAGGCGCCGCCCGACCGCGGTCAGCACGGCGGCCGTGGCGACGATCGCGAGCCCGGGGAAGACCGTCAGCCACCAGGCGCTGCCGATGTAGACGCGCCCGGCATTGAGCATCGCGCCCCATTCCGGCGAGGGCGGCAGCGCGCCGAGTCCCAGGAAGCTGAGCGCGGAGACCCACACGATCGCCTGGCCGACGCCGAGGGTGGCGACCGAGACGAGCGGCCAGAGCGCGTTGGGGGCGATGTGTCGCAGGAGGATGCGGAACCACCCGGCATCTTCGAGGCGGGCGTACTCGACGTATCCGCTGCGCGCGACCTGGCGCACCTGCGTGCGCAGCATCCGCGCGTAGCCCGGTGTGGTCGCGAGTCCGATCGCCACCACCGACGCCGTCGTCCCCGGGCCCGCCACGGCCACGAGCAGGAGGGCCATGACGAGCGTCGGGAGTGCGAAGAGCACCTCGATCATCCTCGACAGCGCCGCATCCAGCCACCGCGGTCCGAGGCCCGCGGTGAAGCCCAGCACGAGGCCGGCCCCGACGCCGATGGCCGTCGCGGCGGCGCCGACACCGGCGGATGCAGCGGCGCCGTGGACGACGCGCGTGTACACATCGCGCCCCGACTCGTCCGTCCCGAACAGGTGTGCAGGACTCGGCGGCTGGAACGCTTCGGCCGGGGCGATCGCGAGCGGATCGCCCGGAGCCAGGAGACCCGGCCAGACGATCGCCACGATCAGCACGCCGAGGCCGACCAGTGCCGCGACGCCTGCCGCGCCCCAGGCATACGCGAACGCTCTCACGACGCCGGGCCGTGCGCGGACCGAGGTGCCGGCGCTCATGCGCCGACGGCCACGGTCGGGGCGCGCAGCGCCCGTGGGCGGCGGCCGCGCAGGCGGGGATCGACGAGAAGCTCCGCCGCATCCGTCAGCACGACCACGACGACGTAGATGAGCGCGACGACGACCACGGCCCCGATCACGAGTGGGACGTCGCGGGCGGTGGCCGCATCGATCAGCAGGCGCCCGAGACCGGGGCGTGCGAAGAGTGCCTCGACCACCACGGCACCGGACAGGAGGCTGCCGTAGGCCCAGCCCGAGAGTGCCAGCGCGGGAAGCGCGGCGTGTCGCAGCGTGTGCCGCAGCAGCACCCGCACCTCGGACGCGCCTCGGCTGCGGGCCGTCGTCGCGAAGGGAGCGGCGTCGGCGCTGGCGAGTGAGTCGCGCATGACCTGCGCGAGGAATCCCGCGATCGGCACGGCGAGGGTGACGACCGGGAGTACGAGGCCGGCGGGATCGGCCCCGACGCTCGTGGCGGGCAGCACGCGCCACGTCGCCGCGAACAGCAGGATCAGCACCGCGCCGAGCCAGAACTGCGGCATCACCGTGGCGACCGTCTCGATGGAGCGCAGGACGGTGGACACGACCTTCGCCGTCCGGCCGCGCACCACCGTCACGATGACGGCCCCGATCAGTGCCAGCAGCCAAGCGACCACGAGGGCGAGGGTCGCCAGCAAGAGGGTCGAGGGCAGTTGCGCGGCGATGAGCTCGGCGACTGGCTGCTTTCTGGCGTACGAATCACCCAGCTGCAGGGTCGCGATGCGGCCCAGCTGCAGCAGGTACTGCACGATCAGCGGCTGGTCGAGCGCGTACGTGCGGGTGGCCGACTCCACCGTCTCAGGCCCCGCCTGAGAGCCCGGGCCGCCGAGGATCGCCTCGAGGGGGTCGCCGGAGGCGCGCAGCGCGAAGAACACCACGGTGGCGACGAGCCACACCACCAGCAGCGCCGATCCGACGCGCGCCGCCACCCAGCGAAGCACCCGCACCGAGCGCTCAGCCGTTCAGGCGTGCGTCGATGAAGGTCGGCGTCGCGACCGTTCCCAGCGTCGTGACCCCGCTCGCCCCGCGTACCAGGAAGTGGTTCTGCTGGTCGTAGAGGGGGAGGATGGCGTAGCTGTCGAGGATGATGTGCTGCGCCTGGGCGTACAGGTCGGCGCGCTGCTGCTCATCGGATGCGGCCGACGCCTGATCGAGCAGTGCGTCCAGCTCCGGGTCCGACAGCTGCGCGTGGTTGGCGAAGTAGCCGCTGGGTGCCGGAACGATGCCATCGGAGTCGTACAGGATGCGCAGGACGTCGGGGCCGACCTTCGTGTACGGAGCACTGACCGCCTCGTACTCCTTCGCGCCGAGCGCGGCGTACCAGCCGGAGAGGTCCAACGGCGTGATCTGGACGTCGAAGCCGACCGCGCCGGCGTTCGCCTGGATCTGCTCGAAGAGGGACTGCTCCGCCGCCACGGACTGGTTGGTGCTGACGGGGAAGCGCACGCTCAGGCGTGCTCCGTCCTTCATGCGGACGCCGTCCGCATCCCGTGCGGTCCAGCCGGCCTCGTCGAGCAGCTCTTCGGCGCGCGCGGTGTCGGTCGTGAACAGCGACTCGTCACCGATGGCGACCGGCTCCGTGCTCGCGAGCGGCGAGAAGGAGCGCGTCACCGTGCCCTGGTAGAGCGCCGTGATGCCGGGGTCCGGATCCGCGGCCCGGATGAAGGCCTCGCGGACGCGGATGTCGTCGAAGGGTGCCTGGCCGGTGTTCAGCTCGATGCGGTTGACGGATCCGGGCCGGGGTGCGTCGATGTGGGTCGTGTCGGTGGAGTTCTCCGCCGCGACGATCGCGTCCGGCTGCGGGTTGTCGATGACCTGCACCTCGCCTGACAGCAGGGCGGCCTGCCGCGTCGCCGCGTCCGGGATGAAGCGCCACTCGATCGCGTCGAGGTAGGCGGGGCCGTCGTGCTGCGCCTCGGGGCCGGGGGAGGCGTAGTCCTCGTTGCGCACGAGGTGCACCGATTCCTGCGGCGTCCACGAGTCGACGACGAAGGGCCCCGTGCCGATGGGAGCCTTGCAGTTCTCCTCCTGCCCGCGGGCGATCCCGGCAGGGGATTCGATCGCGGTCCACTGCTGACTGAGCGACTCCAGCAGGGCGGAGTCTGGAGCGGAGAGGTGGAAGCGGGCGTGCGTCGCGTCTACGGCTTCCACGTCGGTGACCTTGGCGACCGCCAGGTAGCCGGTGCTGGACGCCGTGTCGGGGTCCTTCAGGTGCTCGATGTTGGTCTTGACCGCGGCCGCGTCGACGGGCGTGCCGTCTGTGAAGGTCAGGCCGTCGCGGAGGGTGAAGTCCCACGTCAGACCATCGTCGCTGACCTGCCACGACTCGGCGAGCCACGGCGTGATCGTGCCGTCGGCGTCTCGGCCGACGAGCGGTTCCAGGTACTGCGTCGAGATGAGCGCCTGCGGGTAGTTGCCGCCGACGTGGGGGTCGAGGCACGTCGGCTCGGCGTCGCCGGTCGCGTACACCAGGGTTCCGCCGTCGCGCGCGGTGTCAGCGGTTCCGCCTGCGGCGCACGCAGTGAGGGCGAGGGCGGCGGCGAGTCCCGCGGCCGCGGCGGCGGCGCGACGGGGGCGAAGAGATGCAGAGATCATGGGGAGGCCTTCGGCGAGGTGGGACGCACGCATGCGTGCGGACGGACTTGCTGTATCCGGTCCAAGAATGCAGCCTACCGCGGTTCCCGAGTGCCGCTCCGCCGCATCCGTGGCCCGGGCGCCGGCGCCCATTGGGCAGGAGATCCTCACAAATCAGGACGATCCGGACCGAATCGTCCTGATGAGGGGATATCTCCTGCGGGAGGGATGCGGCCGCGACCGGACGCGGGGTGCTGGTTAAGCTGCACGGGTGACTGACGCGCCGCGAATGGGACGGCCTCGGGCGAGTTCGCCCGAGACGATCGCGGAGGCCGCGTGCGAGTTGTTCTTCGAGCAGGGGTACGACGGTACTTCGATCGGCGACATCACTCGCCGCGCCGGCGTCGCGCGCACCAGTTTCTTCAACTACTTCCGGGCGAAGAGCGACGTGCTGTGGTCGGGGTTCGATGCGCGGCTGGCGGCGGCGTTCTCAGCGATGGCTGCGGGCGTACCCGTCGCCGATGCACTCGCTCGCATCGGACGCGACCTCGCGCCCGACACGCTCGCGCTCGCCATCACCAACGCGGACGCCATGGGACTCGGCGAGGAACTCGAGAGGCAGCGCGCCGAACGGCTGGCGCTGCTCCAGCGTGAGATCGCCCGTCGTCTCACCGATGCCCCCGGTGACGCTCTGCGCGCGCAGATCCGCGCCGCGGCATACGGCGCGGGGGTGCTCGGTGCGGTCTGGATGTGGGCGGAGCGCGGTGCCTCGTCGGTGTCCCTGGAGGGCCTCCTCCAGCACGCATTGTCGCTCTGCGAACCCTTCGGAGCGTCCGGCGACTCATCCGCCGCCACGCTCGCGTAAAATCGACGCATCATGGCGACTTTCGGCACCCTCTCCGACCGGCTCACTGAGACCTTCCGCAATCTGCGCACGAAGGGAAGGCTCAGCCCCGCCGACGTCGACGGGACCGTGCGCGAGATCCGTCGCGCCCTGCTCGACGCCGACGTCGCGCTGGTCGTGGTCAAGGAGTTCACCGGCAAGGTGCGCGATCGGGCGCTCGGTGACGAGGTCAATCGCGCGCTGAACCCGGCGCAGCAGGTCGTGCAGATCGTGAACGAGGAGCTCGTCGCGATCCTGGGCGGCGAGCAGCGTCGTCTGCAGTTCGCGAAGACGCCGCCCACGGTCATCATGCTCGCGGGCCTTCAGGGCTCCGGAAAGACGACCTTTGCCGGCAAGCTGGCGCGTCTTCTCGAGAAGGACGGCCACACTCCGCTCCTCATCGCCGCCGACCTCCAGCGCCCGAACGCCGTGAATCAGCTGCAGGTCGTCGCCGAGCGCGCGGGAGCGGCGATCTACGCGCCCGAGCCGGGCAACGGCGTCGGCGACCCCGTGCGGGTCGCACGCGACGGCGTCGAATATGCGCGCCGTCACCAGCACGACACGGTCATCATCGACACGGCCGGACGCCTGGGCGTCGACGCGGAGCTCATGAAGCAGGCCGCCGACATCCGGACGGCTACCGACCCCGATGAGGTCCTGTTCGTCATCGACGCGATGATCGGCCAGGATGCGGTCAACACGGCGACGGCCTTCCAGGAGGGTGTCGACTTCACCGGCGTCGTCCTCTCCAAGCTCGACGGCGACGCCCGCGGCGGTGCCGCGCTGTCCGTGGCCTCGGTCACGGGCCGCCCCATCATCTACGCATCCACCGGCGAGGGCCTCGAGGATCTCGAGCCCTTCCACCCGGACCGCATGGCGAGTCGCATCCTCGATCTCGGTGACATCCTCACCCTGATCGAGCAGGCGCAGCAGACCTTCGATGAGGCCGAGGCGATGAAGGTCGCCGAGAAGCTGGCGAAGGAGCAGTTCACCCTCGAGGACTTCCTCGAACAACTGCAGCAGATGAAGAAGATGGGCTCGATGAAGAAGATGCTCGGGATGCTCCCGGGCATGGGCCAGATGAAGCAGCAGCTCGACAACTTCGACGAGCGCGAGATCGATCGCACCGAGGCGATCATCCGCTCGATGACCCCGGCCGAGCGCCGCAACCCCAAGCTCCTCAACGGCTCGCGTCGCCTGCGCATCGCGCGTGGATCAGGCATGACGGTCACCGACGTGAACCAGCTCGTGCAGCGTTTCGACCAGGCCGCGAAGATGATGAAGACGGTCGCGCGCGGTGGCGTGCCCAGCATGCCCGGCGTGGGATCGATGGGCCGTCCGGGGGCATCCGCGAAGCGCGGCAAGCAGCAGAAGGCGAAGGGTTCGCGCTCGGGCAACCCGGCCAAGCGCGCCGCCGAGAACGCGGGACTGCCCGCTGCGGAACCGACCGGGTCGGGCTTCGGTCTCGGCGGGGGCGGCAAGGCGCCGAGCGAGGCAGATCTCGCGGAGCTGCAGAAGCTCCTCGGCCGCGGCTGAGCCGGCTTCAGAGCACGATGCCCGCGTGGGCGAGCACCGCGCGCACGTGACGGGCGAGATACTCCTGCCCCTCCGCCGTGGGATGCTCGCTGTCCCACTGGAGTAGTTCGGGGTTCTCCTGCAGCGGCTGACCCAGCCAGACGAACGTGCCGTCGGCTGCCTCCACGGCCGTGCGGAGGGCATCCGAGCTCCAGGCGATGGACTGCGGCGCCTCCCACGGCTGATTCCACAGCGTGCTCAGCCCGACGATCTGCGTCGAGGGGAGTGCCTCGCGCAGCTCCTCGACCGTCGCGCGTGTTGCCGAGTCGATGTCGTCGACGTCCTCATCCGCGTCGTTGTCCGACGACTGCAGGATGACCATCGCGGGTTTGAGGTCGATGGCTTCCTGTGCGAGCGCGGAGAAGTTGGTCCCGCAGTCGCCGTCGACCACGAACCCCGCGCCTCCGCATGAGAGGTTCACGATGTCGAGGTGTGTCTGTTCGCCGAGCAGCACGGGCCAGGCCTCGTCGGGGTCGAGCCCGTATCCCGACATGATCGAGTCGCCGATCGTGACGATGAGGGCGTCGGAGGCGACCGTCGGCGACCGTGACGGTGAGCTCGATGGCGCGGGAGACGCCGGATGCGGAGCGCTGTTCGGTCGATGCGGGGGCGCTGCCGCGCACCCGGCCATCGTGAGCGCCGCAGCGCCGAGGGCGGCCCAGGCGGTTGCGCGGAGCCGGCGGTGGCGGCGGACGATCACGGGTCCACGGTAGGCAGCGAGTTTATGAGTGCGGTACAGGTTCAGCCGCGGGCGGCCAGCGGCGCGCGTCGCTCGGGACCGGCGCGGAACTCGCGGATGAGGTGCTGCACCACCTGGCGCAGGTCGCCGCCCGAGGCGTCCGCGACTGCGAGCTGGCGCGCGTAGCTGGCCCCTTGCGCGAGCGTGGTGCGCACGCCCTCCAGCTCCTCGGCGCACTTGAGCTCGACGGCAATGTCACCGACACGCTCCAGTGTGGCCTCGAGATGCTCGACGACGCTCTCCTGGCGCCCGTCGCGATCGACGATGACCCGCGCGTCCAGTCCGTACCGCGCGGCGCGCCACTTGTTCTCGCGCACGAACCACGGCTGCAGCGTGGGCAGTTCCTCGCCGGCGTCGAGGCGGCGGGAGAAGTCCTCGACCAGCGTCTGCGTGAGCGCAGCGACCGCTGCGAGCTCGGGCAGGGTCGACATCCCGTCGCACGCGCGCACCTCGATCGTGCCCCACCGCGGGGCGGGGCGGATGTCCCAGCGCACCTCTGTGGCATCCGCCATGACCTCGGTGCGCACCATGTCGTCGAGATACGACTCGTACTCGGCCCAGTCGTTGAGCCCCCACGGCAGCCCCGCCGTCGGCAACTGTTGGAAGACCAGGGCGCGGTTGGAGGCGTAGCCGGTGCGCTCACCCGCCCAGAACGGGCTGGATGCGGAGAGCGCCTGCAGGTGCGGCAGGTAGGTGGACAGTGCGTTGATGATGGGGAAGACCTTCGTGACGTCGTCGACCCCGACGTGCACGTGGATGCCCCAGATCATCATGTTGCGCCCCCACCACTGGGTACGTTCGATGAGGGAGTGGTAGCGGGTCTTGTCGGTGACCTCCTGGTCGTACCACTGGGCGAAGGGGTGGCTTCCCGCGCAGAGCAGCTCCACGCCGCGCGGATCCGTCGCGGTGCGCACGGCTGCGATCGCATCCGCGATGTCGTCGACGGCCGCCTCGACCGTGTCGCCGACGCCGCTGGTGACCTCGATCGTGTTCGTGAGAAGCTCGCCGGTGACAGCGAAGCGCTCCGGGGCGACGGACTCCTCGAGCTCGTCGATGATCTCGGGTCCGCGGGGGACCAGATCGCCCGTGCGTCCGTCGGCGAGCATCAGCTCCCACTCGAGGCCGACGGTCGAGCGGCGCGACGGGGCGAAGGGGACGGTCACCGGCTCAGTCTGACACGCGGCGCGCGTTGGTTCGCGAGCCGCGTCATCATCTGGCAAAATAGACAGCTGGACCCCGCCCGACCCTCTATCCGGCCGGGTCCGAACCACAGAGCTTCCGCCGGGTGTGCACCCCACGCTCCAGGCGACCAGTTCGACCACCTTCCACACATTCAGGAGAATCGTGGCTGTCAAGATCCGTCTCAAGCGTCTCGGAAAGATCCGTGCGCCCTATTACCGCATCGTCGTCGCCGACTCGCGCACCAAGCGCGACGGTCGCGTGATCGAGGAGATCGGTCAGTACCACCCGACCGAGGAGCCGTCGGTCATCAAGGTCGACTCCGAGCGGGCCCAGTACTGGCTCGGCGTCGGCGCGCAGCCGACCGAGCAGGTCCTCGCCATCCTCAAGCTCACGGGCGACTGGGGTCGCTTCAAGGGCGACAAGGACGCCGTGAGCACCGTCAAGTACGCAGAGGGCAAGGCTCCCTTCGAGGTCGACGCGGCCAAGAAGTCGGTCATCAAGCCCAAGGCCGAGAAGAAGGCCGAGGAGCCGGCACCCGCCGAGGCCGAGGCCGCCGACGAGGCTGCTGAGAGCACCGAGGCGTAATCATCGTGCTGGCTGCCGCGCTCGAACACGTCGTCAAGGGGATCGTCGACAACCCCGACGCCGTGCGCATCGTCTCGTCCACGTCGCCGCGAGGCGATGTGCTCGAGGTGCACGTCCACCCCGATGACCGGGGTCGCGTGATCGGGCGCGGCGGTCGCACCGCCAAATCTCTGCGGACCGTGGTCACCGCCCTCGCCGACGGCAGCCGCGTGCGCGTCGACGTCGCCGACGACTGATGGCCTCCGCATCCGCCGATGGAGCGCGCGCGTCCGCGCCGCGTCCCGGCAAGACCCAGCTTCGTGTCGGCCGCCTGGTCAAGGCCCACGGCCTCAAGGGCGCCCTGAAGCTCGAGCTCTACACGGACGATCCCGACGGCCGTTTCGTCCCCGGGGCGGAGTTCACCCTCCAGGTCCCCGACTCGTCGCCCTGGTTCGGCAAGACCGTGACCGTGCGCGAGTTCCGCTGGATGAACACGCACCCCGTCGCGTTCCTCGAAGGCGTCGACGACCGCGATGCAGCCGAATCTCTCGTGCGCGCCATCCTCTGGATCGACCAGGACGAGCAGAGCACCCCCGACGAAGAGGACGCCTGGTTCGACCACCAGCTCGTCGGCCTCGACGTCGTTCGCGATGGTGTGGTCATCGGGCGAGTCGCGCGAGTCGACCACCTTCCCGCGCAGGATCTGCTCGCGGTCGCCGTGGGCGAGAACGAAGTGCTGGTCCCGTTCGTCAAAGCGATCGTCCCCGAGGTCGATCCTGCAGCAGGCCGAGTGGTCGTGACGCCGCCCGCCGGGCTCTTCGAGGAGCTCCCCGCCGACGACGACCCCGCGGGCGATGACGAAACGGCCGCGACCCGCGAGGACTGACGTGCGCATCGACGTCATCACGATCTTCCCCGAGTTCTTCGACGTTCTCGAGGTCTCCCTCCTCGGCAAGGCTCGCGGCAACGGGCTGCTGGACGTGCACGTCCACAACCTGCGCGATTTCACGACCGATCGCCACCGCACGGTCGATGACACCCCCTACGGCGGGGGAGCAGGCATGGTCATGAAGCCCGAGGCCTGGGGCCTCGCGCTCGATGCGATCGCACGAGAGGCGACGTCCGCGCCGACGTTCATCTTCCCGTCGCCGGCGGGAGAGCGGTTCGTGCAGGCGACGGCCCGTGAATGGAGCAGTCGTGACCACCTCGTGTTCGGCTGCGGCCGGTACGAGGGGATCGATGAACGGGTCTTCACCTACGCGGCTACCCTCGGAGACGTGAGACTCGCCAGTCTCGGCGACTACGTGCTCAACGGGGGCGAAGTCGCCGCGATGGCGATGATCGAGGCCGTCGGACGTCTCGTGCCCGGCGTCGTCGGCAACCCGGAGAGCCTCGTCGAGGAGTCGCACGAGGACGGTCTGCTGGAGTACCCCTCGTACACGAAGCCCTCCGAGTGGCGCGGCCTCGTCGTTCCCGACGTGCTGCTGAGCGGACACCACGGCCGCGTGGCCGAGTGGCGTCGCGAGCAGCAGGTGGAACGCACGCGCGAGCGGCGTCCCGACCTGCTCGCCGACTGAGTCGGGATCAGTCGACGCCGAGGAACCCGCGGTCGGTCAAGACGATGGGGCCGTCAGCCGTGACGGCCACGGTGTGCTCGGTGTGCGCCCCGCGTGAGCCGTCGGCGCTGCGCAGCGTCCAGCCATCCGGGTCGGTCACGAGCCGATCGGTCGTCTCCAGCAGCCACGGTTCGAGCGCGACCACGAGCCCTTCGCGGAGCGGATAGCCGCGGCCGGGCTTGCCGTCGTTCGGGACGTGCGGATCGCCGTGCATCACGCGGCCCACGCCGTGCCCGCCGAAATCGGTGTTGATGGAGTACCCCGCGCCGTGGGAGACGGCGGCGATCGCGGCGGAGACATCGCCGACGCGATTGCCGACCGTCGCCGCCTGGATCGCCGCATCCAAGGCGACGCGGGTGGTCTCGATCAGGCGCAGATCCTCGTCGCGCGGTGTTCCGACCACGAAGGAGACGGCGGAGTCCGCGACCCAGCCGTCGACGGAGGCCGCGAAGTCGAGCGAGACGAGGTCCCCGTCGCGCAGCGTGTAGTCGAAGGGGAGCCCGTGCAGGACGGCGTCATTGATCGAGGTGCAGATCACCTTGCCGAACGGGCTGGCGCCGAAGGACGGGTGGTAGTCGATGTAGCAGGACTCGGCACCGGCCTTGCGGATCATGTCGTGCGCCTTGCGATCGAGCGTCAGCAGATTCGTGCCGACCTTCGTCTCTTCCCGCAGCGTCGCCAGCACCTCGGCGACGAAGCGCCCGGCCGGTCGCATCTGCTCGATCTCAGCCGGCGTGCGCAGTTCGATCATGGTGCTCCTTCGTTCTCCCCACTATTCTCTCCCGGCCGCAGTCCGTATGTCGTGAACGCAGCCGTCCCGCTCCGCTGGGTGTCCGCCCCGAGTGTCGGTCGCGGGCGGTGCCCGCGCCGGGTGGCCGCGTACGATGCAGACATGTGGCTTCGTCGCGCCGGCTTCCACTGGCTTCTGCCGTCCGCCTTCCTGCTGCCGCTCTGGCTCTTCGTCGGCTGGACGGTGACGGGCGCGGGCGGTTGGGCCCTGATGTGGGTGTTGTTCATCGCCATTCCCTCGGTCTTCTTCGGTCAGCTCCTGCTGACCTTGTTGACTCGTCTGCGACCGACGGTCCGTGCTGAGCGCGCCCTCTCCTGGTGGGATGTGGCCGGCTATGGCCTCTGGCATGCGTTGACGATCACGCTCGGCCTCTTCGTGCAGCAGTGGTGGGCGCCGGTCATGGTGCTCACGGTCCTGGTGGGGGCGGCGAACATCTGGCTGCAGCTGTGGCAGCTGTGGCGACAGGCGCGCCCCCGTGCGGTAGTCCTGCATACGAGCGACGGCACCCCCTACATCCCGCCGGCTGAGCCGAGTCGGTCCACGACCGCACCGGCGCACGAGGTCATCGTCGTCGAGGAGACGCTGCGCCGCGACGCCTGAAGTTGGCGCCAGGGGCGCCGCATGGCAGAATGGTTGTTTGTGCCCTGACCGGTCTCTGCCTCAGGGGAGACAGCCGCGCATCCCGCGCGGTGCGGGCACCGCTTCCACTTTCATAAGAACACGTTTCGCAGCCGACCTGTGGCGGTTGCAGGAAGAGATCCCTCATGCAGATCCTCGACGCCGTCGACGCGGCTTCGCTCCGCTCCGACATCCCCGACTTCGGTCCCGGCGACACCGTCAAGGTGCACGTCAACATCACCGAGGGCAACCGCTCGCGTATCCAGGTCTTCCAGGGCGTCGTCATCGGCCGCCAGGGCGACGGTGTGCGCGAGACCTTCAACGTCCGCAAGATCAGCTTCCAGGTCGGCGTCGAGCGCATCTTCCCGGTGCACTCGCCGATCATCGACAAGATCGAGGTCGTGACGCGCGGTGACGTGCGTCGCGCGAAGCTGTACTACCTCCGCAACCTCCGCGGCAAGAAGGCGAAGATCAAGGAGAAGCGCGACCGCTGATCGCGTTCTTTCACGAAGCCCCGACTGCTCCGGCGTCGGGGCTTCGTCGTGTCCGAGGCCGCGTCCGGATGTGCGACGCTAGAGTGCGGCTCATGCCGCCTGTATCTCGAGGAATCGCATGAGCACCGACAACCCCTCCGTCGACGACGCATCGCTGCCGCGCCGATCGCGGCCCCGCCGGCGCCGCGGCGCACTGATCTTCCTCCGCGACGTGCTGGTCATCATCCTGATCGCGCTGCTCGTGTCCTTCCTGGTCAAGACCTTCCTGGTGCGCTCGTTCTACATTCCGTCGGCGTCGATGGAGAACACGCTGATCGAGCAGGATCGGATCCTCGTCGACGAGCTCACGCCGCGTTTCGGGGGCTACGAGCGCGGTGACGTCGTCGTCTTCCGCGACCCGGGCGGCTGGCTCGGCTCGTCGGTCTCCGCGCCGAGCCAGGGGCCGATCGTGGACGGGATCGAATGGGTCCTCTCGCTCGTCGGCCTCGCGGCGCCCGACAGCGACGACCACCTCATCAAGCGCATCATCGGGCTGCCCGGCGATCATGTCGTGTGCTGCAACGACCTGGGCCAGATCACGGTCAACGGTGCTCCGATCGACGAGTCCTCCTACCTCCTCCTGCCCGATGCCGGTGCCCCCGCATCCTCGCTCGATTTCGATGTGACGGTGCCCGAGGGCTCGCTCTGGGTGCTGGGCGACAACCGCTACCGGTCGAAGGACTCGCGATACAACCAGGATCAGCCCGGCCGGGGCTTCGTGCCCATCGACAACGTCGTGGGGCGCGCGTTCCTGATCACCTGGCCGTTCGACCGGTTCGGCGGCATCGACTTCCACCACGAGGTGTTCGCCGACGTTCCGAAGCCGGAGGGCCAGTGAGTCCGGTCCAACCGACGCTGCGACTGGAACGGCGGCTGTGGGCCGAGCAGCGCGTCGTCGTCGCCTGCGACGAGGTGGGGCGAGGCGCTCTCGCCGGTCCCGTGGTGATCGGTGCGACGGTCATGGCGCCGCGCAGCCGCCGCGTCCGGATCCCCGAGGGGCTGCGCGACTCCAAGCTCATCCCCGAGGCGCGCAGAGCGGATGTGGCCCGCGCCGCCGAAGCGTGGGTCGACGCGAGCGCTCTGGGATGGGCGTCGGCTGCGGAGATCGACGCCGTGGGCATCACGCGAGCGCTCGGCCTCGCCGCACACCGCGCCCTCGACGGCCTTCGCTCGCAGGGCGTGGACATGTCGGGCGCGGTCGTGCTGCTCGACGGCAATCACGACTACATCTCCCCGGCGGGCGCGACGCCGTACGAGGTGCGCACCGTCATCAAGGGCGATCGCGACTGCGCGAGCGCCGCGGCCGCATCCGTCGTCGCGAAAGTCGCGCGCGACGCACACATGGTCGCGTTGCACCCGGCCGCGCCCGCGTATCTCTGGGAGCGCAACAAGGGCTACGCGAGTCCCGAGCACCGTGCCGCCATCGCCGCACACGGACTTCACGCGCACCATCGTGCCTCGTGGCAGATCGCCGCGGCGCCCACACTCTTCTGAGACCGCGCCGACCCGGACCGCAGCCGTAGAATGGACGCACCATGGATGACGATGTCTTCGAAGACTACGACCGCGAACTCGAGCTCGCTCTCTACCGGGAGTACCGCGACGTCGTCTCGCAGTTCCAGTACGTGATCGAGACCGAACGCCGCTTCTACCTCGCCAACGACGTCAATGTCGTGCGCCGCGACACCGAGCACGATTTCTACTTCGAGATCTCGATGACCGACGTGTGGGTGTGGGACATCTACCGCGCCGACCGCTTCGTGAAGGCCGTTCGCGTGCTGACGTTCAAGGACGTGAACGTCGAGGAGCTCTCGCGTCGCGACTTCCAGCTTCCCGAGGAACTCTCGCTCGACAACTGAGCGGCTCTCCCCACCCCGCGGGATGCGGCGGGTTCTCCCCGATGCGAGACTCGGCATGAACGGCGGTCCCGCCGGGTCGACACGCTGGGGCGATGGCAGCGAAAGACGACCTGGGGCGAGACGGTGAGGACCGTGCCGCATCCTTCCTGACCGACCGCGGATACCGGATCCTCGACCGGAACTGGCGGTGTCCTCTGGGCGAAGTCGACATCGTCGCGCTGGAAGCGGGCGAGATCGTCGTCGTCGAGGTGAAGACGCGCACGAGTGAGCGCTTCGGGCACCCGCTCGAGGCCATCGACGCACGAAAGCGGGCCCGGCTGTGGCGCCTCGCCGTGGCCTGGTGCATCGCGCATCCCGACGAGGCTCGAGGTCGTGCCGTGCGCATCGACGCCGTGTCGGTGCTGGGGATGGATGCCGGCACCGGACACGTCGAGCATCTGCGAGACGTGCGATGACCGTCGCGCGTACGTGGTCGATCGCGCTCAACGGGCTCGAGGGCGCCCTCGTCGAGGTCGAGGCCGATGTCAGCCAGCAGACCCCCGAGTTCCGCATCATCGGACTCGGCGACCGCGCGCTCGGCGAGGCTGTGCAGCGTGTGCACAACGCGTGTGCGAACTCGGGCCTCCCGTTGCCACGTCGCCGCCTCACGGTCAACCTCTCGCCGGCGAGCCTGCCCAAGCACGGGTCCGGCTTCGACGTGGCGATCGCGATCGCCGCGCTCACCGCGGACGGCGGAATGGATGCGGCGTCGGTCGCCGCCACGGTGCATATCGGTGAGCTGGGGCTGGACGGACGGTTACGACCCGTTGCGGGGGTGCTCCCCGCCGTGGTCGCCGCGGCGCGTGCCGGGCGCCGCCGGGTCATCGTGCCCGCGGCGAACGGCGAGGAGGCACAGCTCGTGACGGGCATCGAGGTGCTCCCGGCCGCGACGCTGGCGGAAGTCGCCGCGCGGCACGGCGCAGACGTGGTCGTTCCCGACGTAGCCCCGCCGATCCGCGCCGCGGCAGCGGAGGAGGAGCATGAACGACTGGACCTGTCGGACGTCATCGGTCAGCGCGAGGCAGTCGAGGCACTGGTCGTGGCCGCGGCGGGTGGGCATCACCTGCTGATGAGCGGGCCGCCCGGAGCCGGCAAGACGATGCTCGCGCGGCGCCTGCCGGGCATCCTGCCTCCGCTCGACCGCGAGGCGGCGCTCGCTGTGGCATCGATCCGGTCGTTGTCCGGTGAGGCAGTGACCGCGCTCACCCGCATTCCGCCACTGGAGGCGCCGCACCATACAGCCAGCGTCGCGGCGCTCGTCGGGGGAGGGTCCCGCGTCATCCGGCCCGGTGCGATCGCCCGTGCCAGCGAAGGCGTGCTGTTCCTCGATGAGGCGGGAGAGTTTCCCGCGAGCGTCCTCGATGCACTGCGACAGCCGCTCGAGCGGGGCGACATCCATATTCACCGCTCGGGGGTGAGCGTGCGTTATCCCGCTCGATTCCAGCTCGTTCTCGCCACCAACCCCTGTCCTTGCGGCAACTACGGGGTGCGGGGAGCGACGTGCGAGTGCCCGCCGGCCGCGATCCGCCGGTACCTCGGGCGGCTGTCGGGTCCGCTGCTCGATCGTGTGGACATCGATCTTCCGATGCGCCGCGTCGTGGCGGTGGGCGCCGACGCCGCGGTCGGACGCGTCTCGACAGCGGATGCGGCGAGACGGGTAGCGGACGCGCGTGCGCGCACCGTGGAGCGATTGGCGCGGACGCCCTGGCGGCGCAACGTCGACGTGCCGGGCCGTTGGCTCCGCGAAGGGCCCTCTGCGCCACCCACCGCGGTGCGGGCGCCGCTCGACGCGGCGCTCGAACGTGGCCAGCTCACCCTGCGCGGCTACGACCGCGTCCTACGACTCGCGTGGACATTGGCTGATCTCGGGCAGCGTTCCGTTCCGACGCAGGAGGACATCGGCCGAGCCCTCTTCATGAAGCGCGGCATCGCCGCATGAACGTCGACGCCGTGGTGGCGAGCATGCTCCCGATGCTGGGGGAGCGGGCCACGCCGGAGCGGGCCGCCCGCGTCTTCTGGAGCGGCGTGGCAGAACCCGGCGACGCGCTGGCGGGAGCGCTGCTGGCGCGGGTGCCGGCGGAGACCGCGCTGCGCGTCGCCTCGCACGCCGCGGAGATCCAGCGCATCACCGGTGCCGGGGCGCGTGCGGCCGCGGATGCGGCGGCGCGCTGGCGTCCTCGGCTGCGGGACGACCTCCTGATGGACCCCCTCGAGCGGGCCGAACGCTCGCGGGTGACGATCCTCGTCCCGACGGACCCGGAGTGGCCCGAGGCGCTCGACGATCTGGGCGATCACGCTCCGATCGCCTTGTGGGTCCGCGGCGCTCCTGATGCGCTCCGTGGGCCGTCCATCGCCCTCGTCGGCGCGCGGGCGGCGACCGCCTACGGCGAGCACGTGGCGGCCGAGCTCGCTGCCGGAGTCGTCGCGGCAGGCGTCTCGGTCGTCTCGGGCGCTGCCTACGGCATCGACGGTGCGGCCCATCGCAGCGCCCTGGCCACCCGCTCCGGCTCGACCGTCGCGGTCCTCGCCGGCGGCTGTGATCGCTCCTATCCTGCCGGGCATGAACGGATGTTGGAGCGGATCGCCGCCACAGCGGCGGTGGTCGCCGAGGTGCCCTGTGGCGCCGCGCCGACCAAGTGGCGGTTCCTCGCACGGAATCGCCTCATCGCGGCCCTGTCGCTCGCGACCATCGTCGTCGAGGCGGGCGCGCGAAGCGGTTCGTTGAACACAGCCGGGCACGCCGCGTCGCTCGGTCGCCCCCTGGGCGCCGTGCCCGGGCCGATCACGAGCGCGGCCTCGATCGGATGCCACCGGCTCCTCCGCGAGTTCGACGCGGTCTGCGTCACGGATGCGGCCGAGGCTCGGGAGCTCGCCGGCCTCGGGATGGCCCGGCCGCTCGTGGTGCCCGGCGCGCGAACGGACGAGCGGACGCGCGTTCGAGACGCGCTGAGCCCGCGAGTGGGGCGCGATGCGGCCGAGCTCGCGGCGCGGTCGGGGCTCGCGACCGCGGAGGTCGAGGCGATCCTGGGCATCATGCTCCTGGAAGGGTCCGTCGTGGGCGTCGACGGCGGGTGGCGACGCCGCGCCGGGCGTTGACTGGCAAGCTGGCGGCATGATGTTGGCCGCTGCGATCGAGGCATGGTGCGATCACCTCGCGGACGTACGTCGCCTTTCGCCGGCGACCGTACGGGCGTACGGGGCGGACCTGCGTGACTTCGCCGCGCTGTCCGGGGTCGAACAGGTCGAGAGCGCGGATCTGGAGGAACTGCGAGAGTGGCTCTGGAAGGCGACGAACCGCGGTGACAGCCGTGCCACGATCGCCCGGCGCACCGCATCCGCCCGGGGCTTCTTCGGCTGGGCGCGCGAGCAGGGGATCATCACCGCGGACCCGAGCCTGCGTCTCATCGCGCCCAAGCGCGGCCGCACACTTCCCGCAGTCGCGAGCGCGCCCGCGCTGGGCGAGCTGCTCGGCGCGATGGCGCGTGACGGCGCCGATGGCGACCCTGTCGTGTTGCGGGACCGGGCTGTGCTCGAACTGCTCTACGGTGCCGCCCTGCGCGTGTCGGAGCTGTGCGCACTGCGGAGCCGGGATCTCGACCGCGAGCGTCGCACCGTGCGCGTGACCGGCAAGGGCAACAAGGAACGCGTCGTCCCCTACGGGGCGCCGGCGGACGAGGCGGTCGCCGCCTACCTCGTCCGTGCGCGACCCGTCCTCTCGGCCCGTGCCGGTGATCATCCGTCGGATGCTCTCTTCCTCGGTGTGAGAGGGCGCGCTCTGGGCCCACGCAGTGTGTACGACCTCGTCGCGCGTACCGTCGGTCCCGTCATCGGAAGGGCCGCGGGCCCCCACGCCCTGCGGCACTCTGCCGCGACGCATCTGCTGGACGGCGGAGCCGATCTGCGCGCCGTGCAGGAGATGCTCGGGCATGCGAACCTCGGCACCACGCAGATCTACACGCACGTCTCGCATGAGCGACTCGCGGCGACCTACCGTCAAGCCCATCCACGGGCATGACGCAGAACCCGCACGGCGCGTACCGTGAAGGCATGACACCGCGCCGACTGGGCCAGATCGCGATCCTCGTCGCCACCGCGGCGGTATTGACCGGATGCGGTGTCGTCGCCGGACCCCGACAGACGGTTCTTCCGGAGCCGCCGAACACAGCGCCGTCGGCTTCGTCCGCACCCGCTGGCTCGCCGGCGTCCTCGCCGTCGGCGCCGTCACCGGGAGTGGACGGGCAGCAGGTGGTCTGCGGCAGTGGGACGACGGAGATCTCCGGCTCCGACCAGGACGTCGTGCTGACCGGCGAGTGCGCGAGTGTGATGATCGGGGGAACCGGGCTGCACGTGGACGCGACGCAGGCGGCACTCGGCGTCGTCCAGCTCTCCGGTGATCGCAACGACCTGCGCGCATCGGACATCTCAGACCTGTCCGTGGGAGGGCAGGACAACGTCGTCGATGCGGGAACGCTGTCGACGGTGTCGCTCAACGGAGACCGCAACGCGGTCACGGCAGCGGGCTTCAGCGCGCTGGTCGTGTCGGGGAACGACAACACGGTGCACGCGGACAGTCAGGGGGCGGTGACCGACAACGGTCAGCGCAACACGGTCACCGGTCGCTGAGCTCAGCAGCACGGCAGCAGCACCGCGCGCGGCACTCCGCCCAGCAGGAGCAGCGGGTTGATGTACACACCGTCGCGGCGCGCCCCGAGATGGAGAGCGCCGTGTGCGGTGTGCCCGCCGTCGGCGAGCGTACCCACGACGTCGCCGGCGCTCAGCCCCGTTCCCGGCGCCAGAGAAGTGGCGACGGGCTCGAGCGTGCTCACCAGGCCGTCGCCGTGGTCGATCGTGACGATGGGGCGATCGACCACGACTCCGGCGAAGAGGATCACACCGTCGCCGGGGGCGACCACGGTGTCGGTGCCGGCCTCGATGTCGATCCCACGATGGCCGGCCGCGTAGTCGTGGGCGGGTTGCCGGTAGGGCTCGACCACGCGCCCCAGGACGGGCCAGGTCCACGAGTGCGCCGTGTCCGCAGCGCCCGCGCCGGGTGAGGCGCCAGGAGACCACGCCGCCACGGCAGACGGTGTCGCGAGCGCGGCGACGGCGATGGCGACGGCGGCGAAGCGGCGGATGCGGGTGAGGACGGGCATGCCTTCACCGTGCCCGGGAACGGGACGCGCGTGGGTCGCGGAGCCGCTGGTGGGGACGGCTCACCCGGATGCGAGATCGGGGGAGGAGACATCGGTCGGCCGCATCATGTGGTGGGCCGGCGGCTGATACACTTGAGGCGCACCTCGCATGTCGAGGTGACTCCGCGTGCCCAGAGCGGCTTCATCCGCGGCACATCCACCCGACGGTCCCGTCTTCGGACGGGCGGGTGTGTGCCGGGCACCAGGCTCGTCGGCCGATCGGTTCGACGCGAACAACCGCAACAGAAGGAGAACGGCCATGGCCGTCGTCACCATTCGCCAGCTGCTCGACAGCGGCGTCCACTTCGGACACCAGACCCGCCGGTGGAACCCGAAGGTCAAGCGCTTCATCCTCACGGAGCGCTCCGGCATCCACATCATCGACCTCCAGCAGTCCCTGTCGTACATCGACAAGGCGTACGAGTTCGTCAAGGAGACCGTCGCCCACGGTGGCACGGTCCTGTTCGTCGGCACCAAGAAGCAGGCGCAGGAAGTCATCGCCGAGCAGGCGACGCGCGTGGGTCAGCCCTACGTGAACCAGCGCTGGCTCGGTGGTCTGCTGACCAACTTCTCGACCGTCAGCAAGCGCCTCGCCCGCATGAAGGAGCTCGAAGAGCTCGACTTCGAGGACCCGGCGGCCAGCGGCTTCACCAAGAAGGAGCTGCTGCTCAAGAAGCGCGAGCTCGACAAGCTGCACAAGTCGCTCGGTGGTATCCGCAACCTCACCAAGACGCCGTCGGCCATCTGGATCGTCGACGCCAAGCGCGAGCACCTCGCCGTCGACGAGGCCACCAAGCTGGGCATCCCTGTCATCGGCATCCTCGACACGAACGCCGACCCGGACGAGTTCCAGTTCCCGATCCCCGGCAACGACGACGCGATCCGCTCCGTCTCGCTGCTGACGCGCATCATCGCGGACGCCGCTGCCGAGGGCCTGCAGCAGAAGCACAACCCCGAGTCCGGTGCCGAAGAGCCCCTGGCCGAGTGGGAGCGCGAGCTGCTCGAGCAGGGTGCCCCCGTCGCCGAGGGTGCGGACGCGGTCGTCGCATCGACCGAGTCCGCCGCGGACGAGGCAGGCGCCGAGGAGCAGGTCGAGACGGTCGCCGCCGCTTCGGGCGAGAGCGTCGAGGCCGTCGCCGAGGCTGAGGCCACCGACAAGTAATCAGCGCGTCCCCTGGACCCGCTACGATCGGCGCGGCCGCGAACCGGCCGCGCCGATCGGCATCCGCGAGAACTCTCCCAACAGAAGGAGCCGCCACTCATGGCAAACTTCACCATCGCCGACATCAAGGCTCTGCGCGAGCAGCTCGGCACGGGCATGGTCGACACCAAGAAGGCGCTCGAGGAAGCCGACGGCGACCTCGAGAAGGCCGTCGAGATCCTCCGCCTCAAGGGCGCGAAGGGCAACGCGAAGCGTGCGGACCGTTCGACCAGCGAGGGCCTCGTGGCCGCGCGCGAGGTCGACGGCAAGGTCACGCTCATCGAGCTGAACACCGAGACCGACTTCGTCGCCAAGAACGAGCGCTTCATCGCTCTGGCCGACAAGGTCGTCGAGGCTGCCGCCGCCGTCTCCGCCGACTCCGTCGAGGCCGCGCTGGCCGCACCGGTGGACGGCAAGACCGTCGAGCAGCTCATCTCCGACGAGGCCGCGATCATCGGCGAGAAGGTCGAACTGCGTCGTGTGCGCACCCTGTCGGGCGACCACGCCGAGGTCTACCTCCACAAGACCAGCAAGGACCTGCCGCCGCAGGTCGGCGTCGTCCTGATCTACTCGGGTGACGACGCGGAGACGGCTCGCAGCATCGCGCAGCACATCTCGTTCGCCAACCCCTCCTACCTGTCCCGCGACGACGTGCCCGAGGCCGACGTCGAGAAGGAGCGCGAGATCGTCACCGAGATCTCCCGCAACGAGGGCAAGCCCGAGGCCGCGCTGCCGAAGATCGTCGAGGGCCGCGTGAACGCGTTCTTCAAGCAGGTCGCCCTGCTCGACCAGGACTACGCGCGCGACAACAAGCTGTCCGTCGCGAAGGTCGCCTCCGACGCGGGGCTCACCCTCACGGACTTCGCCCGCTTCAAGGTCGGCGCGTAAGTCGCTCGAAAGGCCCGCATCGTCGTCGGTGCGGGCCTTTCGCATGCCGTAGTTTTGACCAGACGAGAAGAGGACGCACACATGGACGAATCGACCGGGCGCCGTCGCGTCCTTCTGAAGCTTTCCGGGGAGGCCTTCGGGGCCGGCTCTCTGGGGGTCAACCCCGACATCGTGAGCCAGATCGCTCGTGAGATCGCCGCGGCGGTCGACGAGGTCGAGATCGCGATCGTCGTCGGTGGCGGCAACTTCTTCCGAGGCGCCGAGCTCAGCCAGCGCGGCATGGACCGCGGCCGAGCGGACTACATGGGCATGCTCGGCACCGTCATGAACGCGCTCGCCTTGCAGGATTTCCTGGAGCAGGCGGGTGCCGCGACCCGCGTCCAATCCGCGATCGAGATGACGCAGGTCGCGGAGCCGTACATCCCGCGTCGCGCCCAGCGTCACATGGCCAAGGGAAGGGTCGTGATCTTCGGTGCGGGAGCCGGGCTCCCGTACTTCTCCACCGACACCGTCGCGGCCCAGCGTGCCCTCGAGATCGGCGCCGACGAGGTTCTCGTCGCGAAGAACGGTGTGGACGGGGTCTACACCGCCGACCCCAACAAGGACTCGTCGGCGGTCAAGCTCGACCGGATCACCTACAACGACGCGCTGGTGCAGGGACTCAAGGTGGTCGACTCCACGGCCTTCAGCCTCTGCATGGACAACCGCATCGACATGCGTGTGTTCGGGATGGAGCCGGCAGGCAACGTCACCCGCGCGCTGCGCGGCGACGAGATCGGCACGCTCGTCACGGCGTGACCTCCGCGTGCGGGGCCCACCCCGCCACTAGACTCGACAACTGCTGGATATGAGGGAGTTACCGTGATCGCCGATGTGCTGACCGAAACCGCCGGACGTATGGAACGGGCCGTGGAAGCGGCCAAGGAAGACTTCTCGACCGTCCGAACCGGGCGCGCCAACCCGCAGCTGTTCCAGAAGCTGAACGTGGAGTACTACGGCACCCCGACGCCGCTCGCGCAGCTGGCATCGCTCAACAACCCGGAGGCGCGCACGATCATCGTGACGCCCTACGACAAGTCGGCGCTGAAGGCGATCGAGCAGGCGATCCGCGACATGCCCAACCTCGGCGCCAACCCGACGAACGACGGCAACATCATCCGCGTCACGATGCCCGAGCTCACCCAGGATCGCCGCAAGGAGTACGTCAAGCTCGTGCGCAGCAAGGGCGAGGACGCGAAGGTGCATGTGCGCGGCATCCGTCGCAAGGCCAAGGACGAGCTCGACGCGCTCAAGTCCGAGGTCGGCGAGGACGAACTCGTGCGCGCGGAGAAGGACCTCGACGCCCTGACGCGTTCGCACGTCGACGCGATCGACGAGGCGCTCAAGCGCAAAGAAGCCGAGCTCCTCGAGGTCTGAGAAGGCATGTCCGACGCATCCGATGCCGCCGGGGTCGCACCAGAGAGTGCGACACCGGGGCAAGGAGTGCCGCCCGGGCGTGATCGCGCCGGGGCGCAACGCCAGACGTCGCCCATCCGGGCGCGACGGAACGACTTCGAGCTGCAGGTCGCGCACGCGCGCGCGGAATTCGAAGAGGCGAACGAGCGGATCAAACAGCGCACCGGCCGAGACTTGATCCTTGCCATCGTGATCGGTGTCGCGATCGGCGCCGTGGTGTTGGTGGCGCTCGTCTTCGTGAAGTGGCCGTTCCTGATCTTCGGCGCGGGCGTCGCTCTGCTGGGTACGTTCGAGTTCGCCCGAGCGCTGCAGGCCTCGGGGCGCAAGATCGACGTCGTTCCGCAGCTGGCGGGCGGGTTGATGATCCTGCTGTCGGCGTACTTCCTCGATCTCTGGCTCCACTGGGTGTCGCTGTTCGTCGCGGTGGTCCTCATCGTGGTGTGGCGTCTGCTCGGACAGATGATCGCGCGGGACGGGCGACGCTACGCGGCCGTCGTAGACGACGTGCTGGCCGGCGCGCTCCTCCCCGTCTACGTGTCGTTCCTCGCGAGCCTCGCGCTGGTGCTGCTGCGCCAGGAGCACGGCGAGTGGTGGGTCATGGCCTTCCTCATCGTGGCGATCGCGTCCGACACAGGCGCCTACGTGACCGGCCTGACACTCGGGCGGCATCCCATGGCACCGCGCATCAGTCCCAAGAAGACCTGGGAGGGATTCGCCGGCGCCGCCCTCGCCGCGGTGATCGCGGGCGTGCTGCTCTCGTGGTTGATGCTCGCGCTGCCCTGGTGGACCGGCATCATCTTCGGCCTCGTGATCCTGGGCACGGCGACCGCGGGCGACCTCGGAGAGTCCATGCTCAAGCGTGACCTGGGCATCAAAGACATGAGCTCCTGGCTTCCCGGGCACGGCGGCGTGCTCGACCGGCTCGACTCGATCCTTCCGTCCGCTCCGGCAGCTCTCGCGCTGTTCTACCTGCTGACACCTCTGGCGGTCTCATGACAGTTCACGAAGAATCCGCGCTCGAGCAGCGCAGCGAAGCCACGGCGATCTCCACCGCGTCCCGTCACAACGCTTTCCCGCGCGTGCAAGGGCGGGCGAAGGGCTACGACCCTGCCGCTGTGGACGCCTTCCTCGCGCGTGCGCGCGAGGCCTTCGAATCCGACGCACCAGGAGACGCCCCGGTCGGCGCCTCCGACGTGCGGGACGTGTCGTTCGCGCTGGTGCGCGGCGGGTACGCGATCGCACCGGTGGATGCCGCACTCGGTCGTGTGGAGGACGCGTTCGCCGCGCAGGAGCGTCAGCAGACGATCGCCCGCATGGGCGCACGTGCCTGGGTTCAGCAGCAGCGTGAAGACGCGCAGGTGGTGCTCGACCGACTGGGGCGCGATCGTCGACACCGTTTCGACCGCGTCTCGTTCGTCCACTACGGATACCGGGTGGAGGAAGTCGATCTCGTGGCCGATCGGATCGCCGGTTATCTGACGGACGGCACGGGCCTGACCGTTGAACAGGTGCGGTCTGTCGCCTTCCGGATGCAGCGCGGGGGATACCGCGAGACTCAGGTGGATGCGGTGCTCGACGCCGTCGTCGAGATCATGCTGGCGGTCGGCTGAGAGACGCGGCGCGATGCTCGCATGGCGTTCTCAGGACCGAATCGTTACAATCGGGACATCGTGACTTCCGGAGATGACACCCGAAACCCGGCGCCGTTGACCCGACGGTCGGCTCGTGCGTTGGTTGCTCCGGCCTCGGCACCCGCTTCGAAGGCCGCGACGAGCGCGCGCTGGTCGCGGCGTCGTGGGGTCGTCGGGGTGTTCGCCGGCGTCGCCGCATTGGCTTTCGCCGCCGCATCCGTCGGTCCCGCCGCATTCGCGCTCGCGGATGCGGCGCCCACGCAGTCCGAGACCGAGACGGTCTACTCGAGCACGATCGACGACGCGCAGAGCCTCGTCGTGGCCTCCGGGGCCGTCGTGTCGCTCGATCGGGATTCCTACAGCGCCTTCGAGAAGCCCAAGCCGCCGCCTGAGCCGGAGCCGAAGGTCGCAGCGGCGTCTCCGGCGACTCCCTTCTACTCCGGTGGCGGAGCCCCTTCCGAGTGGATGGCCGCCGCGGGCCTCGCCGAGAGCGACTGGGGCTACGTCGACTACATCGTCTCCAAGGAGAGTGGCTGGAACCCCAACGCCACGAACCGCAGCTCAGGCGCGTGCGGCCTCGTCCAGGCGCTGCCGTGCAGCAAGGTTCCCGGCAATGGGTACGACCCCGTCGACAACCTGCGTTGGGCCAACGGCTACGCTGTGGGGCGCTACGGCAGCTGGGCGGGCGCCTACAACTTCTGGATCAACAACAACTGGTGGTGACCGTGGCGCGATCGCGTCGACGCCGCCCCGAGCACTCCGGCTCCGAAGAGTCGTTCCAGCGCCTCCTGGCGGGCTTCAAACGCACGGAGATGCGCGGCGGCCGCGAGTGGACGGTGCAGCCGATCTCGGCCATGCAGGCCGTGAAGGAGTACACCTGTCCCGGCTGTCACCGCGTCGTCCCGGCCGGAACGGCCCACCTCGTGGTGTGGCGTGCCGACGGCGTCATGGGCGACGCCGCCGACCTCGCGGCTCGTCGGCACTGGCATTCTCACTGTTGGAAGGTGGCGTGATGGCCGAGATCCGTGGGGCAAGTGTGCTTCCGGCGCGGCGCGAAGACATCGTTCTGCGCACGGCGGATGGGCTCGAACTGGTGGGGGAGTTGGCGCTTCCGCTCGAGAAGGACCCGGTCGCCACTCTCGTGACGCTTCATCCGCTGCCCACCCACGGCGGGTTCATGGATTCGCACATCCTCCGCAAGGCGGCCGCACGCCTTCCGGCTCTCGCGGACCTCGCCGTGCTCCGGTTCAACACCAGAGGCACCTCGTCGCCGCGCGGACGGAGCGACGGTCACTTCGAGGAAGGCATCGGCGAGCAGGCCGACGTCGCGGCCGCCATGGACCTCGTCGCGGAGCGCGTGCTTCCGCATCCGTGGATCGTCGGCTGGTCCTTCGGCACCGAGCTCGCACTCAAATACGGCCGGGAACACCCCGTCGACGGGGCCATCCTTCTCTCGCCTCCGCTTCACCGCGCCAGTGAGTCCGAGATCGCCGCCTGGCGGGGAGATCATCGGCGATTGATCGCTCTCATTCCGGAGTTCGACGACTACTTGCGCCCCGAAGAGGCGCGTCAACGGTTCGCAGCGGTCCCCGAGATGACACTGATCCCCGTGGAGGGCGGCAAGCACTTGTGGGTGGGGGAGGCGCAGACCCGCCGCGTGCTGGACGAAATCGTCGAGGTCGTCAACCCCGCGGCTGCGCCCCTGCCGACGGAATGGGACGGGCCTCAGAGCTGATCAGCGCTCGTTCATGCGCGGGACGATCACCTGACGGTAGATGATGAGGATGCTTGCGGCGACCGGGATCGCCACGAGTGCGCCGAGAAGTCCGAGCAGTGATCCGCCGGCGAGGGCGGCGATCACGACCACCGCTCCGGGGACCGCGACGGCGCGACTCATGATGCGCGGCGAAACCAGGTAGGCCTCGAGCTGCATGTAGATGACGTACCAGATGGCAGCGGTGAGCGCGGTCGTCGGAGACCCCAGGCCGGGGATGAGGCAGGTCAACACGATGATGACCGAACCCGTCAGGGTGCCGACCAGCGGGATGAGTGAGAAGAAGAACGCGATCACGGCCAGGACGGCGGGGAACGGCGCCTGAATGATGGTCAGGAAGATCGCGCTCAACACGCCGTTGATCACGCCGAGGCTGACCTGTCCCATGACGTAGTAGCCGACCGAGTCGGTGATCTGCTCGGACAACTCGATGAATCGCGGACGGCGCGAAGCCGGGACGAGACTGTAGACGGCGGCCTTGAGGTTCGGCGTCGACGCGGTGAAGTAGATCGTGAGGATCAGGACGATGAAGGCGCCCGTCAGCCCGCCCAGGAAGGCGAGGCTCGCGTTGATGACGCCGCCGGTGATGTTCCCCCAGTTCGAGATCGCCCAATCCTGGACGTTCGACACGGTGTCGTCGATGGTGCTGTCCTGGATTCCCGGGAACACCGAATGGATCCAGTTCTTGACGTCCTGCCACGACGTGCTCTGCAGGAAGCGCGTGACCTCCTCGACGAGCTGGCTGACCTGACTCACGATGATGGGCACGACCATCCAGACGATCCCCGCGAAGATGGCGAGGACGCCGAGGACGGTGACGAGCACCGCGGACCAGCGAGGCAACCGCCTTCTCGTCAGCCAGGCCACCACGGGTTCGAGACCGAGCGAAAGGAAGAGAGCCGTGCCGATGTAGAGAAGGATCGTCGACAGAGTCTGCACGCTGCCGATGAGCAGAAGCCCCAGGCCGACACCGAGCGTGCCGATGAAGGCGATGCGGAACGGGTTGTGAAGCTTCACAGTGCCTCCTCGGCGAGCGGAACGTGCTGCACACACGATACGGGTGACGCGTCTGTGGAGGCGGGAGCGACCCCCTCTCGCGCAACACACAGGCGTCTCGGCTAGTCTCGAATGTCGGATCGTTCCGCTCCGCGGGCATGGGAGGAAGATTTCGTGCGTTTCGTCTGGGCCGTCGCGGCCTTCGTACTGGCCGCTCTGCTCATCGGGGCAGGCATCGCTCAACGGACCGTTTTCTACGGCCCGTCCACCCAGAGCGCCGAGATCCCCGCTGCCGACGGAGCGGCCTACACGATGGTCGACGGCGCCGTCCTCACCTCTCTCCCCGGCACGCAGACCCTTCGCGTCTCCTCCTCCGACGGCGTCTTCGTCGCCTACGGCCGCACCGCTGACATGCGCGCATGGCTCTCCGACCAGACGTACAACGACGTCACCGTGGGGCAGGACGGCGTTCTCAACGCGGCGGTCGTCGAGCCCGAGGTCTCCGAGGCGAGTGCACCCGCCGATGCGGCCGCGGAAGGCGACGAGTCTGCAGCCGCGCCTGCGACGACGGAGAGCCGCGATCCCGCGCAGTCCGACCTCTGGCTCGCCCAGTACAGCGACGACCGTGCCGTCAGCGTCCCCCTGCAATTGCCCGACTCGATGAGCGTGCTGATCGCCTCGGACGGGACGAAGCCCGCTCCCGCCGAGGCCAGCATCACCTGGAACATCGCGCAGACTACGCCCTGGGCGGGACCCCTGATGCTTCTGGGCGGCGTGGCGCTCGTTGCGGGGATCGTCCTGTACGTCCTGGCCATCAGACACGACCGGCGCTCGCGCGGACCGCGCCGCAAGGCGCCGCCGCCCCTGCCGGAGACCCAGCCGATCGATCTCGCCGTGGAGCCAGGGGCGAAGGGCGTGATCAGCGCCAGCCCGTCGAGACGCTCCTCGCGTCGTCCCTTCCTCGCCATCCCGTTGGCCGTGGCGGGTGCGCTCGTCTTCACCGGCTGCTCGCCCGATGCGTGGCCTGATCTGGCACCGACGCCGACGCCTTCCGGGACGGCATCGATCGTCGACTCCGCCGACCAGCAGGCGCCTGCAGTGACCGAGGCGCAGGCGCAGGCGATCCTGCAGCGCATCTCGACGACGGTCGCCTCCGCCGATGAGGCACGCGACGCGAACCTCGCGGCCACCCGACTCGATGGAGCCGCGCTGGCCGAGCGCAACACCAACTACGTGCTGCGCGGCGCTCTCGCGGACGAAGCGGCGTTGCCTCCGATTCCGGCCGAGCCGACGCAGATCATCCTGCCGCAGGCGTTCGACGACTGGCCGCGCACCGTGATGGCCGTCGTGCAGAAGGAAGGTGCTCAGGGGCCCGTCTCCACGATCATGTTCCTGACGCAGGCCGACCAGTGGGCCGACTACAAGCTGTCCTACATCGGGGATCTGCTCGGGTCGGTCGAGATGCCCGACCTCGCCCCCGCCTACATCGGCGCTTCCCAGGTGCCGCCGGATTCGTCGTTCCTGACGGTCGCGCCGGACAAGCTGGCCGAGGCTTACGCGGACGTGCTCAACAACGGCAAGGACAGCACGTCCATCGGACTGTTCGACGAGCAGACCGACCTGTTCAGCCAGAACGTGGCCGCGAACCGCCAGGAGCGGCGCGACAAGTTCAATGAGACGGGTGCCTCGACTGGCACGATCGAGTTCGCGGCTCAGGCGGGCAGTCAGACGCCGCTCGCTCTCGCGACGCTCGAGAGTGGAGCGATCGTCGCCGTCTCGGTCAACGAGGTCGACACGGTCACGCCGAACAGCGGCGACGTCGTCATCAAGCTGACCGACAATCCGACCGTGCAAGCACTGACCGGTGTGTCGGAGTCCGCGACAGGAGTGAGTTCGACCTTCGCCGACCAGCTGTTCTTCTACGTGCCGGCACAGGGCTCTTCAGAGAAGATCCGACTCCTCGGTTACACCTCCAACATCCTGGAAGCGAAGGTTCTGTGATGTCCGATCAGGCCCCTGGCGCCGTTCTGCGTGGCGCCGTCGATCTCTCCGCTCTGCGCAACCGGCCCGCGCCGGGCTCCAATGCTGCACCGTCCGCTCCGGCCTCCGGCTCTCTCGTGCGGGACGTGACCGACGCGACGTTCGGCCAGATCCTCGAGCTCTCACGCACGGTCCCGGTCGTCGTGGATCTCTGGGCCGAGTGGTGCGGGCCGTGCAAGCAGCTCAGCCCCATCCTCGAGAAGGTCGTCGAGGAGCTGGCAGGTCGTCTCGTCCTGGCCAAGGTGGATGTGGACGCGAACCCGCAGATCGCGCAGGGCTTCCGCGCGCAGTCCATCCCGTTGGTCGTTGCTCTGGTCGGCGGCCAGCCGGTGCCGCTGTTCACCGGCGCTGTGCCGGAGGAGCAGGTCCGCGAGGTCTTCTCACAGCTCCTGCAGCTCGCCGCGCAGAACGGGGTCACGGGGACGGTCGACGCCGGCGCCGAGAGCACCGCGGACGCTCCCGAGGAGGCCCCGTTGCCGCCCCTGCACGCGGAGGCCTTCGCCGCTATCGAAGAAGGCGACTACGCGCGAGCGGCGTCCGCCTACGAGCGTGCGCTCGCAGAGAACTCGCGCGACGCCGATGCCCACGCCGGGCTCGGACAGGTGCGTCTGCTTCAGCGGGTGCAGGGTGCGGATCTGCAGCAGGCCCGTGCGGCGGCCGCTGCCGCGCCCACCGATGTCGACGCGCAACTCCTCGTGGCCGACCTCGACATCTCGGGCGGGCACGTGGACGACGCCTTCGGGCGTCTGCTCGACCTGTTCGCCGCGCTCCCGGCAGACGACCGGGCTCCGGTTCGGGCACGTCTGCTCGAGCTGTTCGGCCTCGTCGGCGACGCGGATCCCCGCGTCATCCGCGCGCGCGGACGACTCGCCTCGCTCCTGTTCTGAGGCCGCGCCGTCCGCAACCCGTTCTGTCAGTCCGTGGGGGAGAGCCAGAGCGCCCCGAGCGGCGGCAGCGTCATCCGTGCGCGCCCGGATGCGTCGGCGGTCACCGCTCCGAGGTTGCCGACCCCGGAACCTCCGAAGGCGGATGCGTCCGAGTTGAGCAGCTCCTGCCAGACGCCTGCGAGGGGCAGATCCAGCTCGTAGTCGTGCAGCGGTGCGCCCGAGAAGTTGAAGATCGCCACGAGAGGCCGACCGTCGGCATCCCATCGCACGAACGCTGAGACGTTGGGGTTCCACGTCGGTCCGCCGATGCGGGAGAACGCAGAGCCGTCCGCGTCCCGCTGCCACAGCGCCGGGGTGTCACGGTAGGTGGCGTTGAGGGCGGCGACGAAGTCGCCGAGCTCCCGGTGGGCGGGCTGGTCGAGCAGCCACCACTCGAGGGAGCGCGACTCGGACCACTCGGCGATCTGCCCGAACTCCTGACCCATGAACAGCAGCTGCTTGCCGGGGTGGGCCCACATGTAGGAGAGGAAGAGGCGCATTCCGGCGAGCTTCTGCCAGTGGTCGCCGGGCATCCGCGCGAACAGGGAGCCCTTGCCGTGCACCACCTCATCGTGGCTGATCGGAAGGACGTAGTTCTCGCTGAACGCGTACACGAACGAGAAGGACAGCTCGCCTTCGTGGTGTGCACGATAGAGCGGATCGCGCGAGATGTAGACGAGCGAGTCGTTCATCCATCCCATGTTCCACTTGAAGCCGAATCCGAGACCGCCGGCGCTCGTCGGGGCGGTGACGCCCGGATAGCTTGTCGACTCCTCGGCGATCATGGCGACGCCGGGGAACTTCTTGTAGACGGTCGCATTGGTCTCCTGGAGGAACTGGATCGCCTCCAGGTTCTCGCGGCCGCCGTAGATGTTGGGTTCCCACTCGCCGGCCTCGCGGGAGTAATCGAGATACAGCATGGAGGCGACCGCATCCACGCGCAGACCGTCGACGTGGAACTCCTCGAACCAGTACAGCGCGTTGGCGACGAGGAAGTTGCGCACCTCGGCCCGGCCGTAGTCGAAGATCAGGGTTCCCCAGTCCTTGTGCTCGCCGCGTCGGGGATCCGGGTGCTCATAGAGGGCCTCGCCGTCGAAACGAGCGAGCGCGAACTCGTCACGGGGGAAATGGCCCGGAACCCAGTCCATGATCACGCCGATACCGGCGCCGTGCAGCCGGTCGATGAGGTAGCGGAGGTCGTCGGGCGAGCCGAATCGGCTCGTCGGCGCGTAGTAACCGCTCACCTGGTATCCCCATGAACCGCCGAAGGGATGCTCCGCGAGCGGGAGGAACTCGACGTGCGTGAACCCCTGTGCGCTCACGTACTCGATGAGCGGGTCTGCGGCGTCGCGATAGCCCAGACCCGGCCGCCAGGAGCCGAGATGCAGTTCGTAGACCGACATCGGGCGCTCGAGCGGCTGGGCGCCAGCCCGCCCGGCGATCCACGCGTCGTCGCTCCACTCATAGCTCGAGGCGGTCACGATGGAGGCCGTCGCCGGCGGCAGCTCGGCCCGCCGCGCCATCGGATCCGCCTTGAGAATCCAGCGGCCGTCGCGCGTGAGCAGCTCGTACTTGTATGTGCTGTCCGCCCCGATGCCCGGGACGAAGAGCTCCCAGACGCCGCTCGCGCCCATGGATCTCATGCTGTGCGCCTGGCCGTCCCAGCCGTTGAAGTCCGCGGCGACGCGGACCGCCTGCGCGTGCGGCGCCCAGACGGCGAAGGACGTCCCCGTCACGCCCTCGTGGTCGCGTACGTGGGAGCCCAGGACTTGCCACAGCTGCTCGTGGCGTCCCTCGCGGATCAGATGAAGGTCGAGCTCGCCGACCGTCGGAGAGAACCGGTAGGGGTCGTCAGCGGTGTACGGGGCCGAACCCTCGTAGGTGGCCGTGAGTCGGTACGGACCCGCCTCACCGCGGTACGCTCCCTCCCAGATGCCCGCGCGGACGTGTTCGAGCGCCACCTCACGACCGTCGGCGAAGACGGCTGTGACGGATGCGGCCAGTGGCCGCCGGGCACGGATCACTCCGCCAGCGGCGCCGTCGGGGTGCAGACCCAGCACGTCGTGCGGGGCGTAGTAGGAGCCGGTGGCGACGGTGTCGAGCACCCGGGATTCGATGACGCTCATGCAAGGCCCTTCACGTGCAGGATGTGTGCGGGCTCGCGGAACGCGTCCAGGCGCACATAATTGTGGTCGGTCCAGGTCCAGGTGCTACCCGTCACGAGCTCTTCGACGACGTACGGCGTTCCCGCCGGGATGCCCCACGCCTCGGTGTCCAGATGCACGGTCGTCTCGCGGGCCGAGTGCGGGTCGACGTTCACGACCACGATGATCGTGTCGTTCTCACCGCTCTCGCTGAGAGCGCCCGCGAGGTGCTTGGAGTACACCAGGATCGCGTCGTCGTCGCTGTGCTGGATCTGGAGATTGCGCAGCTGGCGTAGCGCGGGATGCGCGCGGCGGACGCGGTTGAGGAAGGTGAGGTACGGCGCGAGGGAGTCGCCGTCGGCCTCGGCCCGGCTCCAGTCGCGGAGCTTGTACTCGTACTTCTCGTTGTCGATGTTCTCCTCGCTGCCCGGGCGCGCGACGTTCTCGAACAGCTCGTACCCGGCGTAGACGCCGTAGGTCGGGGCCGCCGTCGCCGCGATCGTCGCTCGGATGCGATAGGCCGCGCGTCCTCCGTACTGGAGGTACTCGGTCAGGATGTCGGGGGTGTTGACGAAGAGGTTCGGGCGCAGGTAGTCGTCGGTCTCGTGGGCGAGCGAGTCGAGGAACTCTTCGAGCTCGGCCTTCGAATTGCGCCACGTGAAGTACGTGTAGCTCTGCTGGAATCCCGCCTGCGCGAGCCCGCGCAGGGGCGTCGGCCTGGTGAAGGCCTCGGCGAGGAAGACCACGTCGGGCGCCTCGTCGCGGACGGTGCGGATGAGCCACTCCCAGAACTGCAGGGGCTTGGTGTGGGGATTGTCGACGCGGAAGATCCTCACCCCCTGGGCGATCCAGTGGCGTACGATCCGCAGCACCTCGGCGCGGATGCCCGCGGGGTCGTTGTCGAAGTTGACGGGATAGATGTCCTGATACTTCTTCGGCGGGTTCTCCGCATAGGCGATCGTTCCGTCGGGCAGGGTCGTGAACCACTCCGGGTGCTCCTTCACCCACGGGTGGTCGGGTGAGGCCTGCAACGCAAGATCGAGCGCGATCTCGATGCCGGCGGATGCGGCGGCGGCCACGAAGGCGCGGAAGTCGGACAGTGAGCCGAGCTCGGGGTGGACGGCATCATGGCCGCCCTCCGGCGCACCGATCGCCCACGGCGACCCGGGGTCGGCGGGGCCCGCGTTCAGCGTGTTGTTGGGGCCCTTGCGGTGCGTGCGGCCGATCGGATGGATCGGCGGCAGGTAGAGCACATCGAACCCCATCGCCGCAACGCCGGTGAGCCGCTCCACGGCCGTGCGGAAGGTGCCCGGCTCGATGGTGCCGTCCGCTCGCCGCGTCGCTCCCTCGGATCGAGGGAAGAACTCGTACCACGCGCCGACTCCGGCCCGTTCGCGCTCCACGAGGAGATCATGCGTCGCGCCGACGGTCCAGAGCTCACCGAGCGGCCGGGTGGTGAAGGCGTCGGCGATGCGATCGTCGTGGACGACTGCGAGGGAAGCCTCCTCGTCCGTGTCGCTCGCGCGCAATCTCGCCGCCTGGTCGGTCAACAGACGCCGTTCCGCGGCGGGGCGGTCCTTCTCCGCGGCGGCATCGTCGAACAGACGCGCTCCGATCTCGCGCATCAGCGCCACGTCCACGCCGGCGGGGATCTTCAGCTCCGCCGCGTGCCGCCAGGTGGCGTACCGGTCGGCGAACGCCTCGAAGCGGAAGGACCACGTCCCCTGGGCGAGCAGCGTGACCAGGACACCCCAGGTGTCCAAGCCGTCCTCGTGGGCATCGAGCCGATGCAGAGACTCGCTGCCGTCGGGGGCGGTCAGCCGCAGCTGCACGCCGATCAGGTCGTGTCCCTCTCGGAACGCGCGCACGCGGAACGGGACGACCTCGCCGGAGAAGGCGGAAGGGTCGAAGCGCGGGTCGGGCGTCGACGGTCGTTCCGCACTGAGCGGGATGCGGCCGGTCAGCGTGTCGGCGGGCGCGGGCGCTGCGACCGTGCGCAGCGGGATCTCGGCGCCGCTTCGTTGGGTGCGGGTGGGGAGGGAACGTGTCGGAGTGGCCACACAGCGAACCTATCGCGGGCGGGTGCGGCATGACAGGCGTGACGCGGGCGGTGGGAACGTGCTATTCGGCGCGGAACAGATGCATCGAGGTCGGGGGAGTGGGAACGACGTCGCCGGGCGCCAGGACGGGCATCTCCAGCGAAGGCGACTCCTCCGCACTGGACCAGAGCGACACGTAGCGGCTGACGCCGTCGATGACGGGTAGCCGCACATCCACCGGGGTCTCGTTGCCGTGCACGATGAGCAGGATGCGGTTGAACTCCTCGAACTCGGGGGTCGATGCCGCGACGTACTGGAGCGTGCGGTGAGCGGGATCGTTCCATCGCTCGCCCGACATGGTCTCGCCTCGCTCGTCGTACCACTCCATGACCGACGCAGACGGCGTCTCCTCGTCGAGGCGTGCGAAGCGGATGGGCCGCAGCGCCGGGTTCTCGGCGCGCAGTTCGATCAGACGCCGCACGTGCGCGAAGAGGTCCTGCTGCCAGGGGCGGTGCTCCCAGGACAGCCAGGTGAGAGCGGAGTCATGGCAGTACGCGTTGTTGTTCCCGCGCTGGGTCCTGCCGAACTCGTCGCCGGCCGTGATCATCGGGATCCCCGCCGACAGCAGGAGCGTGCCCATGAGGTTGCGCATCGCCTTGCGGCGGGTGGCGAGGATCCGCTCGTCGTCGGTGGCTCCTTCCGCCCCGTGGTTGAAGGAGCGGTTCGTGTCGGCGCCGTCGCGGTTGTGCTCGCCGTTGCCGAGGTTGTGCTTCACGTCGTACGAGACGAGGTCGTTGAGTGTGAAGCCGTCGTGGGCGGTCACGAAATTGATGGACGCCAGCGGACCCCGCTCGGCGCTGAACGTGTTGGAGGAGCCCGCCAGCCGCGTGGCGAACCCGCCGATTCCCACGGGCGCCGTGGAGGCGCGGCGGGCATAGTCGACGTCGGAGAGCCAGAAGTTGCGCACGCGGTCCCGGTACCGGTCGTTCCACTCGTGCCAGCCGTCGCCGAAGTTGCCCGTCTGCCATCCGCCCATGCCCACGTCCCACGGCTCGGCGATCCTCTTCGTGTCCGCGAGCTCCGGGTCCTCGGCGATGGCTCGCAGGAGGGGATGGTCCGGCGTGAACCGGTGCTGATCGTCGCGACCGAGAGTCGTGGCGAGATCGAACCGGAAACCGTCGATCTGCACGTCGCGCGCCCAGTAACGCAGGGAGTCCAGCACGAGACGTGCCCCCGCATCCGTGGCGGTGTTGACGGAGTTGCCGCATCCGGTCACGTCGACGTACGTGCCGTCTTCCTGTTGCCGGTAGTAGGCGCGGTTGTCGAGGCCGCGCAGGCTCGAGCGCGGCCCGCCGATGCCTTCCTCCGCGGTGTGGTTGTAGACGACGTCCAAGACGACCTCAAGGCCGGCCTGGTGCAGGAGCTTCACCATCCCCTTGACCTCGCGGAGGACCGCATCCGGCCCCTCCCGGCGCGCCTGATCGGTCGCGTAGGCGGCGTGCGGTGCGAAGAATCCGAGGGTGTTGTAGCCCCAGTAGTTGTCGAGTCCCAGCTGCAGCAGGCGCGGTTCGGAGGCGAACGCGTGGATGGGCAGCAGCTCGATCGTCGTGACGCCCAGCCCGAGGAAGTACTCGATCATGGCGGGATGCGCGAGCCCTGCGTACGTGCCGTGAAGCGCTGTGGGGACACCGGGATGCCGCTTGGTCATGCCCTTGACGTGCGCCTCGTAGATGACCGTGCGATCCAGCGGGACGGCCGGTTTGCGGACCTCGCCCCAGTCGAAGCCGCGGTCGACGACGACCGAACGCCAATCGCCGAAGCCGCCGCTCACGATGCCGCGGGCGTAGGGATCGAGCAGCAGCGTCTGCGGATTGAAGATGTTCCCGGCCCCGAAGGGGCCCGCGGCGCGCAGCGCGTAGCGTGCACCGGCGACGAGGAGCTCTGAGGTGAGCTCCCAGACGCCGCGCTCGCGGCGGTGCATCGGCAGGATCGCCGTCGCCCAGTCGAGATCGTCGGCGTCGAAGATCACCACGTCGAGGGAGTCGGCCGCCTGGGAGAAGACGCGCAGAGTGCCGCCGTTCTCGTGCAGGCGCACACCGAGGTCCTCGAGAGCGGGGTCGAGGACCCGCGAGAGCGCGGGAACGGAGGTCGTTGTCGGGCTGACCATGCCACAACCCTAGCCATCGCCGCATGACGAACTGATGACGCCCGGTGACGCCGCGCGTGCGACAGTGGACGGGTGCACATCTATCTGGACCATGCGGCGTCGAGTCCGCTGCGTCCCGAGGCGCGCGAGGCCTGGCTCGCGGCGGCGGCCACGACGGGGAACGCCTCTTCCGTGCACGGCGGCGGCCAGGCGGCACGGCGCGTGCTGGAAGACGCGCGAGAACGGCTCGCGGCGGTCATCGATGCCGATCCCATCGAGGTCGTTTTCACCTCCGGCGGCACGGAGGCCGTGAACCTCGCGGTCAAGGGCATGTGGGCGACCCGCGCCGCGGGCGCGGAGGCGATCGTGCTTCCGGACGGGGAGCACCACGCGACCATCGATTCGGTCGCCACCCTCGTCGACGCCCAGCAGGCCGAGGTGCGACCCGTGCGATTGAGCTCGCTCGGCGCGATCGACCTGGATGGTTTCGCATCAGCGGTGGACGGCGCCGCGTTCGCCACCGCGCTGGTCGCCAACAACGAGGTCGGCACCCTCTCAGATGCGGCGACGATGGCTGCGAGCGCCGCGTCGGTCGAGGTGCCGCTGCATCTGGACGCCGTCGCCGCGTTCGGCCAGGTGCCCGTGGACTTCCGCCGGTGGCGAGGCGATGCTCCGGCGGGTGCGGGCCTGGTGGCGATGAGTCTGTCGGCGCACAAGGTCGGCGGCCCGGTGGGCACGGGTGCTCTGATCACTGCTCGTTCCGCGCGGATCGGCGCTCAGATGCACGGGGGCGCGCAGCAGCGAGGGCTGCGGGCCGGGACGCAGGACATCGCGGGCGCTGCCGCTTTCGCCGTGGCGGCGGAACTCGCCGCGGCCGAGCGGGATGCGGAGGCCGCGCGTCTCGGCGCGTTGCGAGATCGCCTGGTGAGCCAGGCGTGCGCGACCGTACCGGGACTCGAACTGCTCGGCGACCCCGAGAACCGCATCCCCGGCAACGCGCACCTGCTGGTGCCGGGCGCGCTGGGGGAGACGCTCCTGTTCCTCCTCGACACCCGCGGCATCGCGGTCTCGACGGGGTCCGCCTGTCAGGCGGGGATCCCCGAGCCCTCGCACGTCGTGCGGGCGCTCGGCCGTGACGAGGATGCGGCGCGCTCGGTGCTGCGGATCACCCTGGGCCGCACGACGACCCCGGATGACGTCGACGCGTTCCTCGACGCCCTGCCCTGGGCCGTGGAGCGTGCGCGCGCTGCCGGAGCCCGTGCCGTGTCGCCCTCGTAGACTGGGATGATGCGAATTCTGGCGGCGATGAGCGGTGGCGTCGATTCGGCTGTCGCCGCGGCACGCGCCGTCGACGCCGGGCACGAGGTCGTCGGCGTCCACCTCGCCCTCTCGCGCACGGGAGGAACACTACGTACCGGCAGTCGCGGCTGCTGCACGATCGAGGATGCGATGGACGCCCGTCGCGCCGCGGACAAGCTCGGCATCCCCTTCTACGTCTGGGACTTCTCGGAGCGCTTCCGCGATGACGTCATCGAGGATTTCGTCTCGGAGTACCGGGCAGGGCGCACACCGAACCCGTGCATGCGCTGCAACGAGCGGATCAAGTTCGCGGCACTGCTGGAGCGTGCTCTCGAGCTGGGCTTCGACGCCGTCTGCACCGGGCATTACGCGCTGCTCGTCGACGGACCAGAGGGGCGGGAGCTGCACCGGGCGAGCGACCAGGCCAAGGACCAGTCGTACGTGCTCGGCGTCCTGACCGCCGAGCAGCTCGCGCACACCTACTTCCCTTTGGGCGACACACCCTCGAAGGCCCTCGTGCGTGCGGAGGCCGCCGAGCGTGGGCTGACGGTCGCCCAGAAGCCGGACAGCCACGACATCTGCTTCATCCCGGATGGTGACACCCGGGGCTGGCTCGCAGAGCGCGTGGGCGCCGAGCGGGGCGACATCCTCGATCGCGAGGGCGCCGTCGTGGGGCGCCACGACGGGGCCCATGCGTTCACCGTGGGACAACGTCGCGGATTGCAGCTGGGCGTCCCCGCATCCGATGGCAAGCCGCGTTTCGTGCTCGAGGTCCGTCCGGTGAGCAACACTGTCGTGGTGGGGCCGAAGGAGGCGCTGGCGACGGCGGAGATCGCCGGCGCACGTGTCAGCTGGGCGGGCGCTGCTCCGAGCGAGGCCACGTTCTCCTGCGAGGTGCAGATCCGTGCCCACGCCGATCCGGTGGCGGCCCGTGCGGACGTCTCCGACGGGGGCGTCGTGGTGCGTCCGGCCGAGCCGTTCGACGGCGTGGCCCCCGGACAGACGGCCGTGCTCTATCTCGGCACGCGCGTGCTCGGCCAGTTCACGGTCGACCGCACGGTCTCGGCCGTGCCGGTCGGCTCCGTCACCGCATCCTAGGCGCGGGGCCGGTGCTGCGCACCGCCCTGGCGGTGTCGGAGGGCGGACCTAGACTCGATCCGTGACGCAAGCCGGTGACTCGATCGACGATGACACGACCCTCGCAGAGGCTCGTGCGGAAGCGGCGGAGCTGACGGAGCGCATCCTCCGCGCCCGTGACGCCTACTACGGCGAAGACGCCGAGCTCGTCGACGACGCCACCTACGACGGCTGGATCCGTCGGCTGGAAGAGCTGGAGCGGCTGCATCCGGAGGTGCAGACCCAGGACTCGCCCACGCTCAGCGTCGGCGCGGCATCCACCACGATGTTCGCACCCGTCGAGCACGCCGAGCGGATGCTCAGCCTCGACAACGTGTTCAGCCCGGACGAGCTGCGGGACTGGTGCGTCAAGACCCAGGCCTCCGCGGGGCGTCCGGTGCGGTGGCTGACCGAGCTGAAGATCGACGGGCTCGCGATCAGTCTCCGCTACGAGAACGGTGTGCTCACCTCCGCCGCCACGCGCGGCGACGGGCGCATCGGCGAAGACGTCACCGTCAACGCGCTGCGCGTCCAGGGCATCTCCGAACGCCTGAGCGGCACCGGTCACCCCCCTCTCGTCGAGGTGCGCGGCGAGGTCTTCATCCCGGTCGCGGCCTTCGAGGAGCTCAACGCCCTCCAGTCCCGGATGCGGGAACGCATCATCGAGCAGGCGCGTGAGCGCGGCAACCTCACGGAGGAGCGTGCGCGGCTCAGTGCCGACCGTCGATTCCCGGCGTTCGCGAATCCCCGCAACGCCGCCAGCGGCGGACTGCGTCAGCAACTCGACAAGAAGGATGGTCTCGAGCTCGAGGCCGGGCGGGCTCGTCTCGCGTCGCTCCGGCTGTTCGTGCACGGCATCGGCGCGTGGACCGCGCCTCCGGTGGCCTCCCAGAGCGAGATCTACGACCTCCTCGCGGAGTGGGGGCTGCCGACGAGTCCCTACTACAAGACCTTCGACGACATCGACGGCGTCCTGGATTTCGTGGCGCACTACGGCGAGCACCGTCACGATGTGGAGCATGAACTCGACGGAATCGTCGTCAAGGTGGACGAGCTCGCGCTGCACGAGGAGCTGGGCGCGACGAGCCGGGCGCCGCGTTGGGCGATCGCCTACAAGTACCCTCCCGAGCAGGTGAACACCCGCCTTCTCGACATCGTCGTCTCGGTCGGGCGAACGGGCCGTGCGACTCCGTTCGCGGTCATGGCACCGGCGCGCGTCGCCGGCTCTGTCGTGCGACAGGCGACGCTGCACAACCAGGACGTCGTCAAGGTCAAGGGCGTGCTCATCGGAGACATGGTCGTGCTCCGCAAAGCCGGCGATGTGATCCCCGAGGTCCTCGGTCCGGTGGTCGAGCTCCGCGACGGCTCGGAGCGAGCGTTCGTGATGCCGAGAGACTGTCCTGTCTGCGGCACTCCGCTCGCACCCGCGAAGGAGGGCGATGTCGATCTGCGATGCCCGAACGCCCGCTCGTGCCCCGCGCAGGTGCGGGGCCGGGTCGAGCACATCGGTTCGCGTGGCGCACTCGACATCGAGGCGCTCGGCGAGGTGACCGCGGCGGCGCTGACACAGGCCGACGGGGGCGCACGTGCGCCGCTGGACACGGAGGCAGGACTGTTCGATCTGACTCTCGATGAACTGGTCCCGATCGAGGTCGTCGTCCGGGATGCGGAGACCGGTGAACCGAAGCTCGACGACGCCACCGGCGAGCCGGTGCTTCGCGCCCCGTTCCGTCGCAACCCGACGCCCGCCGAGCGCAAGTCCGGACTGCTGACGCCGCAGCCGTCCGCGCAGGCACTCACGCTGCTCGACGAGCTCGAGAAGGCGAAGACGAAGGAGCTGTGGCGTTTCATCGTCGCCCTCAACGTCCGCCATGTCGGACCCGTCGCGGCCCGGGCGCTGGCGCAGTGGTTCGGATCCGTCTCGGCGATCCGCTCGGCGAGCCGCGAGGAGCTGGCGGCGGTCGAGGGAGTGGGCGGGATCATCGCGGATGCGGTCATCGCCTGGTTCGAGATCGACTGGCACCGCGAGATCGTCGAGCGCTGGGAGGCGGCGGGAGCGCAGCTGGCCACGCCCGGACACCCCGGTCCCGGCGCCGCCGTCGTCGAGGGCGGCGTGCTCGACGGGCTCACGGTCGTGGCGACCGGCACCCTCGAGGGCTATACGCGCGAGGGCGCGCAGGAGGCGATCCTCGCGGCCGGCGGAAAGGCAGGCTCCAGCGTCTCGAAGAAGACCGACTTCGTGGCGGCGGGGCCGGGCGCCGGATCCAAGCTGGCGAAGGCAGAACAGCTCGGGGTGCGCATCATCGACGCCGCGCAGTTCCGCATCCTCGTGGAGCAGGGGCCGGCGGCACTCGACGCCTTGGCGCCGGACGCGGGCTGAGCCGGGTCAGCGCGCCGTCTCGGCGAGCAGGTGTTCGCGCACCTGCTTTCGCAGCACCTTCCCGATGAGCGACTTCGGCAGTTCCTCGACGATGAACAAGCGCCGCGGCACCTTGTACGGCGTGAGGATCCCGCGGGCGTAGCCGCGGATCGCCTCGGTGTCGACCTCGGCGCCGGGAGCGACCACGATGGCCGCGACGACCTCCTCGCCGGCATGCTCGTCGGGGAGGCCGACGACGGCCACATCCTCCACCTGGGGGTGCTGACGCAGAACGTTCTCCACCTCGGTCGGGGCGACGTTGAAGCCGCCCGTGATGATGAGCTCCTTGATCCGGTCGACGATGCGCACAAAGCCGGCCTCGTCGATCGTGACGATGTCACCGGTGCGGAACCAGCCGTCGACGAAGACCTCCTCCGTGGCCTCCGGCTTGCCGTAGTAGCCCGAGAAGACCTGCGGTCCGCGCACGAGCAGTTCGCCTGCGGAGCCGGGGGCGACGTCGACACGGGGGTTCTCCGGGTCGACGACCCGGCACTCGGTGCCGGGTAGCGGAAGCCCCACGGTGCCGGGCACCCGATTCTCGGCGACGGGATTCGCCATGAGCACCGGCGAGCACTCGCTGAGCCCGTACCCCTCGACCAGATAGCCTCCCGTCGCCTCCTCGAAGGGCACGACGAGCTCATGCGGGAGTGCCATGGCGCCGGAGATCGCGATGCGCGTTCCCGCGAGCGAGATGCCCTTCGCCTGCGCCGCCTGCAGCAGGCGGTCGGCGATGGGGGGCACGAGCGGCAGGAAGGTCGCGGGGTGCTTCTTGGTCACGGCGAGGACCATGTCGGGGTCGAAGCGCGGGAACAGCACGAGCCGCGCGCCCATCGACATGGCGAAGGTGAGACAGAGGGTGAGGCCGTAGGCGTGGAACATCGGCAGCACGGCGTAGACGACGCATCCCTCACCACGGTGTATCGAGGGCACCCATGCCCGCGACTGCGCCGCGTTGGCGAGCAGATTCCGGTGCGTCAGTTTGGCCCCCTTGGGGGTGCCGGTGGTGCCGCTCGTGTACTGGATGATGGCGAGGTCGTCCGCGGTCGGAGCGGGATGCGACGCCGGGAGCGGCTCGCTGCGCAGCAGCTGATCCCAGTCGATGCCGCCGCGGACCTTCGCGTGCAGCGCGGCGCGGGACTCGCGTGCCTTGGCGATCGGCAGGCGCAATGCGGCGCGGGTCGTGAAGGGCATCGCGCGCGTCAGATCCACCGTCACGAGCGTCGAGACGCGCACATCCTTGGGGAAGGCCTGCACGGTTGCCGCGACTTTGCTCCAGACGATGGCGTGCTTGGCCCCGTGGTCCTCGAACTGCTTGCGCAGCTCGCGCGCCGTGTAGAGCGGGTTGTGCTCGACGACGACGGCGCCGAGGCGCAGGACGGCGTAGAAGGCGACGATGTGCTGCGGGCAGTTGGGCAGGACGATGGCCACGGGGTCGCCTCGGCGCACGCCCTGGGCGTGAAGCCCGGCCGCTGCGCGCGCGATGGCGCGGTCGAGCTCGCGATACGTCGTCTCACGCCCGAAGAACTGCAGCGCGACGGCATCCGGATACTCGCGTGCCGAGGCCTGCACGATATCCAGGAGAGAACCCGACACCGGTTCGAGGTCTTCGGGCACTCCGGCGGCGTAGCTGCGGACCCAGGGGCGGGGAGGATCGAAGGTCGTCACCCGGCACAGCCTACGGGCGCCCGGCGGTCGGGCGGGGCCGAACTAGACTGTCGGGGTGTCGGAAATCACCCCAGATCTCGTGCGCCATCTCGGCGTCCTCGCCCGGATCCAATTGAGCGACGAGGAGGTCGGGCGCCTCACCGGTCAGCTCGACGCGATCGTCGACAACATCGCGAAGGTGTCGGAGGTCGCGACCCCGGATGTCGTCGCGACGAGCCACCCGATCCCGCTGCAGAACGTCTTCCGCGACGACGAGCACAGCGAGGCGCTGTCTCTCGCCGAGGTTCTGCAGAACGCGCCGGATGCGGCGGAGGACCGCTTCCGCGTGACGGCGATCCTGGGGGAGGAGCAGTGAGCGACATCATCCGTCTCAGTGCGGCGGATCTCGCCGCCAAGCTCACCGCGGGCGAGGTGTCCAGCGTCGAGGCGACGCAGGCGCATCTGGACCGCATCGCCGCGGTGGATGGTGACGTCCACGCGTTCCTGCACGTCAACGCGGGCGCGCTGGCCGCCGCCGAGGACATCGACCGCCGCCGTGCGAGCGGCGAGGTGCTGGGCGAGCTGGCGGGTGTGCCGCTGGCCATCAAGGACGTCCTCGTCACCACGGACATGCCCTCCACGAGCGGATCCAAGATCCTCGAGGGCTACATGTCGCCCTACGACGCGACGGTCGTGGCGCGGGCTCGTGCCGCCGGCCTCGTGCCCTTGGGCAAGACCAACATGGACGAGTTCGCGATGGGCTCCTCCACCGAGCACTCCGCGTACGGTCCTACCCGCAACCCGTGGGACCTCGACCGGATCCCGGGAGGATCCGGCGGCGGCTCGGCGGCCGCTGTCGCCGCCTTCGAAGCCCCTCTCGCGCTGGGCTCGGACACGGGTGGTTCCATTCGTCAGCCCGCGCACGTGACGGGCACGGTCGGTGTGAAGCCGACCTACGGGGGTGTCAGCCGCTACGGCGCCATCGCGCTCGCCTCGAGCCTCGACCAGGTCGGGCCGGTCACGCGCACGGTTCTCGACTCGGCGCTGCTGCACGACGTGATCGCCGGTCACGACCCCCACGACTCGACCTCGCTCACCGACGTCTGGCCGTCGTTCGCTGCTGCGGCGCGTGAAGGCGCCACGGGTGAGAGTCTCAAGGGCCTCAAGGTCGGCGTCATCCGTGAGCTCGACGACCGCGGCTTCCAGCAGGGGGTGTCGGACTCGTTCCGTGCGGCGCTCGCGGCCATGCAGGCGCAGGGAGCGGAGATCGTCGAGGTCAGTGCCCCGCACTTCGAGTACGGTGTCGCGGCGTACTACCTCATCCTGCCCGCCGAGGCGTCGAGCAACCTCGCCAAGTTCGACTCCGTCCGGTTCGGGATGCGGGTGAGCCCGCACGCCGCAGCCACGGTCGAGGACGTGATGGCCGCCACGCGGGAGGCCGGCTTCGGCGACGAGGTGAAGCGTCGCATCATCCTGGGCACGTACGCGCTCTCCGCGGGCTACTACGACGCCTACTACGGCAGTGCCCAGAAGGTGCGCACCCTCATCCAGCGCGACTTCGACGAGGCCTTCGCGAAGGTGGATGTCATCGCGACCCCCTCCGCGCCCACGACGGCGTTCCGCTTGGGCGAGAAGATCGACGACCCGCTGCAGATGTATCTCAACGACGTGACCACCATCCCGGCGAACCTGGCGGGTGTCCCGGGGATCTCCGTACCGTCGGGCGTCGCGGCCGAGGACGGACTGCCGGTCGGCATCCAGTTCCTCGCGCCCGCGCGTGAGGATGCGCGCCTGTACCGCGTGGGGGCGGCGCTCGAGGCGCTGCTCGTCGATTCGTGGGGCGGGCCGCTGCTCGATCGCGCCCCGGTGCTGGGAGGGACCCGCTGATGGCCAAAGACAAGCTGATGGACTTCGACAAGGCTCTCGAGCTGTTCGAGCCCGTGCTCGGCTTCGAGGTCCACGTGGAGCTCAACACGCGCACGAAGATGTTCTCGGCCGCGCCGAACCCCGCCCACCCGGACAACCACGACGCCGCGCCGAACACGCTGGTCGCGCCCGTGGACATGGGGCTGCCCGGCGCGCTGCCGGTCGTCAACGCCACGGCGATCCGCTCCTCGATCAGCTTGGGGCTCGCCCTCGGCTGCTCGATCGCGCCGTCGAGCCGGTTCGCGCGCAAGAACTACTTCTATCCGGACCTCGGCAAGAACTACCAGATCTCGCAGTACGACGAACCGATCGCGTTCGACGGTCAGGTCGAGATCGAGCTCGCCGACGGGACGCTCGTGACGGTTCCGATCGAGCGCGCCCACATGGAGGAGGACGCCGGCAAGCTCACCCACGTCGGCGGCGCCACCGGCCGCATCCAGGGCGCCGAGTACTCGCTCGTCGACTACAACCGCGCCGGTGTCCCTCTCGTGGAGATTGTCACGCGCCCCATCTTCGGTGCCGAGCACCGCGCTCCGGAGATCGCCAAGGCGTATGTTGCGGCCATCCGTGACATCGTCCTCTCGCTGGGCATCTCGGAGGCCCGCCTCGAGCGCGGCAACCTGCGCTGCGACGCGAACGTGTCGCTGCGTCCGCGCGGGGCGGAGAAGCTCGGCACGCGCACCGAGACGAAGAACGTCAACTCGATGCGCTCCGTCGAGCGTGCCGTGCGCTACGAGATCCAGCGTCAGGCGGCGATCCTCGCCGCCGGCGGCACGATCACGCAGGAGACGCGGCACTGGCACGAGGACACGGGGACGACGTCGCCGGGTCGTCCGAAGTCGGATGCCGACGATTACCGGTACTTCCCGGAGCCCGATCTGCTGCCCGTGGTCCCCGCCGCTGAGCTGATCGAGGAGCTGCGTGCCGCGCTTCCCGAACCACCGGCGGCTCGTCGCCGTCGGTTGAAGGCCGAGTGGGGTTTCACCGACCTCGAGTTCCAGGACGTCGCCAACGGCGGACTCCTGGTCGAGGTCGAGGCGACGATCGCCGCGGGTGCAAGTCCTACCGCCGCACGCAAATGGTGGACCGGTGAGATCACCCGGGTGGCGAACGCTAAGGAGCGGGAAGCGGCAGACCTCGTCACCCCGGCCGACGTCGCCGCCCTGCAGGCGCTGGTGGATGCCGGCACACTGACCGACAAGCTCGCCCGCCAGGTGCTCGAGGGCGTCATCGCCGGCGAGGGCTCGCCGCAGGAGGTCGTCGACGCCCGTGGGCTCGCGGTGGTCTCCGACGACGGTGCGCTGATCGCGGCGATCGACGACGCCCTTGCCGCGCAGCCCGACGTGCTGGCGAAGATCCGCGACGGCAAGGTCCAGGCCGCGGGTGCCGTCATCGGCGCGGTCATGAAGGCGATGAAGGGGCAAGCCGACGCCGCTCGCGTCCGCGAGCTGGTGCTGGAGCGCGCCGCACAGTGATCGTGCTCTCCCGCAGGCCGCGATGTCGGCGGTCCGCGGGAGAATGATCGTATGGGACGCGGCGACGGATCCGGGCGCATCGTGTCGCCGGCCGATGCCGACGACACCGGCGCCGGCATCCTGCACGTCGACATGGATGCGTTCTACGCCGCGGTGGCCGTGCTCGACGATCCGTCGTTGGCGGGAAAGCCGCTCATCATCGGATCGCCCGAGGGTCGAAGTGTGGTCTCCAGCGCGTCGTACGAGGCGCGTCGCTACGGCGTGCGATCCGCGATGCCGGTGTCGCAGGCCATGCGTCTGTGCCCGACGGCCGTGATCGTGCCCCCGCGCTTCGACCGCTACACAGCGCTCTCGGCGCAGGTCATGGACATCTTCCGCGAGTTCACCCCGCTGGTCGAACCCCTGTCGATCGACGAGGCCTTCCTGGATGTGCGCGGTTCGCGCCGTCTCTGGGGGAGCCCCGGGACGATCGCGCGACTGCTGCGCGCCCGGGTGCTCGAGCGCACCGGCCTCGTGTGCAGCGTGGGAGCGGCGGCGACGAAGCACGTGGCGAAGATGGCGTCGACGCTCAGCAAGCCCGACGGGCTGCTCATCATCGCAGCGGCCGATACCACGGCGTTTCTCGCGCCCCGACCGGTTCGCGCGATGTGGGGCGTGGGGCCGCGATCCGCAGAGGTCCTCGAAGCCCGCGGCATCCGCACGATCGGCGACGTCCTGCAGACGCCTCGGCCGGTGCTCGAGAAAGTGCTCGGTCCTGCCATGGGGGAGCGCGTCTGGCGTCTGGCGCGCGGGGAGGACGCGCGTGAGGTGTCCGTCGAGAGGGTCGACAAGAGCATCGGGCATGAGGAGACCTTCCACGAGGACGTCGACGACGACACGGTGCTCCGCGCCGAGGTGCGGCGTCTCGCCGACCGGGTGGGCGCGCGACTTCGGGCGTACGATGTCGAGGCGGCGACGGTGGCGATCAAGGTCCGTTTCGCGGACTTCCGCACCCTGTCCCGGTCGGTGACGCTGCCCGAGCCCACCGCCGTGGGGCAGCGGATCGGCGACGCCGCGCTGCGCCTGCTCGCGGGAATCGACCGGTCGCTCCCTGTGCGGCTCATCGGGGTGCGGGGCGAGAACCTGCGCTCGTCGGGCATGATGGCGACCCTCTGGGATGACGACGCCGAGTGGCGACGCGTCGAAGAAGCCCTCGATGACGCGTCGAGCCGCTTCGGTCGCGGAGCGGTCACCCGCGCGGCGCTGCTCGGTGCGCCGCGCGCAGGCGGATCGCTGCCCTCGCATCCCCGTCCACCCCGTTCCGACTGAGTCAAGGCGTAGGTGTCATGCGTTTCTGCCGTTAGCGTGGGGGCATGGCCAACTTCGTTCTCGATCTCGGTAAGCAGTCCGCATCCCTCGGCGTCACCTCCGTGTACGGCGAGCAGCAAGACGTCGACGGCGTGCGCTTCATCCCGGTCGCGCTGTCGTGGCACGGCTTCGGGGGCGGCTCCGACGACAGCGGCAACGAAGGCGGTGGGGGCGGTGGCTACACGGTTCCGCTGGGCGCCTACATCCGCAAGGGCGACGACCTGCGCTTCGAGCCGAACCTGGTGTCGCTGCTCGCGGTGGCGATTCCGTTCGTCTTCGTCGCAGGTCGCGCGCTGAGCCGCGTGATCCGCGCCCTCAAGAAGTAACGTGCCGCAGGGCGGCGCCTCGCTCGCCGACATCGCGGCATCCCTCGACGCGTGCGGGCCGACGCGTCTCGTGGTCATCGACGGTCGCTCCGGCGCGGGCAAGACGACGCTCGCACGCGAGCTCGCCGCTGCGCGGCCCGCATTCGTCGTCCTGTCGCTCGACCAGCTCTATCCCGGATGGGATGGACTGCGCCGGGGTGCGGATGCGGCGATCGCCGGCGTGCTGGAGCCGCTGGCACAGGGGCGGGTCGGCCGCTGGCAGGGCTGGGACTGGGAGTCCGACCGGCCGGCAGCCTGGCACGAGGTCGCGTCGGGAACGCCCCTGATCGTCGAAGGCGCGGGCGTCCTGACGCCGGTGGCGGCTGCGCTGGCGCCGGTGCGCGTCTGGGTGGAGGCGGACGACGCTGTGAGACGGGAGCGGGCGCTGCGACGTGACGGTGCGACGTACGAGCCGCATTGGGATCGCTGGGCTGCTCAGGAGCGAGATCATCTGAGCGAGAACGACCCGCGTTCCCTCGCGACGCACGTCGTCCGCGTCTGAATCAGGAGTCGTCGGTGGCGCCGATCAACAGCTCGAGCCGATAGCCGAGCCACTCGTACACGCCGAAGCGGGGATCGTCCGCCGGGTGATCGTCCTCGTCGTCTATGCCCAGCCGTGCGGCCAGGACGAGCCGGACGGCATTGAGTGTCCGCATCCATGCCGCCACCTGGCGCGGCTCGAGCGTGATGTCCATCTGTGCGAGCGCCTCGTCGAAGGCGTCGTCGTCGGACGGGTCCAGTTCCCCCGCGCTGGCGAGATCCGCGAGGACGGTGCCCGCCTCCGCACTCCGACGGCGCAGGAGGTCAGCGCGGGTCGCGGCGTGGAACTGATCCGCCGACGCCGCGTCCTCGGGATAGGCCGAGGGCGTCAGGCGCGCCACAGCCGGGTCGGATGCGGCATCCGCGTCCGCGAGCAGATCGACGAACTGTCCGACGAGACCCCGGAGGTGGACGGCCTCGACGCGCGTGAAGGAGAGTGTGACCGCGTCGCTCATGCGCCGGGCGCCCGTCGGACGGTGGCCCAGAGTCCGTAGTCGTGCATCGCCTGCGCGTGCAGTTCCATCTGCTCCCGCATCCCCTCCGCCACGACCGCGTGCCCGTCGTTGTGTACCGCCATCATGCGCCGGGTGGCCTCCTCCCGGGAGAAGCCGAAGTACTCGCGGAAGACGTGGACGACGTAGCTCATCAGGTTGACGGGGTCGTTCCACACGACGGTCTGCCAGTGCGGGTCGAGGGCGTCGACCGCGCCGAGATCGACCCGTTCGTCGATGTCGGGACTCGCGAGCGCGGCCATCATGCCCATCCCAGCTCGTGCAGGCGCGCGTCATCGATGCCGTAGAAGTGCGCGATCTCGTGGACGAGCGTCGTATGCACCTCGTCGCGGAGTTCCTGTTCGTCGGCGCAGGCGTTCAGGTGGGGCTCGCGGTACACCACGATCCGATCCGGAAGCTCGCCGACGCCATAGCGATCGCGCTCAGTGAGTGCCCACCCGTCATACAGACCGAACAGCTCGCCCTGATCGTCGTCCGAGCGGTCTTCGACCACGAACACGACATTGTCGAGACCGTCGACCATGTCGTCGGGGAGGCGATCGAGTTCGTCGACGACGAGGCGTTCGAAGCTCTCGTGATCCATCTCAAGCATCAGGCGACCCTGCCTCGCAACCGAGGAAAGAAGTGGGGTGGCTAACGGGGCTTGAACCCGCGACCCCCGCGACCACAACGCGGTGCTCTACCAACTGAGCTATAGCCACCATGTCTCCCGCTCGCGCGGGCAACCAAACGATTCTCTCACACCTCGGGGGCAAATGATGACACGACGTTCGCTGCGACGGACTTCGCGTCGTCGCTGGACGGACCGGGCTGCGACACGAACACGGCTTCGCGGTAATAGGCCAGCTCGCGGATGGATTCGCGGATGTCGGCGAGGGCCCGGTGGCCGCCGTTCTTGGCGGGTGCGTTGAAGTAGACCCGCGGATACCAGCGGCGCGAGAGCTCCTTGATGCTCGAGACGTCGACGTTGCGGTAGTGCAGCCACCGGTCGAGTCGGGGCATGTAGCGGGCGAGGAAGGCGCGGTCCGTGCCGATCGTGTTGCCCGCCAGCGGCGCCTTGCCCTCGATCGGCGCGAAGCGCTGCACGTACTCGAGCGCCTGGAACTCGGCCTCGGCGACGCTCACACCGGAGGGCATCTCCTCGAGAAGTCCGGACGAACGGTGCATCTCGGTGACGAAATCGTTCATGTTCGCCAGTGCGGAGGCATCCGGGCGTATGACGATCTGGAAACCCTCGTCAAGGACGTTCAGCTCGAAGTCCGTCACGACGATCGCGATCTCGACGAGCTCGTCGATCTGCGGATCGAGACCCGTCATCTCGCAGTCGATCCACACCAGCCGGTCGCCATCGGTCGTACTCACGTGCACATCCTCCTCGTGTGTTCCGACGCGGACGAGTCGGAGACGGTGGTCCCCCCGGCAGGAATCGAACCTGCGACCAAGAGATTAGAAGGCTCCTGCTCTATCCGCTGAGCTACGGGGGGCCGCACCGTCCAGCGTAGCGCGATGGGCCTGGTGCCCGACCGTCGGACGGCGTAGCGTCGGCCGCACACGGACGAGGAGGTTCGGCATGAGCACGACCGAAGCGCTATGGGTGGCCTACGGGAACACCGGTGTGGTGGGCAGCATCCGAAAGGACGCCGGGGAGTATGTCGTCACGATGAGCGGTGCGGACGACCATCTCGGAAGCTATCCGAGCATGGAGATCGCGAAGGGCGCGCTGCGCGCGCACCTCAAGCCCGGCTCGGCGTGGCCGGAGTTCCGTCAGCACTGATCGGCGAGCGCGTCACGCGGGGTCGTCGCGCCAGCAGCGGCAGGGCGCGGTGCACGAGCGGTCCGATGAGGAGCGCGAACGCGACGGTCCCGACGCCCACGGACCCTCCGAGCAGCCAGCCCGCGCCGACGACCGTCAGTTCGATGCTTCCCCGCGCGATCCAGATGGGCAGGCCGAAGCGGATGTGAAGCCCCGTCATCAGCCCGTCGCGTGGACCGGGCCCGAGTTCTGCGCTGATGTAGAGGCCTGTTGCGAAGGCCACCAGGACGATCCCGCCGAGGAGCACCAGGATCTGGGCGGGGATCCCATCGGCGTCGGGAACGACATCCAGCACCACCTGCATGCTCGTTCCCAGCAGGAGGATGTTGGCCAGAGTTCCGACGCCGGGTCGTTGGCGCAGCGGGATCCAGGCCAGCATCACGGCCACCCCCAGGAGATTCACGATCCAGCCGATGCCCCACCCGGTGTGCAGCGAAATGCCCTGGGCGAGGACGGTCCAGGGATCCACGCCGAGTCCTGCGCGAACGATGAGCGCCTCGCCGGCGCCGTAGATCGCCAAGCCGACGACGAGGCGGATCAGTCGTGTGGTCATGCCCCTCAGCACACCGCAGAATTGGATCGAGGCAAAGATGCCAATCTGAGTAGACTGGCTTGCATGGACTCCCGAGTGAGCGCGCGTGCGCTGACAGCCCGTCTGGGTGGATGGCGCACGAGCGAACCCGCGTATGAAGCCCTCGCGGACGGGATCCGCCTCCTCTGTCTCGACAACAGGCTCCCTGCCGGGACCGCGCTGCCGGCGGAGCGGGAACTCGCCGCCGTGCTCGGTGTCAGCCGTACGACGGTTGCCGCCGCGTACCGGAGTCTGCGCGACAGCGGCCACATCCGCAGCCTCCGCGGTTCGGGAAGCGTCACGCAGGGCGCTCCGCAGCGCGCGGCCACCAGAACGGTCTCCGACCCTCGCGCCATCGACCTTCAGCAGGCGAGCCCCGCGGCGTGGCCCGGTCTTGCCGGCGTGTTCGCCGAGGCTGCCGCGCAGGCGCCGGCGCTCCTGGCGCGCCCCGGCTACGACGTGGTCGGACGCGAGGAACTGCGCGCCGCGTTGGCCGACCGGTACACGCGACGTGGCATCCCGACCACGTCGGCCCAGATCCTCATCACGAGCGGGGCGCAGAGCGCCCTGCACCTGTTGGCGACCGTGCTCGTGCGCCGCGGTGATCGAGCGCTCATCGAGAGTCCGACGTATCCGCACGCCGCCGAGGCGCTGCGTTCTGCCGGTGCGAGACTGGTGAGCGTTCCGGTCACTCCGGATGAGGGGTGGGATCTGGATCGCGCCGAGCAGGTGTTCACTCGTGTACGCCCCACTCTCGCGTACCTGATGCCGGACTTCCAGAATCCGACGGGGCGCTCGATGACCGGGAGTGAACGCGAGCTGTTCGCGACGATGGCGGAGCGTGTGGGAACGACGCTCATCGTCGACGAGACGACGGCCGATCTCGACATCGACCGGGCAATCGACCCGCCGCCGTTCGGGGCGGAGCGCCAGGACGATCAGATCGTGCGTGTCGGTTCGTTCGGGAAGACGGTCTGGGGCGGTCTGCGCGTCGGATGGGTTCGGGCCGAGGAACAGCTCATCCGTCGGCTCATCGCTGCCCGCTTTCCGATCGAACTCGGCACCCCTGACTGGGAACAGCACGTCGCGACGCTTCTCCTGCCGCATCTTCCCCAGGTGATCGCGCAGCGGGCGCATCTTCTGCGGACGGGACGCGACGCGGTCGGCGCGGCGCTGGCGGAGCAGTTGCCCGAGTGGAACGTTCCCGCGGTCGACGGCGGAGTGGCGCTCTGGGTGGAGCTGGATCGACCGTTCAGCAGCGCGCTCGTGCTCGCCGCGCGCACGGAGGGCGTCCTCCTGTCTGCGGGGCCCCGGTTCGGGGTGGATGGGGGATTCGAGAAGAACCTGCGCATCCCCTTCACCGCATCCGCGTCCGATCTCGAGCGCGCCGTCGACGGGATCGCTCGTGCTTGGCGGCGGACCACCGGGGGAGCGACAGCGCTCAGAGAGGGTGCGCTGGACGCGGTCGTGTGAGGGCTCAGCCGCGTCGGAGCACGGCGACCGCGTCATCACGTCGCCAGAACTCTCCGACGTCGACAAAGCTCCGCGACGACCACCGATAACGACGGGCGCGGTAGCACGTCCCCTCGGGGCGCAACAACGCGTCGACGACGCCGATCACGACCCCCGCGCCATCGAGCACGCGCCACCGATCCATTCCGAGGGCGACCAGAGATGGTGCGGTCGCCGCTCCCGTCCGTGCGTTCATCGCTCATCCCTCCCGTCGCTCCGACGTTATCGACGACCACCGACACCGCACCTTCGTTCCTCCCCAGCGAGTGGCTGGCGGCGGTTCCGCCTCATCAAGGCACGCGAGGGCCTTCCCGCCCGGATCGAACGGGCACAGTGGTCTCCGCTGCGGCGCCCGTCGGGCACCCGGGCGCCGCAGCGTCGTCCCACGTGCCCGGTCGAGAGGAGACACATCATGAAGGAACGCATCACGATCGTCGGGAACGTTGCCGCGACCCCCGAGCTGCGGCGCATGCCCTCCGGCGACGCGGTCGTCAGCTTCCGCGTCGGCGTGACGGAACGTCGCCAGGACAGGCAGACCTCGCAGTGGGTCGACGGCAGAACGAGCTGGTATCGCGTGAGCGCCTACCGGGGACTGGCGGAGAACATCCACCGCTCGATCGGATCGGGCGAGAGGGTCTTCGTGAGCGGTCGCTTCTCGTTGCAGGAATGGGAGACCGACACGAAGAAGGGCGTCTCGGCGGAGATCGAGGCGGAGGCGGTGGGCCATGACCTGCGGTGGGGCACGACCGTCTACACGCGTACCGGCGCACGGTCGGAGGACTCGGCCGGCCACGACGCAAGCCACCCCGCGGGCCCGGTAGACGACGACGGATGGGCCGCGCCCGGCGCAGTGGGCGAAGAGGCGCGCGTCGGAGCGACGCCGTTCTGATGCCTAAACTGGCCACGTGACCCCGCCCCGCGCCGTCCGACTGTCCGCTCTCGTCCTCGTGGCCGCGGCCGGCTCCGTGGTGCTGGCGGCGTGCACGCCGTCACCCGAACCGAGTCCGACCGTCTCGGTGTCGACACCCATCGCCACGACGCCGGCTCCGAGCCCGGCGCCGACACTTGTCCCGGAGGGTTCGGCCGAGGACAACCTGCCGCTGTTCACGAGCGTGGTGGATGCGGTCTGGGCCGGCCCCGATCAGGTCGCGGGTCGCGCCTACATCGATGCGCTCACGGCGGCGGGCTTCGATAAGGCGGCGATGCAGGTCACCCCTGATCAGTCCACGGTGAACAACCCCGCCGAGAGCATCCAGTTCTCGGTGCGATGGGGCGATGAGTGCTTGATCGGCCAGGTGGGACCTGCCACGCGTGAGGCTGTCACCGTTGTGGAGCCGATCCTTTCCGACGGCACGTGTCTGATCGGTCGCACCCGCGCCATCGACTGGTAGTCCGGCGGCGGGGCGGGTGAGCGCCGTCTAGACTGGAGCGGATATGGCCGAATACATCTACTCCATGGTCCGTGCCCGCAAGGCGGTCGGCGAGAAGCTCATCCTCGACGACGTCACGATGGCGTTCCTCCCCGGTGCGAAGATCGGCATGGTGGGTCCGAACGGCGCCGGTAAGTCGACGATCCTCAAGATCATGGCCGGTCTCGACCAGCCCTCCAACGGTGAGGCGAAGCTGAGCCCGGGCTACAGCGTCGGCATTCTGATGCAGGAGCCCGAGCTCGACGAGACGAAGACCGTGCTGGAGAACATCCAGGACGGCGTCGCGATCAAGGCCAAGCTCGACCGGTTCAACGAGATCTCGGGCCTCATGGCCGATCCCGACGCGGACTTCGACGCGCTGCTGGCCGAGATGGGCGTGCTGCAGGAGGAGATCGACGCGGCCGACGGCTGGGACCTCGACTCGCAGCTCGAGCAGGCGATGGATGCACTTCGCACCCCGCCCGGTGACGCCGCGATCGGACCGCTCTCCGGCGGTGAGCGTCGCCGCGTCGCGCTGGCGAAGCTTCTCCTCCAGAAGCCCGACCTGCTCCTGCTCGACGAGCCCACCAACCACCTGGACGCGGAAAGCGTGCTCTGGCTCGAGCAGCACCTGCAGTCCTACAAGGGTGCCGTCATCGCGATCACCCACGATCGCTACTTCCTCGACAACGTCGCGGAGTGGATCGCCGAGGTCGATCGTGGTCGCCTGATCGGCTACGAGGGCAACTACTCGACGTATCTCGAGAAGAAGGCCGAGCGTCTCGACGTCCAGGGCAAGAAGGACGCGAAGCTCGCCAAGCGTCTCAAGGACGAACTCGAGTGGGTGCGTTCGAGTGCGAAGGGACGCCAGACCAAGTCGAAGGCGCGTCTCGCGCGCTACGAAGAGATGGCGGCGGAGGCGGAGCGCACGCGGAAGCTGGACTTCGAGGAGATCCAGATCCCCGCCGGGCCTCGCCTCGGAAACGTCGTCATCGAAGCGAAGAAGCTCCACAAGGGCTTCGGTGATCGCGTCCTCATCGATGGCCTCAGCTTCAGTCTTCCGCCGAACGGCATCGTCGGTGTCATCGGCCCGAACGGTGTCGGCAAGACGACACTCTTCAAGACGATCGTCGGGCTGGAGCCGCTCGACGGCGGCGACCTGAAGGTCGGCGAGACAGTGAAGATCAGCTACGTCGACCAGTCGCGCGCGAACATCGATCCCAACAAGACGCTGTGGGAGGTCGTCTCCGACGGACTCGACATCATCACGGTCGGCAAGACCGAGATCCCCTCGCGCGCCTATGTCTCCAAGTTCGGGTTCAAAGGCCCGGACCAGCAGAAGAAGGCCGGCGTCCTCTCCGGTGGTGAGCGCAACCGCCTGAACCTGGCGCTGACGCTCAAGGAGGGCGGCAACCTGCTGCTGCTCGACGAGCCGACCAACGACCTGGACGTCGAGACTCTGAGCTCGCTCGAGAACGCGTTGCTGGAGTTCCCCGGCTGTGCCGTCGTCATCACGCACGACCGGTGGTTCCTCGACCGCATCGCGACCCACATCCTCGCCTACGAGGGGACGGACGAGAACCCCGCTCAGTGGTACTGGTTCGAGGGCAACTTCGAGGCGTACGAGCAGAACAAGATCGAGCGCCTCGGTCCGGATGCGGCCAACCCGCACCGTTCGACGCACCGCAAGCTGACGCGCGACTGATGTCGGATGCGGATCGCCCCTCACGGGGCGATCCGCATTCTGCATTCGAGCAGTGGGAGAGACCATGACCGAGGGCGAGCTGCGACTTCACGTGCCCATCCACCTGCGATGGGGGGACCTCGACGCGTTCAATCACGTCAACAACACCTCGATGCTCAAGCTTCTCGAGGAGGCGCGTGTGCGCGCCTTCTGGGCGGCGGATGACGGTGAGCCGCAGTATCCGACCGCTGTCGTCCCGGCCGGCGCCACGGCCGGGGTGCTCACCCTCATCGCGCGCCAGGAGATCGAATACCTGCATCCGGTGCCGTACCAGCGTGCACCGCTCGACGTGCAGTTGTGGTTCGGGAGCCTCGGCGGATCCAGCATGGAGGTCTGCTACGAGGTGTTCAGCCCACTGACGGGGAAGGATCCTCAAACCCTCTACGCCCGCTCCTCCGCCGTCGTGGTCACGGTCGACGCCGCCACCGGGCGGCCGATGCGGCTGACCGAGCGGATGCGCGAGGCCTGGGAACCGTACCTGGGCGCGCCGATCGCCTACGCGCGACGCCGCTAGGACGCGTCGTCCGGCGCAGGAACACGCACCATGATCTCCTGCGCGACGCTGGCGACGAGTTCGCCGGCACGCGTGTAGATGCGGCCGGTCGCGAGTCCGCGCCCGCCACGTGCACTGGGGGAGTCCTGTGTGTACAGCAGCCAGTCGTCGACGGCGGCCGGACGGTGCCACCACATCGCGTGATCGAGGCTCGCCACATTGAGGCGCGGCGTGCGCCACGTGAGGCCGTGCGCGCGCAGGATCGACTCCTGAATGGTCATGTCTGAGAGATACGCCAGCATCGCTCGGTGCAGCAGGGGATCTGCCGGCAAGGGGCGGCGCAACCGCATCCACACGCTCTGATGCGGCTCCGGGGTCACCGCTTCGCTTTCGAACAGCGTCCCCGGGACGTGGCGGACCTCGACCGGCAGTTCGCTGATGCTGCGCATCGACAGAGGATGCAGCTGGTCCGACTCCTGCGGCACGAGCGCCTCGGGGTGGGGCACGTCCGGCATTGGCTCGGCATGGTCGAGGCCGGCATCGTCGGTCTGGAACGAGGCGATCATCGAGAAGATCGGCACGCCCTCCTGGTACGCCTGCGTGCGGCGCGCCGAGAAGGACCGGCCATCACGCAGGCGGTCCACCGAGAACGTCAGCCCCCGGGACGAGTCGCCGGGGCGCAGGAAGTATCCGTGCATGGAGTGGATCGGACGGTCGTCTGCCACCGTGCGGGAGGCGGCGACCACCGACTGCCCGAGCACCTGCCCGCCGTAGATGCGTCCGAGGGGCATCGCATGCGAGTCGCCCGTGAAGATGTCCTCGGTCGTGCGCGCCTCGCTCGACGCGATCGAGAGGACCTCGATGAGGGAGCCGACGGGGTCGCTGGCGTTGGCCGTGCGCCCGCCGGTGGGTTCATCGCTGGTCGTCATTGGTTCTCCTCGGCTCGCCGCATGCACGCGTTGCTAGTTTAGGTGGGGTGTCCGCTCGTCTTCTGTTCCCCGATCCCGAGGCCGCGGCAGATGCTCTGACGTTCGCCGGACGGGCCGGAGCGCTCGATCGTGAAGCGGCCGTCCACTTCCGCGGAGCCGGCGGCGTGCTGACGATGACCACCGCGGTGCTGGCCTCGCGGGGCCTGCTCGACGCGACGCCCACGGTACTGGCGATGCGCGTCCTCCCTGTCGATCCGGAGCTCGAGTGCGATCTCAGCGTGCCCTCGTCGCAACTGATCGCCGCATCGGACACCGCGATCGAGCTGGGGGAGACGGCCGTCCGGCCCGCGTGGGCGGGCGTGTCCCCGCCGCGGTCCGGATGGGAGTCGTCGGGCCGGATCGCATCGGAGCTCCTGGCCGCACGGGCGCAGTGGGGTATGGCGGCTGTCGCCCATGCGCTGCCGAGCGACCCCGGCGAGGAGATCGTGCGCGCGGCCAGGCTCCGGGTGTGGGGAGAGCCGGACGAGGCCCTGGGCTCCCAGCTGCGCGCCGTCGCTTTCGGCGCGGTCGCGATGGGCTTCGTGCTCGGCGAGGAGAACGGTCGCGTGTTCTCCGCCCCCGGTTGGACGCGCGTCTCGCTCTCGCGGGGGCACATCCTCGTGCGCGTGCCGATGCGATCCGGGATGACCGCGGTGCGGGTGACGGGTATGTGAAGATTCAGATGGCGCGCGCGGCCGCCCGTCCTGCGGCACGCCCGGAGAAGAGGCAGCCGCCGAGGAACGTTCCCTCCAGCGCTCGGTAGCCGTGCACGCCGCCGCCCCCGAAACCGGCGGCCTCGCCGGCGGCGTAGAGTCCCGGGATCGCCTCACCTTGCGCATCGAGCGCCCTCGAGTCGAGGTCGGTCAGGATGCCACCGAGAGACTTGCGCGTCAGCACGTGCAGCTTGACCGCGATCAGACCCCCGCCCGCGCGGTCGAGGATGCGGTGCGGCCGGGCTGTGCGCACCAGTCGATCGCCGCGGAACGCCCGCGCGGAGCGCAGCATCGCCACCTGGGCGTCCTTCGTGAACGGGTTGTCCATCTCACGGTCGCGCGCCTCGATCTCCCGCCGGGCCGTGTCGGTATCGAGAGCATCGCCGCCGGGGAGGTCGCGCATACCGGCGAGCAGATCCTCGAGCCGGTCCGCGCGCACGAAGTCTGCGCCGTGCTCGAGGAAGGCGCGCACCGGAGCCGATGCGCCCTTTCCGAGCCGCGAGCGCACGAGCAGAGAGACGTCCTTATCGGTCAGATCCGGGTTCTGCTCGCTGCCGGAGAGGGTGAACTCCTTCTCGGCGATGCGTTCGGAGAGGACGAACCAGGAATGGTCGTGTCCGGTGGCGCGGAGATGGGCCAGGGTTCCGAGGGTGTCGAAGCCGGGGAACAAGGGGACGGGCAGTCGCTTGCCGGTCGCATCCAGCCAGACGGAGGAGGGGCCCGGAAGGATGCGGATCCCGTGCTGCGGCCAGATCGGGTCCCAGTTCTGAAGGCCCTCGACGTAGTGCCACATCCGGTCGCCGCCGATGAGCCTGGCTCCTGCCTGCTCCGCGACCGAGAGCATCGCGCCGTCGACATAGGCAGGGACGCCGGCGACCATGGTCGCCGGCGGGGTCCCCAGACGCTCCGGCCAGCGCTCGCGGACCAGCGCATGGTTGCCGCCGAGGCCACCGCTGGTGACGATGGTCGCGCCCGCCTGGATGGAGAAGACGCCGATCACGTCGTGCGGAGTCGCCCTTCCGCGGTCGGTGTCTGCGGGGATGAGAACGTCGCCACGGGCCCCCGTGACGGCACCAGCGGTCGTCTCGAGCCCGGTGACGCGATGACGTGCGAGGATGCGCACGCGTCCCGCGGCCTCCGCCTCCTCGATCTCCGCCGCGAACGGAGCGACCAGGCCGGGGCCGGTGCCCCAGGTGATGTGGAAGCGCGGAACGGAGTTGCCAGGACCGGTCGCGGTGTAGCCGCCGCGTTCCGCCCAGCCCACGACGGGGAAGAACGACACGCCGCGCTGGCGCAGCCACGAGCGCTTCTCCCCGTGCGCGAAATCGAGGTACGCGCGCGCCCATCGCGCGGGCCACTCGTCCTCCTCCCGGTCGAAGCCGGCGGTCGCGAACCAGTCCTGCTCGGCGAGCTCAGGTGAGTCCCTGATGCCCATCCGGCGTTGCTCGGGGGAGTCGATCAGGAACAGCCCCCCGAACGACCACCACGCCTGGCCGCCGAGGTCGACGCGCGGCTGCTGGTCGACGATCGTCACCGACCTGCCGGCGCGCAGCGCCTCGCAGGCGGCCACGAGTCCCGCCAGACCCCATCCCACGACGAGAACATCGGTGCGGTCACGGTCACTCCTTCGTGGTCGCCGCAGGATCGACCGGGAGCGAGGCGCGCGTCCCCGCCGCAGGTCCGATGCCTGACGGCTCGAACGTGTTCACCATGGCATAGGCCGCACGCTGCAGGTAGTCCCACAGGGTCGCCTCGAGGATCGGGGGCAGCTCGCAGGCATCGACCGCGCGTCGCATGTGCGAGAGCCACCGGTCACGGGCATCCGGATCGACGTGGAACGCGGCGTGACGCATACGCAGTCGCGGATGACCCCGCTGCTCGCTGTAGGTGGTGGGTCCGCCCCAGTACTGCTCGAGGAAGGTCTGCATGCGCACCTTGGCGGGGCCGAGATCGGCCTCCGGGTACATGGGTCGCAGAACCTCGTCGCCGGCGATGCCCTCGTAGAACGCATCCACGAGCTTCGTGAAGAACGCGTGGCCACCGACCTGATCGTAGAAACTGATCGGCTGCTCACTCATGCGGACTCCTCGGGTGGGGTGCGGGGCTTTCGTGGCTTTCGCGGCGCCGCCGAATGCGTGTCATCGCTCGTTGACGCTCCGTCTCCGGCGCGGGCGACCGCCTCGCTCTCGGCGGCGGCTTCCGTGGCGGCGCGGGCGCCCCTCCCCGTGCGCTTCGGGCGCCACACCGGGCGTTCGTCTGCAGCGACGGGGATGGGCTTGGTGCGGGGAGGGTTCGCTCCGCGCACGCGACCCGCCGCCTCCAGTCCGCTCAGCATGATCGAGTTCAGCAGCGGCAGCTGGATGCCCATGGCGTCCATCGCACGCTTCAGGCGTACCCGGAGCTCTCGCGCGACGTCGTCCTTGGCGTTGGAGCGAGTCTTCATGACGAGCCGGATCACGAGAGCATCCCCGGAGATCGACTCCAACCCCCAGATCTCGGGCTGCTCGATGATCCTGGTACGCCACTTGGGATCCTTCGCGAGCTGCTTCGCCGCGTCGAGCATCGCCTTCTCCACCGCGTCCAGGTCGGCGTCGACGGGGACGGAGAGGTCGATGATGACCCGTGACCACCCCTGCGACATGTTGCCGATGCGGGTGATCTCGCCGTTGCGCACGTACCAGAGCGTCCCGTTGACGTCGCGTACGTGCGTGACGCGCACGCTGACGTACTCGACGACACCGGTGGCGAGACCGAGGTCGACGACGTCGCCGATCCCCACTTGGTCCTCGGCGACGATGAAGATGCCGTTGAGCACGTCCTTCACGATGTTCTGCGCACCGAAGCCGAGTCCCGCGCCGATCGCCGCGGTGAGCAGCGCGAAGGAGCCGAGGATGCCGGAGTCGATCGTGTTGACGATCAGGATGATGCCGATGATCACGATCGTCACGTTGACGATGTTCTGCAGGATCGAACCCAGGGTGCGGGTGCGTTGGACCAGACGGACCGCGGCGAGCGGAGAGCGATCGAGCGCCTGGGTGTCGGTGACCTGAGCTTTGCTCTTCGCGCCCGAGACGATGCGCTCCACCACGCGGTGGATCACTCCGCGGAGAATCCAGGAGAGGACGATGGCGCCGACGATGATGGCGAGCACCCCGAGCGCCTTGAACCCGGCGGTGGTGAAGAAGGACCCGATGTTCGGCCAGAACGCCGGATCGTTGGGGTCGAAGACGATGGTGTGCGTCACGTTCTCGATGCTACTGATCGCCGCTCTTACCGAGCTGGATGCCGCCGCCGTCGACGAGCCCTGCACGGTGGGCGATCACGACCGCCTGTACGCGGTCTCGCGCGCCGAGTTTGGCGAGGATGCGGCCGACGTGCGTCTTCACGGTGGATTCGCCCAGGAACAGGGCCGCGGCGATCTCGGCGTTCGTGGCGCCTTGCGCCATCGCGAGGAACACCTCGCGCTCCCTCTCGGTGAGGGTATCGGTCGGGTCGGGGGCCGCGGAGCGCACCGGCGGTGTGCCGAGGAGCTCGATCATGCGGCGCGTCACGCGCGGTGAGAGGGTGGCGTCGCCCCGGTGCACCGCGTGGATCGCCGAGATGAGTTCGTGGCGTTGCGCGTCCTTCAGCAGGAACCCGCTCGCGCCCGCGCGTAGTGCGGCGAACGCGTACTCGTCGAGATCGAAGGTGGTCAAGACGAGGACGCGGGCGTCGGGGTGGGCGGCGACGATGCGTTCCGTCGCGGCGATGCCGTCGACGCCCGGCATCCGCACGTCCATGAGGACGACATGGGGCTCGAAAGCTGCCACGGCCGCGACGGCGGATTCCCCGTCTGCCGCTTCGCCGACGACCCGCAGGTCGTCTTCGGCGTCCAGCACCATGCGGAAGCCGAGCCGGATGAGCTCCTGGTCGTCGACGAGCAGGATGCGGATCGGGTCATTCATCGGGTGTTCTCCTCCGTCGGCAGCCAGACGTCGAGGGTCCAGGTGCCGTCGCCGCGTCGGGTGCGCAGAGTGCCCCCGGCGTGGGCGACGCGCTCGGTCAGTCCGCGGAGACCGAAGCCGGCGGTCTCCTCGTCACGCTCTCCGGCGACGCCGTCGTTCATGATCCTGATGCGCACCGCATCCGGATCCTCGCGGATCTCGACGACGGCCTCCGTCGCGCGAGGTGCGTGCCGCATCGCGTTCGTCATCCCCTCCTGCACGACGCGGCCGATCGCCAACTCCGTGGTCGGCGCATGCGTGCTCGTGCGTCCGGAGGTACGCAGCACGACCGGGTAGCCCGCGCCCTGCGCGGTGGCGACGACCTCCCGCGGCGAGGGGGCGGTGAGGGGCGCCAGGGGTGCGGTGCCCGCATCATCCGTGCGCAGCACGCCCAGCATCGCCCGCATCTCGGTCAGGGCGCCACGGGCGGTGTCGGCCGCGGTGCGGGCGGCGGAGCGGGCGCGTTCGGTGTCGGTCGTCGCGGCGGCACCCTCCGACAGCGCCACGATCACCGTCAGCGAGTGCGACACGATGTCGTGCATCTCGCGTGCGATACGGGTGCGCTCGGCCGCCGTGGCGAGCTGCGCCTGCTGATCGCGCTCGATCGTCAGCTGACGGGAGCGTTCGATGAGTGCTTCGACGTAGCGCTTGCGGCCGCCGACGTTCGCGCCGATGAGCGCCCCGATCAGAAGCATGACCATCGTGGCGCCCGCCGCGCCCATCGCGCTCGACCAGCTCTCGCCGAACGTCACGCGTACGAGGCCGGAGATCACGATCGCGCCGCTCAGGATTCCGGCGCCGGCCCACGCGGCGCGGCTGGAACGGTACACCGAGAGCGAGTACACGGCGATCGCGAGGGCGACGCCGCTCGGCAGCATGGGGTACGGCGCGAAGAGGTAGGGGAGGGCGGCGACCAGGAAGACCGTGAGCGGGAAGCGTCGGCGCCAGAGGAGCGCGATCGCGGTGCTCGCCGGAACGGTGATCGACACGATCATGCCGAAGGGAGCCCAGGCGGGATCCATCGGAGCCGCAGCGACCAGGCCCGGCCCGGAGAGGACGAAGGCGAAGAAGGCGACGAGCGCGTCGGCGAAACGCGGGTGCCGCGACCAGTACCGACGGATGGCCCCCGGAGGTCGCGGCAGCAGCAGGCCGTCGTCGGGGGGAGTGCTCTCCGCCCCGGCGACGGCCCGACCGCGCTTGCTCATCCGCTCGACTCTACGCGTCGCGGCTCTTCAGGACGGCGCTCGCGCCCACGAGCCCGACGACGACCCAGGCGGCGAGCGTGAGGCTCGCGGCCCAGGGCTCGAGCTGGTTGCTTCCGCCCGAAGTGCCCATCAGAAGCTGCCCCGCGTTCGAGGGCAGGAACCGGGCAGCATCCTGCACCCAGCCCCATCCGGGCAGCGCGGCGAAGAAAGCGGGGACGATGGGCAGGACGAACACGAGTCCCACACCGAGGGCGATCGCTCCCGGACCGTTGCGGAGGATGTAGCCCGTCGCGACGCCGATGATCGCGATGACGGCCATGGTGAGGGCACCGGCCAGCAGCGGCAGCACGGAGACCTCCGGATTCGAGAAGTCGAGTCCGAGGTCCTTGCGCGCCATGATCGGTGCGGTCGCCGCGGCGGCGATCGCGAAGATGATGACGCTGGACACGAACACGAAACCGGCGACGACCACCGTCTTGGCGAGAAGCGACCCGAGTCGTCCGGGCGCAGCCGTCAGGGTGGAGCGCATCATCCCGGTCGAGTACTCACCGGTGACCTGGATGGCGCCCAGGATCACGGCGAGCAGCATCGTGAAAGTCGTCGGCGCGAGGATCACCATCGTGGCCAACGAACCGTCGTCGCCCTGCGGGCCGCCGTCGAAGCTCGTGATCGCCCACGCCATCAGCAGTGAGAAACCGATCGAAAGGACGGCGACGATCGCGATCGACCACCAGGGGGAGCGCAGTGTCAGAAGCTTGAGCGTCTCGCTGCGCACGAGTCGGGGGAAGGAAAGGCGGTACGAAGCCTCCGTCGCGGTGACGCGACGCGCGGGGGTGGTGGTGGTGGTGGCGCTCATGCGATTTCCTTGCTCTTGTACTCGACGGATTCGCCGGTGAGGGCGAGGTAGGCGTCTTCGAGCGAGCCGCTCTGCGGGCTCAGCTCGTGAAGGGGGATGCCGGCAGCCGCCGCGGCGTCACCGACGGCTTCGGGCAGCGCGCCGACGACGTCGGCGGTTCCAGGCTCGGTCTGGGTGATCTCGACGCCTGCTCCCGAGATGAGGGGGATCAGCTCCGCGAGCCGAGGACTGCGCAGGCGGATGCGGGTGCTCGTCCACTCCGAGACCAGTTGCGAGACGGGCGCGTCCGCAAGGACACGACCCTTGCCCAACACGATGATGTGGTCGGCGGTGATCGCCATCTCGCTCATGAGGTGGCTGGACAGGAGGACGGTGCGCCCCTCGCTCGCGTAGTGACGCACGAACTGTCGCACCCAGCGCACGCCCTCGGGGTCGAGGCCGTTGACCGGCTCGTCGAGGATCAGCGTCTGCGGGTCGCCCAGCAGCGCTGCGGCGATGCCGAGGCGCTGGCCCATACCGAGCGAGAAACCGCCCGCGCGTTTCTTGGCGACCGACTCGAGGCCCGTCAGCGCGATGACCTCGTCGACCCGGGAGGTGGGGATGCCGTGCGTGGCCGCGAGCGCGCGCAGATGGTTGCGTGCCGAGCGGCCGGTGTGCACGGCCTTGGCGTCGAGAAGTACGCCGACGCGGGTGAGGGGGGAACGCATCTTGCGGTAGTCCTCGCCGTCGACGGTCACGTTGCCGTGGGTCGGTCGGTCGAGTCCCACGATCATGCGCATCGTGGTGGACTTGCCGGCGCCGTTGGGTCCGAGGAAGCCGGTGACCTTGCCGGGCTGGACGGTGAAGCTGACATCGGAGACGGCGTGCTTGTCCCCGAACTGCTTGGTGAGGTTCTCTGCGACGATCATGGCTCCACGCTACGAGCCGGCACCTCGCCGCCGCGTCCCCCTGTGGTACCGATCTCTTCCGGTACGCCTCGTCCCAGAGGCGGAGACGAACGGAACGCCCCGTCGACCGGTGGTCGACGGGGCGTTCCGGATCAGCCGATCAGGCGTCCGCCTCCTGGACGGAGAGGGCCCGCTCCACGCCGGCGAGGTTCTCGGCGACGAGGCGACGCAGTGCCGCCGGTGCGTCGCGGTTCTCGATGAGCCAGGTACGCGTCGCGTCGCGCAGCGCGACATCCGCGAGAGGCGCCGGGTACAGGCCGACGATGAGGTAGTTCGCGATCTGGTAGCTGCGCGATTCCCAGACCGGCAGCAGCATGTCGAAGTAGGTCGACACGAACGGGACCAGCAGATCGCGACCTGCCGGGTGGGTGAAGCCGGCTGCGGCCGAGCGGACGACGGTGTTGGGAAGGTCGTCCGAACCGACCAGCGCGTCCCACGCAGCCTGCTTGGCCTCTGCCGTGGGCAGAGCCGCCTTCGCCTGGGCGGCGAACTCTCCGCCCTTGGCCGTGTTGTCCGCCGCGAGGGCGGCGTCGATGTCCGTGGTGGTGACGAGTCCGCCCGCTGCGAGCGAGACGAGCAGCGCCCAGGACAGGTCGGCGTCGATCTCCAGACCGTCGAGGACGAGTTCGCGCTCGCGGAGGCTCCGCACCCGCGCGAAGTGCTCAGGGGTCGTCGCGGCCGAGGCGAACGCGGTCACGAACTGCAGCTGGCTGTCGCTTCCTGCGGCGGCGCCCTGCGCGAGGTCCCAGAGGCCGTCGGCGACGGCGGCACGCGTGGCATCGCGCTTGGCGGGGTCGACATAGGCGTTCGCGGTCAGCTGCAGCTGCGCGAGCGTCGTACGCACGGTCGTGGACTCGGTCTCGGCGGCGATGTTGCCGAGGACGAGCTGGACGTACTCCGAGGCGGAGGCCTCCGCATCCCGCGTCTGATCCCATGCGGCGCCCCACACGAGGGAACGGGCGAGCGGGTCGCTGATCTTCGACAGGTGAGCGACGGCTGTGGCCAACGACCGGTCGTCGAGCCGGATCTTGGCGTACGCCAAGTCGTCGTCGTTCAGGAGGATCAGGTCGGGGCGGCGGTGGCCCACGAGCTCGGCGACATCGGTGCGGTCGCCGTCGACGTCGAGCTCGATGTGGTGCACGCGCACGAGGGCGTCGCCCTGCAGGTCGTAGAAGCCGATGCCGAGACGGTGCGGACGGATGGTGGGGTAGTCCGCCGGGGCCGTCTGGATGATGGAGAACTTGCTGATGGTGCCGTCCACGGACTCATCCACCGCGGGGGTGAGCGTGTTGACGCCGGCCGTCTCCAGCCACTTCTTCGACCAGCCCGACAGATCGCGGCCGCTCGTGGTCTCGAGCTCCGTCAGCAGATCGGGCAGCTCGGTGTTGCCCCACGCGTGCTTCTGGAAGTACGCGGACACGCCGGCGAAGAAGGCCTCGACGCCGACCCAGGCCGCGAGCTGCTTCAGGACGGAGCCGCCCTTGGCGTAGGTGATGCCGTCGAAGTTGACCTGGACATCCTCCAGGTCGTTGATCTCCGCGACGACGGGGTGCGTCGACGGCAGCTGGTCCTGGCGGTAGGCCCAGGACTTCTCCATCGCGTTGAACGTCGTCCATGCCTCGGTCCACTCGGTGGCCTCGGCGGTGGCGATGGTGGATGCCCACTCGGCGAACGACTCGTTCAGCCAGAGGTCGTTCCACCACTTCATGGTGACGAGATCGCCGAACCACATGTGGGCCAGCTCGTGGAGGATCGTGACGACACGACGCTCCTTGACCGCATCCGTGACCTTGCTGCGGAAGACGTACGTCTCCGTGAACGTCACGGCGCCCGCGTTCTCCATCGCACCCGCGTTGAACTCGGGCACGAAGAGCTGGTCGTACTTCGCGAACGGATAGGCGACGCCGAACTTCTCCTCGAAGTACGCAAATCCCTGACGGGTCTTCTCGAAGACGTAGTCGGCGTCGAGGTACTGCCACAGGCTCTTGCGCGCGAACACACCCAGCGGGATGACGCGACCGGACGAGCTGGTGAGCTCGGAGCGGGTGACCTCATAGGGGCCCGCGATGAGCGCCGTGATGTACGACGAGATGCGGGGAGTGGGCTCGAACGTCCACGTCGCGATGCCGTCGCCGGTGGGCGCGGGCTCGGGCGTGGGGGAGTTGGAGACGACCTGCCAGGCGGCGGGAGCGGTGATCGTGAACTGGAAGGTCGCCTTCAGATCGGGCTGCTCGAACACGGCGAACACGCGCCGCGAATCGGGTACCTCGAACTGCGAGTAGAGGTAGACCTCGCCGTCGACCGGGTCGACGAACCGGTGCAGGCCCTCGCCGCTGTTGGTGTACCGCGCGTCGGCGTCGACGGTCAGCACGTTGTGGGCGGCGAGGTTCTCCAGCTGGATGCGGGAGTCCGCGAAGGCGGAGGGGTCGATGTCGACGCCGTTGAGCGTGATCCGGTGCACACGCTCGGCGATGAGGTCGACGAAGGTCGAAGCGCCCTCGGTGGCGGCGAATCGGATGGTGCTGGTCGAGCGGAACAGCTCCGCTCCCGTGGTCAGATCCAGCGCGATCTCGTAAGACTCGGTGTCGACGACCGCGCGGCGCTCCTGCGCCTCGATCCGGGTGAGGTTCTCTCCAGGCACTGCGTTTGCTCCCATGGGGTGAGGGTGTGAAAGGCACGGCATCGCTGCTGGCGACACGGGCGAGACCTCCAGCCTACGGTTTTGCTGCGCATCGGCGGTATCGCTCCGGCTCGATCCGCGCACGGTGCGAGGATGTTGGCGTGACTTCCCCTGAACAGACCCCTCTCCAGACCGAGACGCCCGGCACCCCTGTGCCCTTCGCATCGGCACACGCCGCGAGCGGTCCGCCCTGGGTCGAGCAGCCCACCGCCTACGACGCCGTCCTGCTCGCCGGGTTCGGGGGGCCCGAGGGGCAGGATGACGTCATTCCGTTCTTGCGCAACGTCACCCGCGGGCGCGGCATCCCGGACGAACGTCTGGAGGAGGTGGCGCACCACTATCGCCACTTCGGCGGCGTGAGCCCCATCAACGCGCAGAACCGCGCGCTGAAGACCGCGCTCGAGGCCGAGATCGCCCGCCGTGGTCTCGCGCTGCCGGTCTACTGGGGAAACCGCAACTGGGGTCCGTACCTGGAGGATGCCGTGCAGGAGGCGGCGGAGGCCGGTCACACGACCCTGCTGGCGGTCGCGACGAGCGCCTACAGCTCGTTCTCCAGCTGTCGCCAGTATCGCGAGGACTTCGCCCGCGTCCTGGACGCGACGAACCTGGGCGGGCAGGTGACGATCGACAAGGTGCGTCAGTTCTTCGACCACCCGGGATTCGTGTCGACGTTCATCGAAGGCGTGAGCGAGGCCGTTTCGGGCTTCCTCGCCGAGGGCGTGCCGGCCGAGCAGATCCGCGTGCTGTTCTCGACGCACTCCATTCCGACCGCCGACGCGCAGCGCTCCGGCCCGCGGGACCGCGACTTCGGCCCCGGCGGCGCCTACGAAGCCCAGCACCTGGCGGTCGCGGAGGTTGTCATGGCGCAGTCGGCGCCGGAGATCGGATGGAAGCTCGTTTACCAGTCGCGTTCGGGTCCCGCATCCCAGCCCTGGCTCGAGCCCGACATCAACGACGAGATCACGGAACTCGCGGCGGCTGGGGTCACGGCCGTGGCGATCGTGCCCCTCGGCTTCGTGAGCGACCACATGGAGGTTCTGTGGGACCTCGACACGGAGGCCATGGAGACGGCGGAGGAGGTCGGCATCCGTGCCGTCCGCACACCGACGCCCGGCATCGATCCCGCATACGTGTCGGGACTCGTGGATCTGATCGAGGAGCGACTCGCCGGTACTCCGGCCGATCAGCGTCCGCACCGGACGTCGCTCGGTCCATGGTTCGACGTGTGCCGCCCCGGTTGCTGCGAGAACATCAGGGCGGGCTTCAAGCCCGCAGCCGCCGGCATCGCCCCGTGAGTGCGGGGCGGGTCCGCGCGTCCCTAGGATGAGCATCATGCGCATCCACATCGCCACGGATCACGCCGGCCTCGAGTTCTCGACGCGCCTGCAGCACCATCTCGCCGAAGCCGGTCACGACGTCGTCGACCACGGGCCCCTGGAATACGACCCGGTCGACGACTATCCGGCGTTCTGCATCCGCGCCGCTCAGGCGGTCGTTCGCGATCAGGCGGCCGGCATCGACACGCTGGGCATCGTGTTCGGCGGCTCCGGCAACGGCGAGCAGATCGCGGCGAACAAGGTCGCGGGAATCCGGGCGGCGCTGGTGTGGAACATCGCGACGGCCGAGCTCGCGCGCGAGCACAACGACGCGAACGTCATCGCGATCGGCGCGCGTCAGCACACGTTCGAGGAGGCGACGACCTTCATCGATCGCTTCATCGCCACGCCGTTCTCGGACGAGGAGCGCCACGTGCGCCGCATCGCGCAGATCGCGGATTTCGAGCGTGACGGCTCCCTTCTTCCCGACCCGCGTGCGGGTGTCGCGCGCCCCGATGTGCTCGACGACGCGTCCAGTAGCTTCGACCCGGAAGCGGGCTGATGCCCGAAGGTCATTCCGTCCATCGGATCGCCCGGCAGTTCGATCGCAACGTCGTCGGACACCGGGTCCGGGCCTCGAGCCCGCAGGGTCGCTTCGCCGAGGGTGCGGCGCTGCTGGACAGTCGCGAGGCGCTGTCGGTGCGAGCCGTCGGCAAGCAGATGTTCCTCGAGTTCGAGGGGGATCTGTGGCTGCGGGTGCATCTCGGGATGTACGGTGCCTGGGACTTCTCGGGTGAGATCCTCGTCGACCCGACGATCGCCTCCGCCAACGGTCGGATGGGACAGACGAACCAGCGGGGGACCGATGCGGAGCGCATTGTGGATGCCGCCGGCGAGAACTCGCTGAGTTCGATCGGTGCGCCTCGAAAGGCGCGCGGACACGTGCGCATGTCGGAGCAGACGTCGGGACTCGACGACACCGACGCGACGTGGCCGCCCCCGATCGTCGGTCAGGTGCGGCTGCGACTGCTGACCGAGGCGACCTGCGCCGATCTGCGCGGGCCGACCGCGTGCGAGGTGCTCACTCCCGATCAGGTGCAGGCGGTCATCGCGAAGCTCGGCCCGGATCCCCTCGTCGACGACGTGACCGAAGGGGAGGAGCGCTTCACCCGCGTCGTCCGGCGCAAGCCCACCCCGATCGGTCTCCTGCTGATGGACCAGAGCGTCGTCAGCGGGATCGGCAACGTCTACCGAGCCGAGCTCCTGTTCCGCGCCCGCCTCGACCCGCACACCCCCGGGCGCGACGTGCCCGAGGAGGTCGTCCGCGGCCTGTGGCGCGACTGGGTGAAGCTGCTGCGCATCGGGGTCGAGACCGGCCAGATGATGACGATGGACGACCTCACCCCCGACGCGTGGCGCCGGGCGATGGCCCATCGCGACGACCGGCACTGGGTCTACCACCGTGCGGGGCTTCCCTGTCGTATCAGCGGCACGTCGATCGTGCTGGAGGAGATGGGCGCACGGAAGCTGTACTGGTGCCCGGTGTGCCAGAAGTGAGGATGCGGTGAGACAGAATCCGAGCTTCGCGATGACCGACGTCGCGGAGATCCGGCGGCTCATCGAGCACAATCCGTGGGCGACGCTCGTCAGCGCGGGGCCCGACGGTCTCGTCGCGTCGCACTACGCGGTGCTGCTCGATGACACGCGGGACGACCTGAGCATCGTGGCGCACGTCGGCAAGCCCGACGACGCCATTCACGCTCTGGGGGAGCGCGAGCTCCTCGTCGTGGTGCAGGGCCCGCACGGCTACGTGTCGCCCGGCTGGTACGGCGATGCGCCGGCGGTGCCCACGTGGAACTTCGTGGCCGCGCATCTGAGCGGCGTTCCTGAGCTGCTCGGCACCGAGGAGAACCTGCGGGTGCTCGACCGTCTCGTCGACCGCTTCGAGTCGCCGATGCCGACCCCGCGCCGGATGTGGGAGCGTCCGAACGACGCGGAGTTCGTGCGCCGTCTCGAGCGGGGCACGGTCGGTTTCCGGCTCACCCCGAACTCGGTGGTCGCCAAGCGGAAGCTGAGCCAGAACCGGCCGGCGGAGGTGGTCGATCACATCGTCGACATGCTGCGCGCCGACGGGCCCCACATGAACCCGGCGCTGGCCGACGAGATGGCCCGCGCCCGGCGCGCGCGGCGCGAGGCATGACCCGGCCACGCATCGACGCGGTCGCGGACGTGCGGATCGCGGGACCGGGTGCCGAGCTCCTGCCGGGAGCGGAGGTGTACGACATCGTCCTGCGCGACGGGCGCATCGCCGACATTGCGCCGGCCGGGGCGCTTCGTTTGGGAGGCGTCGTGCATCGCGCGGACGGCGCCTTCGCCATCCCGGGTCTCTGGGATCATCACGTGCACGTGACGCAGTGGGCCTTGGCCGCATTGCGCGAGCCGCTCGGCGACGCGGTCTCGGCGACGGATGCGGCGGCCCGGATGGGACGGGTGGCCCCGGGCGTGGACGGTCGGCGCGTGGGCACCGGATTCCGTGACGCGTTCTGGCTAGACGCACCCTCGCTCGAGGTCCTCGACGCGGCGACCGGAGACATCCCGACCTACCTCATCAACGCCGATGTGCACAGCGTGTGGCTCAATTCCGCAGCACTCGCCCGCGAAGGCGTCGCGGCCGACGACGGGGTCCTGCGCGAGGGGCCGGCTTTCGAGATGTCGCGGCGTCTCAATGAGCTCCCCGACGAGATCTCGGATGCTGCGGTAGCGACCATGGCCGCTGCCGCAGCGGCGCGCGGCGTCGTGGGTGTCGTGGACCTCGACATGGTGTGGAACGAGTCCTCGTGGCAGCGACGACGTTCGGCAGGCTTCGATCAGCTGCGCGTGGAGTTCGGCGTCTACCCCGACCTCCTCGATCGCGCCATCGCTGCGGGTCTGCGCAGCGGCGACGCGCTGCGCGGCGACGATGACGGTCTCATCACGGTCGGTCCGCTCAAAGCGATCACGGACGGGTCGCTCGGAACCCGGACGGCGGCCTGCTCGGTCGCGTACGCCGACGGGCCGCACCCGCACGGGCTGCTCACCATCGCACCGGACGATCTGCGGGAGGTCATGACGCGGGCCACGGCGGCGGGCTTCGACTGCGCGATCCACGCGATCGGCGACGACGCGCTGCGTCATGCTCTCGACGCGTACGCGGCGACCGGTGCGCACGGCACCATCGAGCATGCGCAGCTCGTGGCTGCCGCCGACATGCCGCGCATGGCTCGACTCGGCGTGACGGCCAGCGTGCAGCCGGAGCACGCCCTCGACGACCGCGATCTGACCGACAGCATCTGGGCGACCCAAACGGCTCGTGCGTATCCGTTGCGCTCACTGTGGGCCGCGGGAGTCGATCTCCGCTTCGGATCGGACGCCCCGGTCTCGCCGCTCGACCCGTGGCGTCAGATCGCTGCCGCTGCCTCCCGCACGCGTGGCGGGCGCGAGCCGTGGGCGCCCGAGGAGACCGTCTCCGTCGACGTCGCCCTCGCCGCATCCACTCATCGCGGCTCCGCGGATCCCGACACGATCGCCGTCGGTCAGCGCGCGGATCTCTCGCTGCTCGCCGCGGACCCGCGAATGGGGGAGTCGACGGCCCTGCGGGACATGGAGGTCGTGGGCACGATCGTGGACGCACGTGTGACGCACGTGGTCTGAGCGCGATTACGCTCGGGACATGCTCGTCCTGCTCGCCGTCCTCCTGCTCGTCAACGCTGTCTACAACGTGGTGGTCTGGCCGCGCTTCTACGGCCGTGTGGCGAAGGATGCGCGGGCGCGCGACGCCGCGGGACGCCCGACGCGGTTCCTCATCGTCCATGCGGTGCTGATCGGCACCGCTCTCGTCCTGGCTGCCGTATCGGCGGGCGCCGCGGTGTGGGCGCTCGTGGCGGGCTGAGCGCCTACGCTGTCTCGGTGGCCATCTCGAAGATCCTGCTGTACTACCGGTTCACCCCGATCGCCGATCCCGAGGCCGTGCGTCTGTGGCAGCGCGATCTTTGTGAGCTGCTCGGGCTGCGCGGCCGCATCCTCATCTCGCGGCACGGCATCAACGGAACGGTCGGCGGAGAGCTCGGCGCGGTCAAGACCTACGCGCGCAAGACGCGACAGTACGAGCCCTTCCGCGGTCTCGACCTGAAGTGGTCGGAGGGCACCGGGCTGGACCACGAGGGGCGGAGCCTCGACTTCCCGAAGCTCTCGGTGAAGGTGCGCGACGAGATCGTCACCTTCGGCGCTCCCGACGAACTGCGCGTCGACACGGGCGGCGTGGTCGGCACCGGTACGCACCTGACACCCGGCGCCGTGCACAGGCTCATCGAGGAACGCGGCGAGGATGTCGTCTTCTTCGACGGCCGCAACGGATTCGAGGCCGAGATCGGACGTTTCCGCGGCGCCGTGGTGCCCGACGTCTCCACGACGCGGGAGTTCATCGCGGAACTCGACTCCGGACGATACGACCACCTGAAGGAGAAGCCGATCGTCACGTACTGCACGGGCGGCATCCGGTGCGAGGTGCTCTCGAGCCTGATGACGGCGCGCGGCTTCCAGGAGGTCTACCAGCTCGACGGTGGCATCGTCCGGTACGGCGAGACCTTCGGCAACACCGGTCTCTGGGAGGGGTCGCTCTACGTCTTCGACGGAAGGCAGGCGATGACCTTCGGCGCGGACGCCGAGCACATCGCCCGCTGCACCGGATGCGGCGCACCCACCTCCCGGATGATCGACTGCGCGGTCGTGGGGTGCCCCGATCGCGTGGTGCGCTGCGAAGCGTGCGAGGGCAGCACGGCGTGCGGCCGCCATCCGAACCTCCTGGCGGGCTGAACAGAACGCCTGAGAAGATGGAGGGATGTCCTCCACTGACGCCGTGCCCTCCCGTTACACCGTTGCGACCGACGGGGCCTGCAAGGGTAACCCGGGGCCCGCGGGCTGGGCGTGGGTGGGCGAGGACGGCCAGTGGGCCGCAGGCTCGCTTCCGAGCGGCACGAACAACATCGGTGAGTTGCTCGGACTGCTCTACGCGATCCGGGATCATTTCGAGGTGCCCGAGCTCATCGTGCAGGCGGACTCGATGTACGCGATCGACACCTACACGAAGTGGATGGACGGTCATGCGCGTCGCGGTTGGGTGACGTCGGCGAAGAAGCCCACGGCCAACCGCGACATCCTCGAACAACTCATCGAGGTGCGCGACGCGCGGCGTGCGGCCGGGCTCCCCGACGTCGTCCTCGAACACGTCCGCGGACACCGAGGACATCGCCTCAACAGCTGGGCGGACGAGCGCGCCGTCCGCGCATCGCACCATGCTGCGAAGGGCGAGGAGCTCGTGTGGACGTCGCTGCGCGGGCTGGAGCCGTTGGACGTCAGTGTGGACCCGCCGCGCAGCGCGGGCGACCGCGCCCGCTGAGCACACCTCTCGCACATCCGGCCGACGCGCGCCAAGATGGGACGGTGCACACCCTCGACAACCCGCTGATCGTCGCGGATGCCGCGGCATGGCGCGCGTGGCTCGACGAGCACGAGTACGACGACGACGGAGTGTGGCTCGTGCTCGCCAAGAAAGGCACGACCGAGCCGACGACCCTCGGCTACGACGGTGCTCTCGACGAGGCGCTGTGCAGCGGGTGGATCGACGGTCAGAAGCGCGGGCGCGATGACGCCACGTTCTTGCAGCGTTACACGCCTCGGCGTCGCGCGTCGCTCTGGTCGCAGCGCAACCTCGTTCTCGTGGCCGCGTTGATCGAGGCCGGACGGATGCGGCCGCGCGGGCAGGCGGAGATCGACCGCGCCAAACACGACGGGCGATGGGAACGCGCGTACGCCGGCTCGGCCACGATCGAGGTGCCGGATGACCTCCTGTCGGCTCTCGCCGCTCAGCCCGCGGCGGCGGAGCTGTTCGCGCGCCTGGACGCGACGAACCGCTACGCGATCCTGCACCGGGTGGTGACGGCCACGCCGTCGGCGCGGGCGGGGCGGGTCGCGCGGCTCGTCGGGATGCTCGCCGAGGGGAGGACCCCGCATCCGCTCGGGGAGCCGCGTGGCCCCCGGCTCACGTAGGCTCGGATCATGCTCGCAACCGTCATCCACGCCGCCCGTGACATCCGCGTCGAAGAGGTCCCGCGACCGCAGTTGTCCACGGGGCGCGACGCGATCGTCCGCGTCGTCGCCGCGTGCGTGTGCGGCTCGGATCTGTGGCCCTACCGAGGCGTGACGCCCACGGAGCGTCCCCACCGCATCGGTCATGAGTTCGTCGGTGTCGTCGAGGAGGTCGGTGACGCCGTCGAGAACGTCCGCGCCGGCGACTTCGTCATCGCGCCCTTCTACGTGTGCGACGGTACCTGCGTCAACTGCCGCAACGGCGTCAGTACCTCCTGCCTCAACGGCGGATGGTGGGGGAGCGATGTGCGCGAGGACGGCTTCGCCGATGGCGGTCAGGGCGAGTTCGTGCGCGTGCCCCTCGCCGACGGCACCCTCGCCGTGGTTCCGGGGCCGGTGGAGCCCGACGAGATTCCGGGGCTATTGACGCTGAGCGATGTCATGGGCACGGGCCACCACGCCGCGGTGTCGGCAGGAGTCGGCTCCGGCGACAGCGTCGCGGTCGTCGGCGACGGTGCCGTCGGTCTGTGCGCGGTCATCGCCGCGAAGCGACTCGGCGCCACGACGATCATCGCGATGTCTCGTCACCCCGAACGGCAGGCGCTGGCGCGCGAGTTCGGTGCCACGCACATCGTCGCAGAGCGCGGCGAGGAGGGCATCGAGAAGGTGCGCGAACTGACCGGCGGCATCGGCGCCGATCGCGTCCTCGAGTGCGTCGGCACGAAGGAGTCGATGGACCAGGCCCTGCGCTCGACACGCCCGGGCGGGATGGTCGGCTACGTGGGTGTCCCGAACGGCGGACCCGAGCTGCCCGTACGCACCATGTTCGGGTCGAACGTGGGTGTGAACGGCGGTGTGGCACCGGTGCGCGGTTACATCGAGGAGCTACTGCCCGACGTCCGCTCGGGCGCGATCCGACCCGGCCTCGTGTTCGACCTCGAACTCCCGCTTCGTGAGGCGGCCGATGCCTATGCCGCCATGGACGAGCGCCGGGCGACCAAGGTGCTGCTGCGTCCGTGAGCCGACGCGTGGTGCGCCCGGCGGGCGGGGGAGTGAGCGAGTCGGTGGAGACAGGAGACGAAACGATGGCTCAGGCAGAGGCGACGACCTGGCTTCTCATCGACGGTGAGAACATCGACGCCACCCTGGGCGGCTCGATCCTGGGTCGCCGCCCGCAGCCCGACGAGCGTCCGCGCTGGGACCGCCTCCTGGCCTTCGTCGAGCGCACCTGGGGAGGGCACGCGCGCGGGCTCTTCTTCCTGAACGCGTCGACGAACCTGCCGATGACCTTCGTCCAGGCTCTGACGGCGCTCGGCTTCGAGCCGGTCCCGCTGTCGGGCCCTGCGGACGCGAAGGTCGTCGACATCGCCATCCAGCGCACTCTGCGGGCGCTGCGTGAGCGTGACGACGACGTGGTGCTCGTCAGCCACGATGGCGACTTCGTGGAGGATCTCGCACCTCTCGCCGACGGATCGCGGCGAGTGGGAGTGCTCGCCTTCAACGAGTTCCGCAACACCGGTTACGCGGCGATCGGCGGAATCACCTTCTTCGACATCGAGTACGACGCGCAGGCGTTCGACGCGCCCCTGCCCCGCATCCGCGTGATTCCGATCGACGAGTTCGATCCCACGCAGTTCCTGCGCTCGTGAAGGTCGCGCCGGGTCAGAGCGACAGCTGGTAGTGGATGAACCCGCTGCGCGTCGCGACCTGGTCGTACAGTACCCGCGCGCGGGTGTTGGTCTCCGCCGTCAGCCAGTAGACCTTGGTGCAGCCCGCATCCTTCGCCCAGTTCCGAACGTGGCCGATGAGCGATCGGCCTGCGCCGGAGCCGCGTGCGTCGGGGGAGACGAAGAGGTCCTCGAGGTAGCAGTAATCGTCCCTGGACCAGGTCGCCTGATGCGTCAGCCAATGCACCAGTCCGACCGCGCGACCGTCCTGCCAGGCGATCGCGCCGTCGAGCCCGGATGAGGGATCGATGATGCGATCGAAGGCGTACCGGGTGACGTCGTCGGTGAGTTCGGTCTCGTAGAACTTCAGGTATCCCTGCCAGAGGTCGAGCCAGGTGGCGAGGTCTTCGGTGCGGACGGCGCGGATCTCCAGCATCCGACCAGCCTAGAGCCGGCCGGACGGAACGACGCGTGCGTCGGACCGCGTGCCTCCCTCTGGCCGACATATGTCAGAGAGGACCTTGCCCTTGAATGAATGTTCTCGCTAACATGCAGGCGTCGCCCACCGAACACAGGTCGTTCGGTCCCACGGCCGCCGCGGCGGGACCTGGGTACGGCGGCTGATCGTGGCGCCCGGACGGCGACGCGATGCGGCGCGATGATGCGCGGAAGGGGAGACATCCAGTGACGATCATGAACCCGAGAAAGCGTGCAGGACGCCTCCTGACCCGAGTGGCAGCACTGAGCGCCGCTGTCGCGACCACCGTGTCCGGCGCGGTCGTGAGCACGGCTGCGGCGAGAGCCGCGGACGACGACCCCTGGTCGGGCCAGGGGAAGAGCTTCACGTCGACCCAGACCACGGAGAGCACGTTCACGAACGCCATCATCGGATCCGACGTCCCCGACGTCGCAACGATCCGTGTGCCTGCCGGCACCGCGGGCGCCAGCAGGGACACCTACTACATGATCTCGACGACCATGGAGCTCACCCCTGGCGCCCCCATTCTGCGTTCCTACGATCTCGTGAACTGGGAGATCGTCAACTATGTCTACGACGTGATGGAGATCACCGACACCAACGCGTTGCGCAACGGCTACAGCGCGTACGGCCAGGGTCAATGGGCCAGCACTCTGCGCTATCACGACGGGACGTTCTATGCGCTGATGAACAGCAACAACAACGGTCATGCGTACCTCTTCACGACCACCGACATCGAGAAGGGGCAGTGGGAGAAGCACAGCTATAACCGCAGCTTCCACGATCCGAACATCTTCTTCGACGGCGACACCCCGTACATCGTCTATGGGAGCTCGTCGATGCAGATCGCCCAGATGAGTCCGGATCTGCACAGCGTCATCAGCGACAGCGTCGCGGCGACCACGACCACCGCCATCAACAACACCGGTCTGAGCACCTCGGAGGCCATGGGTGGCGGTTGGGAGGGGAACCAGGTCGAGTACATCAACGGGTACTACTACGTCCTCGGCATCGCCTGGGGAAAGTACGGACGCCAGGCCATCGTGCTGCGTTCGAAGAGCCTGCTCGGCGCGGCGGCCTCCGATCCGTACGAAGTGCGTGTCGCCGTCGGCTCCAACCTCGTCGCGCAGGGCGGGTTCATCGGCACGGGCGACTCCGCCACGCCGCAGTGGGCGTTGCTCTTCGGCGATGACTACCCGACCGGCCGCGTTCCTGTCCTCGTGCCCGTCGCGTGGGATGCCGCTGACAAGGACGCGTGGCCCGTGTTCGGAACTGGCGTCTACGGAAGCTCCCAGGTGCCGCTACCCGGCACGCAGCCGATGCCGGTCACCCTGAGCGCCTCAGACCGGCGCAAGGCCGAGTCTGCGAGCGTCGTGACCTCCGATCGCTTCGACAACGACGCCCCGCCTCGAGACTTCGGCAATCCCAACGTCCCGGCGCCCGAGGTCGTTGTGCCGGAGTCCCGTGGCGAGCACATCTCGAACGGGACGATCGAGGGTGGTACGACGGCGTGGCAGTCGCTGGGCGGGACGACGCTCGGGCTCGGCTACTCGACGCGCCATCAGGGGGCGATGTCGCTCAAGGTGAACGGTCGAGCGACGGATGCTGCCGGCGCGTCGCAGACGGTGACGACTCTCCAGCGCGGGGCCACGTACGCGGTCTCGGCGTGGGTGCACTATCGCGACGCCGGTGTGGATCCGGCGAACTTCGCACTCACTCTCAGCGACACGAACGGCCACTCCTATGTGATGGCGCAGACCAGTGTGCCGAAGGGCTCGGCCTCGGCCGCGACGACCTTCGTGCAGGTCTCCGGTGAGTTCACGATTCCCGCGGAGCTGGACGTCGCCGACGCCAAGGTCTCGATCGTGACCGTCGACTCGGCCACCGTGCCCGACATCTTCTTCGTCGACGATGTCTCGATGGTCGGAGCGCGAGCCGTCCCCGATCACTACACGGCCGAAGAGGGCGCCGACAACGGCTCCCACCTGGCACTGCCCTGGCAGTGGGGGCACAACGCAGACAACAGATACTGGTCGCTGACCGATCGCGACGGCTGGTTGCGTCTCACGAACGGACGCGTCGTGACCGGCAAGGCGAACAAGCAGTATCAACTGACGTACTTCGAGGAGGCGCGTAACACCCTCTCGCAGCGTACGTTCGCCCCGGCCTCGTCCGCTCAGACCCGCCTCGATTTCGGTGCGCTCAACGATGGCGACGTCTCGGGGCTCGCCGTCTACAACCGGCAGGTGAGTTACATCGGCGTGGCCAAGGAGAACGGGCAGTTCACGCTCGGCGTCGTCAACCGTCCGGTGCGCGACTACACCGACCAGGAGTCGATCGCGACAGCGGAGGACTTCGTCGCCAGTGTGGCCGTTCCGGCCGGAACGAGCACGGTGCTTTTGAAGGCCGACCTGAACATGCGGAAGTCCGGTGCGGACCGCAACACCGTCCGGTTCCTCTACAGCTGGGACGGCGTCACCTGGAACGCGCTCGGGGGAGCCCAACCCAAGCGCGCGTCGTGGGAGTCCAAGCACTTCAAGGGTCAGCGCTTCGGCCTGTTCAGCTACGCGAAGCAGACGACCGGCGGGCATGCCGACTTCGACTACTTCTACCTCTCCGATGTGCTGAGCGCCGACGGAGTCGCCGTGGACACGAGCGACCTCGACTGGCTCATCCGGGAGGCGTCCGGTTTGGACCGCCGCGACTACACCGATGCATCATGGGCGGGCGTGGCGGCGGCGCTCACGTGGGCGAGCTCCGTCGCGGGCCCGTCGACGCAGAACGAGGTCGATGCTCCGGCTCAGGCCCTGAATCGCGCGATCGCCGATCTCGAGGAGTTGCCGGCGGTGGTCCCGGTCGTCTCGGCGGACGTGAGATCGGATGCCGCTCAGGTCTCGGGCTGGTATCCCACGGCGGTGTCGGTCGCCCTGGCGCTCAACGAGCGCGCGAAGGCCGACATCCAGTACCGGATCGACGGCGGCAGCTGGTCGGACTACCAGGACGAGGTGGTGGTCTCCGAGTCCGGAGCCCACACCGTCGACTACCGCGCCAGCGTTGCGGGCGAGCCGGTCGCGGAGTCGGGAGGCACCGCATCCTTCTCCATCGACGTCGACGCTCCTGTCACGACGGCCACCGTGGACGCCGAGGCGCGTTCCGTGCGCCTGACCGCCGTCGACGCGCACGCGGGAGTCGACCGGATCGAGTATCGGATCGGTGACGCGGGGGCGTGGTCGCGTCTGGACGAGGTGGTCACGGTCGGCGACGGCGAGAGCGTCGTCGGATATCGAGCGGTGGACATCGTCGGAAACGTCGAGACCGCACAGACGGTGAGAGTGCCCGCCGTGCAGGAACCGTCCCCGAGCCCGTCGCCGACCTCGACGCGACCCACCGCCCCGACGGGTGTCGTCGCTCCGTCTGCCGACGACCTGACCGCGGAGCGACGGGGCGCGGTCACCGGCCCGGCGACAGTGCGACGGGGCGAGACGCTGACGTTGACGCTCGGGGATGTCCAGCCGGGCACCGAGGTTCATGTCTGGCTGTTCTCGACACCGACCTACCTCGGGAAGGCGACGGTGGGCGCGGCGAGGACCGTGACCGTGAGCGTACCTGGGACGACGAGTCTGGGAGCGCATCGCGTGGCTGTGGCCGGCGCCGACGGCTCCGTCCTCGGATGGACGCCCGTCACGGTGACGGCATCGGACGGTTCTCTCGCAGTGACCGGGCGGGATGCGGCCGGGGTCGGGGCGATCCTGCTCGGCGCCGCCGTCCTGTTCGCGCTCGGCGGTGTTCTGCTGTGGCGTCGTCGGCGGACCGGGCGCACGAACCCGTCGTCGTAGCGGCCGACCTTCCCCGGTCGCTCACCATGCGTGCCGGTAGTGAAGGCAGGGGGCCGTCGCCCAAGAGGGCGGCGGCCCCCTGCGCGCTCGGCGGCGGGGGCGCTCGGGCAGGGAGGGGCGTCTTGGGACTGCGCGCAGCCGCGATCGCGCGGCCGGAGTGGGCGCGTGTGCTTGCCGGTGACGCGGATGCGGGGCACGATGATTCCGGTGGCGCGCGTACGCCGGAGGGGGTGCAGCATGGTGCGTCGGGTGCGCGGGGCGTTCCGACGCGCCTTCAGCACGTGCGCGGAGGCGGTCTCCGGTGGCGCCTTTCTCACGCGCTGGAGCGCACTTCTGTCCTTCATCGTGGCCAGCACGGTCAGCGTTCCGACGATCGCCGATGCGACGTTGCAGGGCTACATCGCCGCCGTCCTGGTCGGTGCTCTCGGCTGGACCGCGCTCTCGATCATCGTGTTGCCGGCGGCTGCCGCCGAGCGTCGGCTGACCTCCCCTCGCGTGCGGGCGTTGGTGGTTCTGACGGCACTGATCGTCGCAGCGATCGTGCGTACACCGGTGAACAACGCCGTGAGTGTGCTTCTGTGGAACACACCGACAGCGGGCGCATGGGGGCCGCGAACCCTCACGAACGTCCTCACGACTCTCGTGGTCTTCGGCATCGTGGGAGTCGCGACGACGCAGTTCGCGCGACGTCGTCTCGTCGCACAGCGGCTGGCAGCCGCGCTGGAATTGATGCGTGGCCGCCTGGAGCGTGCTCAGGAACGCGCGATCCAGACCAACGAGTTGCTCGTCGCGACGGTGAGCGAGCTTCGCGCCGGCCGGAACGCGATGCTGGCGGGCGGCGTCGAGTTCGACACCGTGCGGGCGTACGCGACGCAGGTACGGGACGCGAGCCACCGGTTGGCTCAGCTGGCTGAGGACGCGGGGCCCGCCCCGGCCCCGCCCGCCGCCGACGGCAACGCCGTCCCCGCAGGGCGGCCGCCATGGGCGCTGATCCCCACGCCGTGGCTCGTCGTCGCGCTCGTCTACAACATCGCGTCCCTACCGTTTGCCTTCACGGCCGGGCCGCCCGCGGTCGTCGGTATCGGCTACCTCGGCGTGTGCCTGCTCGACATCGTCGCGGGAGCGGTGACCCGTGTCCCGCGTCTGCGCGGGACCATACCCGGATCCGTGCGGCCTGGCGTGTTCATCGTGGTGTGGCTGCTGGCCGGGATCGGCGTCGCGCTCCTGACGTTCACACTCTTTCCCGACGTCAGGATGCTCAGCGTCGTCGGCGTCGTGGCCATTCCCGCCGCAGCGCTGACGTTGTCGCTGTGCGTGGACGCGATGCGTCGGGTGCGCTCCGCCGAATACCGCTCGACCCGGGTGCTGGCGCGCGTGGCGCAGCGCGTGGCGGCAAGCGACGCCCGGACGAGCGAGCGGCTCTCCCGCGCGTCGAACCTGCTCCATGGTCGCGTGCAGGGCAGGTGCGTGATCCTCGCGGCCCAGGCCGACGACGGGTCGCCGCTCACGGCGGACACCAGGGTGTTCCGCGACCAGACCGATGAGGCCTTCGACGCGATCCTCGACCCCCGGTCGACCCCGGACGGCGCGCCGACGTCGGGGATCGCCGGATCCGTCGAGGGACTCCTGTCCGCCTGGAGCGGTGTCGTCACGACCGCGCTCGAGGTCGATGCCGCGGGGACGCGCGCCCTGACCGATCCCGCGACGGCGGAGCGTGCGATCGACGCGGTCAACGAGGCCCTTGTGAACGCCGTGAAGCACTCGTCGGCACGCGTCGCCGCCGTCGTCATCTCCGGGATGACCGACGGCCGGGTGCATGTCCGGGTCTCGTCGCGTGGTGCTCTCGCCGCATCCGCTCGACGTTCCGCCGGACTCGGGACGAGATCCGCGGGGATCGCCATCAGCCAGCAGGGTGAGGAAGTGGTGCTGGAGTCGATCCTGCCCGCCGCAGGCTGATCGCCCCGCCTGTTCTCGCCCGTCATCCCGTCGAGGGAGCAGTCCTTTACCGAGAGAGCACCCGATGGCATGCTCGCTCGGTGAAAGGATGCTCGCTCGACGGTTGCCGGCGCGCGGGAGCGGATGCTCAGGCCGGAATCGAGGACTTCCAGCCCAGCGCGGGCGCGACATACTTCGCAAACGATTCGACGACGCGCAGGTTGAACTCCACGCCGAGCTGGCTCGGGATGGTGAGCATCAACGTGTCGGCGGACCGGATCGCCGCGTCCTGAAGCAGCTGCTCCACGAGCACGTCGGGCTCCGCGGCGTACGTCTTGCCGAACGTCGAGCGCATGCCGTCGATGACGCCGATCTGATCGCCGCCCTGCGAACCGCCGAAGTACATGGCGTCCTCGGCGGTGGTGATCGGGAAGATGCTGCGGCTGACCGAGACCCGCGGCGTGCCCGTATGGCCCGCCTCGCGCCACGCGGCCCGGAACGCGTCGATCTGCTGTGCCTGCAGAAGATCGAAGGGCGTGCCGTCGGCCTCGGTGAGCAGCGTCGAGGACATGAGGTTGACACCGACGCGTCCCGCCCACTCGGCGGTGTCGCGGTTGCCGGCCCCCCACCACACCCGGGAGCGGAGCCCGGGGGATTGCGGCTCGATCGCCTGCATCCCGGTCCCGCCGCCGAAAGGACTGTTCGCGTCGCGCTCGGCGAGTGGCTCGCCGTCGATCGCACGCAGGAACAGCTCGAAGTGGCGACGCGCGATGTCGGCGCCCCGGGGATCTTCGGATCCCGTGTACCCGAACGTCTCGTAGCCGCGCACCACCGACTCGGGTGAGCCGCGGCTGACGCCGAGCGCGAGTCGGCCGTCGCTCATGAGGTCGACAGCCGCGGCCTCCTCGGCCAGGTAGAGAGGGTTCTCGTAGCGCATGTCGATCACGCCGGTCCCCATCTCGATGCGGGAGGTACGTGCGGCGATCGCTGCGAGAAGCGGCATGGGCGAGGCCTGCTGACGCGCGAAGTGGTGCACCCGGAAGTAGACGCCGTCGACGCCGAGTTCGTCCATGCCCACCGCGAGGTCGATCGCCTGCAGCATCGAGTCGCGTGCGGTGAGGATGCGTCCGCCGCCGAGAGGGCCGTAGTGCCCGAAGGAGAGTGTTCCGAAGCGTTCCATATCGTCCACAACGATACGGAACGAGAAAGCATTCCGATGAATCGATCTCGTTCCTCTCGGCGGCCATCACCAGGCTGCCTCGTGCGGGGGCACGGCCGCGCATCGACGACGGCCCGGTCTGCGCCGCGGTCGTACGCCACCCGACTGAGCACATTCCACGGGCGCTGCGCGGTGGCTACGCTGGCGCCATGACTACCCTCGTGCTCACCGTCGTCGGCGTCGATCGTGCGGGCATCGTGTCCGCGGTCGCCGAGGTGATCAGCGCGCACGGCGGCAACTGGGAGAACAGCGAGCTCGCGGAACTGGCAGGCACCTTCGCCGGCGTCGTCCAGGTCGACGTCGCTCCATCCCGTGCCGACGCGTTGCGAAACGCCCTGGGCGCACTGGACGGGTTGGCGAGCATCGTGGTCGTCACGCCCGGCAGCCCTCTCACAGCGCGCAGCGAACTCGCCATCCGCGTCATCGGCAACGACCGTGTCGGAATCGTGCGCGAGGTGAGCAGCGCGCTGGGCGAGCGTGGCGTCAACGTCGTCCGGATGACGACGCACACGCAGGACGCCGCGATGTCCGGCGGTCGACTGTTCCAGGCGGAGATCCTGGCTGCAGCCCCGATCGATACGCCCGCCGCAGAGATCGTGGCGGCTCTCGAGTCGATCGCCGCGGACATCCAGGTAGAGGCGACGGTCATCCAGGCCGGATGACGGCGGCTCAGTCGCCCTGAATCGCCTCGGACGACTGATCGGGAGCGAGGACACCGGATGTCGGCTGCTCCGACTCCTCGGTGGGCGGTGCCGGGGTCGGTGTCGGCGTCGTCGTCGGTTCGGGCGACGGCGTGGGGTCGGTCGTCGGCGACGGCGAAGGCTCCGGAGTCGGCGCGGGGGCTACCGGCGGCACCGGAGCAGGAGCCGGGACAGGAGTGGGCTGCGGAACACGCCCGACCGCGGGTGGGGTGCCGCGCTCGCGCCGGGGCTGTGTCGGGGCCGCATCGTCCTGTGCGGGAGGCTCTGAGACCGGGGTCGGCTCCGTGCCGATCGCGGCCTCCAGGGACGCGGGAGCGTTCAATGCCACCGGGGGCAGCCCACGGTCGGTGCTGGCCGCGCGAGGCGAGGTCGCGGCGTCGGCGCCGGTGAGAGCGAACGCGCTCAGGCACGAGAGCACGAGCGCACCTGCCGACGCGACCATCGCGGTCACGAGCGGTCGGGGCGCGGGCATAGAAGACGTCCTTCGGTAGATCTACCGGTGTTCGGGGTCCTTCCATCATTCTCCGGACGTGAGGAGACGTCAACGCGTGGGGACGTGACGGCGGGAGCCGCGACAGCCGGATGGCCCGGTCACCGGTCGAAAACACCGATGCGGTATATCGGTCGATCGTGCAAGCCCGGCCCGCATGTCGCGTTCGCTTCGTACGCTGGACACATGGCAGAACATCACGCAGATCACCGCGCCGAAGCGAAGCGAGAGAACGCGGGGCGTATCCCCTCGATCGCCCTCAACTCGGGACACGACATCCCTCAGCTCGGATACGGCGTCTTCAAAGTCGACCCCGCCCAGACGGAGAGATTCGTCTCCGAAGCCCTCGAGCTCGGGTATCGGCACATCGACACCGCCGCGATCTACGGCAATGAAGAAGGTGTCGGACGAGCTATCGCGGCCAGCGGCATCCCTCGTGACGAGCTGTTCATCACGACGAAGCTCTGGAACGACCGGCAGGCAGGCTCCCAGCCGAAGCAGGCTCTCGAGGAGAGCCTCACCAAGCTCGGACTCGACCATGTCGATCTGTACCTGGTGCACTGGCCTGCGCCGGCGAACGACAACTATGTGCACGCCTGGGAGCAGCTCGTCTCGTTCAACGAAGCCGGCCTCGCCCGTTCCATCGGCGTCTCCAACCACCTCGTCGAGCACCTCGAACGGCTCGTCGCGGCGACGGGCAAGGTGCCCGCCGTCAATCAGATCGAGCTGCACCCGGCGTACCAGCAGCGCGAGGTCGTCGCCTGGGCGAAGGACAACGGTGTGCACATCGAGGCATGGGGACCGCTCGGCCAGGGCAAATACGACCTGTTCGGCACCCCTGCGATCCATGAGGCCGCCGCCTCTCATGGCAAGACGCCCGCTCAGGTCGTCCTGCGCTGGCACCTGCAGGTCGGCAACATCGTGTTCCCCAAGACCGTCAATCGTGACCGGATGGCGGAGAACCTCGATCTGTTCGACTTCGAGCTCTCCGCCGACGAGGTAGCCGCGATCACCGACCTCGACCCGGGTGACGGGTCCGGTCGTGTCGGGACGCATCCGAACGACCTGAACTGACGCGGACGAGAGGGATGGGCATGCTCGGTGCCTGTCCCTCTCCCCGTGCCGGCAGCAAGGGATGCGGCGCGCGTGTGCGCGCCGCATCCGCCCGAGTTAGGCCTGCGTCGTGGCGCTCTCGCGACGCGGGAGTACCCAGTCCCGACGAGGGAAGTGACAGGTGTAGCCGTTCGGGATGCGCTGCAGGTAGTCCTGGTGCTCAGGCTCCGCCTCCCAGAACGGGCCCGCCGGCTCGATCGTCGTCACGGCCTTGCCCGGCCACAGGCCCGACGCGTCCACATCCGCGATGGTGTCGCGGGCCATCTCCTTCTGCTGCTCGCTGAGGGGGAAGATGGCCGAGCGGTAGCTCGTGCCGATGTCGTTGCCCTGACGGTTCAGGGTCGACGGGTCGTGGATCTGGAAGAAGAACGCGAGGATGTCGCGATAGGTGGTCTTGGTGGGGTCGAAGACGATCTCGACGGCCTCGGCGTGACCCGGGTGGTTGCGGTAGGTCGCGTGATCGTTCTGCCCGCCCGTGTAGCCCACGCGGGTGTCGAGAACGCCGGGCTGACGACGGATGAGGTCCTCCATACCCCAGAAGCACCCGCCCGCGAGCACGGCGGTCTCGGTGCCGGGGATCTGCGTGATGGTTCCGTTGTCGGTGGTCATGCTGACTGCTCCTTGTCGGACGGATCGTCGCCGCGTGATGGCTTTCACGAGTGTAGATCCGCCTGTCTGCGATGCGGCCGGTCGGCGGCATCGACGGATACAACAACGCACCCCGCGGTTTTGGTCCCGCACCCGGCATCCGCCTCAGCGGCGGCGTGAGCGCAGCAGTCGCCCCCGCGTGCGCGTGGGAACGATGGGGATCGGACGGGTGACGATCGCGTCGACGACCATGGAGCCGCTGGTCGGGCCGACGACGGGGATGGGCGTGGTCTCGGGGGAGACGTGGTCCACGCGGGAGATCGGATCGTGGGCGAGACGGCGGTGGGCGCGCACATAGGCCGGGATCAGGACGACCACGGCTCCGAGCCATGCGAGCGGGTTGCTGAAGGCGACGCCGGCGAACCCGAATGCCGCCCCCAGCGCGATCGCGGCGCCCACCCGCATCACGAGTTCGATCACTCCTGTGACGGTGGGGATGACGGTGTGGCTCAGACCCTGGAGTGCACCGCGGAGCACGAACAGGATTCCGAGGAAGGTGTAGCTCGCGCCGTTGATGACGAGGTTGAGCGCGGCGAGATCGACGACCTGCGGCGCGGTGTCTCCGACGAAGAGGCGCACGATGGGGGCGCCGAACGCGATGAGCAGGCCGCCCAGTGCGACGGCCCCGGCGATGGCGAGCCAGGACGCCTGGCGCACGCCGGCGCGGATGCGGTCGGGACGGCCGCCGCCGAAGTTCTGCGCGACGAACATGGACACGGCCAGGCCGAGGGATTGCAGCAGCGCGACGGCGAGGCCGTCGACGCGCGCCGCGGCGGTGTACGCGGCGACCGCATCCGAGCCGAGCTCGTTCAGACGCACCTGCACCGCCAGCGTCCCGATCGCGATGATCGATGCCTGGAATCCCATCGGCAGTCCGAGTCGGAGGTGCAGCGAGATGTCGCCGCGGGTGATCCGCCAGTCGGCCCGGTTCAGGTGCAGGATCGGCACACGTCGGCGTACGTACGCGAGGCACAGCAGCACCGAAACGGCCTGCGAGACGACAGTCGCGACCGCTGCCCCCGCGACGCCCCAGCCGAGTGGGCCCACCATGAGCACGACGAGCCCGGCGTTGAGGAGGCACGCGACCGTCAGGAAGACGAGCGGGGTCCGTGCGTCGCCGATGGCGCGGATGGTGGCCGCGAGGTAGTTGAAGAACATCGTCGCCGCTGCGCCGAGAAAGCTGACCTGGGCGAAGACCGTCGCGTTGTCGAGCAGCTCCGGCGGAGTCTGCAGGATCTGGAGCAGCGGGCGCGACACGAGCGGCGCGCCGACCGTGAGGATGGCGCTGGTCGCTGCCGTCAGCACCGTGCCGGTGGCGACCGATCGCCGGACGGCGGCTCGATCGCCGGCGCCGAACGCCTGTGCCGTGGGAATGGCGAACCCCGAGGTCAGACCCCACGCGAACCCGATGAGCAGGAAGAGCAGGCTGCCCGTCGCGCCGACGGCCGCGAGCGCCTCCACGCCCAGCTCGCGTCCGACCACGATCGCGTCGACGACCTGGTAGAGCTGCTGCACCACGTTGCCGATGAGCAGGGGGACCGAGAAGAGGAGGATGACGCGCCACGGGCTGCCCGTGGTCAGTGAGGTGGACATGCGAAGAGCTCTCGAGATCGTGCGGGAAATGACGGCGGTTCACCGACCGCACCGGCCAGGATATCGAATCGATTCGAGGGTGCGCCAGTGGCGTGCGCGTCGCGGATGCGCGAGTGCTGCGCCCCCGGTTCGATCGGCCCCGCCTCGAGAAGCGTGCTCTAGCGTGAGGGCATGACCACCGATACTTCGTCGTTGACCACTGCCGAGCGGGCGACGCGGCTGCGCGAGCTGCACGCCGCATCCGAGATCCTGCGTGTCGTGAACGTGTGGGACGTCATCTCGGCGCGGGCGGTCCTCGCCCTGCCCGAGACGCGCGCGATCGCCACGGCCGGCCATTCGATCGCGGCGAGCTTCGGCTACGACGACGGCGCCATCCCGTTGGAGACGACGCTCGACATGGTCGCGCGGATCGTTCGGGTGGCGGGCGAGGTCCCCGTGACCGCAGACCTCGACGACGGTTACCAGGATCCGGGAGACGCCGTCCGTCGCGCCATCGGCGTGGGTGTCGTGGGGGCCAACGTCGAGGACCGGCTGCGGCCGCTCGACGAGGCCGTCGCGCGGGTTGCTGCGATCACGGCGGCGGGGGATGCGGAAGGGGTGCCGTTCGCTCTGAACGCCCGCACCGATGCGTTCGTCCGGGCGGGTGCGCGTCCCGTCGAGGAGTCCATCGCCGATGCGATCGAGCGCGGCCGCGCCTACCTCGACGCAGGTGCCGATGTGGTCTTCGTTCCCGGCATCCTGGACGCCGCGGTCACCCGCCGACTCGTCGAGGGGATCGGGGAGCGGAAGGTGAGCGTCATCGGACTTCCCGGTGCGCTCACCGCGGCCGAGTACGAGGCGCTCGGCGTCGCGCGGATCTCCTACGGACCCACCACACAACGCGTCGCGCTCACTGCGCTGCAGGATGTCGCGAAAGACCTGTACGCCGACGGATCCATCCCCGGCTCGACCCGCGCGCTGAACTGAGGAGCGTGCCGATCAGCGCCATGGGCGGGGTGGACGGGAGAGAAGGCGCGCGAGCCGAACTCGCCGCCCTCGCGCGCGACGCGAGGGGCTTCCGGGTCGCGGAGCTGCCCGCGCCGGCACCGACGGATCGGGCGGCGGCCGTCCTCATGCTGTTCGGCGTGCTCGATGCGCTTCCGGCGACCCGCGTCGCGGCCGACCGCGCCGTGTCGGTCGATCTCGATGTCCTGCTGCTGTCACGGGCAGCGACGCTGCGCGCCCATCCCGGTCAGGTGGCGTTCCCCGGAGGGCGCCTCGATGCCGGCGACGACGGCCCCGTCGCCGCGGCACTGCGCGAGGCGCAGGAGGAGACCGGTCTGGACCCCGCGGGGGTCGAGGTCCTCGGTGTTCTTCCCGCCGTGCCGCTCGCGTTCTCGCAACACGTCGTCACGCCCGTTCTGGCCTGGTGGCAAAGGCCTTCACCGGTGGGCGTCGTGGACGTCGCCGAGTCCGCGGCGGTCTTCCGCGCCCCAGTGGCGGATCTTCTCGACCCCGCTCGCCGTGGCGTCACCGTCGTCCGACGCGACGGGCGAGAGTGGCGCGGACCCGCCTTTGTCGTGGACGATGCCGCGGGGGAGTTCCTCGTCTGGGGTTTCACCGCCCTGCTGCTGGACGCCGTCTTCGATCGCCTCGGATGGACGGAGCCGTGGGATCGGACGCGGGAGTTCGCCCTGCCGGTGTGATGCGCCAGACTCGTCGCATGCCTCTGCCTCTGGACCTGCCCGACGGCGCGCAGTTGCGCGCCGCGCGCCCGGGTGACGAATCCGCGATCCTCGCCCGCATCCACGATCTCGCGCGGTACGAGAACGAACCGGATGCGGTCGTGAACACCAAGGACGCGCTCACGGAAGCGCTCTTCGGAGCCGAGCCACGGGTGTACGCGCATGTCGTGGAACGTGCCGGCGACATCGTGGGAATCGCGATCTGGTTCCTCACCTACTCCACCTGGACGGGTCGGCACGGCATCTGGCTGGAAGACCTCTTCGTGGCCGATTCGGAGCGCGGGGCCGGACTCGGCCGCGCGTTGATCCGTTCGCTGGCGGCGCTGTGCGTCGATCGGGGGTACACGCGTCTGGAATGGACGGTGTTGGACTGGAACGAGTCGGCGATCGCGTTCTACCGCTCTCTGGGCGCTGCGCCGATGGACGAGTGGACGACGCAGCGCCTCGCAGGCCAGGCGCTGCGTCGTCTCGGCGAGGGCTGATCCGCCTCAGCCGGTGCCCCGCACGTCGCGCAGGAACGCGGTGACATTGTCGCGGAGAGCGTCGATGCGCCTGTCGCGTGCCGCTTCGCGGTCGAAGCCGAGGTACGCGGAGGGCGGCAGGCGGCGTACATTGCGCGAACACTCGAAGCCCGCGCACAGGAGGGTGCCCACCGTGTCACCGCGTCGGCCAGCATCGCCGGCGCGACGTGCGACGAACAGCACGACGTCGTTCGGCAGCTCGACGTCGTTGCACCAGGCGCATTGCGCGCGCGAGCGCGGACGGGTATCGGCTTCTCGCAGAATCACCCCGACGGGTGTGCCATCCACCTCGGCCACCACGTAGCCGAGCTTGGGCTGCTTGGGATCGCGCCAGCCCAGGTAGTCGAGGCCGACCCACGACAGCGACTCGGGAGCAGGCGGAAGCGGAACGGCCCTGCGTTCACGCAGGGATGCATTGACGAAACTGGCCCGGATGCGGGCATCGTCCAACGGAATCATGAAAGTGCTTTCGTGTGCGTGCCGCCGAAGCGGCGGGGAACGTCGACGGTCGTCGACGGATGCGAGGAGTCCGCCAAGGGGACTCGACCCTCATCTGTCGCCGGCGCGATGCGCGCCGGAGACCCCCTGACGCCCCGTGGGCTGCATGTCACGAATCACGCCGACCACTGTACGCCGTCGCGCGGCAGCGGGCGCCGTACTCTGGAGAGGTGCTCAGTCGTGCCCGTCGACGCATCCTGTTCGCCGTCCTTGCAGACCTTCTGCTGGTCGTCGTCTTCTGCGCGATCGGTCGCGCGAGTCACGATGAGTCGCCGCTCGGAGGCCTTCTGGCCACGGCATGGCCGTTCGTCGTCGCACTCGCCGTCGGCTGGGGTGTCTCGCTCGGTTGGCGACGACCTTTCGCGGTGGTGCGCACAGGGGTGCCCGTGTGGGCGGTGACCGTCGCCTTGGGCATGTTGTTGCGGATGCTGGTCGGTCAGGGCGCAGCCCCCGCGTTCATCGTGGTGGCGGCGGTCACCCTTGCAGTGCTTCTGGTCGGTTGGCGCGCGCTGTGGGTGGGGCTCACGCGCCGGCGTGCGGCGTCGGCCATCGACGGATGAGAACATGAAGGCATGACCGAGAAGATCGCGCGATACGTCGACCACACGCTGCTCAAGCCCGAAGCCACGACGGCGGATGTCGCGGCGACGATCACGGAGGCCGCGGCCCTGGGCGCCTACAGCGTGTGCCTGTCTCCCTCGGTCCTGCCCGTGGATCTCCCGGACGGCCTGAAGCTCGCCGTGGTCGTGGGCTTCCCCAGCGGCAAGCACCACTCGCAGATCAAGGCGGCCGAGGCGGCGTTGGCCGCATCCGAAGGAGCCGACGAGATCGACATGGTGATCGATGTGGGCGCGGCGATCGAAGGTCGCTATGACGCGGTCGAGTCCGACATCCGCGCGGTGCGCGAGGCAGCGCCGTCGCCCGTGGTGCTCAAGGTCATCATCGAGTCGGCAGCGCTGAGCGATGAGGCCATCGTGGCGGTCTCGCAGGCTGCAGAGCGGGCGGGGGCGGACTTCGTCAAGACGTCCACGGGATTCCATCCCTCGGGCGGCGCGAGCGTGCACGCGGTGGAGCTCATGAAGCAGACGGTCGGCGACCGCCTCGAGGTGAAGGCATCGGGTGGCATCCGCACCCGGGAGGACGCCGAGGCGATGATCGCCGCCGGCGCCACGCGCCTCGGTCTCTCGAGCACGCGTGCCGTGGTCGAAGGCAGCCCGGCATCGGGCACGTACTGAGTCGCGCGGCAGGCGCCGCGGATCGATGACGCTGCGTGACGGCGCTGCTCGGGGCGCTGGATCGCGGTGCCCGGCTCTGATAGCCTTGATTGTCACTCGTGTGGCGCGCCCCTTGGTGCGCGCAGGGTGACAAGAAACCAGACAATCCGCTTCGACCGCCGCATACGCGTGCGCTCGAAGCCTGAGACCCCAATCCAACAAGGACTACCCACTACATGACTACCGCAACGACCGCCCCGGCCACCAAGCAGGTCGCGATCAACGACATCGGATCTGCCGAGGACTTCCTGGCCGCGGTCGAGAAGACCCTGAAGTTCTTCAACGACGGCGACCTCATCGAGGGCACCGTGGTGAAGATCGACCGCGACGAGGTCCTCCTCGACGTCGGGTACAAGACCGAGGGCGTCATCCCCTCGCGTGAGCTCTCCATCAAGCACGATGTGGACCCCAACGAGGTCGTCAACGTCGGCGACCACGTCGAGGCGCTGGTTCTCCAGAAGGAGGACAAGGAAGGTCGCCTCATCCTGTCCAAGAAGCGTGCGCAGTACGAGCGCGCGTGGGGCGACGTGGAGAAGATCAAGGAGAACGACGGCGTGGTCACCGGTCAGGTGATCGAGGTCGTCAAGGGTGGCCTCATCGTCGACATCGGCCTGCGTGGCTTCCTGCCCGCATCGCTCATCGAGCTGCGCCGCGTCCGCGACCTCACCCCGTACCTCGGTCAGGAGCTCGAGGCCAAGATCCTCGAGCTCGACAAGAACCGCAACAACGTGGTCCTGTCGCGCCGCGCTCTGCTCGAGCAGACGCAGTCGGAGTCGCGCTCCAACTTCCTCAACAACCTGCACAAGGGTCAGGTCCGCAAGGGCACGGTCTCGTCGATCGTCAACTTCGGTGCGTTCGTCGACCTGGGCGGCGTGGACGGCCTCGTGCACGTCTCCGAGCTCTCCTGGAAGCACATCGAGCACGCCTCCGAGGTGGTCGAGGTCGGCCAGGAGGTCACCGTCGAGATCCTCGAGGTCGACCTCGACCGCGAGCGCGTCTCGCTGTCGCTGAAGGCGACCCAGGAGGACCCGTGGCAGGTCTTCGCGCGTACCCACGCCATCGGCCAGGTCACGCCCGGTAAGGTCACCAAGCTCGTTCCGTTCGGTGCGTTCGTCCGCGTCGCAGACGGCATCGAGGGCCTCGTGCACATCTCCGAGCTGTCGGGCAAGCACGTCGAGCTGGCCGAGCAGGTCGTGTCGGTGGGCGAAGAGGTCTTCGTCAAGGTCATCGACATCGATCTCGAGCGTCGTCGTATCTCGCTCTCGCTCAAGCAGGCGAACGAGTCGGTCGACCCGTACGGCACCGAGTTCGACCCGGCTCTCTACGGCATGGTCACCGAGTACGACGAGAACGGCGAGTACAAGTACCCCGAGGGCTTCGACCCCGAGACCAACGCCTGGAAGGAAGGCTTCGACGCTCAGCGCGACGCCTGGGAGCAGGAGTACGCCGCTGCTCAGGGTCGCTGGGAAGCTCACAAGGCCGCCGTCATCAAGGCTCAGGAGGCGGAGGCCAACAACGTCGGCACCGTCGAGGCCAGCGGATCCTCCTCCTACTCGAGCGAGTCGGGCCCCGCGGGCACCCTCGCCGACGACGAGGCGCTCGCTGCTCTGCGCGAGAAGCTGTCGGGTCGTTGATCGACTGACATCCTCATGAGAGAGGGCCGGGATCTTCGGATCCCGGCCCTCTTCTCTGTCCAGAGACGCCGATAGGGTGGGCCCATGGCGGCGGAGCGAACGTTGGGCGTCGACGGGAGCAGGGGGGTGCCGCCCCGCCCCGGTCTGGTGCTCGCCGCTCTCGTCCTCGCTGCTCTGGTGTGCAACCTCAATCTCGCTGCCGCGAACATCGCCTTGCCGGAGATCGGCGACGACTTCGCTGCCGGCCAGACCGGTCTGAACCTCGTCGCGCTCGGGTGCTCCCTCGGTCTCGCGATGTCCGTCTTGTATCTCGGTGCACTCGCGGACCGGTACGGTCGCAAGCAGATGCTTCTGCTGGGGCTCGCACTCACCGTGCTCGCCAGCTTCGCGGCGGCTGCTGCCCCCTCGCTCGATTGGCTCATCGCGGCTCGCGTGTTCACCGGCGTCGCCGCGGGCATGGCCTACCCGACCACGCTGTCGTTGATCACTGCGCTCTGGTCGCGCGGACCGGCCCGTACCGGCGCGATCGCCCTGTGGTCCTCCGTCAGCGCGATGTCGGGAGTGCTGGGCGCGGTTGCCGCCGGTCTCGTGCTCGAGGTCTTCCACTGGCCGGCGGCCTTCCTGTTGGCCGCCCCCATCGCCGCCGTGGGGTTCGTGCTGGTCCTCGCCGTCGTCCCTTCCCACATCCGGGAGTCGACGGAACCCGTCGATCATGTCGGCGGCGTCTTGTCCGTGTTGGGGGTGGCCGCTCTCGTCGTCGGTGTCGGAATCGTCGCCGCACCAGAACAACGCCTCGCAGGCGGCGTCAGTCTTGCGCTGGCCATCGTTCTGCTCGTCTGCTTCGTGTGGCGGCAACGCGCGGCCGCGTCGCCTCTGTACGACCTCGCCATCGCCCGCCGTCGGATGTTCTGGGTTCCCGCGGTCGCGGGGATGATCGTCTTCGGATCGCTGATGGGGGCGATGTTCGTAGGCCAGCAGTTCCTTCAGAACATCCTGGGCTACGACACCCTCGAGGCGGGTCTTGCGGTCGTGCCGGCCGCGGCCGGACTGTTGCTTGCGGCGCCGGTGTCTGCGCGGATGGTCACGACTCGCGGCTCGAGGACGACCATGCTGGTCGGTTACGCCTTCGTGTTCGCAGGCTTCCTCACGACGCTGCTCTGGCGGGAGCACACGCCCTACTGGTTGATCGGCGTCGGCTTCTTCACGATCGGGGTCGGGGCGGGGTTCGCCATGACCCCCGCATCCCGCGCGCTCACCGACGCGACGCCGGTGCGGCGCGTGGGAATGGCATCCGCCACCTCGGACCTCCAACGCGACCTCGGAGGTTCGATCATGCAGGCTCTGCTCGGAGCCATTCTGGCGACCGGATTCGCCGGAGCGTTCGCTCGGGCCATCGCCGCCTCGCCGTCCGCCTCGCAGGCGTCCGGCGAGGTGCAGGCGGCGCTGCAGGCGTCTTTCGCCTCTGCGCTGCATGTCGCGGATCAGTTTCCGCAGTATCGCTCCGAGATCGTCTCAGCCGCCACCCAGAGCTTGGTCGACGGCGCTCTGTGGGCATATGCGGTGGGCGGGGTCGCCATTGTCTCCGGGGCCGTCCTCGTGCGTGTTCTCCTGCCGTCGCACAGCGGCGAGCACATTCTCATCGCGGAGTACGTGGCGGCCGACGCGGCCGATGACGCGCCGTCGTCGGCCCCCGCGGATCGGTGACGCTCCGTCGCTCACCTCGTCCAGGGGGCGCGCAGGCGGTGGGAGGTCGGCGTCGGACGCCGGGGCGCGATAACGTCGGACTCATGAGCAACAGCGACGCCGGCGACGCGTACCCCGTCGCCGAGCGTGTCGTCGACTCGCGGCGCATCCTGCGATGGATTCGCGGGTTCGGTCGTCATTTCGCGCTGCCGCCCTTCCTCGACACGGGTCGCGCGCGGACGACGGCGACGCTGCAGCTCAGTCTCGCCGCGGTCGTCCTCGTCTACGTCGTGATCGCGGTGCCCTGGGGTTACGCGGGCGATCTCGGTCTCTTCTGGTTGGGGGCCATCGTCGTGCTCGGCGCGGGCGGCGTCGCCTTGCTGGTTCCGTGGGCGAGGGTGTCCGCCTGGTGGATCATGGCCGTTCCGATCATCGATCTCCTGGGGATCGCCCTGCTCCGCCAGTCGCTGCCCTCCGGCGGGTTCGGTGTGCTCTTCTTCATCCCCGCCATCTGGCTCGCCATCTACTTCGGCATCGGCGGATATCTGGTCGGCGTCATCGTCGCGCCCACCGTGCTGGTGACCACCGCGATCGTCGACCCGCGGCAGGAAGTCGGCTACGTCACCTTCAGCCTGCCGCTGATGATCGTGGTCGTGGCGACCATCAGCCTCGCCCTCGGACGGCAGATGACGGCGCAGCGGCTGCTCTTCACCCGTCAGACCCGCACCATGGCCCGTACTCTGCGCCGCGCGCAGAAGCAGGAAGAGCTGTTGGCCGAGGTGCTGGACACGATCGACTTCGGAGTCATCCGGCTCGCCGCCGACGGCTCCACGACGGTCGCGAACGAGGCACATGCGAGGTTGCAGCGCGCGGCACGTCCCGCGGAGGCCGGCTCGGGCGGCGGTCACGCCGCCTTCGCGGCCGACGGCGTCACGCCCGTGGATCGACACGACACCCCGTTCGCGCGAGCGGCGCGCGGAGAGGTCTTCGACAACCAGATCGTATGGTTCGGAGGCGATGGCCCGCGTCGGCGGGCCCTCAGCGTGACGGCGCGGCGCACGCGCGCCGTGGACGGTTCGGACAACGGTGCGGTGATCGTCTCGCGCGACGTCACGGCCGAGCTCACGGCGCTGCGCGCGCGGGACTCGCTGGTCTCGTCGGTCTCGCACGAGCTCCGCACCCCGCTCACGTCGATCATCGGCTATCTCGAACTCGCCGTCGACGACCCGGAAGTGCCCGAACGTGCGCGCGGCTACCTCGATGTGGCAGAGCGGAACGTCTCGCGCTTGTTGGAGATCGTGTCCGACATCCTCACGGCGTCGAGCACGTCGGAGATGTCCGCGGACCTGACGATCTCGCAGCAGGATGTGGACATCGCCGACGTGGTGCGCGCGAGCGGCGAGTCCTGGGCGCCCGCAGCAGCGGAGCGCGCGATCGCGATCGACATGACGGGTGTGCGCCCTGCGCCCGCCTACGTCGATCCACTGCGGATGCGGCAGGTCATCGACAACCTCGTCAGCAACGCGGTCAAGTACAACCGCGACGGCGGGCGCGTGACGCTCAGCACGACCTCGGACGGGATCACGACGATGATCACGGTCACCGATACCGGTGTCGGGGTGTCCGAGAGCGACGTCGGCAGACTTTTCGAGCGCTTCTTCCGGGTCGCCGACACGTCGACGGGAACGGGACTGGGTCTCTCGATCAGCCGCGAACTCGTGCGTGCGCACGGTGGCGACATCATCGTCAGCAGTACGGCCGGCGTCGGTTCCACGTTCAGCGTGCAGCTTCCCGCCAGCGCCGAGTCCCTTGATGATCCCGACGCGATCGTCACGATCACCGGAACCGGCGCGGCGCGGCGCGAGGGGGACCAGCTCACATGACGCTCGATCCCATCACCGCGGGTATCTTCACCGCGACCGCGGTGGTCACCATCGCGGTGACCTACATCGCCACCACGCTCTCGCGGCGCTACAGCGGCGGGGCGCAGCTGTGGGGAATCGGCTTCCTGCTGCAGATCATCGCCGTCGTGTGCACCGTCGTGATCGGCCTGTTCGATGCCTCGGAATGGACGAGCGTGTGGGCGTTGGCCCTGGGCAACGCCGCCGCGGTCGGCGCAGCGGGCTGCGTCCTGATGGGATTCCGTGCCTACAACGGCGAGGAGGTCGCCGGTCCCTCGCTCATGGTCGTCTCCCTCGCCTTCCTCGTCGCGGCGGTCACGGTGGTCGAGAGACCGGTTGCGGGTGGGTACACGAGCGTCCTCTGGTACAGCCTCGCGATCGCGGGACTCTGCGTCGGCGCGATCATCCATGCCGTCGGCCCCAGGACGAGACCTCGCGTCGCGACCTGGGTCTTCGTCGGATCGACCACGCTCTTCGGCGCCTATCACGTGATGCGCGCGGTGGTCGTCATCACCGCGGGGGAGGACAGCGCCGTCTTCGCTGCGTGGTTCGGCCCGATCTCGCTCACCCTCGTCGTGCTGGTGCTCGGCACCGTGTCGTCCCTGACGCTCTTCATGCTCCGCGCCGTGCTGGTCAGCGACCAGCCCCCGGGCGGCTTCGCCGCCGTGGACGAGGTGCTCGCGGCATCCGCGTTCCTCGCGATGCTGCGGCGAATCCTCCGCCGAGCCGCGCATCGCACCGAACTCGTGGTGGTCATCGCCGTGATCGTCGAGGACGTGGGGGCGATCACCGCGTCGTTCGGGCAAGAGGTCGCCGAGGCCACCACTCGTGTGCTGAGGTCGGCGGTGCGTGAGTTCGCGTCGCCCGTGGCGGCCGTAGGGGCCACAGACGATCGGACCATCATCCTCGTCGCCACGACGGCGTCCAGCCCTTCCGATGCGCGGCGTCAGGCGGGTCTCATCTACCGTGGCGTGATCGAACGCTTCGTGGACGCGCGCGGCATCGTGGTGCCGGGGGTGGGGGTCGGCGTCGCCCTCAGCCAGACGCTGGGCTACGGACCCGAGGTGCTCGTGGAGGCGGCCACGATCGCCGCCGTCGAGGCATCCGAGAGCGATGAGACCTCTGTGGTCTTCGCGCAGGCTCGGGGCCTGGGTGCTCCTGCGTTCCCCGCGGAGCCGACGGAGCGATAGTGTCCACGATATGCACAGCGATGCTGCTCCCGCCCGAGGGAGAGGCGTACGCGGACTCCTGCACACGAGCCTCGCCGCACCGCGGGGTTCTCGTGTGTCCGCAGTCCGGGGGCGCACTGCCGTCCTGAACCAGCTCGTGCTGTGCGCACTCGTGCTGATCGTGGCCACCATCGGGGTCGTGTCATCGACGCTGCGCAATCAAAGCCTGTTCCTCGTCGGGGTCGTGATCATCTTCGGTGTCGGCATGGCGACCCTGGCCATACCGTGGACCCGCGTCCCGCGTGTGGCGCTCTATCTCCTGCCTATCGCCGACATCGCGGGCATCGCAGTGATCCGCGTCGCCGAGCCCATGAGCGGGCTCGGACTGATGTGGGTCTTTCCCGCGATGTGGCTCGCCTCTCTGGGCGTCGTCGGCTTCGTCATCCAGTTCGTGATCATCACGGGCGCGTACACGGTGATCGTGGTCTCCGGGGGCACGACCGTCTGGGGATACACGACGTTCCTGCTCCCCGCCGCCGTTCTCGCGGTCGCGACGACCACGTTCATCTCCTCGCGTCGTCAGCGCGCGCAGGCACACCTGCTCGAGAAGCAGGCAGCGCTGCTCAGCGGTGCGCTGCAGCGCGCACAGCGCCAGGAGGAGCTCGTCATCGATGTCCTCGACGCCGTGGACTTCGGAGTGCTGCGCATCGCCCCCGACGGAACCGTGTCCGTGGTGAACGAGGCGCTGGGTCGGTTTCAGAACACGATCCCCGGATTCGGCTCCCGCAGCAAGGAGATCGAGAACGCGTATCGTGCCGACGGCGCGACCCCCTTACCTCGCGCGGAACGCCCGCTGCTCCGCGCGCTGGCGGGCGAGGTGTTCGACAATCAGGTGGTCTGGTTCGGCCATCCGGACGAACGCCGTCACGCCATGAGCATCACCGTGCGGCGCATGCACGACGCCGACGGCGGGGATGCGGGTGCTGTGCTGATCGCGCGGGACGTCACCCCCGAGATGACGGCGATGCGCGCTCGCGACCGGCTCGTCGCCTCCGTCTCGCACGAGCTGCGAACGCCCCTCACATCCGTGCTCGGTTATCTCGATCTCGCGCTGGACACGCTCGATGATCCGGAACAGGCGCGCCATTCGCTCGAGATCGCGGCGCGAAACGGTGAACGACTTCTGGAGATCGTCGCCGACATCCTCGCCGCGTCCAGCGCGTCGCGCCTGTCCATCGACATGACGATCTCACCCGAACCGATCGATGTCGCAGAGCTGGTGGCGGCGACGGCCGAAGCCTGGCGCCCGCGGGCGGCTGAGCGCGCGGTGACGATCGACACGTCCGGAATCGAGCCTGCCCGCGCGTTCGCCGATCCGCTGCGGCTCAGGCAGGTCATGGACAACCTCGTCAGCAATGCCGTCAAATACAACCGCGACGGCGGCGCCATCTTCCTCGGGTGCACCACCGACGGGGACTCGACGTGGATCCTCGTGCGTGACACCGGAACGGGCATCGCGGAGCCCGATCTCGGTCGACTGTTCGAACGATACTTCCGTGCGCGGACGGACGTCGAGGGAACCGGCCTGGGGCTGTCCATCAGCCGAGACATCGCGCGCGCCCACGGGGGTGACATCACGGTTCAGACGAGTCGCGGCCTGGGATCGACCTTCATGGTGCAGCTTCCCGCGGACGAGCGCCCGGCGACTGCGGTCGTGGTGCCCGGCGAGGAGACGGGCGATCGAGGATGAACGTCGATCTGTTCACCGCATCGTTGTTCACCGCACTCGTGGGCAACGTCGCCGGGGCCGTGTTCATCATCGACACGATCCTGCGCCGTGACCACGGTCCGGGCCGTATCTGGGCGATCGCCTTCCTGTGCGGGATGATCACGACCATCGCGTACAGCATGTGGGCGGCCGGCATCAGCGAGATGCTCACGATCTCGGTGGGGAACGCGCTCTTCGTGACGACGACGGCGGTGATGTGGCTCGGCTCTCGCAGCTTCAACCAGCGCCGGATCGGCTCGGCGACGGCGGTGACGTCGCTGGGTGCGCTGATCGTGGCAGGTGCCGTCGTGGTGGAAGGCCCCGATGGCGGCGACTGGGCGGGGTGGTTGACGATGGGGATCGGCCTGGTCGTGTTCTCGACCCTTGCCGCCTTCGAGACGCTCCGTGCACCGATGCGACGCTTCGGAACCGCCGCGGTGCTCGCCACCGTCTTCCTGGTGACGGCCGCGTTCTATCTGGCGCGCTGCGTGGTCTTCGTCGTCGCGGGCCCCGGAAGCTCCCTCTTCCTCGAGGTATTCGGTTCGGCTGTGGCCAACTTCTTCACCGTCGGGCTGACCGTTGTCGCAGTCGTCGTCCTTTCGGTGCTGAGGGCGGCGCAGGTCGAGCTGCGCTCATTCGCGTGGATGAGCAGTAGGGGCGTCAACTCTGACGGCATCCTGCTGGCGGCGACGCTGCGCACAGCGATGGCAGACGTCATCGAGCGCGCCCGATGGCGTGGTGAGCTGGTGTCGACCGTCGCCGTGCGCGTGGCGGATCTCTCAGAGATCCGCACGGCGTTCGGCGCAGACGTCGCGGGCGATGTGCTGCAGCACTGGCGCCGGAGCGTGCGTCGGTACGCGCCGTCGTTCGCCCTCGTCGGCGAGGACGGAGCGGACGCGCTGATCGTCGTCACGCGCGCGGCGACCGCGGCGGAGGCGCGGAGACAGGCCGCCGTGATCTATCGCGGGGTCCTGGAGGCGCTCGGCGCCGTGAGCCGGGCGGTCATCCCCTCCGTCGGCGTCGGGGTCGCGCTGACGGAGACCGTCGGCTATCGAACGGAGGCCCTGGTGCAGTCTGCACGCCTGGCGGCTGATCAGTCCGCGACGAGCGTCGAGTCGTCCGTGCTGTTCGGCGGTCTGTCGGAGGCGGAGCAGAATCCGGAGTGACGTCGTGGCATGCTCGAGGAATGCCTCTTATCGCACTCACCGGCGGGATCGCGTCCGGCAAATCGACCATCGCGCGTCGTCTCGCCGAGCTCGGCGCGGTCGTCGTCGATGCCGATGCGATCGTGCGTGAGGTGCAGACGGCGGGTTCTCCGGTGCTGGAGCGGATCGCGGCCGAGTTCGGGCCCGCGGTCATCCTGGGCGACGGTTCACTGGATCGTGCCGCCTTGGGCGCCATAATCTTCTCCGATGAGGCGGCGAGGGAACGTCTGAACGCCATCGTGCATCCTGCGGTGCGACGAGCCTCGTCCGAACGATTCGCGCGGGCCTTCGCGGACGACCCCGATGCGGTGGTCGTTTACGACGTGCCGCTCTTGGTGGAGGCGCGTGTCGACGATCCGTGGGAGTCGATCGTCGTCGCTCACGCGCCGGCCTCGGTGCGTGAGCGCCGGCTCGTGGAGCTGCGCGGCGCGAGCGAGCACGACGCCCGGGCGCGGATCGACGCCCAGGTCTCGGACGAGGAGCGCCTCGCGGTCGCCGATGTGGTGATCGATACGTCGGGTTCGCTCGCGGAAACGCTCGCCCAGACCGACGAGCTGTGGGAGCGCCTGCGAGGCTGACGGCCCCGATGTCGGTGGGCCCGCCTACGCTGGAACGGTGCAGACCACACGATCCGTTCGCCCTTTCGAGGTCGTCAGCGAGTACGTCCCCTCCGGCGACCAGCCCGCAGCGATCGCCGACCTCGCCGCCCGTATCAACGCCGGCGAGACCGACGTGGTGCTGCTGGGCGCCACAGGCACAGGAAAGTCCGCCACGACCGCCTGGCTGATCGAGCAGGTGCAGCGTCCGACTCTCGTTCTCGCCCACAACAAGACGCTCGCCGCCCAGCTCGCCAACGAGTTCCGCGAGCTCATGCCGCACAACGCGGTCGAGTACTTCGTGTCGTACTACGACTACTACCAGCCTGAGGCGTACGTCCCGCAGACCGATACGTTCATCGAGAAGGACTCCTCGATCAACGCCGAGGTGGAGCGTCTGCGTCACTCCACCACGAACTCCCTGCTCAGCAGACGGGATGTCGTGGTGGTTTCCACGGTCTCGTGCATCTACGGTCTCGGTGCACCCGAGGAGTATCTGCGCGCCATGGTGGCACTCCAGGTGGGGGAGCGCTACGACCGCGATGCCCTCATCCGGCAGTTCATCGCGATGCAGTACAACCGCAACGACGTCGACTTCTCACGCGGTAACTTCCGCGTCCGCGGTGACACGATCGAGATCATCCCGGTCTACGAGGAGTACGCCATCCGCATCGAGCTCTTCGGCGACGAGATCGAGGCGCTGTACACCCTGCACCCGCTGACAGGCGAGATCGTCGAGCGGATGGACTCTGTGCCGATCTTCCCCGCGTCGCATTACGTCGCGGGGACGGATGTGGTGCAGCGCGCGATCGGCACGATCGAGACCGAGCTGGCCGAGCGGTTGAAGGAGTTCGAGTCTCAGGGCAAGCTGCTGGAGGCCCAGAGGCTGCGCATGCGCACGACTTTCGACCTCGAGATGCTGCAGCAGCTCGGGTTCTGCTCCGGCATCGAGAACTACTCGCGGCACATGGACGGCCGCGCCCCGGGGGAGCCCCCGCACACGCTGCTCGACTTCTTCCCGGACGACTTCCTCCTCGTGATCGACGAGTCGCACGTGACGGTGCCGCAGATCGGAGCGATGTACGAGGGCGATGCGTCGCGCAAGCGCACACTCGTGGAGCACGGTTTCCGACTGCCTTCGGCGATGGACAACCGTCCGCTGCGGTGGGACGAGTTCAAGAACCGCGTCGGCCAGACGGTCTACCTCTCGGCGACACCCGGTCGATACGAGATGGGTATCGCCGACGGCGTGGTGGAGCAGATCATCCGCCCCACCGGCCTCGTCGACCCCGAGATCGTGGTCAAGCCCTCCAAGGGGCAGATCGACGACCTGCTGGAAGAGATCCGGCTCCGGGTGGAGCGTGACGAACGCGTGCTGGTGACGACGCTGACCAAGAAGATGGCGGAGGAGCTCACCGACTTCCTCGGCGAGCACGGCGTCCGCGTGAGGTATCTGCACTCCGACGTCGACACGCTGCGACGTGTGGAGCTGCTCAGCGAGTTGCGGGCCGGCGTGTACGACGTGCTCGTGGGTATCAACCTGCTGCGCGAGGGTCTCGACCTGCCTGAGGTCTCGTTGGTGTCGATCCTCGACGCCGACAAGGAGGGGTTCCTGCGCAGCGGAACATCATTGATCCAGACGATCGGCCGCGCCGCGCGCAACGTGTCCGGCCAGGTGCACATGTACGCCGACAAGATCACCGATTCGATGCGGAACGCGATCGATGAGACCGAGCGGCGCCGCGAGAAGCAGATCGCGTACAACACGGCGAATGGCATCGACCCGCAGCCCCTGCGCAAGAAGATCGCCGACATCACCGACGCGCTGATCCGTGAGGGCGCCGACACGAAAGCGATGCTCTCTCGCGATCCCAAGGGCAAGGGCAAGTCGCCCACGCCGAATCTGCGCCGTGAGGGTATCGCGGCCGAAGGCGCCGCGCAGCTCGAAGCGACGATCTCCGACCTGTCCGATCAGATGCTCGCGGCGGCTTCGGAACTGAAGTTCGAACTCGCCGCACGACTGCGTGACGAGGTGCAGGATCTGAAGAAGGAGCTCCGCGCGATGGAGCGCGCCGGTCACGCGTGATCGGGGCGTGCTGCGGGCTGCGTGTGTCGACGTGCTGCGGGCCGATCAGGTGGCGCGAGGGGCGCCAGTCGTTCAGGGGCAGTGCATGATCGGCTTCGGCCCGGAGCGGTCGAACGTGTGCGTCGACATCGGCGCGCCGCACAGCGGGCATGGGCGTTCGGTGCGCACCGGCTCGGGGGCCGTCTCGTAGGGACCCACGGATGCCGGACCCGCCGCACGGATCAGGGTGCGATTGATCCAGGCGTACCAGCCGCCTGCCTCGCGCACGCGCTCTCGCAGTGGCGGACGAGGTTTGTTGTGTGCCATAACCATTAGTGTACTAATGAATCTGTAGGATGGAGCGATGACCGACGATCTGCTCCGACTCGAGAACCAGCTCTGCTTCGCCCTGGTGACCGCGGCGCGCAACGTCGTCGCCATCTACCGGCCCGTGCTGGAACCGCTCGGTCTCACGCACCCGCAGTACCTCGTGCTGCTCGCCCTGTGGGAGCGATCGCCGCGCACTCTGGGGGAGTTGGCCGAGGAGCTGGCGATGGAGCCGGCGACGCTGTCGCCGCTGCTGAAGCGTCTCGAGGCGCAGGGGAGGGTCACCCGCGCGCGTCGCGTCGACGACGAGCGCGTCCTGGAGATCGGTCTCACCGACGGCGGCCGCGAACTCCGCGACGCCGCGGTCCGGGTGCCGCAACAGATCATGGCGCGCGTGGGCATGGATGCCGCGCAGCTGGCGGCGCTGCGCGACGCACTCGCCCCCTTCGCCGGCCGACGTCCCGAGCTCTGAGCGCGCGTCCGTACACGATCGTGCGCTCTCGGCGAAGCTCGGAGCCCGTGTCCGTGGCCCTGCCTAGACTTGCGTGGTGCCCATTTCGCCTGTCTCCGAACTCGCCCACGACGCCGGAACTCTCAGTGTCCGTGGCGCCCGGGTCCACAACCTGCGCGGCGTCGACCTCGACATCCCCCGCGACTGCCTCGTCGTCTTCACGGGCCTTTCCGGGTCCGGCAAGTCGAGTCTCGCGTTCGACACGATCTTCGCCGAGGGGCAGCGTCGTTACGTCGAATCGCTGAGCTCGTACGCGCGTCAGTTCCTGGGACAGGTGGATCGCCCCGACGTCGACTTCATCGAGGGGTTGAGTCCCGCGGTGTCGATCGATCAGAAGTCCACCAACCGCAACCCCCGCTCGACGGTCGGCACGATCACCGAGATCCACGACTACATGCGCCTGCTCTGGGCGCGTATCGGTGTCCCGCACTGTCCCGAGTGCGGCGAGGTCATCCAGCGTCAGACGGTCCAGCAGATCGCGGACCAGCTGATGACGCTGCCCGAACGCACGCGCTACCAGATCGTGGCGCCCGTGGTCACGCAGAAGAAGGGGGAGTTCGTCGACCTCTTCAAGGAGCTGAGTGCGAAGGGGTACGCGCGGGCCGTCGTCGACGGCGAGCTCGTCCAGCTCTCGGAGCCGCCCACGCTGAAGAAGAGCTACAAGCACGACATCGCGGTCGTCGTCGACCGGCTCGTCGCCAGCGCCGACATCCTCTCTCGCGTCACGGACTCGGTCGAGACGGCTCTCGGTCTCGCCGGTGGCGTGATGCAGGTGAACTTCGTCGACGAAGAGGGCGACGACGCATGGCAGAACTTCAGCGAGAAGCTCGCGTGCCCGAACGGTCACCCCCTCCAGCTCACCGAGATCGAGCCGCGGACGTTCTCGTTCAACGCTCCGTTCGGCGCGTGCCCGACCTGCTCGGGTCTCGGCACGCGGATGTCGGTCGACGTCGAGCTCATGCTCGGCGACGAAGACCTCTCCATCCGCGAGGGTGTGCTCGTGCCGTGGACGACGCAGGGCAAGGGGCTGTTCCAGTACTACGAACGCCTGCTCGAAGGGCTCTCGTCCGACCTCGGATTCTCGCTCGACACGCCCTGGCGCAAGCTCCCGCAGGACGTCAAGGATGCGGTGCTGCACGGCGACAACTTCAAGGTGTCCGTCAAGTGGAAGAACCGCTACGGCCGCGAGATGCGCTACACCTCGGGATTCGAGGGCGTGGTTCCCTATATCGAGCGTCAGTACCAGCAAGCGGAGTCCGACAGCGCGCGGCAGCGGTGGGGCGAGTACCTCCGCGAGGTTCCGTGCCCGGTCTGCGACGGCACGCGCTTGAAGCCCGAGGTGCTCGCGGTCAAGGTGCACGGCCACTCGATCGCCGACGCCTCCAGCCTCAGCCTCATCGACGCGCAGGGCTTCTTCGACGGCCTCGAGCTGACGGATCGAGAGGCGAAGATCGCCGCCGCCGTGCTGCGCGAGATCCGTGCCCGTCTGAACTTCCTCATTCAGGTCGGGCTCACGTACCTGAGTCTGTCGCGCGCGGCGGGCTCCCTCTCCGGCGGTGAAGCACAGCGCATCCGGCTCGCGACGCAGATCGGCTCCGGCCTCACGGGCGTGCTCTATGTGCTGGACGAGCCCTCGATCGGTCTGCATCAGCGTGACAACCGTCGGCTCATCGAGACGCTGCTGGCGCTCAAGAACCTCGGTAACACGCTCATCGTCGTCGAGCACGACGAGGAGACCATTCAGGCTGCGGACTGGATCGTCGACATCGGCCCGCGCGCGGGCGTCGAGGGCGGACGCGTGGTGCACTCCGGCACGTACCCGCAGCTCCTCGAGGAACCCGAGTCGCTCACCGCTGCCTACCTCTCCGGTCGACGCTCCATCGCCGTGCCGACCAAGCGTCGCAAGATCGACAAGAAGCGCCAGATCTCGGTCGTGGGCGCGCGCGAGAACAACCTCAAGAACGTCACGGCGACATTCCCCCTGGGCGTGCTGACCGCCGTCACCGGCGTCAGCGGCTCCGGCAAATCGTCGCTCGTCAACGGAATCCTCTACGAGGTGCTCGCGTCGCGGCTCAACGGGGCGCGCCGCGTTCCCGGAAAGCACACGCGGGTGACCGGTCTGGAGAACCTGGACAAGGTCGTGCACGTCGATCAGGCCCCGATCGGTCGTACGCCGCGATCGAACCCGGCCACCTACACGGGGGTGTTCGACCGCATCCGGACGCTGTTCGCGGAGACTCTCGAAGCCAAAGCGCGCGGCTATCAGGCCGGACGCTTCAGCTTCAACGTCAAGGGCGGGCGCTGCGAGGCGTGCTCTGGTGACGGCACGATCAAGATCGAGATGAACTTCCTTCCCGACGTGTACGTCGACTGCGAGGTGTGCCACGGTCAGCGCTACAACCGCGACACGCTCACAGTGCACTACAAGGGCAAGAACATCGCCGAGGTCCTGCAGATGCCGATCGCCGAGGCCGCCGAGTTCTTCGAGCCGATCCAGGCCATCCATCGCTATCTCAAGACGCTCGTCGATGTGGGACTCGGTTATGTCCGTCTCGGGCAGTCGGCCACGACGCTGTCGGGCGGTGAGGCGCAGCGGGTGAAGCTCGCGACCGAGCTTCAGCGCCGCTCGAACGGGCGCAGCATCTACGTGCTCGACGAGCCGACGACGGGACTGCACTTCGAAGATGTGAGCCGACTCCTCGAGGTGCTGAACAGCCTCGTCGACAAGGGCAACACCGTCATCGTGATCGAGCACAACCTCGACGTGATCAAGTCGGCCGACTGGGTGATCGACCTCGGCCCCGAGGGCGGTTCCGGCGGAGGGACGATCGTTGCGACCGGCACGCCGGAGCAGGTCGCCCAGGTGCCCGAGAGCCACACCGGCGCGTTCCTCGCGGAGGTGCTGGGCGTCGCCGAGCAGCGCAAGGCCGGCTGAGCGTGCTGCCCTATCGCCCCAAGCAGGGGGAGATCCCCACGAGTCCGGGGGTCTATCGCTTCCGTGACGCCGAGGGCCGCATCCTCTACGTCGGCAAGGCGAAGAACCTGCGCGCGCGGCTGTCGAACTACTTCGCTCCACTGCACACCCTGCACGAGCGCACGCGCCGCATGGTCACGACCGCGACATCGGTCGAGTGGACCGTCGTCGGCAGCGACGTCGAGGCGTTGCAACTGGAATACATGTGGATCCAGGAGTTCTCGCCGACGTTCAACGTGCGTTACAAGGACGACAAGTCCTACCCGTACATGGCGATCACCCTGGCGGATGAGGCGCCACGGGTCATCGTCACGCGCAACCGTCGGATCAAGGGCGCCAAGTACTTCGGGCCGTACCCGAAGGTCTGGGCCGTGCACGACGTGATCGACCTGATGATCAAGGTCTTCCCGATCCGGACGTGTTCGGATGCGTCGTACAAGAAGGCGATGGCGACGGGACGCCCCTGCTTCCCCGGGCAGATCGGCCGCTGCGGCGGTCCGTGCTCCATGAAGGTCACGATCGAGGAGCATCGCGCGATCGTCGACGATTTCATCGCCTTCATGGCCGGCGGAGATCAGCGCTTCGCGCGGGCCCTGACCGCCCGGATGCGCGAGGCCGCCGCAGCGATGGACTACGAGGCCGCCGCCGGGTACCGCGACAAACTGCAAGCGATCGAGGCCGTGCTGGGCAAGAGCGCGTTGGTGCTCTCCGACGACACGGATGCCGATCTCTTCGGCATCGCCGAGGACGAGTTGGCCGCCGCGGTGCAGCACTTCGTCGTCCGGGGTGGACGCGTGCGCGGTGTGCGGGCGACCACGATCGAGAAGGAGATCGACATCTCCGGCGCCGAGCTCGTGGACCAGGTCCTCCAGCGGACGTACGGGGATGCGGCCGCCACCGACATCCCGAAGCAGGTGCTCGTGCCGGCCCTTCCGGATGACGTGACGGAACTCGAGCAGTGGTTGCGGGACAAGCGCGGCAAGAACGTCACGATCCAAGTCGCCCAGCGCGGCGGAAAAGCCGATCTCATGCGCACCGCGACCCTCAACGCGCAGCAGGCGCTCATGCTCCACAAGACGCGGCGCACGAGCGACTACGTCGCCCGGACGCAGGCGCTGACCGACCTCCAGGAGGCGCTGGGGCTCGCGACGGCGCCGTTGCGCATCGAGTGCTTCGACGTATCGCATCTTGCCGGCACCAATGTGGTGGCGTCCATGGTCGTGTTCGAGGACGGCCTGCCGCGCAAAGACCAGTACCGGTCCTTCTCGGTTGCGGAGACGACGGATGACACGGACTCGCTGTACCAGGTCCTGACCCGGCGCCTCGCCCACCTCGATCGGCCCGAGGACGCCGACGACGTCGAGATCGCCGCGGCGGCGATCGACCCCGAACAGGCATCCGCCGACGGCGAAGTCGCGACCGTGCGCAAGCGTCCGAGGTTCGCCTACCCGCCCCAACTGCTGATCGTGGACGGCGGCCAGCCCCAGGTCGCGGCCGCTGCACGGGCGCTCGAGGAGTCCGGTCACACCGAGATCGCGCTGTGCGGCATCGCCAAGCGACTGGAGGAGATCTGGCTGCCCGGGGAGGAATACCCCGTCATCCTGCCCCGTACCTCCGAGGCGCTCTATCTCGTTCAGCGCCTGCGCGACGAGGCGCACCGGTTCGCGATCACGCACCAGCGCAAACGCCGTCGCCGGGACATCTCCAGTGTGCTGGAGGAGGTGCCCGGTCTCGGTGCCGCGCGCATCCGGGCTCTGCTTCGTCACTTCGGCTCGGTCACGGCACTGCGCGGAGCGACCGTGGAGCAGATCGCCGAACTCCCCGGCATCGGGCCGAAGCTCGCGACGGCTGTGCATGAGCACCTGACGAGTCGATAGTCTGGGCGAGGCGAACAGGGGAGAGGGATGACGGACCCGGATACGGCGAACACCGGCGAGGTGCTGATCGTCACCGGCATGTCGGGCGCGGGGCGCTCGACCGTCGCGAACGCTCTCGAAGACCTCGATTGGTACGTGGTCGACAACCTCCCTCCCCAGATGCTGCGTCCGTTGCTCGAGCTGTCAGAGCTGGCCGGGGGCGCGGTTCCACGAGTCGCCGTTGTCGTCGACGTACGCGGGCGGGAGCTGTTCGGGCGCGTGCCCGAGATCGCCGACGCTCTTCGCGCGCATCGACGGCTGCGCATCGTCTTCCTCGACGCCAGCGACGAGGTGCTGGTGCGGAGGTTCGAGGCCGTGCGGCGGCCGCATCCGCTGCAGAGCACGGGGACGATCGTCGATGGGATCCACCGCGAGCGTCAGCGCCTGGCGCCGTTGCGCGAGAGCGCCGATCTGATCATCGACACCTCGTCGTACAACATCCACCAGCTCACCACGCGAGTGGCAGAGCTGTTCTCCGCCGAGGGAAGTCCGTTGCACACCGTTTCGGTGATGAGCTTCGGGTTCAAGTACGGCCTTCCGGTGGATGCGGATCTCGTCGCCGATATGCGCTTCCTGCCCAATCCATACTGGACCGACGAGCTGCGCTCGCTCACCGGGGAGGACGAGGCTGTGCGCGATTTCGTGCTCTCGCAGCCCGGAGCGCGCGAGTTCCTGGACGCGTACACGGCGGCGTTGGCTCCCGTCATCGCCGGGTATCAGCGGGAGAACAAGCGGCACTCGATCATCGCGATCGGCTGCACGGGCGGCAAGCACCGGTCCGTCGTCATGGCGCGGGAGATCGCTGCACGATTGTCCGAGATGCCGGATGTGGCCGTCGGCGTCACACATCGGGACCTGGGGCGAGAGTAGGCTGGAACGTCGTCCCGTTCCCCATTCCCACAAGGAGTACCGTGCCGCTGACCGCCGATGTGAAGGCCGAACTGATCGCCGGTCGCGATCCGCGTCCGAGTGCCCGAGTGGCCGAGTTGACCGCCATCCTGCGGTTCGCCGGCGGGCTTCACGCGATCGCGGGTCGCGTCGCCGTCGAGGCGGAGGTCGATTCCGAGGCCCTCGCGCGACGTGTGGCCCGTGAACTGGTCGACCTGTACGGTGTGCGGCCCGAGCTCGCGCACGTGCAGGGGACTTCCGCACGTCCGGGGACCACGTATGCGGTGCGTGTGATCGACGGCGGTGAGACCCTCGCCCGTCAGACGGGTCTGCTCGACCAGCGACGCCGCCAGGTGCGCGGGTTGCCGAACCGGCTCACCACCGGTGCCCGCCACGACCTCGCCGCCATCTGGCGAGGTGCGTTCCTCGCGGCGGGGAGCCTCAGCGACCCCGGCCGTTCCGCGGCGCTCGAGATCGCGTGTCCGTCCGGTGAGGCCGCGATGGCCCTGGTCGGCGCCGCCCACCGCATCGGGATCGCCGCCAAGGCGCGCGAGGTGCGCGGCCTCCCGCGCGTGGTCGTTCGCGAAGGCGACGCGATCCGGGCCGTGCTGCACGAGATGGGCGCGCGTCGTGCAGCTCAGGAGTGGGAGCAGTTGCGGCAGCGCCGCGAGGTCCGTGCGGGGGTCAACCGCCTCGTGAACTTCGACGACGCCAACCTGCGTCGCTCCGCTCAGGCCGCCGTCGCCGCGTGCGCACGCGTCGAGCGCGCGCTCGAGATCCTCGGAGACACCGTGCCCGAGCATCTGCGCGCGGCCGGCGAGCTCCGTCTCGCGCACCGCGATGCGAGCCTGGACGAGCTCGGCCACCATGCCGACCCGCCGTTGACCAAGGATGCTGTCGCCGGCCGCATCCGCCGCCTGCTCGCGATGGCCGACAAGAAGGCCGAGACCGAGGGACTGCCGGACACCGAGTCCGCCGTGCCCGCCGCCGCGAAGGACTGATCAGTCCCACGCGGAGTCGTCATCCAAGGAATCAACCCCTGCCTGGCGCGGTTCTCCCTCAGTAGGATGAAGGCGTCATCCCCGCATCGCCGAGGCGTTCGGCGCTGCGCCCGACAGGAGGAAGAGAACATGGCGAAGTACACGCTGCCCGAGCTCCCTTACGACTATGCCGCGCTCGAGCCGAGCATCAGCGCGACGATCATGGAGCTGCACCACAGCAAGCATCACCAGGCCTACGTCACCGGCGCGAACACCGCGCTGGAGCAGCTGGCGGAGGCCCGCGACAGCGGAAACCTCGCGAACGTGAACAAGCTCGAGAAGGACCTCGCGTTCAACCTCGGCGGTCACACCAACCACTCGATCTTCTGGACGAACCTCTCGCCCAACGGCGGCGACAAGCCGACCGGCGAGCTCGAGGCCGCCATCGACGACCACTTCGGGTCGTTCGACAAGTTCCAGGCCCACTTCACGGCCGCGGCTCTCGGCGTGCAGGGCTCCGGCTGGGCGGGTCTGTTCTGGGATTCGATCGGTGAGAACCTCATCATCCAGCAGTTCTTCGACCAGCAGTCCCAGTTCGCCGCGGGCAGCGTTCCGCTCCTGCTGCTGGACGTCTGGGAGCACGCGTACTACCTCGATTACAAGAACGTCCGCGCCGACTACGTGAAGGCGTTCTGGAACATCGCCGACTGGTCCAACGTCCAGTCCCGCTTTGTTACGGCGCGAGAGAAGACGGCAGGCCTGCTGGTAGGGTCATGATCAGGTGAGGATGCCTCGGAGCCCTCGCCGTGCGGGGGCTCCGGCATCCCCCTCTCCGAGTCGATGCGCACCCACGCACGGCTCACCCCGGGAGGACAACCCGGGATGGAAAAGGCGCTGCGGCGCGACGAGAAAACGGGAGACACCGTGTCTGTCAAGATCGGCATCAACGGCTTCGGCCGCATCGGACGCAACTACCTGCGCGCAGCGCTCGCGCAGGGTGCGGACCTGGACATCGTGGCGGTGAACGACCTCACCGACAACAAGACTCTGGCTCACCTGCTCAAGTACGACTCCATCACGGGTCGTCTGGACGCGGAGGTCACGTACGACGAAGACTCGATCACCGTCGGTGGTCACAAGATCAAGGTGCTCGCTGAGCGCGACCCCGCCAACCTCCCCTGGGGCGAGCTGGGTGTCGACATCGTCATCGAGTCCACCGGCCGCTTCACCAAGGCGGAAGACGCCAAGAAGCACATCGCCGGCGGCGCGAAGAAGGTTCTCATCTCGGCCCCCGCGACCGGTGACGACGTCACCATCGTCATGGGCGTCAACGAGGGCGACTACAACCCCGAGACCGACGTCATCATCTCGAACGCGTCGTGCACCACGAACTGCCTCGCCCCGCTGGCGAAGGTGTTCAACGACAACTTCGGCATCGAGCGCGGTCTCATGACCACGGTCCACGCCTACACGGCCGACCAGAACCTGCAGGACGGCCCCCACAGCGACCTGCGTCGCGCGCGCGCCGCCGCGATCAACATCGTCCCGACCTCCACGGGCGCCGCGAAGGCCATCGGCCTGGTGCTGCCCGAGCTCAAGGGCAAGCTCGACGGTTTCGCGCTGCGCGTGCCCGTGCCCACCGGCTCCATCACCGACCTCACGGTCGAGGCGTCGCGCGAGGTCACGGTCGACGAGATCAAGGCCGCGTACAAGGCTGCGGCCGAAGGACCCCTCAAGGGCATCCTGAAGTACACCGAGGACGAGATCGTCTCGAGCGACATCGTCACCGACCCGCACTCGTCGATCTTCGACGCCGGCCTGCTGCGCGTCATCGGCAACCAGGTGAAGCTCTCGAGCTGGTACGACAACGAGTGGGGTTACTCCAACCGTCTCGTCGACCTGACCGAGTACGTCGCCGAGCGTCTCTGATCCACACCATGGCACTGCGCACCCTCGATTCGCTGGGGTCGCTCGCAGGCCGCCGCGTCGTCGTCCGTGCTGACCTCAACGTTCCTCTCAAGGACGGGGTCATCACGGACGACGGTCGCGTGCGGGCTACGCTGCCGACCCTCAACGCCCTGATCAACCAGGGCGCCCGTGTCGTCGTCTGCTCCCATCTGGGGCGTCCTGACGGCGAACCCAACCCGAAGTACAGCCTCGAGCCGGTCGCGCAGCGCCTGTCCGAGCTTCTCGGAAAGCCCGTCGCCTTCGCTCGAGACACCGTCGGCGTCTCGGCGCAGGAGGCGGTTGCCTCGCTCGCCGACGGCGACGTCGCCATCATCGAGAACCTCCGCTTCAACCCCGGAGAGACCTCGAAGGATGCGGGTGAGCGTCGCGCCTTCGCGCAGGAGCTCGCCGCACTCGGTGACGCTCTCGTCTCCGACGGGTTCGGTGTCGTGCACCGCAAGCAGGCCAGCGTCTACGAGCTCGCGGAGCTCCTGCCCTCGGCTGCGGGCCTGCTGATCGAGAAGGAGGTCGACGTGCTCGACCGCCTGACCGAGAACCCCGAGCGGCCGTACGCGGTCGTGCTCGGCGGGTCGAAGGTGAGCGACAAGCTCGGCGTCATCGAGCATCTCCTGCCCCGCGTGGACACGCTGCTCGTCGGCGGAGGCATGATGTTCACCTTCCTCGCGGCCCTCGGCCACAAGGTGGGTGCGAGCCTGCTCGAGAAGGACCAGATCGACACGGTCAAGGGCTACCTGGCCGCTGCCGAGGAGCGTGGCGTGATGATCGTCCTTCCGGTGGATGCTGTCGTGGCGGCATCCTTCTCGGCCGATGCGGACCATGTGGTGGCCGCGGTCGACGCCCTGGAAGAGACCCCGTTCGGCGCCTCCGGTCTGGGCCTGGACATCGGACCGGAGACGGCGAAGACGTTTGCGGCGGCGATCGCTGCGAGCAAGACCGTGTTCTGGAACGGGCCGATGGGCGTGTTCGAGATGGCGGCGTTCGCCGACGGCACCCGCGCGGTCGCGAAGGCGCTGACGGAGGTCGACGGACTGTCGGTCGTGGGCGGGGGAGACTCCGCCGCGGCGGTCCGCCAGCTCGGCTTCCGTGACGATCAGTTCGGCCACATCTCCACCGGCGGTGGCGCCAGCCTCGAGTTCCTCGAGGGCAAGAAGCTTCCCGGACTGGAGGTCCTCGGATGGCAGTGACACGCACCCCGCTCATCGCGGGCAACTGGAAGATGAATCTCGACCACCTGCAGGCGGTCGCGCTCGTTCAGAAGCTGTACTGGACTCTGAAGGACGCGAAGCACGAGCAGGACAGCGTCGAGGTCGCCGTCTTCCCGCCGTTCACGGATCTGCGTACGGTGCAGACGCTGATCGACGCCGACAAGATCCCGTTCGCCCTCGGCGCGCAGGACCTGTCGACGCACGACTCGGGCGCCTACACGGGCGAGATCTCCGGTGCCTTCCTGGCCAAGCTCGACGCGAAGTACGTGATCATCGGTCACTCCGAGCGTCGTGAATACCACAACGAAACGGACGAGGTCGTCGCCGCCAAGGTGCAGGCGGCCCTCCGCCACGGACTGAGCCCGGTCATCTGCGTCGGCGAGACGGCGGAGGATCTGGAGAAGTTCGGCGCGAGCGCCGTGCCGGTCGGGCAGCTGCGGGTCGCTCTCGAGGGCATTTCGGCTGATGCCGACGTGGTCGTCGCGTACGAGCCCGTCTGGGCCATCGGCTCCGGCCAGGCTGCCACGCCCGAGCAGGCGCAGGATGTGTGCGCGACGCTCCGCGGTGTCGTCGCCGAGGTGCTGGGCGAGGAGGCCGGTCGGCGCACCCGTGTTCTGTACGGCGGCTCCGTGAAGTCCAGCAACATCGCCACGTTCATGCGTCAGCCCGACGTGGATGGCGCGCTCGTGGGCGGTGCCAGCCTGGTCGCCGAAGAGTTCGCGGCGATCATCCGCTACCAGAAGCACGTCGGCGTCTGATCTCGGCCGTGAGACGGGGCGCGGCCCCGTCTCACGGCTCAGGTCGGCCCGATGGCTATACTTGTACCTTGTGCGATCTCGGGATCGCCAAGAAGGGTGACGAACACAGTGCAGATCCTCGAGTTCGTGCTCCAGGTGCTTCTCGGCATCACGAGCCTGCTGCTGACGCTGCTGATCCTGCTCCACAAGGGGCGCGGCGGCGGACTGTCCGACATGTTCGGAGGCGGTATGAGTTCATCCCTGGGCTCCTCGGGCCTCGCCGAGCGCAACCTGAACCGCTTCACGATCGTTCTCGCGCTCGTCTGGTTCATCTCGATCGTGGCCCTCGGTCTGGTCACCAAGTTCACCGGACTGGTCTGATCATGGCGACCGGGGGAAACGCGATCCGGGGTACTCGTGTGGGCGCGGGTCCTATGGGCGAGCAGGACCACGGCTATCACGCCGACCGCGTGGCCGTGTCGTACTGGGACGCCCTCGGAAACGAGACGGTGCGCTACTTCGCCGCCGGTATCGCCGAGGAGGAGATCCCGGACACGATCGATTCGCCGCATTCAGGTCTTCCGGCCGGCCGCGACCAGGCGAACCCGCCCGCGCTGGCCAAGCCCGAGCCCTACAAGACGCACCTCGCCTATGTGAAGGAGCGTCGCACGGACGACGAGGCCGAACAGCTCCTCGATGAGGCGCTTCACAAGCTGCGCGAGCGCCGCGGCCAGGACTGATCCACCGCTGACATGAGAGGAGCCCCGGTCATCGACCGGGGCTCCTCTCATGTTGTCAGTAGTCGCTGTCGATCAGCTCGGGCGGCACCTTCGCTGCGGCAGCCTCATCGACGAAGAAGACGGTACGCTTGCGTCCCTTCGCACCCGCAGCGGGAACGCTCTGATAACTGGCACCCGCGAGAGCGAGGCCGAGGACGGATGCCTTGTCGGGGCCGACGAGAACCAGCCACACGCGCTTGGCGGAGTTGATCACCGGCCGGGTCACGGTGATCCGCTCCGGAGGAGGCTTCGGCGCATCGCGAACGGCCAGCGCCGCGCGATCGGTCACCTGGATCTCGCCACGATCCGGGAAGAGCGAAGCGATGTGCGCGTCCGGACCGACTCCGAGGAAGCAGACGTCGAACGACGGCCATGCGCCGACGGTCGGATCCGCGAACCGGGCGAGCTCGGCCTCGTAGGCCGCGGCCGCATCCTCGATACTGAGACCGTCGTCGCTCGCGGCCATGGTGTGCACGTTCTCCGCCGGGACCGGGATGCGATCGAGCAGAGCGATGAAGGCCTCGGCGTCGTTGCGATCCTCTGATCCGCGCGGCACGAAACGCTCATCACTCCACCAGAAGTGGACGAGAGACCAGTCGACCTCGTGGCATCGCGGGTTCTCGGCGACAGCCGCGAGAACGCGCCCCCCCATCGACCCGCCGGTCAACGAGATGTGGGCCGGCTTCCCTTCCATGACACGCTTCGCGATCCGACTGAGGAGGCGACGGGCCACAGCGCGCGCGATCCGATCGGGGTCCGAGCGGACGACGACCTGCTTCTCGGTGGCCTCGGGCATCATGCTCCTCGTATCAGTGCTCGATGAGGGCACTGCCCTCGGTGACGACGCGACCGTACAACAGGTCGGCATCCAGTCGTCGCAGCTCCTCGGCCAGGCATTCGCGCAGGGACCGCCGCGGGAAGGCCAGCTCGTGACTGGGCTGTCCCGGCTGCGTCAGTACTGCCGTCAGCGCATCGGGGCGTTCGAGCACGATGTCTCCACTGGCACGCGTCAGCCGGACGGACTTGATGCCGCTTGCCCATTCGTCGCTGTCCAGATAGCGCCAGGTCACGTCGACCTTCAGCTGAAGACGGAGCCAGGCCGCCAGGAGGGGAGTGGAAGGCGAGTCGCCGCCTCCCAGGACTTCCACGGCGGTGATCGGCTCGTAGGGAGGCTGGTCCAAGACCGCCGCGAGCTGCTCACGCCAGCGGGTGAGGCGGGTCCAGGCGAGATCGGTGTCGCCGGGCGCATAGTGTCCGCCGAGGTTCAGCACCCACTCGTGCGGGTCGCTCTGCATCGCCGCGTCGGTGATGCGGCGCTGCGCGATCTTACCGATGTCGGAGCGGGAGGGGACCTCAGGAGTATCCGCGGGCCACCACGCGACGACGGGGGCGTCGGGAAGGAGGAGACCGGTCACCAGGCTCTCGGCGTTCGAGCCCGCGGGCCCGTGCGCGTGCAGGAGGATGACCTCGCTCGCACCGGCGTCGCCGCCGACACGGATCTCCGCATCCAAGCGCGGTTCCGCCTTCGGGTTGTCGAGCATCAGCACGATGACCCGCATGGGATGTTCGCGGGACGCGTCGTTCGCCGCTTCGATCGCCTCCTCCTCGATGCCGCGGCGCGTCGCGATGATGAGCGTCAGGACGCGGCCGAGTGCGACCGCCCCGCCCTCTTCGCGGACGTTGACCAGGGCGCGGGAGATCTTGCTGACGGTGGTGTCGGGCAGATCGATGATCACGGGCGCCTCCAGGTGCGACCATCGCGGGCGAGCAGATCGTCCGCGGACTGCGGTCCCCATGAACCGGGGGAGTACTGTTCGAGCGGGCCGGACTGCTCCGACCAGAACTTCTCGATCGGGTCGAGGATCTTCCAGCTGAGCTCCACCTCTTCATGGCGGGGGAACAACGGCGGATCGCCCAGGAGCACGTCGAGGATGAGACGCTCATAGGCTTCGGGGCTCGCTTCGGTGAAAGCGTGGCCGTAGCCGAAGTCCATGGTCACGTCGCGCACCTGCATGTCGGCACCCGGAACCTTGGATCCGAAACGGATGGTGACGCCCTCATCGGGCTGCACCCGGATCACCAGCGCGTTCTGGCCGAGACCATCGGTCTGGCTGCGACCGAACAGATGCTCGGGGGCACGCTTGAAGACGACGGCGATCTCGGTCACCCGACGACCGAGGCGCTTCCCGGCACGCAGATAGAACGGGACACCTGCCCACCGGCGCGTGTTGATGTCGAGCTTGATGGCGGCATAGGTCTCGGTCGTCGAGTCGGCGGCCATGCCGTCTTCCTCGAGGAAGCCGAGCACCTTCTCGCCGCCCTGCCAGCCGCCGGCGTACTGTCCGCGAGCGGTGGCCGTGGACAGATCATCGGGCAGCGTCACCGCTGCGAGCACCTTCTCCTTCTCGGCGCGCAGCTGCGCAGCGTCGAAGGTGATGGGCTCTTCCATGGCCGTGAGCGCGAGGAGCTGGAGCAGGTGGTTCTGAATGACGTCGCGCGCGGCGCCGATCCCGTCGTAGTAGCCGGCTCGCCCGCCCACCCCGATGTCTTCAGCCATGGTGATCTGAACGTGATCGACGTAGTTGCGGTTCCAGATGGGCTCGTAGAGCTCGTTCGCGAAGCGCAGCGCCAGGATGTTCTGGACCGTCTCCTTGCCCAGGTAGTGGTCGATGCGGAAGATCGAATCGGCGGGGAAGGCGGAGCGCACGACGTCGTTCAGTTCACGAGCCGACTCGAGGTCGTGGCCGAAGGGCTTCTCGATCACCACTCGGCGCCAGCGGTCCGCGCCGTCGGCGGTGTCGTCGACGAGGCCGGACGCCTTGAGCTGTTCCGCGACGATCGGGAAGTCGCGCGGCGGGATCGACAGGTAGTACGCGTGGTTGCCCATCGTGCCGCGTTCCACATCGAGCTTCTCGACGGTCTCGCGAAGGCGACGGAACGCATCCAGGTCGTCGAACTGACCCTGCACGAAGCGGATGCCCTGGAGCAGCTGCTCCCACGTCTCGTCCCGGAACTCGGTGCGGGCGTACCGCTTCACCGCGTCGCGGACGACCTCGGCGAAGTCCTCGTCCTCCCAGTCGCGGCGAGCGAATCCGACCAGTCCGAACCCGGGCGGAAGCAGACCGCGGTTGGCGAGGTCGTACACGGCCGGCATGAGCTTCTTGCGGGACAGGTCGCCTGTCACGCCGAAGATCACGAGCGCGCTGGGGCCAGCGATCCGACTGAGGCGTCGGTCATCCGGGTCGCGGAGGGGGTTGTGCCCCCGCGAGATCTCGGCAGTCATCGAGAATGTTCTCCTACTGGGCGGCATCGAACAGCGCGAGCACATCGGCTTGCGCGTCGACGAGGGTGAGCGTGACGACCGGGCGCGCGTGCTCGTCGGCCAGCACGGATGCATCGCCGGCGGCCTGCGCGGCGATCAGTTCGCCGAAGGTGAAGGGGCGGCCGGGGATGGCCAGATCGGTGCGGGGGTGCTGCAAGATCTGCAGGAACACTCCGTTGGCGGGACCGCCCTTGTGGTACTGACCGGTGGAGTGCAGGAACCGTGGACCCCAACCGAAGGTCGTGGGGCGCGCAGAGTCGGCAGCGACGAGCTCACGAAGCCCCTCGATCGGCGCGAGGTCTCGCCGGTCGACGTATGCCTGCAGCGCCACGTATCCGTTCTCGGGAACACGGGCCCAGAGGGCATCGAGGACACCACTCAACGTGCCGCTGGCCGCGAGCGACGGGTCGGACACGCGGACCTCGATGCCGTCCTGCTCGAAGACGGCGGGGGTGGGCTCGGGGCGGTTGTCCAAGAGGGCGCGAGCGGCCACCTTCGCGGCTTCCACATCCGGCTGATCGAAGGGATTGATGCTCAGCATCCGCCCGGCGATCGCCGTCGCGTACTCCCACACGACGAACTGCGCGCCGAGGGATCCGGCGACGAGGATCTCACCGCGGTGGTGCTCGAACAGGTGATCATGGCGCACGTTCTCGACGAGGCGCAGCAGCCGCAGGTCGGTGGGGGTGTCCTCGACCTCGGGGGAGACGGGGAGCAGGACGACGGGCAGGATGCCGGTGCCGTTCTTACCGGTCGATTCTGCGACGAGCTGCTCGATCCACCCGGGCAGTCCCACGATATGGGTGCCGTCGGTGATCAGGCCCAGCTTGTCCTTGCGCGCAGCACCGCCACCGGCGATGGCCGCCGCGAGGACGAGCGCGGGATTGCGAGGATCGTCGATGGCGACCTCGAGAAGCGTCGCCTCGGCCTCGTTGAGCAGCTCGTCGATGTCCACACCGGCGAGGCCCGCGGGTATGAGCCCGAATGCGGTCAGCGCCGAATAGCGCCCGCCGACGGTGGGGTCTGCGGTGAAAAGACGGTAGCCGTCGGCATCCGCGGACTCGGCGAGCGGCGAACCGGGGTCCGTGACGACGACGATGCGGCTCGCCGGGTCGATTCCCGCTGCGCGGTAGGCCGCCTCGAACGCGCGCTTGGCGGAGTCCGTCTCGATCGTGGAGCCGGACTTGGACGACACGACGAGAGCGGTCTGCGCGAGACCGCCGGCCTCGGCGTCGCCGCCGATGGCGGCCGCGACCTCACCGGGGGCGGTGGAATCCAGGACGACGAGGGGGACACCCGCCGTGGCGGCGATCACTTCTGGAGCGAGGGACGAGCCGCCCATTCCTGCCAGCACGATGCGGGTGACACCGTCGGCGCGCAGAACCTCGCGAAGCGTCACGATCTCCTCGACCAGCGGCCGGGACACGGTGACGGCCTGCACCCAGCCGAGTCGCCCGGCGGCATCCGCGGCGGCGCCCGGACCCCAGAGGTCCGGGTCGCCGGCCGTGATGCCGGAGGCGATCAGAGAGTCGACGAGCGCGGGGAGCTCCGCCTCGACCACGTCGCGGACGTCGCCGCTGACGTGGATGTCGAAGCTCATCGCGCGGCCTTGAGCGCCGTCTCCACCGTCTCCTGCAGCTCGTGCCAGGACACGATGAACTTCTCGACGCCCTCGTCCTCGAGCGTCTGGGTGACGTCGGCGAAGTCGACACCCACCGCGGCGAGCTGGTCGAAGAAGGCGTGGGCCGCGTCGATGTTGCCCGTGATGGTGTCGCCCTCGATGACGCCGTGGTCGAACGTGGCCTCGAGCGTCTTCTCGGGCATGGTGTTGACCGTGCCGGCTGCGACGAGTTCGGTCACATACAGCGTGTCGGGCAGTGCGGGGTCCTTGACCCCCGTCGAGGCCCAGAGCGGGCGCTGCAGATTCGCGCCGGCCTCGAGCAGGGCATGCGCACGGGGAGATCCGAACTCTCGCTCGAACAGCTCGTACGCGAGGCGCGCGTTGGCGAGACCCGCTTGCGACAGAAGCGCGGTCGCCTCGTCGGTGCCGATGGCCTTCAGGCGCTTGTCCACCTCGGTGTCCACACGCGAGACGAAGAACGACGCCACCGACTGCAGGCCGGAGATGTCGATGCCCGCGTCACGCGCCTTCTCGAGCCCGGACAGGTACGCGTCGATGACAGCGGCGTAGCGCTCCAGGCTGAAGATGAGCGTGACGTTGACCGAGATGCCTGCGCCGATGACCTCGGTGATCGCCGGCAGCCCCGCCTTGGTCGCGGGGATCTTGATCAGCGCGTTGGGGCGGTCGACCTTGGCCCACAGTTCCTTGGCCTGGGCCACGGTCGCAGCGGTGTCGTGGGCGAGGTCGGGGGAGACCTCGATCGACACGCGCCCATCGACACCGTTCGTGGCGTCGTACACGGGGCGGAAGATGTCCGACGCTGCCTGCACGTCGTCGGTCGTGATCTCGAAGATCGCCGTGTCGACGTCCGTACCGGCAGCGGCGAGGGTGGCGACCTGCTCGGCGTACGCCTCGCCCTTCGAGAGGGCGCCGGCGAAGATCGTCGGGTTGGTGGTCACACCGGAGACCGTGCGGTCCGAGATCAGCGCGCTGAGGTTGCCCGTGGTGATGCGCTCACGCGAGAGGTCGTCGAGCCAGATGCTGACGCCCGCCGCAGCGAGCTGTTCGGTAGGGGTGCTCATTATGTTGCTTCTCCTCGTACTTACTCGGCTGCCGCGGCGATGGACTCGCGGGCGGCGGTGACGACGGCTTCGGTGGTGATCCCGAACTTCTGGAACAGCGTCTTGTAGTCAGCGGAGGCACCGAAGTGCTCGATGGCCACCGAGCGACCGGCGTCGCCCACGATTCCCTGCCAGGTGAGTGCGGAGCCGGCCTCGACCGACACGCGCGCCTTGACCGAAGACGGCAGGACGGATTCACGGTACTCGGCGTCCTGCTCGGCGAACCACTCGAGCGAAGGCACCGAGACGACGCGCGCCGAGACGCCCTCCTGGGCGAGAGCCGCGCGGGCCTCGACGGCCAGCTGCACTTCCGAACCGGTGGCGATCAGCAGCACGTCGGGGGCGCCGCCGGGAGCCTCGGCCAGAACGTAGGCGCCCTTGACGGCGTTGTCCGCCGAGGCGAAGACATCGCCGGATGCGGCACCGTCACCGCGCTCGAACACCGGGATGTTCTGGCGGGTCAGCGCGATACCCGAGGGGCCGGCCGTGCGACGCAGCATCTCGAGCCAGACGACGGCGGTCTCGTTGGCGTCGGCGGGGCGGACCATCGAGAAGTTCGGGATGGCGCGCAGCGTCGCCAGCTGCTCGATCGGCTGGTGGGTGGGTCCGTCCTCGCCGAGGGCGACCGAGTCGTGCGTCCAGACGAAGACCGTCGGGATGTTCATCAGCGCGGCCAGCCGCACGGGCGGGCGCATGTAGTCACTGAAGATCAGGAACGTACCGCCGAACGGACGCGTCGGTCCGTGCAGCACGATGCCGTTGAGGATCGCACCCATGGCGTGCTCGCGAATGCCGAAGTGCAGGACGCGGCCGTAGGGTGAGCCGGTCCACTCGTGCGTCGACCACTCCTTCGGGATGAACGAGCGCGCATCCTTGATCGTGGTGAGGTTCGACTCGGCCAGGTCGGCCGAACCGCCCCAGAGTTCGGGCAGCTGCGCGGCGAGGGCGTTGATGACCTGGCCGCTGGCGGCGCGGGTGGAGACGTCCTTGCCCGCTTCGAAGACCGGGAGGGCGTCCGCGATGTCGGCGGGGAGCTCCCGTGCCTCGAGGCGGTCGAGAAGCGCCTTGCGCTCGGGGTTGGCGGCGGCCCAGGCGTCGAACGACTGCTGCCACTCGGCCTTCGCCTGCTCACCGCGCTTCACGAGCTCGCGCGTGTGGGCGATGACGTCGTCGGCCACGGCGAAGTTCTCCTCCGGATCGAACCCGAGGACCTTCTTGGTGGCGGCCAGCTCATCGGCACCCAGCGCTGCGCCGTGGATCTTGCCGCTGTTCTGCTTGCCGGGCGAGGGCCAGCCGATGATCGTCTTGAGGATGATGAGCGACGGCTTGTCGGTCTCGCCCTTCGCGCGCTCGATGGCGGCGTAGAGCTCGGCGACGTCCTCGACATACTGGCCCGTCTTCTTCCAGTCCACGGTCTGGACCTGCCACCCGTAGGCCTCGTAGCGCGCGGCGACGTCCTCTGTGAAGGCGACGTTGGTGTCATCCTCGATGGAGATCTGGTTGGAGTCGTAGATCACGACGAGATTGCCGAGCTGCTGGTGTCCGGCGAGAGAGGACGCCTCGCTCGTCACGCCTTCCTGCAGGTCTCCGTCTCCGGCGATCACATAGACGAAGTGGTCGAAGGGAGAGGTGCCGGCCGGTGCCTCGGGGTCGAACAGCCCGCGCTCGTAACGGGCGGCGTAGGCGAAGCCGACGGAGGACGCGAGACCCTGACCCAGCGGGCCCGTCGTGATCTCGACGCCCTTGGTGTGGCCGTACTCCGGGTGCCCCGGAGTCAACGATCCCCACGTGCGCAGCGACTCGAGGTCGTTCAGCTCGAGACCGAATCCGCCGAGGTACAGCTGCACGTACTGCGTGAGCGAGGAGTGCCCCACCGAGAGGATGAAGCGGTCGCGGCCGATCCAGTGCGGGTCGGCGGGATCGTGGCGCAGCACCCGCTGGTAGAGCAGGTAGGCGGCGGGGGCGAGGCTCATCGCGGTACCGGGATGACCGTTGCCCACCTTCTCCACTGCATCCGCCGCGAGGATGCGGGCCGTGTCCACGGCGCGTGCATCAATCTCATCCCAACGCAAATCGGCCACGGGACCGCCTTTCACAAAGAGGAGTGCGCCGCAGAGGGCCGATGAGTCCGGCCCGGGAGGGCCACGACCACGGCAGGCGCGCGTGTGGTTTCAGCATAGACTGGTCTGGAGCTTGACGAGGGGCGACAACGCAGCAGATGGACATCATGACGACGAGCCAGGGCGAGCCCGCATCCGCCGTCCGTCCTTCGATGGGTCGGACGGTGCGCGCTTACATCACCCTGACGAAGCCGCGCGTGCTCGAGCTCCTGCTCGTGACGACCGTGCCGGTGATGATCCTGGCGCAGAACGGGCTGCCGAATCTCTGGCTGGTCCTGGCGACGGTCATCGGCGGATCGCTGAGCGCGGGTTCCGCGGCAGCGTTCAACATGTACCTCGATCGGGACATCGACGCGCACATGCAGCGCACGGTCAATCGCCCTCTCGTGACCGGCGAGGTCTCGCCGCGCGGCGCACTGATCTTCGCCTGGACCCTGGCGGTCGTGTCGACCGTCTGGCTGCTTCTGACCACGAACTGGCTCGCCGCGGCGTTGTCGGCGGGCGCCATCTTCTTCTACGTGGTCATCTACACGATCCTGCTCAAGCGGCGAACCGAGCAGAACATCGTGTGGGGAGGCATCGCGGGCTGCTTCCCGGTCGTCATCGGCTGGTCCGCCGTCACGGGCTCGCTGTCGTGGACCCCGCTGATCCTCTTCGTCCTGATCTTCCTGTGGACCCCGCCGCACTACTGGCCGCTGTCGATGAAGTACAAGGACCAGTACGAGAACGTCGACGTGCCGATGCTCGGGGCCACCCGGTCCGGCTCCCAGGTCGGGCTGCAGGTGATCCTGTATGCCTGGGCGACCGTGGCCTGTTCGCTGCTGCTGATCCCGGTCGCGTCGATGGGCATGGTCTACTCGGTGTCCGCGCTCGTCTTCGGTGGCTGGTTCCTCTACGAATCGCACCGTCTCTATGCGCGCGCGGTGCGCGGCACCGAGCCGCGCCCGATGCGGGTGTTCCACGCATCCATCTCCTATCTGACGCTGCTCTTCGTCGCCATCGCGATCGACCCGCTGCTGCCGTTCTGATCGCGTCCTGACACGCGAGAACCCCTCGGCCCGCAAGAAAGGGCCGGGGGGTTCTCGTTGCGCGTGTGCGTCGCCGGATCAGCGGGTGATCGGCTGCTCCGCGGATGCCGCGACGTCGCTCTGCGGCTCGGACGACGTATCGGCGGGGTCTGCGGGGATGTCGGATGCGATCTCGGCATCCGCCGGCTCTGCCTCGTCCTGCCACGTGATGGTCTCGACGACGTCGACCTTCGGGGCGACGAGACTGCGTGCCGCACCGAGCGCCAGGGCGGCGACGAGGCCGACGAGGCCTGCGCCGGCGATGACGGCACCGAACAGGGCCCACGCCTGGCCGGCGTACACCTCGACGCCGGTCGCACTGCCGTCGGTGAGGGTGGAGGTCATGATCGAGATCTTGTCGATCGTGAGCCAGGCACCGAAGCCGACGGCGGCGGCGGAGCCTGCGATGAGTCCCCAGAACGGGATGCTGCGGGACAGGCGGGGACGGGTCGTCATGTGGATCACTCCTCGAACGCGCGGCAACGGTTGCCGCGACCTGGCCACCCTCGCGGGTGAATCGAGGTGCGCCCGATGACGCGCCTATGCGTCTGCTGAGGAATCCTCCTGTGCGACCGGCCTCTTCAGGTGAAGGACGACGACCGTGTAGGCAGCCGCGGAGAGTGAGGCGAGGACCATGTGGATGCCTACGAGGAGCTCGGGGAGTCCCTCGCGCGCCTGCCACACTCCGACGGTCACCTGCACGGCGATGGCGACGACGAGCACGAGGAGCCAGCGCCGCGGGGGGAGCCGCAGCACCCAGGCGCTGATCGTGAGCGCGAGGACGAGCGCTGCGAGAACATAGCCGGGCCAGGCGTGGACGTGGGCGAGGATCGTCGCGTCGAATCCGTCGCGGATCACGTTGGCGTCGCCCGAATGCGGTCCCGAGCCCGTGGTGAGCACGCCGAAGAGGATCGTCACGGCCAGCACCAACCCGGTTGCGTGCGTTCCCATCTGGAACCACCGGGGCACGACGCGCTCGCGCGGGCCCGCGGTGGCGTCGAGTCGCACCAGGTACGCCGCGGCGACGCACACCAACACCAAGGAGCACGTGTAGTGGAACCCCACGAGGAAGGGGTTCAGATCGGTGAGCACCGCGAACCCGCCCACGACGGCCTGCGCCATCACTCCCGCCAGAACGATCCATGCGAGCGTCGAGAGGTCTCGACGGCGAGGAAGTCGTCGCCCGGCGTCGATCGCCGCGGCGATGACGGCGACCAGGAGCGCACCCGATGCGAAACCGAAGGCCGGCAGGTCAAGTGCTGCCGCCAGCGCGTAGGCGGGGACCGCGAGGAGGATCCCTCCACCGGCGAACGCGAGTGCGCGCATCACGGCGGGGCGACCCGCGATCGCGAAGAGCGTCAGCAGGACCACGGCCACCGCGACGATTCCCACGACACCCGTCATGGTCCGGTTGCCGAACTCGATGACGCCATGGATGCCCTGCTCGGGCAGGGGGACGAGGGAGTCCGGTGTGCACAGGGGCCACTCCGAGCACCCCAGCCCCGACCCGGTCAGCCGCACCGCTCCGCCGGTCCCGATGATGATGACCTCGGTCAGGAACGAGAGCCACGCAAGGACGCGCAGTGGCCGTCGCACCACGATCCCGGACCCCCCCGAGACGCGGTCGGATGTGGGCAGAGCGGTGCGAGCGGGCATGTGTCCTCCGGCCCGTTCCGGACTCCGGACGCGGCCCGGAAGTCAGGGGGAACCTGTAGAATCGTGGTTGTTGCGATGCCGCGCTTCGCGCAGGGTGCATCGACAACAGTTTAGGCGCCACGTGAGCGCCCATGATGAGGGCCCGAGAGCGGCGTTCGTCCCCGCAGACTCGACGGGGCGGCGGATGCCGGGGCGGATGACACCGTTGCGGTCCAATAAGGAGAGTGTGATGTCGGATGTGCTGATCGACCGCCCGGAGCTCGAAGGTCTGGGGGTGTACGAGTTCGGATGGCATGACCCCGACGCCGCGGGCGCCAGCGCGAAGCGCGGCCTCACCGAAGCCGTGGTGCGCGACATCTCTGCGCTCAAGGCCGAGCCGGAATGGATGCTGAAGACCCGTCTGAAGGGCTTCCAGCTGTTCGGCCGCAAGCCGATGCCGACCTGGGGTGCGGACCTCAGCGACATCGACTTCGAGAACATCAAGTACTTCGTTCGTTCCACGGAGAAGCAGGCGCAGTCCTGGGAGGACCTCCCGGAGGACATCCGCAACACCTACGAGAAGCTCGGCATCCCCGAGGCGGAGCGCTCGCGGCTCGTGGCGGGTGTCGCGGCGCAGTACGAGTCCGAGGTCGTGTACCACCAGATCCAGGAGGATCTGGAAGCGCAGGGCGTCATCTTCATGGACACCGACACGGCGTTGAAGGAGCACCCGGAGTTCTTCGAGGAGTACTTCGGCACCGTCATCCCCGCCGGCGACAACAAGTTCGCCGCCCTCAACACGGCCGTGTGGTCCGGCGGGTCGTTCGTCTATGTCCCCAAGGGCGTGCACGTGGAGATCCCGTTGCAGGCCTACTTCCGTATCAACACGGAGAACATGGGCCAGTTCGAGCGGACGCTGATCATCGCCGATGAGGGGTCGTACGTCCACTACATCGAGGGTTGCACGGCGCCCATCTACAAGAGCGATTCGCTGCATTCGGCCGTCGTCGAGATCATCGTGAAGAAGAACGCCCGCGTGCGCTACACCACGATCCAGAACTGGTCGAACAACGTCTACAACCTGGTGACCAAGCGCGCTGTCGCCCATGAGGGCGCCACCATGGAATGGGTCGACGGCAACATCGGCTCGAAGGTGACGATGAAGTACCCCTCGATCTACCTCATGGGGGAGCACGCGAAGGGCGAGACCCTCTCGGTGGCGTTCGCCGGGCCCGGCCAGCACCAGGACGCCGGCGCCAAGATGATCCACATGGCGCCGTACACGCAGTCCTCGATCGTCTCGAAGTCGATCGCGCGCGGCGGCGGGCGTGCCGGCTACCGCGGCGAGGTACGCGTGGACGCGAACGCCCACCACTCGGCCAACACGGTGCGTTGCGACGCGCTCCTGGTCGACACGATCTCGCGCTCTGACACCTACCCGGCCATCGACATCCGCGTCGACGATGTCCAGCTGGGACACGAGGCGACGGTCTCGAAGGTCAGTGAGGAGCAGCTCTTCTACCTGATGAGCCGGGGGCTCGCGGAAGACGAGGCCATGGCCATGATCGTGCGCGGGTTCATCGAGCCCATCGCGCGAGAGCTGCCGATGGAGTACGCACTGGAGTTGAACAAGCTCATCGAGATGGGCATGGAAGGCAGCGTCGGATGAGCCCCCAGGCCGAAGCCCCCGTGGTCGAGACCGCGAAGGGGCACATCGACCCTGCCGCCGCGTTCGTGCCGGTGCAGACCCGCTCGGAGCGCCCGCGAGCGAACGAGGTGTCGTTCTTCGAGGCTCCGACCGGCCGCGAGGTGAACTGGAAGCACACCCCGATCGACCGCATCCGTGGTCTTCTCGAAGATGTCGCCGGCGACGCCGGTGCGGTGGCGGTCTCCGTGACCGGCCCGCTGGCTGCGGCGGGTCTGGCCGCAGGCCAGGCGCCGCGCGGCGAGGTGTTCACCGCGGAGGATCTCAGTGCGGCGATCGCCTGGGAGCGTTCCGCAGAGGCGCTGTATCTCAGCATCCCCGCGGGCACGGAACTGAGTGAGCCCGTTGTCGTGGACCTCCGCGGTGCCGGCGGCCGCGCGCACACGCATCTCGTGATCGAGGCGCAGCCGAACGCGCGCGGCACGGTGCTCCTGCGCCATGCGGGTGTCGCACAGCTCGCCGAGAACGTGGAGATCATCGTCCGAGACGGAGCCGGCCTCACGCTCGTGACGCTTCAGGAGTGGGACGACGAAGCGGTGCACGTGGCCGCGCATCAGGCACGTGTCGATCGGGACGCGAGCCTGCGTCATGTCGTGGTCTCGTTCGGCGGCGGCGTCGTCCGCGTCAACCCGAACGTGGAGCTCGCCGGCACAGGCGCGCGCGGCGAGCTGTACGGTCTTTCCTTCGCGGACGCCGGCCAGCATCTCGAGAGCCAGGTGTACCTGCACCACAAGGGTGCGCAGACCGTCGGCGACGTGCTCTACAAGGGCGCCCTGCAGGGCGATACCGCCCACTCCGTCTGGATCGGCGATGTGCTGATCGGACCGGATGCGGTCGGCACCGACTCCTACGAGGCCAATCGCAACCTGGTGCTCACCGATGGAGCCAGGGCCGATTCCATCCCGAACCTCGAGATCGAGACGGGCGACATCCGCGGGGCGGGCCACGCGAGCGCGACCGGTCGTTTCGACGACGAGCAGTTGTTCTACCTGCAGGCGCGCGGCATCGACGCGGAGCAGGCGCGGCGGCTGGTCGTGCTCGGCTTCCTCATGGAGATCGTGCAGAAGATCGGTATCGCGGACCTCGAGGAACGTCTCGTCGGTGCGATCGAGGCCGAGCTCGCGGGGGAGAAGCGGTGAGCGCGACACGCGTGTGCGCTCTGAGCGAGCTGCAGCAGGACGAAGCCCGTCGCGTCGAGATCGACGGTGTACCCATGGCGGTCGTGCTCGACGGCAACGGCGAGGTGCACGCGATCGGCGACACCTGCACGCATGGTGACATCTCGCTCTCGGACGGATTCGTGGAGGGGGACACGCTGGAGTGCTGGGCGCACGGATCCGCGTTCTCGCTACGCACCGGAAAGCCCCTGAACCTGCCGGCCTACGAGCCGGTGCCCGTATACGAAGTCACGATCGAGGGAGACGATGTTCTGATCGATCCCGCCGTGACCAAGAACGTCGACTGACGAAGGAACTGACATGTCTGTGCTCGAGATCCGCGACCTCCACGTGACGGTCGAGACCGATGAGGGGACCACCCCCATCCTGAACGGCGTCACCCTGACGATCCGCACCGGTGAGACCCACGCCATCATGGGGCCGAACGGGTCGGGCAAGTCGACGCTGGCCTACACGATCGCCGGGCACCCGAAGTACACCGTGACCGGTGGCTCGATCACCCTGGACGGCGAGGACGTCCTCGAGATGAGCGTCGACGAGCGCGCACGCGCGGGCCTGTTCCTCGCGATGCAGTATCCCGTCGAGGTCCCGGGCATCACCGTGACCAACTTCCTGCGGACGGCCAAGACCGCGATCGACGGCGAGGCTCCCGCCATCCGCACGTGGACCAAGGACGTCAAGGCGGCCATGAGCAACCTGCGCATGGACGCGAAGTTCGCCCAGCGCAACGTCAACGAGGGCTTCTCGGGCGGCGAGAAGAAGCGTCACGAGATCCTCCAGCTCGAGCTGCTCAAGCCGAAGGTCGCGATCCTCGACGAGACCGACTCCGGCCTCGACGTTGACGCGCTGAAGATCGTCTCCGAGGGTGTGAACCGCGCGAAGGCGGAGACCGACCTCGGTGTTCTGCTCATCACGCACTACACCCGCATCCTCAACTACATCCGCCCCGACTTCGTGCACGTGCTCGTCAACGGCCGCGTCGCGGAAGAGGGCGGTCCCGAACTCGCCGAGCGCCTCGAGAACGAGGGTTACGACCGCTTCCTCGAGCCCGGTGTGCAGGCCGGCGCGTAGGATTCGACTATGACCGCGACGATCACCCCGGAGAAGTACGACGAGGTCACCGAGGCTCTGAAGGACGTCATGGACCCCGAACTGGGTGTCAACGTCGTCGATCTGGGTCTCATCTACGACCTCGCGTGGGATGACGAGAACGATGCTCTCGTCATCCACATGACACTGACCTCTGCGGGGTGCCCGCTGACGGACGTGCTCGAGGAGCAGACCGCGCAGGCGCTGGACTCGGTCGTTGAGCGATTCCGGATCAACTGGGTCTGGATGCCGCCGTGGGGTCCGGAGCGGATCACCGACGACGGCCGCGACATGATGCGGGCCCTCGGCTTCGCGATCTGACGACCGTCGATAGGCTCGCGCTGTGACGATCGAGCCCCTTCGCGCACTGCCTCTCGACGAGCTTCGCACGCGCCGGAGTGCGAAGTGGCGGTCGTACCCGGACGATGTGATCCCGCTGTTCGTCGCAGAGACGGACTATCCGCTGGCGCCCGCGATCAGCGGGGCGCTGCACGACGCCGTCTCGCGCGGCGACACCGGCTACACGCCCGCGGATCCGGGTGTGACCGCCGCGTACGCCGCCTTCGCCGCGCGGCGGCTCGGATGGGTTCCGGATCCAGAGCGGATGCGGATCACGGGCGACGTCATCATGGGTGTCGTCGAGATCCTCCGTCGGGTCATCGCGCCGGGCGATCGTGTCGTGATCACCCCGCCCGTCTATCCGCCCTTCTTCGAGGCCGTGCCCGAAGCCGGCGGGGTCGCGCAGTCCGTGCCGTTGCGAGACACGGGACAGGGTTGGGAGCTCGACCTCGAGGGGATCGAGGCCGCGTTCCGCGACGGCGCGCGTGGCATCCTCCTGTGCAACCCCCACAACCCCACCGGGACGATTCATCCTCCGGGGACGTTGGCCGCGCTGGCGGAGCTCGCAGTGCGCTATGGGGCCGTCGTCGTCAGCGACGAGATCCACGCGCCCCTGCCGCGCGCGGGAAACGTCGTCACGCCGTTCCTCTCCGTCTCGGACGCGGCAGCACAATGCGGGTACGCCGTCGTCTCCGCGAGCAAGGCTTTCAACCTGGCCGGTCTGAAGTGCGCGATCATGGTCGCCGCGGACGACCGGACCCACGCCGTCCTTCGCGCGCTCCCTGACGAGGTCTCGTGGCGCACCGGGCTCTTCGGCGCCGTCGCTACGGTGGCCGCCCTGTCGGTCGAGTCCGACGCCTGGTTGGATGCGCAAGCGCTCGCGATCGATGGGAACGTCGATCTCCTGCGTGGCTTGCTCGAGGCACATTTGCCGGATGCGGGATTTCGTCCGCCCGAGGCCGGTTACCTCGGGTGGGTCGATCTCTCTCGCCGCGGGTGGGGTGATGCGCCGGCACGGCGGATCCTCCGCGAGGCGCGTGTGGCCGTCCACTCCGGTCCCGCGTTCGGCATGGGAGGAGCGGGGCACATCCGTCTGACGCTCGGCTGCGCGCCCGAGGTGCTCACGGAGGCTATCGAGCGGATCGCCCTTCTTCCTTGAATCCGCTTGGGCATCTGCGAAGGTAAGGATAGCCTTATCAGGTGACAGCCCTCGTGACTCGACCGTCCTACCGCCCGTACATCGCGCACGTCTCGCGGGTCGTGCGGCTGTCGCCGCACTTCGTCCGCCTCACGTTCTCCTGCCCGGACTTCGAGAACTTCGGCACCGCCGGGCGGGACCAACGGCTGAAGGTCCTGTTCCCCGGCCCGGACGGTCGCGTGTGCGACGTGGGTCAACACGATGAGGAGGCGATCGCAAGGGGCGACTGGTACACCCGCTGGCGCGGACTGTCGCCCGCGGAGCGCACGCCCTTCCGCACATATACGGTGCGCCGCGTCGACCCCGAGAACTGCGAGGTCGACATCGACTTCGTGCTCCACCATGATCCCGGTCCCGCGGGCGCGTGGGCGGAAGCCGCCGTCGCCGGCGACGAGCTCGTGATCGTCGGTCCGGATCAGCGCAGTCCGGACTCTCATCTGGGCATCGATTGGCATCCCGGCAGCGCACGCAGGCTCCTGCTCGCCGGTGACGAGACCGCCGCACCCGCCATCGCCGGGATCCTCGAGTCGCTGCCCACCGACACCGACGTCGACGCGTTCATCGAGGTGCCCTCGCGACAGGATGCCCTCCCGATCGCGACGCATGCGCGTGTGACGTGGCTCGCTCGCGACGACCGCGCCCACGGCGAGGCACTCATCGCGGCGGTGACCTCCTGGACGCACGCCGCCGACGACGTGCTTGCGCGTGCCGCCGCGCCCCGTCCGCAGGAGCTCGAGGACGTGGATGTCGACCGTGAGCTCCTCTGGGACAGCCCGGAAGACTCGGAGGGCGAGTTCTACGCCTGGATGGCGGGCGAGTCGCAGACGGTGAAGACGCTGCGACGACTGCTCGTCCAGGGCAACGGTGTCGACCGCAAGCGCGTGGCCTTCATGGGTTACTGGCGCCAAGGCGTCTCGGAACGCATCGAGTAGACCGCAGGAGCGTCAGGCGTCCGCGTCCGCGTCCGTGATCGTGTGGTGACGACCGAGCGGGATGACCATGGGGCGGCCCGTCAGAGGGTCCGGCATGATCCTGCTCTCCAGGCCGAAGACGGTGCGCACCACATCCGTCGTCAGGACGTTCTCCGGCTCTCCCGCGGCGAGGATGCGGCCGTCGACCATGGCGACGAGATGGTCGGCGTAACGCGCCGCCAGGTTGAGGTCGTGCAGCACCATGACGATGGTCGTGCCACGGTCCCGGTTGAGATCGGTCAGCAGGTCCAGCACGTCGATCTGATGGCTGATGTCGAGGAACGTCGTCGGCTCGTCGAGCAGGAGCAGATCCGTCTGCTGTGCCAGGGCCATCGCGATCCAGACGCGCTGGCGCTGGCCACCGCTGAGCTCGTCGACGGACCGGTCGGACAGATGCGCGGTGCCGGTCGCTTCGAGTGCGCCCGCGATCGCCGCGTCATCGGCGGCGCTCCACCGTGCCAGCGGGCCCTGGTGCGGATGCCGGCCCCGGCTGACGAGATCGGACACCGCGATGCCGTCGGGAGCGATGGGGGATTGCGGAAGCAGCCCGAGCACGCGCGCGACCTGGCGCGTGGGCAGCCGATGGATGCTCTTCCCGTCGAGCAGCACACTCCCGGCCTCTGGCGACAGCAGGCGCGCCATCGACTTCAGCAGCGTGGACTTCCCGCACGCGTTGGCGCCCACGATCGTCGTGATCCTGCCCGCGGGGACGGAGAGATCCAGTGCGTCGACGATCACCCTGTCCCCGTAGGCGAGGGTGAGGGCGTCGGCGACGAGGGTGTGTTCGGCGGTCATATCGAGGTTCCTCCGGCCCGACTGCTGCGGATGAGCAGATAGACGAGATAGGGCGCGCCCAGCACGCCGGTCACGACGCCGACGGGCAGACGCGTGCCCAGCGCGTACTGTGCGATGAAGTCGGACACCAGCACGAGGACGGCGCCCACGAGCCCGGCGGGTATGACGGGGGAGCCGACGGGCCCGAGGATCCTCACGGCGATGGGCCCGGCGAGGAAGGCCACGAACGAGATGGGGCCGGCGGCGGCTGTCGCGAACGCCAGCAGGCACACGGCGGCCACGATGAGAAGGAGACGGCTGCGTTCAACGCGCACTCCGAGAGCGGATGCGGCCTCGTCGCCGACCCGCAGCAGCTCGAGATCGCGGGACAGGAAGAGCAGCGCGGGCACGACCAGAACCATCACCGCGGCGAGGGGCAGGACCTTCGCCCAACTGGCGTCATTGAGATTGCCCGTGATCCAGCGCATGGCGGTCTGGAGATCCCACTCCGCGGCGCGCGAGATGACGTACGAGATCACGCTGTTGCAGATGGCCGCCACGCCGATGCCGATCAGGATCAGCCGGGCGCCGGAGCCGCCGCGCTTGTAGGCGAGGAGATAGATGAGCAGGGCAGCTGCCAACGCGGCGCCGGTCGCCAAGAATGAGACAGACGTCTCGCCGAGGCCGAGGACGACGATCCCTGTGACAGCGGCGGCACTCGCGCCTGAGCTGATGCCGATGACATCCGGACTCGCGAGGGGATTGCGCAGCATCGTCTGGAAGACGACGCCGCCCATCCCGAAGCAGAGGCCGGTCAGCAGCGCCGTCGTGGCGCGGGGCAGTCGCAGCTCTCCTACGGTGAAGGACGCACCGGGAACGCGCTGCCCGGTCAGCACTGCCCAGACCTCCGCCGGGGAGTAGAGAGTCTGCCCCAGCATGAGGGAAAGCGCGTAGACGATGATCGCGATCGCGGCGAGCGCGGACGTGACGACGATCCACCGTCGACGACGTCGGCGACGCCCCGCCCGGACGAGGGAGAGCGCGTCCACGGCTCCGGCGGCGACGGTCACAGCGCCTTCACCTTCTGCCGCCGGACGATGGCGATGAAGAACGGCGCGCCGACGAGCGCGGTGATGATCCCCACTTCGATCTCCTCCGGGCGGGCGATGACTCGTCCGATGACGTCCGCGCCCATGAGGAGCACGGCTCCTGCGACCGCGCTGAAGGGCAGGAGCCACCGATGGTCCACGCCGATCAACAACCGGCAGATGTGCGGCACGACCAGTCCCACGAAGCCGATGGGCCCGGCGACCGCCGTGGCGGCACCGCACAAGAGCACCGCACCGAGTGTGGACACCAGGCGTGCGGTGCGCACGCGCTCCCCGAGCCCTGCGGCGAGCTCGTCTCCCAGCGCCAGCGTGTTCAGTGCGGGGCTGCACGCCACGCACACGAGGAGACCGACCACGAGGAACGGCGCGACCTGCAGGATGGTGGCGATCGTCGCACCCCCGACACCGCCGACCTGCCAGAAACGGAACTGGCTCATCACGTCGACCCGGGGCAGCAGGATCGCGCTCGTCAACGACGAGAAGGCGACGGCCGTCACCGCACCTGCAAGAGCGAGCTTGAGCGGTGTCGCGCCTCCTCGGCCCAGTGCGCCGATCCCGTACACGAACACGGCGGCGACGGCAGCTCCCACCAACGCCGTCCAGATGTACGCGGCCGGCGTCGCGAGACCCAGGAACGCGATGCCGCAGACCACGGCCAGGGCGGCCCCGCCGTTGATCCCCAGGATCTGCGGGTCGGCGAGCGGATTGCGGGTCGCGCCCTGGAGAACCGCGCCCGCGACGCCGAGCGCCGCGCCGACCATGATCGCCAGGACGGTGCGAGGAATGCGCTTGTTCACTGCGGCGGCCCCCGCCGTGTCGACCGCCCCGCCGAGTCCGGCCCAGATGTCGTGCCATCCGACCGCGCGTGCACCGAAGGTCACCGACAGGAACGAGATCGCCAGCAACGCGGCGAGCAGTGCGACGAGCCACAACGCCCGTCGCCGCCCCCAGCGCCGTCGCGGTGACGGCGTGGAGACGGCAGTGTCGGGGGTGCGGGCGACGCTCATCGCCGCCCGCACCCGCGGACGATCGGTCGGATCATGATGCCTTGGCGGCGGCCTCTCCGACGAGCTTGATGTAGTCGTCGCCGTAGCTGGTGCCGATCGACAGGGGCGAAGGCGTGATGGCGGAGGAGAGCGTCGAGTCCGAGGTGATCACCGCGACGGCACCGTTGGCGACGGCGGGGATGCGAGAGAGGAGCGGGTCGGCCTGCCACTGGGAGAGGGTCTCATCCGTGCCGTACGTGACGATCACCTGGACGTCCTCGAAGCTCTCGATCTGTTCGGTGCTGGTGACGATCCAGAACTGGTCGGATGCGGCGGACTGCTCCTTGACGTAGGCGGAGGGGGCGAATCCCATCTCCTCGAGGTAGCCCACGCGCGGGTCCGATCGACTGTAGAAGCCGAGGTTGCTCAGGTCGGTGGGGTCGAAGTAGGAGAGAAGCGTCGTCTTCCCGGCGATGGCGGGATACTCCGCGGCCGTGTCGGCCACGTGCTTCTCGAGCGAGGAGACGAGCTCCTGCGCCTCATCCGCCATGCCCAGGGCCGTCCCGTCGAGGATGGTCATGTCCTGCCATGAGGTTCCCCACGCCATGTCCTGGTAGGTGACGACAGGCGCGATCTTGCTCAGGGTGTCGTATTGTTCCTGGGTCATCCCGGAGTACGCGGCAAGGATGACGTCGGGCGCGGCATCGGCGATGGCCTCGTAGTCGTACCCATCCGTCTCGTCCATCAGTACGGGGGTCTCCGCACCCAGCTCGTCGAGCTTGTCCTTCACCCAGGGCAGGAGCCCGTCGCCGTCCTCGTCGCCGTAGGTCACCTTCGGCATGGCCACCGGAACGATTCCCAGCGCCAGTGCGACATCCTGGTTGCCCCAGTCGACGGTGACGACGCGCTGCGGTTTGGCGTCGATCGTCGTGGTCCCGAAGGCGTTCTCGATCGAGAGCGGGAATGCGCCGTCCTCTTCCGCGCCGCCGTCGGTGGCAGCGGGGGTCGCCGCGCCCGAGCTGCAGGCGGTGAGAGCGGCGAGAGAGACGGTGGCGACCGCGAGAGCGGTCCAACGCTTGATCTGCATGACGAGGAGGGCCTTTCTGGAGGGGTGCTAGGCGAGGCTACCCTAACTCGTGGACGGTTCTCGACCCGAATCCACACGGCTGTTCGGCCGGGCGACGGTCGCGGTGCGCGCCGGTAGACTGAACGGTGGCCTACTTCGGCCGCCTTCCCACCCGAACAGAACGGACGTACGCCGTGCTCGCCGTGCATGACCTCGAGATCCGCGTCGGCGCGCGCGTTCTCATGTCCGAGGTCGCCTTCCGCGTTTCCCGAGGCGACAAGATCGGCCTGGTCGGTCGCAACGGTGCGGGCAAGACGACGCTCACGAAGGTCCTCGCCGGCGATCTGCTGCCTTCGGCGGGAGAGGTGCAGCGTGGAGGGGAGCTCGGCTACCTGCCGCAGGACCCTCGTTCCGGCGACCCCGAGATGCTGGCGCGCACGCGCATCCTCGACGCGCGCGGGCTGGGAACGCTCGCGCTCGGCATGCAGGAGGCCTCGCTCGCGATGGCGGACGACGACCCCGATGTCGCGGCCAAGGCGATGCGACGGTACGGCAGCCTCACGGAGCGCTTCGAGTCGCTCGGCGGCTATGCGGCTGAGGCGGAGGCGGCATCGATCGCCCACAACCTGTCGTTGCCCGATCGCATCCTCGATCAGCCGCTGAAGACGCTCTCCGGTGGTCAGCGCCGACGCATCGAGCTCGCCCGCATCCTGTTCTCGGATGCGGACACGATGATCCTCGACGAGCCGACCAACCACCTCGATGCCGACAGCGTGGTCTGGCTCCGCGAGTTCCTCAAGAACTACAAGGGCGGACTCATCGTGATCAGCCACGATGTGGAGCTGGTCGGCGAGACCGTCAACCGTGTGTTCTACCTCGACGCCAACCGCCAGGTCATCGACATCTACAACATGAACTGGAAGAACTACCAGCGTCAGCGGGTGGCAGACGAGGAGCGCCGCAAGAAGGAGCGCGTCAACGTCGAGAAGAAGGCGACCGCACTGCAGCTGCAGGCGGCGCGCTTCGGTGCCAAGGCGTCGAAGGCCGCGGCCGCGCACCAGATGGTGGCGCGCGCGGAGAAGATGCTGTCCGGTCTCGATCAGGTGCGCCAGGAGGATCGCGTCGCGAAGCTCCGGTTCCCGAAGCCCGCCCCCTGTGGGAAGACCCCGCTGATGGCGCGCGGCCTGTCGAAGTCGTATGGCTCGCTGGAGATCTTCGCCGACGTGGATCTCGCGATCGATCGCGGCTCGAAGGTCGTCGTACTCGGCCTCAACGGCGCGGGAAAGACGACACTGCTGCGGATGCTCGCGGGTGTGGACGCCCCCGACACCGGAACCATCGAGCCCGGGCACGGACTGAAGGTCGGCTACTACGCCCAGGAGCACGAGAACCTCGACGTGTCGCGGTCGGTCCTGGAGAACATGATGTCGGCGGCACCGGACATCACGGCGACGGAGGCCCGCAAGGTGCTGGGGTCGTTCCTGTTCACCGGTGACGACGTGCTCAAGCCCGCCGGGGTGCTCTCAGGCGGCGAGAAGACGCGACTGTCGTTGGCGACCCTGGTCGTCTCGAGCGCCAACATGCTGCTCCTCGACGAGCCGACGAACAACCTCGACCCCGCCTCGCGCGAGGAGATCCTCGGTGCGCTCGCGCACTACGAGGGTGCTGTGGTGCTCGTCTCGCACGATGCGGGAGCCGTCGAGGCCCTCAATCCGGAGCGCGTCCTCATCCTGCCCGACGGGGTCGAGGACATCTGGGGTCGCGACTACGTCGACCTGATCACCCTGGCCTGATCCTTCACGCGTCCGCGCGGTCGAGGATCGCGTCCTCCTGCTCGGCGTCGCGATCCACGCGCTTGCGGGCTCGGGTGACACGAGACACGGCCGGGCGATCATCGTCTTCCTGGTCCTCGGTGCGCTTCCGACGTTCGGTGCGGATGATGTATCCGATGAAGACGAACCCCATCACGGCGAACAGGATCCACTGGATCGCGTACGACAGATGCGGCCCGGGATCCTCCGACGGAGCTGCCAGCGCGTACGGCATATCGGAGACCGGGGGATCCTCGCTCACGAGCACCCCGTAGGCGGAAGTCAGGGTCGCCGAACCGGTGGTTTCCGCGACGAGCGGCAGATTGATCGTCGGCACCTGCCCCGCAGGCGCGGTGCGGCCCGAGTTCGGGAGTGCCTCGGGGGCGCGGAGGCGCACGACGACGCTCACCGTGCCCGACGGCGGCGCGGGGATGAGTGCGGGCCCGTCGCCGCTCTCCGCCGGCGGGATCCATCCGCGGTCGACGATGAGCACGCGCCCGTCGGACGTGCGCAGGGGTGTCAGGACCTCGAAGGCGCTCGTGCCGCCGTGTGGCCGATTGCGGACCACGAGCTGCTGCTCCGAAACGTACTCGCCGGTGACGACGACGGGATGCCATTCCGACTCCGGATCGAGCTGGTCGTCGGGGAGGAGATCATCCAGCGGGACCGCGGCCGCGTCGTAGTTCCGGTCGACGAGGGCCAGCTGCGCGGCGCGCTCGTCGTTGCGCGCGAACTGCCAATTCGAGAGGAAGACACAGGCGATGGCGAACGCGACGGCGACCCCCACATAGGCCGTCCATCGCAGCGCCGTGTCCCGTCGGATGCTCACGATGCGTCCTCTCTCGCGAAAGGCTCCACCGCGACCGGGAAGGAACGAGTGGCGAGGAAGTCTCGGAGATATGCGACGTGAGCGTCGCAGGCCAGCCAGACCTTCCGCCGGTCCGTGTCATGTATCCGCGGATTACGCCACAGCACCCGCCAGAGGGCGCCGTCGCGACATCCCGCTCGCGAACAGATCGCCTCTTCACTCATGCGGAGTGCGGGTTCGGGGGTGTCTCGGAGATGGTGATCACCTGGCTGTGCGGAGTCGGGGACGGCTCGTCTTGTCGCTGCTCGAGAGCGGGCAGCGTCACGGTCTCGGCGGGCGCGGCACGTGACTCCTGGCCTACGTTCGCCACGACGACGGCGATGTAGGGGAGGAAGACCGCTCCCGCCGCGAACAGCCACGTATACCAGCCGTAGGGGGTGACGAGGATCATCGCGACGAAGCAGGCCACCCGTACGCCCATCATGATGACGTACTTGAGCATGCGAGCACTCGACTCGTCACGCGGCGCGTGGGGGAGCGAGGTCGCCGACTGTGGTGGGGAGGGCTGCTTCACGGTGCTTCCAGAGTACGCCGGAGGCACCGCTCGCGGGGTCGGTCAGGAGGAGTAGCTGTAGTCGTAGTAGGCGCCGTTCGAGAGGTTCACGATCCAGACGATCCAGAGGACGACGAGCACCGTGATGATCGCGTAGAGCACCAGGCCCGCGTAACCGGTGATCGTGCCCGCCAGCCCCAGCCCGCGACCGCCCTCCTCGCGCTCGCGGATCTGCTTGAGCGAGATGTGGCCGGTGATGATGCCGACGATGGAGCCGATGAACGGGATGAGGACGATCCCGACGATCGAGGACACCAAGGACACGACGGCGAGGCTGTTCGTCTTCGGACCCGCCGGGTACGGCGTATACACCGGCGGGGCGCCGTAGGCCGGTGCGCCCTGGTAGGTCGGAGGGTACACGGGCGACGCGGGCGGGACGTTGTAGGCCGGGTAGGGCGCCGGGCTCGCCGGCGGCGCGCTGTACCCCGGGTATCCGGCAGGCGTCGCGGGGGAGGGGGCCGGCGACGACGGGGCGGGGTACGACGGCGGGGCGTACGCCGGTGCCTGGTAGTCGGGTGAGGCCGGGGCCGCCGCGGTGGGTTCCGCGGGCACGGGCTGAGCGTCGGGGGCGATGCCCTCTCCCGCTGATTCGGGCGCGGGGAAGTCGTTGTTCTGATCGCTCATCTGGAAGCCTTTCCGTCTGTGAGGGAAGCCTTCCAGTCACCGCCGGGCGGTGTCAAACGAGCCTGTCGATAGGCTGGAGGCTCTGCCCGATCTGACGAGGAGAACCATGTCGAGCGACCGTGTCGTGCTCATCACCGGAGGCAACCGCGGCATCGGCCGCGCGATCGCCGAACGCTTCGTGTCCGACGGCTACCGCGTCGCGGTGACCGCTCGTTCGGGCGAGGGGCCGGAAGGTACGCTCACGGTGCGGGCCGACGTCACGGACGCGGCCGCGCTGGACGCCGCCTACACCGAGGTCGAGGAGAAGCTCGGTCCGGTGACCATCCTCGTCGCCAACGCGGGAATCACCCGCGACATGCTGCTTCTGCGCATGAGCGAGGACGATTTCGACGATGTCATCGACACGAACCTGGGCGGCACATTCCGTGTGGTCAAGCGCGCTGCCAAGGGGCTCGTCCGGGCACGATGGGGTCGCGTCATCCTCATCTCCAGTGTCGTGGGCCTCTACGGGTCGGCGGGCCAGATCAACTACGCCAGTTCGAAGAGCGCTCTCGTCGGATTCGCCCGCTCGCTGACTCGCGAGCTCGGGGCACGCGGCATCACGACGAATGTCGTCGCGCCGGGATTCATCGAGACCGACATGACGGCGGAGTTGCCCGCCGAAACGCAGGCGGAGTACAAGAAGGCGATTCCCGCCGGTCGCTACGGCACCGCTTCGGAGGTCGCCGCGGTCGTGGCGTGGCTCGCCTCCGACGACGCCGCCTACATCTCCGGCGCGGTCATCCCGGTGGATGGCGGCCTGGGCATGGGGCACTGACCGTCAGCGCTCGACCGCTCGGACGATGAGCGCTCCCAGCCGCTGGGGCTGGGAGAACTGCGGCCAGTGGCCCGAACCGATCGGTACGACCTCACGGTCGACGATGGCGTGCCACTCGTCGCGATAGCTCGGCCACTGCGTCAACTGGGCGTCGAGCTCCTCGGCGTCGGCGCTGCCGGAGAGGACCGTGACGGGGATGCCGTATCGGCGCCGGTCGTGCAGATGCAGTGGGTCGGTCGGAACGGCTGCGGGGACGGGAATCGCCGCCGCCTCGACCCGGGCGCGCGTTGCGTCATCGAGGTCAGCGATGTCCGGTGCGTCGAATGTCGCCCAACCCGGGAAGGGGACGACGCCGTCCACCACCGGAAAGGCGGCGATACCGGCGCCGTCGGGCACCGGCACGGTGTCGACGAGGACCACACGCGCGACCGCCTCCGGGCGTGCGTCGGCGGCGCCCCAGGCCACGTTGCCGCCGCCGCTGTGCCCCACGAGCACCACGGGTTCTGCTGCCGCGTCGATCCAGGTGACGACGGCGGCGACCCAATCCGCGAGGTGCGCGTCTGCCGACGACGGGAGCGTAAGGGGCACGGCATCGAAGCCTGCGTCGTCGATCGTGGGCACCACGTCGTGCCACGAACCGGCATCCAGCCACAGGCCGGGAATGAGGATGAGCTGCATCCTCGGACTCTACGCCCGGCTTCGGACGCCGTCAGGGCAGAAGCGGGATGATCTCGCGCAGATCCACGGGGCCGATGACGAGGTCTGCGGCGGCGCGCACGGCCGGCTTGGCGTTGAATGCGAGACCGAGAGCCGCCGTACGCATCATCGGCAGGTCGTTGGCACCGTCGCCGATGGCGACGGTGCGGCGTGGATCGACCTCGTACCGAGCGGCCCACTCGCGCAGCTGCGACGCCTTGGCTTCGCCGTCGACGATCTCTCCCGACACGGCGCCCGTCAGTGCTCCGGAGTCGACCTGGAGTCGGTTCGCGCGCCAGAGATCGACTCCGAGTGCGGGCGCGACCTCGTCGAGGATCTCGTGGAACCCGCCGGAGACCACACCGACGATGCCGTTGCGGGCATGCACGGCATCGATCAGTTCGCGCACGCCCGGCGTCGGTTCGATGCGCGATCTCACGCGTGCGAAGGATGCGGTGGGCACACCGCGCAGTTGCGCGACGCGGGAGCGCAGACTCGTGGCGAAATCGACGTCCCCCCGCATTGCGGCCTCCGTCGCCGCCGCGACCTCGGCACCCCGTCCGGCCTCGTCCGCGATCAACTCGATGACCTCGTTGCGGATGAGAGTGGAGTCGGCGTCGAGGACGACGAGGAGACGACGAGGGCGGTTCTCACGCATCCGTCCACGCTAGCGCGCGCGGCCCCGGGCGGCTGACAGGGGCCGCGGCTGTCACGGCTCGACGCGGACGTTCTTGCCGACGACGGTGATCCCGGAGTCGGTGACCGTGAATCCCCGTGCCAGGTCGCGTTCGCGATCGACGCCCACCGTCGCGCCGTCGGCCAGGACGACGTTCTTGTCGAGAATCGCTCGATGGATGCGTGCGCCGGCCCCCACACGAACGCGGTCGAAGAGCACCGAGTCGGTGATGGTCGATCCGCCCCCGGCCAAGGTCCAGGGGCCCACGACACTGCGCTCCAGGTGCGTCCCCGACAGCACGGAGCCGAGCGAGACGACGGAGTCGATGGCGTTGCCGATACGCCCCACCGCATCCCGCACGAACTTCGCGGGCGGCGAGTTCACCAGCTGGGAGTGGATGGGCCACTGCGTGTTGTACAGGTTGAAGATCGGAAGCGTCGAGATCAGATCGAGGTGCGCGTCGTAGAACGAGTCGATCGTGCCGACATCGCGCCAGTAGGCGCGGTCTCGGTCGGTCGAGCCGGGCACCTCGTTGCGGATGAAGTCGTAGACACCCGCCTCCCCGCGGTCGACGAAGTACGGCACGATGTCGCCACCCATGTCGTGATTCGACGTGGGAAGCTCGCCATCCGCCTCGACGGCTTCGATGAGCGCGTCGGTGTTGAAGATGTAGTTGCCCATCGAGGCCAGCACCTCGTGCGGGCTGTCGACGAGCCCTGCCGGATTCTGCGGCTTCTCGAGGAATTCGCGGATGCGGGTCGGGTCGTCCGGCTCGACGTCGATCACGCCGAACTGGTTGGCCAGGCCGATCGGCTGGCGGATGCCGGCGACCGTCGCGCGCGCTCCGGATGAGATGTGCGCGTCCAGCATCTGTTGGAAGTCCATCCGGTACACGTGGTCCGCGCCGACCACGACGACGATGTCGGGCTGCTCGTCATTGATGAGGTTCAGACTCTGCAGGATCGCGTCGGCGGAACCGGAGAACCATCGCTTGCCGAGGCGCTGCTGGGCCGGCACCGACGTCACGTAGGAGTCGAGAAGCGCCGACATGCGCCAGGTCTGGGAGACGTGGCGATCGAGGCTGTGCGACTTGTACTGCGTCAGCACGACGATCTGTCGCAGCCCGGAGTTGATGAGGTTCGAGATGGCGAAGTCGATGAGTCGGTACTGGCCGCCGAACGGCACCGCCGGCTTAGCCCGGTCGGCCGTCAACGGCATGAGTCGCTTACCTTCGCCACCCGCGAGGATGATTCCGAAGACCTTGGGTGCCGGCATGGCACCAGACTATGCCGCACGCACCCCCTGTACTAGCGTCCATGACATGCGCGTCGACATCGTTTCCAAGGAATACCCGCCCGAGATCTACGGCGGGGCCGGAGTCCATGTCGCCGAGCTCGTCCGCGCCCTGCGCGAGCGCATCGAGGTCCAGGTGCGCGCGTTCGGAGAAGCGCGCGACGAAGCGGATACGACGTCGTATGCCACGCCTGCGGAACTCGCGCACGCGAACCCCGCGGTGAAGACGCTCGGCACCGATCTGGAGATCGTCGGCGACGTCGCCGGGGCCGACATCGTGCACAGCCACACCTGGTACGCGAACTTCGCGAGCCACCTCGCATCTCTCCTGCACGGCATCCCGCACGTCGTCACCGCGCACTCGCTCGAACCGCTGCGGCCCTGGAAGGCAGAACAGCTCGGGGGCGGTTACGCGGTGTCGAGCTGGGTCGAACGCACGGCCTACGAGTCCGCGGCGGCGATCGTCGCGGTCAGTGAGGGGATGCGGACCGACATCCTGCGCGCGTACCCGCAGGTGGATCCGGCGCGCGTGCGCGTCATCTACAACGGTATCGACGCCGAAGCCTGGCAGCCGACCCGCGACGAGGATCTCCTGCGAACTCTCGGCATCGACGCGACGAGGCCGTCCGTGGTCTTCGTCGGGCGCATCACTCGGCAGAAGGGCCTGCCGTACCTGCTCCGCGCAGCGCGGCTGCTGCCCGCCGATGTTCAGCTGGTGCTCTGCGCGGGCGCTCCGGACACGCCCGAGATCATGGCGGAGGTCGAAGCTCTGGTGCGCGAGCTGCAGGAGACGCGCGACGGGGTGGTCTGGATCGACCGGCACCTGCCGCGCCCCGAGCTGTCCGCCATCCTGACCGCCGCGACCACGTTCGTCTGTCCCTCGATCTACGAGCCGCTCGGGATCGTGAACCTGGAGGCGATGGCGTGCGGTGCGGCCGTCGTCGGAACCGCCACCGGCGGCATCCCCGAGGTCGTGGTCGACGGTGAGACGGGACGCCTCGTGCCCATCGCGCAGGTGCAGGACGGCACGGGGACGCCGCTCGACCCCGACCGCTTCGTCCAAGATCTCGCCCGCGTGCTCACCGAGGTCGTCTCGGATCCTGAGCAGGCCGCACGCTACGGTGCCGCCGGCCGGCGCCGCGCGGTCGAGGACTTCAGCTGGACGCGCATCGCCGCCGAGACCGAGCAGCTCTATCGCGAAGTCCTCGAGACCCGCTGATCCGGCTCGGCCGCAACCGCCGGCCCGGTAGGCTGGACGGCATGCCGCAGGTGCTGGATTTCTCCGACGTCGTCGTCCGCCGCAACGCCAAGGACATCGTCTCCCATCTGGACTGGCAGGTGGACGGTGACCAGCGCTGGGTGGTCCTCGGCGCCAATGGCGCAGGCAAGACCACGATCCTTCAGCTCGCCGCGACCCTCGATCACCCGACCTCCGGCGCGGTGACCATCCTGGGCGAGCGTCTCGGACGCACCGACGTGTTCGAGCTGCGTCCTCGCATCGGATTCGCCTCCAGCGCGATGGCCAAGCGCATCCCCGCTGAAGAGACGGTTCTGAACGTCGTGCTGACCGCGGCGTTCTCCGTGCTCGGACGCTGGAACGAGCAGTACGACCGCATCGACGAGCGCCGCGCACTGCGTGTGCTGGCCGAGTGGAAGCTCGACCACCTCGCCGATCGCACCTTCGGGACGTTGTCGGACGGGGAGCAGAAGCGCGTCCAGATCGCCCGCGCCGTCATGACCGATCCCGAGCTGCTGCTTCTCGATGAGCCGACCGCGAGCCTCGACCTGGGCGCGCGAGAGGAGCTCCTCGAACTGCTGAGCGGCTACGCCCAAGCGCCCACGACGCCGGCGATGGTCATGGTCACGCACCATGTCGAAGAGATTCCGGTCGGATTCACCCACGTGCTGCTGTTGCGTGCGGGCGCCGTCGTCGCCTCGGGGCCGATCGCCGAGACGCTCACCGCGCAGAACCTCTCCGAGACGTTCGGGATGCCGATCGTGGTCACCGAAGCCGACGGCCGCTACGCTGCACGCGCGGCGCGCTGAGCGCCGGATGCGGCGAAGCGCCGCTCCTCCTGTTAGACTCGTCTTTTGGTGCTCCCGGCACCGCAGACTTTCCTCCGAAGCACTCCCGCAAGGAACATCCATGAAGACTGACATCCACCCCGACTACCGCGACGTCGTTTTCCGCGACCTCGGCTCGGGCGAGACCTTCCTCACCCGCTCGACGGTCTCGAGCGACAAGACGATCGAGCTCGACGGCGTCGAGTACCCCGTCGTCGACGTCGAGATCTCGTCCGCCTCGCACCCGTTCTACACGGGCAAGCAGCGCATCATGGACTCGGCCGGTCGCGTCGAGAAGTTCAACCAGCGCTTCAAGAACTTCGGCGCCAAGTAAGACGCCATCACGCACGAAGGGCCCCGCGTCATCGCGGGGCCCTTCGTGCGTCACCGGATCGGCCAGCGTCCGTCGACGGGATCGAGCGGATCGATGCGACCGATGCGGACGAAGTACTCGGTCAGGCTCTCAGCCTGCGACCTCGCCCAGGCGACCTGGTTGGTGTGCAGCTCCGCCACGGCCGCCGGCAGCAGATCGCCGTAGCGTTCGCAGAGGGCGAGCGCGACCCGTCCCGCGGCGACCGCATCCGCCGCGGCTTCGTGCGCGCCGTCGAGGATGACGCGATAGTGCTCGGCGACGACGCTCAGCGTGCGCTTGCCGCGACGGTAGGCGTCGAACGCCTTGTCGAGCACGAGCGGATCGATCACGGGGGACGGGTTCTCGATCGGCGACACGCGGTGACGCGCGGCTTCGTATCGAAGAAGCGAGAAGTCGTACGGAGCGTTGTACGCGACGACCGGCGTGCCCGCAGCGAAGAGATCCGAGAGCGCTCCGACGACCTCCTCGACGACCTCGCGCGCGGGACGCCCGTACGCGCGAGCGTGGGCCGTGGAGATGCCGTGCACCGCTGTCGCCCCTTCGGGGATCGCGATGCCCGGGTCCGCGAGCCACGAGCGCGCTTCGACCACGGACCCGGTCTCGTCCAGCACGCCGACATGCGCGGTGACGATGCGGTCGCGGGTCACATCGACGCCGGTCGTCTCGAGATCGAAGACGCCGATGCGTCTGGCCCAGGCCGGAGGGCCGACGGGCAGGAACGTCTCGAGGTCGAACAGCGCTTCGGGCGCGCCAGCGGCGACGGGGTCCTCGGGCATGCGCTCACGCTACGCGAGACCACCCCCACGCCCGGATGACCACGCCGGGCGCGACGTAGACTCGAACGGTGACAGCGCCGCATCCGTACGCCGACAAGCTCGCGCCCATTCCGGTCCTGCGGCGAAGTGTCGAGGTGATGGGGGGCGAGACCGTCTATTGGGAGTACGGCGAGGAAGACGCCCACACGACCCTCCTGCTCGTGCACGGCTTCCGCGGCGACCACCACGGGCTCGAGCCGGTCGTTGCGAACCTTCCGGGCTTCCGCATCATCGCCCCCGATCTGCCGGGCTTCGGCGAGACGGCGCCGATCCCGCACCGCGTCCACGATCTAGAGCTGTACGCGCAGTGGCTGGACGGCTTCGCGGCGGCGGTGGCGCCGGGAGCGCCGGTCCTCGGTCACTCTTTCGGATCGATCGTGGCCTCGGCGGCCGTGGCCGGGGGGCTCCCAACGGATCGCCTCGTGCTCGTGAACCCCATCGGTGCGCCCGCACTGGAGGGGCCACGTGGGTTCCTCACTCGACTCGCGGTCCTCTACTACCGTGCCGCGGCGCGCCTGCCCGCGCCCGTGGGCGACGCGCTGCTGCGCAACCGCCTGATCGTGCGGGGGATGAGCGTCGCCATGGTCAAGACGCGTCAGCCGCTGCTGCGACGGTTCGTACACGACCAGCACGATCGCTATTTCTCGCGCTTCGCGGACCGCGACGTCCTCCTGCAAGCATTCGTGGCGTCCGTTTCGCACGACGTGCGGGAGTTCGCGCCGCGCATCTCGCAGCCCACGCTGCTCGTCGCGGCTCAACTCGACGACATCACGCCGATCGAAGCAGAGCGCGCCCTGCGCGGGATGTTCCGCGACGCGGAGCTCGTCGAGATCGCCGGTGTCGGTCATCTGATCCACTACGAGACGCCCGAGCCGGCGGCGGCGGCGATCAGTCGCTTTCTTGCGCCTTCCGCTGACGGTACGCGTTGACGTTCATCCGGTTGCCGCAGTTGCCGGTGTCGCAATAGCGCTTCGAGCCGTTGCGGGAGAAGTCGACGTACACCGCACCGCAATCGTCGGCCGAGCACACCCGGATCCGCTCGTACGCATCGGCGCGGATCACGTCCACGAACGCCATCGCGGCTTCGATGAGGATCCGGTCGGCGAGCGGTCCGTCATCGGGTGTGGCGTGGATGTGCCAGTCGTACGCATCGTGGCGGACGAGACGCGGCACGGCGTTGCTGTCGTGGAGCATCGCGTTGACGACGGGCACCGCGGAATCGCGATCGAGCGCCCAGAGCTCTCGCAGGCGGGGCCGGATGCGGCGGATCGCGTCGAGCTCATCGGCATCGAGACGGATCGATCCCGAATAGGGGTGAACCCGCAGGTATGCGGCGAGACCGTCGAGATCGACGAGGCCGTCCACGTCCGGTGACGCCGTTCCCGGCAGCGTGTTGACCATGTCAGCGGTCATGACGAGGGACGACCGGGTGTCAGGGGTGAAAATCAAGTTGACTCCTGACTCAAGGGGGGATAACGTCACCAGCGTTCCTCCAGTTTACCCCTGACAGTCGGAGTCGCCGATGGTCGCCCAGACCTCCTCCCTCGCCGTGGTCGAGCCTCCGCCCGTGCCGAGTCGCCGCGTCGCCGGGCTTGCCGTCGGGCTCGCGTCCGCGCTGGCATTCTCCTCCAGCGGTCCGGTCGTGAAGCCGCTCATCGAGGCGGGATGGACGCTCGGAGCCGCGCTCCTGGTGAGGATGTCGCTCGCGGCGCTCATCCTGTCGCCGGCTTTGATCCGCGCGGTGCGCCGCCGGTCGGGGCTCCTGGGCCGGCAGTGGCCGCTGATCGTCGGATTCGGCCTGACGGGCGTCGCGGGTTGTCAGATCTTCTACTTCGCCGCGATGCAACGGATGCCGGTGGCCGTTGCGCTCCTCGTGCAGTACCTCGCGCCCGTGCTGCTCGTCCTGCTCGCGTGGGTGCGCACACGTCGCGCTCCGTCCCGACTGGTGCTCACCGGCTCCGCGGTCGCGATCCTGGCTCTCGTGCTGGTCGTGGACATCGCGGGGGCGCGCTTCGACCTCCTCGGCACGATCTTCGCGCTCGGCGCCGCTGTCTGCGTGGGTGCGTACTTCCTGCTGTCCGAACGCACCGGCGAAGAACTGCCGCCCCTGGCGCTCGCGGCCGGGGGCCTGATCGTGGGCGCCGCACTCATGGCCGCCCTCTGCGCCACCGGTCTGTTGCCGTTCTCCGCCCCCGATGTGTCCGTCGTGCTGGCGGGATTCGAGCTCCCGGCGTGGGTCGCCATCGGTTGGGTCGGCGCCGTGGCCACGACGCTCGGTTACTCCCTCGGGGTGATCGCCGTGCCGATGCTCGGCTCGCGGGTGGCATCCTTCGTCGGGCTTTCGGAGGTTCTCTTCGCGCTGTTGTTCGCCTGGCTCCTCCTGGGCGAAGCCCCCGGCCCGGTGCAGATCGTGGGCGGTGCGGTCCTGATCGTCGGCGTGGTGCTGGTGCGGATGGACGCCTCGGCGCCTTCCGTGCAGGCCACCGCGGCTAGCGCTGCGGCTGCGCCATCGCCATGAGAGGCGTCACGCGATAGGGGATCACTTCGTCCATGACGAAGGAGGTCTCGGTGCGCTCCACCCCGCTGATCGCGAGGATGCGGGCATCCGTGTCGAACAGGTGCTGCGCGTCCCGGCAGGCGACACGGACGAGCAGATCGACCGAGCCCGCGAGGCCGTGCGCCTGCAACACCTCCGGAACTTCTGCCAGCTGTTCCCGGATCCGTGGCAGTTCGTGCTGTCGTACGGTGACGCTGACGTAGGCCTCGATGGGGAACCCGAGGGCACTGGTCGAGAGAGCGCGCTGGTAGCTGAGGAACGCTCCCGTGCGGTCCAGACGCGCGAGCCGCGCCTGGACCGTGTTCCGGGACAGTTGAAGGCGCTCGGCGAGGGCGACGACCGTTGCGCGATGGTCGTCAGCGAGGGCGCGGAGCAGCTCGATGTCGATACGGTCCAAGGCGGGCATGATGCGCAACGCTAGCAGCAGTGGGCAGTGACGTCTGCGCATATTGCGCGGCGGGGGTCACGAGGCGGTCGGGCTTGGAGAGGCGCCTTCCGTCGTGAACAGTCCCAGTCCGTGCGCTTTCAGGATGTTGTACGCGTCGGCGTAGGTCTCCGGTTCCGGAGCGCCGCTCGGGCCGTAGCGCTCCAGGAGGAGGCCGAGCAGCCCCTTCGCGGGCGACGTCAGCGGCTTGTCCGAGCTGCGGATCTCCTCCAGCTCGTCCTCCTCCAGGAGAGGCGGCACATAGGCGGGGTTCACCGTGGGCCAGGTGGACGGATCGCGCGGCTCGGTCAGATTCGTCGCACCGAACAGGGTGGGAGCGCCGCGGTCGCGATCGGTCAGCGGCTCGAGACCGTGCAGTTGACAGAGGGTCGCGATGACGGCCGCGTGATGGACCTCCTCGTTGATGACCGTTCCGGCCCGTGTGTACGCCGAGACGGCGATCGCGGGCACCCGCAGTCCGAGCCGGTCGAAACGGAAGCCCATCTCACCCTCTGCCGCCTCGGGGTCGGGAGGAGTGGCCCTGGGCGGCACGACGTGGTCGTACGTGCCGCCGTGCTCGTCGAACGTGATGAGCAGGAGCGTGTTCAGGGCGTGGGAGCCTTCGCTGCTGTCGGAGGTGCGGATCGCGTCGTAGACGCTGGCCACGAGGGCTTCGCCGGCGCGGACGTCCGACACCGCCGAGTCGAACACGGGGGACCCGTCGACCTCGCTTCCGCGCACGACGCCGAAGGGTGGGTGGAAGTCGTTGTGGTTGTAGACCATCCGTGGCTCGATGAACGCGTAGTCGGGCAGGGTGCCGGCCTTCGCATCCGCGAAGAAATGGTCCATGTACGCGAAATGGTCGGTACGCCAGTACTTCTCGAGCACGGGCGCGTGCATGACACCCGTGAGGGAGACCAGCTGCTGCTCGTCGAAGTAGATGCGCCAGCTGCGACCGGCCTCCTCCAGGCGGTTGAAGATCGTCGGCGCCGGAGCCGCATCCAGCCACTTGCTGTAGCCGCCGCCACCACGATTGGTGACGAAACCGTGCGAGGTCGACGCGTGGAAGAAGGAACGGTTGCAGTATGTCTGGCTGGGAACGGCACAGTGCCAGTGGTCGTAGACCGCGAACCCTTGAGCGAGCGTGGAGAGCACCGGCAGCATCGCGGGCGAGAACCCGCCCATGATGACGTCCGCGTCTGCGGGAGACGGCTCTCTGCCCTTGCTCGTTCGCCGGTAGTTCGCGACGTAGTCGCGCACGAATCCCTGCATCGTCGGGGTGATGTCCGCGGACGGGGCATTCCAGGGAGCGCGAAGCGGTCGGTGCCAGGATGTCTCGTTGGATGCGGGGTCGACCGTGCCGAAGATCTGGGTGTTCACGTGGGGATACGTCTCGCCCGGATCCGGGTCGGGTGAGCACATGATGTCGTCGGTGCTGCCCGTATAGACGTGCGCAGGAACCGTCCTCCCATCGGGAGCGGGATTCGAGTAGTCCCCGAACGCGAGGCCGTCGAACCGTGCACCGGTGGGCAGCGTGTCGGGTGTGTAGAGGTGGCCGAGGAGGTTGTCGAACGACCGGTTCTCGCCCATCAGGACCACGACGTGGGCGAACGCGGGCTCGTTCGCGGCGCGTGACGGACGCGTCGAGGCCTGCAACGTCGCCGCCCCCGCTCCGGCGGCTCCTCCCAGGGCCAGTCCGCCGAGGGCCAGCCCACCTACTCGGAGGAAGTCGCGCCGGGAAGCGGCTCCGGATTCCGGGTTCGGAACGTTCCTCGGGCGACGGCTCATGGTGTGAGCCAGGCTACGGCATCGTCGTCGAGCCGGCGCCTCGGCTCAGACGGACGAGTAGGAGAGCAGGCGCAGCACGCCGTCCTCCCACGAGAATTCCTGCGCCGAACCGTTGCCGAGCCGATCGCCGTCGGCGGGAAGCTGTTCGTCGGTGGCGAAGGCGAGCACTTCACGGATCAGCGCGCCGTGCGCGACGGCCACCACGACGGACGGTTCCGCCTCCGTCGATGCGTCGTCGATGACCCGTGCTACGGCACGCAGCGCGCGCTCTCGCAGCTGTTCGCGCGTCTCGGCGCCCGGCACCCGAGCATCCGGCCCGCGTCCCCAGCGTTCGGCGAGCTCATCGATCGACACTCCCTCGGCCTCGCCGTACGAGCGCTCGCGCAGCTCCGGATAACGGGCGGTCACGGGCCGCTCCAGGATCGCCCCGATGATGTCCGCCGTCTCGGCTGCACGCTGCAGGTCGCTCGAGACGAGCACGAGCGGCATGTCCGTGTCGAGGCGGTCGCGCAGCGCGAGGCCGGCCTCGCGCGCCTGCGCGCGTCCGGTGTCGTTGAGGGGGATGTCTGTCGCGCCCTGGATGAGGCGCGCGCGGTTCCAGTCGGTCTCGCCGTGGCGGATCAGGATGAGGTGGGTCACAGGCCTGTCAGAGTGTCGAAGCGGAGTCAGCGTCGGCGGGGAAGCGCCTCGGCCAGAGCGGTGAGCACCTCACTCGTCCCGGCGTCGACCTTGACCGTCGCCCGAGCATCGGCCCGGGTCTGTCCGCGATTGACGATGACCACCGGAAGCCTACGTCGCCGGGCCCGCTCGACCAATCTGATGCCCGAGTTCACGACGAGGGAGGAGCCCGCCACCAGAAGCGCATCGGCGGTGCGCACCAGCTGTTCGGCTTCGCGGAACCGCTCGGCGGGGATGAACTCGCCGAAGAAGACGACGTCCGGCTTGAGCACGCCTCCGCACACACTGCACTCGGGGATGCGGAAACCCTCCACCTCGGCTCCCGCGACGTCGCCGTCCGGACCGAGCGGCAGCTCTTCCGTCGCGCTCAGCCAGGGATTGTCCGCTTCGACCCGTGCGGCGAGGTCCCGCCGATCGAACACCTGCCCGCACTGGAGGCAGCCCACGCGACGCATCGTGCCGTGCAGCTCGACCACGCGACGAGAGCCGGCACGCACGTGCAGTCCGTCGACGTTCTGCGTGATGACACCGCTCGTGATGTCCTCGCCCTCGAGCTGGGCGAGGGCTCGGTGGCCCTCGTTGGGCTGGGCCGCGGCGAAGCGCCGCCAGCCGAGGTGGCTGCCCACCCAGTAGCGCCGTCTGGCGCTCTCCTCAGCGAGGAACTGCTCGACGCTCATGGGCTTGCGCACCGGTGCACCCTGTCCGCGATAGTCCGGGATGCCGGAGTCCGTCGACACACCGGCGCCGGTGAGAACGGCGACCCGGCGGCCGGCCAGCGCGTCGATCGCGCGCTCCAGCTGGGCGAGGGCGGTCGGATCGGGTTCCGTCACGAGTGGCACAGTACCTCCTGCTGCCGAGCCTACGCCTGCCGGTTTGCGGGCATGTTTCGTCGCCCGTGTCCGGGGCTGGTTAGCTGGCGGGGGAGGACCCATGCACCTGGAACAGATCACCGACCCCGACGATGCGCGCCTGCACGACTACCGCAGGCTCACCGACGTCGCACTGCGGCGCGTGTCGGAGCCGGTGGAGGGGCTGTACATCGCGGAATCTGCCAAGGTGATCGCGCGGGCGCTCGCGGCGGGCCATCGACCGCGGTCGGTGCTCGTGCAGCAGAAATGGGTCGACGAGGTTTCAGGGCTCCTGGCGCACACGGACACGCCGGTATACGTCGTCCCGGCCGAGGTCGCCGAGTCGGTCACCGGGTACAGCGTGCACCGCGGCGCGCTCGCGGCGATGCACCGGCCGGCGCTGCCGGACGTGGCCGACCTCCTGCGGGGTGCCCGCACGGTGCTCGTCCTCGAGGACATCGTCGATCACACGAACGTCGGCGCGGCCCTCCGCGCGGCCGCGGGGATGGGAGCGGATGCGGTCCTCGTGACCGAGCGATGCGCGGACCCGCTCTACCGCCGCAGTGTGCGGGTCAGCATGGGCACCGTCTTCCAGGTGCCGTGGACCCGCCTCCCGGCGTGGCCCGAGGCGCGGGGGCTCTTCGACGAGGCCGGGTTCCACCTGGCCGCTCTCGCGCTGGCGGATGACGCCGTCGCGCTCGAGTCGTTCGCGGCGTCGAGACCCGAGCGGGTGGCGCTGCTCCTCGGGGCGGAGGGCGACGGCCTGAGCCGCGGTGCGCTGCGGGCAGCCGACACGGTCGTGACGATCCCGATGGCGGGCGGGGTCGACTCCCTGAATGTGGCTTCTGCGGGAGCCGTGGCGCTCTGGGCGCTCGCTCACCCGCCCGCGGCGGAGTCCTGATCCTCGATACGCGCCACGCGCGACGCCTCAGGACGCTTCGCCGTCACGTGGTCGCCGGACGATTGGTGCCGCAGGCGCCGAAGCACCCAGGGCACGAGGTAGGTCCGTGCCCAGACCAGATCGTCGGCTCGGGCCGCACGCCAGTTCCGTACTGCGATAGGCGCAGGCTGCATCGGGGTCAGGTCGTTGGGGACGTTGAGGGCCCTCAGCACCATCCGCGCGACCTCGTGATGCCCGAGGGTGTTCAGATGCAGGCGGTCGTCCGCGAAGAAGCGGGTGTCCTGGATCTCCTTCAGGCCCCACTGGTCCGCGACGATGCAGTCGTACCGGTCGGCGATCGCGCGCAGATTCTCGTTGTAGATCGCGACCTTCCCGCGGAAGCCGCGGAACACGGGCGAGAAGTTCGTGTCGATGCCCGTGAAAACGACGACGGTGGCGCCGGTCGATGAGAGTCGGATGACGGCGTCCTCGAACTGCTGCGAGATCTCATCCGGATCGGTGCCGGGGCGGATGACGTCGTTGCCGCCCGCGCAGAAGCTGATGAGGTCGGGGGAGAGAGCGAGGGCGGGCTCGATCTGCTCGGCGACGATCTGGCCGATCAGACGGCCGCGCACCGCGAGATTCGCGTACGCGAAGTCATCGACACCGGCGCCCAGCACTTCGGCGACGCGGTCGGCCCAACCGCGGTTGCCGCCCGGCGAGTCGGGCGAGGGATCACCGAGGCCTTCGGTGAAGGAGTCGCCGATGGCGACGAAACGCCGCCACGGATGTCCCTGATCGTTGGCAACGTAGGGCGTGCGGTGCGGCAGAGCCGATTCGGTCGTCATCGTTCCTCCTGACCTCTCAGCGTAGCCCCGCGTCCTGAGCGCAGGTCGAGGCCCGGTGTCCGCGATCTCGCCTATCGTGGATTCTCGCGTTCGAGAAGGGAGGTGCGATGGACGACGAGCGGGAGACCACCATCGACGCCGATCGGATCGACGAGCACGGAGCCGAACACATCGGCAGTTTCGCCGCCGAGCACCTCTCCCCGACGTATCCGCAACGAGCGCCGTGGGGAACCGCGCAGCGGCTGCGTGCCTGGCAGGCGGAGGCCCTCGACCAGTACTTCTCGCTGGACGGTCCCGACGGCGTAGGAAAGGGGCCTCGTGACTTCCTGGCCGCGGCCACGCCCGGGGCCGGCAAGACGACCTTCGCGCTGCGTCTCGCGAGTGAGCTGCTGCGCCGTGGGGTCGTCGACCGCATCATCGTGGTCGCACCGACGGAGCACCTCAAGACGCAGTGGGCCGATGCGGCGGCGCGGGTGGGCATCCGACTCGATCCCCACTTCAGCAATCGGCACACCGTTCCTGCCCGGCAGTATCACGGCGTCGCCGTGACGTACGCGCAGGTCGCCGTGAAGGCGTCCGTCCACCAGTACCTGACGATCGAGAAGCGCAGTCTCGTGGTCCTCGACGAGGTGCACCACGGCGGCGACGCCCTCAGCTGGGGCGATGCACTGCGCGAGGCGTACGGCCGCGCCACTCGCCGACTGCTGCTGTCCGGCACACCCTTCCGCTCGGATACCGCCCCCATCCCGTTCGTCGAGTACCACCCCGACGCCAAGGGGAACCGCATCTCCCGCACCGACTACGCGTACGGCTATCGTCGCGCGCTCGAGGACGGTGTCGTGCGACCCGTTCTGTTCATGGTCTACGCCGGGCACATGCGCTGGCGCACCAAGACGGGCGACGAGATGGAGGCCCAGCTCGGCCAGGACAACACGAAGGACATCACGTCCCAGGCGTGGCGCACCGCGCTCGCGCCAGAGGGGGAGTGGATCTCCGCCGTCCTTCGGTCCGCCGATCGACGCCTCTCCGAGGTACGGGAGCAGGTCCCCGATGCGGGGGGCCTCGTGATCGCGACCGACCAGACGGCGGCGCGCGCGTACGCGGACATCCTGCAACAGATCTCCGGAGAACCCGTCACCGTCGTCCTCTCCGACGAGGCCGAGGCATCTTCCCGCATCGAAACGTTCTCCGCCTCGGACTCCCGCTGGATGGTGGCGGTGCGGATGGTGTCCGAGGGAGTCGACGTGCCCCGCCTCGCTGTCGGCGTCTATGCGACGTCCGCCTCCACCCCGCTCTTCTTCGCGCAGGCGATCGGGCGTTTCGTGCGTGCTCGGCGTCGCGGTGAGACCGCGAGCGTGTTCCTCCCCAACGTTCCGCAGCTCCTCACTCTCGCCAACGAGATGGAGCGCCAGCGCGACCACGCGCTCGACCGCGAGAGCGACGCGGAGGACATGTGGGACGCCGAAGAGGACATGATGAATGCGGCGGAGCGTGAAGACTCCGCATCCGACGCCCTCACCGAAGAGTTCGCGTACCAGGCTCTCGGTGCGAACGCCCACTTCGACCGTGTTCTGTTCGACGGCAAGGAGTTCGGTCAGCTCGCCGTGCCCGGCACGCCGGAGGAAGAGGAGTTCCTGGGTATCCCCGGGCTCCTCGAGCCGGAGCACGTGCACGAACTCCTGATGCAGCGTCAAGCCCGTCAGGGACGCCATCGCTCCGCACGGGAAGCGCGCGAGGCGGCAGGGGAGCAGGAGCCGGCGAGCGACATCCCCGCGCCCCTTCATCGCACGCTCAAGGAACAGCGTCAGCTGCTCAACAGCCTCGTGGGACTGTACGCGCGGCAGAGCGGAGAGCCGCACGGCGCGGTGCACACCGAACTGCGTCGACTGTGCGGGGGCCCTGCGGTGTCTCACGCGACCGTCGCTCAGTTGCAGGCCCGGATCGAACTGCTGCGCAAGCGCGTCCACAGCTGAGAGGCTGTGGGCAGCGGTGCGCCGTGCACACAAAGAAGAAGAGGGCCCCTTCCGGGACCCTCTTCTGTCACTGTGCGCGAGGGGGGACTTGAACCCCCACGCCCTATACGGGCACTAGCACCTCAAGCTAGCGCGTCTACCTATTCCGCCACCCGCGCAGTGTTTTCGTCGCTTTCGCAACGAGGAGCAACGTTACCACGTCCCGTGTCCGGTCGTTAATCCGGCGCGGCCCGCGTGTGTCGCGCGTCATGGGATGGACACACGGAGCCGGTAGCCTGAATCCCATGACGGACGCGACTGCCGGGGGCGCGCCCGATCTGCCCGAGGTCGCGCGGATCGCGCGGGACCTCATCCGGATCGACACGACGAACTACGGCGGTGGCCGGGCCGTCGGCGAACGTGAGGCCGCCGAGTACGTCGGCGCCTACCTGGAGCATCTCGGTCTCGACGCGCAGTACTACGAGCCGGTCGCGCGCCGCACCAACGTCTTCGCCCGTGTGCCGGGGCGAGACCGCAGTCGCCCGGCCCTGGTCGTCCACGGCCACCTCGACGTCGTCCCCGCGGTGGCGGAGGATTGGAGCGTCGATCCGTTCGCGGGCGTCGTGCGTGACGGGATGCTGTGGGGACGCGGCGCAGTGGACATGAAGAACATGAACGCCATGATCCTCACGTCGGTCGCGGAGCTCGTGCGCGCGGGTGAACAGCCCGAACGCGATCTCGTGCTGGCTTTCTTCGCCGATGAGGAGAACGGCGGTGTCGAAGGCTCCTCGCTGGTCGTCGAGCATCGGCCCGAGATCTTCGCCGGCGCGACGGAGGCCGTCAGCGAGGTCGGTGGCTTCTCCGTCGACGTCGGTTCTCGACGGGCCTATCTCCTGCAGGTGGGGGAGAAGGCGCTTCTCTGGTTGCGGCTGGTCGCGCGCGGCGCAGCCGGCCACGGCAGCAGGTTCCATCCGGACAACGCGGTGGTCCGCCTGGCCGAGGCCGTCGCGGCCCTGGGGCGCACCGAGTGGCCCCTGCGTCTCACCGACACGACCGAACGTTTCCTCGCGGAGATGTCCCGCCTCACGGGGATCGACACCTCCGACCCCGATGCGTTGGCCGACGCGGCCGGACCCGCATCCGCGTTCCTCCGGGCGAGTCTGCGCACGACGGCGAACGCGACAGGACTCGCCGCCGGCTACAAGCACAATGTGATCCCCGATCGCGCCGAAGCGCTGATCGATGTCCGTGTTCTGCCGGGAACCGAGGATGCGGCGCTTGCCGACATCCGACGCATCGTCGGCGAGGGGATCGAGATCGAAACCGTCGTGCGCGACGTGGGCCTGGAGACGGCGTTCGAGGGCGATCTCGTCGACCGCATGGTCGACGCCCTCGCGCACCACGATCCCGATGCGCCCGTCATCCCGTATCTGCTCGGTGCCGGCACCGACAACAAGGCCCTGTCCCGTCTGGGAATCGCCGGCTACGGGTTCGCGCCGTTGCGCCTTCCGCCGGGCATGGATTTCACCGGTATGTTCCACGGTGTCGATGAGCGCGTCCCGATCGATTCGCTCGTGTTCGGACAGCGCGTGCTGACCGACTTCCTCCGCACCTGCTGACCCGTCATCCGATCAGGCGAAAGGCCGTCGATGCAGAATTTCCTCGAAGCGCTCCTCCTGGGCCTCGTTCAAGGCCTCACCGAGTTCCTCCCGGTCTCCTCGAGCGCACATCTCGCGATCCTGGGCGCGTTCCTTCCCTCCGCTCAGGATCCGGGCGCGGCGTTCACGGCGATCACGCAGATCGGCACCGAAGCGGCGGTGGTGATCTTCTTCTGGAAGGACATCGTCCGCATCATCTCGCACTGGTTCGGCTCCTTCACCGGCCGCGTGCCGCGGAACGATCCCGATGCGCGGATGGGCTGGTTGATCATCATCGGGTCGGTGCCGATCGTCGCGCTGGGGCTCTTCTTCCAAGACCAGATCGAGGGCGTGTTCCGCTCGCTCTGGCTGGTGGCGGGCATGCTCATCTTCTTCGGCGTTCTCCTCGGCATCGCCGATGCGGTCGGGGCGCACCGCCGCAAGCTCAAGGACCTCACGATCGGCCACGGCGTCGTCTTCGGCCTGGCGCAGTCGCTCGCCCTCGTGCCGGGCGTGTCGCGTTCCGGTGGCACCATCACCGCGGGTCTCTTCCTCGGCTACGAGCGTGCGGCGGCCGCGCGGTACGCGTTCCTGCTCGCCATCCCGGCGGTGTTCGGCAGCGGCTTCTACCAGTTGTTCAAGGTGCTCCGCGAACCCGAGGTCGACCCCGCCTTCAACCTGTGGGAGACGGGGGCCGCGACCGTCGTCGCGTTCTTCGTCGCACTCGTGGTCATCAAGTACTTCATGGCGTGGATCTCGAAGCGCAGCTTCCTGCCGTTCGTGATCTACCGCGTCGCGTTGGGCGCCTTCGTGATGGTGATGCTCGCCACCGGTGTGATCGCGGCCTGACGGCGACCCCGCGTCAGCGACGCGGCTCGTCGCGCCCGGGTTTGCCCGGTCCGTCGCCGCGGCGGCGCAGATACTGCTCGAACTCACGGGCGATGGCGTCACCGGACGCATCAGGGGAGTCCCACGTGTCGCGCGTGCGCTCGAGTCCGCGGATGTACTCGGTCATCTCCTCGTCGTCGGCCGCTGCCGCGTCGATGGACGCCTCCCACGCGGCAGCCTGCGTCGACAGTTCGCCGCGGGGCACCTTGGCCCCGGTGAGGTCTTCGAGACGGTCGAGCAGCGCCAGTGTGGCTTTCGGAGACGGCGTGTGACCCGCGACGTAGTGCGGGACGCTGGCCCAGAGCGAGGCAGCAGGGATGCCGGCTTGTTCCGCGACATGGGCGAGCACGCTCAGAATGCCGACGGGTCCTTCGTAGGAGCTTCTCTCGAGGCCCAGACCGGTGCGCAGCGCATCGCTGTCACTGCCCGCGAAGATCGAGATCGGACGGGTGTGCGGCACATCCGCCATCATCGAGCCGAGCGCGACGAAGCCGGTGATGTCCTCGGCGAGTGCGAAGTCGACGAGCTCGGAGGCGAACGCCTTCCAGGCCCGTGCCGGTTCGACCCCCGTCAGCAGCCACAGCTGCGTCCCTCGGGTCTGCTGCGACGGCCGCAGCAGCGTGGTCTCCGGCCAGGAGAGCGCGCGATTGCCCTCCGCATCCAGGCTCACCGTGGGGCGGGTGTACTGGTAGTCGAAGTACAGTTCGGGATCGACCGAGTACACGGGCTCGTAGTCGCCCTCGGCGCGCAGCAGAGCCAGCGCCGCGGATGCCGCCTCACCCGCATCGTTCCAGCCGTCGAAGGCGGCGACCAGAACGCGCCGACCGAGTCCCTCCACCGTCACTCCCTCTCTTCCGCAGCAGCCGTGTGCCGCGGGGATCGTTCCAGGATAGGCGCAGCGGCGCCGCGTGGCGCGGGGCCGGTCGGGGCGCCTCGTAGCATGGGACGGTGAACCCCCAGCTTCCCGACGCCGTCCTGTGGGACATGGACGGCACACTCGTCGATACCGAGCCCTACTGGATGGCCGCCGAGGGCCCCCTCGTCGCAGCGCACGGCGGTGTCTGGACCCATGAACAGGCGCTGGGGATGGTCGGGCTCGGACTCGACGACGCGGCACGTCTCCTTCAGGACGCGGGCGTGCGTCTTCCCGAGCATCAGATCATCGACACCCTGACCGGTCGTGTCATGCAGTCGCTGCGGGAGGACGGCGTGCCCTTCCGGCCCGGGGCCCGGGAGCTGCTGGCCAGTCTCCGTGCGGCGGGTGTACGCACGGCTCTGGTGACCATGTCCCTGCGTCGGATGGCGGATGCGGTGGTCGAGCTCATCGACTTCGACGCCTTCGACCTCGTGATCGCCGGAGACGAGACCATCCGTCCGAAGCCGTTCCCGGACCCGTACCTCCAGGCCTGTGCGTCGCTCGGCGTGGATCCGGCTCGCACCGTGGCGATCGAGGACTCGCCCAACGGACTGCGCTCCGCCATCGCAGCCGGAACCGTCGCCCTCGGCGTTCCCCATATGGTCTCGCTCGAGGGCGTCGGTGCTGCCGCGCTGTGGCCGACACTCGCCGACACCGGCGCCGACGACATCGCACGTCTGTTCACCGCACATCACGAATTCGAGGACGTCGCACGATGACCACTCCCGCCTCCGCACCCCGCGGCCCTTTCCGTTTCGGCGACCGCATCCAGTTGACGGGACCGAAGGGTCGACTGCACACGATCACGCTGAAGGACGGCGGCGAGCTGCACACGCATCACGGCGTGCTGCGTCATCGCGATCTCGAAGGGCTGCCGGACGGCTCCGTCGTCGCCAACAGCGGCGGTCACGAGTATCTCGCCCTGCGCCCGCTGCTGCGCGACTTCGTGATGTCCATGCCGCGCGGCGCGGCGATCGTGTACCCGAAGGATGCGGCGCAGATCGTCGCGCAGGCCGACATCTTCCCCGGGGCGGTCGTCGTCGAAGCGGGTGTCGGATCGGGTGCGCTCGCTCTCTGGCTCCTGCGCGGAGTCGGAGCGACGGGGCGGCTCACGTCGTTCGAGCGGCGGGAGGACTTCGCCGAGGTGGCGCGTGCGAATGTCGAGACCTTCCTCGGGTCCGTGCCCGAGAACTGGACCCTCGAGGTGGGGGATCTCGTCGAGCGCCTGCCCGACGCGGTCGAACCGGCATCCGTCGACCGCGTCGTTCTCGACATGCTGGCGCCGTGGGAATGCATCGATGCGGTCGCCGACGCCCTCGCGCCCGGCGGCGTGGTGATCTGCTACGTCGCCACCGCCACACAGCTCAGCCGCGTCGCGGAGTACATCCGTCACACCGAGCTCTTCACGGACCCGGAGGCGAGCGAGACGCTCGTGCGCGGTTGGCATGTCGAGGGACTCGCGGTGCGCCCGGATCACCGCATGGTCGCGCACACCGGGTTCCTGCTGACGGCGCGCCGTCTCGCTCCCGGCGCTGTGCTTCCCGAGCAGAAGCGGCGCGCCTCCAAGTCGAGCTACAGCGACGAGGATGTGGAGCTGTGGACGCCGGGCGCTGTGGGGGAGCGGCAGATCACCGACAAGAACCTCCGCAAGCGGGTGCGCGAGGCTCAGCGCGCGGCCGCAGGCGCGCGCCAGGCGGCGGCGGAGGACGACGCCGACGAGCACGTAGACTGATCCGGTGCGCAGACTTCCCGCCGCGGCCGCCGCAGTCGGCCTGATGACCCTGGCCCTCGTCGGATGCTCGTCATCGACAGCCTCGGGCTGTGATCGCCCCGGCTCTCTCGGCGCGATCGGCTCGCTCGTCACCGTATCCGGTGACGACAGTAGCGTCGCACCCACGGTGCAGGTGTCCTCGCCGATCAAGATCGACGGCGTGCAGTACGACGATCTCGTCACCGGCGATGGCAGCGCCATCGTCTCCGACAATCAGGTCGTGGACGTGGGCTTCACCCTCGCCGATGCGACGAACGGCGAGGTCCTTGCCGCGGAGGGGTACGGCCAGCCGCTCTATCTGCCGCTGACAGGTCTCACGCAGGCCATGCCGGGCATCAAGAGTGCGCTGGAGTGCGCGACCGGCGGCTCGCGGATCGTCGTGGGTCTCGCCGGCGATCAGGTCGAAGCCGGCTTCCTCGAGCAACTGCGGCTCGCCGAGGGCACCCCTCTCGTCGCGGTCCTGGACCTCCGGTCCGTCATGCTCCCGGCAGCCGACGGTGCTCCGCAGTACAACGACGCACACGGCATGCCCTCCGTCGTGCTCACCGACGACGGCCACCCCGGACTCGTGGTCCCCGACGGTTCCGCTCCGACCGAGCGGACGGTGGAGGTCCTGAAGAGGGGTGATCACGACGTGCCCGCCGACGGGTCCACCGTCGTCGTGAACGTGCTGCAGGTCGACTGGAAGAGCAAGCGCGTCACGAAGACCACCTGGGACGACAAGCCCGACGCCGTCGCCCTCGGCGGCGACTCCGTCGTCTCGCAGACGATCGCGGGACTCCCGGTCGGTTCGCAGGTGCTGGTCGTCGAGCCGCCCGCGGACGCCTCCGGCAGCGCGTCGATCTACGTGATCGACATCCTCGGCACGCTGGGCTGAGCCCCGTCCGCACCGCGCCGGCGGGCAGTGGCGCGCCTAGGATATGGGAGTGCCCATGAACGAAACGAGCTCCGTCGCGCCCGAGGAGCGACTGGTGAACCTCGCGGTCGCTCTCATGGCCACGGAGCAGGGGCTCACCAAGGACACCATCCTCCGCTCGGTATCGGGCTACCGGGAACAGGCGGAGTCGGGAGCATCGAAGACCGCTCTGGAGAAGATGTTCGAGCGCGACAAGGAGAACCTGCGCGCGCTCGGCGTTCCCATCGAGACGATCGGCGACCACGCCGACCCGGACGACCTCCGCGAGGCCCGCTATCGTGTGCCGACGGCGGAGTACGCGCTTCCCGAGGACATCACGTTCACGCCGGCGGAGATCGCCCTGCTGAATCTCGCAGGCTCGGTCTGGAGTGAGAACAGCATGTCGCTGCCGGCGCGGAGCGGGCTGCGCAAGATCCGTGCGCTGGGCAACGAGGTCGACGCGGAGATCGTCGGCTATGCACCGCGCATCAGCGTGCGCGACACGGCGTTCGCTCCGCTCCAGCGCGCCATCGAACAGGCACGCGTCGTCTCGTTCACCTATGTGCGCCCGGGGGAGTCGACGGCTCGGCGTCGCCGGGTGCGACCGCTCGCCCTCGTCGAGTACGAAGCACGTTGGCACGTCTACGGCACCGACGTCACGCTCGGCGCGGAGCGCACGTTCCTCCTCTCCCGCATCACCGACGCGGTGCAGGTTACGAAGGAGGGCTTCGATCCCTCCCTGCGCGCGGGCGCGGGGGAACGCGCCCTCCGCGAGCTCCAGGAGCTCGCGGCACGACAGGAGGCGCTCATCGAAGTGCACCCGGGAACCGAGGCCGCGCTTCGCCTCTCCCGCCGTGGCCGCTCGGCCGCTCAAGGCATCCTGGTGCCGTACGTCGACGCGCACATCCTCGCCGACGAGCTCGCCTCTTACGGTCCCGAGGCACGCGTGGTGGACCCGCCCCACCTGCGCGATCTCGTGGTCGAACGACTGCGCGCGGTGATCGCGCTGCATGGAGAACGCTCATGAGCGCCTCGCGTCCGTTGGTCGCCACCGAGCGCGCCGCGTTGATCATGCAGCTCGTGCCCTACCTCCTCGAGCGCGGTGATGTGTCGCTGGACGAGGCGGCGCGGGACTTCGAGGTGAGCCCCGCGCAGATGCGGGGCATGGTCGAGAAGTTGACGGTCATCGGCCGTCCCGGGGAGGGCGGCTTCTGGTCGCTGCCGGGTGACCTGTTCGACATCGACTGGGATCTGCTCGACACGCAGGATCGCATCGCCCTGACCCACACGGTCGGCCTCGAGCGCACGCCTCGTCTGACGGCCCGTGAGGCCGCGGCGCTGCTCGCCGGACTCCAACTCACCGGCTCGTTGCCCGGGGTGAGCGAGTCCGCCCTTCTCGACGGCCTTCTCGCGAAGCTCGCACGCGGGTCGGCGACGGCTCCGGCCGATGTCATCGTCGCCCCCGCCCCCGTCGACCAGGTGCGTGAGCGCGTCGACGAGGCACTCCGTCGCGGGCGTGCCGTCTCTTTCTCCTACAAGACTCCGGATGCGGCCGCGACGACCCGCACGGTCGACCCGGTGAAGGTCCACATCGCCGACGGACAGTGGTATCTGCAGGGCTGGTGCCATCTGCGCCAGGCGACGCGCACGTTCCACCTCGACCGCGTTGCCGACGTCGAGGTGACGGAGATCCCGGTGACCCACGGCGCCGATCCGTTGCCTGCGCTGTTCGACACGCTGCAGGGCGAGATCGTTGCGCGTCTGCGTTTTCCCGAAGCCGTCGCACCGCTGCTGGGGGAGTTCCTGACGCACGCCGAGATCGAGATCTCCGGCGGTATGGCGACCGCCACCGTGCGCTTGGCGGATGAGGGCGTGCTGCGGCGGCTCGCCGCCCGTCGCGCCGGCGATGTCGAGATCCTGGCGCCGGAGGCGGCCCGCCGCGCCGCCGCATCCTGGGCGCACGCGGGCCTGGCCCAGTACGAACACTCCGACTGAGCCCCGACCCGGTCGCAGATGCGCGGGTTACACTGGGGAAACCTCGAACTTTTGGAGATCTCCATGGGCGCTTTCGGTTGGCCGCACCTGCTGGTCATCCTCGCGGTGATTCTGCTCCTCTTCGGCGCTGCCAAGCTGCCGGCTCTGGCGAAGAGCGTGGGTCAGTCCGCCCGGGTGTTCCGTGGCGAGATGAAGGCCATGAAGGAAGACGACGCCGCGGCGCCGTCCACCGCGACGACCGTCGCGCCGGCTCCGACGCCGGCGGAGTCCGCGCCGAAGGCCCCCGACACGGGGACTTCGCCCGATACTCGCGCCTGACCCGTCGTGACGGCCCCGGCCTCGCCCATCACGGGAGCTGAAGAACCGCGCCGCGAGAAGCGCATGTCCTTGGGGCAGCACCTCATAGAGTTGCGGCGCCGACTGATGATCGCGGCCATCGCGCTCGTTGCGGCGATGATCGTGGCGTTCTTCGTGACGGACCCGATCCTGGATTGGCTGACTGGACCGATTCGCATCGTCGCGGAGCAGCGCGGTGACAACTTCGCGGCTTTGAACTTTCCCACGGTGACATCCGCTTTCGAGATGCGGATGCGGATCGCGGTGACGATCGGCATTTTCTTGTCCGCCCCCGTCTGGCTGTGGCAGATCTGGGCGTTCGTCATGCCCGGGCTCACGCGCAAGGAGATCCGGTACACGATCGGTTTCGTCGCGGCGGCCATCCCGCTGTTCTTCGCCGGCTGCTACGTCGCCGTGCTGGTCATGCCGCATGTCATCGAAGTCATGTGGAGCTTCACGCCGGAGGGCGCCGTGAACTTCTACTCCGCGTCCGAGTACTACGACTTCATCTTCAAGTTGATGATCGTCATCGGAATCTCCTTCGTCCTGCCCGTGTTCCTCGTCGCGCTGAACCTCGCCGGCATTATGTCGGGCATGGCCATCCTCAAGGGCTGGCGCGTCGCGGTGCTTCTGGCGACGATCTTCGCTGCGGTGGCGACGCCCGCCGCGGATGTGGTCAGCATGCTGCTGCTCGGCGCCATCCTCATCGTTCTGTTCTTCGCGGCGGCCGGTCTGTCCATGATCTTCGACCGCCGGCGCCGGAAGCGTGAGGCGGCCCTGTTGGACACCACGCTGTGACGGAGCTCTCCGCCGCCGAGAGGTTCGCCGCCGCACAGTCGCGGGCGTCCCATCCCCTCACCGCAGCGTTCGCCGCGTCGCAGCGCTTCGAACTGGACCCGTTCCAACTCGAGGGGTGCGCGTCCCTCGAGGAAGGCCGTAGTGTCCTGGTGGCCGCGCCCACGGGTGCCGGGAAGACGATCGTCGGCGAGTTCGCGATTCATCTCGCCATGCTCACGTCACGCGACAAGGCGTTCTACACGACGCCGATGAAAGCACTGTCGAACCAGAAGTTCCGCGAGCTGACCGAGGTCTACGGGCCGGAGAACGTCGGGCTCCTCACCGGCGACACCAACATCAACGGCAACGCGCGCATCGTCGTGATGACGACCGAGGTGCTGCGCAACATGCTCTACGCGGGCTCGTCCGCCCTGCGCGATCTCCGCTTCGTCGTGATGGACGAGGTGCACTACCTGGCGGATCGATTCCGCGGCGCCGTCTGGGAAGAGGTCATCATCCACCTCCCGGAGAGCGTGCGGCTGGTCTCCCTCTCGGCGACCGTGTCGAACGCCGAAGAGTTCGGCGACTGGCTGGACACGGTGCGCGGCGAGACGGACATCATCGTCTCCGAGACGCGTCCGGTGCCTCTCGAACAGCATGTGCTCGTGCGGGGCGACCTGCTTCCGCTGTTCGACGATCGCGCCGGGGTCGCCGCGGCGCAGGTGAATCAGGAACTGCTCCGCATACGCTCGGGCGGGGGACCGGGGCACGACCGCAAGCGCTACGGTCAGCAGGCACGACGGGATGCGGACGCGCACCGCCGTCCACACCGGCACGGCACCAAGCAACTTCGCTCCGGAAACGCACGGCGCCTCGAACGCATCGACCGCCCGGAGGTCGTCGACCTGCTGGGGCGGGCGAACCTGCTCCCCGCGATCTTCTTCATCTTCTCCCGTGCGGGGTGCGATGGCGCCGTGCAGCAGGTGCGACGTTCCGGACTCCGTCTGACCGACGCCGACGAACGACGAGCGATCAGAGAGATCGTGGAGGAGCGCACCCGCAATCTTCCGGATGAGGATCTTGCCGTTCTCGGCTTCTGGGAATGGCGCGAGAACCTCGAACGGGGCGTCGCCGCCCATCACGCCGGGCTTCTGCCCGCGTTCAAGGAGATCGTCGAGGAGCTCTTCCGCCGCAAGCTCGTGAAGGTCGTCTTCGCCACGGAGACGTTGGCACTGGGCATCAACATGCCCGCCCGCACGGTCGTGCTCGAGAAGCTCGAGAAATTCAACGGCGAGGCGCGCGTCGCCATCACCTCTGGGGAGTACACGCAGCTGACCGGCCGGGCCGGGCGTCGTGGCATCGACGTCGAGGGCCACGCGGTGGTGCAGTGGAGCGAATCGATGGACCCCCAGGCGGTCGCGGCGCTCGCGTCGCGACGCACCTACCCGCTGAACTCGAGCTTCCGGCCCACCTACAACATGGCGGTCAACCTGATCGATCAGTTCGGCCGCGCCAGGGCCCGGGAGATCCTCGAGTCCTCGTTCGCGCAGTTCCAGGCGGACCGCTCGGTCGTCGGGCTCGCCCGGGAGGTGCGGGCGGCGGAGGAGTCACTCGCCGGCTATCGCGAAGCGATGACCTGCGATCGTGGCGACTACGCGGAGTACGCGCAGCTCCGGCAGGAGGTCTCCGAGCTGGAGAAGCTCGGGCGCAAGGACGCCAACGCCTCCCGTGCGACGCGCGACGAGCGCACCCGCCGCATCCAGTCGCTCCGTCGACGACTCCAGCATCATCCGTGCCACTCCTGCCCGGAGCGCGAATCGCACGCGCGGTGGGCCGAGCGGTACCTCAAACTGAGCAAGCGCGTCGAACGCATGCGCGGTCAGATCTCCTCACGCACCGGCACGGTCGCGCGCGTCTTCGATCGCGTCGTGGACGTCCTGAGCGAACTCGACTACGTCGCTCGAGACGACGACGGTCGCACGATGCTCACGGCATCGGGCCGAAGGATGCGGCGCATCTACGGGGAGCGCGACCTTCTGGTCGCGGAATCCCTGCGCACCGGCATCTGGGACCGACTGGACGCGCCGTCGCTGGCCGCGCTGGTGTGCGCTCTTGTCTACGAGCCCCGCAGGGACGAGGCGGGAGTGGGGGAGCGGGGCCTGCCCCGCGGCGCCTTCCGCACCGCCCTCACCGCCACGGAGGATCTGTGGCAGCGGCTCGACGACCTCGAGCGCGACCACCACCTTCCCGGATCCACACCGCCGGCGCCGGGGCTGTCGCAGGCCATGCACTCGTGGGCGCGAGGCTCGATCCTCGATCGCGTGCTCACGGAGGCCGATATGGCAGCCGGCGACTTCGTGCGGTGGGCCAAGCAGACGATCGACCTGCTCGATCAGCTCTCCCTCGTGGCCGACGCGCCCCTGGCGACGACCGCGCGCACCGCGCTCGACGCGGTCCGCCGCGGCATCGTCGCCTACGCCGGCGTCTGACGGCGGACGTCCGGCCTGCTCCGCTTAGGCTGGATCTCGTGCCGAGACCGCGTGCCCTCCTTCCGCTGTGGGCCGCCGTGCTCGCATCCGTCCTGGGCGGACTCGTCCTGACGACGGCGTTCCCGTCGCTGAGCTGGTGGCCGATGGTGTTCGTCGCGGTCCCGCTCGCACTCGTCTCGCTCATCGGCCGCAGCGTGGGCGGAGCGTTCCTCGCCGGAACGGCATACGGGGCGGCGTTCTTCCTCGTCAACGTCTCTTTCACCGCTCGCTATCTGGGACCGGTACCGTGGCTCGCACTGTCGGTGCTCGAGGCCGTCCTGACCGGTGCTGCTGCCATCCTCATCACCTGGGCGTATCGGTGGGTTCCGCGGGCGCTGCGGGGGCTCTGGCCTCGCCTCATCGTGCTCCCTCTCGTCGTCGCGGGCCTGTGGGTGCTGCGCGAACAATGGGTCGGCACATTCCCGTACGGCGGCTTCCCGTGGGGGAGGGTGGGCGTGACGCAGGTGAACGGTCCGTTCGCCCCTCTCTTGTCGTGGATCGGGATGTCGGGTGTCGGCTTCGTCGTCGTCCTGCTGTGCGCCGCGGCGATCGAGTACGTGCGGGCACACAGCTTCAAGGATGTCCGCACGGCCCTTCCGATTGTGGTCGTCGCCGCGATCGCCTTCGCCATGCCGGCGTACGGGACCGCCGCCGCCGGTACGCTGCGTATCGGGTCGGTGCAGGGCAACGGTCCGGCGGGTTACTTCGACCAGCGCACGCGGGGCGCGCTCCTCGACGCCCAGCTGAAGGCCACCGAGGCGATCGCGGATGATCGCATGGACCTTCTCGTCTGGCCCGAAGGCGGCATCGATTCCGATCCGACGGCCAACCGCACCACGGCCGCCACGCTGGACAGTCTGTCGAATCGCATCGGCGCGCCGCTCCTCGTGAACGCTGCCACGGCTCGCGGCGATCGCTACTTCAACACGTCGATGCTGTGGGAGCCGGGGAAGGGCGTCGTCGCGTCCTACGACAAGATCCATCCTGTGCCCTTCGGCGAGTACGTCCCGGACCGTCCCTTCTTCGCCGCGTTGGCGCCGGATCTCATCAACCTCATCCAGCGCGAGTACACCCCCGGCACGGCCGAGCCGGTCGTCGAGCTCGGAGACACCCCGATCGGCCTCGCCATCTGCTTCGACGTGATCTACGACGACGTCGTCTGGGCGGCCTCCGACGGCGGCGCCCAGGTGTACGTCTACCAGACGAACAACGCGGACTTCCGCGGGACCGATGAGAACCTCCAGCAGCTGGCGTTCGCGCGCGCTCGGGCGATCGAGACGGGGCGAGCCGTCGTGAACATCTCGACCGTGGGGACGAGCCAGGTGATCGCTCCCACCGGCGAGGTCATCGACGGCATCGCCGCCGACACCGCCGGCGCGATGGTGACCGAGGTTCCGCTGCGAACCGGCACGACCGCCGCGATGGTGCTCGGCCCGGCCCTGCACGCGGTGTTCGCCTGGGGCAGCCTGGTCGCGCTCGTGGCAGCGGGGCTCATGGCGCGACTGCGCGCGCCGCGCCGGAACCGCGCGTGACGAAGAACGGCGCCGCACCCCCTCGGGTGCGGCGCCGTTCTTGAGAGTGCGCTCAGGCGGTCTTCTTGGTGACGTCGTCACCGGCGCCGCGGCGGGCACGTACGAAGGCGAGACGCTCTTCGAGCAGCTCCTCGAGCTCCGGGATGGTGCGACGCTCGAGCAGCATGTCCCAGTGGGTACGGGCGGCCTTATCGTCGCTGTGGTCGACGGAGACGGTCTGCTCGCCCACGCGCAGCAGCGCTTCTCCGCCGCATGCGCGGCATTCCCAGGTCTGCGGCGGCTCAGCGTCTGCCGCGAAAGTCAGTGTGGTCTCTTTCGAACACACGCTGCAGACGTACGTCTGCTGCGCGCGCTCATGAAAAACGACGCCCTCTTCGCTCTGTAGGCTCTGGGCGCCGAGTCGGATGCCGCGAAGACTGCGGTCTGCCATTGTGTGGTCCTCTCGTCGCGTGGTGCTTACCCGGTATAACGCGTCGAGTTGGGAGGATCATCCGAGGCGGCTATGACGGAGCACAACTCACAGTCTATCTTCAGCGATCAGGGCCGAGAATCCGCAGCGCGAGATCGGCACGGTCGGTCACGATGCCGTCGACCCCCATCCCGATCAGTCGTCGCATGTCCGCCTCGTCGTTGACGGTCCACACATGGACTTCCACGCCCGCACCGTGCACCGCATCGAGGAAGCGTGGGGTCACGACACGGATACGGTTCTGATACTCCGGAACCTGGAGGGCGTCGACACCCGCGAGCGTGCGGCACACGAGCCGGCGGGAGCCGGTGACGGCTGCCGCGGCGACACGCGCAACCAAGGTCGCTCCGGCGGACGTGGCGGGCAGGAGGCTCGGCCGGGCGCGTGCCGCCGCCGCGAGGGCCGTTCGGCGGCGGCGCTCCGAGAAGCTCGTCAGCAGGACGCGCTCCGCCGCGCTCGCGGCGAGTCGCCCGGCGGGTTCGGCGGCCGCGTCCGCCTTGACGTCGATATTGAAGCGCACGTCGGGAAAGCTCTGCAGGGCCTGTTCGAAGCTCGCGAGTCCGCCGCGATCGGCCATGAGATCTTCCAGCTCGCGCAGCGTCACATCGCGGACCAGGCGGGGATCGCCGGCTACCCGCGAAAGGTCGTCGTCGTGGAAGAGGACGACCGTGCCGTCGCGTGTGAGATGACAGTCCGACTCCACGTAGACAGCGCCGGCAGCATGAGCGGCGGCGATCGCTGCGAAGGAGTTCTCGACCATCTCAGGACTTCCCAGGGGCGCGAGTCCTCGATGAGCGAGGACCCGGGGGAGAGGTGTGCCACTCAGGTACGGATGCGTCACGGCGCCCACGTTATCGCGCGCGACGCCGAGCGGGGATTGGTAGGGTCGGGTGTCGCCTTGATGCGCCGTTTCGGCGCACGGCGACGCCCCTTCGCGCAAGATTCAGGAGTGCCCGTGACCGATTCGCTCACCCCCCTCGCCGCCGGTTCCCTCGCCGGCAAGACCGCCCTTGTGACCGGATCGTCGCGCGGTATCGGAGCCGACACCGTGCGGTACTTCGCGCAGGCCGGCGCGAACGTGGTCATCAACTTCCGCAACAAGGCGCCACGTGCCGAGAAACTCGCCGCACAGCTGCGTGAGCTCGGCGTGCAGGTGCTCGTCGTCGGAGCCGATCTGACGGACGCGGACTCCGTCCAGGCGATGTTCTCCGAGGTGGAGCGCACGTTCGGCTCGCTCGACATCCTGGTGCTCAACGCTTCGGGCGGCATGGAGGGCGGAATGGCCGCGGACTACGCGCTGCAGCTGAACCGGGACGCCCAGGTGCGCGTGCTCGAGACGGCACTGCCTCTGCTGGGTTCGGGGTCGCGCGTCGTCTTCGTCACGAGCCACCAGGCGCACTTCATCCACACGACGCCCACCATGCCCGAGTACGAGCCGGTCGCGCTCTCCAAGCGCGCCGGTGAGGATGCGCTCCGCGAGCGGATCCCGGCGCTGTCCGCGCGCGGCGTCGAGTTCGTCGTCGTCTCGGGCGACATGATCGAGGGCACCATCACGGCGACGCTCCTGGAGCGCGCGAACCCCGGCGCCATCGCCTTGCGCCGAGAGGATGCCGGCAAGCTCTACAACGTGTCCGAGTTCGCGGCAGAAGTCGCCCTCGCGGCGGTGGACCCGGTGCCCGCGGACAACACGCGCCTCGTGGGGGAGACCAGCTCGTTCGTCGCGGAGTAAGCATGCAGAACGCCCCCGGATCCGAGGATCCGGGGGCGTTCTCGCGTTGTCAGGCGCGGCCGAAGGAGAAGGCGCGCACGATCTGGATGATGCCCAGAATGACGAGCGAGGCGCCGACGAACAGCCACAGGAGCGCCACGTAGAGCGGCGAGAACACGAGGATGACGCCCGCGATCAGGCTCATCACCGCGAAGAAGATGGTCCAGCCCCGCGACGCGCTGTTGCCCAGCGTCGTCAAGGCGACGATGCCCTCCACGATCCAGGTGATGCCGATGAACACTCCGACGAAGATCGCCAGGAACACCGTGGTGTCGCCGAGGTTCGCGAGCGCGATGATTCCCGCTGCGACGAACAGAAGACCGAGAACGATGTGACCCACGCGGGCCCATCCACCGAGGGTCTTCGAGAAGATGCCGAGACCCGCGTACACCAGGCCGGATGCGATCGCGTAGACGGCGATGATCGCGGTTCCCACCGCGGCCGTCTTCAGCGGCCACACGAGGATGAGGATGCCGACGATCAGGGCGATCGCGCCGCCGATGCCGAAGGCGGTGCGGATTCCGTTGACGAAGGTCTTGTCGGCGCTGGGAGTGACGGTCTCGGACATGTCCTGCTCTTTCTGAGAAGAAGCTGAGTGTATGTATCCACCGTAGCGCGGTGCGGCGGCGTAGGGGAGTGGTGTGCGACTCAGTCCGTCACAGCAGGAGCACGATCCCCAACAGGACGGGCACGCTGCCGACGGTCGTCAGGAAGATCGTGTCGCGCGCGACGGCCTCGCCCACGGCATAGCGCTGGGCGTAGTTGAAAACGTTCTGCGCCGTCGGCAGAGCCGCGAGCACCGTGACGATGACGACCTCGTGCGCGGAGAGCCCGAAGAGCGTCGCCAGGGTCCACGCAGCCGCCGGCATCGCGAACAGTTTGAGCGCGCTCGCGATCAGCACCTCGCCGCGGCGGCCGGCATCCGACAGGACGCGCTGACCGTGGAGCGAGATGCCGTAGCTGATCAGCAGAATGGGGACGCACGCGTTCGCAATCAGCAGTGCCGGCTCCAGGACGATGGGCGCAAGCGCGATGCCCGAGACCGATACGAGCGTACCGAGCGCCGAACCGATCACGATGGGATTGCGAGCCGTCCGGCCTAGTACGCGCCAGAAGGATCGCGTGCCGGTCGTTGCGGCATCCAGGATCGCGAGCGCGATGGGCGTCAACAGGAGCAGTTGCATCAGGATGACCGGCGCCGGATAGGCGGCGCTGCCCAGCAGGTACAACGACAGGGGTATCCCGATGTTGTTGGAATTGACCTGACCGGCTGACAGCGCTGAGATCGTCGCATCCGCGACGCTTCGTCGCCACACGAAGCGCGAGAGGAGCCATTGCAGCCCGATGATCACCACAGCAGCGATCGTCGACACCGGAAGCAGTGCGGAGAACAACGTCGTGATGTCCGCCTGGCTGAGCACGGTGAACAAGAGGAACGGTGAGAGCACGTAGAACGTGAGCCGACTCAGCACATGCCGTGCGTGCGGGCCAAGCAGATCGACGCGCCCGATGACGTAGCCGACGATGATGGCGGTGCCGACGACGGCGAATCCGGTCAACGTCTCCAGCACGCCTTCAGCCTATGGTGCGCCTGCGCGCGCCATGGTGCGCTCTCGCGCGCCGACTGCGTTCCCGCAAACTGAGCGTAATTACCGATAATGCACATTATGTCATTACACGAGTCGGATGCTCCCTCGCACTCCGCTCTCCGGAAGCCCGGCTGCGTGAGCTGAGCCGCTGCTCAGTGGGATCCGCTGAGGTCCACACCCATCTGCACGCGGGGCCCGAAGCGTTCGAGCCCGAGTCGTTCCTCCGTCTCGACGAGCATGCGGTGGAAGTCGTCCGCCGGCTCTTCGATCACGAATCCGGCGGATGCGTAGAACGGCGCATTCCACGGGACCTCGGCGAACGTCCGAAGCGTCAGTCGCGCGTATCCGGATTCACGTGCCGCGTCCTTCGCCGCTTCGACGAGCGCGCGTCCGATGCCGCGACCGCCGAAGGCCGGGAGGACAGAGACCTGTTCGAGATGCGCGCCGCCGTCGAACTCGAGAACGTGCACGAAACCGACGACAGCGCCGTCCTCCCCCTCCGCGACCAGGATGATCCCTCCGTCGGCGAGTCGCTCGGCATCCGTCGGCGCGGGGTGCCAGTGGTCTGGTTGGAGAAGATCCACCAGGAGTGAGTCCGCCTCATTCTCGATCCGCTCGAGATGCGGGAGGTCGGCCGCGACGGCGCTGCGGATCTTCACGGGCATCCCCTCATCGTATGACGGAGACGCCGCCGACTACTCTCAAGGACATGCCCTCCGATCCCACCCCCGCCACCCGACGGGTCGAGCTCGATCTGCGCAAGCCGCGCTTCGCCCTGTACGCCGTGCGGCCGACCGTCGTGATCGGCGGCCGCGGGCAGCCCGCGCAATGGGGACGCGGCACGTGGCAGGTTTCGGCGACGGAGCCCGAGCGCATCGGCGTATACGTGTTCAACCGGGCCTGGAGATTCGGTTCGGCCGTCATCGATCTCGACCCCGGCGCACAGGCGTCCCTGGTCTACCGCGCGCCGGTCCTTCCGTTCGGTCGCGGGCGGCTCTCCTCTGCGGCCACTCCCCTCCCCTGACGGCTGACACCACTGAGCTTTCACGAGCGCCGAGCGGATGTCGGACGCTGCGCATACGGTGGCGCCATGGTCCGTTACGTCTACTGCACTGCATCCACTCTCGACGGGTTCCTGGCCGATGACGGCGACAGCCTGGACTGGCTGCTCAACGTGCCCGCGAGCGACGAAGCAAGCGCCTTCGCGGGATTCCTCGACGGCGTGGGTGCTCTCGTGATGGGATCGACGACCTTCGACTGGGTTCACCGGCACGAGAAGCTGCACGAGCACCCCGAGCGATGGCGTAGCGCCTACGCGGATCGCCCCGCGTTCGTCTTCAGCTCGCGTCAGGTCGCACCGGTTGCGGGGGCCGATATCCGACACGTCCACGGAACAGTCTCATCGCATCTCGCGGACATCGAAGCGGCGGCCGCCGGACGGGACGTCTGGATCGTCGGCGGCGGCGACCTCGCGGGTCAGTTCGTCGACATCGGCCGTCTGGACCGCATCATCGTGACGTACGCCCCGGCGGTCCTCGGATCGGGTCGCCCGCTGCTCCCGCGCAGGCTGGACTTCACACGACTGCGCGTCGACGAAGCCGTCATGGACGGGCCTTTCGCGCAGGTCACGCTGTCGGTGTCACCGTGACCCAGTCGCCGAACTTCGGCACGCGGCCGTCGCCTGACGATCGACCGGTCAAGCGGCGCTGAACCCACGGCCCCACGTGGGTGCGGTAGTAGGCCAGGCCAGAGCTGGTGCGGGCGGCGGACTCGGTGGGAAGCGACCACCACGTGGGATCCGGCGTCTCGCCGAGAGCGTCCAGCACGCGTGCGGCGACGCGGTGGTGACCGCGTGCGCTCATGTGCAGGCGATCGTCCGACCAGTAGCCCCGTGACGACAGCTCGGTGTCGGGCCAGTTCAGCGCCTGGACGACGTCCGGCCGGTTCTCGATGCGCGAGACGACCGCGGCCGAGAGCTCGTCACCGCGGCGCTGGATGAGGCGACCCATCGGCAGATGCGGCGCGGGATTCGCGCCGCTCAGCACGACGAGGGTCACTCCCTCCTCATCGCACCGCCGCAGCACCTGATCGAAGGCATCCGCCAGGTGCGAGATCGCCGTACGTGGTCGCAGCATATCGTTGCCGCCGCCGTTGAATGAGAGATGAGTAGGCCGGAGCGCGAGTGCCAGTTCGAGTTGCTCCGCGACGATCGGCCAGATCAGCTTTCCGCGGATCGCGAGGTTCGCATAGGAGATGTCGTGACCGAGCGAGTTCGCCCAACCCTGCGCGGTGAGGTCCGCCCAGCCGCGCACACGACCGTCCGGAAGTTCGTCCCCCACTCCCTCGGTGAAGGAATCACCGATCGCGACGTACCGGATCTCGCGCACGCGTCCCCCTGTTCCGCCGGCTCCCTGCGCCGGACCTGTCGAGCCTACTCGCCGGTCTCGGCCAGCAACTCACGTACCCGCGGGGCCACCTTGGTGCCGTAGAGCTCGATCGAGTGCAGCATCTTCTCGTGTGCGAGGGTGCCGTTCGAGAACTTCAGGTCGAACCGGTCGATTCCGAGGGTCCGCACGGTCGCGGCGAGCTTGCGAGCCACTGTCTCGGGCGAGCCGGCGTAGACGGCCCCGCCGGGTCCGACATCGTTCTGGAACTGCGCTCGGCTGTACGGGGGCCAACCGCGTTCGCGACCGATGGCGTTGCGGTTGGCTTCCATCGCGGGGTACATCTCGTCCCACGCCTGCTCGTCCGTGTCGGCGATGTGGCCCGGCGAGTGCACGCCGATGGGCAGACGCGGGGCACCCATCGCGTCACGCGTGCGCTGGAACAGGTCGACGTACGGACGGAATCGTGCTGCCGCTCCCCCGATGATCGCGAGCATCAGCGCGTACCCGTGGTGCGCGGCGCGTACAACGGACTCCGGCGAGCCGCCGACCCCCACCCACGCGCGGAAGCCGTTCTCCGTCTTGGGGAACACGTCGGCGTTGTTCAGAGCGGCGCGGGTCCTCCCCTGCCACGTGACCGGCGTCTCATCGCGCAGCCTGCTGAACAGATCGAGACGCTCGTCGAAGAGCACCTCGTAGTCGGCGAGGTCGAATCCGAAGAGCGGGAACGACTCGATGAACGACCCACGCCCGAGGATGACCTCGGCGCGGCCGTTCGAGACCGCATCCAGCGTCGCGAAGCGCTCGTACACGCGCACCGGGTCGTCTGAGGAGAGAACCGTCACTGCGGTGCCGAGATGGATGTCGCGCGTCCGGGCCGCCGCGGCAGCCAGAACGATCTCCGGACTCGAGACGGCGAACTCCTTGCGGTGGTGCTCCCCCACGCCGAAGAATGCCAGCCCGACCTCGTCGGCCCGCACCGCCTGCTCGACCACATTGCGGATCGTCTGAGCGTCCGTCAGGGGCACACCCTGCTCGTCGGCGGTGACGTCACCGAACGTGTCCAGTCCGAACTCCACGGTCATCGCGACCACCTTTCATTCAGACGGATACAACTCGCGGGTGAGGCTCACCATTCCCTCAGTGCGCACGCAGCGCATCGCGCAGCGTGTCGAGACCGACCCCGCCGATGTCGAGCGCCCGCTTGTGGAACTGCTTGATGGAGAACGCCTCACCCTGCGTCTCACGCGCATCGTCACGGATCTGCTCCCAGATCCGCTGACCGACCTTGTACGAGGGCGCCTGGCCCGGCCAGCCGAGGTAGCGGTTGACCTCGAACTGGATGAACGCGTCCGGCATGTTCACGTTCTGCCGCATGAAGGCGAGCGCGAAGTCGTGATCCCAGACGCCGTCGCCGTCCGGGCGCTGCTTGCCGAGGTGCACACCGATGTCGAGGACCACCCGGGCTGCCCGCATCCGCTGACCGTCGAGCATGCCCAGTCGGTCGGCGGGATCGTCGAGGTACCCCAGCTGCTCCATGAGCCGCTCCGCATACAGGGCCCAGCCTTCGGCGTGGCCGGACGTTCCGGCCAGCAGACGCCGCCACGAGTTGAGCTGCGCACGGTTGTAGACGGCCTGCGCGATCTGGAGATGATGGCCCGGTACACCCTCGTGGTAGACCGTGGTGAGCTCGCGCCACGTGTCGAACTCGGTCACGCCTTCGGGCACCGACCACCACATGCGGCCCGGTCGGGAGAAGTCGTCGGTCGGTCCGGTGTAGTAGATCCCGCCCTCCTGCGTCGGCGCGATCATGCACTCGAGCCGGCGGATCGGCTCCGCGATGTCGAAGTGGGTGCGGCCGAGCTCGGCCACGGCGCGGTCGCTCGTCGCCTGCATCCACTCCTGCAGCGCCTGGGTACCGTGCAGCTTGCGCGACGGGTCCGCCTCGAGATGGGCGACGGCCTCGGCGACGCCGGCGCCGGGCAGGATCTCGTTCGCGATGGCCTCCTGCTCGGCGACCATTCGGGAGAGTTCCTCGATACCCCACTCATACGTCTCGTCGAGGTCGATCTCGGCGCCCAGGAAACGACGCGAATGCAGCGCGTACAGCTCGCGCCCCACCGCATCCTGCTCGCTGGCGACGGGGGCGAGCTCCGTGGAGAGGAAACGTGCAAGATCGTCGTACGCGACGCGAGCGGCGCCGGACTGGTCAGCCAGCTCGCGAGCGAGGGAGGCGGGCAGCTGCCCCTCGGCGGGGGCGGCATCGCCGGCGTACGTCGCGAAGAACCCGGTCTCCGCGGTGTACCGCTCGATCTGGGTGACGACCTCCAGAACCTGACGACGTGCGGGGACCGTGCCCGACGCGATGCCCGCACGGAGAGTGGCGATGTAACCGTCGATGGCCTCGGGGAGAGCCTGAAGACGACGGGCGACGACCTCCCAGTCCTCCACCGTGTCGGTGGGCATGAGATCGAAGACGGAGCGCATGTCCTGGGCGGGCGACGCGATGACGTTGAGGTCTCGCAGACCGGCCTGTGCATCGTGCAGCTCGAGGTCCAGTCGGAGCTCACGTGACAGGTCGGCCTTCGTCACGCCGTCGATGTCATCGACGGGAGCGGTCGCTTCGAGCTCGGTGAGCGTGCGGCGAGCGGCGTCGGCGTAGCGCTCGGCGCCTTCGGGCGAGTAGTCACCGAATCGATCGTTGTACTCGAACCGGCCGATGTACGTGGCGGTCGTGGGCGACAACTCGGCCACCGTGTCGACCCACGCGTCGGCGATGGCGTCGATGGGAGTGGAGGGACGGGACGTTTCACTCATGGATTCGAGCCTACGCCGACGGCCGTCACGCTTCAGTGCCCGGCCGCGTTCCAATCAGCGCCTCGGCCGATCTGCACATCGAGCGGGACGGTGAGCTGCGCCGCATCCCCCATGCGCGCGCGCACGATCTCCTCGACCTGGTCCCACTCCCCCGCTGCGACCTCGACGACCAACTCATCGTGGATCTGCAGCAGCACGCGCGAGGCCAGCCGGCGCTCCTGGAACTCCGTGTGGATGCGGAACAGGGCGATCTTCATGATGTCGGCCGCGCTCCCCTGGATGGGGGCGTTGAGCGCCGCACGCTCCGCGTTCTCGCGCAGCACCCGGTTGGGGCTGGCGAGGTCTGGGAACGGACGGCGCCGCTTGAAGATCGTCTCGGTATAGCCGTCTTCCCGGGCCTTCTCGACGGATGCGCGCAGGTAGTCGCGCACGGCACCGAACCGTGCGAAGTATTCGCCCATCAGCTGCTTGGCCTCGGACTGCTCGATGCGCAGCTGCTTCGAGAGGCCGAATGCAGACAGACCGTAGACGAGTCCGTATGACATCGCCTTGACCTTCGTGCGCATCTGCGACGTGACTTCCTCAGGAGTCACGCCGAACACGCGCGCACCGACGAAACGGTGCAGATCTTCGCCGGTGTTGAACGCCTCGATCAGACCAGGGTCCTCCGAGAGGTGCGCCATGATGCGCATCTCGATCTGCGAGTAGTCGGCGGTGAGGAGGGTTTCGTAGCCTGCGCCCACCTGGAAGGCGGAGCGGATGCGGCGGCTCTCCTCGGTGCGGATCGGAATGTTCTGCAGATTGGGGTCGGTGCTCGACAGACGGCCCGTCTGCGACCCCGTCTGCAGATAGGTCGTGTGAATCCGCCCGTCGGATGCGATCGCCGCATCCAGCGTCTCGATGATCTGACGCAGCTTCGTCGCTTCACGGTGCTGCAGCAGCAGGTCGAGGAACGGATGCGGGTGCGACTCCTGCAGATCGGCCAGGACGGCCGCATCCGTCGAGTATCCCGTCTTCGTCTTGCGGGTCTTCGGCAGCTGGAGCTGCTCGAAGAGGACCTCCTGCAGCTGCTTCGGAGAGCCGAGGTTCACCTCGCGGTCGATCGCCGCATAGGCGCGCTGCGCCAAGCCGTCTGCACGCTCGGCGAGTTCGGCCGAGAATCCGGAGAGCACGTCGTGCGACACCGCCACGCCCGCGAGTTCCATGTCGGCGAGGGCGAGCAGCGTCGGCAGCTCGATGTCTCTGAGCACCGAGGACGGGCCCTCGCCCAGGGCGGCGCGCAGAGGTTCGGCCACGCGGATCGTGTACCAGGCGAGCTGACCGGGGGTCGCTCCCTCGGTTTCGGGGACGAGCTGCGATGGATCGGCCTCGGGGAGCTTCTCTCCGAGGTAGCGGTCGACGAGGTCGCCGAGTGATTTGTCGGGAAGGCTCGGACGGATCAGCCAGCCGGCGAGGAGCGTGTCGAACGCCACACCGGCGACCGTGAGTCCCGCGCGCCGCAGCGCCTTCACCTGGCCCTTGGCGTCGGTGAACGTCTTGGGTCGGTCGGAGGCGAGCCATGGAGCGAGGGCCTCTGCGACGCCGTCGCTCCAGCCCGCCTCGATCACTCCGGAGGCGCGGGCGAGCCCGATGCGCACGGGCACCGAGGCACCCAGCACGACGGTCACTCCGACCTCCGCGTCCCCGGCCTCGTCGAGCCAGGCGCTGAGCATGGCGGGGTCGGTCGCCTCCACGGGGGACGGGGCGGCGACGACAGGTGCCTCGTCGGCGGCGGCGCCTGCCGCATCCGCTCCGGTGGCCTCGAACACGCGCGGCAGGAGCGTGCGGAACTCGAGCCGCGCAAAGATGTCACGCACACCCTGCGCGTCGATCGGACGCACGGCGAGGTCCTCCGGCGTCACGGGCAGCTCCACGTCTGTGAGCAGACGGTTCAGAGCTCGGTTTCGCCGGACGTCGTCGATGTGCTCGCGCAGGTTGTTGCCCACGACGCCGGTGACCTTGTCGGCGTTGGCCAGCAGCTCGTCGAGAGATCCCCACTGCGTGAGCCACTTCACGGCCGTCTTCTCACCGACCTTGGGCACGCCCGGCAGGTTGTCGCTCGTCTCCCCCACCAGCGCCGCGATCTCGGGGTACTGCGCAGGCGCCACCCCGTAGCGCTCCCGTACCGTCTCGGGCGTGTAACGCTTGAGCTGGGAGACGCCCTGCACGCTGGGGTAGAGCAGCGTCACCTCGTCGGTCACGAGCTGGATCGTGTCACGGTCGCCGGAGCAGACGAGCACGTCGTAGCCGGCAGCGACCCCTTCCGTGGCCAGGGTCGCGAGGATGTCATCGGCCTCGATGTCCTCTCTCGTCAACACCGTCACGTTCATGGCTCGCAGGCACTCCTGCAGCAGCGGGATCTGCCCGGAGAACTCCGGCGGGGTCTCGCTGCGGGTCGCCTTGTACTCGGGGTACTCCCGGGTACGGAACGAGACGCGCGAGGTGTCGAAGGCGACCGCAAGGTGCGTCGGCTTCTCGGCCTTCAACAGGTTCACGAACATCGAAAGGAAGCCGTAGACCCCGTTGGTGTGCTGCCCGTCCTTCGTCGTGAAGTTGTCGACGGGAAGGGCGTAGAAGGCCCGGAAGGCGAGCGAATGGCCGTCGACGACCAACAGAGTAGGCTTTTCGGAGTCCGTCACCCTGACAGCCTAGTAAGGCCTGCGGACACGACACCCCGGAGCCCAGGAGCAGCATGACCGCGCCCGAGTACACGATCGATCCGCTGGAATGGGTGACGCGCCGCGGCACGGGCGCTCTCGCCGACAAGATGGGGCTCGAGTGGCTCGAGTTCACCGCCGAGCGCGCGATCGCCCGGATGCCCGTCGAAGGCAACACCCAGCCGGTGGGCCTCTTCCACGGAGGGGCCTACGTCGTGCTCGGCGAATCGCTGGGGTCGATGCACGCGAACTATCTCGCGGGCCCGGGGCGCCTCGCCGTCGGTGTCGACATCAATGCGACGCACACGCGCTCCGCCACATCCGGATACGTCACGGGAGTATGCACTCCCCTGCACGTCGGACGCACCCTGATGGTGCACGAGATCGTCCTCTCGGACGACGCGGGGCGCCGCTGCTCGACCGTGCGCATCACCAACCTCGTGAAGGACACCGCAGGCATCGCCTGATCGATCGGATCAGGCGGCGCGCCTCACTTCTTGGGGGCGAGCTGCTCGATGATCGCCTTCGCGACGTCCTGCATCGTCAGGCGGCGGTCCATCGACGCCTTCTGGATCCAGCGGAACGCCTCGGGCTCGCTCAAGCCCATCTTCTCGTTCAGCAGGCCCTTGGCCCGGTCGACGAGCTTGCGGGTCTCGAAGCGCTCGACCATGTCGGCGACCTCTGCTTCGAGCGTGATGATCTGCTCGTAGCGGGCCAGGGCGATCTCGATCGCGGGCAGCAGGTCGTTCGGCGTGAACGGCTTCACCACGTAGGCGAGCGCTCCGGCCTCGCTCGCGCGCTCCACGAGCTCCTTCTGGCTGAAGGCCGTGAGGAGGACGACCGGCGCGATGTGGTTCTTGTTCAGCTTCTCCGCCGCGCTGATGCCGTCGAGCTGCGGCATCTTGACGTCCATGATCACGAGGTCAGGACGCAGATCGGTGGCGAGCTGCACGGCGGTCTCACCGTCTCCGGCCTCACCGACGACGTCGAAGCCGTTGTCGCGGAGGATCTCGACGATGTCGAGGCGGATCAGCGACTCGTCCTCTGCCACCACCACGCGGCGGGGTGCGGTCGGGTTGGTCGCGGCGGTTTCCTGCTCAGTCACCTTTGAATCCTACGGCACGCGACCACTCCGCATCCGGATGCGACACCGCCCTCCCCCAGGATGCTGCAGTCCCCGGGCGTTGAGGCGATCTTCCGCCCCCGAGGAAATCGCTCGAGCAGACCGGGCAGCCCGGCGGCGGGAAGCGACCGACCCGTGCGATAAAGTCGTACCCGGCCATGTGAGTGGCCGATGCCGGCGTGGCGGAATGGCAGACGCGACCGACTCAAACTCGGTTACTCGAAAGGGTGTGTGGGTTCGACTCCCACCGCCGGCACCAAGTGGGAGACCCGCACCCACCACAACGCGGTCTCCCCCGCATCCGTGTCTCACTCGTGCACGTCCACGCGCCGCGGAACGTGAGCTTCTGAGACACGCACCGCTGGGCTGGGCGCGGTGCCGGTTCCGTGTCTCACTTGTGCACGCCCACGCGCCGCGGAACGTGAACCGCTGAGACACGCACCGCTGGGCTTGACGCGACGCGTGCGCAAGCGGCAGCCGAGCGGGGCGACAGCGCTCGCGGCGCCGCACGGAAGAAGGGACCCTCCCAACGGGGAAGGTCCCTTCTGTGCACCTCGCGGGTTACTCGCCCGACCAGATCGGCGCGCGGCCGTTGACGGCGTCGCCGATCTTGTGGATGCGGATGTCGTTCGTCGAGCCGGCGATTCCGGGAGGCGAACCGGAGATCACGACGACCTTGTCACCCTCCTTCGCCAGGCCCTTGGAGAGGAAGAACTCATCGACCTGCATGAACATGTGGTCGGTGTGCGGCACGTGCTCCACCAGCGCGGACTGGATGCCCCACGTGACCGCCATGCGGCGACGGATCGCCGGGTCCGGCGTGAAGGCCATCATCGGGATGCTGGGACGCAGGCGCGACATGCGACGCGCGGTGTCGCCCGACTCGGTGAAGATGCAGAGCCAGCTCGCCTCGACGAACTGAGCGACCTCCATCGCGGCGAGGGTGATCGCACCACCCTGCGTGCGCGGCTTGGTGTTCAGCGGGGCGATGCGGTCGAGACCGTGCTCCTCCGTGGAGGCCACGATGCGCGCCATCGTCTCGACGACGCCGACCGGGTACTTGCCGACGCTCGTCTCGCCGGAGAGCATGACCGCATCCGCGCCGTCGAGCACGGCGTTGGCGACGTCGCTCGTCTCGGCGCGGGTCGGAACCGGGTTCTCGATCATGGACTCGAGCATCTGCGTGGCCACGATGACCGGCTTCGCCATCCGACGGCACAGCTCGACCGCGCGCTTCTGCACGATCGGGACGGCCTCCAGCGGAAGCTCCACACCGAGGTCGCCGCGAGCGACCATGATGCCGTCGAAGGCGTCGATGATCTCCTCGAGGTTGTCGACCGCCTGCGGCTTCTCGATCTTGGCGATGACCGGCACGCGCCGACCCTCTTCCGCCATGATCTCGTGCACGCGGTTGACGTCTTCGGCGTTGCGGACGAACGACAGCGCGATGATGTCCGCGCCCGCGTTCAGGCCCCAGCGAAGATCGGCCTCGTCCTTCTCCGACAGCGCGGGCACGTTGACGGCCACGCCGGGCAGGTTGATGCCCTTGTTGTTCGAGACGGGGCCGGCGACGATGACCTTCGTCGTGACGACGGTGCCGTCGGTCTCGACGACCTCGACACGCACCTTGCCGTCATCGATCAGGAGGAAGTCACCGGGCTTGACGTCCTGCGGCAGTCCCTTGAAGGTCGTCGAGACGATCTCCTTGGTACCGAGGATGTCCTCGACCGTGATCTTGAAGATGTCACCCACGGCGAGCTCGTGGGGGCCATCGGCGAACTTGCCGAGGCGGATCTTGGGCCCCTGCAGGTCGACGAGGATCGCGACGGCGGAGCCGGCGTCCTCTGCGGCACGGCGCACGTTCGCGAAGTTCGCGTCGTGGACCGAATAGTCACCGTGACTGAGGTTGAGGCGGGCGACGTTCACACCTGCGTCGATGATCGCGCGGACCATCTCGTAGGAGGAAGTTGCCGGGCCTAGGGTTGCGACGATTTTCGCGCGTCTCATCCGAGTTCGAACTCCGGGTCTTTTAGCGATGAAGGGGATGCAGGTTCAGCCTACGCGGGCTGCAACCCGATCGCGATATCGGTGGGCCGTACCGGAGCGGGCAATGCCGTCGAACCCATCAGGTAGCGGTCCACGGATGCGGCCGCCGCACGCCCTTCGGCGATCGCCCACACGATGAGCGACTGGCCGCGCCCCGCGTCACCGGCCACGAACACGCCGGGCGTGGTCGTCTGGTACGCGTCGTCGCGCTCGAGGTTGCCGCGCGAGGTGAACTGCGTCTGCAGCTGGCCCTCGAGCTCCGTGCGCTCCGGGCCCGTGAAGCCCATCGCGATGAGCACCAGGTCGGCCGGGATCTCCCGCTCGGTGCCGCTCTTGGGCACGCGGCGCCCGTCGACGAACTCCGTCTCGGCCACGCGCAGTGCGCGCACCTCCCCCACCTCGTTCGAGAGGAACTCGACGGTGGAGGCCAGGAAGACCCGTTCGCCACCCTCCTCGTGCGCGGACTGCACCTCGAAGATCGTGGGCGTGGTCGGCCAGGGCTGCGCATCCGGGCGGGATGCGGGAGGCTGCTTGCCGATGGCGAGGTTCGTCACGCTCAGCGCGCCCTGACGGTGCGCGGTGCCGATGCAGTCGGCGCCGGTGTCGCCACCGCCGATGACGACGACGTGCTTGCCCTCGGCCCTGATCTGGGTGTGGAGCTTCTCCCCCGCGACCGCGCGGTTCGACTCGACCAGGTACTCCATCGCGAAGTGCACACCCGCCAGGTCACGACCCGGGATGGAGAGATCGCGCGGCACCGTGGAGCCGGTCGCGACGACGACAGCGTCGTACCGGCTGCGCAGGTCGTCCCACGTGATGTCGCGTCCGATCTCGACGCCGGCGCGGAACCTCGTTCCCTCGTCCTGCATCTGACGAAGGCGGAGCTCCAGGTGACGCTTCTCCATCTTGAAGTCGGGGATGCCGTAGCGCAACAGACCGCCGATGCGGTCGTCACGCTCGAACACCGCGACGGTGTGACCGGCCCGGGTCAGCTGCTGAGCCGCGGCGAGGCCCGCGGGTCCGGAGCCGACGACGGCGACCGTCTTGCCGGTGAGCCGCTCCGGCGGCTCCGGCTCGACCCAGCCGTGCGAGAAGGCCTCGTCGATGATCGACACCTCGACCTGCTTGATGGTCACGGCCGGCTGGTTGATACCCAGCACGCACGCGCTCTCGCAGGGTGCGGGGCACAGCCGTCCCGTGAACTCCGGGAAGTTGTTGGTCGCGTGCAGTCGCTCGATCGCGCTGCGTCCCTCACCGCGCCAGGTCAGGTCGTTCCACTCGGGGATGAGGTTTCCCAGCGGGCATCCCTTGTGGCAGAACGGGATGCCGCAGTCCATGCATCGACCGGCCTGGCGGCGCAGCACTGCCGAGTCCCCGGGCTCATAGACCTCTTTCCAGTCCATGATGCGCACGGGAACGGGACGCCGCGCGGGCAGCTCCCGCTCGGTCACCTTCAAAAAGCCCTTGGGGTCAGCCACCGGTCACCTCCATGATGCGGCTCCACACGATGTCGCCGTCGGGGTCGAGCCCCTCCGCCAACGCCTCCTCGCGGGTCTGCAGCACCGCTGCGTAATCGCGCGGCATCACCCGCACGAAGTTCTTCACTTCCTCCTCGAAGTCTTCGAGGAGCGATGCCGCCAGAGACGAGTCCGTCTCCGCGGCGTGGCGTTCGAGCAGGTCCCGCAGGATCGCGGCGTCGCCGGATCCCAGCTCCCCCAGCTCGAGCTCGCCGGAGGCGAGCGACTCGCGGTTCACCAGGTTCTCGTCCAGGCGGTACACGTAGGCCGTGCCGCCCGACATCCCCGCGCCGAGGTTGCGGCCGGTCGTTCCGAGGATGACGGCGAGACCGCCGGTCATGTACTCGAGCGCGTGGTCCCCCACGCCCTCCACGACAGCGGTCGCACCCGAGTTGCGCACCAGGAAGCGCTCGCCCACGACACCGCGCAGGAACATGGTGCCCTGGGTCGCTCCGTAGCCGATGACATTGCCCGCGATGACGTTCTGCGAGGCGTCGAAGCTCGACCCGCGAGGCGGACGAACCACGATCTGACCGCCCGAGAGCCCCTTGCCGACGTAGTCGTTCGAGTCGCCCTCGAGGCGCAGCGTGATCCCCGACGGCATGAAGGCGCCGAAGGACTGGCCGGCGGATCCGGTGAGGTTCACGACGATCGAACCGCTGGGCAGCCCGTTCGCACCGCGCGCCTTCGTGACGTGGTGACCCAGCATCGTGCCCACGGCACGCTCGGTGTTGCGCACCGGCAGGGTGATCTCGACCGTTCCGCCGTGCGCGATGACGTCCTGCGCACGCTCGATGAGCGCGACGTCGAAGTGCTTCTCCAGCTCGTGCAGCTGCTCACGGGCGTTCCGTCGCGGCTCGTCGTCGGCGAACGCGGGGCCCTCCAGGACGGGAGCCAGATCGAGACCGCTCGCCTTCCAGTGCTCGATCGCGCCGTTGACGTCCAGCAGTTCGTTGTGACCGATCGCCTCGTCGAGCGAGCGGAAGCCGAGCTCGGCGAGGTACTCGCGCACCTCCTGAGCGATGAACTCCATGAAGTTCACGACGAACTCGGGCTTGCCGGTGAAACGCTCACGCAGAACCGGGTTCTGCGTCGCGACTCCCACCGGGCAGGTGTCGAGATGGCACACGCGCATCATGATGCAGCCGGAGACCACGAGCGGTGCGGTCGCGAATCCGAACTCCTCGGCGCCCAGCAGCGCACCGATGATCACGTCGCGGCCGGTCTTGAGCTGTCCGTCGACCTGCACGACCACGCGATCGCGCATGCCGTTGAGCATGAGCGTCTGCTGCGTCTCCGCGAGACCCAGCTCCCACGGCGTGCCGGCGTGCTTGAGGGAGTTGAGCGGGCTGGCGCCCGTCCCACCGTCGAAGCCGGAGACCAGGATGACGTCGGCCAGGGCCTTCGCCGTGCCTGCCGCGACCGCGCCGATGCCCGACTGGCTCACGAGCTTCGCATGCACCCGAGCCGACGGGTTCGCCCGCTTGAGGTCGAAGATGAGCTGCTTGAGGTCTTCGATCGAATAGATGTCGTGATGCGGCGGCGGCGAGATGAGCCCGACACCGGGTGTCCCGCCGCGGGTGCGCGCGACCCAGGGGTACACCTTCTGCGGGGGCAGCTGTCCACCCTCGCCGGGCTTCGCACCCTGAGCGAGCTTGATCTGGATGTCGTCGGCCTCGGTGAGGTACAGGCTCGTGACACCGAAGCGGCCCGACGCCACCTGCTTGATCGCGCTGCGCCGCTCCGGGTCGAGCAGACGCTCGACGTCTTCGCCGCCCTCGCCGGTGTTCGACTTGCCGCCGATACGGTTCATCGCGATCGCGAGGGTCTCGTGTGCTTCCTTCGAGATCGAGCCGTAGCTCATCGCTCCGGTGGAAAAGCGCTTCACGATCGACGAGATCGGCTCGACCTCATCGATCGGCACAGGAGGCCGCACGCCCGTGCGCAGGCCGAACATCCCGCGCAGCGTCTTGAGCTCGCTCGCCTGGTCGTCCACGAGCTTCGTGTACTCCCGGAAGATGTCGTAACGGCGCTCACGCGTCGCATGCTGCAGACGGAACACCGTGTCCGGGTTGAACAGGTGCGGCGAACCGTCGCGACGCCACTGGTACTCACCGCCGGTCCACAACCGCTCGTGCGCGCGGGCTGCCGCATCCTCCGGATACGCGAACGCATGGCGTGCCGCGTTCTCGGCGGCGATGACGTCCAGGCCGACGCCGCCGAGCTTCGACTCGGTACCGGTGAAGTACGACGCGATGAACTCCTCGGACAGTCCGACCGCCTCGAAGACCTGGGCCCCCGCATAGGACGAGACCGTGGAGATGCCCATCTTCGACATGATCTTCAGCACGCCCTTGCCGAGCGCCTTGATCAGGTTCTTGACCGCCTTCTCGGGCGAGATGCCCGTGATGAACCCGGCGCGCACGAGGTACTCGACGCTCTCCATCGCGAGGTAGGGGTTCACCGCGGAGGCGCCGTAGCCGATGAGGGTCGCCACGTGGTGCACCTCGCGCACGTCGCCCGCCTCGACCACGAGGCCGACCTTCATGCGGGTCTGGTTGCGGATGAGGTGGTGGTGCACCGCGGCGAGCATGAGCAGCGACGGGATGGGGGCCAGATCCGCGTTGGAATCGCGGTCGCTGAGCACGATGAACTCGGCACCGTCCTCGATGGCACGGTCGACCTCGGCGCACATCTGCGTCAGGCGCTTCTCCATCCCCTTCGCGCCGGCCTGCACGCGGTACAGGCCGCGGATGGTGGCGGAGGTGCGCCCCGGCAGCGCCGTGTCGATGTGCTGGATCTTCGCGAGCTCGTCGTTGTCGATCACCGGGAAGTCGAGGGTGACGGTGCGCGCGTGCTCCGCACCCCAGCTCAGCAGGTTCGGCTCGGGGCCGAGGCCCAGCGAGAGCGAGGTCACGACCTCTTCACGAATCGAGTCCAGCGGCGGGTTGGTCACCTGCGCGAACTGCTGGGTGAAGTAGTCGAACAGGAGCCGGGGACGCTCGCTCAGGACCGCGACGGGCGTGTCGCTGCCCATCGCACCCAGCGGCTCCGCGCCCGTCTGCCCCATGGGCGTCAGGAGGATGCGGACCTCCTCCTCCGTGTAGCCGAAGGTGCGCTGACGCCGCGTGATGGAGGCGATGGGATGCACGATGTGCTCGCGCTCGGGAAGCTCGGACAGGCGCACGCGCCCCGCATCCAGCCACTCCTGCCAAGGCTGGAGCGTCGCGAGCTCGTTCTTGATCTCGTCATCCTCGATGATGCGGCGCTGGGCCGTGTCGACGAGGAACATCCGACCGGGCCGCAGCCGGCCGCGGCGCTTGATGCGCTCGGGCTCGAAGTCGAGCACGCCGGTCTCGCTGCCGATGACGACGAGTCCATCTGTCGTCTCCGTCCAACGTCCCGGACGAAGACCGTTGCGGTCGAGGGTGGCGCCCACCACGGTGCCGTCCGTGAAGATCAGCGCGGCCGGACCGTCCCAGGGCTCCATCTGCATGGAGTGGTACTCGTAGAACGAGCGCAGCTTCGGGTCCATGTCGGGCTGCTTCTCGTACGCTTCCGGGACCATCATCATGATGGCGTGCGGCAGGCTCCGGCCGGTCAGCGTGAGAAGCTCCAGCACCTCATCGAACGACGCGGAGTCACTCGCTCCGTCGGTGCAGATCGGCAGAAGCGGACGGATGTCGCCGAGCACCTCGGACTCGAGCTGCGACTGGCGCGCACGCATCCAGTTGCGGTTGCCGTTGACCGTGTTGATCTCGCCGTTGTGCGCGACCATCCGCAGCGGCTGCGCGAGCGGCCACGACGGGAACGTGTTGGTCGAGTAGCGGGAGTGGACGACCGCGAGCTCGGACGCGAAACGCTCGTCCTGCAGGTCGGGATAGAACGGCTCGAGCTGCAGGGTCGTGACCATGCCCTTGTATCCGAGCGTGCGACTGGACAGCGAGACGAAGTACGCGTCGAGCTCGTTGCGGGCGCGCTTGCGCAGACGGAACACCCGACGATCCAGGTCGATGCCACTGAGCGCGGGCGCGTCTCCCACGGCCGGGCGGGAAAGGAACAGTTGCTCGAACGCCGGGCGCGCCTCGAGCGCCAGCTTGCCGAGATGCTCCTCCTCCGTGGGCACCTCGCGCCAGCCGAGCACCACGAGGTTCTCGCTCGCGGCGATGCGCTCAATGCCGGCCTTCTGCGCGGCGCGCTCCTCACCGTCGCGCGGCAGGAACGCGAGACCGGCCGCGTACTCCCCCACCGGCGGCAGGTCGAAGTCCACGACAGCGCGCAGGAACGCGTCCGGCATCTGCGTGAGGATGCCCGCGCCGTCGCCCGTGCCTGCGTCGGAGCCGATCGCGCCGCGGTGCTCCAGATTGCGAAGCGCCGTCAGGGCGAGATCGATGATGTCGTGGCCCGCCTCGCCGCGAAGGGTCGCGACCATGGCCAGACCACACGCGTCCTTCTCGAACGCGGGGTTGTACATGCCCTGCTTGGCAGGGAAGGCGCCGAAGCCCGCAGATCCGGGGGCGCTGTGACGGGGGCTCGAAGCCATACCAACCGTCCTCGATTGTTGCTGTTGCTGGGACGACGTCGGCCCGGAGAGTTACTTGGCGGCGGTGCTTGTGGCGCTGCCAGTGGTGATGGTTTCGTCGGCGGGGGGTGCGCTCACATCGACGAAGTCCTCGGTGTTCTGCGATTGTACAGCCGACTTGTCCACCCACTCGCGACCGGGCCGGTACGGCGAGGCCTCGAGGCCTGTGTGACGTACCTTCTGGACGACCAGGATGACGAGACCCAGGATGACGCCGAGGATGGCCGCCCACACGTTCGAGCGCAGTCCGAGGAACACCTCGCTCGGGTCGATACGGATGTTCTCCCAGACGATTCGGCCCGCCGAGTACCAGACGAGGTAGAGACCGAACTGACGACCCCACTGGAGCGTGAAACGCTTTCCTGCCCACAGGATGACGGCCGCGCCCAGGAGATTCCAGATCACCTCGTAGAGGAAGGTCGGCTGGAAAAGCGTGCCCTCTGGCAGTCCCACGGGGATCGCGTCGTTCGGCCGGGCGATCTCCAGGCCCCACCACCCGTCGGTCGGCTGACCGAACAGCTCCTGGTTGAAGTAGTTGCCGAATCGGCCCATCGCCTGGGCGATGATGAGCCCGGGAGCGAGAGCGTCGGCGAAGCTCCAGAACCGGATCCCCGTCCAGCGACAGCCGATGAGCGCGCCGACCGCGCCGCCGATGAGGGCGCCGTAGATCGCGATGCCGCCCTCCCAGATGGCCCACACGGAACCCGGCTCGAAGGGATTCCAGGTGTTCTTGCCGTCACCGAAGTAGAACCCCGGGTGCGTGAGCACGTGGAAGGCTCGGGCGCCGATGAGCGCGAGCGGAATCGCGAACAGCGCGATGTCCACGACGACCCAGGGCTCGCCGCCGCGCTTGGTCAGGCGCCTGTTCGTGAGGATGGTGGCCACGACGATGCCGGCGATGATGCACAGCGCGTAGAAGCGGATCTCCGGGCCGCCCGGCCACAGGTTGAATCCGTTGATCGGAGGGCTCGGGATGCTGGCGAGCACGCCTGCGGGCGCGCTCGTGAGGGCGAACGTCATGACGACGAGTCTAAAGGCGTCGATGGTGCGCTCGTGCGCGCTCAGGGATACCTGTCGAAGCGCGCGCCCTCGGGTCGGGAACGCTCAATCGTGAACACCAGGAGGACGATCGCGCCGATCAGCGGGATCAGCAGGATGAAGAACCAGAGCCCGCTGCGGTCGGTGTCGTGCAGACGGCGCCAGGTGAGCGCGAGACCGGGCAGCAGCGTGACCAGGGAGTAGAGCGCGGCGATGGCCCCGATGATCGTCGTCACGCCGGCGTCGGATTGCGCGCCGTTCCACACCACGTAGGGCGCGGGCCACGCGGAGAAGGTCAACGGGTCGCCGGCGGCGGTCGAGACGATCTGGAATCCGATCCCGACGAGGGCGTTCGTCAGCACCCACCACCAGAACTCGCTGCGGCTCGCCCGGCCCGCGAACGTCGCGTACTTGAGGAAGTAGCGCGCGATCGCCTGCGGCCAAGATGCTCCGTACAGCGGGAGCGACAAGGGGGTCGTGGAGGAGCCCACCTGCGCGACGCTACGCGAACAGCGCCCACCCCGCGAACCCGGTTCAGCGACGCGTGCCGTCGGCGAGGGCCCGGGCGGTGCGCCCCAGCTCCTCGAGTCCGCCGTCACGAAGGGCCCGCACCAGGGCGGTTCCCACGATCGCGCCGTCGGCGTACTCCAGGACGCCGGAGACCTGGTCCGCGTTCGAGATCCCGATGCCGACCGCGGCGTGCTCGACACCCTTCTCGCGCAGTCGCGCCACGAGTGTGCGAGCGGCCGCATCCAGTTCGGCGCGCTCCCCGGTGATCCCCATCGTCGAGACCGTGTAGACGAACCCGGTCGAGTTCTGCACGACGAGCTCGAGCCGCTCGTCGCTCGAGGTGGGTGCGGCGAGGAAGATGCGGTCGAGTCCCGTCCGCTCGCTCGCTGCGATCCACTCGGCAGCCGCCTCGGGAGTGATGTCGGGGGTGATGAGTCCCGCTCCCCCGGCCGCGAGCAGGTCGTCGGCGTATCGGTCGACGCCGTACTGGAAAACGGGGTTCCAGTACGTCATCACGACGACGGGAACGTCGACGCGGCTCGTGATCTCCTTGATCGCCGGGAACAGGTCGCGCAGGCGGAAGCCTGCGGCCAGCGCGGCCTGTGTCGCCTCCTGGATCACCAGGCCGTCCATCACCGGGTCGGAGTAGGGCGGACCGAGCTCGATGATGTCGGCGCCGTTCTCGGCGAGCACGACCGCCGCCTCGATGCTGGTGGCGATGTCGGGGAAACCGAGCGGGAGGTATCCGACGAACGCGCCCCGTCCTTCGGCGTGGGCGGCCTCGATGGCCGCTGCGACGCGTGAGCTCACAGCTCGGTCCCCTCTCCCTTTGCCTCGTCGGACGACGGCGGCACGTCGACCGGCGACCCCTCATCGCCCGCGGCGTCGTAGAGGTCGAAGTAGCGGGCGGCGGTGTCCATGTCCTTGTCACCGCGACCGGACAGGTTGATGGCGATGACCGCGTCGGGGCCCAGCTCCTTACCGATGCGCAACGCGCCCGCCAGCGCGTGCGCGGACTCGATGGCGGGGATGATGCCCTCGGTGCGCGAGAGCAGACGCAGCGCCTGCATGGCCTCGTCGTCGGTGGCAGGGATGTAGGAGGCACGACCGATGTCGGCCAGCCACGCATGCTCGGGGCCGACACCCGGGTAGTCCAGGCCCGCCGAAATCGAGTGGGACTCGACGGTCTGGCCGTCCTCGTCCTGGAGCACATAGGTCTTGGCGCCGTGCAGGATGCCCGCACGACCGCGTTCGATGGAGGCTGCGTGCTTCGGGGTGTCGACCCCGTCACCCGCCGCTTCGACGCCGTAGAGGGCGACCGACTCGTCGTCGAGGAACGCGTCGAACATGCCGATCGCGTTCGAGCCGCCACCGACGCACGCGAACACGGCGTCGGGAAGCCGGCCTACCTGCTCGAGGAGCTGTGCGCGCGCCTCCTCGCCGATGATCTTCTGGAAGTCGCGCACGAGGGCGGGGAACGGATGCGGCCCCGCCGCGGTGCCGAAGATGTAGTTCGTCGTCTCGACGCTCGCCACCCAGTCACGGTACGCCTCGTTGATGGCGTCCTTGAGGGTGCGCGAGCCTGTCGTGACCGGGATGACCTCGGCGCCCAGCAGCCGCATCCGCGCAACGTTCAGGGCCTGCCGCTCCGTGTCGACCTCGCCCATGTAGATCGTGCACTCGAAGCCGAACAGCGCAGCCGCGGTCGCGGTCGCGACGCCGTGCTGGCCGGCGCCCGTCTCCGCGATGACGCGGGTCTTGCCCAGGCGCTTGGTGAGCAGCGCCTGACCGAGGACGTTGTTGATCTTGTGCGAGCCGGTGTGGTTGAGGTCCTCGCGCTTGAGGAACACGCGTCCGCCGCCCGCGTGGGCGGCGAACCGCGGCACCTCGGTGAGCACAGAGGGACGTCCGGCGTAGGAGTGCAGCAGCTCCGCGAACTCCGCCTGAAAGGCGGGATCGACGATCGCGGACTCGTAGACCGCGGTCAGTTCGTCGATGGCGGCGATGAGCGACTCGGGCATGTAGCGCCCGCCGTACTGACCGAAGAAGGGTCCTTTGACATCGCGCAGACTCATGATCCAGCCTCCAGGAAAGCGTGCAGGGTCGCGACCGGCTCCGATGTCACGAGAGCCTCGCCGATGAGGACGACGTCCGCGCCGCCGGAGCGGTAGTGGCGCACGTCATCGGGAGTGAGGACCGCCGACTCGGCGATCTTGATCGCATCGCTCGGGAACGAATCGGCGAGACGGCCGAACAGATCGCGATCGAGTTCGAAGGTGCTGAGGTTGCGCGCGTTGACCCCGATGAGACGTGCTCCGAGATCGGATGCGCGAGACAGCTCTTCCGCAGAGTGCGTCTCCACGAGCGGCGTCATGCCGAGCTGGAGAACGAGCTCGTGAAGCTCCACGAGGAGCGGTTGCTCGAGGGCGGCGACGATCAGCAGCACCAGATCCGCCCCGGACGCCCGGGCCTCGAGCACCTGGTACGGCGTGGCGATGAAGTCCTTGCGCAGAACCGGGACCGAGACGCGCTCGCGCACGGCTTCGAGGTCGGCGAGGCTGCCCTTGAACTTGCGCCCCTCCGTGAGCACCGAGATCGCGCTGGCGCCGCCTTCTTCGTAACGGGACGCCTGGAATGCGGGATCGGGGATCGCCGCCAGATCACCGCGGGACGGGCTCGCCCGCTTCACCTCGGCGATGATCTTCACGCGGTCCGCGGGGGCGAGTGCCGCGAGCGCGTCGAGCGCAGCGGGACGTTCCAGCGCAGCGCGCTCCACGACCGCGAGAGGCATGCGCGACTCTCGCTCGCGGGCATCCTCCACTGCGCCGGCCGTGAGGTCGGCGAGCACCATCAGTGCTCTTTCGCGACGTACTTGGGGCCGTTGACGCCCCAACCGGCGCGGGCCAGAGCCCACCCGGTGATCAGACCCACGACGAGCAGACCGACCGACGCCCACACGAGCACGGGCATGTCGAGCACGAAGAACACCGTGCCCAGCGCGACGGCGACGAGCATGATCACCACGGCCGTCCAGGCTGCCGGGGAGTGTCCGTGGCCGGGGTCGTCGATGGAATTGCTCATGTCTCTCCTTCGGGTGCGGCCACGTGACGGCCGGATCCAGTCTAGCGGGGCGGGTCGGGGAAGGTCGGATCATCGCCGCGGGAGAGGTCGTCCCACGAGTCGATCGCGTCCAGCGGTGCGTCGTCGGCGGTGCCTGCCCGTCGGCGCGGTGCGTCGTATCTGCGCCCTCCGCCCGGCCAGCGCCACCCCGTGACGAGGACGAACGAACCCGCCGCCAGCAGCACGACGGCGGCGAGGAGAGCGGCGATGGGCCAGCCTGTGACGCTCGTGCTCGCGACGAGTGCCGCGACCGACGAGTCGCCGGTGATGCCGGTGGTCTCCGTCACGCTCGGGGCGTAGGCGTCGACGGGCGCGTCGAAGGCGACGGGAGCCGTGAGCAGCGCGATTCCGATCGCCGCAGCCACCGTCAGAGCGCCGAAGACGATCCGGAGCACCCGACCGACGATCGACAGCGCAGCGCCCAGCGCGAGCACAGCGAGACTCAGCGGCGTGAGCACGGGGATGGCGGCCGTTCCCGCGACCGCGACATCGGCGGCCGCGCCGTCCGTCAGCGCGACGTGGATCCAGGTCTGCGTGGCGGCCAGGGTGCTCACAGCCCCCGCCGCCAGGATCGCCAGTACCGCGCTCGAACGCGCGCGACGGATCACTCGCCGCCTCGAACGGGGTCCAGATCGTCCGCGTCGAAGCAGGTCCGTGTGCCGGTGTGGCAGGCGGGGCCGGTCTGTTCCACGGACAGCAGCACGGCGTCGCCGTCGCAGTCCAGACGAGCGCCGTGCACGACCTGGATGTGCCCCGAGGTGTCGCCCTTGCGCCAGTACTCCTGCCGCGACCGCGACCAGTAGGTGGCGCGCCCGGAGGTGAGCGTGCGCCGCAGTGCCTCCGCATCCATCCAGCCCATCATGAGCACCTCGCGGGTGTCCCACTGCTGCACGATCGCGGCGACCAAGCCCTGGTCGTTGAAACGAACCCGGGAGATGCGCTCTTCGACGCTCTCGCTCACCGCCGCACCTCGATCCCGTCGTCGACCAGTGCATCCTTGACGTCGCCGACCGTGAGTTGACCCGAGTGGAAGACGGATGCGGCGAGCACGGCGTCGGCGCCGGCGCGGATCGCGGGCGCGAAGTCACCCACGTGCCCGGCGCCGCCGGAGGCGATGACCGGCACGCGGGAGATCTCCCGCATCAGGGCGACGAGCTCGAGGTCGAAGCCGTTCTTCGTCCCGTCGGCGTCGATCGAGTTGACCAGCAGCTCGCCCGCACCGCGTTCGATCGCCTCGCGCGCCCACGCGAGCGCGTCGAGCTTGGTCAGAGTGCGGCCGCCGTGGGTCGTGACGGCGAACCCGGAGGGCATCCCCTCGGCGCGCTTGACGTCCAGCGAGAGCACGAGCACCTGGGCGCCGAAGCGGTCGGCGATCTCGTCGATCAGGGCAGGGCGCGCGATCGCTGCCGAGTTGACGCCGATCTTGTCCGCGCCCACCGCGAGCAGCCTCGCGACGTCCTCGTCGGAGCGAACGCCGCCACCGACCGTCAACGGGATGAAGACCTCTTCCGCCGTGCGGCGCACGACGTCATAGGTCGTCGCCCGCTCGTCGACGGTGGCCGTCACGTCGAGGAACGTGAGCTCGTCGGCGCCCTGTTCGAAGTACAGCCGTGCGAGCTCGACGGGATCTCCCATGTCGCGGAGGTTCTCGAAGTTCACGCCCTTCACGACGCGTCCCGCCGCCACATCCAGGCAGGGGATGACTCGGCAGACCAGACTCATCAGAGCCTCGCCGCGTGGATCTCGGTGACGAGGATCGCCCTCGCACCGATCGCGTAGAGCGCATCCATGACCTGGTTCACGCCCTTGCGCGGGCTCATGACGCGCACCGCCACCCACGACGGGTCCCGCAGCGGCGAGATCGTCGGCGATTCGATGCCGGGGGCGACGGCGATCGCGTCGTCGACGAGGTCGGCGGGCAGGTCGTAGTCGATGAGCACGTACTCGCGCGCGACGATGACGCCGCGCAGGCGGCGCAGCAACGTCTCGAGACCTGCGGGCTCCTGCGCGCCGGTGATCAGGACCGCGTCCGACTCCAGAAGGACAGGTCCGAAGATCTCGAGCCCCGCCTGACGGAGCGTGGTGCCGGTGGAGACGACATCGGCCACCGCATCGGCGACACCGAGCTCGACGGCCGACTCCACCGCACCGTCGAGCGGCACGAGGTCGACCGCGACGCCGTGCTCGTCGAGGTAGGCGTCGACGAGACCGGGATAGGCGGTGGCGACCCGCATCCCCTCGAGGTCGGCGAGCTCGGTGAAGCGGCCGGGAGGGCCCGCGAAGCGGAACGTGGAGCCGCCGAAGCCGAGCGCCTCGATCTCACGCGCGCCCGGCATGCGGGCGTCCAGCAGCAGGTCGCGACCGGTGATGCCGACATCGAGCGCACCCGAACCGACGTAGGTGGCGATGTCCTTGGGGCGCAGATAGAAGAACTCGACGTCGTTGAGCGGGTCGATGGCGTGCAGATCCTTGGGATCGCGACGGCCCTTGTAGCCCGCCTCGGCGAGCATGGCCGCCGCGGTCTCGGAAAGGGAGCCCTTGTTGGGCACGGCGATTCTCAGCATGGGGAAACTCTCGGGAAGGTGACGGATGCGGCGGGTGCGGGCATCAGAGATGTCGGTACACGTCCGCGGGCGTCAGGCCCTTGGCCAGCATGAGCACCTGCAGGTGGTAGAGCAGCTGGGAGATCTCCTCCGCCGCTTCCGTGTCGCTCTGGTACTCGGCGGCCATCCAGACCTCTGCCGCCTCTTCGACGATCTTCTTGCCGATCGCATGCACACCGGCATCCAGCTCCGCGACGGTGCCGGATCCGGCCGGTCGCGTCCGGGCCTTGAGCTCCAGCTCCGCGAACAGGTCGTCGAACGTCTTCACCGTCCTAGGGTACCGTCCGCCGACCGGCGCGGATGTCGCCCTCAGTGGCGGTGGGCCCTCGCATCGGCGGCCTGCGCCCGGAGGCCGGCGATCGCCGCATCCGGATCCGCCGCGCCGAACACGGCGGAGCCGGCGACGAACGTGTCCGCACCGGCGGACGCCGCCTGCTCGATGGTGGTCGGAGCGATACCGCCGTCGACCTGGAGCCAGACCGCCGAGTCGACCCGGCGCGCGGCATCGGCGAGACGGGCGAGCTTGGGCATCGTCTCCGGCATGAACGACTGCCCGCCGAAACCCGGCTCCACCGTCATCACGAGGATCTGATCGAACTCGTGCAGCAGCTCCAGAAGCGGCTCCTCCGAGGTCCCCGGCTTGATGGCCACCCCGGCACGTGCGCCGATCTGACGCAGCCGTCGTGCGAGGGCGACGGGGTCGGCGGCCGCCTCCAGATGGAAGGTCACCGATGCTGCGCCCAATTCCGCGTATCCGGGTGCCCAGCGGTCGGGGTCGTCGATCATGAGGTGTACGTCCAGCGGCACGGGACTCGTCGCCTGCACCCGCTCGACCATCTGCGGACCGAAGGTGAGGTTCGGCACGAAGTGGTTGTCCATGACGTCGACATGCACGAAGTCGGCACCGGAGATGCGACCGAGCTCCGCCTGCATGTTGACGAAGTCTGCGGCGAGGATCGAAGGGTTGATGCGGGGAGCGCTCACCCTGCCATTATCGGCGACGCTCACGCGCGTCGCCGGAGGAGCGAAATCGACATCGCGTCCGTCCCGTGGCGGTGAGGCCACAGCTGGGCGCGTCCCGCGCCGTCGGCGGGCGTCGGCAGATCGAGGGGGTGGCTCGCCAGGCCCTGCAGCACGGCGCGGGCGTCGAGCTCCTCGATGTCGTCGCCTCGGCGCTCACGCACCTCGGCCACGACCGCGCTCGTCTCCGCCAGGTGGGGCGAGCACGTGACGTAGGCGACGATGCCCCCGGGCGTCAGCGCATCGAGCGCGCTCTCCAGCAGCTCCCGCTGCAGGATCGCCAGAGCCGCCACGTCTCCCGGCGACTTCCGCCAGCGCGCCTCCGGTCGCCGACGCAGCGCACCCAGGCCCGTGCACGGCGCATCGACCAGGATGCGGTCGTAACGGGCCCGCCCGGCACGCGACCGTCCGTCCTCCTCGCTCACCGCGACCTCGGCGGGGACACCCGCGAGAGCCTGACGCACGAGGCCCGCACGGGCCGGCGCGATCTCGTTCGCCTCCAGCAGCGCGCCGCCGGCCAGCGCCTCCGCGGCGAGCAGGGCGGTCTTGCCGCCCGGTCCCGCGCACAGATCGAGCCATCGCTCCCCTGCGGTCACCGGCACGGCGCGGCTGAGAGCGAGCGCCGCCAACTGCGAGCCCTCGTCCTGCACGCGGATGCGGCCGCCGGTCGCTCGGATGAGCGGCTCGGGGTCGCCGCCGGCGGAGAGCGCGCCCACGGGCGAGTATCGCGTCGGCGCGAGATCGGCGGGCCGATCTGCGAGACCGGGAAGCACCGCCAGTGAGACCCGCGGCGACGCGTTGTCCGCGCGCAGCAGGTCTTCGAGTTCGTCGACGCGCCCTTCGGCGGCCAGCGCCCGGCGGAAGGCGCGGATCACCCAGACCGGATGCGCATACGCGAGACCCAGCCTTTCGTCGTCGGAACGTGCCGCCGCCTCGATACGGGCGAGCCACTCCCCCGGCGTGTCGCGGGAGATCCTTCGGAGCACGGCGTTGACGAACCCGGTGGGCGCAGCTCCCATCGTCTCGCGCACGAGCCCCACCGTCTCGTGCACGGCCGCGTGGGAGGCGATGCGGGTCGAGAGCAGCTGATGCGCGCCCAGTCGCAGGGCGTCGAGCACGTCCTCGTCGATCTCGTCGATGGGACGACCTGCCGCCGACGCGATGATCGCGTCGTAGGTGCCCAGACGCCGGAGGGTTCCGTAGGTCAGCTCGGTCGCCAGGGCCGCATCCTTCGCGTCGAGCCCGGCTCGCGCGATCTCGACCGGCAGAAGCAGGTTCGCGTACGCGTCGGATGCGGCGACGGCGCGCAGCGTGTCGAAGGCCACCCGCCGCGGATCGGAGCGGCTCACGACGCCACCACCCCATCCGGGGCGCGAAGACCGCGCAGCCAGTCGCCCGCGGCCATCGCCGCCTTGGCCGCCGGTTGCACGCGCACGAGCGCGACGGGGTCGGTCGCGGTACCGACGAGCACTTCGGACTGCACGGCGCGGATCACCCCGGGCGCCAAGGCCGCGGCGTGCTCCGCGCGATGCATGTCGTGGATCTTCACGCGCACGCCGTCGACCGTCGTGAAGGCGCCCGGTTCGGGCGTCGTGCCCCGGAAGCGCGACAGGACCGCATCCGCCGGCTGCGTCCAGTCCAGACGGCCATCCTCTGCGGTGAGCTTGCCCGCGTACGTGCTCTCCCCCGCCTGCGGGACTCCTCGAGCGGTCCCCGCCGCCAGCTGGTCGACGACGTCGACGAGCGCCGCGGCACCGTCGCGCGCGAGATCCTCCAGGACGCGGCCGGCGGTGACTGTCGCCGGGATGCGGTAGCGGGTTCCCCCGTATACGTCGCCCTCGTCGAGACCCGCGGTCAGCTGGAACACGTTCGTTCCGGTCTCGCTGTCTCCGGCGATGAGCGCCCGCTGAACGGGCGCGGCTCCGCGCCAGCGCGGCAGCAGCGAGAAGTGGAGGTTGATCCAGCCCAGACGCGGTGCGCTCAGCAGCGGATCCCGTACGAGGCCGCCGTACGCCACGATGACGCCGAGATCCGGCTCGAGCGCCGCGATGCGCTCGGTCGCCTCCGCATCCAGCCGGTCGGTCTTGAGCACCTCGAGGCCCAGCTCGGCGGCGGCGTCGGCGACGGGCGACGCGGTGAGCACGCGCTTGCGTCCGACGGGCGCGTCGCGGCGGGTGACGACGCACGCGAGCTCGTGATCGGTAGCGGCGAGAGCGCGCAGCGAGGCGACGGCGGGTTCGGGCGTTCCCGCGAAGACAAGACGCATCGGGTTCCTCACAGCTCGGGATCGGGCACGTCCACCCGAACTCTGAGTGTATTCCGGCTGCGCGCGGGGGTCCGGCCGCGCGCACGACGAGCGCGGACGGCGTCGGCGACGACCGCGGCCCGCAGCGACCCCGTCACGGCCTTGCCGTGGCCGTAGTCGAAACGCACGAGGGCACGCGAGCGGGGCGGATCCTCGCCGAGGATCTCGGACGGCCCGAGGACGGCGTCCGGATCGAGCGCGGGAACCTCGGCACGCAGCTGCGCGAGGGCCTCGTGCACGGTTCGGGGCTCCCCCTCCACGACGGCGACCCGCACCGCCGGCGGCAGATGCAGCATCGCACGGTCGGCGAGCTCCGCGCGGGCGTAGGCGGCCTGTGTCCAGGTGGCCAGCGCGCGGGCGACCGGCCCGGCGACCCCGGTGAGCAGCACGGGCGCGCCGGGCGCGGTCAGCGCGGCAGCGTTCGACCACCACCGCAGACACGACTCACCGATGCGCAGGTCCTCGGCCAGCAGCATCCGGTCACCGTCCAGGAGCAGCACCGCACGATAACCGCCGTCTGCGATCGGTTCCGCGCCCCGGGTCGCGATCACCAGCGCAGGGCGGTGCTCGACGCGCGCGACAGGATGGTCGCCGTCCGCCACGATCACGCGAGTCCCGGGGAAGGCTCGACCGAGCTCGTCGGCGGTGCGCTCGCTTCCCGACGAGGCGAGACGCAGATGCTGACCCTCGCATACGGCGCACTGCCAGCCGGCGATCCCGCGTCCGCACCAGGAGCACTCCGGGGGCCTGCCCTGTCTGCGCACACGGAGGGGCCCGGAGCAGTGCAGACAGCGCGCGGGCGCGCGGCAGGAGGAGCAGACCACCACCGGCGCGTACCCGGGACGTGCCACCTGAACCAGGACGGGGCCCTCCGTCAGCGCGTCGCGCACGGCCTGGAACGCCGAGGAAGGGATGCGCGCCTGCGCCACTGCGTCGGATGTCGCCGTCAGGACGACGCGCGGCGTGACCCGACGCGCCGCCGCGATCTGACGGAACCAACCGATCTGAACGAGCCGTTCGACATCCGTGGTGCGCGTGTGACCGAGCACCAGCAGGGCGCTCTGCTCGCTTTCCTGGCGCAGCAGCGCGACATCGCGCGCGTGCACACCGGGGCTGAGCGGTTCTGCGAGCAGCGGATCGCCGTCGTCCCAGATGACGACGAGTCCCGTGTCACTGGTGGGCGAATAGACGGCGGATCGGTTTCCGACGACGATGCAGGGAGCCGCCGAGAGGGTGCGCAGGTACGCGCCGTAGCGCGCGGGACCGGTCTGGCGCGCGTCGGACTGCACCAGCGCGTTCGGGGGCACACGCCCCGCGAGGGCGGTCATCACCTGCTCCTGATCACGATGGTCGGGAACGACGATGACCACGCTCCGCCCCGCCGCGAGGGTGATTGTCGCTGCTGCCGCGACGAGGACCGCCCATGATCCGACCGTGCCGCCCTCAGCGAGCTCCACGACGCGCGGCGTCGCATCCACGGCGAGGCGTTCGCCGGCGCGGATCCCCTCGGCCAGGTGCGGGAACGCCGCGAGGACCTCTTCTGCGGTCTTGACCGCGTCGGCATGGGGCGCCTCGACGTCGGGTACGGGCGAATGCAGCCATGCCTTCTCCGCGCGCACCATCCGTTTCGGCACCGCGAGGCGGAGGACATCGGATGCGGATCCTGCCGCGCGATCGGCGACGCGTCGGGCGAGGCCGTAGAGGCTCGGAGGCAGCACGGGCATCGGCGATACCACGCTGTCGAGCTCGGAAAGCGGACGCTCGTGGTCCGTCTCCTCGCCGCGCTCGATGAGGAACCCGTCGACGACGCGGCCGGCACTGCGCAGCGGAACGCGGACACGCACTCCGGGCACCGCGTCCTCGTCGAACTCGGTCGGGATCGCGTAGTCGAAGAGGCGGTCGAGCTGCGGAAGCGGCGAGTCGAGCAGCACGCGCGCGACGAGCCGAGCGGGGCCGGCTGCCCCGGTCATCTCAGAGCCCGGCTGCGGCGCGCAACTCGTCGACGCGATCCAGACGCTCCCAGGTGAACCCGGGGAGCTCGCGGCCGAAGTGACCGTAGGCGGCCGTCGCAGAGTAGATGGGACGCAGCAGATCCAGCTGGTCGATGATGGCCTTGGGCCGCAGGTCGAAGACGTCGAGGATGGCCGCGGTGATCGTCTCGTCGCTCACATGCCCCGTGCCGAAGCTCTCGACATACAGGCCGACGGGACTCGCCTTGCCGATCGCGTACGCGACCTGCACCTCGAGCCGCTCGGCGAGACCCGCCGCGACCGCATTCTTGGCGACCCAGCGCATGGCGTACGCGGCGGAGCGATCGACCTTGGAGGGGTCCTTGCCGCTGAAGGCTCCCCCGCCGTGGCGCGCGGCGCCGCCGTAGGTGTCGATGATGATCTTGCGTCCGGTCAACCCGGCGTCACCCTTGGGGCCGCCGGTCACGAAGGGGCCGGCGGGGTTGATGTAGTACTGCACGTCGGGCGTGTCGAGTCCGGTGTCGGCGAGCACGGGATCGATGACCTCGCGACGCACCAGCTCGCGGAGCTCGTCCTGACCGATGTCGGGATGATGCTGCGTGGAGAGTACGACCGACTCCACCGTCTTCGGAGTGTGGCCGTCGTAGCCGAGGGTGACCTGCGTCTTACCGTCGGGACGGAGGAAATCGAGAGTGCCGGATCTGCGCACCGCGGCCAGGCGCTCGGCCATCCGATGCGCGGTCCACGCCGCCATCGGCATGAGCTGCGCGGTCTCGGTCGTCGCGAAACCGAACATGATGCCTTGGTCGCCGGCACCCTGTTCGTCGCGGGGGTCCACCGAGCGTCCCTCGCGCTGCTCGAACGCCTGGTTGACGCCGGCCGCGATGTCGGAGGACTGCGCGCCGATCGACACGGAGACGCCGCAGGAGTCGCCGTCGAAGCCGGTGTCGCTGGAGGTGTAACCGATGCGGTTGACGACGTCGCGCACGATCGCGGGGATCTCGACGTAGGCACGCGTCGACACCTCGCCGGCGACGTGCACGAGACCCGTCGTCACGAGAGTCTCGACCGCGACGCGACCAGTCGGATCCTCCGCGATGATCGCATCGAGGATGCTGTCGGAGATCTGGTCGCAGATCTTGTCCGGATGCCCTTCGGTGACGGATTCGGACGTGAACAGACGCAGCTCGGTCATCGCAACTCCACTCAGGACGTGAGGGACACCCCCCACTGTGACGCTCCCCCCGGACACCAGGGTGCCGGGGGGAGCGTCGAGGTGATCAGATCACTCGGCGTGACGCAGCCGCAGCTTGTCTTCGTTGATCTCGTGCAGCGCGATCGTCAGCGGCTTGTCTTCGATCGTGGAGTCCACCAGCGGGCCCACGTTGTCGAAGAGGTTGCCCTCGTGCAGATCCGAGTAGTAGTCGTTGATCTGGCGCGCCCGCTTGGATGCGTAGATGACGAGCTGGTACTTCGAGTCGACCTTGTCGAGAAGGCTGTCGATGGGGGGCTCGATGATGCCCTGGTTGGTCCCAGCCATGGCGGTACCTCCTGGTTCGGGGATGTCGGCGGAGAGTCGTTCGACGACGACGCATCACGACGGACGCGCGGAAGCCTTCGTCAATTCTACGACCTCACGCGCGGCCTCGGCGACTTCTGCGTTCACGACCCGGTAGTCGAACTCCCCCTGGGCGGCCAGTTCCACCCGCGCGGTGCGCAGACGCCGGGCGCGTTCTTCCGCATCCTCCGTGCCTCGTCCGACCAGGCGCTGCACGAGCTCGTCCCAACTGGGCGGGAGCAGGAACACGAGTGCGGCGTCCGGCGCGGCCGCCCGCACCTGCCTGGCTCCCTGCAGATCGATCTCCAGCAGCACCGTGCGACCGTCGGCCAAGGCGCGCTCGATCGGCCCACGAGGCGTGCCATAGCGGTACTTGTTGTGCACGGTCGCCCACTCGAGCAGTTCGCCGCGTGCGATGAGATCGTCGAAGGCGGCGTCGTCCACGAAGAAGTAGTGCGTGCCGTCGACCTCGCCGGGGCGGGGCGGGCGCGTGGTCGCGGAGACGGAGAGGAGGATCTCCGGATAGTGCTCCTGGATGTGGGCGGCCACGGTCCCCTTGCCGACCGCCGTCGGACCGGCGAGGACGAGCAGACGGCTGCGGGCGGCGCGCGGCTGGGGTTCCGGCAGACGACCGTCGAGCCATTCCTGGAGCGCGGCGCGCTGGCGCACCCCGAGGCCGCCGAGACGCTTCACGGGCGAGATGCCGAGCTCGGCGAGGATGCGATCCCGCTTGCCCTCTCCGATGGCCGGGAGCGAGGTGAGGAACTCGGGGACGCGCAGGGTTCCGGCGGCGGATGCGGGGGCGGCGACCGCACGTCGCAGCACCTCCTGGCCGCTGATCACGCGCGTGGCGAGGTCGCGCTTGAGCGATGCGCGGGCGCGACGGGCCTCGACGGCTCGGCGCGACGCCGCGGCACGGTCGACCTCGGGCGGCGTTCGACTGTCAACCACGGCGAACCTCCGAATAGAGTGCGCGCCTCTCGTCGATGCGGGCGACCAAGCCGGCCGGACCAGCAGACAGGATGCTCCTGCTCTCACTGGCCACGACCTGCGCCGCGACGTAGCCGAAAAGAGTGTCGAGATCCGACGGCTGTGCGCCCTGCGCACCGAAACCCGGAGCGAGGATGGGGGTCCCGGCGAGCACCGTGTCGGTGAGTCCGAACGATGTGCGCTGCAGCGTCGCTCCCACCACCACGCCGACGGGGCCGAGGGCTCCCGCGCTCCCGACGTTGTAGGAGCCGACCTCACGAGCGACGCGGGCCGCGATCGGCTCGTCGTCACCTGCCGAGGCATCGACCGTGATGGCGGTCTGCACGGCGGCCGCCTCGCGATTGCTCGTCGCAGCGAGGACGAACACGCCCTTGTCCGCCCGGATCGCGCGGGTGATGGTCTCGTGCAGGGACTCCGGTCCGAGATAGGGGCTGAGGGTGAGCGCGTCGGCTTCCAGGGGCGCACCGGGCTCGAGCCATGCGGCGGCGTAGCCGTCCATCGTCGTACCGATGTCGCCCCGCTTCGCGTCGGCGATCACCAGCAAGCCCGCATCCCTCGCCGCAGCGAGGACGTCCTCGAGAGCGGCGTAACCCGCCGACCCGAACCGTTCGTAGAAGGCGACCTGCGGCTTCACGACGCCCACGCGCCCCGCGGCCGCATCCACGACGCGCAGACCGAACTCGCGCACCCCGGCCGCATCCTCGCTGAGGCCCCAGGCGCGCAGCAGCTGTGCGTGGGGGTCGATCCCCACGCACAGCTGGCCGTACTCGTCGAGCGCGGCCTGCAGCCGCGTTCCGAAACCGGCTGCGCTCACGCGCGCGCCGCCCGCTCCACCGCGTACTCCTGCAGGCTCTTCACGTCGAACCCCTCGCGCAGCACGGGCAACGCGCTGACGGCGGCGCCGAGCACAGCCATCGTCGTGAACAGTGCCTTGTCCGCGGCCACCGCGGCCGCGCGGATCTCGTACCCGTCTGCGCGCGCCAGGCCGCCGCTGGGCGTGTTGACGATCATGTCGATCTCACCCGCATTGATGAGATCGACGATGTTCGTCTCCCCTGTCTCCTGCGTCGCCGAGTACTTGTTGACGGTGCGCACGGCGATGCCGTTCCGAGCGAGGATCTCCGCCGTTCCCTCCGTCGCCACGAGCTCGTAGCCGAGTTCCTGGAGGCGGTGGGCCGGAAGGATCACGGCGCGCTTGTCAGCGTCGGCGACCGAGATGAACACCGTGCCCGACAGGGGCATACCGCCGTAGGCGGCCTGCTGGCTCTTCGCGAACGCCGTCGGGAAATCGCGGTCGAATCCCATGACCTCGCCGGTCGAGCGCATCTCCGGCCCGAGCACGGAGTCGACGGTCTGGCCGTCCTTCGTGCGGAACCGCTTGAAGGGCAGCACGGCCTCCTTGACGGCGACGGGCGCGTCCAGCGGAACACGCGAGCCGTCCTGCTCGGGAAGCATCCCCTCGGCCTTGAGCTCGGCGATGGAGCTGCCCGCCATGATCCGGCTGGCGGCCTTCGCAAGCGGGATGCCGAGCGCTTTGGAGACGAAGGGCACCGTGCGGCTCGCGCGCGGGTTCGCCTCGATCACGTAGAGCACGCCGGCACTGATCGCGAACTGCACGTTCAACAGGCCCCGCACGCCCACGCCCTGGGCGATGGCCAGCGTCGCCTCACGGACACGGTCGACGTCGGTGCGGCCCAGCGACACGGGAGGGAGCGTGCAGGAGGAGTCGCCGGAGTGGATGCCCGCCTCCTCCAGGTGCTCCATCACGCCGCCGATGTACAGTTCCTGACCGTCGAACAGGGCGTCCACGTCGAGCTCGATCGCGTCGTCCAGGAAGCGGTCGACGAGCAGGGGCAGCCCCGGGCCGATGATGGCCGCGTCGGCGATGCGGACGAAGTAGTCGCGCAGTGCCTCCGTCGAGTAGACGATCTCCATGCCGCGGCCGCCGAGCACGAAGCTCGGGCGCACCAGCACCGGGTAGCCGATCTCCTCGGCGACGCTCACCGCGCCGTCGACGTCGATCGCCGTGCCGCTGCGCGGCGCGACCAGTCCCGCGTCGTCCAGCAGGCGCGAGAACAGCTCGCGCTCCTCCGCCAGGTCGATCGCGGCGGGGCTCGTGCCCAGGATGCGGTAGCCCGCCGCCTCGATGCCCTTCGCAAGCCCCAGGGGGGTCTGGCCTCCGAGCTGACAGATGACACCGAGGATCTCGCCCGACGCGCTCTCCGCATGCAGCACCTCGAGCACGTCTTCGAGCGTGAGCGGTTCGAAGTACAGACGGTCGCTCGTGTCGTAATCGGTCGAGACCGTCTCCGGGTTGCAGTTGATCATGACCGTCTCGTAGCCCGCATCCGAGAGCGCGAAGCTCGCGTGCACGCACGAATAGTCGAACTCGACGCCCTGACCGATGCGGTTGGGGCCGGAGCCGATGATGACGACCTTGGTGCGCTCCGACGGCGACACCTCCGTCTCGGCGTCGTAGCTCGAGTAGTGGTACGGCGTAAGAGCGGGGAACTCTCCGGCGCATGTGTCGACCGTCTTGTAGACGGGCCGCAGCCCCAGGGCGTGGCGGATGCCGCGCACCTCGGCCTCGCCGATGCCGCGCAGCTCGGCGATCTGCGCGTCGCTGAAGCCGTGCTCCTTCGCGACCCGCAACACCTCGGTATCGAGCTCGCCGGCCGCGCGCACGAACTCGGCCACCTCGTTGATCAGCGCGATCTGATCGAGGAACCAGGGATCGATCGCCGTCGCCTCGAACGCCTGCTCGATCGTGGCTCCCTTGCGCATGGCCTGCTGCAGGACGACGATGCGCCCGTCCGTCGGGGTGGCCGCGATCTCGAGCAGCTCCTCGACCGAGCGCTGCTCGTCACCCCAGTGGAAGCTGGAGCCGCGCTTCTCCAGCGATCGCAGCGCCTTCTGCAGGGCCGTCGCGTAGTTGCGACCGATCGCCATCGCCTCACCGACCGACTTCATGGTCGTCGTGAGTGTCGTGTCGGCCGCGGGGAACTTCTCGAAGTTGAAGCGCGGCACCTTGACGACGACGTAGTCCAGCGTCGGCTCGAAGCTCGCCGGGGTCACCTTGGTGATGTCGTTCGGGATCTCGTCGAGGCGGTAGCCGATCGCGAGCTTGGCGGCGATCTTGGCGATCGGGAAGCCCGTGGCCTTCGACGCCAGCGCCGAGGAGCGCGACACGCGCGGGTTCATCTCGATCACGATGATGCGCCCGGTCACGGGGTCGACGGCGAACTGGATGTTGCAGCCGCCGGTGTCGACACCCACGCGACGGATGATCTCGATGCCGATGTCACGCAGCTTCTGATACTCGCGGTCTGTCAGCGTGAGCGCGGGGGCGACCGTGATCGAGTCCCCCGTGTGCACGCCGACGGGGTCGACGTTCTCGATTGAGCAGACGACCACCGTGTTGTCGGCGGTGTCGCGCATGAGCTCGAGCTCGTACTCCTTCCACCCGAGGATGGACTCCTCCAGGAGCACCTCGTTCGTGGGCGAGTCGTGCAGACCGGCGCCGCCGATGCGGCGCAGATCGGCTTCGTCGTAAGCGAAGCCCGAGCCCAGTCCGCCCATGGTGAAGGAGGGGCGAACCACGAGAGGGTACCCGAGCTTCTCGGCACCGGCGAGCAGCTCGTCCATGGAGTGGCAGATGACGGAGGCGGCCACATCCGCTCCGGCCTCGATCACCAGCTCCTTGAAGATCTGGCGGTCCTCGCCCTTGTTGATGGCCTCGAAGTTGGCGCCGATGAGCTCGATGCCGTATTTCTCCATCACACCGTTCTTGTGCAGGTCGATCGCCGCGTTCAGCGCTGTCTGGCCGCCGAGGGTCGGCAGGATCGCGTCGGGGCGCTCCTTGGCGATGATGGTCTCGATGACCCGCCAGTTGATGGGCTCGATGTAGGTCGCATCAGCGAAGTCGGGGTCGGTCATGATCGTGGCCGGGTTCGAGTTGACCAGGATCACGCGAACGCCCTCGGCGCGCAGCACACGGCACGCCTGGGTACCGGAGTAGTCGAACTCACAGGCCTGACCGATGACGATCGGGCCGGAGCCGATGACGAGGACGGAGCGGATGTCGTCGCGCTTGGGCATTACTTGGTGTCCTTCTTGCTCTGCTCGGCGATGACCATGTCCCGGAACCGGTCGAAGAGGTAGTTCGCGTCGTGCGGGCCGGCGGCGGCCTCCGGGTGGTACTGCACGCTGAACGCGGGGATGTCGAGGGCGCGTAGCCCCTCGACGACCTGATCGTTGAGGCCGACGTGGCTGACCTCGACGCGGCCGTAGCCGTTCGGGCTGTCGCTCACGCCGTCGAGCGGCGCATCCACTGCGAAGCCGTGGTTGTGGGCGGTGATCTCCACGCGCCCGGTCGTGCGGTCCATGACGGGCTGGTTGATGCCGCGGTGGCCGAAGGGCAACTTGTACGTGCCGTAGCCCAGCGCGCGCCCCAGCAGCTGGTTGCCGAAGCAGATGCCGAAGAACGGCAGGCGCTCATCGAGCACCGCACGCAGCAGCTCGACGTGATCGGCGGATGCCGCCGGGTCGCCGGGGCCGTTGGAGTAGAACACCGCGACGGGGTCGATCGCGCGGATCTCCTCGATCGTGGCGGTCTGCGGCAGCACGTGCACGTCGAATCCGCGAGCGGCGAGGTTGTCGATTGTGGCCTGCTTGACGCCGAGGTCGAGCACGGCAAGGTTGCCGACGCGCTCCGCGGTGGCGGGGGTGATCTCGGTCTCGACGACGGAGACGGATGCGGAGAGGTTCTGTCCCGCCATCGCGGGCGCCTCGCGCACGATGCGCAGCTGCTCCTCGGGGTTGATCGCCGCGGCGTCGCCCGAGAAGATTCCGCCGCGCATGCTGCCGGCCGAGCGGATGTGGCGCGTCACGGCACGGGTGTCGATGCCACTGATGCCGACGATGCCGTCGTTCGTGAGTGCGTCATCGAGCGACTCCTCGGCACGCCAGTTGGACACGACGCGCGAGGGGTCGCGCACGATGTAGCCGGCGACCCAGATGCGCCGCGACTCGGTGTCCTCGTCGTTGACACCGGTGTTGCCGATGTGGGGCGCGGTCTGCAGGACGATCTGTCCCGCGTAGGAGGGGTCGGTGAGGGTCTCCTGATAGCCGGTCATACCGGTGGCGAAGACGACCTCGCCGAGGGTGGTCCCGGTGGCGCCGTAGGCGCGGCCGGCGTGGCGGGTGCCGTCTTCGAGGACGAGGACGGCCGGTCCGGTGCGGAAGAGAGTCATACGTCGGTTCCCGTCGAGGTGGGGTGGGGCAGGATCGCGTCGAGGGCGGCGGCGACCGCGCGAGCCGAGGCGTCCTGCGGGCGGAAGTAGGAGTCTACGAGCGTGTCGTCGTCGATGCGCCAGCTGAGACGGGCCAGCCCGTCCCGCTCGACCACGCGGTCGATCGTGACCGTGGCCTGCTGAGCGGACACGAGGCGCATTCTGTCGATGAACACCGGCTCGCCGCCGTGGGCCAGAAGCGCCACACCGGCGTCGGTGACGAGAAGGTCGGCCTTGGCGCGGAATCCGAGTCCCCGAACGGCGAGGCGTTCCAGGGCGGTCTCGTGCGCGGTCGTCGCGACATACAGGCCGGCGAAGCGTGCAAGCACCTCTGCGTCGGCGGGCGGCGAACCGAGCGGCGCGGCAAGGCCGCTGTCTCGTCGCACTCGTCGCAGCCAGCCCCAGAGCATGAGCCCGATCAACAGCAGCGCGACGGCGAGCATCACCAGCAGCGCGCCCTCCCTGCTCATGCGTGCACCTCCGCCGCATCCACAACGACCCCGTCCCGTACGGTCGCGGTGCCGGCGCGGAACGTCCACCGGGTCGACCCCGGCAGCTCGCGCCCGAGATAGGGCGAGTTGGTGCTGCGTCCACGCAGATCGTCGACCGCGAACGTCGCGCGAACGCTGTCGTCGTACAGCGCCAGATGGGCCGGCTCGCCCACGGCGAGAGGACGGCCGTGCGCCTGCAGGCGGCCGATCGCGGCGGGAGCACTGCTCATGACGCGAGCGACGTCCGCCCAGTCCAGCAGGCCGGTCTCGACCATGGCCTGGTGCACGACGCGCAGAGCGCTCTCGAGTCCCACCATGCCGTTGGCCGCGGCCTGCCATTCGCACGCCTTCGCCTCAGCGGGATGCGGTGCGTGATCGGTCGCGACGATGTCGATCGTCCCGTCCGCGAGTCCCTCTCGGACCGCTCGCACATCCTCGTCCCGCCGCAACGGCGGGTTCACCTTGAACCGCGCGTCGTACCCGCGCACGAGCTCTTCGGTCAGCAGCAGGTGGTGCGGGGTGACCTCGGCGGTCACCGCGATCCCCCGCTTCTTCGCCCAGCGGATGATGTCGACGCTGCCGGCCGTGGAGAGGTGGCAGACATGCAGGCGGGAGCCGACATGCTCGGCGAGCAGGACGTCGCGGGCGATGATCGACTCCTCCGCGACCGCGGGCCAGCCGGCGAGACCCAGCTCGGCGGAGACCGCGCCCTCGTTCATCTGAGCGCCCTCGGTCAGACGCGGATCCTGCGCATGCTGCGCGATGACCCCGTCGAACGCCTTCACGTACTCGAGCGCGCGACGCATGATGAGCGGATCGAAGACGCAGAAGCCGTCATCGCTGAACACGCGAACGCGCGCGCGGGAGCGGGCCATGGCCCCCAGCTCGGCGAGCCGCTCACCCTTCTGCCCCACCGTGACCGCGCCGATGGGCTGCACGTCGACGAGGCCGGCTGCCTCTCCGAGCGCGAGCTCCTGCTCGACGACTCCTGCCGTGTCCGCGACGGGGGATGTGTTCGGCATGGCGAACAGCGCGGTGTACCCGCCCGCCGCGCCCGCCCGCGAGCCGGTGAGGATGGTCTCGGAGGCCTCGTAGCCGGGCTCCCGGAGATGCGTGTGCAGGTCGACCAGACCGGGAAGGGCGACGAGTCCGTCGGCGTCGATGACCTGGGCTCCGGCTCGGCTGAGCCCGCTGCCCATCTCCTGGATCAGGCCGTCCGCGACGACGAGGTCGAGCGCGGCGGCGCCGACGGGCCGCGCACCGCGGATCACGTACGTTCCGCTCATGACGCACCTTCTTTCTCGGAGGCGGGGCGTTCGCCCGCAAGCAGCAGGTACAGCACGGCCATCCGCACGGATACGCCGTTGGTGACCTGCTCGAGCACCGTGGATCGCGGCGAATCCGCCGCCGTGGCGGAGATTTCCAGACCGCGGTTCATCGGCCCAGGGTGCATGACAATGCTATCGGCCGGCAGGGCGTCGAGACGCTCGCCGTCCAGTCCCCACGCTCGCGCATACTCGCGCTCGGTCGGGAAGTACGCCGCATTCATCCGCTCGAGCTGAATGCGCAGCATCATGAGCGCGTCGGGGCCGGCGGCGATGGCTCGGTCGAGGTCGTACTCGATCGCGGCGGGCCAGGCGGACACGTCCTGCGGGATGAGGGTCGGCGGACCGACGAGAGTGATCCGCGCGCCGAGCGTGTGCAGCAGCCACACGTTCGAGCGTGCGACGCGCGAGTGCAGGATGTCACCGACGATCGCGACGGACACCCCGGACAGGTCGCGGCCGCGACTGTCGGCACCGAACAGGCGCTTGCGCAGGGTGAACGCGTCCAGCAGTGCCTGCGTGGGATGCTCGTGCGTGCCGTCGCCGGCGTTCACCACGCCGGCGGTGATCCAGCCACTCGTGGCGAGGGTTCGCGGAGCGCCGGATGCGCCGTGTCGGATGACGACCGCATCCGCTCCCATGGCTTGCAGCGTCTGGGCGGTGTCCTGCAGGGACTCCCCCTTCGACACGCTCGAACCCTTGGCCGAGAAGTTGATGACGTCGGCGGACAGGCGCTTCGCCGCCGCTTCGAAGGAGATGCGGGTGCGGGTCGAGTCCTCGAAGAAGAGATTCACCACCGTCTTGCCGCGCAGCGTCGGCAGCTTCTTGATCTCGCGCTGCTGCGTATCGGCCATGTCCTCGGCGACGTCGAGGATGCGCAGGGCCTGCTCGCGGCCGAGCGTGCGGGTGTCGAGGAGGTTCCTCATGACTCGATCGTCACCTCCTCGACGCCGTCGGTCTCGGCGAGGCGGACGTTGACACGCTCGTCGCGTGCGCTCGGCAGGTTCTTGCCGACGAAGTCGGGGCGGATCGGAAGCTCCCGATGACCCCGGTCGATCAGGGCGGCCAACCGCACCGCGGCCGGGCGTCCGATGTCCTGGAGCGCGTCGAGAGCGGCTCGGATGCTCCGCCCGGAGAAGAGCACGTCGTCGACCAGGACGATCGTGCGCTGGTCGATGCCGCCCGCCGGGATGTCCGTGCGGTGCGGCGCGCGGGTGGGGTTGTTGGCGAGGTCGTCGCGGTACATCGTGACGTCGAGAGACCCGACGGGCACCGGTGAGCCGCCGAAGTCGGAGACGAGGGCGCCGATGCGACGGGCCAGCGGAACCCCTCTCGTCGGGATGCCGAGGATCACCAGTCCTTCCGGACCGCGATTGGACTCCAGGATCTCGTGGGAGATCCGAGTCAGGGCTCTGGCGATGTCGGCCTCATGCAGCACGGTTCGCGTGCTCATCCGCCGCTCCCTTCTCCGCCTCACAGGACGGGGTTAAAGGTTGCTGGGGTTTGCCGGACAGACTATCCCAGACAGGCGGCTCCGCGCTCGGTGGCGCGGACGCTGTTAGGCTCGCGTGCGTTCCTATGACCAGTTCTTCCGCCCGTCCCGCGCGCCCATCCGATGCGCCGGCGACGCCGACCCCCACTGCCGCAGCGAGCGGGCGGGCATCCGGCAAGGCGATCCTCCTCGGCGAGCATGCGGTCGTCTATCGACGGCCGGCGCTGGCCATCCCGCTCTCGGCGCTTCAGGTGCGAGCGGACGTCCTCCGATCGAACGGTCCGAGCGTCCTCCACAGCGACCTGTACGACGGCCCTCTCGCCGCAGCGCCCGCTCGCCTGGGCCCCACGGTCACGGCCGCCGCCGCAGCGCTCGACGCCCTGGGCGTCGCTGACGAGTCGATCGAACTCCGTATCGCGAGCAACCTGCCGGCCGAACGCGGCGTCGGATCGTCCGCCGCCGTGGCCGCTGCCGTTGTGCGCGCCGTGGCCGCGGCCTTCGGGGGAGCTCTGGACGCTGCGGCGGAGCACGAGTTGATCCAGCGCGCCGAGCGGGTCGCGCACGTGTCGCCGAGCGGTCTCGACGCACACGCCGTGCGCGCCGGTGCGCCGATCTGGTTCGAGGACGGAGCCGTCTCGCCCGTCACCGTGGCCACCCCCCTCACGTTCGTGGTGGCCGACACCGGCATCGCCGGACGCACCAGAGAAGCCGTAGCCGGTGTGCGCACGCGTCACGACGAGGATCCGCGGGGCACGACCGCTCTCCTCGACGAACTGGGCGAGCTCACCCGCGATGCCCGCACCCACCTCGCGACCGGCGACGCCCGAGCCCTGGGCGCCGCGATGGACAGGGGTCACGCCGCGCTCGGTCTCCTGGGAGTCGGTGACCCGGCGCTCGACGCACTCGCTGCCGCGGCGCGTGCGCACGGGGCCTGGGGGGCCAAACTGACCGGCGGAGGGCGCGGCGGATGCGTCCTCGTGCTCTCCCGCGACGACGAGAGCGCTGCCGAGGTCGCCGGCGCTCTGCGTGCGGCGGGAGCAGCCGCAACCTGGACCACCACGGTGGAGGCGACGACATGACCGAGGCCCGCGCGATCGCGCATCCCAACATCGCATTGGTGAAGTACTGGGGCAAACGTGACACGGCGCTCAATCTGCCTGCCACCGGCAGTCTCTCGATGACGCTCGGCGTGTTCCCCACGACCACCACGGTCGCCGTGGACGACACGTTGGACGCCGACGTCTTCGTGCTGAACGGCCGTGAGCAGACGGGGATCCCCGCCGAGCGCACCGCGCGCTTCCTCGACCTCGTACGAGAGCTGTCCGGCTCTGCTCTACGTGCCCGCGTGGAGTCCCACAACACCGTGCCGTCCGCTGCGGGACTCGCGTCCTCCGCGGCCGGCTTCGCCGCACTCGCCGGCGCCGCCGCATCGGCCTTCGGACTGCAGCTGAGCGCGAGGGAGCTCAGCCGCCTCGCCCGTCGCGGTTCGGGTTCGGCCGCGCGTTCCGTCTTCGGCGGCTTCGCCCTCTGGCACGCGGGCGACGACGAGCAGTCGTACGCCGAACCGCTACCGGCGCCCGCGGACCTCGCGATGGTCGTCGCGATCGTGGACAGCGGCGAGAAGCAGGTCTCCAGCCGGGAGGCGATGCGCCGTACGGCGGATACCTCGCCCTTCTACCCCGCGTGGGTCTCCTCGACCGCGGCGACGCTCGAGGAAGCGCGGCGCGCATGCGTCGAGGGCGATGTCGCGCAGCTCGGACGCCTCACCGAGAACAACGCTCTTCGGATGCACGCCGTGATCCAGGCCTCGGCCCCGTCCATCCGCTACCTCTCGCCGACCAGCATCGCGCTCTTCGACCGCGTGGCGGCGCTGCGCGACGCGGGCCTGGAGTCGTACGCGACGGCGGACGCGGGCCCGAACGTCGTCGCCCTGTGCCACGCCGCGGACGCCGAGGCGGTCGCGGGCGAGCTCGGCGCATTGGCCGAGACCGTCATCGCACTGCCCGGGCCCGGGCTGGTGGTCGGCGGAAGGTCCGTCGGATGACCGCCCCGATCATCGTCCGCTCGCCGGGCAAGCTGTTCATCGCGGGTGAGTACGCGGTCGTGACTCCCGGAGAGCCCGCCGTGCTCGTCGCCGTCGATCGCTACCTGACGGTCCGTCTCACCCCCAGCGCGGACTCCGGAAGCGTTCACTCGCCCGAGTTCGGCCGCACTCCGCTGGTCTGGGGTCGTGCGGGCGATGGACTGACGATCGATGCCGAGCACCATCCGTACGAGTACGTGCTCGCAGCCATCACGCTCGCCGAACGTCTGCGTTCGGAGCGCGGGCTGTCGGCGCGCTACTACGACCTGCGCATAGACAGTGGTCTCGACGACGCCTCCGGCCGGAAGTTCGGTCTCGGATCGTCCGCGGCGGTCACGATCGCGACGATCCGGGCGATCGACGAGTTCTACGGATTCGGCCTGTCCCGGCGCGACGCGTACCGCCTCGCCCTGTTGGCCACCATCCAGGTCGCGCCGCAGGCATCGGGTGGCGACCTCGCCGCCAGCGCATTCGGCGGATGGATCTCCTACCGCTCGCCCGACCGAGAGGTGCTTCGGGCTGCCCTCCAGGCGGAGGCGTCCGTCGCCGATCTGCTGGCATCGCGCGGATGGGAGCCGCTGGACATCACGCGCCTCGCACCGCCCTCATCCCTCCGCTTCCTCGTCGGATGGACCGGTCGCCCCGCATCCACCGCGCGGCTCGTCGACGCGGTGCGGGACGGATCGGGCGCCATGGACTACCCGGCGTTCTTGCTCGACTCCCGCGCATGCGTGACGGAGCTGGCACGCGCGCTGGACGACGGCGACGACGTCGCCACGCTCGGCGCCGTCCGTCGGGCGCGGCGGCTGCTGCGACGCCTCGGACGAAGCGCCGGCGTCGCCATCGAGACGGACGCGCTCGCCGCGCTCTGCGACACCGCCGAGGCGGCTGGCGCCGCGGCGAAATCGTCGGGCGCCGGCGGTGGCGACTGCGGAATCGTCCTGGCTCCCGAGGACGCCGACGTCGCCGGCATGCTCCGCGACTGGGAGGAGCGCGACATCCGTCACCTGACGCTGTCGGTGTCGCCCGCCGAGGGAGGTGCACCGTGAGCGCCGCGGATCGCAAGGACGATCACGTCCGGCTCGCCGCCGCTCAGCATCCGCTCGTCGCCGGGAACGGCTTCGACGATGTCCGCTTCCTGCATCACGCGCTCTCCGGCATCGACGCATCCGAGGTCACGCTGGACACCGAGGTGGCCGGGCTGCAGTGGTCCACGCCGTTCTACATCAACGCGATGACCGGCGGCAGCGCGCGCACGGGCGAGATCAATCGTGCGCTCGCGGCCGCGTCCGCAGCCGCGGGTGTGCCGATCGCCTCCGGCTCGATGAGTGTCGCACTCGACGACCCGGATGCCGCCGGGACGTTCCGCGTGCTGCGTGAGGAGAATCCGGACGGACTCCTGTTCGCCAACATCGGTATCGAACGATCGGCTGACGACGCCCGCCGGGCGATCGACCTCATCGATGCCGACGCGCTGCAGATCCACGTCAATGCCGTGCAGGAGATCGTCATGCCGGAGGGCGGGCGCTCCTTCGGCCACTGGGTCGCGTCGCTCGAGCGCATCGTCGCGGCGGTGGACGTGCCCGTCCTCGTCAAAGAAGTCGGGTTCGGTTTCAGCCGACGCACGCTCTCCGTCCTCGGGGACATCGGGGTTTCCGCCGCGGACGTCGCAGGCCGCGGCGGCACGGACTTCGTGCAGATCGAGAACGCACGCCGAGCCGATGCGGATTTCGGCTATCTGGCCGGATGGGGGCAGAGCGCCGTCGAGTGTCTGCTCGACGCGCCGTCCGACGCGCCCCCGTTGCTCGCCTCCGGAGGAGTACGCACACCCCTCGACGTCGTCCGGGGCCTCGCCCTCGGCGCAGGAGCCGTCGGCGTCTCCGGCACCTTCCTGCGGATCGTGCTCGACGGGGGCACGGATGCCCTGTCCGCCGCGCTCGATGCGTGGAAGGCCCAGCTCCGAGCCCTCCTGACCGTTCTCGGTGCGCGCGCGAGTGCGGACCTGGTCATGACGGATCTGATCATCGGCGGCCAGACCGCCGACTTCGCGCGGGCACGCGCGATCGACATCACCTCGCTGGCGCATCGCTCCGATGCGCTCGGCGCACCTGGAAGGAGCCGGAATGACCGGTGAGTTCACTCCCCTGCCCACCCGCTGGGTCGGTCCGCTACGTCTGAGCGGCGACGTCGTCGGCGAGCAGGAGGTCCCCCTCGCCACGTACGAGAGCCCCCTCTGGCCCTCTGTCGGGCGCGGCGCGCGCATCTCCCGCCTCATCGACGACGGTATCCGGGTGACGGTCGTGGACGAGCGGATGACGCGCTCCTCGCTGTTCACGGCCGTCGACGCCGCGACCGCCGTCCGCGCCGGACGCGACATCCGCGGTCGCTTCGCCGAACTCGCGGCCACCGTGGCCGCGCAGAGCCGGCATGCCCGGCTCCTCGACGTCGACACCGAAGTCGTCGGCAACCTGCTCTTCGTGCGCTTCGCCCTGTCGACCGGCGATGCATCCGGACACAACATGGTGACGCTGGCTGCGGAGTCGCTCATGGCCCAGATCCTGCAGTGGCATCCCGAGCTGGAGTACGGATCGATATCCGGCAACTACTGCTCCGACAAGAAGGCGACCGCCGTCAACGGCATCCTGGGCCGCGGTCGCAACGTCGTCGCCGACATCCTCATCCCCGCAGAGATCGTGGAGGCCCAGTTGCGCTCCACCGCGGCACGGATCGTCGAACTGAACACGCGCAAGAACCTCGTCGGCTCGACGATCGCGGGAGCCTTGCGCTCGGCCAATGCCCACTACGCCAACATGCTGCTCGCGATCTTCCTCGCGACCGGTCAGGACGCGGCCAACATCGTCGAGGGATCTCAGGGGATCACGTGGGCGGAGGTCCGCGGCGACGGCGACCTCTACTTCTCGTGCACGCTGCCCACTCTGATCGTCGGCACGGTCGGCAACGGCAAAGACCTCCCACAGGTCGAAGAGGCCCTCACGCGCCTCGGTTGCCGCGAGGAGCGGGAGTCGGGCGAGAACGCCCGCCGCTTGGCCGCCCTCGTCGCGGCGACCGTTCTCTGCGGCGAGCTCTCCCTCCTGGCTGCCCAGACGAACGCCGGAGAACTCATGACCTCCCACCTCCAGCTGGAGCGCAACGGAAAGGCCACGCGATGACCGCGCCCCTGATCGGCATCCATGACCTGGCAGTGGCCACCGCCGGCCACGTGCTGGAGCTCGACGACCTGGCCGCGGCGACGGGCGTCGATCCGGGCAAGTTCCACATCGGGCTCGGGCAGGATCAGATGAGCGTTCCCGGCCCCGACGAGGACATCGTCACGATGGGTGCGACAGCGGCCCGGCGCATCATCGACCGCCACGGTGCCGAGGGTATCCGCACCGTCTTCTTCGCGACCGAGTCGGGGGTCGACCAGTCCAAGTCCGCCGGCGTCTGGGTGCACGATCTGCTGGGCCTACCCTCGACCAGCCGCGTCATCGAGCTCAAGCAGGCCTGCTACTCCGCGACCGCCGCGCTGCAGGCGGCCGCGGGGCTCGTCGCGCGCGAGCCGGGCTCGAGGGTGCTCGTCATCGCGAGCGACATCGCCCGCTACGAGCTGGACTCCGCTGCCGAGCCCACACAGGGTGCCGGTGCGGTCGCGATGCTCGTCACCGCGGACCCGGCCCTCATGAGCATCGAACCGGCGACCGGATTGCACACCGCCCACGTCGACGACTTCTGGCGACCCAACGACAGCGTGACCGCCGTCGTCGACGGCAAGCTGTCCATCGATGCGTATCTCGACGGCTTCGTCGGCGCATGGGACGACTACCGCTCCCACGGCGGAGCGGATGTCGACGAGATCGACGTCTTCACCCACCACCAGCCGTTCACGCGGATGGCCGCCAAGGCGCATCGCCGTCTCGCCGAGCACCTGGGAACGGAACTCGCGGAGGACCGCTACCTGCGCTCCACCCTTTACAACCGGCGCATCGGCAACTCGTACACGGCGTCGCTGTACTTCGGTCTCGCCGCTCTGCTCGACGGCGACGATGATCTGACCGGCAAGCGCGTGGGCATGTTCAGCTACGGCTCCGGCAGCGTCAGCGAGTTCTTCGCCGGGGTCGTGCAGCCCGGCTACCGCGCACACACCCGCGCCGATGAGACCGCGGAGATGCTCGCCGCCCGCACCCGAGTGGACGTGCCTGCATACCGTGCCCTGCACGCGGCGGCGCACCTGGGGAGCCGTCAGGACGTGGCCGTGCCGGCACAGTCTCCGTGGCCGTACCACTTCGCGGGCGTGCGAGGGCGCGCGCGTCAGTACACCGTCGACCAGGTCTGACCCGCCGCACCGAGGCAGCCTCGCTCGCCGGCCGGGCAATCAGCTCCGGCGGACGAGCGAGGCGACGCGCAACGCGTTCCGACTCAGACGCCGGAGGCGACCTCGGCGGCGGCGTGCGACGCGCGGATGGGGTGCCCCTGCGTCGTCAGGCAGCGCCCGCTCGCGAGGTCCCACTTCCAGTCGTGGAGGCTGCACGTCAGCACGCCGTCCTCGATCTTGCCGGTCTTCGTCAGGTCCGCGCGCAGGTGAGGGCATCGGCGCTGCACGACCCAGTCACCCAGCTGGGCGTCCTCGGTCTGATCGGACTGCTCGGCGTACCAGTTCTCGACGTACTCGATGCGGTCGCGCGACAGGCACTTCAGGAACGTGGTGAGGAACTCGTTGAACTTGCCGCTTCGCCCGACCTCGAACTGCATCGACAGGAAGATGGAGTTCGACCAGTCGATCTCATGGTCGGCGATGTTCGTGGACACGAGGTCGGCGGGGATCGTGTACCAGTAGATGCACTCCTCCCCCGCGTACTCGCGGACCTTCGCCTTCGGGAAGTCCACCACCATGTCCAGGTCGCCGATGCGGAACCGGACGTTGCCGCCGACGCCGTTGCGGATGGTGCGCGCTCGGCGCAGCAACGGTTCCCACCACTCCTTGATGGCTGCCAGCATCTCGGCGGGCGGCAGGACCTCGGCGCGGGTCGCCTCCTCGTCGCGGATCTCCTGCTGACGACTGTCACGCTGTTCGGCGAGGTAGGTCCACTTGTCGGCGAACATCCGCTCGATCTCGGCGTCGGTGTACAGCGTCTGGGTGACCTCGACCGCCCCGTGGTTGAGATCGACCTGCGTGCCGGGCACGAACAGGTATCCCTTCTGGTCCGGGCGGACCTCCGACATGTGCGCCAGGAACTCGCTCTGGTCGGTGAAGATCGAGTCGTTCTCGAGACCGAGGCCGTTGTAGCGGAACAGCTCCTCGCGCAGGAACATCGGAGGGCCGGCCATCGGGAACACGTGCTCGGCGTCGACCTTCTCGATGTAGTACATCGCGCGCTTGTTCTGCGCGTCGCGCTTGAGCTGCGCGAAGTTCTGCTTCGCGTCCTGCGGCAGGTCGTAGACCATCGGCCACCAGATGGCCCCCGAGACCTGGGTGAAGTACGCGTCCGGCTTGGAGAACGCCAGCAGCCTCTCGAGATCGAGGGGGTGCGAGTCGTTCTGGTTCAGCACGGAGGCCGTTCCGTCGTCGACGCTCAGGGATGAATCGCCGATGGGGCCGTCGCTGGGCGCACGCAGCGGAGTGACCATCACGGACAGCTCCCCGTACTGCAGCGGAACGCCGGACTGCGTGTAGACGATGTTCTCGTAGCCGAGAGAGCGCAGATCCTGCTCCAGATCATCCGTCGGGTAATCGGGGAGGAGAACGGGGATGTCCGAGCGCACATAGCGCCGCAGCAGCCGGGGGTCGAAGTGATCGCGATGACGGTGCGAGATGTAGAGGAAGTCCGCCTGACCGAAACGCTCCCAGTCGAGCCCGCGATTGTCGGGGAACGGGAACCACGATCCGAAGAACGAGGGGCCGATGACGGGGTCGCAGAGGATGCTGCCGCCCGCCGTCTCGATGAACATGCCCGCGTGGCCGAGACCCGTGATGCGCATAGATGAGTCCTTTCCGCACTCGAGTCTAGGCAGCGCCCGCTGTGTGTCCCGTGCGCACCGCCGACTCACCGCTCGCCGATCACGAGGGCGCGAGCCCCAGTCGCGGGTACAGCCGAGCGAAGCCCTCCGCCAACCCGCCTTCCAGGGCGTCGACCACGTGGCCGGCACCAGGGACGATGTAGCTCTGGGCATCCCACCCTGCCGCCGCGGCCGCGGCGGCTCCGGTCTGTGCCTGGGCGACGTACCCGGGGTCGTTCTCACCCGCGGTGAACAGCGCCCATTCGTTCGGGTAGGCCACGGCACCGGAGGCGAGGATGCTCATCGGCTGTGACGCCTTGTAGGCGGCCTCAGAGCCCCCATAGACGTCCGCGATCGTCTCATCGGGGTGCTCGGAGCCCGGCACGATCTCGCCGCTGATGGAGAGGAGGTTGCCCCAGATGTCCGGATGCTTGGCGGCGTACGTGAAGGCGCATCCCCCGCCGTTGGAGTAACCCGCGATGATCCAGTCCTGCGCCCGCGGGATCACGGGCAGCGTCCGGGCGAAGTCGACGACGTCCTGCGTGACATAGGTCTCGACGTTTCCGTACATCGGCGAGTCCGCACACGCGGGGTCTCGCGTGGGATCGCCGAGCTGGTCCACCACGAGCACGTAGGGCGCGAGCCCCTTGTTCTTCGCAGCGGCGGCGTCGAGCGTCGCGGCGATGTACTGGGGATCGGGATCCCCCGGCTGCCCCATCATCAGGATGACCAGCGGCAGAAGCGGAGGATTGGCGGTGAGACCGGCGGGAGGAATGTAGAGCCCCGCCTGCCGCGCCGCGAACCCCGACTTCGTCGCCGGGATCGATACGGTCCCCTGCTTCCCTGACGCCGGCATATCCGAGGGGGGCTGCCAGCTCTGGGAGAGGGGCACGTCCGGATCCCACGCCCCCGGCGACGCCGTGGGGATGACGATCGGCTTGTCGATCTGGATATGCAGGAAATTCGCCAGAGTGGCGTTGAGCCCGAAATGGGCGTTGATTCCGAGGGTCGTCGTGAGGAGGAACACCACCGCGGAGATCAGAGCGATCACGCGCCGCCGCCAACGAGAGTCCCACAGGTTGGCGACCGCGACGGCGGTCGCCCCGAGACCCGCGGACGCCCACGTCTTCACCTGCCACGGCAGTGTGATGCCGAACATGCCCGTCGCGTCGGCGAGGACCGATACCACGAGCGCCAGCACAGCTCCGAGACCGAACGCGACAGCCGCATGAAGCAACCACCGTCCGCGCCCGGGACGCCACAGGAGGTAGCCGAGCGCGACGAGGCTCACTGCGCAGAACACTCCGATCAGGACGGGGCTGACGATCCTGATCTCCAGCAGTGCCGTCATGCCCAGCCCCTTCCGCGCTCGGGTCGATTCTCAGCGTTCGCCCGTGGCCCGCGCGTCAGGCCGAGCGTGCGATACGCGCAAGCACGCCGTGGACGAAGGCGCCGGCCTCATCGGTCGAGTACTCCTTCGCCAGCTCCACGGCCTCATCGATGGCGACCGCGACGGGAACCTCGTCGTTGAAGACGGCTTCCCAGACACCGATGCGCAGGACAGCCCGATCGACGGCCGGCATCCGTTCGATCTTCCAATCGCGGGCGTGCGTGATGATCTGCTCGTCGATCTCGTCACGGTGGTCGATGACGCCGTCGACGATGTCGCGGGCATACAGCCAGGACGTTTGGCGGTCGGGCTCCCCCGCTGCGCGGGAGGCTTCAGCGGCGAGGATGGCCGCAGGGTCCTCGCCGCGGACGTCTGCCTGGAAAAGGATGTCGAGGGCGCGCTTGCGCGCCTTGCTACGAGCGCTCACCCGTCAGCTGACGCGGCCGAGGTAGTCGCCCGTGCGCGTGTCGACCTTGACCTTCGTGCCCGTCTCGACGAACAGCGGCACCTGGATCTCGTGACCCGTCTCGACCGTCGCAGGCTTCGTTCCCGCGGACGAGCGGTCGCCCTGCAGACCGGGCTCGGTGTAGGTGATCTCGAGGACGACGGAGGCGGGCAGCTCGATGTAGAGCGGGTTGCCGTCGTGCAGCGCGATCTGGACCTGCTGGTTCTCGAGGAGGTAGTTGGCCGCGTCGCCGACCGTCGCCGCGCCCACCGTGATCTGGTCGTAGTCGGCGACGTCCATGAAGACGAAGCCCTCACCGTCGTTGTAGAGGTAGGTGAAGTCGCGGCGGTCGACGTTCTGGATGTCGACCTTCGCGCCGGCGTTGAACGTCTTGTCGACGACCTTGCCGGTCATGACGCTCTTCAGCTTCGTACGCACGAACGCGCCGCCCTTGCCGGGCTTGACGTGCTGGAACTCCACGACGTTCCACAGCTGTCCGTCGATGCTGAGGACGACGCCGTTCTTGATGTCTGCGGTAGATGCCATGGGGGTGGAGGTTCCGTTCGTCGTGAGATCTGCGGGCGCGTCGTGTCAGCCGATGGCCCAGCGCCCTATCCTACGGGATCGTCGCCGGCCCCGCCGGGCACACGATGGCGCGGCGGCGGGGTCGGCGACGGCGGCATCAGGCGTATCGGTAGAAGCCCTCTCCGGTGGCGACGCCCAACTTGCCCTGGTCGATGTAGTTCTCCTTCAGCCAGGCAGCCAGCGCCTGGTCGCCCGTGCTGGAGTGCGTCAGGATGTTGTACGGCGTGTTCAGACCGATGACGTCGAGCATCTGAAGCGGGCCCATCGGAGCGCCGGTGGCGATGCGCCACGTCTTGTCGATGTCCGCGACGGAGGCGTAGCCGCCCGCGGCAAGCCCCATACCGGCGTTGAGCAGCGGGACGAGGAGCGAGTTGAGCACGTAGCCCGCCTTCTCCTTGCGGATGGCGATCGGCACCATGCCGATGGCCTCGGCGAAGTGCATCACCGCGTCGAACACCTCCGGGGCGGTGCGCTCGGTTCCCATCACCTCGCCGGTGTTGAACGTCCACACGCGGTTCGCGAAGTGGAGGGCGAGGAAGCGGTCGGGACGCCCCGTGAAGTCGACGATGTCGGACGGCAGGAGTGTCGATGAGTTGGTCGCGAAGATCGTGTTCTCGTTCGCGAGTGCAGCGAGCTGCGTGTACACCTCGCGCTTGAGGTCGAGGACTTCGGGTACTGCCTCGATGACGAGGTCGACCTTCGCCGCGTCGGCGAGGCTGGTCGTGAGCGTCACGCGGGCCAGAGCATCTTCGACGCGCGTGCCCTCTGCAGCACCGGGCACCTCGGCGCGGTAGGTGGCAGCGAGGCGCTCGAATCTCTCGCGCGCGGAGACCAGCGCCTCGTCGTTGATGTCGTACGCCACGACGGCGAATCCGCTGTAGGCGCTCTGAAAGGCGATCTGCGATCCCAGAACACCTGTTCCGAGAACGGCGACGGTCGTGATGTCGGTCATGATGTCTTCTTCCTGACGGGGATCCCCCGTCGCTCAGTTCGCGGTCGGGTGGGCCGCGGTATCAGCCGCGCCGGCACGGTAGCCGGCGACGATCTGTGCGATCTGCCTGGGCAGGTCGGTGGTGTCGAAGCGTTCTCCCCCGCTGGGGCGGACGAGCACGATGTGCGCGCAGGCGAAGATCGCGCGAGCCGCGCTACGGGCTGCCGCGCTCTGCCGGCCGCCGGTGAGGATCCGGGCGATGCCGTCCTCCAGCTCGGCGACCACCGCCAAGCCGTCGGCGCGGTACGGATCGTTCGCATCGCCGAACATGAGCTCGCGCTGGTAGACGGCCGCATCCGCAGCCCGCTGCGCTGCCGTGTCGAAGAGCGGCCTCAGCGCGGTCTGGACCGCCTCGGTCGCGTCGGCCACCGCCCCGGCTTCGTCGAGTCCGCGGCGAACGGCATGGCGCACGTCCTCGTTGCGCACCATGAGCAGCAACTCGGCCTTCGTCGCGGCGTAGCGGAACACCGTCCCCACCGCGACGTCCGCGCGATCGGCTACTTGCTGAGTGGTCACCCCCGCGTAGCCGAACTCGTCGAACAGATCACGCGCGGCAGCGAAGATGCGCTCCCGCTTCAGCTGCTTCCCGCGCTCCCGGCGTCCTGTGTCATCGGCCACAAATGAGTGAACTCAAAAGTGAGTCGACTCATTCCTTGCGGAGGAGAAATCACTCAGCCATCCGACTGTCCGGTGATCACCCGGACGAGGCGATCCACTGCCGTCGCGTAGCCCCGCACGCCCTCGCCGACGACATGCACGATCGCGACGTCCCGCACGTACGAGTGGTGCCGGAACTCCTCTCGCGCCGTGACATCCGAGATGTGGACCTCGGCGACGGGGAGCGAGACACCGCTCAGGGCATCGCGGAGCACGACCGAGGTGTGGGTGAGACCGCCCGGATTGATCACGATTCCTGCACAGTCCTCGCGCGCGGCATGGATCGCGTCGAGCAGGATGCCCTCGTGGTTGCTCTGCACGGCACGCAGCTCGAAACCGTGCGCATGAGCAGCCTCCGACGCGATGCGCTCGACATCCGCGAGCGTCGCCGTCCCGTAGATGTCGGGTTCACGCGTCCCGAGCAGATTCAGGTTCGGGCCGTTGACGAGCAGGAGACGACGTGGGGCGGTCACGCTCGCACGCTACCAGGAGCACGGGTGGCGCGGCGTCTTCAGCCCGCGACTTCCTGGTAGGCCGCGAACAGCAGCGACTCGTCGGGTGCCTGCAACACGGTCGGACGGGCGATGTCGTCGAGCACGATGAACCGCAGCATCCCGCCGCGCGACTTCTTGTCGCGCTGCATGGTGGCCAGCAGCTGCGGCCAGGCGCCGGCGCGATAGGTCGTCGGGAGCCCGAGCGACTCGAGGATCTCGCGATGGCGGGCCGCAGCCCCGTCCGAGAGTCGACCCGCGAGGCGCGAGAGCTCGGCGGCGTACACCATGCCAATGGAGATCGCGGCGCCGTGACGCCACCGGTAGCGCTCGGCGTGCTCGATCGCGTGACCGAGCGTGTGACCGTAATTGAGGATCTCCCGCAGACCCGCCTCGCGGAAGTCCTCGCCCACAACGCGCGCTTTCATGTCGATTGCGAGCTCGAGACAGCGCCGGAAGGATGCGGACGACGGATCCACAATGGCCTGCGGTTCCGCTTCGATGCGGTCGAGGATCTCGGGTGCCCAGATGAAGCCCGCCTTCACGACCTCGGCGAAGCCCGCCGTGGCCTCGTTCTGCGACAACCCGTCCAACATCGAGAGATCGCAGACGACCGCCTGCGGGGCCCAGAAGGCGCCGACGAGGTTCTTGCCTTCCGCCGTGTTGATGCCCGTCTTGCCGCCGACCGCCGCGTCGACCATGCCGAGGACGGTCGTCGGCACCTGCACCACCTGGATGCCGCGCAGCCAGGTTGCGGCGACGAAGCCCGCCAGATCTGTCACTGCTCCCCCGCCGAACCCGACGACCGCATCCGTCCGCGTGAAGTCCGCTTGGCCCATGACCTGCCAGCAGAACGCGGCCACCTCGACGCGCTTGCCCTGCTCGGCATCGGGGATCTCTGCCAGGAGCACCTCACGCCCCCCGTCGGCCATAAGCCGTTCGCGCAGGGAGGCTGCGGCCGCAGCCAGTGTCGGCGGGTGGACGACGAGCACCTTGCGGACCGACGGCGCGAGGGCCTCTCCCACCCGATCCAGGATGTCGCGCCCGAGATGGATCGCGTACCCGTTGTCACCGGCGACGGTGATCTCGGTCGTCTCGGTCATGAGTGTCCCTTCGGTGCGGCCGTCCGCGCCCACGCGACGATCTGGTCAACGACGTCGGAGAGCGGTCCGTGCGAGGTGTCGAACGTGGCGTCGGCGACGTCGGTGTACAGCGGCATCCGCTCATCCAGGATGCGGCGCCAGCGCGCGACGGGATCCTCGCCCTCGGCGGCGAGCAGCGGACGGTGGCCACCCCCGATCCGGCCGGCCACGATCGCCGGCGAGACCGTCAGGAGGGCGACGCGGTGGGCTCGCAGGTCCGCCCGCGTGTCGGGGTCGAGGACGGAACCGCCGCCGAGCGAGACGACGCCGCCTTGAGCCAAGGACTGCGTGACAGCCTCTCGTTCGAGCTCGCGGAAACGCGCCTCGCCGTGCGTCGTGAAGATGTCGGCGATCGGACCGTGCGAGCGGACGACGATCGCGTCGGTATCGACGAAACCGAGTTCCAGAATCTTGGCTACCCGCTTGCCGATGCTGGTCTTGCCTGCACCCATGGGTCCGACGAGCACGATCGCCGAGGCGGCGGGCGCTGTCATCGATCGAGGTCGGGATCGCTGGCGTCCGCCGTGCGCAGGGTGTCCGGGATCGCCGCGAGGTACGACTGCAGGTTACGGCGGGTCTCGACGATGTTGTCACCGCCGAACTTCTCGAGCACGACATCGGCGAGGACGATGGCGACCATGGCCTCGGCCACGACGCCGGCGGCCGGGACGGCGCAGACGTCCGAGCGCTGGTGGTGCGCGGAGGCGGTCTCGCCCGTGGCGACGTCGATGGTCCGCAGCGCGTGCGGAACGGTCGCGATCGGCTTCATACCCGCTCGCACCCGCAGCACGGTCCCTGTGGACATGCCGCCCTCGGTGCCGCCGGCGCGGTCGGTGCCGCGCGTGATTCCGCCATCGGTCGCGAACAGCTCGTCGTGCGCCGCGGAGCCGCGCCGACGGGTGGTCTCGAAGCCGTCGCCGACCTCCACGCCCTTGATGGCCTGGATGCTCATGAGCGCTTGCGCGAGCTTGGCGTCGAGACGGCGGTCCCACTGGACGTGCGATCCCAGCCCCGGCGGCATGCCGTAGGCGAGCACCTCGACGATGCCGCCCAGGGTGTCGCCGTCCTTCTTCGCGGCGTCGACCTCGGCCACCATCGCCGCAGACGTCGTCGCATCGAAACAGCGCAACGGATCCGCATCCAGCGTGTCGACGTCGTCCGGTGTCGGAAGCGCCGTGCCCTCGGGCACGCGCACCGGGCCGATGGAGAGCGTGTGGCTCACCAGGCGGATCCCGAGCTCGCCGAGGAAGGAACGCGCGATCGCCCCCAGGGCGACGCGCGCGGCGGTCTCCCGGGCGCTTGCGCGCTCAAGGATGGGACGAGCCTCGTCGAACCCGTACTTCTGCATGCCGACGAGGTCAGCGTGACCGGGACGAGGACGCGTGAGGGCGGCGCCACGGCCGCGCGAGCGCTCCGTGAGCTCCACCGGCTCGGGGCTCATGACCTCGACCCACTTCGGCCACTCCGTGTTGCCCACGCGCAGCGCGATCGGGCTGCCGATCGAGTATCCGTGCACCACGCCCGAGGAGATCGAGAGTTCGTCCTCCTCGAACTTCATCCGCGAGCCGCGGCCGTAGCCCAGCTTGCGTCGGGCGAGGTCGGCTTGGATCGCGTCACGGGCGACGGGCACGCCGGCAGGCAGGCCTTCCATGATGGCGACGAGTTCGGGGCCGTGCGATTCGCCGGCCGTGAGCACGCGGAGCATTCGTCTATTCTCCCACGAGCGCCCGGCGCATTGCGGCCAGCACCCGTGCTTCGTCATCGAGCGGCTGGTCCTGCTCGCCGCCCACGAACACGCGCACCTGTCGGAGCGCCTGGTGGAGCAGCATCGGCAGCCCCGACACCGCGGTGAGGCCGCGTTCAGTCCACGCCCCGGACAACGAGGTCGGCCACGTGCCGTAGACGACATCCATGAGGGCGCCACCCGCATCCGCCAGCGAGGACACAACCTCGGGGGGCAGCGCGGCGTCTCCGGGAAGGGTGGCCACGGTGAGGTCGACCGCGTGATGACGGGCGTCCAGATCTCGAGCAGTGCTGCGCATCCCCAGCGCGGCGCCCCGGGCCACGAGGTGCTTCGCCGCCTCCGGACGCCGCGCCAGGATCTCGACGGAACCGACGCCCATCTCCGACAGGGCGACCAAGGCCGATGTGGCAGTGGCCCCGGCTCCCAGGATTCGTGCCGACGACACCTCTCCCACGCCCAGCTCGCGCAGCGCGGCCACGATGCCGCCGACGTCCGTGTTGTATCCGCGCGGACCACGCGGATCGAGTAGCAGCGTGTTGACGGCGCCGGTCGCGCGCGCCCTCGCATCGAGATCCACCGCCGCGCGGAAGCCCGCCGACTTGAGGGGCATGGTCAGCGAGAGTCCTCGCCACGATGCATCGAGCGCCGAGAGCTCGGCCTCGAAGCCCGCCTCATCGACGCGTCGCCGGTCATACGTCCACGCCGCACCGAGCGCGTCATAGGCGGCCGCGTGCAGGAGCGGCGAACGGCTGTGGGCGATCGGATCGCCCCACACGGCGAGGCGCGTGCCGGTCAGCATCCCGAATCCGGGTGCTCGCTGCACCACTGCTGGAACTGCTTCACGTACTTCTGATGCTCCGCATAGGTCGTCGTGAACACCGTCTCACCGGTGTCCAGATTCACCGTCACGAAGTAGAGCCACGGGCCGTCGGCGGGGTGCATGGCCGCATCGATCGCCACATCCCCCGGGTTCGAGATGGGTCCGACCGGCAATCCCGGATGAACGTACGTGTTCCACGGGTTGTCGTCGTGCTGCGCCTGTTCCGAGGTGCTCACCGAGCCGGCATGGAGCTCGCCGTAGCCGTACTGGGCGGTGGAGTCCATCTGCAGCAGGCCGAAAGTCTCCTGATTGGACGGATCGAGTCGGTTGAGGATGACGCGCGACACCTTCTGCATGTCGGCCTCGTACCGCGCCTCGCGCTGGATGATCGAGGCGATCGTGAGGATGCGCTCCCGCTGATCCGCAGGGACCCCGGCCGCATCCAGCGACTGCACCGTCCGGTCGACCATCATCTGGATGATGGACGTCGCGCTGGTGCCGGGCTCGATCGTGTACGTCGCGGGGAAGAGCCACCCCTCGAGGCTCGACGCCGAGACGCCGTAGGCCGAGGGGTCCGCCACGGCTGCGGTCAGATCGTCGAGCGAGACGCTCGCGCCGTCGGCGATCCGCTGCAGCGACACATCCACCGTCAGCCCTTCGGGCAGCACGACGCGTCCCTCGAGCCGGTTGGCGGGATCGCCGAGCGCCTCCAGCGCGGCCGCCGAGGTCATCTCCTGCTGCAGCTTGTACGTTCCCGGTTGGAACGTGAAAGCGATGTTGTTGTCGATCATGTAGCTGTACAACGAGGTCGCGGTGCGCGTCACACCGGCGTCGAACATCTTCTGGGAGACCTGGGGACCGGCGTCGCCGCTGACGACGGTGATCGTCGCCTCGCCGTGCGCCTGTCCGGCCTCGAACTCGGTCGGCTCCTCCCACCCGAGCACCGCGCGGATCTTGTCCTCGTAGGTGTTCCACACCCAGAGCCCTCCGGCGGCGACGCCACCGAGAAGCACGACCACGATCGCCAGGGCGATCCACCCGCCTTTGCGACGGCGGCGCTTGTTGGGCGGAGGCGGCGGAGCGCCCAGCACATCGGTCGTCGCCTCACCCGTGAACAGGTCGTCCAGCGAGGGACGGGCGGCGGTGGCCGGCGCTGGGTCCGCAGGAGTGCGGAGGATCGGCTCGGACACCGCGGGGGTCGGTGGGGGCGCCGATTCGGGCTGCGGCGCGCTCGCGCGCTGGGCGGCCTCGCGCGCCTCGCGGCGGGAGGAGGGAGTGTCGGACATCAGTCGGTCTCCTGGTCCGGGTCGACGGGAGTGCCGGGCGCCCGACCCGTCTGCTTCTCGACATCGAGGGCGTTCTGCAACAGGATCACGGCGGCGACCTGGTCCACTATTCCACGCGAAGAGCGCTGTGAACGCCCTGAACTCCGCAGCGCCGCATGCGCCGACACCGTGCTCAACCGCTCGTCCACCAGCCGCACGGGGAGAGGACCGGCGACGGCGAGGGCGCGCGCGAACTCGCGGGCATCCTGCGTCGAGGCCGTCTCATTGCCGCTCAGACTGATCGGCAGCCCGACGTAGAGCGCGGTCGCGTTCTCTTCGCGGGCGATGGCGAGGACGCGTTGCGGTGAGTCGTCCGCGCGCGCGACCGTCTCCACCGGCGTCGCCAGCATCCCATCGGGATCGCATCGGGCGACGCCGACCCTCGCCTTGCCCACGTCGATGCCGAGCCGGACGCCCCTGCGGAAGTCGCTCACGCCGACGTGGTCTCCAGCGTTCGGACGATGCCCTCGAGCGCGTCGGGCAGCGCCGCCGCATCCGAACCGCCGCCCTGTGCGACGTCGTCGCGTCCGCCACCGCCGCCGCCGAGGACCCCCGCGGCACCCTTGGCGAGAACCCCTGCCTTGACGCCCGCCCGCCGTGCCGCCTCGTTCGTTGCGACGATGACGATCGGACGTCCTCCTGCTGTCGCGCCGAGAGCGACGACGCTCGCGTCCTCGCCGAGCCGGTCGCGAACCGCCAGTGCCACGGTGCGCAGATCGTCGGCCGATCCCACGGCGCCGATCGAGGCGACGACGGCACCGACCTGCCCGACCCGGCGCACCTGCGTCGCAAGCTCTGGGGCGCGCTGAGCGAGAGCCTGCGCTTCGAAGGACGCGATCTTCTTCTCGGCCGCCTTCAGGCTTGCCGCAAGATCGGCGATCCGTGCGGGAATCTGCTCGCGGGGGACCTTCAGGTCCGACGTCAGCTGAGACACGATCGCACGCTCTGCCGCAAGATCACGGAACGCGTCCAGTCCGACGAGCGCCTCGACCCGGCGCGCGGTCGCGCCCACCGAGGACTCCCCCACGAGGTTGATGAGTCCCACCTCCGCGCTGGAGGCGACATGCGTTCCGGCACACAGCTCGCGCGACCACGGGCCGCCGATGTCGACCATGCGCACAGTCGTCCCGTACTTCTCGCCGAACAGCGCCATCGCGCCCAGTTCCTTGGCCTCGTCGAGGGGCAGCACGCGGGTGGTCACCTCGAGGTTGTCGCGCACGGCGTTGTTGGCGATCTCCTCGATCTCGCTCCGCGTCGCGGGCGAGAGCGCCTGGCTCCAGTTGAAGTCGAAGCGCATGTACCCGGCACGGTTCAACGAGCCCGCCTGGGTCGCGGAGCTTCCCAGGGTGTCGCGGAGAGCAGCGTGCACGAGGTGGGTCGCGGAGTGCGCCTGACGCGCGGCGCGGCGGTTGGCCGCATCCACCACCGTCGTCGCCGCATCGCCGACACCGACCTCGCCCGTGAGCACCTCGACGGTGTGGCTGATGAGTCCCGGCACGGGCTTCTGCACGTCCAGCACGTCCAGCTCGAAGCCCGACCCGACGATGGTGCCCTTGTCAGCGACCTGTCCGCCGGATTCCGCGTACAGCGCGGTGGCGGGCAGGATCACCTCGACGACCTGACCCTGCCGCGCGCGGTCGACGGAGACCCCTTCGTGCAGGATGCCCAGCACACGCGACTCGGTCGCGAGGTCCGTGTACCCGGTGAAGACGGTCTCGCCCTGAGCACGGAAGTCGCGGTACACGCTGTGATCGGCGAGCTGGCGACGCCGACTCTTGGCGTCCGCCTTCGCCCGGGTGCGCTGCTCCTGCATCAGGGTGTCGAAAGCGCCGCGGTCGACGCTGAGCCCGGCCTCCTCGGCGACTTCGAGCGTCAGATCGATGGGGAAGCCGTAGGTATCGTGCAGGAGGAACGCCTGGTCACCGGAGATCGAGGCGCCGCCCGTCTTCTTCGTCTCGGCGATCGAGAGGTCGAGGATCGACGATCCTGAGGCTAGCGTGCGAAGGAAGGTCTCCTCCTCCGCGAAGGCATACTGCGAGATGCGACCCCAGTCCTCGGCCACGACGGGGTACGACGCTGCCATCGCATCACGAGACGCCGAGAAGAGCTCCGGGAAGGTGGCGCCGTCGACTCCGAGCAGTCGCATCGCGCGGATCGAGCGGCGCATGAGGCGGCGCAGGATGTAGCCGCGGCCCTCGTTCGACGGCGTCACACCGTCGGAGAGCAGCATGAGAGACGAACGGACATGGTCGGCGATGACGCGGTAGCGCACATCGTCTTCGTGCTCCTTGCCGTACGGCCGGCCGGAGAGCTCGACCGCGCGATCGAGGACGGGGCGCACCTGATCCGTCTCGTACATGTTGTCGACGCCCTGCTTGATGAAGGCGACGCGCTCGAGCCCCATGCCGGTGTCGATGTTCTTGTTCGGCAGCTCACCGACGATGTCGAAGTCGATCTTCGAGCGCACGTTGGTGATCGCGTACTGCATGAACACGAGATTCCAGATCTCCGTGAACCGCGAATCGTCGACGGCGGGGCCGCCGTCGCGGCCGTAGGCCGGCCCACGGTCGAAGTAGATCTCGGAACAGGGGCCGGCCGGACCGGGCTGACCCGTCGACCAGTAGTTGTCCTCGCGCCCGAGTCGCTGGATGCGGTGTTCCGGCAGTCCAGCGATGCGTCGCCAGAGATCGGCGGCCTCGTCGTCGGTCTCGTAGACCGTGACCCACAGGTCCTTCTCCTGGAAACCGAGACCACCATCGGCCTCGGAGCGCGTCAGGAGATCCCAGGCGTAGGTGATGGCGCCTTCTTTGAAGTAGTCGCCGAAAGACCAGTTCCCGAGCATCTGGAAGAACGTGCCGTGGCGGGCGGTGTGACCGACCTCCTCGATGTCGTTGGTCCGGATGCACTTCTGCACGTCGGCGGCCCGCGGGAACGGAGGCGGCACCGTTCCATTGAGGAACGGGACGAACGGCACCATCCCGGCGACGGTGAACAGGAGCGTCGGGTCATCGCTGACCAGAGACGCGGAAGGAACGATGGTGTGATCGTTCTTCTCGAAAAAGTCGAGGTAACGCTGGGCGATCTCGGCGGTCTTCATGCGGTGTCTTCCTCGGGCAGGACAGGAAGGCCGCCGGAGCGGCCGTTCGGAGTTCGCGGGTGGTCAGCGATCGTCGGCAGCGGAGCCTTCGGCATCGGCCCCGGTCTCGAACCGGGCCTGCTGCTCGTGGTAGGCGTCTTGGATGCGGTCGGTGAACTCTGTGATGCGGGCGTCGATCTCGGCGAGCATCTCGTGTCCGCGCGGATCCTTGTTGACGAGGTGCGCGAGCACGAACCCGGCCGTCGTTCCGACCGCGAACCAGAGAAGACTTCTCACCGTGACCTCTTCCTCATCGTGTCCGCGTCTGTCGCGAGCATCCTCCATCGTAGGCGAGAACGGATGCCGGCGACGGGTCGACGACGAAGGGCGCCGGGATGACCCCGACGCCCTTCGTGCGCGAACGACTCAGCGCGCGGCGTAGTACTCGACGACCAGCTGCACGTCACAGGTCACGGGGACCTCGGCGCGCTTCGGACGACGCACCAGGCGAGCCTGGAGCTTGTCGAGCTCGACCTCGAGGTAACCGGGGACGTTCGGCAGGACCTCGGCGTGACCGCCGGCGGCTGCGACCTGGAACGGCTCGGTGCCCTCGCTGCGGGTCTTGACGTGGATCAGCTGACCGGGCTTGACGCGGAACGACGGGCGGTCCACGATCTGGCCGTCGACCATGATGTGGCGGTGCACGACGAACTGACGCGCCTGCGCCGTGGTGCGGGCGAAACCGGAACGCAGCACGAGGGCGTCGAGACGCATCTCGAGCAGCTCGACGAGGTTCTCACCCGTCAGGCCGTCGGTGCGACGGGCTTCGTTGAACGCGATACGCAGCTGCTTCTCGCGGATGCCGTACTGCTCACGCAGACGCTGCTTCTCACGCAGGCGGACGGCGTAGTCACTGTCGGCCTTGCGCTTGGTGCGTCCGTGCTCGCCGGGAGCGTAGGGACGCTTCTCGAGGTAGCGGGCGGCCTTGGGGGTCAGCGCGACGCCGAGCGCGCGCGACAGGCGGACCTTGCGGCGGTCCTGGGACTTCGTGGTCACGAAGGTGTCCTTCCGATGACGTGGCCGCGCCTTTCGCGGCTCACGGGCGTATCACCCGACTTCTCCCGATGACGCGCACGCCGGGGCGCGTCGGACGGTGGAGCAGAAGGAGGGGGATGCCCGAAAACTCGGTTTCGAGCCGATTCATGCTATCAGACCGTCTTACGGCTCTCACGGGCGTGCCGACCGGTCGTCAGCCACAGCGAACTCTGCATCGCGATGATGGCCTCGCCCGGCAGCGCGTCCGCGATGGCAGGGGTGCGGATGCTGTTGCGGTCGGCGATGATCGAGCCGGTGTCGGTCCGCGCGGCGAAGGCGCGCGCCACCCGTTCGCGAAGGAGTTCTCGTTCGTGCTCGAAGGACGGCAACTGCTGCGCCACCGCCCATGACCACGCCGCATCGACCTCTGCAGCGGCAGCCGGCCTGCGGCGTCGATGGGCGGCGAACCACACCCCGACGCCCGCGGACAACACGGCCAGGACGACGACGGCGACCACCGTGGCGGGTGCGGTGAGCCCGTTCGCGTACGCGACGATCACGGCGCCGGCGCCCAGGGCATACAACAGGGCGGCACGCGCGGCCACGGTGGACACGGAACGGTCGACCACCCTCTGCCCCACCGCCGCCAGCATCGCCAGCAGCGCGAGCGCGACGACACCGGCGACGGTGAGCGAGGCAGCATCGGTCTGCAGCGTCCCCAGTCGGTGCTCGCGGTCGAACTGCACGCTGAGCATGTTGACGCCGATGAGAACGGTCGCACCCACGAGCACCAAGAGGAACTGCAGGCCCGCCAGCGGTGCGCCGAACGATGTCGCCGCGCCGAATCGGCGGCGTGCAGACCGTTTGGCCTCGCGCTCCATCCGCCTGCTCAGCGCAGCGGCGTCGTCGGAGAGTCCGTCGGCGAGCTCGCGCATCCCGTAGAACACGAGCAGGCCGTACTCGAGGTCTCGATCGGCGACGGATGCGGCCGCCTCGGCATCACCGCCGTGCAGAGCCGTCACGAAGCCACCACCAGCGGGCACTCATCCCTCGAGGATCCGGCGGATCTTCTCGACACGCGCCGCGATGTCGCGCTCGAGACCGCGCTGCGTGGGTTGGTAGTACCGTCGCCCTCTCAGTTCGTCGGGGAGGTACTGCTGCGTCGCGACGCCGACATCGAGGTCGTGCGGGTAGACATAGCCCTTGCCATGCCCCAGACGCTTGGCGCCCGGATAGTGCGCGTCGCGCAGGTGTGCGGGGACCCGGCCGAAGCCGCCCGCCTTCACATCGGCGATCGCGGCGTTGATGGCGTTGTACGCAGCGTTCGACTTCGCGGTGGTCGCGAGATACACCGTCGCCTCGGCGAGAGGGATGCGCCCTTCAGGCATACCGATGAACGCCACCGCATCCGCAGCGGCGACGGCGATCGGCAGGGCCTGCGGATCGGCCAGCCCGATGTCCTCCGCCGCGGAGATGACCAGACGTCGTGCGATGAACCGGGGGTCCTCCCCCGCCTCGATCATGCGCGCCAGGTAGTGGATCGCGGCGTCCGCATCCGACCCGCGGATCGATTTGATGAACGCGCTGATGACGTCGTAGTGCTCGTCACCTTGGCGGTCGTAGCGCAGCAGCGCCCGATCGACCGCCTGCGCGATGAGGGCCGCCGTGATCCGCGGTTCCCCGTCGCCGTCGGTCATGGCCGCCGCCGCCTCCAGCGCCGTCAGCGCACGCCGGGCGTCTCCGGAGGCCAGGCGGACGAGCGCCTCCCTCGCCTCGTCGTCGAGCGCGATCCGCCCGGCGAGCCCTCGTGGATCGCTCACCGCCCGATCCACGAGCTCTCCGAGATCGTCGTCACCGAGTGGCTTCAGTGTGAGCAGGAGTGAGCGGGACAGAAGCGGGGAGATCACCGAGAACGAGGGATTCTCTGTGGTCGCGGCGATCAGCACGACCCACCCGTTCTCGACGCCGGGCAACAGCGCGTCCTGCTGGGCCTTGGTGAAGCGATGGATCTCGTCCAGGAAGAGGATGGTGGACTGCCCGTACAGATCGCGCTGATTGAGCGCTTCCTGCATCACCTCACGAACGTCCTTCACACCGGCCGTGATGGCCGAGAGCTCGACGAAACGACGCCCGGAGGAACGCGCGATCGCTTGCGCGAGCGTGGTCTTTCCGGTGCCGGGCGGTCCCCACAGGATCACGGACACCGCTCCGGACGTCTGCCGCTCGGGGTCGGCCAGCGCGACGAGCGGCGAACCGGGCTTCAAGAGGTGCCCCTGCCCTGCGACCTCGGCCAGCGACGCCGGACGCATGCGCACGGCAAGAGGCGTCTGACCCTGGAAGAGGGCACCGGAGGAGGTCACTCCCCCAGGCTAACGGCGGCCGACGACGCCCGGCTTTGATGGCGGCCGCCGGCGCCGCATAGGATCGGCTGGTCCGGCAGGCGAGGAGGAACCGTGGCAGCGGGAAACAAGCAGCAGCGTGCCGAGCGCGAACGCGCTCGTCTGTATCAGGCGCGCCGCGCCCACCACGACGCACAGATCACTCGGCGCCGCCGCGACAACATCCTGGCCGGGCTCGGTGGCGGGCTGCTCGTCCTCGCTGTCCTCGGCGGCCAGATCGCGTACTACACGGTCGGACCCGGCGTGAGCTCGCCCGTCGTCGAGACACCGAGCCCGGCGCCCTCCGACCCCGCGCCCACCTCGACACCGGAGCCCACGTCCTGACCTGCACGGCGCCGGACCGACCGGCGTACTAGGCTGAATCCGATTTCCCCCGCCGACGCGAGACGCTCGAGGTGCCCCGTGACTGCCGCGACAGACCACACCCCTGACCAGCCCGACACCACCGGGGCCGTTGAAGAGCCCTGGGGTCGGGTGGATGCCGATGGCACCGTCGCCGTGCGCGAGGGCGAGAACTGGCGTGTCGTCGGGCAGTACCCCGACGGCACTCCGGATGAGGCGCTGGCGTACTTCGTTCGCAAGTACACCGACCTCGCGAGCGAGGTGACGCTCCTGGAGGTCCGTCATCGTCGCGGAGGCGCGTCGGCATCCGACCTGCGTCACACGGCGAACGCGCTGCGCGAGAAGGTCACTGACGCCGCCGCCGTCGGCGACCTCGAGGCACTGCGCGCCCGGCTCGACGCCCTCGTCGCCTCGCTGGCCGAAGCGAGCGCGAATGAGGCGGAGGCTGCAAAGGCCGCTGTCGACGAAGCGCTCGCCCAGCGCACAGTCCTCGTCGAGCGGGCGGAGGCCCTCGCTCAGCGCGACCCGAAGTCGCTGCAGTGGAAGCAGGTCACCGCAGAGCTGACCGAACTCTTCGACCAGTGGCAGAGCCAGCAGCAGAACGGCCCGCGTCTGCCGAAGTCCGCGTCGCAGCAGCTGTGGACGCGCTTCCGCGATGCGCGCAGTGCGCTCGAGCGTCATCGCCGCGCGTTCTATGCGGAGCTCGACGAGGTGCACAAGGCCGCCAAGGACCGCAAGACGCGCCTGGTGGAGCGCGCCGAGGCTCTCGCACCACGCGGGGAGGACGCTATCCCCGCGTACCGCGACCTCCTCGACGACTGGAAAGCCGCGGGACGCGCCGGCAAGCGCGTCGACGATGCGCTCTGGGCCCGTTTCAAGGCCGCGGGCGACGCGCTCTACGGCGCGCGCCAGGGCCGCGAAGCGGCCGAGGCCGAGGAGTCCAAGGAGCGGATCGTCGCCAAGCAGGCGCTGCTCGAGACGGCGAAGCCCATCGTCGACGAGAAGAACCTGTCGACGGCCCGTCAGCGTCTCACCGAGATCCAGCGCCAGTGGGACGAGATCGGCCGGATCTTCCCGCGCGATCGCGAGCGGGCGCTCGACGACGAACTGCGCAAGATCGAGCAGCATGTGCGTGACCGTGAGGACGCCGAGTGGAAGCGCAACGAGCCCGAGACGACGGCTCGTGCCAACGACATGACCCGCCAGCTGACGGACGCCATCGAGAAGCTCGAGAGCGAACTGGCCGACGCGGAGGCCCGCAAGGACACGAAGGCGGCGAAGACGGCACGCGAGTCGCTCGAGGCGCGCAAGGCGTGGCTGCGCGCCATCGGCGGCTGACTCCTCCTCCGCCTGACCGCGACGCGCGGGGCCTGTCCACAGATCGGACGGGCCCCGCGCGTCTTTGCGTTCGATCCCGGCACACTGAGGCGATGGGATCGCGTTTCCTCTACTTCCCGAGCCAACTGCTCAGCCGCGCTGAGCTCACGGCTGCGTGTCTCGACGGCGACCTCGTGGGACTCGGCGAGGGCTTCGTCCCCGCGGACACGATCGAGACGGCGGCACTGCGAGCCGCATCCCTGCACCCTCTCGTCGGCGAACGAATGGCCGCGACCCACCGCAGCGCTGCCTGGGTGCACGGCTTCATCGACGAGGTGCCCGTCCGTCACGACCTGCAGCGCATCAGCGAGCACCGCCTGCACGAGCCCGTGGACCGGCGCTTCGTCTACCGCGATCCGCGTATCCCCGATGACGACCTGCTCCGTCTCGGCGGCGTTCCCGTCACGACGCCGGCTCGCACCGTCGCCGATCTCGCACGGGGCACCGACGAGGCGGCTCGCGGCCTGCTGGGACAGTGCGCCGAGCGAGCCCCCGAAGCCATCCACGGCGCCATCGCGTGGCTCGATTCCAGACGACGCGTACCGCGTCGTCTGGCGGCGCTCGCGCTTCTGCAGGAGCTCGTCAGGAAGATGTGACGCGGTAGACGTCGTACACGGCGTCGATGCGGCGCACCGCGTTCAGCACGCGGTCGAGGTGCACGGTGTCGCCCATCTCGAAAACGAAACGGCTGAGCGCGAGACGGTCGTTCGATGTGGAGACCGTCGCGGAGAGGATGTTGACGTGGTGTTCGCTCAGCACCCGCGTCACGTCACTGAGCAGCCCCGAGCGATCGAGCGCCTCCACCTGGATCTGTACGAGGAAGACGCTCTTCGTGGTGGGCGCCCACTCGACATCGATCATCCGCTCGGGATCGGCCTCGAGCGCCTTGACGTTGGTGCAGTCGGCGCGGTGCACCGAGACACCGCTGCCGCGGGTCACGAAGCCGACGATCTCATCCCCCGGGACCGGTGTGCAGCATTTGGCAAGCTTGACGAGGATGTCGGGCGCACCGCGCACGAGCACTCCGGAATCGCCGTCGCGCGGCGTACGGCCCCGACCGATGTGCGGGATGTCGATCGGGCCGGTGGAGGTGTCGTTGTCCGCCGCGACGAGCGCCGTGACCTTCTCGATCACCGACTGGGTGGAGACGTGTCCCTCGCCGACAGCCGCGTAGAGCGCCGACACGTCCTCGTAGCGCAGCTGCTGCGCGACCTGAGTGAACGAGTCCTGACTCATCAAGCGCTGCAGCGGCAGGTTCTGGCGCCGCATCGCGCGCGCGATGGACTCGCGCCCCTGCTCTATCGCCTCTTCACGGCGTTCCTTGGTGAACCAGCCGCGGATCTTGTTGCGGGCGCGGGTGCTCTTGACGAACCCCAGCCAGTCCTGGCTGGGTCCCGCATCCGGGTTCTTGGAGGTGAAGACCTCGACGACGTCGCCGGAATGGAGCTCGGACTCGAGCGGGACGAGCCGGCCGTTGACCTTCGAGCCCATCGTGCGGTGCCCGATCTCGGTGTGCACCGCATACGCGAAGTCCACCGGGGTCGCGCCCGCCGGCAGGCCGATGACGCGTCCCTTGGGCGTGAAGACGTAGACCTCCTTCGCGCCGATCTCGAACCTGAGCGAGTCGAGGAACTCGCCCGGGTCGGCGGTCTCCGCCTGCCAGTCGGAGATATGGGCGAGCCACGCCATGTCGGCGTCCACGGCCTTCGTGTCGGTCTTGGCGCCCGACATCCGCTCCTTGTACTTCCAGTGCGCCGCGACACCGAACTCGGCCTGCTGGTGCATCTCGTTCGTGCGGATCTGGATCTCGACCGTGCGCCCGTTCGGACCGATGACCGTCGTGTGCAGCGACTGGTACAGATTGAACTTGGGCGTCGCGATGTAGTCCTTGAACCGCCCGGGTAGCGGCGTCCATCGCGCGTGGAGCGCACCGAGCACGGCGTAGCAGTCGCGGACGGTCGCCACGATCACGCGGATGCCGATCAGGTCGTAGATGTCGTCGAACTCGCGACCTCGCACGACCATCTTTTGATAGACGGAGTAGAGCTGCTTCGGGCGACCCGCCACCCTGCCGCGGATCCGCAGCTCGCGCAGATCCTCTTCCACCGCATTGATGACGTTCTGCAGGTACTGTTCCCGCTGGGGCGTACGCTGCTTGACGAGGCTGTCGATCTCGACGTAGAGCTTCGGGTGCAGCACCGCGAACGAGAGGTCTTCGAGCTCGGACTTGATCGCCTGGATGCCGAGCCTGTGCGCCAGCGGTGCGTAGATCTCGAGCGTCTCGGTCGCCTTCTTGGATGCCTTCTCGGGCGGCACGAAGCCCCACGTGCGGGCGTTGTGCAGGCGGTCCGCGAGCTTGATGACGAGCACGCGGATGTCGCGAGACATCGCCACGATCATCTTGCGGACGGTCTCCGCCTGTGCGCTCTCGCCGTATTTGACCTTGTCGAGCTTCGTGACGCCGTCCACCAGCATCGCGACCTCGTCGCCGAACTCGGCGCTCAGCTCATCGAGGCGGTATCCCGTGTCCTCGACGGTGTCGTGCAACAGCGCGGCGGCGACCGCCTTCGGCCCGAGGCCGAGATCCGCCAGGATCTGAGCGACCGCGAGCGGATGCGTGATGTACGGCTCGCCGCTCTGCCGCTTCTGCCCCTCGTGTGCCCGGGCCGCCACCACGTAGGCCCGTTCGACGATCGCGAGATCGCCTTTCGGGTGGTGGGTCCGGACCGTGCGAACGAGCTTGTCGACGTCGTCACGGCGGGCGGCGCGCGAGAAGATGCGCGGGATCAGGCGGCGCAGAGACGAGCTCTGGGCGCCCGCGGGAAGCGTCTCGGCCATACCTCGATCACCGCCCTTCGCCCGGTCGGACCATTTTACGCGTCTTGGATCCGATCAGGCTTCGACGACGGCGCGCTCGCGCGCCGTCAGCACCCGCGCATCACTCGCCTTGACCTTCGCCTCGCCCTCGCGGAACAGGCTGTACAGCGGAGCCGCGAGGAAGAGCGTCGAGTACGCGGCCACGATGGTGCCCACGAAGATCGACAGCGAGATGTCCGTGAGGGTCTGCGCACCGAGCCAGAACGCGCCGATGAACAGGATCGCGCCGGTCGGCAGGATGGCGACGACGGTCGTGTTGATGGAGCGGATCAGCGTCTGGTTGACCGCGAGGTTCACCGATTCACCGAACGTGCGGGCAGAGATCTCCCCGTCGTCCCTCGTGTTCTCTCGGATCTTGTCGAAGACGACGGTGATGTCGTAGAGGGAGTACGCGAGGATCGTGAGGAATCCGATGACGGCGGCGGGCGAGATCGCGAAGCCGAACACCGCGTAGATCCCGATCGTGACGATCAGCACGTCGACGACGCCGATGATGGCAGCCGCGGACATCTTCCAGGTACGGAAGTACAGCGCGAGGATCACGAAGGTCAGCGTGAGGAAGATCGCCAGACCCCACAGGGACTGACGTGTCACCCCCTCGCCCCAGCTCGGGCCGATGAACGACGACGTGACGTCGGCGGCCGGCACGTTGTAGGCCTCCGCGAGCGCCTCCGAGACACGCTGTGTCTCGTCGTTGGACATCTGGTCGGTCTGCACCCGGACGGAGTCCGAACCGACCGTCGTGACTCGCGTCTCGGCGTTCGGGACGACGGACTGGACGGCGGTGGTCGCAATGGCCTGGTCGGGATTGGACAGCTCGTTGATCGTGAACTGGGATCCCCCCGTGAACTCGATCGAGAACTCGATCGGGCGGAAGAGCGGCACCAGCGCGGAGGCGATGACGAGCAGCGCACCGATCAGGAACCAGAGCCGGCGACGTCCGACGAACGGGAAGGAGGTCTTGCCGGTGTAGAGGTCGTTACCGACCTGGGACATCGAGCGCATCAGTTGCGACCGCCCTTCGACGGGGACACGGTATCGTCCGCGGGTGTGGAGCCGGCATCCCCCTGCTGCGCGGCGCGCTTGCGCTCGGCGATGGTCTGACGACGCTCCGCCTCGCCGCGCGAGCGCGCGACGCGACCGGTCGGGGCCACGGGAGCGCGGAACTGCGCGCGACCGCGGTACACCGCGCCGAGCGCCGTCGGGTCGAGACCGGACAGCGGGTGGCCCGAGCCGAAGAATCGGGTGCGGGCCAGCAGCTGCATCACGGGATGGGTGAACAGGATGAAGATGAGCACGTCGATGACGGTCGTGAGGCCCAGCGTGAACGCGAATCCCTTCACGGTCGCATCCGCGAGGATGTAGAGCACCACGGCGGCGAGCACGTTGATGGACTTCGAGATGTAGATCGTGCGCTTGGCACGGCTCCAGCCGTCCTCGACCGCTGCGGTGATCGACTTGCCGTCGCGCAACTCGTCGCGGATGCGCTCGAAGTAGATGATGAACGAGTCCGCCGTGAATCCGATCGACACGATCACACCCGCGACGCCGGCCAGCGACAGGCGGTAGCCCATGCGCCAGGCGAGGATGCAGAGGGTGATGTAGGTGAGCACACCCATGACCACGAGCGACGCCATGATCACCGTGCCGAGGGCTCGGTAGACGGTCAGCGAGTAGACCGCGACGAGACCCAGACCGATGAGGCCGGCGATCAACCCGATCATCAGCTGCTGAGATCCGAGGGTTGCCGAGATCGTGTCGGAGCTCTGCACCGTGAAGCTCAGCGGCAGGGCTCCGTACTTGAGCTGGTCCGCCAGCGTCTTCGCGCTCTCCTGCGTGAAGGAACCGGTGATCTGCGGCTTTCCGTCGGTGATGATGCCGTTCATCGACGGCGCGGAGAGCACCGTGCCGTCCAGCACGAACGCGAACTGGTTCAGCGGGCGCTGCAGCGGGTACAGCCGCTGGCTGATCTCGGTGAACTTCTCGGTGCCTTCGGCATTGAAGACGAGGTTGACCGCCCACTGGCCGTTGGTCTGCACGACCCCCGAGCTCGCGTCGGCGACGTCGTCGCCCTTGATCTCGACCGGACCGAGGATGTACTTCGCGGTGCCGTCGGTCGAACAGGTGATCAGCGGGTCGGCGTCGGGAGCATTCGCCGGATCGTTCGTGGGGTTGGCGCAGTCGTAGGCCTGGAACTCCGCCTGCAGCTTCGGGGTGATCCAGCTGACGTCGCTGCCGTTCGTCGGCGACGCGGTCGGCGTGGCCGCGAGCGATGGATCGGGCGTCGGATACGGCGTCGCCGTGCCGTCCTGACCGATGAAGCTGCCGCTGATCTCACCCGACTCGACGAGCACCGGACGCAGCTGCAGTTGCGCCGAGTCCTGGATGCGCTGACGCGTCTCCTCATCGGCCTCGCCCGGGATCTGGACGACGACGTTGCGCCCGCCCTCGGTCGTGACGTCCGCCTCGCCGACGCCGGAGGCGTCGACGCGCTGGCGGATGATCGTGACGGCCTGCGTCATCTGGTCGCCGCTCGGAGCAGCGCCGTCGGCGGTCTGCGCCGCGAGGATGATCTGCGTCCCGCCCTGAAGATCCAGCGCGAGTTCAGGGGACCAGGAGCTCGCGGGAGCTCCTGCGGAGGTCTTGAAGACGTAGACGCCCAAGGCGTTCACGCCGAAGAGCACAGCGGTCACCGCGAGGAGCCCGATGAGGGCGCGCCAGGCGTGACGGACGGGAGTGGATGTCGCCACGGACGATCAGCTTTCTCGTGCAGGAAGGGATGGAGGCGTCAGGCCTCAGGCTTGTCCTTCTTGTCGTTCTCGACCTCGTCACTGTGCGACGAGTACTTGTGGTCGTCGCTGATCGAGGTGATGTCACCGTCGGCGACGCCGGCGATGTACTCGGCCTCACTCGCCTCGGCCTCGATGAACTCGTCCTCGGTCACGACGCCCTCTGCAGGGTCGACGATTCGCAGGATGGCCTGGCTGTGCACCTTGATCTCGACGCCAGGAGCGATCTCGATGAGAGCCGGCTGGTCGAGGTTGTCGGCGTCGAACTCGACGATCGTTCCGTACAGGCCGCCCTGCAACAGCACCTCGGCGCCGGGGACCGTCTGGCGGGCCTTCTGTTCCTGCTCGGCCTTCGCCTTCTGCATGCGGCGACGCGAGCTCCAGAACATGAAGATCAGGAGGATCACCAGCAGGATGATCAGACCGTAGTTGGCGAAGAAGGTCGCGAAGTCCATGAAGTGGAGGGGCCCTTTCCGGGGCAGCGCGAACCGGGTCCAGCGCTGGTCGAGTCAGTTGCGGCGAAAGCCTTCAGCGATTATAGGTCATCCAAGCGCAGCGCTCCGGTCGGATGGGGCACGCCCAGGTGCCCGTAGGCCTCCGGAGTCGCCACGCGTCCTCGCGGCGTGCGCCCCATGAAACCGATCCGCACCAGGTAGGGCTCGACCACCGACTCGATCGTGTCGGCCTCCTCACCCACCGCGACAGCAAGGGTGCTCAGCCCTACCGGGCCGCCGCGGAAGCGACGGATGACCGCGTCCAGCACGGCCCGGTCGAGCCGGTCGAGACCGATCGGGTCGACGTCGTACAGTTCGAGCGCCGCATCCACACTGGCGAGACTGCCCGATCCTCCATCGCCGTACACGATGAGGTAGTCGCGCACTCGTCGCAGCAGCCGATTCGCGATACGCGGGGTTCCGCGCGAGCGGCGGGCGATCTCGGAGCGCGCCATGGCCGGCAGATCGACGCCGAGCATCGTGGCCGAGCGGGCGATGACCCGTTCGAGCTCCTCGGGCTCGTAGTACTCGAGGTGCGCGGTGAAGCCGAAGCGATCGCGCAGCGGATTGGGCAGCAGTCCGGACCGCGTGGTGGCGCCCACGAGGGTGAAGGGGGCGAGATCGAGGGGGATGCTCGTAGCGCCGGCGCCCTTGCCGACCATGATGTCGATGCGGAAGTCCTCCATCGCGAGGTAGAGCATCTCCTCGGCGGAGCGCGCCATCCGGTGGATCTCGTCGATGAACAGCACCTCGCCGGGCGTCAACGACGATAGGAGGGCCGCCAGATCGCCGGCGTGCTGGATGGCGGGCCCGCTGGACATCCGCAGCGCGCGGCCACTCTCGTGCGCGACGATCATCGCGAGGGTCGTCTTGCCGAGACCCGGAGGACCGGAGAGCAGAATGTGGTCGGGTGGGCGCTGTTGGATGCGGGCCGCGTCGAGCAGCAGCTGCAGCTGACCGCGTACCTTCTGCTGTCCGACGAAGTCGGCGAGCGAGTCGGGCCGCAACGCACCCTCGATCGCGAGCTCGTTCTCGTCCGCGGGGCTCCCCGCGTCTCTCAACTCATCCACGCAGCACCTCCGCGCGGGCCGGGCCCAGCGCCGCAAGGGCCCTGCGCAGGAGAGCCGCGACCGTGCGCTCGTCGGGTGCGTCGGCGACGACGACCGCAGCCGTCTCGGCGGCGACGCGCTCGGACCAGCCCAGACCGACGAGTGCCTGTGCGAGCTGATCGACGAGATCGGGCGACCCCGCCGAGGGGCCGGCGGCGGATGAGGTGGGCGGTGCCAGTTTGCCGGCGAGCTGCACCACGATCAGCTTGGCGGTCTTGGGGCCGATGCCGGAGACCTTGCGGAACGGACCGTCGGCTTCGTCGGCCACCGCCTGTGCGATCTGGTCGATGCTGAGCTCGGCCAGCACACCGAGCGCGGACTTCGGGCCGACCCCGGAAACTGCGATCAGCGCCGCGAAGACCGCCAGCTCTTCTCGAGTGCGGAATCCTACGAGCGACAGGGCATCCTCGCGGACGATCATGTGCGTGTGCAGCAGGATCTCGTCACCCAGGTGCACGGCGCGCGAGACCTCCGGGGTCACGGCCACGCTGTAGCCGACGCCGGCGACTTCGAGAACCAGGCCGTCGGAGGATGCGTGTGCAACGGAGCCGCGGAGCGAGGCGATCATGGCTGTGAGCCTAGCCCGCTTCGCACCTTTGTTCGATTCGACACGCTCAGCGTCGCGTCTTCTCCGCCGCTCGCCACGCGCGCTGCGCCGGAGTCAGAGCCGCATCCGAGACCGCCGCTCCCCCGGCACTGTCGCCGCGCCACGCGTGGCACAGTGCGAGCGCGAGCGCATCGGCGGCATCGGCGGGTTGCGGAAGCGCATCGAGTCTGAGGACTCGTGCCACCATCGTCTGCACCTGCAGCTTCTCGGCGGAGCCGTAGCCGGTGATCGCGGCCTTGACCTCGCTGGGCGTGTGGGTCGCGGTGCGTAGTCCGTGCTCGGCCGCGACGAGCAGCGCGATACCGCTGGCCTGCGCCGTCCCCATCACGGTGCTGCGGTTCTGCTGCGCGAACACGCGCTCGACGGCGACGACATCGGGCCGATGCTCCCGCACGGCGTCGCGGAGCCCCTGGGCGATGAGGTGGAGCCTTTCCGCGATCGGAAGCTCGGGCGACGAGCGGATGACGCCGACGTGCACGAGGCTGGCGCGGCGGTCTGCCGCGGCGTCTACGACGCCCACGCCGCAGCGAGTCAGGCCCGGGTCGACACCGAGCACACGCAGAGAAGAACCCACCCCATCACGGTACGTGTCTCAGGGCGAGCCGGTGCCTCGACGCGCCCGCAATGCCCGACGCTTACTCGTCGGCCTCGAGCTCCGCCTGCACCTCGGGCGTCAGGTCGAAGTTGCTGAAGACGTTCTGCACGTCGTCGCTGTCTTCGAGGGCGTCGATCAGACGGAATACCTTCCGCGCGGTCTCCGCGTCGACCTCGACCTTGAGATTGGGGACGAACTCGACATCGGCCGATTCGTACTCAATGCCCGCGTCGGTGAGCGCGGTACGGACGGACACCAGGTCGGAGGCCTCGGTGATCACCTCGAAACCCTGCGCGTGCGGCTCGATCTCCTCCGCACCCGCCTCGAGCGCGGCCATCATGACGTCGTCCTCGGTCGTTCCCTCCTCGGAGACGACGATCACGCCCTTGCGCGTGAAGTTGTAGGCGACCGACCCCGGATCGGCGAGAGTTCCGCCGTTGCGCGACAGTGCCGTGCGGACCTCGGCCGCGGCGCGGTTCTTGTTGTCGGTCAGACACTCGATCATGAGGGCGACGCCGTTGGGGCCGTAGCCCTCGTACATGATCGAGGAGTACTCGACCGACTCGCCGCCGATGCCGGCTCCGCGCTTGATGGCGCGGTCGATGTTGTCCTTCGGGACCGAGGTCTTCTTCGCCTTGAGGACTGCATCGAAGAGCGTCGGGTTACCCGCCAGATCGGCCCCACCCAGCTTCGCGGCGACCTCGATGTTCTTGATGAGCTTCGCCCACGACTTCGCACGACGCGCGTCGACGACGGCCTTCTTGTGCTTCGTGGTGGCCCATTTGGAGTGACCGGACATGAGTCTCCCGTGTTCAGCGGCTGGAAAGTCCAGCGTCGATCTTAGTTCAGCCGCGCGCGGACCCGCTCGAGGAGGCGTTCATGGAACCGCGTCTCGTCCGAGACCTCCGGGTGGAACGACGTTCCCAGCAGGTTCCCCTGCTCGACCGCGACCACGCGTCCGTCGTCGAGGGTCGCGAGGATGTCCACGGCCCGACCGACCTTTTCGACCACGGGCGCACGGATGAAGACGGCCTTCACCGGCGGCCCGCCCAGTGCCTCGACCCGCAGGTCGCTCTCGAACGAGTCGAGCTGCGAACCGAACGCGTTGCGCCGCACGACCACGTCGAGGCCGCCGAAGCTCTCCTGGCCGGGGAGGCCGTCGAGCACCTCGTCGGCGAGGAGGATCAGTCCGGCGCACGTCCCGTAAACCGGGAGCCCCGCGGCGATCTCCCGGCGCAGGGGGTCGCGCATCCCGAACGCCCGACTCAGCTTGTCGATGACACTCGACTCGCCGCCCGGGATCACCAGGCCGTCGACCTCGGCGAGTTCCGTGGGCCGACGAACCGGTCGCACCGCCGCGCCGAGGAGTCGGAGGATGCGCATGTGCTCGCGCACATCGCCCTGGAGGGCGAGGACCCCGATGCGGGGAGCATCACCAGCCACGGTCGGCGAGGCGGTGCGGGGCGGGGAGATCGGCCACGTTGATGCCGACCATCGCCTCGCCGAGTCCGCGCGAGGCCTCGGCGATGACGGCGGGGTCGTCGAAGAACGTGGTCGCCTTCACGATGGCGGCAGCACGCTGGGCGGGGTTGCCGGACTTGAAGATCCCGGAGCCCACGAAGACGCCGTCGGCTCCCAGCTGCATCATGAACGCGGCATCCGCGGGGGTCGCGACACCGCCGGCGGTGAAGAGCACGACCGGGAGCGTGCCGGTGCGGGCGACCTCCGCCACGAGTTCATACGGCGCCTGGAGTTCCTTCGCCGCGACGTACAGTTCGTCCGCGCTCTTCGCACCGAGAGCCGCGATCTCACCGCGAATGGTGCGGATGTGCTTCGTGGCCTCCGAGACGTCACCCGTGCCCGCCTCCCCCTTGGAGCGGATCATCGCCGCACCCTCGGTGATCCGCCGCAGAGCCTCACCCAGGTTCGTCGCGCCACACACGAAGGGGACGGTGAAGCCCCACTTGTCGATGTGATTCACGTAATCCGCCGGCGAGAGCACTTCGGATTCGTCGACGTAGTCCACTCCGAGCGCCTGCAGAACCTGAGCTTCCACGACGTGACCGATTCGCGCCTTCGCCATGACCGGAATCGAGACCGCCGCGATGATCTCGTCGATCAGGTCGGGATCGCTCATGCGCGCAACACCGCCCTGCGCGCGGATGTCTGCGGGGACGCGCTCGAGGGCCATGACGGCGACGGCCCCCGCGTCCTCAGCGATTCGCGCCTGCTCGGCGGTGACGACGTCCATGATCACGCCGCCCTTCAGCATCTCCGCGAGTCCGCGCTTGACGCGCGTGGAACCGGTGAGGGAATCGGTCATCGGGTGCTCCTTCGTCCACGCCGCCCGGTGCGACGTTTTGTCCTAGGTCAGAAATTAGCATGTCCTACGGCGTAGGCTGGTGTGGATGTCTCTGTCTGACACGCGTCCCGAGATCCGCGGCTCCTCCGCCGCGGAGATCGCCGACAGCGTCCGCGCACTCGTCGAGCGCGGCGAGCTCGCTCCCGGCCAGTCACTGCCGCCGGTTCGGGCGCTCGCCGAGGCGCTGGATGTCAACCGCAACACGGTCGCGGCGGCATATCGTCTGCTCACGCAGGCGGGAACCGTCGTCACCCGCGGGCGCGGCGGCACCCTCGTCGCCGAGGCCGCACCGGTCGCGCAGGAGGGATTCGCCGCCGGAACCGTGCTCCGTGATGTGGGCACCGGCAACCCCGATCCCGACCGCATCCCGAACACCCTTCCCGCGCTGACACGCATCGCCCGCCGCCCCGTCCTCTACGGCGAGCCCGTCATCGACCCCGATCTCGAGGCGTGGGCCCGAGAGTGGGTGAGCGCCGACCTCGCGCCGTCGACAGTGCGGTTGACGATCACGAGCGGTGCGGTCGACGCCGTCGAGCGGTTGCTCGCACAGGCCCTGACCAGAGACGACGCCGTCGCTCTCGAAGACCCCTGCTTCCTCGCCAGCATCCACACCGTGCGCCTCGGCGGTTATCGCGCCGTTCCGGTTCCCGTCGACGCCGAGGGGATGACGGTCGACGGACTTCGTGCTGCGCTCGCCGCCGGCGTCCGCGCGATCGTCTGCACGCCACGTGCCCAGAACCCGACCGGCGCGAGTCTGAGTGCACGACGCGCCGCCGAGCTGCGCGCCGTGCTCGAGAACCATCCGTACGTGCTCATCATCGAGGACGACCATTTCTCGCTCCTGTCACCGCAGCCCTACCACTCGATCATCGGAACGAACCACCGACGGTGGGCACTCGTGCGGTCGGTCTCGAAGTTCCTCGGACCCGACATGTGCCTGGCCGTCGCGGCATCGGATCCCGAGACCGCGGACCGTCTGGCGCTGCGCCTCAGCCCCGGGACCACCTGGGTCAGCCATCTCCTGCAGCGGCTCGCCATCGCCCTCCTCGCCGACGAGACGGTGCAGGGCGCGATCGGGGCGACAGGACGGCACTACGCGGACCGCAACCGTGCCTTCGCCGAGCGGGCGCGGGACCACGGCCTCGCCGTCGAGCCGGGCGACGGACTGAACCTGTGGGTCCCCCTCGGCGTTTCCGCTCGCGCCGTCGCCGAGCAGCTCATGCGCCGCGGCTGGCTGGCACGCACCGGCGACGAGTTCGTGCTCGCCGACGCGCGCGCGACGCACTACCTGCGCCTGACGGTGCATGATCTCTCCGACGATGATGCCGGTCGGCTCATCGCCGACCTCGTTGCGGCCGTGGATGCGGTCGCCGCCACTTCGAAGATGGGATGACTCCACTGTGAAGGTACTTTCGATCCAGTCCGCCGTCGCCTACGGCCACGTCGGCAACTCCGCTGCGGTCTTCCCCCTGCAGCGCATCGGAGTCGAGGTTCTGCCGGTGTATACCGTGAACTTCTCGAACCACACCGGGTACGGCGCGTGGCGAGGACCGCTCATCGCACCGGACGATGTGCGCGAGGTCGTCACGGGCATCGAGGAGCGCGGTGTCTTCGACAGGATCGACGTGGTCCTGTCCGGCTATCAGGGTTCCGAGGGCATCGCCGACGTGATCGTCGACACGGTGGCGCGCGTGAAGGCCGCAAACCCGAACGCCGTGTACGCATGCGACCCCGTCATGGGCAACGCGAAGTCCGGTTGTTTCGTCGCTCCCGCGATTCCCGAGCTCCTGCGCGAGAAGGTCGTCCCGGTGGCGGACATCATCACGCCCAATCAGTTCGAACTGGGCTTTCTCACCGGCACCGATCCGCACACGATCGAGGAGACCCTCGCTTCAGCGGATGCGGCCCGCGCGATGGGTCCGGACACGGTTCTCGTCACGAGCGTCGAGCGCCCCGACCGCGACGAGGGAACGATCGAGATGATGGCCGTGACGCCCCGAGGCGCCTGGATCGTGACGACGCCCTTGCTGCCCATGAAGGCGAACGGATCCGGCGACGTGACCGCGGCCCTCTTCACAGCGCACTACACGCGCACCGGTGATGCCGCGGACGCCCTGGCCCGCACCGCATCCAGCGTGTTCGACCTGCTCGAGGCCACACACCGCTCGGGTGAGCGCGAACTCCAGCTCGTCGAGTCGCAGGAGGCCTACGCGCATCCCCGCATGCAGTTCACCGTGCGTCAGGTGCGCTGAGTCGGCTCAGCCTCCGGTGGCGGCACGGAAGGCGCTCTCCCACTGGGGAGCGTCGGCCGGACACAGGAATCCCGTTCCGAAGACCATGATGCTGGTGACATTGCGCTCCGTCGTCGGATCGCCGTTCGTGAGTGCCGAGATCAGCGGCGAGGTCGCCACGTGCGTGGCGTACAAGTCTTGGTCGACATCGTGACCGTTGAGGATCGAGGTCTCGCAGGCGTCCAGAGCGAGGGCGAGCGTGATGCTCTCGATCTCCGGGGACCACGTGCCGCCCTGCGACTCGGTGTAGGCCCGCTGCTGGGAGATGAACTCCTGCTGCTCGGGGGTCTTCGGCGTCAGCATCGGGTCTCCCGGAACCTGCTGTTGGGCCTCGAAGAACGCATCGCGCTCGGCGAAGACATCGCCGTCGATCAGATCGTCGGACCCGGAGTCGCCGGTGATCTCCGTGGGTTGGCCCGAGGGAGCGAGCGCCTCGCCCGACCCGCTGGATGAGGGCAGTGGGGTGAACTGGCACCCCGCCAACGGCACGAGAGCCAGCAGCAGCATGGGTGCGATGAGTCGGACGGAACGTGTGCGCATGAGAGACCCCCGGGCTCGTGGAACTATGCCCGCCACGCTATCGGCAGGCGATCGCGGGCACCGGGGGCTTGTGGAGAACGCTCAGAGCGGCCACGCGTCGGCCAGCGAGCGGCGCACGTCGCCGAGCAGCTGTGGCAGTGCCTTGGTGCGCGCGATGATCGGGAAGAAGTTCGCGTCGGTCGCCCACCGCGGGACGACGTGCTGGTGGAGATGGCCCGCCACCCCCGCGCCTGCCACGGCGCCCTGGTTCATGCCGATGTTGAACCCGTCGCACCGGGACGTCTCGCGGAGTACGCGCATCGCGGTCTGTGTGAGCGCACCGATCTCGGCGACTTCTTCCGCATCCGCCTGGTCATAGGTAGGGATGTGGCGGTACGGGCACACCAGCAGGTGGCCCGAGTTGTACGGGAACAGATTCAGCAGGACGTATGCGCGAGCCCCGCGATGCACGATGAGTCCGTCCTCGTCGCTCTTGTGCGGCGCGGCGCAGAAAGGGCACTGCTCGGAGTGCGGCTCGGGGCCGGCCTGGATGTAGGCCATGCGGTGCGGAGTCCACAGCCGCTGGAACTCATCCGGCACGCCGGCCAGATCGGATGCGGCGATCAGCGCCGCATCCGTCTGATCCGGCTCCGTCGTCACGCGAGGTCCTCCGCGGTGTTGACGAGAGTCTTCTCCGCGATCGCGCGCTGAATCATCGCGATCGCGTCGTCGACGGGAATCCCGTTCGTCTGCGTCCCGTCGCGGAAACGGAAGGACACCGTGCCGGCACTGCGGTCCTGCTCCCCCGCGATCAGCTGGATCGGGACCTTCTGGGTCGTGTGCGTGCGGATCTTCTTCTGCATCCGGTCGTCGGAGTGATCGACCTCCGCGCGGACACCCGACACCTTGAGGCGGTCGACGATGCCGTCCAGGTAGTCCGCGAACTGCTCGGCGACCGGGATGCCGACCACCTGCACGGGCGAAAGCCACACGGGGAAAGCCCCCGCATAGTGCTCGAGCAGGATGGCGAAGAAACGCTCGATAGAGCCGAACAGCGCCCGGTGGATCATGATCGGGCGGTGCTTCTCGCCGTCGGGACCGGTGTACTCGAGACCGAAGCGCTCGGGAAGGTTCGGGTCGACCTGCACGGTCGACAGCTGCCAGGTGCGGCCGATGGCGTCCCGGGTCTTGAGGTCGATCTTCGGCCCGTAGAAGGCGGCCTCGCCCGGCACTTCGGTGAGCTTCAGGCCGCTCGCCATGGCGACGTTGCGCAGCGCGTTCGTCGAGTACTCCCAGAACTCGTCGGAACCGATCCACTTCGACTTCTCGTCGTCGCGCATCGAGAGCTCCAGCTCGAAGTCCTCGAGCCCGAAGTCGCGGAGCATCGAGATCACGAACTCCAGCACGCGCGTCGCCTCGGCCTCGAGCTGCTCGGGGGTGACGAACAGGTGCGAGTCGTCCTGGGTGAATCCGCGCACGCGCGTGAGGCCGTGCAGGGCACCCGAGAGCTCGTTGCGGTAGACGGTGCCGTTCTCCGCGAGTCGCATCGGCAGGTCGCGGTAACTGCGGCCGCGCTCCTTGTAGATGAGGATGTGCATCGGACAGTTCATCGGCTTGAGGTAGTACTCCTGGCCGACCTTGGTGACGTTGCCCTCCGCGTCGCGCTCTTCGTCCATGGTGATGGGGGGGAACATGCCCTCCCGGTAGGTCACCAGATGGTTGGAGGTGATGAACAGGTCTTCCTTGGAGATGTGCGGCGTGTAGACGTAGGTGTAGCCGCCTTCCACATGCCGACGCCTCGCGTGCTGCTCCATCTCGCCGCGCACGATGCCGCCCTTGGGGTGCCAGACGCTGAGGCCGGAGCCGATCTCGTCGGGGAACGAGAACAGGTCGAGTTCCTTGCCGAGCTTGCGGTGGTCGCGCTTCGCCGCCTCCTCCAGCCGGTGCTGGTAGGCACGCAGGTCGTCCTTGGTCGCCCACGCGGTGCCGTAGATGCGCTGCAGCTGCGGGTTCTTCTCGCTGCCGCGCCAGTACGCGCCGGCGATGCGCTGCAGATCCCACCCATTGCCGATGACGCGGGTGCTGGGCACGTGGGGTCCGCGGCAGAGATCCTTCCAGACCGTCTCGCCGTCGCGGTTCACGTTGTCGTAGATCGTGAGCTCACCCGCGCCGACCTCGACCGATGCCCCCTCGGCTGCTTCCTTCTTACCGCCCTTCAGGCCGATGAGCTCGAGCTTGAAGGGCTCGTCGGCAAGCTCCGCGCGCGCCTCGTCGTCGGTCACGACCCGACGCACGAACCGCTGGTTCTCGCGGACGATCCGCTCCATCTCCTTCTTGATGGCTTTGACGTCCTCCGGCGTGAACGGGGTGTCGGTGCCGAAGTCGTAGTAGAAGCCATCGGTGACGGGCGGGCCGATGCCGAGGTTCGTCTGCGGCTTGATGCGCTGCACCGCCTGTGCGAGCACGTGCGCGGTGGAGTGACGGAGGATGGCCAGGCCGTCCTCCGACGAGATCGTGACCGGCTCGACGACGTCGGACTCAGCGATCGTCGTCGCGAGGTCCTTCAGTTCGCCGTTCACGCGCAACGCGATGACGGAGCGGTCGGGATAGAGGGCGAATCCGTCTGCGGGGTATGCGACGGCTGCCGGGGTCAGATCAGTCAAAGGACGCTCCTGAAGTGGGTCTCAATCGATCCTATCGAGCTTGCGAGGCGGCAAGATGGTGTCGTGAAGCTGGCCCTCATCGGCGGCGCGCTGCTGCTGGTCGGCGTCGCCGCGGTCCTTTTCGGCGTCCTGCCCCCGGACGCGGCCGTTGCGGTGGCCGAACGCATCCTGCCGGTTCTCGGCTTCGTCACCGCGATCACGGTCGTCGCCGAGCTCGCGACCCGCGTGGGCCTGTTCGACGTGCTCGGCGCTTTTCTCGCACGCCTCTCCCGCGGCCGCACGATCGTGCTCTGGCTCCTCGTGGTGGCGCTCGCGCTGGTGTCCACCGCGTTCCTCTCTCTCGACACCACCGCAGTGCTGCTCACGCCCGTCGTCGTCGCTGTCGCCAGAGCGAACGGACTTCCCCCCTTGCCATTCGCGTTCGCGACGGTGTGGCTGGCGAACACGGCGTCCCTGTTTCTCCCGGTGTCCAATCTCACGAACCTGCTCGCAGCCCACAATCTCGAGGGAGGCACGGGAGCGTTCGTGGGACTTCTCGGGCCGTCGGCGCTGATCGCCGTGGTCGTGACCGTGGCCCTCCTGTGGCTCCGCGACCGCAGGCGGCTGCGAGGACGCTTCTCCCCCGCAGCGTCACCGCAGATCGCCGACAAGCCGCTCCTGATCACGGCCGGAGTGATCGTGGCGGTCATGCTCCCGCTGCTGGTCTCGGGCCTCGAGCCGTGGATCCCCGCGGCGGCAGCGGCTGTCGTGCTCGTCGGTTTCGTCTCGTGGCGCTCGCCCCGACTGCTCTCGCTGCGCCTCATCCCCTGGCAGTTGCTCGTCTTCGCGAGCGGTCTGCTCTTGGTCGCCGCGGCGGCGGATGCGGCGGGTCTGCTCGACCCGGTCTCTGCTGTCCTCAACTCTTCGGACCAGCCATGGGCGGTGTTCGCGGTCGCCGGTGCGGGAACCCTCGGCGCGAACGTGATCAACAACCTTCCCGCCTACCTGGCCCTCGAACCGGCCGTCGCAGCATCCCCGATCCATCTCGCGGCGCTCCTCATCGGCGTCAACGCGGGTCCGCTGATCACGCCGTGGGCGTCACTGGCGACGCTGTTGTGGCACGAGCGGTTGCAATCCGAGGGCATCGACGTGTCGTGGGGACGATTCATCCTCTGGGGTGCGCTCGCGGCTCCCCTGGTCGTCGGACTCGCCGCGATTCCGCTGCTGTGGATGCGGTGAGCTCAGGCCTCTGAGATGTCGTAGTCGGGGTCGTAGCCGTCGTCCGATCCGTCGGTCCCCTCGACTGCGCGCAGGTGGCGCTCGGGCGTCGGGCGGACCCGCTGGAGGTGTGCCTCGAGCTCGGAGCTGTCGAAGTCAGGGTCGTCGCCGTCCCGCGTGACGGGTACCGAGAGCACATCGTTGCCCAGACCCACCACGAGTTCTGCGGTGCCCTCCGGATCGATGGGGATCCGCACCGCCGCCGCTTCGCCACGCTTGGCGAGTTCCGCGGTCAGTTCGACGAGGAGGCGCGCCACATCGTCGGTGGTCAGAACGTTCTCGCCGGCATAGGTGATGCGTCTCATGCATCCACCATGGACTCCCGTCCACCGCGGGGCGGGGCGGTTGCGACGACTGTTGCGGTGGTCTAGGCACGGGCAAATCCGATGATCGCCGGGCGGCCGTCTGAGCGATCTGCTGACCGACGACGCGCGATGGGAGGCGTTTCGGGTGCGTTAAAAGATCGCCATCTTCCTGGGTGTTCGCTCAAGACCAGGTGAGAATGACCTGCATGCGCGGGGCGAAGTGCGCCCAGCGACCATTCACAGCAGGGATACCACTATGTCTCTTGTTCACATCAGGCGGGGCCGTGTCGGTCTCGCAGTCGCCGCTCTGGCCGGCACGGCGGTGATGCTGGCCGCGTGCTCGGGCGGGGGCGGCAGCGAGTCGACCGGCGGCGGCACGGGCGGCGACCTCATCGTCGGCACCACTGACAAGATCACCTTCATCGACCCGGCGGGCTCCTACGACAACGGTTCGTTCGCGGTGATGAACCAGGTCTACCCGTTCCTCTTCAACAGCCAGTACGGCACTGCGGATGTGACTCCCGACATCGCCGAGTCCGGCGAGTTCACTTCGCCGACGGAGTTCACCGTCACACTCAAAGACGGACTCACCTTCGCGAACGGACACGAGCTGACGTCGTCGGATGTCAAGTTCAGCTTCGACCGGCAGCTGAAGATCGCCGATCCGAACGGGCCCTCCTCGCTGCTCGGCAACCTCGCATCCGTCGAGGCGCCCGATGACACCACCGTCGTGTTCACCCTGAAGAACGGCAACGACCAGACCTGGGAGCAGATCCTCTCCAGCCCCGCAGGTCCGATCGTCGACGAGGAGGTCTTCTCGGCCGACGCGCTCACCAGCGACGATGACATCGTCGCCGGCAACGCCTTCGGCGGTCAGTACGTGATCGACTCGTACAAGATCAACGAACTCATCTCCTACAAGCCCAACCCCGACTACAAGGGCGCTCTCGGCGCAGCGGAGAACAGCAGCGTCACGGTCAAGTACTACGCCGACTCCTCCAACCTGAAGCTCGATGTCGCCGGCGGCGACATCGACGTCGCCTTCCGCAGCCTCTCCGCCACGGACGTGGACGACCTGTCGAAGAACGACGCGGTCAAGGTCGTGGACGGTCCCGGCGGCGAGATCCGCTACATCGTCTTCAACTTCGACACGATGCCCTTCGGTGCCGCGACGCCCGAGGCCGACCCGGCCAAGTCGCTCGCGGTACGGCAGGCGATGGCCGACCTCATCGACCGCGAGGCACTGAGCGAGGACGTGTACAAGGGCACCTACACGCCGCTCTACTCCTACGTGCCCCAGGGTCTCACCGGCGCCACCGAGCCGCTGAAGGAGCTCTACGGTGACGGTGCGGGGGCGCCCGACCTCGACAAGGCGAAGGCCGCGCTCGAGGCCGTCGGTGTATCGACCCCGGTCACACTGAACCTCCAGTACAACGGCGACCACTACGGCCCCTCGTCGGGTGACGAGTACGCCGCGGTCAAGTCGCAGCTGGAAGAGGGCGGCCTGTTCACCGTCAATCTCGCGCAGACCGAGTGGGTGCAGTACTCCAAGGACCGCACCGCCGACGTCTACCCGATGTATCAGCTCGGATGGTTCCCCGACTACTCCGACGCCGACAACTACCTCACGCCGTTCTTCGCCGCGGACAACTTCCTCGCGAACCACTACGACAACAGCGAGGTGCAGGAGCTCATCACGGCTCAGGCGTCCGAGACGGATGCGGCCGCGCGCCAGTCGGACATCGAGAAGATCCAGGAGCTCGTCGCGGCCGACCTCTCGACGCTGCCGCTGCTGCAGGGCACGCAGGTCGCCGTCGTCGGCCAGGACGTGGACGGCGCCGTGCTCGACGGCTCGTTCAAGTTCCGCTACGCCCCGCTCCACAAGTAAGTCCCCCTCGCTCCGGACGACGCCGCCGCCTTCCGACGGCGTCGTCCGGACGCGGGTCGAGGACTCCGACCGTTCAAAGGTTTCCGCATGGTCACAGCGGTAGACGCCGCCGCCGTCGTCAAGCCCGTCGCTCCCCAGCGGGGTGGGCTCTGGCGCTACATCCTGATCAGACTCGTCCTGATCATCCCCACCGTCTTCATCCTCGTCACCCTGGTCTTCCTCCTGATGCGGGTCACCGGAGACCCCATCACGGCCGCCCTCGGCGGCAAGCTCCCACCCGATCAACTCGCCGAACGCATCCACGAGGCCGGATACGACCGCCCGCTGATCGTCCAGTACGCGGAGTACATCGGCGGGGTCTTCCGCGGCGACTTCGGCAACACGATCACCGACGGGCGCCCGGTGGTCACGATCCTGCTGCAGTATGGATCAGCGACGCTCGAGCTCGCCCTGTACGCGCTCATCGTGGCCTTCGTCCTCGGCATCCCGCTCGGTCTGCTCGCGGCCTACCGACGCGACCGCTGGCAGGATGCGGCCCTGAGGATCGCCGCGATCCTGGGTTACGCCACGCCGATCTTCTTCCTCGGGATGGTCCTCAAACTCATCTTCTCCGTCGCGCTCGGCGTCCTTCCCGCATCCGGACGCGCGGGTACGCGCACCGAGCTCGCCCTACAGAGCCTCGACGGCCAGACCGGTATCTACCTCATCGACGCCATCCGACTCGGCAGAGCGGATGCGGTGGGCGATGTCCTGTGGCACGCGGTCCTGCCGGCGCTCGCTCTCGGCATCCTTACGGCCGGCATCTTCCTGCGCCTCGTGCGCACCAACGTGATCGGCACGCTCGGCTCGCAGTACGTCACGAGCGCACGCGCCCGGGGCGTCGGCGAGTACCGGCTCGTCACGAAGCACGCCTACCGTCCGGCGCTCATCCCGATCGTCACCGTCATCGGCCTGCAGATCGCCGTGCTCCTCTCGGGCGCCGTCCTCACCGAGACGACCTTCGAGTGGAAGGGCATCGGCTTCATGCTCTCCGAGTATCTGAAGGCGCGGGACTTCGTGGCCGTTCAGGGCATCGTGGTCATGATCGCCGTGGTCGTCGCGGTCACGAACTTCATCGTCGACGTCGTCGCCGCCCTCATCGACCCGCGAGTGAGGTACTGATGTCCACCGCCCCGTCCCCGGCAGCCGTCACCGACCGCCGCCGTCCGCTTGCCGACCGACTGCCCGTCCTCTCACAGCTCCGCCGCAGCGTGGGGCTGCAGCGCGGGATGCTCGTGGCCGGGCTCGTCATCACGGCCCTGTTCATCCTGACCGCCGCCCTCGCACCATGGATCGCGCCCTACGGCTTCGCGCAGCGCTCGGTGGACGGCCAGGACTTCGGCACCCTCCAGGCACCGAATGCGGTCAACCTCCTCGGAACGACCGTCAGCGGCTTCGACGTCCTGTCGCGGACGATCTGGGGTGCGCAGACGGCGCTGCTCGCCATCGTGTGCGCGATCGCCTTCTCGATCTTCCTCGGGGTGCTCGTCGGCCTGCTCGGCGGGTACTTCGGCGGTTGGCTGGACCGCATCCTCGTCGTCCTCGCCGATGCCATCTACGCCTTCCCCTCGCTGCTGCTGGCGATCGTGATGTCGATCGTCATCAGCCAGGGGCAATCGACGCTCTGGGGCGGCATCCTCGCTTCGGCCATCGCCATCACTGTCGTGTTCGTCCCGCAGTACTTCCGTGTGGTCCGCAGCGAGGTGGTGCGGGTCAAAGCGGAACCGTTCGTGGAGTCCGCGCAGGTCATCGGGGTGCCGACCTCGCGTATCCTCCTGCGGCACGTGCTGCGCAACTCCACCCGGTCGCTGCCGGTCGTCGTCACCCTCAACGCCTCCGAGGCGCTGTTGACGCTCGCCGGCCTGGGCTTCCTCGGATTCGGCATCGAAGCGACGGCTGCCGCGGAGTGGGGCTACGACCTCAATCGCGCCGTCTCGGACGTCACGAGCGGCATCTGGTGGACCGCCATCCCACCGGGCATCGCCATCGTCCTCGTCGTCCTCGGCATCACGCTCGTCGGTGAGAGCCTCAACGACCTGAGCGACCCGCGGCTGCGCACCCGGCGCCGCGCGCCCCGCTCGCGCACGAAGGAGGCGTCCGCATGAGCGACATCGCACGCATCGACGACCTGAGGGTCGCCTTCGCGACCGACGGTGATCCCGTCGTCGCCGTCGACGGCATCTCGCTCGCCGCGCACGCGGGCGAGGTGCTCGCCATCGTCGGCGAATCCGGGTCCGGGAAGACCGTCACGGCCAACACCATGCTCGGGCTGCTGCCGGAGACCGCCACCACGTCCGGCGCTGTGGTGATCCAGGGCCGGGACGGCGGCGAGACCGACATCGTCCATGCATCCGCGTCCCAGCTGCGCGCTATGCGCGGTCGCGATGCCGCGATGGTGTTCCAGGAGCCGTCGACGGCTCTGAATCCGGTGTTCACCGTGGGGTGGCAGATCGCCGAGGGCATCCGGGCGCATGAGCGGGTGACGCGGGCGGAGGCGCGGCGCCGCTCGGTCGAGATCCTCCGGAAGGTCGGGATCCCCGAGCCGGAGAAGCGCGTCGACGATTACCCCCACCAGTTCTCCGGCGGGCAGAAGCAGCGCGTCGTCATCGCCATGGCGCTCGTGCTCAATGCGGGTCTGATCATCGCCGACGAGCCGACGACGGCGCTGGATGTGACCGTGCAGGCGGAGATCCTCGAGCTGCTGCGCGCGTGCCGCGACGAGTTCGGCGCGACGATCGTCCTCATCACGCACAACATGGGCGTGGTCGCCGACCTCGCGGATCGTGTCGTGGTCATGTATCGCGGCGAGATCGTCGAGCAGGCGCCGGTACGCGAGCTCTTCGCCGCACCGCAGCAGTCCTACACGCGCGAGCTGCTCGCGGCTGTTCCTCATGTCGGCGCCGGGAAGAGCGCGGCGCAGGACCCGGCAACGCCCGCACCGACCGAGCCGCCGGCGGGGAGCCTCGTGGTCGCTCGCGATCTCCACATCGCCTACCCGGGCCGCTTCGGTCGCACGGGCGTCGTAGCCGTGCGCGGCGTCGATTTCTGGATCGGCCCGGGTGAGGTCCTCGGCCTGGTCGGAGAGTCCGGCTCGGGCAAGACCACGATCAGTCGCGCGATCGTGGGTCTGACCTCCGTCGTGGACGGGTCCCTGGAGGTCCTCGGCACCGAGATGCGCGATGTCAGGTCCCGTGCGCTCACGGCGCTACGCCCGCAGGTGGGATTCGTCTTCCAAGACCCCGCCACGAGCTTCAACCCTCTGCTGACGATCGCGGAGTGCATCGCCGAGCCGCTCGTGGTGCACAAGCGGGTGCGTAGCGCCGCTCAGGCGCGCAAGCGCGTCGACGAGCTCCTGGATGCGGTGCGCCTCCCCGCCGCCTACGGGGACCGTTTCCCGCATGAGCTGTCGGGAGGACAGCGCCAGCGCGCGTCCCTCGCCCGCGCCCTCGCCCTCGACCCGAAGCTGCTGATCGCGGACGAGCCGACCAGTGCGCTCGATGTGTCGGTGCAGGCCACGGTGCTGGAGCTGTTCGCCGCACTCCAGCGGGAGCTCGGCTTCGCGTCGCTGTTCATCAGCCATGACCTGGCCGTCATCGACGCCGTGGCGGACCGCGTCGTCGTCCTGCGACAGGGTGAGGTGCGCGAGCAGGGAACGACCGCGCAGGTGCTCCTTAACCCGCAGGACGCCTATACCGAACGCCTCCTGACATCGCTGCCGGTGCCGGACCCGGTGGCGCAGGCGGAACGCCGCGCCGCGTGGCTGGCGCTGCCGCCCGAAGCGGGGCGATGAACGGCGCGTGCGCCGGGGCCTCACCCGCGCCGGGCCGGTCGCGGCGCACGCATCCGCTCATCCGCGAAGGGGCGTGATGCCCTGCGCCGTCCGGGGGAAGGTCGCGAGGACGGCGGGGTCGATGTTGAGGTGGGCGGAGACGAGCTGTGGCGGCACGTGCGCGAGCCAGTTGGCGAGGCTGATCTCCTCGTACCTGTCGGTGCGGAACACCTCGAGGAACTGCAGGAGGTCGTCGCCGGTGTTCTCGATGTAGTGGCCGTAGTTCTTCTTGACGACCCCGACATCACCCGGCCGGAAGTCGGTCGTGTTGGCGTGCGGGCCGGTGTTGAACACCGTCATGCGGGCTGAGCCGCGTAGGTAGTACTGCCACTCGTCCGCGTTCGGGTGCCAGTGCAGCTCGCGCATGGAACCGCGTTCGACCGTCACGAGCGCGGCAGCGACGGTGTTCGAGTAGGCGTAGTTGGTGGAGTCGGCGACCTGGACGCTGCCGCCCGAGTTCTGATACCGCGGCTGGGAGCGGGACAGCCGGAAGATGACCGGCTCCGTCCCCCACTCGACGCCCGCGGCGGCCTGATCGACCTCCAGGGCGGGCGGCTCGTCGCCGGGGAAGATCCAGAGGTTGTGCAGCGGGATGTCGGAGAACACCTCCTGGGCGACCCCGAAGTTCTTCGCGAGCACCTCCGGCGGCGTGTGTGCGAACCAATCCGTGAGCAGCAAGGTGTTCGATTCCGACTGCGCTCCGTCATCGAAGGCGAGCACGAACTCCGCGCCGTCCGGTCCGAGCCCCTGCAGCGAGTGCGGGGTCCCCGCCGGGAAGAACCAGAGATCACCTTCCTCCACATCCTCCACCGCCGGCAGACCCGAGCGGCTGAGTGTCGTCACACGCGCCTTGCCGCGCGTCATGACCGCCCACTCGGCTGTCTGATGCCAGTGGAGCTCGCGGATGCCGCCCGGCTCCAGATACATGTTGACCCCCGCGATCTCATCCGAGATGTGGAAGTCGCTGCTGGTCAGCTCGCGCGCCCATCCGCCACGCTGCACGCGACGAGGAGAGATGTTGAACGACGACCAGAAGAACGGCTGCGTTGAGATGTCGGTCGCCGGAGCATCGATCTGATTCGGGAACTGCGACGTGATGACGAGGTTCTGCGGACCCGTCATGACGGTGCTCTGCGGCCGGTCGACCGTGTTGATCTCGCCCTCCGCTGGAAGGTCGGGATTGCCGAACGTCGCTGCCTCGTGGTGCGGCACTGTGCTGTCCGGGGTGTCCATGCTGGCGCTCCTTCGTCACGTCGAGTAGATGCCGGCGAGTCTCGCCGAACGGTGCCTCGGCTCGGCACCGCGCGATGACGCAAGTCGCTTCGACGCGCGTCGAGGCTCGTCAGGGAGCGGGACGGATTCCGACTCAGAGCGGATGCGGGTGCCTCGCGCCGCTTATAGCGTCTGCGCGTACCCGCTGCGCCGCCGGGCGCCTCGCAAGCGAGCACAGGAACCTGAGGAGAACCACCCATGTCCGACACCACCGTCGTCCTCGTCCACGGCGCGTTCGCCGAGTCCTCGAGCTGGAACGGCGTCCTGACGCTGCTGCAGGATGCGGGCATCGACGCGATCGCGACCCCGAACGCCCTGCGCAGCGTGACCACGGACGCGGAGAACGTTCGTCGTCTCGTCGACTCGCTGCCCGGCGACGTGCTGCTGGTGGGGCATTCGTACGGTGGAGCGGTCATCACGGAAGCCGGCGCCGGGAACCAGAAGGTCAAGGGCCTCGTCTATGTGGCGGCCTTCGCGCCCGACCACGGCGAGAACGCCCTCGACCTGACCAGTCAGTTCCCCGGAAGCTCCCTCGGTGAGCGCGTGCGACCGTACCCGCTCGGCGACGGCACGAACGACCTCGTCGTCGACCGCGCACTCTTCACGGACCAGTTCGCCGCCGATGTGCCGCTCGAGGTCGCGAAGCTGTCGGCCCTCACGCAGCGTCCGATCCGGGACTACGCCCTCGGCGAGGGCCTGCCCGCCGAGACGCCGGCGTGGAAGACGCTCCCGTCGTGGTTCATCTACGGGACGGGCGACAAGAACATTCCCGAGGCGGGGCTCGCCTTCATGGCGGAGCGTGCCGGCTCGCGCGGCACTCGCGTGATCGACGGCGCGTCGCACTCGGTCATGGTCTCGAACCCCGGGGCGGTGGCAGAGCTGATCAAGGCCGCGCTCGCAGAACTCGCCTGACCCCTCGAGCCGGCGCGGCGCGGGGATCGAACCGGTGACGTATGCTCTCCTCGTCCTCTCCAAGAGCGGGGATCAGGCGGGACGCGTCGTCAGGCGCGGATGCCGCCGGCCGGTCGGCGAGGGGAACGCGGACAATGATCGAGCCGAGACGACGCGTGTGGCCCTGGACGATACCCGCCGGGCTCGGCGGATGGCTGATGACGGCCGCGCTGCTCCCCTCGACGATCACCGTGTGCGGCTGGGACGTGATCGACTCCGGCATGGTGAGCGCTGAGGTCTGGGTCAACAGCTCGATCGTCCTCGCAGGCTGTACAGCGCTGGCAGCCGGCTGGGTGGTGGCGTACTCGATATGGGCGCGCCGGCGCCCGCACCTCGCGTGGGCGCATGTGCTGCTCTGCATCGGCTTCGGCGCGACCGCGTGGGGAGTCCCCTACTTCGGGCTCGCTTACACGATCAGCGACCATTGGTCCGAGGGGAAACCGCTGGAAGGAATCGACCCACTGGGCGCCGGATACTGCGGCCTCGATCTCAATCCCGCGGGAGCTGCCCTGGTGACCGGGGGTTTCGCAGCCATCGCGATATGGCTCGTCTGGTTGTGCGTGACGCGGCTGAGCGAGCGCCGCCGGGCTCGCCCAGCGACCATTCGCGACATGGGGCGCCCGCGGAACGCGTGACAAGATGCGCGTGCGTTCGAAGCGTCCGCGCACGACTCACCCCGAAAACGAGAAAACCCCCGGATGACCGGGGGTTCTTCGGTGCGCGATACTGGGATCGAACCAGTGACCTCTTCCGTGTCAGGGAAGCGCGCTACCGCTGCGCCAATCGCGCCTGTACAGGCTGTTCAGTTATGGGCGAGGTGGCGACGGGATTCGAACCCGTGTAAACGGCTTTGCAGGCCGGTGCCTAGCCGCTCGGCCACGCCACCGTGTGTGGTTCGACCCACGTGACGTGATCTCCCCGGAGGGAGATCCCCGCACTCGAGCGGATGACGAGACTCGAACTCGCGACCCTCACCTTGGCAAGGTGATGCGCTACCAACTGCGCTACATCCGCATTTCGTTCCCGATCTCTCGGGCACTTGGAAAACATTATCCCAACTCCGACGCTTCGCAAAACCGAGACGGACCCGCGCGTGTCTCGCCGTCTGGTCAACGAGGCCCGCCCGCATCCGGTATGCTCGGTTCTCGGCCCCACGGGTCACGGGCGATTGGCGCAGTTGGTAGCGCGCTTCCTTCACACGGAAGAGGTCATCAGTTCGAGTCTGGTATCGCCCACCACGAAAACCCCCGGTTCAGCCGGGGGTTTGGCGTTTCCGGGCTATCCTCGCTTCCATCACGGAGCCCTTCGCCGAAGAATCCGGTAGCCGCTCAACGCGGCGAGGACTGCCCAGAGTGTCCAGAGGATCCACACACCCGCAACGCCCACGACCGGTGCGCTCGTGCAGTAGCTTGCGTCGGGGTCCGTACCCGAGTCATAGCAGGCCCCCTGGCTGGAGGTCGTGAGGAACAGGACGACCGCGGCGCCTACAAGGACGAGCGCTCCCCACACCAGTCCGCGGACGACCGAGCTCCGTCTTCGCGGGTTGCTCTCGCTCATGACCCGAGGCTACTGGTGAACGCGTCCGGATCGAGAGCGAGCCCCCGAGACGATCCGCGACGCGCCAGGATGGACACATGCCGTCTGCGCCGAAGCCCCCGCAGCTGAACACGCTCCATCTCGACGACCTCGTCGACGGAAGGCCCGAGGAGGTGGGTCCCGGGGCGACGCTGACCGGCAGGAGCCTGACGATCGACCACCGCTCCGCTGTCGATCTCACCGACGCGCGGCTCGACGGCGTCCGCTTCGACCGTTTCGTCGCCCCCGAGCTGCGCCTGCGCGGCGCGGGCCTGCTCGAGGTCGCGCTCGACGCGGTCGACGTCCCCGTCATGGACGCCGCGCGCACAGACTGGTCTGATGCCCGTCTCAGCGGCCGTGTCGGGGCTCTCACCGCGTACGACAGCTCGCTGCGCAGCGTCCACTTCACGGGATGCCGCCTGGGCTTCGTGAATCTGCGCGGCGCGGAGCTGCTGGATGTCCAGTTCACGGACTGCTCGATCCACGAGCTCGATCTGGGTGAGACGCGGTGCCGCCGAGTGCGGTTCACGCACACACGGATCGCGTCACTCGAGCTGCCTCGCGCATCGCTGACCGATGTCGACCTTCGAGGCGCGGCGCTCTCGGCCGTCTCGGGCATCGGCCACCTGTCCGGCGCCACGATCTCCCACGAGCAGGCCCTGGAGTTGGCGCCGCTCCTCGCCGCGCACGTCGGGATCTCGATCAGCGACGAGTGATGATCATCGCCACCCGTAGCGCGCGCGGAGAGCCTCCGCGACCCGGGCGAAGCGCACCGCGTCCAACGCGGCGCCCTCGCGCCGTAGCCCCGCGTGGGACACACTGTAGAGCTGATCCGTGTCAGCCCACGAGGGGCGGCGCTTCGGATCCCACCCGCCCGCTCCCAGAGCGACGTAGGCATCGGAGCCCGGATGCGCGCGACTGGTGAGTTTGACCGCGTAGACACGGTCGCGGCTCTGACGTGCGATGACGAGCACGGGACGGTCCTTGCCCCGCCCGTCACGTTCGGCATACGGCACCCATGTCCAGACGATCTCCCCCGCGTCCGGGATCCCATCGGGACGCGGCGCATACGCGATCCTCAGACGCCCCGCGGAACGAGGATCCACCTCGTAGGTCTGCGTGGACGCCGCGGGACGTACCAGGCGCAGGACACCGCGGCCGAGACGGGAGAGCAGACCCATCGGGCAAGCCTATCCAGCCCGACCGATGCCGCAGATGCCGAAAGGAGAGGGCGCCGCGGTGATCCGCGACGCCCTCCCCTGCTGGAGACGATGAGTCAGGACTGCTCGGCGAGCGAGTAGCCTTCCTCGCCGTGAACCGTGGAGTCCACGCCGGCGAGCTCGTCCTCGTTCTTGATGCGGAAGCCGATGGTCTTCTCGATCGCGAAGCCGATGATCCAGGCGACGACGAAGGAGTAGATCAGCACGCCCACCGCGGCGATGACCTGGAGCACGAGCTGCTCGTAGTTGCCGCCGACGAACAGGCCCGTCTCGGTTGCGAAGAAGCCGAGGTAGATCGTTCCGATCAGACCACCGACGAGGTGGATGCCGACCACGTCGAGCGAGTCGTCGTAGCCGAGCTTCCACTTGAGCTCGATCGCGAGAGCACACACAGCACCGGTGACGACACCGAGCAGCAGGGCCCAGCCGGGCGTGAGGTTGGCGCACGAGGGGGTGATGGCGACGAGACCGGCGACGGCACCCGAGGCGGCGCCCACCGAGGTGGCCTTGCCGTCCTTGAGCTTCTCGACGACGAGCCAACCGATGATGGCCGCGGCGGTCGCACCCAGCGTGTTGATGATGATGAGACCGACCGAGGAGTCCTCGGTGCCGAGCAGACCGAAGGTGCCCTCAGCGCCGGCGTTGAAGCCGAACCAGCCGAACCACAGGATGGCCGCACCGAGCATGACGAGCGGCACGTTGTGCGGCTTCGTGATGCCCTTCTGGAAACCGATGCGCTTACCGAGGACCAGCGCGAGCGCGAGCGCCGCAGCACCGGCGTTGATGTGCACGGCGGTACCACCGGCGTAGTCGATGACCGACGTCGAGAAGCCGAAGGTCTCCCCCAGCTTCATGACCCAGCCGCCGCCCCAGACCCAGGCTGCGACCGGGAAGTAGACGACCGTGGCCCAGACGCCGGCGAAGATCATCCAGGCGCCGAACTTGGCGCGGTCGGCGATCGCACCGGAGATCAGGGCGACCGTGATGATCGCGAACGTCGCGCCGTAGGTGGCACCGACGAGACCGTTGTCGTCGAGGCCGCCCAGGCCGAAGTCGGAGAAGGGGTTGCCGGCGAACGACAACGGGCTTTCGACGGCGCTCATGTTGAACCCGTAGAGGATCCACAGGACGCTGACCAGGCCCAGCGCGCCGAAGCTCATCATCATCATGCTGACGACGCTCTTGGCCTTGACGAGTCCTCCGTAGAAGAACGCGACGCCCGGCGTCATGAAGAGCACAAGTGCCGTCGCAGCGACGGACCAGGCGAGATTTCCGCTATCCATGAAATTCCTCATCCATGTCGTGTTACTCGAGGTAATCCCAGGGCCGCAGATCGGGTCGCAGCTCCTCAGGACGTCCACAGTTTGTCGAGAAGGAGTTCCAGTGGTGCGCGAATGGTGTTTCGGCTGTGTTACAGCGAGCCCGCCACGGTAAACAACAGGTTTCCCCACACCGGGAACCCGCCAGGGATCGCGGCTCAGGAGTGGGTGAGCGCGATCAGTCGTGAGATGGCGCGCAGGTACTTCTTGCGGTAGCCGCCCGCGAGCATCTCGTCGCCGAAAACCTCATCCAACGCCACGCCGGTGGCGCGGACCGGAATCTGCGCGTCGTACGCGCGGTCGACGAAGGCGACGAACCGGAGGGCCGCGGACTGATCGGTCAGCTGGTGCACGTCGCGCAGCCCGATGGTCGTCACGCCGTCGATGAGGCGGATGTAACGCGACGGGTGGACTTTCGCCAGATGGGCGATGAGGGCCGAGAACTCGTCATCGGAGACGACGCCGGCTCCGGAGGCCTCGGCGAGAGCGCCGTCGTAGGCGCCCGCGTCCAAGACGACGGCATGACCGTCCACCGCACGCTGCCGGTAGTCGACGCCGTCGATGCGCAGCGTCTCGAAAGAGGCCGACATCGCCTGGATCTCGCGCAGGAAGTCCTGCGCGGCGAAGCGCCCCTCACCGAGTGCGTTCGGCGGGGTGTTCGAGGTGGCAGCCAGTTTGGTGCCGGATGCGACGAGCTCGCCGAGCAGGCGCGTCATCACCATCGTGTCGCCCGGATCGTCCAGCTCGAACTCGTCGATGCACAGGAGGTCGGAGCCGCGGAACAGCTCGACGGTCTGCTGGTAGCCGAGGGCGCCGACGAGCGCGGTGTACTCGATGAACGAACCGAAGTACTTCCGGCGCGCGGGCATCGCGTGATAGATGGATGCCAGGAGGTGCGTCTTGCCGACACCGAAGCCGCCGTCGAGGTAGACGCCCGGTTTGCGCTCGGGGGCGCGGGGAGCGCGGCGGAACAGACCGCGCTTGGGCGCCTCGACCACGGCGCCGGCGAACTCACGAAGTGTCTGCTTGGCCTCGGCCTGCGAGGGGAAGGCATCATCCGCCCGGTACGTGTCGAAGCTCGCGTCGGCGAACTGCGGCGGAGGCACGAGGGCGGCGACCATGTCCGCACCGGTCACCTGCGGAGACCGCTCGGCGAGATGCACGAATGCGTTCTGATGAGCGGGCGAAGTCATGCGGAATCCTGTGTCACACGGTTACGGAGTGGATGCGGGTGCGGCGACGCGAACCTAGGCTCGGTCGGGCGACGTGCTCACTTTACGTGCTCGGTCGCACCCCGACTGAACAGGAGATCCCCGTGCCCGTCGACCTCGATGCCTCGTCCGAGAAGTTCACCGCCTACGCGCACCCCGAGCGCCTCGTCACCACCCAGTGGCTTCAGGACCGCCTGGGGGTCCCCGGACTCGTCGTCGTCGAGTCGGATGAGGACGTTCTCCTGTATGAGACGGGACACATCCCCGGCGCGGTGAAGGTGGACTGGCACACCGAGCTGAACGATCCCGTCGTCCGCGACTACGTCGACGGCCACGGGTTCGCCGAGCTCCTGAGCCGCAAGGGCATCTCGCGCGACGACACCGTCGTGATCTACGGCGACAAGAACAACTGGTGGGCAGCCTACGCGCTCTGGGTGTTCTCATTGTTCGGTCATGAGGACGTCCGACTGCTCGACGGTGGCCGCGACCGCTGGATCGCCGAGGGGCGGGAGATCACCACCGAGCCCGCGAACCGCGCGCGCACCGATTACCCCGTCGTCGAGCGCGACGACAGCGCGCTGCGCGCCTACAAGGAGGACGTCCTCGCGCACCTCGGGCATCCGCTGATCGATGTGCGCTCCCCCGAGGAGTATTCGGGCGAGCGCACCAGCGCTCCCGCGTATCCCGAGGAGGGTGCTCTGCGTGCCGGCCACATCCCGTCCGCGCAGAGTGTGCCGTGGGCACGCGCAGTCGCCGATGACGGCACGTTCAAGACCCGCCAGGACCTGGACGCGATCTACCGCGATGAAGCCGGCTTGACCGACGGCGAGCCGGTCGTCGCGTACTGCCGGATCGGTGAGCGCTCCAGTCACACCTGGTTCGTCCTGAAGCACTTGCTCGGCTTCGAGGACGTTCGCAACTACGACGGTTCGTGGACCGAGTGGGGCAGCGCGGTGCGCGTTCCCATCGTCACCGGCGCCGAACCGGGCGAGGTGCCCGGCCGCTAGACGCTGCGTGCGAGAATGTCGCGGATGACCGACAGCGCCCTCCCCGAGAAGCTCGCCGAGATCCGCGAGGACTTCCTCGCCCTCGCCGAACCCGAACGCCTGCAGCTGCTACTGGAGTTCTCGCAGGAGCTCCCGCCGATCCCGGCGGAGTACGAGGGCCACCCAGAGTTGTGCGAGCGGGTGGCCGAGTGCCAGTCCCCCGTGTACATCGTCGTCGATGTGGATGGCGACGGCATCGTCGCGATGCACGCCACCGCTCCGGCGGAGGCCCCCACGACCCGCGGCTTTGCGAGCATCCTCGCCCAGGGGCTGACCGGCCTCACCGTCGCGGACGCCCTCGCCGTGCCGGACGACTATCCGCAGAGCCTGGGACTGACCCGCGCGGTCTCTCCCCTGCGCATCGCAGGGATGACGGGAATGCTCCTGCGCGCGAAGCGACAGATCCAGCGCAAGAGCGGCGCCTGACCATGCACCTCACGCGGGTGGTCCCCCGGCCCATCGAACGCATCGACGCCGGTGACGACGCCGGGCTCGCCTGGCTGCGCGCCGAGTACGAGCCCAGCACCGAGAGCTCGGTGCGGCTGAACATGATCACGTCGTTGACGGGGTCTGCGACGGGCACGGACGGCACGAGCGACACGCTCTCGAGTCCCGTGGACCGCCGCATCCTCGGGGTCATCCGCGGATGGAGCGATGTCGTGGTGGTCGGCGCGCAGAGCGTGCGCGCCGAGCGATACGTCGTCCCCAAGCGCACCCGCCTGGCGATCGCCACACGAACGGGACGACTCGACGGCCACCAGCTCGCGCCCGACGACGACACCGCACGCGTCTTCCTGGTGTGCGCCGAGCGCGATGCCACCACTGTGAGGCGCAACAGCGAGAGTCTGGGGCTCGACGTCATCGCGGTTCCGGGTGACGACCTCGACCCCTCGCGCGTCATCTCGGCGTTCGCCGATCGCGGGTGGCTGCGTGTCGTCTGCGAGGGCGGGCCCACGCTCGCGTCGCAATTCGCTCGGGCCGGGGCGATCGACGAGTTCTGTGTTTCCGTCGCACCACAACTCGTGCCGGCGGCCGCGCCGTTCATCCGTGTGCCCGACGGTCACGCGCTGGCGGCTCCGCACGGTCTGCTCGTCGACGACTCCGGCTTCAGCTATCTGCGGGCTCGGCCGTCGGCGTGAGTCCCTGCGCACGCACCCAGTCACGGATGCGAGCACTCCACCGCTGCTCGTCGTAGTTCCACAGCTTGGTGTGGCGGGCGACCTCGAAGACCTCGAGCTCGACGAGGTCGGGACGCGCCTGGCGAAGATCGTGTGATGCATCGGAGGGGACGAAGCCGTCGTCGTCGCTGTGCAGGATGAGGATCGGGTCGCGTAGTTCGTCCGCCCGCGCGACGACGTCCAGACGATCGAACGGGATCGGCGCGCCGGTGCGGGTGAAAGCCGTGCCCCAGTCCGACTCCAGCGCCGAGATGGCGAGCTTGGTGACCGTGGCCGGAAGCTTCATGAGCCCTGCCTGGTAGTCGAGCACGACACGCCAATCGATGACGGGCGAGTCCAGCACGACACCGGCGATCATGTCGCGGTGCGCCGAGCTGAGCGCCAGCTGCAGGGCGATCGCACCACCCATCGACCATCCCATGAGCAGGATACGGCGGGCGCCGTTGCGGCGGGCGAAGCCGATCGCCGCATCCACGTCGCGCCACTCCGTGGCCCCGAGCCCGTACGTGCCCGTGCGGCTGCGCGGCGCCTCACCGTCGTTGCGGTACGAGACGACGAGCGTGGTGATGCCGAGGTTGTGCATGAGAGGAACGGCACGAAGACACTCCGCGCGAGTCGTTCCGCGGCCGTGGATCTGGATGCACCACACGTCCGTGTCCTGCTCGGCTGGGAAGAGCCAGGCCGGGCATGGTCCGACCGCCGAACCGATCAGCTGCGAGCTGAAGGGCAGCTGCAGTTGTTCCGGGCGGTCGAAGTACCAGCCGCTGAAGGCAGCCTCGGCGGAGAGCCTCGCATCCTGTCCGACGTGCGTCAGCAGCTTGCGTTTGACGCCGGCCTCGTTCTCGGCCAGCACGCTGCCGAGCTTCACGTAGTCCTCGGTGCCGCGGGTGAACAGGCCGTAGCGCCCCGGCAGCCCGGTGTCGTCGTTGTGCTCGAGGGTGATCGTCTGCGACGCGGGATCGAGCGCGAGGATGCGGGTGTCGGCGCGACGCCCGGCGGGCGTCACGACCTGACGCGCGACCCGGATGGCGACGGCTCCGATCAGAGCGGAGCAGAGCGCCGTCGCGGTCGCGAGAGCGACGGCTGCGCCGCGGAAGAGGGCGAAGGCGGTGGGTGAGGCGCCATGGCGGGCGGCGCGCCTGGAGTCCAACATCGTGGCTTCACTCTAGTCTGTCGCCGTGCCCTCCGACCCAGCCGCACCCGCGTCTGCACTCGACGACGCCGTCGCGCGGATCCTCGAGGTGTCGTTCCGCGAGGACCTCGTCGTGCGGCAGATTCCCGCTCCGTCCGGTATCGCCCCCGCGTCGTTCGCGCTGGCGGGCGACGTGCGGCCCGAGCCCGGTGAGCACGAGTCCGCCTTCGGCACGGGTCGCTTCCTGCTCCTGCACGACGCGTCCGAGCCGGAGCCCTGGGACTCGCCGTGGCGCATCGTGTGCTTCGCGCAGGCTCCTCTCGACACCGAGATCGGCACGGATCCGTTGGTCGCCGATGTGGCCTGGTCCTGGCTCGTCGACGCACTGCAGACCCGCGATGCGGGCTATCACGCCGCATCGGGTACGGCCACGAAGACCCTGTCCAAGGGGTTCGGGTCGCTCGCCGCAGAGGGGGACGGCGCCCAGATCGAACTGCGTGCATCGTGGTCTCCCGAGGGCGAGATCGAACGACACGTCGAAGCGTGGGCAGAATTGGTATGCATGCTCGCCGGGCTCCCGCCCGGCTCGGAAGGGATCGCACAGATCCGGGGAAGGGGTTCATCCCGTGCCTGAGTACTCCGTCATCGCCGACGAAGCAGAGTTCACGTCGGCGATCGAGAGACTCGCCGAGGGTGAAGGTCCGTTCGCTGTCGACGTGGAACGTGCATCCGGTTTCCGCTACTCACAGCGCGCGTACCTGGTGCAGATCTTTCGGCGCGGGTCGGGCGTGTTCCTCATCGATCCGCCGGCCCTCTCCGACTTCTCCGCACTGCAGGCGGTCCTCGGCACGGCGGACTGGGTTCTCCACGCTGCAAGCCAGGACCTGCCCTCGCTGCGGGAACTGGGACTGGAGCCGCCGCGCATCTTCGACACAGAGCTCGCCTCGCGGCTTCTCGGACACGCCCGCGTCGGGCTCGGGGCCGTCGTCGAGGACACGCTCGGCATCACGCTCGCCAAGGCGCACTCCGCGGCCGATTGGTCGACCCGGCCACTCCCGCAGTCCTGGCTCGAGTACGCCGCCCTGGATGTGGTGCATCTGATCGACGTGCGTGACGCACTCGTGTCGGAGCTTGCCGAGCAGGGCAAGACCGAGCTGGCCGAGGAGGAGTTCCAGGCCGTGCTGGACCGCCCCGTCAAGCCCCCGCGCGCGGATCCGTGGCGGCGATTGAGCGGCCTGCACACGCTCCGAGGGCGCCGAAACCTGGCCGTCGCCCGCGCGCTCTGGCAGGCGCGCGAAGAGCTCGCCGTCGCGCAGGACGTGTCTCCGGGCCGTCTGGTACCCGACCGCGCGCTCGTGGCGGCCGTGGCGGCGGCTCCCGACAGCAAGCGCGCTCTCGCGGCGGTGAAGGAGTTCACCGGTCGCGCGAGCCGCTCTGAGCTCGACCGCTGGTGGGCGGCTATCGAGGAGGGGCGTGCGGCGACGGACCTCCCCCTCGAGCGCGTCGGCAGCGACGCGTTGCCCCCGCCGCGGGCGTGGATCGACCGCAACCCCGAGGCCGACGCGCGCCTGAAGGCCGCGCGCCCTCTCGTCGAAGCCCGCGCCGAAGAACTGACGATGCCGACCGAGAACCTGCTCACCCCGGAACTGCTCCGACGCGTCGCGTGGGAGCCGCCGACGCCCGTCGATGCCGACACCGTGGGCGCAGCTCTTCTTGCACTCGGCGCCCGCCAGTGGCAGGTGCGAGAAACCGCACAGACGATCGCCGATGCTTTTGTGGCTTCCGTGCAATCGGTCGAGAAGGCGGCGGAGAACGCTTCGTAGGTTCGATCCAATCGGTTTTTTCCGGCCCCGAGCCCCTCCTACGTTGGAGGAAACCCCGATCATTGGAGGCAGAGTGGCCGAGATTTCGGATGTCTTCTTCGTCGACGGCATGCGTACGCCCTTCGGGCGCGCCGGCGAGAAGGGCATGTACTGGAACACCCGCGCGGACGATCTGGTGGTCAAGACGATCATCGGCGTCATGGAGCGCAATCCGCAGGTCCCCGCGGACCGCATCGACGACGTCGCCATCGCCGCGACGAGCCAGACCGGCGACCAGGGACTCACCCTCGGCCGGTCGGCCGCGATCCTGGCGGGCTTGCCGATGACAGTCCCCGGCTTCGCGATCGACCGTATGTGCGCCGGCGCCATGACGAGCGTCACCACGATGGCCGGCTCGATCGGCGTCGGCATGTACGACGTCGCGCTTGCCGGCGGTGTGGAGCACATGGGGCGCCACCCCATCGGCGCGAACGCCGATCCGAATCCGCGTTTCGTCGCCGAGCGGATGGTGGACCCGGGAGCGCTCAACATGGGCGTGACCGCCGAGCGCATCTTCGACCGCTTCCCGCACCTGACGCGCGAACGCAGCGACATGTTCGGCATGCTCAGCCAGCACAAGGCGCAGGCGGCGTACGAGAACGGCAAGTTCCAGCCCGACCTCGTTCCGGTCGCCATCAAGGACGCCGACGGCGCATGGGGCCTCGCGACCGAGGACGAAGGACGACGTCCGGAGACGACGCTCGAGCAGCTCGCGACGCTGAAGACCCCGTTCCGCCCGCACGGCCGCGTGACGGCCGGTACCTCCTCGCCGCTCACCGACGGCGCGACCATGGGCCTGCTGGCCGGCGGCGGCGCGGTCAAGGAGCTCGGCCTGCAGCCGAAGATGCGTCTCGTCTCCTTCGCCTTTGCGGGTGTGCAGCCGGAGATCATGGGCATCGGGCCGATCCCCGCCACCGAGAAGGCCCTGCGCAAGGCGGGACTCACGATCGACGACATCGGCCTGTTCGAGCTGAACGAGGCGTTCGCGATCCAGGTCATCTCGCTCCTGGATCACTTCGGCATCGCCGACGACGACCCGCGTGTGAACGCCTGGGGCGGCGCCATCGCCCTCGGACACCCCCTGGCCGCATCCGGCGTACGTCTGATGATCCAGCTCGCCGCGCAGTTCCGTGAGCGGCCGGACGTCCGCTACGGACTCACAGCGATGTGCGTGGGGCTGGGCCAGGGCGGCTCGGTCATCTGGGAGAACCCGTACTTCGACGGCAAGAAGCGGAAGTGAGTGCGACCATGACCGACTACGACGCGATCGACTTCTCCCCCCTCGACCAGTTCTCCGGCGACGAGGTCGTCACCCACTCCCCCGTGCGCGACATCCGTCTGCCCTCGGGCAAGGTGCTCGCGCTCATCACGCTCGACAACGGCCGCGACCACACACGACCGAACACTCTCGGCCCCGCGACGCTCAAGGAGCTCGGCGAGACGCTGTCCACGCTCGCCGCGCGCGCAGCCGCGGGCGACATCCACGCGGTCGGCATCACGGGAAAGCAGTACATCCTCGCCGCGGGCGCAGACCTGTCCGACGTCTCGAAGGTCCCCTCACGGGATGCCGCCAAGCTCATCGCGCAGCGTGGTCATCAGGTGCTGGGGCGCCTCGCAGAGCTCGGCGTGCCGTCCTTCGCCTTCGTGAACGGCTTGGCGCTCGGCGGCGGCGTCGAGATCGCGCTCAACTCCACCTATCGCACGGTGGACGCGTCCGCAGCCGCGATCGCTCTGCCGGAGGTGTTCCTCGGCATCATCCCCGGCTGGGGCGGGTCGTACCTCCTCCCGAACCTCATCGGCATCGAGAAGGCGCTCGAGGTGGTCATCTCGAACCCGCTGAAGCAGAACCGCACGCTCAAGCCCCGCCAGGCTTTCGAGCTCGGCATGTTCGACGCCATCTTCTCCCCGGCGAACTTCCTCGAGGAGTCGCTCGTCTGGGCCGACGGTGTCATCGGCGGGACGATCAAGGTCGAGCGCAAGAACGAGCCAGGCAAGATCGAGCGCCTCACGAAGTGGCCGATCGCCATCAAGATGGCGAGGGGCATGCTGGAGAGCCGTATCGGCACGGTCCCGCGCTCTCCCTATGTCGCGCTCGAACTCCTCGACAAGGCCAAGGGCGGCACCAAGGCCGAAGGCTTCGCGCGGGAGGACGAGGCGCTGGCGGATCTCGTCGTCGGCGATCAGTTCGCGGCCTCGATGTACGCGTTCGACCTCGTGCAGAAGCGCGCCAAGCGCCCCGTCGGCGCGCCCGACAAGGCACTCGCGAAGAAGGTCACCAAGGTGGGCGTGATCGGCGCAGGCCTCATGGCCAGTCAGTTCGCGCTGCTCTTCGTGCGCAAGCTCCGCGTGCCCGTGCTCATCACCGATATCGACCAGGCTCGGGTCGACAAGGGGGTGGCGCACATCCACGACGAGATCGGCAAGCTCGAGGCGAAGGGTCGTCTGGACGCGGACGCCGCCAACCAGTTGCGCGGACTCGTGACCGGCACGACCGACAAGTCGCAGTACGCGGACTGCGATTTCGTCATCGAGGCGGTCTTCGAGGAGGTCGGCGTCAAGCAGCAGGTGTTCGCGGAGATCGAGTCGATCGTGGCGGAGGATGCGATCCTCGCGACGAACACCTCGTCGCTCTCGGTCACCGAGATCGGGTCCAAGCTCGCTCACCCCGAGCGCCTGGTCGGCTTCCACTTCTTCAACCCGGTGGCCGTGATGCCGCTCATCGAGGTGGTCAAGACGGACGCGACCTCGGATGCGGCGTTGTCCACGGCTTTCGTCGTCGCGAAGGGCCTGGGCAAGAACGCCGTGCTGACCGCCGACGCTCCCGGCTTCGTCGTCAACCGGCTGTTGGCCAAGGTCATGGGCGAAGCCGCACGCGCCGTGTACGAGGGCACGCCGTTGCTCACCGTCGAGAAGGCGTTCGCTCCCCTCGGGCTGCCGATGACTCCGTTCCAGCTCATCGATCTGGTGGGTTGGAAGGTCGCGGCACACGTGCAGGACACGATGGCTCACGCCTTCCCCGACCGGTTCTTCGCGTCGGAGAACTTCCACATGCTGGCCGAGCTGCCGGACGTCGTCGAGAAGGACAAGAACGGACGGGTCACCGGCTGGACGAAGGCGGCCGAGAAGGTGTTGAAGCCCGCCGTGGGCACGACACCCGTTGCGGAGGCGGAGATCCTCCGGCGCGTGCAGGACGGCCTGGCGCAGGAGATCCGCATCATGCTGGACGACGAGGTCGTGCCCGAGGTGCAGGACATCGATCTGTGCCTGATCCTCGGCGCGGGCTGGCCGTTCATCGATGGCGGGGCGTCGCCCTACCTTGACCGGGAGGGAGCCTCTGCGCGAGTGTTCGGAGGGACGTTCCACACACCGCCGATCCGCGGCGTCGGCGCCTGACACGATCGGCAGGGGCGGCTCACCGAACGGTGGGCCGCCCCTGCCGCGTCGTGTCAGGAGTTGCGCGTACCGACACCCTCGTCGTCCGGAACGCGGAGATCCGCCGCCTCCTTTGACCCGCGGGCCACGGGGATCCGTGTGCCCAGCACCTGCGCGACCACATCCTGCGCGATCTTCGCAGCGGTGAGGCCTGCATCCGCGAGGATCTGGTCGCGGGAGGCATGGTCGATGAACTCGTCTGGGACTCCGAGTTCGTCGACGGCCGTGTCGACACCGTTCTCACGGAGCACCTGACGGATGCGCGTGCCGATACCGCCCACCCGGATGCCGTCCTCGATCGTGATCACGAGTCGGTGGGCGGCGGCCAGGTCGACGAGTGAGCCTGGTACGGGCACGACCCACCGGGGATCGACGACGGTGGCGCCGATGCCCTGCGCGGAGAGGCGCTCGGCGACCTCCATCGCGGTGTGGGCCATAGGCCCGATGCCGATGACGAGCACGTCGGCCGCCTGGGGCCTCACGAGCACGTCGACGCCGTCGTCCAGGCGCTCGACGGCGGGAAGCTCCTTGCCCACCGCTCCCTTCGGGTAGCGCAGCACCGTGGGCCCGTCCGAGACCTTCACCGCCTCTGCGAGCTCCTCGCGCAGGCGTGCGGCGTCACGCGGCGCGGCGATCCGGATGCGCGGCACCAGCTGCAGCATCGCGAGGTCCCAGATCCCGTGGTGGCTCGGGCCGTCGGGGCCCGTGACACCGGCGCGATCGAGGACGAACGTGACCCCCGCGCGGTGCAGGGCCACATCCATCAGCACCTGATCGAAGGCACGGTTCATGAACGTCGCGTAGATCGCGACGACCGGGTGCAGACCGCCGTACGCGAGACCCGCGGCCGACGCGGCGGCGTGCTGCTCGGCGATGCCGACGTCGTAGACACGGTCGGGGAACTGCTGCGCGAACGACAGGAGGCCGGTGGGGCGCAGCATGGCGGCTGTGACGGCGATCACGTCCGGCCGCTCCGCTCCGATGCGCGTGAGCTCCTCGGCGAACACGTCTGTCCATGCGTTCCCGGCGTCCGCGCCGAGTGTCGCCCCCGTCACCGGGTCGATGCGACCGACCGCGTGGAACTGATCGGCCTCGTCATCGACCGCCGGCTGGTAGCCGCGCCCCTTCTCCGTGATCGTGTGCACGATCACGGGAGCGCCGTAGTTCTTCGCGAGCTCGAGCGTCTCGAGCAGCGCACGGATGTCGTGGCCGTCGATCGGCCCCAGGTACTTGATGTCGAGGTTCGAGTACAGAGCCTCGTTGTTGGTGAACCGCGAGAGGAAGCCGCGCGTGCCACCGCGCACGCCGCGGTAGAACGCCCGCGCGGCCGGCCCGAGACGGGTGATGAGATTGCGGGATCCGCGATGCAGACTCTGGTAGGCGTCTGCGGTGCGCACGCGGTTGAGGTAGCGCGCCATGCCGCCGATCGTCGGTGCGTACGAGCGACCGTTGTCGTTGACGACGATGACCAGGTTCCGATCGTTGTCATCGGAGATGTTGTTGAGCGCTTCCCAGGTCATTCCGCCCGTGAGGGCGCCGTCGCCGACGACGGCGACGACGTGGCGGTCACGGCGACCCGTCTGGGCGAACGCGCGAGAGATGCCGTCGGCCCAGCTGAGCGAACTGGAGGCGTGAGAGGACTCGACGATGTCGTGCTCGCTCTCCGAACGCTGTGGATACCCGGCGAGACCGCCGCGGGAGCGCAGCGCCGAGAAGTCCTGACGACCGGTGAGCAGCTTGTGCACGTACGACTGGTGGCCCGTGTCGAAGACGATGGGGTCGTTCGGCGAGTCGAAGACGCGGTGCAACGCGATGGTGAGTTCCACGACCCCGAGGTTCGGCCCGAGGTGCCCGCCGGTGCGGGCCACGTTCTCGATCAGGAACGCGCGGATCTCCCCGGCGAGCTCCTCCAGCTGGGCGGTCGACAGGGCGCGCAGATCGCTCGGCTGGGTCACGTCGGACAACAGCGACATATCGGTTCCCTTCTCCTCGGGCGAGGCCGTCATCATCTGTTCCCTCGGGCAGCGACGGGCTCCTGCCGTAAAACCTTCACCATCGGGCGCCCCTTCGCGAGTTCGTCGACGAGCTTGTCGAGATAGCGGATCCGCTGCATGAGGGGATCGTCGATCTCCTCCACCCGGACGCCGCAGATCACTCCGGTGATCCGATCGACCTGTGGGTTGAGCCGTGCCAGAGCGAAGAACTGCTCGAGGCTCGTGCGCTCGGCGAGGTGACGGGCGATCGCCTCGTCATCGAACCCCGTGAGCCACCGGATGACCTCGTCGAGCTCGGCGCTCGTGCGCCCCTTCCGCTCGATCTTGGCCACGTAGAGCGGATAGATGTCAGCGAACGGCGTCGCGAAGATCCGGCTCATCTCCACAGGTTAGCCGCTGCAGCAGAAGACGGGCCGGTCCCTTGCCAGGACCGACCCGTCTCGGGTGCACGCACTCAGACGAGCGAGCGCAGCACGTACTGGAGGATGCCGCCGTTGCGGTAGTAGTCCGCCTCACCGGGGGTGTCGATGCGCACCTTCGCCTCGAACGTGATCGTCTGCTTGCCCTCCGGCGAGAACTCGCTCGGCTCGGCCGTGACGGTCACGGTCTTGGGGGTGACGCCTTCGTTGAGCTTCTCCAGGCCCGTGATCGAGACGATCTCGGTGCCGTCGAGGCCGAGCGAGGACCAGCTCTCGCCCTCCGGGAACTGCAGCGGCACGACGCCCATACCGATCAGGTTCGAGCGGTGGATGCGCTCGAAGCTCTCGGTGATGACGGCCTTGACGCCGAGGAGGCTCGTGCCCTTGGCCGCCCAGTCGCGCGACGAGCCGGAGCCGTACTCCTTGCCGCCGAAGACGACGAGGGGCGTGCCCTGCGCGGCGTAGTTCTGGCAGGCGTCGTAGATGAACGACTGCGGACCGCCGGGCTGCGTGAAGTCGCGGGTGTAGCCGCCCTCGACGACGGCACCGTCGTTGACCGCGCTGACGATCGCGTTCTTCAGGCGGATGTTCGCGAACGTGCCGCGGATCATGACCTCATGGTTTCCACGGCGCGAGCCGTAGGAGTTGAAGTCCTTCTGCGCGACACCGTGCTCGGTCAGGTACTGCGCGGCAGGGGTGCCGGCCTTGATGTTGCCGGCCGGGCTGATGTGGTCGGTCGTGACCGAGTCGCCCAGAGTCGCCATCACGCGTGCGCCGGTGATGTCGGAGACCGGTGTCAGCTCCATCGACATGCCGTCGAAGTACGGGGCCTTGCGCACGTAGGTGGAGTCCGCATCCCACTCGAAGACCGGGCCGGTGGGCGTGGGCAGGTTCCGCCAGCGGTCATCGCCGTCGAAGACGGTCGCGTACTGCTTGATGAACTGCTCACGCGAGATCGAGGTGTCGATGACGGCCTGGACCTCCTCGGTGGAGGGCCAGATGTCCTTGAGGAACACGTCCTCACCGTTCTGGTCTTTGCCGAGCGCGTCGTTGTCGAAGTCGAAGTTCATCGAACCGGCCAGCGCGTAGGCCACCACGAGCGGCGGCGACGCGAGGTAGTTCATCTTCACGTCCGGGCTGATGCGACCCTCGAAGTTGCGGTTGCCCGAGAGGACGGCCGTCACGGCGAGGTCGTTCTCGTTGATGGCCTCGGAGACCTCTTCGATGAGCGGACCCGAGTTGCCGATGCAGATCGTGCAGCCGTAGCCGACGGTGTAGAAACCGAGGCCCTCGAGCGACTTGTCGAGGCCAGACTTCTCGTAGTAGTCGGTCACGACCTTGGAGCCGGGGCCGAGCGTCGTCTTGACCCAGGGCTTGCGCGTCAGGCCCTTCTCGACGGCCTTCTTCGCGAGCAGACCCGCTGCCATCATGACCGACGGGTTGGACGTGTTCGTGCACGACGTGATCGCCGCGAGGGTGACCGCGCCGTTGTCGAGGATGTAGGGCGCACCCTCGGGAGGCGTGACCTTGACGGGCTTGGATGCCGCCGCCGGTCCTCCGCTGGAGATCAGGATCTCGCCGGTGTGCACGTGCTCTTCGCCCGGCACGGGGCCCGGGTCGGATGCGGGGAAGGACTGGTCGCCCTCCAGGTCGACGATCGAGTCCGAGGTGGACGCGGTCGCGTAGTTGAGGATGTCCTTCTCGAACTGAGCCTTGGCCTCCGACAGCAGGATGCGGTCCTGGGGACGCTTGGGGCCAGCGATCGAGGGGACGACCGTGGCGAGATCGAGTTCCATGTACTCGCTGAAGACCAGCTCGCGAGAGGGGTCGTGCCAGAGCGACTGCTCCTTGGCGTACGCCTCGACGAGCGCGATCGCCTCATCACTGCGGCCGGTGAGGCGCAGATAGTCGAGGGTCACGTCGTCGATCGGGAACATCGCTGCCGTGGAGCCGAACTCCGGGCTCATGTTGCCGATCGTGGCGCGGTTGGCCAGGGGGACGGAGGCGACGCCCTCGCCGTAGAACTCGACGAACTTGCCCACGACGCCGTGCTTGCGCAGCATGTCGGTGATCGTCAGGACGACGTCGGTCGCGGTGACACCGGCAGGGATCTCGCCGGTGAGCTTGAAGCCGACGACGCGCGGGATCAGCATGGAGACCGGCTGACCGAGCATCGCAGCCTCTGCCTCGATGCCGCCGACGCCCCAACCGAGCACGCCGAGACCGTTGACCATGGTGGTGTGCGAGTCGGTGCCGACACAGGTGTCGGGATAGGCGCGCAGCACACCGTCGACCGAGCGGTCGTAGATCACCTTGGCGAGGTGCTCGATGTTCACCTGGTGCACGATGCCGGTGCCCGGCGGGACGACCTTGAAGTCGTCGAAGGCCGTCTGGCCCCAGCGCAGGAACTGGTAACGCTCACCGTTGCGCTCGTATTCGATCTCGACGTTGCGCTCGAGCGCATTCTCGGAACCGAAGAGGTCCGCGATGACCGAGTGGTCGATGACCATCTCGGCAGGCGAGAGCGGGTTGATGCGGTTCGGGTCGCCGCCGAGGGCGGTGACGGCCTCGCGCATCGTGGCGAGGTCCACGATGCAGGGCACACCCGTGAAGTCCTGCATCACGACGCGTGCGGGTGTGAACTGGATCTCGGTGTCGGGCTCCGCATCGGGGTTCCACGAGCCGAGGGCCTGGATCTGCTCCTTCGTCACGTTGGCGCCGTCCTCGGTGCGCAACAGGTTCTCCAGGAGCACCTTGAGACTGAAGGGGAGCTTCTCGTAACCGGCGACCGTGTCGATACGGAAGATCTCGTAGTCGGTGCTGCCGACCGTCAGGGTGCTTTTCGCACCGAAGCTGTCAACCGTGGACACGTCTGTCTCCTTCGTCGGCGTTCACGGGCGTCGTCGCGGGGCCCGATCTGCCCATCTTCCCCGCGTCCGGAAGGGGTTGCTAGGAAGGTAAGCCTTACCCCGTCGCCCGGAAATTTATCTCGATGTCGAGATAAATAGTATCACCGGGCGTCGGACCCTTCCGCGTCGGACACGGCGCCGGCTCGAGGGTATGACGCTCGGACGACCAGCCATGTCACCGCGAGCAACGGCGCGAACAGCGGGAGGCCCATCGCGATCTTCAGCACGCCGAGTGTGGTCACATCGCCCGAAAGATAGAACGGCAGCTGGACCGCCAGCTTCGTGAAGAAGAACAGCCCCCAGACCAGCGTGAGCCAGAAGAACGTGCGGCGTTTGCGCCGGTCGCTCCGCCACGCGGTCGCTTCACCCATGAGCCACCCTGCGGCGAGTCCGATGATGGGCCAGCCGATGAAGGCCGAGACGACGAAGGCAGCACCGTAGCCACCGTTGATGAAGAACCCGAGGAGGAAGTTGTCTTCGCCGCGGCCGGTCCACAAGGCCAGTCCGGCCGCGAGGGCCGCGGCGATCAGACCGCCGAGCGCTGGCGAAGCGTTGCTCCGCCAGATCAGGCGCACCACCGTGAACAACGCGGCGATGCCGACGGACAGCCCGAGGGACAGCGGGAGGTTCCCCGTCCCGGCTGCGGGGTCCTGCGTCGCCGTGAAGGTGACCACGAAGACGAGGCTCGGAAGCACGGACTCGATGATGCCGCGCCATCCGCCGATGGCCCGCCACACCACATGACCGGTGCTCGCCTCCTGCGCCGGGTCCAGTCCCGCGCGTCGCGCGGCCGCGCCCAGAGCGGAACCGATCAGCTCGGATGCACGGGGCTCGACGGGAGCCGGCGGATCGAGCGACGGGCGCTCGTCGTGCGTCTCGTCGGGGCTCACGCCGCGCCCGGGGTCGCCGGCATCTTCAACGGGATGAGATCGCGCGGCGGCATCGGCGTGCCGCCGCGGACAACCACGAGCGATCGGAAGAGATCCTCGATCTGGGCCGCGGCCTCGACGTTGGACGTCGCCGCACCCCCGATCACGCCGCGCAGGAACCAACGGGGGCCGTCGACGCCCACGAAGCGCGCGAGTCGCTTGGCGCCACTGCTGGCATCGCCGGCCACGACGACTGGGACCTCGGCGAGCAGCTCCGGGCCGAGCGGACCCTCGCGCTCCTCGACGCGTCCGCCCTGCTGACGCACCTGCTGGCGGATCTGCTCGCGAGTCTCCTCCCACAGGCCGCTCGATCGAGGCGCGGCGAACGGCTGCACCTGGAGCGTCGAATCGGCGTAGTCGAGACCGACGGCGACGATGCGCTTGGTCTGCTCCTCGACCTCGAGCCGCAGGTTCAGCCCTTCGCGCGGCAGCACCTTGATCGCCCCCAGATCGATGTAGGGACGAACCGGGTTCACCTCCGACTCGTCGAAGGGTCCCGCGGTTTCGCGGTCGATCGGAGCGCTCTTGCCGGTCGGTTCCAGAGATGCGTCGGTCATCGGGTCGTCCTCGCAGAAGTGTCGTATCCGGTGGAGCCGAAGCCCCCTTCGCCGCGCACACTGGCGGGCAGCTCGTCGACCGGGACGAAGCGAACCGGCGGGATCGGAAGGACCACCAGTTGCGCGATCCGGTCGCCCGCCGAAACCTCGTAGGCCTCCGTGCGGTCGGTGTTCAGCAGCGCGACCTTGATCTCGCCGCGATAGCCGGCATCGACCGTCCCGGGAGCGTTGACGACGGTCACCCCGTGCTTGGCCGCGAGCCCTGAACGGGGCATCACGAACGCCGCGTACCCCTCGGGCAGCGCGATGCGGACACCGGTGCCCACGAGAGCACGCTCTCCGGGGCCGAGTCGCACCCCCTCTGCGGCGATCAGGTCGGCGCCCGCGTCGCCCGGATGAGCGAACGCCGGGACGACGGGCGCGATAATGGGGATGTCCACGCTTTCGGCCACCTCACGAGGGTAATGCAGAACATGACTTCCGACGTCGTCTATCGCGAACGCCTGAGCCCCTCGCTGTGGACGCTCGTCGCCGCAGCGGTCTGCGCCCCCATGGTGGCGCTCGCCCTGTCCCCCGTCGACACCACTCTCGCGCTCGTGGCGGGCGTCGCGGTCGCGGCTCTGATCGTCTGGGCCCTGATGGCGACCGCGCCTCGTGTCGAGGTCAGCGATGGGGAGCTTCGTGCGGGGCGGGCCCACATCCCGGTCGATCTTCTGGGAGAGCCGGTCGCCTACACGGGCGAGGACGCGCGTTTCGCGCGCGGGCGGGATGCCGACCCTCGGTCATGGATGCTGGTGCGCGGCGGAATCGGTGGGGCGGTCGTCGTTCCCGTCGAGGATGCGGACGATCCGACACCGGCGTGGGTGGTGTCCTCTCGGACCCCCGACCGACTCGCCGCGGCGGTGCGCAGAGCGCAGGTCAGGCAGCGCACTCCACGCAGATAGCGCCGAGCGACTCCTCATGGTCGATCTGTGAGCGGTGCTTCACCAGGAAGCAGCTGACGCAGGTGAACTCATCCTCCTGCGCGGGGAGCACGACGACGTCGAGCTCCAGGTCCGAAAGGTCGGCGCCGGGCAGCTCGAAGCCCGACGGGTTGTCGGCGTCCTCGACGTCGACGGCCCCGGACATCTTGTCCGGAACGCGCTCCTTGAGCGCTTCGATGGACTCGCTGTCGTCTTCGGTCTTGCGGGGGGCGTCGTAGTCCGTAGCCATTCTTCTCGTGTCTCTTGTCGCGTTGTGGATCTCCCGCCGTCGGGCAGGCGGCGATAGTTTGCATGACCGGGTGGCATTTAGCAAATGCGGATGCGTGGTGCTCTCATCGCGGTCGGCACGCATCGAAACTCGCGCCACGCCCCGGATATTCCCGCCCGCGGCGGTGCCCTGTGTCAGCATGGGCCCACACGACAGATGGGAGGCGTGTGTCGCATGGAACAACTCAGAGTGATCGGCACCGAAGACGGTGTGCTGGTGGTCTCCACCGAGTCCGGGCAGCGCTACTCCCTGGCCATCGATGAGGTGCTGCGCGCAGAGCTTCGTCGGGCACGCAAGGAGCGCGAGGAACCTGCCAAGGTGAACCGACCCAGCCCCCGCGAGATCCAGGCGCAGATCCGCGCCGGCCTGTCGGCGCGCGAGGTCGCCGAGGTGCTCGGCACGACGCTCGAGGACGTGGTCCGTTTTGAGCCCCCCGTGCTCGCCGAACGCGAGTTCATCGTCGGTCAGGCACTTTCCGTGCCGGTCCTGCTCGGATCCGACTTCGACGGCGACAACCAGACGAGCTTCGGTGACGCGGTGCGCGCGAAGCTGGCGGAAGCAGGTGCGACGGGCGAGCGCTGGTCCAGCTGGAAGGAGCCCACGGGATGGGTGGTCAAGCTGGGCTTCGTCGCGGGTGACGTCGAGCGCGATGCACGATGGAGCTTTGAGCCCCGGCGCAGCTCGCTGTCTCCGCTGAATGCGGACGCCACGCAGCTCTCCCGCCAGGGCTCGCTTCCCGAAGGGCTCATCCCGCGCCTGCGCGCGCTCGATACCCCCGGCATCAAGGACGACACGCGCTTCGACAGCGGTGCGTTCGGCCCCCGCTACGACGCGACCGAGCGCCCGACGCTTCCGACGCCGGCGAGTCCGGCTGTGCAGGATGCGGCCATCAAGCGTGCACCTGAGGCCGTGCAGACCTCCGCTGAGACGGCCGACCTGCTGGAGGCTCTGCGTCGTCGGCGCGGTCAGCGCACGGCCGCTCCCACCGCGGAAGCACCGGAGGAGCCCACGCGCTCGCCCTCGCCGGTCGCCCTCTTCGACGCCCTGGAGCCCGGCTACACCGAGACGAGCGAACCTGCCCCCGCGGAGACGTCTCGCAGCGAACCCGCGTCCGATGCGGGACGCCGAAAGGGTCGCACCTCGATGCCCTCCTGGGACGAGATCGTCTTCGGAGCCCGTTCCGACGAGAGCTGATCGCTCTTAGCCGGCGAAGCCCCCCAGCCCGATGAGGGGGACGACGCGCTCTTCCGTGGTGAGCGAGCCGTGCTGGCCCACCATCTGCTGCGCCGAGGTGTCAGCGAGGCGACCGTCGTAGTAGGCGACGCGACCGCGCGCCGCCACCATCACGTCACCGATGCGCGCGGCGACCGCGGCAGAGACGGTGTCGCCGAACAGACCTGCGGCGATCGCCTCCTCCCGCGTGAACACCCAGGCGGTCGGTTCGTTTCGCCAGGCGCGGACCAGAGCGTCTTCGTCACCAGGGTGCGCGTAGAGGTGCAGCATCCGAGGTTCCCCGGCGATGACCGCAGCCGCTTCGAGGCGCGGGTCGCCGTCCACCATGACGATCTGACGGTGCCGCGGCACGTCGACCATGCCGTGGTCTGCGGTCACGATGACCCCGACGCCCGCGCCTGCGCCCGTGTGCAGGCGGCGCGCCGCCGCATCCACCGCTTCGAGCGCAGCGGTCCAGCGATCGGATACGACACCGTGCCGGTGGCCTGCCGCATCAAGCTCAGGAGCGTAGAGGTACACGATCGTTCCCGGCGTACTTCGGGCCTCGGTGATCGCGCGCTCGACGCGGTCGTCGAGCCGCTTCTCGCCGAAGTTCTCCGCCCCTCGGAGCGTCGCCTCGGTGAAGCCTGTGCCTGCGTACTCGGGCTTGGACGCGACGACCCAGCGGTGCGCCGCATCCCTGGCACTGAGCGGCGCGACCTGCGGCCATGCCAGCGGATCGAGACCACGGGGTCCCCAGTCGGTGAGCTGGTTGTGGACGAGCCCGGTCAGCGGATCGCGCGCACGGTAGCCGACGAGCCCGTGCTCGCCGACATCGGATGCGGTGAGCAGGCTCGTCAGGGCGGCCGCCGTCGTACTCGGGAACACCGAGGCCGCGACACGCTTCTTGCCGCGATGCTCGGCGAGGAAGCGGGCGTAGGCGAGGTTCTCGGCGAGGTTGGCGGCGCCCAGTCCGTCGACGACGAACACGATGAGGCTCTGCACGGTGCGCCAGCGCGCGGAGCCGCCATCCAGGGCCGCGATCGCGTCGGGCAGCACGCCGGTGAGCCTCGGGGCGCCGGAGGGGTCCGCCGGTAGGCTGAGGGTCATCGGGCCCAGTCTCGCATACCCGCGCCAGGCCCTTTTCGACCCGAGGTGTTCTGCATGTCCCGAGCCACGTCCGATTCCGCGCCCGCCGAGGAAGGCCGCATCGAAGACATCGACCTGTCTGCCGAGATGCAGGGGTCCTTCCTCGAGTACGCGTACTCGGTCATCTACTCGCGCGCCCTCCCGGATGCGCGCGATGGCCTCAAGCCGGTGCAGCGGCGCATCCTGTTCCAGATGGCCGACATGGGCCTGCGCCCGGATCGTGGCCACGTGAAGAGCGCCCGCGTCGTCGGCGAGGTCATGGGAAAGCTGCATCCCCACGGCGACTCCCCCATCTACGACGCACTTGTGCGCCTCGCCCAGGACTTCGCGTTGCGGGTGCCGCTCGTCGACGGGCACGGCAACTTCGGCTCCCTCGACGACGGCCCGGCTGCCGCCCGCTACACGGAGGCGCGTCTGGCGCCGGCTGCCCTCGCGCTCACCGAGAATCTCGACGAGGACGTCGTCGACTTCATCCCCAACTACGACGGTCAGTTCCAGCAGCCCGAGGTCCTCCCCGCGGCCTTCCCCAACCTGCTCGTCAACGGCACGACCGGTATCGCGGTGGGCATGGCGACCAACATGGCGCCGCACAACCTCAACGAGGTCGTCGCCGCCGCCATCCACCTACTCGACAACCCCGACGCCACCCTCGAAGAGCTCATGGAGTTCGTCCCGGGTCCTGACCTGCCCGGCGGCGGCGTCATCGTCGGTCTCGACGGAATCAAGGACGCTTACGCCCAGGGCCGAGGGAGCTTCCGCACCCGGGCCAAGGTGTCGGTCGAGTCGCTCGGTCCCCGTCGCACCGGATTGGTCGTGACCGAGCTGCCGTACATGGTGGGGCCGGAGCGCGTGATCGAGAAGATCAAGGACGCCGTCAACGCGAAGAAGCTCACCGGCATCGCGGATGTGGCGGACTTCACCGACCGCAACCATGGCCTCCGTCTGGTCATCACGATCAAGACGGGATTCGATCCCAAGGCCGTCCTCGATCAGCTCTACCGGCTGACGCCGCTGGAGGACTCGTTCGGCATCAACAACGTCGCCCTCGTCGACGGTCAGCCTCAGACGCTGGGTCTGAAGCCGTTGCTGCGCGTCTATCTCGACCATCGCATCTCCGTCGTCACACGCCGCAGCCGCTACCGTCTTGCACGCAAGCAGGAACGACTGCACCTCGTCGAGGGTCTGCTCATCGCGATCCTCGACATCGACGAGGTCATCCAGGTCATCCGGTCCTCGGACGACAGCGAGCAGGCACGGACGCGCCTCATCGAAGTGTTCGACCTCTCGCAGCTGCAGGCGGAGTACATCCTCGAGCTGCGCCTGCGACGCCTCACCCGCTTCTCCCGCATCGAGCTCGAGACCGAGCGCGACCAGCTGCGCGCCGACATCGCGGCACTCGAGGAGCTGCTCGGCAGCGATCTGCTCCTGCGCGCCCAGGTCGCCCGCGAGCTGGAGGCCGCATCCGACACGTACGGCACGCCGCGTCGCACGCTGCTGCTGAACGGCGGTCCTGTCACTCCCCGCGGTGCGAAGGCGGCGGCCGCCGCCGATCTGCAGATCGCCGACGCGCCGTGCCGCGTGTTCCTGACGGCGACCGGGCGGATGCTGCGCGCCGAGCTCGTCGCGGATGCGATCGACGGCGGCATCGTGCCGCCCGCTCGCCGCAGCAAGCACGACGCCATCCGCAGCGCGGTGGACGCGACCGTCCGCGGTGATGTGGGAGCGGTCACCAGCGCCGGACGCCTCGTGCGCTTCTCCCCCGTCGACCTCCCCTCGGTCCCCGGGAACAGTGTGCAGCCCGCAGCCGGCGCGAAGGCCGATCAGTACCTCGGTCTCAGCGCGAACGAGCACGTCCTCGCTCTCGTCCCGCTCGACGCATCCGCCCCGATCGCACTGGGTACGGCCCAGGGCGTCGTCAAGCGTGTCGCCGTCACAGAGCTGGCGCCCGGAAAGCCGGATGCGGAGATCATCGCCCTGAAGCCGGGCGACCGCGTCGTCGGCGCGGCTCTGGCACCCGATGACGTCGAGCTCGTCTTCGTGAGCTCGGACGCGCAGCTGCTGCGTTTCGACGCGTCGGCGGTGCGCCCCCAGGGCAAGAGCGCAGGCGGGATGGCCGGCATCCGGCTCGCCGACGGCGCCAAAGTGATCTTGTTCAGTGCCGTCGCCGCGTCCGACGAGTCCGTCGTCGTGACGATCGCGGACTCGTCGCAGGCGCTTGCGGGCACGGCCGGGGGCAGCGGCAAGGTCTCCGCGCTGTCGGAGTTCCCCGCCAAGGGGCGCGCGACCGGCGGGGTGCGTGCGCAGCGCTTCCTGAAGGGCGAGGACACCCTCATGCTCGCGTGGGTCGGCGACCAGCCGCGCGCCGTCGGTCCCGACGGCGCTGTACGCACGCTCCCCGAGGCGGGCGCGAAGCGCGACGCATCCGGTCAGCCGTTCGACGACGTCATCGGCGCCATCGGCACCTCGATCGCCTGACCCCGCTCCTTCACACGGCGAGACTGCATCTGCAGTCTCGCCGGAGAGGGACGAGAGAGCGGACGGATGCGGCGCGTCAGGCGTCGATGGACTCGCGCGAGAGCCGGTCGCTCGAGGTCACGATGAAGTCGCGGCGCGGAGCCACTTCGTTGCCCATGAGGAGCTCGAACACCGCATTCGCCGCATCCGCGTCCTCGACGCGAACGCGTCGGAGCATGCGACCGGCGCGGTCCATCGTCGTGGTGGCGAGCTGATCGGCGTCCATCTCGCCCAGACCCTTGTAGCGCTGCACGGGCTCCTGCCAGCGCTTGCCGGCCTTCTGCAGCTTCGCGAGCAGGGCGTGCAGCTCCTTCTCGCTGTACGTGTAGATCGTCTCGTTCGGTTTGGTGCCCGGGTTCATCACGACCACGCGGTGCAGGGGCGGCACGGCAGCGTAGACGCGTCCGGCCTCGACCAGCGGGCGCATGTAACGGAAGAAGAGCGTGAGCAGAAGTGTGCGGATGTGGGCTCCGTCGACATCGGCGTCGCTCATCAGGATGACCTTGCCGTAGCGCGCGGCGTCGATATCGAAGGAACGGCCGGAGCCGGCGCCGATCACCTGGATGATCGCCGCGCATTCGGCGTTGGACAGCATGTCGCTGATCGATGCCTTCTGCACGTTGAGGATCTTGCCTCGGATCGGCAGCAGAGCCTGGTACTCGCTGTTGCGGGCCAACTTCGCGGTACCCAGGGCGGAGTCGCCCTCGACGATGAACAGCTCGGAGTCGGCGACCTCGTTCGTCCGGCAGTCCGCGAGCTTCGCGGGCAGGGACGAGGACTCGAGCGCGGACTTCCGACGCTGCGTCTCCTTGTGGGTGCGCGCCGAGATACGCGCCTTCATCTCCGATACGACCTTCTCCAGCAGCTGCGCGGTCTGATTCTTGTCGTCGCGCTTCGTGGAGGTGAACTTCGCCGTCAGCTCGCGCGAGACCACATTGGCCACGATCTGGCGCACCGCCGGCGTACCGAGGATCTCCTTCGTCTGGCCCTCGAACTGCGGCTCCGGCAGACGCACCGTGAGAACGACCGTGAGCCCCGCGAGGATGTCGTCCTTCTCGAGCTTGTCGTTGCCGACCTTGAGGCGACGGGCGTTCTGCTCCACCTGACTTCGGACGACCTTCATCAGCCCGGCCTCGAAGCCTGCCTGGTGCGTTCCGCCCTTCGGGGTGGCGATGATGTTCACGAACGAGCGCATGGTCGTGTCGTAACCGGTTCCCCAGCGCAGCGCGACGTCGACCTCGCAGGAGCGCTCGAGCTCGGTCGGCACCATCGCGCCCGACGGCTGCAGCACGGGAACCGTCTCGGTGAACGTGCCCTCGCCGGTCAGCCGCCAGGTGTCGGTGATCGGCGCATCGTGCGCCAGGAAGTCGGCGAATTCGGAGATGCCGCCGTCGAAGCGGTAGCTCGTCTCCACCCGCTCCTCGCCGCGCTGGTCGTCGACCACGATCTCCAGCCCGGGCACGAGGAACGCCGTCTGGCGTACGCGCTGCACGAGATCGTCGAGTCCGAACGTCGCGTCCTTCGTGAAGATCTGCCGATCCGCCCAGTAGCGGATGCGGGTTCCCGTCACGCCGCGCGGCGCCTTGCCCACGACGCGCAGCTCGGATGAGCGCTGGTAGGGCGTGAACGGCGCGTCGGGCGAATCGCCGGCGAACGTGCCGGGCTCCCCGCGGTGGAACGACATGGCGTAGGTCTTGCCGCCGCGGTCGACCTCGACGTCCAGACGCTCCGAAAGCGCGTTCACGACCGAGGCGCCGACACCGTGCAGACCACCGGACGCGGCGTAGGAGCCGCCGCCGAACTTCCCGCCGGCGTGGAGCTTCGTGAAGACGACTTCGACGCCGGTGAGTCCGGTGCGCGGCTCGACGTCGACGGGGATGCCGCGCGCGCGGTCCCGCACCTCGACGCTGCCGTCGGCGTGGAGCAGGATGTCGATGCGCGAACCGTGCCCGGCGAGGGCCTCGTCGACGGAGTTGTCGATGATCTCCCACAGGCAGTGCATGAGTCCGCGGGAGTCGGTGGAGCCGATGTACATGCCCGGGCGCTTGCGGACGGCCTCGAGTCCTTCGAGGACCTGCAGGTGGTGGGCGGAGTACTCGGCAGTCACAATCCTCAAGGGTATCCGGGGCCACCCCCGCGGCTCTGCACAGACACGACGGGACGGGGGCCGCCGTACGCGGTCAGCGAAACGCGCGCCCGAGCGGGCATGGGTCACGGGCACGCATGGTTACATGTCATATCCGTACCCGCCCGACGCACCGAGGAGGTCTCCGATGAGCACGACGTCGACACCCACCGAGCAGTCCGCCGTACTGGAACACCGGCTGACGGCCGCCGACCGCTGCGACTCTTGCGGAGCGCAGGCCTACATCGCCGCCGAGGTGAACGGCAGCGAGCTGCTGTTCTGCGCACACCACGGCCGCAAGTACGAGGAGAAGCTCCGCGCCGTCGCCACCAGCTGGCACGACGAGACCGCTCGCCTGGTCGACGCGGTCTGATCCGCCTCAGCGGTATCGCCGCTCCACCAGCGGCGATACCCGCAGCGCGATCTCCTCGCCGATCGTCCCGATCGTCTCGGCCAGATCGGTGGGGCTCGCCGCATCCGTGCCATAGATGCGCACCACATCACCCGCGCGCACGCCGTCCCATCCGGCGACGACCGCGCTGACCTCGTCCACCGCCAGCAGAGCGCGCGGACCCGCCGGCGTCGTGACCTCGACACGCCCCGTCAGGGCCGACACCAGTCCGTCCAGCGCGCCTACGTCGATGCGCACCCGGTCACCGTCGACGGAGAGAACCGCCGCCTCCCACGAGCCGATGGGCGCGATCCCCAGCTCCGCATCGGCCGGGCCGCCCGCGGGGCGGATTCCGTAGCAGAACGCCCCCACCCGGACGAGGTCGTACCGGAACTCCGCGCGCGCCGACGACGCCGCGCTCGCGGCGAGATGACGGAGCGGGCGGTCGAATCCCGCATCCGTCACGGCCGCGACAGCATGCTCGAAGGCGGCCCGCGAAAGATCGTCCTCCTCGTCGGACGCCTCGGCGATGTGACTCCAGACACCGGCGAGTTCCACGACGCCCTCACGCGCCAGCATGACGACGCGGGCCACCGCATCCGTCCACTCTTCGGGCCGGATGCCGTTGCGGTGCAGACCGGTGTCGATCTTCAGGTGGATGCGGGCGCGGATGCCGCGCGCACGGGCCGTATCCGCCACCTCCTCGAGAAGGTCCGCGTCGCCGACACCGAGGTCGAGATCCGCATCGAGCGCCGTGCGGATCGCACTCTCGCCCACGATCATCCAGACGAAGATGCGCGGCCCGTCTCCGACGGCCCGTCGCACCTGGAGCGCGGTCGCGACGTCGAACGCGCCGATCCAGCCGACTCCCTCGGCCACAGTACGACGCACCACCTCTGACACCCCGTGCCCGTACGCGTCGTCCTTGACCACGAGCATGAGCGCGGCCGGCGCCACGCGATCTCGCACCACGGCGATGTTGCGCGCAAGCTGATCGAGGTCGACGTGCAGCACGGAGGTCACGACGCCTCCTCCCGCCGGGCCCGCAGTCCCACAGCCGTCGCGATCTCGTCCGCGCGCCATCCGGTCGCGCGCGCCCAGTCTGCGACGCGCGGACCTTCTTCGCCGAAGAACACCGCGCGGTCTCCGCGTGTGACAGGCGCGTCGCCGATGTCGACGACACACACATCCATTGCGACGCGCCCCACGATCGGATGCGAGGCGCCGCCGATCACGACGTGCGCTCGATTGCCGAGCTCACGAACCACGCCCTGCGCGTAGCCACCCGTGACGAGCGCCACGCGTGTATCCACGGGCGCGCGGTGGAGGTAGCCGTAGGAGACACCCTCGCCGGCACGCAGCGCCTTGGTGGAGAGCACGGTGCCGACCAGTGTCATCGCGGGAAGCGTCCGATCCCACCCGAAGACGACGTCCGGAGCGAGGGTCGCAGATCCCACCGTCACCGTGCGATCGCGCTCCGCGATTTCGGCGACGTCGTCGATGAGCAGCACCGCGTCCGTCTGGGCGCGCAGAGCGGCGGCGGTCGCCAGCAGACCGTGGCCGTAGGCGTCGCGGCGAAGATCGACGACCGGCGCGACGACGCCGGCCGATCGCACGTTGGCCACGATGGCCGACGTGCGGATGCGCGCTACGGGTGCGCCGTCGTCGCTCATGCGTCTCAGAGCTGGATCGCGGTGAAGCGCTTGTCGACAGCCAGGCGCTCGATCTCCGCACGTGCCGCGCGCGCGTGCGCGTCGATCTCGGCGTGCGCGGGACCGGGCGAGTACTGCGCGTCGCGACGGGCGAACGCCTGCGTGAGCAGCGCATCGGCCAGGTCGGGGTTGAGTGGCAGCACGGGGCCCTGCACGTTCGTCGCGTAGACCGAGCCCACGCGGACGGTTTCAAACCCGCCCTCGATCCCGCCGTTGCCGGCGGTCACGGTGCCGTAGGCGATGGCGGGGTCGCCCAAGCGCCACAGGGACGCGTGGTCTTCGAATCCGATGAGCTTTCCGTCGCTGGTGTCCGCGACGACATAACCCACCCGGCGCTGCTTCGTGCGTCCCACGCGGGCCGGGATGAGTCCGAGGCCGTCGAGGTGCGTGCCGTCGACGAGGTCGATGCCCTCGGAGAGCAGCTCCGACCCTCCGCCCACGGCCAGCACGACCGCACCCGCTCCGATGAGCGCCGCGAGCCACTCTCGACGGCTCGCGAGGTCGTCGCGCACCACACGCAGCGCCGAGAGCGGACCGTTGCCGATCACGATGATGTCGGCTTCCGCCGGTGCGTCCTCGCCGAGGTCGACGAGAGTCACCTCCGACTCGTGTCCGGCCAACGACGCACGTGCGGCGAGGACCTCCACGTTCCCGCGATCGCCCGTCACGCCGAGCAGATCAGGGTAGAGCTGAACGATTCGCAGCGTCGTCATCGTCGCGCCACCTCCTGGTCGCCGTAGCCGAGGATGCGGCGACCGATCATCATGAGCTCGTAGTTCACGAACCAGATCTGCCGGCCGGCCGCGGTGGGAGGGAAGGCTCGCATGAGCTCGACGGCCTTCTCCATATCGGGCTCGACGACCCCGATCGGGATGCCCGCGTAGGCCAGTCGCGTCGCGATCTGGTGCGCCTTCTCCCCCGTGACGACATCCACGTGGTCGAACGCACTGAGATCGACGTCGTAGAGCCAGGACACGTCCGGGGTGCCTTCGTCGATGGCCATGAGGACGCGCTCGGGAGCACCGTCGAGCGCGTCGACGTTGAGCTGGAGACTCGGGCCGTTCTTGAACATCACGAACTCGACCTGCTCACCCGAACGGTCGCGGCGCAGCGGCACGAGCTCACCTCGGCCGTAGGCCGGCGTCATCTGGGAGAAGCCCGCTGCAGCAGCGTCTGCCCGAAAGGCCTCACCGAGGACGTGGCGAGCAGTGCTGATCGCGGCCGCCGCATCCACCGCATAGTGGAGCCCGCGAGCCGGCAGCGTCACCGCGATCGGCCGGCCGTCGAGCGTGATCTCCACATTGCGTCCGGTCACCGCGGTGACCTCGCTCTCGGCCGGATGGTCGAGAGCGCCGACCGTACCGCTGCGGGTGTCGGCCGCGTTGTTCAGTCCGTGTGCCGACGCGGCGACGACCTCGCGGGAAGCGCCGAAGAACGAGACCGGAGACCGTAGCGCGGCGGCGTCGATCTTGCTGAGGTACGGGTCGTCGCGGTTGACCACCACGCGCACGGACGCACGGTTCGCGGCGTCGAGCATCATGTCGGCGACCCGCTCGGTCTCGTAGAAGCGATAGAGCTGGTCGACCTGCACGTTGAGCGCGACGATGACGCGGGGCGAGAGGATGTCGGCGAGATCCGCCGCGTACCCTTCGTCCACCTCGAGCACGGCCACGTCGGCCCGGACCTTGCCGGTGGGGGTCGCTTCGGCCAGGAGCGCGCTGGTGACTCCCTGGGGCAGATTCGCGCCGGTCGGGTTGGTGAACACGCGAAGTCCGTGGGCGCGGAGCACCTCGCTGACCATGTGCGTGGTCGTCGTCTTCCCGTTGGAGCCGAGGACGAAGACGACGCCATACGGGAACTGCGCCGCGAGGCTGCTCAGCAGGGTCGGGGCAAGACGGTTGGCGAGGTAGCCCGGGAAGGCCGACCCGCCACCACGCAGACGCGTGGCGAAGCGGGCGGCCTTGCCTGCGAGCACCGCGGGGACATAACGGATGCTGCCGCTCACGCCCCGATCACTCCAGGTAGTCGCGCAGCGACTGCGAGCGGCTGGGGTGCCGCAGCTTCGCCATGGTCTTCGATTCGATCTGACGGATCCGCTCGCGCGTCACACCGAACGTGTCGCCGATCTGGTCGAGGGTCTTGGGCTGGCCGTCGCCGAGACCGAAGCGCATGCGGATGACGCCCGCCTCGCGCTCGCTCAGGGAGTCCAGCAGAGACTCGAGCTGACGCTGCAGCATCGTGAAGCCCACCGCGTCGGCGGGGACCACGGCCTCGGTGTCCTCGATGAGGTCACCGAACTCACTGTCGCCGTCTTCACCCAGCGGCGTGTGCAGGGAGATCGGCTCACGGCCGTACTTCTGCACCTCGATGACCTTCTCGGGGGTCATGTCGAGTTCGCGGCTGAGCTCCTCGGGCGTGGGCTCCCGGCCGAGGTCCTGGAGCATCTGACGCTGCACGCGAGCCAGCTTGTTGATGACCTCGACCATGTGCACCGGGATGCGGATGGTGCGCGCCTGGTCGGCCATGGCGCGGGTGATGGCCTGACGGATCCACCACGTCGCGTAGGTCGAGAACTTGAAGCCCTTGGTGTAGTCGAACTTCTCCACGGCGCGGATGAGGCCGAGGTTGCCCTCCTGGATGAGGTCCAGGAACTGCATGCCGCGTCCGGTGTAGCGCTTCGCGAGCGACACGACCAGACGCAGGTTCGCACCCAGCAGGTGGCTCTTGGCGCGCTGCCCGTCGCGGGCGACCCACTGCAGGTCGAGGCCGAGCTGCGTCGACTTCTCGGCCGCCGACATCTTCGACAGCTTCTCTTCGGCGAACAGACCCGCCTCGATCCGCATGGCGAGCTCGACCTCTTCGGCCGCGTTCAACAGCGGGACCTTACCGATCTGCTTCAGGTAGTCCTTGACCGGGTCCGCGGTGGCGCCGGTGATCTGCGTCGAGTAGACCGGAACGTCGTCCTCGTCGCTCGACGAGATGACGATGGCGCCGGTGGGAAGCGGCTCGCTGAAGGCGGGCTTGGTGTTCTCACCGTCTTCGTCGTCGGCATCGTCGTCGGACGCCTTGGCGCTCTTCTTCTCGCCCGCGGGCTGCTGCTCGTCGCCCTCTTCGGCGTCGTCGCTGTCATCGACCTCGACGTCCACGTCGACGTCGTCCTCGAACTCTTCCTCGTCGTCGGCGGCTGCCTTCTTCTTGGCGGGCGCCTTCTTCGCCGGGGCCTTCTTGGCCGGAGCCTTCTTCGCGGGCGCCTTCTTGGCCGGCGCCGCGGTCTCGGTCGCCGTGTCGACGACCTCCTCGTCACCCGGCGTCGCGGTCTTCCGCGAGCGGGATTCGGTCTTCGTGCCAGGAGTCACGGTTCACCTTTCACCGACGCGATCACGCCGGTCGTTCTCGAACACGAGTAAGACCCTTGTCAAGTCCGGAGCGGGAAACTCCTTGATCGACAACGGGCCGGTGCTCTATTGTCTCATACCCCCGACCGCGGCTTTGCACGCGCGGCCTGCTCCCCTTGACAACACCCCCGCATCCCCCTGCATTCCCCCGACGCCTGGCGTCAGCCGAAACTCGGTCCTCGTTGATCGTCGTCATGGGAGCCGTTGGCGAGGAAGCGTTCCAGCTCCGCCGCGATCTCGTCCGCGCTGGGCAGATCCGCCTCGTGTAGGAGAGGCGTGGCCATCGTCGCCCCCGCCATGTACGCGTCGTAACGCTCCTCCAGGCCCGTGAGCATCGTGGTGAGTTCGTCGCTCGCACCCACCTGCTCGCCGACCTTCGACAGGAAGTCCTCGTTCTGCTCGCGCAGGTCGTCAACGGCGAAGACCAGACCGGTGGCGGCCGTGATGCTGTCGAGCGCGGTGATGGCGGAGGCGGGGTACTCGGTGTCGCTGAGGTAGTGCGGGACCAACAGGACGAAGCCGGCGACGGAGTGACCGGAGGCGACGAAGCGGTACTCGAGCAGATGCCCGACCGTCGCGGGCACCGTCGTGTGCGGCTTCCAGACCGAGTGCGCCTCGGTGAGGGCCGCGCGGTTTCCCGAGACCGTCGTACCCAAGGGGCGCGTGTGCGGCACCGGCATGCCGATCGCGTGCACCCACGTGACCGACGAGACGGCGAACGCCATCGCCGCACCCACGACCGCGTTGACGAACCCCTCCCACGCGAAGTCGGGCTCATAACCGGCCAGCAGGAGAAACGGACGAGAGAGCGCGTCGTAGGCCAGCGAGAGCTCGAGACGTGCCGGACGGTAGTCCGTGAGGTGGTCGGCGTCGAAGGTGATCTGCGGTCTGCGCGCGCGGTAGTCGAGCAGGACGTCGTTCTCGAAGCGCAGCAGGACGGCGGGGCTCGCCTCATCGCGCAGATACCCGATCGACTGCGACACGGCGGAACCCGCATCCGTGAAACCCGTCAGCAGGATCACGAGCGGCAACCCGGTGGGCACCGCGGGCGCGTCATCGACGCTCACGTACAGCGGCGGGTTCCAGGACATTCCTCCATGGTACGAGGCTGCGAACGCGCAACGGCCGCTGTGGGCCGTCTCTACTCGCTTCGGCGTCCTTAGGATGGAGTCATGCCGTTCCCGGATCTGCACTTCACCTCGGCCCCTCTCACCGACAGCACCGCGGACGCGCTGCTGTTGGCGCTGCCTCCGCTCGACGACGCGTTCTACGACGACGGACTCGGCCAGGCGATGCGCGACACATTGGATGCGGTCGGCTTCACCGGCGCCCCCGGGTCCGTGCAGCGCGTGGTGCTGCCCGGAGCGGCGGGCCTTCCCTCCGTCCCCGTCGCCGTCGTCGGCACCGGTGCCACCCCCGACGGCGGGGCGCTGCGCTTCGCCGCGGGCGCGGGCGTCCGCACACTCGTCGGCTTCGCCTCGCTCTCGCTCGCCGCACCGTCCGTCACCGGCGGGGCACGCGAGCTCGCGGAGGGCGCGGGCCTCGGCGGCTATCGCTTCGCGGGCTACAAGAGCTCCACGGGCAAGACGCGCGCCGCGACGGTGACCGTGCACGCCGACGGATCCGACGCCGACCTCGCCGCCGCGCGGGCGACCGCATCCGCCGCCGCCGTCGTGAAAGACCTCGTGTCCACGCCCGCCGAGTGGCTGGGCCCGGCCGATCTGGCGAACCAGGCCGCCGAGCTGGTCGCTGATCTCCCCATCACGGTCGAGGTCTACGACGAGGTGCGACTTCGCGAAGAGGGCTTCGGCGGGATCCTCGGCGTCGGCCAGGGATCCGACCGTCCGCCGCGACTCGTCCGCCTCGATTACTCCCCCGCCGACGCGAAGCGGCACATCGCGCTCGTCGGCAAGGGCATCACGTTCGACACCGGCGGCCTCTCACTCAAGCCCGCCGCGTCCATGGTCGGGATGAAGTACGACATGTGCGGCGCCGCGACCGTCCTCGCCGTCGTCCGGGCGGCAGCCCAGCTCGCCGCGGATGCCCGCGTGACGGCCTGGCTCTGCGTCGCCGACAACATGCCTTCCGGCCGTGCGACCCGCCCGGGCGACGTCCTGCGGATGGCCGACGGAACAACGGTCGAAGTGCTCAACACGGACGCGGAGGGCCGCCTCGTCCTGGGCGACGGCCTCGTCGCGGCCAGCCGTGAGAACCCCGATCTGATCATCGATGTCGCCACTCTGACGGGCGCCATCACCGTCGCGCTCGGGAACCGACTCACCGGCGTCATGGGTTCCGACGACGCCGTCGCCGAGTACCTCGAGTCCGCCGAGCGGGTCTCCGAGCTCTCCTGGCGTCTGCCGCTGCCCGCGCACATGGAAGAAGAGCTCGACTCCCCGATCGCCGACATGGTCAACGCCAAGATCGGCGACCCCGCGGCGGGCTCCTTGTTCGCCGGCCTCTTCCTGCAGCGGTTCGTCGGTCGCACCGACGGCCCCGAATCGCCGCGCATCCCCTGGGTGCACCTGGACATCGCGGGCGTCGGGATGAACAAGGGCGCGGGCTACGGCTTCACCGACAAGGGGCCCACCGCCGCCACCGTCCGCAGCCTCATCGACCTCGTCGCCGGATCCTCCCGGTGACCGTCCGCAGCGCCGACGTCGCCATCATCGGCGGCGGCAGCGGAGGATATGCGGCTGCTCTGCGCGCCGCGGAACTGGGCAAGAAGGTCGTCGTCATCGAAGCCGACAAGGTCGGCGGCACGTGCCTGCACCGGGGATGCGTACCCACCAAGGCGCTCCTGCACGTCGGCGAGACGGCGGATGCGGTCCGTGAAGGGCCCTCGCTCGGCGTGAAGGCGACGCTCGACGCGATCGACGTGCCCGCGATGCACGCGTTCCGCACCGATCTGGTCGCGAAGAAGTACAAAGGCCTTCAGGGCCTCCTTTCCGCGCGCGGCGTGGAGATCGTGGCCGGCCACGGCCGGCTCGCCTCACCCGGCGTCATCGAGGTGGAGGGCGAGCCGATCGCAGCCACCGACATCATCGTCGCCACGGGCGCTCGCACCCGCACCCTGGGGATCGAGCTCGGTGGCCGCATCCTCTCCAGCGAGACGGCGCTCGAGCTCGACGAGGTCCCTTCGCAGGCGATCGTGCTGGGCGGCGGCGTCATCGGCGTGGAGTTCGCGAGTCTGTGGCGCTCCCTCGGAGCCGAGGTCACGGTCGTCGAGGCCGCCGACAGCCTCGTTCCTGCGGAGGACGAAATCCTGCGCCAGCAGCTCTCCCGCGCGTTCCGCCGTCGCGGCATCCAGACCCGGCTCGGTTCCCCCTTCGTCGCGGTCACGCAGGATACGCAGCAGGTTCGGGTCGAGCTGGCGGACGGGAGCGTGCTCACCGGCGACTATCTGCTGGTGGCCGTGGGGCGTGAACCCGCAGCCGACGGCATCGGGCTCGAGGAGGCCGGGGTCGTCCTGGATCGCGGCTTCGTGGTCGTCGACGAGCGGCTCCGCACGACGGTTCCCGGAATCTGGGCCGTCGGCGACATCGTGGCGGGCCCGCAGCTCGCGCACCGCGGGTTCCAGCACGGCATCGCCGTGGCCGAGCGGATCGCGGGCCAGGACCCAACGGTCGTCTCGGACGAGCTCGTTCCGCGCGTGGTGTACAGCTCGCCCGAGCTCGCGTCGGTCGGCATCACGCGTCGGGCGGCCGAGGAGCGTTACGGCACCGACGGCATCCGCGTCGTCGACTACAACCTCGCGGGCAACGCACGCACCGAGATCCTGGGCGGCGGCGGTGTCGCGCGGGTGATCCGGCGCGTCGACGGCCCCGTGGTGGGGGTACATCTGGCGGGCCCGAGAGTGGGCGAGCTGATCACCGAGGCGCAGCTGGTGATCGGCTGGGACGCACACCCCGAGGACGTCGTCCCCTTCATCCACGCGCACCCCACTCAGAGCGAGGCGCTGTCCGAAGCGTTCCTGGCTCTGGCAGGCAAGCCCCTGCACACGCTATGAGGCTTCGGCTTCACTAAGCTAGACACCGATATCGCAGTTCGAAGGAGCAAATCCCATGAGCACTTCCGTTGTCCTCCCCGCTCTCGGCGAGAGCGTCACCGAGGGAACGGTCACCCGCTGGCTCAAGAATGTGGGTGACACGGTGGAGGCGGACGAGGGTCTGCTCGAGATCTCCACCGACAAGGTCGACACCGAGATCCCTTCGCCGGTCAGCGGCGTCATCGAAGAGATCTTCTTCCAGGAGGACGACACCGTCGAGGTGGGCGCCGTCCTCGCCAAGATCGGCGACGGCTCCGCCGCTGCGGCACCGGCCGCAGAGCCCGAGGTGGCCGCCGCTCCCGAGCCCGCCGCCGAGGCTGCTCCGGCCGCCGCGCCGGCACCCACCGCAGAGGAGGCCGCTCCCTCGGCCGCGCCCGCCGCATCCGGTGGCCGTGACGTCGTTCTGCCGGAGCTCGGCGAGAGCGTCACCGAGGGCACCGTCACGCGCTGGCTCAAGGCCGTGGGCGACGAGGTCGCCGTGGACGAGCCGCTGCTCGAGATCTCCACCGACAAGGTCGACACCGAGATCCCCGCGCCGTTCGCCGGCACGCTGCAGGCCATCCTCGTCCAGGAGGACGAGACGGTCGCCGTCGGAAGCCCGCTCGCCCGCATCGGCGACGGCGCTGCTCCGGCCGCCGAGGCCGCCCCCGAGGCCCCGTCCACGGAGAAGCCCGTCGAGGTCGAAGAGACCGAGGCCGCGGCCCCCGCCACGCCCGCCCCCGCTGCTGCACCGGCCCCGGCCGCTGCTCCGGCACCCGCACCGGCCCCCGCCGCTGCTCCGGCCGCGGCCCCCGCGGCCGAGACCTCGGGCGACGAGGGCTCGGGATACGTGACGCCGCTCGTGCGCCGCCTCGCCGCCCAGCAGGGCGTCGACCTCTCGACCGTCACCGGCTCGGGCGTCGGCGGACGCATCCGCAAGGAGGACGTGCTCAAGGCGGCCGAGGCTGCGGCCGCTCCCGCTGCGGCGTCCGCACCCGCGGCACCGGCCGCGACCAAGGCTCCCGTCGAGGTGTCCGAGCTCCGCGGCACGACGCAGCCCATGTCGCGTCTGCGCAAGGTTCTCGCCAAGCGCGCCGTCGAGTCGATGCAGGCCACAGCGCAGCTCACGACCGTGGTCGAGGTCGACGTGACGAAGGTCGCGCTCTTCCGCGACGGCGTCAAGAACGAGTTCCAGCAGAAGACGGGCGACAAGCTCTCCTTCCTGCCGTTCTTCGTCCTGGCCGCCGCCGAGGCGTTGAAGACGTACCCCGTCATCAACGCGACCGTCGACGGCGAGCAGATCGTCTACCCGTCGAGCGAGAACATCTCGATCGCGGTCGACACGGAGCGCGGCCTGCTGACGCCGGTCGTGCGCGAGGCGGGCGACAAGAACCTCGCTCAGATCGCTCACGACATCGCTGACCTCGCGGCCCGCACGCGCGACAACAAGCTGAAGCCCGACGAGCTCGCCGGTGGCACCTTCACGGTCACGAACACGGGCTCCCGCGGCGCGCTGTTCGACACCCCGGTCGTGTTCCTGCCGCAGTCCGCGATCCTCGGCACGGGCACCGTCGTCAAGCGCCCCGGCGTCGTGACGGTCGACGGTAAGGACGCGTTCTCGGTCCGCTCGTACGTGTACCTGGCTCTGTCGTACGACCACCGGATCATCGACGGCGCCGACGCGGCACGCTTCCTGTCGGCGATGAAGACGCGCCTCGAGACGGCCGACTTCGCCGGAGACCTCGGGATCTGACCTTTCCCGCACCTATGGGTGCTGCGCGACATCATGGATGCCGCGCAGCACCCATTCGTCGTTCTGGCGCACGATCGCCACGATCTGCGACACCGCTCGCTCGCTCGGATCGTCAGCACGCAAGAGGGTGAGATCCCCGAGATCGTCGATGACCGTCAGCGCTGCGTCGGCGACCGCGGCCGCGCCCGCCGGGTCGGCGTCGATCCGCGCTTCCTGCAGCTTCTGTCGACACGAGTCGTCGCCGCACGCGTTCCATACCGCGAGCAGCGCGCGTGCGGCAGCGACGGGGTCATCCGACGACTGCGCGGCGGCAGGAGTTTCCGCGGGAAGCACCGTCGCCCCGGTGTCGTCCGCGGCGAGGGAGTCCTCGGACGATACCGGCACGGGTGCTCTGTCCTCGGGTTCCGGCCACAGGAGCCCCACCGCGAGCACGAGACCCACGACCCCGATCCCGACGAGGAACACGGGTCGACGAGATCGGGGCTTCTTCGCCGGGGCAGGACGACGCCATCGCTGACGGAGGGCGTCCACGCGCTCTGCGACCAGGTCGCTGAGCGACCCGTCCATCGCCACGGTCAGACGACGCCACGCCGGGGTGGGTCGATTCGCCTCCGCGCGCGCCTGAGCGCGGGTGATCGACGCTGCGACGGAAGACCCGTCGATGCGCACGGCCTGCGGCCGCGCCGCGGCGAACAGGTCGTCCTCCAGAGCGGCCAGCCCCCGCACGATACGCGCGGTATCGGTCACGGCGCCCGTCGCCGCGCTGATCGCGCGTGCCGCGGCGTCGTGATCCCCGGGGTCGAGCTTCCCCATCAGCTGGGCGGCTCCCTCCGCGGCCGTGGGGCCCTCGTGAGCGTGGACGAACAGAGGCGTCCCGGCATTGTCCAGCCACCAGGTGCCGACGCAGGTGCCCCGTGGATGCGCGGACGTCTCCGCCGCGACACCGCGCAGCAGACTCACGGCGATGGTGACCGCCTCGCCCGGCTCCACCGTTCCCCGCCGGCGTAGCAGGGACTCGAGGGTGCAGCGAACCGCCGGGAAGAGGACCAATGGTCCCCGCGTCGTCGTGACGACGTCCAGAGGCGCCATGACGTGTTCGCCCGACGCCGCCCAGATTCCGGTGCCCTCGACCGCGGCCACCGGCACCGCGAGCGCCGGCTCGCCCTCGTGGACGACGACATCTCCGCCGAAGGGAGCCGCATCGGCGACGACGGTACGCAGCACCGCGGGCTCCAGGAGAGGACGCAACGTGGGCGGTGCGGGCAGGAGCGACGACAACATGCTCCGATCGTGTCCGCCGGAACGGCACGCCGCGCTCCGAGCGCGGGACGGGAGGAGACCAGGTGCGCTGCTCGCGGATGGGGAGAAGAGATCGGACGGCACCGGTAGGCTGGAGGGCATGGCAGCCCGCGATTCCGCACCCGAGAAGCGCCCCGGATTCTTCTCGCAGTTGAAGACCCTCTACCGCTACACCAAGGATGCGTACTCCTGGCTGCCGTACGCTCTGATCGGCATCGTGCTGCTCGGCATCGCGCTCGGCGCGGGCGTCGGCTTCCTCATCCCGCCGTTCGCCATCTGGAGCGTGATCCTCTGGGGCATCACGGGCCTGTTCGCGGGTGTCCTCGGCTCACTCATTCTGACGACCCGCCTGTCGACCACCGCGATGTACAAGCAGATCGACGGCATGCCGGGAGCGGCGGGACGCGTGATGTCCGTGTCGCTCGGTCGCCGCTGGCAGGCCAGCGAGATGCCTGTCGGCATCAACCCCCGCACGCAGGAGGCCGTCTACCGTGCCGTCGGCCGCGGTGGCATCGTCCTCGTCGGCGAGGGCGCGCGCGGTCGCCTGACGCGCCTCATCGCGGACGAGCGCTCCAAGGCGCAGCGTGTGGCCTCCGGTGTTCCCGTGACCGTCTTCTACGTGGGTCACGGCGACGACGAGGTTCCGATCGCGAAGCTCGCGAGCACGATCAAGGCCCTGCCGAAGAAGATCGACCGCACCACCATGGCCGCCGTCATCAAGCGGATCGACTCGGTGTCGCAGTCGCTGACGTCGCTGCCGATCCCGAAGGGCGTCGACCCCAACCGCGTGCGGGCTCAGCGCCCCCGTTGATCCTCAGGCGCGGATGAGGATGCTGCCCGCAGCCTGATCGTGCAGGCCGCGCTGGTCGGCATCCCAGACCACCGCGGGGATGACGAGCAGCAGCAGCACCGTACGGACGATCGGCCGCCACAGACCGATCCATCCGCCGCGGACGAGAACCAGCCGCATCCCGAGGATGCGGTGGCCGGGGCTTCCCCCGATCAGCGGGATGAAGAGGATCTGCACGAGCGCGAACACCAGCATCGGTGCGAAGGTCGACAATCCCGCCTCGCCCGGCAGCGCCCACGGGTCGTACCGGAGGAACGCGACGGCGAGGATGGTGGCGCACGTCCAGTCGATCAGCAGGGCGAGAAGGCGCCGTCCGACACGGGCGACGGACGTCGATCCGGTACGGGGCAACCCGAGGCGCTCACCGGGATAGCTGGACTCGACGGGGGTCTCGGGCATGCATCAACCCTAATCGGGCACCCGTAACATCCCGGAAACATATGGGACACTGGCGAGCAACGCCCGATCGATAGCGTCGGATCAGCCCGCCGTGGCGGGCGGAACTTCCCGAAATGCCCTACCTCTGGAGTCTCCATGTTCAGTGATTCATCCGAGGTGCTGAAGTTCATCAAGGACGAGGACGTCAAGTTCCTCGACATCCGCTTCACGGATCTCCCTGGTGTGCAGCAGCACTTCAACATCCCCGCCTCCACCGTCGACGAGGAGTTCTTCACCGTCGGTCAGCTGTTCGACGGCTCGTCGATCCGCGGGTTCGCGAACATCCACGAATCGGACATGCAGCTCATCCCGGACGTGTCGACCGCGTACCTCGACCCGTTCCGTGAGGCGAAGACGCTCGTCATGGTCTTCGACATCTACAACCCGCGCAACGGCGAGATCTACTCGAAGGACCCCCGCCAGGTCGCCAAGAAGGCCGAGAAGTACCTCGCCTCCACCGGCATCGCCGACACCGCGTTCTTCGCCCCCGAGGCGGAGTTCTACATCTTCGACGACGTCCGTTACGAGGTGAAGCAGAACTCGAGCTTCTACTCGGTCGACTCCGAAGAGGGCGCCTGGAACACGGGCCGCGCCGAAGAGGGTGGCAACCTGGCCAACAAGACCCCGTACAAGGGCGGCTACTTCCCCGTCTCCCCCGTCGACAAGACGGCGGACCTCCGCGACGACATCAGCCTGCGTCTCATCGAGGCGGGCCTCATCCTCGAGCGCGCGCACCACGAGGTGGGCACGGGCGGCCAGCAGGAGATCAACTACCGCTTCGACACCATGGTGCACGCGGCCGACGACATCCTGAAGTTCAAGTACATCGTCAAGAACGTCGCCGAGCAGTGGGGCAAGGTCGCGACCTTCATGCCCAAGCCGCTCTTCGGCGACAACGGCTCCGGCATGCACACGCACCAGTCGCTGTGGAACGACGGCAAGCCGCTGTTCTACGACGAGAAGGGCTACGGCGGCCTGTCCGACATCGCCCGCTGGTACATCGGCGGCATCCTGGCGCACGCGCCCGCCGTCCTGGCCTTCACGAACCCCACGCTGAACAGCTACCACCGCCTGGTGAAGGGCTTCGAGGCTCCGGTCAACCTGGTCTACTCGGCCGGAAACCGCTCGGCGGCCATCCGCATCCCGATCACGGGCACCAACCCCAAGGCCAAGCGCATCGAGTTCCGTGCGCCCGACGCTTCCGGCAACCCGTACCTCGCGTTCGCCGCTCAGCTCATGGCCGGCCTCGACGGCATCAAGAACCGCATCGAGCCGCACGAGCCGGTCGACAAGGACCTCTACGAGCTTCCCCCCGAGGAGGCCAAGGGCATCCCGCAGGTGCCGAACTCGCTGCTCGACTCGCTCGAGGCGCTGCGCGCCGACCACGAGTTCCTGCTGCAGGGCGGCGTCTTCACCGAGGAGCTCATCGAGACCTGGATCGAGTACAAGATCGAGAACGAGATCCAGCCGATCGCTCAGCGCCCGCACCCCTTCGAGTACGAGCTCTACTTCGGCGTCTGACACCGAGAGCTTCGCGCTCACAACGAAGAACCGCCCCGGCATGCGCCGGGGCGGTTCTTCGTTGCACCGTTCAGCCGAAGGAGCCGCTGCTCATGGCCGCGATGAGCGCCAGCAGCAGGAAGAGGCCGACCGCGATCGCGAGCAGAAGCGCGATGTGGCCGAGGATCATGCCGATGATCGCGTTCGTGCGACCGACGCCTCCCGCGCGCTTCGCCTTCGAGAGGCCCGCGTAGCCGAGTGCCACGGAACAGATGCTGAGGGGGAACGTCATGATCACGATGAAGAACCCGAGGAAGGGGATCAGCAGGCTGAGCAGGGATGCGGCGGAGATCGCACCGAGGATCATCGACCACAGCGCGGGGTTGTTGGTGGGTGACCCCGCGACCACCGACGCGGCGCCCGCCGCCGACGGCATACGCGCCTGATCCGGTGCCTGGTAGCCCGGATGAGGCGCGTGTGCCGACTGCGGGTATCCGGGCGCCTGCGGAGCAGGCCCGTACCCCTGAGCCGAGGGATAACCCTGCTGCTGCGGCGCGTATCCCGGGGCCTGCGGATAGCCCGGGGTCGGCGGCTGCCCGAACCCCTGTGGGGCAGGCGGGTAACCCGGTGCCGACGCATAACCGGGAGCGTGCGGCTGCGCGTATCCGGGGTAGCTCTGCTGCGGCGGAACACCGTATGGCTGAGGCGGGACACCGTATGACGGAGAGCCCGCCTGGGCCGCCGCTGCGCCGCCGGGCGGCTGCGGAGCATCGCCCGTCTGCGGCACCATCCGCTGCTCGCTCGCGACGGGCCCGAGCTGGGCCGCGGCGTCGGGCGCCGGAATGTGCGGCTCGGACGGCTGCTGCGGATCAGACATCGTTCCCCCGGTCTTCATCGTGTCACGGTGCATCGCGCCGAGCCGCGCGAGCGCGCTCAGCGGTCGCCGTCCAGCATACGGATGAGAATGCGGGCCGACCGGCCCTTGCAGGCAGACAGGGATGACCGTCCCTCCGGTGGCCGTGGCCTCGCATCACGGCCACCGGAGACACTCAAGGCTGAGTCAGCGTGGTCGCCGTCGCGCCCGCAGGCCGAGAAGGACGTCGACGACCACGAACGCGATCAGCGGATATCCGACAAGCGGGAGCCACCATCCGATCACACCCGAGGCCGCGACGACGGAGAGCAAGCCCCACCACGGCGCCGCCCGCAGCGCGCCCCGCGCCGGCGGCGACCCCACGCGGTGCTCGCCGCGCGTGGGCCGACGCTTCCACCACATCGCATAGCCGAGCACGACGATCGTCCCGATCCCCGCGGCGATGAGCAGGAGCGCAAGCTGGTTCACCCACCCGAACAGCACTCCCATATGCAGGTCGATGCCCCAGCGGGCGAGCTTCGCGAGCAACGGGAACTGGGCGAAGTCCACCCGCGAGACCACCTGCATGGTGGCACCGTCGATCGCGACCGCATCCGCCTCTGTGGGGAACGAGCGCTTGATCTCCGTGACCGTCCACGCCTGTCCGGACGCCGCGGGAGGTTTGATCTCCACCTCGCCTGTGTTGACGTTGATCCGACGTGCGATCGCGAGGACCGCGTCGAACGTCGCGGGGTTCGCCTCTCCGGTCGGCATCGGCGTCGCACCGCCGTGATGAGCAGCGTGCTCGTCCGGCGCCTCCTGGGCCCCGGAGAGGTCCGTCTGCAGCGCCGGTGTCGCACCCCCGATCGCCTCGCGCGCCGCGGAGACGTTCGCGCCGGCGTAGGTTGACCACGTGATCCCCGTCGCCGAGAGCATGAGAGCGCCGAGAAGCACCCAGATACCCACGGATGCGTGCCAGCTGAACAGACGCCGGTACCCGCTGCGTCGCACGGCGGGCACCACAAGCTCCCGCTTGACCCGCGCCTTCCGGATGCGCATCACCCACAGCGCACCACCTGCGACCACGATGATCGCGAGCCAGGATGCGGCCAGCTCGCTATACAGGCGTCCGGGTTCACCGAGGTGAAGATTGCGGTGGAGGTTGGAGATCCACGTGCGCACGGGAAGCGAGCCGCTCGTGCCGTACGCCGTGAGATCGCCGCGGATCTCCCCCGTCCCGGGGTCGACGAAGACGGCCCGCGATTCACTGGCCGCGAGGTCGTCCTCGGCGAACATGACCCGCGTCGTGTCGCCCGGTTCCGGCGCCGGTCGCACGGCGGTCAGTACCGCGCCCTCGCCGACATACGTCTCCGCCGCGGTGATCTGCTCCGCGAGCGGGAGCGATGTGGCGGTCGCCGGCGCATGAAGCTCGTGCCCGTACACGAGCTCATCGAGCGTGGGGGCGATCGCGTACAGTGCCCCGCTCATCGCCGCGACGAGGATGAAGGGACCGACGAGCAGCCCCGCGGAGAAATGGAGCCGCAGCAGCAGCGATCCGAACCATCCGCCGCGGGGACGGGACCGACGCGGGCGGGCCTGGGGCGGAGAGACGAGGGTGTCGGTCATCGTTTCGCGCCTCACGACAGCAAGGTCTCGCCGATGAATCCGCCCTGCGCGCAGCCGGGCGGTGCCGCGAACACCGCCGAGCCGATGGGCGTCGTCCACTCGTTCAGCAGGTCGAGCTCGTCGAGGCGCCGCTGCAGCGGCACGAACTGACTCGCCACGTCCGCCTGAAAGGCGACGAACACCAGACCGGCACGTGAGATCTCGCCACCTGCGGGGGTGTCGTCGTAGTTGTAGCCGCGCCGGAAGATGCGCTCCCGACGATTGTCGCTGCGCGCACGGCGCATATGCGAGAACTCCGGGATGACGGGGAAGCCGATGGGTGTCTTCGCCTCGAAGTCCGGCTCGTCGTGCTCGTTCGTCCCCGTCAGCGGCGCACCGTTCGACTGGTACCGGCCGACGGACTCGTCGCGGCCGGGACGGTCCAGTCTGTCCCACTTGTCGAGATCCATCGCGATGCGGCGCATGACCACTCCGGTGCCGCCGGCGAGCCATCCATGCTGGTGCCACACGAGCTCGTCGAAGTCAGCGGTTCCGGGTTCGGGATTGGCCGTACCGTCGACCTGTCCGAAGAGATTGCGCATCGTGGTGCCGGGCTTCACCGTGCCGTGCGCACGGCGGAACCCGTTCTGCGTCCATCGGACTGTCGCGAAGCTGCGCGCGTCCTTCAGCAGCATCCTCGACGCGTGCGCGAGTGTCACCGGATCGTCCGATGCCACTTGGATCAGCAGGTCCCCGTCGCAGTACTCCGGCTGCAGGCGGTCGATCCCGAAAGCAGGCAGAGGCGCCAGCCACGCGGGAGCGGACCCGCCCGCCACCGCGACGAAGCGCGGTCCGAATGCGAACGTCACGGTGAGGCGGGCGGGTGCCAGCGCAAGCTCGGGCTCGGAGTCGGCGAGGGCCGGCTCGCCCTGCGTCATCCGCGCGGCGTCGTCGCTCAGCGTGCGCATGAGCCGCCGCAGGCCGTCGCGATCGACCTCGGGCTTCAGATCCAGGGCCACGAAGACCGCGTGCGACTGCGCGTCCGTGTCGATTCCGGCCTGATGCACGCCGTAGAAGGGCACCGTGGCGTCCCCGTTGAGGGGCGGGACGGCGGACGCCGCGGGGGGCGCCGTCTGGAACGCGGCATCTATCGCGATCGCGGCCGCCGCGCCGACACCGGCGACAGCTCCCCCGAGGAGGAACTGTCGCCGGGTGGCGCGATGCCGAACCGTGGTGTCGTCGGGATCGCGCCGTGACATCAGTGGCTCATCCCGCTGTCGCCGCTCATGTCCATGTCGCCACCCTCGTAGTTCTCGTTCGCCCCGGCGTAGTCCTTGACCGGCGCGGTGATCTGGGAGCTCGTGCCGTCCGAGTACGTGAGGGTGAGGGTGACGTCGTCGCCCGCGACGAGCGGCGCGGTCAGATCCATGAGCATGATGTGGTTGCCGCCGGGGGCGAGGGTGAGACTGCCGTGCGCGGGAATCACGAAGCCGCCCTCGATCTGACGCATGACCATCTGCCCCGACTCGTTCTCGACGGTCTCGTGGAGCTCGACCGCAGACGATGCGGGTGTCGTCGCCGATGTCACCGTGACGTCGGCGTCGCCGTCGTTGGTCAGTTCCCCGAACGCGGCCGACATTCCGGAGTCGGCGGACTTGACCCAGGCGTCGGACACGGAGATCGCCTCAGCAGCGGTGACGGAGCTCGAGGTCGGCTGGCTCTGGGCGGCGCAGCCCGCGAGGGCGAGAGCGGCGAGAGCGAGCGCTGCGGTGAAGCGGATGCGGGTGGTGGGAGTGTTCACAGGGGTGTGCCTTTCAAAAGCGGGACGGGCGAGCTCAGTGCTCGGCGTCGTCCGTGCCGCGCGCGTCGGAGCGGCGGCGGAGGAAGAGGATGAGTGCGAAGAGCGCGACGGCGATGCCGGCACCGGCGGCGCCGATGAACGCGATGCGCAGCGCTCCGGCGTTCTCCTGACCGGCCTCATCGGCCGTCGGCTCGTCTGACTGCGCCGCCTGGCCGTCGGCACTCGGTGCCGTCGGCTGGGCCGTGTGCTCGAGAGGGGTCCCATCGCCGATCGTGAACGGGACGGTGCCCGCGATCGGGTGCCCGTCCGAGGACACCACGCGCCACCGCACCTCGTACCCTGCCGCCGGCATGTCCGGCTGCAGCTCGACGGTGACGGTCGGGCCGTCCAGTACCGGCTCGGTGGCCACCCAGTCGTGCCCTCCGGCATCGGCGACGATCACCGCCGCACCGGTGTCGAGCACGTCGGCGGAGAAGGTCAACGTGACCTGCGTCGGAGCCTCGGTGAGTCGTTGCCCGGTCTCGGGCGTGGAGGAGAGAAGTTCATCGTGAGCGGACGCGGGGGCGGCCACCGCCAAGACGGCGGCGAACGCCACCACGATCCCCGCGACGATACGTCGCGACAGGGACATGGGACACCTTTCGACAGCGGCGCGCGCAGGCGCCGCACCACACGGGACGCCTGTCTCGGCGACAGGCGGAAGCGCAGCACACGACGCGAGCGCGTCGTGACAGCGTGATCAGACCGTGTGAAGTCGCGGTGGGCCGCGGCGGGCGATGTCGCGGAGGAAGAGTCTCTGACGGGGCGGACGCTGTCGTGCGCAGGCGACAGCGGGAAAGCGCGGAGCCTCGACGTCGACGTCCGCGACGACGAGCGCCAGGCGGATGCGGAGGCGCCCGACCAGTGTGCGCGCCAGCTCGATCAGGGCACGCACGCATCGTTCGCCGCGATGCAGCGCGAGGATCGTCACCACGGCGGCGGCGAGGTGGCCGAGCCACATCGCCGGATCGCCGTGCAGGGCGTCGGTCATCCCGACGCTCGAGGTCGTCTGAGTGCTGCCCATGCCGTGCATCGCGTGATGCTCTTGGCCCATCCCGGGCACTGCGAAGGATCCGAGGACGAAGAGCGTGTGAAAGAGAGCCTGGCTGAGCGCGACGGCGGCCGACAGGCGCCACACCGAGAGGCGACGCCCCGTGAGGACCGTACAGACGGCGAGCGACAGCACGAACGGGATCAGGATCCCGAGCCACCCCGGCACCGCTCCGCCGGCGCTCACGTGAGAGAGGAGGGCGATGAAGGTCGCCACGGACGCAGACGTCGTCCCACGCAAAAGGCGGGGCAGACGGGAACGGCGCACGACCCTATTGTTGCAGCCGGTGAGAGACGCCTCGTCCCACGCGGACGATCAACCGTAGAACTGCTTCTCGAACACGCGTCGAGACAGGCGGGCCGCCCGCATCCAGTCCTCTTCGACTCGCGAGGCCGAACGCGGCGGATACTCCAGCAGCCGTCCGATGCCGTCGAGGCGGCGCCGGTCGACAGGCAGCACGTCGCTCGTCTGCGCCGAGAGCAGGGTGTTGGCCGAGCGCAGGCGACTGGCGAGCCGCCACGCCTCGTGAAGGCGTGGAACGGCGCTCTCCGGCAGCAGCCCCGCCTCTCCGGCGGTGCGCAGGGCGTCCGTCGTCGAGGTCGTGCGCAGCGCCGGCACGGCGTGGGCGTGCTGCAACTGCAGCAGCTGCACGAGCCACTCCACGTCGCTGAGCCCGCCGGGACCCAGCTTGAGGTGGCGTGACGGATCGACGCCCTGCGGAAGCCGCTCGCTCTCCACACGCGCCTTGATGCGTTTGATCTCACGCACGCCCTGCGGGTCGGCGCGCGCGGGGTACCGCACGCTGTCGGCCAGCGCCGTGAACGCGTCGATGAGTTTCACGCTGCCCGCGACGCCACGGGCACGCAGGAGGGCTTGGGCTTCCCACGACAGCGACCACCGACCGTAGTACTCCGCGTAGGACTCCAGCGACCGCACGAGCGGACCGTTGCGCCCCTCCGGGCGCAGGTCCGCATCGAGGTCGAGCGGCACGCGGTGGTCTTCGGAATGGGTGCGCAGCCCCTGGACGAGCTTCAACGACAGCGCGTGCGCGCGTTCCGGGTCGACGCCGTTCGCCCGATAGACGTACAGCACGTCCGCATCCGAGCCGAACCCGAGCTCACGCCCGCCGAAGCGTCCCATTGCGATGACCGAGAAGTCGAGTGCATCGTCTTCGGGCGGCACCACCTCACGACGCACGGCCCGCAGGGTCGCCTGGATCGTGACCTCGGTGATCGTGCTGAGCGAATCGGCGAGCTCTTCGATCGTGAGCACGCCGAGGACAGCGGCCATCGCGGTGCGCAGCAGCTCACGTCGCCGCAGCGCGCGCACGAACGGCATCGCATCGTCGAGGCTGTCGTGCCGCGTCTGGATCGCGCGAGCCTCCGTCTGCAGGGCGACGCCGCTGCGCGGACGCAGGAGTTCGGGGTCGTCGAGCCAGGCCGCCGCTTCGGGGATCCACTCCATGAGCTCGCCGATGTAGCGCGAGCCCGACAGCACCCGGGTGAGGCTCTCAGCCGCCGCCGACGAGTCGCGCAGCAATCGCAGGAACCACGGGGTGTCCCCCAACCGTTCGCTGATGCGGCGGAAGGCGAGCAGCCCGTAGTCGGGGTCGACCCCGTCTGCGAACCACCGGATCATGATCGGCATGAGGTGGCGCTGGATCGTGGCCTTGCGGCTGATCCCACTCGTCAGCGCCGCGATGTGCCGAAGCGCTCCCGCCGGATCCTGGAAGCCGATGGCCGCCAGACGGTCGTGCGCCTGCGCGGCGGACAGGGTGCGCTCGCCCTCCGGGAGGGCTGCGACGGCGGAGAGGAGCGGTCGGTAGAAGAGGCGCACGTGGATGTCGCGCACCTCGCGTTTGACCCGCTCCCACTCTGCCGTGACTCCGGCGGCGCTGTCGGCGACACCGCTCGCGCGCGCGAGCACACGGCGATCGTCGTCCTTCTCCGGCATGAGGTGGGTGCGACGAAGACCACGCAGCTGCAGTCGGTGCTCGAGCACGCGCAGGAACCGATAGTCGCGGGCGAAGGCCGCGGCCTCCGCCCGCCCGATGTAACCCTCCGCGACGAGCGCATCCAGCGCGTCCAGCGTGCCCCGCTGACGGATGCGGTCGTCGGTGAGCCCGTGCACGAGCTGGAGAAGCTGCACGGTGAATTCGATGTCGCGGATGCCGCCGGGGCCGAGCTTGATCTGCAGCGGCACCTCGTGCGCGGGGATGTGGTCGGTGACGCGCTCCCGCATACGTTGCACGCTGTCGACGAAGTTCTCGCGGGCGGCGCTCGTCCAGACCTTCGGCTGCACGGCGGCGACGTACTCGCGACCGAGCTCCAGGTCGCCGGCGAGTGGCCGCGCCTTCAAGAGCGCCTGGAACTCCCAGCTGCCCGCCCAGCGGTCGTAGTAGGAGAGGTGTGACTCGAGGGTGCGTACGAGCGCGCCCTGCTTGCCCTCGGGTCGCAGGTTGGCGTCGACCTCCCACAGCGGAGGTTCGATCTCGATCCCCGAGATGCCCTGCATCGTCTGGACGGCGAGGCGCGTGGCGATGTCGATGAGGCGACTCGCGCCCCACTCCTCCTCGGCGCCGTCTGCGGCACCGCAGACGAAGATGACGTCGACGTCGCTGACGTAGTTCAGCTCGCGGGCGCCGGTCTTGCCCATTCCGATGATCGAGAGCCGCGTCGCTGCGACCTGTTCCCGAGGAAACAGGCCTCCGGGCCTTCCCTGCGAGATGCGGGTGCGAGCCACGCTCAGCGACGCCTCGAGCGCGGCACCCGCCGCATCCGCGAGGGCCGCGGCGACCTCGGGCAGCACCTCGATCGCGTCCGGCGCTCGCAGGTCGAAGGCCGCGATGCGTGCCAGCAGCCTGCGGTAGCGCACACGCAGTGCGACCCAGGCGGACTCGTCCCCGGACGCGGCGAAACCGTCCTGCGCCCCGACGGACTCCTGCAGCTCTCGCTGCATCTCATCCGCGCGCGGCAGGATCTCCCCCGCCGTCGCGAGGTCTGCGAGTTCTTCGGGGTGACGCAGGTAGAACTCGCCGAAGCCTTCCGAGGCGCCGAGCAGCAGCCAGAACACCCGGCGCGCGTGCGGATCGCGCAGCGTCGCCGTGACCGCGTCCGGGTTGCGGCGTGCGATCCTGCTCGCGCTGCGCAGCGCGCCGTCGGGATCGGCGGCCCGCCCGAGATCGCTGATGACCTCGGAGCGACCGAGCGCCAGCAGGTCGACGAGCTCGTCGAACGCCTGCTCCGCCGCCTCGAGGTCGCCGAGTCCGAGCCGCACGAGGTCCGTTCGGCTCGAGGAGCGCTCCGTGCCGGCCATCGCCGGCTCAGAGCATCTCGAGGTTGCTCTGCAGCTCGAAGGGCGTCACCTGCGAACGGTAGCCCGCCCACTCACGCCGCTTGTTGGCGAGCACGTAGGTGAAGACGGTCTCGCCCAGCGTCTCGGCGACGAGCTCCGACTCCTCCATGTACTGCAGTGCCTGATCGAGGCTTGCCGGAAGCGGTGCGTATCCGAGCGCGCGGCGTTCGGAATCGGTCAGGGACCACACGTTGTCCTCGGCCTCGGGCGGGAGCTCGTAGCCCTCCTCGATGCCCTTGAGACCCGCGGCCAGCATGAGCGCGTACGCGAGATACGGGTTGGCGGCCGAGTCGAGGGCGCGATACTCCACTCGCGAAGACCCACCCTTGTTGGGCTTGTAGAGCGGCACGCGCACGAGAGCCGAACGGTTGTTGTGACCCCAGCTGATGAAGCTGGGTGCCTCGTCGCCGCCCCACAGGCGCTTGTAGGAGTTGACGAACTGATTCGTCACCGCCGAGATCTCGTTGGCGTGACGCAGCAGGCCTGCGATGAACTGGCGGCCGACCTTGGAGAGCTGGTACTGCGCACCCTCTTCGTAGAAGGCGTTGTGGTCCCCCTCGAAGAGCGACATGTGCGTGTGCATGCCGCTGCCGGGCTGCCCGCTGAGCGGCTTCGGCATGAACGTCGCGTAGACGCCCTGCTCGATCGCCACCTCCTTGATGACCGTGCGGAACGTCATGATGTTGTCGGCCGTGGCCAGCGCGTCGGCGTAGCGCAGGTCGATCTCGTTCTGTCCCGGGCCGCCCTCGTGGTGGCTGAACTCGACCGAGATGCCGAGGTCCTCCAGCATCCGCACCGAGCGGCGGCGGAAGTCGTGGGCCGTTCCGCCGGGCACGTTGTCGAAGTAGCCGGCGGAGTCGACCGGCTCGGGACCGGCCGGACCGTAGGTCGAGGACTTCAGCAGGTAGAACTCGATCTCGGGATGCGTGTAGAACGTGAATCCGGCGTCCGAGGCCTTCGCGAGCGTGCGCTTGAGGACGTGACGCGGATCGGCGACCGCGGGCTGGCCGTCGGGGGTCGTGATGTCGCAGAACATGCGCGCAGTCGGGTCGATCTCACCGCGCCACGGCAGGATCTGGAAGGTCGTGGGATCCGGGTGGGCGAGCAGGTCGGACTCGAAGGTGCGCGTGAGGCCCTCGATCGCGGAACCGTCGAAACCGAGGCCCTCGGTGAAGGCTCCCTCGACCTCGGCGGGGGCGATCGCCACCGACTTCAGCGTTCCGATCACATCGGTGAACCAGAGTCGGATGAACTTGACGCCGCGCTCTTCGATCGTGCGCAGTACGAAATCGCGCTGCTTGTCCATGCTTTTCCTCCCGGCCCCGCGGGGCCCGATCACGTGGTGGGGGTGCGCTCGAAGCGGCGCGTCAGTCGTTCTCGAGGGCGTCGTCTGCCGCCCACTGCGCCGAGCGCTGCTTGATCAGTTCGGGGGCGTTCGCCGCTTCTTCGGCGGTGTCGAACGGGCCGGCGCGGTCGATCGCCGGGGACTCGAAACCTCGCTCCACCTCGCCGGTGGTGAGGTTGTACCAGTACTTCTCGCTGTCTTCGCTCACGGCTGACTCCTCATCGCTCTCGAGACGATCCTACTGATCGCGACCCGTGTGCTGGATAGGCTGAACCCATGGCAGCAGAGAAGTCTCGCGCGGTGGGTATCGACATCGGCGGAACCGGCATCAAGGGTGGAATCGTCGACCTCGAGAAGGGCGAGCTGATCAGCGACCGGATCAAGGTGTCCACACCTCCGGGAGCGGAGCCGAAGGACGTTCTGGATGCGGTGCGCAGCGTGCTCGACACGCTCGAGGTCGCGGACTCCGACTACCCGCTCGGCGTCGCCTTTCCGGCGATCGTGAAGAACGGTCGGACGCTGTCGGCCGCGAACGTCTCCGACAAGTGGATCGACTTCCCGGCCGAGGAGTTCTTCGAGGAAGGTCTCGGCCGCGACATCCACTTCGCCAACGACGCGGATGTGGCCGGCGTCGCCGAGATGCGTTTCGGCGCTGCGAAGGGCGTCGACGGACTCACGATCCTCACAACGCTCGGCACGGGCATCGGCTCGGCCGTCATCTACAACGACGTCCTCATCCCCAACAGCGAGCTCGGCCACCTGCAGCGCGCGAAGCACGGCAAGGACGCCGAGGCGTACGCCGCCTACTCCGCGATGGAGCGCGACGAGCTGAGTTGGGAGGCGTGGGCCGAACGCCTGCAGTGGTATTACTCGCACGTCGAGTTCCTCTTCAGCCCCGACCTGTTCATCGTCGGCGGCGGCGTCTCGAAGCACGCGGACAAGTTCCTGCACCTTCTCGAGCTCCGTACGCCGATCGTCCCCGCCGTGCACCGCAACAACGCGGGCATCATCGGCGCGGCAGCGCTCTCGCTGGGCGTCGAGCCGGACCTCGAGGAGACCGTCACCGGTCAGTGATTCACGCTCCGGCAAGCCGGGCAGCGGCGCGCTCGACGGTCTCCAGCCGAGTCGTCCTCGCCCACGCCGTCATCATGTCGACGTGGGCGGGATCGGCATCCGTCCCGTCGGGCGAGCCGGCGTCGAACGGCGGTTGTGGGTCGTACTCCATCGCGAGCTGTACAGCCTGGGCCGTCGGCGCGTCGAAGACCTCCGCGGCGACCGTCAGAGCGAAATCGATCCCGCTGGTCACGCCGCCGCCCGTGATGACGTCGCCGTCGCGAACCACGCGCGCTCGTTCCGGGATCACGCCGAGCACCTCGAGCATTGGGTGCGATGCCCAGTGCGTCGTCGCCCGTCGACCCTGCAGCAGGCCCGCCGCACCCAAGACGAAGGAGCCCGTGCACACGCTCGTGACGTATCGCGCGTGACGCGCCTGCTCGCGGACGAAGTCGAGGGCCTCGGCGTCGTCCAAGAGGTCGAAGGCGCCCTGCCCGCCCGGAACCATGAGGACCTCCGCCTGGGGTGCGTCCGCGAACGACACCGTCGGCAGAATGGAGAACCCCGCGTCGGTCGCCACCGGCTCGATCCGATGCCACGCGAGATCACTCACCGCGCCGGGAAGGCGCGAGAAGACCTCCACGGGTCCCGTCAGATCGAGCTGCGTGACCGACGGGAACAGCAAGGACACGAAGTGCACGGTGTCTGGCATGGCTTCGATGGTGGCCGAAACCCCGCCGCGCCGCGAGTCTTCGTCGCGTGACGAGCCCGCCGACATGCAAGACTCACCTCGTGGATGCCGCAACATCGCTGGAGCAGTCCCTGCGGGAGCTCAACGCGCTGCTCACCTCGGTGGGCGAGACCTACTGGGCGCAGTGGGCGGCGCGCGCCGCCGCCCGCATCGCCGCGGGCGGCGATGCGGGCGACGTGCGCGGAGTGTTCGGCGGGATGGGCAGCTTCAGCGATCTGGTCATACATCCGGCCAACGGGCACGCCATCACGGACGATCAGGTCGCCGCGGTGAACCGACAGCTCGACGAGCTGCGCCAGAGGATCTACGCCGAGTCGCAGGCGGTCTAGAGCGCTCGACGGGCGGGGCGAATGGGCCGGCCTGTACGCCGGGTTCTGTCCGGGGGCTATCGCCCCGTGGACGGTCATCTCTCTCGGCGACACGTTGCCGTGCCGCTCCAGCGGCCTACCCGGGGACTCGGCGAGCCGCGTCATCATCCCCTGTCTGGCCTTGCTCCGGACGAGGTTTACCTTGCGGGTCGTGTCACCACGACCCCGGTGGTCTCTTACACCACCCTTTCACCCTTACCCGGGCCGAAACCCGGGCGGTCTGCTCTCTGTGGCACTGTCTCGCGGATTGCTCCGGGTGGGTGTTACCCACCGCCCTGCCCTACGGAGCCCGGACGTTCCTCGGCGCGGTTACCCGCGACGCGACCGCCCAGCCGACCCATTCGCGTGTCGAGTCTACCGGGGCTGAGCCGCATCGTCCGGCTCCTGTCGGATGACCTCGACATCGAGCGGGAAGTCGATCGGGAACGTGCCGAACAGCAGGCGCCCTGCCGCCTCGGCGGCCTCGGCCACCGCCCGCGCGGCCGCGTCCGCCAGTTCCTCCGGCGCGTGCACCATGACCTCGTCGTGGAGGAAGAACACCAGATGCGCGCGATCTGCGAACGCCGGCCCGGATGCGGATGCGGGCGGTCCTGATGCGGCCGGCAGTGCGTCCAGGCGCCGCCGGATCTCGGCGAGCCAGGACAGCGCCCACTCCGCCGCGGTGCCCTGCACGACGAAGTTCCTCGTGAAGCGGCCACGTTCGCGCGCAGCGCGCAGCGCACCCTCACGAACGCCCGGCTCCGCATCCGCCTCGCTCGCGCGCGCCTGCAACGCAAGCCACGGCGCCTCCGCGTCGGGTGTGCCGCGTCCGAGCCAGGTGGCCACCCCGCGGCCGTCCTCCCCGGCGACCGCCGCGTCGTCGACGAGGGCCATCGCCCTCGGGAACGTCTTGCGCAGACGCGGTACGAGGCGTCCACTGTCGCCGGTGGTCGCGCCGTACATCGCCCCGAGGACCGCGTACTTCGCCTCCTCACGGGTCGCGACCGCGCCGGTGGCGACGATCCCCTCGTACAGGTCCCGCCCGCGCGCCGCCTCCGCCATCCTCGTGTCGCGGGACATCGCGGCGAGCACACGCGGCTCGAGCTGGGCCACATCCGCATCCACGATGACCCACCCGGGATCGGGGCGCACGGCCGGACGCAGCTGCCTCGGGATCTGCAGTGCTCCCCCGCCGCTCGATGCCCAGCGACCCGTCACGACGCCCGCCGGCACGTACACGGGTCGAAACCGGTCGGCGCGCACCCACTCGTCGAGCCACGCCCAGCCGTTCGCCGTGTACAGCCGCGCGAGCCTTTTGTACTCCAGAAGGGGCTCGACCACCGGATGCTCGATGCGGGCGAGCTCCCACTTGCTCGTCGAGCCCACCGTCAGCCCGGCCCGATGCAGCGCGCGGAGCACTCGCGGCGGGGAGTCCAGCGACAACGAGGCGTCACCGAGCGCCGCGCGCACCCGTTCGCCCACCGCACGCATGCGGTCGGGCGCTCCGCCGCCCACGGGGCGACGGCCGAGCGTGTCGACCAGGATCCGCTCGTGCGTCGCGCGATGCCAGGGCAGGCCCGCGGCGTGCATCTCGGCGGCGATCAGCGCGCCCGCGGACTCCGCCGTGATGAGCAGCGTCAATCGCCCCGGATCGTGGGATGCGGCGATGACGCCCTGCTGGGCGCGCCACTCGGCCTCGACCTCATCGAGATCGAAGGCGGGCACCTGGTCGAACGCGAACAGCGTCTCCCCGCCGTCGTTCGCGGTCGGGGCGAGATCCCACCGGTCACTCGCGCTCCACGGCACGCTCACGGGGCTCAGCGGGCTGTGGCGCAGGATGCGGCGTGCCAGCCGCACGTCCCACGCGCGCGCCACGCGATCCCCCGCCTGGAGGATCACCGGGTAGCTCGCGGCGGTATCGGCCCACACCCAGCGGGTGGGCGTCGGCGCGTCGCCGGAGACATCACGGACGCCGTCGGCCGCGACGATCCGCCAGGACGACGACGGCGTGCCCCCGCGGCCGGTCATCTCATCCGACCGCGGCGGATCACAACCCCGACTCGGCGGTGCGCACGAGGATGCAGCCGCACTCCGGGCACGTCGCCACGACGTCGTCGGCAACCTGCCGCAAAGCCGCCAGGTCGGTGCCGGAGAGCATCATGTGGCAACCGCCGCAGGTACGGGCCTGGAACAGTGCCGCCCCCGCCGAGCGGGTCGCCAGCTTCTCGTACAGCGCGAGGAGCTGCTCGGGAACGGACCCGGCGACAGCGGCGCGGTCACGGCCCAGCTGCTGTTCGAGAGCCGACGCGGCCTCCACGGTCTCCTTCGCCTCCGCCGAGAGGCGCGAACCCTCGTCGTGGTTCGCGCCCACGAGCTGCTGCTGCTCGGCGACGGCCGCCTCCGCGGCTTCCAGCCGCTCCATAAGCTCCAGCTGCGTCTCTTCGAGCTCGTCCTGCCGACGTGTCAGCGACGCCAGCTCCCGCTCGAGGCCGACCGCATCCTTCGCGCTCGCGGTCTTCTGCAGCAGTTCCTCATCACGCTGACGACGCGCGACGACCAGCGCCACGTCGCCTTCCACACGCCGCAGCTCCGCGGCGACATCGTCGACGACGTTCTGGCGCGCGGCGAGCTCCTGAGCGAGCTGCTGCTTGGCCTTCACGAGTTCGCCGATGCGTGCGGCCTGAGGAGGATTGCGTCGGGCGTGATCGGCCTGCGCGCGGCGGGCGTCGATGTCGGCGAGATCCAACAGGCGCAACTGGTCAGCGTGGGCGGCGTTCACCCCTCCAACCTACGCCAGCGCACAGGGCGCCGCGGCGGCGGTGCGGTGACGGCTTGTTACCTCCCGTGTCGGCCGGTGTGCTCGAACCGACAAGGCTCGTTAGTTTCGGGACTCGACCCCCGTCCGCCCCGAGGAGCCCGCCATGAGCACCGCCGTCGCCACGGACCGCGTCCATCCGGATGCGGGAGCGCCTGCATCCCTTCTGCACTTCGACGGTCTGGGGCGCACCTTCGGCACGCACATCGTGCTCGACGGGATCGATCTGACGGTGGAGCCGGGCGAGCTCGTGGCGATCCTGGGAGCCTCCGGCTCGGGCAAGTCGACGCTGTTGCGCATCGCCGGCGGCCTCGACCGTGCCAGCGAGGGATCGGTGTCGATCGACGGCGAGCCCGTCGCCGCACACGATGCCCGCGTCGCCATCGGCTTCCAGGAACCGCGACTGCTGCCCTGGCGGTCCGTGTCGGAGAACATCGCCCTCGGACTTCCTGCGGGCCTCTCGCGCGACGAGCGCTCGCAGCGCATCGGATCGCTGCTCGAGCTCATCGGACTCACTGCCTTCGCCCACCATCGCCCTCGCGAGATCTCGGGTGGAATGGCGCAGCGCACCTCGCTCGCTCGCGCGCTCGCGCGGCGGCCCGGTGTGCTCCTGCTCGACGAGCCGTTCGGCGCCCTCGACGCACTCACACGACTCAAGATGCAGGATCTCCTGCTCTCGATCCTGGATGAGGCGCCCACGACCACGCTTCTGGTCACGCACGACGTCGACGAGGCCCTGCAGGTCGCCGACCGCGTCATCGTTCTCGGAGTCGAATCAGGGTCTTCTGCGGGCGCCCGCATCCAGCGCCTGGTGACGGTCCCCGGCACCCGGCCGCGCGACCGCGGCTCAGCCGAGCTCGCCGAGCTCCGCGCCGATCTGCTCGGCGCGCTCGGCATCGACCGCCACGCGCACTGACCTCCCGTCCCGCACCCTCCCTTTCCACAGCAATCGAAAGGCTTGCCATGTCCCGCTCTCGCCGTCTCCTCGGTGCCTTCGCCGGCTTCGCCGTCGCCGCCGTCGCCCTCTCGGGCTGTGTCGCCGGGGAGGATGCTCCCGCTCCCGCAGGCAGCGGAGCCGCCGCATCCGACGTCACCATCAAGCTCGACTGGGCCACCTACAACCCGCTCAGCCTCATCATCAAGGACCAGGGCTGGCTCGAAGCCGACGGGTACGACGTCGAGTGGGTGCAATCGCTGGGTTCGTCGAAGGCCAACGAGGCGCTGCGCGCCGGAGCCATCGATTTCGGCTCAACGGCCGGCTCCGCCGCGCTCCTCGCCCGCGCCAACGGCGTTCCACAGCAGATCGTGGATGTCGTCGCGCAGCCCGAGTGGTCCGCGCTCGTCGTGCCCGCGGACTCCGACATCACCTCCGTCGCCGATCTGAAGGGCACCTCGGTCGCAGCCGCGCTCGGCACCGACCCGTACTTCTTCCTCGTGCAGGCGCTGGAGGCGGAGGGCCTGTCGATCAACGACGTCACCGTGCAGAACCTCATCCACGCCGACGGATGGGCGGCGCTCCAGGGCGGTTCCGTCCAGGCGTGGGCGGGACTCGACCCGATCATGGCCTCGGCGGAGGCCAGCGGGGCGAAGCTGCTCTACCGCAACCTCGACTTCAACTCGTACAGCGTGCTGAACGCCACCGAATCGATCATCAAGGACCACCCCGAGGTCGTGCAGGTGGTCGTGGACGCGTATGAGCGTGCGCGCGCCTGGGCGCTGGAGAACCCCGACAAGACCGCGCAGATCCTCGCCGACGCCGCCTCGATCGATCTGGCCGTCGCTCAGAAGGTCATCGACGAACGTGAGGGCCTCGATGTCGATCCTGTGCCCGGATCCGCGCTGGCGACCGTGCTCGCCCCGATCGGCGCGATCCAGGTCTCGCTGGGCGATGTGACCTCGCAGGACAAGGTCGACAAGGCGCTCGACAGCTTGTTCGCGCCGGAGTTCGCCGAGAAGGCCAAGGGCTGACACCCGCCGCCGAGAGGACCACACGACGATGAGCACGAGCGGCACCGCCCCCCGCACGGCGCAGACCGCATCCGCACGCGGACCGCTGTCACGACGCGGCGTACGCACCCTTCTGGGCTGGGTGGTGCCGGTCGCGCTGGTCGCGCTGTGGTTCCTGCTGACGAACCCCGAGGCGCCCATCGTCCCGGCCTACAAGTTCCCGAGCCCGGAGGCCGTCGTCACCGCCGGTGTCGACCTCGCCCAGCGCGGTGAGCTGTGGCAGTTCACCGCCATCTCGCTGCAGCGGGTCGTCATCGGGTTCACCGTCGGCGCGCTGCTCGGCATCTCGCTCGGTGGTCTCATCGGGCTGTCGCGGTTCTGGGATGCACTGCTCTCCCCCACGCTCGGCGTCATCCGTGCTGTGCCCAGTCTCGCGTGGGTGCCGCTGCTGATCGTGTGGTTCCTGGTCGGCGAGCAGTCGAAGATCATCCTGATCGCGATCGGCGCGTTCTTCCCTGTGTTCACGACGGTTTCGCTCGCGCTGCGTCACGTCGACGCGCAGCTGGTCGAGATGGGCCGCTCGTTCGGCTACACCGGCCTGCGGCTGTTCTTCACGGTGCAGCTGCCCGCGGTTCTTCCTGCGCTCTTCTCCGGGCTGCGTCTGGCGCTCGTGCAGGCATGGCTCTTCCTCGTGGCGGCCGAGCTTCTCGGCGCATCGATGGGCCTCGGGTTCCTGCTCCTGCGCGGCCAGAACAACGGGCGCGTCGATCAAATCGTGCTCGCCATCATCCTGCTCGCGGTCATCGGAAAGCTCACCGACTCCCTGCTCGCGGTCCTGCAGCGCTGGGCCGTGCGCCGCTGGGGCTGACCTCTCCTCCCCTGCTTCCGGCTCCGGCGGGACGCCCACGAGGCCTACGCCCGCAGGCATCCGGCGCGCGCAGGTCGGAGATTCGGCGTCGCGTCGGAGGTTTCCGCCCGAATCCTCCGACATCGGCGCAAATCTCCGACGGGCGAGAAACAGGAGGCACGCACGACGAGCGGATGCGGCCGCCCGCCGGCTGTGGATAAGCCCAGCCGACGTCGCCTGCCCGCCGATACCGTGTCGGCATGTCCCGGCGTCACGTCTCGATTGCGGCCATGATCGGCCTGTTCGTCGCGCTGGGCGTGTCCGGCTGCACGACGCCGGCGCCCGACCCGACGCCCACCCCGACGGGATTCGCCACCGAGGCCGAGGCCTTCGCCGCCGCCGAGGCGACCTACCGCGCCTACATCGACGCACTCAACAACGTCGACCTGAGCGACCCCGCCACCTTCGAGCCCGTGTACGAGTTGACGATGGGAGAGCTTAACGCCATCGATCGTGAGACGTTCTCGCAGATGCATGCCGACGGATGGGCGAAAGGAGGCCAGGCTGTAATCACACATACTCAGCCTGTCGAGTGGTCGGAACCGATGGCAACCATCCGGGCATGCTATGACGTCTCACAGGTGACACTCGAGGCCACCGATGGCTCATCCGTCGTTTCCCCGACACGGCCGGACGTGCAGTCACTGGACATTCTGATCGATAACTCATCGGGCAGGCTCGTTCAGATTGCGTTGAGCGCGGAGCCACTTCAGTGCTGACATCCCTGGTTACTGGTGGAGCCGTATTGCTCTCGTTCTTGGTCTCGTCTTCGCCCGGGACCTGTGGCGGCGCGTCATCCTTCGGAGAAGGTTGCTGGACCAGCACCGACGGCACGTCCGTCATCGTGGAGGGCACGCAGACGCAGCCGGGAACGAACGGCGGCGGGTCGGAGTGGATCCCGACGAGCGGGCCCGGAGGCGGTGCGACGGCGCCCGCGGAGCCGAAGAATCCGTTCGGAATGGACCTCCTCTACGAACAGATTCCGCAGGACGAGGCGACGGAGGAGATTCCCGCTGTCACGGTGGCCGATCTCGCGGCGTTCACTCCGCAGAGGCCGTCCTTCGCCGCCGAGCCGGCGGGGCTCGGCGTGGCGGGACTTCCCACCAACGTCATCGCGGGCGCCTCCGAGCACACGATCGCGGGCACGCTCTTCGGACGCCCGGTCACTGTTCGCTTCACCCCTGTCGGGTTCCGGTTCGACTACGGCGATGGCGCGATCAGTACGACGTCGACGGGCGGCGCGCCCTGGGCCGCACTGGGACAAGCGCAGTTCACGCCGACCCCCACGAGCCATACCTTCGTCTCACCCGGCGACTACACCGTCACTGTGAGCGTCGCCTACGCAGCCGTCGTCGACTTCGGAGTCACGACGCGAGCGGTCAACGGCACCGTGGTCGCGGATGCGGCGCCGCAGGCACTGCGGGTCCTCGAAGCTCGCACCGCCCTCGTCAACCAGACCTGCGCACAGAATCCGCGCGGTCCCGGCTGCTGAGCGGCCGCAGGCTGGCACGGATCCGCGCGCTCACATGAGCTCAGCGAACGATCGAGGCGCCCGCTGCGCCTCAGCCACCGAGCGAGTCGGCGAACCCAGACAACTTGCCGTCGGCGCTCATGGTGCCGAACAGCGTGTCGACATCGATGGCGATCGTCTCGGTCGTCGGCGTCGCACCAGGAACAGCGATCTCCAGTGGGTAGGTTCCCGCGAACGCCATGACACGCGACGACGAGCCGGACAGATTCTCGAACGCCGACGTGACATCCACGCCGTTGACGCTGTAGCGAGTACCGGAGGGGAGGTCCGCGGCGCCCGCGGCGTCGAAGCCGGCCGACGCAGGGTCGACGACGAAGACCCAGTGGGCGGGAATGTCGCCCTGTTTATCGACGTACGCGAGCTGGAGGGTCTCCGACCGCTCGTCCGCCCCGATGGCGTACGTGACGTCGATGTCGGCCAGGGTGCCGTCGTCCGAGACCTTGGGCTCCCCGACGTTCTTGAGCGACGGCCGATCCATCAGGGACTCATAAGCCTCGTCACCGATGAACGGAGCACCCGGAGCGCTCTCATCGATCGCGACATCGGTCATTCTCAAGGCCGCGGCCGCCTGCCCACCGGCGAGATAGCCGAAGAAGGTCTCCACCTGACCCGGGAGGCCGGCTGTGTCCGCGTCGAACTCCGGAGGCCCGTCGAGCGGTGCCACGGATGGAGCACACGCAGACAGGCCGAGAGCCACAGCCAGCAGTACGCCGGGCAGCGCCAGCCGCCGATGCGACGATGCGCGAGTCACGATCAGCCGAGCGTCGCAGCGGGCCAGCTGCCGTTCGGGAAGCCGTAGAGATTCGCCATGTCCTGCTTCAGCTGGTCCGCCTTCGCTTTCGAGTCCGTGAAGTTCGTGCCGAACGAGGCGACGGCGTCCACGCCGAGCTGCACGAGGTTCGTGCAGAGGGTCACGATCTTCGGCACGGCGTCCAGCCACTCCAACGGATCAGCAGTGATGAACGAGGCGCCCGCATTGATCTGGTCGAGCACGTAGGTGGCGATCCGCTTACCGAAGTCGATCCACGTGTTCAGGATCTTCTGCGCGTAGTCGCCCAGGAAGTCGATCATTCCGTCGACATAGCCGACGACGGTCTCCATCGCCGTGCTCTGACGGCCCGCGAGGGCGCCGTATCCGTCTCCCGGGTCGCCCTTCCAGCTCGTGTCGGCCTTGAGATAGTCCGCGGTGATGGTCGTGCGGGAGCCGCTGACCTTCTGCTTGACGACGATCCACTGATCCTGCTTCCCGTACATGGCGAAAGGGTTGCCCGGGCTGAGGTAGTCGCCGATGATCGCCAAGAACTCGCCGAACTTCTCCACGGCGATCTGCAGCTTGTCGCGCACCTCGCCCATGCGGTCCATGAACCACTCCATGAACTTCTCCCACAAGGAGATGTCGTCCTTCCTTCGGTTGAAGGTGTCGACGCACTCGTCGAGGCTCTCGCGCATGTCGTCGATGCCGTCGGTGACGCCCTTGACCAATGAGTCGAAGGTGCCCTGATCACTGGGGATGACAGATGTCACGGTGTCTCCTCGTTCCTTCTCGGGCTCAGCCCTGATCGAGCAGCCACTGCGAGTAGCCGTCGGCAGCCTCGTAGTTCCGCTTGGTCTCGAGCAACTTGTCGGAGACGCTCTGCAACTCGGCGACGGCGCTGTCGATGAGGGTGTAGATCGTCTGATGCGCGGTGTTGTAGTTCGCCTCGGCTCCCGACATGTGCCCGAAGCCGTCCATCTCCCAACGTCCGAGCTCGCAGCCGTCCACGATCGTGCGCACTTCGGCGAACGTCCCGGACAGCGTGCTCCATGCGGTGGCATCCTGCTTGAGGTCGTCGAGGGCTGCCTCGTAGTCCTGATGACTCATCGTTCCTCCTGTGTATCGAGAGCTTCAGTGAGCACGCGCGCTCACGCGCGTCCTTCGGCCGCGTGGACCTCTCTCACCACGGCGCTCAGCTCGGGAAGGTCATCGAGCGCGTCCTGTTGCCGCACGCCCAGCTGCTCACGAGCCCGAGCGAACAAATCCACGATCTCCCGTTCGAGTTGCGCCTCGGGAGTGAACTGCGCGTTCCGCGCATCGATGGTGAGACGCCGGACTCCGCTACCCACGACTTCCAGCGTCACCTCGCCCGACGGACTGCGGAGCTCGACCGTCTCGCGCGCCGCTTCCATCACCGACTTCCGATAGGTATCGAGTTGCGCGAACGCCGTCAGCAGCGTCTCAAGTCGGCCCATCAGCTCGTCGCGGTCGCTCGACGGCGGCTGGAGCGGGGCGGTATTCGGCGTCGCACCGGTCGCGCGCTCCCACGCTGCATCATCCGCACCGAGTTCGGTGGCGGTCTCACCCCGCGCCGCGCGGCTCGCCTGAACGAGCGTCAGAACGGTCGCGCCGGCATCCTCGGGGCGCAGGCGCTGCCACCAGTTTTGCGCGAACCGCACGGCGCCGACCTTGCCGTCGCCGTCGACGGATACACGGACCGCTTCGGACTCGTCGGCCTGCATCCACACTTCTGGATCGGAGCGGTAGATCTCGCTGAGTCGCTGCTGGATGTCTGCCATCTCCGCCATCACTGGCTCCACAGCCGCTGGGTGGCGCGCTGCGCGTCGCTGAAGACCTCGTTCGACTCCTCGGTGCGCCGGCGAACGCGCTCGAGTTCGTCATGGAGCTGGGCCATGCTGGCGATCCAGCGCTCCTGGGCGATCTTGTAGGCCTGGTGGGCGTCTCCGCTCCACTCGCCGCTGAGACGGTCGAGTTCCGCCTTCAACCTATCAAGGATGCGCGCGATCTCCGCACGCGCGCGCTCCATCTCCGCAACGAGCAGCTCGATACGCGAACCGCCGACTTTGAGTTCACCTGTCATGGCGCTCCCCCTTCGCACTCAGCCCGATGATTTCACGATCAGCTCGCGCGAATCCGACTGTTGTCAGGATGTGGAGAAATGAGGTATCGCCTCCGCGACGCGCGGGGCCCCTCGCTCGGTGGGCCTCCCCCTTGCTCCCCCACACGTCGCGTCCGCGACGCGTGGGGCCCCTCGCTCGGTGGGCCCTGCCGGGATCGAACCGACGACATCCACGGTGTAAACGTGGCGCTCTACCAGCTGAGCTAAAGGCCCCTCGTTGACAGTCTAGGCGGGGAAAGCCGCAGGCCCGATCCGCCATGTCACCCGGGGCCGTCTACACACTCGCTAAGCTGGACGATGGTGCATTTGTCCACTGCCGACAAGGCTCGCACCAACCCGATGGTTCCTTCCGGCAAGACCTGCCGTGTGATGAAAGGCGTCTCGTGACTGTCAACCAACAGGATCCGTACTCGCAGGGCCCCCTCGACAGCGATCCGGAAGAGACCGCGGAATGGCGCGAGTCGCTGGAGCAGCTCGTCCAGGCGAAGGGCCGCGGACGCGGTCGCGAGATCATGCTGAGCCTGCTTCAGGATTCGCGTGAGCTTCACCTCGGTGTGCCGATGGTTCCCACCACCGACTACATCAACACGATCGCCCCCGAGAACGAGCCGGACTTCCCCGGCGACGAGGAGATCGAGCGCCGCTACCGCGCGTGGATCCGGTGGAACGCGGCCATGACCGTCCACCGTGCGCAGCGCCCGGGCATCGGCGTCGGCGGTCACATCTCGACCTACGCATCCTCTGCCGCGCTCTACGAGGTCGGCTTCAACCACTTCTTCCGCGGTCTCGACGACCCCAACGGCGGCGACCAGGTCTTCTTCCAGGGCCACGCCTCGCCCGGCATGTACGCGCGGTCCTTCCTCGAGGGTCGCCTGAGCGAGCAGCAGCTCGACGGCTTCCGTCAGGAGAAGTCGGCGGCGCCTCTCGGACTTCCTTCGTACCCGCACCCGCGTCTGCTGCCCGAGTACTGGCAGTTCCCCACCGTCTCGATGGGTCTCGGACCCGTCAACGCCATCTACCAGGCGATGACGAACAAGTACCTCACCAACCGCGGCATGAAGGACCTGTCCGACTCGCACGTCTGGGCGTTCCTCGGCGACGGCGAGATGGATGAGGTCGAGAGCCGCGGTCAGCTCCAAGTCGCTGCGAACGAGGGTCTGGACAACCTGACCTTCGTCGTCAACTGCAACCTGCAGCGCCTCGACGGCCCCGTCCGCGGTAACGGCAAGATCATCCAGGAGCTGGAGAGCTTCTTCCGCGGCGCGGGCTGGAACGTCATCAAGGTCATCTGGGGCCGCGAGTGGGACTCGCTGCTCGCGAACGACGACCAGGGCGCTCTGCTCAACCTGATGAACGTCACGCCGGACGGCGACTTCCAGACGTACAAGGCCGAGAACGGCGCGTACATCCGCGAGAACTTCTTCGGTCGCGACGAGCGCGCCGCCGCCCTGGTCAAGGACTACACCGATGACCAGATCTGGAACCTGAAGCGCGGCGGCCACGACTACCGCAAGGTCTACGCGGCGTTCAAGGCGGCCGTCGAGCACAAGGGCCAGCCGACCGTCATCCTCGCGCACACCATCAAGGGCTACGGCCTGGGTCCGCACTTCGAGGGCCGCAACGCGACCCACCAGATGAAGAAGATGACCCTCGACGACCTCAAGCACTTCCGCGACGCGATGCACATCCCGGTCTCCGACGCGCAGCTCGAGGAGAACCCGTACCAGCCTCCGTACTACAACCCCGGAGCACAGGACGAGACGATCCAGTACATGGTGGAGCGTCGGCGCAAGCTCGGCGGCTTCCTGCCCGAGCGCCGCACGACGCACGTCGGCCTCGAACTGCCGGATGACAAGGCCTACGCGCTGCCGAAGAAGGGCTCGGGAACGCAGGAGATCGCCACGACCATGGCGTTCGTCCGGCTCCTGAAGGACCTGCTGCGCGTCAAGGGCTTCGGTGAGCGGATCGTTCCGATCATCCCGGATGAGGCCCGCACGTTCGGGATGGACGCGTACTTCCCGACCGCGAAGATCTACAACCCGAACGGCCAGAACTACACCTCCGTCGACCGTGAGTTGCTCCTGGCGTACAAGGAGAGCCCGCAGGGTCAGATCATGCACGTCGGCATCAACGAGGCCGGTGCGGTGGCGGCGTTCACCGCGACGAGCACCTCGTATGCGACGCACGGTCAGCCGCTCATCCCGGTCTACATCTTCTACTCGATGTTCGGCTTCCAGCGCACCGGTGACGCCCAGTGGGCCGTCGGCGACCAGATGGGCCGCGGGTTCATCATCGGCGCCACCGCCGGTCGCACGACGCTGACGGGTGAGGGACTGCAGCACGCCGACGGGCATTCGCACCTGCTCGCCTCGACCAACCCGGCGACCGTCGCGTACGACCCGGCATACGGGTACGAGATCGCCCACATCATGCGCTCGGGCATCGACCGCATGTACGGCGGCAACCACCCCGACCCGAACGTCATGTACTACATCACGGTCTACAACGAGCCGATCGTGCAGCCGGCTGAGCCCGAGGGTGTCGACGTCGACGGCATCGTGCGCGGCATCCACCGCATCTCGGAGGGCTCCGGTGACGGACACCGCGCGCAGATCCTCGCCTCCGGCGTGGGTGTGCCGTGGGCGCTCGAGGCGCAGAAGCTGCTGAGCGAGGACTGGGGTGTGAGCGCCGATGTGTGGTCGGTGACGTCCTGGTCCGAGCTGCGCAACGACGGGCTCGCCGCCGAGGAGCACAACTTCCTCCACCCGGAGGCGGAGCCGCGCACCGCGTACCTGACCGAGAAGCTGCGCGACGCGCAGGGCCCGGTGGTGGGTGTCAGCGACTTCATGCACGCGGTGCAGGACCAGATCCGTCAGTGGGTCCCCGGGCGCTACCTGACCCTGGGCGCCGACGGATTCGGCTTCTCGGACACCCGCGCCGCTGCACGTCGCTTCTTCAAAATCGATGGCCCCTCGATCGTCGTGCGCACCCTGCAGGGCCTGGTGGATGAGGGTCGCCTCGACCGCTCCGTCATCGGTCAGGCGATCGAGAAGTACCGTCTGCACGACGTGAACGCCGGAACCTCCGGCAACGCCGGCGGCGAGAGCTGAGAATGAGCCGATCCCCGGAGTCGTCGTCGGACAAGACGGAGACACTCGCCTGGTTGCGACGCATCTCCGGGGATCTGGCCACGGTCACTCTCAAGCGCCTCGAGGACACGCTCCCCTGGTACGCCGACATGCCGCCGGCCAGGCGCTCCTCGGTGGGCCTCGTGGCCCAGGCAGGCATCACCTCCTTCATCCAGTGGTACGACGATCCGACAGCGACGCCGTGGATCGCGGCGGACATCTTCGCTGCGGCTCCCCGCGAGCTGCTGCGCTCCGTGAGCCTGCAGCAGACGCTGCAGCTCATCCGCGTCACCGTCGAGGTCACCGAGGAGCGCGTCGCGGGCCGCGGTGAGGACCTGCGCGAGGCGATCCTGCTCTACTCCCGCGAACTCGCCTTCACGGCGGCCGACGTCTACGCGCGCGCCGCCGAGGCCCGCGGGCTCTGGGATGCACGCCTCGAGGCTCTCGTGGTCGATTCGATCCTCACGGGCGAAGCAGACGAAGAGCTCCCGAGCCGCATCGCTGCTCTGGGATGGCACGGTCACGGCGAGGTCTCCGTTCTCGTCGGCACGACCCCGCCGCAGTTCGATGTCGACCAGCTGCGGCGCATGGCCCGCAAGCTCGGCGTCGATGTCCTCGTGGGCGTGCAGGGATCCCGTCTCGTGCTCGTGATCGGACGCACCGACGCCGACCACCGCGCCGGCGGAGACGAGCAGTCCGAACTTCCCTTCCCCGAGATCGCGCGGCGCCTCGAGCCCGGCTTCGGAACCGGCCACCTCGTTCTCGGCCCCACCGTTCCCGCCCTCGTCGACGCGGGTCAGAGTGCCCGCGCCGCCCTCGCCGGCTTCGCGGTGGCTCGTGCCTGGCGCAACGCGCCACGCCCCGTCGAAGCCGACGATCTGCTTCCCGAGCGTGCGCTCGCCGGCGATCCGCTCGCCAAGCACACCCTTGTCGAGCGCATCTACCGACCCCTCAAAGCGCACAGCTCCGACCTCGTCACGACGCTGTGGAGCTACCTCGACAACGGCCGCTCGCTCGAGGCCACGGCGCGCGAGCTCTTCGTGCATCCCAACACCGTCCGGTACCGACTGAAGCGCGTGTCCGACGTCATCGGCTGGGATGCGACGGGGCCGCGCGAAGCGCTGATCCTCCAGACCGCCCTCGTTCTGGGCGCCATCGGAACGGACAACACGCGTCGCCGCGCGGCCGGGACACGCCGACCGCGCTGATAATTGGCGGGTGTCTGCAAAGGAACCCGCGTTTCTTGTCGCATGACATCCATACCCCGGTCGGGGAGATTGGCAGGATAGAACGGTGATCATCGGTCTTTTCCCCGGGCAGGGTTCCCAAACGCCCGGGTTCCTCTCGCCGTGGCTGGAGCTGGACGGCGTTGCCGCCCGGCTCGACGAGCTTTCCGAGGCGGCACAGGTCGACCTCGCCGCGGCCGGCACGGAGTGGGATGCCGATGCGATCCGCGACACGAAGGTGGCGCAGCCGCTCATCGTCGCGGCGAGCCTCATCTCGTGGCACGCACTCGTCGCGCGCGCAGCCGGCGTTCCCAGCGGCGTCGCCGGACACTCGGTCGGCGAGGTGGCAGCCCTCGCGGCGTCCGGCGTGATCGACGACGTGTCCGCGCTTCGTCTGGTCGGTGTGCGCGGGCGCGCCATGGCCGATGCGGCCGCGCAGGCCGAGACGGGCATGAGTGCCGTCCTCGGCGGCGACGAGGAAGCCGTCCTCGCCCGCCTGGCCGAGCTAGACCTCACCCCCGCCAACTACAACGGCGGGGGCCAGATCGTCGCGGCCGGCGCCATCGGAGCCCTCGCCGAGCTCGCTGCGGAGGCCCCGCGCGGCACGCGCGTCATTCCTCTGCAGGTCGCAGGAGCGTTCCACACGCGCTACATGCAGCCCGCCGTCGAGGCGCTCGCGGCCGCGGCTGCGGAGCTCACCGCATCCGAGCCGACGCTCACCCTCTGGACGAACAAGGACGGCTCCGAGGTCGCCGACGGCGCAAGCGCGCTGGACCTGCTCGTGGGCCAGGTCGCCTCGCCCGTGCGCTGGGACCTCGACATGGCCGCCTTCACCGAGGCGGGTGTCACCGGCCTCATCGAGTTCGCGCCCGCGGGCACCCTCACCGGCCTCGCCAAGCGCGGGCTGCGCGGCGTTCCCGCCGTCGCCGTCAAGACCCCGGACGACCTGGATGCGGCCGTCGCACTGCTCTCGGAGGAGAACGCATGACCGCCCCCACTCTGCGCCAGACCACCGGTCCGCAGTACACGAGAATCCTCTCCTACGGTGCCGCACGCGGCGAGAACGCCGTTCCCAACGACGACCTCATCGAGCCGATCAACTCGAGCGACGAGTGGATCCGCCAGCGCACCGGCATCGTCACACGCGTGCGCGCCAACGCGAGCACCAGTGCCACCGACCTCGCGACGATCGCCGCGAAGGAGGCCGTCGAGCGCTCCGGCGTCTCACCCGAGTTGATCGATCTCGTCATCGTCGCGACGATCAGCAACGTCCGCCAGACGCCCTCGATGTCTGCCGTCGTCGCCGACCGGATCGGGGCGAACCCGGCCGCGGCCTACGACTCGAACGCCGCGTGCGCGGGCTTCACCTACGGTGTCGCCCAGGCCGATGCGCTCATCCGCGCCGGCGTCGCGCACTACGCCGTCGTGATCGGCGCGGAGAAGCTCTCCGACGTCGTCGATCCCACCGACCGGACGATCTCGTTCCTGCTCGGTGACGGCGCCGGCGCCGTCGTGATCGGCCCGAGCGAGACCCCGGCCATCGGCCCGACCATCTGGGGATCCGACGGCTCCAAGGCGGATGCGGTGGGCATGGATGCCACGCTCGTCGAGTTCCGCGACGGCACCTCACCCTGGCCCACGCTCCGCCAGGAGGGCCCGACCGTGTTCCGATGGGCCGTGTGGGAGATGGTGAAGGTCGCTCGTCAGGCCCTCGAGGAAGCCGGCGTCACCGCCTCCGACCTCGCCGCCTTCGTGCCCCACCAGGCCAACATGCGGATCATCGACGAGTTCGCCAAGCAGCTCGGCCTGCCCGACACGGTCCTCATCGGTCGCGACATCGAGACCACGGGCAACACTTCCGCGGCCTCCGTTCCCCTCGCCACCCACCGCCTGCTCGAAGAGCACCCCGAACTCAGCGGCGGCCTCGCGCTCCAGATCGGCTTCGGTGCCGGTCTCGTGTTCGGCGCACAGGTCGTCGTGCTCCCGTGAGCCGAGACTCCGCGCCTCTAGACTGATTCGCGGTCAACGCCCCCAGCCATATCGAACAAGGAGACATCATGGCTTTCACCACTGACGAGGTCCTCGCCGGACTCGCCGAGCTCATCACCGACGAGACCGGTATCTCGGCCGACGAGGTCGCGCTCGAGAAGTCCTTCACCGACGACCTCGACATCGACTCGATCTCGATGATGACGATCGTCGTCAACGCGGAGGAGAAGTTCGGCGTCACCATCCCCGACGACGAGGTCAAGAACCTCAAGACCGTCGGCGACGCCGTCACCTACATCACCTCGAACCAGGCGTGACCCCCTGCGGTGGGGGTGCTGAGCCCCCACCGCCACCCCGACTCGGAGACCGAACATGAGCACCGCCCGCATCGTCGTCACCGGCATCGGAGCCTCCTCCCCCCTCGGAGGAACGGCACCCGAGAGCTGGTCCGCCCTGCTGAACGGAGAGTCCGGCACCCGCACTCTCGAGCACGACTGGGTGGAGCAGTACTCCCTCCCTGTGACGTTCGCCGCCGAGGCGAAGGTCCGCCCGGAGGAGGTGCTGGAGCGACCGATCGCCAAGCGTCTCGACCCGTCCTCTCAGTTCGCCCTCATCGCGGCCAAGGAAGCCTGGGCAGACGCCGGTGCGCCGGATGTCGCCCCGGAACGTCTGGGCGTCGACTTCGCCACCGGAATCGGCGGCGTGTGGACCCTTCTGGACGCGTGGGACACCCTGCGGGAGAAGGGCCCCCGGCGTGTCATGCCCATGACCGTTCCGATGCTCATGCCCAACGCGGCGGCCGGTAACCTGTCGCTGCACTTCGGTGCCCGTGCGTTCGCACGCACCGTCGCGAGCGCCTGCGCTTCCAGCACGGAATCGATCGTCAACGCGATCGAGCACCTGCGTGACGGCCTCGCCGACGTCATCATCGCGGGGGGAACGGAATCCGCCATCCACCCGATCACGATCGCCTCATTCGCCTCCATGCAGGCGCTCTCCAAGCGCAACGACGACCCGGCCACCGCATCGCGCCCGACCAGCATCGACCGCGACGGGTTCGTCATGGGCGAGGGCGCCGCGGCGCTCATCCTCGAGACCGAGGAGCACGCTCGCGCGCGCGGCGCGAAGATCTACGCGTACGTCGCCGGCGGCGGTGTCACGGCCGACTCATATCACATCACCGCCAATGACCCCGAGGGCGCGGGGGCCGCACGAGCGGTGGGGCTCGCGCTCGCCATGGCCGATGCCTCCGTGGACGACGTGACGCACATCAACGCGCACGCCACCTCGACGCCCGTCGGTGATCCCAATGAGTACACCGCTCTCAAGGCCGTCTTCGGCGATCGGATCGACGAGATCCCCGTGTCGGCGACGAAGGCGTCGACGGGCCACCTTCTCGGCGGCACCGGTGCTCTCGAGGCGATCTTCACGATCCTCGCGATCAGCGAGCGGCAGGCGCCGCCGACGATCAACATCACCGAGCAGGACCCAGCCGTGCCGTTCCGCGTATCCGGCTCGGTGCAATCGCTGGGCACCGGCGACCAGCTCGCGATCAGCAACTCGTTCGGCTTCGGCGGACACAACGCCGTGGTCGCGTTCTCGAACGTCTGAGCCGTCACGCCGAAAGGCCCGGAGAGCGATCGCTCTCCGGGCCTTCGTCGTATCGGGCGGCAGTGCGCCTTCCCAGCGCCGGGACGAGGTCGACCGGCATCCGGTAGCAGCGCTCCCGCCGCCCGAGGTCTTGGTCAGCCCACCTTGTGCAGCCACACCACCGGAGCGTCGTCGCCGGCCTGACGGAACGGTTCCAGCTCTTCGTCCCATGCCCCGCCCAGGGCGACGGTGAGCTCACGCTGCAGCTCCGCCGCATCCCCCGCCGCGATCTCCATCGCATAGCGGATGCGGTCCTCCCCGATCACCACGTTGCCGGCGGTGTCCGTCTGCGCGAAGTGCACACCGAGATCCGGCGTGTGCATCCACCGACCGCCGTCGCTGCGCGCGCTCGGATCCTCGGAGACCTCGAAGCGCAGGTGTTCCCAACCGTGCATGGCACTCGCGAGCGCCGCTCCGGTGCCGTTGGGCGCTTCCCAGTAGAACTCGGCACGGCGACTGCCCGGCAGTACCGGCTGATCGGACCACTCGAAGTTCACGGCGCGTCCGAGCACACGCCCGACAGCCCACTCGAGGTGGGGACACAACGCCCGTGGCGCCGAGTGGATGAACACCACTCCGCGCGCCATGTGTGCAGCCATTCTCTCTCCGATCATCAGGTGCGTCTTCCCCTACGACCTGACTCGGCGAACGAGCTGCGGATATGCGGTTGTCCCGGCCATTATCTCCGGCCCACCTGAGAATCACAAGTCTGTAACTCTCTGGATGTCGGCGCGCCGCCGAGCGTGTCGAGCGGACTTCCGTCACCTGTCCTGCCCGCGCGGCGCGAGGACGCGCTTTGCTGGAAGAGCGCGTCTGTCGTGGAGCGCAGGAAGGCGACACATGATCGAGGCATCAGATCCGGCGGCCGTCCCCGTCGTGCCCTCGCGCGTGGGCGCACTCGCTCCGCTCACGGTGCCCGCATTCCGCGCCCTGTGGATCGCGGCCCTGGTCAGCAACATCGGCAGCTGGATGCAGACGGTCGGGGCACAGTGGTTCCTCGTCGAACAGCACAGTTCGCCCCTGCTCATCGCCCTCGTCCAGACCGCGAGCGCCGCGCCTGTGCTGTTGCTCGGGATCCCCGCCGGCGTGATCGGCGAGCTTCTGAATCGACGCACCCTGCTGATCTGGGTGCAGGCCACGCAGGTCGTCATCGGGGCCCTGCTGGTCGTCCTCACGATGACCGGCGAGATGTCGCCCTATCTGCTGCTCGCGTTGACACTCGTGCTCGGGGCGGCGTCAGCCGTGCAGTTGCCCGCATACGGCGCGATCTCCGCCGAGATCGTGCCGACCCCGTTCATACCGAACGCGGCGTCGCTCAGCTCGATATCGGTCAACGTCGCACGGGCGGTCGGTCCCGCCATCGCGGGAGCCCTGGTCTCTCTGCTGGGGGTGGCGTTCGTCTTCGCACTGAATGCCGCATCCTTCGCCGTCTTCCTGGTGGTGCTGCTGGCGTGGCGGGGATACCGCCCCTCGCCGCACGCGTTCGAACCCTTCCTCGACGCCACACGCGCGGGGGTGCGCTACGTCCGCAACGCGGGCATCATCCGTGCTCTCTATCTGCGCCTGGGACTGTTCATCGTTCCCGCATCGGCCCTGTACGCGCTTCTCCCGCTGCTCGCGACGGAGCGACTCGCCCTCGACGCCACGGGCTACGGCGTACTCCTGGGCGGAGTCGGGGTCGGCTCCATCGTGGGCGCCTTCACGATGCCCCGCCTGCGGGACACGATCGGCGTGAATCGCAATGTGCTGCTCTGCGCGCTCGCGTTCGGAGCGAGCATGGTCGGGACCGCCGTCTCCCCTTGGGCTGCGCTCAGCGTCGCGATCCTGGCGGTGGGTGGCGCCGGATGGATCGGTGTGATCGCGACCCTCAACGGCGCGGTGCAGTCTTTCCTCCCCACCTGGGTGCGCACGCGCGGACTCTCGATCTATCAGATGGTGCTCTTCGGCTCGACTGCGGCGGGGTCCGCGCTCGCCGGCGCCGTGGCCGGCTGGGTCGGATCGGTCGTGGCGTGCCTGGCGGGGGGTGCCCTCGTCGTCCTGGTGGCGCTGACCCAGCTCGCGCTTCCTCTCGCGGCAACGGGTCACATCGCCCGCGGTCGCGGCGAGCTCCCCCTCCCTCAGCTCGATTCGGATGCCGACATCGACGAGAACGCGCAGACGCTGGTTCTCGTGCGCTATCGGGTCGACGACGAGAACCGCGCGGAGTTCCTCACTCGGATGGAGCTCGTCCAGCACAGCCGACGGCGCACCGGGGCACGCAGCTGGACGCTCTACGCCGACCGGGAAGAGCCAGGGGTGCTCGTGGAGGCTTTCGACGTCGGCAGCTGGCGCGAGCACCTGAGCCAGCATGCCGAGAGGCTCACGGGGTATGACCAGAAGGTCATCCACGACGCCCAGATGCTCGCACGGTCCGTCGACACCGAGCATCTCATCGCGACCGGTCCCGCGTCGCACTCCGCGTGAGCGTGAGTCATGGCGCACGTCTCGCGCACAGGGGCGATCGGTCTCCCGATCACCGTGCGACGGCTGCGTCGAGCAGCTGGTCGATCAAGGTCGTGTAGCCGAGCCCGACGGCGGCGTACATGCGGGGCACTTGCGAGTGCTCGGTCAGCCCGGGTGTGGTGTTGACCTCGTTGAGCACGACGCCGCGACCGGTGACGAAGAAGTCGAAGCGTGCGACACCCGCGCATCCGAGTGCATCGTAGAGACGCACCGCATCTCGCTCCAGGATCTCCAACTCGTCCGACGTCACGCGCGCGGGGATGATGAACGGCGCGCTGCCGTCGTATTTCGCGGCGTGGTCGAACAGAGCCCGGTCGGCGACGGCGATCTCCAGCGGCTCGCCGACCCGCAGTGCGCCCGAGGGTCCACGGAACACGGCGATGTCCACCTCTCGCCCGGTGATGAAGGGCTCCACCAGCACACTGCTCCCCGCGCGGCGCGCCCGTTCGATCGCAACCGCCAGATCAGCCGGGTCCGAGATCAGCGACACACCGTTGCTCGAGCCTCCCGACGTCGGCTTGACCACGTACGGCGTGGCGAGGGGAACGGTCGACACCGCGTCACCCGCCTCGATCAGGATTCCCGGTGCCGTCGCCACGCCGAGGGCACCCGCGACGAGCTTCATCGCCCACTTGTCCATCGCCAAGGCACCGGCCCGCACCGGCGAACCCGCGAACGGGACACCCAGCATCGTGAGGAGGCCCGCGATCGCGCCATCCTCGCCGTTCACCCCGTGCAGGACCGGGAAGACGACGTCACAGCCGTCGAGGAGACGCACGGCATCGGCGGGCGTGAGCGCCCCATCGGTGGAGCACCAGTGCCCGCCGCGATCGATGGTCAGCTCGCAGACATCGTCGCCGAGCTCTCGCGCCGCTCGCGCCACCGAGGCCGCCGACGCGAGCGACACATCGTGCTCGTCGTTCGCTCCGCCGCCGATGACCACGATCCTTCGCTGCCGGAGTGTCGTCATTCGGGTTCCTTCCGTTGTGTTCTGCGCTGCACACGCGAGACGCGGGCACCGATCCGGGTGACGATCTCGTGCTCGATGGTCTCCGACCATCTCGCCCAGTCGGCGACGGTGGGCTCTCCCTGGTCACCGGGTCCGAAGACCGTCACGGTCTCCCCCGGGGTCAGGAGGTCGTCGCCGGTGTCGATGACCGCCATATCCATGGAGATCAGGCCGACGATCGGCCGACGGCGACCCCGCACGAGGACTTCGGCGCGGTGGGAGGCCGCTCGCGGCAACCCGTCCGCGTAACCCAGCGGAAGCAGGGCGAGGTGGGTGGGACGGTCAGTGGTGAAGCGGGCGCCGTAGCCGACGCTCACCTGTGCACCGACCCGACGCACGCTGATGACCGGTGCGCGCAGGGAGAGAGCGAAGCGCAGCTCGCTCGAGGTCCGCGAGGGGTCGATCCCGTACAGGCCCGCTCCGACGCGATGGAGGTCGTGGTCGCCGCCGATCCCGGTGATCGTCGCCGCTGTCGCCGCGAGATGCGTGACGGCGGGCGCAAGCCCTCGATGCCGAGCGCTTCGGACGGCCGCTTCGAACCGCAGCCGCTCGCGGAGGTTCTGCGGGTCGCCCGGGCGGTCGGCGCACGACATGTGCCCCATGATCCCGACGATCTGCGCATGCCCCTGCCGCTCCGCCATCCGGGCGAGTTCGCACAGGCTCCGCCACTCGGATGCGGGCGCGCCGTCGCGACTCATGCGCAGATCGGCATGCAGGTGCAGACGTGCCCTGCGACCGAGGCGGTGCGCGACACGCACGACGACCTGCAGCGCGTCTGCACTCGACACGCCGAGGTCTATGCGCTGCAACACGGCCGACGCGAAGTCAGCACCGACCGGATTCAGCCAGCTGAGGATCGGGACGTCGAGACCGCAGCGTCGAAGGGTGAGCGCCTCGTCGAGCGACGCGACCCCGAGCGCGGTGGCACCCTCCTCGATCGCTGCTGACGCCACGGGGCCGTGACCGAATGCGTCCGCCTTCAGCACCGCCATCAGGCGGCCCCGCGTGAGACGGCAGAAATACCGCACGTTGGCTCGGATCGCGTCCTCGTCCACGCGCAGCTCCGGAGCCGACAGGACCGCATCAGCGCGGGGTTGTGAGGCGTTCGGCACGATCAGAGTCAATCCATGCGCTCGTCACAGCGTCGTATGCAGTTCTCGATACGTTCGCGATACACACGTTCCGTGGAACTCACCGACGCCCGGCGACGCCCCGTCCTCTAGGGTGAGGACAATCTCGAACCCGACCGCGCCGGTCGGTCACGGAACGAAGGGAACCTCATGGGCATCACATTCCCGTCGGGATCGATCACGGTGAGGACCGCAGCGGACGAGGTCGTGATCCTGCACATCTGCGATCTGTGCGGTGCCGTCGTCGCAGAAGCCGACGACACCGACCTGGCTTTCCACAAGCGCTGGCACAGGATGACCGGCTCCGGCAACTGGATCGACCCGGAGACCGGCCGGGTCCACAGTTCCGGCGGCACCGTCCGACCGGACGCGTCGCGGAGCTGAACCCTCGATGCTGTGTAGGGCGGGTGGGACTTGAACCCACGATCGTCGGGTTATGAGCCCGCTGCCTTGACCAGCTTGGCCACCGCCCCCTGTGGCGAAAAGCCTATCGCGGCGGCGCGGTGTCTCCGCGGCTGTTTCGCTGCAGCGGCAGTTCCTGGCTGTCGCTGATGACCTGTGGGTGGTTCCGGGTCAACGAGAACACACCGTAGACCGCGATGAGACCGGCCACGACGAAGCCGGCAATGGCCCAGACGCCCGCGGTGGCCGCCTCCTGGAGGATGACGAGGCCGATCACGACCGCGACGATGGGATCGATGACCGTGAGCCCCGCGATGACCAGGTCGGGCGGCCCCACCGAGTACGCGGTCTGCACGAAGTACGCACCGAGGGTGACCGCGACGAGCAGACCCACGATGCACAGGATCGAGAGCCAGCCGAAGTCGCCTTCCTGGATGTTCTTGATGACGACCTTCGCGAGGGTGGCGACGAACGCGTACAGCACCCCCGCCGCGACGATGTAGAAGAGCGGACGCGCGTGCTTGCGCATCCACAGCCACCAGGAGAGGGCGGTCAGCACCACCACGACCGCGAGAAGTCCGAGGATCGTCAGGAGTTCCGACTGCGAAATCGGCTGCTCCGTCGCGACGAAAGCAGCGATGGTGACGAAGATGAGGATGCCGCCCACACACGCGATGATCGAACGCACCGACGCCTTCGTCGGCTTGTGTCCGGAGATCCTCGCATTCAGCAGCGTCGTGATCACGAGGGACACCGCCCCGAGAGGCTGAACCAGGATCAGCGGCGCGAAGGCGAGAGCCGTCAGCTGACAGGTGATCCCCAAGCCGAGCATCACGGTTCCCGCGACCCAGGACGGGCGCCTGAGCAGCTGAAGGAGCTGTCCGCCGCTGAGCCCGCTCGCACCAGACGCGTTCGCGAGGCGCTCGACCTTGACGACACCGCGGTGCTGGTACTGCGCGCCGAGCGACATGAACACCGCACCCAGAAGGGCGATCGGGATGCCGATCAGGATGCCGGGGTCGCGGAACACACCGACGAGGTCGTTGGCGACATCGTTCAGGATCACTTCCGCTGGGAGCACCCTATGACCCTAACCTCAGGCGTGCGCTCGGTAGGCTCAGACACGTGGCTGTCCTTCCGATTCGCATCATGGGCGATCCCGTCCTCCACTCCCCCGCCGCGCCCGTCGAGGAGGTGACCGACGAGATCCGCGCCCTGGTCGCCGACATGTACGAGACCATGGATGCAGCGCCCGGTGTCGGTCTCGCCGCCCCCCAGGTCGGTGTGGGCCTGCGCATCTTCACCTACACGTATCAGGACGACGAAGGCGCCGATTGGCGGGGCGAGATCATCAATCCGGAGCTGTGGATGACGCCGCTCATCCCCGGGCAACCCGACGAGGACGAGGAGTCCGAGGGCTGTCTCTCGTTCCCGGGTGAGCGCTTCCCGCTGCGCCGTTCGGAGCGGGTGCGTGTGACGGGAACCGACCTCGAAGGCCGTCCCGTCTCGATCGAGGTCGACGGCTGGCGCGCCCGCATCCTGCAGCACGAGTTCGACCACCTCGACGGCGTCCTCTACATCGATCGCCTCAGCGACTCCGACTGGAAGACGACGCAGAAGATCGCCCGCAAGCGGGGATGGGGACGCCCGGGAGCGTCCTGGCTCCCGGGCGTCGACGATCTCGAAGGCTGAGACTCAGACCCCTTCGGCCGGCTGCCCGGCTGCCGGCGGTGCGGGCGGGGTGTGCTGCTGCGCCTGCGGCGCCGCCGCCTGCAGCTGCTCGCCCATGGCCTGACCCACGACACGGCCCTGGATGATCTCAGCGAGGTCGAGGCCCGTCGCGACCTTCACCGCATCGAAGGTGGCACGCAGCCCCTGTGCGGACTCGGCCGCGAGGTGGCTGCTGGCGCCTTCTCCGCCGAGGACCGTGACGGAGCCGACCTTATCGTACCCCTTCGCGAACTCGGCCATCATCGGCACGAGTGCCTCGAGAGCGCGCTGCGCGAGCAGCGCCTGCTGGTTGCGACTGAGCGCCTCGGCCTCCGCCTCGATCGCCGCAGCGCGCGCCTCGCCCTCGGCACGGACGGCGTCGGCCTCGGCGTTCGCACGCAGCCGCGTGGCGGCCGCATCCTGCTCGGCGATCTGCGCCTGCGCCTGCGCGGCCTTCACCTTGGCGTACGCATCGGCATCGGCCGCGCGTTCGCGCTCGTAGAGGTTGGCGTCGGCGACCTTCTTGATGTCGGCATCCAGTCGGGCCTGCTTGTTCTCGGCCTCCTGGAGCAGAACGGCCTGCTGACGCTCCGCCCGGGCGAGGGCCTCGGCCTGCTCGGCCTCGGCGTTGGCCCGCCCGACCTCCGCCTGCGCTGCTGCCGTGTTCTTGTCGAGCGCCGTCTGCTCGATCAGGTTCGCCTCCTGGGTGGCGATCTGACGCGCCCGGATCTCGCGCTCCGCGTTGATCTTGGCAACCTCCGCCTCGCGCTTCACGCGCTCGACCTCAGTCGCGCCCAGAGCGGAGATGTAGCCGTTCTGGTCGGTGATGCCCTGGATCTGGAACGAGTCGAGGATCAGACCCTGCGACGACAGGTCGCTCTTGATGCCTTCGGCGATCTGATCCGACAGACGCTGGCGATCGCGCATGAGCTCTTCGACCGTCAACGTGGCGACGACACCGCGGAGCGCACCCTCGAGCTGTTCGGTCGTGAACTGCTCGATGGCCTTGTCCTGCGAGGCGAAGCGCTCGGCCGCACGGCGGACGGATTCGGGGTCGGAACCGATCTTGACGAGCGCCACACCGCTCACGTTGACCGTGACGCCGTTGGAGGACTGCGCCGTCGGCTCCATCTTGATCTGACGCGCGCGGAGGGAGATCATCTCGCCGCGCTGGGTGAGCGGGTTCACGATCGCACCACCGCCGGTGATCACGGTGATCCGCGAGTCCCCGCTGGTGCTGCGCTGCTTCTTACCCACGATGACCAGAGCCTCGTCGGCCTTCGCCACCCGGTACCAGGCGCGGATCAGGATCAGCACGATCACCAGAACGACGACGAGCACGATTCCGCCGACGATGGCCAGCAGCCCCATTGCTCCGAGTGCGGCGATATCCATGTGCATCCTTCCGGTCGCGGCGAGGGACGCCTCACCCCGAAGCGTCTCCCCCTCACCCTATCCACCGGCTATGTCGGTGCCGAGCCGGTTGTGGACGAACACGGGGACCGGGTACGCAGGCGCTCGCCATGTTCTCCGGGGCACCGAAGAGCGCATGAAAAAGACCCGGGGTGGAAGCCCGGGTCTCAGGTGAGAGTTGCGGTAGATAACGCAGTACTCTCGCTCCCCGGCTTGGACTCGAACCAAGAACCTATCGGTTAACAGCCGATTGCTCTGCCAATTGAGCTACCGAGGAATGCTGTCCTTCTCGCGAAGGCAACCCGACTATCGTAGCAAACTCCGCGGGCTCACGACGACACGAGACGACGATCGGCCGACGACGAAGGCGTCCACTGCATCTGCTTCACGCCGTGTCCGAACCCCACCGCATGACCGCCTCGCATCACCAACACGTCGGCATCGAAGCTCGCGAGAGTCTCCGCCTCGTTGGCCACGAGGAGGAGCGAGGTGCCCCGTTCCCGGCGCCGCGTCTCGAAAGCGGTTCGCACCAGCTCCCGTCCCTCGACGTCGAGGTTCGCCATGGGCTCGTCGGCGACCACCAGCCGCGGATCGAGCACGAGTGCTCGGGCGATCGCGACACGTTGACGCATCCCCGAGCTCAGCTCGTACGGGAACTTGGAGGCCGCGCCGATGCTGAGTCCGAGCTCGTCGAGGAGCGTCACCACCCGCAGCTCGAGGGCGCGCGCGTTCACCCGCCGAGCACGGCTCGTCACCGGCTCCGCCACGATCTCGGCCACCGTCAGCCGGGGCGGCAACTGGGCACCGTCCTGCTGGCCGAGGTAGCCCGCGAAGACCGGAAGGGCGCGACGACGGCGACCGCCGTGCCGCACCGACACCCCTTCGACCACAGCGTCGCCGCCGACGACGTGGACGCCCTCATCCGCCTGCCCGGCCAGGACGGCCGCGAGCGTCGACTTCCCGGAGCCCGTCGAACCGACCAGGATGAGGGCTGCTCCGCGCTCCAGGCGGAAGGAGATGCCGTCGATCACCCGCTCGTCGCTGCCGGCATGAGCGAGTGAGATGTCGCTGCAATCGATGCTGTGCGCGGCCTGATCCATGCAGTCATCCTGCACGCTGAACGTCTGAATCGCTACTGATCGAGGGTCAGGCGCAGTCGCGCCGCATCCAGTTCGCGCAGGCGCAGCCGGACATCGCGCCCTTCCGGCGAATCGGGGGCGAGCCGCTGGATGTCTCCCACCAGCTCCTGCTTCTGCCGGTCGATGGCACGCAATCGGATGCGCAACGCCAGGTCACGGGCCGAGATCACGGCGTGCTCTTCGTCGCGCGCCGGAAACTCCCCCGTGAGCAGTTCGGCGGCCAACGACCGGTACGGCTCCCTCACGGCGTCGACCGCCGCGGCGGCCCACCCCGGACGAGAGTGATCCGGAACCGCTGCGATGCTCGAGCGCACCGCCTCGAGCGCGGGATGCTGGAAGGTCTCGTCGAGCGCTGCCCGCAGCTCTGCCGGATCGAGGCGGTGCCCGTACTGCAGGAACCCCATCACCGCGTCGCGCTCCAGATCGGCCGAGCGGGGCAGCGAGGCGAGTGTGACGCGCGTGGCCGGCGGTTGCGGGGCGTCGGGCTCGGCCACCGGGGCGGCGACCGGCTCGGGCGCGCCGGCGGCGCGGGCCCGCTGGCGGGCCACCTCGCGATGGACGTCCTTCAGGTCTTCGCCGAGTCGGCGCGCGAGGACGTGCTCGTAACGCCGACGCAGTGGCTCATCACGGATCTCGGCCAGGAGGGGCGCGGCGAGGTTCAGACCCGCGAGCCGGCCCTCGACCGTGCGCAGGTCGAGGCCCGCGAGCCGCTGATCGATGACGAACTCGAACATCGGCACCTTCGTGTCCATCAGCGCGCGCACCGCTCCGTCGCCGCGCGCCAACCGGAGATCGCACGGATCGAGGTCCGCAGGCCCCACGGCGACGAAGCTCTGCACGTTGGCTGTGCGCGTCTCGGCGAACGCGCGCACAGCGGCCTTCTGGCCCGCCGCATCCGGGTCGAACGTGAAGACGATCTCGGCCGCGGCGTCGTCTCCCATGATGCGACGCAGCACCTTCATGTGCTCCGCGCCGAACGCCGTGCCACAGGTGGCGACCGCGGTGGTCAGCCCGGCCAGATGGCACGCCATGACATCGGTGTACCCCTCGACGACGATGACGCGGCGCTTCTCTCCGCGGGCGATGTCGCGCTTGGCGAGGTCGATGCCGTACAGCACCTGCGACTTGCGGTAGATCGGCGTCTCGGGCGTGTTGAGGTACTTCGGCCCCTTGTCGTCCTCGAGCAGACGCCGCGCACCGAAGCCGAGCACCTGACCGGTGACGTCGCGGATGGGCCAGACCACCCGACCGCGGAAGCGGTCGTAGACGCCACGCTGCCCCTGGGACACGAGTCCCGCGGTCAGCAGCTCCTCCTTCGTGAAGCCTTTCGCCGTCATCGCGTCGAGCATCCCCGACCACCCCGGCGGCGCGAAGCCCACACCGAAGTGCGCGGCCGCTCCGGCGTCGAAGCCCCGCTCGCCCAGGAAGCGGCGCCCCACCTCCGCCTCGGGAGTCAGCAGCTGCGCCCGGAAGAACTCGGCAGCCGCTGCATTCGCCGCGTAGAGTCGGGCGCGTCCGGACGTCTCCGGCGCCGCCCCGCCCTCCTCATAGTGGAGCGTGTAGCCGATCCGTCCGGCGAGGCGCTCGACCGCCTCGGTGAACGTCAGATGATCCATCCGCCGCAGGAACGTGTAGACGTCGCCGGACTCGCCGCATCCGAAACAGTGGTAGAAACCCACCTGCGGTCGGACGTGGAAGCTGGGACTCTTCTCGTCGTGGAACGGGCACAGCCCTTTGAGGGATCCCACGCCCGCGGACTTGAGAGCGACGCGCTCCCCCACGATGTCGGCGATGTTCGTGCGGGTCTTCACCTCTTCGACGTCGGCCTGCGCGATGCGCCCGGGCATCAGAGCCCCTCGAGAGGCTCGGGAAGGGCGTACAAGGAGCGGGCGATGGTTCGCCCTCCCGGCATCCAGACGTCGAGGGTCTCGGTGTCGATCTCGCCGACCAGGCGGTGGTGCCAGCCGAGGGCGAAACGGTCGGTCAGACTCGCCACCTGGTCGACGATCACGCGTCGGCGTGCGCTGTCGTTCTCTGCGCGGACGAAATCCTCCGCGTGCAGGGCATCGAGGTGCTCCGGCGCTTCCCACAGGGCGGTCGCAAGCCGCTTCAGCAGACGTCGCTGCTCACGATAGAGGCCCTTTCGCCCCTCGATCGTGACCACGAACGCCCCGATGGTGCCTTTGAGCACCGCCATCTCGGCCTCGACGACGCGCGGGACGACCACGTGCCCGTTGTACCGCGTCAGAGCCGGCGCGTCGTACGCGTCGCGCGTGGCAGCGGTGGCGGCGCGCGCGAAGCGACCGATCAGGTCGGAGGTGAGGTTCTTCAACCTCGCGTGCGCAGCGCGGGTGCCGTCGAAGGAGGCGATCCACTCCGGGAGGCTGGTCAGGCGGTAGAGGGCGTCCTCGAGCTCGTCGCGTGTGAAGTCGTACCCGACCCATGTCTGGATGGCGCTCAGCAGCGCCGTGTGCTGACGCGGGTCCGAGAGGCGCCCAGGATCGAGGTATCCGTTGATGACGGCGTCCTCGAAATCGTGCACCGAGTAGGCGATGTCATCGGAGAGATCCATGACCTCGGCCTCGATGCAGCGCACCCGCCCCGGCGCGCCCTGGCGCATCCAGCGGAAGACGGGTTCGTCGTCCGGGTAGACGCCGAACTTCAACCGCCCGCCTGGATCGGGCACCGGGCTGTCGATGGTCCACGGGTACTTGCAGGTCGCGTCGAGGCTCGCGCGCGTCAGGTTGAGCCCGTAGCTGCGCCCGTCGTCCGAGATCACCTTCGACTCGAGACGGGTCAGGATGCGGAGCGTCTGGGCATTGCCCTCGAAACCGCCGATGTCCTCGGCCCAATCGTTGAGCGCACGCTCGCCGTTGTGCCCGAACGGCGGATGACCGAGGTCATGGCTCAGACACGCGGTGTCCACGACGTCCGGCGCCAGCTGCAGGGCGGTGGCGAGCTCGCGCCCCACCTGGGCGACCTCGAGCGAGTGGGTCAATCGGTTACGAGCGAAATCGGCCGGGCTCGCGGGAGAGAGCACCTGCGTCTTCGCCGCCAGCCGGCGCAGCGAGGCGGAGTGGAGCACCCGAGCGCGATCACGGGCGAAGTCGTCGCGCTGCGAGCGGTGCTGTTCGGCGAAGAAGCGGTCGGCATCGCTCGCGTCGTATCCGTCGGGCCGCGTCCCCGTCACGGAGCGTTCAGCCGCCACTGTGGTCGAGCTCCGCATCCGCCAGCGCGCCGGCGGCATCGGTCGCCAGCTCTCGGCTGTCGAGCCAGCCCTCGGGCAGCGCCGGGCGCTTCGGGGTTCCCGCGCGACCGCGCTGGCCCTCGGCCGCCTCGCCCGGGTACGGCGCGTCAAGCTCCAGCGTGCCGAGGAGATCGTCGATCTCCTGCAACGAGGAGGCCGTCGCCAGGCGCGCTCGGATGTCGCCACCCACGGGATAGCCCTTGAAGTACCAGGCCACGTGCTTGCGGATATCCCGGCACCCGCGGTCCTCGTCCTCGAAGAACTCCACGAGCAACTCCGCGTGACGCCGGAAGGCGCCCGCCACGAAACCGAGTGTCGCATCGACGGGCTGCGTACCGGCACCACCGCCGAACGCGCGGGCCAGGTCGCCGAAGAGCCACGGGCGCCCGAGGCAGCCGCGGCCCACCACGACACCGTCGCAACCCGTCTGCTCGACCATCCGCACCGCATCCTCCGCCGACCAGATGTCGCCGTTGCCCAGGACGGGCACGCTCGTGATGGTCTGCTTCAGCGTCCCGATCGCGTCCCAGTCGGCGTTGCCCGAGTAGAACTGCGACGCGGTGCGCGCGTGCAGCGCGATCGCCGCGACCCCCGCATCCTCCGCGATACGGGCGGCGTCGAGATACGTGAGGTGATCGTCGTCGATGCCTTTGCGCATCTTCACGGTCACCGGGATGTCACCCGCACCCCGCACGGCCGCGCGGACGATGTCGCCGAACAGACCGCTCTTCCACGGCAGCGCTGCTCCCCCGCCCTTACGGGTCACCTTCGGGACTGGGCAACCGAAGTTCAGATCGATGTGGTCGGCGCGGTCTTCGTCGGCGAGCAGTCGCGCGGCCGCTCCCACCGTCGCCGGATCCACGCCGTACAGCTGCACCGAGCGCGGCGTCTCGGACTCATGATGGCGGATGAGGCGCATCGTCGTGTCGTTGCGCTCCACGAGGGCGCGCGAGGTGATCATCTCGCTCACGTAGAGGCCCGCACCGTACTCGCGACACAACCGGCGGAACGCCGTGTTCGTGATGCCCGCCATGGGCGCGAGAACCACCGGCACCTCGACCTCGATGGGGCCGAGCCGCAGAGGGCGCGCGGGGGCGATTGTCGTGGTCACCAAATCATTCTCCCAGACCGAGGGACCGCGCGGCGGCGTACTGTAAGGCTCATGAGCGCGACCACCGCCGAAGACCTCCGCAGCATCCCCTTCGCCGCCGCAGACGGCACCCAGAAGACCCTCGCCGAATACGGCCAGAACGTCCTCATGATCGTCAACGTCGCCTCCCGCTGCGGCCTCGCCCCGCAGTACGAACAGCTCGAGGAGCTGCAGCGCACCTACGGTGAGCGAGGCTTCACCGTGCTCGGATTCCCCTGCAACCAGTTCATGGGCCAGGAACCGGGATCCGTCGAGGAGATCCTCGAATACTGCTCGATGACGTGGGGCGTCACGTTCCCCGTGAACGACAAGGTGAAGGTCAACGGCCCCGGAGCCGCGCCCCTCTACAAGGCACTCAAGCGTGCGAAGGACGAAGAGGGCAAGCACGGCCCCATCCTCTGGAACTTCGAGAAGTTCGTGCTCACCCCCGCGGGTGACGTGCACCGGTTCCGCCCGACGACGAAGCCCGACGATCCGGCGATCGTCGAGGTCATCGAGCGGAACCTGCCCGCCTGATTCAGGCCGTCTCCGCGCCCTGCCGCTCCGCCCAAACCTGGCGGGCGATCTGCGCGAACGCCTCGGGCGGCTGCGCCCCGCTCACGCCGTAGCGCTCGTCGATGACGAAGAACGGGACGGCGTTGATCCCGTAGGCCGTCGCCTGCGCCTTGTCGGCCTCGACGGCGTCGAGGTACCGATTGCTCTCCAGCGCCTCGCGCGCGGCATCCGCATCCAGTCCGACCTCCGCTGCCAGTGCGACGAGATCGTCCACCCGACCCACATGGTGCCCTTCGACGAAGTAGGCGGCCATGAGACGCTCGGTCATCTCCCGCTGCAGACCCTGCTCCTTCGCGAAGTGCAGCAGCTGGTGCGCGAGCACCGTGTTGGTGTGCTGCAGCTTCTCGAAGTGATAGTCGAGACCGGCCTCGGCCGCCACGCCGGTGACACGGTCCAGCATCTGCCGAACCTGGTCGTGCGGCATCCCCTTGTACTCCGCGAGGAAGTCCACCTCGTTCCCGTGGAAGTCGACGGGAGTGTCAGGTGAGAGCTCGTAGGAGTGGAACGTCACTTCCACCCGCGGGGCGTCCTCGTCATCCGCGGTGGCCTTCAATCCGGCCTCGAGATTGCGCTTTCCGATGTAACACCACGGGCACGCGATGTCACTCCACACGTCGATACGAATCGGGTCTGTCATGACGGGAGCAACGGCGGCTCGACCTCCACTATTCCGACGCTCCACGACAAGAGCGACGAACGCTGAGAAGGTGCGAAGAATGGCCACGCAAGCGGGACGGGCTGTGCGAGACTTCTGGGGGCTGCCGTGGGGGTATGCCGGCACCTGAGCAACATGGGGAAAGCACGTGGGGACCCGAACCCCGGCGCGCGACGCGCGCCACGCACGACGGCGTCGACGCCGCACAGTCATCTGGGTGAGTTCGCTCATCGCCGTCCTGGCGGTGGGCGCCACCACGGCGGCAGCCGTGGTCCTGCCGCAGCTGCCGGCGTCCTTCCCGTTCGCCGCGGAGCCGTCACCCAGTTCGTCGCCCTCGGCGATCCACTCACCGGATCCCGCGCCGCTGCCCACGCCGGTGCAGACGCCCGACATCCCTCCGCCGCCCCCACCGCCACCGGCGCCGGTCTCCCCGCTCGCGCTCGGGTGCGACACGACGTCTGTGATGTCCGTGTGGGCCCACCAGGACGACGATCTGATCTTCGCGAACCCGTCGCTCCAGGAGGCTGTGAGCAACGGCGAATGCGTCCGCACGCTCTACCTGACCGCCGGAGACGCCGGCAAGGGCACGAACTACTCCCGGTCGCGCGAACTCGGCATCCTGCGTGCCTACAACACGATGCGCGGCGCACAGGCGTTCTGGGACGAGACCAGCATCACCACTCTGTCCGGCGCACACGTCACGTTGTTCTCCCGCCAGGGCGACCCCAAGTTGAGTGTGGCGTTCCTTCGTCTTCCCGACGGCGGTCTCGATGCGGGCGGGTTCACCGCCACCGGCCACGCCAGCATTCCGCAGCTGGAATCCGGCGCGATCCCGGCGCTCGCCCCCATCGACGGCGCACCGCCCCTCAGCGCCGCGGTGCTGCAGCAGACCGTCGCCGAGGCGATCACGGCGTGGGCACCCACCCGGTTGTTCACCCACGTTCCCGCCAACTCGCCCCTGACACAGGGCGATCACCCCGACCACGGCGCGACCGGCGCGATCGTACGGGCGGCGGCACAGAGCGTCGGGTATCCGACGGACGCCATCCGTTACTTCGTGGGATATCCCTCGCAGAATCTGCCCGTCAACCTCGGCGGCGATGTCCTCAATCGCAAGGTCGACACCTACCGCATCTACGCGAAGGAGGATCCGGTGATCGCCTGCGCAGACAACACCGCGTGCCTCGCCCGGAAGGGATTCGGCGCGTGGCTGCAGCGTTCGTATCCGAAGACGGACGCGGAGCTCGGCATCGGCTGAGGCCGCGTCACGCGCGAGGTGCGTCGACGGCGCCGCCGAACCGGCGATCGCGGCCCAGGTACATGTCGATCGCCCGCCACAGATCACGGCGGCCGAAGTCGGGCCAGAGGGTGTCGAGGAACACGAACTCGGCGTACGCGGACTCCCAGAGGAGGAAGTTGGAGGTGCGCTGTTCACCGCTGGATCGGACGAACAGGTCCACATCCGGCATATCAGGCTGGTAGAGCCGACGCTGGACGAGTTTCTCCGTGACGGCGGACGGCCGCAGGCGCCCGGCGGCGACATCATCCGCGATCGACCGCATGGCGTCGACGAGCTCGACCCGACCTCCGTAGTTCACGCACATCGTCAGCGTCAGCACCGTGTTGTCGCGCGTGAGCTCTTCGGCGTACTGGAGCTCTTTGATGACCGAGCCCCACAGCCGTGGTTTGCGGCCGGCCCACCGGACCCGCACGCCCCACTCGTTGAGCTGGTCGCGACGGCGGTGGAGCACGTCGCGGTTGAAGCCCATCAGGAAGCGCACCTCGTCGGGCGAACGGCTCCAGTTCTCCGTCGAGAACGCGTAGACGGAGAGGTGGGTGACGCCGGCCTGAATCGCACCGGCGACCACGTCCAGCAGGGCCGCCTCCCCCGCCTTGTGCCCCTCGACACGCGTGAGGCCGCGGCCGTTCGCCCATCGCCCGTTGCCGTCCATCACGATCGCCACGTGACGCGGCACCGTGCCGCGCTGGTAGGCGGGTGGATACTCCCCCGTCCAGTCGACCGGTCGATAGGGCACCGCATCCCGGTGCGTGTAGGGCTTCGGGCTCATCGGGCTCTTTCCACGTGGGACAGGGATCGGATGCCGCGCTCGAGATGCCACTGCGCATAGGCGGCGACGAGTCCGGAGGCGGACGCGTGCGTGCGCTCGGCAGCGGCATCCACGCTCTCCCAGTCGCCGGTCAGCAGCGCGCGGAGGTGGCCCGTGGTCTCGACATCGACGCGCGCGGACCCCGCGGGCGCGCAGGAGGGACACACCATGCCGCCCGCCTGAGCGACGAACGCGCTGTGCGGGCCGGGCGTGCCGCATCGCGCGCAGTCGTCGAGGCCCGGAGCCCAGCCCGAGAGGGCGAGGGCGCGCAGGAGGTAGGAGTCGAGGATGCTGCGCGGCGCATGATCGGCGCGAGCGAGCGCCCGCAAGCCTCCCACCAGCAGGAGATAGTGCGACGAGGACGCTTCGGCGTCGCCGAGCCGGTCGGCGGTCTCAGCCATCGCGCTCGCGGCCGTGTAGCTGTCGTAGTCGCCGGCGATGTCGGCGCCGTAGGTGCCCAGCGATTCGGCCTGCTGAACGATGTCGAGCGAGCGGCCCGCGTACAGCTGGACGTCGGCGACCATGAAGGGTTCCAGCCTCGCGCCCAGCCGGGACGACGTGCGGCGCACGCCCTTCGCGACGGCGCGGATCTTGCCGGTGCGGCGCCCGAGCATGGTGACGATCCGATCCGCCTCACCCAGCTTGTGGGTGCGCAGGACCACGACCTCGTCGCGATAGGTGGGCACACTCGATTATCCCGCGGAGCAGAGACAATGGATGCGTGACCGAGCCGCTCTTCGTGATCCCCCTGTGGGCCGATCTCACCGCCGTCGCCCTCGGAGGCGTGCAGGGCGCGCTCTTCGCGTCCGGCTTTCGCGGCCAGCGTCGCCTCGATCTGCTCGGGGTGGCGATCATCGGCATCCTGTTCGGCATGGGAGGCGGTCTGATCCGCGATCTGCTGCTCGGCGTCGCTCCCGCCACCCTGCAGAGTGACTGGTACCTGCTCACCGCGATGGCAGCATCCCTCATCGGGATGCTGCTGGCGGGCCTCTTCCAGCGTCTGAACCGGGTCATCGTCTCGCTCGACGCGTTCGTCATCGGACTCTTCGGTGCCTTCGGCACGAGCAAGGCCCTCGCCCTGGGGCTTCCGGTCGTTCCCGCCGTTTTCGTCGGCGTCTGCGCGGCCGTGGGCGGTGGGGTGCTCCGTGACGTGATCATGGGTCTGCCGGTCGCCATCATGCACGTCGGGTCGCTCTACGCCGTGGCCGCAGCGGCCGGATGCGTCGTGCTCGCGACGCTGGACGCGTTCGGAGTGAACCTCGTCGCCGCGGCGATCGTGGGGATCGCCGTGACGACCACCATCCGCATCCTCGCGGTGATCTTCGACCTGTCACTCCCGGAGCAGCGCATGCTGTACCGGCGCAAGGTCGCCGTGGAGACCGCGGCGATCCCGATCGTGCGCCCCGCCGCCGAGCCCGAGTGAACGCCCGCGGAGGTGGGGATGCGGGGATGCGGGATCAGGCGCTGGCGACCAGCTCGCGCTCGCGGGTGCGGATCGCGCGGTTGACGCTCGAGACGACCGCCTTGAGGCTCGCCGTGGAGATGTCTCCGTCGATGCCGACGCCCCACAGACGCTCGCCATCGACCTGCAGCTCGACATAGGCCGCCGCCTGCGCGTCGCCGCCTGCACTCATGGTGTGCTCGACGTAGTCGTACAGCGAGATGTCGAACCCACGGGTTCGCAGCACCTCGAGGAAGGCCGCGATGGGGCCGTTGCCGTTCGCGGTCGCATCCTCGACGGTGTCGCCGTCGCGCAGACGCACGTTCAGCTCGACGTCGCCGGTCATCTCGCTCGAGGTCCGAGTACCGAGGAGTTCGAAACGGCCCCAGCGGGCGTCTTCCGACTCCGAAGGCAGGTACTCGTCGGAGAAGACCGACCAGATCTGGTCGCTCGTGACCTCGCCGCCTTCGGCGTCGGTCTTGGCCTGAACGACCCCGGAGAACTCGATCTGGAGCTTGCGGGGCAGATCCAGCGCGTGGTCGGTCTTGAGCAGGTATGCCACCCCGCCCTTGCCCGACTGCGAGTTGACCCGGATGACGGCCTCATAGGACCGGCCCAGATCCTTGGGGTCGATCGGCAGATACGGTACGGCCCACTCGATCTCATCGACCGAGACACCGCGCGACGCCGCTTCGGCGGCCATCGCCTCGAAGCCCTTCTTGATGGCGTCCTGGTGCGAACCGCTGAAGGCCGTGAAGACGAGGTCGCCGGCCCACGGGCTGCGCTCGGGAACGGGCAACTGGTTGCAGTACTCGGCCGTGCGCTTGATCTGGTCGATGTCGCTGAAGTCGATCTGGGGGTCGATGCCCTGCGTGAACAGGTTGATCCCCAGGGCGACCAGGTCGACGTTGCCCGTGCGCTCACCGTTGCCGAACAAGCAGCCCTCGATGCGATCGGCGCCGGCCATGTAGCCCAGCTCCGCCGCGGCGACGGCCGTGCCGCGGTCGTTGTGCGGATGCAGCGAGATGATGACGTTCTCGCGATGGTTGAGGTTGCGCCCCATCCACTCGATCGAATCGGCGTAGACGTTCGGGGTCGCCATCTCCACGGTGGCGGGCAGGTTGATGATCACCTTGCGCTCGGGCGTCGGTTCCAGGATCTCGAGCACGGCGTTGCAGATCTCGGCCGCGAACTCGAGCTCGGTACCCGTGTAGCTCTCGGGCGAGTACTCGTAGTAGACCGCGGTCTCGGGGACGCGCTTCTCGTATTCGCGGCAGAGCCGCGCACCCTCGAGCGCGATGTCGATGATGCCCTGCTTGTCCGTCCGGAAGACGACGTCGCGCTGCAGCACGCTCGTGGAGTTGTACAGGTGGACGATCGCCTGCTTGGCACCGGCGATGGCCTCGTAGGTGCGCTCGATCAGGTGTTGGCGCGCCTGCGTGAGCACCTGGATGGTGACGTCGTCGGGGATGAGGTCCTTCTCGATCAGCTCACGCACGAAGTCGAAGTCCGTCTGGCTCGCGCTCGGGAAGCCGACCTCGATCTCCTTGTAGCCCATGCGCACGAGCAGGTCGAACATGACGCGCTTGCGCTCGGGACTCATCGGGTCGATCAGTGCCTGGTTGCCGTCGCGCAGATCGACCGCACACCAGCGCGGCGCCTCGGTGATGCGCTTGCCGGGCCAGGTGCGATCGGGCAGATCCACACGGATCTGCTCGTGGAACGGGCGGTACTTGTGCGTCGGCATGCCGGACGGCTTCTGAGTGTTCTCCATGGCTGCTTTCCTCGTCGGATGATGCGGGCCGTCGACGAGCTCCGCGACGAGAAGGGCCCTAGATCGAGGTCTCGTCGCGGCGACTAAGGAGAAGCACGGCCGCGCGCATGCCGACAGCTTACACCCGGCGAGTCAGAAGCCGAGGCGCCCCAGCTGCTTCGGGTCGCGCTGCCACTCCTTCGCCACGCGCACGTGCAGCGACAGGTACACCCGGCGCCCCAGCAGCTGCTCGATCCCGGCGCGCGAGGCCGCGCCCACATCGCGCAGGCGCTGCCCCTTGCGTCCGATGATGATCGCCTTCTGACTGTCACGTTCAACGACGATGTCGGCGAACACATCCGTCAGATCCGAATCCTCACGCTCGGAGATGTCTTGGACGACGACCGCGATGGAGTGCGGGAGCTCCTCGCGCGCATCGCCCAGGGCCGCTTCACGGATGATCTCGGCGATGCGGTCCTCCGTGGTCTCGTCCGTCACCACATCCGAGTCGTACAGCGCAGGACCGGCGGGCATGAGGGCCAGCAGCTCGTCGGAGAGCACTCCCAGCTGCTCTCCCGTCAGCGCGGAGAGCGGGATGACCGCATCCCAGTCCTCGCGGAGGGAGTCCACCTCGATCAGTCGCTCGGTGATCTGCTCACGGGATGCGGCATCCGTCTTCGTGACCACGGCGACCTTCCGCGCGCGGGGGTAGCCGTTCAACGACTCCGCGATGCGGCGGTCACCGGGACCGACCTTCTCGGTCGCCGGCGCGCAGAAGGCGATGACGTCGACGTCACCGAGCACATCCTCGACCAGGTCGTTCAGGCGCTGCCCGAGCAGGGTGCGGGGTCGGTGCAGTCCCGGCGTGTCGACGACGACGAGCTGGCCGGCCGGCCGATTCACGATGCCGCGGATCGCGCGACGCGTCGTCTGCGGCTTCTCGCTCGTGATGGCGATCTTCTCGCCCACGAGCGCGTTGGTGAGCGTCGACTTGCCGACGTTCGGGCGGCCCACGAATGTCACGAAGCCGCTGCGGTGCTCGTCGGTCATCGTTCTCCCTTCACCGGCACGGGGATCGAACCCGTCCGGGTATCCGTCTGCGGTTCCGGGGCACGCTCGACCAGGACCGTCGCGAGTCCGCGCCCCCGCCCGCGCGACGCCCCGCCTGTCAGGTTGAGGCCCTCGTACGTGACGCTGGCACCGGGCTGCGGAACCCGGCCCAGCACCTTGCCCAAGAGCCCGCCGATGGAATCGACCTCGTCGTCGTCGAGCTCGAGGCCGAACAACTCACCGACCGCGTCCAGGCCGAGGCGAGCGCTCACCCGATAGCGATCGGGGCTGAGCTCGACGACTTCCGTCGCCGGGGCGTCGTACTCGTCGGCGATCTCCCCCACGAGCTCCTCGATGACGTCCTCGAGGGTCACGAGCCCCGCGATGCCGCCGTACTCGTCGACGACCATGCACACGTGCACCGCGTCGCGCTGCATCTGCTGCAGCAACGGCTCGACGCGCATCGACTCGGGCACGAAAACGGGGACGCGTGCCAGCTGCGCCACCGACTGCGCACCCCAGTCCTGCTCGTCACGGAACGCGCGACGCACGAGGTCCTTGAGATAGAGGATGCCGCTGACGTCTTCGCCGTCGGCGGTGAGGACGGGGATGCGCGAGACCCCCGTGTCGAGGAAGATCCGCAGCGCCTCTCGCGCCGTGTCGTCCTCCGCGAGCGTGACGAGGTCGGTGCGCGGCACCATGACGGCGCGCACGTAGGTGCCGGTGAACTCGAAGACCGAGTGGATCAGCTCGCGGTCGTCCTCTTCGATCAGGTCGTGCATGGCGGCTTCGTCGACCATGCTGAGCAGCTGTTCCTCGGTGTCGAAGGATGCCCCGCGCGCGCCGCCCGGTGTCACCCGACTGCTCAGCGCGACGAGGCCGTGTGCGAGCGGGCCGAGGAGGATGCGGACGCCCCGGATCACCGGCGCGGCTCCGCGCAGCAGACCCTCGGCATGGCGACGACCCACCGAGCGGGGGCTGACACCGACAGCGACGAACGACAGGCCCGTCATGAGCACGACGGCCGCCAGGATCGCCCACCAGACGTTGTCGAACAGCTGGTCGAACGCGGCGGTCACGAGCACCGCGGCACCGGTCTCCGCCAGGACGCGGATGAAGGCCACCGCGTTGGCGTGCGCCTCCGGGTCGGCGCTGATACGACCGAGCGGCACGGCGTTGCGCCCGGACCCCGAGAGATCGACGAGGTCCTGGCGCGAGGTGACGCCGAACGCCGCGTCGATCGCGGCCATGAGAGCGCCGAACGCGATGAGCAGAACGGCCGCGGTCAGCAGCAGCGCAGCGGTCATCCCCGCGCCCTGCGCCGCTCGGCGAGGGTGAAGGCGACGATGAGATCGCGTTGCAGGCCGAACATCTCGGCTGCATCATCGGGCTCGGCGTGATCGAAGCCGAGCAGGTGCAACAGCCCGTGCGTGGTGAGCATGATCAGCTCGTCCTGCATCGGATGCGGCGGCTTCGCCTCACGCGCCTGGGTCTCGGCGACCTGCGGGCACAGCACGATGTCGCCCAGGAGGCCGGAAGGCGTCGGGGCCTCTTCGGAGCCGGGCCGCAGCTCGTCCATCGGGAAGCTCAGCACGTCGGTCGGTCCCGGCTCGTCCATCCACTGCACGTGCAGCGCCTCCATGGCGCCCTCGTCGACCAGCAGGATCGCGACGTCGGCGTCCGCGCTGATGTGGAGCTCGGAGAAGTTGCTCTCCATGAGTCGCAGCAGCACGGTCTCGTCGACGTCGATTCCGGACTCGTTGGTGATCTCGATCGTCATGAGCGTCCTCGCTTCGGAAGGTGGTCGCGCGCGCCCCCGCGCCTCTGGGCACGATTGGCGAGCTCGCTGGCCTCATCCCGCTCACGCCGGGAGGCGAGGCGTCGCTCATCGAACTCGGTGTAGGCGTCGACGATCTTCCCGACGAGGGTGTGGCGCACCACGTCGTCGCTGGTGAGGTAGGAGAAGTGGATGTCGTCGATGTCTTTGAGCACCCGCGTCACCAGGCGCAGGCCGGATGCTCCCTGCGGCAGGTCGATCTGAGTGATGTCGCCGGTGACGACCATGCGTGTGCCGAACCCCAGGCGGGTGAGGAACATCTTCATCTGCTCGGGCGTCGTGTTCTGCGCTTCGTCGAGCACCACGAAGGAGTCGTTGAGCGTCCGCCCGCGCATGTAGGCGAGCGGCGCCACCTCGATGGTTCCACTCGCCATGAGCTTGGGAACGAGCTCCGGGTCGAGCATCTCGTTGAGCGCGTCGTAGAGAGGCCGCAGGTACGGATCGATCTTGTCGGTCAGCGAGCCGGGGAGGAACCCGAGGCGCTCCCCCGCTTCGATCGCCGGCCGGCTGAGGATGATGCGACTGACCTCCTTGCGCTGGAGCGCCTGGACGGCCTTCGCCATCGCCAGGTAGGTCTTGCCTGTGCCAGCGGGGCCGATGCCGAACACGATCGTGTTCTCTTCGATCGCGTCGACATAGGCCTTCTGCCCGAGCGTCTTCGGGCGGATGACCTTGCCGCGCGACGACAGGATCGCCTCGCCCATGACCTCCGACGGACGCATCCCGCCGTCGGTGTCGAGGATGCGGCGCGACGACGCGACGTCGGCGGGGCCGAGGTCCTGCCCGCGGCGGGTCATGACCAGCAGCTCCTCCACGAGCGTCTTCGCTGCGGCGACCTCGGCGGCCGAACCCGAGAGGGTGATCTCGTTGCCGCGCACGTGGACGTCGACATCCGGATGCTCGCGCTCGACCACGCGCAGGAGGCGGTCCTGCGGTCCGAGAAGCTGCACCATGGCGATGCCGTCGGCCATCAGCTTCTCGACGGCTTCGGGCTGGGGCTGCTCAGGCACCGACACTCCCCTCCGAAAGATCGCCGGCGAGGACGTGCGCGTGCACGTGGAAGACGGTCTGACCGGCGCCGGCACCAGAGTTGAAGACGAGGCGGAAGTCGCCGTCCGCGTGCTGCGCGGCGACCGAGCCGGCGACCTCGACCATCTCGGCGAGCAGATCGGGCGCCTGCGCCGCGAGCGACACGACGTCGCGGTACTCGGAAGTCTTCGGGATGACCAGAAGGTGGACGGGAGCCTGGGGCGCGATGTCACGGATGACGAAGACGCGCTCGGTCTCGACGAGGATCTCCGCGGGGATCTCGCCCTGCAGGATGCGGGTGAACACGGACGGCTCGCTCATTCCTCCAGTCTATGCGCGCGCGTTCACCACCGACCCAGGAGAGCCTCGATGGCGGCGAGGGCGGCGGGTCCCGCGGTCGAGGTGCGGAGGACTCCGCTTCCGAGCCGGACCGGGTGCGCGCCCGCGGCGGCGAACGTGTCGAGCTCGCCCGCGTCGATCCCTCCTTCGGGCCCCACGACCAGCAAGATCTCGGGGGCACCGTGCAGCTCCTGCATCCTGGCGCTGAGCGACTCGGATGCGCCGGGCTCCAGCACGAGCGTCGGGACGGTGGCCGCGCGCTGCGCGATCTGCGCGCTGGTGCGGACCTCGCTCACTTCCGGCACCCACGCGCGATGCGCCTGCTTGGCGGCCTCGCGGACGATCTGCGCCCAGCGGGCGCGGCCTTTGACCGCCTTGGCGGAGTCCCAGCGCGAGACGCTGCGCGCGGCCTGCCAGGGCACGACCTCGGCGACGCCGAGCTCCGTCGCGGCCTGCACCGCCATCTCGTCGCGATCGCCTTTCGCCAGCGCTTGAACGAGGACGAGGCGCGGCGCGGGGGCCGGAACGTCCTCGCGCCGCCCGATCTCGACCGCCACTTCGCGCGGCGCGACGCTGACGCACGTCCCGGTCGCCCAGACGCCCCGTCCGTCACCGATCGTGACCTCCTCGCCGACGCGCACGCGCCGCACGGTGGCGGCGTGGTGCGCCTCGGCTCCGGTCAGCACGACCGTGCGGCCGGGATGCGCATCGGAGGCGTCGTCGAGCAGGAAGTGCAGCGCCATCGGATCAGCCGTTGCGGAAGCGGTCGCGCAGCTTGGCGAACAGGCCCTGCTGGAACTCCGACAGGCGGGGAGCCGGCGCCTTCGTCTTCTTCGCGAACTCCTCGATGAGCGCCCGCTCCTTGTGGTCGAGGCGGGTCGGGGTGACCACGTGCACGCCGATCTTCAGGTCGCCGCGCTGATTGCCGCGAAGCGGCGTGATCCCGCGTCCCTTGATCGTCAGCACGTCGCCGGCCTGGACTCCGGCGCGCAGTTCGAGTTCGACGTGACCGTCCAGCGCCTCGATGCGGGTGGTGGTGCCGAGGATGGCGTCGGGCATCGAGACGTCGAGCGTCGCGAGCAGGTCGTCGCCGTCGCGACTGAAGACCTCGTCGGCGGCCACCGTGATCTCCAGATACAGGTCGCCGTGGGGGCCTCCCGCAGGGCCCACCTCGCCCGAGCCGGGAAGCTGCAGGCGCAGGCCCGTCTCGACGCCCGCGGGGATGTCGACCGAGACCGTGCGACGCGCACGCACCCGACCCTGGCCCTGGCAGGTGGCGCACGGGTACGGGATGGTGGTGCCGTATCCCTGGCACGTCGCGCAGGGCTGGTTGGTGACGACGTTGCCGAGCAGGCTGCGGACCGTGCGCTGCACGTGGCCGCTGCCGTGGCAGATGTCGCACGTGACCGGCGACGTGCCGGGCTGGCAGCACCCGCCCTCGCACGTCTCGCACAGCACAGCGGTGTCCACCTCGATGTCGCGGTGGGCGCCGAAGATCACCTCTCGCAGCTCGAGCGTCACGCGCACGAGGGCATCCTGGCCGCGTTCGGTGCGCGAGCGCGGGCGCACCCGTCCTGCGCCGCCGCCGCCGAAGAACGTGTCGAAGATGTCGCTGAACCCGCCGAAGCCCTGCGCACCACCGAATCCGCCGCCGTCGCTGCCCATGTCGTACCGGCGACGCTGCTCACTGTCGCTCAGCACGTCGTAGGCGTGCGTGACGAGCTTGAAGCGCTCCGCCGCATCCTCACCGGGGTTCACATCGGGATGCAGCTGGCGCGCGAGCTTGCGGTACGCCTTCTTGATGTCGTCCTGCGATGCGTCGCGAGGCACCCCGAGTACTTCGTAGTGGTCTGCCACTTCAGCCTTCCCGTCCGCGTGCCGCGGAATCGTCTCGCACGCGCTCAGCGCGCGCGTTCGTCGTCTTCCAGCAGCCGGCTCAGGTAGTGAGCCACGGCGCGGACGGCCGCGAGGTTGCTGGAGTAGTCCATCCGGGTGGGTCCGAGCACGCCCACGCGCGCCTGACCTCCGGTCGTGTCGTAATCGCTGGCCACCACCGACGCCTCGACGAGTCCGAACGCCTCGTTCTCGCGTCCGATGGATGCGGCGAGCCCCTGCTCGTCGGCCACCATCTCGCCCATCAGACGCAGCAGCGTCACCTGCTCCTCGATCGCTTCCAGCAGCGGGTAGATGCTGCCGCGGAAGTCGCCCTCGGCCCGGGCGAGGTTGGCGGTTCCCGCCATGACCAGCCGGTCCTGCCGGAACTCGTCGAGCTCCTCGCCGACGGTGCGCAGGAGCGCGCCAAGGGCGCGGTCGGCCCGACTGTCGGTCAACGTCTCGGCCAGAGCCTGCGCCACGCGTTGCGTGCCCTCGCGCACGGGCCGCCCGGTCACGAGCACCGACACCTGCGCGCGGAGCGTCGCCACATCCGTCTCCTCGAGCGGCTCGGGCCCTGCCATCAGACGCTGCGACACCCGACCGGTGTCGGTGACGAGCACGACGACCAGACGCGACCCGCCGAGGTGGACGAGTTCGACGTGCGTGATGCTCGCGCGCTCGAACGACGGATACTGCACCAGGGCGACCTGACCGGTGAGTTGGGTCAGCGCACGGACTGTGCGCCCGAGCATGTCGTCCAGATCGGCCGGAGCCCCGAGGAACGCCGTGATCGCCGAGCGCTGGGCACTCGTGAGGGGCCGCAGTTCGGCGAGGTGGTTCACGAAGACGCGGTAGCCCTTGTCGGTCGGCACCCGACCGGACGAGGTGTGCGGTGCGGTGATGAGCTCCTCGTCCTCGAGCAGCGCCATGTCGTTGCGGATCGTCGCGGCGGACACGCCGAACGAATGACGTTCGACGATCGACTTGCTGCCGACGGGTTCGCGCGTCTCCACGTAGTCCTGGACGATCGCCCGAAGCACGTCGAGCCCCCGATCGCTGACCATGCGCACTCCCTCCTGGCACTCGAGGTCTGGGAGTGCCAATTCTAGCGCGCTCGCGAGGCGAGTCGCCGGTAGGCCGCCCGTAGACTCTCGAGAGGAGGTCGCATGTCGCATCCCGTCATCCACACCGAGACCGGAGTCGTATCCGGAGCCCTCTCCGAGGGGATCGAGCGCTACCTCGGCGTCCCCTACGCGAAACCACCGGTCGGAGCGCGCCGATTCGCTCTTCCCGAGCCGGTCGCGACCTGGGACGGGGTGCGAGAGGCCACCGTGTTCGGGCCCTCATCGCCGCAGTCGCCCTATCCGGGCGAGATCGGCAAGCTCCTCCCCTCGACCCTGATCCCCGGCGACGACATCCTGACGGTGAACGTGTGGCGACCGGCGGATGCGGACGGCGCCGCGGTCATGCTCTGGTTCCACGGTGGAGCGCTCGAGCGCGGCACGGCGGCGATCAGCGTGTACGACGGCACCCCGTTCGCCCGCGACGGCGTCGTCTTCGTCTCGGCGAACTACCGTCTGGGCGCCGAGGGGTTCTCGGTCCTGCCCGGTGCACCCAGGAACATCGGGCTCGCGGATGCGGCCGAGGCACTGCGGTGGACCCATCGGAACATCGCCCGCTTCGGCGGCGATCCCTCGCGGATCACGATCTTCGGCGAGTCCGCCGGCGGTGCCGTCGTCGCTGCGCTTCTGGCCCGCGAGGACCTGCGCCCGCTCATCGCGGGGGCGATCATCGAGTCGGGGCCGCTGGACGCCGCGACGCCCGAGCGCGCCGCCCGGCCCGCGCGCGACATCGCTCGCCGGCTCGGAATCCCCGCCACCGCCGAGGAGTTCCGCCGGATCCCGCCGGAGCGTCTCGTCGCGGCGAGGGACGAACTCTCGGCGGCATCCACCCTGCTCAAGGCGGCACCGGGATACAACGCGACCATCGATCCGATGACACTCCCGGAGAACCCCCGACGCGCCCTCGTCGATGTCGACGTTCCGGTCATCATCGGCACCAACACCGACGAGTACCGCCTCTGGTATCCACCCGAGGCGCTCGCGAAGCTCTCGCGGCGGACGTACGCCCTCCTCGCGCTCGCGAAGCGTCTGCCGCGCGGCGTATGGCGCGCGTACCGGACCGCGCTGCCCGACGCCCCTGCGGGAGAGATCATCGGACAGGTGCTGACGGATCTGCTGGTGCGGCAGCCGGCGATCGAGGTCGCACGGTTGCGCGGCGCACCCACGTTCGTCTACGAGTTCGCCTGGCCGAGCCCGGTCCGCGACCTCCGCGCCGCGCACGCCCTCGAACTCGGCTTCGTCTTCGACGCGCTCGGCGACGATGGCGCCATCACGATGGGCGGCACCCGGGCCCCGCAGCAGCTGGCCACGCGCATGCACGCCGACTGGATCCGCTTCGCCGAGACCGGCGATCCCGGCTGGCCCACCTTCCGCGACGGCTCGCTCGTGCGCCGCTACGACACCGTGACAGAAGACGTCGCCCTGCCGCGTGCGGAAGTGCTCGCGGCACTCGCCCGCTGACTCAGTCGGTCAGCGCGCGCACGACCGCGTCGGCCAGGAGCCGGCCACGACGCGTGAGGACGATCCGACCGCGCAGGGCGGCCGCCCCCTCCACCAGGCCGTCGGCGATGAGCCCGGCCACGGCGCCGCGTCGATCGGCCGGGACCACCTCGACCGGAAGCCCCTCACGGATGCGGGACTCCAGCAGGATGCGCTCGAGGGTGCGGGCCTCCTGGTCGGGGACCTCCCTCGCCGCCGCCGGAGACGACCCTAGCGAGAGCCGCTGCGCGTACGCGGCCGGGTGCTTCACGTTCCACCAGCGCACTCCGGCGACGTGGCTGTGCGCACCCGGACCGAACCCCCACCAGTCTGTTCCGCGCCAGTAGGCGAGGTTGTGGCGTGAGCGGTGGTCTGTGCCGCGCGCCCAATTGGACACCTCGTACCATTCGTAGCCCGCATCCGCCATCGCGTCGTCGACGAGCTCGTACATCTCGGCCTGCAGGTCGTCGTCGGGCGCGGGCACCTCACCGGAGCGGATGCGGCGGGCCAGCTTCGTTCCATCCTCGATGATGAGCGCGTAGGCGGAGAGATGATCCGGCTCCAGCGCGAGGGCGGCATCGACCGATGCGCGCCAATCGGAGAGGGACTCCCCCGGTGCGCCGTAGATCAGATCGACGCTCACGTCGAGCCCGGCCGCCCGCGCCCCCGCGACGGCCGCGGCGACGTTGACGGGATCATGCGTGCGATCGAGTGCGGCGAGCACGTGGGGGACGCTCGACTGCATGCCGATCGAGACGCGGGTCACTCCCGCCTCGGCGAGCTCGGCGAGGGACGCGGGGGTTACCGAGTCGGGATTGGCCTCGACCGTGATCTCGGCGCCCGGCGCGATGCCGAAGCCTTCGCGGACGGCGTGCAGCATCCCGCCCAGCGCCGCCGACGAGAGCAGGGTCGGCGTGCCCCCGCCGAAGAAGACGGTCTGCGCCGGCCGCGGGGCGTCTGCCAGCACCCGGGTCGCCAACGCGATCTCACGGCTCAGATCGTCGGGATAGTCGTCGCGTCGGTGGCCGCGCAGCTCATCGGCCGTGTAGGTGTTGAAGTCGCAGTATCCGCAGCGCACACGGCAGTAAGGGACGTGGATGTAGACCCCGAAATCGGTGTCGCAATCCACCACGGTGCCCTCGGGGAGAGCCCCGTCGGCGGGTGCGATGTCGCCGTCGGGAAGTACGGATGGGGTCATCAGGCGGGGGTCGTGTACATGGGTGAGATCGCGCGCAGGTACCGACTGAACAACTCGCGGCGGCGGCGGCGCACGAGTGCGGGGAGAAGGCGGTAAAGCGGCGCCACCGGGCGGTCGAACGCGCGAACGGTGAACCAGACCTCGTCATCGCCGCGCCACTCGATCATGAACGATTCCTCACCGCTCACCACCGAGTCGCGCACCGTGCCGAGCGCGAACCCGATACGGCGCTTCTCCTCGACCACGAAGATCACGCGCAGCTCGGCGTCGACGCGATAACCGCCGATACGGCCGCGCACGTGCACCGACGAACCGGCGGCCACGTACGGCGTTCCGTCCGCATCGAAGCGCTGGTCGGCGTCGAGGCGGCTCGGCGCGATGGGCTGGCCCTCGTCATCGAACGAGACGCCCGAGTAGCTCGGATCGGATGCGGGGCGCACCTCGGCGATCGAGATGCCGCCGTCACGGAGGGCACTCCAGGACAGCAGCGCATCTCCCGCCGAGCGGAAGCGCTCCTCGCCGCTGCCGAGCTTCCACGACTCCTCGGCGGGGATGCTCTTCTCCGGCGGGTACTGGAGGAGGTCGGGAGCCTGCGTCGCCCCGACGGCGGCGTAGTCGACGGTCTCGTCCCGGAAGGTCCCACGGCGCATGGTCTCCAGCGTACCGAGCCGGCCTGGATGCACGATCCGAATGTGAATCCCCTACTTCTTCGTCTCGACGTCACCCGACAGCGCGGCGATGAAGGCCTCCTGGGGCACCTCGACGCGTCCGACCATCTTCATACGCTTCTTGCCCTCCTTCTGCTTCTCGAGCAGCTTGCGCTTACGCGTGATGTCACCGCCGTAGCACTTGGCGAGCACGTCTTTGCGGATGGCGCGGATGTTCTCGCGGGCGATGATCCGCGCTCCGATGGCGGCCTGGATCGGAACCTCGAACTGCTGACGAGGGATGAGCTTGCGCAGCCGCTCGGTCATCATCGTGCCGTAGGCGTACGCCTTATCACGGTGCACGATCGAGCTGAAGGCGTCGACCTTCTCGCCCTGCAGGAGGATGTCGACCTTCACGAGGTCGGCGGTCTGGGACCCGGCCGGTTCGTAGTCCAGGCTGGCGTAGCCCTGCGTGCGGCTCTTGAGGTGGTCGAAGAAGTCGAAGACGATCTCACCCAGCGGCATGTTGTAGCGCAGCTCGACGCGGTCCTCGCTGAGGTAGTCCATGCCCAGCAGCGTCCCGCGGCGCGATTGGCACAGCTCCATCACGGTGCCCACGTAGTCCTTCGGCAGCAGGATGCCGACCTTGACGACCGGCTCGGAGACCTCGGCCACGCGGCCGTCCGGGTACTCGCTCGGGTTGGTGACGGTGACCGTCTCCCCCGTGTCCGTCATGACCTCGTACGTCACGGAGGGCGCGGTGGTGATCAGGTCGAGACCGAACTCGCGCGAGAGGCGCTCGGTGATGATCTCGAGGTGCAGGAGCCCGAGGAACCCGCAGCGGAAGCCGAAGCCCAGGGCGACGGAGGTCTCCGGCTCGTACTGCAGCGACGCGTCGGACAGCTTGAGCTTGTCGAGCGCCTCGCGCAGCTCCGCGTAGTCACTGCCGTCGATCGGGTAGATGCCCGAGAAGACCATCGGCTTGGGGTCTGTGTAACCGGGCAGCGCGTCGGTGGCGGGCTTGCGGTGGTTCGTGATCGTGTCGCCGACCTTCGACTGGCGCACGTCCTTCACGCCCGTGATCAGGTATCCCACCTCCCCGACGCCGAGGCCCCTGGTGGGAACCGGCTCGGGGCTGGATACGCCGATCTCGAGCAGTTCGTGGGTGGCCTTGGTCGACATCATCTGGATCCGCTCACGCGGCTCGAGCTTGCCGTCGACCATCCGGACGTAGGTCACGACACCGCGGTACGCGTCGTAGACGGAGTCGAAGATCATCGCGCGTGCCGGGGCCGCGGGGTCTCCGACGGGTGCGGGGATGCGCTCGACGATCCGATCCAGCAGCGCTTCGACACCCATGCCGGTCTTGCCGCTGACGCGAAGCACGTCCGCGGGGTCGCCGCCGATGAGTCCCGCGAGTTCGGCGGCGTACTTCTCGGGATCGGCCGCGGGCAGGTCGATCTTGTTGAGGACCGGGATGATCGTGAGGTCGTTCTCGAGCGCGAGGTACAGGTTCGCGAGCGTCTGCGCTTCGATACCCTGCGCCGCATCCACCAGGAGGATCGCGCCCTCGCACGCAGCGAGCGATCGGCTCACCTCGTAGGTGAAGTCGACGTGCCCGGGGGTGTCGATCATGTTGAGCGCGTACGTGCCGTTCGCGTCCGACCAGGGCATCCGCACGGCCTGGCTCTTGATCGTGATGCCGCGCTCGCGCTCGATGTCCATGCGGTCGAGGTACTGCGCCCGCATGTCGCGGTCGGCGACGACACCGGTGATCTGCAGCATCCGATCGGCCAACGTCGACTTGCCGTGGTCGATGTGGGCGATGATGCAGAAGTTGCGGATCAGCTCGGGCGGAGTCGCGGACGGCTGCAGGGGCTTGAGGGCGCGCGGTGACATGTTCCGTCGATTCTACGGGGAGCAGCCGCCCGCCCGAGCCTAGGCTGGGGCGATGACGGTGCAGGTGGTCCTGGTGCACGGGATCCGGACGTCCGCTTCCATGTGGCGCGCCCAGCGGGCGAGCCTCGAGGCCGCGGGCATCGGCGTGGCCGCCGTGGACCTTCCCGGTCACGGCAAGCGCATGGCCGAGCCGTTCACCCTCGACGAGGCGTTCGCGACGATCGACCGTGCCGTGCGCGCCGCGGCCGAGCGCGGGCCCGTTCTGCTGGTCGGTCACTCCATGGGCGGACTGCTGTGCATCGAGTACGCGGGGCGCGTCGATCCCCCGCCGATCGCCGGGTTCATCGCCGCATCCTGCACCGCGGTGCCGCGCGGGCTGGGACTGCGCATCTACCGGACGCTGGCCCGCGGCTTCGACGCGCTCCCCGATCGCGGGATGCGGCTGACCCGGTACGTGCTCTCGCGAACGCTTCCCGAGCACACTCGAGACGACTTCGGCGCGGGCGGATACGCCCTCGACGCCCAGGACGGCGCGCTCGCGCAGCTCGCTCGGCTCGACGTGCTTGCCTCTCTCGCCCGCATCCACGTACCGCTGTGGTTCGTCAACGGCCAGTACGACCAACTGCGCGTCAGCGAGCGTCTCTTCCAGCGCATCGCGCCCCACGCGGAACTCATCGTCATCCCCCGCACGAGCCACCTCGTGTCGGCGATGCGCCCCGAGGCCTTCGACGCGGTGATCGCACTCGCCGTCGCGACGATCGAGGCGGGCGCGCGGGACCCCGTCTGGTAGACTCCTTGTTTGGCTTGCGCGTGAAGGGTTTTCCCGCTCTTCACGACCGCCGCGAAGCGCCCCTCTACCGCTGACCGGCAACTTCCGAGCAGACTCCGAAACGAAAGTTCACGACACGTGGCAAACATCAAGTCGCAGATCAAGCGCAACAAGACCAACGAGAAGGCGCACGAGCGCAACAAGGCCGTCAAGAGCGAGCTGAAGACCGCGGTGCGTCGCACCCGCGAGGCCGTCGCCGGTGGCGACAAGGCCGCCGCCGAGAAGGCGCTCGTCACGGCTACCAAGAAGCTCGACAAGGCCGTCAGCAAGGGCGTCATCCACAAGAACCAGGCCGCGAACCGCAAGTCCGCGATCGCGAAGCAGGTCTCCGCTCTCTGAGCCGCTTCCTCCTCGAGGGCCCGTCGCTGTTGCGGCGGGCCCTCGTCGTTGTCGAGGACAGGGCTCAGGCCGCGTAGGGAGCGCGTGTGGCGATGACCGTGACGAGGCGTTCGAGCGCGAAGACGGCGTCGCGGGAGCCACCCTTGACCTCGGCGTCGGCGCGCGCGGTCGCCTGGATCGCGAGACCGAGCGATTCCTGGGTCCACCCCGACAGGTCGCGACGGGCCCGGTCGACCTGCCAGTCCTTCATGCCCAGCCGCGTCGCAAGCTGCCGGGACGGCTCACGCGTGCCGGCCACCCTGGCCATCGTGCGCAGCTTCATCGCGATCGCCGCGACCATCGGAACCGGGTCGGCGCCCGAGTCGAGCGCCTGCCGCAGTGCGAGGAGCGCCTCGCCGTAACGACCGGCGATCGCCGTGTCGGCGACGGTGAAGGCAGAGGTCTCCACGCGACCGCCGTAGTACCGCTCGACGATCTGCTCCGTGATGTCACCCTCGACGTCGTTCACCAGCTGCTGGCAGGCCGCGGCGAGTTCTGTCAGGTCGTCGGAGAACGCACCGACGAGGGCGCGCAGCGCGGCGGGCACGATACGCCTGCCGGCCTCGCGGAACTCGCTCGCGGCGAAGTCGTACCGGTCGGAATCGCGCTTGATGGCGGGGCAGGCCACCTCCACCCCTCCGCCGGCCCCGGCCCGGATCGCCTCCAAGAGCTTCTTGCCCCGCACGCTCGCGCCGGTGTGACGCAGCACGATCGTCGCCCCCTCCTGCGGGTTCTCCAGGTAGGCCAAGGCCTCCGAGAGGAACGCGTCGGAGCACTTCTCGACACTGCGGATGCGGACGAGTCGCGGCTCGCCGAACAGCGACGGCGCGCTGACCGCCAGAAGCGTTCCGGCCGTGTAGTCGGAGGCGTCGATGTCGGAGATCTCGAGGCTCGGGTCTTCGGCGCGCAGATAGTCGCGGAGCCTGGCCGTGGCGCGCTCCGCACAGACCTCCTCGGGTCCGGAGATCAGCACGATCGGCGCCGGCTCCGGGGTCCGCCACGACTGCTGCGGGATCGCACTGCGCGTCGGGGTGGACTTTCGGATCGCCATCCTCCCAGCCTACCGAGGGCGGCCGACGCCGCATCCGCCCGCTCGCGCCACAGCGTCGTGCGCCCCTCGCTCGTCCCCACGAGGATGAGGCCGTCCAGATCCGTGCGCGCCACAGTCGTGCCCTGGGCCGAGAGGATGTCGAGGATCTCCGCCCGCGGATGCCCGTAGTCGTTGCCCGCACCCACGCCGATCAACGCGAGCGCCGGAGCGGCCTGACGCTGCAGCCCCGCATCCTGATCCGCCGAGCCGTGATGCGCGACCTTGAGGACGTCGTACGGCCCTCTCAGCTCTCCGCTCGCGCGCAGCGCCCGCTGCGCGTCGGCGCCGAGGTCCCCCAGCATGAGTGTGCGCGGCACCCCGCCGCCCCCGACCTCCACGACGATGCTCGCGTCGTTGCCCGGCACCACGGCGTCTGCCGACGGCCACAGGATCCGCCAGCGGGCGGCTCCCAACACTCCCCCCATCTCCGCGGCAGCGGCGACGACATCCCGCGCCCCGACCGCGAGCACCCGCGCGGTGTCGCGCTCGTCCGCGGGACCGTGCATCAGGAGACCCACGGGTGCCGGAACGCCGTCGAGCCCGCCCACGTGGTCGATGTCGAAGTGGGTGAGCACCAGAAGGTCGATCCGCGTGATCCCCAACCTCGCGAGACAGGAGGCGAGAGCCTCGGGTTCCGGGCCGGTGTCGACGAGCATGACCGCGCCGGCGGAGCGGACCACGACAGCGTCGCCCTGACCCACGTCGCACATCGCGACGCTCCAACCTTGCGGCGTCGTGAGCGGAACCACGACGGAGTCGACCACCAGAATCCCCACCATCGCCGCCGCGGTGGATGCGGTCATCACGGCCGAGAGTGCGCGGCCGAGGCGAGCGACGCGTGTTCGTCCCGGCGGGAGCAGGAGGACCGTTCCTGCGGCCGTCACCACGACCAGGCCGACGAGCCCGGGCAAGCCCTCCGCCCACGGGAGGGTTCGCGCGGGCAGCGCGTCTACGGCACCCGCGATCCCCGCGATCCACGCCGCCGGCACCCAGGTGAGGGCACTCAGTCCCGCCTGCAGCACGGGCACGGGACCCGCGAGGCACGCTGCCAGCCCGAGTACGGTGGCGGCCGGGGCGGCCGGGGCCGCGAGGAGGTTCGCGGGCACTCCGTACACGGCGACACCGGGACTGACGAGCACGATGAGCGGACCGCAGACGAGCTGCGCCGACAGCGGTACGGCCAGCGCCAGGGCGAGAGACGCCGGCAGAAACCTGCAGAGCCCCCGCGCGAGAGGCGGGGCGAGCACCAGCAGCGCGCCCGTGGCCGCCGCTGACAGCGCGAACCCCAATGACAGCGCCAGCCACGGATCGGCGGCCAGCAGCACGCACACCGCCAGGGCGAGGAGGGCGAGTCCGCTTCCCCGCCGTCCGAGCAGCAGCGCGAGCATCGCGATCGCGGACATCGTCGCCGCACGGACGACGCTGGGCTCGGGCGTGACCAGCACGACGAAGCCCGCGAGCGCCGACAGCCCGGCGATCACACGCCCCGTGCGACCGATTCCGCACCGCGCCGCGAGGAGGAACGCGAGCCCGACGACGATGGCGCAGTTCGCCCCCGAGACGGCGGTGAGGTGGGTGAGGGATGCGGCGCGCATCTGCTGTTCCAGCTCGGCGTCGACGCCGCCGGTGTCTCCGACGGCGAGGCCGGGGATAAGGCCGGCACCCGGTGCGGGCAGCCCCTCCGTCGACGCAGCGAGACGTGCGCGCAGCCAGGCGGATGCGGCCGCCACCCCCTCCGGCGCCCGCACCAGCTCGACCCGCTCCGCCCGCACGACGAGCGCGGCACGGTCGCCCGGCTCCGCCGCGAAGGCGCCGCCGTCGATGCGCACGACGGCGCCGATCTCGGCTCCGTCGGGACGCTCCGACATCAACACCGTGACCGGCACCCCGGCGGCGACCGGCTCGCGACCGGCCGACGCCGACACCGTGAGCGCATCCGTCCGATAGCCGAGAGAGGTCGTCTCGATCTTGCCGACGATCGAGAACTCACCGCCCACCTGGTGACCGTCGCCCACCTCGATCGCGGCGGCGCGGGGCGGATCCTGCACGGCCACCGACATCGCCGGCATCGCCCCCATCAGCAGGGCGAGCGTCACGAGAGCCCACATGCGCGCCCGCCCCGATCGCCCGATCAGCACCGCGGTCAGCGCGGTCGCCACGGCACCGCCGCCGCAGAGCAAGGCCAGCCACGGCGCCGCCGCCGAGTGCGTGATCGCGACAGCGGCGACCATCCACGAGAGAACCCCAGCGGGCGCGAGCCGCCACGCGCGCCGGTCCATCACACGGTCACGAGATCGCGGAGCCCGGCGAGCATCTTCTCGCCGATCCCCGGCACGCCGAGCAGATCGTCCACACTCGTGAATGGGCCGTTCTGCTCCCGCCAGTCCACGATCCGCTGCGCGATGGCCGGTCCGACACGCGGCAGCTCGTCGAGCTGTTCCACCCCCGCGGTGTTGATGTTGATCGGGCCGCCGCCTCCACTCTCGCCCCCGGCCGCGCCTGCGGGAGGCGCCTGCCCGATCTCGAGCACGATGAGCTGCTCGCCGTCACTGAGCGGTCGGGCGAGGTTCACCGCCGCAGCGTCGGCGTTGTCACCGAACCCGCCCGCCGCCGAGATCGCGTCGGCGACCCGCGAACCCGACGCGAGAACGTAGAGTCCGGGCGCAGCCACCGCACCCGAGACGTGCACGTAGACCTCCGCGGTCTCGGCCGCTGCAGTCGGTGTCGGCACCGGCGCCGGCGGCGGCACGGCCGCGCTGCGAAGCACCCCCACCACGACCGTCACGGCCAACACGAGCAGCGCCAGCACGACGACGGCACCGACACCCAGGCGCACACGTCCTGCGGCATCGGATGCGGGCTTCACACGCCCACGCTAGGAATCAGCACCCCGACCCGAACGACGGAACCCCCGCGGTGTGCATGCACCGCGGGGGTTCCTCCGATGGGGAGAGCAGCTCGCTCAGCGCGTGCTGAAGCTCACGACCTTCGGCGGACGAACGATCGCCCGGACGATCTCACGCTCGCCCAGCGCGCGCTGGACACGCACGTCCTCGCGCGCCAGCCGCTCGAGCTCCTCGCCGCCGATCTTGGCGGACACCTCCAGCGTCGCGCGCACCTTGCCGTCGATCTGGACGACAGCGGTGACGGTGTCCTCCACCAGCAGCGTGCCGTCGGGCTGACGCCAGGATGCGAGACCGACGGACGGCTCGTAGCCGAGCTGCGACCACATCTCCTCCGCCGTGTGCGGCGCGAACAGGTCGAGGATCATCGCGGTGGCTTCGGCGGCCTCGCGGACGGCGGGGTCCGCCGCGCCCGCGCCGGAGTCGATCGTCTTGCGCGTGGCGTTGACGAGCTCCATGAGACGCGCGACGACGACGTTGAACTTCGTCTGCTCGATGAGCGAGGGCGCGTCCGCCCACAGGCGGTGCGTGACGCGGCGCAGCGCCGTGTCACCCTCGGCCCACACCGCATCCGTGGGGCTGGAGACCTCACCCGCGATGCGCAGGGCACGCGCGAGGAACTTCGTCGCGCCGGTCGTCGAGACGTCCTTCCAGTCCTTGTCGTCCTCGACGGGGCCCGCGAAGGCGAGTCCGACGCGCAGCGCGTCGGCGCCGTGGGCGTCGAGCTCGTCCTGGAACAGCACGAGGTTGCCCTTGCTCTTGGACATCTTCGCGCCGTCGAGGATGACCATGCCCTGGTTGATCAGGCTGGAGAAGGGCTCGGTGAAGTCGACATAGCCCATGTCGTAGAGCGCCTTGACGATGAACCGGGCGTACAGCAGGTGCAGGATCGCGTGCTCGACGCCACCGATGTAGAAGTCCACCGGCGCCCACTTCGAGGCCTCGCGACCCGAGAATGCGGCGTCGGGATCCCCCGGCGACAGGAAGCGCAGGTAGTACCAGGAGCTGTCGACGAAGGTGTCCATCGTGTCCGGGTCACGACGCATGGGCTCGCCGGTCTCCGGGTCGCTCGCCTGCACCCACTCGGTTGCGCCCCCCAGCGGCGAGGTGCCCTGCGGCAGCAGGTTGAGACCCTCGGGGTCGGGCAGGCGCACGGGCAGCTGGTCGTCGGGCACCGGAACGATGCGGCCGTCGTCGCCGTGCAGCATCGGGATGGGGGTGCCCCAGAACCGCTGGCGCGAGATCAGCCAGTCCCGCAGGCGATAGGTCTTCGCCGCGCGACCCGTCCCGGCCACCGTGAGTTCCTCGATCGCGCGCGCGATCGCGTTGCGCTTGCTGAGACCGTTCAGGCTGCCCGAGTTGATGAGGCGGCCGTCTCCGCTGAGCGCGACGCCGGTGCGCACCGGGTCGATGTCGTCGAGGGTGTCGGTGCCCTCGAGCGGGTCGATCGGGTTGCCGTCGGCGTCGAGCTCGATCACCGGCACGGCACCCGTGATGGGAGCCGTCGTGTCGACGACGATCTTCACCGGCAGATCGAACGCACGCGCGAAATCGAGGTCGCGCTGGTCGTGCGCCGGCACGGCCATGACCGCGCCGTGACCGTAGTCGGCCAGGACGTAGTCGGCCGCCCAGATCGGCAGGCGTTCCCCGTTGATGGGGTTGATCGCGTAACGGTCGAGGAACACGCCCGTCTTGGGACGGTCGGCGTTCTGACGCTCCACATCCGTCGTCTGCTGCACCTGGGAGAGGTAGGCCTGGAAGCGCTCGCGCGCGTCGGGACCGGCGCCCGCCGCCAGCTCCGCCGCGAGGTCGGAGTCGGGGGCGACGACCATGAAGGTGGCGCCGTGGAGCGTGTCGGGGCGCGTGGAGAAGACCGTGACCTTCTCGGCGCGTCCCTCGATCTCGAAGTCGATGTCGGCACCGATGGAGCGGCCGATCCAGTTGCGCTGCATCTGGATGACCTTGTGCGGCCAGAAGCCCTCGAGCTGGTTGAGGTCGTCGAGCAGCCGGTCGGCGTAGTCCGTGATCCGGAAGTACCACTGCGTCAGCTTCTTCTTGACGACCACCGCGCCGCAGCGCTCGCAGTGCCCGTCGATGACCTGCTCGTTGGCGAGCACCGTCTGATCGTGCGTGCACCAATTGACCGGGCTCTCCTTGCGATACGCCAGGCCACGCTCGTAGAGCTTCTGGAACAGCCACTGGTTCCAGCGGTAGTACTCCGGGTCGCTCGTGTGCAGGACACGGCTCCAGTCGAAGGAGACGCCGTAGGCCTTGAGGCTCTCCTTCTGCTGCGCGATATTGTCGTACGTCCAGGTGACGGGGTTCGCGCCGCGCTTGATGGCCGCGTTCTCGGCCGGAAGACCGAAGGAGTCCCATCCGATCGGGTGCAGCACGTTGTAGCCGCGGTGACGCCAGAACCGGGCGACGATGTCCGAGTAGAGGTAGTTCTCGGCGTGGCCCATGTGCAGGTCGCCGGAAGGGTACGGGAACATCGCGAGCACGTACTTGCGCGGGCGGGTGTCGTTCTCGCCGCCGGCGCGGAACGGGTCGCTTTCCGCCCAGCGCTGCTGCCACTTGTCCTGGATGGCGTGGGCGTCGAAGCCGCCGTCGGCGGACGCGCCTGCGGTGTCGGTCGAGGTCGTAGACACAGAGGGACCAATCGTGGAGTGTCGGGAAGGTGCGCAAGGCGCAAATTTCAGGATACCCGACCCCTAACCACCCCAGTCGGCCGGGAGCCTCGCCCCTGCGGCCCGCAGCGGCGCCGTGGCCTTGAGCGCCACCTCCGCGACCTCGGCGGCGACGTCGGAGGACCAGGTGATCCCGCCGCCCGCGCCCACATAGGCGCCCCCGGGGTGCACGACGAGGGTGCGGATCGTCATCGCCAGATCGAACGCACCGTCATCACCCACCCAACCGGCGCAGCCCGAGAAAGCGCCCCGGGGCGCACCCTCGATGTCGTGCAACAGTGTCATCGCCGACAGCTTGGGTGCCCCCGTCATGCTTCCCGCCGGAAAGACCGCCGCCAGCATCTCCCCCAGCGTGGTCCCCGGATACGGCACCCCGCTGACCGAGCTCACGAGCTGATGCACGCGCGGATACGTCTCCACCTCCAGAAGACGGTCGACACTCACCGTCGCCGGGTCGCACACGCGCGCCAGGTCGTTGCGCATGAGGTCGACGATCATGACGTTCTCGGCGCGCTCCTTCGGGTCGGCCGCGAGCTCGGCCGCGAGGGCGGCGTCGGCCTCGGGAGTCGCACCGCGCGGACGCGTCCCCTTGATCGGATGCGTGCTGACGCGTCCGTCACGCGCGAGCAGGAAGCGCTCCGGACTCGCACCCGCCAGCGAGATCCCGCCGCTTCGGAGCAGCAGTCCGTGATGCGAGGGAGTGTCTGCACGAAGCGCCGCGTAGGCGTCGAGCGCGTCGACCTCGCCGGCCACGTCGAATCGCGTCGTGAGACACAGCAGGTACGCATCCCCTCGGCCGATGGCCTCGATGGCGGTGCGGATGTCGTCGGCATAGCGGAGCGCATCGACCCGCGCGGTCGCCGCACCCCGATCCGGAACCGCGACCGGAGCGACCGGAGACGCCGACGCGATGCGCTCCGCCCAGGCTTCGGCGTCGTCGCCGCTGACCCAGGTCGCGCCGGCGGCGTGGTCGAACGTCACGAGGGTGCGCACCCTCATCCAGCTCTCGCGAGGCATGTCGTCGGCAGCGACCGGGGCGCCCACCGCATCCGCGCCGCTCTCATACGAGAGCCACCCCACCCAGCCGCTCCGGAACGGTCCGGCGGGATGCGGCGCAGCACCGCCCGTTGCGAGCCTCACCGATCGGATCTCGGCGCCGTCGACCGGGATGCCGCATCCGATCCAGCTGTAACCGGCGCCGGCACCGGGCCCCGCGTCGAGCCAGAACGTGTGGTCGCGCTCGGCGAACAGTGCGTGGACGGCGGCGGGATCTTTCGCGCCGTGCACGCGGACGGGGGCAGCGGGCACGCTCCCAGGCTAGCGACACCGCGAGCCTCTAGGCTCGACGGCGTGAACGATCTGCTCACCGCGATTCTCGATGCCGTGCGCGAGGTCGATCCGGTGCTGCGCGTCATTCTCGCCGGCGTCGCCATCATGCTGGAGACGAGCGTCCTCGTCGGGCTCGTCGTTCCGGGCGACACGATCGTGATCGTGGCGGGCACCGCGGTCGCCACACCCCTGGAAGGCGTCCTCCTCGGCGCCGCCGTCGTGCTCGGGTCGCTGATGGGCGAGACGCTCGGATATGTCCTGGGCCGTTATCTGGGGCCGTGGCTGCGTCGGTCGCGCCTCGGGCGACGCATCGGCGAGGAGAACTGGGCGAGGTCGGAGCGGTACCTGGAGCGTCGCGGCGGGCCCGCCATCTTCATCTCCCGTTTCCTGCCGGTGCTCCACTCGCTCGTGCCGTTGACGGTCGGCATGGCGCGCTTCCCGTATCGTCGGTTCCTCGCGTGGACGGCGCCGGCCTGCATCATCTGGGCGAGCCTCTACATCGGTGTCGCGGCGGCCGCGGCGGGCACGTATCGCGAGCTTTCCGAGCGCATCCACTACGCGGGCTACATCTTCGTCGCCATCATCGTGGTGTTCGTCGTGCTGGTGTTCATCGGAAAGAAGATCATCGAGCGGGTCGAGCGTCGGCACATGGCCGAGCCCGCGTCCACCCCGGAGCCCCGGGCGACGGACGTGGAAGACTGAGGGCGTGGCCGAATCTTCTCGTCCGACCCGTTCCGACAAGATCCTCTGGATCGCCCGACTCGAGCGTCGATTTCACGCGTGGCGTGAACGGGGCGCCCGTCGTCGTGGGCGCACACCATCGGTGGCGGCCTTTCCCGGCTACGGTTCCGAACGCTGGGTGCGGGTGCTCGCACGCGTCGTGATCCCCCCGGTCGGCCGGGACAAGGGCGAGTACGCAGGCATCCGCGGATGGCGGAGCTTCGCCGCGATCCCGGTCGCGTACGGTCAGGTCCGAGTCACCGTGGGTAGCGAGACGCACGACGTCGTCGCCGACCGCGGCGGCGTCGTGGACGTGGTGCTCCCGGCGACCCTCGAGCCGGGCTGGCAGACGCTCACGGCGCAGGTGGAGGGCGGTCAGACCACCACGCTTCGCGTGTTCATCGTCTCCGACGGCGCCAGGTTCGGTGTCGTGAGCGACATCGACGACACGGTCATGGTCACCGCGATCCCCCGTCCGATGCTTGCGGCCTGGAACTCCTTCGTCGTCAACGAACACGCGCGGCAGCCCGTCCCGGGGATGTCGGTGCTGCTCGAGCGTGTGACGCGCGAGCATCCCGGCGCCCCCCTGGTCTACCTGTCGACGGGCTCGTGGAACGTCGCCCCGACGCTCACCCGTTTCCTGCGCCGACATCTCTTCCCCTCCGGTGCGATGCTGCTGACCGACTGGGGGCCGACACACGATCGATGGTTCCGCAGCGGGCGCGCGCACAAGTCGACCAATCTCAGCCGACTTGCGCAGGAGTTCCCCGACATCCGCTGGCTGCTCATCGGGGACGACGGGCAGGCCGACGATGCGATCTACACCGAGTTCGCGGGAGCGCATCCCGCTAACGTCGCCGCCGTCGCCATCCGCCGCCTGACGCCCGCAGAAGCCGTGCTCGCCGGTGGCCGGACGGCCGTGAACGACCACTCCGCCGCGAGTGTGCCGTGGGTCAGCGGCGACGACGGAGCCGAACTGCTCGATCGGCTGGAAGAGGCCGGTGTCGTACGCCCCGGCGTAGGCTGACCGGCATGTGTGGTCGGTTCGTCGTCGCCAACGTCGCGTCTGAGCTCGTCGGAGTACTGCGCGTCGACACGATCAACCCCTCCCTCCCTGCGCCGTCGTACAACGTCGCACCGATGAGCACGGCGGCCATCGTGCTGGACTCCGCCAAGACCGAGCCGCCCACGCGGCGACTCGAGCCCGCGCGGTGGGGCCTGGTGCCCGCGTGGGCGAAGGATCCGAAGATCGGGGCCCGCGCCTTCAACGCCCGCGCGGAGGAGCTGGAGGACAAGCCCATGTTCCGCGGTGCTCTCATCAAGCGCCGCGCCGTCGTTCCGACGACCGGCTACTACGAGTGGAAGCAGCTTGCCGACGGCAAGGAGCCGCACTTCATCCACCCGGCCGACGATTCGCCCCTGTTCCTGGCGGGGCTGTACGAGTGGTGGAGAGATCCGAGCAAGGCGGATGACGACCCCGACCGCTGGCTGCTGAGCTTCACCGTCCTGACCCGCGACGCGATCGGCGCTCTGGGGTCGATCCACGACCGGATGCCCCTCTTCCTCGACGCCGACTTCGCCGATGCGTGGCTCGACACCGACACGGAGAACGTCGGCGACATCCTCGATGCCGCCATCGACGCGGCTCCCGATCTCGCCGAGACCCTCGAGACGCGGGTCGTCTCCCCCGCCGTCGGCAACGTGCGCAACGATTCGCCCGCGCTGATCGAACCCGCGTGAGCACCGCGCCCGTCGTCCTCGCACCCTCTACCGTGCTCGCACGCGACGACTGGCGCGCTCGAGAGAGTACTCACGCCGAGCGGGCCGATGCGCTCACGGCGGGACGTCGCGCGAGGGCCGCTCGGGGCGAGACGCATCCGGTCGAGGACTTCCTGTTCACCTACTACGGCTACAAGCCGGCGCTGCTGCGCCGATGGCATCCGGGTACGGCGTACGCGCTGGCGGATGCGGCGCACGACGCGCGTGCCGACTGGCGCTGGTACGCCCGCGACGAGGACGACTCCATCCGCGTCGATGCACGCGCCTTCGCTGCCGAGAAGCGCCTGCTGCTGACCGGCGTCGCCGCCATCCTCGAGGGCACCCGCGGGCGGAGCGCACAGTACGGCTGCTTCGGCATGCATGAGTGGGCGATGCTCTACCGCACCCCCACTGCGCGCCACGCCGTGCCGCTGCGGTTAGGCTCGGCGGGCACGGACGCCGTCGTCGAGGCGCACGAGCTGCGCTGCACGCACTTCGACGCTTTCCGCTTCTTCACCGACGATGCGGCACCCCGCAACCGTGCGCTGCTCGCGCGCGACACTCAGGCCGCTCACGAGCAACCGGGCTGCCTGCACGCGGGCATGGACCTCTACAAATGGGCGGTGAAGCTCGGTCCGCTCGTGCCCGGCGACACCCTGCTGGACGCGTTCGAACTCGCCCGCGACATCCGGGCGCTCGACATGCGCGCCTCGCCGTACGACCTGCGCGACTGGGGCTACGCGCCCGTCGCCGTGGAGACGGCGGAAGGCAAGGCCGTCTACGTCGCAGAGCAGCGGGCGTTCACGCGGCGGGCGGAGCCGCTTCGCGAGCGACTACTGGCGCACGTCCGTTTCGCACTCGCCGCCTGAACGGGCGATTCAGCGTGCGGCGGCGGCGACGTCTCGAGGTAGCAGCACCCGAAGTGAGAACCACTCGGCACCGCCTTCGACCGACACCGACCCGCCGTAGGTCTCCGCTGCGGCCTCGATGTTGCGCAGGCCGTATCCGTGCCCCTCACCGGCTTTGCGCGTGAGGATGCGACCGTCTCGTCGTCGCAGGTGCCCGTCGAAGGTGTTCTCCACCCGCATCATCACGAAATCGTCATGCGCGAAGAGGGAGAACTTCACCATCCGCTGCGACTCGGGAAGCCGCGCCGTGGCCTCGAAGGCGTTGTCGAGGGCGTTGCCCGCGATCGCGGTGATGTCCAGCGGACGCAGCCCCGACAGCAACCGTCCGTCGGCGACGGTGGCGACGTGGATGCTCTGCTCCCTGGCGTACATGAGCTTCGCCGTGAGCACCGCGTCGAGCACGTCGTTCCCCGTGCGAACCTGCGTCGCATAGTCGCGGATGGACGTCTCGAGATCGTCGAGGATGCGCAGTCGCGACTGCGGGTCCTGCTCGGCGCGGATCGCATCGAGGTGGTGCTTCATGTCGTGATACTTGCGGTTGACCTCGTCGATCGTGCGCCGCGACATCTCGTACTGCTGATGCTGGCTGGTCAGCAGTCGCGCCATCGCGTCGGCTTCCCGGCGCGCCTGGAAGCCACGGCGCACCTCGTGCTGCACGTAGAGCGCGATGTAGCCGCAGAGGTCGACGAGGGTGCGGATGTAGAGGATCTCGTGACCGATGCGGCCGCTGAAGGGCGTCGCGGTGGTCACGAAGCTGAGGTTCGAGATGATGAACGTGGCGGTCGCGATCGAGAGCGCGGCGACGAGATCGGCGTAGCCCACCTCGAAGACCTCGCCCCGTACCAGATGACGGCGCTCTGCGAGCCAGGCGAGCCCCAGCATCCCGCCGTAGATCACGACCATCATCGTGGCTTTCACCTCGGCGGGCGCGTCCAGGTAGAACCGGTCGAGCTGCCAGTGGATGGATGCGGTGAGCTCCGCCAGCACGAACGCCCGCGCGGTGAGGTAGCCCGCGGTCACCGGGGAGACCCGCAGCGTCGTGTACAGCATGGCGAACATGACGAGCACGGCGGCCAGCATGCCGGGGATCCACAACGCGAGCGAGAGGCGCCCCGCTGCCTCCTGCACCGCGAGCAGCGCGAGCAGCCCCACGGCGGACGCCGCGGCCGTCGCCCACCAACGGGCCCGCCGAGCGACGATCAGCACGAAGACGAAACAGGCTCCCCACTCCGCGACGGCGGTGAAGCTGCGAGGGATGTCTGCGAGGTACAGCTCGTTCATGCGGTGATCCCGCGCGTACCGATGTACGCGGCCAGCGCAGCGAGGAAGTCCTTCTTGCGCGGCCGACTGATCTGCAGCCGCACCCCGCCTCGGACGCGGCAGTCGTTGCCCTCCACCCCGGTCACATGGCGGAGGTTCACGAGGTAGCCGCTGTTGCAGCGGAAGAAGTCCTCGCCCTCCAGCTCCCCCTCCATCGCCTTCAGCGATGTCGCAACGGTGTAGTCGCTGTCCAGCGTGTGGATCAGGACGTTGTGCTTGGCGCTCTCCAGGTACAGGACGTCGGCGATGTCGAGGCGGTGCCTGTCGCCATCGGCGGCGGTGAAGAGCATGTGCCGTCGTTCGCGTCGCCGCAGGCGCACGAGACAGCGCCCGAGCTCCTGCGAGAAGACCGGGTAGGAGACCGGCTTGAGGAGGTAGCTCAGGGCATCGACCTCGTAGCCGCTCACGGCGTACTGCGGGGATGCGGTCACGAAGACGATGAGCACTTCGCTGTCGACCTCGCGGATGCGGCGTGCGGCCGTCATGCCGTCCACACGCGCCATCTGGATGTCCAGCAGCAGGATGTCCCAGTCGGGGCGGTAGTCCTCGATGATGTCGCGTCCGTCGCGGAACGCCCCGATGTGGAAGCGTTCGCCGTGCTCGCGCTGGAACCGGTCCAGGTGCGACAGCAGGCGGTCGATGCTGGCCGGATCGTCTTCGACGACGCCGATGCGGATCATGCTCTGTCTCCTTCCTGGCCTGTTCTCAACTGAAGCCGACGTAGCGTCGGGCGAGGTGGTACGCGGCCCGGGTCACGCGCCGCCCCGCGTATCCCGGCAGGTTGCTCCCTGCGCAGACGAGGCTGCGCCGGAGATGACCGTGGATGCGGGGACGGTCGCGCTTCACCTCCCGCCAGAAGGCTCGGCGCACCGCGAGGTGGTGTGCGGTGCCGCCCAGCGCGAGCGTGGCGCTCACGGTGGCACAGAGCGCGCGGACATAGTGCAGCTGCGCGGCGTAGAGCTGTGCCGGAACCCGTCCAGCCCGCACGTCCTCGACACTCGGCAGAGTCTCGAGCGCGAGCCGGTTCACTCGCAGCTGCTGATCGACGCGGGCCAGCATGACCTCCGGCGCGACCGACTGGCCCGCGCGACCGATGAAGTAGTGGTACAGCGGGACGGGCAGGTAGTACATGCGGCGCACGCGCGCGAGCGGACGCAGCACGTACAGGCTGTCGACGTAGAACGTGTGACGCGGCAGGTCCAGATCCACCTCGCGCAGGAGGGTCGTGCGGTAGATGACGGCGTGCATCATGAGGTACTGCCGCCGCGCGAAGCGCTGCGTGTCCTCCCAGCCGAAGACGCGATCGGCGGGGAAGACCGTGTCGAAACGCGTCGGTCGCGGCGCCTTGCCTACGCGATCGTGCACGAAGTCGGTGAACAACGCGTCGACTCCCCCGGTCTCCTCCACCCGTTCGAGGACGTCCAGCACTCGTGCGAGAGCGGCGGACGACAGCCAATCGTCCGCGTCGAGCACCTTGAGGTAGAGACCGCGCGCGTGGGCGACACCGGTGTCGATCGCCGCTCCGTGCCCGCCGTTGACCTGATGCACCACGCGGATCCGGTCGGGGTACGTGTGCGCATAGGATGCGGCGAGCAGCCCGGTGGCGTCCGACGAGCCGTCGTTCACGATGACGACCTCGACGCGCGCGTCGCTCGGGCAGAGCGCAGCGAGGGCTCTACCGAGGAACTCTGCGCAGTTGTAGGCGGGCACGGCCACCGTCAGCAGGGGCGATGACACCGAGGCACCCTCCGTCCGGCGCCGCGCGCGGCGAAGGACGGCTGCGCGCAGGGCGATGATGACGAGCCGGGCGCGGGGTCGACCGGTCTCACCCTCGATCGTAGACGGGACGCCGTTCACGTGCGGAAACCGCGGCTCGCCTCAGCTGAACCCGACGACGCGTCGAGCCCAGTCGTACGCGAGGCTCGTCGCGCGGCGCCCCGCCTGGCCGGGGAGATTGCTCACCGCTCCGAGGAGACTGCGACGCATCCGCGTGTACAGCCAGGGATTCTCCGCGCGCACTTCTCGCCAGAAGCGGTCGCGCTCGACGAGGTGGCCCGCCGTACCGGCACGGGCCAGCGTGGCGCTCGTGACCGCGCAGACCCCCTCCACGTGGTGCAGAAGGGCCCGGTACAGCTGCACCGGCACCTCGCCGCGAGCCACCGCGTGCGGGGAGGGAAGCGCGGCGAGTGCCAGTCTGTTCACCCGCAGCTGCTGCTCCACCCGCCGCACCATGACCTCCGGCGCCACGGACTGTCCGGGCCTGCCCACGTGGTAGCGGTAGAGCGGGATCGGGAGATACCGCATCCGACGCACCCGTGCCAACGGCGTCACGACGTAGAGGTTGTCGACGTAGAAGGTGTGCTCGGGCAGGTGCAGCCCGCTTGCTCGCACGAGTTCCGTCCGGTACACGATCGCGTGCATCATCAACACCTGACGGCGCCCGAACCGTTCCGTGTCCGCCCACTCGAACACGCCGTCGGAGGGGAACACCGAGTCGAAACGAGCCGGGCGCGCCGACTTGCCGACCCGTTCGTGCACGAAGTCCGTGAAGACCGCGTCCACGTCCGCACCCTCGAGAGCGACGAGCTCGCGCACCAGGAGGGCGAGCGAGGCGATGTCGAGCCAGTCGTCCGCATCCAGGATCTTCACGAACGTGCCGCGCGCGTCGGACAGCCCCGTGGTGATGGCGCCGCCGTGCCCGCGGTTGGGCTGGTGGATCACCCGCCGGGAGCCGGGGCGCCGCGCAGCCCAGTCGTCCGCGAGCGCCCCGGTGGCGTCCGTCGAGCCGTCGTCGACGACGATCACCTCGACGCCGGCGACCGCGTCGAGCTCCGACAGCGCGCGTCCCAGATAGTCCTCGGCGTTGAACGCCGGGACCACGATGGACAGCGCCGGCACGACGGACGGGCGATTCGTCATCGCTCGACCTTGTCGCCGGGCTCCGCCACCACCTCGACCTCGGTCGGCACCTGGCGGAAGATCACCTTGAAGATCGGGTAGAACACCCAGAACGAGATCGCGGCGTTGATGATCATCGTCAGCACGTCCGCCACGACGGATCCGCTCGAGCCCCATCCGAGGGTCACCATGAAGAAGTCGTAGATCGGCGCCTTGTAGAAGCCCTGCGCCGCCGCGGCGATGAAGGTGATCGCCACATAGGCCACCGTGTACCAGCCGGCCGCGACCCACACCGAGGTGTTGGACTTGAACGTGATGTTGCGCTGCAGGAAGAAGTTGATGACCTGCGCGATCAGCAGCGTGATCTGCACCGCGAGGAAGTACGCCAGCCCGCCGCCGCCTGCGGGAAGCGCGCCCGCCGCGTAGTCGAACATGTAGTACTGGCTGCCGTCGACGTTCGACCCGACGGGAAGCACCTGGAAGCCGACATCCGTGAGACCCGTGAAGCTCGCAAACGCCCAGCGGAAGATCGGCATGAGCGCCAGCTGCAGCACGGTCACGCCGTTGGACAGCAGCAGGAACATGATGAACTTCGACAGTTCCGGGCGTGAGGTCTGGAATCGACCCCACCATTTCGTGATGGCGGTGATCATCGTGCACTCCTGTTCCCTGCGGCGGCGTCGAACGCCTTCTTCGTCGCCTTCTCATCGCGTCGGCCCCCGAAGTAGGCGGCGATCACCCGCCCGAGGCCGCGCAGCGTCTGCCCGTTCACGAGCGTCAGGACGGCTCCGGTGAGCCGGCGGGTGGCGAGCCCGCCGCTCATCTTGGAGATGACCCGGAACGGGCCGTTCAGCAGGAACAGCACGTTCAGGTCGGGGGTACCGGCCGCGTCGGCTTTGCGACGGCGGCCGTCGAGGATGCGGAATCCGAACCGACCGAGGGGGCTGCGCGAGTCGACGAGACGATCCATCGGGTCGTTCTCCCCGAGCGGCCCGTCGGGCCACTGCGGGTCGGGGATCTCACGCCGCAGGAGCGCAGCGAACTCCGCATCCGTCGGAGCGACACCGGCACGCGTCGAGGGCGCGAGCGCCACACCGTCGCGCTCGACGGTCGCTGTGAGATCCAGTGCGCCCACGTGCGCGCCGACCGCGATCTCGTACGTGCCGCGCTCCACGACCCACGTGTCGGTCGCGGCGTCGAAGACACGGAACGTGCGGTCGCCGAAGGGAAGTGCGACGCGCCGCGACTCCCCCGACTCCAGCCGCACCTTCGCGTATCCCTTCAGCTCGCGACGAGGACGCGCCAGTGCGCTGTCTCCGACGCGTCCGACATACATCTGGACCACATCGCTCCCGGCACGGGAGCCGGTGTTCGTCACCGTGACCTCGGCGCCGTCGGCATCCACCACGAGATCGGAGTAAGCGAATCTCGTGTAGCTCAAGCCGTAGCCGAACGGGAAGGAGACCGGGATGCCGGCCGTGTCATAGTGCCGGTATCCGACGAAAGGTCCTTCGCGGTACTCGGCGGTGCGAGCGGCGCTCGGGAAGGACGCGGCCGTGGGGGTGTCCGCGAGGGCGCGCGGCATCGTCTCCGCCAGTCGCCCACCCGGGTCGACCGCACCGGTGAGCACATCCGCGATGGCCTCGGCTCCGGCCTGGCCGCCGAGGTAGGTGTGCAGCAGCGCGGCCGCATCCGTCGCCCACGGCGTCGAGACCACGCCTCCGGCACTGATCAGCACGACCGTCCGGGGGTTCACCCGGTGCACGTCTCGCAGCAGACGAACCTGCTCGTCCGGCAGATCGAGGCTCGTGCGGTCCATTCCCTCCGATTCGGCGATCTCGGGAAGCCCGAGGCTCAGCACCACGACATCCGCGCGCGCGGCGAGCGTCAGAGCCTCCGCGCGTAGCGCCTCGTCGGCGCTGCCATCGCGGCGGAATCCTTCCGCGACGCCCACGACCTCGAGGGTCGAGTCCGGCAGCACCTCGGCGAGTGTCGGGAGCACGGTGGGGTTCACGAGCGAAGAGCCGGCGCCCTGGTAGCGGGGCACGGTGGCGAACGCACCGACGAGAGCCACTCTGGTGCCTGACGCGAGCGGCAGCAGGTCGTCCTCATTGCGCAGCAGCACCGCGGACTCCGCAGCGGCCCGTCGGGCGAGCGCGTGATGTGCGGGCAGATCGACGATCGCGGCCGCGCGTTCACTCACGCGCCGCACCATGTCGATGAGCTCAGCGACGCGGGCGTCGAGGTCTGCCATCGCGAGCCGTCCGGACTCCACCGCAGCCACGATCTCGCGTGCGGAGTCGAAACCCGGCGAGGGCATCTCGAGTGCGGCCCCGGCGGCGACGGCGGCGACGGCGTCGTTGGACCCGCCCCAGTCGGAGATGACCGCACCGTCGAAGCCCCACTCGTCGCGCAGGATCTCGGTCAGCAGGTGGGCGTTCTCGTGGGCGTAGACGCCGTTGACGAGGTTGTACGAGGACATGATCGCCCAGGGCGCGGCCTCGCGGACGACGATCTCGAAAGCGGTCAGGTAGATCTCACGCAGCGTGCGCTCGTCGACGACGGAGTCGCTCACCATGCGACGCAGTTCCTGGCTGTTGACCGCGAAGTGCTTGGGAGTGGCGGCGACGCCCTCGGACTGGATGCCGCGGACATAGGCGGCGGCCAGGCGGCCCGCGAGTTCGGGATCCTCAGAGAAGTACTCGAAGCTGCGGCCTCCGAGGGGGCTGCGCTTGATGTTGAGGCCCGGCCCGAGCAGGACGCCGACGCCCTGCGAGGATGCCTCGCGGCCCAGAGCCGCACCGATCTGCTCGGCCAGCTCGTCGTCCCAGCTTCCGGCGATCGTGGCGGCGGTCGGGAAGCAGGTGGCGGGTTCCGAGCCGTTGATGCCGAGGTGGTCGGCGGAGCCGACCTGCTTGCGCACACCGTGAGGGCCGTCCGCCATCCACACCGGGGGCAGGGAGATGCGCGCGATGGCGCGCGTCTGCCAGGTGTTGGCGCCGCTCAGCAGCGCGGCTTTCTCGAGCAGCGAGAGACTCGCCACGAGCGAGGGGGTGTCTTTCACAATGGGTCTTTCTTGATCGTTCACGCCGCGCGTCGAGCGCGGAAGGGGTGAGTGGCCGCCGGGCCGGCGAGCAGATTCTCCGACCCGGCGGCCACGGCTCATCCGGCCGTCACCGTGCTGCGACGGTGACGACGCACGCGCAGCACGACCATGACGACGGCTCCCAGGATCAGCAGTCCCATCACCGACGTGATGACGATCTGCCACACGACCCACGCCGGCGGCGTGTAGGCGACGGTCGCGCCAGGAGCGAGTCCGTTCATCGCGTTCGAGTTGGCGACCGTGAACAGGATGTTGTGGGTCGCCTGACGGATGTCCGTCACGGCCTTGGCCGAGCTCGAGTCATTGAACGACTTGGAGGGCTGGAAGGTCAGCATCAGGTCGGTGCCGCCCGCGATGCCCTCGTTGGGGTTCATGTAGGGGTAGAGGTTGAAGTCCGAGATGGCGAAGCCTTCGAAGCCCCACTCCCCCCGCAGGACCGTGTCCATGAGCGCCTCGGAGCCACCCGCCCAATGCGAGCCGATGCGGTTGAACGAGCTCATGATGCCCGCTGCGCCGATCGTCGTGGTGTCCAGGGTGCCCTGATCGTCGGCGAGGTAGGTGACGTCCATGGAGATGTTCTTGACGCCGATCTCGAACGGCTTCAGGTAGATCTCACGGATAGCCTGCTCGTTCGCCCAGGTGGCGAGACCGTTGTTGACGCGGTTCGTCTCCTGCTCGTTCATCGCATAGTGCTTGATGAGTGTGTAGACGCCCTTCGTGCCGACACCGTTCGCGACGGCCGTGAGCATCTCGCCAGAGAGCACGGGGTCCTCGGAGTAGTACTCGAAGTTGCGCCCGCCGAACGGAGAGCGATGCAGGTTCACTGCCGGGGCGTACCAACCGTTGATGTTCTTGAAGATCGCCTCGTTGCCGAGCATCACACCCATCGCGCGTCCCAGCTCCACATCCCACGTCTGTGCGATGAGCACTTCGGACGGGTAGGCGGTGCCGTTGATGGCGGAGTTGATGAAGGACGAGAAGCCTGCGGGGCCGTCCGGCTCGAGCGTCTGGGGCTTGCCGATGGAACCGATGGCGGCCGTCTGGTACGCACCGTTCAGGAGCATCGCGGACATGTCTCCGACGCTCAGCGAGTCCAGCAGCTCGTCCCACTTCGGGTCGTCCTTCGCGAGACCGCGCATGTCGATGAGCGACAGGTCGGATGCGGCGCCGGTGGCGGGCATCTCACCCTCGAAGGCGTCGGCCTCGGCGTCGGCGTCCCACGCGTCGAACCCAGCGGCGACCGCCTCGTCCGCCACGAGCATGTCGCCCGTCGGAGCGGTCGGGAAGGTGCCCGCGAAGTCGGCGCGCGAGAACACGGGGATCTTGCCCGCCTCGTCTTCGGTGGTGAACTGGGCCGACACGTCGTCGAACTGGTTCGTGACCTCGGTCAGGTCCGAGGCGCGGTGGTCGTCACCGGAGTAGACGACGTCCTCGGCGACCGTGTAGCGAACCGGCTCGGTTCCCGCCGCCACGGTGTGGGAGTCGGTCCGGACGGTGAGCTCGTACTCCCCCGCCTCGAGCACGTAGGCACGCTCGTTCAGGTAGTCGTAGGACGCCATGTCCTCGACCGCGACCTCGATCGTCACCTGCTCGCTGGAGCCGGGTTCGATGACCCCCGTCTTGGCGAAGCCGCCGAGTACCACGGCGGGCTTCTCGATGCCGCCCGGCGTGTACGGGGCCGAGTAGTACAGCTGCACTACATCACGACCGGCGACCGAGCCGGTGTTGGTCACGTTCACGGTGACCGCGATGTTGCCGTCGACGCCGCCCGCCTCCGTGCCGGTGATCGCCCACGCGAAGTCGGTGTAGCTCAGTCCATAGCCGAACGGGTAGACGACGGCCTGGTCGTAGTCGATGAAGCCCTCGACCGCGGCGGTCTCGTAGTAGCGGTAGCCGAAGTAGATGCCCTCTGCGTAGTTGACGAAGGGCGCCTCGTCGGTGACCGTCGCGTTCGACGTCGCGCTCTCCGTCACGGGGACCGGATACGACGGGGAGACGTTGTCGTAGATGAAGTTGCCGAAGTTGGCGAACGTCGGGTCGGCCGTGAAGTCGTCGGCCCAGAGGTCGACGGTACGACCGGAGGGGTTCACTTCGCCCGAGAGGATGCGTCCGAGCGCGTTGAACGCCGTTGCGCCGGGCGAGCCCGCCAGCAGCACGGCGTCGATTCCCGCGTCGCGCTGCAGGTCGCCGAGCTCGAGGGTGGTCGAGGCGTTCACGACGACGACGACCTTCTCGAAGTTGGCTTGGGCGAGTGCGATCATGTCGCGCTCGTCCTTGTTGAGCTCGAGCTGGTGCTGACCGGGCTCGGCGTTGTCATCCCACGCCGACATATCCTGGGTCAGGTCGCCGCCCTCGCCACCGGGACGGCCGATGAACACGATGGCCGCGTCGTTGAACTGCCCGAACGTGCCCGCCTGCGCCTCGTACTGTGCCACCGGCATCTCACCGATGTTGTACGTGGAGATGTCAGGGCGGTCCATCTCGATGTGACCACGCGGGTTCTCCGCGGCGAAGCTCTCGATGGCGCTGTACACGGCGTCATTCACGCCGAAGCCGGCGTTCTCGATGCCCTGGCGGGCGGTGATCGCCGAGTTGGTGTCGACCGAGCCCGAACCGGAGCCGCCGTAGACGGGATCGGCGGCCGCGCGACCGAACATGGTGACCTGGGCGCCACCCGCGAGAGGCAGGGCCGCCGCGTCGTTCTTGGCGAGGACGATGCCGCCGGCGCCGATCTGCTCGACGAGGTCCAGCGCTGCCGCATCCACCTCGTCGAGCGAGGCGTAGTCGGCCGAGTAGTACTCGGTGTCCCATCCCTCGGACTCCTCCGAGTTCGTGAACGTGTAGGTGCCGGAGCCGAGCTGCGACGCCACCCATCCGGTCGCGACGTTGAGTGCGACGTTGACGACGACCGTCAGGATCGTCACGAGGGCGATGATCGGGATCCAGATCGCCAGGTACTTCTTGTTGGACATTCGGGCCTTCACGGCCGCGGCGCCCGAGGATGGGCGTGCGTTCACGACGGTTCTCCTTCGGTGGTGTGACGCGTTATCGGACAGCCCACCCGGCGGCTGAGCCGCCGGGTGGAGCCGGATATCAGTTGGAGGCCTCGGAGATGGTGCCGTCCTGGTCGATCTGGTAGGTCGTGCCCGACTCGGCCGAGACGGCCTCGATGACGTACTTGCCATCCTTCACGTTGACCGTGCCGGTCACGCGCTCGGCGGCCTCGGACTTGACGAAGGGCATGACGAGCAGGCCGTACTTCTCGGTCGGCTGCTTGACGTCGCCGGCGAGCATGATCTGCGTGAGGTTCGCGTTCTCGGCAAGCGCGTCCTCCACTGCCTGACGGGCCGTGGTCAGGTCGTCGGCGACATCCACGTCGGCAGCCTGGTTCTGGGACGTGGCGGGGGCGGTGTCGCCCGACGAGCACGCGGCGAGCCCGAAGGTGCCGGTGGCGGCGATGAGGGTCGCGAGGACCGCTGCGCGCATCTTGGTGGTGTTCATGTCTGCTCCTTTTGTGTTCCTCCCGGACGCTTCCACCGCCCGGGTCCTGCTGTGCTGCTCACCGGGGCGCGACGCATCGGCTCCGGTGTGCGTGGTGTCGGATGCGGTCGGCGACATCGGCCGCCGACCGCATCCGAGGTCTCACTCCGAGATCACTCCGGAGTAGTTGAGGCCGAAGCCGTAGTCGTACGTGTTCCCGTCGGCGTCGCTGTAGGGGGTCATGTCCTTCGCGATGTCCTCGAGCTGCGCCTCCACCGTGTCCATGTTCGCGGGGAACTGGATCGGCAGACGCCCCTTCGGCTCGTGCAGGCCCAGCGCCACGTCCAGCAGCGCCGCGTCGCTCGTTCCGAACCCGACGATGAGTGCGTCGGAGTCGGCCTCGAACTCGGCCGGGATGGTCGCGTTGCTTGCCTTCAGCACCGTGATGAGCGGGATGTCCTTGCCGGATGCCGCAATGGCGTCGCGGGCACGCTCGAAAGCGTCGAGGTCGGACTCGTTCAGCACCTTGGAGGTCTTGCCGTAGTACGAACGGTTCTCCTTGCTGCCGTCGGCCAGCAGGTCACCGCTGATCGAGGTCTGGCGTACGTTCTCGCCGTCCGCCGTGTACGGGCGGTACTGCAGCGAGAGCGGGTAGAACTCCTTCGTCTCCGGGTCACGACCCGCGTTGGTGAAGGTGCCGCCGTTGTCGGGGCTGTTCAGGCCCACGAGCACCAGATCGACATCGCTCAGGTCCGGAGCCGTGTAGCTGACGACCTGCTCGTTCTCATCGAGCACGACCTCGTCCGTCAGGACGGTCCCGAAGTACTCCTCGGCGACCTCGAGGTCGATCCCGGCATACTCCTTGTACTCCGCCGGGCCGAAGGCGCCGGCGATGCCGACGTTGTAGGAACGCGGGATGTAGACCGTCTTGTCGGACCAGTCCTCGGCGTCTGCCGCGGTGACGGTCTCACCGTTGTTCTTGAGCATGACGACGGAGTCGAGCTGCGCGTCGTAGCCCGCCTTCACCTTGTCATCGCTCGCGAGGATCTTCTTGGACTCCTCGATGTCGACGAACGGGTTCTCGTAGAGGCCCGGGTTCAGCATGAGCGTCAGGATGCGGGCACCGGACTCGCGGAAGCGGGTCTCCGCGTCGATCTCCTGCTCGCCGGCCTCGAACTCCTGCTGCCACAGCTCGGCCGCCTCGAGGATGTGGGTCGCGTCGTTGACGCCCCCGAACATGTCGTGACCGGTCTCCAGGACCTTGACGTAGCGCTCGGCCGGAGTCAGGTCTTCGGCGCCCCAGGCCATCGCGATGAAGGCGTCCGGGTCGTTGACGCCGGTCATGACACCCCAGTCGGTGACGACGACGCCGTCGTAGCCGTTCTCCTCGCGGAGGATCGCCATGCGGCCGGCGTCGTACGCCGTTCCCGTGCGATCGTCGAACAGCGGCTCGCCGTTCTCATCGAGCGCGATCGAGTACGCGGTCATCACAGCCGCCGAGTCGAGCGATCCGAGGAAGCCCTCGGTGTGCTCGGACAGGTTGCCGCCCGGGTACACGCCGTACTTGCCGGCCTCGGTGTGAGACTCACGGCCGCCCTCGCCGGGGCCGTCGCCCGCCCAGTGCTTGATCATGGCGTTGACCGACTCGGAGCCCCACGTGTCTTCGCCGCCGGTTCCCTGGAAGCCGCGGACGTACGCCGCTGCGAGCTCCTCGTTCTGGGCGACATCCTCACCGAACGTGCCCGCGACGCGCAGCCAGCGGGGCTCGGTGGCGAGGTCGATCTGCGGGCTCAGGGCGGTCGCGATACCCAGGGCGCGGTACTCAGCGGACGCCATCTCGCCGAACTCCTCGGTGTGCGACGCGTCGAAGGTTGCCGCGAGTCCGAGGCTGGACGGCCAGCGCGAGATGTCGGCGCCGTCCGCGTTGTATCCGCCGGAACCGGCGGTCGAGCGCGGGTCGGAGCTGAAGTTGACCGGCACGTAGGGGGTGCCGTCGGTCGCCAGCGTCTCGACGTAGGCCTGCATCTGGTTGACCCACGGCACCGTCTCGTCGACGTTGCTGCCGGCGGCGTTGAGGACGTTGCGCAGGTTCGACTCGGAGAGGTAGGTCTCCTGCGCCTCGGTGAGTCCGTCTCCCGGGCTGCGCTCGTGGGAGCTCACCAGCATGAGACCGGCGATCTGCTCGATCGACATCTCGTCGGCGAGGGCGGCAGCGCGCTCCTTGGAGTCGAGGCGCCAGTCCTCCCACGTGTCGAGTTCGCCGTTGCCGTTCATGTCCTTGAACGCGTACGTCGCGCCGTCGTCCTCGACCTCGAGGAGCTCGATGGGACCCTCGGCGGAGTACGACAGTGTCTTCCCGCCCCGGGGGTTCTCGACGACCACGAAATCCGTGGTGCCGTCCGAGACCTCACGGGTCTTGTACGTGGACGAGTCAGCGTCACCGAACGTGCAACCGGTCAGGGCGATGGCGAGCCCGAATCCGGTGATCACGGCGATCTGCTTGCGTGGCAGAGCCTTCATTGGCATATCCCTTTCGTCATCGACGACACCCGCACGCGCCATGCGCGCGAATGCTGGCCCCGCCTCTGGGGCCGCACCGTCGATCTCCGCGACTGCGGGACTCTCGGACGGGTACCGAGAGACCGTTCAGGGGCGGTCTGGTGCTTCTTCGAGGCTGTCATCGCGGGATCGGTCGATCCGGGTTTGCGCATGATCGGTCGATTACGCTGCACAACCTGTCATCCCCGCGGACACGCCGTGATCGGTTCGTTATCCGAAGGGGCTCAGGTCGGGTATCGAGAGCGAGGGACGGCCGGGAAACCGGGTCGAGCCGTAGAGCCCTGACGAGTGGCACCACGGCTCCGAGGAGGAGACCACGGTCGGCGCGAGCGCTGTGAGAAGGAGCCAGTGTGCGGCGGGACCTCCAGTGCCGAGGAGAACGACAGCCCCCAGAACGTCGCACCGCGCAGAAGGATGGAGACGACGAGGCTGAGGCCCACGCCGACGAGGGTTCCCCCGACTCCTGCGATCAGGCCGAGCAGTCCGAGCTGAGCGCTGTCCTGGAGGGAGAGCTTGCGGCGCGACCACCCCAGGGCACGATAGAGCCCGATCTCCCGCTGTCGATATCGCGTCAGCAACGCCCCGAGCGAGAGTCCGCAACCAAGACTGAATATCAGCAGCAGCGCGCTGATCCCGGCGGAGACGATGGTGAGGAACTCGCGAAGGATCTTCAAGTAGCCGCCGAAACAGTGATGCGCGCGTACACAGAATTGGAGGCAGACGGACTCATCGAGACGAGGGCCGGAAGCGCGGCTCGCGTTCGGGCCGGCCACCGACCGCCGGAGGGCGTACGAGGAGCCGCCTCCGCGCTGATCTCGGCCGCGCGCCAGCACGACATGACCATGTCGGACACCGTTCAGATGGTTCACCCGCTGTGGACGACGGAGAGCGAGACTGTCCCGGTCCATGACGACGTCATCACCTGAGCAGGAAGACACTCTCCACCTCATAACGAGGTGGAGGGTATCCGAGGGTGGACCTGAGGCATCACTACTCGAAACAATTGGGCGGCACTCCCCCGGTTCAGCGCCTCGTCGACGAGGCCCGCGAATCCGAGCATCCACGCGGCAGCGCGGCGGCTGTGAAGCGAGCGAGGCAACTCCGGCCGGAGGAGATCGAGACGCTGATCACCCATGACAGGGAGAACGGGAGTGTCACCGCGGCGGCGAAATCAGTGGGCATCACCCGGCAGACCGCGGGCAGGTACCTTACGACTGCTGGCATTGTCACCATCCGACGGATGAGCAACGACGACATCGCTCGCGCCCGCGACACTCACGAAGCCGGCAAGTCCGTACACAGCATCGCCCGCATGATCGGTTTCAGCCCACACACCGTGGCCAAAGCGTTGAAGTAGCGCGGCGTCGGGGAGATCGAAGCTGTTCGGCCGATGCCTGCAGTCGCACTTACGCAACGTGAAGCATGCTGCAGTTGACGTTGCTATTTCGCGCCTTTCCGCGGGCGTGCCATACGGGCCTCACCAACCGACGAGACCGCGCGGGCGCGCTAACCGTTCCCACCCGGCGCTGGCCGACCCGCTAACGCCCGCCCTCGACCACGCCTCGGCGCATCTGACCTCCTCCGTCAGCCCGCCTCCGAACTGGGGTCTAAGGTCAGTCCATGGCCCTAGACCCTGACCTGCTCCGTCAAGGAAGCACGGAAGATATTGCGCTCGACCTCCTTCGAGGGCTCGGCGGTGAGGGCGCAACCGTAAATGGCTACAACCTGATGAACGACGCACAGCAGCAGTTCTCGTCGGAACCCGATACCGCGGCGCTCGTCGGCCGTGTCGGTGACGCGTGGGCGTGGCTGATCGCCCATGAGTGCGTAGGACAAGGTCTGCAGTCTTCCGGGCATTGGATGCGAGTGACTCAGCAAGGGGCTCGTCTCGCCCAACGCGCCGACGCGGCCCTGCATCTACAAGCCGAGAGGCTGATCTCTGGGGACCTGTCTCCTCAACTACGTCAGACGGCGAAACCTGCCTTCGCTCGGGGAGACTTCGAGACGGCGGCGTTTGCCGCGATGAAGGCGGTCGAAGTTGAGGTTCGCACCCTCAGCGGCCTCCCGGACAGCCTCGTCGGAGTCAAGCTCATGCAAGCCGCGTTCAACTCGGACGGGCCGCTTACGGACCAAGCGGCGGAAGGTGGGGAACGCGAAGCCATCATGAAGCTCTTCGCGGGCGCGATCGGCGCCTTCAAGAACCCGGCGAGCCACCGCACTGTCCACTTCGACGACCCTGTCGAAGTGGCGGAAATCGTCCAGTTCGCCGACCTGCTCCTACGAATGCTCGCCCGTACGGCGGCTCGCAGAATCTAGTTCACCCAGGCCCGTGGGGGGAAGGGCGGGGAAGGCGAGCATCAGCCAACCAAGCATCAAAGCGCTGGACGTTGCTCCCCGCCACTAGTAGCGGCATGTTCGGGCTCGCTGTCAAACTGCGAGGTGGTCGGATTCTCGAAGTTTGACAGGTCGGTCGTCACGTTCGGGTCCGATGGTTCATCCGCGAGCACGATGCTTGTAACTCGGTACTGCCCCGGTCCGTCGCTGACATCGATCTCGACGACTGCCCGCGCAAAGATCGTCGCTCCAACGCCGAAGTACCAGTCATTCAGATCGTCGTAGATCTCGAACACACCTTCATCGTCCTGGAGCCACGCGCTCTTTTCTACCGCACCCTGGATGGCCAGTACGACGTCGGACGTGCCGGACACCAAACCGTAGGCATCCTCTTCGAACACCCACGATGTGTTCTGATCGATCGCAGCGATCATCGCGGACTCAAGCGACGGCATCTGGAACTTTACGAAGTCCGGGTAGTCGTAGTCGCCGCCGTAGACCATCTGCATCGAGACATCCTTGCCATCGAGGCTGAATAGCTCGTTGGTTGCGACCTCGACCATCTCCCTTGTCCTCGCAGCGTGCTCGACGACGGCCTGGACCTCAGCCAGTGCTCGAGCAGTTGTCTGTGCTGAGACGACCCGACCGCGAGCGAACGCGCGGCTATCGAGATCGTCGAGGAGATCCGCGTGGAACGTCTTCTTGTCGTCGGTCAGGAAGCCCTTGTCTGCCGTCACGAAGATGAGCTTCTCGTCGTCTTCGAGCCAGCCCAGGCATTCAAGCACCGTCTCCCAGATGACGGCATCCCGGTAACCGGCCGACCACCCCTCGCTGCCGACCTCCAGGAAGGGCCGCTTCCGGGCAAGGTCGCGCGCGACCAGGCGTGCCGTCAGGTCATGCGCGACTGGGATCGGCGCCACTTCGACTCCGGAGTGCGCCTTCAGCGCATCGAAGCTCTTGTCGATCTGCTTCCACAGACCATCGAAGCTCCTCTTCAGCTCGTTCGCTGTGCCGCTCACGTCGATCGGGTTGCCGCGCATTCTATCGACGACCCTGGTTATCGCACCGTGATTGTCCTGCACCCAGTCGTGCTGCTGACGGAGCAGCTCGTCGAGCACGACATGTGGGAACACCACCTTGCACTCGCCACGTGACGCGTGTGCGAGGAGCTCCTGCCCAGGTACGTTCTTCATCCAGGGGTCACGATGGACCGCGTTGGTATCGATCACGACAAGGGTCATGGACCATTATTGTCGGATGGCGTCGGGCTACTGGTCGAAGGCCGTCAACATGGATGCCCACGTTGCGAGGTCGTCGAGCCGGACCGTCCACCGCCCGCTCCACCCACCTGGGCAGACTTCGAAGAAGACGTAGAGCCGACCCGCTTGGCGAAGCTTCGATATTGGTGCGTGTCCGACGCCATCGTTAGCGTTTGCGCTATGCGCGGCGCACATCGCACGAGGGTAGCGACGCTTGCTCATGCGTGGAACGGCCTTCGGACGGATCATCTCCATTCCAGAAGGAGGATGCGCACAGACGCGTCACGCCGGGCACAACTGGCGCTTGCGTATAGGCTCCACATAAAGCCGCCGCGAACTCGGAGTGTGGGCCCGTTGGTAACCGTGCATGAAGTACGCGTGCAGGACATGACGCTTTCACCGACCCTGACTGCGTTGTGCGCTGGTTTCGAAGACGGTGAGTGGCGTTCAAATCAACTTACCCAAGACATTTTTGACCGACACCTCGCCTCGTTCGCGCTGAGTTTCACCGAGTGGAGCGAGATCGACGGCAATACGGCAGCGATGATGTTGCGCAAGGCCGCGAAGGCGGTCTATGCCACCAAGAAGTACGGCCTGCGTGGAGAGTTCGGCGAGTTGCTGTTGCACGCGGCTGTGAAAGACTTCTTCGACGCTCAGCCGGCGGTCAGCAAGATCCACTTCAAGGACAGTGACAATGACACGGTCAAGGGGTTCGATTGCGTCCATCTGGTTGAGTCGGATGGCGAGATAGAGCTCTGGTTGGGAGAAGTGAAGTACTACAAGAGCCTCTCCAAAGCCATCACCGACGTCGTCGCGGAGCTGAAGGATCACGTCGCTGCGGGCTTCCTCCGGCGGGAGTTCATTGCGATCACGAACAAGCTGGACTCAGCGTGGGCGCACACCGAGACGGTGAAGCAGTTGCTCCATGAACATCGCACTCTCGATGAGATCCGCGATCGGCTCGTTATACCCGTGATGCTGACCTATGACAGCGAGACCGTTGCAACGCACAGCGCGAACGATGAGGCGTATCGGTCGGCCCTGACCGCCGAGGTTACTGCGGGGTGGGACAATTTTGCAGCCGCGGTCGATGACGACTTCCCCGTGACGCTGCACCTCATTCTCGTCCCACTCGCAAGCAAGAAGCGGTTGACGAATCTGTTCCACCAGCGGCTCGAAGTCTGGAAGCACCTCTAGCCATGCCGACAGAGACACCTGACACGTTTGACCAGTTGCGCACGATCGCCGATTTGACGCGCGCGCCCGAAGACGCATCCCGCGGGCGCGAGCTCCTCGTGCGCTTTCTCGACACGTACCCCGGCAATACAGCCGAGCAACCAATCGTCGACGCCCTATGCATGCGATTCGGCCTCTTGCCGTACGTCAGCTCGACCGCAAGTGGAGTCGGCTCATGGGAGGCCTTCGCGCTCGAACTTCATACGCCACCCGAGTTGGCCGAGGACGGATTCACGTTCCATACGGAACAGCAGCGGGTGTACCAGCGTCTGATGGATGGCGAGAGCGTCATTCTGTCTGCCCCCACTTCGTTTGGTAAGTCGGTGGTCATCGACGCTCTTCTTGCTTCCGAGCGGTGGTCGAACCTCGTCTTGATCGTGCCGACCATCGCACTCATTGATGAAACACGACGGCGAGTGGCGCGCTTTCGAAACTCATACAAGGTGATTACGCACCCCTCGGAGCATTTCGCTGAGTGACTCGCCCCGGCATGTCCGGAGACAGGATTCCTTGGAAGGATCTGTCTCATGGGACGTCCCAGTAAGTACCCGCGCGAGCTACGCGAGCGCGCTGTCCGTATGGTCGCCGAGGTGCGATCCGACTATCCGAGCGAGTATGCCGCGATGACCGCTGTCGCGCAGATGCTCGGCGTCGGGTCGTCAGAAACGATCCGCACGTGGATCCGCAGGCAGCAGGTCGACGCGGGCGACCGGCCCGGAATCACGACCGACGCCGCGGTGGAGATCAAGCGGCTAAAGCGGGAGAACGCGGAACTGCGGCGGGCGAACGAGATCTTGAAGGCGGCTTCGGCTTTCTTCGCGGCCGAACTCGACCGGCCACGAGGGCGATAGTCGGCTTCATCGACGCGCATAGGGATCGCGCCGACGGTGGCCTCCGATGGGGTGTCGAGTCGATCTGCGCCGTGCTCACCCAGCACGGCGTGAAGATCGCCCCATCGACCTACTACGACGCGAGGGGCCGCGGTCCGTCACCACGTATTGTGTCGGACGAGAGGTGGAAGCCGATCATCCTGACCACATGGCAGACGCACCGGAAGGTGCTCGGGGCCCGCAAGCTCTGGCTGCGGTTGCGTCGCGACGGGCACGACATCGCCCGTTGCACGGTCGAACGCCTCATGCGCGAGCTCGGGATCACCGGTGTCGTCCGCGGGAAACGGAAACGTCCCGTCGATACGGATCTGCGGGAGACCAGGCCCGCGGACCTCGTCGACCGGCACTTCGCCCGGTTCCGCACGAACCAGCTCTGGGTCGCCGACTTCACCTACGTCTGGACGTGGTCCGGATGGGTCTACGTCGCGTTCGTGTTCGACGCGCACTCCCGCCGCATCATCGGGTGGAGAGCGGCGACCTCGATGACAACTCCGCTCGTGCTGGACTGCCTCGACATGGCCCTGTTCACCCGCCGCCGCGAAGGCGTCATCGGGTTCGCCGGGCTCACGCACCACACCGACGCGGGCAGCGTCTACACCTCGATTGCCTTCACCGACCGGCTCGTCGACGAAGGCATCGACCCGTCGGTCGGATCCGTCGGCGACGCATACGACAACTCCCTCGCGGAGTCACAGATCGGGCTCTACAAGTCCGAACTCATCCATCACGACGGGCCCTGGCACGACATCGATCAGGTCGAGGCGGCGACCGCGTCCTGGGTGCTCTGGTTCAACACGGAGCGCACCCACGGCTCTATCGACGACCTCACGCCCCTCGAGGTCGAGCAGCTCGACTACGCTCGCATCGAACCGGTCCGAAAAGCCGGCTGACACCAGCAAAACGCTCTCCGGACATGCCGGGGCGAGTCAAGGAGACTGGCGCGCAGTACTACCTAATCGGGCCGAACATTGACGCGCTCGACGAGCGGCTCCCGGAAGAGTTTCGTGGCACGCTCATCCGCTCGACGTTCAAGCCAGTCGCAGTTGACGTAATCGACCGCTCTCAGGTGGAGGACCCCCGCCAGGACCTTCTTCGCACTGTCCATGAACTTGACGGTTCGACTCTCGTGTTCACCGGAAGTCCTGAGAAGGCAGAGGCTCTTGCGGTAACGCTCGGTACAACGAGTCATGCTGTCCCAGGAGGCCTGGCGACAGAGGTGGCTGGCTGGATCGCCTCGAACTACGACGAGTCGTGGGATATCGTCGCTGCCCTGCGCTCCGGCGTCGCTGTGCACACCGGGCCGCTCCCGCGAGGTCTTCAGCGGATTATGGTGCGCCTCTTCAACGAGGGCCTTGTCGGGGTGATGGTGTGCACATCGACGCTGATTGAGGGAGTGAACACGTCGGCTCGGAACGTCATCATCTTCGAGAAGAAGATCGATGGCCAGCTGATCGACTTCTTCACCTTCAGTAACATTCGAGGCCGCGCCGGGCGGATGTTCCGTCACTTCGTCGGACGTGTTGTCACGTATATGTCGCCACCCGACGACACGGCCACCGTCGTAGACATCCCTATCGAAACGCAGTCGGATCTCGCGGCGGACGCCGATCTGATCCAGCTCCCCAACTCGTCGCTCGACGAGCGCGCTATGGAACGCGTGGCCGAACTGTTCGAGCAGGACGTTCTGAGTATCGACACGTTGCGCAGAAACCGGGGTCTTGATCCGTCTCTGCAAGTCGCCGCGGCGAGAGAACTGAGAAGTCGGCCGCAATCATCGCGGGAGAACCTCACCTGGCAGGGCCGCCCGACGTATACGCAGGCGCGTGAGACTCTCGAGTTCGCCTTCTACCATCTCCTCGAAAGTCACCAGCGCCGTGGGATCAACTTCAACATGATGTGGGGCAAGCTCCAGAACGCACGCCACAATGCCGGCGATCTCGCGGCACAGGTCGATCAGGCGATGACATATGCGCGGCAGGATCAGGACAGGAGCGACGTCGTCACTGATGTCCTTCGCTTCCAGCGGAACTGGATGGGGCACACGATTCCGTCAATGCTTCGAGGACTGCAGAACATCCAGGCTGAAATCGTCTCGGACGGGCCGCGCCCTAATTATGAGTATTTGCTGCGTGAGATCGAGAGCCTGTACCTGCCGAACAGCGTCGCCGAGCTCGAAGACTACGGGCTTCCAACGCCGCTCGCGATGCGTCTTTTTGAGCTCGGGTTGCGGCGCGGCGAGGTCACCGAGATCATTCAGGACCTTGAGCGTGTCGCGAGCGATCCTGCAGTGACGTCCAGGCTCTCGGTGGTCGAACACTGGATCCTTAAAGATGTTGTCAGCGGGATCTCTGGGACTCCGTAGCCTGGACGGAAGGGGTGATCGCGAAGCGTGCGTAGCCACTCGAGGACACGCCAGGCGATGCGCGCAGCCATTTCGGAAACTTCAATTAAGCCGGCGCCGCGAGAGCTTGACCTGCGCTCGGCAGACAGCCGAGCGATGACGAGCAGTGTGTCGAGAGCGATTACTAGTGCACCTGGCTAGGAGCGATGTCGAGAGCACGATCGGGTCCGTCAAAGGTGCACTGCCCGTATGGGGATCAAATCCGCGCATTAGCAGTACTGCGTCACGCCTTCCGCGCCGCTCGCACCACCAACAGGACGAGGTACGCGACGAGTAGCACGATCCCGATCGGGAGCGCCCCCGCCGTAAGGACGGAGTGAGTCACGAGCTGCGACAGCGCACCGAGGCTCGCGGCTGCCAACGCCGCAACCCCGAAGGGCAATAGAAGCCCAGCAAGCAACGTCCATGCGACGCTGACCGCGAGTGGCAGCGCCCGCAGCCACTTCGACCGCCAGACCTTGCGTGCGAGCACCCAGCCAGTCGGCAACGCGATCGCCGGCGCAACCACAATGCATGCCGCGCCGATCATCTCGCCGGTACTGTCTTCGCCGACGTTATCGGCGGCCGGGATGGAGAGCAGGAATCCGACGACGGCGAACATGTGCGCCAACGCGGCGGCCGCAGTTGCTGCACCAGCAACAGTCCAGGTGATCGCCCGGTCGAGCCAGGGGCGAGTCCGCGCCTCCCTAGGTAGTTCGACCGCCGTAGCCATGGAGACACCGTAGCGGCGGCCCCGGCGCATCGCTGGCGTCGCGGCTCAGATCCGCGTGAGACCGGGCAACGATCCGGTCCGGAATACGAACAGCGGTCGCGCCGGATGCCACCCGACGGGAGATACCCCGATACCCGGCACATCTACCTCTCGCGGGGTGCCCACGGTCGCGGAGCGCGACCGAACCCGGTACCGAAGACGAAAGCAAACGCCCGATCAGACATCCTTACGTATGTCCAATCGGGCGTCCTGTTGGTGGACCTGAGGGGACTCGAACCCCTGACCCCCTGCATGCCATGCAGGTGCGCTACCAGCTGCGCCACAGGCCCTCTGTCACCCGTTCGGGCAACTCATTCAGCTTACAACACGGATGAGTCGTGAGCGAAATCAGCCCGGTCACTCCGGGCGCGTCGGCACCGGCAGGTCGATGGGAACCGTCGGGCAGTCCTTCCACAGGCGCTCGAGGCCGTAGAATACGCGCTCCTGCTCGTGGAAGACGTGCACGACGAGGTCGCCGAAGTCCAACAGGATCCAGCGCGACTCCTCGCGACCTTCGCGGCGCAGACGCTTGACGCCGTGCTCGAGCAGCTGCTCCTCGATCTCGTCGGCGATGGCTGCCACGTTGCGCTCGTTGCGCCCCGTGACCAGAAGGAAGATGTCGACGAGCGGCAGCGGCTCCGAGACGTCGAGGGCCACGAGATCCTCGCCGCCCTTCGCGTCGGCCGCGCGTGCGGCGATCTGCAGCACCTCGACGGATGCGTCGGTGAGGGTCATGAGAAGAGTCCTGTCGATACGGCGAACACCAGCACGCCGACCAGCGCGAGTGCGAGCGCACCGGCGGTGATGGCGAGCACGAGCATGAGGCGGCTGCCCTTCTCGGGCGCCGGCGGGCGGATGATCTCGTCCGCGCTCTTGATGGTGCTGATCGCGGCACTGGCCGCGATCGGAGTGGGAGAGGATGCGGGCGGCAGCTCGCCGTCCACGAGAACGGCGTCGGCTTCCTTGCCGTCGGTGGTCCCGGGCGCGTGACCGCGCGAGCCGAGCCCCTCGGGCAACGCGAAGGTGCCGGTGATGAGCACCTCACCGGTCGCAGCGATGGGCGACGTGAAAGCATCCGCCGACGGCGTCTGCGAGAGGATCAGGGCGTTCGGAGTCGCGATGCTGCCCGTGGAGCCCTCTCGCGTCAGAAGGTGGTCGAAGGACGGCGGGAGCGCGACCTCGGGGACGCCGTCCTTGAGTAGCGCGGAGCCCAGCTGCGGCGAAACCACGGGTGCGGGCTCGTCGGCGAGTGCCGCCTCGGCCGCGGCCAGCGGCGTCTCATCGGCCGGTCGCTCATCCGCACTGGGGGTGAACAGCGCCGTCATCCCACCGGTCTCCGGGGCCGAGGAATCCTCCTCAGCGGGCTTCACGGTCGGCGTCTGCTCGGCAGTGTCGGGCGTGATCACGGGCACCGACGCGGTGCGGATACGCTCCTGCTCGCGCGCCTGGCGGCGGGTGAGCGGTGAGACGCCCAGGTCGACACTGGCGTCCGCGCGGGGCGCGGGCGGGACGACGGCCGGCGCGGCGGCGCGTGGAAGCGGCGCGGCCGGCTCGGGCTTCGGCTCGGGCTCGCTCGCGGGAGCGTCCTGCGGGTTCTGGATCGGGGTCGATCCGGTGTTGCGCAGGTCGCGCATCTGGCGCCGGGTCAGCGGCGGAGTGCTGGGCTGGTCAGGGTTGCTCATGCCTTACTCCGGTAGAGGTGGTGCTTCGCAATGTACTGGACGACTCCATCCGGAACGAGGTACCACACCGGTTGACCGTTGTGCACGCGGTTCCGACAGTCCGTCGAAGAGATGGCCAGGGCTGGGATCTCGAGCAGACTCACGTTCTTGCTCGGCAGACCTGCCGCCGACAGCGGGTGCCCGGGCCGGGAGACCGCCACGAAATGGGCGAGGTCCCACAGTTCATCATGGTCCCTCCAGCTGAGAATCTGCGCCACGGCATCGGCTCCCGTGATGAAGAAGAGCTCGGCATCGGGTCGTTGGGCCTGGAGGTCGCGAAGGGTGTCGATCGTGTACGTCGGCCCGGATCGGTCGATGTCGACCCTGCTGACGCTGAAGTCGGGGTTCGAAGCCGTCGCGATCACCGTCATCAGGTAACGATGCTCGCTCTCGGTCACCTGCGACTTCTGCCACGGCTCGCCCGTGGGGACGAAGATGACCTCATCGAGGTCGAAGGATGCGGCGACTTCGCTCGCCGCGACGAGATGACCGTGATGAACCGGGTCGAAGGTGCCGCCCATCACCCCGATGCGCGGCGCTCGACCTTCGCTCATCTGCCCGAGAGTCAGTGGCCGTGTCCGTGCGGTTCGAGATCGGCAGCGTGCTTCTTGGCGTACGCCTCGGCCTTGTGCGCGTGACGGTTGGCGACGTTGCGATACGACAGTGTCACGAGCGCGAGGGCGCTGAAGACGAGGAGCGCGAGGATCCCGTATCCGACGGTCTCCGCGGCGACGTTACCGTGGTGCTCGGCCTCCTCGGCGACAAGGGTGAGGAAGGGGGCGAGGCTCATCGGTTCTCCGATCGATCGGTGGGGCGCACGGGCGCTCCCAGCTTAGTCTGTCAGCCGCGGACCTGCCCGGAGCCGCGGACGACCCACTTGGAGCTCGTGAGCTCTCGCAGGCCCATAGGTCCTCGGGCGTGGAGCTTCTGGGTGGAGATGCCCACTTCCGCGCCGAAGCCGAACTCGCCACCGTCGGTGAAGCGCGTGGATGCGTTCGCCATCACGACCGCCGAGTCCACCTCGGCGAGGAACCGCTCGGCGTTGACCTCGTCGTCCGTGATGATCGACTCGGTGTGGTGCGTCGAGTAGCGCCGGATGTGCTCGAGGGCCGCATCCAGATCGTCGACCACGCGCATTGCGATGTCGAGACTCAGATACTCCGCCTGCCAGTCCTGCTCGTCGGCGGGGACGACGTCGGGCGCCAGCTGCGCGACCCTCTCGTCGCCGTGCACCGTGACACCGGCGCCCTGGAGGGCGGCCACCACGGGCCCCACGACACGCTCGGCGGCGGCGCGGTGCACCAGCACCGTCTCGGCCGCGTTGCAGACGCTGGGACGCTGAGCCTTGGCGTTCACCACGATCGCTTCGGCCCGCTCCAGCGGCGCACTCTCGTCCAGGTAGACGTGCACCACACCGGCGCCGGTCTCGATGACGGGCACGGTGGATTCGGTGACGACGGTCTCGATCAGCTGCGCACTGCCCCGCGGGACGAGCACGTCCACGATCCCGCGCGCGTGCATGAGCTCGGTGGCGCCCGCACGGCCGAAGGCGTCGAGCGTCTGAATCGCCTCCGGGTCGACGTCCTCCTCCGCGAGCGCGCCGCGCATCGCATCCACGAGCGCCGAGTTGGTGAGCTCGGCGGCGGTCCCGCCGCGCAGCACGACGGCGTTGCCCGAGCGCAGCGCGAGCGCAGCGATGTCGACGGTCACGTTCGGCCGCGCTTCGTAGATGGAGCCGACCACACCGAAGGGGACGGAGATCTTCTGGAGGTTCAGCCCGTTCGCGAGCGTCTTCTCCTCCAGCAGTCGACCCACCGGGTCCGGCAGCTGCGCGACCTCGCGCACAGCCTGGGCGAGAGCGCTCACGCGAGCGACGTCGAGGCTCAGCCGGTCCAGCAGCGCATCGGAGAGGCCCTGCTCGCGCCCCCGCTCGAGGTCCTCGCCGTTGGCGGCGACGATCTCAGCCGTCGCGGCCTCCAACGCTTCCGCGATGCGATCGAGGAGGCGGCTCTTCTGCGCGTCCGAGAGCCGTGCGATCTCGCGCGAGGCGGTCTTCGCGAGCAGCATCCGCTCGCCTGCGGTGACGGTCGTCAGACTCATCCGCTCAGTTTAGCGACGCGTCAGCACCGGTCCGGTCAGCGGGTGCTCCACCGGATGCGGATTCGGCGCGAACCACGTGCCGACCTCGTCGCCGCCGAGCGCGGACTCGACGAGGTCGATGCTCGTCACCAGCACGGCCACACCGGCGGCCGCGGCGAGCCGCGCCGCGGAGACCTTCGTGGCCGCTCCCCCGGTCCCGACACTGTTCACGACGACGGAACCGAACTCATAGCCCGAAAGATCGTCGCCGTACGGCACCTCGGCGATCGGCCGCGCCCCGGGCTCGTCCGGCGGCCGCGTGTACAGGCAGGCGATGTCGCTGAGCAGGACGAGAGCGTCGGCGCTGATGAGCTGGGCCACCAGGGCGGCGAGACGGTCGTTGTCGCCGAAGCGGATCTCGTGGGTGGCGACGGTGTCGTTCTCGTTGACGATCGGCAGGATGCGCAGGCCGAGAAGACGCTCCATCGCCCGGCGGGCATTGGAGCGATGGGTCGGATTCTCCAGGTCGCCCGCCGTCAGCAGCACCTGCCCCGCCACCACGGCGAAGGGGCGCAGTGCCTCTTGGTAGCGGTAGACGAGGATGTTCTGGCCCACCGCAGCGGCAGCCTGCTGCGTGGCCAGGTCGGAGGGTCTGGCATCGAGCGCGAGGTAGGGCATCCCGGTTGCGATCGCTCCCGACGAAACCAGGACGACCTCGGTGCCACGACCGTGCGCGGCGGCAAGAGCCTTCACGAGCGGCTGGATGTTCACCGCGTTGTCGCCGCTGATCGACGACGAGCCCACCTTGACGACGAGGCGCCTGGCCGCGGGCAGGTCGGCGCGCGAGCTCACGCTCACTCGTCGCCCTCGCGGATGCGCTCTGCCTCCAGCTCGGCGCGGGCGGCGGCCTTGGCGTCCATCCGCTCGTGGTAGCGCTCGCGGCGCTGGTTGGTCGTGCGGCGCCCGTCGAGGTTGAAGCGCGGATCGGTGCCGCGCGGAGCCGTCATGAGCTCCGCGGCGGACGACAACGACGGATGCCAGTCGAACACCACACTGTCGCCCTCTCCGATGACGACGGTCGCGCCCGGCGTCGCCCCGGCACGGAACAGTTCGTCTTCGACGCCCAGCTTGTCGAGCCGGTCGGCGAGGAAGCCGACGGCCTCTTCGTTCTGGAAGTCCGTCTGCTGCACCCACCGCACCGGCTTCTCGCCGAGAACGCGGTACACCGGACCGTACGTGCCACCCTCGACGCGCACCGAGAACTCCTTCTCGGAGCCCTTGGGCCGGATGATGATGCGCTCGGGCGCCGGCTCAGCGGCGACCTCGGCACGGTGCTTCTCGACGATCTCGCCGAGCGCGAAGGTGAGCTCTCGCAGACCCGCGCGGCTCACCGTGGAGATCTCGAACACGCGGTAGCCGCGCTCCTCGAGATCGGGGCGCACCAGGTCGGCGAGATCACGCGCTTCGGGCACGTCGACCTTGTTCAGCGCGACGACCTGCGGACGCTCCAGGAGCGGAACCTGGCCCTCGGGGACCTCGTAGGCGGCGAGCTCGGCGAGGATGACGTCGAGATCCGACAACGGGTCGCGGCCGGGCTCCAGGGTGGCGCAGTCGAGCACGTGGACCAGCGCGGTGCAGCGCTCGACGTGACGCAGGAACTCGAGCCCGAGCCCACGACCGTCGCTCGCGCCCTCGATGAGTCCGGGCACGTCGGCGACGGTGAAGCGAACGTCCCCGGCCTGCACGACGCCGAGGTTCGGATGCAGCGTGGTGAAGGGGTAGTCGGCGATCTTCGGTCGGGCTGCGGACACCGCGGCGATGAGGCTGGACTTGCCCGCCGAGGGGTAGCCCACCAGGGCGACGTCGGCGACGGTCTTCAGCTCGAGACGGACGTCCCCCTCCCACCCGGGGGTACCCAGCAGAGCGAAGCCGGGGGCTTTGCGCTTGGTGGTCGCCAGCGCTGCGTTCCCGAGTCCGCCGCGTCCCCCGGGCGCGACGACGAAACGGATGCCGGGCTCGACCATGTCGGCCAGGACGGTGCCGTCCTCGTCCTTCACGACGGTGCCGACCGGCACCGGCAGCTCGATGGGCTCGCCCATCGCGCCGGAACGGTTGTCGCCCATCCCGAATCCGCCGTTCTCGGCGGTGCGGTGCGGCGAGTGGTGATACGACAGGAGCGTGGTCACCTGCGGGTCGGCGACGAGGACGATGTCTCCGCCGTTGCCGCCGTTGCCGCCGTCGGGGCCGGCGAGCGGCTTGAACTTCTCACGGCGCACCGACACGCAGCCGTTGCCGCCCTTGCCCGCGCGCAGGTGAAGCGTCACTCGATCGACGAACGTGACCATGGGTGCGCCCTCCTGGATATGAAGCGAGGGGCGGGCCGAAGCCCGCCCCTCGCCGACGTCTGCGTGTGACGGCGGATTACTCCGCGGCGCCCACGATGTTGACGACCTTGCGGCCGCCCTTGGTGCCGAACTGCACGGCGCCGGCCGACAGTGCGAAAAGCGTGTCGTCGCCACCGCGGCCGACATTGGCGCCGGGGTGGAAGTGCGTGCCGCGCTGACGGACGATGATCTCGCCCGCGTTGACGACCTGGCCGCCGAAGCGCTTCACGCCGAGGCGCTGTGCGTTCGAGTCACGACCGTTACGAGTCGAGCTCGCGCCCTTTTTGTGTGCCATTTCTTCGCCTCTTCCTGGACTTACTTGATGCCGGTGACCTTGACGCGCGTGAGGTCCTGACGGTGACCCTGGCGCTTCTTGTAACCGGTCTTGTTCTTGAACTTCTGGATCACGATCTTCGGGCCGCGCTCCTCACCGAGGACCTCGGCGGTGACCGTCACCTTGGCGAGCTTCGCCGCGTCGGTCGTGACCGCGTCGCCGTCGACGAGCAGGACGGCCGGCAGCTCGAGGGTCTCGCCGATCTTCGCCTGCTGGCGGTCGAGGACGACGATCGTGCCGACCTCGACCTTTTCCTGCCGGCCGCCGGCGCGCACAACTGCGTAAACCACTTCACACCTGTTTCGTCTTGGGAGCGCTCGGCTCCGATTGTCTGGAGGGACTCCGCCAGGGGCGGAGAAGTCCGGTGATGCATCGACTCGCACATCGTCAAGCCGGGTGCCCAGCGATAGGGCGACGCACCAAAGGAAGAGTTTACCCGATCGAGGGCCGAGGTGGCAAAAGGAGCCGGAGCGCGTGTCGCGCACGCCCGCGCGTCTTCTGCCGCCTCCTACGATCATCGGATGGCGATCCTCATCGACGACCCTCGTTGGCCCGCTCACGGACGCCTGTGGTCGCACCTGATCAGTGACAGCGATCTCGATGAGCTCCACGCCTTCGCCGCGGCAAACGGCATCCCCCGGCGGGGCTTCGATCTCGATCATTACGACGTCCCCGACGACGCGCACGAGCGTCTCGTGTCCGCGGGGGCGCGCGCCGTCGACGGCCACACGCTCGTTCGCGCGTTGATCGCTTCAGGACTGCGTGTCACCGCCCGCGAACGTCGCGGACGGTGACACGGGGCTCATTCGCCGTCGGGAACGTGGACGACCGGCGTGCCGGTGAGCGCCGCGGTCGTCACGCGGCGACGTCCGCGACCCTGCCCCGGCGCCTTCGGCTCGGGTAGCGCGTCCAGGACGGAGTCGAGCAGCAGCTCCTTCTCCGACTTCGGCTTCGCCTCGTGGCGCGGCTTCTTCCGCTTGGCGCGAGGACGCTCCTCGACCTGCTCGACGACCTCGACCGTTGCGACCGACACCTCGACGTCGGACACGATCGCCTCCTCGGAACCCGGGTGGATCGTGGATGCGGCGATCTGAGCCAGAGCTGACTTCACACCCGCGGTGATGACATGCGCCTGGCCCGCCGGCGCCTGGGGCTGCGTGTTCTGTCGCGAGCGGCGCCCGTTGCCGTTGTTGCCGCCACCGTTGCCGTTGCCATTGCCGTTGCCGTTGCCCGCGCCTCCGCGGTGCTTGACGACAGGGTCGTGGTGGACGATGACGCCGCGCCCGGCGCACACCTCGCAGGCCTCGCTGAAGGTCTCGAGAAGGCCGAGACCCAGCTTCTTACGGGTCATCTGCACGAGCCCGAGGGAAGTCACCTCGGCGACCTGGTGCTTCGTGCGGTCGCGACTCAGGCACTCGATCAGACGGCGCAGCACGAGGTCGCGGTTGGACTCCAGGACCATGTCGATGAAGTCGACGACGATGATGCCGCCGATGTCGCGCAGACGCAGCTGGCGGACGATCTCTTCCGCGGCCTCGAGGTTGTTCTTGGTGACGGTCTCCTCGAGGTTTCCACCGGAGCCGACGAACTTCCCGGTGTTGACGTCGACGACCGTCATGGCCTCGGTGCGGTCGATCACGAGCGAACCGCCGGAGGGCAGCCAGACCTTGCGGTCGAGTGCCTTCTCGATCTGTTCTGTGACACGGAAGTCGTCGAACGGGTCTCCCCCGCCCTCGTACCGCTCGACGCGCTCCAGGAGGTCGGGGGCGACGGCCTCGAGGTAGCCCTCGATGGTGTGCTGCGCCTCCTCACCCTGGATGAGCATCTTCGTGAAGTCCTCGTTGAACACGTCGCGCACGATCTTCACGAGAAGGTCGGGCTCGGAGTGCAGCAGCGCAGGCGCCTGAACGGACTCGTTCTGACGGCTGATGTGCTCCCACTGCGCGGTGAGGCGCTGCACGTCGCGGGTCAGCTGCTCCTCGGTCGCACCTTCGGCCGCGGTGCGGACGATCACGCCGGCGGACTCCGGCAGCACTTCCTTGAGGATGCGCTTGAGGCGCGCGCGCTCGGTGTCGGGCAGTTTGCGGGAGATGCCGTTCATCGCACCCCCGGGTACGTACACGAGGTACCGGCCGGGAAGCGAGATCTGGCTGGTGAGTCGAGCACCCTTGTGCCCGACGGGATCCTTCGTGACCTGCACGAGCACCTTGTCGCCGCTCTTGAGCGCCAGTTCGATGCGTCGCGGCTGGTTGCCGGTCTCGACCGCATCCCAGTCGACCTCGCCCGAGTAGAGGACGGCGTTGCGGCCGCGACCGATGTCGACGAAGGCGGCCTCCATGCTCGGGAGGACATTCTGCACACGACCGAGGTAGACGTTGCCGATGAGCGACGCGTCCTGGTTGCGTGCCACGTAGTGCTCCACGAGGACGTTGTCCTCGAGCACGGCGATCTGGATGCGGCCGTTCTTCGAACGGACGACCATCACACGATCGACCGCTTCACGGCGTGCGAGGAACTCCGCCTCCGTCACCACGGGGCGGCGGCGTCCGGCATCGCGGCCGTCCCGGCGGCGCTGCTTCTTGGCCTCGAGGCGGGTCGAGCCCTTGATGCGCTGCGGCTCGGTGATGACCTCGACGGCCCGCTGACGCGGCGCGCGGGCGGGTTCTCCGCTGTCGGCGCCGTCGCGCTCGGAGCCCCGTCGGCGGCCGCGTCGACGGCTCGATGACGACGGCGCATCCTCGTCCTCCGGCTCGGGCAGGGCGGGCAGCGCCACGACCTCGGGAGCGTAGAAGTGCAGCTGGGTGGAGACCGCCGACACGAAGACCTCGGGAAGCAGACCCAGCGAGACGGCCGTGACCGGACCGGGCTTCTCCGCGGGCTCCTCGGGCTTCTGCTCGACGACCGCGGCCGGTTCCTCGGGAGCAGAGACCGGCTCCTCGACGGCGGCGACGGACTCGTCGGATGCGGGCTCCGCCGCAACCGCGGCGGGATCGTCCGGCGTGGAGTCAGCGGATGCGTCGTCAGCGGACGGGGCGGCGGCGTCGGAGGTCTCCGGTGCGTCAGCGGGCTGCTCGACCGCGGCATCCGCATCGGCGTCACTCACCGGCGCAGCCTCTTCGGGCGCGTCGGCTGCGTCCGCAGTCTGCAAGACGTCGCCGGGCGACTCTTCCACCGCAGCGGGAGCGGCCTCGTCCACGGGGAACGTCAGCTGTTCGTCGCCCCGCTCATTGCGATCATCGGACTGGTTTGCGTCATCGGCCTTCACCGGCGTACTCCTCACCGGGGCGACACCGCGCGTCGCCCGGCAAAATCTCGTGCGGCGCCGCACCAGCGGTGCCGTCGGCTCATTCGGTCTGCAGCCGGCACACGGCACGGGCTGCGCGGGCGATCATTGCCCGAAGTCTGCGTCGATGTTCCGCACAGCGCGGCTGCGCAGGACATCGTCAGCCATTATCGCACTTCCGGCGCCGATCCGCGTCAGGCGCGGTGTCCGGCCCGTCGTCACCCTCAGCGCGTGCATGAGAACCCGGTGCCATAATCCGAACATGTCCGACACCCAGGCACCCGCACGCCCGATCGCTCTGGCCGTCTGGCTCATCATCGCCGGAGTCGTCGGCTGGATCGCCGCGTTCTCGCTCACGATCGAGCGCTTCCACCTCCTCGCCGACCCGAATGCCACCGCATCCTGCGATTTCAGCGTCCTCGTCCAGTGCACCGCCAACCTGCAGTCGTGGCAGGGCAGCGTGTTCGGTTTTCCCAACCCGATCCTGGGCCTGAGCGGATGGGTCGCGCCCGTGGTGGTCGGTGCCGCTCTCCTCGCGGGCGCCCGCTTCAACCGCTGGTTCTGGCTGGCGTTCTGGGCCGGCATGGCCTTCGCCTTCGCCTTCGTGTGCTGGCTGATCGCGCAGAGCATCTTCTCTCTCGGAACCCTCTGCCCCTGGTGCATGGTCACGTGGTCGGTGACGATCCCCTCGTTCTTCGCGGTGACCCTGCACGTGTTGCGCAACGGTGCCGTGCCCGTCGGCGATCGGGGGCGTCAGATCGCGAGCTCCCTTGCCGCTTGGGTGCCGCTGATGGCGGTGGTCGCGTTCGCGATCATCGCGGTGCTGGCGGAGATGCGGTTGCACGTGCTCGCCACGCTCTTCTGATTCCGGGCGCTGTCCACAGGCGTCTCCGACGAACTTCTCCGGCTCGCTAGGGTGATGGCGAGTCAGGGGAGGCAGCTCGATGTCGCTGGAAACAGACAGCCTGGCCGCGCTCGAAGCGGCACGGATGCGAGTGATCGCGCAGACCGAACGGGCGCGCACCGCCGCCCATGACGCGGCGCGCATGGCCGACGACGTGCGTGACGCGCGGGCGAGCATCAGCTCGGTCGGCCGCGAGGTGACCGTCACCGCCCGCGCGGGTGGGGCGATCGAACAGGTCGACATCGCGAGCGAAGCGCTCGATCTGGATGCCAGGACGCTGTCGCGCCTGGTGACCGAGACCGTGCGCGAGGCGCAGCGCGCCGCGGCGGAGGTCGCGTTGAACCGCATGGCCGAGTCGCTCGGCGCAGACTCCCCCGTCGTGGCGCAGACGCGCGATCAGGTGCGGGCGCAGTTCGGCGCCGGCACGGAACTGCGGTGAGACGATGCTGGAACAGCTGACCGTCACCCCGATCCGCCTCGCTGACGCCGCCACGAACATCCGCGACGCCGCGCAGGCCATCGACGACATCCTCGAACGGCTCGATGACGAGGCGAAGACGCTTCGCGCCGAATGGTCCGGTGAGGCGCAGATCGCCTTCGACGCGTCGCGCCTGCGTTTCTCGGACGCGCTCGAGAGCCGCACGGAAGCCGTGCGCAAGATCTGCGCCGCGCTGTCTGCGCTCGCGGACGGATATTCACAGATCGACCTCGAGAGCGCGCGCGCTCTGGGAGCAGCATCATGACCGGGGCAGCGAACCAGCGGATCGTTCTCGACGGCGACATCCTCACATCCCAGGTGAGCACCCTGCGCGAGGCGTCGAGCGCATTCTCGTCGGTGGCCGGCAAGGTCGACACCCCGCTGTCGGGTGATGCATTCGGTCTGCTGAGCCAGGGGATCCTCGTGCCCGCAGTACAGGCGCTCGCCGGTCGCTCGCGTGAGCTGGTGACCGCCGCACGCGAACTGACCGAGAAGATGGCCGACGGGACCGCCACCGCGCTGAAGGCTTTCTCGTCTCTCGAGGAGGATGCGGTCGACGCGTTCAACAAGGGAGACGATTCGTGAGCGGCGCAGCAGCCGTCGCGGGCGAGATCCGCAGCGGAAGCTGGGCGCGCGGACTTCCCGCATCCGGGCCGGGCGGCGACGCTTGCGCGCAGATTCCGGGTTTCGCAGGGCTGCTGCTGCAGTACGTCCAGCCGCTGCGAGAGCTGTTCGACCAGCTCCTGGGTAACTCGGCTGAGGTGGCAGGGTTCGCGGCCAACTGGGAGGACTCCGCCAGCGAGCTCGCACAGCTCGCCCCGCAGTTCACCAGCGCTCGCAACGCGCTCGCCGAACTGGACGGACGCACCGTGCGTGCCCTGCGCGAGCGGTACGAGGATCTTTCGGTGATCGCGACGGATGCAGCGGAGTGGACATCGGCGACCGCCGGCGCCCTCCGGCTCGCGGCGCGGATCGTCGATGCGACGCGGTCGTTCGTGTGCGACCTGCTGGTGCGTCTGTCGCGCTTCGCCGACGAGCTGTTCTCCTTCACGCTCAACCCGTTCGAGGCGGCCGACCGGATCAAGAACTTCGCCGAGGCCGCCTACGAGCTCGTCCAGGCCGGGGGGCGCCTGGTCTCAGATCTGCTCGAAGCACTCTTCGCGCTCGCATCCCTCATCCAGCGCCTCATGCCCCTCGTGGCCGAGGCCCTCGCCGAGCTGAAAGAGATCATCGCGCAGATGCTTCCCGCGATCGGCGGCACGATCGGGTCCGTCCTGGGGACGGCCTTCGGCCCGCTGGGCCCGCTCGGGGGCGGTCTCGTGGGCTCCATCCTGGGGGGCGCCGGTGAGAACTTCCTCCAGAAAGACGCCGATGTCGAAGAGCTGGACCCGGCGAACATGACCGAGGAGCAGCGCAAGGCGTGGGAGGAAGCCCAGGGCGTCAGGACGCTGGACTCGCTCTCTGATCTCGTGTCGGTCAACGGAACGACCGACCGCATGGGTGGCGAGGACGCATCCGTCATCGACATCAAGCGCGTGGTCGGCCCTGACGGCAAGGAGCACTGGGTCGTCTCACTGCCCTCTACGCAGGACTGGCAGCTGATGGGAGATACGGGCGCGCTCAACGATCGCGACTCGAATGTCGCACTGATGATGGACAATCCTGCGTTCAAGACGGTCTACGAGCGGGCTGTGCTGGAAGCGATGAACGACGCGGGCATCTCCCCCGGAGACGACGTCGTGCTCACCGGATTCAGTCAGGGCGGCATCATGGCGGCCAACCTCGCCTCCGACCCGACCTTCCCGTACAACACGGTCGGGGTCGTGACCAACGGTTCCCCGATCGACACGTTCGACATCCCGCCGAACATCCCCGTCTACGCGTTCCAGCACGCCAATGACGCGGTGCCGATGCTCGACGGCAACGTGTCCGGAGCGACGGGCACGAATGTGAACCGCGTGATCCTGCCCCCAATGAGCAACCCCATCGAGGCGCACAACAACGAGAACTACACCAACTCCGTGGCCGCGTGGGAGGCGCAGTACCGGGAGATCTACGGCACCGCGCCTCCGGGACTCGACCTGCTCACGGGAGAGGTGGTCGAGCACAGCATGTTCACCGCGTCCGAGGGTCGATGACCCTGTTCACCATCGTCGGCCGATCGGACGGCATTGAGAGGGGGGCGCCATGCGCTCGAGGTTTCTTCGCCGCGTGACGGCGGCCATGGCAGCCGTCGTCGCTGTTCCCGCGGCTCTCACGGGGTGCTTCGCGGCACCGCCGCTCGATTCGTCGTACGAGGAGAAGATTCCGGCGGCGCTGGAGTCCGCAGACCTCGGACTCTCCGACGTGTGGGCGAGTCGGAGCACCGACGGCTTCGCCGTCGTGCTCAATGTCGGCGGGACGTCCGCGCGAGACGATGTATCCCCCGACGACCTGCGGGCGATGCTCCAGATCATCCGAGCGAACAACACTCTCGGCGGAGACAAGCTCGACTTCTCCTTGCGCAACGCGGACGACAGTGCGTTCGTGGACCTCGACGGTCCCGCGCAGTCCCTCGGAGCACCGGGACGTGTGAGCGCAAGCGACGGCCCCTTGGGGATCGTGCTGGACTGGGACAAGGTCAACAGCATCATCGGCTGAGCACTTCCACGACGAAGCCCGCCCCTCGAGCGAGGGGCGGGCTTCGTCGTGAGCGGGAAGGTCAGCCGAACCAGATGCCGAGCTCGCGCGCAGCGGACTCGGGGCTGTCGCTACCGTGCACCAGGTTCTGCTGAACCTTGAGACCCCAGTCGCGGCCGAAGTCGCCGCGGATCGTGCCGGGAGCGGCGGTGGTCGGATCGGTGGTGCCGGCGAGGGAACGGAAGCCCTCGATGACGCGGTCGCCGGCGAGGCGGATCGCGACCGACGGCCCCGACATCATGAACTCGACGAGGGGCTCGTAGAACGGCTTGCCCTCATGTTCGGCGTAGTGCTGCTCGAGACGCTCCCGGTCGGGCTCGACCAGGCGCAGGTCGACGAGCGCGTAGCCCTTCGCCTCGATACGGGCGAGGATGGCGCCGGTGAGGCCGCGGGCCACACCGTCCGGCTTGACGAGGACGAGGGTTTCTTCGATGGCCATGATGGGTCAATCTCCGTTCGCAGTCGCGGATGCGGCGGCCAGACGCGCGTTGCGGCGGTCCAGCGAGGCTCCCTTGATCGTCGCATACGCCCACATGCCACCGAAAATGAACGCGACGAGCAGGATGGCGGGTTCGAGGATCGCCGACGCGGCGAGGAGCACCTGCAGCGCCCATCCGAGAGCGATCCCCCATCGCCAGCGCACGACCCCGCTCGCGGCGATCATCACGACGGCGAAGACGGACCCCACGACGATCGCCCACCACGGCTCGACACCGTCGGGCGTGGACTTCAGCCCGTAGATCACGAGCCACGCGAGAAAGACGACGATCGTCTCGAAACCGAGCACGACCTGTGCGAGCGACTCCTGCGCGCCGCGCTGACGCCGCACCCGCGGCGGTCGCTTGCCGCTCATGCCGACCACCCGTCCTTCCACGCCTCAGCCTCTGCGAGGGCGAGCGCCTCTCCGGCCAGCACGACGGACCCGGCGATGACAACGGCGCGTCGATCGGATGCGGCCGCCCACTCCCGGGCGGCCTCGGCCGCGTCCGCGAGGTCGGTGTGGACGGTCACGCGCAGGCCCCGTGCCTCGACGAGGTCCGCGATCGTGTCGGCGTCGTTCGCCCGCTCGGAGTCGGGAGCCGTGGCGAACACGTGGGCGGCGATGGGGGCGAGCGTCGCGACGATCCCCTCCGCATCCTTGTCGCCGAGGACGCCGAGCACGACGCCCCACTCGTCGAAGTCGAAGGATCCGCGCAGCGCCTCGACGAGAGCCGCGGCGCCGTGCGGGTTGTGCGCCGCGTCGACGACGACCGTGGGATGCGCGCCGACCAGCTGGAGGCGTCCGGGCGAGGACGCCTGGCCGAGGCCGTCGGTCACCACGTCAGGGGCGAGTGCCTGGGAGCCCGCGCCGATGAGGGATTCGACGGCGGCGATCGCCAGGGCGGCGTTGCGACCCTGATGCTCTCCGTAGAGCGGCAGATACAGCTCTGCATACTCGCCGGCGAGCCCCTGCACATCGAGAAGCTGTCCCCCGACGGCGAGGCGATAGGAGCGCAGCGCGAAGTCGGTGCCTTCGACCGCGATCGTCGCTCCCCGAACGGCGGCGGCCTCGCGCAGCACGCGATCGACCTCCGGCTCCTGGGCGGCGGAGACGACCGCAGCGTCCTGCTTGATGATCCCGGCCTTCACGCGGGCGATCTTCTCGATCGTGTCGCCGAGACGGTCGGCGTGATCCATGCCGACGGGGGCGATGACCGCGACGTCGCCGTCGGCGGTGTTCGTCGAGTCCCACTCGCCGCCCATACCGACCTCGATCACGGCCACGTCGACGGGGGCGTCGGAGAAGGCCACGAACGCGAGGACCGTCAGCACCTCGAAGAAGGTGAGTCGGGCGCCGCCCTCGGCGAGCAATTCCGCGTCCACCAGCTCGATGAACGGGAGGATCTCCTCCCACGCCTCCACGACCGCGGCATCCGCGATGGGCTCGCCGTCGACCATGATGCGCTCGGTGAAACGCTCCAGGTGCGGGCTCGTGAACAGCCCCGTGCGCAGCCCCATGGTCCGCAGCAGGCTCTCGATCAGCCGGCTCGTGGAGGTCTTCCCGTTCGTTCCCGTCACATGGACGACGCGATAGGTGCGCTGTGGGTCGTCGAGCAGCTCCAGCACCCGCCGCGTGCGCTCGATGCGCGGCTGCACCCACTGCTCGCCCTGCCGCTCCAGCAACGCCGCGTAGACGGCGTCCGCGCGATTGCGCTCGTTCTCGGTTCCGCTCATCGTGCGACCTCCACTCGTGCGACGCCCACCGTGAATGCACCCGCGTTCGCGTACGCACCGGCGGCGAACTCCCCGGTGTGCTCGACGTCGTCGCTGTCGACCGCTCGGCGCACGCGCTCGGCACCGTCGGCGCCGGTCACCAGCACCTGAAGCGCGAGGGTCTCCCCCGCCACGTCCGCCGCATCGAACGCCGACGCAACGGCGTCCGCGTCGCCCGCATCCGCGAAGGTCAGAACGAGCCGGATGCGGTCGCTGACCTCGAAGCCCGCGGCCTTGCGCGTGTCCTGCACGGCCCGGATCACATCGCGTGCGAGACCTTCCGCTTCGAGAGCCGGCGTCGTCGCGGTCGCGAGCAGCACGAAACCTCCGCCGCCGAGCACGGCGAGCGCCTCGCCCTCCGGCCGGCCGCTGGTCTCGAAGACGAGGTCGTACTCCGCGGGCTCGAGAGCGATGCCGCCCGCCGTCACGACGCCGTCGCGCTCGGACCAGTCCCCGTCCTTCGCGGCGCGGATGACCTGCTGCACGAGCTTTCCGAGGCGCGGGCCTGCGGCTCGCGCATTCACCGTGAGGCGGTGCGTGATGCCGTACTCCGCCGCGGTGTGCTCGCCGAGATCGACCAGTTCGATCGCCTTCACGTTGAGCTCGTCGCGCAGGATGTCGTCGAACTGGCCGAGCGCACCCGCGTGCGGCACGACGACGGTCAGCAACGGCAGCGGCAGGCGCACGCGCTTGCCCTCGCGCTTGCGCAGGGCGTTGGCGACCGAGGAGACCTCGCGCACCGCATCCATCGCCTCACGGATGTCGGCGGCGTCGGCGAACGCGGCTGCGTCGGGCCAGTCGGTCAGGTGCACGCTGCGACCTCCCGTGAGCCCCTGCCAGACGCGCTCGGCCACGAGCGGGATGAGCGGCGCCGCCACGCGCGTGAGCGTCTCGAGCACCGTGTAGAGCGTGTCGAAGGCCTCCGTCGAGCGGGCATCGCCTGCGACCCCCACCCAGAACCGGTCGCGTGAGCGACGGATGTACCAGTTCGTCAGCACCTCGGCGAAGTCCCGCAGGCGTGCGGCGGCCGTCGTCGAGTCGAGCACCTCGAGGTCGGCGGCGACATCGCGCACGAGGTCGCCGGTGAGGGCGAGGATGTAGCGATCGAGGACGTCGGTCGAATCCGTGCGCCACGTCGCCTCGTACCCGGAGCCGTCGGGCCCGCCGGCGGCGTTGGCGTAGGTGGAGAAGAAGTACCACGTGTTCCACAGCGGCAGCAGGAACTCGCGGACGCCCGCACGGATGCCTTCCTCGGTCACCACGAGGTTGCCGCCGCGCAGCACCGAACTCGACATGAGGAACCACCGCATGGCGTCGGATCCGTCGCGGTCGAAGACCTCGCTGACGTCGGGATAGTTGCGCAGCGACTTCGACATCTTCTGCCCGTCGCTGCCGAGGACGATGCCGTGGCAGGAGACACCCGTGAACGCCGGACGGTCGAAGAGCGCGCCCGAGAGGACGTGCATGACGTAGAACCAGCCGCGCGTCTGCCCGATGTACTCGACGATGAAGTCGGCGGGTGCGTGGGTGTCGAACCACTCGCGGTTCTCGAACGGGTAGTGCACCTGGGCGTAGGGCATGGAGCCCGAGTCGAACCACACGTCGAAGACGTCCTCGATCCGCCGCATGGTCGATGCCCCCGTGGGGTCGTCCGGGTTCGGCCGCGTCAGCTCGTCGATATAGGGACGGTGCAGGTCGACGTTGCCCTCGGGGTCGCGGGGTAGGCGACCGAAGTCGCGCTCGATCTCCTCGAACGAGCCGTACACGTCGATGCGCGGGTAGGCGGGGTCGTCGCTCTTCCACACCGGGATGGGTGAACCCCAGTAGCGGTTGCGGCTGATCGACCAGTCGCGCGCTCCCTCGACCCACTTGCCGAACTGGCCGTGCTTGACGTTCTCGGGTGCCCACGTGATCTGCTCGTTCAGCTCGACCAGGCGCTCCTTGATGTCGGTGACGCGCACGAACCAGCTGGAGACGGCCTTGTAGATCAGAGGGTTGCGGCAGCGCCAGCAGTGCGGGTAGGAGTGCTCGTAGCTGGCTTCGCGCAGCAGGCGCCCTTCCTGGCGCAGCAGACGGATGAGGGGGCGATTCGCGTCGAGCCACAGCTCACCCGCCACATCGGCGACCTGCGGCAGGAAGCGCCCGCCGTCGTCGAGGCTGACGATGGTCGGCAGGCCCGCCGCATCCGCGAGGCGCTTGTCGTCCTCACCGTAAGCCGGTGCCTGGTGGACGATGCCGGTGCCGTCGGTGGTCGTGACGTAGTCGTCGACGAGGATGCGCCAGGCGTCCTGGGTGCCCCACGTCTCGGCGTCCGCGTAGTAGTCGAACAGGCGGTCGTACGCCACACCCGACAGCTCCGCGCCGGCGATTCGGCGCTCCACGGCTTCGCGCGCCGCATCTGCGGAGTCGTAACCGAGATCCTTCGCGTGCGCGCCGACCAGGTCCGCGGCGAGCAGATAGCGGTGCGCGCTGGTCTCGAGGGCGTCATCAGGCGTTCCGTCGGGCGCCCGGTGGACGTCGGCGGCGCCCGCGGGACCGGCGGGCAGCACGGCGTACTCGATGGCGGGACCGACCGCGAGCGCGAGGTTGGTGGGAAGCGTCCATGGCGTCGTCGTCCACGCGAGTGCGCGCACCCCGGTGAGCCCCAGGGCCTCGGCCTTCGCGCCGACGAGCGGGAACGTGACCGTGACGGAGGGGTCCTGACGCATCTTGTAGACGTCGTCGTCCATGCGCAGCTCATGGCTCGACAGCGGCGTCTCGTCTCGCCAGCAGTACGGCAGCACCCGGTAGCCCTCGTACGCGAGCCCCTTGTCCCACAGGCTCTTGAACGCCCAGAGGACCGATTCCATGTAGCCGGTGTCGAGCGTCTTGTACCCGCGCTCGAAGTCCACCCACCGCGCTTGGCGGGTGACGTAGTCCTCCCACTCGTGCGTGTAGGCCAGCACCGATTCGCGGGCCTTCGCGTTGAAGGTCGCCACTCCCATCCGCTCGATCTCGTCCTTCTCGGTGATGCCGAGCTGCTTCATCGCCTCCAGCTCGGCCGGGAGCCCGTGGGTGTCCCAGCCGAAGACGCGGTCGACCTTCTTGCCCCGCATGGTCTGGAAGCGCGGGAAGAGGTCCTTGGCATATCCGGTGAGCAGGTGGCCGTAGTGCGGAAGACCGTTGGCGAACGGGGGGCCGTCGTAGAAGACCCACTCGTCGGCGCCCTCGCGTTGGGCGATGGATGCGCGGAAGGTGTCGTCCGCGGACCAGAAGTCGAGCACCTCGCGCTCGATCTCGGGGAAGCGCGGGCTCGGCGTGACGTCGGCAGCGGGCCCGAAGGCCGAGGAACGGGGGTAGGTCATCGTCATCTCGCAGGGGTCGAAGAACTCTTCCTGCCGGGACGACCGAAGCCGCGGTACCACCCTGCTTGCCGGAGAGAGACCCCGACCACTTTCACTGCGGCGATGACGGGCCTGCCCCGCTCGGTTCTACTGGGCGCGAACGCTGTTCTTCCGAGAGCTCCCCGGTGATGGCCGGATCTGTGCGTGTACCTGCGATTCTAGCGCGCTGAGAGGTGGATCCAGGTCGCCGAAACGGACGAGGTTGGCTACCGCGGAGTGGACATGCCGCACCTGGGCTTTGCGATCGATCGCGCCGAGGCGCGAGGCACGTCCTAGGCGGATGCGTCGGGCGCGGCCTGCAGAGAGCGCACCATGCTCGTCAGGGCGGCGAACGCGGCGGACTGCTCGGTGTCGGTCAGACCGGACAGCATCCGGGCCTCGACCGAACGCACCGCCGCGCTGGCCGCGTCGAGGCGTCGCCGCCCCAACGGGGTCAGCCGCGTGGGAAGGGCCTTGCCGACGGCGGCATCGGCGGGGCGGACGACCTCGCCGTCGCGCTCGAGCCCCTGCAGGAGCACGTTCATCGACTGGCGCGTCACGAACGTGCCCCGGGCGAGGTCCGAGTTGGTCGAGCCGGGCCGCTGCGCGAGCAGTTCCAAGCACGAGTAGTGCGTGATCGTCATGCCGAGCGGCCGGAGCACATCCTCCATCGCGACGCGCAGCGCGCTCGCCGCCTGCTTGACGAGGTAGCCCAGCGACGTGTCGAGATGGATCTGCGGGCCGGTTTGACTCATGTCAGTATTCTGACATAGATTGCATGTCAGTTATCTGACATAGAACAAGGAGTTCCCATGCCCGTCACCGGTCCCGACTTCATCTCCCTCCAGGTACGAGATCTCGATGCGTCGCAGGCCTTCTACGAGACCCACCTCGGACTCGTGCGCTCGCCCGCCGGCCCCCCGCACGCCGTGGTGTTCACGACGACACCCATCGCGTTCGCGCTGCGAGACCTCCTTCCCGACACCGACCTCTCCGGCGTCGATCAGCCGGGCATCGGCACGGCCGTCTGGCTGCATGCGACCGGGGTCCAGGAGATCCACGACGGGCTGGTCGCCGCGGGACACACCATCGTGTCGGCGCCCGCCGAAGGCCCGTTCGGACTCACCTTCACCTTCGCCGACCCGGACGGCTACCGGATCACGCTGCACGATCGCGCCTGATCCCTGAACCGGCCACGTGCCGCATCCCGGTCTCGGATGCGGCACGTCGGCGCCCCGGTAGACTTGCCGCACCGCACACTCAGGCACGCTCACACGGTGCCGCACATATCGAGGAGACACCCATGGCCATTCCCGACAAGCCCGCACTCGAGGGCCTCGAAGCCAAGTGGGACCAGACCTGGTCCGCCGAGGGCACGTACCTCTTCGATAGGGAGGCCGCGACGACCTCCGGCCGCGGCGGCGTCTTCTCCGTCGACACTCCTCCGCCGACCGCATCCGGCTCTCTGCACATCGGTCACGTGTTCAGCTACACGCACACCGACGTGAAGGTGCGCTTCGAGCGGATGCGCGGCAAGACCGTCTTCTACCCCATGGGATGGGACGACAACGGGCTGCCGACCGAGCGGCGCGTGCAGAACTACTACGGCGTGCGCTGCGACACCTCGCTGGCGTACGACCCCGACTTCACTCCCCCGTTCCGCGGCGACGCGAAGAGCCTGAAGCCGGCCGACCAGGTGCCGATCAGCCGCCGCAACTTCATCGACCTGTGCGAAGAGCTGACCCTCGAGGACGAGAAGGCGTTCGAAGCCGTCTTCCGCCAGCTCGGCCTCTCGGTCGACTGGACCCAGACGTACCGCACCATCTCGAACGACACGATCCGCACGAGCCAGTTGGCGTTCCTGCGCAATGTGGAACGCGGCGAGGCGTACCAGGCGCTCGCACCCACGCTGTGGGACATCGATTTCCGCTCCGCCATCGCCCAGGCCGAGCTGGAGGACCGCGAACAGCAGGCGTCGTACCATCGGCTCGCCTTCCACAAGACCGACGGCTCGGGCGACATCCACATCGAGACCACGCGCCCCGAGCTGCTCGCGGCGTGCGTGGCTCTCGTGGCCAACCCCAACGACGAGCGGTACCAGCCGTACTTCGGCCAGACGGTGCGCACGCCCGTGTTCGGCGTCGAGGTGCCCGTGCTCGCCCACCCTCTCGCGCAGCAGGACAAGGGATCGGGCATCGCGATGGTCTGCACCTTCGGCGACGTCACCGACATCATCTGGTGGCGGGAGCTGGATCTGCCGAACCGCACGATCCTCGGCAAGGACGGCCGCATCCTCCCCGATGCACCGGCAGCCCTCGAGACGGATGCGGCGAAGGCCGCGTACGCGGAGCTGGCAGGGCTCACGGTCTTCAGCGCCAAGAAGAAGATGGTCGAGCTTCTGGAGGCCTCCGGCGAACTCCTCGAGGTCTCGAAGCCCTTCAACCACCCGGTGAAGTTCTACGAGAAGGGCGACCGGGCCCTGGAGATCGTCTCGACGCGTCAGTGGTACCTGCGCAACGGTGCCCGCGACGAGGCCTTCCGCGAGAAGCTTCTCGCGCTCGGAGCGGGCATGCGGTGGCATCCCGACTTCATGCGCGTGCGCTACGAGAACTGGACCAACGGGCTCACGGGCGACTGGCTCATCAGCCGCCAGCGCTTCTTCGGCGTCCCGATCCCGGTGTGGTATCCGCTGGACGAGAACGGCGAGCGGATCGAGGGCGGTGTCATCGCGGCCGACATCGCCGCACTTCCCGTCGATCCGACGACCGACACCGCACCCGGTTACGACGAGTCGCAGCGCGGCGTCCCGGGCGGCTTCGAAGGCGAGAAGGACATCTTCGACACGTGGGCGACCTCCTCGCTCACCCCGCAGCTGGCCGGTGGCTGGCAGCGCGACGAAGAGCTGTGGGACCTCGTCGCACCTTTCGACCTGCGCCCGCAGGGCCAGGACATCATCCGCACCTGGCTGTTCTCCACGATGGTGCGCTCCGCCCTCGAGGACGACCGCGCGCCGTGGACGGATGCCGCCATCAGCGGCTTCATCGTCGACCCCGACCGCAAGAAGATGTCGAAGTCGAAGGGCAACGTCGTCACGCCTGCCGACATCCTGGATCAGCACGGCACCGACGCGGTGCGCTACTGGGCGGCATCGAGCCGGCTCGGCGCGGACGCCGCGTTCGACCCGCAGAACCCCACCCAGGTGAAGATCGGCCGGCGACTGGCGATCAAGGTGCTCAACGCGGCGAAGTTCGTGCTGTCGTTCCCCGTTCCCGAGGGCGCCCGGGTCACCCATGCGCTGGATGCGGCGATGCTCGCCACGCTCGATCGTGTCGTGCGCGACGCGACGACGGCTTTCGAGGCGTACGACCACGCGCGGGCTCTGGAGATCACCGAGTCGTTCTTCTGGACCTTCTGCGACGACTACCTCGAACTCGTCAAGGAGCGCGCCTACGACCAGGGCGACGTGGGTCAGGCCTCGGCGGCGCAGGCGCTGCGCACGGCCCTGTCGACTCTGCTGCGCCTGCTCGCCCCGGTGCTCTCCTTCGCGACGGAGGAAGCCTGGTCGTGGTTCGAGGAGGGCTCCGTGCACACCGCTCCGTGGCCCGAGCCGCTCACCGCGAACCACGGGGACGCCGATGCCGACGACCCCGCCGTCCTCACCGCGGCGAGCTCCGCGCTCATCGCCATCCGACGGGCCAAGACCGAGGCGAAGGCTTCGCAGAAGACGCCGATCGCGCGTCTGACCCTGGGGGCACCGTCGGCGATCGCCGCCGCCCTAGCGAGTGCCGAGGGTGATCTCAAGGCCGTGGGCCGCATCGCGGATCTCGCTATCGTCGACGCCGAGACGGTCCAGGTCGTCGATATCGAGTTCTCCCCGCAGGAGGTCTGACATGCAGCTCGGCACACGGTGGAGCGCCAGGACGGAGCCACCGGCCTCGGTTCCCGCTTCGCTCCGGGAGCAGATCGCCGCCGTCGAGTCGGCCATCACCGAGTCGCAGTGGTCCTCGCAGCCGACGCCGCGATGGACGCTGACCTGGCTCGAGGGTCGACCGGTCGCGGAGCTCGACACGGGCGTCATCGTGTCACTCGACGCCGACGGTACCGCGGTCGTGCGCCACGATGTCGACGACGAATTCGCCTGAGCCCGCCTCTCGGCCTCATCGCGAGCGCCGATAGTCTGAGCGGATGGCGTCCGTCAATCCGCTGCTCTCCCGGTCCGCTCTTCCCTACGCGCTTCCCGACTACGCCGCGATCGAGCCCGAGCACTATCTGCCCGCGTTCGACGAGGCGTTTCGTCAGCACCGTGCGGAGGTCGAGCGGATCGCGTCCGAGACGGCGCCTCCGACGTTCGAGAACACGCTCGTCGCCCTCGAGCGCGCCGGCGAGACGCTCGATCGTGTGAGCAGGACCTTCTTCACCGTGTCGTCGGCGGATGCCACTCCTGCCATTCAGGCGATCGAGGAGGAGCTCGCACCGCTGCTCTCCGCTCACGGCGACGCGATCCGACTCGATGAACGGCTCTACGCGCGGGTGAGCGCGCTGCACGATGCGCGAGACACCCTGGATCTGGATGCGGAGTCGCTCCGTCTGCTGACGCGGACCTTCCGCGAACTCACCCTCGCAGGCGCCGGGCTCTCCCCCGACGACAAACGGCGTCTCGTCGAGATCAACACGCGGCTCTCGTCGCTGACCACCACGTTCGAGAAGCACCTGCTCTCCGACACGAACGAGCTCGCCGTGCTTGTGAGCGACGAGCGGGAGCTCGAGGGGCTCGCGGCCGGCGAACGGTCGGCCGCAGCCAGAGCGGCGGAACAGCGCGGGCTGGACGGCTGGCTGATCACGCTCCCACTGTTCACGGGGCATCCGTGGCTGGCGTCTCTCGCCGACCGGTCCGTGCGCGAGCGCATCATGAACGCCTCGCGCGCCCGCGGCGGACACGGTGGCGACAACGACAACAGTGCGACGGTGCGCGAGATCGTGCGTCTACGGGCGGAGCGCGCGGCGCTTCTCGGCTTCCCGACGCACGCGGCCGCCGTCACCGCCGATCAGACCGCCGGTTCTCCCGAGGCCGTCGCCGGATTGTTGCGACGTCTGGCGGAGCCCGCATCCCGCAACGCTGCCGCGGAGAAGGCGGAACGCGCCGAGGTCTCCGGTATCGAGGACCTCGCGGCGCACGACTGGGCGTACGCCACCGAGCAGGTGCGTGCGACGCAGCTCGACATCGACACTGCGGGGCTCCGCCCCTGGTTCGAGGCCGAGCGGGTACTGCGCGACGGCGTCTTCGCGGCCGCCACCGCGCTCTACGGCATCACCTTCACCGAGCGACACGACCTCGTGGCGTACCATCCCGGTGCCCGCGTCTTCGAGGTGTTCGAAGAGGACGGCACAGGTCTCGGGCTCTACATCCTCGATCTCTACACGCGCGACACAAAGCGCGGCGGAGCATGGATGAACTCCATCGTGACGCCTGCGGAGCTGCGCCGATCCGCGCCCGTCGTGGTGAACAACCTCAACGTGTCCGACCCGGGCGAAGGCCAGCCGACGCTGCTGACGCTCGACGAGGTGACCACTCTCTTCCACGAGTTCGGTCACGCGCTCCACGGCCTCTTCGCCCGCACGCGGTACCCCCACTTCGCGGGGACGGCGGTCTTCCGCGACTTCGTCGAGTTCCCGAGCCAGGTCAACGAGATGTGGATGCTCGCCGCCGGCGTCGTCGAGAACTACGCCCGCCACATCGAGACCGACGAACCGATGCCCGCCGACGTGATCGAGCGGCTGACCGCATCCGGAACGTTCGACCAGGGCTTCGCGACCAGCGAGTACCTCGCGGCCGCCTGGCTCGACCTCGCCTGGCACTCGTTGAGCGTCGACGACGCCATGGCCGAGATCGACGTCGCCGACTTCGAACGGCGCGCCCTGGAGGACATCGGACTCACCGAGCCCGCCGTGCCCCCGCGGTACTCCACGACCTACTTCGCCCACATCTTCTCGGGCGGCTACAGCGCGGGCTACTACTCCTACATCTGGAGCGAGGTCCTCGACGCGGACACCGTCGAGTGGTTCGCCGAGAAGGGTGGCCTGGATCGGGCCGCAGGCGAGAGATTCCGCCGCCGACTGCTCGGCGTCGGCGGCGCGAAGGACCCGCTCGAGGCGTACCGCGACTTCCGCGGCCGGGATGCGGCCATCGAGCCGCTGTTGCGGAGGCGCGGCCTCGACGTCTGAGACCTCAGCGCCACCCGAGCAGGTCGCGCACGACCCTCTGGGATGCGGGCGAGCCGTCGTTCTCGATCCGCCAGAGCTTGTCGCGCGAGAGGAAGACGCCGTCCGCACGGAAGTGTTCCTCGAGCATGTTCCACGCGGCATGAAGCAGGGGCGCAGCGTCGTTGCTCACGGACGCACCCCGCACGGACACGTGCGAAGCGATGACGAGCTCCGCACCCCCTTGCATCGGCCGGGCGCACGCCACGATCAGCGTCGGCGTCGCGGGCCGTCGGAAGGGGACGAGCAACTCCAGTCCCGTGTCCTCCAGGAGCCAGGTGAGCACACCGCGCTTGCGCGAGATCCCCACATCCCCGAGGTAGAGGTCGTGCGCGATCCACTCGGAGCCGGACAGCGCCACCCGCTCCCCGAATCCGCCGTCTCCGGCGGCGAAGCCTTGCGCCTCGAGGTCGCACCGCGCCACCTCGAGCGCAGAGGCGGCATCCGTCTCGATCAGGAACCGCACGGCGCGTCCGGGCAGACCGTTCCACCGCAGCGGACGGACCCGGGCATCCCGGCCGCGACCGGAGACGCCGTTCACGGCCGGCCCAAACCGCGCACGCGGGTCAGGCGGTCTTGCGCTTCTGGCGCAGCACCAATGTGGGCGCGGCGCCCTCTTCGACGGCGGCACGGGTGACGACGACCTTCGCGACGTCCTCGCTGGACGGGATCTCGAACATGATCGGACCCAGCACGTCTTCGAGGATCGCACGGAGTCCGCGCGCACCGGTCTTGCGCGAGACGGCCAGCTCCGCGATCGCCTCGAGCGCATCGCGTTCGAAGTCGAGCTCCACGTCGTCCAGCTCGAACATGCGCTGGTACTGCTTCACGAGGGCGTTCTTCGGCTCCGTGAGGATCTCCATGAGCGCCTCGCGGTCGAGCGGTGAGACCGCAGCGACGACGGGAAGGCGGCCGATGAACTCGGGGATGAGACCGAACTTGTGCAGGTCTTCGGGCAGCACCTCACTGAAGAGGTCGGGGGCGTCGTCCTTGCGCTGCAGCGGAGCGCCGAAGCCGACGCCGTGCTTGCCCACGCGCGCGGAGATGATCTCTTCGAGACCTGCGAACGCACCCGCCACGATGAACAGCACGTTCGTCGTGTCGATCTGGATGAACTCCTGGTGCGGGTGCTTGCGGCCGCCCTGCGGCGGCACCGAGGCGACCGTGCCCTCCAAGATCTTCAGGAGCGCCTGCTGCACGCCTTCGCCCGACACGTCACGCGTGATCGAGGGATTCTCGGCCTTGCGGGCGATCTTGTCGACCTCGTCGATGTAGATGATGCCGGTCTCGGCCCGCTTCGTGTCGAAGTCGGCGGCCTGCAGAAGCTTGAGCAGGATGTTCTCGACGTCTTCGCCGACGTAGCCCGCCTCCGTCAGCGCGGTGGCATCGGCGACGGCGAAGGGCACGTTGAGACGCTTGGCGAGCGTCTGGGCGAGATAGGTCTTGCCGCAGCCGGTCGGGCCGAGCATGAGGATGTTGCTCTTGGCGATGTCGACCTCGTCGGCACGCTGGTCGGCGGAGATGATCGTGCTCTGCGCGCGCACGCGCTTGTAGTGGTTGTAGACCGCGACGGACAGCGCGCGCTTGGCCTGCTCCTGTCCGACGACGTAGTCCTCCAGGAAAGAGAAGATCTCGCGCGGCTTGGGCAGATCGAACTCGGCGACCTCGCCGGAGGTCTGCTCGGCCATGCGCTCTTCGATGATCTCGTTGCACAGCTCGACGCATTCGTCGCAGATGTACACACCAGGCCCCGCGATGAGCTGCTGCACCTGCTTCTGGCTCTTGCCGCAGAAGGAGCACTTGAACAGGTCGGCGCTCTCACCGATTCGTGCCATGATGCCTCTCTTCCCCCCCGGATAGCTGCGCGGTACATCGAGCCTAACCGGAGTCGGGGACAACGGTCGTATTGCGCGTCAGGATGTGTGCAGACGGTACGACGCCCCGGTCCTCGCTCGGACCGGGGCGTCGTCTGCCGCACGATGTCAGCTCGTGAGAGCGGCGGGCGTGCGCTTGCGCGTGGTCAGCACCTGGTCGACGAGGCCGTACTCGACGGCGGTCTCGGCGGAGAGGATCTTGTCGCGGTCGATGTCGCGGTTGACCTCCTCCTTGGTGCGGTGCGAGTGCTTCGCGAGGGTCTCCTCGAGCCAGGTGCGCATGCGGAGGATCTCCGCCGCCTGGATCTCGATGTCGGAGGCCTGGCCGTGACCGGCCTCTCCCATCGCGGGCTGGTGGATGAGGATGCGTGCGTTGGGCAGTGCCAGACGCTTGCCGGGTGCGCCGGCGGCGAGCAGCACGGCCGCGGCCGACGCAGCCTGACCGAGCACGACCGTCTGGATCTGCGGCGAGACGTACTGCATGGTGTCGTAGATCGCGGTCATGGCCGTGAACGAGCCGCCGGGCGAGTTGATGTACATGATGATGTCGCGGTCGGGGTCCTGGGACTCGAGCACGAGCAGCTGTGCCATCACGTCATCCGCGGAGGCGTCGTCGACCTGGACGCCCAGGAAGATGACGCGATCCTCGAACAGCTTGTTGTACGGGTCCTGGCGCTTGTAGCCGTAGGCCGTGCGCTCCTCGAACTGAGGCAGCACGTAGCGGCTCGACGGCATCTGCAGTCCCTGCGGCGTGTGGGCCGCGGCGCCGAAAGTGGGAATGTTCATTCGGGTTCTCTCTTCTCGCCGTCGCTCGTCAGTTCGCCGTGCCGCCGCCGCCGACGACGTCGGTCGCGGACTCGCGGATGTGGTCGACGAAACCGTACTCGAGCGCTTCGTCGGCCGTGAACCAGCGGTCACGGTCGCCGTCCTCGTTGATCTGCTCGACGGACTTGCCCGTCTGCGCCGCGGTGATCTCCGCCAGGCGGTTCTTCATCGACACGATGAGCTGAGCCTGGGTCTGGATGTCGCTGGCGGTACCGCCGAATCCGCCGTGCGGCTGGTGGAGCAGCACGCGGGCGTTCGGCGTGATGTAGCGCTTGCCCTTGGTGCCCGCGGTCAGCAGGAGCTGGCCCATCGAGGCCGCCATGCCGATGCCGACGGTGACGATGTCGTTGGGCACGAACTGCATGGTGTCGTAGATGGCCATACCGGCCGTGATCGAGCCACCGGGCGAGTTGATGTAGAGGTAGATGTCCTTCTGCGAATCCTCGGCGGCGAGCAGCAGGATCTTCGCGCAGATCTCGTTGGCGTTCTCATCCCGCACCTCGGATCCGAGCCAGATGATGCGGTCCTTCAGCAGCCTGTCGAAGACGCTTGTCGCGACAAGGGGGTCGGCCATGTTCACTCCTGTTCGGTGATCGTGAGAACGAATCTACCGGCGCGGTTCAGAGGCCTCGCCCGTGTTCGCCGTCGGCATACGCTCCGGCGCATGAACGAGTTCGGCGGCGTATCCGCGCACCGATCGCTGGTAGCGCGGAAGGTGCGGAGCCAGCGCCTCGAGGACGATGGCGAGACCCTCGCGCTCCCGATGCGACGACGCCAGCGCGAGTGCATAGAAGGCCGCCGCCGCATCCCTCATCCCGCCCAATTCGACGGTGCGGTACTCCGTCTCGAGCAGCGAGAGGCTCTCGTCGATCTTGCCGAGGTTGCGGATGGTGCTCGCGAGCTGGATGACGGCCTGGGTGCGCCGCTCGGGGTCGAGTCCCGCCTCGAGCGCCGCCCGATACAGAGGTTCGGCCTCCTGCTCGCGGCCCGCGGAGTCGTAGGCTCCGGCCCGCTCGAACAGGGCGATGGCGTCTCCGGCACCGCGCTCCGTCGACAGACGCTCGATCTCGCCGATCCGGGCCTCGTCGCTGAGCGACTCGTCTTCCCATACGGCATCGACGCGGCTCTGCCAGTCGGTCATGGTTGTTCTCCTCCGAGACGACGAAGGGCGGATGCTCGCGCATCCGCCCTTCGTGCCGGCGTGACTTACTCGGCGTCGGCCTTCTTGGCCGGAGCCTTCTTCGCGGCGGGCTTCTTGGCCGCGGCCTTCTTGGCGGGCTTGGCCTCCTCGGCGGCGGCCTCGTCCTCGGCGTCCGCGGCGGCGTCGGCGATCTCCTCGGCCTCCTCGACGACGTCGGCCTCAGCAGCCGGCTCGTCCTCGACGGCGATGAAGCCGGTGAGGTCGACGGGCTTGCCGTCGGTGTCGACGACGCTCACGCGGCCGAGCGCGATCGCGAGGGCCTTGTTGCGGGCGACCTCACCGATCAGCGCCGGCAGCTGGTTGCCCTGCTGCAGCGCGTTCACGAAGTCCTGCGGGGCCATGCCATACTGCGCGGCCGACTGGATCAGGTACTGGGTCAGCTCGTCCTGCGAGACCTGCACGTTCGCCTCTTCGGCGATCTTGTCGAGCAGCACCTGCGTGCGGAACTGCTTCTCGCTCGCCTCGGTGACCTCGGCACGGTGCTCGTCGTCCTCGAGGCGACCCTCGCCCTCGAGGTGGGCGTGGACCTCGTCCTCGACGAGCTTCGGCGGCACGGGGATGTCGACCTTCTCGAGCAGGACCTCGACGAGCTTGTCGCGCGCGGCGGCGCCCTGCGTGAAGTTCGACTGCTGGGCGACGCGCTCGGAGAGGCTCGCGCGCAGCTCGTCGATCGTGTCGAACTCGCTCGCCATCTGGGCGAAGTCATCGTCGGCGTCGGGCAGCTCGCGCTCCTTGACGGCCTTGACGTTCACGGAGACCTCGGCCTCTTCGCCGGCGTGGTCGCCGCCGACCAGCTTCGAACGGAAGGTGGTGTCCTCACCGGCGGTGAGGGACTCGATGGCCTCGTCGATGCCCTCGAGCAGCTCGCCGGAGCCGACCTCGTAGGAGACGCCCTCGGCGCGATCGATCTCGTTGCCGTCGATGGTGGCGACGAGATCGAGCTCGACGAAGTCGCCCTTCGCGGCGGGACGCTCGACGGTCACGAGCGTGCCGAAACGGGCCCGGAGGTTGTCGAGCTCGGCGTCGATGGCCGCCTCGTCCGTGGCCACGGCGTCGACGGTGATCTCGAGCCCCTCGTAGGCGGGGAGGTCGAAGTCGGGACGCACGTCGACCTCGACGGTGACCTTCAGGTCACCGGAGAAGTCGCTGACCTCGGGGAGGGCGACGATGTCGGCCTCGGGGCGGCCCACGACCCGCAGACCCTGCTCGGCGACAGCCGCGCGGTAGAACCCGTCGAGGCCCTCGTTGACGGCGTGCTCGAGCACGGCGCCGCGTCCGATGCGCTGGTCGATGATCGGAGCCGGGACCTTGCCCTTGCGGAAGCCGGGGATCTGGACGTCCTGAGCGATGTGCTCGTACGCGTGAGCGATCGAGGGCTTGAGCTCCTCGGGCGAGACCGAGATCTCGAGCTTCACCCGGGTGGGGGTCAGCTTCTCGACGGTGCTAGTGACCATGCCTGTTGTTCTCCTCTGTTCCGCGCCAACGCACGGTGGCTGAAGGTCTGGGGTCTTGGGGGCCGTGTCGGGGCGACAGGATTTGAACCTGCGGCCTCCCGCTCCCAAAGCGGGCGCTCTACCAAGCTGAGCTACGCCCCGGGCGGGCGGGCACGCGAACGTGCACCGGATTCGGCCCCGAGAAGTCTAGCCGACGCTGCCCGCGCGTCGAATCGACGTTGAGAACTCAGCTATGCTTGCTGAGGTTGCGGCCGATGCCGCTCCGGGGATGTAGCTCAATGGTAGAGCCTCAGTCTTCCAAACTGATTACGCGGGTTCGATTCCCGTCATCCCCTCCGATAAGCGTGAAGGCCCGGCTCGTCCGGGCCTTCACGCTTATGTCGTGTGGTGACGGGAATCGAAAGCAGGCGAAGCCTGCGTCTTCGATTGGGCCCACGCCGCCAGAGGCTCCGCGCGCGGCGCAGCTGCGGGTGGAGGGGCGGTGGGGACCATCATTCCCTCCGATGCAGAACACCTCCGCTGTGCAGGAGAAATGTCTCTCCGCAGGAAGATTCGCGCCGAATCGTCCTGTTCAGCGGCGATCTCCTGCCGATGCGACGCAGGCGTGTCGCCCCAGCCCGACACGCGGTCGGTTCGTTCGGTGAACACGCGGAGCGCGGGACGCCGCCGCCTGTGCAGTTTCCCGAGCACCTCGATGACACCGGGGATGACGGGCCGGATCCGCCGCCTTTCTCAGACGTGATCACTGCGGAGTGGTCGCGTACGAGCTGATGAGCGAATCCACCATCCAGCTCGCCTCCTCGGAGCGCGCCGCGTTGCCTTGGAAGCCCGAGTCGGGGATGAGGAGGAAACGGTTGGCGTCCGGCGAGTCGTTCCACGTGGAGTCGACGGCCAGCCACGCCCCGTCGATGTTCACCTTGTTCCAGGCGTGCCGACCGGCGGAGTACACCGTGCCGGTGACGACGACGGAATCCACATCCGCCGCCTGCATGAGCAGGTGATACGCGTCGGCGTAGCTCGCGCACACGCCGGCCTGTTTGAGCAGCACACCCGCCGCTGTCCACGCGTCCTCGTAGCCGTCGGGGATGACCTCGGCCCCCGTCGCGTTCTTCGCCTCGAGCGCCACATAGTCGTACTCCGCGTGAGCGGTCAGCCAGTCGTTGAGCGCGACTGCCTTGTCCCGAGCGGACATCTCCGGCGTCGTGGCCGCGGCGACGGCCGCATCCACAGCCGTCTTGATCTCCGCCTGCTGCGCTTCGATCGCCGAGTGGTCCTTGTCGTAGGTGACATAGAGCGTCTTGTTGTCGTAGACGCCCGCCCCCTTCACACCGAGCGCATAAGGGTTCTGCGCGAGGGCCTCGTCCAGCGCGTCGTCACCCTGCGGGGCTCCCGGCGCGGAGGTCAACGCGGAGATGTCCACTGCCTTCGACCCGGCGATCAGGTGCGCCGCGATGAACCGCGTCAACTCCGTGCTGCCGAACACCGGATACGCCACATCGGGGTAGGTGTCGACCGTCTCGATGTTGGGATCGACCGGTGCCGAGACCAGCTGGAAGCCCGCCGCCCCCGTCGGCGGCGCTGCCGCCAGCGCGGCAGCGTTGAAGGCATCCGCCTCCGCCTGCAAGTCCGTCACCGCCGCCTGCGGCACATACGTCCACGTGCCCAGTTGCGTCCCCCGAGCGAACATCGGCACCATGTACCACTCGCGGTAGGGGCGCGCCTGGGACGCATCCACGTAGGTGATGGCAGCGCGCGTCGCACCGTCCAGCGACGTGAACGGGATGGTCTTGGGAAGAGCCGCCACGCTCGGCACCGACGTGCCGATCGTGCCCCGCAGCGTGGCGGTGGCGATCTGGTAGGGCAGCGCGCCGACGCCCTGACCGATCGTGTCGAAGCTCTGGTACGGCGAGAAGCGCTTCCCGTCCGTCGCGATGACGCCGAAGTCCCACCCCGACGTGCCGTAGTTCGGTCCGGGCAGGTATCCGGCCCCCTCTTCGTCCGCGCTCGATCCTTCGTACGCCTTCAGTGCGTCGTTCTGACGCTCGGGCCAGGGCTCGTTCTGGAGGCCGCTCTCCTTCACGACCGACGTGCTGGTCCACGTCGTGTCCGACGTCGACCCGAGCAGCGTGTAGCTGCGCGGACCGGTCACCTGCGCCTCGGAGGCGACGATCAGGTACTCGGTCGCGCCGTCCACGGCCTGCCAATCGAGGGCGAGACTGCCGTCGCCCGTCGGTGTACCGAGGCTTGCGACGGGGGTCGCCATTTCGCGCTTCACCGTGAACATCGTCACGATCGGCTTCGCGAGAGGGTTGCCCTCCTTGTCGGCGCGCTGGACGAGGTAGTACTCGTCGTGCAGAGACCACTCCGACGACGCCGTGTCTGAGATGTCCCGCTGTCCGTCCCCTGCGCGGGCGTAGGTCGAGTCGTTGGGAACGACGCGGATGCGGCGATCGTCGGACGGGTACGACGTCGAGCTCGCCGGCTGGACGACCGTCGCGCCCGCCTCATGCGTCAGCGCCGCGTCGTAATACACCTGGAACGCCCAGTCCGGCGCCGCACGACCCTCCTCGTACCCCGATTGCTCGGTCTTCGGGCTGTTCGCCGCGTTGACGTCCCTGAGGAGGTAGTCCACGTCGAAGTGGAACTCGTGATCACGGTCGAGATCCAGCATCGGGTCGGTGTAGTCGTACTGCTCCGACAGATCGGTGTGCAGCGCCGCAGGCACGCCCTCGATGGGACGAAGGAACGTGAACATCCCGACAACGAGCGTCACGACGGCGATGAGCGCGACACCGCCGGTCACGCTGAGCCCGATGATGAGCCCCTTGCGGCGCTTGCGCGGCGGACGCGGCGCCGGGGCGGATGCGGGTGCGGGTGCGGCGTGAGCCGGCGCGGATGCGGGCGCGGCCGGCTCAGGCGCGGCGGCCGCGGGCTGCACCGGGGCATCGGGGCTCACGTGCGACGTCCAGGACGTCCCGTCCCAGTAACGTCGCCCACCGCCGCCCGCGGGATCGGGGTACCAACCGGCCGGTGTCGCTTCTGCCATGACGCCCTGATTCTCGAGATGCTGCGGGGACCCGGCACACGCTAACCGAGCAGAAGAAACTCCGCCGGAACCCTTGCGCACACCCGGGGGTTCCACGCTAAGGGAGTCACAGCCCGCCGCCGCGCCTGCGCGGCTCGGCTGTGGACAGGCCGTCAGTCGGCGGCGGCGTGACGCTCGCTGTGGGCGAGGTAGGCCGCAGCGTTGCGCACCAGACCCGCGCGCTCCTCATCCGTCAGCGAGCGCCGCACCTTGCCGGGCACGCCTGCCACGAGGGAGCCGTCGGGGATCTCCGCCCCCTCCAGCACCACCGCTCCACCGGCCACGAGGCAACCGGCGCCGATCCGTGCACCGTTGAGCACGACGGCGCCCATGCCGATCAGACTTCCGTCGCCGATCGTGCAGCCGTGCACGACGGCGTTGTGGCCGATCGACACGTCCTCACCGATGGTCACCGGATGCCCGCCGTCGACATGCACGCTCACCGAGTCCTGCACGTTGCTGCGGGCCCCGACCGTGATCGTGTCGCCGTCGGCGCGCAGCACCGCGTTGTACCAGACGCTCGCGTGCTCCCCCAGACGCACCCCGCCGATCAGGCGCGCACCGGCGGCCACGAAAGCGGATGCCGGTACCTCCGGCGCGATGTCGCCGAGGGCGATCACGGATGCGGATTCCGAGACGGTCATGTCCCGACCCTAACCGGCGGCCCGGTCCAGCGCGGCGCGGATCGCCTCGGTGTACTGGGGCATGAGCGAGTCGACGAAGGTCACCGTGAGGTGGTCCTGATCCCGGTAGACGTCCGCGCCACCCACGACCGGGAAGCACGTCGCGTCGTCGCAGTACACGTCCGTGAAGTCGAGCATCGTGACCCCCGGCGCGCCCTCCGCAGCCTCGCGCAGCGGATCCTTGGCGACGAGCACGTCCGACCTGGCGCCGTCGCACGCAGCAGCGTCGCGGGTGCGGAGGCACTTGTTCGGGTCGGTCTCCCACACCGGGTTGTCGACGACCATGATCACCGGCACGCCCGCATCCGTCAGCTTCGACCACGCCGAGCGGTAGCCGGCCACGGCAGCGTCGTACGAGGAATCGTGACCGGCCGACGCGTACGGCGTCGTCGCGAGGGCGGAGGTGAACACCACGTCCGGCTTCGCATCCACGAGCGCCTGATCCACCGCGGTGCGCCACGCCGAGCACGCCGCACCGAACGCTCCCGGCGTCGACAACGGGGTGTCGTTCCACGGGCACGCACCCTTGAAGAAGGTCACGAGGCGCCATCCGTTCTCGTCCGCCATCCGCTCGAACGTCGACAGCAGCTGGAACGCGTGGCTGTCGCCGATGAGCGCCACCGTGGGCGCATCGGGCGCGTCGGAGCCGAAGGTGCAGCTCACGGGCCGCGCGTCGTTCAACTGGACGAAGCACTGCTCATCGGCGGGCTTGTCGACCCCGGCGAATCCCGGCGCCGGGAGGATGACGTCGGATGCAGGCGTGTCCCGGCAGTCAGGGTCGAGGACGGACTGCGCACCGAAGCAGGAAGGCGGGTCACTGCGCAGCTGCTCGAGCTGCGCCACGCCGTCTCGGTACGCGGGTGCGTTGAGCGCCCACGCGCCGCCCGCGGTGCCGGCGACCAGCACCATCGCTGCGAGCGAGGCCCAGAGGGTCACGCGGGGACGCCGGGAGGTGAGTGAGCGCCAGGAGCGCGCCGGATCCTCGACGAACCGCTTGGTGAGCCAGGCGAGCACGAAGCAGATGGCCAGCAGCGCGACGCGGTGGTAGATGCTCAATCCCCAGAAGGGCACAGAGGGCGCGATGATGATCAGCGGCCAGTGCCACAGATAGAGCGAGTACGAGATGTCACCGGTGAAGCGCATCGGCGCGATCGACAGGATGCGAGTCGGATACCACCATCGGGCGGAGTTGGACGCGGCGATCACTGCGGCGGCGCCGAGCGCCGGCAGCAGGGCCGCGTAGCCGGGGAACGGTGTCGAGGAGTCGAAGCGGAAAGCCGTGTAGACGAGGGCGATGATGCCGGCCCAGCCGAGCACGAAGCTCGCCGCCGCGTTGCGCACGCGCAGCGCCGGCACGAGCGCGACCATGGCACCGAGGCCGAACTCCCACATCCGAGCGAAGGTGACGAAGTACGCCGGCGCCGGATCGTTGAGGGTCAGCACGACGCAGAACACGAGGGATGCGGCGCTCACCGCTCCCAGTGCGATCAGGATGGCGCGGCGGCGACGTCCGGCGAAGAATCGCACCCCGATCCATGCCGCGAGAAGCATGATGAGCGGCCAGAGCACATAGAACTGCTCCTCGAGCGAGAGCGACCAGTAGTGCTGCACCATCGCCGCCTCCCCCGAGTTGCCGAGGTAGTCGACGGACGCGATGGCGAGGTACCAGTTCTCGACGTAGAAGGTCGACGCGATGATCTCGCTGACCTCCCGTTGCAGCCCCGAGATGGGCATGAGGTACGGGGATGCGGCCACGATCGCGCAGAAGAGCAGGACCAAGAGGGATGCCGGTAGCAGGCGGCGAGCCCGCCGGGCCCAGAACTGCGCCAGGCGCACGGTCCCGGTCGCCGTCAGCTCGCGCATCAGATGCCCCGTGATCAGGAACCCCGAGATCACGAAGAAGACGTCGACCCCGACGTAGCCCCCGGGGATGCGCCCCGGCCAGAAGTGGTAGAGCACGACCAGCAGCACCGCGATGGCGCGCAGGCCCTGCACGTGGGGGATGAAGCGCGAGGGTTCCGCGTGCTCGGGCGATGCGCCGGTCGGCTGGCGACGGCGCAGGCGCGCCGGCTCGTCCAGATTCTGCGGAGTCCGGGCGGGATCTGAGGCTGGCACCCTCCGACGTTAGCCGCAGGTTCCCCGGAATCCCGTCTACGGCACGATCTGCGATCGTGTGAGCCCAGCCTCATCTTGCTTGCGGAATTTCTCCGGCTCGTTAGCGTTTCATTCAGCAGATGCGACTGCCCGAAACGGAAGGCTTTGTCATGACGAAGAACCAGACCATCCCCGCCAGCGCTGCCGACCCGACCGTCGCCGCCGGAGCCGCGCAGTTCCTCACCCCCGTCACCCTCGGCCTGCAGGCCCTCGCCGTCACCGGCAAGCAGGCGCACTGGAACGTGCGCGGCGCGAACTTCATCGCCATCCACGAACTTCTCGACTCCGTCGTGGAGCACGCACAGGGCTGGGCTGACGAGACCGCCGAGCGCATCGTCGCCCTGGGCCTGCCGGTGGACGCCCGCCTGTCGACGATCGCGGCCAAGGTCGCCCCGTCGTCCGTTCCCGCCGGCTTCACGCAGTGGGACGACATGATCCGCCACGTCGTCGCCGACATCGACACGATCATCGTCGACGTGCAGACGGCGATCGACGGGCTGGACGAGATCGACCTCACGAGCCAGGACATCGTCATCGGCATCCGGGCCGGTCTCGAGAAGGACCGCTGGTTCCTCTCGGCCCACCTCGCCGAGTAAGCAGACCACACCGAAAAGACCCCCGCACTCCGAGGAGGCGGGGGTCTTTTCGGTGTGAGGGTCAGTCGATCCGCGAGTGATCGCCGAGCCGGTGCCACGAGCGATTGTGATAGACCAGCGCATCGCCGTGCTCGCCGGGCTCCACGTCCCGGTTGATGCCCGACTGCAGGGCGTGGGCGGCGATGACGGTGGATCCTCCCGCATTCATGCGCTCGATGATGGCGCAGCGCACCCAGGCCCGGACGCCGTTGTAGACGGGCTCCCCGGTGACGAGGCGGCTCCAGCTCTCCGGATCTGCGAAGCGGTCGATACCACTGGTCGATGCGAGTTTGGCGACACCGAGGTCCTCGCTGTCGAGGAGGTGGACGACGACGGTGTCGGCGGCGAGGATCGCGGGGGTCGCCGACGACAGGGCGGAGACGGAGAAGATCAGCAACGGCGGCTGTGCGCTCACCGACGACACCGAGGTGGCGGTCAGCGCGACCGGACCATCCGGTCCCTCGGCGGTGATGACTGCGACGCCACCGGGATGACCGCGGAACAGCGCCTTGAACTCGTCCGGCGACAGCGAGGCGCCGGCGAAACGGTCGCGTTCGGCGCCGTTCTCGTCGAGCGGGTTCGACAGGGGTGCGGGAGTGGTCATACGTCGACGCTACGACTTTCATGTTTCGGGAAGGGCACACGGCGACACACAGCGCAACGGATCATACGGCGACCGCCACCTCCGACGCCGGGAGCACACCATCCGCCACGAGCTGACGTACGGCGGATCGACCGGCACGGTTGGCGCCGACCGTCGACTGCGAGGGCCCGTAGCCGATGAGGAACAGCCGCGGCTCATCGAGGGCGCGTGAGTCTTCGACCCGGATGCCCCCGGCCGGCGTTCGCAGTCGGAGGGGCGCGAGGTGATCGAGGGCCGGGCGGAAGCCCGTCGCCCAGAGGATCACGTCGGCGCGCTCGAAGGTGCCGTCCGGCATCCGTACGCCGTCTGGTTCGATGGCACGGAACATCGGATGCCGCACGAGCACACCGCGTCGTTGCGCTTCGCGCGCCCACGGGGTCCAGTGCATCCCGGTGACCGAGATGACGCTCCCGGCCGGCAGTCCCTGCCGCACGCGCTCCTCGACGCCGGCGATCGCGGCGACGCGCGCCGGGATGTCGAACTCGTCGTCACGCCACTCCGGCTCCCGCCGGGTGACCCAGAACGTGTCGGTCACCCGCGAGATCTCCTCGAGAAGCTGCACTCCCGACACACCGGCCCCGACGATCACCACGCGCTTGCCGGCGAACCGTTCGGCCGAGACATAGTCGTGGACGTGCAGCTGCGTGCCGCGGAAGCTCTCGCGCCCGGGCACGGCCGGCCAGTGCGGCCTCGTCCACGTCCCCGTCGCGTTGATCACGTATCCCGCCGCGAACGTGCCCGCATCCGTCTCGACCCGCAGTCGGTCACCGTCACGCGAGACCGCCCGGACCCGCACGGGACGGCGCACCCGAAGATCGAAGCGCTGCTCGTAGGCGGCGAAGTACGGCGGAAGGGCATCTCGGCTGGACGCCGCGGGGTCGGCCGGCGGGACGGGGAAGCCGGGAAGCTCGTGGATGCCGTTGACCGTCGCCATGCGCAGCGACTCCCATCGGTGCTGCCAGGCTCCACCCGGCGCGGACTCGGCGTCGAGCACCACGAACGTCCGCGCATCGGACGTCTGCGCATCGAGCGGTCGGAATCCGCGACGGTGCAGGTGGTAGGCGGCCGAGAGACCCGCCTGCCCGGCTCCGATCACGACGACATCCACGGGCACGCCGAAGGCGGGATCGGATGCGGTCATGCCGTCCTCAACGCCCGCGGGGTGCGGCACATTCCGCCTCAGGCGCTCAGTGCCTCGCTGATCGGCGTCGCGCCCGCGCCGAAGCGGATTGTGCGATGGATCGTGGCGGCGTCCCCGAGCGTTGCAGCGATCACCTGGGCGACGTCGGCCCGGGAGATCTCTCCTCGACCCGTCGGCTCGGTGGTGATCCGGCCGGTCGCATCGTCGGAGGTCAGGGTTCCGGGGCCGAGCACCGTCCACTCGAGGGAGCTGCGCCGCAGGTGCTCGTCGGCCGCCAGCTTCGCGTCGGCGTAGGGGAAGAAGGAGTCGGAGGGATCGATGCCGTGATCGGGCGACGAGCCGATCCACGACACCATCACGAAGCGCGACGCCCCAGACACCTCCGCCGCATCCATGGCGCGGATCGCGGCGTCGCGATCGACCGCATAGGTGCGAGCCGCGTCGCCTCCGCCGGCGCCCGCCGACCACACGACGGCGTCGTTACCGGCGAGCGCGTCGGACAGCGTCGTGGTGTCCGCGGCGGCGACGTCCAGCACCAGCGCGGTCGCTCCCGCGGCGTGGACGTCGTCGACATGATCGGGGTTGCGCACGACCGACGTGACCTCGTCGCCCCGTGCCGCGAGCAGAGGCGCCAGCAGGAGAGCGATCTTGCCGTGTCCACCGATGATGAGGATGCGAGACATGGTCCGTCCTGTCGCGTCGTGAGCGTGTCCCCAGCCTACGTACCGCTCTGCGAGGAGGGGCCGGGTGGATCGAGCACGCCGTCGAGGTACCACCACCTGGCGCTCTGCTTCACGAACCGGCTGCGCTCGTGCAGGACGCCCGAGGATGCGCCCTCGCGCCACGCGGCGCGGAACTCCACGGTGCCCTTGCGGTCGTCCGGCGAGCCGCCGACCGTGTCGAGGATCGTCAGCCCGCGCCAGCGCACGTGACGGTCGAGGGTCAGCTCCGTCGGTCGCGTGCCGGGATGCCACGTGTCGACGAGATAGTCCGTGTCCTCACGGACGAACGCCGTGTAGCGCGAACGCATGAGCGCCTCGGCGGTCAGCGCAGGTGTGCCCGCCAAGGCGGGACCGCAGCATTCACCGAAGGAGCGCCCACTCCCGCACGGACAGGGCTGGTTCTCCATCCGACGATCCTCGCCCGCGGGCCGATCCGACGCAATATTCGCCGCCGAGCCGGCGTTGCACTCCATGAGTATCCGAGGAACGAGCACCATGAACAGCACACGAAACCCCGCCACCGGCGAGCTTCTGCCCGATGAGACCTCGATGGACGCAGTGACCCTGCGCGTGGGCGATCTGGAGAAGATGACGGGCTTCTACGGATCCGCGATCGCGCTGGAGCCCATCGAGGAACGCGCGCGCGGACGAGAGGTCCATCGCGTGCTCGGGCGCGGCGGTGTTCCCCTGGTGCGCCTCGTGCATACGCCGGATCTCCCCCTTGCGGCCCCCGGCTCCGCGGGGCTCTTCCACACCGCGTTCCTCTTCGACGACGCCGCGACCCTCGCTGCCACCGTCTACCGGACGGCGCAGGACGGCCGTGCCCGGTTCACGGGGTCGAGCGATCATCTGGTCAGCGAGGCCTTCTACTTCACGGACCCCGAGGGCAACGGCATCGAGCTCTACACCGACCGGTCGCGCGACCTCTGGCGTCACGTAGACGGAGAGGTGCAGATGGACACCGTCTACCTGGATCCCAACGAGTACCTTCGCGCCCACCTCACGCAGGACGGGTTCGATCGTGTCTTCACCGAACCCGGCCGGGTCGGACACGTCCACCTCCAGGTGGGTGACATCGCCCCCGCACGTCGCTTCTACGTCGAGGCCCTCGGCTTCGCCCCCTCCTTCACCGGCATTCCGACCGCGCTGTTCGCGTCGGCCGGCGGGTACCACCATCACGTCGCCATGAACACCTGGAACAGCGCGGGTGCAGGCCCCCGGGCGGCGAGTCTCGGCCTCGGCGAGGTGGCCCTGGCCGTGCCCGACCGCGCCGCGCTCGACGCGCTGACCGACAGGCTGCGCCGCGCGAGCGTCTCGTTCGACGACGACGGCCGCACGGTGACGGCGAACGACCCGTGGGGCACGCGGGTCACGGTCACCATCGGGGGCACCGGTGTGGACGAGCTGCTGACGCGATGATGCGGCGCGGCGCCCCGTACCCTGAACGGGTGGCCTCCGACACCGACACCATCCGCTTCGTCACACCGCGCGGTCGCCTGCTCGTGCTCGCAGCCCTGTGCGCTGTGATCACCGCCATGGGCGCGATCATCATCGCACTCAACATCGACAACACACCCAGCCTGCTGCTCGGCGTCGCGGTCGTGGGTATCTTCGGCCTGGGCGGCGGATTCTCCCTGATCGGCCAGTTCCGCAACGGCACCGTACTGCGGGCGGATGCCGACGGCATCCGCGTCGCGCGCATGGGAGCGGCGCCGTGGGGTGACGTCGATCGGATCGCCACCACGGCCAAGGGGGAGCTCGGCATCCGGATGCGCAGGACGGAGGCTCTTCTCACCGGCGCACACAACAGCCACACACGCGAAAGCCTGCGGGCGCAGCGGGAGCGCAGCGGCGGCTACGACCTGACCTTCACCGCCCACGATCTCGGGTGTCCGCCGGCGGAAGCCGCCCGGTCGCTGCGCGCGCTCCAGCCCTGATGGCCCGGCTGTCGCTCCCGGTCACAGTGCGCGCGACACAGCGCGCACCGCTTCTGCTGGTCGTCAAGTCGGCCGTCGCGACCGTGGCGGCATGGCTGCTCGCCCAGTGGCTCATTCCGGGCCCGCCGCCGGTGTTCGCGGCGATCGCCGCCGTCCTCGTGGTCCAACCGAGCCTGAACCAGTCGTTCACCCGCGCGATCGAACGATCCGTCGGCGTCATTGCCGGTGTCCTGCTCGCCTCCGCCCTCGGCCTCGCCTTCGGGAACGGCACATGGGTCGTGCTGCTCGCCGCGTGCGCGGGGCTCCTGGTCGCCTGGGCGTTGCGCCTGTCCCCCACCGCATCCACGCAGATCGCGATCAGCGCGATCCTCGTGCTCTCGCTGGGTCCGGCCACCCCTGATTACGCACTCGATCGGATCCTGGAGACCCTGCTGGGCGCGGCCATCGGCTTCGTCGTCAACATCGCGATCGTCCCGCCGGTCGCGATCGCCCCGGCCCGCGACGCGACCGACCGGTTGTCGGCAGAGCTCGCCGCATCCTTGGACCGTCTCGCCGACGCACTCGAGACGCAACGCTCCCCCGGCGAGCTGGAGGCCCTGATGGTCGAGGCGCGGCTCCTGCGCCCCATGCGGGATGCGGCCGAGCGCGCGATCGGCGGCGGAGCGGAGTCTCTCGCACTCAATCCCCGCAGCCGGCGTCACCGCACCGAGCTGGCAGAGCTCCAGGACCGTCTGGACCTCTACACGCCGATCGTCACGCAGGTCACGGGAATGACGCGCGCGGTGTACGACCACTACGCCCCCGAGATCGTCACGGATCCGCAGGTGCGGGCCCTCGCGGAGCAGATGCGCCGCGCCGCGCACGATCTGGAGCGCACTCGCGGATCGGAGTCTGCACCGACGGACGAGCCGCCCGCGCTCACCACACCGCTGCAGATCCCGCGGCCGCCCTCCGCGCACTGGGTGCTCATCGGCTCGCTGCTGGAGGATCTGCACCGCATCCATCACAGCCTCGTCGAACGCGAGGACGTCTAGGAACGCTCAGCGGCCCCGCTCAGCGCAGGGCACGCACAGCGTCGCGGTCGGACGCACGAGAAGACGCCCCACCGGGATGTCGCGGCCGCACGACGCGCACACTCCGAAGACGCCGTCCTCCAGCCGGCGCAGCGCGTCGTCGATCTCACCGATCTCGGCGTCCGCGGCACGGCGCAGTCCCTCCAGCCGCGACCACTCGTCGCTGAGCGTCGCACCTTCGGGGTCGTGTTCGTCATCGGCGCCGGCGGGATCGTTGCGGGCTTCCTGCACACCTCGGATCGCCTCGCCCCGCGCGATCAGGCGCGCCGACGCGTCGCGGCGCGCCGTCGTCAGCAGCTCGGTGAAGACGGCGGGATCGATCTCCTCGTTCACAGCCTCATCGTGCCGTGACGACCACCGTGAACTCGAGGGGCTGGATTCCGCCGTCCTTGTTCGTCATGGTGACGCTCGTCGTGCCCGCCGCCAACGCCAGGACGCCGGGGTTGAAGGTGGCGCTGCCGTCGTCCTTGCCCGCGACGAACTCGGCGACGGCCGCGTCCGCGACGGCGCCGGTGTAGCTGTCGACCGCGAGGTCGCCGGTGTTGATGTTGAGCGTCTGGCCCACCACAAGATCGACGCTCGCCCCCTGGAGGTCGCCGGCCGAGATGGTCACGGGCGCGACGATGTCGCCGCCGATCGGTGTCGAGTCCCCGGTCGGCGACGACGACGCTGCGGCGGCGCATCCCGCCATCAGAAGGGACACGGTCACGACGGCCGCACCGAGCACGAGTCTGCTGAACTTCATGTGGTCAGTATCGTGGCGGAGCGATCCGTCGCCGGTCACGATCGCGCAACGGTCAGTCGACGGCGCCGCGAGCGTTGTACACGACGGAGTCGCTCGCCCCGTACGCCCGGTACACCTCGACGGCCTCGTCATGACGGATGCCGATGGTCACGCGGATGCCGCGCCGCTCGAACTGGGCGGCCCAGTCGTCCACGACGGGTCCCTCGTCGAAGCCCGTGAGCTCCTCCAGGAGAGGGCCTTCGCCGGCGACCACGAGGGAACGCACCCCGCTCCACATGGTGGCGCCGTAGCACATGACGCAGGGGCGCCAATTGACCACGAGCTCGAGCTCGGCGCCGTCCGCGCCCAGGTCCCAGCGCCCGAGTGCGGTCTGCGCGAGGCTCAGCGTCGTCACCTCGGCATGCATCGAGGTCAGGCCCGAGGCCAGCACCACGTTGACCCCCGCGGAGACGAGACGCCCGCTCGCGGACTCGACGACGATCGCCGCGAAGGGACCACCGCTCCCCTCGCGCCAGTTGCGGTCGGCGAGGGCGTTGACGAGATCCATCCGCTCCTCGGCGGTGGGAAGAACCTCCGGCAGCGAATCGAGCTCGTCGAGGAGCCAGGCGGGCAGGGAGGCGGAGATCGAGGAAGCGAGAGGCATGAGGACATCCTGTCCGGAGCACATGTCGGCTCTGTTACACGACGCTCAGCGATCGCGCGCCAGCCAGGACCGGAGGCGGTCGAGAGGCCATGTCGTGACGATCCTCTCCGCGGGCACGCCCGCGCGCTCGGCGCGTACCGCGCCGTGGTCGAGGAGCGACAGCTGCCCCGGCGCGTGGGCGTCGCTGTCGATCGCGAACAGGCATCCCGCATCCAGCGCGATCGCGATCAGCTCATCCGGCGGATCCTGGCGTTCGGGGCGGGAGTTGATCTCCACCGCGACGCCGTTCTCGGCGCAGGCCGCGAACACGCGCTCCGCGTCGAAGTCGGACGGCGGCCGCGTCCCGCGGGAGCCTTCCACGAGGCGTCCCGTGCAATGCCCGAGGACGTCCGTGTGCTCGTCGCGCACCGCGCGCAGCATCCGCGCGGTCATCTCGGCACCCGCCATCCTCAGCTTGGAGTGCACGCTCGCGACGACGACGTCCAGCCGAGCAAGCATCTGGGGGGTCTGATCGAGGGCGCCGTTCTCGAGGATGTCGACCTCGATTCCGCTCAGCAGCGAGAATCCTTCGCCGGAGTACCGCGGGAGCTGCTCGAGCTGCTGCGCGAGCCGTTCGGCCGTGAGCCCGTTCGCCACGCGGAGCCGCGGCGAGTGATCCGTGAGGGCGACGTATTCGCGGCCCATGGCACGCGCCGCGTCCGCCATCGCCGCGATGGGCGCCTGCCCGTCGGACCAGTTCGAGTGCGCGTGGAGATCGCCGCGAAGCCGAGCGAACAGCGTGCTCGACTCCTTTGGGGCGACACGCTCCCTCAGCTCCGCCAGATAGTCGGGGACGGCGCCCGAGACCGCCTGCAGGATCACCTCGAGCGAGCTCTTGCCGATCCCCTTCGTGCGCCGCAGGGTCTCCGGGTCCGACCGCGCGGGCGTCGGCAGTGCGGCCAGCGCCTCGGCCGCCGTACGGAAAGCCTGGGACCGATAGCGCGACGCCCGCTCACGCTCGAGCAGCGTCGCGATCTCGCGGAGCGCGTCGATGGGATCCATCGCACCAGTCTGCCCCGGTGACCGATCCGCGTCGGCGGCACTCGCAACAGGCGCCTCGCGTGGCAGGATGAGCGCGTGTCCCGCCTCATGCTCCTCGACACCGCGTCGCTGTACTTCCGCGCCTTCTACGGCGTCCCCGATTCGGTGAAGGCTCCCGGCGGGCAGCCGGTCAACGCCGCGCGCGGACTGCTTGACATCATCGCCAAGATCGTCAGCACCTACGAGCCGACGCACGTCGTGGCGTGCTGGGACGACGACTGGCGCCCCGAGTGGCGCGTGCAGCTCATCCCGAGCTACAAGACCCATCGCGTGGTCGTCGAGGTGGAGACCGGCCCGGATGTGGAGGAGATGCCCGATCCGTTGGAGGCGCAGATCCCGCTGATCCGCGAGTCCCTCGACCTGCTCGGCATCCCGATCGTCGGCGCCGCCGAGCACGAGGCCGACGACGTCATCGGCACTCTGGCGACGGATGCGGGCATGCCCGTCGACATCGTCACCGGCGACCGGGACCTCTTCCAGCTCGTCGACGACGCGGCCGCCGTCCGCGTCGTCTACACGGCGCGTGGCATGAGCAACCTCGAGATCGTCACGGACGACGTCGTGCATGCGAAGTACGGCGTCGCACCGCGCCAGTACGCCGACTTCGCCGTGCTCCGCGGCGATGCCTCCGATGGACTTCCGGGAGTCGCGGGCATCGGGGAGAAGACGGCGGCCACGCTCCTCACCGCTCACGCTGACCTCGCGGGCATCGTCGCGGCGGCGACAGCCGGGGAAGGGATGAGCGCGGGGGTGCGCACGAAGATCGCCGCCGGCGCCGACTACCTGGCCGTCGCCCCCACCGTCGTGCGCGTGGTGCGAGACCTCGATCTGCCGACGTTCGACGCGACCCTTCGTCAGGTCTCCCCGGACGCCGCAGCCTTCGCCGATCAGTGGGGTCTGGGAACGGCGTTCGCCCGCGCCACGAAGGCCATCGCCGCGAGGATCGCCACCGCATAACCGACGGCGACGACCAGCATGAGCACAAGCGGCCCCTGCCACCCGCCGGTCGCCTCGTGCAGGGCACCCGCGATCGGGGCGCCGAAGGCACCGATGCCGTAGCCGCCGCCCTGGACCAGCGCGGAGATCGTCGTGGCCTCGGCATCCGTGCGGGCCACCGTGACGACAGCCGAGAAGATCGCGACGAACCCGCCCGCGTGCGCGAGCGCACCGAAGGACAGCCACACCCACATGAGCTCGGGTGCCCACAGCATGCCCGCGGTCAGCGTCAGCCAGCACGCGCTGATGGTCAGCGGGACCACGATGCGCGGGGTGTAGCGGGCGAGAACGGGGACGAGGAAGGAGCCGGCGATGGCCACGCCCTGGAAGATCGAGGCGAGCGCGCCCGCACCGGATCGGTCGAGCCCCAGCTCGTCGGCACCGATCGAGGGCAGCCAGGTCGAGAGCGCGTAGTAGATGGTCACCTGGAGCGAGAAGGCGCCCAGCAGCAACCAGACCACCGGCCGTCGGAAGACGCCACCCCTCGTGGAGACGACCGGCAGCGGGCCTGTCAGAGCGGCGACGTCGTCGACGGGCGTCACGCCGGCGGATGCGGTCGACGGCGCGCCGGAGAAGCGTTCGCCCCGCAGGGCGCCACGCCGGCGCTCCCGCGCGAGGTGCACGCTCCACACGGCCACCCCGGCGAACGTCAGCACGGACCAGCCCACCAGCGCCAGATTCCAGCCGACGACCTCGGCGATCGGAGCGGTCAGGAGCGAGGTCACCAGCGAGCCCGCGTTGAGGGTCGCGGTGTATGACGCGGTCACGAACGCGACCCGGTCGGGCGGCACATCGCGGCGGATCACGACGGGGATCACGACGTTTCCGATCGTGATCGCCGCACCGATGACGATCATCCCCGTCAGCACCGCGGGATAGCCGGGAAGCGCGCGGATGGCGGTGCCCAGGAGAACCCCGCTCAGCGTCACCAGCAACGCCAGTTCGGCACCCGCCCGGCGGATCACGAGCGCGGCGATCGGGGTGAGCAGCGCGAACATGAGCACCGGCGCGGTGGTGAGCAGCCCCGCGGATGCCGCCCCGATGCCCAGATCGTCCTCGATCTGACGGATCACCGGTGTCGGAGCCACGATCGGACCGCGCAGGCTCAGCGCCGCGACGAGCAGACCGATGACGACGAGGAACGGAAACGCCCGCCCCGCACCCCCAGCATGGGGCGGGGCGGGCGGGCTCATCCGTCCAGTCTATGAACGCGGGTCGGATCGGGCGTTGCGCCGACCCGCGACCGGATCAGGCTCCGGAGACGTTCGAGCGACGAACGACGACCGGAACCGCGGCGAGCCGGTAGATGGCCGAGCCGAACAGGATCGACAGCACGCCGATTCCCATCGCGAACGCGGCGACGCCGAAGGAGACGACCGAGGTGAACAGCGAAGCGCGCAGGAACGAGGCGTTCATCATCGTGGCACGCACCGGGTCGTCGCGGTCGAGTTCGGCATAGGTGGCACCGTTAGACGCTTCCAGCGCGTGGTGCTGGATGATGTCGGCCTGCACGTAGGCGGTGAAGGGGCCGTCGACGACCTGCCCCTGGAAGGCCATCGCATCGTCGGGGACGACGATGTTCTCGGCCCGCAGCTGCGACGAGACCATGACCCAGACGGCGATGCCCACGACGATGAGGGCAACGCCGCCCAGGATTCCCAGGACTGCGGCGATCTTGACGAAGCCGACCTTCTTGGCGGGCGCCTCGATGGTGTCGGCGGTGGTGGCGGTGGACATCTTTGCTCCTCGGTGGGTTCGAACGGTGGTGCTTCGAACCTAGGGGTGAGCTGTGAGCCGCCGGAAGGCAGGGCGCCGTGAATATCGGCCTGCCCGCACTCAGCCCGCCGCGAGCTCCTGCGTCGTCGCCGCCCACGTGGCGAGCGTGCGCGCGGCAGCACCGCTGTCGATCGCGGCTGCCGCCTCGTCCTTCGCCTCGGCGAGTCGCTCGAGGATCGGACGCTGCACCTCGGCCGCGTCCTGCGACAGACGGTACGACACGAGTCCGGCCGCCGTGTTGAGCAGCACGATGTCGCGCACCGGACCCCGTTCGCCCGCGAGCACCCGCCGTACGACGTCGGCGTTGTGGGCGGGCGAGCCTCCGATGAGCTCCGAGATGTCGGCGAGCGGGATGTCAAGATCCCGCGGATCCAGGTCGTGCTCGTGCACGTCGCCTCGGGAGACCTCCCAGATCCGGCTGTGTCCGGTCGTGGTCAGCTCGTCCAGCCCGTCGTCGCCGCGGAACACGAGCGCCGTCGCACCGCGGGTGCGGAACACCCCCGTGATGAGAGGCACACGGTCCAGATGCGCGACACCCACGGCGTTGGCCTCGGCGCGTGCCGGGTTGCACAACGGTCCGAGGAAGTTGAAGACCGTCGGAACACCGAGTTCGGCCCGCGTGGGACCGGCGTGACGGAATCCCGGATGGAACGCTGCGGCGAAGGCGAACGTGATGCCGGCGCGCTCGAGGGTCGCCGCCACCGCATCCGGACTGAGGGTGAGGTCGATGCCGAGCTCGCGGAGAACGTCGGAGGACCCCGAGGAGGAGCTCGCCGCCTTGTTGCCGTGCTTGACGACCGGGACGCCGGTGGATGCGGCGACGATCGCGGCTGTCGACGAGATGTTCACGGTGCCGAAGCGGTCGCCGCCGGTCCCGACGATGTCGAGCACATCGGCGGGCACGGGAAGCGGGAGGGCGGCCGCGAGGATCGCGTCGCGGAAGCCCACGATCTCGTCCACGGTCTCGCCCTTGGCGCGCAGCGCGATGAGGAATCCGGCGAGTTGGGAGGGGGTCGCCTCGCCGGCCATGATCTGCTGCATCGCCCATGTCGCATCCGACACGCTGAGGTCGGCACCCCCGAGCAATTCCGTGAGGATGTCGGACCAGGTGCGCGCGGGGAACATGGTTCCCGATCCTACCGAGCGCGTTCGACGGGGACGGAAACGACCCGGGCTGCGCGGATCACCAGATCCCGAGCGTCTTCACGGCGGGCTCGCCCCAATCTCTTAGGTCGCCCTAAGCTGCGACAAGGCGCGTTCGAGGGCGCGAGGTGCAAGAGTCGGCCGTGAATATCGGTCATAATGGTGAGCGTGACGACGCCAGCGACATATAACCAGGCCCTCCGTTCGGTCAAACGGCCAGATCCGGTCGCCGTGGGGACAATCGTCTGGCTCGGCAGCGAGGTCATGTTCTTCGCGGGTCTGTTCGCGATCTACTTCACCCTCCGCAGCACCTCCCCCGACCTCTGGGCCCAGGAGACCGAGCTGCTGAACGTTCCGTTCGCGGCCGTCAACACCATGATCCTGGTGCTGTCCAGCTTCGCCTGCCAGTTCGGCGTCTTCGCGGCCGAGCGCTTCCAGCCCTACCGCACCGGTTCGATCTGGAACCTGCGTCGCTGGGGCATGGTCGAGTGGTTCTTCCTCACCTTCTTCATGGGCGCGGTCTTCGTGTCCGGCCAGGTGTGGGAGTACGCCCAGCTCGTCACCGAGGGGATGCCGATCTCGGCGAACGCCTACGCCTCCGCCTTCTACCTGACGACCGGCTTCCACGCCCTGCACGTCACCGGCGGCCTCGTCGCGTTCCTCCTCGTCATCGGCCGCGCCTACGCGGTCAAGAACTTCGGGCGCAAGGAGATGACCACCTCGATCGTCGTGTCCTACTACTGGCACTTCGTCGACGTGGTCTGGATCGCCCTGTTCCTCGTCATCTACTTCCTGAAATAAGAAGCCGGAGTCCTGCACCATGGCACGTGAGAAGAAGCGGCGCACCTCCGGTCGTCGAAGCCCCCTGGCCGCCGCCGCCCTGATCGGCATCGGCCTCCTGATGACCGGCGGCATCTACGCCGGCGCGTCGGCCGCGATGGCGGCCACCACCGAGACGCAGACCGCCGCATCCCAGCTCACCGTGGAAGACGGCAAGAAGCTGTTCCAGGCGAACTGCGCCACCTGTCACGGTATGGATCTCCAGGGCACCGAGAACGGCCCGTCGCTCTACGGCGTCGGCGAGCTTTCGGTGCACTTCCAGGTCTCGACCGGTCGCATGCCCCTGCAGGCTCAGGCACCGCAGGCGCCGCAGAAGCCCGTTCAGTTCACGGACGAGCAGACCGAGGCGATCGCCAAGTTCGTCCAGTCGATCGCTCCCGGTCCGACCTACCCGGCGTCGGAGGTCCTCGACGGCGAGGGAGACGTCTCCGCGGGAGCCGAGCTCTTCCGAATCAACTGCGCGATGTGCCACAACGTGGCCGGAGCCGGTGGTGCACTCACCGAGGGCAAGTACGCCCCCGACCTGCACACGACCAGCGCGCTGAACATGTACGCCGCCATGGTCACCGGACCGCAGAACATGCCGGTCTTCAGCGACATGAACCTCACCCCCGAGGACAAGCGCGACATCATCTCGGCGCTGCTGTACATGCAGAAGACCGAATCCCCCGGTGGCTTCTCGCTCGGCTCTCTCGGCCCCGTCTCGGAGGGCCTGTTCATCTGGATCTTCGGCATCGGCACGCTGATCGCCATCACGGTGTGGATCACCGCGAAGTCCAACTGATCTTTTTGACGAACTGACGGAACGTACGAGGAGCACCATGGCACACGAGGACGACGCGCTCGAGCACGAGAGGGCTTCCTGGAAGCCCTCCAGCGGGCTCGCCGTGACGGTGTCCGACCCGGTGAACAACCCCGGTCTGCCGCCCCACCGCGAGCGCGTGACCGATAAGGACCCCGCCGCGATGAAGCGCGCCGTCCGCACCGTGTACACGCTGTTCTACCTGTCGGTGGCGGCTTCCGTGTGGGCCGTGGTCGCCTACATGGTGTTCCCCATCGAGAGCGGCTCCATCGCGGCCATCCGCGACAACAACCTCTTCATCGGACTCGGCATCGCCTTCGCGCTGCTGGCCATCGGCGTGGGCGCGATCCACTGGTCGAAGGCGATCATGTCCGACAAGGAGTTCATCGAGCCGCGCCACGCGACGCGCGGCCGTGACACCACCCGCGAGGCGGTCGTCGAGGCGCTCACCGTGGCCAACGAGGAGTCCGGATTCGGGCGTCGGGCGATGATCCGCAACTCGCTGTTCGCCGCCCTCGTCGCATCGGTCGTGCCCGGCGTGGTCCTCTTCCGGGGCCTTGCTCCCGAGTCGAGCCCGGAGAACCCCTACGCCGGCGACCCGGTGCACCTGCTCAGCCACACCATGTGGAAGCAGGGCATGCGTCTCGCACACGACCCGAGCGGTCGCCCGATCAAGGCGTCGGACGTCACCCTCGGCTCCGCGTTCCACGTGATCCCGGAGGAGCTCGCCTCCCTCAGCCACCACGACGGCTACCTCGAGGAGAAGGCGAAGGCGATCGTGCTGCTCATGCGCATGCCGCAGGAGGTGCTGATCGAGGCGGAGGATCGCAAGGACTGGTCGTACGACGGGATCGTCGCCTACTCCAAGGTCTGCACCCACGTCGGATGCCCCGTCGCCCTCTACGAGCAGCAGACGCACCACCTCCTCTGCCCCTGCCACCAGTCGCAGTTCGACGTCTCCGACGGCGCGAAGGTCATCTTCGGTCCGGCCGCACGTCCGCTGCCGCAGTTGCCCATCGCGGTCGACGACGAGGGTTACCTCGTCGCCCGCAGTGACTTCACCGAGCCCGTCGGTCCGAGCTTCTGGGAGCGCCATTGAGCACCGCAACCCACCCCACGGAGAACGTCACGACGGAACCCGCGATGCCTGCAGGCTCCTCGGAGCGCAGCAAGCCTCTCGGCGGCCGCTTCGTCGGTGCCGCGGCGAACTACCTGGATGAGCGCACCAGCCTGTCGGGTCTGATCAAGGAGCTCGGCCGCAAGATCTTCCCCGACCACTGGTCGTTCATGCTCGGCGAGATCGCGCTGTGGAGCTTCGTCGTCGTGCTGCTGTCGGGCACGTTCCTGACGTTCTTCTTCCAGGCCTCCATGGTCGAGACGCACTACTACGGTGCGTACGAGCCGATGCGCGGCATCGCGATGTCCGCGGCCCTCGAGTCCGCGCTGCACATCTCGTTCGACGTGCGCGGCGGTCTGCTGGTGCGTCAGATCCACCACTGGGCGGCCCTCGTGTTCGTCGCCGGCATCGGCGTGCACATGCTGCGCGTCTTCTTCACGGGCGCGTTCCGCAAGCCCCGCGAGCTGAACTGGGTGATCGGTTTCATCCTCTTCATCCTCGCGATGGCGGAAGGCTTCACCGGCTACTCCCTCCCCGACGACCTGCTCTCCGGCAACGGCCTGCGCATCATCGACGGCATGGTCAAGGGCATCCCGGTCGTCGGCACCTGGATCTCGTTCCTGCTCTTCGGCGGCGAGTTCCCCGGCACCGACATCGTCGGGCGCCTCTACACGCTGCACATCCTGCTGCTGCCGGCGATCCTGATCGCGCTGCTGGCACTGCACCTCGTGCTCATGATCATCAACAAGCACACCCAGTTCGCCGGGCCCGCCCGTACGAACAGCAACGTGGTGGGCTACCCGATGGTTCCGGTGTACGCGTCCAAGATGGGCGGATTCTTCTTCCTGACCTTCGGCGTGATCGTCCTGATCGCCTCGCTGTTCACGATCAACCCGATCTGGAACTACGGTCCGTACGACCCGTCCCCCGTGTCGGCCGGTACGCAGCCCGACTGGTACATCGGCTTCGCCGACGGTGCGCTCCGCCTCGTCCCGCCGCACCTGGAGTTCGTCTTCCTCGACCGCACGTGGTCGTGGAACATCCTCCTGCCGCTGGGGATCCTGGGTCTGTTCATCGTCCTCGTGCTGATCTACCCGTTCATCGAGGCATGGATCACGGGCGACAAGCGCGAGCACCACATCGCGCAGCGTCCGCGCAACGCGCCGACCCGCACGGCCATCGGCGCCGCGGGCGTCACGTTCTACGCCGTGCTGTGGGCCGCCGCTTCGTCGGACATCATCGCGACGCACTTCCATCTGACGATGGAGGGCGTGATCCACACGCTTCAGGCCCTGCTCATTGTGGGCCCGATCATCGCGTACTTCGTGACCAAGCGTCTGTGCATCGCGCTGCAGAAGAAGGATCGCGAGATCGCGCTGCACGGCTACGAGTCCGGCCGCATCGTGCGGCTGCCCGGCGGTGAGTACATCGAGGTGCACCAGCCCGTCGACGAGTACGAGCGCTGGAAGCTGGTGGACTTCGAGGTCAACGAGCCGCTGGTCGTGCGCCCGAACGCCCAGGGCCGCATCCCGTGGCACCAGAACATGCGCGCGTCGCTCTCGCGCTGGTTCTTCGAGGACCGCCTCACTCCTGTCACGCAGGCCGAGGTGGATGCCGCGCTCGCGCACCAGCACCACGAGATCGACCACATCGACACCGAGGAAGCGGCCGAGCTCGAAGGTGCCGCCGAGCGCGCTGCCGCCGAGGGTCGCCCGACCGTCGCCCTGCACGACAAGGCTGAGGTGGAGATCCCCGCTCCGAAGTTCCTGGAGGGCGCGGAGAAGCCCGAGACGGATGACGACAAGAAGTGACCTCGTCCCGATGAAGAGAGGGCCCCGATCCGCGGATCGGGGCCCTCTCTTCATCTCTGCCCATCGATGTTGGTGTCTGTAACATTCCCGTGACAGCGCCTCGCTACCGTGACCGTGTGCGAGTCATCATCATCGGAGCAGGCATCGGCGGAACGAGCGCGGCCATCGCGCTCGCTCGGCTCGGCCACGACGTCCACGTCTACGACCAGATCCGCGAGAACCGTCCTGTCGGCGCCGCACTGTCGCTGTGGCCGAACGGAGTCAAGGTTCTCAACTGGCTCGGCCTCGGCGACGAGGTGGCCGCGCTGGGCGGCCGCATGGACTACATGGCCTACGTCGACGGGCTCGACGGCGACGAGATGTGCCGCTTCAGCCTCGACCCCGTCACTCAGCAGACGGGCCAGCGCGCCTACCCGGTCGCCCGCGCCGACCTGCAGGCACTGCTCATGGACACGGTGGGTGCCGACCGCATCCATCTCGGGATGCGGATGACCGGCATCTCGGAAGCCGACGACGAGGTCACCGTCGCATTCGAGGATGGCAGCAGCGCCCAGGCCGATCTCGTGATCGGTGCCGACGGCGCACGATCCCTGACGCGCGAGTATGTGTTGGGCACGCCGACCGAGCGCCGCTACTCGGGCTACACCAACTTCAACGGACTCGTCCCTGCTGATCCCCGCATCTCCCCCATCGACCAGTGGACCACGTACGTCGGTGAGGGCAAGCGCGTCTCGGTCATGCCCGTCGCCGGCGACCGCTTCTACTTCTTCTTCGACGTGCCCCAGCCCTCGGGGATCCCCTACGACCGCAGCGAGGGCGTCGCACCGCTGAGGGAGGCATTCGCCGGCTGGTCCGAGGGCGTGCAAGTGCTCCTCGACGCGATCGACCCGACCGCGTCGCTCAACCGCGTCGAAATCTGGGACATCGATCCGTTCCACACGTGGACGCGCGGTCGCGTTGTTCTCCTCGGGGACTCCGCGCACAACACCGCCCCCGACATCGGTCAGGGCGCCTGCTCGGCTCTCGAGGACAGCTTCGTGCTCGGGCTGGTCTTCGCCACCACGACCCTCGGTGTCGCAGATGCGCTCCGGCGATACGAGGCGGCCCGTACGGCGCGTGCCGGCGACCTCGTGCTCCGGGCGCGCAAGCGGGCGGCCGAGACCCATGGTTTCGACCCCGAGACGACCGCCGCGTGGTATGCGGGGCTGCGCCAGGAGACCGGCGAGAACGTCATCCGCGGAATCGTCGGCAACATCGTCGACAGTCCCGTGACGATCGGTGGGCTCCTGAGCTGACAGGCAGGATCCCGCTGATCGGCGACAGTCTGATCGCTATCGTCCGACCGCGCACTCCCTAGAGTCGAACCATGCAGGATGCACGCAGCTACTTCTCCGCGAAGCTCGCCCACGAGACCGACGCCTCGGATGTCTACGCCGCTCAGCGTGCCGGTGAGGAGCTCGTCCTCGTGGATGTGCGCAGCGCCGCCGCCTGGGATCAAGGTCACATCTCCGGCGCGATCCACCTGCCGTACCGGGACATCGCCGAGCGCGCTGCGGAGCTGATTCCCACCGGTTCCTCGGTCGTCGTGTACTGCTGGAGCCCAGGATGCAACGCGGGTACGAAGGGCGCGCTCGCTTTCACCGAAGCCGGCTACGAGGTGAGAGAAATGATCGGTGGGTACGAGTACTGGGTGCGCGAAGGCTATCCCGCGGAGAACGCCTCCGGGCCTCTCCCGCGGCATCGTGACCCGCTCGTGTCGATCGTCGCGCCCGAGTAGTCTCCGCGCTCAGGCGGAGATGTCCAGGTTCTCCTGGAAGAGCTCGCCGGCCGAGCCGCTGAACGCCGCGGGCTCGGCGGCGGCGTCGCCGTCCACGACGTCGCAGACCACGGCCGTGACGTTGTCGCGCGATCCGCTGTCGAGAGCGAGAGCTACGAGGGCCGCAGCGGCCTGCGCAACGCCACGGTGGCGGAGAAGTGTCAGGCCGATCTCCTCGTCGTCCAGGTAGTCGCTGACCCCGTCACTGCACAGCAGCCACCGGTCGCCGATGACGGTGTCGCGCTCGGCGATGGACACGACGTCTTCCTCACCGCCGCCGAGCGATGCCGTGATGATGTTGCGCCGCGGATGCGACGCCGCGGCTTCGGGCGTCAGAAGACCGCTGTCGACGAGCGCCTGCACGTACGAGTCGTCTCGCGTCTCCCGGCGCAGCTGCGCATGCCGCAGAAGATACGCACGGGAGTCCCCCGTGTGGGCGAGCAGCAGCCGATCCTCGGGTGCGACGAAGACACCGGTGAAGGTCGTCGCCATGCCCTGAAGTGAAGGATCACGCTGTACGTGGGCGCGCAGGTCCCAGTTCGCCTCGCGGATCTGCACCAGCAGCTGCTCGGCATCCGTCGCCGCCAGCGGCGAGGGGACGAGCCGGTGCACGAAGGCTGCCGAAGCGAGATCTCCCGAGGGTCCTCCCCCGACGCCGTCGGCGACGGCAGCCCCCCAGGACGCGGTGAAGGCCGCATCCTGGTTGGACGTGCGGTAGCGGCCGATGTCTGAAACGGCGGCCGCGTCGAGCCTGATCGGCACGGATCAGTGCGCGAAGTACCCGCGGTAGTACTCGTACACCCAGCCGACGATCGCCACGGCGAAGATGCCGAGACCGATCGGAAGCATCCAGGTGCCGACCGCGAGACCGATCGCCGCCACTGCTGCGGAGGCCGCGAGAACGAGCGGCCACCACGACCACGGGCTGAACTCGCCGAGCTCAGGATCGCCGTCGTCGATGTCGGCCGTCAGCGTGTCCTCGGGAAGCTCGCCCTGCTGCGCCTTGTAGACGCGGTGGGTGTAGAACCCGATCATGAGCGCCATGAAGGCACCGAACAGCAGGGCGACCGAGCCGACCCACTCGATGGCGTTGTGCCAGGCGAGATCGGGGTGGGCCAGGATGTTCCAGCCGGTGTAGACGACGTCGATGAAGACGAAGAACCCGACCAGGATCCACCACAGGTTGATATTGGTGCGCACTTACTTGACCTCTCCGTCGGCCGCATCGACGACCGGGGCGTCAGGGGCATCCTTCGCGGGTCCCACACCCACCGGCACGGCGGCCTCGGGGTGGTTCAGATCGAAGGCGGGACGCTCGGAACGGATGCGCGGGATGGACGTGAAGTTGTGGCGCGGAGGCGGGCAGCTCGTGGCCCACTCCAGCGATCCGCCGTAGCCCCACGGGTCGTTGACGGTGACCTTGGGTGCGGTGCGCGCGGTGATCCAGACGTTCAGCAGGAACGGGATGACCGATGCGGCCAGAATCATCGAGCCGATCGTCGACACCTGGTTCTGCCATGTCCAGCCATCGGCGGACGAGTAATCCGCGTAGCGCCGGACCATGCCGTCGACGCCCAGCCAGTGCTGGATGAGGAAGGTCATGTGGAAGCCGATGAACAGGATCCAGAAGTGGATGTAGCCGAGACGCTCGTTGAGCATCTTGCCGGTCCACTTCGGCCACCAGAAGTAGAATCCGGCGAACATCGCGAAGACGACGGTTCCGAAGACGACGTAGTGGAAGTGGGCGACGACGAAGTACGAGTCGCTCAGTGCGAAGTCGAGCGGCGGCGAAGCGAGGATGACGCCCGTGAGACCACCGAAGACGAACGACACCAGGAAGCCGAGCGAGAACACCATCGGCGTCTCGAACGTGACCGATCCTCGCCACATCGTGCCGATCCAGTTGAAGATCTTCACACCGGTCGGCACCGCGATGAGCATCGTCATGAAGGCGAAGAACGGCAGGAGCACTGCGCCCGTCACGTACATGTGGTGCGCCCAGACGGCGACCGACAGGACGGCGATGGCGATGGTCGCGTAGATCAGCGTCTTGTATCCGAAGATCGGCTTACGGCTGAACACCGGGAAGATCTCCGACACGATGCCGAAGAACGGCAGCGCGATGATGTAGACCTCCGGGTGACCGAAGAACCAGAACAGGTGCTGCCACAGCAGCACGCCGCCGTTGTGCGGGTCGTAGATGTGAGCGCCGAGCACGCGGTCCGCGGCAGCAGCGAAGATGGCCGCGGCCAGAACGGGGAACGCGAGCAGGATCAGGATGCTCGTGACAAGCGTGTTCCACGAGAAGATCGGCATGCGCCACATGGTCATGCCGGGGGCACGCATCGTGACGATCGTGGTGATGAAGTTCACCGCACCCAGGATCGTTCCGAAGCCCGAGATGCCCAGACCCAGCATCCAGAGGTTTCCTCCGGCGCCTGGGGTGAAGGATGCGCTCGCGAGCGGCTGATACGCGAACCAACCGAAGGAGGCGGCGCCCGCGGGCGTGAGGAATCCGGCGACGGCGATCGTGGAACCGAACAGGAACAGCCAGAAGGCGAAGGCGTTCAGTCGCGGGAACGCGACATCCGGGGCACCGATCTGCAGCGGCAGGATCGCGTTCGCGAAGCCTGCGAACAGCGGCGTCGCGAACATGAGCAGCATGATCGTGCCGTGCATCGTGAACAACTGGTTGTACTGCTCTTTGGTCGGGATGATCTGCATCCCGGGCTCGAACAGCTCGGCGCGGATGATCAGCGCCATCACGCCGCCCAGCAGGAAGAACAGGAACGACGCGATCAGGTACATGTACCCGATGGTCTTGTGGTCAGTGGAGGTGATCCACTTGACGATGATGTTGCCCTTCTGCTCGATCCGCGAGGAGCTCAGCAGAGCTGCCTGACGCGGCGGCAGGGTCGTCGGGCGGGAAGGCGCTTCCTGAAGCGGGACTGTCGTCGCCATGATCACTCGTCTCCCTTGGCGGTTGCGCCGGTGCCCGGCAGGTTGCCCAGTCGGTCGTAGGCGTCCTGGATGTCGCCGGTCTGACCCTTGTCGCGCAGGCTCTCGAGGTACTGCTCGTACTCGGCGTCGCTGACGACCTTGACGTTGAAGAGCATCATCGAGTGGTACTCGCCGCACAGCTCGGCGCACTTGCCGGCGTACGTGCCCTCACGGGTCGGCGTGAACGACCAGTAATTGTCACGGCCGATGTACATGTCCTTCTTGTACAGGAAGTCGATAATCCAGAAGGAATGGATGACATCGCGGGACTCGAGCTTGATCTTGACGCTCTTGTCGACGGGCAGGTAGAGCGTCGGCAGCTGCGACTGGTCGACGTTGCCGGCGGCGTCGGTCTGGGCCTGGATGCCCATGGACCAGACGGCGTCGTCGCCGGAGGCTTCCTCGCCGTTGTACTGGAAGTCCCACGCCCACTGCTTGCCGATCGCGACGATCGACACGTCGGGGTCGTCGGTCTGGGTCTCGAGGACCGCCTGGTCACGCGCGGTGAAGGCGAAGAAGCCGACCACGAGGATCAACGGCACGATCGTGTAGAAGATCTCGATCGGCATGTTGTAACGCAGCTGGACCGGCAGGCCCGTCTGGCCGCGGCGACGACGGTAGGCGATCATCGCCCACAGCATCAGCCCCCACGTGATCACGCCGACGGCGAGCAGGACGATCCAGGAGTTGACCCACAGCCCGGCGACCATGTCGGTGTGGTTCGTCGCAGCCTGGCCGTCTTCGGTGAATCCGGGAAGGAAGCCGTGCAGCTGGGTCGGGCTGCATCCAGCGAGGATGGCAGCCGTCGCGATCCCCAGCGGAAGAACGGCTAGTCGGATTCGACGTTTCGAAGGCACGGTGCACCTTTCCAGGTCACGAACAGAGCTTCCTTCAGTCTAGAGCAAGCTCACACCTGATTCAGGCCACGCTTCCAGCCCGGAACGACGAATCGGCGCGGCCGGATCGCGTGAAAGCGAGCCCGACCGCGCCGATTCACGGCGTGTCGCGGGGTCAGTGGAAGCTGTCGCCGCAGGCGCAGGATCCCGCCGCGTTGGGGTTGTCGATCGTGAACCCCTGCTCCGAGATGGTGTCCTTGAAATCGATCTTCGCCCCGTCGAGGTACGGGACGCTCATGTCGTCCACGACGACCTCGACGCCGTCGAAGTCGACGGTCTGGTCGCCGTCGAGCAGGCGCTCGTCGAAGTAGAGCTGGTAGATCAGTCCGCTGCACCCGCCGGGCTGCACGGCCACGCGCAGACGCAGATCGTCGCGGCCTTCCTGCTCGAGCAGGTTCTTCACCTTGGCGGCGGCGTCGTCGGTGAGGGCCACGCCGTGTGCGCGGGCCGTCGTTTCGTTCGACAGGGCGGTGTCGGTCATGACTCTCCTTGTGTACTGCTGGGTACGGTGCGATGACGTCGGATGCGAGGCGGTTCGCCCGCGCGGGGACGGATCACGCCGATTCTACGCCGCCGATCCGCATCGAGGGCGGGTTCAGCGCCGTTCGTTCAACGACTCCAGCAACGACGCCTCGGCCAGCACGGCGTGACGGAAGGTGTCCAGGTGCAGGGACTCGTTCGGGCTGTGCGCCCGCGAATGCGGATCCTCCACTCCGGTCACCAGGATCTGCGCACCCGGGAACTGCTCCACGAGGTCCGCGATGAACGGGATGGAACCGCCCACGCCGACATCGACCGGGTCGACGCCGTATCCGGTGGCGAGGCTCGTGCGGGCCACCTCGACGGCCCAGCCCTCGGTGTCGACGAGGAAGCCGTCGCCGAGGTCGATGTCGGAGAAGGTGAGCTCTGCACCGAACGGAGCGTGACGGCGCAGGTGGTCCTCGATCGCGGCGTACGCCTCGCTCGCCGATTGCCCGGGAGCCACGCGGGCGCTCACCACGACCGAGATCTCCGGCGCCAACGTGTTGGATGCGGCGGCGACGCTCGTCGCGTCGATGCCGGTCACCGTCACCGAGGGCTTGTTCCAGATGCGCGACAGGATCGTGCCACGTCCGATCGGCGCGACCCCGGCCGGAAGACCCGCCTCCGAGCGGAGGGTCTCCTCCGTGTAGGCCGGGGTGGGCGCGTCGCGCTCCGTGAGACCTTCGACAGCCACGGCGCCGTCGTCGTCCCAGAGCGTCGCGAGCAGCTTGATCGCCGCCATGGTCGCGTCGGGAACGGCGCCGCCGAACATCCCCGAGTGCGAGGCGTGCTCGAGCGTGCGCACCGTGAGCGTGAAACGGGCGTTGCCGCGGAGCGACACCGTCAGCGCGGGAGTCACCGCATCCCAGTTGCCCGAGTCCGCGACGACGATCACATCGGAGCGCAACTGATCACGGTGATCGGCGAGGAACTGCGCGAAGGAGCGGGAGCCGTACTCCTCTTCCCCCTCGACGAACAGCGCGATACCCAGCGCGAGGTCTTCGCCGTGAACCTCGTGGATCGCGCGCAAGGCGGCGATGTGCGCCATCACCCCTGCTTTGTCGTCGGCGGCGCCGCGTCCGTACAGACGCCCGTCGCGCACCGTGGGCTCGAAGGGAGGCGTCTCCCAGAGGGCGTCGTCTCCGGGCGGCTGCACGTCATGATGCGCGTAGAGGAGCACGGTCGGCGCACCGTCGCGCGCGGCGCGCGTGGCGAGAATGGCGGGCTGACCCACCTCGTCGGTCCCGGGCACCGCCGAGCGGGCGATCTCCACCGAGTCGAAGATGCCGATCCCCTTCGCGAGCGAGGCGATCGCCTCGGCGCTGCGCACGAGTGCGTCCTGGTCGAAGGCGGGCCACGCGATCGAGGGGATGCGCACGAGCGCACCCAGATCGGCGAGGGCGACGGGGATGCCGGCGGCGGCCGCTTCGTGAACGGCCCCATTCCTGGGATTCTCGGAGGTCATGCGGGTAATCTTAAGGCGCACCCCTCCCCCGTTCTTTTGAGGACCATCGTGGCCAAGACCTCTGCCGACTCCGCCGCGCACGACGCGCCGAGCACTCCGACGACCGGCAAGGGGCGCGCGACGCCCACCCGTGCCGAGCGCGAAGCCGCGCGCAAGCGCCCCCTCGTCGCCGACACGAAGGAAGCGAAGGCCCGGGCCCGCGCCGAGCTGCGAGAGCGGCAGGAGAAGGCGCGCATCGGCATGGCCAACGGCGACGACCGCTACCTGCAGGCGCGCGACAAGGGCCCGCAGCGCCGCTTCGTGCGCGACTGGGTCGACTCCACGTGGCACGTCGCGGAGCTCGTGATGCCGATCATGGTCGCGGTGCTCCTGCTCATGTTCGTCGGCATCCCGGCGATCCAGGTCTATGCGTACCTGGTCCTGTGGGCCTTCATCATCGTCGCCGTGCTCGATATGGTGATCACCTCGATCCGGGTCAAGCGCGCCGCACGCGCGAAGTTCGGCGAGGACCGCATCGAGAAGGGGCTCGGCTTCTACGGCGCCATGCGGACGGTCCAGATGCGCTTCATGCGCCTGCCCAAGCCCCAGGTGAAGCGCGGACAGCGTCCCGCCTGATCGAATCGACGAAGCGGCCGGCCCCTCAGGGACCGGCCGCTTTCTCGTCTCAGCGCACGCGCGACGACGAGACGGCGAGGCCCCTGTTGATCTGCCGCGCCCAGAACGGACCCCGGTACAGGAATCCGGTGTAGCCCTGTGTCAGCGTTGCTCCGGCATCCAATCGGTCCTGGACATCCTGCGCGGTCTCGATGCCGCCGGCCGCGATGACGCAGAAGTCCGAGGGCACCTCCTCGCGGACGATCCGCAGCGCCTGGATCGCACGCTCGCGCAGCGGCGCGCCTGACAGACCCCCGGCTCCCGCGGCCTCCACGATGTCGGGCGCTGTGCGCAGCCCCTCACGGGAGATCGTGGTGTTGGTGGCGATGACTCCGTCGAGCCCCAGCTCCACCGCCAGGCGCGCCACGGCGCGGATGCCGTCGTCGGAGAGGTCGGGAGCGAACTTGACCAGTAGCGGCGTCGTGCCGGATGCGGCGCGCACCGCCTGCAGCAGGGGGCGGAGCGTGTCGATCTCCTGCAGGCCGCGCAGCCCCGGCGTGTTGGGCGACGACACGTTGACGACCAGGTAATCGGCGAGGGGTGCCAGCAGACGCGCGCTGCGGACATAGTCGTCGACGGCATCGTCGACATCCACGACGCGACTCTTGCCGATGTTGACGCCCAGAACGGGTCGGTTGCGCCTCCGGCGCAGTCGCCGCAGACGCGCGGCAGCCGCATCCGCCCCCGCGTTGTTGAAGCCCATGCGATTGATGACGGCGCGGTCGGGGATCAGGCGGAACAGACGCGGGCGGGGGTTGCCGTCCTGCGGCACGGCGGTCACCGTCCCGACCTCGACGTGTCCGAAACCGAGCGCGTACAGACCGGCGGCGGCCACCGCGTTCTTGTCGAAGCCCGCGGCGACACCGAAGGGCGAGTCGAACTGCAGCCCGAGGGCGCGAACCCTGGACTGGGGTGCCGGACGCGTCAACGCACGCGCGATCGGCGTCAGCGGACGCACCCCCAGCGCCCGGATGACGAACATGGCGGCGTGGTGCGCCGTTTCAGGATCCATGCGGGACAGGACGCGGCGAAAGAGCAGGTCATACATCGACAGCCAGGCTATCGCTGCCGAGCCCGGCGTCGCGCACCGTCAGTCGGCGGCAGGCTCCGAGGCTGCGGCCGTGCGCAGCTCGTGATCGGCGCGCAGCTGCGCGATCGACGACTCGAAGTCCTCGAGCGACTCGAAGGCCTGATAGACGCTCGCGAACCGCAGATAGGCGACTTCGTCCAGCTCGCGCAGCGGATCGAGGATGGCCAGTCCGATCTCGTTGGTGTCGATCTGCGAGCTGCCGGTGCGGCGCAGGATCTCCTCCACGCGCTGGGCCAGCAGGGCCAGATCGCCGTCGGTGACCGGGCGTCCCTGGCAGGCCTTGCGCACCCCGGAGACCACCTTGTCGCGACTGAAGGGCTCGATGACCCCCGAGCGTTTGATGACGTTCAGGCTCGCCGTCTCGACGGTCGAGAAACGCCCGCCGCACTCGGGGCACTGACGACGACGACGGATGCTGAGTCCGTCATCGGTCGTACGGGAGTCGATGACGCGGGAATCGGGATGGCGGCAGAACGGGCAATGCATGACCAGGCCAGATTAGTCCTCGAACCGGGCCTCGACGGCCTCGCCGTGCGCGGGCAACGCTTCGGCGCGCGCGAGCGTGACGATCGCGTCGCGCACCTCGGCGAGGGCGGCGCGGTCGTACTCGATGACCTGTTGCGGTCGGAGGAACGTCGATGCGGACAGACCCGCCGCGTACCGCGCCTGGCCACCGGTCGGCAGGACGTGATTGCTCCCGGCGAGGTAGTCGCCGAGGCTGACGGGTGCGTGATCGCCCACGAAGACCGCACCCGCGTTGACGAACTCGTCGACACGGGGCTCGGACAGGTGGATCTCGAGGTGTTCGGGCGCGTAGGCGTTGCTGAAGGCGATCGCTTGGTCGATGTCGTCGACGAGGACGATCGCCGACTGCGGGCCGGACAGCGCCGCTGCGACCCGCTCCGCGTGGCGGGTGCGCGGCCGCCGGACGGTGAGCTCGACGCTCACCCTCTCGGCGAGCTCGGCGGAGGGGGTGACCAGCACGGCTGAGGCCTGCTCGTCGTGCTCGGCCTGGCTGATGAGATCGGCGGCCACGAGCGCCGGCTGCGCCGAGTCGTCGGCGACGATGAGGATCTCGGTCGCGCCGGCCTCCGCATCCGTCCCGACGAGCCCCGCCACGGCACGCTTGGCCGCGGCGACGAAGTTGTTGCCGGGACCGGTGACCACATCCACAGGGTCGAGATCGAGCGACGGCACGCCGTAGGCGAGGGCTCCGATCGCGCCGGCACCACCCATCGCGTAGACCTCGTCGACGCCCAACAACCGTGCCGCCGCGAGGATCACGGGGTGGATGCGGCCGCCGAACTCCCGCTGCGGAGGCGATGCCAGCGCAACGACCGATACGCCCGCCACCTGCGCGGGCACCACGTTCATGACGACGCTCGAGGGATAGACGGCCTTCCCCCCGGGCACGTACACGCCGACGCGTCGAACCGGCTGCCACCGCTGCACCACGCGGGCGCCGGGGGCCAGCTCGGTCGTCGTGGGCGGCGGGACCTGGGCCGCAGAGGCGGTCCGCACCCGGACGATCGCCTCGTCGAGCGCCTCGCGGACCTCGGGGGCGAGCTCCGCGAGAGCCTCGTCGAGGTGGGAGGCCGGAACCCGTACCGCGTGGTCGGCGACGCCGTCGAAACGCTCCGCCTGCTCGCGCAGCGCCTGCTCGCCGCGCGCGGCGACATCATGGACGATCTGCGCCGCCGCCGTCAGAGCAGCTTCGCGCGCCATCTCCGCACGCGGGACAGCCGCCAAGAGCTCGCTCGCGGAGAGCGTGCGACCGCGGAGATCGATCGTCTGAAGCATCCCTTCAGGCTACCGTCTCGAGCATCCGGTTCCGCGCGTACGTCAGCCGCGCGTGACGCCGGAGACGTCGTGCAGGTAGCCGATGCGACCGTCCTCGTGGCGCACCACGAAGACCTCCCCGCGGTCCTCGATGACCAGCGCCCACGCCGTCGCGTCCACGCGGAAGATCGGCACGCCCATCTCGTCGAGCACCTCGCGCTCCTCGGGTACGAGCGCCCAGAACGCCTGCGACACCGGGATCTGCTCGGTGGCGGGCTCCGCGGCGGGGGTGAGGCCCTCGTCGTATGCGGCGGTCTGCGCGTGTGGGTCGGCGTACACGTCGCCCGTGGTCGCGAACAGCGCGGCCGCCTCGTCACGGGCGGGCTCGGCGGACGGCGCCCATCCTGCCTCCGAGTGCGCGACCGGGTAGGTCGCGGCGGGCGCAGCGGCGTGCGCGACGGGCTCGGGTGCCGGACGCTGCGCGATGGGGCGGGCGCCCCTCGCGACGCGGTGGGAGACGGTCTCCGCGCGGTACTCGAAGTCGTCCTTGAGGCCGGGGATGAACGGGGCGATCGCCGTGAAGACGACCCCGGCGGCCATCAGCACCAGTTCGACCCAATGGACCCAGCTGCCCAGCCCCGGAAGCGCGAAGGACTCCCAGATCATCTGCACCCACACGACCGCCGAGACGGCGAACGCGACGGACGCGAACTGGTCGATGCCCAGCGAGCCCACTCGGCGGATGCCCTGGGGCGAGAGCCGACGCAGCACGATCAGGAACACGGCCACGGTGGGCAGGCCGATCGTCAGCACCCATGCGATGCCCATCGTCCAGACCGAGACGGGGGCGAAGTAGCTCAGGGAGAAGAAGGAGACGATGAACGCGAGGGCCCAGATCCCGAGGAGCACGACCTCACGGATCGAGAACGGCCAGACGCCGTACTGCGGGGGCGCCGCCGGCTCGTCGTCTTCTTCGAGCGCGTCGAACTGGTCGTCCTCCACGGCGTCGACGAACTCGTCGTCACCGCTCACGACGGGGTTCTCATCGGTCATGTCGCATCCTCTCGGCGCGGGCAGGGGAAAGAGCGAGTCGATCCTAACGGCGACGGCTATGAGAGCTCATAGCGTCCACAGGACGGTCAACCCAGGCAGCTGGGACCGAGCAGGCCCTTGAGGTCGCCGAACAGATCGGCGCTGATCGTGACCGGATGCGGCACCTCGAACACCTTCGCGGTGCCCGCGCGGTGCAGCTTCAGCGTCACCTCGGTCTCGCCCGGGTGGCGATGCAGCACGGCGGCCAGCTCCTCCACCACGGACTGCGTCGCTTTCTGCTCGGGGACCACGAGGACGAGAGCGGATGTGGCGTCCACCGCTCCCAGATCCGGACTGAAGCAGCTCTGGGCGTGCAGGTTCAATCCGTCGTCCCGGCGTGACACGCGCCCCCGCACGACCAGGATCGAATCGGCCTGCAGCGCCGACTGGAACTCCGTGTACGTACGACCCATGAACATCACGGTGACCTCGCCGTTGAAATCCTCGACGGTGATCATGCCGTACGGATTGCCGCTCTGCTTCGCCACACGATGCTGGACGCTGGTGACCAGGCCCGCCACCGTGACCTGGTCGCCGTCCTGCACGCTCTCCGAGGACAGCAGGTCGTGGATCGAGGTCGAGGCATGCTTCGCGAGCGGGATCTCGAGACCGGCGAGTGGGTGGTCGGACACATAGAGTCCGAGCATCTCCCGCTCGAAGGCCAGCTTGTCCTTCTTGGTCCATTCGGGCCGCTCCGGCACCTTCGAGACCTGTTGGGGCTCATCGTCGCCCCACAGACTGTCGAAGTCGAACCCGACCTCGCCGTTGGCCTCGCGCCGTTTGTCGAGCACCGCCTGTTCGGTCGCGTCCTCGTGGATCTCCAGCAGCGCACGCCGGGTGTGGCCCATGGAGTCGAACGCGCCGGCCTTGATGAGCGACTCGACGGTGCGCTTGTTCGCGACGTGCATCGGCACCTTCGCGAGGAAGTCGTGGAAGGAGGCGAAGCCCTCCTTCTCTCGGGAGGCGACGATCCCGTCGACGACGTTCGACCCGACGTTGCGCACCGCTCCGAGCCCGAAGCGGATGTCGTCGCCGACGGCGGCGAAGAAGTTGATGGACTCCCCCACATCCGGAGGCAGGACGCGGATCCCCATGCGACGGCACTCGTTCAGGTAGATCGCCATCTTGTCTTTGGAGTCGCCGACGCTGGTCAGCAGCGCCGCCATGTACTCGGCGGGGTAATGCGCCTTCAGATAAGCCGTCCAGTAGGACACCAGGCCGTAGGCCGCGGAGTGCGCTTTGTTGAAGGCGTAGTCGGAGAAGGGCAGCAGGATGTCCCACAGCGCCTTGACCGCGCCGTCGCCGAACCCGCGTTCCTTCATTCCGCCCGAGAAGCCCTCGTACTGCTTGTCGAGCTCGGACTTCTTCTTCTTGCCCATCGCGCGGCGGAGGATGTCTGCTTGACCGAGCGAGAAGCCGGCCACTCGCTGCGCGATCGCCATGACCTGCTCCTGATAGATGATCAGGCCGTAGGTCGTGTCGAGGATGTCTCGCAGCGGCTCTTCGAGTTCAGGATGGATGGGGGTGATGGGCTGCAGCCCGTTCTTGCGCAGGGCGTAGTTGGTGTGCGAGTTCGCCCCCATGGGCCCGGGCCGGTACAGCGCGATGACGGCCGAGATGTCTTCGAAGTTGTCGGGCTTCATGAGCCGCAGGAGGGACCGCATGGGCCCGCCGTCGAGCTGGAACACGCCGAGCGTGTCGCCGCGGGTGAGCAGGTCGTATGCGGGCCGGTCGTCCAACTCGAGATGCTCGAGGTCGAGCTCCTCGCCGCGGTTGCTGCGGATGTTGTCGAGCGCATCGGAGATGATCGTGAGATTTCGCAGCCCGAGGAAGTCCATCTTGATCAGCCCGAGCGTCTCGCAAGACGGATAGTCGAACTGCGTGACGATCTGGCCGTCCTGCTCGCGGCGCATGATCGGGATGATGTCCAGCAGCGGTTCCGACGACATGATGACGCCGGCCGCGTGCACGCCCCACTGACGCTTCAGGCCCTCGAGCCCCAACGCGCGGTCGAAGACCGTCTTCGCCTCGGGGTCGCTCTCGATGAGCGTGCGGAACTCGCTGGCCTCCTTGTATCGCGGATGCTCCTTGTTGAACATGCCGCCGAGCTCCATGTCCTTGCCCATGACGGCGGGGGGCATGGCCTTGGTGAGCTTCTCTCCCATGGAGAACGGGAAGCCGAGCACGCGGCCCGCATCCTTCAGCGCCTGCTTCGACTTGATCGTGCCGTACGTGACGATCTGGGCGACGCGCTCCGAGCCGTACTTCTCGGTGACGTACTCGATCACCTCGCCGCGGCGACGATCGTCGAAGTCGACGTCGAAGTCGGGCATGGAGACGCGGTCGGGGTTGAGGAAGCGCTCAAAGATGAGCCCGTGCTCGAGAGGGTCCAGATCGGTGATCTTCATCGCGTAGGCGACCATGGATCCGGCGCCGGAGCCGCGACCGGGACCGACCCGGATGCCGTTGTCCTTGGCCCAGTTGATGAAGTCGGCGACCACGAGGAAGTAGCCGGGGAATCCCATCTGCAGGATGATGCCGGTCTCGTATTCGGCCTGCTTGCGCACCTTGTCGGGGATGCCCTGCGGATAGCGGTAGTGCAGCCCCTTCTCGACCTCTTTGATGAGCCAGCTGTCTTCGGTCTCGCCGTCGGGCACGGGGAATCGCGGCATGTAGTTGGCGGAGGTGTTGAACTCGACCTCGCAGCGCTCTGCGATCAGCAGGGTGTTGTCGCACGCCTCCGGGTGATCACGGAAAAGCTGACGCATCTCCTGCGCGGTCTTGATGTAGTAGCCGTCACCGTCGAACTTGAAGCGGTTGGGGTCATCGAGGGTGGATCCGGACTGCACGCAGAGCAGGGCCTCGTGCGCATCGGCCTCGTGCTGGTGGGTGTAGTGCGAGTCGTTCGTCGCGACGAGCGGGATGTCGAGATCCTTCGCCAGGCGGATCAGATCGCTCATGACACGTCGCTCGATGGAGAGGCCGTGGTCCATGATCTCGGCGAAGTAGTTCTCCTTGCCGAAGATGTCTTGGAACTCCGCCGCGGCCGCGCGCGCCGCGTCGTACTGCCCCAGACGCAAGCGCGTCTGCACCTCGCCGGAGGGGCAGCCCGTCGTCGCGATGAGCCCCTTGCCGTAGGTCTGGAGGAGCTCGCGGTCCATGCGGGGCTTGAAGTAGTACCCCTCCATGCTGGACAGCGAGCTCAACCGGAAGAGGTTGTGCATGCCCTCGGTGGTCTGACTCCACATCGTCATGTGGGTGTACGCACCCGAACCCGATACGTCGTCGCTCTTCTGGTCGGGCGAGCCCCAGGCCACGCGCGACTTGTCGCTGCGGTGCGTTCCGGGAGTCACGTAGGCCTCGAGCCCGATGATCGGCTTCACGCCCGCGCCCTGCGCGGCGCGGTAGAACTCGAACGCCGCGAAGGTGTTCCCGTGGTCGGTGACGGCGATCGCCGGCATCCCGTATTCGGACGCCGCCTGCGTCATCGCGCCGATCTTGGCGGCGCCGTCGAGCATCGAGTACTCGCTGTGCACATGGAGGTGAACGAAGGAGTCTGCCACCTGTCCAGGGTACGCGCAGCCCCCCGACATCGGGCGCCCGATGAGCGCCTTGGACTAGCGTTGCGGCATGGCCACCCCCGAGTTCATCCTCGAACTGCGCCGCATGGTCGGCACGCATCCCCTCACCCTCACGGGCGTGACGGCGGTGATCGTGCACGAGGGCCGCATCCTGCTGGGGCGGCGCAGCGACAACGGCGCGCTGACCCCGATCACGGGGATCGTCGATCCGCACGAGGAGCCCGCCGATGCCGCGCGCCGGGAGGCCGAAGAGGAGGCGGGTGTCCGCATCCGGGTCGATCGCCTCGCCTGGGTGCACCAGATTCCTCGCGTCGTCTACGCGAACGGTGATCAGACGGACTACCTCGACCTCACCTTCCGATGCACATGGCTCGACGGAGACCCGTACCCCGCAGACGGCGAGATGACCGACGTGGGCTGGTACCCGCTCGACGACCTCTCCGGGCTGGATGACGAGATGCGCGCGCGCGTCACCGCGGCACTCGAGGACGGACCGACGCGCTTCGCCGGGGGTCGGTGATGGCCGCGGACGCATTGATGACGCGGACGCTCGACGCGTTCCTCCGAGGGCTGCGCCGGGCGACCGGGAACCCGGGCGGCGGCGCCGCGGGAGGTGTCGTGGCGGCGATCGGCGCGGCGCTCGGGACGATGGTCTGCAACTACACGCCCGGTGAGCCTCGTGCACGCGAACGGGCGCTCGCCCTCGATCTGCTGGGCGATCGACTCGTCGCGGGCGCTGACGCGGACGCCGAGGCCTCGGAGAGGCTGGGCGCGGCGCTCGCGCTGCCCGAGTCCCCGGACCGGTCACCGACGGTGTTCGACGCCGCGACGGATGCCTGCGCCGCATCCGCTGCCCTCGGAGAGCTCGCGCTCGCTCTGGTGCGGGAGCTTCGGACGGTGGCGGATCTGGGCAATCGCCACCTCATGTCGGATCTGGCCGTCGCGGCCGACATCGCCGCCGCGGGTCTCGGCGCCGCCGCGACGAACCTCCGCGGCGGGCTCGAGCTGGCCGCGGCGCACGGCGATCCCACCGCACTGGAGACCGCGCACCGTTCGTTGGTCGACGCGCTGGTGGCCGCCCGCGCCGACATGCGCGCGCTGGCCGACCGCCTCGGCGAGCCCTGACGCTCCCCCTCCCGCGTCGCGCGGTCTCCGTCTCCTGTCTCTGTCTCGCGAGACTGCGCGCGGAAGATGCGGGTCAGTCGCGCCGGAGGATCGCGAGAGCGGCGGCGAGATCCGGCGCGTACTCGGAGGTGAAGGTGACCCATTCCCCGGTCAGCGGATGCGTGAACGAGAGCTCGCGGGCATGGAGCCACTGGCGGGTGAGGCCGAGGCGCGCCGACATCGTGGGATCGGCGCCGTAGAGCGGGTCACCGACGCACGGATGCCGGTGCGCGGCCATGTGCACGCGGATCTGGTGCGTGCGGCCGGTCTCGAGGTGCACTTCGAGCAAGGATGCGCCGGGGAAGGCCTCCAGCGTCTCGTAATGAGTCACCGAGTCCTTGCCCTCGGGGCGGACCGCGAACTTCCAGGAGTGCGACGGATGCCGCCCGATCGGCGCGTCGATCGTGCCCGCGAGGGGGTCGGGGTGTCCCTGGACGACGGTGTGGTAGATCTTCTCGACCTCGCGCTCCTTGAACGCGCGCTTCAGCGCGGTGTAGGCGCTCTCGGTCTTCGCGACCACCATGAGGCCGCTGGTGCCGACATCCAGGCGGTGCACGACGCCCTGCCGCTCGGCGGCACCGGTCGTCGCGATTCGATAGCCGCCGGCCGCGAGAGCACCGAGCACGGTCGGACCGTCCCACCCTAGGGAGGGATGCGCCGCCACGCCCGACGGCTTGTCGACCACCACGATGTCGTCGTCGTCGTGGACGATGCCGAGATCCGGCACCTCGACGGGAACGACCTCGGGCTCGCGTTTGGGCTCCCAACTCACCGAGAGCCACCCGCCGGCACGCAGGCGGTCAGAGCGTCCGACGATCCGGCCGTCGAGCTCCACGCCGCCGGCGTCGGCGATCTCTGCAGCGAACGTCCGTGAGAAGCCGAGCATCTTCGCGAGCGCGGCGTCGACACGGACGCCGTCGAGCCCGTCGGGAACGGGCAGGCTGCGCGACTCCATCAGCTCTCGCGGCGGCCGTCACCCGCCGCCGGCGGAGCGCCCGCGTCGGGGTCTGCCGTGGGGAACAGCGGATCGCGCAGCTCACCGGTGCCGAGCGGCGTCGCGTCGCCCGACTCGGACGCATCCTCGGCCTGCGGAGCGGCATTCGAGCGACGCTCGCGCGTCCCGTCGAAACGAAGTCCGACGAGGACGAGCAGGGCGACGGAGATCATCATCGTCACGATGAAGATGTCGGCGACGTTGTAGATCGCGGGCATCATCCACGGCGTCGAGATGTAGTCGATCACGTGGCCGACCGCGAATCCGGGTTCGCGGAACAAGCGGTCAGTGAGGTTGCCCAGGACACCGCCGAGCAGCAGACCCAGAACGACCGCCCAGATCCGAGAGCGGATGCGGCGAGCGATGACCACGATGGCCACGGCGACAGCCGCCATCGCGATCGTGAAGATCCAGGTCACACCCTCGCCCAGCGAGAACGCGGCCCCGGGATTTCGCACGAGGTAGAAGATCAGGAAGTCCCCGATGACGGGCACCGGCTGCTCCGGGGGCAGCTGGGCGATCGCGAGGAGCTTCGCAAACTGGTCGGCGGCCAGCACCAGCACCGCGAGAGACGCGATGATGATGCCGGCCGCCGCCTGACGCAGGGGTCGTCGGTCCGACAAGGCCTTACTCAGAGACCGATGGCCGAGACGGGCGTGCTGGACGAACCGCTGGGCGAGGTCTCGAGGTCGCGGAGCTTGCCCTCGATGAAGCTGCGCAGCTCGGCGCGGTAGTCGCGCTCGAACTGACGGAGCTCGGTGATGCGGGCCTCGAGCGCCTTGCGCTCCTTCTCCTGGCGGGCGATCTCGTCACGACCCTTGGCCTCGGCCTCGGCGACGATGGTCGCGGCCTGAGCCTGGGCGTCGGCGATGAGCTGGTCGCGCTGCGCCTTGCCCTCGGCGACGTGCTCGTCGTGCAGACGCTGCGCGAGCTCGATGATGCCGGCGGTGGCTGCGGCACCCTCGGCGGGAGCCGGAGCCGGAGCGGGGGTCGGAGCGGGAGCCGGCGTCTCTGCGACGGGCTCCTCGACGACGGTCTCCGCAGCAGCGGGAGCGGCGGGGGCGCCGGACTCGAGGGCCGCGACCTTCGCCTTCAGCTCATCGTTCTCGGCGATGGTCTTACGCCATTCGACGACGATCTCGTCGAGGAAGTCGTCGACCTCGTCCGGGTCGAAGCCCTCCTTGAACCGGACGTGCTGGAACTGCTTGGTGACGACGTCATCCGGAGTCAATGCCATGATGATTCCTCTTTCGGGGCGTGGCGGCGTGCCGATTTCAGGGGGATGATGCCCGCGGACGGGCCGCTTCAGCCAAGCATAGTCGGCCGTGAATCACCTTGCGAGGGAACCGGTGACCGACAGCAGGATGAAACAGAGCAGCATCGTCAGCGTGAACGCGAAGTCGATCGCGATCGGGCCGACGCGCAGCGGGGGGATGAAACGACGGAACAGCTTGATGGGCGGGTCCGTGACCGTGTAGACGAGCTCAGCGGCCACGAGACCCGCACCGCTAGGGCGCCATTCGCGGTTGAAGATGGGGATGTAATCCAGCACCAACCGCGCGAACAGCACCAGCAGGTAGATCAGCAGCAGGATGTTCGCGATCGAGGCGACGAGGCGGACGACCTCCACGACGCGTTACTGCTGTGCAGCGAACGGCGTCGCTTCGGGGTCGGCCTGCGCGACGGCTCCGTCGCCCGAGACGGCGACGTTCTCCGGCGAGAGCAGGAACACCTTGCTCGTCACGCGCTCGATGCGGCCGTAGAGGCCCAGCGAGAGTCCGCTCGCGAAGTCGATGAGACGGCGCGCGTCGGCGTCGCTCATCTGCGACAGGTTGATGATGACCGGCACGCCCTCGCGGAAGTTCTCGGCGATGATCTGGGCATCGCGGTACTGCTTGGGGTGCACGGTGAGAATCTCGGTCACCGCGCCGACGGACGGCTGACGGACGACCGCGGGGCGGTGGATGGGGGTCACGGGCGCGGCTTTCTCGACGACCTGCTCGGGCTTGCTGCGGCGCTCGCGCACCGGAGCGGGCTGCTCCTCGTAGACCTCTTCCTCGTCAGCGAGGCCCAGGTAGACCATGGTCTTCTTCAGCGGGTTCGACATCGCATCCTCCGTTTGCTCGTCCTCTTCGAGGCTAACCGTGTAGCGGGCGCGGACCCGTGATTGCCGACCCGATCCGCAGGTGTGTCGCGCCCGCGGCGATCGCTTCGACGAAATCACCGGTCATCCCGGCGGAGATCCAGCTCGCCGCGGGCTCGAGTCGGCGCACGCGCGCAGCGTACTCGGCCACGCGGGCGAAAGCCGCGGCGGGTTCTTCGTCCAGCGGCGCCACCGCCATCACCCCGCGCAGGCGGAGGGTGTCGCAACCGAGGACATGCTCGACCAGCGCCTCGAGATCGCCCGGGGCGACTCCCCCGCGTCCGGGGTCGTCGGTGAGGTTGACCTGCACCAGCACATCGAGCGGGGTGTCACCTTCGCCGCCCGCGCGCTGCAGCGCGTCGGCGAGGCGCGCGCGATCGATCGTGTGCACGGCGGATGCGGCATCGCGGATAGCGCGCGCCTTGTTGGTCTGGGCCTGACCGATGAAGTGCCAGACGAGATCCAGGAGGTCGGACGTCTCCTCGCGCTTCGTCGACAGCTCCTGCTGACGGTTCTCCCCCACCTCGCGCACGCCGAGCGCGTGAAGCTCGCGCACGAGCGACGCGGGGTGGAACTTGGTGACCACGATCCGGGTGATGTCGGTCGCGTCTCGGCCTGCGGCTCGCGCCGCATCCGCGATGCGCTCGTCGATCGATGCCAGACGGGATGCGAGGGTGTCGCCCACTCGTCCTCCAGGAGAATCGGAACGGGCGGGTCGCGGATGTCCGCGACCCGCCCGTTGCGTGCGGCTTACTTCAGGAAGTCGGGGATGTCGAGGTCGTCATCGCCGAAGGCGGAGTCGTACGAGGACGACTCCGACACACCCGCGGTGACGGGTACGGCCGGCGGCTCCTCCACGGCGGGAGCCGGGGTCGACGCGGCGGCTTCCTCGGCGGCGACGGCCGGCGCGGCCGGCGTCGTGAGCGGATTGACCGCGGGGCGCGTCGCCGTGACGGGCTCGAGGCGCGGGCTGGGCTCGCCGCCGTCGAATCCCGCCGCGATGACCGTCACGCGCACCTCGTCGCCGAGGGTGTCGTCGATGACGGTACCGAAGATGATGTTCGCCTCCGGGTGCGCCGCTTCCTTCACGAGCTGCGCCGCATCGTTGATCTCGAAGATGCCGAGGTTCGAACCGCCCTGGATGGACAGCAGCACACCGTGCGCACCCTCGATCGACGCTTCGAGCAACGGCGACTCGACGGCCAGCTCGGCAGCCTTGATGGCGCGGTCCGCGCCGCGAGAGGATCCGATGCCCATGAGGGCGGAGCCGGCCCCCTGCATGACGGACTTCACGTCGGCGAAGTCGAGGTTGATGAGACCCGGGGTCGTGATGAGGTCCGTGATGCCCTGCACACCGGCGAGCAGCACCTGGTCCGCGGTGGCGAAGGCCTCGATCATCGAGATGCCCCGGTCGCTGATCTCCAGCAGACGGTCGTTGGGGACGACGATGAGGGTGTCGACCTCTTCCTTCAGCTTCGCGACGCCCGCTTCGGCCTGGCTCTGGCGACGACGGCCCTCGAAGGAGAACGGCTTGGTGACGACACCGATCGTCAGGGCGCCGATCGACTTGGCGATGCGTGCCACCACGGGCGCGCCGCCCGTGCCGGTCCCGCCGCCCTCGCCGGCGGTCACGAAGACCATGTCGGCACCGGCCAGCGCCTCCTCGATCTCCTCGGCGTGATCCTCGGCGGCACGTCGTCCGACCTCGGGATCCGCTCCCGCTCCGAGACCGCGCGTGAGTTCGCGACCGACGTCGAGCTTGACGTCCGCGTCGCTCATCAGCAGCGCCTGGGCGTCGGTGTTCACCGCGATGAACTCCACTCCGCGCAGACCCAGCTCGATCATCCGATTGACGGCGTTGACTCCACCGCCACCCACCCCGACGACCTTGATGACCGCGAGGTAGTTCTGGTTCTGGCTCATCCCAGCCCTTTCGTCTCGTTGAACCGACGTCCCTACCGAAGCGTTGAACCTTAAACCTCATGTAAAGGGTTAAAGTATTGCCCGGTATGCAATTCCTGAATCGAAGGTATGCGCCGCACGTCGTGGCGCCCGCAGGCGCGCGGGCGTGTCGCCCAAGTCCCTCGGGATTCGTCGCCGCAGACGTCAGCGGATGACGGGGACCTCGGGCGAGGAGACGTCGTAGACGGCCACGCCGTCCGGTGGCCGCGTCGCCGTCAGCTTCTGGAGCACCAGCGCCTTGAGGGCGGACTCGTCCGCGCTCCCCCACACCACGCGCGTGTTCGTCCCCCCGAGGGTGAGCGTCACATCGTCGGCGGTCTTCGCCTCGACCTGCGTCACCTGCGCGCGCAGATCGGCCGGCAGGGCGCGCATCGTCCTGCCGATCGCGGCGAACGCGACCCCGTCCTCACCCCCCGCCGCGTCGACGAGGGGGTATCCCGCGGGCGGTGTCGGCGAGGTCGAGAGCGCGACACCGGCCGCATCCACGAGGGTGTAGCCGGCCGCACCGGAGATCACCCCGATCGGCGTCCGCTCCACGATCCGCACGACGAGCTCATGCGGCGGGCGTGCTTCCAGCGTGTAGCTCTCCACGAGCGGGAACGCCACGAGCGCCGCCTTGATCGAGGACGTGTCGATCGCGGCGAGCGGGGTGCCGCGCTGATCGTCGAGAGCGGCCTCGACATCGGCGGCCGCCAGCTGCGACGTCCCCACGACGGTGATCTGCTGCACCGCGAACAGCGGGCTGTAGGCCGCACCGACGGTCGCGATCGTGACGAGCCCGAGAGACGCGGCGACGCTCAGCCAGATGATGCGCCGACGGCGCTGGCGGACCGTGAACCGTCGGACCTCGGCTCGCAGCGCCTTGCGGCGGGAGCGGGCGGCGCGCCACACGTCACGCCACCCGACGGGGGCCGTATCCGTGTCGGCGCGTGCGGCGTCCTCACCGTCGGCGGTCGGCGCCGCGTCGGTCATCGGGGCCGCGGGCGGGCCCTGGTTCAGGAACAGCGGCGCGATCGGCGCCGTCTCCTGGACATCCTCGCCCGCGTCGGGGCGAGGAGTCTCCTCGCGCGGCGGCTTCGCCGGGCGCGCGCGCAGGGGCGCGTCGGCGGGCTTCCCGCCTTGCGGCGGCAACGGCGCGGGTCGACGCATTCTCAGTCCTCGGGCGTCGCCGAGGCGGAGAGCGCGCTGAGCACCTGCGGAATGATCTGGTACACGTTCCCGCAGCCGAGCGTGATGACGAAGTCACCCTCACGGGCGATCTCGGCGGTGTAGTCGGCGGCCTCCTGCCAGTCGGCGACATAGTGCACACGCGCGGCGTCGACGAACGCGTCGCTGACGAGCTCTCCCGTCACGCCGGGGATCGGATCCTCGCGGGCTCCGTAGACGTCGAGCACGACCGTGTGATCGGCGAGTTCCTCGAGCACGCGGGCGAACTCGCCCGACATGAGCTGCGTGCGCGAGTACGTGTGCGGCTGGTGGAGCGCGATCAACCGCCCCGAGCCCACGACCGTGCGCGCGGCGCTCAGCGCGGCCTGCACCTCGGTCGGGTGATGCGCGTAATCGTCGTAGACGCTCACACCGCGCTCGACGCCGTGCAGCTCGAATCGGCGTACGGTGCCCGAGAATCCGGCGACGGCCCGCACGGCGTCGGCGAACGCGTATCCCAGCGCGAGGAGGACGGCGATCGCGCCGGCCGCGTTGATGGCGTTGTGCTCGCCCGGAACGGAGAGCGACACACGCTCAGACTGCCCCTCGAAGCTCACGGTGAACGACACCGCTGCCGCGGCGTCGATGTCGGTCGCGCGCACATCCGCGCTCTCGTCTGCGCCGAAGCTCAGCACGTTCTCGTGCCGGATGCGGGCGCGCACGTCACGGGCACCGGGGTCGTCGGATGAGATCACGACGGCCTCGGAGGCCTCGTCGGCGAAGCGGACGAAGCCGTCGAAGAAAGCCTCACGACTTCCCCAGTGATCGAGGTGATCGGGGTCGACGTTCGTGATGAGCGCGACCGAGGTGTCGTACAGCAGGAACGTGCCGTCGGACTCGTCCGCCTCGATGACGAAGAGGTCGTCCGCGCCAGAGCCGCTGGATGTTCCGAGTTGTGCGATGACGCCGCCGTTGACGTAATTCGGGTCGGCGCCGAGCGACTGCAACGCTGTGACGATCATCCCGGTCGAGGTTGTCTTGCCGTGCGCCCCCGCGACGGCCACCAGCGGGCGGGACCCGATGAGCCAATGCAACGCCTGCGAGCGGTGGATGACGCTCAGACCGCGCTCCTTGGCCGTGACGAATTCCGGGTTCTCCGGCCAGATGGCGCCGGTGTGCACCACCGTGTCCGCATCCCCGAGGTGGGCGGCGTCGTGCCCCACGTGCACGTCGGCGCCGGCCGCGGCGAGCTCACGCAGCGCGCGGGAGTCGGCGCGGTCCGACCCGGACACGCGGATGCCGCGCTCGAGGAACATCTTCGCGAGTCCGGACATCCCGGATCCGCCGATGCCGATGAAATGGGCCGCCGTGATGTCGGCGGGCAGGGGAAGGCTCAGGTCGGGTCTGATCATGACCGTCAAAGTCTACGTTCGCCCCGTCCGAGCACGGCTCCGGCGCGCGCGGACGGAGCCGGTCCGCATTGACGACGCTCTGCGCCGACGCTACGAAGGAGAGCATGCTCTCGCTGAACGTCGACGCGACTCTTGCCGAACCGCCCTACGCGCAGTTGCGCTCGCAGATCGTCAGCGCGATCTCCGCGGGCTCGCTCGCCCCGGGCGCGAAGCTGCCCACCGTGCGAGCGCTCGCCGACCGGCTCGGCGTGGCGCCCGGGACGGTGGCGCGCGCGTACAAGGAGCTCGAGGCCGACGGCGTGATCGAGACGCGAGGGCGTGCGGGGACGTTCGTGTCGTTCGCGGAGGATCCGCTGCGCGGCCAGGCCCAGCGGGCCGCGACGGCGTACGCCGCACACGTCCGTTCGCTCGGCATCACCGAGGAGGACGCGGTCACGCTCGTGACCGACGCACTGAGCGCGATGCGCTGAGTCCGGTTCAGGCCCGCGCGCGGTCGATCAGCGCGATGACGTTCTCCGTGCCATGGCGCGTGCCGACGCCGACCGATGCCTCCCGCATCCGTGCGATGCGGGAGCGATCCGAGATGAGCGGCAGGATCTCGGAGCGCACACGGTCGGCGTCCAGGTCGGCATCCGGGATCAGTACCGCCGCTCCCGCGGCGACGGCGGATGCGGCATTCAGGCTCTGCTCGCCGTTGCCGACCGCATACGGCACGTACACGGCGGGGATGCCGAGCGCGCTGATCTCGCTGACCGTCGCCGCTCCCGAGCGGGAGACGATCGCATCGGCGACCGCGAAGGCGTAGTCCATCCGGTCGATGTAACGTCGCACGACGTAGCCGCGCACCGCCGGGTCGGGGAGCTCCGAGCGCTCCCCGGTGATGTGCAGCAGTTGCCAGCCCGCGGCGAGCACGTCCTCGTAGGCGGCGCCGAACGCGTCGTTCAGCCGCTGTGCGCCGAGCGAACCGCCGAAGACGAGAAGGGTGGGACGCGCGGGGTCGAGGCCGAACGAGGCGGCGGCCTGAGGCCGCAGCGCTGCGGTGTCGAGCGACACGATCTCTCGGCGCAACGGCATCCCGACGACCTCGGAGCGGCGCAGCGGCGTCCCCTCGAAAGCCACCCCTACGGCGGCGGCGCGACGCGCCCCGAGGACGTTCGCCAGACCGGGCTTCGCGTTCGCCTCGTGGACGACCACGGGAACACCCGCGCGCCGAGCGGCGACGTACGCGGGAGCCGCGGCGTACCCGCCGAACCCGACCACGACGTCGACGCCGCGCTCGCGGATGTAGCCGCGCACCTGCGCCACGGCACGCCGCCAACGGGCGGGAAAGCGCAGGGCGGCGGCGTTCGGACGGCGCGGGAAGGGAACCTTGTCGACGATGAGAAGCTCGTAGCCGCGCGCCGGGACCAGGCGGGACTCGAGCCCTTCGCGAGTGCCCAGCACGAGGATCTGCGCATCCGGCTCGCGCTCGCGGAGCCCATCGGCGACCGCGAGCAGGGGATTCACGTGGCCGGCGGTGCCGCCGCCGGCGAGGAGATACGTCGTCACCGGGTGATTGTGCCACGAGGCGACGGGGATGCCGCTGAGCGCGCCCGGGGCGGGATGGTGCGCGCGAACGAGAGCAGAACACCGCAGGCTATGAGCACGGACATGAGCGAGGTCCCGCCCTGCGAGAGGAACGGTAAGGGGACGCCGAAGACGGGCAGAAGTCGCAGCACGACGCCGATGTTGAGCAACGCCTGGCCGATGATCCAGACGGTGATGGCGCCGGCCGCGATCCGCACGAACGGATCGTCGGTCTTGCGCACGATGTGGAACGCGCCGACGGCGAAGATCGCGAAGAGGATGAGCACGACGATGCAGCCGATGAGCCCCAGCTCCTCGCCGACGATCGCGAAGATGTAGTCGTTCGCGGCCGCGGGCAGCCAGCTGTACTTCTCTTTCGAGTTGCCCAGGCCCACACCGAACACGCCTCCCCCAGCCAGACCCCAGATGCCGTGCAGCGGCTGGTAGCAGTCGCCGTAGTAGTCGGCGAGGCAGTCGTTGGAGAGGAAGCTCATGTACCGACGCATGCGGTCCGGGCTCGAGATCGCGAAGTAGGCGACCCCGCCCGCGAAGAGCAGGAGCGGAAGCAGGAAGACCCGCAGCTTCACACCGGAGAAGAACAGACCCGCGAGCATGATGAGCACGAGGATGATCGCGGTCCCGAGGTCGTGACCGGCCATGACCGTGCCGATGACGGCGATGCCCACCGGAACGGCGGGGATGAAGACGTGGCGCCAGTCGGCCAGTAGTGTGCGCTTGCGATAGAGGATGTATCCCAGCCAGATCGCGAGCGTGACCTTCAGGAACTCCGACGGCTGCGCCTGCAGGCCGGCGATGCGGATCCAGTTCTGATTGCCGTCGTTCGTGATGCCCAGCGGAGTGAACACGAGCAGCTGGAAGACCGTCGCCCCGATGAGAGCCGGCCATGCCATGCGCTTCCAGAACCGCAGGGGCATGCGAGACGCCAGGAACATGAGCGGGATGCCGATCAGGGCGAACACGCCCTGTTTGATCACGGCGTCGTAGGGTCCGCCGCCCGCGTCCTCGCTCGTCGCCGACGTGGCGGAGAGCACCATCACGAGCCCGAAGCCGGTGAGGATCAGCGCCGTCGACGCGATGAGGAGGAACTCGCTCGGAACCGGAGCGAAGACGCGTCCGAGAGAGACCCGTGCGGCCAGTCCCCGCTTCGCGGGCTCAGGCTCCTGCGGGAGGGGCCTGGTCCTCGTCGTGTCGACCACCCGCATCCCTTCCGATCCTCGTGCGCACGGCTTCCGCGAAGCGCGTCCCGCGGTCCGCATAGGACGTGAACTGATCGAAGGATGCGGCGGCGGGGGCGAGCAGAACCACGTCCCCGTCGTGCGCGATCTCCGTCGCCAGCTCGACGACCTGCGCCATGACGTCTTCAGTCTCCGTGTCAACGACCTCGAAGACGGGAACCGCGGGCGCGTGTCGCGCGAACGCCGCCAGCACCTCGGTGCGGTCGACGCCGATGACGACGGCGGCTTTCGCCAGGACGCCGCGCGTGGCGACGAGATCCGAGACGTCCACGCCCTTCAGTTGACCGCCGACGATCCAGATGGCGCCGGGGTATGCCGCGAGCGAAGAGGCGGCGGCGTGCGGGTTCGTGGCCTTGGAGTCATCGACCCAGGTCACGCCCGCCGAGGTGGCGACGATCTCGATGCGGTGGGGGTCGAGCCGGAACCGGGCGAGCGCCTCACGGATCGCGGCGGGCTCGGCACCGACCGACCGGGCGAGCGCCGCGGCGGCGAGCACATTGGCGACCATATGGGGCGCGGCGAGCTGCTGGCGGGAGAGCTCCTCGACAGTCGTGAGCTCGAGGGCGCTGTTGCGGCGGTCGTCGAGGAAGGCCCGATCGACGAGAATGCCCTCCACGACGCCGAGGTCGCTGGGCCCCGGCATCCCGAGGTCGAAGCCGATGGCGCGCGCGCCGTCCACGACGTCGGCCTCCTCGACCATCAGCCGCGTGGCCTCATCGGCCTTGTTGTAGACGCAGGCCATGCGCGTGTGGGAGTAGACGACGGCCTTCGCGTCACGGTACGCGGCGAACGACCCGTGCCACTGCAGGTGGTCGTCGGCCAGGTTGAGGCACACGCTGGCCCACGGCGACACGGGCTCGGGCCCCGCCTGCAGCGAGAGGTACCAGAGCTGATGACTGGACACCTCGACGACGAGAACGTCGAAGCCGGCGGGGTCGCGCACCGCATCCAGCACCGGCACTCCGATGTTGCCGACGGGCGCGACGCGGTAACCCGCGGTCTGCAGCATCGTCGCGGTCAGTCGCGTGGTCGTCGTCTTGCCGTTGGTGCCCGTGACGAGGATCCACTCGTGCGGGGAGCCGTCCGGGCGTCGCACCTTGTCGCGCACACGCCAAGCCAACTCCAGGTCGCCCCAGAGCGCGATGCCCTCGGAGCGGGTCCAGGAGATGACCGGGTGATGCGGCGCGAAGCCGGGCGAGGCCACGACGAGGTCGGGGCGGTGCGCGACCAGCGCCTCCGGAACCGTCTCCAGCGGGCCGGTCCAAAGACCCGCGCCGATGACCGGCAGCAGCCGCGCGTACTCCTCGTCGGCGCTCTCGCTGACCACGAGCACGTCGGCGCCGAGTTCAGCCAGGGTGTCGGCGACCGAGAATCCGGTCATCGACAGGCCGAGCACGACGACGCGCAGCCCCTTCCAGTCGGCGTGCCAGCTGTTCAGGGTGTCCAGACGAGCGTCGGTCACGATCGCACGAGCCATTCCACGTAGAAGAGGCCGACACCCGTCAGCGCCAGCAGGCCAGCGATGATCCACATCCGCACCACGATCGTGATCTCGGGCCAGCCGCGCATCTCGAGATGGTGGTGGAGAGGGCTCATCAGGAACAGGCGCTTGCCGCGCGTGAGCTTGAAATAGAACCGCTGCAGGATGACGGATCCCGATGCGATGACGTAGACACCGGCGATGACCGCGAGCAGGATCTCGGTGCGGCTGAGGATCGCGAGAGCGACGATCACACCGCCGATCGACATCGAGCCCACGTCGCCCATGAAGACGCGCGCCTTGGGTGCGTTCCACCAGAGGAAGCCGACGAGCGCGCCGATGAAGGACGCGGCGATGATCGCGAGATCGAAGGGGTCGCGGGTCTGATAGCAGGCGTCCTGCAGTCCGCGGCTGATCGCGTCGAGGTCGCACGGTTGCTTGAACTGCCAGAAGGAGATGAGGGCCAGAGCGCTCGTGACGAAGATTCCGGAGCCGGCGGCGAGGCCGTCGAGACCGTCGGCGACGTTGACCGAGTTCGACGCGGCGACGCCGAGGAAGGCGATCCACGCCAGATAGAGCACCCATCCGACGACGGCACCCAGCGCCATGAAGGAGAGCACCGGGATGTCGCGGAACAGTGAGACGAAGGGGCTCGCCGGCGTCTGTCCGTCGCTGTTCGGGAAGCTCAGTCCGACGATGCCGAACGGGACGACGACCAGGATCTGGCCGATGATCTTGCGCCAGCCGGAGAGTCCGAGGCTGTTCTGGCGACGCACCTTCATGAAATCGTCGATGAATCCGACGACGCCGAAGCCGACCATCATCCAGATGACGAGCAGACCGGAGATCGTGGGCGGGTTGCCGCCCGCGTAGGTGCCGATGAAGTAGCCGACGAGGCTGCCCACGATGAAGATCGTGCCGCCCATCGTGACCGTGCCGCGCTTCGCGCCGTGACTCGGGTTGTGCTCGTTCTCCGGGGTGCGGATCACCTGACCCCACCCCCACGCCCGGAACAGCCGCAGGAAGACGGGCGTCAGGAACAGGGTGAAGGCGAGCGAGATCGCGGCGGCTGTCAGGAGTGATCTCACGAGAACGATTCTCCCAGACGGTCGCCGAGGAAGCGGAGCCCGGCGGAGTTGGAGGACTTCACGAGCACGCGGTCGCCGTCTCGCAGTTCCCCCATGAGGTAGCTGTATGCGGCATCCGCGTCGTCGAAGAACACGGCCTCGTCGCTCCACGAGCCCTCGGCGACCGCGGCGAGGTACATGCGCCGCGCGGCCTGACCGATGATGACGATGCGCGGGATGCGCAGACGGACGGCGAGCTCGCCGATGCGATCGTGCTCCTCCCCCGCGTACTCGCCGAGTTCGCTCATCGCGCCGAGGACGGCGACCATCCGCTCCTCCGGCGCGGTGATCTGCGCCAGGGTGCGCAGTGCCGCGACCATCGAGTCGGGGCTCGCGTTGTAGGCGTCGTTGATGATGCGCACGCGATCGGAGCCCAGCGGTTGCATGCGCCACCGCTCGGCGAGCTCCACCGACTCCAGGCGGGTCACGACATCGTCGATCGCGACCCCGAGGGCGGTCGCGGCCGCTGCCGCGGCGAGGGCGTTCATCACGTGGTGGGCGCCGAGGACGCGCAGCGCCACCAGGCGGCTCTCCCCGTCGATCGTGAGGACGAACCGGGTGCCGGACGCGGTGACCTCGACGTCGCTGCCGCGCACGGCGGCATCCTCGCCGAGACCGAACCAGCGCACACCGGCGGACTGTTCGGCCGCGATGGGGGCCATGGCCCGTACGCGCGCGTCGTCGACGTTGAGCACGGCGAGTCCGCCCGGGCGCAGCGCCCGCACGAGCTCGCTCTTGGCGTGGAAGGTGGCCTCGATACCGCCGAATCCGCCGGCGTGAGCCATGCCCACCATCAGCACGACGCCCATGTCGGGTTCGACGAGCCCTGCCAGGTGTGCGATCGCGCCGGGAGCGCTCGCACCGAATTCGCTCACCAGGAAGCGCGTGTCGTGGCTGACGCGCAGCATCGTGAGCGGGGCGCCGACCTCGTTGTTGAACGAGGCGCGGGGAGCGACGGTCTCGCCCTCCGGCTCCAGGATGCGGGCGAGCAGGTTCTTGGTGGTCGTCTTGCCGTTGGAGCCGGTGATCCCCACGATCCGCAGGCGCCCGCCGGCGCGCACTTCGGCGACGACGGCGCGCGCGAGGTCCGCGAGAGCGGCGACGGCGTCGGGCACGACGATCTGGGACACCGAGGTGTCGACCGGGCGCTCGACGATCGCGAGGACGGCGCCGAGGGAGACGGCCGCGTCGACGAACAGATGCCCGTCGGTCACTTCGCCGGGCTTCGCTACGAAGATGCCGCCCGGGCGCATCTGACGCGAGTCGGTGTCGACGTCGCCGGAGACGACGGTGCCGGCATCGTCCGAGCCGGCGGGGAGCAGAGTGCCGCCGAGGATCTCGGCGATGCGGGAGAGTGTGAGTGCGATCATGTCCTGGAGGGCGCCGCTCAGCCGATCTTCGGCAGCAGCTCGGGCTGCGAGTCGGAGGGCAGGACCCGGTAGGTCTTCAGCACCTGGGTCATCGCCTTCTGGAAGGCCGCAGCGTTGGCCGCAGACGAGCGTACCGCAGTGGGCTGATCGAGGGTGACGGCGACGATGTACTGCGGGTCGTCCACGGGCGCCATACCGATCATGGTCGTGAAGTAGACGCCGCTCTTGTAGCCCGAGCCATCGGAGATCTCACCGGTTCCGGTCTTCAGCCCCACCCGGTAGCCGCTGATCGCGGTGGCCTTGGCGTTGCCTCCCTGGACCGCGACGTTCTCGAGCAGCTCGCGCACCTGGCTCGCCGTGCTCGCACTCACGACCTGCGTGCTCGCGCCGGCATCCGAGTCCTGGACCGTCCCGTCCGCCGTCGTGCACGATTCGACGAGCGAGAGCGGGATCTTGGTGCCGTCGTTCGCGATCGCCTGGTACGCGCCCATCAGCTGCGGCAGGGTGGTTGCGACGCCCTGACCGAACGAGGTGTTGTAGAAGGTCTGGTTGTCCCACTGGTCGACGGGACGCAGCGTGCCCTTCGCCTCGCCGGGGAAGTTCACGCCGCTGATCTGGCCGATGCCGAACTTCTGCAGGTAGTCGTAGCGCGTCTGGGCGGGGACCATCTCGGCGAACTTCGAGATGCCGACGTTCGAGGAGTCGATGAGCACACCCGCGAGCGTGTAGTTCAACGCCCCGTGCGGGATCGCGTCCTGCACGCGGGCGCCGTTGGGGAAGGTCTCGCGACCGGAGGCGGTGACCGTCGAGGTCGGCGTCGCGACGCCCGCGTCGATCACTGTCGCCGCCGACAGGGCCTTGAACGTCGAACCGGGCTCGAACGTGCCGCGGAAGATCCGGCTGGAGCGATCCTCCGGCGCGGTCGCCGAGACGTTGTTCGGGTCGACAGTGGGCCACTCGGCTGCCGCGCGGATCTTGCCCGTCTTGGCCTCCACGACCATGATCTGCCCGTGCTGAGCACCCTGATTGGTCGCCTGCTCCGCGATCAGCTGCTGCAGGTAGTACTGCAGGTCTCGGTCGATCGTGAGGGTGAGCGTGCCACCGTCGACGGCAGGTGTGACCTGCTCCGTGCCGGGGATGATCACGCCGTCCTTGCCCCGTTGGAAGACGCGCTCGCCCTCGGTCGGTGCGAGACACGAGTCCTGGGCGGACTCCAGTCCTTCGAGCGGCTCTCCGTCCGAGCCCACGAAGCCGACGAGGTTGCCGGCGACGGCGCCGTCGGGATACGTCCTGGCGGGATGCGGTCGCATCGTCAGGTAGGGGATGCGCAGATCCAGCAGCTGCTGGTACTTCTCGGTCGAGAGCCCGTTCTTGAGCGATGCGTATTGGGACTTCGGGTTGACGGCGAGAGCGTCCGCGACGATCTTCTGCACGTCCTCGGCGCTTTGACCGGTGATCTGGGCGATCTCGCCCGCGACGGTGGGCCAATCCACCTCGACCTCGTCGCCCGCGGCGTCCTTGCGCTCGATCGGTCCCACGTTGCTGGGGTCCAACTCCGCGTCGTAAGTGAGGATGCTTCCCGCGAGGACGTTGCCGTTCTCGTCGACGATCGATCCGCGCGTGCCGTACAGGGTGGTCTTGCCGCCCATGGCGATGCGCAGGGAGTCGTCGATGTGCTCTCCCGCGTTCACGACCTGGATGTCGACCAGACGCACCACGAAGGCGACGAGGACGGCCAGCACCACGGCCAGGGCGATGACGGTGCGGCGACGGGGGGTTCGCGTGCTTCTCGTCGTCATGGTCTCAGTGTGTGGCAGGGGTGGGCAGTCCGTCGGTCAGTGCGGGGGGTGTCGCCGGATCGGTACCCGCGCCCGTCTCGGTCTCGGTCGCCGGCGGCGCCTGGACACCGTTGATCGTGGCATCCGGCGCGGTGACGAGCGGAGTCTGGGTGATGAGCGCGTTCGACACGGCGCCGCGCCCCAGCGGGTCGATCGTCGAGGTGTAGACGGATGCCTGCTGCGCACCGAGCACCGCGCCGTCGCTGAGGCGGAGGTAGCTCGGGGACTCGTTGATGACCATGCCCAGCGCTGCCGCGTTCGCGGCGAGGTACTGGGGGGAGCTGAGGCCGGCGACCTGGTCGTAGAGGATCTGCTTCTGCACCGTGAGGTCGCGCTGCTGCTGGGTGAGGCTCGCGAGCTCGAAGGAGCTCTGCGTCGACAGGACCGACAGCACCATCTGCGCACCCGCGATGGCGAGCGCACCCGCGACGGCGATGATGCCGTACACCAGGCGGGGCCGACGTCGCCGGGCGGGTGCCTCGACGGGGCGCAGGGTGCGCTCCGTCCGGCGTCCGGTATCGGGTCGCTGCTCGAGAGGCTCGATCGCCCAGGCTGCGCTCGCGGTGGTGCTCATACGATCTCCCGGACTCGTTCGGCGGCACGAAGTCGTACCGGGGTGGCGCGCGGATTCGACTCGCGCTCGGCGTCGGAGGCGAGTTCGGCCCCCTTGACCAGCAGGCGGAACTGGGGCGCGTGCTCGGGCAGCTCCACGGGCAGGCCGGCGGGAGCGGTGGAGCTGCTCGCGCGGGCGAGTTCGCGCTTGACGAAGCGGTCCTCGAGCGACTGGTAGCTGAGCACGACGATGCGACCGCCCACCGCGAGCAGCTCGAGGGCCGCGGGAAGCGCCTGCTCGAGGGCGGCGAGCTCCGCGTTCACTTCGATGCGCAGCGCCTGGAACACCCGCTTGGCCGGGTGACCCGCGTTGCGCAGCGCCGCGGGTGTGGCGGCGTCGAGGATCTCGACGAGCCGGCCCGAGCGGACGACGGGCTCCGTCTGGCGGGCGGCGATGATCGCGCGCGCATAGCGAGCCGCGAGCTTCTCCTCGCCGTAGCGCTCGAAGATCCGACGAAGATCGCCTTCTCCGTAGGTGGCGAGCACGTCCGCGGCGGTCGCACCGGATGACTGGTCCATGCGCATGTCCAGCGGCGCATCCTTGGCGTAGGCGAAGCCGCGCTCGGCCTCGTCCAACTGAAGCGACGAGACGCCCAGATCGAAGAGGATGCCGTCGATGCGGTCGACGCCCGCCGACGCGACGGCGGCTCGGACGCCGTCGTAGACGGTGTGCACGAGGGTCGTCCGGTCGCCGAACCGGGCCAGCCTCTCCCCCGCGATGCGCAGGGCGTCGGTGTCACGATCGAGGCCGATCAGCCGGAGTCCGTCGAACCGCTCGAGGAACGCCTCGCTGTGACCTCCCATGCCGAGGGTCGCGTCGACGAAGACGGCGCCCTCGCGATCGAGAGCGGGCGCCAGAAGCTCGACGCAGCGCTCGAGCAGGACCGGGGTGTGGATGTCGCGGAAGTCCATGATGCGGGGCCGGGTCCCTCGATCCTGATCCCCATCCGCTCCGACCTGACACCGGGGAAGTGCGTCAGGGCTCGAGCGGCTGGGAATCGGGGTCGAGGGCTCAGAACAGGCCCGGGATCACCTCCTGCTCCATCTCGGAATACGTCTCTTCGTTGCTCTCGGCGTAGGAGTTCCAGGCCTCGGCATCCCAGATCTCCGCGTGTGCGCCGACGCCGGTGACGACGAGCTCGCGCTCGAGACCGGCGTAGGTGCGCAGCGCCGGCGGGATCGTGATGCGGTTTTGGCCGTCCGGCTTCTCGGCGCTCGCGCCCGAGAGGAACATGCGCAGGAAGTCGCGCGCCTGCTTGTTGGTGAGAGGCGCCTCGCGGATGCGCTCGTGCACCTTCTCGAACTCCTCGGCCGCGAAGACGTAGAGACAGCGATCTTGGCCACGGGTGATCACGACGCCACCGCCGAGGTCGTCGCGGAACTTGGCCGGGAGGATGACCCGCCCTTTGTCGTCGAGCTTGGGGGTGTGCGTGCCGAGCAGCATTCGCGCATCCCCCCTCCTTCGTCCGGCCCACGTGTGAGGTGATCACCACTTTACTCCACTTCCCTCCACTTCACTACACATTCGGCGGCGTATCTGGGCGGACGCTCCCCGGGCACGAAAAAAGCGCCGACCCCGAAGGGTCGGCGCTTTGTGAGAAGCGGTGGGTCAGCGGCCTTCTTGGCGGCGGTCCCATCGGTCGTTCATGCGGTCCATGAATCCTGCTGAGGGCCGCGAGGGCGAGCCGCCGGGACGGGGTGCGGCGCTGGGACGAGCGGTCTTCGAGGGGGTGAGCGCGAAGATGACGCCGCCGAGCATGACGATGAAGCCGATGACGCCCACCACGATCAACTGCGTGGAGAGTCCGACGATCAGCCCACCCAGCCCCACGAGCACGAGGATCGTCCCGTACACGATGTTGCGGTAGCTGAGCGCGCGGCCGCCCTGCGGGGCGCTGACGACGTCGGCGTCATTGCTCATGAGATGGCGTTCCATCTCGTCGAGCAGGCGCTGCTCTTGTTCGGAGAGAGGCATTCGTCCCCCTAGGGTCACGGCGATGCTTGGATTCTACGCGCCGCCTGTCGAACTAGGCTAGGCCCGTGTCGAGGACCACGGACGCGATCGAAGCGGTTTCCCAGCGACTGGATACGTTCTTCGGATCGCAGGAGCAGGCCGCGCGGGCGATGGGACCCGACGCTCTGGCTTTCGTCGAGGATGTGCGCGACACCGTCACCGGCGGCAAGCGCCTGCGCGCGCGGTTCTGCGTGACGGGATGGCGGGCCGTCGCCGAGCGCGTCGCACCCGGAGCGACGCCGCCCGACGCGGTCGTCGCGACGGCTGCCGCGTTGGAGATCTTCCAGGCAGCGGCCCTCGTCCACGACGACCTGATCGACAACTCCGACACCCGCCGCGGACGCCCCGCCATGCACCGCGCCCTCCAGGCGCAGCACTCCGCGCGGTCATGGGCGGGCGACGCCGCCGGCTTCGGCCGTTCGGCTGCCCTCCTCGGCGGGGATCTGCTCGTGGCCTTCAGCGACGACCTCCTCGAGGAGGGGCTCGCGCTGACGGACCATGCGGCCGCGGCGCGCGCCGAGTACGCCCGGATGCGGCGCGACGTCACCATCGGGCAATACCTCGACATCGCCGAGGAATCGGCCTTCGCGGTGGCCGACGACACGACGCACGCCGATCGTGCGCTGCGTGTGGCCTCGCTCAAGTCCGCCCGCTACAGCGTGGAGCAGCCGCTGCGGATCGGAGCGGCCCTGGCCGGCGCCGATCGCACACAACTCGACGCGCTGAGCGCGTTCGGACATCCGGTCGGCATGGCGTTCCAGCTTCGCGACGATGTCCTCGGAGTCTTCGGCGACGCCGCCGAGACCGGCAAGCCGTCCGGCGACGATCTGCGCGAAGGAAAGCGCACGGTACTCATCGCCTACGCGCGCGAGGCGCTCGGGCCGGGCCCGCGTCGCACCCTGGACGAGCTCTTGGGCGATCCGGGCCTCGACACACAGCAGATCGGCGCGCTGCAGCGAACGATCATCGACAGCGGTGCCGTCGACCGCGTCGAGCGGCTGATCACCGCCTATGTGCACGAGGCGGATCGTGCGCTGTCGGCCGCTCCGCTGGCGAACGCGACGGTCAGCGAGCTGCGCGATCTCGCCCGGGCGGCGACCCAGCGGCGCTCCTGACGGCGACGGCGCTCAGCCGAGAGCCCGGGCGACGCGGCGCACTTCGCTCTTGCGCCCCTGAAGCAGCGATGTGATCGGCGCCTGCCCGATCGAGTCCTCGAAGGCGAGGAGCCAGTCGATGGCCTCATCGTCCGTCAGTCCCGCATCCCGCAGCGCGAAGATCGTGCCGCGCAGCGACGACAGCGGCACTCCGTCGACGAGGAACACGCTGGGCACGCGGAACGAACCCTCACGACGCGAGCCGATGAGATAGCCCTCGTCGAGCAGACGCCGGACGCGGCTCAGCGACTCACCGGTCAGCTCGACCAGATCGGGCAGCGCAAGCCATTCGGTGGGGACAGGGGTGTCGGAACTCACCCGTCCATGTTCTCATCCGCGCACCGCGCACCGCGCCGAGTGCGTGTCGAAAGATGGGAGAGATCTCATCTGTCACAGCCGTCACTTCCGTTGACCTCCGTACACACGCGTGTCAGGGTGGCGGAACCCCCGGATGTGAAAGAGAGGACGACCATGTTGGTGGACGTCTCCCCCCACCCGCGCGCCGTCATCGGCGCCTCCGCCCTCGTGAGCACGGTCGCGCTCACCCTCATGGCCACGCCCGCGCACGCGGCGACGGTGGAACCGTCGCGACAGGGCGTTCCCCGCCCTGTCCAGACCCCGCCGCCCGCCACCCACACCGTCGCGTCCGGCGAATCGGTCGCTGCGATCGCTGCGCGCTACGGACTCGCCACGGCCGACGTTCTCTCGTGGAACGGGCTGTCGTGGGAGAACTCGCTCATCCGGCCCGGTCAGGTGCTGTCTCTCGTCGCTCCCATCGCGGCCGCGCCGGCTCCGGCACCCGCGCCCGCACCCGCGACCGCCGGCACGTCCTACACGGTGGTCGCGGGCGACACGATCAGCGGCATCGCCGGGCGTCACGGCTCGACGGCGGCGGCGGTGCTCGCCGCCAACGGTCTCACCTGGGACTCGATCATCTACCCGGGTCAGACGGTCACCGTGCCGGCCGCCTCAGCGCCGGCCGCCGCACCGGCACCGGCCGCCGTGGCTCCGGCCGGCCTGGAACTGGACGCCGAGCAGGCTCAGAACGCACGCACCATCATCCGTGTCGGGCGCGAGATGGGCGTGCCCGAGCGCGGGATCGCCATCGCACTGGGCACCGCCATGCAGGAGTCGTGGCTGCGCAACCTCGACTGGGGCGACCGCGATTCGCAGGGCCTGTTCCAGCAGCGCCCCTCCACCGGATGGGGCACGATCGAGGAGGTGCGCGACGCGGAACGCGCCACCCGCGCGTTCTTCGGCGGTCCCGCCGACCCCAACGGCAACCGGACGCGCGGCCTCCTCGACATCCCCGGGTGGGAGTCGATGGCCTACGCGGATGCGGCGCAGGCCGTGCAGATCTCGGCGTATCCGGATCGTTATGCCCGGTGGGAGCAGCCTTCTCTCGCCTGGCTGGCCGCCCTCGGGTGACCCACGAGGGCGGGATCAGCGGTGAGCCGCTGCCGGAGCTCACAGCGACCGCTCCGTAGACTCTCACCGTGAGCACGAGCCAGCGCACCGACCCGCTGATCGGCCGTCTCGTCGACGGCCGATACCGCGTGCGCTCTCGCATCGCCCGCGGCGGTATGGCGACCGTCTACGTCGCGACCGATCTGCGCCTGGAACGACGCGTGGCCCTGAAGGTCATGCACGGCCACCTCAGCGACGACACCGTCTTCCAGAGTCGCTTCATCCAGGAGGCCCGGGCGGCCGCCCGTCTCGCCGACCCGCACGTGGTCAACGTGTTCGACCAGGGTCAGGACAGCGACATGGCGTATCTCGTCATGGAATACCTGCCGGGCATCACCCTGCGCGAGCTCATGAAGGAGCAGCGCCGCATCCCGGTTCCGCAGACCATCACGATCATGGATGCGGTGCTCTCCGGTCTGGCCGCCGCGCACCGCGCCGGCATCGTGCACCGCGACGTCAAGCCCGAGAACGTGCTCCTCGCCGAGGACGGGCGCATCAAGATCGGCGACTTCGGCCTCGCCCGCGCCACGACCGCGAACACGGCGAGCGGGCAGATGCTGCTCGGAACGATCGCGTACCTCGCACCCGAGCTGGTCACCCGCGGCAGCGCCGATGCCCGCAGCGACATCTACGCCCTCGGCATCCTGCTCTACGAGATGCTCACCGGCGAGCAGCCCTACAAGGGCGAGCAGCCCATGCAGATCGCCTACCAGCACGCCACCGATTCGGTTCCCCGCCCGAGCGTGAAGAACCCGGCGGTGCCGGAGCAGCTCGACGAGCTGGTGCTGTGGGCGACCGAGCGCTCCCCCGACGCCCGGCCGGTGGACGCGGATCAGATGCTGCAGCGTCTGCGCGCGATCGAGCGCGAGCTCGGGATCGCGCCGCAGGTCGCGCGCACGCTCGCGGTCGGCACGGCCGTGAGCGACGACCGCCTGGACTCCGGCGAACTGACCAAGGCCCTTCCGCTCGGAGCCACCGGGCCCACGGCCGTCGCCGAAGACGTCGACAACGCCACGCTGCTGCGCCGGCGCGCGCGTCGACGATCGGTCAAGGGTGCATGGCTGCTGACACTCGTCGTGCTGCTGGCAGCGCTCGCGGGTGGAATCGGCTGGTGGTTCGGCTCCGGCCCCGGCTCGCTGGTGGCCGTACCCGCGCTGGAGGGGCAGAGCTTCGAAGCCGCCCAGGCCGAGATCGTCGATCGGGGCCTGCAGGTCGAACGGGCGGACGAGTACAGCTTCGACGTCGCCGCGGGCGCCGTGATCCGCACCGAGCCCGGAAGCGGTGAACGCGTCGAGAAGGAATCGCTCGTTCGGGTGGTGGTGTCCCAAGGACCGCAGCCGCACGACGTCGGCGCGTTGGCCGGCATGACACTGGATGCGGCGACCGCCGCGATGCAGCAGGTGCGCGTCTCCGTCGGCGATCCGCAGTACGTGTTCACCGACGCGGCCGACGGCACCGTCGTCGCCGCGGCCGTCACCCCTGCCGCCGGCGGCGACGCGATCGATTGCTCGAACGGCTGCACCCTGCGCGAGGGGGACGGCGCGAGTTTCACCGTCTCCCGCGGCCCGGTACCCGACGTCGCCGGGATGAACCCGAGCGATGCCGAGAAGACTCTCAAGAGCGTCGGCCTCGAGGTTTCCTCGGACCGCCCGACGCAGTACTCCGACAGCGTTGACAAGGGCCGTGTGATCGCGATCGGCGACAACCCGAGTGGCGGCAACTGGCGCCCCGGAGAGACCGTGACACTCATCGTGTCCGACGGCCCAAAACCCATAGCGGTGCCGGACGTCAAGGGGCTGAGCGTGCGAGAGGCCGTCAAACGCCTCGAATCAGCCGGTTTCAACGCAACGTCGAATGTTCCCGAACTCCTGTGGGACCTCTTCACTGCAGACTCAACGAAGCCCGAGGCGCAGTCGATGCAGTTGCCGGGTACCACGGTGCAGATCCGGGCGTCAGGGTAAGCGCCCCCGTACGTAACGCGAGAGCCGCCCCGCAGGGATGCGGGGCGGCTCTCGACGTTCGAGCTCAGCGCTTCTCGAGCTCCTCCGCCACGAGGAAGGCGAGCTCCAGGCTCTGCATGTGGTTCAGGCGCGGGTCGCACAGGCTCTCGTAACGGGTCGCGAGGGTCGCCTCATCGATCATCTCCGAACCGCCCAGGCACTCCGTCACGTCGTCGCCGGTGAGCTCGACGTGGATGCCGCCCGGGTGGGTGCCCGTGGCGCGGTGGGCCTCGAAGAAGCCGCGCACCTCGTCGACCACGTCGTCGAAGCGACGCGTCTTGTAACCGGTGGGCGTCGTGATGCCGTTGCCGTGCATCGGGTCGGTGACCCACAGCGGCGTGGCACCCGCATCCTTCACGGCCTCCAGCAGCGGCGGCAGCGCGTCGCGGATCTTGCCCGCACCCATCCGGGTGATGAAGGTGAGGCGGCCGGGCTCCCGCTCGGGGTCGAGCTTGTCGATGAGCGCCAGCGCGGTCTCGGGGGTCGTCGACGGACCGAGCTTCACGCCGATGGGGTTGCGGATCTTCGAGAAGTAGTCGACGTGGGCGCCATCGAGATCGCGCGTGCGCTCCCCGATCCACAGGAAGTGAGCCGACGTGTTGTACGGCGTCCCCGTGCGGGAGTCGATGCGGGTCAGCGGCCGCTCGTAGTCCATGAGCAGGCCCTCGTGGCCGGTGTAGAACTCGACGTGGCGCAGCTCGTCGAAGTCGGCTCCCGCCGCCTCCATGAACTTGATGGCGCGATCGATCTCCGCCGCCAGGCCCTCGTAGCGCTGGTTGGCCGGGTTCTCGGCGAAGCCGCGGTTCCAGCTGTGGACCTCGCGGAGATCGGCGAAGCCGCCCTGCGTGAACGCGCGGATGAGGTTCAGCGTCGAGGCGGCCGTGTGGTAGGCCTTCTCGAGCCGTCGGGGATCGGCGGTACGCGAGCCCTCCGTGAAGTCGTAGCCGTTCACGATGTCGCCGCGGTACGCCGGCAGTGTGACGTCGCCACGCGTCTCGGTGTCGCTCGAGCGCGGCTTGGCGAACTGTCCCGCCATACGCCCCATCTTCACGACCGGCATCGACGCACCGTACGTCAGCACCACCGCCATCTGCAGCAGTGTCTTGATGCGGTTGCGGATCTGCTCGGCCGTGGCACCGGCGAACGTCTCAGCGCAGTCACCGCCCTGCAGGAGGAAGGCTCGCCCTGAAGCCGCGGTTGCGAGGCGGTCGCGAAGACGGTCGACCTCCCCCGCGAAGACGAGCGGCGGAAGGGTGGCGAGTTCGGCCGAGACGGCCGCGACAGCGTCGGCGTCGGGCCAGGAGGGCTGCTGCTTGATCGGCAGTGAGCGCCAGTGATCGAGCGGGTCCAAGCTGTGGGGCATTCGCTCAGTCTAGCGACGCCGCGGGCGTGTCGAGCCCGTGCGACGAGGACGTCGCCAGCCGGTCCTTGACCGTGGAGGCGTAGACGTCGTCGTAACGCTGCGCGCCCAGGCGCTGCAGGGCGACCATGATCTCATCGGTGACGGAGCGGAGAACGTAACGGTCGCCCTCCATTCCCGCGAACCGGGAGAAATCCAGCGGCTCGCCGATCACGATGCCGACGCGGCCGATACGCGGAAGACGCTGGCCGATCGGCATGACCGTGTCGGTGTCCACCATCACGACCGGGATGACGGGGACGCGGGCCTCCAGCGCCATGCGCGCGATGCCCGTGCGCCCGCGGTACAGGCGTCCATCGGGGCTGCGGGTGCCCTCCGGGTAGATGCCGAGCAGGTCACCCCGCCCGAGCACCTGCAGGCCTGTGTTGAGCGAGCCCTCCGAGGCCTTGCCCCCGGAGCGATCGATCGGGATCTGCCCCGTCGCCTTGAAGAACACGCGTGTGGCCCAGCCCTTGATGCCGCGGCCGGTGAAGTAGTCGCTCTTGGCGAGGAAGGTCATCGGCCGGTCGATCATCAGCGGCAGGAAGATCGAGTCGGCGAAGGAGAGGTGGTTGCTGGCGAGGATGGCCGCGCCGTTTGCGGGGATGTTGCGCCGGCCCACGATCCACGGCCGGAAGATCGCCTTCACGATCGGTCCGATCACGATGTACTTCATCAGCCAGTAGAACATTGTCAGCCCCCTGCGACCGCCCGGCGTCGAGCCAGATCCGCGACACCGATCACGCCGGCATCGTTCGTGAGACGGGCCACCTGGAAATCGGCGACCGGACGATAACCATACGCGGGCATCGCGGCGGCGAAAGCCTCCCGCATCGGCTCGAGCAGCACATCGCCGAGCTGGGACACTCCCCCACCGATCACGAAGCGCTCCGGGTCGAGGATGGCGGCGAGACCGCCGCACGCCGTGCCGACGGCGACGGCGATCCGGCGAAGCGCCTCGAGCGCGCCGGGGTCGCCGTCCTGGACGAGGCGCGAAATGGCGGAACCGGTGAGCCCGCCCTCCTCGCGGGACGCCGCCGCGAGGCGCGCACCGATGCCGAACTCCGCGTCCACGGCGATCTCCCGCGCCTCGAGCTGGAGAGCACGACCCGAGCCGTACACCTCGAGGCACCCGCGCTGACCGCATCCGCACGTGCGCCCCTCGGGGACGAGGCGCATGTGCCCGAGCTCCGCAGCCACGCCGTGGCCACCGGAGAGAAGATTGCCGTCGACCACGACGGCGCCCCCGACGCCGGTGCCGAGAGTCAGCATGACGACGTCGCGCAGATCCTCGCCGGCACCGAAGCGGTACTCCGCCCAGCCTGCCGCGTTGGCGTCGTTCTCGATGTGCACGCGCGCGCCGGTGCGCTGTTCGATGCGCTCGCGCAGCGGCTCGTCGCGCCAGGCGATGTTGGGGGCGAAGTAGACCGTCGAACGCTCCCGGTCGATGAAGCCCGCGGCCGCGACACCGGCCACGAGCTGCTCACCCGCAGACAGTTCCGTGATCATCTGCGCCACGGCGGCCTCGATGCCCGCCACATCGGCGGGCGTCGCGACACGCGCCCTGCGGACGATGGTGCCGTGCTCGTCGACCACGCCACCGGCGATCTTCGTTCCGCCGATGTCGATTCCCACTGCGAACACTGTCGTCCCTTCGTCCGGTAAGGCCTCCAGAAGCTTAGTCGGCGCACGGCAGATCGCCTTCCGCAGGGCCGGAACAAGTCCTCGCGACGCTCGCAACGGTGGGACTCAGTTCCACGCATGCGTAGACTTGCGTCTCATAGCAACCCGTCCGGTACCGAAGGAGCTGCCGACATGAGCGCAACAGTGTTCGAAGTGCCCGCGATCGTCCCCGCCGACCCGCACGCCAACGTGAGCGACCTGCTCGTGGAGCGCGTGCGCGCGACTCCCGACCGCCCCCTGTTCGCCGTACCCGACGGAGACGGTTGGCGCGACATCACGGGGCGGGAGTTCGAGCGCCAGGTCGTCGCGCTCGCCAAGGGCTTCGTCTCGGCGGGTGTGGCGCCCGGCGACAAGGTGGGCTTCCTGGCCCGCACGACCTACGACTGGACCCTGGTCGACTTCGCGCTCTTCTACGCGGGCGCGGTCATGGTGCCGATCTACGAGACGAGCTCGCCCAGCCAGATCGAGTGGATCCTGTCCGACTCCGGCGCGGTAGCCTGCCTCGTCGAGACGGCCGAGCACGCGGCCCGCCTCGCCGAGGTGCGCGACAAGCTCCCGCTCGTGCGCTCCTCGTGGCAGATGTTCGCCGGCGACCTGGACACGATGGTCACGGCCGGTTCCGCCGTGCCCGGCGAGGAGATCGAGCGCCGGCGTGCTCTCGCCGAATCCGCCGACATCGCCACCCTCATCTACACATCGGGATCGACCGGCAGGCCCAAGGGATGCGTGCTGACGCACGGCAACTTCGTCGAGCTCGCGCGCAACTCCGCGACCTCGCTGAAGGAGGTCGTCAACACCCCCGGCGCATCCACCGTCCTGTTCATCACGACGGCGCACGTGTTCGCGCGCTTCATCTCGATCCTCAACATCCACGCGGGTGTGAAGACGGGCCACCAGCCCGACACGAAGCAACTGCTGGCCGCTCTCGGCTCCTTCAAGCCGACCTTCCTGCTCGCCGTCCCGCGGGTGTTCGAGAAGGTCTACAACTCGGCCGAGCAGAAGGCGGAGGCCGGCGGCAAGGGCAAGATCTTCCGCGCGGCCGCGCAGGTCGCGATCGATCACTCCGCCTACCTCCAGGACGGACGACGCATCCCGCTGGGGATGAAGATCAAGTTCGCCCTGTTCGACAAGCTCGTCTACAGCAAACTGCGCGACGCGATGGGAGGCCAGGTTCGCTACGCCGTCTCCGGTTCCGCGCCCCTCGGTCCGCGCCTCGGCCACTTCTTCCACAGTCTCGGCGTGCACATCCTCGAGGGTTACGGCCTGACCGAGACCACCGCGCCCGCCACGGTGAATCTCGCCACACGGTCCAAGATCGGCACCGTCGGCCCCGCGATCCCCGGTGTCGGCATCCGGCTCGCCGAGGACGGCGAGATCCAGGTCCGCGGCGTGAACGTGTTCAAGGAGTACTGGCACAACCCTGAGGCGACGGCCGCGGCGTTCGACGGCGACTGGTTCAAGACCGGGGACCTCGGTTCGCTCGACGAGGACGGCTACCTGACGATCACCGGCCGCAAGAAGGAGATCATCGTGACGGCGGGCGGCAAGAACGTCGCGCCCGCCGCCCTCGAGGATCCGATCCGTGCCAACCCGATCATCGGACAGGTCGTCGTCGTGGGCGATCAGAAGCCGTTCATCTCGGCTCTGGTCACCCTCGACCCCGAGATGCTGCCGACCTGGCTGGAGAACAACGGCCGCCCCAAGGACCTCACCCTCGCCCAGGCGGCTCATGACCCCGCCGTCCGGGCCGAGGTGCAGCAGGCCATCGACAAGGCCAACGCCGGCGTCTCCCGCGCGGAGTCGATCCGCAAGTTCGTCATCCTGCCCACGGAGTGGACGGAGGCCAGCGGCCACCTCACGCCGAAGCTGTCGATCAAGCGCAATGTGATCCTCGCGGACTTCGCCGACGACGTCGAGCAGCTGTACCGGGCTCCCGAGGAGACCACCCAGAACGTCCCGCTGCCCTGACGCACGGAGAAGGGGCCCGCATCCGATATCGGATGCGGGCCCCTTCTCCGTGCGTCAGAACCAGTCGCTCTCGCGCACCTCGCGCAAGGCCACACGTCGGCGCTCCTTGTCGAGCCGGTCCAGGTACAGCATCCCGTCGAGATGGTCGGTCTCGTGCTGCAGCGCCTGCGCCATGAGGCCGTCGCCCTCCAACACGAGTTCGTTGCCGTCGAGATCCACCCCGACGACCTTCGCGTGCGGGTAGCGGGAGACGTCGTGCCAGAGACCCGGCACGGAGAGGCATCCCTCGCCCGTCAGCTGCGGCTCCCCCGAGACCTCGACGAGCACCGGGTTCAGGATGTACCCGATCTCGCCGTCGACGTTGTAGCTGAACGCTCGCAGGCCCACACCGATCTGCGGGGCGGCCACCCCGGCCCGGCCCGGCAGCTCGACGGTCTCGACGAGGTCGCGCACGAGCGCCCGCACGCCCTCGTCGATGTCGGTGATCTCGCTCGCGCGGCTCTTGAGCACGGGGTCCCCGAAGAGTCGGATGGCGCGTACCGTCATGATGCCGCCGCCGCGCGCAGACCCTCGACGGCGACGGCGGCGAGCTGACGCGCCGCGGCACGCGTCGCCGGCTGGAGGTCGCGGAAGGAGATCGCGCTGCCCGTGGCGATGCGCGCGTCATAGGGCACGCGCACGACCTGACGCACACGCGAGCGGAAGTGCTCCTCCAGCTCGTCCAGACGCACAAGCGGCGCCCCCGGGCGCGACGCGTTCAGCACGACGACCGCCGAACGCGCCAGAGCCGTGTAGCCGTTCGTCTCCAGCCAGGTGAGCGTCTCGGATGCCAGACGCGCCTCATCGACGCTGAGTCCGGACACGATGACGAGCGAATCGGCGGCTTCCAGCGTCGCATCCATCACCGAGTGCACGATGCCGGTGCCCGTGTCGGTCAGCACGATGGAGTAGTAGTGCGCGGCGAGAGCGGCGACCTCGCGGTAGTCCGCGTCGTCGAACGCCTCTGACACATGGGGATCGGTGTCGGAGGCCAGGACGTCCAGGCGGGTGTCGTCGCGCGCCACGATCGCCGAGATCTCGTTGAATCCATGGATCGGGGCGGCATGGGTAGCGAGATCGCGCACGGTCTTGCCGCTGGGGCGACCCACGCGCTCGGCGAGCGTGCCGCGGTCGGGGTTCGCGTCCAGCGCGATGACCCGGTCGTCGCGGGCGTCCGCCAGCGCCATGCCGAGCAGAGCGGTCACGGTGGTCTTGCCGACACCGCCCTTGCGCGAGAGCACAGCTACGAAGCGTGCACCGCCGTCCAGGGGCGCGGCGATCCGCTCATCGAGCGCGCGCCGCTCGCGCGAGCGGCGGCTGTCGCCGAGGCGCACCCGTCCGCGGCTGAGCGTGTAGACCAGGTTCGGCCACGCACCCTCGGGCTCGCGTCTGGGCAGACGGTCGGTCTCCAACAGGCGATCGGCCGTCAGCAGATCGGCGCTCTCGCGCTTCGACTCCTCCTGATCGACGCGTCGTGCCGCGAGCGTGACGGGGGCGGGCGTGGCGTCCACGGGTGCCGGCTCGGATCGCGTCGCGACCGTGGGCACAGCCGTCGCGGGCGGAGCAGGCGTCGCCGCCGGCGCCGGCACCGGCTCGCCCGCCGCCACGGGAACACGCACCCGCGTAGTCGGGGTGGCCGCGGCGGGTTCGGGCGCGCGCACCACCGCGACCGGAGGCTCGTCGGTCACGGGAGACTCGATCTCCGCATCATGGACGTCCAGGTCGACGGTGCGCACGGGCGAGAACTCGCCCGTGTCCTCCAACGTGGCGATGACGACGGGCTCGGCCGCGGGGACCGTCTCGTCGGCGACGACGTCGTCGTCGAGTCCGTCGTCGTCATCGGCGACCGGCAGAGTCACCGCGACCTGCGCGGTCTGGGTTCCGAGGATGTCGATGCCGGCCGCGTCGACGCGGACCGGTTGGTCCAGGATGTCGTCGTCGTGGCCGGTCATCTGATCGTCACGATCAGGCATGGCTTAGGTACTCCCAACGGGCCGCCGCAGAGCCGGCGCCCACCTCAGGCTAATGCGCGCCTTTGACGACGACCAAAAGGTCGCCCGCTTCGACCTGCTGGGTCGACCCGATCGCGAGCCTGTCGACGACGCCGTCGATGGGGCTCGTGATGGCCGCCTCCATCTTCATCGCCTCGATCGATGCGACCGCCTCTCCCGCCCGCACCCTCGCCCCCGGTGTCACCTTGAGCGTGACGACACCGGAGAACGGCGCGGCGATCTGACCGGCCTTGGACGTGTCGGCCTTCTCCGCAGGGGCAGCCTCCACCGCGATGGAGCGGTCCCTCACGAAGACCGGTCGCAGCTGACCGTTGAGGGTCGTCATGACGGTGCGCATGCCCTTGTCATCGGGCTCACCGATGGCCTCGAGACCGACCCACAGCTGCACGCCGCGTTCGATCTCCACGACGTGCTCGCCGCCGGGGATCAATCCGTACAGATAGTCCGCCGTGTCGAGCACGGCCAGATCGCCGTAGGCGTCGCGGGCCTCGTGGAACGTGCGGGTGGGGCCGGGGAACAGCAGCCGGTTGAGGGTCGTGCGCCGGGTTGCGCCCGGCTCGACCAACGCCGCCGAATCCGCTTCGTCGAGGGCTCCCGAGGCGTCGGCGACCGTGCGGCCGGCGAGCACCTTCGTGCGGAACGGCTCGGGCCATCCGCCCGGCAGGTCGCCCAGCTGACCCGCCATGAACGACACGACGGAGTCGGGGATGTCGTAGTTCTGCGGGTTCTCCGCGAAGTCGGCGGGGTCGGCCCGGACCGCGGCCAGATGCAGCGCGAGGTCGCCGACGACCTTCGATGACGGGGTCACCTTGGGAACGCGTCCGAGGATGTCGTTCGCCGCGGCGTACATGTCCTCGATCAGCTCGAAGTCCTCCGCCAGCCCGAGGGCGATGGCTTGCTGACGCAGATTCGACAGCTGGCCGCCGGGGATCTCGTGCCGGTACACGCGTCCCGTCGGGCCGGGCAGTCCGGACTCGAAGGGGTGGTAGAGGTGACGCACCGCTTCCCAGTAGGGCTCGAGGTCGGCGACGGCGGCGAGGGGGATGCCGGTGTCGCGCTCGGTGTGGGCGAGGGCGGCCACCAGCGCCGAGAGCGACGGCTGGCTCGTGGTGCCCGACATCGGCGCGGCCGCGGCATCCACCGCGTCGGCTCCTGCCGCGCTGACAGCGAGGAGCGTCGCCAGCTGGCCGCCGGCCGTGTCGTGGGTGTGTACGTGGACGGGAACGTCGAAGCGCTCCCGGAGTGCGCTGACCAGGCGAGCTCCGGCGGCCGGACGCAGCAGGCCCGCCATGTCCTTGATGCCGATGATGTGCGCTCCGGCGGAGACCATCTCGTCGGCCAGACGCAGGTAGTAGTCGAGCGTGTACAGATCCTCGCCCGGATCGAGCATGTCGCCGGTGTAGCAGAGCGCGGCCTCGGCGACGGCCGTTCCCGTGGCGAGCACGGCGTCGATTGCCGGGCGCATCTGTGTCACGTCGTTGAGAGCGTCGAAGATACGGAAGATGTCGACCCCGGATGCGGCGGCCTCCGCGACGAAAGCGTCGGTCACCGCCGTCGGGTACGGCGTGTAGCCGACCGTGTTGCGCCCGCGCAGCAGCATCTGGATCGCGATGTTGGGCAGGCCCTGGCGCAGTGCATCGAGGCGCTCCCAGGGGTCCTCGCCGAGGAAGCGCAGCGCGACGTCGTACGTGGCGCCGCCCCAGGCCTCCACGGAGAGGAGTTGCGGGGTCAGCCGGGCGACGTAGGGGGCGACGGTGGCGAGATCCTTCGTGCGCACCCGCGTGGCCAGCAGCGACTGGTGCGCGTCGCGGAACGTCGTGTCGGTGACCGCGAGCCGCGTCTGGGCGCGCAGATCGGCCGCGAACCCGGCCGGCCCCAGCTCCTGCAGGCGCTGCCGGGAGCCCGCCGGCGCGGGCTCGCGCAGGTCGAGGTGCGGGAGCTTCGCCGTCGGCGACGCCGTCACCGGCCTCGTGCCGTGCGGTTGGTTGACCGTGACGTCGACGAGCCAGTTCAAGATCTTCGAACCGCGGTCCTTCGACTCGCGGCCGCGCAGCAGTTCGGGACGTTCGTCGATGAAGGAGGTGCTGATGTCCCCGGCCGCGAACGCCGGGTCGTCCAGCACGGCCTGCAGGAACGGGATGTTGGTCGAGACGCCGCGGATGCGGAACTCCGCCAGCGCGCGGCGCGCCCTGGCCACGGCCGCCGGGAAGTCGCGACCGCGACACGTCAGCTTGGCGAGCATCGAGTCGAAGTGCGGACTGATCTGCGAACCCGCCGCCGTTGTTCCGCCGTCGAGCCGGATCCCCGCGCCACCCGGCGACCGGTACGTCGTGATCTTGCCGGTGTCGGGGCGGAAGCCCTGCGTCGGGTCCTCGGTCGTCAGCCGGCACTGCAGCGCAGCGCCGCGCAGCGGGATCTCGGGCTGTGTGAGACCCAGTTCTGCCAGCGTGGCTCCTGCGGCGATCCGCATCTGGGCCTGCACGAGGTCGACGTCCGTGACCTCCTCGGTGACGGTGTGCTCGACCTGGATGCGGGGATTCATCTCGATGAAGACGACCTCGCCGGTGCGAGGGCCGGCGGTCTCCAGGAGGAACTCCACCGTGCCGGCGTTCTCGTAGCCGATCGAGCGGGCGAAGGCGACGGCGTAGCGGTGCAGGTCGGCGCGCACGCTGTCGTCGAGGTTGGGCGCCGGCGCGATCTCGATGACCTTCTGGTGGCGGCGCTGCACCGAGCAGTCGCGCTCGTACAGATGGACGGTCTGCCCCGACCCGTCGGCGAGCACCTGAACCTCGATGTGTCGCGGCCGCTGCACGGCCTGCTCCAGGAACATCCGCGGGTCACCGAAGGCGCTCTGCGCCTCGCGCATCGCCTCGGCCAGCGCGGGGCCGAGCTCGGCCACGGTGTCGACGCGGCGCATCCCTCGCCCACCGCCGCCGGCGACGGCCTTCGCGAACAGCGGGAATCCGATCTCCTCCGCCGCCGCGAGGAGCGCATCGACGTCGTCGGACGCCTCGCTCGAGCGGAGCACCGGCACACCCGCATCCCGCGCGTGCTGCTTGGCGGTGACCTTGTTGCCGGCCATCGCGAGCACCCGGGCCGGCGGACCGATGAAGGCGATCCCCTCCTGGGCCGCGCGGGCGGCGAGCTCCGGGTTCTCGGAGAGGAAGCCGTAACCCGGATAGATGGCGTCCGCCCCGGACTCGACCGCGACGCGGATGATCTCCTCGACGTCGAGGTACGCCCGCACCGGGGCTCCCCTGGTGCCGATCTGGTAGGCCTCGTCTGCCTTCAGTCGGTGCAGGGAGAACCTGTCCTCGTAGGGATAGATGGCGACCGTGCGGGCCCCGACTTCGAATGCCGCGCGGAAGGCGCGGATCGCGATCTCGCCGCGGTTGGCGACCAGGATCTTCCGGAACATGGGGACCTCGCATCCGTCGTGAGGCGGGGGGGGGGCGTCCGGCGGCCGGGTTCGCCGCCTCACACATCGTTGAGTGTGCTCACAGCCTAGGGGACGGTAACGTAGGGAAGCGTGCACGTCCTTTCCGTCAGTTCCCTCAAAGGCGGCGTCGGCAAGACGACCGTGACACTCGGTCTCGCCTCGGCGGCCTTCGCGCGCGGCGTGCGGACCCTCGTGGTGGACCTCGACCCGCAGTCCGATGTCTCCACCGGCATGGACATCCAGGTCGCCGGCCGCCTCAACGTGGCCGACGTCCTCGCCAACCCCAAGGACAAGGTCGTCAAGCAGGCGATCACCTCCAGCGGCTGGACGAAGGTGCACCCGGGCACGATCGACGTCATGATCGGCAGCCCGTCCGCCATCAACTTCGACGGACCGCACCCGAGCGTGCGCGATGTCTGGAAGCTCGAAGAGGCCCTCGCCACGGTCGAGGCGGACTACGACCTCGTCCTCATCGACTGCGCGCCGTCCTTGAACGCGCTCACCCGAACGGCCTGGGCGGCCAGCGACCGGGTCGTCGTGATCACGGAGCCGGGCCTGTTCTCCGTCGCCGCCGCCGACCGCGCCCTCCGCGCGATCGAGGAGATCCGCCGCGGTCTCTCGCCGCGGCTTCAGCCCTTGGGCATCGTCGTGAACCGCGTTCGGCCCCAGTCCATCGAGCACCAGTTCCGCATCAAGGAGCTGCGCGACATGTTCGGTCCGCTCGTGCTCTCCCCCCAACTGCCCGAGCGCACCTCGCTGCAGCAGGCACAGGGTGCGGCGAAGCCCCTGCACATCTGGCCCGGCGACTCGGCTCAGGAGCTCGCGGCCGACTTCGATGCACTGCTGGACCGGATCATGCGCACAGGGCGTATCGCGACCCCCGAGGACGCGCCCGCGCAGTGACTCTCGTGCGAGAGCCGTCGACCTGCGGGTCGGCGGCTCTTTTCACATGCCGAGCAACCACCGCGCTGCCCACGCGGTGAAGGCGGCCGGATCTCAGGCCGTGCGGCGCGTGCGTCGAGCAGCGAGCTCGTCGGAGGGATCCGGCACCTGCGGATCGAAGGAGACGAGCGTGGACTCGACCTCGCGCAGGACCTTCCCGACGGCGATGCCGAAGACACCCTGGCCGCGGCTGACGAGGTCGATGACCTCGTCGTTGGACGTGCAGAGATACACCGACGCACCGTCGCTCATGAGAGTCGTTCCGGTGAGGTCACGGATGCCGGCGACCCGCAGCTGCTCGACCGCGGTGCGGATCTGCTGCAGCGAGATGCCGGTGTCGAGCAGACGCTTGACGAGCTTGAGCACGAGGATGTCGCGGAAACCGTACAGACGCTGCGATCCCGACCCCGACGCACCGCGGACCGTGGGCTCGACGAGCTCGGTCCGCGCCCAGTAGTCGAGCTGGCGGTAGGTGATGCCCGCAGCGCGCGCTGCGACTGCGCCGCGATATCCGACCTCGTCGTCCATCTGCGGCAGACCGTCGGTGAAGAGGAGGTCGGCAGCGAGGGGGATCTCGCCGAGCGGTTCGCCAGCGGTCATGCGGGCGCCTCCTTCGTGTCGCGGGTTACTCCCACGCTAGAGGAGGCCTTCCCCTCCGGCAATGACATCCGCCTCGAAGATTCGGCGTGTCGCGCGATCATCCGTCGAGCCGCTCGAGCGAGGCGCGCACGAGCGCCTCGCGAACGTCGGCGATGCGCCGGGCGAGCTCGGGAGCGGTCTCCGCAGCGCGTCCGCGCGAAGTCGCGTCCGTGCGGCGACGCAGCGGTGCGAGCGCCGATTCCACCAGCGAGACATCACGATCGGCGCTCTGCTTGACCGCACGCAGGTGGCGCGGTTCGATGCCGTGACGGTCGAGGGCGACGAGCGCACGCAGCATCGCGAGCGCCTGCTCGTCGTAGGTCTCTCCGCCGACGATGAGTCCTGTGCTCAGTGCGTCGTTGAGCAGCTGGGTCCCGGCCCCCGCCGTCCGCAGCAACTCGTCACGGCGGTAGCGACGCGCGGCGGGGACGATCGATCGCGGCACGCCGCCCGCGGGAGATGCGGGATCGCGCCCCGCATCCAGGTCGTCGAGGTACTCGCGGATGACCACGAGCGGCAGGTAGTGATCGCGCTGCAGAGTGAGCGCCAGACGCAGTCGCTCGAGGTCTTTCGGCGTGAACTTGCGGTAGCCGGTCTCGGTGCGTCGCGGTGTGACGATGCCCTGCACCTCGAGGAAGCGCAGCTTCGACGAGGTCAGCGCGGGGAATTCGGGGGTCAGCCGCGCAAGCACCTGACCGATGCTGAGCAGGCCCGTGGCCTCACTGCGGCCGCGGGCGGAGACCGCCGCCATCAGCCTTCGACTGCCGGAAGGTCTGCGGGCGAGACGAAGAAGTTGAGTCGGAACTTGCCGATGCGCACCTCTGCGCCGTTGCTGAGCGTGTCGCGGTCGACGCGCTCGCCGTTGACGTAGGTGCCGTTGAGCGAACGCTGGTCGACGATCTCGAACGCACGCCCGACACGGGTGATCTCGGCATGACGGCGAGAGACCGTGACGTCGTCGAAGAAGATGTCGGCGTCCGGATGCCGGCCGACCGTCGTGACATCGGTGTCCAGCAGGTAGCGGGCTCCCGCGGTGGGCCCGGAGCGCACGATGAACAATGCGGCACCCGAAGGGAGTGCCTCGATCGCCTCGAGCTCGGGTTCGCTCAGCTCGCTTCCGAACGGCACGAACGACAGGTCCGAGTCGTGCCCGAAGGTCTGCGTGGTGTCGTGCGCCGGCACGGCTCGGTCGCTCTCGCGACGGATGCTGTCCGGGCGGGGCCTGTACTGCTCGTCCACGTCGTCCTCCTCTCACCCAGCCTAACCGATCGGACCCTCTGCCCGACATCGCGGACCGGAGCGGATTCTTCGCGCGGCATGCATCCCCGCGATCCCGCGTCCCGTGACGCACAGCCGGTCGAAAGCACGCGGCGATAGGCTCGTCGCCGTGACTTCCCAGACCTCTCGCCGCCGTCCCGTGCGCGCACTCGTCGCCGCTCTCGCCACGCTTCTGATCGCTTCGGGCGGGGTGCTGCTGGGCACAGCGCCCGCGTTCGCCCACGACGAGCTCGTCTCCTCGGACCCCGCGTCGGGTTCCACGGTCGACGCGCTTCCCGCGGCGCTCACCCTCACCTTCAGCGGGGACCTGCTCTCCGACGCGTCCACCACCGTCGTCCAGGTCACCGACGCCTCCGGCGCCTCGCTGACGGACGGGGCGCCCACCGTCAGCGCCAACGTCGTCACCCAGCCGCTGACAGGTTCCGCCAGCGGCGCCATCTCGGTGGCCTGGCGCGTCGTCTCCAGCGACGGCCACCCGATCGCCGGCGAGTTCGCGTTCACGTCCGACGCGGCCCCGGTGGCGACTCCGACCCCGACCGAGACCGCCGACGCGACGCCGGAGGCCACCGCCACGCCGGAGCCGGAGATGACGACCCTCACCACACCGACCCCCACCTCCGACCAGTCCGCGCCGATCTGGCCCTGGGTCGTGGGAGCCGTGGTCGTGCTCATCGCGATCGGCCTCGTGGTGTGGCTTCTGGGGGCCAGGGCGCGCCAGCAGAAGCAGGCCGCGAGCGAGCGGACGGCAGGCCGTTCGAACTCCACCGAGCGATAGGCTGGACGCATGCCTCATTACGACGTCGTCATCCTCGGCGCGGGCCCCGGCGGGTACGTCGCGGCCGTGCGCAGCGCACAGCTCGGCCTCTCCACCGCCGTCATCGAAGAGAAGTACTGGGGCGGTGTCTGCCTCAACGTCGGCTGCATCCCCTCCAAGGCGCTTCTCAAGAACGCGGAGCTCGCCCACACCTTCGCCCACAAGGCCAAGCTGTTCGGCATCACCGGTGAGGTGAACTTCGACTACGGCGTGGCGTTCGACCGCAGCCGTGAGGTGGCGGAGGGCCGTGTCAAGGGCATCCACTACCTGATGAAGAAGAACAAGGTCACCGAGTACGACGGCCGCGGGACCTTCGTCGACGACCACTCGATCGACGTCGCGAAGAGCGACGGCTCGACCGAGCGCGTGACCTTCGACAATGTCATCATCGCCACGGGCTCCACGGTGCGTCTGCTTCCGGGCGTGACCCTCAGCGAGAACGTCGTCACCTACGAGGAGCAGATCCTCTCCCGCGAGCTCCCGTCCTCGATCGTCATCGTCGGTGCCGGCGCGATCGGCATGGAGTTCGCGTACGTCATGTCGAACTACGGCGTGAAGGTCACGATCATCGAGTTCCTCGACCGTGCGCTTCCCAACGAGGACGCCGACGTGTCGAAGGAGATCCAGAAGCAGTACCGCAACTACGGCATCGACATCCTGACCTCCACCAAGGTCGAGTCGGTCGTCGACTCCGGCGACAAGGTCACCGTGACCTACACCGACAACAAGAGCGGCGCGCAGAGCTCGATCGAGTCCGACAAGGTGCTCATGTCGATCGGCTTCGCCCCGCGCGTCGAGGGCTTCGGACTCGAGAAGACCGGCGTCGCCCTCACCGACCGCGGCGCCATCGCGATCGACGACTACATGCGCACGAACGTGCCGCACATCTACGCCATCGGCGACGTCACCGCCAAGCTGCAGCTCGCCCACGTCGCCGAGGCGCAGGGTGTCGTTGCGGCCGAGACGATCGGCAAGGCGGAGACCATGGCGCTCGGCGACTACCGGATGATGCCCCGGGCGACGTTCTGCTCGCCGCAGGTCGCATCCTTCGGCCTCACCGAGGCGCAGGCGCGCGAGACCGGTCGCGAGATCAAGGTCGCGACGTTCCCGTTCATGGCCAACGGCAAGGCGCACGGACTCGGCGAGCCCGTCGGGTTCGTCAAGCTGATCGCGGACGCGGAGCACCTCGAACTGCTCGGCGGCCACATGATCGGACCGGACGTGTCGGAGCTGCTGCCGGAGCTGACGCTGGCCCAGAAGTGGGACCTCACCGCACTCGAACTGGCGCGTAACGTGCACACGCACCCCACGCTGTCCGAGGCGCTGCAGGAGGCGTTCCACGGCCTCGCGGGACACATGATCAACTTCTGATCCTCGGATCTCACGCAGAAGGCGCCCTCCGCGAGGAGGGCGCCTTCTGCGTTCAGGGCTCAGCGCCCGAGAGCGCGACCGAGTTTGGAATCGGATGCCGACACCGTGCCGCCCGCGGCGGTGACCAGTGCGTCGGCCGCGGCGAAGAACCTCGCCCGCCACTCGGGGTCGGCCGGAGCGGCCGGTCCGAGCTCCACCTCCCACTCCCGCCACGCCCTCTCGGCATCCGTCGCGGCCTGGCTCGCGCGCACGCGATCGTCCACCACCTCCGCGACCACTCCACCGTGGGCGTCGCGGAGCAGGTACGCCGTGCGGTTGTTGCGGATGCGGGCGATCTGCACGAAGGGACCCGACGCCCAGTTCGCGACCGCGTCCGCGACCGCATCCGGCACCATCAACTCCTCGTCGACGATCGGCCAGCCCCATTCGTGACGGCCCTCGGGGGCGCTCGACTTCACGTGCCAACCGGCGTCGTGGCCGCCCGTCCGGCGGCGGACGGCCACCTTCGCACGGGCGAGGTCGAGGGCGGGAGTGTCGAAGTACCGCGCGTCGAGGTCGCGCTGCTCGGCCGCATCGACGCTCGCCACGTCGGGCAGGGTCGACCAGTCGGGCAGCGGCGTGTCGGCGTCCGCGTCGTAGGTGCGCTCGATCTCGACCGAGCGGGTCGGCTCGTGGGGTGCGCTCACTCGTTGCGGTCTTCTTCGTCGGGATTGACCGGTTCGGTCGTCTCGACGAAGGCGAAGACCTCCTGCTGCGGGCCGTCGGCGTCGGCGTCGGCCGCCTGACGCTGGTAGACAAGCTGCCCCTCGCCGTAGGGGACGATGAGCGCGTCGTCGACGCCTTCTTCCAGAGGGATGACCTGCCCGTCGAGGGGGCCTCCGGTCAGTCGTGCGATAGCCATGCCGCCCAGCCTAGACCTCGCGACGACGCCGCCCGCCCGGCGCGCACGGTGGCCTAGAATCCCGACGTGAAACCCTTCGTACTGCTCGCGACCCGGGCCGAGGACGTCCCCGCCGACGAGGAGTACGCGCTCATGCTCCGGTACTCGGGCCTCGCACCCGCCGAGCTCCGACGGGTGCGACTCGAGGCGGAGCCGATGCCCCATCTCGACCTCGACGAGCTCTCCGGCATCATCGTCGGCGGCGGCCCTTTCAACGCCTCGGATCCGCCCGCGCGGAAGTCGTCGGTGCAAGTGCGCGTGGAACGCGAGATGTCGGCCCTGCTCGACGACGTCGTCGCCCGCGACGTGCCGTTCCTTGGCGCCTGCTATGGGATCGGAACCCTCGGCGTGCATCAGGGCGCGACGATCGATCGGACGTACTCCGAACCGATCTCCGTCGTCCCGGTCTCCCTCACCGTCGCGGGCCGCGAAGATCCGCTCTTCGCGGGGATGCCCGACACCTTCGAGGCGTTCGTCGGCCACAAGGAGGCGGTGCGTCGGTTGCCGGAGCATGTGACGCTGCTGGCCGGCTCTCCCGCGTGTCCGGTGCAGGCCTTCCGTGTCGGGGCGAACGTCTATGCGACGCAGTTCCATCCCGAGCTCGACGTGGCGGGAATCTCCACCCGCATCCGCGCCTATGCCGGTTACGGCTACTTCGCCGACGGCGAGCTCGACGCAACTCTCGCCGCCGTGCGGCGGGCCCCGGTCATCCATCCGTCTCGGATGCTGCGGACGTTCGTCGAGCGTTACGCGCGCTGAGCCTTCTCCAGGACCTTGTCCTGCTCCGCCTGGACGGCCGCCTGGGCGCGCTGGAGTTCGTCGGCGGCGATGCGCGCCGCATCCTCGGCTCGTTGCCGGCGGCGCTCGGCGAAGGTGGATGCTCCGAAACGCTCCCGCATGCGGTCGTCCGCCTCGCGCGTGATCGTGACGATGACCGATGCGGAGATCAACATCACCTGAGCGGACAGGTTCACCCACAGCAGGAGGGCGACGATGGAAGCGAACGACGTCAGAAGCGGATTCGAGCTCGCTCCCCCCACGAACAGCCCCGACAGCTCCTGCAGCACGGTCAGCCCGGCCCCGCCCACCGCCGCACCCGCCAGCAGCGCGCGACGGGGCGCCTTGACACCCGACATCGTCCAGAACATCAGGAGCACCACGAGCGCATCGAGCACGAAGACGACCAGCACACCGACGGTGCGGGTGCCGATCTGCGCCGCGGTGGAATCCTCCGCCACCCCGAGCCACGACAGAACCGTCGTCACCGACAGCGACCCGACGAACGTGGCCGCGGCCGACAGCACGAGCAGGACGGCGATCGCGACGGCGAGGCCGAGGTTGCGCAGCAGCACCCACAGGAAGAACACGTCCTCGCCGGAGGTGTCGGCGATCGTGCGCACGGCCACGCGCAACGAACCGATCGCGCCGATCGCCGCTCCGACCAGACCGACGAGCGAGATCACGCCCGCGATCGTCAGACCTGCGGGAGCCTCTATCGCAGAGAGATCGATCAGGCCGTCCCCGTCGGTTCCGACGAGCCCGGGAACCGCGGAGTTCACCGCATCCGCGAGAGAGCTCAGAGCCGCCGGATTGCCCGCCAACCACAGGGCGGCGATCGAGAAGCCGAGCAGCACGGCGGCGAAGATGCTGAACAACGCGCGGTACGTGACGCTGTCGGCGAGCTGCGCACCGCGGCGCTCGCTGTAGCGCAGGAAAGCGCGGACCAGGGTCCTGCGCAGCGCCCAGGCCGTCGCGCGGGCGAGGAGCGGCTGCGGGGAGGCTGATGTGCTGCTCATCGCGCCAGGCTAGCGTCCGCGCAGCTCTGTGCCGCTCGGTTGACAGGGGTCGCGCGCATGCTTAGGTCAGGGAGATGAGGCCGATGACGACCCAAGCGCCCAGCAGCATCCACGGACCGAAGGGGATGCGGGTGCGGCGGGTGCCGCGACGCGAGAGCAGCAACCCCACGCTGAAGAGGCCTCCGAGCAGGAACCCGGCGAACAGCCCCAGCAGCAGCGCGTCCCAGCCGAGATACCCGAGTGCGATTCCGAGCACGCCCGCCAGTTTCACGTCGCCGCCGCCCATTCCCCGCGGCTGCACGAGACGCAGCAGGAGGTAGAAGACGAACGCGATCGCGCCACCCGCGACCGCCTGCAGGAACGGGACCAGGTCTCCTCGTCCGACGGACGCAAGAGCCAGCGCCGCGAGGAGGAACGGATACGCCGGCAGCACGAGCGGGTTCGGAAGCCGGTGCGTGCGCACATCGATCACCGCCAGCACCACGCTCAGGACCGCGAGCCCGCCGTAGGCGAGCGCCAGCGCGAGTCCCGCGGGGTTCATCTCACGCGTCCAGGACCGTCAACTCGACCGCGATCTCATCGCCCTCGCCCGCTGCGGCCGCCTCGCGCACGGCGCGCTTGACCGGCAGGTGATACGTGCCGCCGGCCGCACCCGGGAAGATGGATGTGCGCCAGGAGACGCCGGCGACCTCGACCGCCACGCGCACCGCCCCGAAGCCGCTCGGCGGACGCGGCACCTCGCGGATCATCTCGCTCGCATCCTGGGGCAGCGCGACGAAGAACCAGTCGGCGTCCCGGCGCGCCTCCCAGCGGAACAGCGGAGCCCGGAACGTGAAGTGCATCAGCCCAGCGTAGGACCGGAACCCTTCACGTCGGAGCCTTTCCCCAAGCGCCGCGATCGCACCGGCGGACGGACCGCGGCGCGAAACCGACCGCGCGGCCAGCTCGCGGCGAAGGTGGTGAGGACCTTGCCCAGTCGCTCTGCCAGCCCGCGCGGGTGCACGAGGGGGCGCGAGGAGACGGGCATGCGCAACTGCCGGTCCCAGCGCACGCCGTCGGAGCGGCGGAGGTGGATCGTCAGGTCCAGATCGTCGTGGACACGGGCATCGTCGCGGCGCACCTGGTCGCGCACGCGCGCCCAGACGCCGGTGCGCATCGCGAAGTTGGATCCGAACACCAGCGGTATGCCGAGCCAGAGGTTGACCCAGAAGCGCCCACCGCCGATGTACCAATGCTCGCCCAGGTAGTGCACGAGGCGGGTGGACCCGTAGAACTCGGCGCCCCCGGTGAGCACCCCCAGACCCGCGTCGGCGGCGAAGGCGCGCTCGATGCGCAGCAGCCAGTCCGGATGGGGGCGCGAGTCCGCATCCAGCCTCGCGATCACATCGGCATCCGTCGAGGCGGCGTCGTACCCCGCGGCGGCGGCGGGCCAGATACCGACGACGGACTCGACGATGACCTCGGCGCCCGCGGAGCGCGCCACCGCCGCGGAGTCGTCGCTGCTCGCGTTGTCGACCACGATGATCCGGTCCGCCGGACGCTGCTGCCGGGCGAGCGCGCGCAGACACGCCGCGAGCATCTCGGCGTCGTCGCGGCACGGGATGACCACAGCGATCCGCATCCCCATACCCCTCATGCTCCGCGCCGGGCGCGCGCTCGACCGAGCGCCGCGCCGAGGAGCCGGTCGGCCGTGGCTGCGGCGAGCACGGTCGCCGTGTAGACGACGAGGTCGCGGGCGTCGAACACGGTGCCGAGCACGAGCATGATCGGCGGGCAAGCGCCACCCCATGCGAGCGGCAGACCGGTGAGCTGGAACAGCTCGATCGCCGTGCACCACACCCAGGCGACGAGCGCCGGCACCCAGACGGCGCGCCGCGGGATGACCACGACGGCGAGCAGGTACACCAGCAGCGCGTACAGCGCGTCTCCCGCCACGTCGCTCACCGCGCCGTCCGGCGCGAACCGGTGCACACCGAGCCCGACCACGATCGTGACCGCGGCGGCCGCCGCCGCCACGAGACGCCGGCGGCCGGCGGTCACCAGTGCGGGTGGATGTCGGCCCGCAGGCGTCGGTCGTACACGTCGCGGACGACGGCGTCGAAGGCGTCCAGATCGAATCCGCCGTCGAGGAGCGTCGCGGCGTCCGCGTTGGACTGCGCCTGCGCGCTCGTGCGCGCGCCGGGGATGACGCTCGTGACGCCGGGCAGCGCCGCGATCCACGCGAGCACCGCAGCGGGGAGCGAGACGCCCTCCCCCAGCGCGGCGGCGAGTTCGTGAGCCGCGGCGAGCCCGGTCTCGTAGTCGACGCCGGAGAACGTCTCGCCGCGGTCGAAGGCTTCGCCCTGACGGTTGTAGCTGCGGTGGTCGTTCGCCGCGAAACGCGTCTGGCTCGTGTAGCGGCCGCTGAGCAGACCGGATGCCAGCGGCACGCGCGCGAACACGGCGACGCCCGCATCCGCCGCGGCGGGCAGCACCTCGTCGAGGGGTTTCAGCCGGAAGGGATTGAGGATGATCTGGACGTTCGTGACCCCGGGTCGGGAGATCGCGCTGAGCGCCTGGGCGCTCGTCTCCACGGACACGCCGTACGCCGCGATGGCACCGTCGTCGACGAGCCGGTCCAACTCGTCGTAGGTCGACGCGTCGTCGATCACGCTGGAGGGCGGGCAGTGCAGCTGCACCAGATCGAGCGTCTCGACGCCGAGATTGCGACGGGAACGCTCTGTCCACGCGCGGAAGTTCTCGGGCGAGTAGTTCGCCTTCTCCTGCGGCAGACGCCGCCCCATCTTCGTCGCGACCGTGATCCCATGCTCGCCCCGCTCGCGGAGGAACCTGCCGATCAGCTGCTCGGAACGTCCGTCGCCGTAGACGTCGGCGGTGTCGAAGAGGGTGACGCCGGCATCCGCCGCCGTTCCCAGCACCGCCAGCGCGTCGGCTTCGCCGACGTCACCCCAGTCCGCTCCCAACTGCCACGTGCCCAGTCCCAGTGCGGAGACCGATCTACCGGTGTTGCCAAGCGGACGCTGCTGCATGCGCACCAGCCTAGGCCCCCGCCCGTCGCCGGCGAACCGTCGCGGAGACGACAGCGACCGCCGTTCCCACGGCCACGCCGAGCAGCGTGTCCAGCAGTCGGTCGCGCAGGAGCGGACCCGGGTCGACGGGCACGGCGAGTTCGATCATCAACAGGGCGAGCGGGGTGATGAACACCATCGCGAGTCCGTAGTTGCGTCCGACGAACAGCTCCGCGCACACCTGCAGGGCGATGGCGACCGCGAGCACCGCCAGCGGCGGCAGCGGCAACATGAGAAGCGCTGCCGCCAGCAGGATGCCGACACAGGTGCCGATCAGCCGCTGGGCGCCCCGCACGATCCGGGCGGTCGTGCTCGCTCCCCCGAGTGCGGCCACGGCGGCGACCATCGCCCAGTACCAGTGGGTGCCCACCAGCGCGAGCCCGACGATTCCGGCCAGGACCGAACCCACACCGACCGTCACTGCCATCTCTGCGGCGACGCTTCGCCGGGCATCCGGCTTCGTCGCGGACGCCCCTGGGAGGCCGCGGCGGAACAGCGCGATCAGTACTGTCACCGCCACCGCGAACGCGGCGCCGCCGGCACCGACCACCGCGCCTTCGGCGAGCGTGCGCCCGCTCGCCGGGAGCGTCGCGCACGCTCCGGCGGCGAACACCGCGAACAACGCGCCCGGCGGATGCCACCGGTACGCGTGCGCGATCAGCGTGACGCCGGCGGCGAGCGCCGCGACGACCACGACGCGCACCGCATCCGGTGCGTCGATGACGGAGAGCGTCGTTCCGAGAACCATAGCCGTCACCTGGACGGCGCCCGCAGCGAGTTGCATGAGGATGCGGTCGCGATAGCCGTCGAGTCGACCGTAGAGCGATGCGAAGGCGCCGAAACTCGCATAGACGCTCAGGTCGAGCCGGCCGATCGACCAGAGCACCAGCAGCGGGACCGCAACGGAGACGGCGACCCGCGCGGCGACACGATGTTCGCCCTGGTGCGGCGCCACCGTCATGAAGCGGACACCCGCCTCCCGCATCCGCTCACGCATCCTTCCAGGCTACGCCGGGCGGCGGTGACAATTCCCGGCTGCCGGCGCCCCACCGCGTGCGAAGACGCCGATACGGTGCGGCCATGAGCGTGTCGGTGGCCGGAATCGTCGTCGCGGCACTCGTCCTGCTGCCGAACCTCCTCCTGCTGCGGCTGCCCGGCACGCTCCCGGATCCGCCGCGCCGCCTCGCTCTCCGTGTGTCGACCGTGCTCGAGCGGCTCGGGCAGATCGGCTGCCTCGGGGCCGCAGTCCTCGCTCCGGGCTCCGGCACGCGAAGCCGGCCGTGGGCGGTCCTCGTGGCTCTCCTGGTCTCGCTCTACGTCGGAAGGTGGGTGGTGCTCGTCACCCGCGGCGCCGACAAGCGCGAGCTGTACGCGCCGTGGGGTGTGATCCCGGTTCCGATGGCCGTCCTCCCCGTACTGGTCTTCGCCCTGACAGCCGTGTGGCTCCATGCCCCCTGGCTCGCCGTCGCGAGCGGCGCCCTCGCGCTCGGCCACGTCCCGGTCTCGCTCGCGGTGGCGAGAGCGTGCCGGAGCGCGCCGTGAGCACCCTCGCCGTCTGGTGGATACCGGTCGGCGCGGGCGGATGGCTGGTGAGCCGTGCGAGCGGGTCGTGGGAGCGGATGACGGCGGCACGCGAGGGCCACGCGCCGCGCCCCCTCCTCCACGCCGCCATCGAGATCACCGATCGTCGGGGGCGCTCCGTCATCGAGATGGCACCGGCGTGGAGCGGGCCGCGAACAGCACGCGGCGTCGTCGGAACGGGCCCGGTCGGGCTACCGGCGCTGGGGCTGAGCGTGTGCTTCCGATACGAGATCCGCTGCTGGCGCGACGGCACCGTTCCGGACCTCGCGTTCGCCCCGACACCACCCCGCATCCACGAGACGAGTGAGGTCGTGACCGACGCGATCATCATGGATGCGGCGAACGCGCCCCGCCATGTCTGGGGCCGGGACGTCTTCGGGATCGGCGACATGTGGAACTCGAACTCCCTGATCGCCTGGCTCCTGACGCGAGCCGGTATCGACGAGCATCCGCCGTCCGACTGCTCGGCGCCCGGGTGGAAGTGCGGCGTCGAGGCCGCCCGGCGCGGTTAGAGAGCCTCCTCGACGCCGGGCACGAGCTTCGCGGCGATCCTGGCGAGAGCAATGCGCTCCGAATCGTCGAGGCGGTCGAGAACCAACGAGCGGATCTGCTCGACGTGGGCGGGTGCCGCCTGGCGCAGGATGTCCCAGCCGGCGTCGGTCAACCGGGCGGACTGGGTGCGCCCGTCGCTGCCGCACGTGGTGCGCTCGACCCAGCCTCGGCGTTCGAGGGCGTCGATGGCGTGGCTGAGCCGTGACCGGCTGAGACCGGCGATGCGGGCGAGGTCGGTCATCGTGGCCGGCTGCGCGAAACCCCCGGCGAGGGTCACGAGGATCGCGTAGTGCGCGTGGTTGATGCCGCCTTCGTCGCGCAGTCGGCGATCGAGTGCCTGCGGCAGGAGCTGCACGAGCCGGATGAGCGGAAGCCAGGTCGTCATCTCGTCCTCCGTCAGCGTCCGCGTCGGCCGCGCCGCGTCGGATCGGGCCGCCGTCGCCATCACGCCGCGGGCAGGTCGATGGCGTGCGCGGTGTGGTCGCGCTTGGCAGCCAGGTAGCGCGCGTTCGATGCCGACAGATGCACAGCCGTGCGCACGCGGTCGGTGACCTCGATCCCCAGGTCCTCGAGCTGCGCCGCCTTGTCGGGGTTGTTGCTGAGCAGCCGGATGCGCTCCGCTCCGACGGTCCGGAGCATCTGCGCGGCGGCGGTGTAGTCGCGCTCGTCCTCGCCCCGCCCGAGCGCCAGGTTCGCCTCGTAGGTGTCCAGGCCCGCATCCTGCAGTGCGTAGGCGTCGAGCTTGGCGTACAGGCCGATGCCCCGCCCCTCCTGGCGGAGATAGAGCAGGAAGCCGCCGTCGGCCGCGATCCGCTCGACCGCTTCGCGCAACTGCGGACCGCAGTCGCACCGTTCGGAGCCGAACACGTCGCCGGTCAGGCACTCGCTGTGCGGGCGCACGAGCGGCGCCTCCCCGCCGTCCGCGCTGCGTTCGAGCGCACTCCGCCAGTCGCCGAGACCGAGCAGCAGGTGCTCCTTGCCGTCGACGAGCCCGTCGAACGTCAGCACGTCCGCACCTGTCGCGTAGCCGTCCGAGAAGCGGAGCGGCACCCGCACCTGAACCCGGATCTCCGCCGCCGGAACCGGGACCGCGGAGATGTGTGAATTCTCAACCATATGGTGCTCAATCCCGGTGGCCGGCGGAGTATTCCCGGCGCCGTGAGAAAGCCGCATCCGCGTCCGGGGTGACACTGGGGACATGGCCCAGATCCCGGTCTACTACTACTCCTCGGTGTCCAACCTCACACGGCGCTTCGCCGAGCAGTTGGCCGCTCGCGATGGCCGCGACGTGAGGGACCTGGCCGACCCGGAGGTGCGGCGAGGCGAGGCTCCGGGCCGCTGGATACTGCTGACTCCCTCTTACAAGGCGGGCAACGCCGACGAGGTGACCCTGCCCGCACCCGTACGCGCCTTCCTGCGCTCCGCGGTCAACCGCCGCCGGCTGGTCGGCATCATCGGGTCGGGCAATCGGAACTTCGGTGCCCACTACCAGGCGGCGGCGCGGGAGCTCGCCGCGATCAGCGGGCGCCCCGTCCTGTTCGAGTTCGAGCTCTCCGGAACACCCGAGGACGTCGCGCGCTGCGCCGAGATCCTGCGCGACATCGACGCGGCACTCGATTCGGCGAACGACTGACGCGCATTCGACGCGCGATCGGCGCCCGCCCTCGTCCGCGTCCCTAGACTCTCGATAGAGCCGGCCGCCGCCGGCGCGCTCGCCGGAAGAGAACGAGGAACACCATGCAGCTCGCGATGATCGGACTGGGTCGAATGGGCGCGAACATCGTGCGCCGACTCATGAAGGACGGCCACGACTGCGTGGTCTACGACGTCAACCAGGATGCGGTCGCCGGCCTCGAGTCCGAGGGCGCGATGGGAGCGGGTTCGCTCGCGGAGCTCGCCTCCCAGCTCCAGACCCCGCGCACGGTGTGGCTCATGATCCCCGCGGGCCTGACGGGCGGCGTCGTCGACCAGCTCGCCGAGGTGCTCGAGCCCGGCGACATCATCATCGACGGAGGCAACTCGAACTACCGCGACGACGTCCGCCGCGCCGCTGCTCTCAAGGACACCGGCATCCACTACGTCGACGTGGGCACGAGCGGCGGCGTGTTCGGCCTCGAGCGCGGCTACTGCCTCATGGTCGGCGGACCCGATGAGGCATTCGCCCACATCGAACCGATCCTCAAGACGATCGCGCCCGGCGTCGGCGACGTCGAGCGCACCCCCGGACGCTCCGGCGAGCTCGCCCCCGAGGAGCGCGGATATCTCCACTGCGGCCCCTCCGGCGCCGGCCACTTCGTGAAGATGGTGCACAACGGCATCGAGTACGGCATCATGGCCGCGCTCGCCGAAGGACTCAACATCCTCCACAACGCGGATGCGGGAACGCGCGAGGCCAGCCACTCCGCCGAGGTCGCCCCGCTGGAGGAGCCCGAGTTCTACCAGTTCGACATCGACACCGCGAAGGTGTCCGAACTCTGGCGCCGTGGATCGGTCATCTCGTCGTGGCTGCTGGATCTGACCGCGGCGGCGCTCGAGGCGAACCCGACGCTCGACGGCCTGGCCGGACGGGTGTCCGACTCGGGTGAGGGACGCTGGACCGTGAAGGCGGCCGTCGACACCGGCGTGCCCGCGCCGGTGCTCGCCGCATCCCTGTTCGAACGCTTCGCCTCGCGCGGCGAGGATCACTTCGCCAACCAGGTGCTCTCCGCGATGCGACTGCAGTTCGGCGGCCACCAGGAGCTGCCCGCCGGTGACGTGCTCGAAGCCGGAGGGCAGAAGGCCGACAGCTCCCAGGCGTGAGATTCGCCTCGTCGGTCGCCCGCTCGCCGCGGGTGACCGACGAGGCTCAGCTCAGGAAGTACTTCCGCGCGAGAGGCGCGACCTCCAGTTGGTCGACCTCGTCGGACCCGACCCAGCGCAGTTCGGCGATCTCGGCCGCCGCGACCGGCGTCTGGTCCCGGATGTCGGCGGCGAACACCTCGGCGACGACCTCGAATCCCGGTTCGTTGGCGGCCGCCGCCGCGAACGAACCCAGCGGCTCGAGGTCCGCGGCGTCCAGCCGGAGTCCCAGCTCTTCCCGGATCTCGCGGACGAGCGTCATGGCGGCGTCCTCACCGTGCTCCGGCTTGCCGCCGGGCTGCATGAACGCGGTCGTTCCGCTCTTACGAACGAGAAGGAGCCTGCCGTCGGCGTCGCGGATCACCGCGGCGGACACATGGATGCGGCGGGGCTCTGCAAGGGTCACCCTGGCACGCTAACAGCCCCGCACAGGCGCGCGACGTAGAATCTCGTGTGCCCGACGCGACTTCTGCCCACACCGATCCGCAGCCCAGCGGCATCGATCCCGACGATCTCGCCACCACGCTGCGTGTGCTGGAGGAGCTCGCGCAGGTGGACCAGACCCACCCCGACTACGTCACGGTCCGGCGTGCGACGGCGGCGATGTTCAAAGCCACCAAGAAGGTGCGCCGCCGCGAGATCCGCGATGCGATCGCCGCCGCGGACCGCGCGGTGGTGCACGCGACGGCGACGGGCGCGCCCGATCGCATCGACGACGAGACGCGCGGCATCCCGATCAGCACGTCGACCACGACCCCGACCGCCGGGACCCTCCTCAAGGCCCGCGGTTGCTACATCTGCAAGAAGCCGTACACGGTCGTCGACGCGTTCTATCACCAGCTCTGCCCCGAATGCGCCGCGATGAGCCATGCGAAGCGCGACGCGCGCACCGACCTCACCGGCAAGCGGGCGCTGCTGACCGGCGGCCGGGCGAAGATCGGGATGTACATCGCGCTGCGACTGCTGCGCGACGGCGCGCACACCACGATCACCACGCGCTTCCCCCGTGACGCGGTGCGCCGCTTCAGCAGCCTTCCGGATGCGGCGGACTGGATCGACCGCCTGAAGATCGTGGGCATCGATCTGCGCGACCCCGCCCAGGTGATCGGACTCGCCGAGGATGTGGCGGCGGCGGGGACGCTGGACATCCTCATCAACAACGCGACCCAGACCGTGCGACGCTCCCCCGGCGCCTACCAGCCGCTCGTCGATGCGGAGCTGGCGCCGCTGCCCGACGGGCCGCTTCCCGAACTGGTCACCTTCGGGCACACGAACGACCAGCATCCGCAGGCTCTCGAACGCTCGGTGAGCGCGCACCCGATCCTCGCGGCCGCCGCCGCCCGCGCCGAGGAGCTGACGGAACAGGCCATGGCGGCCGGCTCCAGCTCGCTCGAGCGCCTGGCAGCGGGCACGGCGATCGACGCGGGCGGGCTCATCCCCGACCTCGACCACGTCAACTCCTGGACGCAGCGGGTGGAGGACGTCGATCCGCTCGAGATGCTCGAGGTGCAGCTGGCCAACACGACAGCGCCGTTCCTGCTCATCTCGAAGCTTCGCCCCTCGCTGGCGGCCAGCAGCGCCCGTCGCACGTACATCGTGAACGTCAGCGCCATGGAGGGCGTGTTCAACCGCGGCTACAAAGGCCCCGGGCATCCGCACACGAACATGGCCAAGGCCGCCGTCAACATGCTGACCCGCACGAGCGCGCGCGAGATGTTCGAGAGCGACCGCATCCTCATGACGAGCGTCGACACCGGGTGGATCACGGACGAGCGGCCGCATCCCACGAAGGTCCGCCTCGCCGAGGAAGGGTTCCACGCCCCGCTGGATCTCGTCGACGGAGCGGCGCGCGTGTACGACCCGATCGTGCGCGGCGAGGCCGGCGAAGACCTCTTCGGCGTGTTCCTCAAGGACTACGCCCCCGGCGCATGGTGAGACTCCCCGAGCCCGGCTCGCGCGTCGTCGTGCGCTATCTGCTCCCGACCGGGCAGGCCACGGATGCGCTCGGCGAGCTGCTCAGCGCCGACGAGGAGACGGTGGTTGTCGACGGCAAACGCGGCGTTGAGCACATCCGCCGCGTCGACATCGTCGCCGCGAAGCCGGTGCCGCCGGCACCGGCCCCGCGCATCCGCCGTCCCGCGTCCGGCGCATGAGCGGCGGACATCCGCTCGGAGCGCCGGACACGCTCCGTCTGCCCGACGGCCGCTCACTCATCCTCCGACGCGCGGGCTCGGGCCGATCGACCGTGGTCTTCGAATCCGGGATGGGTTTCTCGAGCGCCGCGTGGGGCCGCGTGCTTCCCGCCGTCTCGCGCGTCGCGAGGACGATCTGCTACGACCGGGCAGGGATCGGCGCAAGCGATGCGGATGCGGCTCCGCGCACGCTCGAGCGACTCGCCGACGATCTTGAGACCCTGCTGACGACCGTGTCGACGCCACTCATCCTGGTCGGGCACAGCTGGGGAGGTCCGATCGTGCGCACGCTCGCCGCGCGGCGTGTCCTCGACGTGCGCGCTCTCGTGCTCGTCGATCAGACCGACGAGCACATCGCCTCCTACTTCGCCCCCGAGCTGGCCGAACGGATGACATCGCGTCCGCCCCGCTTCTCCTCCCTGAGGGCACGCGCCGGCATCGCGCTCCTGCGGCGCCACGCCCTCCGCGGGCAGCCGGCGGCGGTGAGGGCGGAGCTGCGTCGCGACCTCGCCACCCTGGACCGGACGATGCCTCCCGAACTCGCCCAGTTCCTACCGTCCCTGCGCGCCCTGCGCGATGACGCCGCTCACGGCGGTGCGCTCGCCGGGATGGGCGCGACGGTGATCACGGGCACGCGTGCCGGTCTGCGCGAACGAGCGCAGCGGCGGGAGATCAACCGGGCGCACGCCACGACGGCGCAGCTACTCGGCGGCCGTCTCGTGCCGGCGCCACGCTCGGGACACAATGTGCCCTTCGACCAGCCGGATCTCGTGGCCGCCGAGGTCTTCCGGGCGCTCGATCGGGCCGGGCTGACGCAGGAGGGATGAGGGCGAGCCGCCCTTCCGCGATCCGCGCGGAGCATCAGCCGCTCACAGGGCGCCGACCGGCTCCGCCGCCTCCAGCTGCTCCAGTGCGTCGCCGAGCAGGCCGGCGACCGAAGCCCGGTATTCGGGAATCCCGTCGCCCTCGAACCCACGGATGTCGATCTCCGTGGCGAGGATCAGCGTGTAGTACAGCCGGTACAGGGCGAGCCGGAGCGGCCCTGTCGGGGAGGCGAGCTCATCGGCGAGCACTCCCCCGGCCTCGACGTTGCCCGCGGTGATCTGCTCCTCGGCGCCTTCCTCGGCCATCTGATTCGCCCCGACCAGATCGAAAAGCGGATCGCCCCAGACCGTCCGTTCGGCGTCGATCAGGCCGACGATGCGCAGATCGTCGTCGAGGAAGATGTTCGCCGGCCACAGATCGTTGTGCACGACGACCGGAGCGGTGACCGCGTCGAGGACGTGACCGTGGCGCGCGAGCACATCCCGCACCCGGCGCGCCGGAAGCGTGGTGCCGGACTCCGCCGCATCCTGGAGGATGCCGTCGAACATGGCTGTGACCGCCGAGCGCCAGTCATCGCGCCGCATGCCCGTCTCCGGCGCCGGGTAGCCGAACGCGGGCGCGGGGACGCGGTGCAGCTCGGCCATCAGAGCCCCCAGGGCATGGCGCGCGCGAGCGGTGGCTGCCGCGTCGAGGTCGAGATCGTTCCACACACGCCCCGGGAGGTGACGGGTCACGACGATGTCGGCGTCGACGATCGATCGGGTGAAGTCGGTCGACAGGACCTCCGGCACGGGAGCTCGCCCCGCGAGCATCCCGTAGACGAGCGCCTCGGATGCGGCGATCCCGTACTCGTAACGGCAGAGCCTGCGCACATCGGTCGGGGACGCCTTCACGATGACGCGGGCGCCGTCGGTCAGCGCCACCGCCGTCGTGGTGGCGAACATCCCGCCGGTCAGCGGTGTGGTGTGCGCGATCTCGCCGAGGGGTGCGAGAAGGGCGGCGAGCTGGGCGGGCGTGAGCGACATCGGTGTCACGGACGGCGGACCTTTCGGAAGGAGTGAGCGGCATCGGCGAGACGCACGGCCCTCTCACGCTAGCGTCCGCGACGGTGCCGTGCCGGTCAGAGGGCCGGGATGCGGATCGTGACTTCCGTTCCGCCGGCGGCGCTTGGTGCGAGCGAGGCCACCCCCGCGTGCGCGGTCACGATGTTGTGCACGACGGACAGCCCCAGCCCGAATCCCTGCACGGCGTCTCGATGCGCCATCGGTGCGCGGTAGAAGCGGTCGAACGCCCGGTGTTGTTCGACCTCGCTCATACCGGGGCCCTCGTCGCTGACGCGGATCCGGATCTCGTCGTCGACGCGATCGCACCGCGCGAGCACTTCGGTGCCCTCGACGGCGAACTTCACGGCGTTGCCGAGCAGTTCCGACACGGCCTGGCGGATGCGGCCCGCATCCGCCAGGGCGACTGCGGCATCGGCGACCTCGGCACGGATCGTGAGGTCGCGCTTCGCCGCGGCGGGGCGCGCGTCGCGCACGCATTCACCGACGAGACCGGCGACATCGGTCGGCTTGAGCTGCAGCTCCATGCGGATGTCGGCTGCGGTCAGCAGCTCCGACACGCGCGTCATGATCCGATCGACGCTGCGCATGATGGTGTCGATCCGCTCCTGGGCACCGGGGTCGGTCTCCGCGACCCGCTCGCTCAGCAGGTCCAGATGACCGATCAGCGGCGTCATCGGCGTGCGCAACTCGTGCGACACGGTGTGCAGGAAGTCATGCCGCATCTGCTCGGAGTGCAGCACCTCGGTGACGTCTTCCGCGACGACGAGCGTGCCGAGCGCAGAGCCGTCCGGGCGCGCGATCTTCGACGACGAGCGGATGTAGGCGCGCTGATGCCCCGGGGGTCCGACCCAGGCGAGCGTCGGTGCGAGTTCGGTGCCGTCGACCACGGCCTGCAGCATCCGATCCCGGCGTCGCAGCGGGGTCGTGCGATCGGCAGCGAAGACGCCGCCGGAATTGATCGGCTCAGCCGGGCTTGCGAGCTCGTACCCCTCGTGGCAGGCGACTTCGTGAGCGCGAGGGTTGGCGAGCAGCAGCGCCCCTTCGGGGTCGTAGACGGCGATGGCGGTCGGCACAGTCCCGATCACGGCATCGACGAGCATCTTGCCATCGGTGACACGCGAGAGGGCCTGCTCCCGTGCCCGGTGCGCGGCCGAGAGCCGGGCGGCGTGGCGGCGCAGGGCCCGGGCACCGAGGGCGGCGACGACGATGACGAGGACCAGCGCCACCAGCGTTCCGTAGTCGAAGAACACATCCGCGAGGGTCGTCGGCCATACCCCGGTGATCACGCACGGGACGACCACGAAGAGCACCATCAACAAGACCGATATCGTCGGCCAGGGACGGGGAAGCAACGCCATGCCCAACAACGGCACGGCCACCACGAAGACGGTGAGCGAGGTCTGCGGCAGGAGTTCCTGCCGCAGACCAACGAACACGCCGACGTTGACAATCAGCGTCGCGGCGACAACCGAGGTGCGCGGCTTCCGGCGCGCCAGCACCGCCGCGAGCCAACCCGCCGCGAGCAGGAGCGCGACCAGGATCCAGAGCGCGACCGGTAGCGTCCGCGCGAACTGGACGTCGTACACGATGAGACACGAGACGAGGCCCGCAAGCACCAGCCCCTGCAGCCACAGCAAGGACTTGGCCACGAGATCGACGATGAAGTCGGTCATGGGGTTCTGCGCTCCTCGGGTGGGCCGATGACGAGATGCCCTGTCACGACGGGAGAGGCGCCCCTCCGGGATGCCCGAAACACCAGGGACTCGTCAAAGGTAGCCGCCGGGACCGCTCTCACGACAGCGCCCGAGAACCCCGGGGTCAGGCTCTCGCATCGCGCAGCTCGGCGCCGGCGACAATCGACGACAGACCGCGGCGTCCCCGGCTGAAGGGCACCGACGCCACGTCGATGAGCACGATGACGCCGCTGACGATGCCGATGAGACCGACCACGGTCTGCAGAGCTCCTGCATCCGCGTGCGGCAGCTGATCGAGAACGGTGGCGATCGTGTAGGGCAGCGCCACGACCGATGCGCGGTGCAGTCGCCGCCACCGGCCGGAGCGATCCGGCGGCCACGACGGCGTCAACCACACGAGCCGCTGTCCGATGGAGGCTCCCCTGCCCAGGACCGCGGGCAGTACGACGACGAGCGCGACGGTTCCCACGCCGACGAAGACCACACTCGCGATCGCGGCCGCATCCGAGGGCGCACGCCCGCCGGTGAACGCCAGCTGAGGAACGATGAGCGTCAGCGAGAGCAGTCCGCTCACCACGTTGACGGCGACGGCGTCGAGAACCATCCCGAACCACCGTCGCCACACGGTGACGGGTCGCGGCAGAGAACGGTCTCGGCGCAACGTGCCGGAGCTCGGCATCCAGGACAGCAGGAATGGGGCCAGGGCTACGCCGATCGCGGCACCGGCGGTGTTCGTGATCAGGTCGTCGACGTCGGCGACGCGATACGCGCAGTCGTACAGTCCCCAGATTCCGGTCAACTGGGTGGTCTCGATCAGCAGCGACAGCGCGGCGCCGAGCATGATCGACACGACGGGTCCGCGGTTCCAGTAGCGACGCGCGATGATGCCGAACGGAACGAAGAGCGCGACGTTCAACGCGACCTGGAGCGTGGCACGACTCGTCAGGGCGGAGACGAACGACAGCCCCTGCGTCTCTCGCAGGATGTCGCCCACGGAGTGCCCGGGGATGAGCTCGATACCGGCGCCGCTCACCCCGCAGTTCGCCGCGACGTCAGGCAGCGGCAGAAGCGTGTAGGCGACGAGTGCCACCGCGTAGACGCTGGTCGCCGCGGCACCCAGGAGCCTCGGGAACGAGAGCCGGCCGTAACGACGGATCTGAATCAGCAGCATCGGCCCGAGGACGGCGAAGAAGATCAGCGAGCCTCCGATGAGGCCGAACCACGCCTGCCACGTCCACCCGGTCATCCAATCCATCCTAGGAGCCACGCCGGCTGCCTCCAGGCGTGCGTCGCACTCAGCCGTGCGAGAGCAGCTCCAGAGCGATGACCCCGATCGCGAGCACCGCCTCCCCGGCGAGGATCGCGATGCGCTGCATCCGGGGGACGGCGAGCCGTCGCACCGCGAGCAGGCCGATCGCGACGAGCGTCGCTGTCGTGATGAGCATCGCGGCCAGCAGACCCGTCGAGGCCTCGTAGAGCCCGAGCGCCGCGAGCCCGATGCACGCGAGAGACGGAAGCGCGACGGTCGCCGCACCCAGAGTGCTCGCCACCATGTGCCGGTGTTCGGATCGCCCCGGCACCCGCGAATGCACCACCATGTGGCTGAGCAGATCGGCGACATAGACCGCGCAGACGGTCGCGGCGACGGTGATCGCGAGCGTACCGAGCGCGAGAGCCGCATCCGGATGCTCATCATGGGCACGCAGCGCGATGATCACCGCGAGGGCGGTGAAGGCCACGTAGATCCGTTCCTTGAGGGATGCGGCGCGCCTGACGCGGATCTGAGCGTCATCCTCTCGGTCATCGGTCATGTCCGCCCCCGCTGGGCGCATAGGCGCGCAGGAAGGCGTGCGCGCCGTCGATCATGATCCGGTCCACGCGGTCGAGCTGAGCACGTCGTCGTCCGGGCTCGTTCAGAACCCGGAGGGTCGTCAGCGCATGGAAGTGATCGGCGGCGAGTTCGGGATCCGGGGCCTCGAGGAGGCCGGCTCGCGACAGCAGGTCGAGGCGTTCGGCGAGCGCCCGGTTGTGCGCGGTCTCCAGCGGGTGATCGTCGAGCTCCGGAAGCAGCGCCTCGTTCTCGGTGATGAGCCGCACGGCGGCGGCGTAGTCGGAGGCGGCGAGCTGTGAGCGGCCGAGGTCGAGGGCGAAGGAGACGAGCGCGCGCTCGGTCGCGGCGCGGTCGGCGTCGGTGAGCACCGGTGGAAGATGACGCTCGATCAGCCGGCGGAGCGTGATCAGAGCCGCCTCCCCGGCCTGTTCCACGACGCCCAGGAGGAGTCGCCGTTTGTCGCCGTAATAGTCGTACACGGTGCGCTTGGACACGCCCGCCCGCGCCGCCACCGCATCCATGCTGGTGCGCTCGACGCCGTCCCGCACGAAGAGTTCGCGGGCGGCGGTCAGGATCGCGGAGCGTTTGTGCGCCTGCCCCTCCCGGACCGGCTTGACCTGCACGTCGGGCATCGGCATCCCCTTCCTGTGACGACGCCGTCAACTCTACACCGGTCGGTGTAGCAACTACACCACACGGTGTAGTGTGCGATTCATGGCCATCAGCTCTCCTCTCTCGCTCCAGGCATACGCCCTCACCAAGCGCCACGGCGCGATCACCGCCGTCGACGGCCTGTCGTTCGAGGTAAGGCCGGGCGTCGTGACCGGCTTCCTCGGCCCGAACGGCGCCGGCAAGTCCACCACCCTGCGCATGTTCCTCGGGCTGGATCGTCCGTCCTCCGGGGCAGCGACCATCGGCGGTCTCCGCGCGGCCGAGCTGCCGCACCCCGCGCGTGTGGTGGGCGCGATGCTCGATGCGCGCTCCGTCCACCCGCGGCGTTCCGCCCGCGAACACCTCTGGGCGGCGGCCCGCGCCGCCGGCATTCCTCGATCGCGCGTCGACGAGACCCTCGAGATGGTCGGACTCGCCGACGCCGGCGGCCGACCCGCCGGAGAGTTCTCGTTGGGCATGAAGCAGCGCCTGGGAATCGCGACGGCCCTGATCGGAGATCCGGGGATTGTGATCTTCGACGAACCGCTCAATGGACTCGACCCCGAGGGCATCCGCTGGGCGCGCGCACTCATGCGCCGACTCGCCGCCGAGGGGCGCACGGTGCTCTTCTCGAGCCACCTCATGGGCGAGATGGAAGTGACAGCCGACCATCTGATCGTCATCCATCGCGGGACGCTCATCGCCGACGAGCCGCTGACGTCGTTCATCGACTCCCGGACGACGGCCTGGGTGCGTGTGCGCACACCGGACGCCGCGGGTCTCACCCGGGCCCTCAGGAGCGCGCGCCTGTCGACGGCTCCGGATCCGGCGCATCCCGACGCGCTCCGCGTGCGCGACGCCTCGCCCGATCAGGTCGGCCACCTCGCCGCCACCGCAGGCGTAGAGGTGTCCGAACTGACTCTCGTACGCGACTCCCTCGAGGACGCCTTCCTGCGCATGACCACCCTCGACCGGAAGGCGGCCTGAGATGAACCTGTTCGCATCGGAGTGGATCAAGACGCGGAGCGTGCGAAGCACCTGGCTCCTCGCCGCGGCCACGATCGTCGTCACCGCACTCGTGAGCCTGCTGGGCATCAGCGGATTGAGCGCCGACTGGCAGAGAGAGCTGCCCGCAGACTTCGACCCTGTCGGCGTCAGCTTCAAGGGGATCCTCGTCGGGCAGCTGCTCATGGCGATGCTCGGGGCGCAAGCCGTCACCAGCGAGTACGCGTCGGGGCAAATCACCAGCACCCTCGCCATCGCGCCACGGCGCACCCGACTGTTCACCGCGAAGGCTCTCGTGACGGCCTCCATCACCGCGGTCGTGGCCGTCACCACAGTGGCGGCGAGCTTCACCGCGGGTCAGGCGGCGCTCGCCGCGACCGGCCTGCCGACAGCGAGCACGAACGACGGCGACACCGTGCGCGCCCTCGCGTGCGCCATCGTCTATCTCGTCCTGTCGGCCGTGCTCGGACTGGCGTTCGGCACTCTCACCCGCAGCTCCTCGGGCGCGCTGGCGATCGTCGTGTCCGTCGCACTCTTGGTACCCGCGCTCGCACCGGGTCTTCCGGGAATCGTGGGTCGGTTCGCTGGAACCTTGTGGCCGACGACCGCGGGGCAGGCGTCGTACACGGTGGCCGGCTCCGGCATCCCGCCACTTCTCGGCCTGGCGGTGATGGCCGTGTTCACCGTCTGGATGACGGCGGCGGCCGTGACGACGCTTCGCGTGCGCGACGCCTGACGCACACGATCTCCACCCGGCTTCCACCCGTGGGTGGTCGTCCAGCGCCGCGCGTGCGACGACGCTGGCGTCATGACCCTCTCCACCATCCTGAACGCCCTGCTCCTTCTCGCCCTCATCGTCTGGTTGGGGTACCGCCAGTCAACGTGGCGCCCCATCCGCTCCGGCCGGATGTGGCGGATGCCGATCCTGCTCGGCATCGCCGGGGCCGTCGTCCTCGCCCAGACCGTCGATCGCATCACGACCCTCGACGTCATCGCGTTGACGGTCGAGGCGGCGATCTCTCTCGGCGTCGGCGCGGCCATGGGGCGCATCGCCCGCATCCGCCCCATCGTCGCGCAACCCTCCGTCCGAACGGAGGGCGCATCGCTCGAGTCCCGAACCGGATGGTGGGGCATGGCGCTGTGGCTGATCGTGATCGTCAGCCGGGTCGGGATCGATCTCGCCGCGGCGGCGAACGGCGCGTTCGTCGCCTCCTCCACGGGGGCCATCCTGCTCCTGCTCGCCGCCAACCGGGCGATGCGGGTGCTGGTGCTCGAGTCTCGGACGCGACGACTCGTCGGCGGCGGCTCGGATACTGCGGCACCGACCGCGCGGTCCATGATGGGGTCATGAACACGGGGCGCGGGTCGGCGAGGGCGGCGCTGCATCTGGTCGGGGCGGCCCTGGTGACGTTCTGGCTGTTCGCCGCTCCGCGTCCGGTCGACGTGTGGACGTGGATCGGGGTGCTCGCGGTGCTCGCCTGGCTGGGCGGGGCGCTGCTGCGCGGCACCGAGCGAGCAGCCGCAGCACTCGCGGGCGTCGCGCTTGCGGCCGCATCCGTCGCCGTCATCCCCACCGGAGGGATCACCTTCACCCCCGTCGTGGTCGCCGTGCTCCTGCTGTGGGCCGATGACGCCGTGCCTGCGTGGGCCGCGATCGCGGGCTCCATCGCAGCGCCGGCGTTGATGGCGGTCGGCTCGATCGGGCAGGCACCCGGCGTGCCCACCCTGCTGGCCTTCGGCGGCGGCATCGTCATCGCCTCGCTGGCCGGTGCGAGCCGGCGCCAGACGCGCCGCCTCCTCCGGCAGGAGGCGACATTACGACAGCAGCAGCAGGAGGCCGCGGAGCAGGCCGCTCGGGCAGCCCTCGCCCGCGATCTGCACGACGTCCTCGCGCACACGCTCGGCGGACTCGTCCTGCAGCTCGACGCGACCGAGGCGCTCATCGAGCGCGGGGAAACGGATGCCGCGCTCGTACGCTCGCGGAGCGCCCGACGGCTGGCGGGCGAGGGTCTGGACGAGGCGAGGCGGGCGGTCGCGGCGTTGCGCAGCGGTGCCGAACGCGATGGACACGAGCGACCCGGCGAGGTCATGGATGCCGTCGAAGAACTGCTTCGCACGCATCGCTCGCTCGGCGGATCCGCGACCTTCGAGACGGACGGAACACCGTGGGAGACGTCCGACGCTCAGGCGGCGGCCCTGGTGCGGGCCGCGCAGGAAGCCCTCAGCAACGCGCGGCGCCATGCTCCCGGGCATCCGGTCGATGTCCGCATCCGATGGAGCACCGATCGCGTGCTGCTGGCGGTCGCCAATGACGTGGCCACCGCGAGCGGGGCTTCCCCGGGCGGGTTCGGCTTGCGCGGGATGCGTGAGCGCGTCGACGCGCTCCCTCGAGGCGGTCGGGTCGACATCGGCCAGGACGGATCGCGCTTCCAGGTGCGGATGGAGGTGCGCCGGTGAATCCTCAGCCCATCAGAGTGCTCGTCGCCGATGACCAGGCGATCGTGAGGGACGGTCTCGTGACGATCCTCGGCCTGCTCGACGATGTGTCGGTCGTCGGCGAGGCGAGCGACGGCGTCGAGGCGATCACCCTCGCCCTGTCCGAGCGCCCCGATGTCGTGCTCATGGACCTGCGGATGCCGGGGCTCAGCGGCGCGGACGCTACGGCGCGGTTGACGCGGGATGCACCGGAGATCGCCGTGCTCGTGCTGACGACATACGCCGACGACGACTCGATCGCCGACGCGCTGCGCGCAGGCGCCCGCGGGTATCTCACGAAGGATGCAGGGCGCGCGGAGCTCGAGGCGGCGATCCACTCCGTCGCTCGCGGTCAGTCGGTCTTCGCCTCCGACGTGGGGGCCCGCCTCGTGCGAGCCGCCACCGGGGCACCACCGCCCGCGGTGCGTCTGACCGACCGTTTCCCGGCACTGACGGCCCGGGAGAGTGACGTCCTCGCGCTCGTGGCCCGAGGCAGGAACAATCACGAGATCGCCTCGGAGCTGTTCGTCTCGGTCGCCACCGTGAAGTCCCACATCAACACGATCTTCGCCAAACTCGGCGTCCGCGACCGCGCGGCAGCGGTCGCTCTGGTGCTCTCCGGGGATGGCTGAGTACTCGCCGTGGCCGAACGGATCGGGCGCAATCGGGCCGCCTCCCCCTCTGCCACCGAGCGTCCGAACATCTTGGACGACTGACCGCGTTATGCCGCCGTCGCCCTGACGAGCTGCCTCAGGACAGGGCCGCCTTGAGTGCGTCGAGATGCGAGCGGCTCGCGCCCACTGCCGCATCCGGCTTGCGCTCGGCGATCGCCTCGACGACGGCAGCGTGCGCGTCGTGATCATCCCGCTCCGAGGCCGTCGGCCGGATGCGGAGCATCTCGATCATTGAGCGGCGGACACGAGGCACGAAGCCGTCGAACAACTCGACCAGGACGTCGTTGTGCGATGCCACGACGATCGCCCGATGGAGGGCCATGTCGGCATCCACATGCTCCTCGACACTCTGCCCGGGCACGGTGCGGGCGTCGAGCGCGCGCCGGATGATGCGCAGATCGGCGGGCGTGCGCCGCTGCGCCGCCAGCATGGCCCCCTCGACCTCGATCGCCGTGCGCGCCTCGATCACCGTCACGATGTCGGCGCGGCGCAAGACGTCACCCCACTCGTCGGGGACATCGAGCGCCGTCACATAGACGCCCGACCCGTGCCGAGAGTCAAGGACGCCGCCGCCCGCGAGTCGTCGGATTGCCTCGCGCACAGTGGAACGCCCCACACCCAGTTGCGCCGCGAGCGTGGTCTCGCCGGGCAGCTTGGCTCCGAGGGCCCACTCCCCCGCACGCACGCGCGCCAGAAGCAGATCCGCAGCCTGGTCGGCCAGCGGCGTCCGCACGACCTGAGTCATCCCAACTCCTCAACTTGTCTGAGGACTATGGTAGCGTGCTCGACATGTCCATCCTCGGATTCCTTCTTCTTCGCCGCCACGGCGGGGCGTAGCCAGACCGGCTCCCCGTCGTGGAGCCGAACGTGCGCCGGTCTGCATCACCCAGACCCGAGGACATCCGATCATGACCATCCCCACACCCGCCTGGAATCGGCAGCGCCCCTCCGGCATGCCGTCGCACCGCTACGGCGACGCCTACGCGCGCGTCGAGGTGCCTCTCACCGACGCGGAGCGCCGCTGGCCGAACCGCCGCATCACCGCTGCCCCGCTGTGGGTCCCCGTCGACCTGCGCGACGGGAATCAGGCCCTCGCCGAGCCGATGGACCCCGCCCGAAAGCGCCGGTTCTTCGAGCTCATGGTGCGCATGGGGTACACGGAGATCGAAGTCGGCTACCCGTCCGCATCCCAGACGGACTACGACTTCGTGCGCCTCATCGCCGACTCCGACCTCGCGCCGGACGACGTCACGATCGTCGTGTTCACGCCTGCGCGACGCGAGCTGATCGAGCGGACCGTGGAGTCGATCCGCGGCATCCGCAACGAGGTCGTCATCCACATGTACACCGCGACGGCGCCGGTCTGGCGCACGACCGTGCTCGACAAGGGCCGTGCCGAGCTGCGCGAGCTGATCCTTGCCGGCGGCAGGGACCTGTGGGAGCTCGCGGGCCACCTGCCGAACGTCCGCTTCGAGTTCTCCCCCGAGGTGTTCAACCTGACGGAGCCCGACTACGTCATCGAGGTGTGCGACGCGATCACCGAGCTGTGGCAGGCGAGCCCGGAGCGCCCCGTCATCCTGAACCTGCCCGCCACCGTCGAGATCGCCACCCCCAATGTCTACGCCGACCAGATCGAGTACATGCACACGCACCTCGCCCGCCGCGACGGGGTGATCCTCTCGGTGCACCCGCACAACGACCGCGGGACCGGCGTCGCCTGCGCCGAGCTGGCGGTCCTGGCCGGCGCGCAGCGCGTCGAAGGGTGCATCTTCGGCAACGGCGAGCGCACGGGCAACGTGGACATCGCGACCCTCGCCCTGAACCTGCACGCGCAAGGCGTCGATCCCATGATCGACTTCTCCGACATCGACGAGATCCGCCGCACGGTCGAGTACTGCAACCGCATCGACGTGCATCCGCGCCATCCGTATGTCGGCGACTTCGTGCACACCGCGTTCAGCGGCACGCACCAGGACGCGATCAAGAAGGGCTTCGCGGAGCACCGGGCCCGCGCGGCGGCCGAGGGGCGCGACGAGCGCGACATCGCATGGCGGGTGCCGTACCTGCCCATCGATCCCGCGGACATCGGACGCACCTACGACGCGGTCATCCGCGTCAACTCGCAGTCCGGCAAGGGCGGCATCGCCTACCTGCTGGAGACCGAGTACGGCGTCGTGCTCCCCCGTCGCCTTCAGATCGACTTCTCGCGTCACGTGCAGCAGCACACCGACGCCACGGGCGAGGAGGTGACGGCGGAGGCCCTCTGGGCGCTGTTCAGCGATGTCTATCTGCACGACCCGCAGCACTCGAGCATCGGGCTCGAGGCGGTACACATCGACGAGGGGAACGCCACCACCGAGGTCATCGTGCGCGTCGACGACCAGGTGCAGCGTTCCACGCACGCAGGCCTCGGACCGGTCGAGGCGGCCGTGCGCGCGCTGGCCGGCTGCGGGATCGACCTCGCGATCCTCTCTCTCCACCAGAGCTCGCTCACCACGGGCGCGGATGCCGAAGCGGTCACGCTCATCGAGTACCGAGACGCGGACGGTCCGGCGTGGGTCGCGGGCCGCGACCGCTCCACGCTCGCGGCCACCCTGCAGGCGGTGGCCCGCGCCGCGGACCGGGTGTCGGCTCGTCGGTGGCCGCTCCGGGACAACACGCCGAGCACTGCTCGGCACGCCGCGGGTGTGATCGTGCCTCGATCAGCCCCGACGTCTTCTACCACGAACGGGGGATGCCCCGAGAAGGGCCGAGCGTCAGACTGGCCACATGGTGCACGTCGTTGAACCGCCCCTCCCGCGTCTGATCCCACCCCCGCCCCCGTGGGTCAGAGACCTCGTCGCGGCGGCACTCATCACGGCGATCGCACTCGCTCCATTCCCCGGCGGCGAGTTCCGCGCGTCGACGCCGCTGACCTGGGTGCTCGTCCTGCTCCCCGCGGTACTCCTTCCCGCACGACGCCGGTGGCCACTGCCCACGCTCGCGGCCAGCACGCTGATCTACTGCACGCTGCTGTTTCTGGGGGTGGTCTCCGCAGGCGCGGCGCTGGGCGTCGGAATCGCGATGTTCGGCGCCGCGAACCGCACGTCACGTCGTACCACGTTCATCGCCGTGCTCGCGGCCGAACTCGTCGTCATCGGCACGAGCATCATCGCCTCTCTCGGCTCGACATTCGACCCTCGCACCGTCCAGGTCGCCCTGGTGATCGCCTTCGCCGGAGCGGTGGGCGATGCGACGAAGTTCCGCCGCGAGTACCTGCAGGCGATGACGGAACGGGCGATTCGGGCGGAGGAGACGAGGGAGGTGGAGGCGCGCCGACGGGTGAGCGAGGAACGCCTGCGGATCGCGCGCGACCTCCACGACGCCGTCGCCCACCAGATCTCGGTGATCAGCCTCAACGCCGGTGTTGCCTCGGCGAGCCTCGAAACGCGCCCGGACAAGACACGTGAGGCGCTGGCGACGATCCGGACGGCGTCTCGGACGGTGCTCAGCGAGATCGGCGGGCTGCTCGCGATGCTCCGCGCGGACGATGAGGATCAGCCGGCACTCGCCCCGCAGCCCGATCTCTCGGACCTTGATCGCCTGGTCGCATCGTTCGTCGAGAACGGCCTCGAGGCCGGGGTGCGTCGCGACAGTGTCCCTGTCGCTGTTCCCTCAGCCGTCTCCCGCGTCGCCTATCGTGTGGTGCAGGAAGGTCTCACGAACGCATTGAAACACGGGTCACAGCGTCGCGCGCACGTGCTCATCGAGGGCGGCGCCGAAGAACTCCGCGTGGTCGTGACGAATCCCGCGATCTCTCCCGATGACACGAATCAGCGCGCAGGATTCGGTCTGATCGGCCTCCACGAGCGCGTCGCCTCCGCGCGCGGCACCCTCACCTCCGGGTGGACACCGGGTGGTTTCCGTCTCGCCGCCGAACTCCCCCTGCCCGACGGATCTGCGTCGTGACGAGGGTCCTCATCGTGGACGATCAGGCCCTGATCCGCGCCGCGGTTCGGGATCTCCTGGATGCGGATCCCGGAATCGAGGTGGTCGGAGAGGCGGCCGACGGATACGAAGCAGTCGCACTGGCGGGCGAGCGACGCCCGGATGTGGTGCTCATGGACATCCGGATGCCCGGGATGGATGGGATCGCAGCCACAGCGGCGATCTGCGCGGATTCGTCGATGACGCTCACGCGCGTGCTGATTCTTACCACGTTCGAAGAGGACGAGTACCTCGTCAATGCACTGCGCGCGGGAGCGAGCGGATTCATCGGCAAGGGAGCCGAGCCGGAGGAGATCGTCCGTGCGGTCAAAGCCGTCCATGCCGGAGAGGCCCTCCTCTCGCCGACGGCGACACGCAGCCTCATCACGCGCTACGTCCTGCCGCGCGAACCGAACACGGTCGTCTCCGGCGATCTCGCGAACCTGACCGGCCGCGAGCTCGAGGTTCTCGTGCTCATCGCGCGCGGACGATCCAACGACGAGATCGCGGCGGATCTGTTCATCTCCCCGCACACCGCCAAGACCCATGCGAAACGCATCATGACCAAGCTGCATGCGCACGATCGCGCGCAGTTGGTCATCTGGGCGTACGAGAGCGGACTGCTCGTTCCCGGTAACTGAGTCGCGTACCCCCTGAGGGGTAGGGCAGGTGTCCTCGTGCGGGGGACGCGCCGCCGGGCCTGGCCGACGAGGCTGAGAGCATGACTTCTCCCGCATCCGCCGCGCCCGCCGCGGCGACGGCGCCGACCGCGCGGCGATCCGTCCTGCTCGTGTTCGCCGGACTTCTCGTCGCGATGCTGCTCGCGTCGCTGGATCAGACGATCTTCTCGACCGCTCTTCCCACCATCGTCGGCGAGCTCGACGGTGTCGACCACATGCTGTGGGTGACCACCGCCTACATGGTCGCGGCGACGATCATGATGCCGATCTACGGCAAGCTCGGCGATCTCATCGGCCGCAAGTGGCTGTTCATCGGCGGCCTCGTCCTCTTCCTGGTCGGTTCGACGATCGGCGGCCTCGCCACCGACATGACGGGGCTGATCGTCGGCCGGGCTGTGCAGGGCTTGGGCGGAGGAGGGCTCATGATCCTGTCGCAGGCGATCATCGCGGATGTCGTCCCCGTGCGTGAGCGCGCGAAGTACATGGGCGTCATGGGTGCCGTCTTCGGCCTGTCCAGCGTCATCGGCCCTCTCCTGGGCGGCTGGTTCACAGAGAGCGTCGGCTGGCGGTGGGCGTTCTGGATCAACATCCCGCTCGGTCTCGTCGCCATCGCCTGCGCCTGGGTCTTCCTGCGCACCCCTCACAGCCGCAGCACCTTCCGATTCGACCTCTGGGGCACCGTGACGATGGCGATCGCCGTGACCTCGATCATCCTGACCACGTCGTGGGGCGGCAACACCTATGCGTGGGACTCGCCCCAGGTCCTCTGGTTGATCGTGATCGCCGCCGTCTCCGCGGCACTGTTCGTGCTCGCCGAGCACAAGGCATCCGACCCGCTGATCCCGTTGAAGCTCTTCCGCAACCGCAACTTCGTCCTGGCCACCGTCGCCGGTCTGTTCATCGGCGTCGCGATGTTCGGTACGCTCGCGTACCTTCCGACCTACCTTCAGATGGTCACCGGTGTCAACGCGACCATCTCCGGGTTCATGATGATCCCGATGGTGGTCGGCCTGATGCTGACGACCATCAGCACGGGCCAAATCGCGTCGCGTACCGGACGCTACAAGTGGATGCCGCTCGCGAGCATGGTCGTCGTCGCGGGCGCACTGCTGCTGATGTCGACCCTCACCGTCGAGACCCCGCTCTGGCTCCTGATGACCTACCTGTTCGCCCTGGGCGCGGGAATCGGCCTGGGCATGCAGATCCTCGTGCTGATCGTGCAGAACGCGTTCCACGATTCCGAGGTGGGCACTGCAACCGCCTCCAACAACTTCTTCCGCGAGATCGGCGCCTCACTGGGCAGTGCGATCGTCGGCTCGGCGTTCGCGAGCAGGCTGACCCAACTGCTCACCGAGCGGTTGGCGGGAGCGGATGCCGGCACGATCGGCGGTTCCACGAACTCGCTCACCCCCGCCGCGGTCAATGCGCTGCCCGATGCGCTGCACGACATCGTCGTGGGCGCCTACAACGACGCCCTGACGCCCGTCTTCCTTCTTCTCCTGCCGATGATCGGGGCAGGCTTCATCGCGCTGCTGTTCATCAAGGAGGTGCCCTTCCGAGCTACGCGCGACGAATCGCGCGACGGGGAGGACGACGCCGTCGCGACGGCGACCGCCGCCCTGATGGACGAGGCAGCGGAGGGCGCACGATGAGCGCGCCCCTGCTGTCGGTGGATAACGTCACGAAGACCTACGGTCGCAATCAGGGCCGTTTCGATGCGCTGCGAGGGGTGACCCTCGAGATCCGAGCCGGCGAGTCCGTCGCGATCGTCGGCAAGAGCGGATCGGGCAAGTCCACCCTCATGCATCTGCTCGCACTGCTGGACGAGCCCACGGCGGGCCGGATCACGCTCGAGGGAGCGGACACCCGTCGTCTGCACGGACGCGCGTTGAACAGAACACGCAATCGCACGTTCGGGTTCGTCTTCCAGCAGTTCTTCCTCACCCCGAATGCCTCCGTCCTCGAGAACGTCATCCTCCCGATGAAGATCGCCGGAATCGGTCGCGCGGAGCGCAAGCGCCGCGGCATGGCGGCGCTTGCTCAGCTGGATCTGGCCGACAAGGCGAAGAACAAGGCGACGAACCTGTCCGGCGGTCAGAAGCAGCGCGTCGTCATCGCGCGCGCGCTGGTGAACAACCCCCGAGTGATCTTCGCCGACGAGCCGACCGGCAACCTCGACTCGACGACCGGCTCCGTCGTCGAAGACATCCTGTTCGCTCTCAACCGGGAGCACGGCATCACCGTGATCGTGGTCACCCATGACGAGGAGCTCGCCGCCCGGTGCGACCGCCGCATCCACATCAAGGACGGGCTCATCGTGGCCGAGGAGGTTCCCGCATGAGAACCCCGGACCTGATCACCTCGGCCATCTCGAACACGTTCCGCTCCAAGACGCGCACCGTGTTGACGATCCTCGCGATCTTCGTCGGCGCCTTCACTCTCACCGTCACGAGCGGACTCGGCACCGGCATCAACCGCTACATCGACGACACCGTTGCATCCATCGGCGCGAGCGATGTGATGAGCGTCACGAAGAGCTCCGCGAGCGGGAGCGGGTTGTCGTCGGGCCCGACCGAGTACGATCCTGACGCGATCTCCGCGAGCACCGCAGGGCCCGGCGCGACGGTCACCGCGCTGACGGATGAAGACATCACCGTGCTTCGCGCGATCAGCGGGGTCGAGGACGTGTCGGCGAACAAGTCGATCGACGCGGAGTACCTCCAGCACGCCGACGGCAAGAAATGGGTCGTCAGCGTGGGGTCTCTCGTCCCCGGGCAGGCCCTGCAGCTCGCTGACGGCAGTGCTCCCGACGATGCCGCAACCGACTACCAGGTGACGGTGCCGGACTCGCTGGTGGATGCCCTCGGGTTCTCGGATGCGGCCGATGCGATCGGCGAGTCGGTCACCGTCGCCGTCGCCGACTCCGCACGCACGCAGTACACGGTGGAGGCGACGATCACGGGCGTGACCGAGGAGACGCTCGTCGGTACCGGATCGAGCATCACGCCGAACGCAGCCCTGTCGGACGAGCTGTTCACGCTGCAGAACACCGGCGTGCCCATCGATCAGCAGGACCGCTATGCCAGCGCCAGCGTGCGATTCGCCGCGAACGCCTCATCGGAGCAGATCGACGATCTGAAGCAGGCGCTCTCCGATGCGGGGTACACAGGCACGACCGTCGCGGACCAGCTCGGAACCTTCAAGACCGTGATCGACGCCATTGTGCTCGTGCTGAACGCCTTCGCGGTCATCGCCCTGCTCGCCGCGAGCTTCGGGATCGTCAACACCCTGCTGATGTCCGTTCAGGAACGTACGCGAGAGATCGGACTGATGAAGGCGATGGGCATGGGCTCCGGACGCGTCTTCACCCTGTTCAGCATCGAGGCGGCATTCATCGGGTTCCTCGGCAGCGCCATCGGCGCAGGCATCGGCATGGTCGCGGGCACGGCGATCAGCGGCGCTCTGTCCAGGGGACTCTTCGCCGATCTGGCCGGGCTCCAGCTCATCGCGTTCGATCCGCTCTCAATCGTCACGATCATCCTCGTCGTGATGGTCATCGCCTTCCTGGCGGGCACCCTGCCGGCGGCGCGAGCCGCACGAGCAGACCCGGTGACATCCCTGAGGTACGAGTAGCTGCGGCGCGTCACCGCGACGCGGCGAAGAAGGCGAGTTCGTGACGTGACGACACCAGGAACGCGTCGTGCATCGCGGCTCGGGTCGCCGCATCCGCCGTCGCCGCCGACCGGGCGACGATGTCGATCGCGCGGCGGGTGGACTGAGCGAAGACCGGGTCGGCATAGGTCTCCAGCCAGGAGCGATACGCGTGCCCGTGATGCGAATGCGCCTGCAGTCGCTCCCCCACGTCCTGGTAGATCCAGTAGCAGGGCAGCAGCGCCGCGATCAGCACGCGGTAGTCGCCGCGGGCGGAGGTCGCCAGCAGGTGGTCGAGGTAGGCCGTCGTGACCGCATCCGGACGCGCCCCGACACCGGATTCGCCCGCGAGCCAGTGATCGTGCAACTGCAGCTCGCCGACGATCGCATTCTGCGCGCTTCCTGCCCAGAACGCGCGCTCGGCGGAGTCCGGCGCACGGCGCGCGGCATCGGCGAGGACGCGAGCATAGTCGCGCAGGTACAGCGCATCCTGGGCGAGATAGCCGAGGAACGCGTCCCTCTCCAGCGTGCCGTCGCCCAACCCCCGCACGAACGGCAGGTCGTCGATCTCGGCACGGATGCCGGCGATGTCCTCCCACCACCCGGTCTCGACCTCGCGCGCGGTCGGCCGGGTGTCGAGACCGCCGCGTTCCCAGAGCCCGGCGAAGTGGCTGATCGGACCGTTGCCCGAGCCGACCTCGAGCTCAGCGCCGTGACGGATGCTCTCGGCGAGCCACCTCTTCGACTCCGCCGTCGCCTGCGCCCACTCGCCGGTGGCCGCCGCGCGGGTCGCCACCGCCGATGAGAGCGAGCAGCCCGTGCCGTGCGTGTTCCGGGTGCGGATGCGGGTACCGGCGAACTCGGTGACGGAGACGCGACCGTCGATGATCTCCACGAGCGCATCCGGCAGCCGCTCCCCCGACAGGTGACCGCCCTTGGCGAGCACGCGCACGCCGTGCGCACGAGCCACGACGCTCGCCTGCGCGAGCACGTCGGTCCACGCCGAGGCCTCGGGTGCGCCCGCGAGGATCGCGAGTTCGGGGATGTTCGGGGTCACGAGGTCGACGTGCGGCAGCAGCCGCCGGAGGGCGTCCTCGGCATCCGCGTCCAGCAGACGATCGCCGCTCGTCGCGACCATCACCGGGTCCAGTACGACGACCGGCGGGCGGATGCGGCCGAGCCAGGCCGCGACCGTCTCGATCACCTCGACGGTGGCGAGCATGCCGATCTTCACCGCATCGATCCGCACATCGTCGGAGACGGCGTCGAGCTGCTCGGCGAGGAACGCGATGGGCGGCACGTGCACCGAACGCACGCCGTGCGTGTTCTGCGCGACGAGGGCGGTGACGACGGCCATGCCGTAACCGCCGTTCGCGGCGATGCTCTTGAGGTCCGCCTGGATACCCGCGCCTCCCGTCGGGTCGGTTCCCGCGATGCTCAGCACCCGCACAACGGCGCGCACGGCACTCATGCCGCATCCCATGCCGCGCGCAGCATACGGACCGCTTCTGCGGGGTCGCTCGCACCGCAGATCGCCGACACCACGGCCGCGCCCGCCGCACCCGCTCGCCGCAGCGGGCCCAGGTCGGTGGCGGTGACACCGCCGATCGCCACGGCGGGCAGCGCGCTCGCCGCGACCAGTCGCGCAAACGACTCGTGGCCCAACGGTGGCGGCGCATCGCGCTTCGTAGCGGTCGCGTGAAGCGCACCGATGCCGACGTAGTCCACGACACCGCTGTCGGATGCGGAAGCCAGCTGCTCCGGCGTGGCGGCGCTGAGGCCGACGATCGCGTCATCGCCCACCAGTGCGCGCACGGCGTCCGGCGGAAGATCGCTCTGTCCCACATGCACTCCCGACACGCGCGCGCCCGCGTGGCGAGCGGCGAGGAAGACGTCCACGCGGTCGTTGACGAGCAGCGCGACGCCGTCGGGCAGCACGACCGACACCCTCGTCACCGTGTCGAGGAAGCGACGTGCGGAGGCGTCCTTCTCGCGCAGTTGCACCGCCGTGACGCCGTTCGCCGCCGCCTGGCGCACCACGTCGACGATGTCGTGGCCCGCCGCCGCGGCGATGCCCGCATCCGTCACGAGGTACAGCGAGAGGTCCGCGTTCACGAGATCACCGCGCGGATGCGAAGCGTGTCGGCGTCGAGGCCGGCGAGCGCGTCGAGGAACGCGACGGCGAAGCCACCCGGGCCGGTGGCACGCTCCGCGGCGAGCTCGGCGGCCACGTTGTAGACGGTGACCGCGGCGATCACCGCCGCGAAGCGATCCTCCTCGACGCCCGCGAACGCCGCCATGACGGCGCCGAGAGCGCATCCGCCACCGGTCACGCGTGTCAGCAACGCGTCGCCGTTGCCGAGCCGCACCTCGCGGGCGCCGTCCGTGACCACGTCCACCGCGCCGGAGACGGCGATGATCGCGCCGGTCGTCTGGGCGATGCGCCGGGCTGCGGCGACCGCATCCTCGACGCCGTCCGTCGCGTCGACTCCGCGGCCTCCGATGCCCGAGCCGTCGAGGGCGATGATCTCGGACGCGTTGCCGCGTACGACGCTCGGCGCCGTCGCGACGAGCTCAGCGGCCAGCGCGGTGCGCACCGGCAGCACACCGATCGCCACGGGGTCGAGCACCCAGGGAGTACCCGCATCCTGGGCGGCCGCCACTGCCTCGCGCATCGCCTCCCGCTGCTCGGCGCCGGGTGTGCCGAGATTCACCAGGACGCCCGAGGCGATGCGGGCGAACGGCCCCGCCTCCTGCGGGATGTCGACCATCGCCGGAGCCGCCCCGAGGGCGAGGAGGACGTTGGCGGTGAAGCCCGTGACCACCGCGTTGGTCAGGCACTGCACGAGCGGGCCGTGCTCCCGCACCGCATCCCAGGTCCGGATGGTGGATTCGATCAGGTTCTCTGGCGCGCGCGTCATGTGCGACATCCCTCCGCTCGTACTGACGAGATCAGGTTCGACGGGTGTGATCTCAGCCCCGCAGGGCACCCCGTGTCGTATGTGTGGGTTCAGGTTAGCGGACGACTCGGGCGGCGAGCGCGTCGATCACACCGCATCGGCGAGGCTCGTCCTCCGACCCTCGATCCGGCCGTCGACGACGGTCACGAGCTCATCCAGCGCCTCGCGGTGTACGAGGTCATGGGTGACGAGGAGGGTGGCGATGTCGCGTTCGTGCGTGAGGTCCGCGATCAGCTGCATGATTTCCGCCCCGCGCTCCTGATCCAGCGCACTGGTCGGCTCATCGACGAGCAGGACTTCCGGCTCGTGCACGAGCCCGCGGGCGATCGCCACGCGCTGCCGCTGTCCCCCGAGAGCTGGTGCGCGCGTTTGTCGGCGTGCTCGAGGAGACCGACGGCTGCGAGGAGCTCGTCGACGCGGGCATCCACCTTCGCTCGCCTGCTCCGACCGGCGCCGCCGAGCCGTGCCATGACCTGCAACTGCTCGCGAGCCGTGAGCGCCGGAAGCAGGTTGGACTGTTGGAAAACGATGCCGATGCGCTCTCGTCGCAGCTGCGTGGCGTCCTTCCTGGAGAGCTGAGCGGCGTCGATGGCCGCCTCGCCGGCTCCGATGAGCACGCCGCCGCGATCGGGGCGGATCAGAGTCGCCGCGACTGCGAGGATGCTCGACTTGCCCGACCCCGAGGGGCCGGTGATGCCGGTGACAGAGCCGTTCTCGCCGTGAAGGGTGACGTCGTCCACGGCGGTGATGCGGTTGTCCCCGTCGGGGAAAGTGAGGGTGATGTTCTGCAGTTCGATCATCGGTTGCTCCCGAGGGCGGTGAGAGGGTCGGCTTTGGTAACGGACCGCAGCGCGAACGCGGCCCCTGCGAGTCCCAGCACCGCCATCACGGCGGCTGGGGCGAGAGTGGTGAGCGGACTGATCACGAAGGGCAGTGCGCGCCCCGCGAGCGTGCCCAGGGCCACGACCGCGGCAAGACCGACACCGATCCCGGAGAGGAGGACGATCGAGGCTTGGCCGAGGGCATCCCTCACGAGCGAGCCGGTCGTCGCGCCGAGGGCTTTGAGCACGGCGATATCGCCAGCACGTTGCATTGTCCAGACCGTGAAGAACGCGCCCACGACGAGTGCGGAGATCCCGAACAGCATCGCGATCATCAACCCGAGCGAACCGATCTCCGAGCGGAAGGCCTCAAGTGCCGTGAGGCTCGCCAGGGGCGTCTCGGCGACGGTACCCGTCTCGGCGCCGATCGCCTGCCAGTCGGCGTTTCCGGTGACGGCGAGCACCGTCGCGGTGCCGTCGCCGCCGACGCGCCTGCTCGCTGTGCTCCACGCATCCGAGGTCAGAGCGATGACCGGTGTGTGGCTGTACCAGAGGTCGCCGCCGATGACGGCGACGGTGAACTCTTGGCCGGTGATCGAGATGGCATCGCCCGCCGCGACGCCGAGTGCTGAGGCGGCTCCCGAAGAGAGCCCCACCTCGTCGTCGCGAACGGGAACGATCTCGAACAGGGGGTTGGAGGCGTCATCCGACGTCTTCTGGGGCAGCCCGAAGAGCGCGACGCCCGTCGGGTCGGCGGCACCGACGACTGAGGCCCGTGACTGAACGATCCCGATCGGAGTCACCGACTCGATGCCGCCGGCCTCGCGCCATGCCGTGACGGTCTCCTCGTCGAGAGAGGAGGTCGCGTAGCTGGGATCGCTGTTGTGGGGCTTTTGCAGCACGAGCCTGTCGCCCGGCAACTCGAGTACGGCGGAGACGTTCTGAGCGGCCAGGCCTCCGGTGAGCCCGGCGAGGAAGCCGACGAGCAACGTGATCAGGGCGACGACCGCCCCGATCAGCAGAAATCGACCACGGGCGAACCGCAGCTCTCTCCAGGCGACGAACACGCTGGTACCTTTCCCGCTCGTGCACTCTGCCCGAGCTCGACTCCACACTCGTTGTCGGAAGGGCTGGCCGGCATCGCCCGAATCGTGGGATTCAGGATCGAACTTTCGGTTGATGGCCGTGCCGTGCCCCGCACCTAGGCTGAGACCGTCATGTCGCCTTCGACGCTCACACCCGTGTTCACGGGCCTTCGTGTGGGCTTGCATGCCCTCATGATCGGGCTCGCGGGCTTCGCGGTCGTCCGCGCGTTCCTCATCTCCGCGGAGACGGGGACGTGGACATCGGTCGCCGCTGTGGCCTTCGTGACTGTGTATCTCTCGGGCGCATGGGCAGGACGGATGCGGCGTGATCCGCACGTCTCCCGTCGCGGCTACGCCGTCGGCTGGGTCGCCGCCCTCACCCTGTTGTGGGCGGTGCTGACGTGGTTGAGCCCGGAGGGCGCGTATCTCGCATTCCCTCTCTTCTTCCTCTATCTCCACGTGCTGCCCGGACGCGGCGGGGTCGCGGCCATCGTGGTCACCGCCGCTTTCGCGATCCTCGCATTGGGCCTGCACCTCGGTTTCAGCGTGGGAGGAGTGATCGGCCCGCTGATCGGCGCCGGTGTGGCCGTGCTGATCGGACTCGCCTACCGGGCATTTCGCCGGGAGGCGGAGGAGCGTGAGCGCCTGCTGGCAGAGTTGATCCGCACGCGACAGCAACTCGCGGAGAGCGAGCGTGCGCAGGGTGCGCTGAGCGAACGCGCCCGCCTCGCTCGTGAGATCCATGACACCGTCGCCCAGGGCCTGTCGTCGATCCAGATGCTGCTGCGTGCCGCCGAACGCGACATCCCCGATCCTGGCGCCGGGTATGTGCGGCTCGCCCGTGAGACGGCGGCGGACAGCCTCGCCGACACGAGGCAGATCATTCGCGAGCTCACGCCGGACCGGTTGGGAGATGGTCTGGTCGCAGCCCTGGAGCGACTCGGTCGGGAGCTGTCCGAGCGCTCGTCGATCACTGTGGAAGTGGATGCGGAGGAGCTCGCTCTTCCCATGGGAATCCAGACGGCACTGCTGCGCATCGCGCAGGGTGCGCTCTCCAACACGGTCCGACAGGCTCACGCCACGCAAGTCGCCGTCGAGCTTCGCGGCGACGACTCCACGGTGTCGCTGACAGTGCGCGATGATGGGCAGGGCTTCGATGCGGCGTCGACGGTCGGCGACTCGCATGGCGCGGACTCCTTCGGACTGCACGCCATGCGTGAACGCGTCGAGCAATTCGGCGGCACCCTCGACGTCGACTCTGCTGCGCAGCAGGGCACGAGGGTCACCGCGCGGCTGCCGCTGACGGAACGGGAGAGCAACTGATGATCCGGATCCTGCTCGCCGATGACCACCCGGTCGTGCGTACGGGCTTGCGAGCGATGCTCGCGGGCGAGCCGGATCTCGATGTCGTCGGCGAAGCGGCGACCCCGTCAGAGGCCATCGACCTCGTGATCGAGCGGGCGCCGCATGTCGTGCTGATGGACCTGCAGTTCGGCACGTCGCAGAGCGGGGCCGACGCGACCCGCACCATCCGAGAGTTCGAAGAGGCGCCCGCGGTGCTGGTGCTCACGAACTACGACACCGACGGTGACATCCTGGGCGCGGTGGAGGCAGGAGCCAGCGGCTATCTACTGAAGGACACCACGCCGGAGGAGCTCATCGCCGCCATCCGCGCCGCCGCGGCGGGCGAGACGGCACTCGCCCCGGCGATCGCGGGGCGGCTGCTCGCGCGCATGAGGGCCCCGCAGAGCAGCCTGAGCGTCCGCGAGACGGAAGTGCTGCGGTTCGTCGCGGCCGGCGCGACGAACAACGAGATCGCCGAGCGGCTGCACATCAGCGACGCGACCGTGAAATCGCACCTCGTGCACATCTACGCGAAGCTCGGCGTCTCCTCGCGCACGGCCGCCGTCGCCGTCGGACGTGACACCGGCATCCTGCGATAAAAGCGTCGGGCGCCGCCACGAGTGTGATTCCACGGGGGCGCGGAGCTTCGCGACCGCGCACGTGCGAAGCGCAAGCCCGCGCCGGCGAGCGAGCCGCTCTGCCACCCTTGCCGGGTGAAGACCTTCCGATGCCGCGTGTGCGGGAACGCCGTGTACTTCGAGAACTCCGTGTGTACATCGTGCGGCACCCCGCTCGGTTTCTCCCGCGCCGAGGGCGAGATCGTCCCGGTCGACGGGACGGGCCGGTACGTGGATCCGTCAGGGGCCGTGTGGCACGTGTGCCGAAACCTGGGCCTGTCCGGCTGCACGTGGCTGGCGGCATTGGAGGGTGGTCAATGCTCTGCGTGCGACCTGACGCGCGTGCGCCCCAACGACGCCGACCTCGTGGGGCTCTCCCAGTACCCCGTCGCCGAACGCGCCAAGAGGTGGCTGCTCTTCGAGCTCGACCGGCTCGGCTTCGCGGTGGTCGGGAAGGCCGAAGACCCCGAGCACGGGCTGTGCTTCGATCTGCTCTCGAGCGTGCAGGAGAACGTCGTCATCGGCCATGATGCAGGCGTCATCACGATCGATCTGGCCGAGAGCGACGACGCGTACCGGGTGAAGGTGCAGAAGCAACTGGGTGAGCCCTACCGCACGATGCTCGGCCACTTCCGTCATGAGATCGGGCACTACATCGAGTGGGTGATCGTGGAGAACACCGGCCGCTCCGACGAGGCTCGCGGGCTGTTCGGTGACGAGCGCGCCGACTACCAGGCCGAGATCGATCGCCACTACTCCGAGGGGCCGCCGGCAGACTGGCAGGCGCGCTACATCTCGACGTACGCGACCATGCACCCCTACGAGGACTTCGCCGAGACGTGGGCCCACTTTCTCCACATCACGGACACGCTCGAAACCGCCGACCAGTACGGCGTCGCCACGTTCCCGGGAGTCGACGCGTTCGCCACGTTCCGTGATGTCGTGACGGAGGTCTGGACGCCGCTGGCCACCGCGCTCAACATGATCAACCGCTCGATGGGCAAGAGCGACCTCTACCCGTTCCTCCTGCCGGATCCTGTGCTGGACAAGCTCGACTTCGTCGCGTCGCTGCGGCCGTGACGGCGGCCGGTAGGTGACCGGAGCGGCCGAGGTCACCGGCGTCCCTCTCTCACAGGTCAGTGCCGGCCCGTGAGAACCTCGGACAGCGCCGGCCACGCGGCGGCACGGACGAAGAGCGGCACGCAGGAGCGCGACGACACGTCCGCCCTGACCACTCGGCCGCCCGCTGACGACGCGCCCGTGCGAGCCTCGATCCATTCGCCCGCGGGAAGGTAGACCTCCCACGCGGTCGCGCCGGGCTCGAGCACCGGAGCGACGAGCAGGTCGGGTCCCAGCATCCATTGCAGCGGATGCTCCCACACCTGCGGATCGGCGGGGTGGTCGAAGTACAGCGGGCGCATGCCCCACGACCACGGCTGAGAAGACTCGATGGGCGCACGGAGACCGAAGAGAGGAATGACCGGCTACCGGCCGCCGGAAAGCACATTCCGACACGCCGTGGTGCTCACATCCTCCTCGTAGACAGCCACCACGCAGCCTCGACGATCTCGCCGGCCGCCCTCATCACGAGCCACGCAGGCCAAGGCGAAGCCGCCCGTGCCGAAGCTCCGACTCGCACGCCGCGTGCCGGAGCTTCGTCATATTCGATGGTGGGCGCGCGCTTTGGTCGCCATCGTCTGCATACGCACATCACACCGAGGTTCGCGCACTCTCCACACCAGCGGACTCGCCCGCATCTCCCGTTTCAAGAGTCGCGCGCAGCGGGACCTCCTTGATGAACAGAAGCACCACGAAGCCGATCGCGATCATCGGCAGCAGCATCAGGAACACGGGAGTGAGCGCTTCGCTGTATGCACCGACGATGACGTCCCGCACCGCATCCGGCAGTGCGTTCACGACGGCGGGCGTGAGACTGTTCAAATCACCGGTTGCTCCCCCCTGCTGCGGTATCCGCTCGGCCAGGAGAGCAGTCAGGCGGCTACTGAACAATGCTCCCACGACAGCACCGCCCAGGGACGCTCCGATCTCACGGAAGAAGTTGTTGGCAGCCGTCGCTGTCCCTACTTGTCGGTCCGAGAACGAGTTCTGCACGATCAGCACGAGTATCTGCATCCCCAGCCCGATTCCCGCTCCCATCACGAAGAGATAACCCATGAGGAGCCAGATCGGCGTGTCCACGCGCATGGTCGAGAGAAGGAAGAGCCCGGCCGCGGTCACGACCATGCTGGCGATAGGCATCCATTTGTATCGGCCCGTGCGTGCCGCGATCTGTCCCGTCGTGATCGCAGAGATCATGAGCCCGAGAACCATCGGCAGCATCAGGTAGCCCGACGCCGTGGCGCTCACACCCGTCACCATCTGAAGGTAGGTGGGCAGGTAGGCCAGCGCGCCGAACATCGACACACCGATCACCAGACCGGCCACCGTGGCCAACACGAAATTGCGGCTCTTGAAGAGCGAGAGCGGAATGATGGGCTCGTCGGCGCGGTACTCGGCCAGCACGAAGGCCGCCGATGACAACACGGCGATCGCCACCAGGATGAGGATGACGGGCGAGTTCCACTCGTACTCCGTGCCACCCCACGACGAGACGAGGATGATCGAGGTAACAGCAACCGCCATAGACAGAGTGCCCCATACATCGAATCGCACCATCGTGCGGTGCTTCGGCAGCTTCAGGAAGACCGCCGCGAACGCCATGGCGAGGATGCCGAGCGGGATGTTGATCCAGAAAGCCCAGCGCCAGCCGATGCCCTCTGTGAACCATCCGCCGAGAAGGGGGCCGATCACGCTGGAGATGCCGAAGACTGCCCCCATGACACCCATGTACTTGGAGCGCTCGCGAACCGGCACGACATCAGCGATGATCGCCTGCGAGAGGATCATCAATCCGCCGCCGCCGAGGCCTTGGACGGCGCGCCCGATGATGAGCCAGGTCATGTCCTGCGCCAAGCCCCCGATCACCGACCCGACGACGAACAAGCCCAGCGCCCCCAGGAAGATCCCCTTGCGTCCGATGAGGTCGCCGAGCTTGCCGTACACGGGCATCATGACGGTGGCGGCGACGAGGTAAGCGGTTGTGACCCACAGCATGTGATTCACCCCGCCCAGTTCGCCCACGACCGTGGGCAGTGCGGTGGAGAAGATGGTCTGGTCGAGCGAAGAGAGCAGCATCGCAACCAGAAGTCCCGCGAAGATCAGCAGGACTGTTCGCTTGTTCGTGGCCGCCTCAGCGGACGGTGATGCGTCGCCGCTCACGGCGACGGCGGATTCCTTCGACGTCATACCTCCAAGGTTCCCGCCTCCGTGACCTCGCCACGTCCCCCGGCGAGGTCACCCCCATACCTCTGACGGGGTATCCGTTGGTCTGATGTCGCGTCGAATCGCCGATCGAGAGCCGGAGGCGGTCCGATCAGGCGCCGGGAACGAGCAGTCCGCTCTCGTAGGCAGTGATCACGAGCTGAGCGCGGTCGTGGGCGAAGAGCTTCGTCATGATGCGCTTGACGTGGGTCTTGGCCGTGTGAGGCGAGATGAACAGATCGGATGCGATCTCGTCGTTCGACCGCCCTCGAGCGACCAGAAGCAACACCTCGCGCTCCCGCTCGGTCAAATGCGCCAGGGCATCGGAGGTCATCGCCGAGACCGGAGCGGAGGGCTGCAGATAACGAGTAATGAGCGCACGGGTCGCCGTGGGCGAGAGCAGGGCGTCGCCGGCGTGCACCGCCAGCACCGCCCGGACGATATCGCCCGGCTCCGCCGCTTTGCCGATGAAGCCGCTCGCTCCAGCCCGGAGCGCCGAGACGAGATACTCGTCCTCTTCGAACGTCGTGAGCATGAGCACCCGCGTCTCAGCGAGCGAAGGATCCGCGCAGATCTGCGCCGTGGCCCCGATGCCGTCGAGGTCGGGCATACGGATGTCCATCACGATCACATCGGGCCGCTCGCGTCGGGCCACTTGTAGCGCTTCCTGTCCGGTCGTGGCTTCGCCGACCACGCGGATCCCCTCTACCCCATCCAGGATGTCGCGCAAGGCGCCCCGGATGAGCGCCTGATCGTCGACGACGAGCACGGTGGTCATGCGGTCTCCTTCGGGAGCGGGATAGTTGCGGTCAGGCGATACCCACCGGGCACGAGCCCGGACTCGGTCGTGCCGCGCACCGAGGCCACCCGCTCCCGGAGGCCCATCAGGCCGTACCCGCCGCCGTCGGATGCCGCCCGGCTCCCCTCTCCGCTGGCGGGATTCGTCACGACGATCCTGGCCGCGTCGTCACCGACCCTGACCAAGACGTGGGCACGGTTCTCTGCGCCGTGCTTGAGAGCGTTGGTCAGTCCTTCCTGCACGACACGGTAGGCCACCAGATCGGCGGCGGTGTGGAGACGGGCGGGATCGCCCTCGATCCGCACCGCGGCATCCAGCCCCGAGGCGGCGAAGGAGGCGACGAGCGCGTCGAGTCTGGCGAGCCCCAGCTGCGGGGAGGGCATGACGGACTGCTCCTCGGCGGGATCAGCGGCTCGGAGCACCGCCATCAGGTCGCCGATCTCGCCGAGGACTGCACGGGAGGCCGTTCGGATGGTCACGAGCGCTTCTTTCGTCTTCTCAGGGCGCGACTCGAGCGAGGCCGACGCGACGCCCGCATTGAGGCTGATGACCGAAATCTGGTGGGCGACCGCATCGTGGAGGTCTCTGGCGATCCGCAGACGTTCTTCGCTCACCCGGCGGCGCGCCTCGGCCTCCCGGGTCTCCTCCGCTCGTCGGGCGCGCTCAGTCACAGCGGCGATGTACGCGCTTCGCGACCGGGTGGCATCTCCGGCCGCCCCCGCGACGGCGACCATCAGCCCGATCTGCAGGGCTCGCGGTTCGAGGAGACCCTCGGCCGCAGCCACCAGGGTGACCGACACGACGACCACGATCGTCCCGGCCACGGCGATGAGGGATACACGCCGCTCGTTACGGTAGGCGACGCCGAAGACCGCTATCACGAGCGCGAGCACCACACCGGGAGCGGGAGCCCCGAGGAGGGAAAGCGTGCACGACAGCGCCACGATCGCGCCGAGGATGAGCAGCGGCCACCGACGCCGCAACGGAAGGATCACGATCGGCGCGAGCGCAGGGATCAGAAGCAGGGGCGACTCAGCGACCAACGACCCCGAACCCGGGAACGCGACGAACGCGCCCACGAGCACCAGGAGCGCCGCAACCAGGTCGCCCGGCCATGCCGGAGGGTGCACGCGCGGTAGCTCACCATCGGGATCGATCCGCATGAGGCCAGTTTGCCGTGGAGGAATCGGGTTTACGTCACCCTGCGAGGGCATCGGCCGTACCTCGGATGCGGTAGCAGACAGACCACGCGAGGGGGACGCATCCGGCGATGAGTCGCGCGAGGCTGGGGATGCCCCTGAGAGGAACACCATCATGACAACCCCGATCATTTCCGTGACAGACGTGACAAAAACCTACGGGCGCGGGACGAACAGATTCGACGCCCTGCGCGGGGTGAGCCTCGACATCCAATCCGGCGAGAGCATCGCGATTGTCGGAAAGAGCGGGTCCGGCAAGTCCACTCTGATGCACTTGCTCGCACTGTTGGACGAGCCATCGACCGGCCGTATCGTCCTAGAGGGCACCGACACGCATCAGCTTCGCGGATCCGCCCTCAACCGCACGCGCAACAAGACGTTTGGCTTCGTCTTCCAACAGTTCTTCCTGACACCCAACACCACGGTACTCGACAACGTGATGCTGCCGTTGAAGATCGCCGGAGTGAGTCGACGGGAGCGCAAGCGGCGCAGTCTGGATGCTCTGGCCCAGCTGGATCTCCACGATAAGGCGCGCAATCGAGCCACCGATCTGTCGGGCGGCCAGAAGCAGCGCACGGTCATCGCTCGCGCTCTCGTGAATAACCCGCGCGTCATCTTCGCCGACGAACCCACCGGCAACCTCGATTCGGCGACGGGCGCGGTGGTGGAAGACATCCTGTTCGAGCTCAATCGCGAGCATGGCATCACCCTGATCGTGGTCACCCACGACGAGGATCTCGCGGCCCGCTGCGATCGGCGCGTGCACATCCGTGACGGCGTGATCTTGGATGAGGAGGTGGCGGCATGAGAACCGTCGATCTGGTCGGCTCCGCTGTCGCCAACACCTTCCGATCAAAGACGCGCACGACTCTGACGATTCTGGCCATCTTCGTTGGCGCTTTCACGCTGACCGTCACCAACGGCCTCGGCACGGGGATCAATCGCTACATCGACGACACCGTGTCTTCGATCGGCGCATCCGATGTGATGACGGTCACCAAGGCGTCGGACGACGCCATCCCCGGGGTGTCCTCCGGCCCCGTCGAATACGACCCGGATGCGATCAGCACTGGTATGCCAAACGGCCCGGGTACCACATCGAGTGTCGTAGCGATGACCTCCGACGACATCGTCGCGCTCGAAGGCATCGACGGCGTGCTGCGCGTTGCCGCTACCAAGACCGTCTCGGCGGACTACGTGCAGTACGGCGACGGAACGCGCTTCGTCACGAGTGTCGGCACCCTGATACCCGGCCAGAGCGTCCAGCTTGCCGCAGGAGAGGCGCCCGACGCCGACTCGTCGGACTTCGAGGTGGCGCTGCCTACCGACCTGGTGGAGCCGCTTGGGTTCACCGATGCGAATTCCGCATTGGGCAGGAGTGTCACGATCGCCGTGAGCGATGCCGTGCGCACTATCCATACCGTGGAGGCGACCGTGACCGGCGTCGCCGAGCAGACCTTCACTGGCGGCGGGACGAGCGTGATCCCCAACAAATCGCTGACCGATGAGCTCTTCTCGCTGCAGAACACCGGGCTTCCCGACAACGAGCAGGATCGGTACGCCAGCGCGAGCGTGTGGTTCGAACCGGATGCCACCGACGCGCAAGTCGACGGCTTGAAGGACGCCCTCGCCGAGGCCGGGTTCACGGGCACGACGGTGGCCGATCAGCTCGGCACGTTCAAGGCCGTCATCGATGCCATCGTTCTGGTGCTCAACGCATTCGCGGTCATCGCGCTGCTGGCCGCGAGCTTCGGAATCGTCAACACGCTGCTCATGTCGGTCCAAGAACGCACCCGCGAGATCGGCCTGATGAAGGCGATGGGGATGGGCTCCGGTCGGGTCTTCTCACTGTTCAGCGTGGAGGCTGTCTTCATCGGATTCCTCGGCAGTGCGATTGGTGCTGGGATCGGCATCCTGGTCGGCACCGCGATCAGCTCGACGCTGGCTGCGGGGCTGTTCTCGGACCTGCCCGGGCTGACGGTGATCGCGTTCGACCCGGCCTCGATCGCCACGATCATTCTTATCGTGATGGGAATCGCGTTCCTCGCGGGAACGCTGCCGGCGGCACGCGCAGCCCGTGCCGATCCGGTCAACTCGCTCCGCTACGAGTAGAGATCCTGCGCAGAATGAATGACACTGCCCCGTCCTTGGGACGGGGCAGTGTCTTCATTCTGTCAGTAGGCGATCGCGAGGTGGCCACGGCGGGGCGCGTCGGACTCGATCTCGTCGAGCACCGCGGTGGCGAAGTCCGCGCCGCCAATCACGGTGCGTCCGTTCTCGTCGGCGAGGACAAGCCCGTCAGTACCCACCCGATACCTCCCGGTGGCATCGCCCGGGACGTGTGCCCCGAATTCCATCCCCGGCGACAGGAATACCCAGTCGAGATCATCATCGCGATCGAGGAGCGCGAGAAGGATATCGTTCATCTGCGTCGCCTCGCTCACCAGCGCCGCCATCATCTCCTCTGGCACACCCTCGGCGCGTCCGAAGCCCTCGTCGATGACGCGCGGGCTGTCGGGCGAGCGCCGAAGAGAGCTGAAGCCTCCGACAACGAATAGGCGCGCACCCTTGTCGCGGGCAAGGTCCGCGATGGTGCGATCGACCTCGCCGAGCACACCATCGAGGGCTCCGCGCGGCGAGAGAGCGGAGACGACCACGTCGGCCTCCGCCATGGCTGCGGCCACCTGCGCGTCGTTTCGCACATCGATCGCGCGATACTCGACGTTCTCGAGAGCACCTTCTGCCGGCGGCTGAGCGCTTCTACTCGCAACGATGACGCGGTGGCCGCGACGCGCGGCCTCCGCGACGATGTGCCCGCCGGCGTATCCGGTGCCGCCGAAGACGGTGATCGTGGTCATGCTTCCTCTTTCTTCTCTGGTTTTCGGGACTGGTTCGCCGCGATCGACGCGGTGCTCCCGAGAATCTGGGGCAAGTTAGCCGGCGACTGCCACCCGCAGGCGGCATCATCGGCGCACATCACGCCGCCGACGACGACGGTGAGGGGTGAGGCAGCAAAGCCTGGAGCACTCATCGCGACGCCTCCGCTCCCCACGCCTGATCGATGGCCTGGCGATAGCCCTCGACGGTGGCAGCCCCGGGCACGGCGAATCGACCGTCGAAGACGGCAAACGGCACGCCTCGGGCGCCCAGACGGAGGGCGGCAGCGCGGTCCTGTTCGACCTCGTCGGAGAAGCGTTCGCCGTCGACCGTCTCCCGCACTTCATCCTCAGGCACTCCGAGACCTGCCGCCGTGTCGATCAGGAACGCCTCACTGAATGCCTCATACTCGCCTGCGAACGCGGCGCGCTGCACAGCGTCCATGAGCGGCACGGCCACTCCGTAAGACTGTGCGAGCTTGATCACCCGGTGGATACGCTTTGTGTTGCGGTGACCACGTCGAATGGAGAACGGCAGCCCGTCGGCACGGGCCACGCGAGCGAAGCTTTCCTCCCCCACTTCAACCTCTGCCACCGTCGCCCCCATCATCGCGGCGAGGACCTCGGAGTTGTCGACGATCTCGTCCGGCGTGTCCGGGTGGAGCTCGAACGCGTGGAGGACAAGGTCGATACGGTCGGAATGCTCACTCTCGGCGATCGCACGCTGGAGTCGGTTGTCACCGACGTAACATGCGGGACAGACAACGTCCGCCCAGAGGTCGATCCTCAATATGGGGCTTCCGTCGGTCTGTGACATAAGGGCTCCTGGGTATGGTCCGGGTGGTTCCATTCGTGTCAATCGGGTTTAAGTTGAGGTTATTCCTCATTTTAGGAGATCCCATGCCGCGTCCCCCTCGTCGCGATGCTCAGCAGAACATGACACGACTTCGCGAGGCCGCTCTCAGGATCTTCATGGCGCAGGGAATCGACGCGCCGCTGGAAGACGTCGCGCGCGCAGCAGGGGTGAGCATCGGTACTCTCTACAACCACTTCGGTAACAGGCAGCGCCTCCTCGACGAGGTCCTCCCCCAGGCAGCCCTCGCCCAACTTGCCCGCATCCAGACTTCCGTCGCCGCCGAGAAGGACCCGCACGCCCGTCTCGTGCGCTACATCGAGGAGGTCGCCACCATCCAGGCCACCGACCGGCTGCTCTCAGATGCGCTCGCCAGACTGCCCTCGCTTCCGGACGACGCCGCCCACGCTTGCTCCGAGGTCATGGAACTCGGCCAGCGGCTCGTGGCCGAGGCTCGGCGGAGCATCCCGTCGGTCTTCCTCGATGAGAACTCGCTCGCAGCGCTCGTGCTCGCCAACAGCACCGTTCAGCGCTCAGGGCCTCCGGCGGGATGGGACGAACTGGTGATCGCACTCGCCCGCGCCCATCGCTGACGCGTCCGCGTTAGCCAAGATTCTACAAAGATTCATCCGCCGATCCTCATCAGTCGATCAACCGAGCATCGCGATGAGTATCCGCACCAGGCTGGCGCCGCTCAGAAGGGCCACCACATGCGGCGGGGAGATAGGCACCCGTCGCTCCCTCCTCCGCCGAGCGCATAGGGCGAGCGCCGCTGTCGAACGCGGAGCCTCCGCCCGCGAGGCCCGCCTGCGATCTCTCGCGGGGACGAGAAAAGGGCCCGCCATAGGCGGACCCTTTTCTCGTCTCCGGTCGGGATGACAGGATTTGAACCTGCGACCCCTTGACCCCCAGTCAAGTGCGCTACCAAGCTGCGCCACATCCCGGAGCTGCCCGCGCGCGGGCAACTCAACCATCTTAGCCGGTCCGAGAGCGTGCCGCGAACGCGGCGGGTGGCGCAAGCGGTGGATTTGTGTCCACGGCCGGGAGTACGGTCGCGGCATGAGCGAGATCCAGGTGCTTCCCGCGACGAGCGAGCGCTTCGACGAGGTCGAGAACGCCCTCACCGGCGGCGGCGACGGCCGGGCGTGTCAATGCCAGTGGTGGATGATGCCGGGCAGCCGCTTCAGCGCGCTGAGCGTCGAGGAGAAGACCGATCTCCTGCGTGAGGAGACGGCCGCATCCATCCCGCCGGGACTCGTCGCCACCGTCGACGGCGTCGGCGCGGGCTGGGTGCGCGTCGGGCCCCGCCCCGATCACGAGCGACTCGCGCGAACGAAGCTCTACGGCAAGACCTCCCGCGAACCCTGGACCGACGCCAGCACCTGGGCCATCAGCTGCTTCTCCGTGCGCAAGGAGTTCCGCGGCCAGCAACTCACGCGCCGCCTGCTCGACGCGGCCGTCGCCTTCGCCCGCGAGAACGGCGCGCGCCTCGTCGAGGCCTACCCCGTCGATACCGCGCAAACGAAGACATCGTCGAACGAGCTCTTCCACGGTGCCCTCACGGCCTTCCTCGACGCGGGATTCGTCGAGACCGCGCGCCCCCGCGCCGACCGGCCGATCGTCGCACTCGACCTCGGCTGAGCCCGCATCCGCCAGGATAAAGAGATGACGGATGCGGCTTCCCCCGTTCGGGTCGACTCGTGGCTCTGGGCCGTCCGCGTCTACAAGACGCGATCCGCCGCCACGACGGCCTGCCGTGCCGGACATGTCCGCATCGGCGGCGACCGCGCCAAGGCAGCGCAGCTTGTGCGCCCCGGCGACGAGGTGCGCGTGCGGATCGCCGGCTTCGACCGCATCCTCGTCGTGCGTCAGACCATCGTGAAGCGCGTCAGCGCACCGCTCGCCGCCCTCGCCGCGGAGGACAAGACTCCCCCGCCTCCGCCGCGCGAGCTGACCGCGTTCGTCCCGGTCCGAGACCGCGGCGCGGGGCGTCCGACCAAGCGCGAACGGCGCGATATCGACCGCCTCCGAGGGCGTTCCTCCGACGACTGATCGGACCCCGGCGATGTCGGAGGTCGGTGCCAGACTTCAGGCATGAAGGATGCGGCCGCGATGAGCCCCGAGGACGCCGAAGCGGCGATGCTCGAGGGCCTGCTCGCCGGTGTCGAGAAGACCCGCGCATCCATCGCCGCGCTCGAAGCTCTCGAGCTCAACCTGCTCGCGACCGCCCGCCAGATCGCCGCCGACCGCACCTCTCGTCTGTCCGATCCGTCGGCCCGGGCGCACGAGATGCCGCTGCGCGACATAGCTGCGGAGTTCGCCACGGCTCTGCACGCGAACGACCGCGGCATGCAGAACGAGCTGCACGACGCCGCCGACATCGCCCGCCGTCTGCCGCGCTCCCTCGCCGGCCTGGCCGAGGGCCGCATCTCGCGCCGCCACCTGCGCGCGATCCACGAGGCGTCCGCCGGACTCGACGGCCCCGAACTCACGGCCTACGACGAGGATGCCGCGGCGGCCGCCTCCGAGATGTCCGTCAACCGTCTGCGCCCGATCCTCCGCGGGCTGGCCGAGCAGGCGCAGCAGCGTCCGCTCACCGAGCGCCACCGCGAGGCACGTACGCAGCGCGGCGTCTTCGTGCGCGACCTCCCCGACGGTATGGCCGAGCTCACGGCCGTCCTTCCCGTCATCGAAGCTCACGGCGCACACGACCGGCTCACGCGGATGGCGCACCTTGTGCGTGACGCCCACGATCCCGAGACTGATCCGCGCACGATCGACCAGCTGCGCGCCGACATCCTCAGCGATCTCCTGCTCACCTCGACCGCCGCCGACACCGCCGACGCCCCGCACGCGGGTATCGACGCCGTGCACGCGCACGTGCGCATCACGATCCCCGCCACCACGCTGCTCGGCACGACGGATGCAGGCGCCGAACTGATCGGCGTCAGCCCCGTCGACGCCGAGACCGCCCGCCGCCTCGCCGGGGGCTCCGTCGCGTGGACGCGCGTGCTGACCCATCCGCTCACCGGCAACGTCCTGGGCGTCGACCGCTACCGTCCCAGCGAAGACCAGCGACGCCTGCTGCGGGTGCGCGACGAGCGATGCCGCTTCCCCGGATGCCGCATGCCCACCCACCGCTGCGACATCGATCACACGATCGACTGGGCCCACGGCGGAACCACGCACGTCGACAACCTCGCGCACCTCTGCCGCCGACATCACTCACTCAAACACGCCACACCCTGGCGCGTCAGGCTCGGACCCGACGGCGTTCTCGAGTGGACCAGCCCGCAGGGCCGACATCACCGCGATTCCCCCGCATCCCGCGCCGTCTTCACGGATACGGCCGACCCGCCGTTCTAGCGAAGGTCACCCTGACGACGAAACAACGTTCAGCCCGCCACGCGGCCGGGACCCTTACGACGACACCCGCTGTCGGCCGTGCATGGATACGGGCACGAGTACGGGTACGGAGAACGTGTCGCGACGTGCAATCAGCCCTTCTTCCCGTCAAGACCGTCCTTCCCGCTGAGCTCATCGAGCAGCGCTTCGAGCGAGGCGAACTCGATCGCGTCGCCGTCGTCCGCGTCATCGTCATCATCCGCGCCGTCGTCGACGTACAGCTCGTCGAGCCGGAAGTCGGCATCGAGCTGCGCGCGGATGAAGACCTCGGGCGATTCACGAGGCACGGGGAACGACACGAGGTACGCGTCCGGAACGACCGCCACCCACTCGATCACGAGGTCCTCGCGCCCCACCCGACGCCCGGCGACCTGCCCGAATCCCTCCTCGATCTCCTCGAGGATCTCGTCGAGCAGACGCTCCCACTGCGCGGCGCTCATGGTGAGGAAAGCTTCCGCCGCGGCGATGAGCGAGGCAGGGTCGACCGACTCGGCACCCACCTCGTCGTCGAGAGGATCGAACTCGGGCTCGGGGTCGAGATTGATCGACACGTCGTACCCGGCGGCGACGAGGCGCGCGGGTCCGCGGACGACGCGCTCCTCCTCGACGGGATCGGCAAGCAGGCCCGCGGCACGAACCGCGCGCAACAGAGCAGAGGGCTGATCGTTCATGGGGTCCGTTCGATCCGGGGTCGATACGCCTCGATCATCCCGCACGCCCGCGCCAGCCGCGTGAGGTGGTAGCTCCACCCCTCCTCGTGCTCATCCGCGAGCGTCGGCGGCACACCGGCGTGACGAAAGCCCGTCTCGGTGATCGTCACGGAGGTCGCCGCGCCGTGAGGCTCCAGCCGGAACGTCACCTCGAGCGGTGCCGCCCATCCGTCCTCTCGCCAGCGGAATGCAAGAACCCCGGGCTCCTCGCAGCGCGTGACGATCCCATGCGCCTGCCGCTGCCGCCCCGCCTCGATCCAGGTCTCGGCGACCGTCGCGCCGACCGCGGCGTCGAAGCGCAGGTCCGGCCACCACGCCACCCGATCCACGGTGAGTGCGCGCCAGACGACGTCCGGTGTGACCGCGACGACGTGCGCGACGGAGACGGAATCCCGCGAAGCTCGCACCGAAACTCAGTCCTGAAGAAGATCCAGCAGCCAGCGCGTACCGCGGACGGAGGCGCCGACCTCCTCGCAGCGCGCCGCGAGCTCGCGATCGCTCGTGACGACGATGACCCGAGCGCCCCACTCCGCCTCCTCGCGCGCCGTCCAGACGATCGCGTCGTCGCCCGCGGCCTCGGCGCGGATCACCAGCACGTCCGGAGTCCGGTAGGACGCGGCGTAGAGAACCTCGGCGCCCGGCGCGGCTTCGCGGGCCTTCCCCTCCAGCACGATCTTGATCTCCGGGTACCAGCGGTCCTCCGCCAATCCCAGGGCATCGCCGGCGATGCCGCGCACGGCCAGGCCGCGAAGCCGCTCGACGAGCCGCTCCGCCGCGCCCGCGCGGTCCTTCCACCAGCCGTCCGGCACCGAGCCGACGACGTTCGCCGCATCCACCACGATCTTCGGCCGCACGGCCAGCAGCTCGCGCAGCCGCGGCCAGGATGCGGCGAAGCCGGGATGCAGCGGATAGTCGTCGACGTCCGCGACCGGCACCCACGACAGCTCCACGCTCTCGGGGTCGCTGATGACCGGATCGAAGGCGTCCACGACATCCGCGACGACCGTCGCGTACGACCAGTAGCCGAGGTCGAACACGCTCATGAGCCGCGGTCGTACCGCACCCTCGGGAACGCCCGCTTCCTCGGTCGCCTCGCGCAGGGCACCGTCGAGAGCCGACTCGCCCTCGTGGCGCGCACCCCCGGGCAGCGCCCACGTGCCGCCGTGGTGGCTCCAGGACACCCGGTGCTGCAGCAGCACGCCGCGCACCGGGTCGACCGCGAGCAGCCCCGCGGCCCCGAAGCGCCCCCAGTAGCGCTCCCCCGTCGGCGCGACGACCCAGGCGTCCCCCGGATCCCGCGGCCCCAGCGGCCGGCGCGGCTCTCCGGGGGCGGGGGGTTCGATCGTCACGCTGACAGCCTCGCACACCGCGAGGATGCCGACGCGCACGGCGACACATTCGGGAGAGCCGACCTGCGCGATACACCCACCCGCGGGTCGAGGCAGGGACCGACGCGCGCGACTGTGAGCACCCACAACAGCCGTGGCGCGGAAATCCGGCGAGAGCTGTTATTCCACAACATATGGGTTCGACACCGCGCCGCAGCCCTACATACAGTGGTCACACCACCGCAGATCACCTTCACCCCACGGCTAGAAGGAGCCTGCATGTCCACGTCCACCACCGCCCGCTCGATCCCCGTCGCCCCCACGATCGACGAGTACCTCTCCCGCGGAGACTGGCGCGTCAACGCCAACGCCAACCAGGGATACTCCCTCGGCGGCATGATGCTCAACACGTCGGGCAAGGTCATCGCGAACTACTGGCTCGACCAGGTCTACGCCCCGGCGGCGGGTGCCGCGCACCGCGACGGGGACCTCCACATCCACGACCTCGACATGTTCGCCGGGTACTGCGCCGGCTGGTCGCTGCGCACCCTGCTCGAGCAGGGTTTCAACGGCGTCCCCGGCAAGGTCTCCTCCGCCGCACCCCGCCACCTCTCGAGCGCTCTCGGGCAGATGGTGAACTTCCTCGGCACCCTGCAGAACGAGTGGGCCGGCGCCCAGGCGTTCAGCTCGTTCGACACGTACCTCGCCCCCTTCGTCCGCCTCGACGCCCTCGACGCCGACGCCGTCCGGCAGGCGATCGAGGAGTTCGTCTTCAACCTCAACGTCCCCTCCCGGTGGGGCACGCAGACCCCCTTCACCAACCTCACCCTCGACTGGACGTGCCCGGACGACCTCGCCGACCAGCGCCCGATGATCGGCGGCCGGGTGTGCGACTTCACGTACGGAGACCTCGCCCCCGAGATGGCGATGATCAATCGGGCCTTCATCGATGTTATGACCGCCGGCGACGCCGATGGACGGGCCTTCACCTTCCCCATCCCGACCTACAACATCACGAAGGACTTCGACTGGGACGACCCCTCCGTCGATGCCCTGTTCGCGATGACCGCCAAGTACGGGCTGCCCTACTTCCAGAACTTCGTGAACTCCGACCTCGACCCGCACATGATCCGGTCGATGTGCTGCCGCCTCCAGCTCGACCTCACGCAGCTGCTCGCCCGCGGGAACGGCCTGTTCGGCTCGGCGGAGCAGACCGGATCCCTCGGCGTCGTCACCGTGAACTGCGCACGCCTCGGTTACCTGCACCCGGGCAACGAGGCGGGTCTCATCGCCCGCCTCGACGAGCTGCTCGAGATCGCCCGCGACAGCCTCGAAGCCAAGCGCGTCGTGATCCAGCGCCACATCGACGGGGGCCTCTTCCCCTACACGAAGCGCTACCTCGGAACGCTCGACAACCACTTCTCCACGATCGGCGTCAACGGGCTCAACGAGCTCGTGCGCAACTTCACCGGCGACACGGACGACATCACCTCGGAGGCGGGACACGCCCTCGTCGCCCGCATCCTGGATCACATCCGCGACCGGATGGTGGAGTTCCAGGAGGCGACCGGCACGATGTACAACCTCGAGGCGACACCCGCCGAGGGCGCGACGTACCGCTTCGCGAAAAGCGACATCGCCCGCTACGAGGGCATCCGCCACGCGGGCACCGACGACAACCCGTACTACACGAACTCGTCGCAGCTGCCGGTCGGCTACACCGACGATGCGTTCGAGGCCCTTCTGCTGCAGGAGGACCTGCAGCAGAAGTACACGGGCGGCACGGTGCTGCACCTCTACATGGGCGAAGCCGTCTCCTCCGCGGCGGCCTGCCGCACGCTCGTGCGTCGCGCGCTCGAGAAGTTCCGTCTGCCCTACATCACCATCACGCCCACCTTCTCGATCTGCCCGCGCCACGGCTACCGATCGGGCGAGCACACCGTGTGCCCCGAATGCGGCGCCGACTGCGAGGTGTGGACGCGGGTCATGGGCTACTTCCGCCCGTTGTCGTCGTTCAACGTGGGCAAGAAGGGCGAGGCCGCCGAGCGCGTCGCGTTCGCCGAGTCGCGCTCCCTCACCGCCGCGGCGGTGTGAGGTGATCCCCGCCGCGATCGATCCCGCCACCCTGCGCATCGCCGGTCTCACGCGTCTGTCCACGGTCGACTGGCCAGACAAGCTCGTCGCGACCGTCTTCCTGCAGGGGTGCCCGTGGGACTGCTTCTACTGCCACAATCCCGCGCTGCGTGCTCCCCGCGCGCCCGCGGCGATGAGCTGGCAGACGCTGCGGGCGTTCCTGAAGAAGCGGCGGGGCCTGCTCGACGGCGTCGTGTTCTCGGGCGGCGAGCCCACGATGCAGCCCGCGCTGCCGGCGGCGATCGCGGCGGTGCGTCAGCTCGGCTTCGCGGTCGGACTGCACACGGCGGGGATCTACCCGGCGGCGCTCGCCCGCATCCTGCCCTACATCGACTGGGTGGGCCTGGACATCAAGACGAGCAAGCGGCTCTACGAGAGGGTCACCGGCTACTCGAACAGCGCCGAGCGCTCCTGGGGCTCGCTGTCGGTCGTGCTGGCCGAGTCGGCGGCGCGCGCGAGCACGAACCGCCCGCTCGACTACGAGGTGCGCACGACGGTGCACCCCGAGGCGGCGGATGCGGCCGAGCTCGCCGTGCTCGGGCACCGGCTCGCCGACGCCGGCGTCACCTGCTGGGCGCTGCAGCGCTTCCGCAGCGAAGGCACCCGCATCCCCCTGCCCCGCGTCGGCGAGGCCTCCTACGAGGTCTCGCTCGACACGGTGCCGGGTGAGCGGTTCGCGCGGTTCGCCGTGCGCTGAGACGGTGCGCTGAGCTCAGCGCTGGCGGCGCTCGCGCACCCGCATGTTGATGACGATGGGCGTGCCCTCGAAGCCGTACAGCTCACGCAGGCGGCGCTGGATGAACCGGCGGTAGCCGGGGTCCAGGAAGCCGGTCGTGAACAGGACGAAGGTCGGCGGACGCGTGCCCGCCTGCGTGCCGAACAGGATGCGGGGCTGCTTGCCGCCGCGCACGGGGTGCGGGTGCTCGGCGACGAGCTCGGAGAGGAAGGCGTTGAACTTGCCCGTCGAGATGCGCTGATCCCACGACTCGAGGGCCGTCTCGAGCGCCGGGACGAGCTTCTCGAGGTGGCGACCGGTGCGCGCGGAGATGTTGACGCGCGGCGCCCACGCGACGTGCGCGAGGTCCTGCTCGATCTCGCGCTCGAGGTACCGGCGACGGTCGATGTTCGCCATGTCGTCGTCGTTCAGGCGGTCCCACTTGTTGAAGGCGAGCACGAGCGCACGGCCCGACTCGAGCACCATGTCGATGATGCGCACGTCCTGCTCGCTCAGCGGCTCCGACACGTCCAGCACGACGACGGCGACCTCGGCCTTTTCGAGCGCCGCGGAGGTGCGCAGCGATGCGTAGAAGTCCGCACCCTGCTGCAGGTGCACGCGGCGGCGGATGCCGGCGGTGTCGACCAGACGCCAGAGCTTGCCGCCGAGCTCGACGATCTCGTCGACCGGGTCGCGGGTGGTTCCGGCGAGCTCGTTGACGACGACGCGCTCCTCGCCGGCCGCCTTGTTCAGCAGCGACGACTTGCCCACGTTCGGGCGCCCGAGGATCGCGACGCGGCGAGGTCCGCCGATCTCGTGCTTGGCGACGGCGGAGACGTCCGGCAGCACCTTCACGAGCTCGTCGAGCAGATCCGCGACACCGCGGCCGTGGATTGCGGAGACCGGATGCGGTTCGCCGAGGCCCAGGTTCCACAGCGCCGCCGCCTCGGGCTCCTGGCGCGCGTCGTCGATCTTGTTGGCGACGAGCATGACGGGCTTGCCGCTGCGACGCAGGAGCTTCACGACGTGCTCGTCGGTCGAGGTGGCGCCCACCATCGCGTCGACCACGAAGAGCACGACGTCGGCGAGGTCGATCGCGACCTCGGCCTGGGCGGCGACCGAGCGGTCGATGCCCTTGGCGTCGGGCTCCCAGCCGCCGGTGTCGACGAGCGAGAAGCGGCGCTCGAGCCACTCCGCCTTGTAGGTCACACGGTCGCGTGTGACGCCGGGGGTGTCTTCGACGACGGCCTCGCGGCGTCCGAGGATGCGGTTCACGAGCGCGGACTTGCCGACGTTCGGGCGACCGACGATCGCGACCACCGGCAGCGCCGGCAGGTACTCGATCCCGTCCCCGGAGCCGACGAGCCCCGCGAGCACCTCGGCGTCGTCGTCGTCGAGGTCGTAGTCCTCGAGCGACGCCCGCAGCGCGATCGCGCGCTGCTCGGCGAGCGTGTCATCGATCCCGGCGAGGGTCTCCTCGAGCTGATCTGGTCCGGCTTCGTACTCGTCCTCAGCGCGCATCGCGCACCTCCTGCATTTTCTCTGCGACCGCGAGAACGGCCGCCACTGTCTCATCGAAGTCGAGGTGCGTGGAATCCACGACCTCGGCCCCTTCGGCCGCCGACATGAAGTCGACGACGGTGGAATCTGATGCGTCTCGGCGCCGCAGCGAATCGGCGACGGCCGCCGCATCCTGTCCGCTCACCTCGGCGCTGCGCCGGGCGGCGCGCACCTCGGGGGCCGCCGTGAGCAGGATGCGCACGGGCGCATCGGGAGCCACGACCGTGGTGATGTCGCGACCCTCGACGACGACGCCGGGGCGCCCCGACTCGGCGACGAGCGAACGGAAACGCGCGTTCACGGTGTGGCGAACGACAGGGACACGGGCGACGCCGCTCACCGCCTCGGTCACGCGGCTCTCGCGGATCGCCTCGGTGACGTCCGTGTCCCCCACCCGCACCCAGTAGTCATCCGGGTCCAGCGAGATACTGCCGTCGAAGTCGCCCATCGCCTCGAGCACCGCGGTGGCGTCGGAGGTGTCGACCGAGCGGTCGAGCGCGTGCCACGCGAGCGAGCGGTACACCGCTCCCGTGTCGAGGTAGCCGTAGCCGAGGCGCCGGGCGACCTCTTTCGACACCGAGGACTTACCGCTGCCGGCGGGGCCGTCGACGGCGACGATCGTGACGTCGGAATCACTCATTGGCACTGCTCGCAATCCTCCACCCGCGCGCCTCGAGCCCCGCCACGGCGGGTGCGGCGATCGCGGGAACGACACTGATCTCTGCCAGACCGAACTGGGCGCCGGGCGAATGCTCCAGGCGCAGGTCCTCCACGTTCACCCCGAGCTCGCCGAGCTCGCCGAACAGGCGACCGAGCTGGCCCGGAGTGTCGTCCACCATGACGACGATGGTCTCGAAGCGACGGTTCTGGCCGTGCTTGCCGGGCAGTCGCTCGACGCCCTGGTTGCCGCGCAGGATCGTGTCGGCGACGCCGCGACGCGCGCCCGGCGCATCCGGCTCCCGCAGCGAGTCGGCGACGGCGGCGAGGTCCTCGGCGAACGCGTCGAGCACATCGACGACCGGAGCGGCGTTGGCGCCGAGGATCTGCACCCAGAGCTCGGGTGCGGATGCGGCGAGCCGGGTCGTGTCGCGAACGCCCTGCCCGGCCAGGCGCAGAGCGTCCTCAGGCGCTGCCGTGAGTCGCGCGGCGAGCAGACTCGACACGAGCTGCGGCACGTGCGAGACGAGCGCCACCGAACGGTCGTGCTCCTCGGGCGCCATCTCGATCGGAGTGGCGCCCAGATCGAGTGCGAGTCCCTCCACCAGCGCCAGATCGGCGGCCGTGGTCTCCTCGTCGCGGCAGACCACCCACGGCCGCCCGATGAACAGGTCGGCGCGCGCCGCGATGGCGCCGCCGCGTTCGCGGCCCGCCATCGGATGCGAGCCGATGTAGCGCGTGAGGTCCACACCGCGCGCGCGGAGCGCGCGCAGCGGCTGCCCCTTGACGCTGGCGACATCTGTCACGACGGCGTCCGGGTAGGCGGCGAGCTCGCGCTCGACGACGTCGGCGATCACGTCCGGCGGCACCGCGACGACGATGAGGCGGGGGGCGTCGCCGGGGGTCGCGGCGCGGCCGGCGCCGTAATCGATCGCGAGCCGGAGCTGGGCGGGTGAGGTGTCGTCGAGCACGACGTCGACGTCCAGGGCACGCAGGGCATGACCGATGCTGGCGCCGAGCAGGCCTGCACCGACGACACGGACGGTGCCCGAGGTGCGCGCGGCGACCCGCGCGGGCGCGCTGGTGCCGTTCGACTCGCTCACTGGTTCTCCTGCTCTCCGGGCGGGTCGGACACCTGGTCACGGCGCGCGAGCGTGAGAAGCGCACCCCGCTCGATCTTAGTCAACTCCCGCATCCGTCCCGCCGGGAGTGTTCCCAGGTGAAGGGGTCCGAACTGCCGGCGCACGAGTTCCAGCACGGGATGGCCGACCGAGGCCATCATGCGACGCACGATGCGGTTGCGGCCGGAGTGAAGCGTGAGCTCCACGAGGCTGCTCGTGGCGGAGGCATCCAGCAGGCGCGCCTTGTCCGCCCGGATGAAGCCGTCCTCCAGCTCGAAACCACGCGTGAGGGCCGAGATCGTCTGCGCCGAGACCCGGCCGTCGACCTTCGCGATGTAGACCTTGGTGACGCCGAACGAGGGGTGTGCGAGCACGTGGGCCAGCTCTCCGTCGTTCGTCAGCAGGAGCAGGCCCGACGTGTCGGCGTCCAGGCGACCGACGTTGTAGAGACGCTCCTCGAAGTCGCGGGTGAACTCACGCAGGTCGCGACGCCCGCGGTCGTCCCCCATCGAGCTCACGACACCGGTGGGCTTGTTGAGCATCACGTACCGCTTGGACTGGTCGAACTCGACCGCGACGCCGTCGACGTCGACGAGATCGGCCTCGGGATCGATCCGGCTGCCGAGCTCGGTCACGACGGTGCCGTTCACGCGCACCCTGCCCTCGACGATGTACTGCTCCGCCACGCGGCGGGAGGCGACGCCCGCGTTCGCGAGCGCCTTCTGCAGGCGGACGCCCTCGGTGTCGGTCATCGTGCGATCTCCTCGAAGCCGGTGCTGCCGTCATCGAGCAGCGGTGAGATGTGGGGAAGCTCGTCGATCGTGTTGATGCCGAGCTTCTCGAGCAGCGCGTCGGTCGTGCCGTACAGGATGGCGCCGGTCTCCCCGTCGTGTCCGACCTCGGTGATGAGGCCCCGGCCCACGAGCGTGCGCACGACCGAGTCGACGTTGACGGCGCGGATCGACGCGACCTGGCCGCGGGTGACGGGCTGCTTGTACGCGATGACCGCGAGGGTCTCGAGGGCCGCCTGCGACAGGCGGGCGGGCTGCTGGGTGCCCAGGAACTCGGTGATGACGCGGTCGTACTCCTCGCGCACGTAGAGCCGCCATCCACCTCCCACCTCGCGCAGCTCGAAGCCGCGGCGCGGGCCGCCGTCCTCGCCGTCGTAGTCCGCGACGAGGGACGCGATCGCCTTGCGCACCGCCGGGACGGGCGCACTGACGGCGGCCGCGAGCGCCACGACGCTGTGCGGCTCGTCCAGGATCAGCAGCACGGCCTCGAGACGGCGCGCGACAGAACCCACATCCTGCGGCCAGGCGGTGGTCTCCGATTCCTCGGTACGGATGTCATCGGTCATAGTCGGCTCCCAGGGTGGCGAGGTTCTCCTCGGACCAGCGTTCCGCGCTCCAGCGCAGGGTCAGCTCGCCGAGGGGCTCCAGCTGCTCGAACGACAGCGCCGCGTGGCGGTACAGCTCGAGGATGGAGAGGAATCGTGCGACCACGATGCCGGAGGCGTCCACTCCGGCGATCAGTTCACGGAAGGTCAGCGTGCCCCGCTGGCGCAGCAGGGTCACGACGATCGCGGCCTGCTCGCGGATGCTGACCAGCGGCGCGTGCAGGTGATCGAGCCCGACGGTCGGGATCTCCTTCGGCGCCATCGCCAGCATGGCGAGCGCGGCGAAATCCTCGGTGCTGAGCGTCCAGACGAGCTCGGGCGCGGCCTGGCGGTACCGCTCGTCGATGCGGACGCTGCGCGCGTGCCGCCTCTCCTCGCGCTCCAGTGAGCGCGCGAACCAGGCGGAGACCTCTTTGAAGGCGCGGTACTGCAGCAGCCGCGCGAACAGCAGATCGCGCGCTTCGAGCAGAGCCACCGCCTCCGCGTCCACGAGCTCGCCCTGCGGGAGCAGCCCCGCCACCTTCATGTCGAGCAGGGTGGCGGCGACGACGAGGAACTCCGACGCCTCATCGAGCTCCGCATCCGGCCCGAGCTGGCGCAGGTACGCGATGAACTCGTCGGTGACGACGCTGAGCGCCACATCCGTGATGTCGAGCTCGTGCTGCGAGATGAGCGTCAGCAGCAGGTCGAACGGGCCGTCGAAGACGCCCAGCGATACCCGGAATCCGTCGGTGGCCGCGTCCTGCGGCTCAGGCGACGGCGCCACGGGCGACCAGCTCCCGCGCGAGACGCAGGTAGGCCTGCGCCGCTGCGTGTTCGGGAGCGAACTCGGTGATGGGCATTCCCGACACCGAGGCGTCGGGGAACTTCACGGTGCGCCCGATCACGGTCTCCAGCACATCGTCGCCGAACGCCTCGACCACGCGTTCGAGCACCTCGCGCGAGTGCAGCGTGCGCGGGTCGTACATCGTGGCGAGCACCCCGTCGAGGGTGATCGAGGGGTTCAGCCGGTCGCGCACCTTGTCGATGGTCTCGATCAGCAGGGCGACGCCGCGCAGGGCGAAGAACTCGCACTCGAGCGGGATCAGCACGCCGTGGCTCGCCGTCAGGGCGTTGACCGTGAGCAGCCCCAACGAGGGCTGGCAGTCGATGAGGATGACGTCGTACTCCGCCGCCACGTGGCGGAGCACGCGGGCGAGGATCGTCTCACGCGCCACCTCGTTGACCAGGTGCACCTCGGCGGCGGAGAGGTCGATGTTCGCCGGGAGCACGTCGAGGCCGTCGACGGAGGTCTTGACGATGACCTCGCGTGGGTCGCGCTTCGTGTCCAGCAGCAGGTCGTAGATCGTGGGCACATCGTGCGTGGTGATGCCCAGGCCCGCGGACAGCGCGCCCTGCGGATCGAAGTCGACCGCCAGCACCTTGCGGCCGTAGTGCGCGAGGGATGCGGCGAGGTTGATGGTCGTGGTCGTCTTGCCGACCCCGCCCTTCTGATTGCAGAGGGCGATGATGCGCGCGGGGCCGTGGGCGGCGAGAGCCGGCGGTGTCGCGAACCCCTGATAGGGGCGACCGGTCGGGCCGAGGGGCACATCGCCCTTCGTGCCTTTACCCGCCTGCTTCACTGCGCGCTCCGCCACCGTACTCCCGCTCTGCTTGGTCGTTCGATCGATTCTAGCGACGGCAGGCGGCGGGTTCGGGGAGGGCGCACCGAGCCCCCTCCCCGAACCGCGCTCACACGGTGCGCCGGCGACGTGCGGCCGCGGCCAGCACGGCGGCACCCGCGAGGAGTGCCAGGACGCCGCCGCCGAGCCACACGCCGGAGATCTCCGAGCCGGAGGCGGCCAGCAGGTGGTCGCCCTCCTCGGTCACCTCAGGCGCCGGGGCGACCGGGTCGACGATGGGCGCGACACCGTTGACGGCGGACGTGTCGTTCGCCAGCGCCGCGGTGACGCTGGCCATCGCGCCGAGCATGATGCCGAGCGCCTCGGTGTTGATGTTCGACATGTCATCGGCCGGCGTGTGGTAGTTCGGGTCCATGATGATGCCTTCGGTGCCGCCGAACAGTGCGACCTGCTCCGCGGTCTTGACGTCGTCGGCCCCCGTGAACAGCCCGGATGCCGGGATGCCCGCCAGGATGAACGCGTTGTAATCGCTGCGGGCGTCGAAGGCGGTGTCGATCCAGGGCTGTCCGATCGCATCGAAGTAGCTCGTGAACGCCGCCTCCGTCGCGATCGACCCCTCGGGGACCTCCACCGGAGCTTCGTACGTGGACTGGTCGGCGTCGTACACGGCGATCACGTAGTTCGGAGAGGCGACCATGTCGAAGTTGAGATACGTCGCGATGGCGTCGGCGTCGGCGTCCGACAGCTCGTCCACGTAGTGGGCCGATCCCAGCAGCCCGATCTCCTCGGCGCCCCACCAGGCGAAGCGAACCTTGTTCTCCAGCTCACCGGATGCGGCCAGCTGGAGGGCGACCTCCAGGATCGCCGCCGAGCCCGAGCCGTTGTCGTTGATGCCGGGGCCGTCCTCGACGGAGTCCAGGTGCGCGCCGAGCATGACGACGTTGTCGTCGCGGCCGGTGGGCGTGTCGGCGATGATGTTGAACGTCTCGACCGAGTCGATGTGCTGCTGCAGATCGAGATCCGCGAGGACCGGTCCGTCGGCGAGCGCGGCGAGGAGGTCCTGACCCTCGCTCTGCAGGATGCCGACGGTCGGTGCGAGGTCGGGCGTCTGCGCTCCGAGGGTGCCCTGGAGCGGCCCCGCCTCGTTGTTGTAGATGATCACGGCCTCCGCGCCGGCGGCGGCGGCCGCCGCCGACTTCTCCGCGAAGGAACAGCTGCCGCGCGAGACGAGAGCGATCGCGCCGGCGGCATCGGTGCCCGCCCAGTCGTCCCCGGTGCATCCCAGCGGCGCGGTCGGGGCGATGAGCGGCAGGTCGGTGAGCCCGCCCGCGGGCGTGCCCGGCGTGAACTCCATCGGGATGCCGAAGGGGTCGGCGGGAGTGTAGCCGTCGACCGTCAACGTGTAGGCGTCGATCGTCTGCAGGTCCGCGTCGAAGTATTGGCGCTCGGGCGTGTACCCGGCGGCCGTGAGCGCCTGCTCGATGTACGCCGCGCTGGCTTCGTAGCCGCTGGTGCCCGCCGCCCGGTTGCCGCCGTTCGCGTCGGCGATGTCCTGCAGCTGCTGCAGGTGCCCGACGACGGCGTCCACCGTCACCCGCTCCTCCAGATCGGCGGGGTCGACGGCAGCGGCCGGCGCGATGCCGGCGGTCACCGCCAGAGCCGCGCCGATTCCGATTCCCATACGGGTGGCTCGTGGCCGTGATGTCGTCACCTGGTGTCCTCTCGCGTTTCCCCGGTGCGCCCGACGCTAGTCGGATTCAGCGGCGATCGCTTAGACAATTCACAGGTTCGTAACGTGACGCGGGAAGCGCACACAGCACCCGCGGAGCCGGCTCAGAACAGCGAGCCCAGGACGTCCAGTCTGAGCTGGGCGATGACGGCGATCAGCGCGACGTCGAGGATGGCGACCAGCGGCGCCCAGCTCGCGAGCCACCGACCGATCGGCCGCATCCGGCTCCCCCACAGCCCCGCACGCGCACTCCAGCCGAGCGTGACCCAGAACAGCGGGATGGTGACGAGCCACACGACCATGCACCACGGGCAGAGCGAGCCGTACTCGAAGATGCTCCGATAGGCCAGGAAGTGCACGAACACGAAGGCGGCGGCGATGAAGGACAGGTAGGTGCGCCAGTACCAGCTTCTGAGGCCCGTCGCCCCGGCGAGCGCCGTCACACCGGCGTAGATCGGGCCGAGGAAGAGCACCACGCCGATGAGCGAGTTGCTGAAGCCGAGAAGGTTGCCGCCGGGTGAGAGCAGGTTGGGCCCGCACGTCACGATCACGCTCAGCTGGCACGACACGAGAGGGTCGATGCCCCGCAGCTGGCCGATGTACTCCAGGTACAGCAGGAACGAGACCGCCCAGCCGAGCACGCCGGCGACGATCCAGAAGACGGCGAGCGCGCGTGACGGGGGCGCGGTGGGAACGCTCATGCGCTCAGTGTGCGCGCGAGGAGTCCGACTCGCGGGGCGCTGCGGCCGTGACTAATGCGTCCGGCTCACCGCATCCCCTGGAGCTGGTCGACCGACACGACCCCGGGGTGCAGGGCCCCGTCGGCGATGAGGGTGGGGACGGTGGCCGTGCGGATCTCCTCCTCGACGATCCGCTTGCCGTCCGCGACGATCTCGTGCACCCGATCGGATGCGGCGAGCCGCGCGATGTCCAGGATACCGGCGGCGTCGTAGCCGGCCTCCGCGAGCCACTCCTGCAGCTGGGTCTCGGCCTGCTCCGGTGAGGCCTGCTCGTTGAACCACGTCTGCCAGGCGACGCCGTCGGCGCGCTCCCCCGTGAAGATGTGCTCGAGGATCCGCCAGTCCGTCGCTCCCTGCGCGGGGACATCGGCCTGCTCCGTGAGGCGGATGGCGGTGAGGTAGTCGGTGATCAGGGGCGAGTTCGTGAACTTCGGGGCGGCATCCGGTCCGATCGGGTACGGGATGTAGGCGAGGTTCTGTCGGTCGGCGAAGCCAGAGCTCTCGATGTTGCGGAAGAGCTCGGCGCAGAATCGGCAGCCCGGGTCGATCACTTCGACCGCCACCGGCAGCTCGTCGCGGTACCCGCCGGCGTAGCTCGCCGCCTCGGGGAGGTACTCGCGCGCATCCCAGTCCTTCAGCCGGCTCGGCAGCGCGTCGAAGGTCTTGCCGAGCGAGCGGAACTCCGCGGCGAACGCGCCGATGACATCCCCCTTGCCCAGGGCGGAACCGAAGTCGTCCGCACCGGCATCGATGCTGCACGCCCCCGCGGACAGGCTGCAGGCCTGGGTGTCCTGCGGGTTGCAGGTGCCGTAGACGAAGAGGTTGAGCCCGCTCTTGCCGACGATGTAGAGGCTCACGACGAGCGAGAGCACCATGATCCAGGCGGTCACCTCGATCGCGATGCTCGCCGGCTTCACGAGCCTCGGAGCCCGCACCGCGAGGGGCGCGAGCATGCTGTTCCTCACGTCCTCGCGGAACGATGTGTCGCAGGGGCGGAACGTCACGCGCCGGGTGACGCATCGCCACGCTGTGCCGAGCAGGCGCCGGTACTTCGCGGAGACGGCCGCCAGGACGAGCAGCACGAGGAATGCGGCGATGCACAGCATTCAGAGCCCCCTCAGCATCCGGCCGAGCACGTCGAGACACCGCGCGACGTCCTGCTCGGTGTTGTGCGCGCCGAGGCTCAACCGCAGCAGCGGTTCGACCCGTTCGCGTTCGCGCAGCCAGTAGTGCGCACAGAAGTACCCGCTGCGCGCGGAGATCCCCGCCTTCGAGAGGAAGACCGCGAGGCGGTTGCTGTCGACGCGGTGGGCGCGAAACGGCACGAGCGCACCGTCGGCGTCACCGAAGACCGACAGGTTCGGGATCTCGCCCAGCCCCTCGCGCAGCGCACGCGTGAGGCGTCGCTCACGCTGCTCCACGGACTCCCCGGTGGTGCGCGGGTACGCCTCGCGCCACCGCAGCGCCGCGCCGAAGGCGAGGATCTCGCCCCACGCCTGCAGTCCCGGCTCGAGGCGGGTATGCGGCTCGTCGAGCAGTACGAAGTCGTCGGCGGTGACCTCCGCCACCTGACCGCCACCGACGAATGCGACCTCGAGCGACATCAGAAGCTCATGCGTCGCGACGACGACGCCCAGGGACGGCCCGTAGGCCTTGTGGGCCGAGAAGCAGATCGCATCGGCCGCGAGAGACCGCAGGGCCTCGGGTGCGTGGGCCATCGCCTGCGCGGCGTCGACGATGACCGTGCCGCCCAGGCGGTGGGCGTCGGCGACGAGCCCCCGCAGATCGGCGGTGACGGCGCCGTCGACGTTGTTCTGGGCCGAGACGACCACGAGGGCGTCGGCAAGGTCGGCGTCGCGGTACATCAGAGCACCGAGGGCATCGCGCTCCAGCACGACACGATCGATCCCGCGAGCGCGGGCGAAGGCGATGGTGCTGAGGAAGACCGCGTTGTGCTCGGTGACCGTCGTCACGACGCGCCGGAATCGGCCGGCCGGTATCTGCGTCAGGAGGAGATTCAGCCCGTACGTGGTGTTCAGCGTGAAGGAGACCGCATGCGTGCGGGAGGTGAGTCCGAGTGCGCGCAGCACCGCGGCGCGCGTGTCGGCGACGCCCGCATCCACCTGGCGCGCGCTCTCGTAGGAGGCGCGGCCGCCGCACGCGTTTCGGGTTCGGAAGTACTCGTCGAACGCCTCGATGACGGGCGCGGGGCGCATCGACTGGCAGGCCGCATCCAGGTACACGGTGTCGGCGGGCAGGTAGGCGAAGCCCGGACGCTCCGAGGCACCCTCCCCCGTCGTGGTGCGGCGCAGTCTCCTCACCCCTCCGATGATCCGCGGGCGCACGGGCTGCCGCCCCGGGCGGAGCCGTGACTATCCCCGGTGTCGGGAACGGGAAGCGCGTGCGGCTCAGCGCGCCCGCGGGTGAGCCGCCGCGTAGACGTCGCGGAGGGCGTCGACGCTCACGTGCGTGTAGATCTGGGTCGTGGCCACCGAGGAGTGGCCGAGCAGCTCCTGCACCACGCGCACATCCGCTCCGCCCTGCAGCAGGTGCGTCGCGAAGGAGTGGCGCAGCGTGTGCGGCGAGACGTGCGCCTCCAGCCCCGCCCCTTCCGCCGCCTGCTGCAGCACAGCCCACGCGCTCTGCCGCGACAGCGCCGCGCCTCGCGCGCCCACGAAGAGGCGCGGTGTGCCCCGGCCGCGGCGTGCGAGCTCGGGGCGGGCGCGTGTGAGGTAGGCGTCGACCGCGGCGCGGGCGTAGGAGCCGACCGGAACGATCCGCTCCTTCGACCCTTTTCCCCGCACCCGCAGGACCTCGCCGTGCGCGAGGTCGTCGACGTCGAGCTGCACGATCTCCGAAACGCGCGCACCGGTCGCGTACAGCAGCTCGACGAGCGCACGGTCGCGGAGCTGGACGGAGGTGGCCGCCTCTGCCTGCCCGGGTGGGGGGCCCGACGCGTCGAGAAGCCGCTCGACCTGATCGACGGTCAGTGCCTGGGGAAGCCGTTGCGCGAGTTTGGGCGGTCGAAGATCCTGCGCCGGATCGTCCTGGCGGATCCCCTCGCGCACGAGGAACCGGTGCAGCCCACGGACCGAGGACTGCAACCGGGCGAGGCTGGATGCGGCCGGTCGCGGCTCGGCCGACGCCTTCTCCGCCGCGAATGCGGCGATCTGCGCCGCATCCACCGCGTCGACGTCCTCGATGCCGCGCTCCGCGAGCCACGCCGCGTACGTCCCCAGGTCCCGGCGGTACGCGTCGACGGTATGCGAGGCCAGCCCGCGCTCGATCGTCACGTGGCGCAGGTACACCTCGACCGCGCGGCCGATGCGCATCTCAGCCGGCCAGGTCGTCCCGGCGGAGCCGCTCGGCCGCGGCGAGGACGCCCGAGATGAGGATGCCGTTGCGCACGGCGCCCGCGAGGATCGCTCCGACGACGTCGGCCAGTGGCACCCACTGCGCGACGATGTCCGCCTCCTCGTCGGTGCGCTCGTGAGCGCTGAGCTGGACCAGATCGCGCGCGAGGAAGACGTGGACGATCTCGTCGCTGCCGCCCGGGCTCGTGAACAGACTCACGAGGGGCTCGAGGCTGCCCGCGGCGAGATCGACCTCCTCCGCGAGCTCCCGACGAGCGGTCTCGGCGGGCGTCTCCCCCGCCACATCGAGCAGCCCCGCCGGGATCTCCCAATCGCGATGACGAATCGGATGCCGGTACTGCTGGATGAGCAGCACTCGTTCCTCGTCGTCGATGGCCACGACGGCGGCCGCCCCGGTGTGGTCGACGTAGTCGCGGACGATCTCGCCGTCGCCGTAGCGCACCACATCCGAGCGCACGTCCCAGACGCGGCCGTGGAAGACCACGCTCGTGTCGACGACCTCGCCGTCGAACCGCTCGTCCTCGATCACGGCCGCGCCCCGCTCACGCGTTCTCGACGTCGAACAGCTCGCTCGCGCGGTGACGGTCCAGCGCCGCGCCGACGAGTCCGCGGAACAGCGGATGCGGCTCGGTCGGCCGCGAGCGCAGCTCGGGGTGGGCCTGGGTCGCGATGTAGTACGGGTGCACGTCACGCGGCAGCTCGACGTACTCGACCAGACCGAGGTCGGGGTTCAGACCCGAGAAGACGAGCCCCGCCTCGGCGAGCTGCTCACGGTAGGCGTTGTTGACCTCGTAGCGGTGGCGGTGCCGCTCGGAGGCGCGGGTCGAACCGTAGACCTCCGCCGCGATCGAGCCCTCGGCGAGATCGGCCGGGTACAGCCCCAGCCGCATCGTGCCGCCCAGGTCGCCGTGGTCGAGGATGTCGACCTGCTCGGCCATCGTGGCGACGACGGGGTGCACCGTGTCGGGGTCGAACTCGCTCGAGGACGCACCCTCCAGGCCCGCCATCGTGCGGGCGTACTCGATGACCATGCACTGCAGGCCGAGGCAGATGCCGAGCGTGGGGATGCCCTGCTCACGCGCGAAGCGCAGAGCACCGAGCTTGCCTTCGATGCCGCGGATGCCGAATCCGCCGGGTACAACGATGCCGTCGACCTCGGCGAGCGCGGCCGCGGCGCCCTCGGGCGTCTCGCAGGTGTCGGAGGGGATCCACCGGATGTTGACGTGGGTCTCGTGCGCGAAGCCGCCGGCCTTCAACGCCTCCGTCACCGACAGGTAGGCGTCGGGGAGGTCGATGTACTTGCCGACCAGCCCGATGGTGACGTCGTGCTTGGGGTTGTGCACGGCGTTGAGAACCTGCTGCCAGCGCGACCAGTCGACCTCCGCCGCCTTCTCGCTCAGCCCGAGCCGGCGTGCGATGTACGCGTCCAGGCCCTGCTCGTTGAGGGTGGAGGGGATGTCGTAGATGCTCGGCAGATCGACGGTGTTGATGACGCCCTCGACGTCGACGTCGCACATGAGCGCGATCTTGCGCTTGTTGGCGTCGGTGACGGGACGGTCACTGCGCAGCACCAGGGCGTCGGGCTGGATGCCGATCGAGCGGAGAGCGGCGACGGAGTGCTGCGTGGGCTTGGTCTTCTGCTCCCCCGACGCGCCCATGAAGGGCACGAGCGAGACATGCACGAAGAACACCGTGTCGCGGCCGAGCTCGTGACGCAGCTGACGCGCCGCCTCGAGGAACGGCTGGGACTCGATGTCGCCGACCGTGCCGCCCACCTCGGTGATGATCACGTCGGGCTTGGGCGACTCGCTGGCCTGCAGCCGCATCCGTCGCTTGATCTCGTCGGTGATGTGCGGGATCACCTGCACGGTGTCGCCCAGGTACTCGCCACGGCGCTCGCGGGCGATCACCTGGGAGTAGATCTGACCGGTCGTGACGTTGGCCGCCTGGCTCAGCTCGATGTCGAGGAAGCGCTCGTAGTGCCCGATGTCGAGGTCGGTCTCGGCGCCGTCGTCGGTGACGAAGACCTCGCCGTGCTGGAACGGATTCATCGTTCCCGGGTCGACGTTCAGGTACGGGTCGAGCTTCTGCATGACGACGCGCAGGCCCCGAGCGGTGAGCAGATTGCCCAGGCTGGCCGCGGTCAGGCCCTTGCCCAACGAGGAGACGACACCGCCCGTCACGAAGATGTGCTTGGTGGTGTCGTCGTTGTTCGTACCGTGGGAGAGGCCTGAGCCGGAAGAGTTCGTCACGGGCTTCTATCCTATCAGTGGGCGGGACCGGCGAGGGCGAGCAGCTCCCGCGCGTGTGTGAGTGCTGCGTCGGAGTCTGCCAAACCGGACAGCAGTCGCGCCATCTCCGCTTCCCGTTCGGCTCCCGTCAGACGCCGGACGCTGGACTGGGTGACGGAGCCGTCGTTCTGCTTCACGACGCTGAGGTGGTTCGTCGCGAACGCCGCCACCTGGGCGAGGTGGGTCACGACGATCACCTGCGACGTCTCGGCGAGGCGGGCTAGGCGCCGCCCCACCTCGATCGCGGCGGCGCCGCCGATTCCCGCATCCACCTCGTCGAAGACGAACGTGGGCACAGGATCGGTCGCGGCGATCACGACCTCGATCGCGAGCATCACGCGGCTGAGCTCGCCGCCCGAGGCCCCCTTGGACACGGGACGCGGGGCAGCCCCGGGATGCGGGGCGAGGAGGATCGCGACCTCGTCGCGTCCTGCCGCGGATGCGGGCGTCTCGCTCACCTGCACCTCGACGCGGGCGTCGGGCAGGGCGAGGGCGTGGAGTTCTTCCGTGACATCGGCCGCCAGCCGCTCCGCTGCCTCACGACGCGCCGCGGTCAGGGCGGTGGCTGCGGCGTCGAGGCGCTCCACGACCTGCGCGCGCTCGGCGCTCAACCGCTCGACGTGCGAGTCGTCGTCGTCGAGCTCGGCCAGGCGATCGCCGCCGTCCGCGGCGAGGGCCAGCGCGGCTTCCAGGCTGCCGTGGGCGCGCACGAGGGCTGCGAGCACGCTGCGGCGCTCCTCGACCGCGGCGAGCTCGGCCGGCCCCGTCTCGTCGAGATCGGCGAGATACCCCGCGACGGCGCCGGCGAGATCGACGATCCGGTACGAGATCTCGGCGGCCTGTTCCGCCATCGCCGCAACGGTGGGGTCGGCGTCGGAGACGCGTTCCATGGCGCGACGTGCCTCGGCGACCAGGGTGGATGCATCGGGGGCGTCGTGTTCGCTGGCGAGTGCTTCGTGCGCGAGAGCCGCAGCGGCTCGGAGCTCCTCCACATTGGCGAGGAGCTCGGCGCGGGCCGCCAGTTGCACGTCCTCCCCAGGCTGGGGGGACGCGGCCTCGATCGCGGCAAGATCGGCGCGCAACTGCTCGGCTTCGCGCACCCGCTCGTCGCGGCGCTGGACCAGCTCGGCGAGTTCCGCATCGAGGTCGCGCACCCGCTCGTACGCGCGCCGATACTCCTCCAGCGGCACGGCGACGCTCTGTCCCGCATAACGATCGAGGGCGTCGCGCTGCGCCGCGCCGGAGCGCAGGCGCAACTGGTCGGACTGCCCGTGCACGGCCACGAGGAGATCGGCGAGGTCGGTCAAGACGCCGACCGGCGCCGACCGGCCGCCCACCGTGGCGCGGCTGCGCCCCTCGGCGCTCAGAGTGCGGCCGAGCAGGAGCTCGACGCGGTCGTCTGCGACGGGGTCCAGATCTCCCCCCGCCTCGCGGACGCGATCGGCGGCGGCACCGTCGGGATCCACGAGCCAGACGCCCTCGACGGCCGCGGCGGTGGCGCCCGATCGCACGACTCCGGAGTCGGCGCGCGCACCGAGGAGCAGGCCGAGCCCGGTGACGACCATGGTCTTGCCCGCACCGGTCTCGCCCGTGATGGCCGTGAAGCCGGGGCCCATGGGCAGCGTGGCGTCGGCGATGACACCGAGCTCACGCAGGCGCATCTCCTCGATCACGCGGTGACCTCGCCCGCCGGTCCCCGCCACCCGGTGACGGGCAGGTGGAATTTCTGCACGAGGCGCTCGGTGAATGCCGGCGGATGCAGGCGCGCGAGACGCACCGGCTCCGAGGAGCGACGGGCGACGACGCGCGCCCCCGGCGGGAGCTCGTGCGAGCGGCGGCCGTCGCACCAGAGGATGCCGGTGCCGTGCGTCCGGGCCAGCACCTCGATCGCGACCGCGGCCTCGGGGCCGACCACGAGCGGCTTCGCGAACAGTGCGTGCGCCGACAGCGGGACGACCGAGATGGCTTCGACGGTCGGCCAGATGATCGGGCCACCGGCGGAGAAGTTGTAGGCGGTGGAGCCGGTGGGGGTCGCGATGACGACGCCGTCGCATCCGAAGCTCGACAGGGGACGCCCGTCGATCTCCATGACGACCTCGAGCATCCGCTCGCGGCTCGCCTTCTCGACGGTCGCCTCGTTCAACGCCCAGGTGCTGTAGATGACCTGCCCGGAAGCGTCCTTCACCCGCACCGAGAGGGCGAGGCGCTCCTCGACCCGGTAGTCGCGGGCGATGACCCGAGCCACGGCCTCGTCCATGTCGTCCCTCTCGCTCTCGGCGAGGAAACCCACGTGGCCCATGTTGATGCCGAGCACGGGGGCGGTGCCGCTGCGCACCATCTCGGCGGCGCGGAGGATCGTCCCGTCGCCACCGAGCACGATCGCCAGCTCGATCTCGTGCAGGGGCACATCGACGCCCAGCACGGCCAGGTCGGCGCAGCGCGGCAGCACTTCAGCGAGCTCATCGCGATCGTCTTCTGCCAGCACGGGAGTGGCTCCCGCGGCGCGCAGGGCCGAGATCACCCGATCGGCCGCCTCGACGGTGTCTGCGCGGCGCGCGTGGGCCACCACGAGGATGTGGCGCGGATCGGTCATCGCACTCCCGTCAGCTCGGTCACAGTGCTCTCCCATTCTGACGGAATGCGCCCGCCGGTGCGTCGGAGGTGCGCGAGATACTCCTGGTTGCCGTGGGTTCCGACAACGGGAGACGCGATCAGGCCCGCCGTCTGCAGCCCCGCATCCCACGCCTGCCAGAGGACGGTCGAGATCGACTCCGCCCGCTGGGCGGGATCTGTGACGAGGCCGCCGCGCACGGCGGTGCGGCCCACCTCGAATTGCGGCTTGATGAGCAGCACGATGTCGCTCGTGTCCGTGACGACCGAGCGCACGGGCTCGAGCACGTGGGAGAGCGAGATGAAGGACAGATCTCCCGTGACGACCTCGGGTGTGTACGGCGTCGCCGCTGCGGCGGCGAGGGCGGCGGGGTCCATGAAGCGGACATTGAACCCCTCGACCGCGATCACGCCGGGATCCCGGCGCACGCTCTCGGCGAGCTGGTCGTGCCCGACGTCGACGGCAAGCACCGGCTCGGCGCCCCGTTCGCGGAGCACCTGGGTGAATCCCCCGGTACTGGCGCCCATGTCCAGCGCGGCGCGTCCGGCGACGTCGATCGCGAACGCGTCGAGCGCGGCGATCAGCTTGTGGGCGGCGCGGCTGACGTAGTGATCGGATGCGGCGACGGCGATCGCTGCGGACGCGGGCACGCGGTGTGAGGGCTTGACGACGGCGGTGCCGTCGACCGAGACGAGGCCCTGCGTGATGAGCGTCGCAGCGTGGGTGCGCGAGCGCGCAAGCCCGCGGGCGGCGACGGCGGCGTCGAGACGCTCGGTCATCCGGCGTGCGGTCCGGAGTCGAGGCGGCGAGCGATGTCGTCGAGCAGGACCGCATACGCTGCGGCACGATCGCCGAGGCTCTGCTGCTCGATCACCTCGAGTGCGGGCAGCAGATCATCGGCCGGCTCCGTGGGTTCTGCGTGCATCACCCCAGGATACGGCTCACCCTCCGCACGGACGGTGTGTCAGGGCCGATGGAACGGATCCGCGTACAGCTCCTCGGGCACGCGGAACCCGAAGATCGCCCGCCCCGTCGACCAGATCGCCGCAGCACCCGCGCGCACGAGGTCGATCGGACGCGAGCCCGCCGACAGGATGCGCAGGTCCGCGCCGTCCACGGCGACACGCGCATCGCCGACGATCGTCACGTCGCCCTTGACCTTGGTCTGCGGATACGGCTCATGCAGTTCGCGGAGATCGCCGAGGATGAAGTCGGGACGCGAGGTCGAGGGTGCTGCGAGGACATGCTTGGGCCGATCGATGCCGGTGAGCACGAGTGCCGAGGGGATGCCGGCCGCCTGAGCTCCCGCGATGTCCGTGTCCAGCCGGTCGCCGATGAAGAGCGCGCGGCGCGCGTCGAACCGAGCGAGCGCCTCTTCGAAGATGGGCGTCTCGGGCTTTCCCGCGACGACCGCGAGCCGGCCGATGGCGGTGTGGACCGCGGAGACGAGTGTGCCGTTTCCCGGCGCGATGCCCCGGGACTGCGGGATGGTCCAGTCGGTGTTGGTGGCGATCCACGGGATCCCGCCCTCATCTTCCGGTGTCTTGAGCGCGAAGGCGGCCTCGGCGAGATCCGTCCATCCCACGTGCGGCGCGAAGCCCTGCACGACGGCGGCCGGGTCGTCCTCGGCCGATCGCGTGACGACGAAGCCGGCCTTCTCGAGCTCCACGACGAGGCCCTCTCCCCCGACGACGAGGATCGTCGCCCCGGCGGGCACGCGGGTGCGCAGCAGTCGCACCGCGGCCTGGGGGCTGGTGACCACATCGTCGGCGGTCACGGTCAGACCGAGCTCGGTGAGGTGCGCGGCGACACTGGCGTCGGTGCGAGACGCGTTGTTGGTGATGAAGCCGAGTCGACGCGTCGCCGCGACGGTGTTCAGCGCATCGACCGCGTGCGGGAGCGCCCCCGCACCGGCGTACACGACACCGTCGAGGTCGGCCAACACGGTGTCCACACCGTCGAGCGGGGTGGGAGTGGGGCGACCGAACAGAGCCATCAGCGCTCCTGGTCCTCGTCATCGTCTGCGGTCGTCGAGCTGTGCGCGTCGGCGGCCGCATCCGCGGCGGCGAGGAGTTCCTCCACCTCCGCAGCGATCGAGTAGTCGTCCTCGTCGGCGTCGCCGTCCTGCTCGGCGTCGGCCTGGGGATCCTCGTCCGCGTCCGACTCGCCGGCGTCAGTGACCTCGACGAACTCCTCGTCGAAGATCTCCTCGACGTAGATCTCCTCGTCGGATCCGTTGCCCGCTGCCTCGTCGAGTGCTTCGGCGGCGATGTCCGCCCGCCGCGTCCACTCGGCAGCTTCCTCGTCGCGACCCAGCTCTTCGAGCACCGCTGCGCGGGCCGCGAACAGAGCGGGGCTCCACTCGAAGGCGCGGTCGGGGTCGAGCTCGGGGATGTCCAGTTCGGCGAGGGCGCGCTCGGTCTCACCGAGATCCAGACGCGCACCGGACAGCGCGATCGCGAGGGACACGCGCACCGCGAGGGGAAGCGTGTTCCTATCGACGGCGCGACCGACCTCGATCGCACGGTCGGGACGCCCGACACCGCGCTCGCTGTCGACCATGAGGGCGATCTGGTCCTCGTTGCCGGAGATTCGACGGTAGGTGCGCAGCTCGCGCAGCGCAAGCGCGTAATCGCCGGTCGCGTAGGCGGTGATGGCGACGCTTTCGCGCACGACGGCGATGCGACCGGCACGGCGGGATGCGGCGAGGGCGTGCTCGTGCGCGCGCTGCGGGTCCTCGTCGATCAGGCGCCCGGCCATCACCAGGTGACGGGCGACCTCCTCGGCGTTCTCCTTGCTGAGCGTCTTGAGCTCGTTCCGTGCGCTGGGGTGCAGATCGCGCGCCGTGATCTCCTCGGGGACCTCGGGCTCTGCGATCTTGGCCGCGCGCACCGCATCGCGCTGCGGCGGACGCGAGGAACGATCGGAGTCGTGACCGCCGCGGGAGGGGCGATCGCCGCCGTCGCGGGGACGGTACGGACGGTCGCCACCCTCGCGGGGACGGGAGGGGCGGTCGCCCTCCTGACGCGGACGATAGGGCCGGTCGCCACCCTCGCGGGAACGGTACGGACGGTCGCCACCCTCGCGGGGACGGGAGGGGCGGTCGCCCTCCTGACGCGGACGATAGGGCCGGTCGCCACCCTCGCGGGGACGGTGCGGACGGTCGCCGCCTTCGCGGGGACGGAACGGGCGGTCGCCGTCGCGGCGCGGGCGGTCGGCCTGCGCACCGTCACGGGGACGGTACGGACGATCGCCGTCCTGACGCGGACGGTACGGACGGTCGCCGCCCTCGCGAGGGCGGAACGGACGGTCACCGTCACGACGAGGACGCTCCGACCCCTGACCGTCCTGACGCGGACGGTACGGACGGTCGCCACCCTCGCGAGGGCGGAACGGACGGTCGCCGTCGCGTCGCGGGCGATCGGCCTGCGCGCCGTCACGGGGACGGTACGGACGATCGCCGTCCTGACGCGGACGGTACGGGCGGTCGCCGTCACGGCGCGGGCGGTCAGCCTGGGCGCCATCCCGCGGACGATAGGAGCGGTCACCGTCCTGACGCGGACGATATGGGCGGTCGCCGTCACGGCGGGGACGCTCCGACCCCTGGCCGTCCTGACGCGGACGGTAAGAACGGTCGCCGCTCTGATGCGGGCGGTCCCCGCCGCGGGCGCGCGAAGACTCCCGACGCTGCTCGTTGTCGTCGTTGTTCGTCATTCGCTCTCTCCTCGCGACGTAAACCCCTGGAAAACAGAAATGGCCACCCAGCTTTGGGTGGCCATTTCTAAAAGGAGTCCGGCGGTGTCCTACTCTCCCACAGGGTCCCCCCTGCAGTACCATCGGCGCTGAGAGGCTTAGCTTCCGGGTTCGGAATGGGACCGGGCGTTTCCCTCTCGCTATGGCCGCCGAAACACTATTGATGTTTCAAGTCATGCACACAACAAAAGAATGTTGTCTGCGGTTCTCGACCGTACATCGAGAACCACTCAGTGGACGCGAACAGCTTCAGTTCAAACGAAGTGTTATCAAGTCATCGGCTTATTAGTACCAGTCAGCTACACGCATTACTGCGCTTCCACATCTGGCCTATCAACCCAGTAGTCTGGCTGGGAGCCTCTCACCCGAAGGTATGGAAGTCTCATCTTGAGGCCGGCTTCCCGCTTAGATGCTTTCAGCGGTTATCCATCCCGAACGTAGCTAATCAGCGGTGCTCCTGGCGGAACAACTGACACACCAGAGGTTCGTCCAACCCGGTCCTCTCGTACTAGGGTCAGATCCTCTCAAACTTCCTACGCGCGCAGCGGATAGGGACCGAACTGTCTCACGACGTTCTAAACCCAGCTCGCGTACCGCTTTAATGGGCGAACAGCCCAACCCTTGGGACCTACTCCAGCCCCAGGATGCGACGAGCCGACATCGAGGTGCCAAACCATGCCGTCGATATGGACTCTTGGGCAAGATCAGCCTGTTATCCCCGAGGTACCTTTTATCCGTTGAGCGACAGCGCTTCCACAAGCCACTGCCGGATCACTAGTCCCGACTTTCGTCCCTGCTCGACCTGTCAGTCTCACAGTCAAGCTCCCTTGTGCACTTACACTCGCCACCTGATTGCCAACCAGGTTGAGGGAACCTTTGGGCGCCTCCGTTACTTTTTGGGAGGCAACCGCCCCAGTTAAACTACCCACCAGGCACTGTCCCTGAACCGGATTACGGTTCGAAGTTAGATATCCAGAGTGACCAGAGTGGTATTTCAACAATGACTCCACAAACACTGGCGTGTCTGCTTCACAGTCTCCCACCTATCCTACACAAGCCACACCGAACACCAATACCAAGCTGTAGTAAAGGTCACGGGGTCTTTCCGTCCTGCTGCGCGTAACGAGCATCTTTACTCGTAATGCAATTTCGCCGAGTTCGCGGTTGAGACAGTTGGGAAGTCGTTACGCCATTCGTGCAGGTCGGAACTTACCCGACAAGGAATTTCGCTACCTTAGGATGGTTATAGTTACCACCGCCGTTTACTGGGGCTTAAATTCGCAGCTTCGCTTACGCTAACCGCTCCTCTTAACCTTCCAGCACCGGGCAGGCGTCAGTCCGTATACATCGTCTTGCGACTTGGCACGGACCTGTGTTTTTAGTAAACAGTCGCTACCCACTAGTCTCTGCGGCCACCACACCCTTTCCGGAGCAAGTCCGTATAAGTGGATGGCCCCCCTTCTCCCGAAGTTACGGGGGCATTTTGCCGAGTTCCTTAACCACGATTCTCTCGATCTCCTTGGTATTCTCTACCTGACCACCTGAGTCGGTTTGGGGTACGGGCAGCTAGAACCTCGCGTCGATGCTTTTCTCGGCAGCATAGGATCACCCACTTTTTATCCGCATCGTGTCTCAGCCGAACGAGTCGCGGATTTGCCTACGACTCAGCCTACGCACTTGCCCCGGGACAACCATCGCCCGGGTTGGGCTACCTTCCTGCGTCACACCTGTTAATACGCTAACCGCACCAGCATGGGGTCGAGCGTTCACCAAGACGGCATCACCCCGAAGGGATCCACACATTCCTGGCTAGGACTCTTAGCACCACTGGATTAGCTTGGGCGGTTCTTCGCCGGTACGGGAATATCAACCCGTTGTCCATCGACTACGCCTGTCGGCCTCGCCTTAGGTCCCGACTTACCCAGGGAAGATTAGCTTGACCCTGGAACCCTTGGTCTTTCGGAGGACGTGTTTCTCACACGTCTTTCGCTACTCATGCCTGCATTCTCACTCGTGTAGCCTCCACGGCTGGTTCACACCGCCGCTTCGCTGGCCACACGACGCTCTCCTACCCATCAACACGGCTGGACCACGAAGGCCTACCAATAATGTCAATGCCACAACTTCGGTGGCGTGCTTGAGCCCCGTTACATTGTCGGCGCGGAATCACTTGACCAGTGAGCTATTACGCACTCTTTCAAGGGTGGCTGCTTCTAAGCCAACCTCCTGGTTGTCACAGCAACTCCACATCCTTTCCCACTTAGCACGCGCTTAGGGACCTTAGTTGGTGGTCTGGGTTGTTTCCCTCTCGACTATGAAGCTTATCCCCCACAGTCTCACTGCTGCGCTCTCACTTACCGGCATTCGGAGTTTGGCTGACGTCAGTAACCTTGTAGGGCCCATCGGCCATCCAGTAGCTCTACCTCCGGCAAGAAACACGCAACGCTGCACCTAAATGCATTTCGGAGAGAACCAGCTATCACGAAGTTTGATTGGCCTTTCACCCCTATCCACAGCTCATCCCCTCAGTTTTCAACCTAAGTGGGTTCGGTCCTCCACGACGTCTTACCGTCGCTTCAACCTGGCCATGGATAGATCACTTCGCTTCGGGTCTAGGACACGCGACTGAATCGCCCTATTCAGACTCGCTTTCGCTACGGCTACCCCACACGGGTTAACCTCGCCACGTATCGCTAACTCGCAGGCTCATTCTTCAAAAGGCACGCTGTCACCCCTACTAAGGAGGCTCCAACGGTTTGTAAGCAAACGGTTTCAGGTACTATTTCACTCCCCTCCCGGGGTACTTTTCACCTTTCCCTCACGGTACTTGTCCGCTATCGGTCATCTGGGAGTATTTAGGCTTATCAGGTGGTCCTGACAGATTCACACGGGATTTCTCGGGCCCCGTGCTACTTGGGATACTCTCCACGCCAGAACACGCATTTCGACTACGGGGCTGGCACCCACTATGGCTGGCCTTTCAAGACCATTCGTCTATACGCTTCTGTCACGTCGATCACCCGGCAGGATGATCAAGAAAGTCCCACAACCCCCAACGTGCAACGCCTGCCGGCTATCACACACGCTAGGTTTAGCCTCTTCCGATTTCGCTCGCCACTACTCACGGAATCACGGTTGTTTTCTCTTCCTGTGGGTACTGAGATGTTTCACTTCCCCACGTTCCCTCTACCCGCCCTATATATTCAGGCGGGAGTCACTAGGTCGGCACGCCGCCCAGCGGGGTTTCCCCATTCGGAGACCCTCGGATCAAAGTGTGCTTATCCACTCCCCGAGGCTTATCGCAGATTGCTACGTCCTTCTTCGGCTCCAGATGCCAAGGCATCCACCGTTTGCTCTTAAAGACTTGAAATCACATGAGTTTGAATCGTCAACTCGAAAATTGACTAAATGATCTAAAAAAGATCACCTGTGAAATGAATCCGAAGATTCATCTCTAAGATGCTCGCGTCCACTGTGTAGTTCTCAAAGTACGGGCGGTACCAACCCCCACTGCACAAGCAGCAGAAGAAGGCCCAGAGGTACAGCCGAAACCCCCAAAGGAGTCACACCCGGTCCCTCAGGACCCAACAGCGTGCATGCACCAAACCCCTCCGACCCCACCTTTCCAACCGCAAGCGGCGTACTCGGCAGAACCCTCAGACCCTGATGCCTCATCAAATGTTCCACCCATGAGCTCCCAGCGAAGAACGTGTGCCTTCGAACTGGGTTCTGGAAGTCCGAAGACTTCAGATGCTCCTTAGAAAGGAGGTGATCCAGCCGCACCTTCCGGTACGGCTACCTTGTTACGACTTAGTCCTAATTACCGATCCCACCTTCGACGGCTCCCTCCACAAGGGTTAGGCCACCGGCTTCAGGTGTTACCGACTTTCATGACTTGACGGGCGGTGTGTACAAGACCCGGGAACGTATTCACCGCAGCGTTGCTGATCTGCGATTACTAGCGACTCCGACTTCATGAGGTCGAGTTGCAGACCTCAATCCGAACTGGGACCGGCTTTTTGGGATTCGCTCCACCTCACGGTATTGCAGCCCTTTGTACCGGCCATTGTAGCATGCGTGAAGCCCAAGACATAAGGGGCATGATGATTTGACGTCATCCCCACCTTCCTCCGAGTTGACCCCGGCAGTATCCCATGAGTTCCCACCATTACGTGCTGGCAACATAGAACGAGGGTTGCGCTCGTTGCGGGACTTAACCCAACATCTCACGACACGAGCTGACGACAACCATGCACCACCTGTATACGAGTGTCCAAAGAGTTCTACATTTCTGCAGCGTTCTCGTATATGTCAAGCCTTGGTAAGGTTCTTCGCGTTGCATCGAATTAATCCGCATGCTCCGCCGCTTGTGCGGGTCCCCGTCAATTCCTTTGAGTTTTAGCCTTGCGGCCGTACTCCCCAGGCGGGGAACTTAATGCGTTAGCTGCGTCACGGAAACCGTGGAATGGTCCCCACAACTAGTTCCCAACGTTTACGGGGTGGACTACCAGGGTATCTAAGCCTGTTTGCTCCCCACCCTTTCGCTCCTCAGCGTCAGTTACGGCCCAGAGATCTGCCTTCGCCATCGGTGTTCCTCCTGATATCTGCGCATTCCACCGCTACACCAGGAATTCCAATCTCCCCTACCGCACTCTAGTCTGCCCGTACCCACTGCAGGCTGGAGGTTGAGCCTCCAGTTTTCACAGCAGACGCGACAAACCGCCTACGAGCTCTTTACGCCCAATAATTCCGGATAACGCTTGCGCCCTACGTATTACCGCGGCTGCTGGCACGTAGTTAGCCGGCGCTTTTTCTGCAAGTACCGTCACTTTCGCTTCTTCCTTGCTAAAAGAGGTTTACAACCCGAAGGCCGTCATCCCTCACGCGGCGTTGCTGCATCAGGCTTTCGCCCATTGTGCAATATTCCCCACTGCTGCCTCCCGTAGGAGTCTGGGCCGTGTCTCAGTCCCAGTGTGGCCGGTCACCCTCTCAGGCCGGCTACCCGTCGACGCCTTGGTGAGCCATTACCTCACCAACAAGCTGATAGGCCGCGAGCCCATCCTGAACCAAAAAATCTTTCCAAACGTTGACCATGCGGCCACGTCTCGTATCCAGTATTAGACGCCGTTTCCAGCGCTTATCCCAGAGTCCAGGGCAGGTTGCTCACGTGTTACTCACCCGTTCGCCACTGATCCACAGAGCAAGCTCTGCTTCACCGTTCGACTTGCATGTGTTAAGCACGCCGCCAGCGTTCATCCTGAGCCAGGATCAAACTCTCCGTAAAAGAAAAATGCATACACACAACGGAAAAAGAAGTGCGCAGCGAGTTTGAACTGACCAAAAGGATGCCATTACTGACAATCCATAACGCCAACCCCAAAGGGTTGGACTTGATCCAAAGGAATCTCACCCAGCCGAAGCTGGAACGAGGTTATTTGGCATTTGACAAGTGCACGCTGTTGAGTTCTCAAGGAACGGATGCTCCCACCATCGGACCTCTCGGTCGTCACCATGGGGCAACTATTCATTTCTCCCGGCTCGGTGTCGGATCGGCGCTTCGCTCTTGACAGAGCAGTGGTCCCAAGATCTGACTCGTGGAGTTCGGGATCCTCATCCTACTCGCATCTGCGACAAGATCTCAAGTTGAGATCTTCAGGATGAGGGGTGGTTCTCCGCTTGAGGGGGCGCCGGGCCTCTCGGCCTCTCCGCTCTTCCCTGTGGGGCGAACAAGTAATAAGTTACGTGGGTTCCGGCCATCTGCCAACTCGAGCGCAACCCCCGGGCGTGTCGCGCGTCTTTCCGCGGTCGACGGCGGGGTCACTCCCCCGTCAGGAACTCGATCGCCGCCGTGCGGAAGACGCGTGAGCCGGGGGCGTTGAAGTGGTGCCGGTCGGGGATCTCCACGAACGTGCCACGCGGTGCGGCCGCGGCCAGGGCTCGCGAGCCCTCGATGATGGCGTCCTGGCTGCCCGTGGCGAACAGCACCGGCTGCGTCGGCGCGAGCGCGGGGTCCGGGTCGGCGGTCCCCGACGAGCGCAGCCCCTGCGCGATCGCCCACAGTGCGCGCAGGTCGTTTCCCGGCACCCGCTCGGTGAGGGCGATGTAGTTCTGGGTGACGCGATCGGTGACCGGTGTCCCGTCCTGGATGAGCGCGCTCACCTGGTCCAGGTCGAGGCGGGCGAGCGGGACGCCGTCGGGCACACCCCCGAGCACTCCCCGCAGCACGCGCTCGGGGAGATCGCGGAGGACCTCCCACCCCACCCGGGCTCCCAGGGAGTAGCCCACGTACACGGCGTCATCGATCAGGTACGTGTCCATCACGGCCTCGACGTCGCGGGCGAGCTCGCGCAGGTCGTAGTCCCGCGCCTCGTGCGGCTTGTCGCTCGCGCCGTGCCCGCGTTGATCCAGACCGACCACGCGGAATCCCGCCCGCTGCAGGTCGCGCACCCATCCGGTGCTGACCCAGTTGTCCCGTGTGCTCGAGGCGAACCCGTGCACGACCACGGCTGTCGGCGCGTCCGGCTCCCCCCAGGAGTAGGTGGCGATGCGATGTCCTTCGCCCACCATCACGTAGCGGGGCTCGGGCATCTCGGTCAAGGCGGGCAGCGCAGCGGTCACGCCTCGATTCTGCTCCTTATCGCACCGCCGCGCCGCGCGAGCGGCGCCGGACGACGATCCCGCAGAGCACGAGCGTGCCCGCGGCCCACACGGCGCAGGCCGGCGGCAGCATGCGGTACGCCAGGTGGGCGACGGTGAACTCGGAGGTGAGCGGACCGTAGAGGGCGAGGCCGATTGCCCACGCCGCGATCAGGACGGCGGGAAGCGTCGCCACCCACACGGCACCCACCCATCGCGGAGTCCGCGACGCGTACGGGACACGGGGACGACGACGCAACCACAGCAGCGCCCATACCGCGATGATCGCCAGACCGATCGCGCTGGAGCCGTGCTGCAGCCACTTGATCCCCGCGAGGGGACCCCACTGCTCCTCCAGCGCCGGGAAGATCTCCGAGCCCAGCCGTCCCTCGTGGGTGAACGCGTCCCAGGCGATGTGGCTCGCGACCCCGATCGCCAGCGACGCCACCAGGAGCAGCACCGCGCCCGCGGACCCGCCGAACGTCTCCCGCCAGATCGTGCGCACCGGCGCATCCCATGCCGCAGGCAGACGTTCGGCCAGCGGTCCGGGCGCGAGCTCCCGCGCGGCCGGGCGCAGCAGGACGCGCCACAGCAACAGCAGAGCGAGCGCCAGCAGCGCCGTCACCGGGAGCCACCGGAGGTCGTGCGTGATGCCGTACGTCACGGGGAACCCGCGCACGAACAACGGGAGATCCGGCGTCATCGCCCCCACCGCGATCGCGGCGGGAACAAGCGGCGTCCGCACGAACGGCAACGCGAGGACCGCGTGGCTCGGGGTGAACGGCATGTCAGCCCCGCGGAACCAGCCCCGCGAGCGTCTTCTTGCCTCGGCGGATGATCGACACGCCACCCGGCAGCCCGGCACGGACGGTCGTCGACTCGTCGGCGACGCGTTCGCCGTCGAGGCTGACCCCGCCCTGCGCCACGGCGCGCCGCGCCTCGCTCAGCGAGGAGACGAGGCCTGTGGCGACCAGCGCCTGCGCCACGGTCATCTCCGGCTCGATCGCAGCGTTCGGCAGTTCGTCGATCGCCGCGCGCAGCGTCGCCGCATCCAGAGTGGTGAGATCGCCCTGCCCGAAGAGTGCCTCGGATGCGGCCACGACCGCCTCCGCGGCCTCGAGTCCGTGGACGAGCGCCGTGACCTCCAGCGCGAGACGCTTCTGCGCCGCCCGGCGGAACGGCTCTGACTGCACCTGCTCGGCGTACCGGTCGATCTCCTCACGGGTGAGGAACGTGAACACCTTGAGACGATCGATCACGTCGGCGTCGTCGGTGTTCAGCCAGAACTGGTACATGCGGTAGGGACTGCACATCTCGGCGTCCAGCCAGACCGCGTTGCCCTCGCTCTTGCCGAACTTCGTGCCGTCGCTGTTGGTGATCAGCGGCGTTCCGATCGCGTGCACCGAGACACCTTCGACACGGTGGATGAGGTCGGTACCGCTGGTGAGGTTGCCCCACTGGTCGGACCCGCCCGTCTGCAGGACGCAGCGGTACTGGCGGTACAGCTCCAGGTAGTCGAGCCCCTGCAGGATCTGGTAGCTGAACTCCGTGTAGCTGATGCCCGCCTCGGAGTTCAGACGCGCGCTGACCGCATCCTTCTTGAGCATCGTGCCGACACGGAAGTGCTTGCCGACCTCGCGGAGGAAATCGATCGCCGACAGCGGTGCGGTCCAGTCGAGGTTGTTGACGATGCGCGCCGCGTTCTCGCCGTCGAAGCTGAGGAAGCGCTCGACCTGCGCGCGCAGCCGCAGAACCCACTCTTCGACGGTCTCGCGGGTGTTGAGCGTGCGCTCGGCCGACGGGCGCGGGTCTCCGATGAGTCCGGTGGATCCTCCGACCAGGCCGAGCGGGCGATGGCCCGCCAGCTGCAGCCGGCGCATGACGATCAGCTGCACGAGATTGCCGAGGTGCAGGCTCGGCGCCGTCGGGTCGAAGCCGCAGTAATACGTGATCGGCCCCTCGCCCAGCACGGCACGCAGCGCCTCGGGATCGGTGGACACATGCACGGAACCGCGCCAGACCAGTTCGTCCCACACGTTCGAGAACGAGGGGTCGTTGGCGGGGGCGGTCGCGCTCACAACGGGCGTAGACACGCGTGCCAGCGTAGCAACTGGCGGGCCCTCCACCCGCCGCACGGCGCGGCAGGACGGTGCACGTCGGAAGGGGCTGGGACACTGGCACCATGTTCACCCTCTCCCCCGAGCTGATCGTCGCCGGCGTCACGAGCCTCGCGCTGCTGCTCGCCCTGGCGGCGGCGCTGATCCTGGTGCTCGTCGCACGCCGTCGTCCCGCCGATGCCGCCCTCGCGGTGGCCACGGGGCTCGTGCTCGTGGGGCTCGTGAGCGTCGTCGTGCTCCCCGTGGGGATCCCCCTGATCATCGGCCTCCCCCTGGCCCTGCTCGGAACCGCCCTCGCGGTGACCGGCGGCGACCCCGTGACCCGACGCATCCTCGACATCGCCACGCACGGCCAGGTCCGAGAGGGGGATGCGGGCGGCATCCTCGTCTTCCGATCGCGCACCCCCGAGGGCACGGAGGCCGGGTTGGAAGAGGTGCTGCGCGGCGGCACCACGATCGGCTACCTCGAGCGACTCGCCGTCGTGCTGTCGCTGCTGGCGGGGTTCCCGGAAGCCATCGCCGTCGTCGTCGCCATCAAGGGCATCGGCCGCTTCTCCGAACTCGCGACCTCGGCCGCCCGCGAGCGCTTCATCGTCGGGACGCTCGCCAGTCTCCTGTGGGCGGGGATGGTCGGCGCGCTCGTGCGCCTCGCGATCTTCTGATGCGTCTCACCGACGCCACTGCGCGAAGCCCTCGACGAGACCGGCCGCTCCGGATGCGGTGAGCAGCTGCGACACCGCGGACTGCGTGATCTGCTCGCGTGCCGCCAGCTCCCGCTGGGTGAGCCCCATGCAGCGCCCGTAGACCAGACGGCGCGCCCGCTCCCCCATCGCGCTCACGAGTTCGTCGCGGGCCCAGACGTACGCGTTCGCCAGACGCACCTGCTCCTGCACCGCCGCATCCTCGTCCTCCGCGGCGGCGATCCAGGTGCGCGCCGCCGGCATCGCGCGCACCTGCTTCGCGTGCAGGGTGTCGATCGCGGCGCGGGCCGCCCACCACGCGGGCCCTTCGGCCAGCTGCCCCGCCGTCGCGTCCACCGTGTACGCCTCACCGAGACCGATGCCGAACCGGCACTCGAGACCGTCGGGGAGCGCCAGCGTGAGCAGCAGGATGCTGGCGAGAGCCGCGCCGAGGTCGGGGTACTCCCCCTGGAACTCGTCGCCCACCGTCGCGGTCAGCACGCGCTCCGCCAGAGGCAGGTCGGCTTCCACGGCGGCGAACACCGCTTCGATGCGGCGCTGCGCCTCGGTACGATCCGGGAGCGCGCGCGATCCGATGATGTCTGCGGTCACCACGGTAGCCATGCCTGAAGAATAAGCTAATGACTAATGTCATGGCAAAATAAGCGTTTTGCTTATTTCACCCGAATCGACCGTTGACGTAGTCGAAGGTGCGCGGGTCGAGCGGCTCCGCGAACATCGCGTCCGTGTCACCGTGCTCCACGATATGACCGGGTTGCCCCTGCGACGCCAGGAAGAACGCGCACTGGTCCGAGACACGTTGCGCCTGCTGCATGTTGTGGGTGACGATGACGATCGTCACCTCGTGGGCGAGCTCCAGCATCGTCTCCTCGATGACACGCGTGGAGGTCGGATCGAGCGCCGAGCACGGTTCGTCCATGAGCAGGACACGGGGACGAACCGCCAGCGACCGTGCGATGCAGAGTCGCTGCTGCTGGCCGCCCGAGAGCCCCCCGCCGGGTGAGCGCAACCGATCCTTCAGCTCGGACCAGAGACCGGCCTTGGTCAGGCACGTCTCCACGAGATGGTCTTTGCGGTCGCGATCGGCGCGGATCCCTGTGAGTGCCAGCCCCGCCAGCACGTTGTCGTAGATCGACATCGCGGGGAACGGGTTCGGCTTCTGGAACACCATCCCGATGCGCTTCCGGGCGTCCACGACGGGGAGCGTCGGTTCGTAGATGTCGTCGCCGTCGAGGAGCACTTCGCCGGCGAGCGACGCGGAAGGCACCAGCTCGTGCATGCGGTTCAGGATCCGCAGGAAGGTCGACTTGCCGCATCCGGATGGCCCGATCAACGCGGTGATCCGGCCTGCGGGCATCGTGAGCGAGACATCCTGCAGCACCTGGTGTTCTCCGAACCAGGCGGAGATCAATCGGGCGTCGAGCTGAGCGGGAGCGACGAGCGCAGCGGCAGCGAGCTGGGCCTCGGCGAACTCGAGGCGCTCGCGTGTCGCGGCCGCGCCGCCGGTGAGCACGATCGCCGAAGGCGCCGGCGCAGGCGCGACCCCGCGGCCGAGGGCGCGACCGAGGAAACGCGGCCGGTGACGCTGATCGCGACGGGATGCGGGGAGCGCGTCGGCGACGAGGGCGGAGTCGCGGACCACCTCGGTCACCGGTTCGTCGGAGGCGGAGGGTGTCGTCGCCGGGGAAGACGGCGCATCCGCACGATGTGCGACCGAGACCACCTCGGTGATGGTCTCGTCGTACTCCGCGGCGTGGGGCGGCGGGTAGCCCTCGGTCAGGGGCGCGGGGTCGTCGTGAGGTGTCGACATGTGGACATGCTCCAGTCAGATGAGGTTGGGCAGAAGGACCGCGACCTGTGTGGCGGTGACGAGACCGGCGAGACCCACGAGCGGGACGAAGACGATCCAGGTCTTGCGCCAGCCGAAACGGCGCAGCGACCAGATGGCACCGAGCTCCGCCGCCAGGAGGAACTGCAGCCCGAAGATCAACGCCCAGACCGTCCGGACGTCGGTGGCCAGCGCCCTGTCCTGCGGAGGGAGCGTGACGGAGCTGGTCTGGCGCGCACCGCGGGGCTTCCCCTCCCCCACGAGCATCGCGTCCACGTACTGCACGCCCACCGGGGCGAGGGGTCCGCCACGAGCGGTCATGAGGATGAGGCGACTCTCGCCCGCTCGGGGGTTCGCAGGCGCGGGATCGCCGGCGTACCGCGTTCCCATCGTCTCGAAGACCAGCTCTCCCTGCCCGGTCGTCACCGTGAAGCGGTCTCCGGGAGCCAGGCGGGACAGCGACCCGAAGGGGCCGCCGTAGGCGAAGGATCGCCCCATCAGCACGCTGACCCCGACCTGTCCGGGCAGTACGGTGTCGCGCCGGTGTCCGGGCCCGCTCATGAGCGTGCCCGCCGATGTCCCCTCCACGACGACGTCGTGGAGACCGATCTCCGGGATGTCGATGATCGCCACCGGATCGCCGTCCGCGAGCAGGACATCCTCGAAGTCGCCTTCCGAGACCGGCGCAGTCCCGTCGGCGAGTTCCGCACGGAAGCGGTCTCGCAGCTGCTGCTGACCGGCGTGATAGGTGATGTTGCCGATCACGACGATGGTCAGCAGGAACGTCGCGACGACCGTGGCGATCATCACGAGGGTCGCGCGGATGACGGCCTGGCGAAGCGTCAACGGGGGTCGCGGCGGACCGGGGGGCCGACGGGGCATCCGCGGGGGTCTGCCCGGCCGCTTCGCCGACTGCCGGGGTGGCGCCGGTGGCCTCGGCGGCTCCTGCGTCACAGCCGCCACCGCACTCACGCGACGCCCGCAGCGGGAACGGGGCGAGGTGCGACGAGCGTCGTCGCGGTGATCCGCAGAATCACGACCGCGAGCGCGATGAGCGCGAGCCCGGTCAGCAACAGCCACGGCAGGACGTAGACCACCGCCGCGCGGCTGACGGCCGCGGTCTGCTGTCCGTCGATCTGGGCGGGAGGAGTGAGGGTCACCCGTCCGACGACGAACGGCCACTGTCCCGAGCCGCTCAGCGTCGTCGTCACCACGCGCGTCTCCTTCGGCTTGAGCGAGTGGACGCGCACCTCGGCGCCGTCAATGCGCGCACCGAACACGGTGGCGATGCTGAAGTCGGCCGTGGCGTCGATCGTCTCCGACGAGAGGTTGCGCAACGTCACCCACAGCTCCGTCGCTCCCTCCAGCGGATTGAGCGTCGGCCGTGAGGTGCCGCCGATGTCGCTGAGGTAGAGACCGCCGGCGATCTCCATGTCGCCCGCGGCGGGCACCGGCGCAGGCGAATCGGTCGCGACCGCGTTCGCGCCGGAGGCCGGTGATGCTCCGGACGACGAGCGACCCACCGGCGGTGCGCTCTGGGCCGGGGCCGATGTCCCTACGACGGGCACGCTGATGCCGATGCCGTCTGCATCCGTGTCGTCCGCGTGAGCGGGGACGGCGATGAGGGACACGGCGACCAGCGCCACGCCCGCCGCGAGGATGCTGCGCGCCCAGCCGCGCACTCGGGTCGGTGACACGTCAGCTCCCCGTTCCGACGGTCTCGCGCTCCGCGACGGCCCGCTCGGCTTCCGCGCGTGTGAACGCCATCCACTCGGCGGCCCGCTTGTCATCCCGGCGACGTCTCCACCGCAGGTACACCACGAAGAGCCCGCCGAGCACGAGGAGGGCGACGACGATCCACGGCACGGCCCAGAACGCCGCCTCGCGATCCACCTGCGGAGCAGGCGGCGCCTGGCCCGTTGCGCCCGTCTGATCGCCTCGTGAGTACAGGGATGCGGTCGCGTCGACGTACACGTACTGCCCGATCGGGCCGAGATCGTACGTGACGGTGCGGGAGGCGCCCGGCAGGAGCTCGTCGAGGTTCTCGAGCCGACGCTCGACGAGGTCCGTGCCGAAGAAGCTCTTCGCCATCAGCACCAGGGTCGGCGCGAGGGCGACGTTGCCTTCGTTCGTGACGGTCAGCGTCACGCTCGCCGAGCCGTCGAACGGATTGAGCGATGGGTTGTACGTCGCCGTCATCCCCGTGATGTTCAGGAGCGACTGCAGGTCGCCGGCGACGCGCACGTACATGCGTGTGCCCACCCGGCGATCTACGAGGATCTGATCAGACGGCGACTGGGAGGACACGATGAGTCCGCCGGCGTGATCTCCGGGAGGCGCGTCGGCCGGGACCTTCAGCGTGAAGCGGATCGCTCGAGCATCTCCCGGAGCGAGCTCGAACTGCATCCGCGTCGAGCCGTCCTCGAGCACGACCCAGGAACCGGAGTCACTGGCTGCCGCGTTCGCGTCCAGGAGGGCGAAGTCCCCTTCCTCGGTGTTGAACGCGTCGGTGGCGTACACGGTGACCCGCTGCGCCGTCGTGCCGGTGTTCTGTACGCGATAGCAATCCGCGACCTCCTGCCCGGGTGCCGCATCATAGGTGAACCGCGAACGACCGTCAGCGGCTCCGGTGTCGTCGCAGGGACCGCCGGCGATGGCCTCGGTGTCGTCGGCGCGCGCAACCGAGGGCGCGACGATGGTGCAAAGGCCTGCCGTCAGAAGCGTCGCCGACAGCGCGATGATCGCGCGCAGCGCAAGGGCACCCGTTCGGGTTCGGGTCTCGAACACGGATCATTTACTCCATATCTGGCTGACCGCCGCGGGTCCACGCGGTGAACGGGCGGCGAACAGGGGCAAGCGATTCGCCGCGCCCGGGCGCGGGCCCGAGCGCGGCGGTGGGGGTGGGACGCGCCGGGCGCCCCACCCCCGGGAACTCACTTCGAGACGACGGTGACCGTCATCGTCGAGGTGTAGGTGCCCGCCGGGGTTCCCAGCGGAGCGGTCAGCGTCAGCGCGGCCGACAGGTCGGTCTTGCCCGTTCCGGCGCCCGCGGGCGCCTCGGCGAACTTCGTTTCCGACGCCCCGGTGAGTGCCGACACGGCGGAGACGCCCGTGGCGGTCGTGGTGCTCTTGACCGCCGGGACGATCGCCAAGGCGGTGGGATCGATGGTGTTCGACCCGCTGGTGAAGGTGGCCACCGAGGTGTTCACCGTCCAGCCCGGCTTGGTCGCGTAGCGCTCGTCGCTGACCTGGAAGGTGGGCAAGGTGCCGGTGGACACCGACTGGCCGGCGTTGTCGAGCGTGGCCGAGCCCAGAGTGGCCTTCTCGCCGGTGGGGATGCTCAGCGAGAGCGCCCCATCGACAGGAGCGGCCACGGGAGCCTCGATCACGATCTGCCCCGTGGGATCGGTCGGGTCGGTGGGCGTGGTCCCCTGCGTCGGGTACTCGTACGTCCAGTCGGCCGTACCCGCCGTGACGTGGATGTAGGCGAAGGCGCCGAGACCCACGAACGTCACGCCGTTGTTCTTCGTGTACGCGATACCCATGCTGTAGTCGCCACCGGCGGCCTTGATGGGTGCGAACGAGGCGCCGGGGAACTGGTTGAGCGCGGCGGGCGCCTGCAGGACGCGCTTCGTGCCCGGCTCGAAGCCGATGTCGACGCGCGTCGCCCAGTCGCTGATCGAGGACTCCTTGCCCCGGGGCGAGATGAAGATGTAGGTCGACTCGGCGTCGGCGGGCGCATCGGCGAATCGCTGGTCGGGGTCGGTGGCGCTGGGCGCTCCCACGAGTCCGGTCGTGTACTCGAGCTGCGTGCCCGAGGGCACCACGACGCCGGTGTCCAGCGAATAGAGGAAGTAGGGCTCGGGCGTGCCGTTCGGCGTCCAGTCGCCGACGGCCGCGGATGCGGCGCTGGCACCGAACCCGGCGACGCCGAGTCCGAGCGAGAGGGCGAGGCCTGCGGCCGCGACCTTGGTGATCGAGAGTTTCATGTCGAGATGTCCTTTGGGGTTCGGGCTCAGAGGGTCACGAATGCGAAGAGGGGTGCCGTCTGCGACGGCGCGAGGAATCCGAACTTCTCCTTGACGCGACGGGGGGTGCCCGCCAGACCGCCGGTGAAGTTGGTGAGGCTCGTGGTTCTGCTCGGGTCGACCAGGGCCGCGAGCGAGGCGTCGTACTTCGCGTCGCCGGGGGTGATGCGCGCGCGCTCGACCACGAGGTAGGTGTCGCGACCGAACGTCGTGTTCGCGTAGTAGGCGGCGTTCGGCACGGTGCTCGCACCCGAACCGGTCACGGCCGCGGTCCCCGACACGGCGCTGCCCAGCGAGACACCCGTCGACGCGGCGACCGTGTTCACACCGGCAGCCCCGGTCACCTGAGCGGTCCAGCTGGCGACCGAGAACGGGATGATCTCCCCGGCGGCCAGCACGGTGGCGTCGTTCTCAGGGGTGGTGTTGTTCGAGTCGATGCCCGCCTTCAGGCTCGGGTTGCCGATGGCGCCGAGGAAGAAGGAGCGCGTTCCCGAGCCGTTCTGCGGGAGGCGGGGGTTCACGGCGACACCGTCGATGGAGGTCAGCGTGCCCTCGTAGATCTGCTTCAGCTGTGCGGCGGTGAGGTTCGCCCATGCGGCCGTGCCTCCCTTGTAGATGTAGGACACGGCGTCGCGGCCGAACGGCACATAAGCGAGCTTGCCGTCGGCGTTCTGGTTGGTGCCGGGGCCGCTGGAGGAACGGGCGATGTCGACCTGGCCGGTGATGATCTTGCCGTTGTAGGCGGTGCCGGTGATCGAGGCACGCAGCGCCGTCACGCCGTTGCCCGAGCCCGAGGGGCGCTGGAAGTACGGTCCGCCGGACTTCGTCTGGATCTGGCTGCCCGCCCCCGTGGACGGGAACGCGTCGAACGAACCGATCGTGTCACCACCGGTGGTCTTGACGCGGACGGTGGAGCCGGTCACCGAGGTGCCGTTGGCGAGCGCGTTGGCAGCATCCTGGAGGGTGTCGGAGCCGACGAGCACATAACTGTTGGACACGACCTCGGCGTTCGCCGAGCCCGCCACGAACCCGCCCGCGACGACGACGCCGAGCGCCGCGGTCACGGCAGCAAGCCGCTTGAACTTCATGGTGTTCTCTTTCTGTCGGGTGAGAAGGGTGATGCGGAAGAGAGGTCAGAGGCGTCGGCGCAACCGGCCGACGAAGGGGACAGCACCTGCGGCGGCGACGCCGGCGAGCAGGCTCATCGGAAGCGCCTGGGTCAGCGCGCCGGTCTCGGGGTCGTCCGGTGTCGCGCCCGCGGACAGCGCCCCGGATGCCGCCCCGGACGCGACGGGGTTCGGGGCGGCCGCGACCGGCGCAGCGGGCGCGACCGCGGACGCGGGCGCGGCCACGGGCGCAGGCGCTGCCGGAGTGGGACGGAGAGTGGGTGCCGGCGCCGGCGCTTTCGCGTCGATGGCGTCGGCGGCGGCGAGCGCCTGCGTGCGCCACGCCGCCGGCAACGGCGCGTACCCCTCGGGCAGCTGCCCCTGGAGGTTGCCCGGTGTCTGTCCGTCCTTCGCCGCGAAGCGGATGAAGCGCGCGTAGCTGGCCGCCACCGTGTCCGAGTTGAGAGACGTGTTCGTCGCCGCGTAGACCGGGATGGCGAGCGGGTACGCGTTCTCGTCGGCACGCACAGCCGCGGAGAACGGGTCGAGAGCGAGGACCTGCGGCTGCGCTTCGGAGGCGGTCATCAGCGACGCAGCGGCCAGGATGTTCGAGGTGTCCGGGGCGACGAACGTTCCCGCGGCGTTACGCAGCCTCGCGGTGACCGTCTGATAACGGTGGGCGGACGAGGTGTCGGTCATCGCGATGACCTTGCGGTCACCGACCAGATCACGCGCCTTGCGCTGCCACTTCGGCGGTTGCGCGATCGGATCCCACTCCCCCACGTTCAGTCCGTCGCCGCGGAGCGCGTAGTAGGCCCCCGAGACGAGATCGTTGGTGTACGGCCGCCACGCGACGGAGTTGAGCACACGCGGCTCTCCCGCGTACGCCTCCTCCGGATCGACCTTGGGGAAGTCATCGCGCGGCAGTTCGAGCGCATTGCCGGTCGGGTTGACGTTCGCGTCCGTGGACGCGTAGGGGTTCACCTTCATGCCCCACGGATCCGCTTCGCCCGCGAGGAAAGCGGCCGCCTCATCGTCCGCCAGGATGTAGTTCCACACCGCTCGCGCGTAGCCGGAACGCCCGAGCGGCACCATGAGGTCGGCGACTGCCGGGCTCACGATGGCCTGGTCACGCCAGGTCGGGTTCACCGAGAGGAACTCCGGGTCGAAGACGATGTTGCGCGGATTGCGACCGAGATGGCTCGTGTCGGCGTTCGTCGGCAGCGCGTCCGTGTAGCTCGACGTGAGCAGTTTCGCCAGCAGGCGCGGCGTGAGGTTCATCTCCTCGAACGGGCGCCGCGCCGCATCCTGTTCCTCCGGCGCGGCCACGGCTGATGGATAGCGATCGACCGCGAAGGTCACCGCGACGCCGGTGAGCGCGATGGGGGCGTATGTGAGCGAATCCGCCTCGCCCTCGCGGGGGCGGACGGGCTGCGACGTCAGTGCGAGCGGCGAGTCGGCCACGGTGTTCGCGCTCTCCGCCGCGTCCATGTCGGTCGTCGTGATGAGGGTGTAGGCATCGCCGTCCTCGGCGCCGCAGAGATTCGGCTGCCACGAGGAGACCGCGTCGCTCGCGAGCTCGGAACCGGCCAACTGCTGCTCACCGACACCGATGGCGCAGTGCGTGCCCACGGGCTGGAAGTCCAGCCGCACAGCGATTCGGTGCTTCCACTGCTCCCAGAACAGCGGGGAGGCCGTGTTCGTGCCTGCACCTCGCGGAACCACGACGAGCCAGCACGGCTGTCCGGTGACCGAGCCGTCGGCCCCGGTCACGGCCGCGCCGCAACCGAGGCCCGGTGATTGCAGGGCGGTCTGCAGCTCGAAGGTCACGGCTCCGGTTCCGGAGCTGTTCGAGCCCGCCCAGGGGATCTCGTTGGTCGTGTACCGGGTGAAGTAGGCGTTCTCGTTCAGGTTGACGCCCGGGATCCGCTGATTGTCATCGTCGATGCTGCGCACCACGTCCGAGACGCCGGTGTTGGCGTCCGGAACGGTACGGAAGGGGATGCCGGTGTAGGAGCCGTCCAACCCGCCCTTGCCGAAATAGGAGTAGCGGGCATCCTCCGGCGCGATCGCGTCGGCGGAAGCGCGGCCGTCGTCCCGGCGCGCACCCGGAGTGGCGAACCCGCCGAACTGGCAGGTCGTGCGGGAAGGGAGGTACTCGGCGTCGTCGTTGATGACGTCTCCCCAGCACTGCATGATCTGGAGGAAGTTCTCGCCGCCGGTCTGACCGCTCGGCAGGGTGGACGCCTTACCGCCGGTCCACGAGACCGAGACTGCCTGCGCGACCAGGTCGGCGGTCTGCGAGACGGTGACCTTGAGATCGGGCATCGGCGCGTCGCCGAGGTAGATGTCCTGATCCTTGGCCGTCACGGTCACTGCCGACGACGAAGAGGCATCCTCCGCGCGCGCTGCGCCCGTGACGGCGAGCGACACCGACAGCACCGCCACGCAGGTCACGACGCCTGCCGCGAAGGATCGCACCCACGTGCGGACGAGTCCGTTTCGGACCACGAGAACACCCCAGTTCCGGCCGCCCCAGCGACCACACCACACGTTAGGAATCCCGTGCGAATCGGCTGTGTCCGCACCGGGAATGACCGGATCCGCCGGCCGTCGGGTTGCCTTCCGGCAGGTGAACGGCGGGTGCCGCGGGCGTCAGCGGCCGCGCCCACGCCCGCGCAGCAGCAGCGGCGGCGCGAGGAGGGCCACGACCACGAGCACCACCGCGACGAGCATCCCCGTCTGCGAAGGACCCCAGCTCTCGGAGGCGAGTGTGAAGGGCGATGAGACCGCCGTTCCCGCGGCTCCGGAACCCGAGACGAGGTTGCCGTTCGCGTCGTAGACCGCGTCCGACGCGGCGCCTGCGGCGGCGGCTCCTCCGGTCGACGCCGCGGCGGCGGCAGCAGCACCGGACGCGCCACCTCCGTCGGTGCCCGCCGCCGGCGCTGTGCCCTCTCCCGCGCCCGCATTGCTGCAGGAGTCCGCGTTGTAGGGCCCGACGTTCGACCCCGGGATGCGGGAGATCTGGTCGAACGCGGCCTTCACGAGGTTGTTCGGCAACGGTGAGTACCCCAGGGCGCCGGCCTGCTTCTGGCCCTCGCACACGATGTACTTGACGAATGCGCCCAGCGTGTAGCCCTTGCGCTCGGTGAAGATCCCGCCGACCTGGGTCGGCACGATCATGTAGGAGTAGCTCGAGAGCGGATACGCCGAGGGGTCGGCGTTGTTGTAGACGCCGTCGAGGATCTGCGTCAGGTAGTCCGGCGAGGACTGGTCCTCGTTGATCCGCGCCTCACGCAGAGCGATCTCGACGTTCGCCGCGGTCGGCTCCACGTAGTTGCCCGCGACGTTCTTGAGCTTCACGACCGGAAAACCGGACTTCATGGCATAGGAGTACTCCACGTAGGTGAGGGAACCTTCCCCGTTGGTGGGGTTGGCCACGTACCCGGAGACGCCGAGCGATCCGCTCTGTGCCTTGAAGTTGAACGACGGCGGGAACTGCGAGGTCATGCCCGTTCCCCAGATCTGCGGGTACTGGGTCGACATCCACTTCGTGAACTGCGCCGTCGACCCCGATCCGTCGGAGCGGACGACGGGCGTGATCGAGCGGTCGGGCAGGACCAGGCGAGGATTCTCCGACTGGATGGCGGGATCGTTCCAGCGGGTGATCTGGCCCGTGAAGATCTTCGCGACGAGGTCGCCGGGAAGCTGCAGGTCGGTGACGAGCTTGCCGCCGATCTTCAGGTTGTACATGAGGGACGTGCCACCGGCCACGATGGGCAGGTACGCGTAGGGCCGCGTGGACACCTCGGCGGGAGAACCGTCCTCCGGGCTCGCCTGGAAGGGGATCTCACTGACCGCGAAGTCGACCGTCTCGCGGATGAAGTCGTTGCGCCCGGCCGAGGAACCGGTGCCGTTGAAGCTGATCGTCATGCCGTAGTTGTTGGCGACGTTGCGGCGCCACTGATCCAGGGCGTTCTGCGACCACGTGGAACCGGAACCGGAGATGGCGACGTACGTGTCGGCGCGTGCGGCCGATGTGCCGCCGAGTGCGGCGGTGCCGACGATGAGGGCGGCGAGGGCGGCGTGCAGGACACGGCGGTGGGGGCGGTTCACGGGTTCTCCTGGGAACGGGTGGAGAGCGCCGGGGCGGCGGCCTCGAAGAGAGCGGGGCGGCGGGTGATACGCATGAGGTCCTCGCGCGAACGGCGCGCCGCACGGTGGCGCTGCCCCTCGGAGAGCACGCCCGCGCCTCGACCGCCGATCAGCCGCGCGATGACGAACAGGCTGAGCACGAGGAGGATGAGCACCGCCGCCGTACCGAACCCGCGCGCCACCATGTTCGGCTCGGGTGACTGCACGAAGGTGAACACCTGGAGTGGGAGGGAGATCATCGGCCCCGAGAACGGATCGGTGTTCATCTGGGCCGTGACCCCCGACGTGAGCAGTACGGGCGAGGTCTCACCGATCCCCCGCGCCGTGCCGAGGATGACGGCGGTCGCGAGCCCGGAACGCGAGGTGGGCAGGACGACCCGCCACACCGTTCGCCACCGGGACGACCCGAGAGCGTAGGAGGCTTCGCGAAGCTGATGTGGCACGAGCCGCAGCACGACGTCGGCGGAACGGATCACGATCGGGAGCATCATCACGGTGATCGCGATGGATGCGGCGAAACCGGAGCGCTCCTTGGTGATCAGGGTGATGATCGCCGCGTAGACGAACAGACCCGCCACGATCGAGGGCAGAGCGGTCATCGCGTCCGAGACGGTGCGGACGAAGCGGGCGAAACGGCCGCCGATCTCGTTGAGGAAGACCGCCGTCGTGATCCCCAGCGGAACCGTGATGGCCAGCGCGATGCCGATCTGGATCAGTGTTCCGACCACCGCGTGGGAGATGCCGCCGACCGACAGCGGATCGAGGGGTCCGGCGAAGCGCATGGTCTCCACGAAGAAGGAGAGATTCGACAGCGCCGGCACCCCGCGAGCGAGCGTGTACACCGCCACGAACACGAGCGCGGCGAGCACGACCAGACCCGCGCTGTAGAGGAGGACGGTGACCACCCGGTTGATGACGGCCAGCCGGTCGGCGGTGAGGGAGACCAGAGCCGCGTAGGTGGCGATGAACACCACGAACGCCACCGCCACCCACCCCACGGGGCCTGTCAGAGGTGCGATCCATCCGAACAGCAACGTCGCCACCGAGACACCCGCCAGCATCGCGCCGACGAGGTCGTAGCCGTCCGAGAGCGAGGCCCGGCCCGGCCGGCGTCGCTCCGGTCTCGCCTGATCCGACTGTTCGACCGGCACACGGGTCCGTGGTTCGCCCGCGGACCGCGTGGACGGATCCGCTGCGTCCCGGGAGGGGGCCGCGTCATCGATCAGGGTCATCAGGTGCTCTCCGCTCCGGAACGGGACCGCGCCACGATCGAGGACGCCGTGAAGTTGATCACGAGCGTGATCAGGAACAGCGCGAGACCGGCCGCCATGAGAGCCGAGAGCCCGAACTCGCTCGACTCGCCGTACCGCAGCGCGATCAGCGCCGAGACCGAGTTCGACCCGGTCTTCAGGACCTCCCAGTTGATCGTGAAGATGGGAGAGATGATCATGTACACCGCGATGGTCTCGCCGAGCGCGCGACCGAGGCCCAGCATCATCCCGCCGATGATGCCGCCGCGGCCGAAGGGCAGCACGACGGTGCGGATCATGCCCCAGCGCGTCGATCCCAGCGCGAGCGCTCCTTCGCGTTCTCCGATCGGGGCCTGCGAGAAGGCTTCGCGCATGATCGAGGTCTGCGTCGGCAGAACCATGAGCGCCACGACCATGCCCGCGATGAACGCCGACGAGGTGTAGGCACTGGCCTCCGTCAGACGTTGCCCGTCCTCGGTCACCGCGAAGACGGGGATCCAGCCGAAATAGGTGGAGATCCACTGCGCGACGGGGACGGCGTTCTCCTGCAGGAACTGCACGCCCCACAGACCGAAGACGACGCTCGGGACCGCAGCCATCAGGTCGACGATCGTCACCATGGCCCGCTTGACACCACCGGGCAGCGCCTCGCTGATCAACAGCGCCGTGCCCAGCGCCAGGGGGAACGAGAAGGCCAGCGCCACGACCGCGATCGTGATCGTGCCGAACAACACGGCCGCGATGCCGAAAGAGCCCGCGACGCCTTCCTGCGGTTCCCAGCGCTGGGTCCACAGGAAGGAGAATCCCGAAGTGCTGAGGGCCTGCCCGCCGCGTGCCGTGAGGAACACCCCCACAGCGAGCATGATCGCGACCGTCGTTCCGCCGGCGGCGTAGGCGACGGTGCGGAACACCCGGTCGCCCAGGACCGGTCGCGACCGCAGTGACCGCCGCGGCGCGGTCGAGGTGCTCGCGCTCGGCGCGATGACCTCCGTGGTGGCGTCGCTCAACTCTTCCTCCGTCTTTCGGGCAGGCGGAGCCCTCCCCAGGGCTTGGTCGCCAGCATCACCCCGCGACATGAATGTCGGATGCCGCAGACATGACCTGCGGGTGACGTGCTCTGGTGCCGCGGGTGCCGCCGGTTCATGGGAGGGGCGGGGCGAGGGTGGGCGACGTCGACATCGACGGCGATGGCGTCGGCGTGGGTGTCGGCACCGGCGTCGGGGAAGGCTCGGGGCGCGCTGCGACGAGCGTGACGGCGGAGCCGAACGGCAACAGTTCACCCGCCGCGGGCCAGATCGCGAGCGCGACGCCGCCGGCCCCGCGACCGCTGTACTCCGTGCCGGGCCGGAAGCCCGCCGCGACGACGGCCGCCTCGGCGTCGGCGAGCGTCATCCCCGTCACAGGCGGCACCGCGTTGTTGCCCGTCGCCACCCGTAGCGAGACGGACGAACCGAGCTCGCCCGCAGACCCTTCCGCCGGCTCGGCGCCGAGCACGACGTCGGCCGCTGCGGCGGCATCGACGCGGACGAGATCTCCGACCCGCAGCCCCGCACTCTCGAGGACGCGGGCGGCGTCGGTCAGAGTGAGCCCGGCGAGCTGAGGCACGAGAACAGTCGTCGGCGGAGGCGACGTCGTCTCGGTCACTGTCGGCTCCGGGCCGGCGAGGGCGACGGCGGTCGGGGCTGGGCGCGAGGGAACCGCGGAGGGAGCCGAGCCCGCAGCTGCCGAGACGGCGATCACGGCGACCACGCACGATGTGGCTGCGACTGCCGCGGTCCACAACGGCCACCGTCCCCGCAGCGGCGTGGAGACCGGCTGCGCTGCGGCGCGGGCGTGGACCGCGACTGTCCCGTCCGTGGATGCGGGCACCACCGTGCGGTAGTGGCGGGTGGGTGCGGTCACCGCGTCGGAGACCTCGGCGACCGGAGGGGATGCGAGAGCCGCCCGCATCCATTCGGCATCCGGATAGCGATCGGCGGGATCCTTCAGCATCGCCGTCGCCACGACGCGGTCGAGGGCCCGCGGGACCCCCCGTCGACGAGCGGATGGCAGCGGCGGGGGCGCTGCCAGGTGCGCACGGGCGATCTCTGCCGCATCACCGGCGTAGGGCGGACGGGCGGTGAGCATGAAGAACAGGACGGCCCCGACCTGGTAGAGATCGCTCGCCTCCGTCACCGGCGCTCCCCCCAGTTGCTCCGGCGAGGCATACGCGACGCTCGCCACCACGCCCTCCACCGCGCCCTCGGCCCCCGACAGGAGGGCGTCGGCACCGACGGTGGGTCGCCCCGGCACGTCGGCGAGACCGAAATCCAGCAGCGTGACGCTCCGGCCGAAGTCGGCATCCGACGCATCCGGCTCGATCATGATGTTCGCCGGTGTGACATCGCGATGCACCACCGACTGCGCGTGGGCGGCGCTCAAGGCGGCGAGGACGCGGTCCGCGACGTCCCGGGCTCTGGAGGGCTCCAGCGGCCCCCTCTCGCGGACGTGGTCGATGAGAGTGACCCCCTGAGCGAGCTCCATGGCGATCCACACCACCGTGGTCCCATCGTCGGCGACACCCGCGTCCAGAACCCTGGCGATGTTCTCGTGGTCGACGGCCCGCGCGGCGTTCACCTCCTCAAAGAAGGCCTCCCAGCGCGCGGGGTCTTCGGCCAGGTGCGGATGAAGGAGCTTGAGCGCGACCCTCTCGCCGGTGCGGGTGTCGTCGGCGGCGAAGACCGAGGCCGTTCCGCCGCTGCCCAGGAGCGAACGCAGCCGGAAGCGCCCCGCCAGGAGCATGTCGCTCACCGCACGAGCTCGGAGGACGAGTCGGACCGGGTCTCCTCCTGCATCGCCACGAGCAGCCGCACCGCGAGTGCACCGGCATTGCGCGCGACGGAGCGGTTCTCGTAGCGGCGGGCGCCGATCATGATGATCTCCTCGTCGAGGACGACGAACCATCCGGTGGTACGCAGGCCCGGCTCCGGGTCGGAGCGGACGTTGAGCCGGTGGGCGACGCCGATGAGCCGGGCGACGTCGGCGCGCGCCGCCGCCTCGGATGCGGCCAACCGGGCGCTACGTCCCAGCTCACGGTGATTCTCGGTCAGAAGACGCCAGCCGACCACCGTCCCGCCGACGGGGGCCGCAGCATCCGTGACGCGGACGCTGTCACCGTGCATGGCCAGCACATCGGCGACGGCGCGCAACCAGTCGACCGCGGCGCGATGCGACCGCTCCGGGAACCGCGCGTACAGGAAGTGCGCAGGCATCGTCTCTCCTTCGAAGCGCACCTGAGCAGAGGGGCGCGTCCGAAGCGTGGCGGGCGCAGGTCGACGCGCGCCGTCCTGCAGGTGAACGGCAGAGGTCGGGCGGGCGAGGCGTGGGTTACCGGGGCGAGAGCCCGGCCGCGCTCAGATGCCGAGTTCGCGCGCGAGCGTCTGCGTGCGAGAGACGAGATCGACGCGCTGCTCGGCCACGCGCCGCGGCGACGTTCCGCCGAAACCGTCCCGGCTGGCCAGCGACCCCGGCACGGTCAGCACCTCGCGCACGCCGGGCTCCAGACGAGGCGAGACCTCGGCCAGCAGCGCGTCGTCCGCGTCGTGCAGTTCGATTCCGCGCTGCTCGCACGCCTGAACCAGCGCACCCGAGATCTCGTGCGCCTCGCGGAACGGGACGCCGCGCTTGACGAGCCATTCGGCCACGTCCGTCGCGAGCGAGAATCCCTGAGGTGCGAGCTCCGCCATCCGCTCGGTGTCGAAGCGGGCGGTCGCCACCATGCCGGCGAAGGCGGGCAACACGAGCTCGAGGGTGGCGACCGAGTCGAACACCGGCTCCTTGTCCTCCTGCAGGTCGCGGTTGTACGCGAGCGGCAACGCCTTGAGCGTCGCGAGCAGACCCGAGAGGTTGCCGATGAGCCGGCCGGATTTTCCGCGCGCAAGCTCCGCGATGTCGGGGTTCTTCTTCTGCGGCATGATGCTCGACCCCGTGGAGAAGCCGTCGTCGAGTCTCACGAAGCCGAACTCGCGCGTGTTCCAGACGATGATCTCCTCGGCGAAGCGGGAGAGATCGACCCCGATCATGGCGGTGATGAAGGCGAACTCGGCCACCACGTCGCGCGAGCTCGTGCCGTCGATCGAGTTCTCCGCCGGTCGGTCGAGACCAAGGTGTTCGGCGACGAGTTGCGGGTCGAGTCCCAGCGTCGAGCCCGCGAGCGCTCCACCGCCGTACGGGGAGACACGGGCGCGGACGCCCCAGTCCCGCAGGCGCTCGAGGTCACGGACGAGCGGCCAGGCGTGCGCCTGCAGGTGGTGGGCGAGCAGCACGGGCTGAGCGTGCTGCAAGTGGGTGCGTCCGGGCATGGCGGCATCCGCGTGCGCCTCGGCCTGCGAGACGATCGCATCGATCAGCCGGACGAGATCACGCGCGATGACGGCGGCATGATCGAGCAGGTACAGGCGAACCAGAGTGGCGATCTGGTCGTTGCGGCTGCGTCCGGCACGCAGCTTTCCGCCGAGCTCGGGACCGACCTCGGCGATCAGCGCCTGCTCGAGGGCGCCATGCACATCCTCGTCGCCGTCGGCGGGTACCAGACGTCCGTCCGCAACGGCCGCGGCCAGGGCATCCAGTCCCGCGTGCATGCGTCGCGCTTCGTCGGCGTCGAGGTAGCCCGCGGCCTCCAGGGCTGCGGCGTGCGCGTGCGAGCCGGCGAGGTCGTACGGCGCGAGGACCCAGTCGAAGTGCGTGGATCGGCTGAGCGCGGCGAGCTCGGGCGAGGGGCCAGAAGCGAAACGGCCTCCCCACAGGGAACCGCGGTGGGTGGCGTCGTGGGGCGCGTCGTTCACCCGTCCAGCCTACCGAGCACGCTCGGCGACTGTGCGCACGCTGCGGCGCGCGACCCAGGCGAAGAGCCGTTCGAGCGGCCCCCGCCCCATCGTCAGCGCCCACAGTGTGCACCCGACCACGACCACGATCGTCAACGGCCAGAACGGCTCGAGCTCCCGGAACTCCCAGAGCGCCCCGGTCTCGCCGAGTGCGAGCAGAGCCCACACCGCCCAGATGAGCAACTGCGCGGTGTACGCCGTCAACGGCATCGACCCGGTCGCGCGCAGCGGCAGCAGCAACCACGTCACGGGAGTGCGTGCGATGAGCAGGCATCCTCCCAGGACCGCGACCGCGGTCGCCGCGCCGCCGACGACCTCGGGCAGGCCACCCGAGTGCGGGTGCGTGCTCAGCACGATGCCCCAGTAGTCGGATGCGACGGTCACGGGCGCCGCGAGGCCGCCCGCGCCGTAGGCGAACACGGCGGTCCCGATCCCCATCACGACGAGGATCGCCGCGACGCGCGCATCGCGCAGGTCGGTGCGCCCGAGCGCGAGACCGAGAACGAGGAATCCGATCCACAGCGGGAACGGGTAGGCCCAGCCGATGACGAGCGCGACGCTCTCCCCCGCCGCGGTGTCCCAGAAAGGCAGAAGCCCGAGCGCCGCCTGAACCAACGGCATGACGAGCAGAAGGGCCGCGGCCACCGCGAACAGGATGCCGGCGGGGAGGCGCAGGAGCGGCAGTGCCAGCAGGAACAGGATGGCGTAGGCCGGCAGGATCACGTAGACGGGCACGCCCGTGAGGATCAGCAGGATGCCGAGCACCCAGATGAGGCCCGCTCGCACGAGCAGGCGACCACGCGCCACGCGCAACCGCTCCCCCGCGACGGGCGAGGTTCCCCCCGTGGTCAGGGCGACGGACACCCCCGCGAGAACGGCGAACAGGATCGACGATCGTCCGTTCACGATGTCGAGCCACGTCTGGGGGCGCGTCAGCTCGAAGGGCTCCTCGATCGTCAGCAGGTGAGCGGCGAGCATCCCGATGACCGCGAGGCCGCGGGCGAGATCGATCCCGCCCAGACGGTCAGGTCCGATCAGTCGCGCCAGTGCCCGCCTCATTCCCGCGGGTTCCGATCAGCTCTGGCGCAGCAGCCAGACAAGCAACGCCTTCTGGGCGTGCAGACGATTCTCGGCTTCGTCCCACACGACGCTCTGCGGCCCGTCGATCACGGCGGCATCGACCTCGTAGCCTCGGTCGGCCGGGAGGCAGTGGATGAAGATCGCACCGGGATCGGCGAGGGCCATCGTCTCCTCGGTCACCTTGTAGGCACCGAGGTCCCGAAGACGCGCGAGCTTCTCCTCCTCCTTGCCCATCGACACCCACGTGTCGGTGACGACGATGTCGGCACCTGCCGCGGCTTCCAGGGGATCCGTGAGCAGGGTGAGCGACCCCCCGGTCTCGGCGGCGCGGCGGTCGGCGTCGGCCACGACGTCCTCACGGGGCGCATAGGACTCGGGAGACGCGACGCGCACGTGCATCCCGGCGGTGACACCCGCCAGCGCGTACGAATGCGCCATGTTCGAACGGCCGTCGCCGAAGAAGGCGAGGGTCAAGCCCTTGAGCTCGCCCTTGTGTTCGCGGATCGTCAGCAGATCGGCGAGCAACTGGCAGGGGTGGAAGTCGTCGCTCAACGCGTTGACGACGGGCACACGGGTGCCCCGCGCCATCTCCTCGAGTCCCGCCTGCGCGTAGGTGCGCCAGACGATCGCCGCCACCTGACGCTCGAGCACGCGCGCCGTGTCGGAGGGTGTCTCCTTGCCTCCGAGCTGGCTGTTGGCGGTCGAGATGATCAGCGGAGAGCCGCCGAGGTCGGCGATGCCGACAGCGAACGAGACACGCGTGCGCGTGGAGGACTTGTCGAAGATCACCGCGACGGTCTGGGGACCTGCGAGCGGCTTCGCCGCCCAGCGGTCCGCTTTCAACTCGAGCGCCAGGTCGAGGATCTCTCCCTGCTCGGCGCTGGTCAGGTCGTCGTCGCGCAGCAGGTGACGGGTCATGCGTGGGCCTCCGTGTCGGGCGGTGCGCTCTTCAGGAGCAGGGCGTCGGCCACCGTGGCCAGCGCGGCGGAGAAGAGCCGGGTGAACTCGTCGATCTCGACATCGCCGATGGTGAGCGGCGGTGCGATGCGGATGGTCTGGTCGTTGGGCGCGTTGACGACGAGCCCGTGCTGCTGGGCCGCGGCGACGACGGCCGGTGCGACGGGATGCGTGAGCGCCACACCGAGGAGCAGCCCCTGCCCGCGCACGCCCTCGATCAGGTCGGACTCGATCCCCGCGATCGCCTCCCTCACCTGCGCACCGCGCACAGCCGCGGCCTCGACAAGACCTGCACGCTCGATCTCCTCGAGCACGGCGCCGGCCACGGCGGTGCCCAGAGCGTTTCCTCCGAAGGTCGAACCGTGCGTTCCGGGGTAGAACAGGTCGCTGGCCGCGCCGAAGGTGATCAGCGCGCCGATCGGGAACCCTCCGCCGATGCCCTTGGCGACCGTGATCGCGTCGGGGGTGATGCCGGCGTGCTGGAATCCGAACCACGCACCGGTGCGACCCGCACCGGTCTGGATCTCGTCGACGATGAGCAGCGCGCCGTGGCGCGCGGTGATCTCCCGCGCCGCCTCGAGATAGCCCGCAGGCAACGGCAGGACGCCCGCCTCGCCCTTGATGGGCTCGACGAACAGTGCGGCCACGCGCTCGTCCATCGCCGCCTCCAGCGCCTCGATGGTCGAGTCGAGGAACTCGACGCCGGGCACCATCGGCAGGAACGGCTCCTGCATGGCGGGCTTCCCGGTGAGCGCGAGAGTGCCCATCGTGCGGCCGTGGAATGCGCCGTTGAGCGCCAGGATGCGGGGGCGCTCGGCACCGCCATGGAGGCGAGCGAGCTTGAACGCCGCCTCGTTGGCCTCGGCGCCGGAGTTGCCGAAGTAGACACGCCCCGTCTCGCCGGCGCCGGACAGGCGCTTCAGGCGCGCCGCGAGCGCGAGCTGCGGCGGCGTCGCGAAGTAGTTCGACACGTGCGCGAGACGGGCCGCCTGCGAGGCGACGGCGTCCACGAACACCGGGTGGGCGTGGCCGAGGGCGTCGACGGCGATGCCGGCGAGGAAATCGAGGTAGCGGCGACCGTCCTCGTCCCAGAGGTAGGCGCCCTCACCGCGCACGAACAGCGCCATACGGTCGCCGACGTTGCGGACGAGGTCGCGTCCGGCGTCGTCCTGCCACGGGGTCACAGACTGTTCGGCCATCACGCCACCACCTCTGTTCCGATGCCTTTCTGAGTGAAGAGTTCGACGAGCACCGAGTGCGGCACCCGTCCGTCGATGATCGCCGCGGTGGGCACGCCGCCCGTGACCGCGTCGAGGCAGGCCTGCATCTTCGGGATCATCCCCGACTCCAGACGCGGGAGCATCTCCTCCAGCTCGGCGGAGGTCAGATGCGACACGAGCGAATCGCGGTTGGGCCAGTCCGCGTAGAGGCCGGGCACGTCGGTCAGCACGACGAGCTTCACGGCGCCTAGCGCCACGGCGAGAGCAGCCGCGGCCGCATCCGCGTTCACGTTGAGCGAATGACCGGTGTGATCGAGATCCGGCGCGATGGAGGACACGACGGGGATGCGCCCGGCCTCGAGCTGGTCGATGATCGGCTGCGGGTCGACCGAGACCACATCGCCCACCCGGCCGAGATCGTGCTCGGCGCCGTCGACGACGACGCCGCGGCGGCGCCCGCCGAACAGTCCCGCATCCTCGCCCGAGAGTCCGGTCGCGACCGGACCGTGCGCGTTGATCTTGGCGACGAGCTGCGGGTTGATCTGACCGGTGAGCACCATGCGCACGACCGTGATCGCTTCCGTGGACGTGACGCGGTAGCCACCCTTGAATTCGCTCGGGATGGCCAGTCTGTCCAGCATGTTGGAGATCTGTGGTCCGCCGCCGTGCACGACGACGGGCTTCACGCCGACGTAGCGGAGGTAGGCGATATCGGCCGCGAAGGCGTCCTGGAGCTCATCGGAGACCATCGCGTTGCCGCCGTACTTCACGACCACGATCTGCTCGCGGTAGCGCTTGAGCCACGGCAGCGACTCGATGAGCGTCTCGGCCTTCGCGCTCGCGGCGGCGGGGTCGGTGTCTTGCAGATCGATACCTGTCATGAGGAGTACGCGCTGTTCTCGTGGACGTAGTCGTGCGTGAGGTCGTTGGTGCGGATCGTCGCCTCGACGTCGCCGACCTTCAGGTCCACGACGAGGTCGGTCGCGCGGGGAGCCAGATCGACCTCTTCGCGCGGGGCGTCGGGACCGCCGGCGGAGCAGACCCGCACGCCGTTCATCCAGACGTCGACGTCGTAGGGGTCGAAGGCGGCCTGCGTGGTGCCGATCGCGGCCAGCACCCTGCCCCAGTTCGGGTCGTTGCCGAAGATCGCCGCCTTGAAGAGGTTGTTGCGGGCGATGGAGCGCCCCACCTCGACGGCGTCCTCCTCGGATGCGGCGTGCACGACGCGGATGGTGATGTCGTGGCTCGCGCCCTCGGCGTCGCCCTGCAGCTGCCGTGCCAGGTCGTCGCACAGCGCGACCAGCCCCGCGCGGAAGGCCGCCGGATCCGGCTCGACACCGCTCGCGCCGCTGACGAGCAGGCTCACCTGGTCGTTCGTCGACATGCAGCCGTCGGAGTCGAGGCGGTCGAAACTCACGTGGGTCGCGGCGCGGAGGTGCGCGTCGGCGTCGGATGCCGTCAGCACCGCATCCGTCGTGATGACCACGAGCATCGTGGCAAGCCCCGGCGCGAGCATGCCCGCGCCCTTGGCGATGCCGCCGATCGTCCAGCCGTCGCCGGCGTACACGCTCGTCTTCGCGACGGAGTCGGTGGTCATGATGGCGTGCGCCGCATCCGGACCTCCGTCGGCGGACAACGCGGCGACACCCGCCTCCACGCCCTGGAGGACCTTCGCGCGGAACGCCTCGTCACCGGTTCCGATCAGACCGGTCGAGCACACCAGGATGTCGCCGGGCGCGACGCCGAGCAGCTCGGCCGCTCTCTCGGCGGTCTGGTGGGTGGTCTGGAAACCGAAGGAGCCCGTGAAGCAGTTCGCGCCGCCGGAGTTCAGCACGATGGCCTCGACGACGCCATCGGTGATGACCTGCTCCGACCACAGGATGGGGTTGGCCTTGGCCCTGTTGGAGGTGAAGACCGCGGCGCCGACCTTGAGAGGTCCGCGGTTGACGACGACGGCCACGTCGGACTTGCCGGTCGACTTCAGGCCGGCGGCGACACCGGCCGCCTCGAATCCTGCGGGGGCGGTGACGGTCACGGCGCGACTCCGTTCACGGTGAGCGCCCGGTGTTCGGGAAGACCGAGCGCGATGTTCATGGACTGCACGGCGGCGCCCGCCGTGCCCTTGACGAGATTGTCGACGGCGGCGACCACGACGACGCGGTTCGCCGCGCGATCGATGGCGAGTCCGAGCAGCGCGGTGTTGGCTCCCAGCACATCCGCCGTGCGGGGCAACACCCCCTCCTGCAGCAGCTGCACGAACGTCTCGTCCGCGTAGGCCGTCTCCCACGCCTCCCGGATCTCGGCGTCGGTGACACCGGGCGCGATCGGCGCCGTGGAGGTGGCGAGGATGCCGCGCGACATCGGGACGATGACGGGCGTGAAGGAGATGCGCACGTCGCCCCGGGCACCGGCTCCGGCGAGAGCCTGTTGGATCTCCGGGATGTGGCGGTGCGTGCCGCCGACCGCGTAGGGGTTGGCCGTGCCGAGGATCTCGCTCGCCAGCAGGTGCGGCTTGAGGCTCTTCCCGGCGCCGGAAGGGCCGACGGCGAGGACGCTGACGATGTCGCCCGCATCGATGACGCCGGCGGCGACACCAGGGGCGAGGCTCAGCGAGACCGTCGAGGCGTTGCAGCCGGGAGCGGCGATGCGCGACGCTCCGACGAGCCGCTCGCGCTGCTTGGCGCCGTCGACGAGAAGCTCCGGCACGCCGTAGGTCCACGCGTCGTGGAACTCGCCGCCGTAGAAGGCGGCCCACGCATCGGCGGACGTGAGCCGGTGATCGGCCCCGGCGTCGATGACGAGCGGGACCTCGGCGAGCGCGTCGGTGTACTGACCGGACTGTCCGTGCGGCAGTGCGAGCACGACGATGTCGTGGCCGGCGAGCACCTCGGGCGTCGTCGGCTGGAGCTCGAGGTGCGCGAGCGAGCGCAGGTGCGGCTGCTGCGAGATCAGCGAGGTTCCGGCATTCGAATGCGCGGTGACCGTGCGGATCTCGACGTCGGGGTGCGCGGAGAGGATGCGGAGGATCTCGCCTCCCGCATAGCCGGACGCGCCGGATACGGCGACCGAATAGGGCATGGGTTCCACCTTAGAGTCTGGGAGCTGTGCGCTCGCGCGCACCGGCGGCATCGGCGACGCCCGCGCACCCGGACCGGTGCGGCACGCATCGCCTAGATTCGGCGGTCTCCCAGACGTCGGCGCACGACCACGCGCTGTGCGCTGTGGAACCGGGCCGAGGACATGCGCCGACGATAGCGGCGTGCACACCGTGTCCGCAACTCGGCGCGCGTCGGATGCTCCCACCAGACTGGAGCGATGCTGCAGACCATCGCCGTCTCCGGGTACCGGTCGCTCCGCGACGTCGTCGTGCCGCTGGGCGCTCTCACCGTCGTCACCGGCGCGAACGGCACCGGCAAGTCGAATCTCTATCGCGCCCTGCGCCTGCTCGCGGGAGCCGCCACCGGCGGCATGGTCGAAGCGGTCGCGCGCGAGGGAGGCTTGTCGTCGTTGCTGTGGGCCGGTCCCGAGCACGGCGGCGGCGAAGGCACCCTGCGGCGCGACCCCGTGGCCGTGCGGTTGGGCTTCGCCTCCGACGAGCTCGGCTATCTGGTGGATCTCGGGCTGCCTCAGATCGGCAGCGCGAGCCTGTTCTCCCGCGATCCCGAGATCAAACGCGAACAGGTCTTCGCCGGCGCGGTCGCCAAGCCCTCGACGCTGCTCGTCGATCGACGGGGCCCGGCGACGCGCGTGCGCGAGGAGTCGTGGACCACGCTTCGACAACCGCTCGCAGCGTTCGAGAGCATCCTCCTCGACCTCGCCGACGGCGACACCGGTCCCGAGCTGCTGGCGCTGCGACGCACCCTGGCGAGCTGGCGCTTCTACGACCATTTCCGGGTGGATGCGGATGCTCCCGCACGTTCCCCGCGGGTGGGCACGCGCACGCGCGCCCTCGCTCACGGCGGCGAGGACGTCGCGGCGCTGTGGGCGAGCGTGCGCGAAGCGGGCGCAGGCGACACCCTCGACGCGGAGGTCGATCGCGCGTTCCCCGGTATGCGCGTGGAGATCGACGCGGAAGATGGCCGGCTGCGACTGCGACTGCGTCAGCCCGGACTCCTGCGTGCGCTCGACGTCGCCGAGATCAGCGACGGTGTCCTGCGCTATCTGCTGCTGTGCGCCGCGCTTCTGCCCGCGACCCCGGGGCCGCTCATCGTGCTCAACGAGCCGGAGGCGAGCCTTCACGAGAGCCTGCTCGCGCCGCTGGCGCAACTGATCGTGTCCGCCTCTCGGCGCACCCAGGTGATCGTGGTCACCCACGCGACCCCGCTCGCTCGCCGGCTCGAGGATGCCGGCGCCCTCGGCCAACGTTTGGCGCGCAGTGCCGACGGCACGATCGTCGAGGACCAGGGCTTCCTCGACGTCCCCGCATGGAACTGGGGCAGCCGCTGAGCGGAGCGCGCGGGCGCAGGCCCTCCGAACTCAGTCGCGCAGGACGGCTCCGAACCGCTCGGCAGCCACCGCGACGCCCGCGAGCTTCGCGTCGGTCGCCTCCGCCGAGGTCAGCGTGCGGTCCTCCGCGCGGAAGCGCAGTGCGAACGTCAGGCTCTTCGAGCCCTGATCCACCCCCTGGCCACGGTAGTCGTCCACCAGCCGCGCCGACTCGAGCAGCGCTCCGGCTCCGTCGACGAGCGCTGCGCGGACATCCGCGGCCGCGACGTCAGCGGGAACCACGAGGGAGACGTCCTGCGTCGCCGCGGGATAGCCCGACAACGACGCGGCGACGACGCGCGAGCCCGCGATCTCGACCAGGAGATCGAGATCCAGCTCGGCCACGGTGATCCGGCCGGGCAGATCGGCGGCCTCGGAGACGGCGGGGAGAAGCTCGCCCACATAACCGACGACGGTGCCCGCGACCGACACGATGCCGGTGCGGCCCGGATGGAGGGCGGCGCGCAGTCCCTGCGCGACGGCCACCTCCACACCCGCTGCGGCCGCGATCACTCGCACCGCATCGAGCGCCTCACTGAGCCCCGCGGCCTCTGCGGAGCGCCCCGGCTGCTTGGGCGCGACGGCACCCGCCACGAGCACCGCCACGTGGCGGCGCTGCGGCGGGATCGACCCGTCCAGCTGAGCGAGGGTCGCCGCATCCGGGCGCACCGCCAGGGGCGGGACGAACGACGTGCCGTACGTGACGCCGGGCTCGGGGAGGAACACCGACCCCGCTTCGAAGAGGCTCAGATCCACCAGGCCGCGTGCGACGTTGCGGTGCGCGACCTGGAGCAGGCCCGGCACCAGCGAGCGGCGGAGATACGCCGCCTGCGAGTCGAGCGCATTGGCGAGCTTGATGCTCGGCACCGAGGACCCGTCTGCACTGCCGTGGAGGTCGTTCTGCTCACGCGCGACGAACGGGAACGACGGCGTCTCGACGTATCCCGCGGCGGCGAGCGCATTCGAGACGCGGCGCCGGCCCTGCTGCGCCGGCGTCCAGCCGCGTCCCGAGGGGGCGACCGGCAGCACGGAGGGGATGCGGTCGTATCCCTCGATGCGGGCGACCTCCTCCGCGAGCGTCCACGCGTCGGTGAGGTCGGGACGCCACGTCGGCGCGTCGACGAACCACGCCGAACCGGTGTCGTGCACCGTCGCCCCGATGAGCTCGAGGGCTGCGACGATCTGCTCTCGCGTGTAGTCGACGCCGATGAGGCCGGGCACGAAGTCGTACTCGAGCGCGATCGCCTCGCGCTCGAGCTCCGCCCCGAGTGCGGCGCCGGTCGCGTCGGCGGTGCCGCCGGCGTACTGCACCATCAGCTCGACGACGCGCTGGGCGGCCGCGTACGGGATGGCCGGGTCCACTCCCCGCTCGAAGCGGCGTGACGCCTCCGACGGCAGCTTGTGGCGACGGGCCGTGCGGGCGATCGAGATCTGATCGAAGATCGCCGCCTCGATCAGCACGTTCGTGGTGGCGTCGCTCATCTCGGTGGCGGCGCCGCCCATGACGCCGGCGAGGCCGATGGGGCCCGAGTCGTCGGTGATCAGCAGGTCCTCGGCGTCGAGCGTGCGGACGACCCCGTCGAGGGTCTCGAGCTTCTCGCCCGCTCGGGCCCGGCGCACGGTGATCCCGCCGGTCAGCTTGTCGAGGTCGTAGCCGTGGATCGGGTTGCCGAGCTCGAGCATCACGTAGTTGGTGATGTCGATCAGGATGCCGAGCGAGCGGATGCCGGCGAGCGTGAGGCGCGTGATCATCCACGGCGGTGTGGGGCGGGAAGCATCGACGCCCCGCACGACGCGGGCGACGAACTCCGTGACGCCCGCGCGTCCGCGGATCGGGTTCTCATCGGACACGGCGAGCGGGAAACCCTCCCCCGGCTCGTCGAGCGGGCGCTCGGCGGGATCGTGGAAGGCGGCGCCGGTCGCGTGCGAGTACTCCCGGGCCGCGCCGCGGATCGAGAGCGCGTAGCCGCGATCGGGGGTCACGTTGATGTCGACGGCGACGTCGTCGAGTCCCAGCAACGCGATCGCATCGGTGCCGACGGGTGCGTCGATCCCGAGCTCGACGAGGCGGAGGATACCGGAGTGCTCGCTGCCGAGCCCCAGCTCCTTCGCCGAGGCGATCATGCCGTCGGACACGTGGCCGTAGGTCTTGCGCGCCGCGATCGGGAAGGGCCCGGGAAGCACCGAGCCGGGCAGGGTCACGACGACCTTGTCCCCGGGGAAGAAGTTGCGGGCGCCGCAGACGATGCCGTGGATGTCGGCCCCGCCGTCGGCCGCCGTCTCACCCGCGGGCGCGACGCGCACCTGGCACCACCGGATCGTCTTGCCGTTGGACTGCGGCTCCTCCTCGAACGAGAGCACCTCGCCCACGACGATCGGTCCCTGCAGCTCGAAGCGGTGGACGTCCTCCTCCTCGAAGCCGACCCGCACGAAGGCGGCCAGGACGTCCTCGGGAGAGGCCTGGACAGGAACCTCGACGAACTCACGCAACCACGACAGCGGAACGCGCATCACACCACCATCCCGAACTGCTCGCTGAATCGCACATCGCCCTCGGCCATATCCCTCATGTCCTGGACATCGCTGCGGAACATCAGGGTGCGCTCGATCCCCATGCCGAAGGCGAAGCCGGAGTACTCCTGCGGATCGATGCCCGCGGCGCGCAGCACGTTGGGGTTGACCATGCCGCACCCGCCCCACTCGATCCATCGGGCGCCGCCCTTGAAGGTGGGGTGCCAGAGGTCGAGCTCGGCGCTGGGCTCGGTGAAGGGGAAGTAGTTGGCGCGGAAGCGCGTCTTGGCCTCGGGCCCGAAGAGCTGGCGCGCGACGTGGTCGAGCGTGCCCTTCAGATGCGCCATCGTGATCCCCTTGTCGATGACGAGTCCTTCGAACTGGCTGAAGACCGGAAGGTGTGTGGCATCGAACTCGTCGGTGCGGTAAACCCGGCCGGGGCACACGACGCAGATCGGAAGCTCGCGCTCGAGCATCGACCGCACCTGCACGGGACTCGTGTGGGTGCGCATGACGAGGTGGCGATCGACCGGGTCGACGAAGAACGTGTCCTGCATCTGGCGCGCGGGGTGATCGACGTCGAAGTTCAGCGCGTCGAAGTTGAACCACTCGTGCTCGAGCTCCGGCCCCTCCGCGATCTCCCAGCCCATGCCGACGAAGATGTCGCCGATCTGCTCCTGCAGGAGCGTGAGCGGATGCCGCGCGCCGACCCGCGTGCGGACCGGGATCGCCGTGATGTCGACGCGCTCGGCCTCGAGGCGCGCCGCCGTCTCGGCCGTCTCGATCTCCGCCTCGCGGGCGGCGAGCGCCTGGTTCACGCGGCCCCGCGCCTGACCGACGAGCTTGCCGAACTCGGCCTTGCGCTCGTTCGGGACGTCACGGAGGCGGGCGTTCAGCCGCGCGAGCGGCGAGCCCTCTCCGGCGTGGGCACTGCGTGCGGCCTTGAGGGCTGCGGAGTCGGCGGCTGCGGCGATGGCGGCCAGGGCCTCATCGACCGCTGTGCTCACCGCATCGGGAGTGATCTCGTTCTGGGGTGCGTCGGACACGGTGATCGAGTCTACCGGCGCGCTGCGGGCTCCGAAGCGGCCGAGAGGTCCGCCGCCGCGGTGATGAGCGCGAGCGCCGCGGCGAAGGGATCCGGGCGCCGGCTCGCCGCGCCCTCCGGCGCGAGCGCCGCCGTGCCGGAGGCGACCCCGAGGGCATCGGCGGCGGTGCGCTGCTGCTCGTGGAAGGTGTACCCGACGACGAAGTGCGTGACGGCGTCGGCCACGACCTGCGGCGCGTGCCCCGCATCCGGATAGCGCTCGGCAAGCACGAGGTGAAGGGGCGATTCCACCAGCCCGAGCGCGAGGGAGCTGGACACGACCTCGGCGCCGTCTCGGTGCGCGAGCAGGCGGTCGTGCAGGCGCTCGCCCAGCATCCGGGCCGCCTCACCGAGCGGCGGTCTCGTGTCGCGCGCCCCATCGGCGGACACGGGCGCGAGGATGCGGGCGCTGACGGCGGCGAGGAGCTCCTGCTTGTTCTCCACGTGCCAGTAGAGCGCGCTGGGCTGCACGCCGAGCTCGTCCGCGAGCCGGCGCATCGACAGGTCCGGCAGCCCCACGCGATCCAGCAGCGCGAGAGCCGCATCCACGACGTCCGTCTTCGAGCGACGGGGCGCGCGGGAGGAGTTTGAGCCGTCGGCCACCATGCGGGTACTGTACCTGAACAGTGTTCACATGAACGCCGTTCAGGAGGATCCATGACCATGCTCGTCCCCTCGGTGCGCCGCCGACTCGATGCCACCGACATCGCGAGAGCCGGCGTCTTCGCCGCGGTCATCGCCGCGCTCGGCGTACCCGGCGCGTTCACCATCTTCGGCGCGGTGCCCATCACGGCCCAGACGCTCGGCGTCATGCTCGCCGGCGCGATCCTCGGCCCCGCCGTCGGGGCGCTGTCGGTCACAGCCGTGCTGGCCCTGGTCGCCGCGGGTCTCCCGCTCCTCGCGGGCGGGCGGGGCGGGATCGGGGTCTTCGTCGGCCCCACGGGCGGCTATCTGCTCGGGTGGCTCGTCGGGGTCGTGGTCATCGGTCTGATCGTGCACGCCGCCGGACGACGCCCGATCTGGTGGCGCACCTTCCTCGGCGCCCTGGTGGGCGGAGTGCTCGTCGTGTACGCCGTCGGCATCCCGGTGCAGTCCCTCGTGCTGCGGATCGGCCTCGGGGAGGCAGCACTGTCGAGCCTCGTGTTCCTGCCGGGCGATCTGATCAAGGTCACCGCGACGACGCTGATCGTCGGCACCCTCGTGCGCGGATACCCGCGGGCCTTCCGTCGTCAATGGCGCGCCCGCCCCACCACCACCGCGTGAGCTCCTTCGTCGTTCCCATCGAGGCGCGCGACGCGCCGGCGCGCCTCGCGCTGCTCAGGCGATCGGACCGCGTGCCGCTGGTGCTCGATGAACGCTGGCCGGCACCGGTGCGCGCGGGCATCCTCTCGCTCCTCGCGCAGACGCCCGTGCCCGCCGGAGCGGAGTGGGCCGCTCTCACCTCCGGAAGCTCGGCCGCTCCTCGCGTCGTGGTGCGCACGCATACATCCTGGGCACGCTCGTTCCCCGCTGTCGAGCAGTTGCTCGGTGCGCTGCCCGGAGACGTCGTGCTACTGCCGGCGCCACCGAGTTCCTCGCTGACGCTCTTCTCCCTGGCCCACGCGCTGGCCGGCGGCCCCGCACCCGAGTTCGCCGCCACCAGCTCCCGCGCGACGCTCTTCCACGGCACCCCCACTCATTTCGCCGCGGTCCTCGCCTCGAGCGGCGCCCCCCAGCTGCGCGCGGCGCTCGTCGGAGGGATGGCGCTGCCCACCGACATCCGCGCCGAAGCCCTCGCCCGCCGCATCCGCGTCGTGGAGTACTACGGCGCCGCGGAGCTGTCGTTCGTGGCGTACGACGACGACGACGGGAAAGGGCTGCGTGCGTTCCCGGGCGTCGAGATCGCGGTCCACGACGGCGTCATCTGGGCACGCTCGCCGTACATCGCGCTCGGCTACCTGGGCGAGGCCGGTCCGCTCCGGCGCGACGGCGCGTGGGCCAGTGTCGGCGACCGGGGCAAGCTCGAGGCCGGACGGTTGCGGGTGGCGGGTCGGGAGGACGACGCCATCCAGACGGCGGGCGCCACCGTCATCCCGTCTGAGATCGAGCAGGCCCTGCGCACTCTGGACGGCGTTGCGGATGTCGCCGTGGTCGGCCTGCCCGCGCCCGGTGTCGGCCGACTCGTGGCCGCCCTCATCGAGCCCGACCGACCCGGCTGTCTGGACGCGGCGATGCTCCGCGCCGCGGCGTCGCGCCTGTTCGCGCCGGTGCACCGACCTCGCCTGTGGTTCGCCGGTACGATTGCCCGCACCTCGTCCGGCAAGATCGCTCGCGCCGAGGTGGAGCGACGACTTGCGTCGGGAGAGGTGCCCCGTGTCTGACGTGCTGATCGTGTCGGCGCGCCGCTCCGCGCTCACGACGCGGGGCCGGGCGTTCGCGGGGGTGAGCGCCGACCGTCTCGCGGCACCGGTGCTGCGCGCCGCCGCCGACGACGCCGCACGGGCGACCGGCGTGCCGATCGAGGTCGCCGACGTCGTCCTCGGCAACTGCCGTGGCCCTGGCGGCAACACCGCCCGGCTCGCCGCATTGGCGGCCGGTTTCGGCGCGCACACCCCCGGTGCGACGGTCGACCGGCAGTGCGGCAGCGGGCTGGCCGCGGTCATCGATGCGGCGCAGGCGATCGCCGCCGGTGACGAGCGGCCCCGGCTCGCCGGCGGGGTCGAGAGCGCCTCGATGGCCCCCGAACGACGCATCGACGGGATCCCCTTCGAACGGGCACCCTTCGCGCCCACCGGTTGGCCCGACCCCGACATGATCGACGCCGCCGACGCACTCGCCCGCCTCGACGGCATCGACCGTGAGCGTCAGGAGGCAGCCGCCGCCCGCAGTCACCGGCGCGCAGCCTCGGCCCGCGAGTCGGGGCGCTTCGCGGCGGAGATCGTCCCGATCGACGGGGTGGGCGACGACGACGCGATCGGTGGGGCGCTGGCCCTTCTCCCCCGGCTCACACCCTTGCGCGAGAACGGCACCGTGACGGCGGGCACGGCCACGCGCATCGGCGACGGGGCAGCCGCGGTCGCCCTCGTCGGCGCGGCGCGGCGCGCACACGCACCGGGGCTCCTCGTCCGCGGCCACGCCGTCGTCGGCGTGGACCCCGCCTACCCCGGAATCGGGGCGGCACCGGCCGTCGAGGCGGCGCTGGCCGCATCCGGCGCCGAGCTCGCCGCCGTGGCGGCGTTCGAGATCGTCGAGGCGTTCGCGGCGCAGTCGCTCGCGGTGCTGGGCCGGCTCGGGCTGGCCGACGACGACGCGCGCGTGTGCGCCGACGGCGGGGCTCTCGCGCTCGGACATCCGTGGGGCGCGAGCGGCGCCGTCGCGCTCGTGCGGCTGTTCTCGCGACTGGTGCGCGCCGGACTCCCGTCCGGGAGCATCGGTGTCGCCGCAGCATCCGTGGGCGGCGGACTCGGTGTCGCGATGGTCGTCGAGGTGATCAGGTGAGCGCGATCCGACTCGAGCGGCTCGGAGTACGCCTCGGCGACGTCGAGGTGCTCCACGAGCTCGATCTCGATCTCGATGCCCGCACGGTCGCCGTCGTCGGCGACAACGGCTCCGGCAAGTCGACGCTCGCGCGCGTCGTCGGCGGTCTGGTCGCACCGTCGAGCGGAACGGCCCGCGTGCTGCGACTCGACCCGCTCCGCGACGCCGCCGAGCTCCGCCGCCGCGTGGCGATCGTCTTCAGCAACCCCGACGCCCAGATCATCATGCCGACCGTCGCCGAGGACGTCGCCTTCTCGCTGCGCGGGGAGCGCATGAGTCGTGCCGAACGGGCGGACCGGGTGGCAGCCGCGCTCGCCCGTTTCGGGCTTGCCGACCTCGGCGACCGCTCGGCGCACGACCTGTCGGGAGGACAGAAGCAGCTGCTGGCGCTGTGCGGCGCGTTCGTGCGCGGACCGGAACTCGTCGTCGCGGACGAACCCACGGCCTACCTCGACGGCCGCAACGCCCGGATCGTGGCCGACCACCTCTTCGCGGACACGGGGCATCGTCTGCTGCTCGTGACCCACGACCTCGCCCTCGCCGAGCGGTGCGACGCGGCCGTCCACGTCGCGGGCGGCCGCGTGGTCGCCGTCGGCGAGGCGCGGGACGTCGTGCAGTCGTACGCGACGAGCCTCGGATGCTGAGCCTGTACCGGCCGGGCACCGGACCCTGGCACCGGATGCCCGCCGGACGCAAGACGCTCCTGCTGCTGGCGCTCGTGCTCGGGGTCTCGCTTCTGCCCGCCACCTGGCTGTCCTGTGCCGTCGCCGCGGCTCTCGTGCTGCTGTGCTATGCCAGCCCGGGGGCGGGATGGGCGCAACTGGGGCGCCAGATCTGGTCGCTCAGGCTGCTCGTCCTGATGAGCTTCCTCGGCCAGGCGATCTTCCTCGGTCTCGAGACGGCGACGATCGGCACGGTGCGCATCACCGCCGCCATCGTGCTGGCGGCACTCCTCGCCCTGACGACGCCCGTCACGGCGCTGTGGGAGGTCTTCGAACGCGCGCTGTCGCCGCTGCGCGTCATCGGACGGGATCCGAGCCGGGCGGCACTCCTGCTGGTCGTGGCGTTCGGCGCGGTCCCCACGCTCATCCGCTTGGCGCAGCAGGTGCGCGAAGCGCAGCGCGCCCGGGGCGCGGGTCGCAGCATCCGGGCGTTCGCCGTGCCCTACCTCGTTCTCGCCCTCAAGCACGCCGACGAGCTCGGCGACGCGTTGACGGCGCGCGGCGTTCGCTGATCTCAGAGGGCGCTGGAGTCGTACTTGCCGACACCTCGCTGCGCCGCGATGACCTCCGTGTCGGTCGTCGCCCGCCCCAACGGCGCGGCCTGACCACCCCGGCCCGCGCGCTGCGACGAGCGCATCCGGACCTCGACCCACTTGGCGATGCCGGCGAGCACGAGACACAGGGAGATGTAGATCGCGGCTGCGACCATACCCGCCTGCAGGATGGGTCGGTCGTACTGCGCCTGCGTACCGATGAGCCGGGCGTAGTAGAGCAGTTCGTTGTAGGTGATGATGTAGCCGAGCGCGGTGTCCTTGAGAGTGACGACGAGCTGCGCGACGATCACCGGGAGCATCGCCCGCACCGCCTGCGGGAGCAGGATGAGCCGCATCACACCGGCCTTGCGCAGCCCCAGCGCGTATCCGGCCTCGCTTTGACCGCGCGGCAACGACTCGACCCCTGCGCGGATGACTTCGGCGAGCACGGAGCCGTTGTAGACGGCGAGCGCGATGACCACGGCCCAGTACGCCTCCAGCCGCACCCCCACGACGGGCAGGCCGTAGTAGAGCAGCATCATGAGGATCAGCACGGGCACCGCGCGGAAGAGCTCGATGATCCCCGTCGCGGGCCAGCGCACCCAGGCGTGATCGGACATGCGACCCAGCGCGAGCACGAATCCGAGGACGACCGAGGCGACCGCAGCGGCCGCGAACGCGGCCAGCGTGCGGCCCGTGGCCGCGAGGATCTGCTCCCAGACGGTCGTGAAAGTGAAGATGTACCACTTCTCGGCGGAGAACTGACCGGTCTCGATGAATCGGTAGACGACGAAACCGCCGAGACCGAGGATGACGAGGACGGTGATGACGCCGATGATCCGGTTGCGGATGATCGCGCGACGGCCGGGCAGGTCGTACAGAACGGAGCTCATCGCGCCACCCTCCATCGGTTCTCGAGTCGTCGCTGGACCAGCGAGAGCGCCAGCACCATCACGATGAAGATAGCCGCGACCCACAGCAGCACCACGAGCGCGTTCTCACCGCGCTCGCTGAGGTTCGCGCGGATCACGCCGAGCTCGGCGACGGAGAAGCCCGCGGCGATGGTCGTGTTCTTGAGCAGCGCGATGAGCACGCTCATCATGGGCGGAACCACGGAGCGGAACGCCTGCGGCATGATGACGAGCGTCATCACCTGACCGAACGTCAGCCCGAGCGCTCGGGCTGCCTCCGCCTGACCGACCGGCACGGTGTTGATGCCCGAGCGCAGCACCTCGGCGACGTAGGTGGCGGTGTAGATCCCGAGCGCGCACATCGCGAGCACGGTGTAGCCGGGGTTCGGAAGATCCAGCGCGGGGTATCCGAAGGCGAAGAAGAAGAAGATGACCGTCAGGGGGGTGTTCCGCACGATGTTCACGTACACCGTGCCGACTGCGCGGGCGATCGGCACCGGAGAGACGCGCATCGCGCCCACGAGCGTGCCCAGCACGAGCGCGATCAGCGCGCCCGCGAAGAAGAGCAGCAGCGTGTTGCGCAGCGCGATGCCCCAGATGTCGAGGTTGTCGACGATCACGTTCATCTCAGAGGTCCTTACCGTGATCCGGTGAGGACGGTCCCACCGGGGAGACCGCCCTCACCTCAGGGACTGTCAGCTGGCTGCGTCGACGGCGGGCTGCTCGACGGTGATCCCGGATGCACCGAGGTTCTTGTCGAAGATGGCCTGCCAGATGTCGCCGCCATCGGTGAACATCTCGTTGATGTGCTCGAGCAGGACGGTGTCGCCCTTCTCGAGGCCGACGCCGTAACGCTCCTCACTGAAGGGCTCGCCCACGACCTTGAGCTCGTCGGGGTACAGGGCCGCGTAGCCGATCAGGATCGCCTGGTCGGTGGTGACCGCATCCACCTGGCCGTTCAGCAGCGCCTCGACGCAGGCCGAGTAGACGTCGAACTCCGTGGTGGGCACACCCGGGAAGTTCGCCTTGATGTTCTGGATCGGCGTGGAACCGGTGGCCGAGCACACGTTGGTGTCGGGGCCGAGATCCGCTTCGCTGGAGATGTCGCTGTCGCTCGCGACGAGCAGGCCCTGACCCGTGATGAAGTAGGGTCCGGCGAAGTCGATCTGCTCCTTGCGCTTGTCGGTGATCGAGTAGGTACCGACGTAGTAGTCGATGTCTCCGTTCACGATCGCCTGCTCGCGGTTGGCTGAGGCGATCGGCTGGAAGGTGATGTCTTCCTCGCCGTAGCCGAGGGATGCGGCGATCCACCGGGCGATGTCGATGTCGAAGCCGGTGCGCTCGTTGGTCGTCACGTCGAGGAAGCCGAGACCCGGCTGGTCCTCCTTCACGCCGACGATCACTCCGCCGCGCTCGGTGATGCGGTCGAAGGTGGGGCTGCCCTCCAGCGAGACGTCGGTGGCAGTCTCGAACCAGACCGAGCTCTCATCGGTGCCTTCCGTGCCGCCGGCGGCGCCGCCGGGAGCCGGCGATCCGCTGTTGCACGCGGTGAGGCCGAGGGCCGCGACGGCCGTGAGTCCCAGAAGGGCGGTCAGTCGTGTGGTGCGCATTTCTCTCTCCTTGCTGTGGGGGGATTGGTGCGGGAAGAACGTGCGGGGGTCAGTGGGTGATGAGCTTCGAGAGGAAGTCCTTCGCTCGCTCACTCTTCGGGGCGGTGAAGAAGGTGTCGGGCGCGGCCTCTTCGACGATGCGCCCATCGGCCATGAAGACGACGCGGTCGGCGGCCTTGCGCGCGAAGCCCATCTCGTGCGTCACGACGATCATGGTCATGCCGGACTCGGCGAGTGAGGTCATGACGTCGAGGACCTCGTTGATCATCTCGGGGTCCAGCGCGCTGGTGGGCTCGTCGAAGAGCATGACCTTCGGGGTCATCGCCAGGGCACGGGCGATGGCGACGCGCTGCTGCTGTCCACCGGAGAGCTGAGCGGGGAGCTTGTTCGCCTGATGCGCCACTCCGACGCGCTCGAGCAGCGTCTTCGCCTCGCGCTCGGCGTCCGCCTTCTTCATGCCCTTGACCTTGATCGGGCCCAGCGTGACGTTCTCGAGGATCGTGAGGTGCGAGAAGAGGTTGAACGATTGGAAGACCATGCCGACGTCCGCCCGGAGAGCCGCGAGCTGCTTCCCCTCGCTCGGCAGATCCTCGCCGTCGATCGTGATCGTGCCGCTCGTGATCGTCTCGAGCCGATTGATCGTCCGACACAGCGTCGACTTGCCGGAGCCGGACGGTCCGATGACCACGACGACCTCGCCTCGGTTGACGGTGAGGTCGATGTCGGTCAGCGCCTGGAAGTCGCCGTAGTGCTTCTGGACGTCGGTGAGCACGACGAGCGGGTCGCCGCGACGCACGGTGATGTTCGAAGTCGGGGGTGCGGCATCCGAGGGCGTCATCAGGACAGACTATGAATCGCCCCAGTGCCCCTCGGGGGCTCTTGACGGATCTCTCACCGACTTCTAACGTTCGCCCGGCCGGGGCGAGACGTCAGCTGCGCTGCGCGAAGGCGGACTCGTAGAGGCAGACGCTGGCTGCCGTCGCGAGGTTGAGGGACTCGGCGCTGCCGTAGATCGGAAGGCGCAGCGCGTCGTCCGCGAGCTCGAGCGCCGCGTCCTCGAGACCGCGCGCCTCGTTGCCGAACAGCCACGCGGTCGGCTGCGCGAGCAGACCCGTCGACCGCGCCTCGAGCAGGTCGTCGCCCTTGACGTCGGCGGCGACGACGCGCAGCCCCGCGCCGCGGATGGCGGTCACGGCGGCAGCGAGCTCACCGGCGCGAGACAGCGCGATGTGGAAAAGCGATCCGGTGGTCGCACGGACCACCTTGGGGTTGTAGGGATCGACCGTGCGACCGGTCAGGATCACCGCGTCGGCGCCCGCCGCGTCGGCCGCGCGGATGATGGTTCCGAGATTTCCGGGGTCGCGCACCTCCTCGCAGATCGCGAGCAGCCGGGGCCCCGCGGCCAGCACATCGCGCAGCGACGTGGGGAACTGCCGGGCGACGGCGACGATCCCCTGCGGCGTCACGGTGTCGGCCATCGCCTCGAGCACCGGCTCGGCGGTGTACTCGATGTCGAGCCCTGCCTCGGCCGCGGCATCGCGCAGGTCCTGGTGTCGCTCGAGAGCGGTCGGTGTCGCGAACAGTTCGACGATGCTCTCGGGTCGGAAGGCGAGGGCTTCGCGGACGGCCTGCGGGCCCTCCAGAAGGAACAGGCCCGTCTCGTCGCGGGCAGCCCGCTTGGCGAGCTTGGCAACCGCGCGAACGCGTGGGGATCGGGGATTCTCCAGCACGTTCCCAGTCTAGGGTGACGCGGGTACGCCGAAGGGGCGCCCTCCGTGAGGAGGGCGCCCCTTCGGGGTGTTCGGATTACGCCGAGGCCTTGGCGGCGTTGACGTCGGTCGGCAGAGCCGCCTTCGCCGTCGCCACGAGCGACGCGAACGTGGCGGGCTCGTTCACGGCGAGCTCGGCCAGGATGCGGCGGTCGACCTGCACACCCGCGAGGCCGAGGCCCTGGATGAAGCGGTTGTAGGTGATGCCGTTCTGGCGAGCAGCGGCGTTGATGCGCTGGATCCAGAGGCGGCGGAAGTCGCCCTTGCGCTTGCGGCGGTCGCGGTACGCGTAGACCAGCGAGTGGGTGACCTGCTCCTTGGCCTTGCGGTACAGGCGCGAACGCTGACCGCGGTAACCGGAGGCGCGCTCGAGGATGACGCGACGCTTCTTGTGGGCGTTTACTGCCCGCTTGACTCTAGCCATTTCTTTCCCTTACTTACGTGCGTCGGCGATCAGAGGCCGAGGAGCTTCTTGGCCTGCTTGGCGTCACCGGGAGCCAGGACCTGCTCCTGGTTCAGGCGACGGGTGCGACGGCTCGACTTGCCCTCGAGGTTGTGACGCATGCCCGCCTGCTGCTTCATGAGCTTGCCGCTTCCGGTCAGCTTGAAGCGCTTCTTGGCACCCGAGTGGGTCTTCTGCTTCGGCATCTTCTCTTCCTTCGTTGTGACTCCCGCGTGGCGCGGGATCAGGTGTGTGGCCTTATTCGGCCGCGTCTGCGGTGGCAGGCTCCGGGGTGTCCCCGGTGCGTGCCTGACGGGCGGCTTCCTTGTTCGCCGCGCGCTGAGCGTTCTGCTCCGCCTTCGCCTCGGACTTGTTCTTGTGCGGGGCGACCACCATGACCATGTTGCGTCCGTCGATCGTGGGGTTGGACTCCACGGTGCCGAACTCGGCGACGTCCTCCGCGAACTTGCGCAGCAGACGCACGCCCTGCTCGGGACGCGACTGCTCGCGGCCTCGGAACAGGATCATGGCCTTGACCTTGTCGCCGGCCTGCAGGAAGCCCTCGGCACGCTTGAGCTTGGTGATGTAGTCGTGAGCTTCGATCTTCAGGCGGAAACGCACCTCTTTGAGGACGGTGTTGGCCTGATTGCGACGCGCTTCCTTGGCCTTCTGCGCAGCCTCGTACTTGAACTTGCCGTAGTCCATGATCTTGACCACGGGGGGCTTCGAGTTCGGGGCCACCTCGACGAGATCGAGGTCGGCCTCCTGGGCCAGGCGCAGCGCCACCTCGATGCGGACGACGCCGACCTGCTCACCCGCAGGTCCCACGAGGCGGACCTCGGGAACGCGGATGCGGTCGTTGGTGCGGGGATCGCTGATGCGGAACTCCTCTGACGTAGCGGATGGGGCCACCGGGATGTCGACGACATTCCCGGGCGGAAGAAGACCACGCCACCCGGCACGACGCGAGGCGCCGGCTTTCTCGCACCCTGACTGCCCCCTCAGGAGGAGGCGGAGTGCAATGACCCGGTAGCCTGGAGCGGCAAGCGCGGGTGGGATGTGATCCTCTTTCGATCGGAGCAGACGCTCCGGTGCTCGCCCACTTTAGCAGAAAGAGCAACGTGGACTCGACTCCGTACGACCAGGCCGCCGACATCGACGCGCAGGCACGCGCCAACCAGGAGCGCTGGGAGCGTCAGGAGGCTGCTGCCACCGCCGCATCCCGCGACATCGCCGACGTCCCCGCGGTGGAGGTCATCACCACGACCGCCGTGCACCTGCTCAGCGCCGCTGCCGTCAAGGTCGGCCTCGCAGACGACCCCGACACCCAGACCGACCTCGACGAGGCGCGCAAGCTCATCAACGCCCTCGCGGGTCTGATCACCGCGGGAGCCCCCGAGATCAGCGACATGCACGCCCGGTCGCTGCGCGACGGCCTGCGCTCGGTGCAGCTCGCTTTCCGCGAGGCCTCCATCATCCCCGACCCGATCGGCAAGGGCCCCGGCGAGAAGTGGACGGGGCCCGTCACCTGACCGGATGCGGCCGGCTCAGCGCGACCGGCGGAGCTTGACCGTCAACGAGTCGACGAGGACCGCGATGCGGTCATCGACCGACCAGCGGCGGGCGAGACGGGCGAGGACGGCATCCAACTGCTCCTTGTCGAGACCGTCGATGAGGTGCAGCTCGACGATCAGCTCCGGACCGCGCAGGCGCGCGTCGGGGTCTCCTGCGGCGACCGAGAGATCGAGCACGGCGAGTTCGGCGCCGATGCTCTCCTGCAGCCCCGCGAAGACCTCCGGCGACACCGGGCTCGGCTCCCACGGGTGCCCCTGGCCGATGGCCCAGACGGCGGGCCGGCGCAGCACGAACTCCGTCGGTGAGCCCGGATCGATGACGATCAGATCCGTGTCGTCGCCCGCGGCAGCGAGCGCGGTGCGGATGCCGTCAGCGGGGACGGGCCGTGCGCCCCGATCCCACCGGGCCATGGTCTCGACCGAGCTGAAGACCGGAAGCACGCGGCGCCCGTCGGGCCCTGCGACGGTGACGATCGACAACTCCTGCGTCTTGTCCACGCGCAGCCCGCTCGGGGCGGTGCCCTCCTCCCCCTTCTCGGCGATGAGCGGGATCAGCAGGCGCGCACGGCGATAGGCGTCGACGACGGCGACAGCGTCGCCCTCCCCGGAGCGGAAGGCCGTCAGCGCGGCCAGCAGCGCCGCATCCGCCGAGCCGTCGTCACCCGCGTGGGTGTTCGTCTGGAAACGACGCCCTTCCCAGGGGACCCCCGCGGAGTCGTGTCCGCAGCTCGCGTCAGCGTCCTGCGACATCCAGCGCCTCGGCCAGCGTGAACGCGCCGGCATAGAGGGCCTTGCCCACGATGGCGCCCTCGACACCCAGCGGCACCAGCTCGCGAAGCGCGGCGATGTCGTCGAGGCTCGAGATCCCGCCTGAGGCGACCACCGGCTTCGGGGTACGCGCCGTGACCTCGCGCAGCAGCTCCACATTGGGGCCGCGCAGGGTGCCGTCCTTGGTGACGTCGGTCACGACGTAACGGCTGCAGCCCGCGTCCTCGAGGCGGTCGAGCACGGCCCAGAGGTCGCCACCCTCGCGCGTCCAGCCGCGCGCCGCGAGGGTCGTACCGCGCACGTCCAGCCCGACGGCGACGGACTCGCCGTAACGACTGATGACATCCGCCGCCCACTCGGGGTTCTCCAGCGCCGCCGTGCCGAGGTTGATGCGCGCCGCTCCCGACTCGAGGGCGGCGTCGAGGCTCTCGTCATCACGGATCCCGCCCGACAACTCGACCTGGACGCCCTTCACCTGCTTGATGACCCGGCGCATCACGGCCGCGTTGTTGCCGCGTCCGAACGCGGCGTCGAGATCCACGAGATGGATCCACTGCGCGCCCTGCCGCGCCCACTCGACGGCAGCGTCGACGGGGTCGCCGTAGCTGGTCTCGCTACCGGCCTCACCCTGGGTGAGGCGGACGGCCTTCCCGTCGGCGACATCGACCGCCGGCAGAAGGATGAGTTCAGGGGTGGACGCGAAATCGTTCATGGCTCCTCGTGCGCTCGCGCACCCGGCGGATCCCCGGCGTGCGGCACGAGGTAAGAGACTACTGGGGTCGCAGCGTGCTGATCCAATTGGCGAGGAGACGGATGCCCGCAGCCCCCGATTTCTCGGGGTGGAACTGCGTGGCACTGAGAGGCCCGTTCTCCACGGCCGCAAGGAACGGGGAGCCGTGTGTGGCCCACGTGAGCACCGGCTCGGCGAACGGTGCCTGAGGCGGCATCGTCCAGTGCTGCGCCGCGAAGGAGTGCACGAAGTAGAAGCGCTCGTCCTCGAGCCCGGCGAACAGACGTGAGCCCGCATCCGGTGAGACCGTGTTCCAGCCCATGTGCGGCAGAACAGGCGCGTCGAGCTCGGTCACCGTCCCCGGCCACTCGCCCAGCCCGTCGGTCGCGTCACCGCGTTCGACGCCGTGGTCGAACAGCACCTGCATCCCGACGCAGATCCCGAGCACGGCGCGGCCGCCGGCCAAGCGCCTGCCGATGAGCTCGTCGCCCTTGCTCGCCCGCAATGCCTCCGCCACCGCTCGGAACGCTCCGACACCCGGCACGAGCAGGCCGTCGGCATCCTGGATGAGTCCGCGGTCGGCGGTCAGCCGCGCGTCGGCACCGGCTGCGGCCAGAGCCTTGACGGCGGAGTGGACGTTGCCCGAACCGTAGTCGAGGACCGCGACCAGCGGCGCGCCGGTCACAGGGCGCCCTTCGTGCTCGGGATCCCGTCGACGAGCGGGTCGAGCGCCTTCGCCTGGCGGAACGCACGTGCGAACGCCTTGAACTCGGCCTCGGCGATGTGGTGCGGGTCGCGGCCGCCCAGAACGCGCACGTGCACGGTGAGCGCCGCGTTGTAGGCGATGGCCTCGAACGCGTGACGCACGAGGGACCCGGTGAAGTGACCCCCGATCAGGTGGAACGCATACCCCTCGGGCTCGCCGTCGTGGACGAGGTACGGGCGGCCGCTGATGTCGACGACGGCCTGCGCGAGCGCCTCGTCGAGCGGCACGAGCGCATCGCCGTACCGCGCGATCCCGCTCTTGTCCCCCAGAGCGGCGCGGATCGCCTGGCCGAGGACGATCGACACGTCTTCCACGGTGTGATGTGCGTCGATGTGCGTGTCACCGGTGGCCCGCACCGTCAGATCGGTGAGGGAGTGTTTGGCGAACGCCGTCAACAGGTGGTCGAAGAACGGCACGCTCGTCGAGATCGAGCTCTTGCCGGTGCCGTCGAGGTCGAGCGAGAGCTCGATCTGCGACTCGCTCGTGGCCCGGCTGAGCTCGGCGGTGCGGTGCGATGCGGGCTGCGCGGTCATGCCTGCGAGTCTATCGACGCCATGGCCGCCAGGAACGCCGTCGTCTCAGCCTCGGTCCCCGCCGTCACGCGCAGGTGACCGGGGATGCCGACGTCGCGGATCAGGACGCCGCGTTCGTACAGCGCGCGCCAAACGGCCGCAGGGTCGGCGACGCCGCCGAACAGGACGAAGTTGGTCCATGACTCGTGCGGGCAGTAACCCATCGCGCTCAGCTCGCCGCTGATGCGATCACGCTGCGCGACGATCTCATCGACCATGCCGAGCATCGTGTCGGCGTGGCGCAGAGCGGCCTCCGCTGCTGCCTGCGTCAGGGCGCTGAGGTGGTACGGAAGCCGCACCAGACGAAGAGCGTCCACGACGGCGGGATCAGCAGCCAGGCACCCGACGCGCGCACCCGCGAACGCGAACGCCTTGCTCATGGTGCGGGAGACGACCAACCGCTCGCGCCCGGGCAGAAGCGAGATCGCCGACGGGGTGTCCCGCGGGGCGAACTCCTGATAGGCCTCGTCGACGATGACGATGCCGCGGCTGGCCTCGTACACCGCCTCGATGACGTCGAGGGTCATCGGCGTTCCGGTCGGATTGTTCGGGGCGCAGAGGAAGATCACGTCCGGGTCCGCCCGACGCACCTGTTCCGCGGCGGACACAGCGCTCAGGCTGTAGTCCTCGGCGCGAGTGCCGGCGACCCAGTCCGCCCCCGTCGCCCGGGTGAGCAGCGGGTACATCGAGTACGTGGGCGCGAAGCCGAACGCGGTGCGCCCAGGACCCGCGAACGCCTGCAGGACGTGCTGGAGGACCTCGTTGGACCCGTTGGCCGCCCAGATCTGCTCCGCGACCAGTCCGCCACCGAGGTAGCCGGCGAAAGCCGCGCGCAAACGGCTGAACTCGCGGTCCGGGTAGCGGTTGACCTGTTCGAGGGCGGCGCCGATCGACGCGAGGATGTCGGACGCGACGTCGGCCGGGACGGGATGCGTGTTCTCGTTGACGTTCAACGCCACCGGAAGCGGTGCTTGGGGCGCGCCATAGGGCTTGAGTCCGCGCAGATCGTCGCGGATCGGCAAATCATCGAGGCTGATCGTCACGCGCTCCATCGTAGAACCGCGCAGGACCTCACTCGCCCGAGGTGTACTCCGCCGGGATGGCCAGACGTTGCCCGGCGCTCACCTGCGCGCCCGGCAGGGTGTTGAGCCGCATGATCGCGTCGACGACGTCTCGCGGGTCGTCTTGCGGAGCGACCTCCTCCGCGATCGACCACAGCGACTCCCCCGCCATCACCGTCACCATCTCGAACGAGCCGGCGGCTGCGCCGGGCTCGCGGGAGGCGAGCGCGGACCCGCCGCTGATCACGCCGACGGCCAGCGCCGCGACGACGGGCAGAGCGACGAGCCAGGCGAGCACCCGACGACCGCGCGCGGTCAGACGCAGGCGGGTGGCGACGGGGGCGGCGAACTCGATCGTGCTCATGACGACTCCTTCAGGACGGGAAGAGATTCGTACCCGACCCTCCGGCCGGGAGAGCCGGGTACGAACTTCTCTTCCGAAGCTATCTTCGATTTACAGTACTGTCAAGCGATCGCGAAACCGGTCGAGTTTCGAAGACGACACGCCCTGCGCATGGACTGGATCGCCGCCGATTCCCGCTACGGTTTCGCTGAGGACACCGAATCACCGACCTCCGACATTCGAACGGAACAGACCCGACGGGAGCGCCGCATGGCCGCCAACCAGAAGCCGCAGACCCGCCGGCGCAAGAGCCTCAGCGACAAGCAGCTCGCGATCCTCGAGGTCATCCAGCACTCGATCGCCCGCCACGGCTACCCGCCGAGCATGCGCGAGATCGGGGACGCCGTCGGACTGAAGTCGCTCTCGAGCGTCACGCACCAGCTGAACCAGCTCGAGCTCTCCGGTTATCTCCGACGCGACCCCGGCAAGACGCGTGCCATGGAGGTCCTGATCGATCTGCCGGGCACCGCCGCCGAGAACCCGGCCGACGCCGCACCCGCCGTGGGCGATGCCGCGCTGGTTCCGCTCGTGGGGCGGATCGCTGCGGGTGTGCCGATCACCGCAGACCAGCACGTCGAAGAGATCTTCCCGCTGCCCCGCCAGCTCGTGGGCAAGGGAGACCTGTTCATGCTGAAGGTGTCGGGAGACTCGATGATCGACGCGGCGATCTGCGACGGCGACTGGGTCGTGGTCCGTTCCCAGCCGACGGCCGAGAACGGCGACGTCGTCGCCGCGATGCTCGACGGTGAGGCGACCGTGAAGACGTTCCGGCGCCGCGACGGGCACGTATGGCTGCTGCCGCGCAACACGGCCTTCGAGCCGATCCTCGGCGACGATGCCGTCGTGCTCGGCAAGGTCGTCGCGCTCATGCGCGCGGTCTGACTCGCCGCTCTCTTCGGACGACCCCCGGGCCGCCGCGTAGCGTGGGGGCATGACCGCCACCAGCTCCTACGGTTCCTGGCCCTCGCCCATCTCCGCCGCCGACGTCGCGAGTTCCTCCACGCGCTTCGACGGTGCGCGGTTCGTCGGCGAGGAGATCTGGTGGGCGCAGTCGGCGCCCGAGGAGGGCGGCCGCATGGCGGTGCGCCGTCGACAGCGCGACGGTCGGATCGCGGATGTCCTTCCCGCTCCGTGGAACGCGCGATCCCGGGTGCACGAGTACGGCGGCGGCGCGTGGTGCGCGGCCGAGGACGGGCGACTGTTCTTCGTGGAGGCCGGCGACCAGCGCGTCTACGTCCTCGACTCGGGCAGCGCTCCCACTCCGCTCACGCCCGAGGCGGACGGCACGGCGTTCGGAGGCCTGGTGTGGGCGTCCGGCCGCCTGCTCGCGGTGCGCGAGCGCACCGCGGCATCCACCGGGGAGCGGGCCATCGTCGAGATCTCGCTCGATGGCGCCGATGCGCGGGTCATCGCACACGGCGACGACTTCGTCGCCCAGCCCGCGCTGTCTCCGGATGGTCGGCATCTCGCATGGATCGGGTGGAATCACCCCGACCTGCCGTGGGACCGCACGCGCCTGCACGTGGGGCGTCTGCGCGACGGCGTGGTCGAGGATGTCGTCAGCGTCACGGACGGCGCGGCTTCGGCGCTCCAGCCGGTGTGGACCGGCTCCGACGAGCTGCTCTACCTCGACGACGCGTCCGGCCGGTGGCAGGTGCAGCGCGTGCGACCGGACACCGGCGAGCGCAGCACCCTCACCCATGACGACGCCGACACGGGCGGCGCGCTGTGGACGCTCGGGATGCGGTGGTTCGCCCCGCTCGAGGACGGACGGATCGTCGCGGTGCGCACGAACGGCGAGGACTCTGTCGTGGTGATCGATCCCGCCGACGGCACGATCCGCTCCGCGGGCATCGACGGCGCCTCCCAGACCTTCCTCGAGGATGCGCGCGGTACGCGCCTGCTGATCACGACGGCGTCCGCATCCGCCCCGCTCGGACTCTGGCTCGTGGATGCGGACGGCACAGCGGCACCGGAACGTCTGTCCGGCGACGATCTCTCCGCACTCGAGCCGTGGTTGCCCGCACCTCGCGCGTTGACCGCCGACGGACCCCACGGCCCCGTGCACGCCTACTTCTACCCGCCGACGCATCCGGAGCTCCACGGCCCCGACGACGAGCTCGCCCCGTGCCTCGTGTGGGTGCACGGCGGACCGACCGCCCATGTGGGCCCGGCCGCATCGCGCAAGATCGCGTACTTCACGAGCCGCGGCATCGGGGTCCTCGACGTCAACTACTCCGGCTCGACCGGCTACGGGCGCGCCTACCGTGAGCGGCTGCGCGGCCAGTGGGGCGTCGCCGACGTCGACGACGTGATCGCGGCCGCGCGGCATGTCGCCGCGGCCGGCCTCGCGGACCCTGACCGACTGGCGATCGAAGGAGGGTCAGCCGGCGGCTGGACGGTGCTCTCGGCGCTGACGGGCGGCGATGTCTTCGCCGCGGGGGTCTCGCGCTACGGCGTCGGCGACGCTCGCGCGCTCGTGGCGGACACGCACGACTTCGAGTCGCGCTATCTCGACGGTCTGATCGGTCCGCTGCCGGAGACGGAGGAGGTGTACGTCGAACGCTCGCCGCTCACGCACCCCGAGCGATTCCGTGTGCCGTTGCTGATCCTGCAGGGCTCCGAGGACCGGGTCGTGCCGCCGGCGCAGGCCGAGGCCATCCGCGACGCTCTGCGTGAGCACGGCGTGCCGCACGCGTACGTCCTGTTCGAAGGCGAAGGGCACGGGTTCCGGCGCCGGGAGACCACGATCGACGCGCTCACCTCGGAGCTGGCCTTCCTCGGAGAGGTGCTCGGCTTCACCACGGACGCGCCCGAGCTCCCGCTGTCGATCGGCGCGCTGCACATCGCCGACGGCCCGGACGGACGAGAGGTGTTCGTCGACCCCGAGAGCGATGTGACGCACGCGGAGCGTGACCTCCGCGTCGTCGTCGCGCGCGAGCCCCTGCGGCCCCTCGTCGCCCGCCCGCGCACGCGGGAGTGGGCCGAGACCATGCGGGCGGCGGGATTCACGGCGACGACGAACGATCCGGACCTGTTCGTGCTCCTCCCCGCCCTCGACGGAGAATGAGGCGCCCTCAGGCGAGGAAGGCTTCGAGCCTGCCGGCGAGCGCCGCGCCGACGCGGGCGTGGAGGGCCGTGCCCTCCGCCTCGTGCAACTCCTCGTAGATCATCCCGTGCTCGTGCACGGCCGAGACCAGGTCGCCGCGATCGTACGGCAGCAGAACCCGCAGCTCGACCTCCGGCAGCGGAAGCGCATCCTCGATGACCTGGCGGAGCTCGTCGATGCCTTCGCCCGTGCGGGACGAGACGAACACCGCAGAGGGCACGAGCCCTCGCAGCAGGAGCCGCGCGTCGTCGTCGATGAGGTCGGCCTTGTTGAACACGACGATCTCCCGCGTGTCACGCGCTCCCACGTCACCGATCACATCGTGGACGGTGGCCAGCTGAGCGGCGGGATCGGGGTGCGAGCCGTCGACGACGTGCACGATGACGTCGGCGTCACCGACCTCTTCGAGCGTCGAGCGGAACGCTTCGACCAGCTGGTGCGGGAGGTTGCGCACGAATCCGACCGTGTCGGTCAGGGTGTAGATGCGCCCGTCCTCGGTCACCGAGCGTCGAACGGTGGCGTCGAGCGTCGCGAACAGGGCGTTCTCCACGAGGACGCCCGCGCGCGTGAGCCGGTTCAGCAGACTCGACTTGCCCGCGTTCGTATACCCGGCGATCGCCACGGCGGGGATCGTGTTGCGCTTGCGTTCGGCGCGCTTGGCATCACGGGCCGGGGCGAAGTCGCGGATCTGACGACGCAGCTGCGCCATCCGGGTGCGGATGCGGCGGCGATCGAGCTCGATCTTCGTCTCACCGGGTCCGCGCGAGCCCATACCGGCGCCGCCGGCGCCGACCTGGCCACCGGCCTGACGGCTCATCGACTCGCCCCAACCGCGGAGGCGCGGCAGGAGGTACTCGAGCTGGGCGAGCTCCACCTGCGCCTTGCCTTCGCGGCTCTTCGCGTGCTGGCTGAAGATGTCGAGGATCACGGTCGTGCGATCGATCACCTTGACCTTGACGACGTCCTCGAGCGCACGGCGCTGGCTCGCGGCGAGCTCGGTGTCGGCGATGACGGTGTCGGCGCCGACGGCGGCGACGATGTCTCGCAGCTCCTCCGCCTTGCCACGACCGATGTACGTCGCGGGGTCGGGATGCGGTCGGCGCTGCAGCACGCCGTCGAGCACGACGGCGCCCGCCGTCTCGGCGAGGGCCGCGAGCTCGCGCAGCGAGTTCTCGGCGTCCTCGGTGGCACCCTGCGGGTGAACGCCCACGAGGACGACGTTCTCGAGCCGCAACTGGCGGTACTCGACCTCGGTGACGTCTTCGAGCTCGGTCGACAGGCCACCGACGCGACGCAGCGCCTGACGCTCTTCGCGGTCGAACTGCTCACCGTCGCCGAAGCCGTCGGCGACGGTCGTGGCGTCCTGCAGCGCCTGCGCTCCGGCCAGAGGGCCGCGCATCCGTGCGCGAGTATCCGCTCGCGAGAGCACCCGGTCGACGTCGTCGAGCCGCTGCTCGTCGGTGGACGGGGGTGTTTCTGTCATCGTTTCCTTTCGGGGCGTCTCGCGCCCGCTCACTCTAGCCTCCCGCCTTCGGAGACTTACCGCTACGCTTCGTGTATGGGGAGTGACCACTACTTCACCGCGTCACCCGCCAGTCCCGAGAACCTCCGCACCATTCGTGTCAGCGTGGCCGGTCGCGACATCGACGTGACGACGGCCGGCGGAGTGTTCAGCCCGGATCGACTGGATGCGGGCACCGCCGTGCTGCTGAGCAACACACCGCCGCCGCCGGCCGGCGGCCACTTCCTCGACCTCGGATGCGGCTGGGGCCCGATCTCGATCTCGCTCGCGCTCTCGTCGCCACACGCCACGGTGTGGGCCGTCGATGTCAACCAGCGCGCCCTCGATCTCGTCCGCCGCAACGCGGAGAACCTCGGCCTCACGAATATCAACGCCGTGACGCCGGATGATGTTCCCGAGGACATCGCCTTCCGCACGATCCGCTCGAATCCGCCGATCCGCGTCGGCAAGAACGAACTGCACGGAATGCTCGAGCGATGGATCCCCCGACTGGACGAGCGCTCCGACGCCTGGCTCGTCGTCGCCCGCAACCTCGGCGCCGATTCGCTGCAGCGCTGGCTCGCCGCATCCTTCCCCGCGGGCTTCAGCGTGCACCGCACCGCGACCGCCCGCGGTTTCCGGGTGCTCAAGATCCGTCGCCACGGAGCGGAAGCCACGGCTCCCATCCCGCTGCCCTGACGGTGATACGCTCACCTCACAACGACTGATGGGCTGAGGGCGCAGTTCGGGCGGGGGATGCGCCGATCGGAGCTTTTCCATGCCCTCTTCCTCCTCCGTCGGCATCCGCTCGTACCGTGCGCTGCCGCGCATCGCCGGGTGGGACTACCTCGTCGCGACGAGCCTCGGACGTCTTCCCCTGTCGATGGTCCCGCTCGCCGTCCTGACGCTCGTGACCTCTGCCACGGGGTCGATCGCGGTGGGCGGCTTCGCCGCGGCAGCAGCCGCGATCGGCGAGGCCGTGGGCGCTCCCGCCTCCGGGGCGATCGCCGACCGCATCGGGCAACGTCCGGTGCTCCTCGCCGGCGTCGTCGTGCACGTCGCACTGCTCCTCGCCCTGACGTGGGGCGCAGGGCACGTCTCCGACCCCGGCGCCGTCGCTCTCGCCGCCGGGATCGGGCTGAGCCTTCCGCAGGTCGGCGCGTTCTCCCGCACCCGGTGGCTCTCGCTCGCTCCGGATGATCTGCCGACCGCCTTCGCCTTCGAGGGCGTCATCGACGAGATCTCCTACATCTTCGGACCCGCCATCGTGGGCCTCACCGCCGCGTTCGTGTCACCGCAGGCAGCCACGCTGCTCGCCGGTGCGCTCGTGGTCGCATTCGCGACACAGTTCGCCGTGCACCGCACGCATCGCAGCGTGCCGCGGCGCCGACAGGCGCCGCCGCGGACAGCAGCCCCCGCCGGGCGCCGGACTCTGCTGGTCACCGCGCTGGTCGGAATGCTGGCGATGGGCACGTTCTTCGGCGCGAGTCAGACGGGTCTCACCGCCTTCGCGGGGCGCATCGGGATCCCGGATGCGGGCGCGCTCCTCTACGCCGTCATGGCGGTGGGCTCGGCGATCACGACGCTGTCGATGGTGCTGGTCCCGGAGCGGATCGGCACCTGGACACGATGGAGCGTTGCCGCCTGCGGGATGGCTTTGGGGGCATCGCTCATGCTCGTCGCCGACGACGTCGTGTGGATCATCGGTGCCGGGCTGGTCGCCGGCGCGTTCCAAGGACCGCTGCTGCTGACGATCTTCCGGGTCGTGGGCGACGCCGCGGACGAGGGGCGGGCCGGGATCCTGTTGACCCTCACCACGAGCGGCATCGTTCTCGGCATCGCGGCGGGCTCCGCCCTGTCCGGACTGCTCGCGCAGAACCTGGGCGCTGCCGCGGGGTTCCTCCCCGTGCTCACCGCGACGCTCGTCCTGCTCGCCATGGGCGTGGTGGGCGCCGCCGCCGCCAAGGGCGGGGAGCGCACCGCATCCCGTTAGGCGAGCGTCACCTCGCCGTGGAAGACCAGCGATGCGGGTCCCGACAGCAGCACGTGCCCGTCGTGCATGCGGACGCCCAGCGTCCCGCCGGGCACATCCACGACCCACGCATCGGGCGCCGCGGGTCCTGCCCAATGGCGCACCGCGAGAGCCGCGGCGGCCACACCGGTGCCGCAGCTGAGGGTCTCCCCGACGCCCCGCTCGAAGACCCGCATCCGGATGCCGCCGACGCCCCCCACGACGAGGGGATCGCTCGGAACGACGAACTCGATGTTCGCACCGGCGGGCGGCTGAGGGTCGAGCAGGGGCTGCGCCGTCAGGTCGAGCGCTTCCAGCTCAGCCTCGGAGGACAGCGCCACGACGACGTGGGGATTTCCCACATCGACCGGCTGGCCCGGGCGCGCGACGTCCAGACCGCGGGCCCGCACGAGAACGTCGTTCTCCTCGACGACCCACTCCCCCAGATCCACTTCGAAGCCGCGCTCACTGCGCGTGAGCGTCTTGACCCCGGCTCGGGTGCCGATGCGCAACGGCGCGTCCAGCGACGCCAGATCCTGATCCTCGAGGAAGCGCGCGAACACCCGCGTGCCGTTGCCGCACATCTCGGCCTTCGATCCGTCGGCGTTGCGGTAGTCCATGAACCACTCGGCGCCGGCCGCGGCAGCGGCCGCGCCCTCGGGGATCCGCGCCGACCGCACGACACGTAGAAGTCCGTCCGCGCCGATGCCGAACCGGCGATCGCAGAGCACCGCGATCTGGTCATCGCTGAGATCCAGCTCGCCGTCCGGATCCGACAGGATCACGAAGTCGTTCCCGGTTCCGTGGCCCTTGGTGAACGGGAGCGTGCGCGACATTCCGCCAGTCTACGGGCGGGGCGGGGCAGAGCTGTCCGCCGGACGAAGGGTCGTCACACCTCGACGACATCCGCGACCGCCGTCCCCGCCGTGATGCGGCGGGCGGCGGTGTAGCGGCGGAACCAGGAGACCTGGCGCCGGGCGTAACGGCGGGTCAGCGCCTGGGTCTGGGCGATCGCCTCCTCGCGGCTCAGCCGGCCGTCGAGCTCCCCGATGGCCTGCGCATACCCGATGGCTCGCCTCGCCGTGACCCCGGTGTCGAGTCCCCTCTCGCGCAGGGCCGCGACCTCGTCGAGCAGGCCGTCCCGCCACATCTGCTCGACGCGCGCGTCCAGCCTCGGGACGAGCACGTCACGCTCCTCGTGAGCGACCAGCAGGTGGGTCCGCGGGTGCCAGAGGCGTGGGTCTTCGGGCAGCGCGGCACCGTGGGTCGCGGCACCCTGGGCCAGGATTTCGAGAGCCCGGACGATCCGCCGACCGTTGTGCGGATCGACGCGCTCCGCGGTGACCGGATCGACGCCGCGCAGGCGCTCGTAAAGCGCTCCGGGGCCGAGCTCGTCCAACTCCGCCTCCAACGCCCGGCGCAGCGCCTCGTCCCGCGGAGGAAAGCGGAAGTCGTACGCGACCGCCGAGACGTACAGTCCCGAACCGCCGACGAGGATCGCGTCGGCGCCGCGGGCGTTGATCGTGTCGATCGCCTGCCGCGCCCGCGTCTGGTAGTCCGCCACAGCGGCTTCCTCGGTCACCTCGAGGACATCGAAGAGGTGATGCGGGATCCGGCGCCGCTCGGCGACAGGGAGCTTCGCCGTGCCGATGTCCATCCCCCGGTACAGCTGCATGGCGTCCGCGTTGACGATCTCGGCCGCCCGCCCCCGTGCGCGAAGCTCCTCGGCCAGCGCGAGCGAGATCCCGGTCTTCCCCGTACCGGTGGCCCCGGCCACGATCCACAGCCGGGGCGCGGACATCACTGCTCCCGACGAAGCGACGGCAGACCCAGAGAGACCGCCTTCGGGCCGGAACCCGAGGGAGAGGGCACACCGCAGGAGTCGGCCTCCGCGCGATCCCACGCGTCGCCGGAACGGGTGCGACGGATCACGAGCGGAGCGCCGTCGGGCGAATCTGCCAGGAGGTGGAACGGAGCCGCGTGCGTCACCACGACGGAGACGACGTCACCCGGGCGAGGCACCGGCGAGGCGTCGGGGACCTCGAAGTGCACGAGTCTGTTGTCCTCGGCGCGTCCGGTGAGACGGCGCGTGGCCGCATCCTTCTTGCCCTCGCCGGCTGAGACGAGCACGTCGAGGCGGCGACCCACCTGCTTCTGGTTCTCTTCGAGGCTGATGCGCTCCTGAAGGGCGACGAGGCGCTCGTACCGCTCCTGCACGATCTCCTTCGGCACCTGGTCCGCCATCGTTGCAGCGGGGGTGCCCTCGCGGATCGAGTACTGGAAGGTGAAGGCGCTCGCGAACCGCGCCTGTTCGACGACTCGCAGGGTGTCCTGGAAGTCTTCTTCCGTCTCGCCCGGGAACCCGACGATGATGTCGGTGGAGATCGCGGCGTGCGGGATCCGCGCGCGCACCCGGTCGAGGATGCCGAGGAAGCGCTCCGAACGGTAGGAACGGCGCATGGCCTTGAGGATGCGGTCGCTACCGGACTGCAGCGGCATGTGCAGCTGCGGCATGACGGCGGGCGTCTCGGCCATCGCGTCGATGACGTCGTCGGTGAACGCGGCGGGGTGGGGGCTGGTGAAGCGGATCCGTTCGAGTCCCTCGATCTCTCCCGCAGCGCGCAGCAGCTTGCCGAACGCCTGGCGATCGCCGAACTCGACCCCGTACGAGTTCACGTTCTGTCCGAGCAGCGTCACCTCGATCGCGCCGTCGTCGACGAGCAGACGGATCTCGCTCAGGATGTCGCCCGGGCGACGGTCCTTCTCCTTGCCGCGCAGGCTCGGCACGATGCAGAACGTGCAGGTGTTGTTGCACCCCACCGAGATGGAGACCCACCCGCTGTAGACGCTGTCGCGCTTCGTGGGCAGCGTCGACGGGAAGACATCGAGGGACTCGAGGATCTCGAGCTCGGCCTCCTCGTTGTGCCGCGCGCGCTCGAGGAGCTTCGGCAGCGAGCCCATGTTGTGGGTTCCGAAGACCACGTCGACCCACGGCGCCTTCTCGACGACCGTCTGCTTGTCCATCTGCGCCAGGCAGCCCCCGACGGCGATCTGCATCCCCGCGTGTGTGCTCTTACGGGACTTCAGGTGCCCGAGGGTGCCGTAGAGCTTGCCGGCGGCGTTGTCGCGCACGGCGCACGTGTTGATCACGACCACGTCGGCCTCGGTGCCCGGCTCCGCGGGAACGTAGCCCGCCGACTCCAGCGATCCCGAAAGGCGCTCGGAGTCGTGCACGTTCATCTGGCAACCGAAGGTGCGCACCTCGTAGGTCCGCGCGCGTCCGTCCGCGTCGAGCGCGGCGGGCGAGGCGGCGATGAGGGTCGGAGCGCTCGAGGGGATCGTCATGATGGGAGCCATTCTACGTTCGCACTCCCGCCCGGAGGGATGCGGGACACGTGGCGCCGTCTCCCGCATCCCCGCGCTCAGGGTGCGGCCACCGGCCCCGCCGATGCCGTGCCCAGAGTGACGGTCGCGATGCTCGCTGGGGTGGCGAACGGCGCGAGTCCGAGGCGCAGGGCCGAGACGCGGTACTGCGCGGTCGAATCGGGCCCCGCGGCGATGTGGCCGACCCCCGGAGGGGCGTTCGCCTGGTCGGGTTGCACGTTGACCATGATCGAAAGGACGGAAGGCAGGGCGTTGACCACGCTCCCCACCGCGGTGAGGACGGCGTTGACCGCGGTGGAGAGCGTGGTGCCCAGCGTCGTGATCGCGGCGAGCACCGTGGTCGTGATCGAATTGGCCGCCGCTGTCACCAATGTCGGCCCGAGCGCCGTCACGGTGGAGATGAGCGAGGACACCGTCGGCAGCCCCAATGCGGCGAGAAGGGTGTTGATCGGCCCCGTCACGCCCGCCGCAGCGGCGGACACCGTGAAGGCCGCCGTGCCGTCCAGCACGGCTCCGATCGTGCCTGTGAAGTCGATGCCCACGTTGAGCACGTTCAGGCCGGGCAGCACCACGGGAGGCAGAGGCGGAACCGAGGGGACGGTGACGCCCGGTGCCGCGACGACCGCATCCAGATCGATGGTCAGAGTGGCGGCACGCACGGCGGCGGTCAAGGCTCCGACGACCTGCGAGCTCCAGTTGTCCAGGAGAGCGCCAACTCTGGTCACGATGGGGTTGAGGACCGTGTTGTTCAGCACGATCTCGGTGTTGGGTGCCGCGTTGTTCAGCGAGGGCAGCAGCGCATCCAGGTCGACATCGATCCGGCCGGACTGCAGATCGACCGTCACGACACCGTCGGTGAGGGGCGTCGTGAGCAATCCGCTCACGGAGTTCGCGAGATTCAGTCCCGTGACGGTGACCGTTCCGCCGACCGAGGTCGTGAGCACACCGGGAAGCGCCAGGTCGAGTCCTGCCCCGAGAGCATTCGAGAGCACACCGGAGGAACCGGTCAGCGAGTCCACCGCCGCCTGTATCGAGCTGACCCCGGAATTGACGTTCGTCACGAGCGCGGAGACCGCCGGGGAGTCCAGCCTCAGCCCCAGTCCCGCGATGCCGTACACACGCGTCGCCACCGGCGCCGCCGGAGTGATGCCCCACAGCTGCTCGCGCAGCGCCGCGCATCCGTCGAGGACGGAGCTCGCAGCGACCGCTCCCACCTGCAGCTGGGCGTCGGCGATGCCGGCGATCGACGGGAGGAGCTGCCCGATGCGCACTGTCGCGGGCGAGGGCAGATCCGCGGGAGGCGTCGTGCCCGACACCTGGACGGCGCCGGAGTTGTTGATCAGACCGGACGCCCCTGCGGCCGAACCGAAGGTGTCGACGCGGGAGTACTGGTTCGCCGCACCCAGCGCGGCCCCGGGGAGCGGAACGGAGAATCCCGTCAGATTCACACCGACGATGCTCAGCAGCGACAGGTCGAAGGGATTGGCGTAGACGTAGCTCGAGGGCGGCACGGAGCCGAGATCGACCGCGTCCGCGGGCGAGATATCCGCCCCGTCCTCGTCGAGTGCCAGTGTCATCTGCTCGAGATCGGCCACCGGATCGAGGCTCGTTCCGAGAAGGCTCCCCGACAGGAAGCGTCCGTAGGAGGTCGATTCGAACCCGGTGTCCTGACCGCAGATCAGCGACGACGTGCCGACGTCGTCCGCGTGGACCCACTCGGCGTCCGTCCACGACGCCGACGTCGCGGTGATGCTCGACGAGATCAGAAGAGCGGCCGACGCAGCGATCGACAACGGCACCAGTCTCCGCGTGTTCATGCCCCCACCTCCTGACGGCGCAGCCGCAGTGCCGCGCCGAAGCCCAGGAGCCCTGCTGCGATGGCGGCGACCGCCAGCAGCATTCCCGCATCCGCCCCGGTGGCGGCCAGACCTCCTGTGCCGGGAGCGTCAGCGGGCCGGTCCACCGCCACGGCGGTCAGACCGACGCCCATGCGCCCCGTGAGACCCATGAGAGTCGTGTCCGCGCGCGCTGCCGCATCGTCGTCGACCGACAACGTGACGAGCAGGTACTCCGGAGAGGTGGGTGTGAGCGGGCGCAGCTCGAAGACAGGAGAGGAAGCGGTGAAGTCGTCGGCGGGCGTGGCGACGGCGACCTCTCGTTCGCCGGCCGCGCAGACGGGCCCCGTGTCGAGCGAACTCCACGGCACGTCGCAGACGGCGACCGCCATCGTCAGGCCGCGCGGATGCTGCACCAGCTCACCCTCCTTGCGCAGCTCCAGAGCGAGGGTCGCGCGCGACGCATCCTCGAGACGTGCTCCCACCTGCCAGAACGCTGCGTGCCCGGGGCTGATGTCGAGGAACTCTGCGGGATAGGGCTCGCTCGAGAGGACGAGACGTCCGGGAGCGCCCGTGGGCGGAACATCGATCAGCGCGGCGTTGGCCCTCGCGGCCAGCAGCACCCCGCCGGCGACTATGAGCGCAGCGGACAGAACGGCGACGAGCACGCCGACCGACCGTCGCCACGCGGGCGGGAAGACCTGTGACACGGACAACTCCTCAGTCTCGAACGACGGCCGCATCCGGGTCCCCGCGCGGATGACGGGATGCGGAGGGCCACAGCGCCCACGCGATCGCCGCGGCGAGACCGACCGCCAGGGCGATGCTGACGAGAGGCGATTTCGCCCAAATGATGACCCATCCCGCATTCGGGGTGGAGACGAGGACGCGCGGCGCCTCCTCGACGATGTAGCGCGCGGAGTCCACGAACGAGTTCGCGTCTCCGCGGAGAGTGAGCTCCCGCGCGGACGGCCGTCCCTCGACGTCGTCGATCTCGACGATGCGGTGGGTGACCGGCGTCACGCCGTCCTCCTTCAGTACCGTCACGACGTCGCCGACCGTCAGCTCTGCGGCGGCGACGCGCTGCACCACCGCCGCAGCCCCCGTAGGCATCGTGGGACTCATCGACCCCGTGACGAAGACGATGACCGACAGCGACAGGATCGAGGACACCGCGAGCCAGAGCAGCGTGAGAGCGCCGAGGACGCCGAGAGCGGCGAGCAGGGCATCACGGAAGCGGCGCGGCCGCTCCGGGTCGGAGCCCGCAGGCTCCGACCCGGCCCCGTCGTCGCCGGCGGAGGCGATGAGCGTCGCGCGTGAGCGACGGGTTGCGGTTGTCATGAAGATCGCGCCTTGCTCGCTCAGGACTCGGCCTGGAACTCCCAGGCGGGCGCGATCGACAGCCCCATGTAGTCGTCGATCGTCGTGCCACCGGCCAGCGGAACCGGATCGGGCAGGGTGACCTCGAAGCAGTAGTACTGGACAGAGCCCGCGGCCGCCGCCAGAGCCTGCGTGGCAGAGCCGCCGGTGGTGGCGAGCGGACCGTCGGCGATGAGAACGGGTGCGCCGGGGGCGCCGCTGAAGGCCGAGGCATCGCAGGCGAAGGCGGCGTCGTCGGTCACGACGCGAACGTCCAGCGCGGCGAACAGGAGGCCGGCGGGATCGTCTGCGGCGATGCCTGCGGCCGGAACGGCCGGCTGCAGGTCGACGTCGCCGGCGACGGATGTCGTGGACGTGCGCAACGCCACCTGCGCATACACGCTGTCTCCGGGCGTGAGCGCCGTCGCGTCGATACCGGTGTTCTCGAAGACGATCTCACCGCCCGGGTTGTCCGCCTCATCGGTCCAGGTGCCGGCTCCGAACGGCGCGACGGTGTTCTGCTGGACGGAGAAGGTCGATGTCCCGACCCCCGGACCGCCCGCACCATCGCCGCCGAACACCCACTCGGTGTCCGTCCACGCCGCGACGGTCGCGGTGACGCCGAGCCCGAGGGCTGCCGCTCCCGCCGTGATCGCGAACACCTTGCGCCGCGTGTGGCTGCGCTTGTCTTGCGTCTGCATTTCGACCCCAACCTCTTCGTGTGTGCGCCGGAAGCGTCGTCGCATCCGGGAGACCCGCAGATCCACTCCGGACGCTAGGACGTGTCCTGCGGGGCTGTCGCCCGGAGCGGGTGGATGTCGGTACCGGGCTGCGCAGTCCGGCGGTATCGGAGCGGCCTCGACTGCCGCCCCACCGTCTGCTCTGCGTAGTACCGGCACGAGAATTGCGTAGTGGCCTCAGCGGCACCTCCGTTGCCGAGCGCGCCGGCCTCGGTATCGTGGGTGGCGAGCGTCGGCGTGGATGCACCCCCGGCGCCCGCCTTATCCGGTGTCCTGGGGGGAGAGCCGTGCGAGACGAGACAGCGGATGAGGCCGCATCTAGACCGGAATGCGGGGAGCGGCGGGAGCTGGACGAGGCCGCGGAGTCGATCGAGGCCGGCGTCAGCGTCGTCGTCGCCGGCCCGCTCGGCACGGGAAAGACCGTGCTGACGCGTCGACTGGAGGAACGCCTCACCGAGCGAGGATGCCAACCGCTGCTGCTTCACCCCGCTCCACTCCCCGACGATGTTCCCTTCGAGGCACTCGACGCGGCCAACGACGAACGGGCCGAACTCGTCCGCCGCGGCGCAACGCCCGCAGGCACCGTCGTGCTGGTCGATGATGCGCAGGATCTCGACGAGGCATCGGTGACGGCCCTGTCCCGCGCCGTCTACGCACGGCGGGCGGTCGTGCTGTTCGCGCTCTCGGTCCCGCGCGTCGCCGACGCGGCGGGTGCAGGTGTGGCGACGACGACCATCCTCGATCTCTGGCTGCGCGGCTTCGCGCAGCGGATCGAGCTCAAGCCCGTCTCCGAGCGACGGGCGCGCATCATCGTGGACCGTCTGTCCCGTGGGCTGCTGGATCGCATCACGACGGAGGCGATCGTCTGGCAGGGAAACGGCTCCCGCACCCTCCTGCGCGAACTGACCCGGACGGCCGTGGCCGCCGTCGAATCCGAAGCGGACCCGCTGGAGGCGATCCGATCGGCCCCCGCACAGGGTGGACTCTCCGCGGCGACCGACGCGCACATACGCGAGCTGGACGTCGTGGCGATGCGCACGCTCGTCCTCATCGATCGCGCGCCGGGCCTCCCCTACGGCGACGCCGTACGCTGTGTCGGACGATCGTCGCTCGACGGCCTGCTCGCCAGCGGGTTCCTCGCCGAGGACGGATCGGCCGTGCGTCGTCTGCACGCCGTGACGCCTCTCGCCCGCGCAGCAGCGCGTCGACTGGGCGGGGAGTATGCGATCGCTCTGGCCGACCGCAGCGTCGCGGATCTGCTCCCGCGTGCGGGGGAGCCGGTGGACGAAGCACTCGCCAATGCCGTCGCGTCGCAGCTGTTCCTTCATCCGCACGCGGCAGCCGCACTCGCATCCGAGACCAGGGAAGAGGTGCTCGTCGGCGCGGCGCGCAGCGCCAACGATCACGAGGACTACGGAATCGCCGCGGCGTACGCCGCACTGGGGCTGGAGGGCGGCGACTCGGAACGCCTGCGGGTCGAGCGCTTCTATGCGCGGACGATGCTCGCCGACGCGGTGAACGCGCCGCGTTCGGTCGGCATCGTCTCGGGACCCGCTCGTGTCCGCGCGGCGATGCTCCGGACTCGACTTGCGGCCCGCAGCCGACACACGGCGGCGGAGGAACTCCGGCGAGCTCTCGCGGACACGGTCCCCGGCGCAGAGAGCTCCGCCGCGGAGCACTTGGAGCGCCGACTCCTGGAGGCGCAACGAGCGACCGCCGAGATGCGGTGGGAGGATGGGGCCCGCTCAGCCGAGGCGGTCATCATCGGTGCTCCGGAAGAGGTCGGGGTCCGTGTCCGCGCCCTGATGACTCTCGTCCTGACCACCGCCATGAGCGGCGACGGCGCCGCGACGCGGCGCGAGCTGGAACGCGTCCGACTGGTCCTGGACACGGATCACGACGGACCGGTCGACGGCATCGCCCGCGCCTCGCTTCTCTGCGGCGCTCTCATGGCCGCGCAGATCGTGGGCGAGGACCCGACACCCCTGGACCCGCATATCGCCGACCTGAGACGACTGGCCGTGCGCACCGGATGTCGGCGGCTCGCCGCGCTCACGGGGCTCGCGACCTCGCTGGCTCTGGCGCTCGATGCCGACGTCGACGCGGCAGTGACGGAGCTGCGGATGGCGCGGCGTCGGCTCCACCCGGCTCCGCAGGATCCTCTGGTTCCCTTCCTGAAGCTGTGCATCGCGCATCTCCTGGCGTTGCACGGTCGCGTCGACGTCGCGGAAGAGATCCTCTCTCGGATAGGCGCGGTGTGGGGCACGGCCTCTCCGGTTCTCGAGCAGTCCGTCGCGGCGACCGAGAGTGTGGTCTCCCTCGCGGCGGGGCAGACCGATCTCGCACGTGACGCGGCGCGACGTGCGCTCGACCTCTCCACTCGGCTCGACGCTCCGCCCGTGCGTGTGAGAGACCTCTATCGCGCGATCGTGCTGGGAATCGACCCCGATCGGATGCGACGCGAGATCGCCGTTGCGGCGGCGGGGTCGGATGCCGCCATCGTCGACAGTCTCGTCCTGCTCGCGCTCAGCGCGGACGAGGGTGCCGCGACGGACGCGCTCGACCTCCTGCGACGCACGGTCGTCCTGGCCGGCACGACACCGGGGTCCGGGGCGACCACGGCCCCCGTCACATCGAGCACGAGGAGGACCCTCACCGTTCTGACCCGACGTGAGCGCGAGATCGCCCATCTGATCGATGAGGGGATGAGCAATCGGGACATCGCGAGCCGGTTGTTCCTGTCGGTGCGAACGGTCGAGTCCCACATCTTTCAGGCGCGGAGGAAGGTGGGTGCGCCTACGCGTCGCGAGCTCGGCCGTTTCGTCACGCGCGGGCTGTCACCGCAGGACGATCGGTGGCGCGCGGCACCGACCGCCTGAGCGAGCCGTCAGTCGAAGCGCGGGCCGCGGGTTGCGGGGCGCCGCACCTCCGTCAGCGCCTGCCGCGCCGCGCTCATCGCGACGGACGAGGGGTATCCGCGGCGAGCGAGCTGACCGACGAGTCGGCGCAGTGCCGCGTCGTCGTCGCGACCGCCGACAGAGGTCGCTTTGCGCCGTGCGAACTCGAGGGCGCGCTCGGCGTCGTCGTCGCCTACCGCCTCGAGCGCGGCATCGGCGACATCGCGCGGAACGCCGCGGCGGGCCATCGCCTGCGCGATCGCGATGCGACCTTCACCCTTCCGGGAGACGCCGACGTGCACCAGCTGCTCAGCCAACGCCGCGTCGTCGAGATACGAGAGACGGAGGAAGTCCGCCACGATCTCCTCGACGGCGTCGCTCGACAGATCGCGCTGAGCGAGGAAGGTGCGCGCTTCGCGCTCGGAGAGCGAGCGCGACCGGAGCTTGCGCAACAGCGCATCGGACGCCGCCTGCACGAGCGCCGTATCGTCCACCTCGGAATCGGTGACGGCCTCGTGCGAGGTATCGAACGGAGACGTGTCGCGCGCGTGGTCCGGTCTGGGGGCGAAGAACGGGCCGCTCCCCCGCTGCACCGATTCCGCGGGAGCAGCCGAGCGCGCCCCGAAGAGCGGGATCACCGGGGCGAGGCCGTCTGCCTCGCCCCGGTCGTCCTCGTGGGTCATGCCGGGCGTCGCTGAGCCAGCTCGTCTTCGACCGGCGCCTCGACGACGGGGCCGATACCGAGCTTGGTCTTGATCTTCTGCTCGATCTCCGCGGCCACGTCGGCGTTGTTGCGCAGGAAGTTGCGGGCGTTCTCCTTGCCCTGCCCCAGCTGCTCGCCGTCGTAGGTGAACCAGGAACCGGACTTCTTCACGATGCCCTGGTCCACGCCGAAGTCGATGAGGCTTCCCTCGCGGGAGATGCCGGTGCCGAAGAGGATGTCGAACTCGGCTTGCTTGAAAGGCGGCGCCATCTTGTTCTTCACGACCTTGACGCGGGTGCGGTTGCCCACCGCCTCCGTGCCGTCCTTCAACGTCTCGATACGACGGATGTCGAGGCGGACAGACGCATAGAACTTGAGCGCCTTTCCACCCGCCGTCGTCTCGGGTGAACCGAAGAACACACCGATCTTCTCGCGGAGCTGGTTGATGAAGATGGCGGTGGTCTTCGTCTGGTTCAGACCACCCGTCAGCTTGCGCAGCGCCTGGGACATGAGGCGCGCCTGCAGACCGACATGACTGTCGCCCATCTCGCCCTCGATCTCCGCCTTGGGCACGAGGGCGGCGACCGAGTCGATGACGACGAGGTCGATCGCGCCGGAGCGCACCAGCATGTCGGCGATCTCGAGCGCCTGCTCGCCCGTGTCGGGCTGCGAAACCAGGAGCTGGTCGATGTCGACACCGAGCTTCTTGGCGTAGTCGGGGTCGAGCGCGTGCTCGGCGTCGATGAAGGCGGCGATTCCGCCCGCGCGTTGCGCGTTGGCGATCGCATGGAGGGTCAACGTGGTCTTACCGGAGGATTCCGGACCGTAGATCTCGATGATGCGTCCGCGCGGCAGGCCACCGACGCCGAGTGCCACATCCAGCGCGATGGAACCGGTCGGGATGATCTCGACCGGGGCGCGGTCTTCGCTGCCCAGTCGCATGACCGAGCCCTTTCCGAACTGCCGGTCGATCAGAGCGAGTGCCGATTCGAGGGCTTTCTCGCGGTCTGCGGGTGAGGGCATGAGGGTTCCTTCTGCTCGATGTCGGTCGCCTGTAGGCTGCCGCTCCACCCGGCACAGGGTCCGGCTTCGGTGGCAAGGCGTACGTGTCGTTGCGACATCTCCCACGGTAGGCAGGGCCTCCGACATCGCGTCGGGATTCTCCGCATCCGTGGACAGACATCCCTCGGACGCCGTCTGTGCAGAACACTACGCGCGAATCGAACAGATCTTCGACGACACGCCGTCGTCATCGACGCGGTTCGAGCCGCCCCACTCCGTATCGGCGGTTCGGCGGGACGTCCATCTCCGCGCACAGCGCGAGCCAGACGTCGCGCGTCGACTCACCCGCCGCCAACGCCTGGGCGGCCGTGCGGTCGCCGGCACCCGCAAGCACCAGATCATCGACCAGATAGGCCCCGCGTGAGCCGAACTCGTCTCGAACGGCGCGGTCGAATTCGCTACGGCGCATTCAGCGCAGCGAGAGTTCGGGCGAGGCCATCGCGACCAGCTCGTCGGGAACGACGTCCGGGAAGGAGTTGATGCCCTCCAGCACCGAGAGTCGGTCCGAGACCTCTCGCATGATCGTGGAGATGGGAACATCCAGCGCCTCGGCGACGGCGCCGAGGATCTCGCTCGAGGCTTCCTTCTGCCCACGCTCGACCTCGCTCAGATACCCCAGCGCGACACTCGCGCGACTGGCGACCTGACGAAGTGTGCGACCCTTCTGCTGACGGAGCTCACGAAGGACTTCGCCGATCTCATGACGTACCAGGATCATTTCGAGCCCTCCTTTTACCGAATCCGTCGTGCACCGGGTGCATAACGCTACAACAGTGCGTGCGGCCAATCTAATCCCGCGCCGCTGGGTGACGGATGAGAATCACACAACGTAACCCAGTGGTAACCCGATCTGTTCCCTCAGAGCGCCTCGAGCACCATCCGCAGCGCGCGTCGCGCGGTGCGTCGGCGGATCTGCTCCCGGTCACCGTCGAGCTGCAGCAACTCGACCCTCGTGCCCAGCGGTGTCGACACCGCCACGAACACGGTCCCGACCGGCTGCCCATCCGACGACGTGGGCCCGGCGATCCCGGTCGTCGCGACTCCGACATCCGCACCGGCGCCGTCCACCGCGACCGCCTCCCGCACCCCCTCGGCCATCTGGCGTGCCACCTTCGCCTGCACCGGGCCGCCGAGCTCGAGCACGAGCGGATCGACGCCGAGCAGGCTCTGCTTGAGCGCGGTGGCGTAGGCGACGATGCCGCCGCGCACCACCTTCGACGCGCCGGCGACCGCGACCAGCTGGCTGCACACCTCACCGCCCGTCAGCGATTCGGCGATGCCGATGGTCCAACCCAGCTCACCGAGACGCTGGACGATGTGCTCAGCGTCCGTTCGACGCCCACCGACGATCGAGGTCTGCTCGTCGAGCGTGCTGTCGTCCATGAAACGCTCATTCGACATGGGCGCCCCCCGAACGGCGCGCACGGCGCCCTCTCACCTCGCTGATGACGTAGTCGATGCCGCTGGCGATCGTGAGGATGACGGCGATCCACATCGTGACGGTGCTCACGACGTGGATCCACTCCCCGACCAGCGGGGCCAACGGCGCAAGCGCCAGCGAGAGCGCAACGGCCTGGGCGACCGTCTTGAGCTTTCCCATCCAAGCCGCGGCGAGCACATGGTCGCTGACGACGGCGAACCGGTACACGGTGATGCCGACCTCGCGAACCAGCACCACGATGGTCACCCACCAGGGCAGCTCACCGAGGATCGAGAGGCCGACGAAGGCGCACCCGGTGAGCGCCTTGTCCGCGATCGGATCCAGGAGCTTGCCGAGATCGGTGACGATCTCGTAGCGCCGGGCGAGGTAGCCGTCGATGCCGTCCGTGGCGATCGCCACGATGAACAGCACGGTCGCCGCCCATCGCATCGCACCGCCCTCGCCTGCGTCGGCGAGCAGCAGCCAGAGGAAGACCGGCGCACACAGGATGCGCACGATCGTGATCGCGTTGGGAAGCTGTCGGGGAACCGCCACGATGCGAGCCTAGCGAGCGGGGAGCGTTCAGTCGCGCCCGGTGAGGCTCCAGGCGTCCTCGGAGCCTTCGTCGCCGTCGACCACCTCGAGTCCGTCGAACTGTGCGTCCACCGCATCCGGTCCGTAGCGGTCGTCGACGGCGCCACCTGCGGGCGGGTCCTCGCCGCGGAGGCGGGCGAGGACACCGGGCAGCTGCTCCGGCGTCACAAGCACGTCACGAGCCTTGGACCCCTCGGACGGGCCCACGATCTCGCGCGATTCCATGAGGTCCATGAGGCGTCCCGCCTTGGCGAAGCCGACGCGCAGCTTGCGCTGCAGCATCGAGGTCGATCCGAACTGGGTGCCGACGACGAGTTCCGCCGCCGCGAGCAACAGCTCGAGGTCGTCGCCGATGTCGGCGTCGATCTCCTTCTTCTCGGTGACCGCCGCCACATCCGCCCGGTACTCGGGGCGGGCTTGGCCGGTGACATGCTGCACGACCTTCTCGATCTCGGGCTCGCTGACCCATGCTCCCTGCACGCGGATGGCCTTGGACGCACCCATCGGCAGGAAGAGGCCGTCTCCCTGACCGATGAGCCGGTCGGCGCCGGGCTGGTCGAGGATGACGCGGGAATCGGTGACGCTCGTGACGGCGAAGGCGAGGCGCGACGGCACGTTGGCCTTGATGAGTCCCGTGACGACGTCGACGCTCGGGCGCTGGGTCGCCAGCACCAGGTGGATGCCGCTCGCACGCGCCAGCTGGGTGATGCGCACGATCGAGTCCTCGACGTCGCGCGGGGCCACCATCATGAGGTCGGCGAGCTCGTCGACGACGACGAGGAGATAGGGATACGGCTTCAGCACGCGCTCGCTGCCGGCGGGCAGTTGGATCTGACCCGCCACGACCGCCTTGTTGAAGTCGTCGATGTGGCGGAAGCCGAACGACGCGAGGTCGTCGTAGCGCATGTCCATTTCCTTCACGACCCACTGCAGCGCCTCGGCGGCCTTCTTGGGGTTCGTGATGATCGGCGTGATGAGGTGCGGCACGCCGGCGTAGGAGGTGAGCTCCACGCGCTTCGGGTCGATGAGCACCATCCGTACCTCGGACGGCTTCGAGCGCATGAGCAGGCTCGTGATCATCGAGTTGACGAAGCTGGACTTTCCAGACCCCGTGGAGCCGGCCACCAGGAGGTGGGGCATCTTCGCGAGGTTGGCGACGACGAAGCCCCCGCCCACGTCCTTGCCCACACCGATCGTCATGGGATGCGTGGACTGCAGCGCGTTCTGCGAACGCAGGACGTCGCCCAGCGTCACGATCTCGCGGTCGGTGTTGGGGATCTCGACACCGATGGCGCTCTTGCCGGGGATCGGGGCGAGGATGCGCACCTCGTTGGAAGCGACGGCGTAAGCGATGTTGTTGGTCAGGGCGGTGATGCGCTCGACCTTCACTCCCGGTCCGACCTCGACCTCGTACTGCGTGACGGTCGGCCCGCGCGAGAATCCCGTGACCTTCGCGTCGACCTTGAACTGCTCGAACACGCCCATGATGGCGCGCACGACCGCGTCGTTGGCCTCGGAGCGCGTCTTCGGTGCCGATCCTGCAGCGAGGGCCGCGACGGAAGGCAGAGAGTAGGAGGCGGCCGGCGGAACGCGATCGCCACTACCGCCGAAGCCCTCGATGCCGTCGAGGGTGGGCTGCGGGCCGGAGTCTCCGTCGTCCTGGAGGCCCGCGGCGGCACGGCTGTCCGCGACCGCACGCTCGGCCGCGGCGATGACAGAGGGATCGATGACCTCGGTGAGGGCGTCCGGCGCCGGAGGCAGGGGCGGCGCAGGGCGCGCGGGCTCGAGGGCGTTGTCGAAACCACCGGCGACCGGGGTGTCGGTGAACAGCAGCTCGGTCAGATCCTGCGAGCCGGCACCTTCATCGGGATCCTGCTCCCGTCCGGTCTTGTTGCGACGCCACCACGGCATCGCCTCCGTCGCATCGTCGTCGCCCGAAAGGGAGCCCGCTGCGTCCTTCGAGCGCTCGGCACTGTCCGCCGGCTCGACGCGCTCGGCTCCGAACATCCACGCGTACAGGTCGCCGAGGCGGCGACCGATGCGGTTCGGGGGCGTGCGGGTGAGGATGAGCACGCTGAGCACGGCCAGCAGAGTCAGCACGATGCCCGCACCGACCGGCGTGAGCAGAAGCGCGAGCGGCTCCCCCGCCATCCAGCCGAACAGTCCACCGGCGGTGCTGAGCGCGGGAAGACCGGCCGACGGCTGCGGACGACCCCCCAGAACGTGGCAGAAACCCGCGATGGTCAGGATGAAGAGCGCAAAGCCGATCCCGATGCGACCGTTGTCGTGCACCGAGGCGGGATGCCGGAACAACCAGCCGGCCAGCAGGACGAGGAAGACGGGGAGGATGAAGGAGACCCGGCCGACCAACCCACCGATGGAGTAGGCGCTGATGGCCGCGGAGACCTCGGTGCCGATAAAGAACCACTCGATCACGGCGCCCGCGACGGCGAGGAGGACGAGCAGGAACGGGAATCCGTCGCGCCGCTGGTCCTTCTCGAGCGTCTCGGGCCCGAACGTGCGGAACAGACCGCCCGTGAGGTGCGCGAGCCCCATCCATGCGCGGACGACGACCGAGGGTCGATCGTCCTCACCCACATAGCGCTTGGGGGCGGGTTCGGGTTTCCGCGCGCGCGACGAACCGCCCTTCGCGGGGGCGCGACGCGTCGAGGCGGTACTGCGTGCCATGATCCCACGGTAGATCCGACCCGCGACAGCGGCCGGTAGCCACGCGGCGAAGCGCCTCAGCGCAGGCGACGCACCATGGTGTCGCGCCCCTGGGCGGGAGACGTGACGGCGAAGCCCTCGGATCGGTAGAGGGTCGCGGCGAAGTTATCGCGTTCCACACTGAGGCTGAGTCGCGCGTAGCCCTCGGCCCGCGCCGCCGCCACCAACTGCTGCAGCAGGGTGCGCCCCACCCCGTGGGCGCGCCACAGGGGGCGCACCCCGATCACCAGTTCCGGAACTCCCGTGGCGATGTAGCCGAAACCCGGATCCGTGCGCGGCAGCATCCGATACCACGCCGCGCCGATCGCGTCACCCTCCGGGCTCACGGCGACGAAGCCCGTGTCGCCCGGCCGTTTCCACCCGGAGATGTAGCGAGCATGCTCCGGGATCGCGAGGATCTCATGCCGCGGACGTGCCGCACCGGGCCGCCAGTTCGCGGCCTCGACCACCATGTCCGCGAGGAACACGCCGTCCGCCTGTTCGGCGGGACGGATCCGGAAGCTCGCGGGCATGCCCGGATCATAGCGACGAAGCGGTCAGGCCTCGATCACCAGCGGCACGATCATCGGTCGCCGACGCAGACGCTGGTTCACCCAGCGGCCGATCGTGCGGCGGACGACCTGCGACAGCGCGTGGGTGTCCCGCACGCCCGATCCGGCCGCCTCCGCGAGCGCCGCGGCGATCTTCGGCTTGACGTCCTCGAACACCGAGTCGTCCTCGGCGAAACCGCGCGCGTGGATCTCCGGTCCGGTGATGATGCGGCCCGTGGAGGCGTCGACCACGACGATCACGGAGATGAAGCCCTCTTCTCCGAGGATGCGGCGGTCCTTGAGATCCGCATCCGTGATCTCGCCCACGGTGGAGCCGTCGACGTAGACGAACCCGATGTCGCGCTGTCCGACGACGCGGGCTTCGCCGTCCTTGAGGTCGATGACGGTGCCGTTCTCGGCGAGGATCGTCCGTTCGGCCGGGATGCCGGTGTCCTGCGCGAGCTTCGCGTTGGCCATCAGGTGACGGTACTCGCCGTGCACGGGCAGCACGTTGCGCGGCTGCAGGATGTTGTAGCAGTACAGCAGCTCGCCCGCGGCGGCGTGACCGGAGACGTGCACCTTCGCATTGCCCTTGTGGACCACGTTGGCGCCGAGCTTGGTCAGCCCGTCGATCACGCGGTAGATCGCGTTCTCGTTGCCGGGGATCTGACTGGAGGCGAGGATCACGGTGTCGCCGGGGCCGGGCTCGATCTCGTGATCGAGATTGGCCATGCGCGAGAGCACCGCCATCGGCTCGCCCTGCGAACCGGTCGACATGTAGACGATGCGGTCGTCGGGCAGATCCCGCGCCTTCTTGTAGTCGATGAGGACGCCGTCCGGAACCTTGAGGTAGCCGAGGTCCTGCGCGATCGTCATGTTGCGCACCATGCTGCGGCCGAGGAAGGCGACCCGGCGTCCATGGGCGGCCGCCGCGTCGATGACCTGCTGCACGCGGTGCACGTGGCTCGAGAAGCTCGCCACGATCACCCGTCGCGGGGCGCGACCGATGACCTGGTCGAGCACGGGGCCGATGGAGCGCTCGAGGGGGGTGAACCCGGGGACGTCGGCGTTGGTGGAGTCGACGAGGAAGAGGTCGATCCCCTCCTCGCCCAGGCGGGCGAAGGCGCGGAGGTCGGTGAGACGGCCGTCGAGCGGCAGCTGGTCCATCTTGAAGTCACCCGTGGCCAGTGCCATGCCGGCGGGGGTGCGGATGGCGACGGCGAGGGCGTCGGGGATGGAGTGGTTCACCGCGACGAACTCGAGATCGAAGGGTCCGACCTGCTCGCGCTGGCCCTCCGCCACCGTCAGCGTGTACGACTTGACCCGGTGCTCCTTGAGCTTGGCCTCCACGAGGGCGAGCGTCAGCCCCGATCCGATGAGGGGGATGTCGTTCTTGAGCTTCAACAGGTACGGCACGGCGCCGATGTGGTCCTCGTGGCCGTGCGTCAGCACGATTCCCACGATGTCGTCGAGCCGGTCGCGCAGGGGCGCGAAGTCGGGGAGGATCAGGTCCACCCCCGGCTGGTGCTCCTCGGGGAAGAGCACACCGCAGTCGACGACGAGGATCTTCCCGTCGTACTCGAAGATCGTCATGTTGCGACCGACCTCGCCCAGCCCTCCCAGGGGTGTGACGCGCAGCGTCCCCTGAGCGAGTGCGGGCGGATCGTAGACAGTGTTGGCCATACGTACCTCTCCGGACGCGGCCTGCGCCACATCCGTGTTCTTCCCGCTCATGGGAGAGAGCGGGCTATGGGGCTCGCCTCCTGGCGAGCGGTTGTCAGCGTGTGGTTCCGTGCACCTTGGGCAGGGCGCCGCCGGCGGCGGCGTTGCGATCGGGACGGAAGTTGGAGAAATCGGCACCGGGGACGTCGCGCACCAGGGCGAGCTCGTCCTCGATGATGGCGGCCTCCCACTCCTCCGGCCCCACGAGGGGCAGACGGACGCGGGGGCTGGAGATGCGGCCGAGGCCGTGCAGGATGTACTTCGCGCTCACCGTGCCCGGCACGTGCGTCATGACCGCGCGTACGAGCGGCTCGAGCCGCTTGTGCTCGGCGGTCGCCGTGGCGAGATCGCCGCGGTTCACCGCATCCACGATCGCGCGGTAAGGAGTGGCCGCGATGTTGGCGGTGACGCCGATGAGTCCCGACGCTCCGATCGCGAGGTGCGGCAGCACGTTCGCGTCATCGCCCGAGAAGTACATGAGATCGGTCTGGTTGAGCACGCGGCTCACTTCGCTGAAGTCACCCTTCGCATCCTTGATCGCCAGGATGTTGGGATGCTTGGCGAGGCGCAGGATCGTCTCGTACTTGATCGGCACCCCGGTGCGACCCGGGATGTCGTAGAGGATGACGGGCAGATCCGTCGCGTCTGCCACGAGGCGGAAGTGCGTGAGGATGCCGGCCTGGGTCGGCTTGTTGTAGTACGGCGTGACGATCATGATGCCGTCCGCGCCGGCCTTCTCGCTCGCCCGGTACAGCTCGATCGCGTGCGCCGTCTCGTTCGAGCCGCCGCCGGTGATGATCTTCGCCCGGCCGGACGCGACGCTCTTCCCGACCTCGACGAGGCGGAGCTTCTCCGGGTCGGTCAGCGTCGAGGTCTCCCCCGTCGTACCGGTGACCACGATGCCGTCGGCGCCCGCGGTGATGACGTCGTCGATGTGCTTCTCGACAGCGGGCCAATCGACCTCGCCGTCGGCGGTCATGGGGGTGACCAGCGCGACGAGCACCTGTCCGAAGGGGTTGCCCGTGTGCGTCATGCTCCCAGGCTATCGGTTCCGGCCGCTGCGGCCCCACCGCATCCGGCGCCCGCCCCTCCGCGTCGACCGTGCGACGGCTGCACGGTCCGTGGCGCGGATGTCGCCCCACGGGGCGCATGCGCCTCTGGGTCGCCGATGCGTCGTGCAGACGTCGCCGGGGCGCGGCTTCGCCGTGCGCACCGCCGTAAGGTGGCGGCATGGTCTGGCACACGTCCGCAAGCCGCGTCGTCTACGAGAACCGCTGGATCCGGGTGCGGGAGGACGACGTCACCGGCCCCGACGGCGAGGGGATCTACGGTGTCGTCGAGATGCAGCATCCGGCGGTGTTCATCGTGGCGCTGGACGACGAGGACAACGTGTGTCTCGTGTCCGTGCAGCGCTATACCACCGGCCCCTCGTGGGAGGTGCCGGCGGGCGGAAGCGACGGGGAGGAGCCGCTGCTCGCCGCTCAGCGCGAGTTGGCCGAGGAGACGGGCCTGGTGGCGGCGGAGTGGGAACACCTCGGCAGCATGAATGCGCTGAACGGGATCGCCGTCGCGCCAGAGCACGTGTTCCTCGCGCGCGGCCTCTCCCCCGCACCGGACAGCGCGCTCGCCCAGACGGAAGAAGGCATCGACGAGGTCGTCCGGGTGCCGTTCGCCGAGGCGCTCACGATGGTCGGGGACGGCCGCATCAGCGATGGCGAGACCGTCGCGGCGCTCGCGTACGCCGGCATCCGGCTCGGGCGTTTCGCCTGACTCAGCGGCCTCGCCGACCGAGTCTCGACGCGAGCCCGTCGGGCGCGATGCTCGCCAGTGCGGCGAGCGCGCGGTAGCGAAGAGTCGGCACCGAGACGGCCTTGCCGCGTGCCGCATCGCGCAGCGACGGGGTGACCACGTCAGCGGGGTTCAGCCACATCCAGCCGGCGATGCCCTCCTGACCCGGCGCGAGACCGAGCCGCTCGTGGAAGTTCGTGTGCGTGTAGCCCGGGCACACCGCCGTGACCGTGACGCCGCGCGGCGCATAGGACGCATCGGCCCAGCGGCTGAACGACACGAGCCACAGCTTCGATGCTCCGTAGGTCGAGCGCGGGATGAACGCGGCGATGGAAGCGACGTTCAGGATGCGGCCGCTGCCGCGCGCGAGCATCGGACCGAGCGCCGCGTGCATGAGCCGCATCGGCACCTCGACGTGCACGGCGAGATGCCGCACCTCTGCCTCGATGTCGTTGCGCTCGAAGTCGAGCGGAAGACCGAACCCCGCGTTGTTGACGAGGATCTCCACAGGCCGCTCCGGATCCGTCAACCGCTCGACGACCGTCTGCCGCTCCCCCGCATCCAGCAGGTCCGCGACGAGGACCTCCGCCGCGACACCGGATGCGGCACGCACCGCGCGGGCGACCGACTCGAGCGCCTCGGCGTCGCGCCCGACCAGCACGACGTCGGCACCGCGCGCGGCGAGCTGCATGGCGTACTCGGCGCCGAGTCCGGAACTGGCACCGGTGATGAGAGCCGTCTTCGCCATGCGCAAAGCCTACGCGCCGACACCTATCGTGAGTCCATGGTGGACGTACTGCTCTGGGAGTGGGAATGGGCGTGCTGCGGCGAGCCCTTCGCCGTGGGCGACCGCGTCGAGTTCGGAGTCGTGGATGTGGCGGAAGGGGTGCGCGAGCTGTGCGCGCCCGCGGCCGACCCCGAGTTCGTCGAGACCCACCACGAGAGGGAACCCGAGCTCCACATCGGGGGCGTCGTGCGCTCGGTGGCGGCACTCACCGTTGCACATCGGATGCGGCGCGTACCCCGGCAGCCACCGGCGCCGCAGATCACGCGCCTGTCGGCCCCGGGCGCGGAATGGGCGATCGAGGTGCGACCGACTCCGTATGTGCTGACATCGGAGCAGCTCGTCGGCACCGCGCGGGCGGAGCCGCTGGGAGGTGTCAGCCGCGCCGTCGAGGACGAGGGCGACGACACCGAGCGTGCGGCGCGCGAAGAGGATCCCGACGACGGCGACATCCGCCGCAGCCTCGTGGGCTACCTCGTCACGATCGACGAGGAGTGATCACGGCGCGACGCGGCCGTTCGCATTGAAGGCGGAGTGGGTGAGCGGCATGAGCTCGGTCCAGAACGCCTCCATCTTCTCGGCGCACATCTCGATCTCGCGCTGCGGGAACGACGGGAAGTGGGTGCCCTCGACTTTGGTGCGCAGCGAGAGGAAGTTCATGAGCGCGCGGGCGTTCATGGTCACGTACATCGAGGAGTAGATGTTCAGAGGCAGCACGATCCGCGCGACCTCGCGGGCGACACCGGCATCCAGCATCCGCTGGTAGGCCTCGAAGGCCTGGATGCTGGCGGCGCGGGTGGCCTCGTCGACCAGCTCGAACTGCTCGTCGGTGCCGGCCAGGAACTCGTACGCGCCGGGCTTGCCCACCTGGATGAGGTTGCGCTCACGGGCCGGCACATAGAACACGGGACGCAGCTCGCGGTAACGGCCGGACTCCTCGTTGTACGAGGCCATCCGGTGGCGCATGAACTCGCGGAAGACGAAGATCGGCGCCTGCACGTAGAACGTCATCGAGTTGTGCTCGAACGGCGAGCCGTGACGGTCGCGCATGAGGTAGTTGATGAGTCCTCGATCGCGCGCGGTCGCCTGGTCACCGGATGCGGCGGACTCGAGCGTCTGCTCCCCCTGCGTCGACACACGCGCGGCGAAGAGCACGTCGGAGTCGGAGGCACTGGAACGGACGAGCTCGACCGTCACGTCGCTGCGGAACTGGATCTCGGCACTGGACGCGTCACTCACCCCCTCAGCGTATCCCGGCGCTGTGTTACGTACGTGCGTCATCTTCGGCGGAATCGATGCCCACGCATGCACGCAGGTCTAGCCTGGGATGTCGTGGACCCCCTCATCGCCGTCGCCGTACTGGCCGCGCTCCTCGCAGCGACTGTCGGCCTCGGTCTCGCCCTGCGCTGGCGGCAGAATCGGCCGCGACGGGTCGATCCCGACGAGGTGGTGGATCCGGCGCGTCTCGGCGCCCCCGCCCTCGGCGAGGTCGCGACGCTGCTGCAGTTCAGCACCGAGTTCTGCGCGCGCTGCCCGGGCGTGCACCGCACACTCTCCGACATCGCCGCCGAGCGACCCGGTGTCGTGCACCTCGACGTCGATCTCACGCACCGCACCGACATCGCGCAGCATTTCCGCGTCCTGCAGACGCCGACGACGCTGATCCTCGACCACCGGGGCACCGTGCGCACGCGGTTCGGCGGAACACCCCGCCGCGACGTGGTGGAGCTGGAACTGGCCCGCGTGACCGAGGAGTCGACCCGTGTCTGATCGTTCGCCCGCCCGGATCGATGTGCGGGGACCCCGCTTCGCCGCCTCCATCACCACCGTGCTCCTCCTGATCGCGGTACTCCTCGGCCTCACGGGACGTGGGGTCGATCCCTCCGCGGGAACGTACGGATGGTTCGCCTACCAGCCCCTGGCCGAAGGAACGCTCACTTCGGCGCCCCTCGGAGCGGTGCTGGCCTACCGGGCGGCCGACCCGGGCTTCATCCTGCTGGCCGTGATCGCGGCACTCTTCCTGTGGGGCGTAGTGTCGCCGCGCACCGCACCGTGGGGCGTCCTCTACCGGAAGCTCGTGCAGCCGCGGCTCCGACCGGCGACCGAGTTCGAGGACCCGCGTCCGCCGCGTTTCGCTCAGGGTGTGGGCCTGTTCGTCACCGTCATCGGCTTGGTGCTGTACCTCGCCGGCGTCGCGTGGGCGCTCCCGATCGCTGCGGCGGCCGCGTTCGTCGCCGCGTTCTTGAACGCCGTTTTCGGACTCTGCCTCGGCTGCCAGCTCTACCTGCTGCTCGCTCGCGCGGGCATCATCCGCACCGCCAGCCCGGTCTGAGCACACGTCGCTGTCAAGACCGGCGCCTTCGCAAAGGCGTGGCGGTTACGCTGTGCCCCGAGGGCCGAAACGCGGCCGGAGGGAGACGACCATGAGTGTCACCAGCGAAGCCAGCACCAGCTGGAAGGGAAGCCTCGCAGAGGGATCGGGCGAGGTCGCCCTCGAGTCCTCCAACCAGGGTCCCCTTGCCGTCAACTGGAAGGCTCGCAGCGAGGGCTCCACCTCGGTGACGACGCCCGAGGAACTGCTGGCCGCGGCGCACTCGTCCTGCTTCAGCATGGCGCTCTCGCACGCCCTCACCGAGAACGGCACCCCTCCCGAGAGCATCGAGACGACCGCATCCGTCACGTTCGTTCCGGGCACCGGCATCAGCGGCAGCCACCTGAACGTCAACGCGAGCGTCCCGGGCCTATCGTCCGAGGACTTCGCCCGTATCGCCGCCGAGGCGAAGACGGGATGCCCGGTCTCGCAGGCGCTCGCGGGCATCGAGATCACGCTCGAGGCGACGCTTGCCTGAGCCCCGCCACGTCGTCGTCAGCGGCGCTTCCGGGCTCATCGGCAGCGCTCTCGTGACGTCGCTGCGCACGGACGGAGTGCGGGTGACCACACTCGTGCGCCGTCCGGCGCAGAGCGAGGACGAGGTGCCGTGGCTGCAGGACGCAGGACCGCTCGATCCGGCCGTCCTCGCGGGGGCGGACGCCGTCGTCTCCCTGAGCGGCGCGAGTGTCGGACGCTTCCCCTGGACGCGCTCGTACAAGAGCACGCTGCTGTGGTCCCGCCTCACCCCGACCCGGACGCTCACCCGGGCGCTGCGCACGCTGGGGGCGGATGCCCCCGCGTTCGTCTCCGCCTCCGCGGTGGGCTACTACGGATCGGCTCCGGGCGTGCGCCAGGACGAGACCTCCGGTCCGGGCGACGGCTTCCTGTCGAGGCTCACCGTCGACTGGGAGCAGGCCGCGCGCGAGGCGGGCGACGATGCACGCGTGACGCTGTTGCGCACGGCCCCGGTGGTGCACGAGCAGGGGGTGCTCAAACCGCTCCTGCTGCTCACCAAACTCGGCCTGTCCGGCCCGATCGGTCGCGGCACCCAGGCCTGGCCGTGGATCTCGCTCGACGACGAGGTGGGGGCCATCCGCCACGTCCTCGCCGAGCAGATCACGGGCCCGGTCAATCTGACGGGACCGACTCGTGCGACCGCCAACGACCTCGGCTTCGCGCTCGCGCGACGCATGAACAGACCTTATGCACTTCGCGCCCCGGAGTGGGCGGTGCGCGCGGCACTCGGAGCGGACGCGACCGAGGCGCTGCTGACCAACGACGTCGACCTCGTGCCGGCGGTGCTGACCTCCACCGGCTACCGCTTCACGCATCCCACGGTGGAGGATGCGGTCGCCGCGGCGGTTCCCGCCGCCTGACGCTCAGCCGCGGTCGCGCCGCTCCAACCGGATCGCGGTGCGCACCGCGGCGCGAGCGCGCCGCCGGTCGCCCGATCCGTCGTAGGCGAGTCCGAGGCGATACCAGGCCCGCCAGTCGTCGGGCGCCTCCTCGACCTCCTGCCGGTAGGCGGGGAACACCGCATCCGCCTCGTCGCGCAGGACGCGTCCGCTCGGCCGGGTCTCCAGCGACTCCGTGGGCAGTGCGTCCTCGGCCTCCAGTCGGCGGCCGAGCGCCTGCGCACGCACGCCGAACCACAGTTCTCTTCCGACGGCCCACACCGCGATGACCGGCAGGACAAACAGGGCGACGCCTGCCGCGACCCCCAGCGGCATCCCGCTGGTCAGGAGCAGCCAGGCGCGCTGGCCGACGAACACGGCGTAGAGCGCGAACGCCGCCACCATGACGGCGACGCCGATGCGTGCGCTCACGGGGTCATCGCAGCGATCTGGCCGGATGCGGCGCCGTCGGTCACCCCGGCCCCCGTGCTACGCGCTCCGGGCAGGCGGATGCCGATGTCGAGAAAGCTGTCGAGTCCCACGTGCACCCCTCGGGCGTCGCGGGCCGCGGCGAGCGCGATGCGGATGCCGGGGGCGTACGCCAAGGCCGGCTCGACCGTGTCGTGGACGATCGAGAGCGACTCCCCTGGGCCCGAGAGGATGACTTCCTGACGCGCGACCACGCCGGGGCGACGCAGGGAGTGGATCGGGACGCTGGCGACCTGCTGTCCACGCGCGCGCTGGTCGACGTGCGGGGCCTCGACCGGACCGGTTCCCTGGCGAGCGGCGGCGATCATCTCGGCCGTGCGCACCGCGGTGCCGCTGGGGGAGTCGATCTTGGTCTCGCGGTGGGCTTCGACGATCTCGATGGAGTCGAAGAAGGGAGCCGCGGCGGCCGAAAGAGCCGAGCCCATGACGGAGCCGAGGGAGAAGTTCGGGATGAACACGACGCCGACGTCCGCCGCATCAGCCAGCGGACGCACGAGCGCGATGCGCTCGGCAGACCACCCGCTCGTGCCCACGAGCACGTTCTTGCCGCGTTCGATGGCGGCGCGGACGACATCGATGGAGATGGCGGGGATCGAGGCGTCGACCACCAGGTCGGCATCGTCGATGGTCTGGATGTCGTCGCGCGACGACAGGGCGGCGACGAGCTCGAAGCCCTCTTCACCCTCGACCACGCCGCGGATGATGCTTCCCAGCTTGCCGGTTGCTCCCACGATGGCCACACGCGTCGTCATATCTCCACCCTAGGCGCACCCCGGCTACGCTCGCGGTATGCCCACCCTGCGCGCCCTTCCCGCAGACGACCCCGTCAGTCACGAGCTGCTCACCCTGTACTTCGCCCGACGCGCGGAAGGGTTCCCCGGCGGCGGATACCGCACGGTCTTCCCCGACCCTGCGGCCTTCGAAGAGCCGAACGGCGTGTTCCTCGTCCTCTTCGACGACACCGGCGAGGCGATCGGATGCGGCGGCATCCGTCGCATCCCCGACGGGCCCACGGGCGTGCGCTACGAGCTCAAGCACCTCTTCGTCCGTCCCGAGGCCCGCGGCAGCGGCGGCGGCCGGCTGCTCGTGACCGAGCTCGAGGAGCGCGCCCGGGCGTTCGGAGCCGCAGAGCTCGTGCTCGACACGCACCACTCGCTCGAGGCCGCCGGCTCGCTCTACACACGCAGCGGCTTCACCGCGATCGAGCCCTACAACGACAACCAGAACGCCACGCGCTGGTACGGCAAAGCGCTGTGACGTGGCGCGCCCCGCGGAGTTCCCGTTCATTCCGAAGACGACCGTGTCCCTCGAGATCGGCGACGTCATCGCGATCCCGCGGGCAGACGGCCTCTGGGGCGCGCTGCACGTGGTGGACCTGCGCCGGTCGGGCGTGACGAGCCGCGTGTCGTTCGTCGCGGGCGTGCTGCCGTGGCGCGGCGCCCACACGCCGACGGCCCCGGACGTTGCGGGCATGGCCGTCGTGGAGCAGGCACTGGTGGGCACCGACCTCTTCCGCCACGGCGGGTTTCAGGTCACCACCAATGTGCCGGTCACGGCCACGTCCCTGCCCAACAACTTCCGAGACACAGGGATCGGTTCACGTGTTCAGGTCTGGGGATGGCGAGCGACCGTGGGCCGTGTCGACGCCTGGCGACCCGAGGAACCCGCCCGTGGGCGACATTGTCGCAACGAGACGCCTGGATAGGGTCGGTTCTGTGCGTACCCGGATCGTGGCATTGCTGGCGACCTGCGCCGGCCTCGCTGCCCTCCTCGTCGGCTGCGGCGTAGAGAGCAGCGAGAGCGCGTGCGAGAGGGTCGCGACAGATCTCGTCGATGCTGTGCGAGAAAACGCCGGCGGCAGCCCTTCGGCTGTCAGCACTGCTACGCCAGATGCAGAGTACTGGTGCGACATCGAGGTCAAGACCGCCGCAAGCCTCGCGCGCGGCGGCAGCGTGCGGGTGGCCGTCATGCGGGAGTCCGAAAAGACGTTGAACGACTGGTCCCTCTGCGGCGTCCGCGTGACCCTTTCCTACGAGGATGACCCCGACATCATCGAGACCGGCGCTTGCCCACCCACAGGCGAAACGACGAGCCCTACGCGCCGATAGCGCGGACGCGCCGATCGAACACAACGGCTGCTGCCTTTTCGCGCCAGCGGCCGAACCCCCGGACCGGCCGGGACTGTCGACTCAGGCCTCAGACGGGTGGGACTTCGGGGAGGCCCGTGCGCAGTTCGAACGGCAGGTGGGCGAGGTCGTTGTGCGAGACGAGCGTCCACGGCCGCCCGTGGCGCTGCGCGATGACCGTGAGTCCCGCGTTGGCCTGATTGAGCGTCATCCAGCGCCAGTCCGGCGCGCCCAGCACCTCGCGCACGAACCATCCGATCACCGCGTTGTGCGTGATGATCAGCTCGTGCACATCGCCCTGCTTGCGAACGAGGAAGGCGGCCAGGGCGTCGGCCATCTGCGCGCGCCCCGCATCCACCGCGGCCTCCGTGATACCGCCGAAGAACGGCTCGAAGACCGCGGGGGTCTCCTCCGTCATCCCTGTCGGAACGCAATCGAACAGCAGTGACGAGGCTTCCGGCGTGATCGACGGCATACGCTCGGCGACCGCGCGAGCCGTCTCGGCTGCGCGCACGAGCGGCGAGTGCCAGACGGCATCGAACGGAACGCCCGAGAGTCGGTCGGCCAGCAGTTCAGCCTGGCGGCGGCCGCGCGGCGACAACGGTCCGTCGTCGATGCCGTGCTCCGCATCCTGATGCTCGCCGTGGCGGACGAGATAGATGTAGTGAGTCACGCCTGTCGCTCCGTCGAGTAGGTCGAACGCCTCATCGGCGTCTCATCCACCCTAACCCGCTACTCCGACGCGCGCGCGATCTCCGACAGCTGACCGCGGGTGAGACGAAGCCCCACGCCCTGCAGCACCTCTTCGACGTGGCCGGGCGCGTAGGCGTTCGCGATGGGGGCGGCGACGATCCGCTGGGCGAGCAGCCACGCCACCGCGACCGCTGACACCGGCACACCGAACTCCGCCGCCACTGCATCCATGGCCTTCAGCGTGCGACTGCCGCGCTTGGTGAGGCTGCCTGCGAGCTGGGCCGCACGAACGGAGGTGACCGCCTTGTCGCGTGTGCGCCGGGCGCCGGCGAGGAACCCGTGCTCCAGCGGATGCGACGGCGTCACCGCGACACCCTGCGCCCCGGCGACGAGTCTCAGGTCGCCATCGAAGTCCTTGCGGCGCAACACGTTGTAGGGCACGTCGAGCACCGTGAACCGCGGAAGTCCCGCCGACGAGAGGATGCGAGCCTCCACCAGTTGCTCCGCTCGGAGACCGTACGCGCCGATCGCCCGCACCTTGCCGGCCTCGATCAGCCACTCCAGCGTGGCGAGCGTGTTCTCGAGCGAACCCACTCCTGCCGTGCCGTCGATGTAAAGCACGTCGATGCGGTCGGTGCCGAGCCGCACCAGCGAGGCCTCGACCGATCGGATGAGGTTGACGGGGCCGAGGCCCGGGTGGTCGGGATGCGCGCCGACGCGGGTCATGAGCACGAGGTCGTCGCGCACGCGGCGCTTGCGCAGCCACTCGCCGATGATGTGCTCGCTGCGCCCGCCCGCGAAGCTGTCCGCGGTGTGCACGGCGTTGCCGCCGCGCTCGACGTACGCGTCGAGGATCGTGTGGCTGGTGTCGATGTCGACATTCCAACCGAACTCCGCGCCACCCAGGATGAGGGGGAAGATGCGCTGTCCGCTCTCGCCCAGATCGATGCGGATGCCGGCGCCGACACCGGGGCCCTGTACGGGGATGGGGGCCGAGGGATGCGTCTCGGCCACACCCGTCGGCGCGATCGGATGCGTCGCCGTGCCGATTCCGAAGATTCTCACGCGCACCCCTTCCGCATTCTCGTGTCGCGGAACGCGGAATCCGTGGAACTCCCGCGTGTCTCGACGCGTACTTAGACAGTAAGTGAGCGCACGCTCACCGGATCCCGCCACGGCGACAGATCGATAAACATTGCATAACTCTTTTGTCACGGCCTCCCCGCGAACGGCTGAGGCCCCCGCCGCGATATCGCGACGGGGGCCTCAGCGGCGTTCGGGATCAGCCCTCCGCGGGAGCCTCCGGACCGGGGTTGGCCGCGTCGCGACCCTCCTGGTCGGCAGCCTCTTCGAGCACCGGCTCGAGCGACAGCTTGCCGCGGTCGTCGATCTTCGTGATCTTGACCAGCAGCTTCTGACCCACGTTGAGCACGTCGTCGACGTTCTCGACGCGCTTGCCGCCGGCGAGCTTGCGGACCTCGCTGACGTGCAGCAGGCCGTCCTTGCCGGGCAGCAGCGAGATGAAGGCGCCGAACGTGGCGATCTTCACGACGGTGCCGAGGAACTGCTCGCCGACCTCGGGGTTGGTCGGGTTGGCGATCGCGTTCACCTGGGCGCGGGCGGCCTCGGCCGAGGGGCCGTCGGTCGCGCCGATGTAGACGGTGCCGTCCTCCTCGATGGAGATCTGCGCACCGGTCTCGTCCTGGATCGCGTTGATCGTCTTGCCCTTCGGGCCGATCAGCTCACCGATCTTGTCGACGGGGATCTGGACGCTGATGACGCGGGGCGCGGTGGGCGCCATCTCGTCGGGCGCGTCGATCGCCGCGTTCAGCACGTTCAGGATCGTGAGACGCGCGTCCTTGGCCTGGGTCAGCGCGGCGGCGAGGACCGACGACGGGATGCCGTCGAGCTTCGTGTCGAGCTGGATGGCCGTGACGAACTCGCTGGTACCGGCGACCTTGAAGTCCATGTCGCCCAGCGCGTCTTCCGCACCGAGGATGTCGGTCAGCGCGGCGTACCGCGTCTGGCCGTCGACCTCGTCGGACACGAGACCCATGGCGATACCCGCGACCGGCGCGCGCAGCGGCACACCGGCATTGAGCAGCGAGAGGGTCGAGGCGCACACGGAGCCCATGGACGTCGAGCCGTTGGAGCCGAGAGCCTCGGAGACCTGGCGGATCGCGTAGGGGAACTCCTCGCGGCTGGGCAGCACGGGAACGAGGGCGCGCTCGGCCAGGAAGCCGTGACCGATCTCGCGACGCTTCGGGCTGCCCACACGACCGGTCTCACCGGTCGAGTAGGGCGGGAAGTTGTAGTGGTGCATGTAGCGCTTGCTCGTCGTGGGCGACAGCGAGTCGATCTGCTGCTCCATCTTGAGCATGTTCAGCGTGGTGACGCCCAGGATCTGGGTCTCGCCGCGCTGGAAGATCGCCGACCCGTGCACGCGCGGGATGACCTGCACCTCGGCGTCGAGCGCACGGATGTCCGCGAGACCACGGCCGTCGATGCGAACACCCTCGGAGAGGATGCGGCCGCGCACGATCTTCTTGGTGACCGACTTGTACGCGGCGGAGAACTCGAGCGTCGCCGCGGCGGGCAGCTGCTCGGCCTCGACGGCGGCGACGAGCTCCGCCTTGACGGCATCCTTCACCGCGTCGTCTGCGTTCTGACGCTCCTGCTTGTCGGCGATCTGGTAGATCGGGACGAGCTTGTCGTAGGCGCGCTCGGCGACGAAGTCGTACGTCTCCTGGCTGTAGGGCGGGAAGACCGGGTAGGGCTGGATCTCCTTCGCCGCGGTGTTCGCCACGACGTTCTGCGCCGCGACGAGCTCCTTGATGAAGGGCTTGGCGGCCTCGAGACCCTGCGCGACGATCTCCTCGCTGGGCTTGGTGGCGCCGGCCTTGATGAGGTCCCAGCTGTGCTCGGTGGCCTCGGCCTCGACCATCATGATCGCGACTTCGCCGTCCTCCAGGACGCGACCGGCGACGATCAGGTCGAAGACGGCCTCCTGCAGCTGCTCGGCCTTCGGGAACGCGATCCACTGGTCGGCGTGCTCGCCGTGGCCCGGGATGAGCGCGAGACGCACACCGGCGATGGGACCGGAGAACGGCAGACCGGAGATCTGCGTCGACAGGGATGCGGCGTTGATGGCCAGCGCGTCGTAGAACTCGCCCGGCGCGATCGAGAGCACCGTGACGACGATCTGGACCTCGTTGCGGAGGCCATCGACGAACGACGGGCGCAGCGGGCGGTCGATCAGACGGCAGACCAGGATCGCCTCGGTCGAGGGGCGGCCTTCACGACGGAAGAACGAACCGGGGATCTTGCCGGCGGCGTACGAGCGCTCCTCGACGTCGACGGTCAGCGGGAAGAAGTCGAAGCCCTCACGAGGGTGCTTCCCGGCGCTCGTCGCCGAGAGGAGCATCGTCTCCTCGTCGAGGTAGGCGGCAACGGCACCCTGTGCCTGCTGCGCCAGTCGCCCGGTCTCGAACCGGACAGTGCGGGTGCCGAATCGGCCGTTGTCGAGAACGGCTTCGGCGGCGGTGATTTCCGGACCTTCCAAGAGGTCCCTCCTTCTTTGTTTAGGCTCGCCACCCCGTGTGGGCGACGAGCGGACATGCGAAGGAGCAGGGCTGCGGTTATGGGCGCGCGGCATGACTGCAGAGAGCCTGCGCTGGCCACCAGTAGAAGACCACCCGGCGTGCGACGCACGACGAGGAACCCACCACAGGGGACCAGCTTCCCGCCGGCCTGCTCCGTGAACTCGTATGGAGTTGGGCGATCGCAGAGAGCGATCCGCCTCAGCCTACCAGGGCAACCTGTTCTCACGCCGGTCGGCGCCGCCTATCGTGGAACGCACACCCGCGACAGCGGAACCGACGAGAGGACAGGTCATGACCGACGACACCACCCCCGGCTCCGACCGCGACGCCGAACCGGGCACCGAGCCCGCAGCCTCCGGCGAGGAGCAGCTGGTCGAGGACGGTCTGCTCGACGGCACTCCGGAGACCCCGGACCCGCGCGAGGAGGCGCAATTGCAGGCGCAGCTCGAGCGCGAGATGCGCTTCGACGGCTTCGAGCAGGGCATCGAGGGCTGACACGCGACCAAGAGGGGCCCCGGCACGCATCGCGTGCCGGGGCCCCTCTTCGTCGATCAGCGTGCCGTGGTCGCCATCGGCTTCGCGGCGGCATCCCCCTGCGCTGCGACGGGCGTCTTCTCCCCCGCATCCGCACCGTGTCCGCCGGTCAGGGTGGACTCGTCGAACGGGCGGGCCCCGGAGAGCACCTCGCGCACCCGCGCCTTGTCGATCTGCCGGGTCCAGGTGCCGATCAGCACGGTCGCCACCGCGTTGCCGGTGAAGTTGGTGACCGCGCGGCCTTCCGACATGAAACGGTCGATGCCGACGATGACGCCCACACCGCCGACCAGGTCGGGTCGGTAGGTCTGCAGACCTGCCGCGAGGGTCGCGAGTCCCGCACCGGTGACGCCCGCGGCACCCTTCGAGGCGATGATCATGAACACGAGCAGGCCGATCTGCTCGGGGATCGACATCGGCGCACCCATTCCGGTCGCGATGAACAGCGATGCCATCGTGAGGTAGATCGCCGTGCCGTCCAGGTTGAACGAGTACCCGGTGGGCACCGTGATGCCCACGACCGGCTTCGACACACCCAGGTGCTCCATCTTCGCGATGAGGCGGGGAAGGGCGGACTCCGACGACGACGTACCGACGATGAGCAGGTACTCGCGGCCCAGGTACTTCATGAGCGAGAAGATGTTGACCCGTGCGACCGCGTACAGCAGCGAGCCCAGCACGCCGGCGATGAACACGAAGCACGTGATGTAGAACGCGACCATCAGAAGCCCGAGCCCGAGGATCGCGGCGACACCGGTCGAGCCGACGACGGCGGCGATGGCGCCGAACGCGCCGACGGGCGCGAGCCAGAGGATCATGCCCAGGATGCGGAAGACGAGCGTCTGCAGGTGGGTGACCGCCGTCATGATCGGCTTGCCCTTCTCCCCCAGCCCCTGCAGCGCGAAGCCGACCAGGAGCGCGATGAAGAGCACCTGCAGAACGCTGCCGCCGGTGAACGCAGCGAAGAAGGATTCGGGCACGATGTGCAGCAGGAAGTCGACGGTGGAGGTCGCCTCGCCCGTCGCCTGGTAGGTCGAGCCGGACATGTCCAGCCCCTCGCCCGGGTGGATGATGTTGCCCACCACGAGACCGATCGCGAGCGCGAAGGTCGACATGCCGAGGAAGTAGACCAGGGCCAGCCCGCCGATCTTGCCCACGGTCGCCGCCTTGGCGATGGAACCCACGCCCACCACGATGGTGCAGAAGATGATGGGGGCGATCATCATCGTGATGAGCGACACGAACGCCGTTCCCAGCGGCTTCAGGCCCACGGCGAACTCGGGGAAGGCCAGCCCCACGACGGCTCCGGCGACCACGGCGATGATCACCGAGACGTACAGCCAGGTGTGCTTGTCCCATCTCTTGCGACCGGGGCGGCCTGTCAGCCGCGGCAGGGTCACCGTCGTCGTGCGGGGAAGTCGCAGAGCCATCATCGTCTCCTTCGTGATCGGGCCGCCTCATCGTGGCCACGCTCGTACCTTCGCGCCCGCTGCCGAACGGGGTCGAGTTGTGGTCGTATTGATCACGGAGGATGCGGTGAGACCGACGAAGTTCCCGACGAGCGCGGCCACGCGCCTGTTCCTGCTGATCGCCGCCGCTGCCGTCGCGGCGGCGGCAGTGCTCAGCGCGGTGCTCGTGCTGGACGCACAGCGCGCGGAACGTGCGGAGGCGGAGCGCGTGACACAGATCGTCGCGCGCACCCTCGCCGAGGACCCCTTCGTTCGAAGCGGCGTCACCTCCACGGCCCCCTCCGCCGTCCTCCAGCCGTTCGCGGAGTCGGTCATGGCGGCCAGCGACCTGGACTTCGTGACGATCATGTCGCCCGACGGCGTGCGCTTCACCCACCGCGATCCCGCCCGGATCGGCGAGCGCTACATCGGCACGATCCCCACATCCCCCGAATCGCTCACCGAGGAGCGCGCGGGGACGCTCGGACCCTCGGTGCGCACGATCGCCCCCGTCACCGAGGGCGACGAGGTCGTGGGGTGGGTGTCCGCGGGGGTGACGTTGGGCAGCATCGGCGACGGCATCGCCGCCCGGCTGCCGTTCGCCCTGGCGGTCGCGCTCATCGTGCTGGCCGCGGGCCTGGTGGGTGCGGTGCTGGCGCGCGGGCAGGCGCGACGCGTGACGGGCGACCTGGCCGCATCCGAGATCCGCGACACGCTCTCGAGCGCCGAGTCGATGCGCACCCTCGGCGAGGCGCTGCGGGCCCAGACGCACGAGCACGGCAACCGCATCCACACCGCCGTCGCCCTGCTCGAGATGGACCGGCGCGAGGAGGCGATCGCTCTGCTCACCGACTCCGCCCAGGCCTCGCAGGAGCTGGTAGATCAGGTCACGGCGCGCGCCGACGGGGACGCCACCGTGGGCGCCCTGGTGCTCGGAAAGGTGTCGCAAGCGGCCGAGCGCGGGGTGCTCCTGCGCACGCAGATCGCTCCCGACGCGCCCCGCTCGGTTCTCTCCGCCGTCGACGCCGTCACGGTCGTGGGTAATCTGCTCGACAACGCCGTGGATGCGGCGGCCACCGGCCCCACGCCGCGCACCGTCGATTTCACGATGACGCGTTCCGGGCAGGACCTGATCCTCACGGTGGCCGACTCGGGTGCCGGTGTGCCCGTGGAGATGCGCGAGAGGGTGTTCGAGATGGGATTCAGCACGAAACCCGCCGGGGCCGAGGGTCGCGGTGTGGGCCTGGCGCTCGTGCGCGACATCGTGACGGCGTCGGGCGGCAGCATCCGCATCGACGACGCCCATCCGAGCCGCTTCGTCCTCGTGTTGAAGGGGCGGGCATGATCCAGGTCCTCGTCGTCGACGACGACGCATTGACCCTGGAGCTGCACGGGCAGTACGTCGGCCGACTGGACGGGTTCGAGGTGAGTGGACTGTGCGCGGGAGCCACGGCCGCGCTGCGCGCGCTCATCGGCCCTGCACCCCGGCCGGAGGTGGACCTCGTCCTGCTCGACATGACGATGCCCGACGCGAGCGGCTTGGATGTCCTGCGCCGCATCCGCGCCGCCGGGAGCACGGTCGACGTGATCGCGGTGACCAGCGTGCGTGACGCCGACACCGTGCGAGCGACCGCGAGCCTCGGGGTCGTGCAGTACCTCGTGAAGCCCTTCACCTTCGGCGTGTTCCGGGAACGGCTGGATCAGTACGCGCAGGCACGCGAACGGCGCACTCCGCGCGGCCCCGCGACGCAGGCCGAGATCGATGCGCTGCTGGGGGCGGGTCGCACGGCTCCCATCCCGGTCACGCCGAAGGGCATCTCGCCGGACACGCTGGATGCGGTGGGCCGGGCACTCCGCGAGGGCGACGCTCTCTCGGCCGTCGAGACGGCGCGCCTGCTGGGCCTGTCGCGTGTCTCGGCCCGCCGCTACCTGGAGCACCTCGTGGAGATCGGTGCCGCCGAACGGCGTGCGCGCCACGGTCGCCCGGGCCGCCCGGAGAGCGAGTACCGCTGGTCGGTGTGACTCGTGGGGTTGGTGTGACGCCTGTGACGCAATAGCGTGTTCCGCATGATCGTCGAGCGCACGCCACGCCGACGGGCGCTGCGCCCTGTCGCGCTCGCTGTCGCCGTCACGATGGTCGTCCTGCTCGCCGGATCCGCCGCGCCCGCTCAGGCTGCCGACACCCCCTCCTGGAACGACGTGCAGAACGCGCGCGACAACCAGGCGGCCGCGGCCGCGCTCGTCGCCCGCATCGAGGCCGAGCTCGACGCCGCGCAGGAGCGCAGCGCAGCCTCCGCCACCGCGGCGCTGGATGCGGCGCGCGTCGCAGAGGACGCCCGCCGACGCGCGGACGACACCGCGCAGCGATCCGCCGCACTCGATGCCCAGGTCACCGCAGCGCGGACGGAGGCCGAGGCGCAGCGGGCTCGCACCGGCGCACTCGCCTCCTCCATGTACCGCCTGCAGTCCGACGGTCCCCTCGTCGCCCGCCTGCTGACCGCAGCCGATCCGGACGATCTGCTCGACCGTCTCGGACTTCTCGAGACGATGGGAACGGCCTGGGCCGGCCGAGCGGCGCAGGCGCAGGGCGCGGCGCAGCTCTTGGCCGCGCTCGACGATCAGGCCGCCGCGGCACGCACCGCGCGCGAGGACGCCGCCACGGCGGCCGAGCGTGCCGCCGCCGACGCGCAGTCCGCCGCGGACGCGGAGGCGGCAGCGGTGGCGGAGCTCACCACACAGGCCGACACGCTCTACGCGCAGTTGGCGACCCTCAAGGGAACGACGGCCGACCTGGAGCGCCGGTACCGGTTGGCGAGTCAGGTCGCGGCGCAACCGGCGAATCCGGCACCCACATCCCCGTCCCCCGGCACTCCCGCTCCCCCGGCGCCCCCCGTGCCCGTCCCTCCGTCCGGCGGTGCCGTCGTCGTCGACCCCGCAGGCGCCAGAGAGTATGCGCGCGGCGCGATCGGGGCCTACGGCTGGGGACAGGATCAGTTCGAGTGCCTCGTGTCGCTGTGGAACCGGGAGTCCGGGTGGCGCGCCGACGCACTCAACCCCTCCAGCGGCGCCTACGGGATCCCGCAGTCGCTGCCGGGCGACAAGATGGCCAGCGCCGGCGCCGATTGGCGAACGAACGCCGCCACCCAGATCAACTGGGGCCTGTCGTACATCTCGGGCCGCTACGGCTCCCCCTGCGGCGCGTGGGGCCACTCCCAGGCCACCGGCTGGTACTGAGCGCCCCGCTCGCAGGCGCTCAAGCGGACGAGGAGGCGCGGCGAGAGCGGCCGGCTCCGGGCATCTCGACGTAGTCGGCGTGCTTGGCGTCCAGTCCGTCACCGGCGGTGCGCCCCCGCATCCGACGCCACAGCCAGGGCAGCGCATCACGACGCAACCAGCTGCCTGCCGAGGGCTCGTCGTCGTGCAGTGCGGCGTCCAGATCACCCAGAGCCTCCGCATCCGGGATTCCCAACACCTCGGCGGCGCGGTAGGCGAGGAAACGATGGCCCCGCGAGCGAAGGTGCACCTTGTCGTCGGCCCACATCTCCAGCGCGCCGATCTCGGGCAGCGCGTCCAGGTCGAGGAGCATGCAGCCGTGGACTCGGGCGATGCGGCGCAGCTCGGAGGCGTACTGGGCGAAGCGGCGCGCGAACAGCCCCGCGGCCCGACGGTGCGGCAGGAAGGGCGTGACCAGGAGGACATCGCAGCCCGCCGCCCGCAGCGCGAGGACACCCCGCTCCAGCTCGGCGGCGAGCTGGCGCGGGGCCGCGCCGTGACCGACGAGGTCGTTCGCGCCCATCAGGATCGAGACGAGGTCGGGGTGCAGCTCGAGCGCCCGCGGGATCTGCGTCGTCGTGAGATCGCGCACGCGACGCGAGCGGACCGCGAGATTGGCGTAACGGAAGGGCTCGCGGCCGCGGTGCTGCTGCGCGAGCAGCGGCGCGAGGCGATCGGCCCAGCCGCGGTACTGCCCGTGCGGGGCGCGGGAGGTGTCGCACAGGCCCTCGGTGAGCGAGTCGCCGAGGGCGACGAACCTCGCCCACCGGCGCGGCGCGGGAAGCAGCGCCGGAATGGCGGGACGCGTCTCGCCGCGGGCCAGGAGGCGATCGTCGATCCGACGCAGCTCCCGTGCTTCGTCGTAGTGCCCGAGGAGCTGACCGTACAGCGATGCCCAGGTGCGCTCGGCGACGGCGTCGCGCGCGGCGACCGAGAAGGCCTGCCGCTTCGCGTCGTCACCCAGGAGGTCACCGACGCGAGCACGGAGATCCGCGAGGTCGCCGGGGCGATAGAGCCATCCGTCGATGCTCGAACGTACGAGGTCCACGGGTCCGCCCGTCCCTGTGGCGACGACCGGGACGCCGCTCGCGTGCGCCTCCTGGATCGTCTGGCCGAAGGTCTCGCTCTCGCCGGGGTGGACGAACACGTCGAACGACGCCATCGCCTCCGCGAGCTCGCTACCCCCCAGGTGCCCGAGGAACACCGCGTCGGGAAGCTGCCTCTCGAGCTGTGCCCGGGACGGACCGTCTCCGACGATCACCAGCCGCGCACCCTCGACGCCCGCGAGCACCGCGAGATCCTCCACCTGCTTCTCCGGGGCGAGGCGCCCGACGTAGCCGATGATGCGCTCGCCCGGTGCGACGCGGCGGCGGAACTGCTCGCTCCGGCGCTCCGGTCGGAACCGCTCGCCGTCCACGCCCCGCGCCCACATCCGCAAGCGGTCCACCCCCATCCGCTCCAGCTGCGCCACCGACGGGGTCGAGGGCGCGAGGGTGAGGGTCGCCCGGCGGTGGAGCCGTGCGACGTGGCCCGCCGCGAGAGCCGCGGCCTGCGGCATCCGATAGCGCTCGGCGTACGCGACGACATCGGTCTGGTAGATCGCGACGGATGCGGTGTGCAGCGACTCGGCGGCGTTCACGCCTTGCCAGCCCAGCACGAAGGGAGATGCGAGGTGGACGACGTCGGGGCGGAACTCGCGAAGGATGGCCGCGATGCGTGCGACGCGCGCGAAGACGACGCGCACCTGCGGATACGACGGCAGCGGGAGCGAGGCGAGCAGCTCGGTGCGGGAGGCTGCGACCGCGTCGACGGACTCGGTCGAGCGAGGGGCGATCACGAGCGTCTCGTGACCGTCGGCGGCGAGGTGCCGGAGCACCTGCAGGACGGAGCCGGTCACCCCGTTCATGTGCGGAAGGTAGGACTCGGCGATCAGCGCGACTCTCACGAGACCAGGGTGCTCCCGGAGCTTCGCCCGCACGGCATGAACCGGGGTGGATCGTCGAGAGTTCACCCGATGCACCACGGCTCGTCACCGGACGTGCCCCGTTGGGTCGCCGTTCACCCACCGCTGGGATGCTTCACCCGTGGCGGATCCCTTCCTGACCGATCTCGCGTCGAGTCCGTGGGCGCTGCCGCTCATGGCCCTGCTCGTGTTCGCCGACGCCCTCCTGGTGGTGATCCCGGGCGAGGTCGCGGTGACCGCCATGGGCGCGCTGGCGGTGTCGACCGGCCAGCCCCCGATCGTCGCCGTCGTCGCCGTCGCGGCCGCCGCGGCGTTCGCGGGCGACGCCGTCGGATACCTGCTGGGACGCACGGTCGGAATCGAACGCTGGCGCTGGATGCGGCATCCCCGCGTCGCGGCGGCGTTCGCCTGGGCGCGAGGGCGTCTGCACCGCAGCGCCGCGACGGTCGTGTTCACCGCCCGATTCATCCCCTTCGCGCGCGTCGCCGTCACCCTCACGGCGGGAGCCACGCGCGTGCGCCCGGCGAGGTTCCTGGGCGCGTGCGGACTCGCGGCGCTGGGCTGGGCTGTCTATCAGAGCCTGATCGGCGCGGCGGTCGGCGCCATCGTGCCGGGCGGCCCCGTCGTCGCGGTGATCGTGTCCATCGTTCTCGCGCTGGGCCTGGGCTTCGCCGTGGATGCGGTCGCCGCGAGACGAGTGAGGGCGCCGCGGTGACGCGGCGCCCTCACTCGATGAGGAGATGTCACTCCCCCGAGAGACCTCCGAGCAGGTGGCCGAACGAACGGCCCTCCCCGAGGTAGTTCGCCGGGTCGAACGGGTCGGCGTCGACGACGGGGCTGCGGCGGGCGATGGCCTCGGCCAGCTCGCGCGCCCCCTTGTCCACCCGGCTCGAGAGCGTCGCGACCTGGTCTCCGCTGCCACCCCAGTCGGCGGAGGCCGCGAACACACCGGTGGAGACCGCATCCGCGTGGAGGTAGGCGAACAGCGGGCGGATCGCGTAGTCGATCGCCAGCGAGTGGCGGGCGGTCCCCGCGTTCGCGCCGATGAGCACCGGCTTGCCGCGCAGCGCGTCGGGGTCGAGCACGTCGATGAACGACTTGAAGAGACCCGAGTAGCTCGTGGAGAAGATCGGCGTGACGACGATGAGCGCATCGGCCGACACGACCGTGTTGATCATCGTCTCCAGAGCCGTGGGCGCGAACCCGGTCAGCAGGTTGTTCGTGATGTCGTGCGCGTAGTCGCGCAGCTCGAACACGTCGGCGGTGATCTCGATGTCGCGCTCTGCGAGCTCGCGCGCCGTGGCGGCGAGCAGGCGGTCGGCCAGCATCCGGGTCGACGACGGGTTCGACAGACCCGCAGAGACCACGGCGATTCGACGGGTGCTCATCAGGCGCTCCGAGTGGCAGCAGCGCCGAAGGCGGCGCCGACGGGCTGCGGGGTGTCCTGGTAGGGCGAACCCGAGGTCAGGTTGTCACCGCGGTTGGCGCGCGGGGTCGCCTGACGGGGCTCGGCGTCACCGTACATCTTGCGCACGAGGTTCTCGTGGGTGGGCGCGTCCGGCACCTCGGCGGGACGGTTCTTCGCGAGCTCCTTGCGCAGCACCGGCACGACCTCGCCACCCAGGATGTCGAGCTGCTCGAGCACGATCTTCAGGGGGAGCCCTGCGTGGTCCATGAGGAACAGCTGGCGCTGGTAGTCGCCGAACAGCTCGCGCATGCCGGCGTAGCGGTCGATGACCTGCTGGGGCGAGCCGACGGTGAGCGGCGTCATCTGCGTGAAGTCCTCCATCGACGGGCCGTGTCCGTAGACCGGGGCGTTGTCGAAGTAGGGACGGAACTCGTTGACGGCGTCCTGCGAGTTCGCGCGCATGAACACCTGTCCGCCGAGGCCCACGATCGCCTGCTCGGGCGTGCCGTGTCCGTAGTGCGCGTAACGCTGGCGGTACAGCGCGATCAGGCGCTGGTAGTGCTCGGCCGGCCAGAAGATGTTGTTCGCGAAGAAGCCGTCACCGTAGTAGGCGGCCTGCTCCGCGACCTCCGGCGTGCGGATCGAGCCGTGCCAGACGAAGGGGGGTACGCCGTCGAGGGGGCGCGGCGTGGCGGTGAAGCCCTGCAGCGGGGTGCGGAACTTGCCTTCCCAGTCCACGACGTCCTCGCGCCACAGCTTGTGCAGCAGCGCGTAGTTCTCCAGCGCGATCGGCAGACCCTGGCGGATGTCCTTGCCGAACCAGGGGTAGACGGGGCCCGTGTTGCCACGGCCGAGCATGATGTCGGTGCGGCCGTTCGAGACGTGCTGCAGCATCGCGAAGTCCTCGGCGATCTTCACCGGGTCGTTCGTGGTGATGAGCGTCGTGGCGGTCGACACGAGCAGTCGCTCGGTCTGCGCGGCGATCGCGGCGAGCGTCGTGGTGGGCGACGACGACCAGAAAGGCGGGTTGTGGTGCTCGCCGAGGGCGAAGACGTCCAGCCCCACCTCCTCGGCGTGCTTGGCGATCGTGATGGTGTTGCGGATGCGCTCCGCTTCGCTCGGGGTGTGACCCGACACCGGGTCCTGGGTGATGTCCGAGACCGTGAAGATGCCGAACTGCATTCCCGGCCAGGTGGTGTTCTCGCTCACGATTCCTCTTCCGCTTCCCGGGTGCGTGCCCGCATCCGTTTCTATGCGATTGAATATATCCCCTATAACGCGTCGGGGTCGAGGTTATTCCCGGCGATCGGATGCCGATTCGTACAGATGACGCAGATCCCTGCTCAGTTGGTGGGGCACCGTCTCGCTCGGCGAATGGCCGGTGTCGTAGACCACGGCCTGCGCCCCGATCCGCGACGCGTACGCGCGGTACTCCGACTCGGGCCACAGATCGTGCGTGCCGGTGGCGACCAGCTTGGGCAGGTCGAGACCCGCGACGGCGGCCGTGACATCCGGCATCGTCATCATGAGGCCCACGATGTCGGTCACGCTCGAGCGACGGGTCAGCGCGAACCGCTCGCGCACGAAGCGCAGTCGTCCCGGCGGCACGCGGTTGAGGTTGTTGCGGATCCCCCACAGCATCAGCCCGGCACCCGCGCGCGGCCCAGCCGCGTCCGAGAGCCGTCCGATGTGCTTCACGCCGCGGAAGACCTGCCCCGTGGCCGGCGGGCAGGTCACGAGCGCGAGGGTCGCGAAGAGGTCGGGGCGTGCGACGAGCGCAAGCTGGGCGACGAGGCCCGCGAAGCTGTACCCCAGCACGTGCACGGGGGCGGATCCGGTCTCGAGCACCGCGATCATGTCATCCACGAACAGCGGGTAGTCGTAGTGCCGTCGGGGCGGCACCAGGTTCTCCGGTCCCGCCGCCGCCGATTCGTACTGCCCCGCCAGGTCGTAGGACTCGACGCGGTAGCCGGCCGCGGCGAGCAGCGGCATGACCAGCACGAAGTCCTCCTTCGACCCGGTCACCCCGGGAACGAGCACAACCCTCGGGCCGCCCGCGGGGCCGAGCGAGACGCGGGCCAACGACCCCGACGGCGCGGCGACGACGTCACGCACGGCGTCCGGCGGGAACAGATGCCAGTCCACATCGCCGAGAGATCGGTCCTGCCAGGCAGCATCCTCGCGCACGACCATCGACACCCCCTCACCGGTGGCCACACCCTACTGCCTCCGCGAACAGGCGACACGCGCACCACGCGCACCGGTAGGGTCGCACGCGATGAGCCTTCCGCCGACCCCCGCGCCCGCGGCGCGCCCGAAGCGCCGGGTGCCGTTCTGGGACAACGCGCGCTTCGCGTCGATCGTCCTGGTCGTGCTCGGGCACGCCACGCAGCGACTCATCTACGACTCGGATGCGGCCCTCGCGCTCTACCTCCTCGTCTACGCCTTCCACATGCCCGCCTTCGCCGTCATCTCGGGCTACTTCTCGAAGGCGGGCGTTCCCGGCAAGCGTCAGATGGCCCGCGTCGTCACCGACATCCTGCTGCCGTACCTCATCTTCGAGACGCTGTGGACGATCACCAAGTTCCTCGTCGAGGGCGCCGCGAACCCGAACCCGACGCAGCCCTCCTGGACGCTGTGGTTCCTGCTCGCACTCGGGATCTTCCGCGTCGTCCTGCCCTACCTCGCCCTCCTGCGCTGGCCGCTGCTGTGGACGCTCGTCGTCTCGATCGGCGTCGGCTACCTGCCGAACATCGACTCCACACTGTCGCTGTCGCGCACGATGGGACTCCTGTTCTTCTTCACCCTCGGGTGGTGGCTGCGCGAGCACGACGTCGTCGAGCGCTTCTCACTTCTGGCCCGGCCGTGGTGGAGCCGCGTCGCGGCTGCGGCGGTGCTGGTGATCGCCGGCGCGTTCGCGTGGATCTTCATCGACGTCTGGCGGGCGATCGATCTGCGCACGTGGCTCTTCTACGAGGATGCCTACTCGGACCTCGGCGGCGAGCAGTGGTGGGCCGGCGGCATCCGACTCGCGCTCATGGCGATCGCACTGTTGCTGACCGCCGCCTTCCTCGCGCTCGTGCCGCGACGGGCGGCCTGGTGGACCTCGTTCGGGCAGTACACGATGTACGTGTACCTGCTGCACTCCTTCGTGCTCTACCCGTTCCGGGAGTCGGGCGTCCTGCGCGGGCTCGACCCGACCTGGTTCTGGCTGCCGGTGGTCTGCGCCGCATCCGTGCTCATCGCGTTGGCACTCGCGACGGCGCCGGTGCGCCGGGTGTTCCGCCCCCTCGTCGAGCCGCGCTGGTCATGGCTGTTCGCCGACCGCACCCTGGCACGTCGCGAAGGTCACCGCAGCGACCCGACCGGTTCGCGCCGCGCCCCCGAGCGCCGCTGAAGCGCGCTCAGGCGAAGAGGTCGGCTCCGACGAACGAGCCCTCTCGGACACCGCTCGGCACGGCCCAGATCCCCGAGCCGACGTGGCGCAGGTACTCGGTCAGAAGGTCGCGCGCGAGCGCCTTCTGCAGCGTGATGAACTGCTCGGGCGAGCGCTGGTAGGACAAGAAGAACAGCCCCGCCTCCAGCGCGCCCCGCCCGTCGTTGCCGTCCACGAAGTTGTAGCCGCGACGCAGGATGCGGATCCCGCCGTTGTTGTCGGGGTGGGCGAGGCTGACATGGGAGGCGCGGTCGATGCGGGCGGCGCCGGACGCATCCTTCGCGGAGAAGTCCGGTGCGGTGAACTCTTCTCCGCCCGACAGCGGCGCCCCCTCGCGCTTGTCGCGCCCGATCGTGCGTTCCTGCTCCATGAGCCGCAGACGATCCCAGGTCTCGATCGTCTGACGGATGCGGCGGGCGACGAGGTAGCTGCCGCCGGCGAGCCAGGCGGGCCCTTCATCCCCGACCCACACGTGCTCGTCGAGCGCCGCGGTGTCGGTGGCGAGGATGTTGGCCGTGCCGTCCTTGAAGCCGAACAGGTTGCGGGGTGTGGACTGCGCGGCCGTCGTCTTCGACGTGCGGCCGAAGCCGAGCTGCGCCCAGCGGATGCGGGCGCGGCCGAACGCGATGCGACTGAGGTTGCGGATGGCGTGGACGGCGACCTGCGGGTCGTCGGCGCAGGCTTGGATGCACAGGTCGCCGTCGGAGTTCAGCGGGTCCAGATCATCGCCGACGAAGCGCGGCAGCGGCGCCAGCAGGTCGGGGCGACGATCGGCGATCCCGAAGCGGTCGACGCCGTTGCGCTCGAACAGCCCCGGCCCGAATCCGAAGGTGATGGTCAGCGAGCTCGCGGGAAGCCCGAGCGCCTCGCCCGTGTCGTCCGGCGGGGCCTGGGGCGAACCGCCCACCGCGCCGGAGGCGCTGACGTCGAGCCCCTGCGTCATGCGCGATGCCGCGTACGACCAGTCCTGCAGCAGGGAGACCAGGTCGTCGCGCGTCAGATCGTCGTCGAGGTCGAAGGCGGCGAAGTGCAGGTGATCCTGCACCTGGGTCGTGATCCCCGCCTGGTGCTCGCCGAAGAACGCGTGGACGCCGTCCGCGTCGGCGGCGGATGCGGGGCCGGCGACCGCCGTGGCGACCGCAGCCCCGCCGGCCCCGCCGATGGCGAGGCCGGCGGCGCCGGCGCCCAGCAGACCGAGCAGGCCGCGTCGGCTGAGCCCGGACGGCGGGTCGGCGGGCTCGATCTGTGGGGCGTCGGACTGCGGTTCGTTCACGAGAGGACGGTCACCGTCAGACGCGACAGCGGCTCGGCGAGCGCGTTGATCAGATCGGTGAGGGTGCGCTTGTCGGCCTCGGTCAGCGTCGAGTAGGCGGCGAAGGAGGTGTCCGCGCTGCCGTAGGTCGCCAGCTGCGCCTCGAGATCGGCGTAACCCTTGTCGATGGCCGTCACGAGCTTCTGCCCGTCCGCCCCCTTGCTCTCGGCGAAGTCGCGCACGAGCGAGTAGGCCATCTTGGAGCCCTCGACGTTGGCGGCGAAGTCGTAGAGGTCGGTGCCGCTCCACCAGTCCTCCTCGCCGGAGATCTTGCCGTTGGCGACCTCGTCGAGCAGCGCGATGGCGCCGTTCGAGATGCCCGCGATGCCCTGCGCGTCGAGTGCGCTGACGAAATCGTCGGAGTGGACGTAGTCGTTGAGCTCGGCCACATCCGCCACGAGCTGGTCGGCGTGCTCCGTGCGCTGCTCGGGCGTGGAGGGCGTCCAGTCCTGCCAGGCGGGCGTGGCGCCGTCGGCGTTGAGCGCGTCCTGCGCGGGGACCCAGAGGTCCTTCTCGATGCGGTGGAATCCGGTCCAGTCCAGGCCCTCGGCGACCGCATCCACCTCGCGGTAGTCGATCTTGGGGTCGAGATCGCCCAGGGACTCGGCGACCGGCTCGATGCGCTCGTAGAACGAGCGCACCTGCGGGAAGGACGTGCGGGCGGTCTCGTCGTCACCGGCGGTGTAGGCGGCGGTGAAGGCCGCGACGGCGGGGACGAGCTGCTCGACCTGGTCCTTCACGAAGGCGGCGTACAGGGAGACCGCCTGCTGCTTCTGCTCGGCGTCGTCGCCGGAGACGGCCACGGCGTCACCGGTGACGGTGAAGCCCGCTCGCCCGACGCCGTCACCGACCATGCCGGGCTTGCACAGCGTGAAGTAGTTGCCGGGCTGCGCGACGACCGTGAGGGTCCGCGAGGCGCCGGGGGCGATGTTCTCGACCTCGCCGACGATACGCAGGCCGTCTTCGGCGAGCAGATAGAACTCGCTGACCTGCGAACCCGTGTTGGTGACGTCGAAGGCCAGGGTGCCGCTGGTGGCGGTCGCCGTGGGCAGATCGCACGCGGCGTCGCTCGCCGTGACGGCGAGGGCGTCGGATGCGGCCACGTCGGCCTTGGCCACGCATCCGGCGAGTGCGAGCGAGGTGATGACGAGCGCTGCGGCGCCGCCGATCAGACGAGGAGCTGTCATGGGGTTCCTTGATGTGCGGGAGCGACGGCTTCTTGCGCTCGGTGGGACCGCGGGTGCGGACGCGCACCGCGGAAGAAGAGGATGCCGACCACGACGATGTAGACACCCCACGCGATGACCTGCAGCCACGTCATCTGCGGCATGAACCCGACGGTGGCCTGCAGCAGCACCGCGACGGGGCCGCCGGGGGCGATGATCGCCGACAGATCGAAGGCCCACCCGAAGGGGAAGCCGGCGAGGCCCACGCCGACGACGCCGGTCACCGCATCGATCGTCGCGGCATCGGAGAACGGCCCCGGAAGCACGCCCGCCTCCTGCAGGTCGTGCACGCCGTAGGCGAGGACGCCGGCGGCGACGATGATGAGCAGGGCGCCGGTCCAGGTGAAGAACACCCGCAGGTCGAGACGGATCATGCCGCGCGAGATGAGCGCACCGAGAACGACGGCCAGGGCGAGGCCGAGGACCGCGCCTCCGAGGGCGGCGGGCGCGTCGCCGAAGGACTGCACCATCGACCACAGCAGCAGAGTGGTCTCCAGCCCCTCGCGGGCGACGGAGATGAAGCCGATGACGACGATCCCCCAGAGCGCCCCCGCCGCGAGCGCCCGGTCGACGTCGCCTTCGAGGGCCCGCTTGAGACCCCGGCCGGCCCGCTGCATCCAGAAGATCATCCAGGTGACCATCGCCACGGCGACCAGTGAGAGACCTCCGCCGAGGATCTCCTGCGCCTCGAAGGTCAGCGCGTAGGCGCCGAACGTGAGGATGGCGCCGACGACGAGCGAGAGCAGGACGGCGAGTCCGACGCCGATCCACAGCCGTGGGAGGACGTCGCGCCGACCGAGCCGGGAGAGATAGGCGGCGAGGATGCCGACGACGATGGCGGCCTCGAGGCCCTCGCGCAGACCGATCAGCAGACTCGACAGCACCGCGGCATCCTTCTTTCTGGTAAGGCTTACCTAAGCCCGGAGCGAGATTACTCCTGTTACGACCGGAGGCAAATTCCACGCCGTGCGGTAACGCTCAGCAACATTTCTCCGCGGCGCGACGCCGGGACGTACCTTCGGTGCATGAGCACGCCATCCCTTCCCGTCCTCGACTTCTCCCGCCTGTCCGGCGGCCCGGATGCGGCCGCCGCCTTCCGCGACGACCTGCGCCGCGCGACCCACGAGGTGGGATTCTTCTACCTCACCGGCACCGGCGTCGACGACCTGGCGCTGCGCCTCGAGAAGGTCGCGCGCGCCTTCTTCGCGCTGCCAGAGGCCGACAAGCTGGCGATCGAGAACGTCAACAGCCCGCACTTCCGTGGATACACGCGCATCGGCGGCGAGCGCACCCAGGGCCAGGTCGACTGGCGCGAGCAGATCGACATCGGACCCGAGCGCGAGGCCGTGACCGATCCCGCCGCTCCCGACTTCGAACGCCTCACCGGCCCCAACCTCTGGCCCGAGGCTCTTCCGGAGCTGCGCGAGGTCGTGCAGGAGTGGCACGACCGGCTGAGCGAAGTCGCGATCACGCTGCTGCGCCAGTGGGCGCTGGCGCTGGGCGCCGCGGAGGACTTCTTCGACCCGTACTTCGCGGACCCCGGCACGCTCATCAAGATCGTCCGCTACCCCGGCAGCCGCGAGCCCGAGCCGCAGCAGGGCGTCGGCGCCCACAAGGACTCCGGCGTCCTGACCCTGCTCTGGGTCGAGCCGGGCAAGGGCGGGCTGCAGGTCGAGCGCGACGGCGGATGGGTCGACGCACCCCCGGTCGACGGTGCGTTCGTCGTCAACATCGGCGAGCTCCTCGAGTACGCGACCCAGGGGTATCTCATCGCCACCAACCACCGCGTCGTCTCGCCCCGCTACCCCGAGGACCGCATCTCGGTGCCGTTCTTCTTCAACCCGGCGCTCGATGCGCAGCTGCCCCTCATCCAGCTCCCGCCCGAGCTCGCGGCACGTTCGCGGGGCGTGACCGAGGATCCCACGAACCCCATCTACGCCCGCTACGGCGAGAACGCACTGAAGTCGCGGCTGCGCGCACACCCGGATGTGGCGGCGATCCACCACGCGGACCTCCTGGCCGCTCGCGCCTGACCCGCCCCTCCCAGCCGCGAGACTCGCGGTCTTTGGGAAGGGAGGTGGTTGAGGATGCGGCGGGCGCACAAAAGCGAAGGCCGCCCCACACCGTGGGGCGGCCTTCGAAGAAAGCGATATACGCGATCGCGCTGCGATCAGCGGCGCAGACCGAGACGCTCGATGAGCGAACGGTAGCGGTTGATGTCGATGTCCTGCAGGTAGCCCAGCAGGCGACGGCGCTGACCGACCATGAGGAACAGACCACGACGCGAGTGGTGGTCGTGCTTGTGCTCCTTGAGGTGCTCGGTGAGGTCCTTGATGCGCTGCGTCAGCATCGCGACCTGCACCTCGGGGGATCCGGTGTCACCGGGGTGCGTCGCGTACTCTTCGATGATCGCCTTCTTGACGTCGTTCTCGAGTGCCATAGATGGGATCCCCTTTCTCCTCGTTGCGCGGCGCCCTCCGGCTGATCCGGGGGCTCTCTTTATCCGCGGCCGATCGAACGGCAACCTCGAAAGTCTACCAGCGTTCGACACCGACCCCAACCGCTCCCGCCGCGATACGCTCGCACGCGTGCAGTTCACCGTCCGCGTCAAGCCCGGCAGCCGTCGCGGCCCCCTCGTCGAGTCGGATGCGGACGGCGCGCTGACCGTGCACGTGCGCGAGCGCGCGGTCGACGGCGCAGCCAACGCGGGGGTCATCGCAGCGCTGGCCGCGCACCTCGGCGTCCGCCGCGCGGACATCACGATCCGCACCGGTCACGCCGCCCGCATCAAGCGCATCGAGGTCGCGGAGTGAGCCGGATGCGGATCGCGCGTCACCTGATCGACGTGCGCCCCCTCACCATCAGCGCGCCGTACGCGCGGATGTGGATCGGCTCCACGCTCGCCGGCCTCGGCGGGCAACTGACGATCGTCGCGGTCATGCTGCACGTCTACGCCCTCACCGGCTCCGACTTCGCCGTGGCGATGGTCGCGGTGGCGGGTCTGGTTCCGATGGTCCTCGCCGGGCTGTACGGAGGGATGCTCGCCGACGCGTTCGATCGGCGCATGGTCGCCCTGGTCGCGGCCTGCATCACCTTCGCGTCCACGGCGCTGCTCGCGGCTCTGGCCTGGTCCGGCGACGAGACCGTCTGGTGGCTCTACGCGCTGAGCATCGTCAACTCCGCCGCGAACTCGGTCGTGATGGCGACCAAGTCCGCGATCACGCCGCGGCTGCTACCGCGCGAGCTGCTGCCTGCGGCGGCCGCCCTCAACGGCGTCACCGTCGGCATCATGGTGATGGCCGGCCCTGCTCTCGCGGGCGTGCTGGTCGCCACCGCCGGCTACGCATGGACCTACTCGATCGACGTCGTGCTCATGACCTCGCTGTTCCTGGGCCTGTGGACCCTGCCGCGGCTCCGCCCGGAAGGCGCGATCGTCAGGCCCGGTCTCGACTCGCTCCGCGACGGCTGGGCATTCCTGCGCCGCGCACGCAACATCCGGATGCAGTACCTCCTGGACATCATCGCGATGACGTTCGGGCAGCCTCTCGCCCTCTTCCCCGGCATCGGCGCCGTGCTGCTCGGAGGCGGACCGGTCACGACCGGCATCCTCACCGCGGCGGTCGCGGCGGGCGCGTTCCTGTCGAGTCTGTTCTCGGGCCCGATCGGCCGCGTGCGCCGCCATGGAGTGGGCATCGAGCGCTCCATCCAGGTCTACGGGGGCGCGATCGCCGCATTCGGACTCGTGCTGGTCGCTGCGAGCCTCGGGTGGTTCGCGGGCGGGGACGTCAACGTCGTCCTGATCGCCGCCGCCTGCGTGGTGCTCGCCGTCTCCGGCGCGGCCGACAACATCAGCGCGATCTTCCGGTCGACCATGATGCAGTCCGCTGTGCCCGACGCGATGCGCGGGCGCCTGCAGGGGATCTTCGTGGTGGTCGTGGCGGGCGGCCCCCGCGTCGGAGCGCTCTACGCCGGTAGCCTCGCGACCCTCACGACGCTGTGGTTCCCGCCTCTGCTGGGCGGCATCGTCATCATCGCGCTGGTCGGGGTGCTGGTGCGTCTCAGCCCCGGCTTCCGCGCGTACGACGCCCTCCACCCGGTGCCCTGAGCGGCGGCACGCTGCCGTTGTGCGGCGCCTTTCGGACATCGCATCCGCCAGGAGTCCGGAAGGTCCGCGGCCCTCACTAGAGTCGGTGCGTGCTCCCCGTCGCGCGCTCCGCCGCCCCGCCCCGCCAGGCGGTCATCGCCGTGCAGTTCGTGCTCACCGGCATCATCTGGGGCTCCAGTTTCCTGTTCATGAAGGTCGCGCTCGGCGGGCTCTCCCCCGCCCAGGTCGCGTGGTCGCGGCTCGTGCTCGGGGCGGTGACGCTGGGGATCTTCGTGGCCATCCGCCGGGAGAGTCTTCCGAGACGGCTCGTGGTGTGGGCGCACATGTTCGTGCTGGCGCTCTCGTTCTGCGTCGTTCCGTTCCTGCTGTTCTCCTGGGCGCAGCAGCACGTCACCTCGGGGCTGGCGAGCATCTACAACGCCACGACCCCGATCATGACCGCGGTGATGGCGTGGGCCGTGTTCCGCGTCGAGAAGCTGCGCATCGTCCAGATCGCGGGCATCCTCATCGGCATCCTCGGTGTGATGGTCATCATCGCGCCCTGGCAGGGCCTCGCCCCGGATCAGAGCCTCGTCGCCCAGTTCGCCATCCTCGGCGCCACGGCCTGCTACGGCTTCAGCCTCGCCTACATGCGGCGCTTCACGTCCGACAGCGGCATGAGCCCCCTGGTCTTCTCGTTCCTGAACATCGGGATCGCGGCCGTGATCATGCTCGCTCTGACGCCGCTGATCGCGCTGACGCCGGTACGACTGGATGCGGCGATCGTCATCTGCCTCGTGCTCCTCGGCTGCCTCGGCACCGGTGTCGCCTACATCTGGAACCAGAACGTCCTCCGCGCCTGGGGCCCGACACGCGCCTCGACCGTCACCTACATCACGCCCGTCGTGGGCGTCGTCCTCGGCGCCATCGTGCTCGGCGAGACGGTGTCGTGGAACGAGCCCGCCGGCGCCCTCGTCGTCTTCCTGGGCATCCTCCTCGCGCAGGACCGACTGCGGCGCCGAGCCCGGACATGACGAAGGGGACGGATGCGGCTGCATCCGTCCCCTTCGTGTGCGATCAGGCCGCGACCGTGCCCTGCAGGTCGAGCTCGATCGTGACGTCCTTGCCGACGAGCACGCCGCCGGTCTCGAGCGCGGCGTTCCAGGTGAGGCCGAACTCCTCGCGGTTGATGACGGTCTTGGCCGTGGCGCCGGCCTTGTAGTTGCCCCACGGGTCGGTGCCGAAGCCGCCGAACTCGAGCTCGAACGTGACGGGCTTGGTGACGTCCTTGATGGTCAGGTCGCCGTCCACCAGGAAGTCGCCCTTCTCGTACCGCACGCCCGTCGAGACGAAGGTCATCGTGGGGTAGTTCTCGACGTCGAAGAAGTCGGCCGAACGCAGGTGGCCGTCGCGGCCCTCGTCCTTGGTGTCGATGGAGGCGACGTCCACCGTGGCCTCGACCTTCGCCTCGAGCGGGTTCTCCGGAGCGATGATCGTGGCGCTCTTCACACCGAAGGTGCCGCGCACCTTCGAGATCATCATGTGGCGCACCGCGAAGGTGACCTCGCTGTGCGAGGCATCCAGCGTCCAGGTGCCGGCCTTGTATCCGGGGATCTCGATTACGTTCGTGTCGGTCATGTTCGCTCCAAAACCAGGGCCGCGCGTTTCGCGGCGTCGAGTCCAGTCAACCGCATCCCCCGGGAACGTATTCCCTTGAATGCAAAATTCTGACGAGAGTCTTAAGAACTTCCGGTGGCCCAACGAGGAAGGGCCCCGGGTTCCCGGGGCCCTTCCAGAGGTCGTGTCAGCCGACCTTCAGCAGGTCGATGATGAAGATGAGCGTCTTGCCCCCGAGGAAGTGCCCGCCGGCGGGGCCGTACGCCAGGTGCGGCGGGATCACGAGCTCGCGGCGACCGCCGACCTTCATGCCCGGGATGCCGTCCTGCCAGCCCTGGATGAGGCCGCGCAACGGGAACTGGATGCTCTCGCCACGCCCCCAGGAGGAGTCGAACTCTTCGCCGGACTCGTACTCGACGCCGGCGTAGTGCACCGTGACGTTGTCGCCCGGCTTCGCCTCTTCGCCGTCTCCGACGATGATGTCGCGGATGACGAGCTCGGTCGGAGCGGGTCCTGCGGGAGCGTCGAACTCGGGCTTCGTGCGGTTGTCAGTCATGTCTCCATCCAAGCACGTCGACGCCGCCCGCGAGGCGCGGCCGAGCCTCTTGACAGCACCCGGCGAGGGGTGGATCCTGACATCAGAACAACTCAGCGCTCGGGAGTCACGCAGGCATCGCCGCGGCACCGGGCGCTGAGTCTTTCCCACTCACCCCAAACGGGCTCCCGGGCGCTCCCGCATCCGCTCGCGCAGCGTCGGGCCGGCAGGCGCGGCCAGTCGGCCTCTCTCGCGAAGGCGTGGAAGCACCAGTTCCCCGAACGCCTCGACGTCGCGCGTTCCGAAGACCGGCTCGAAGAGGAACCCGTCGAGCCCCGTCTGATCGGCGAGCTCCGCGACGCGGTCGGTGACGTGATCGGCATCCCCCACGATCCGGAACCCACGTGTGCCCTTGCCGCGGAGGTCGTCGAGGATCTGTCGAACGGTCGGCGCCGGCGAACCGTCGCGACCGAGGAAGCGCTCGATGTTGCTCGTGCCCATCTGACCGACGATGCCACCGGCGGCCACGACCTCCGCGAGGGTCTTGTCAGGATCGAGCGTGAGCAGATCGATGCCGGTGTTGCCGGCGTACAGCGCCGCCACGACCTCGTCCGACTGCATGCCGTGGAACTCGCGCCAGAGCTGCTCGGCACCGGCCTGCGTCTCGTCCACGATCGCGGTGAGCCCGGCCATGATGCGGATGTCGTCGGGATCGCGTCCCGCCTCGGCGGCGCGGCGGCGGATGTCGGCGACGGCCGCCGCCGTGTGCTCGGGCGTCGTGGCCTGCACGAACACGCCCTCGGCGTGCGAGGCCGCGAGCGCGCGACCCTTCGGAGAGGTCCCGGCCTGGAAGATCACGGGGGTGCGCTGCGGCGACGGCGGGGCACCGAAGTAGCCGCGCGAACGGTAGTGGGCGCCCTCGAACTGGGTGCGATGGATGCGGGACGGGTCGATGTAGACGCCGGAGGCCGCATCCGCCACGAGCGCATCGTCGTCCCAGGACTGCTCCCAGTAGCTGCGGGCGAGGGACACGTACTCCTCCGCCATCTCGTATCGCGTGTCGTGCGCCACCATCTCCGGGTGTCCGAAGAGCTCGGCGACGGCGTTCTGCGAGGCACCCGTGACCACGTTCCAGCCGATGCGCCCCCGCGTGAGATGATCGAGGGTGCTGAAACGGCGCGCCAACGGCAGGGGATGGTCCATTCCCGTCGTGGCCGTCACGACGAATCCCAGCTTCTCCGTCTCTCGGGCGAGGATCGGGATGATGGTCGACGGATCGAGACCTGAGAAGTTGATGGCCGCGGACAGACAGGCCGCACTGATGTCGCCGTTCTGCATCGGATAGCCGAAGCCGTCGGCGAAGAAGAGGAAGTCGTACCCGGTGCGGTCCATGATCTTCGCCATGCGCACCCAGCGGTCGGGGTCGAGGTAGTCCGCGGCGTCGCACAGCGGGTGCGCCCAGCTGTAGGTACCGCCGACCTGCGGGGCGTAGACCTCGAAGACGCCGAAGTGGAGATCGGTCACAGCGCCTCCCCCAGCCATGCTTCGATGTCGGCCTTCGCGCGCGCCTTGAGAGCGTCGCCCGCCAGCGTGGTCTCGATCGAACTCCACGCGCACGCGGCGAGCTGCCGGTCCGTCAGGCCGATCTGCTCGCGTGCGACGACGTACTCATCGAGGATCCCGGGACCGAACAGGATCGGATCATCCGCGTTGATGGAGCACCGCACTCCGGCATCCAGCAGCTGCGGCAGCGGATGGCGGGCGAGGTCATCGACGACATCCAGCAGCAGATTGGAGGTGGGGCAGGTGTCGAGGCAGATCCCGCGCCGTGCCAGCTCGGCCACGAGCGCCGGATCCTCGATCGCCCGCACTCCGTGCAGCACCCGCGAGGCGCCCAGGTCGTCGATGGCCTGCCAGACCGACTCCGGACCCACCAGCTCGCCCGCGTGGGGGGCGGACTGGAGACCTGCGGCACGGGCGATGTCGAACGCGGGGGCGAAGTCGGCGGCGGAATAGCCCCGCTCCTCGTTCGCGAGCCCGAGGGACACGACACCACGATCGGCGCGTGCCGCTGCCGCGTTCGCGAGCGCGATCGCCTCGTCGAGGGGCTCGGTGCGATCGACCGTGACCATGAGCCCCACCTCGACGCCGTGGCGCTCGCCCGCGATGCGAACGGCGTCGAGATGCGCGTCCAGCGCCGCTCCCACAGTCCCGAAGGTCTCGAGATAGAACTGGGGACTCACGCCGAACTCGACGTAGACCGCGCCGTCGGATGCCGCATCCGCCACGGCCTCGTCGATCAACCGCACGAGATTCTCCGGGCGCGCAAGGACCGCGAGCAGCCCCTGGTACATGTCGGCGAACGCCGTGAAGCCGGAGAAGCCGGACACCGGCGGGATCTCGACCGACATCTCCTCGGCGAGCTCGGCGAGCGTCGCGGGCCTCATGGCCGCCTCGAGATGGACGTGGAGATGCCCCTTGGGGAGGGCGGCGAGATCGCGAAGGGCCGAGTCGGCCATGGACGCTCCTGACGTCGAGTGAACTGTTCGGTTCACGATAGCGACGCGGTGTTTCGCTCAGATGACGCCCCGGGTCAGAGCGCGAACAGGGCGGCACGGGCGGCGACCGTCCGCTGCAGCAGCGCGCTCTCTTCCGCGCTCGCGCGCGGGTCTCGTCCGCTGATCGCGCGCTGTCGTGCCGCCGCCAATGCGGTCGCATCCGCGATGAAGGTGCGCATGATCGGCACGCGGTTGCCGGTGAGCGTCCGCGCCCAGGCGAGAGCGGTACGGCGCCCGGCGGCGGTCGCGAGCATGTCGACCTCCTGCGGAGTGAACCAGCCGACGGCCGCGTACTCCCCCAGTCGTGCCCGCGTCAGGCGCGCCTCCTCACGCCGTAGGAGCACGATGGCGACGACGAAGATCACGAAGAGGGGAACCTGGAGCACGGCGTACAGGGCGAAGAAATCACCCAGGAGGGCGGAGCCGTTCCACAGCGCGTGCAGGGCGATGGCGCCGACGAGCCCCAGGAGCCAGGGCCCGAGCGCGCCGCCGAGTCGGACGCCACGGCGAGCGGCGAGGCCCAGCGCGAAACCGGTGACCGCGGTGAACATGACGTGGGCGAAGGGCGAGAGGATGCCCCGCACGAAGAACGTGGCGGAGGCCTGCGTGAACCCGCCCTCGATGAAGGCGCTCGCGAAGTACTGGATGTTCTCGGTGAAGGCGAATCCCGCACCGATCAGCCCGCCGTACACGATTCCGTCCACCGGTCCGTCGAAGAACCTTCGCGCCGCCGCGAAGATCAGGAGCACACCGAGGCCCTTGCCGATCTCTTCGACGATCGGCGCCTGCACGACCGACTGCAGCAGGAGCGCGAGTTGCGAATCGCCGCGGCCGAGCGTCAGCAGCAGCACGAGATCCACACCGAGGGCCAGCGCCACGGCGGCGATGGCACCCCAGCCGAGCGCGAGGATGACGAGCCCCTTCGGCTCCGGCTCCCAGCGATCCACGATGCGCAGGGCCCACAGCACACCCGCGAGCGGCAGCAGCGCGAGGATCGCCCCCAGAAGCGAGGCGACCGGACCGATCGCCTCCAGGAAGTAGCCGACCAGCACCACCAGCAGGACGACGAGCAGCGCACCGACCCAGATGTAGAGCCCCCACGCACGGCGGACCGCTGCGCCGACCGGCGGCTGTGACGTCGCGGGTGCCGCGATCGGCGCCGGAGCGGCGTGCACCGGCTGCGCCAGCGCGGAATCGAAGGCCGGCGGGGTGAGAGTCGGGCGGCCGTCGGGGGTCGTCATTCCCTCAGCCTAGGGTCGCCGCCGGTAGCGTGGAGGGCATGCGCTTCGCCCACCTCCGCACCGCTGCGAATCCGGAGCCGAGACTCGTCGTCGTCGACGAGGACTCCGCCGCCTTCGTCGACGCCTTCTTCCCCGACGCCCCGAGAACGCTCGAGCAGCTCATCCTCGGCGGCGACGACCTGCTGACCCGTGTGCGGGATGCCGCGGCATCCCCCGCGGTGGAGCGCTTCGGGTTCGCGGGAGCGGAGTTCGCGTCGGCGGTCCTGGCCCCGCCCGTCATCCTCGCGGTCGGACTCAACTACGCCGCACACTCCGGCGAGCTGGGCCTGAAGACCGACCAGACCCCGACGGTCTTCGTGCTGTGGCCGAACTCGCTCGCGGGACACGAGCAGACCACGAGCTGGCCGCGCAGCCTCAGCGAGTCCGTCGACTATGAGGCGGAGCTGGGTGTGATCATCGGCCGACCCGCGAAGAACGTCCCGCCGGAGACCGCACTGGAGCACGTGTGGGGCTACACGGTCGTCAACGACGTCACGGCGCGCGACATCCAGTTCTCCGAGGCGCAGTGGTCGCGCTGCAAGTCGTTCGACGGTTTCACCCCCACCGGTCCGTTCGTGGTCACGGCCGACGAGGTGCCCGACCCTCAGGACCTCCACATCTGGACGATCGTCGACGGCCACACCGTGCAGGATGCGTCGACCGGGCAGATGATCCGGCCCGTGTCGACTCTGGTGTCGCACCTCTCCCAGTCCGTGACGCTGCTGCCGGGCACACTCATCTCGACAGGCAGTCCGGGCGGCGCCGGCTACTCCCGCGATCCGCAGATCTTCCTGCGCGACCGCTCGACGGTGACGGTCGGTATCGACGGCATCGGCGCGCTCACGACGCACTGCCGCATCCTGGACTGAACGACGATGGCCCCCACCGGCGGGTGGGGGCCATCGATCCGTCCGCGCGTCATCGCATGTCGTCGCAGTACTGCGTCACCCCGCTGATCTGGTAGACGCCATCCGGGTTCGACGAGCAGTACTCGATCGCCTGCTGCAGGGCACCTGCGAAGCTCACGATGAAGATGATCCCCACGATGATCCCGATCACCATGAACACCGCGCTCAGGATGATGGCCCACACGGCGGGGAGGTTGCGCACGCCGGCCTTACGGCTCTGCACCAGCGCGACGATGCCGAGGATCAGACCGATCAGCTGCGCGAAGAACGCCAGGATGAGCGCCACGATGCCGAGCGTCCTGCCCGGCACCGGTGCGCCCGGAGTCGGCGGACCGGGAACCTGGCCGGCAGCCGGCGACGCCGTCTCGTAGGCCGGGGGCGCCGTCGGATACGCCGGAGGGGCGGCGGGGTATGCCGGCGGGACCGGCGGGGTGTTCTCGGGCGATCCGGTCGGGTCGGTCATGATTCCTCCTGATTCGGCGCGGGCACGGTGCGCGCTCCGACGTTATCGGCTGCGCCGCGTGGTCGCACGGACGACACTCAGTCCTGCGTCGGAGTGAGGCTCGTATCGATGATCGGGATGGCGGCCGTGATGGCCTCAAGCCCCGACAGTCGCGCGGGCGAGAGCTGCTTGAGCACCTCGTCGCGCGGCATGAGTCCGGCCTCGACCACGAGATCGGCGACGTTGCGGCCGGTGAGCAGCGCCGTCTTCGCGAGCGCCGCCGCAGCCGCGTAACCGATGAAGGGCGTGAGCGCGGTGATCGCCCCCACCGAGGAGCCGACCATCGCGCCCAGGCGGTCGTGATTGGCGGTGATGCCCTCGACGCAGTTCACCCGCAGCGTCCACATGGCCTGCCGCATCCAGGTGATCGACTGGAAGATCGAGTGCGCGATCACGGGTTCGAAGGCGTTCAGCTGCAGCTGGCCGCCCTCGACCGCCATCGTGACCGTCATGTCCGCGCCGACGACGGCGAACGCCACCTGGTTGACGACCTCGGGGATGACGGGATTGACCTTGCCGGGCATGATGCTGGAGCCCGCCTGACGCGCGGGCAGGTTGATCTCGCCGAGACCCGCCTGCGGACCGCTGGAGAGCAGCCGCAGATCGTTGCAGATCTTCGAGAGCTTGATCGCGTTGCGCTTGAGCGAGGACGAGAACGACATGAACGAGCCCGTGTCGCTCGTGGACTCGACCAGGTCGTCGGCCGTCGCGAGGTCGAGCCCGGTGATCTCGCGCAGATGACGGAGCACGGCGGGCGCGTAGTCCGGATGCGTCGTGATCCCCGTGCCGATGGCCGTCGCACCCATGTTGACCTCGTGCAGCAGCCAGGCGTTCTCCCGCAGCCGATGCAGGTCCTCCCCCAGCGTCGTGGCGAAGCCGTGGAACTCCTGCCCGAGCGTCATCGGCACCGCATCCTGCAGCTGCGTCCTGCCGACCTTGAGCACGTCGTGGAACTCTCGTGCCTTGTCGAGAAACGCCTGGCGCAGCAGGTCGAGCTCGACCAGGAGGCTCTGCAGGGTGAGCGAGAGGCCGACCTTGATCGCGGTCGGGTACACGTCGTTCGTCGACTGGCTGCGGTTGGTGTGATCGATCGGCGAGAGGAACGCGTAGTCGCCCTTCTCGCGACCGGCGAGCTCGAGCGCCACGTTGGTGATGACCTCGTTGGCGTTCATGTTGGTCGAGGTTCCGGCCCCGCCCTGGATGACGCCGACCACGAACTGGTCGTGGTGCCGCCCCGAGATGACCTCCTGCGCGGCGCGGTCGATGAGCGACGCGCGCTCCGCATCGAGCACGCCGATCTCCCGGTTCGCCCGCGCGGAGGCCTGCTTGACCATCGCGAGCGCCACCACGAGGTCGGGGTAGACGGAGATCGGGCGCTTGGAGATGTCGAAGTTCTCGAGGGCCCGGGCCGTGTGGATGCCCCAGTAGGCATCCACGGGGATCTCGAGGCTCCCGAGGGAGTCGGTCTCGGTGCGGGTACGCGTCGTTGCGTGCTCTGGCATGCGTTGTCCTTGTGGGTCGTCGGCCGGTTGCCTGACCGAGCCTAATCGCCGCGCTCGCGCGTGACACCGGACACGGCGTACACCCCGAACCCGCTACTCTCCCGGGCGGCGAGCGTCAGCGGGGACGCTTGCGCGAGAAGGCGTCGAGCCGCTCCGCAGGCGTGAGAGCTGCCATCTCCGCGACCCATTCCGGCGTGAAGAAGTCCGCCGTCTCGGCATCGACGACGGGCACGACAGCATGCGTGACGGTGTCGTCGTAGATGTGCACGAGGTGGAACGACTGCCCCGCATCCATCCCGTTGACCTCGTCCGCGGGGCGCGCGAGATCCATCGTGTAGCACGTCGCAGCGGCGACACTCACGGGCACACCGGCGAAGGTGCCCGAGGTCGAGTGGTGGAGGTGCCCGGCGAGGATGCCGCGCACATCGCTGTCGCGGACGACGTCGGCCAGTCGGTGCTGCCCACGCAGCTCGAGGATGTCGAAGAACGGGATGTGGCTGGGCAACGGCGGGTGATGCAGTGCCAGGAGCGTCCCCAGCGGCGCGGGCGTGGCCAGCACATCGGCGAGCCAGGCCAGCTGCGCGTCGTCGATCTCGCCGTGGTGCCAGCCCGGCACCGTGGAATCGAGCACGATCAGACGCAGGCCGTCGAGGTCGTGAACGGCGGTGACGGGCTCGTCGCTCGCCGCAGCGCCCAGGAGCTCGGCGCGCAGCGGCGCACGTTCGTCGTGGTTGCCCGCGACCCAGACCAGCGGCGCACCCCACCGCTCGGCCGCAGGCTCGAGCACCTCGCGCAGCGCCCGGTAGGCCTCGGGCTCGCCCAGGTCGGTGAGGTCACCCGTGCACACCACCGCGTCGGGGCGGATGCGGGTGCGATCGATCGCGGCGACGGTGCGCCGCAGATTCGCCAGTGTGTCGTAGCGCCCGCCCAGCGCCGCGTTGCCGGCGAGGAAGTGCGTGTCGCTCAGGTGGACGATCGTGCGCAGCGCAGGCGGATGCTGCCCGAACTGCACGGCGGCGGATGCGGCACTCATACCGCCACCCTACGGCCCGCCGCCGACGCGGTGATCAGTGGCCGATGACGATGAGCAGGAGTCCCGACAGCACCGCGAGCGCGCAGAAACCGAAGGCCGCGCACGCGACGATGAAAGCCACCCGCTTCTGCGCGTCGGTCAGCGGCGAGCGCTTGGCAGCCTTCGCCGCGGCCTTCTCCGCCTTGGCACGCTGCTTGTCGGTCATGACGGTGATCGCGTCGGTGAACTCCGCCGGCGCCACCACCGGCGCCCGTCCGGCGCGCACCAGCATCCGGAGTCCGAGCGCGTAGCTTCCCACCACGGCGACGGCGGCGATGAGGGCGGCGAAGAAGACCTGAACGAACGCGAGCCAATCGATCTGGATGTCCATCAGCGCTGTCCCTTCTCCTGACGGGCCCGCTCGCGCTCCAGGCGACGCTGGCGACGCGTGGGCGGCGGGTTGCGCTTGACCTTGACGGCGCGACCGGAGTCGGCGACCTCGCTCATGGCGTTGGCGGCGGTGACCTCGTCGCGGCGCGAACGCAGGAAGAGCAGAAGCACGATGATCACGGCCAGGACCGCGTCGATCGCGATGCCCCACGGGCCGAGCCAGGCCACGATGAGGGCCGCCGCCGCACCGACGATGCCCGCGGCGGGCAGCGTGAGCAGCCATCCGATCGTGATCCGACCGACCGTCCGCCAGCGCACCTTCGCGCCGCGGCGACCGAGCCCGGACCCGATGACCGAGCCGGATGCCACCTGCGTGGTCGACAGAGCGAAGCCGAGGGCGCTGGAGGCGAGGATCGTGGCGGCGGTGGAGCTCTCCGCCGAGAATCCCTGGGCCGGTTTCACGTCGGTGAGGCCCTTGCCGAGCGTGCGGATGATGCGCCAGCCGCCCATGTACGTGCCGAGGGCGATCGTGAAGGCGCAGGCGAAGATGACCCAGAGCTGGGGATCGGCGTGGGCCGAGTCCTGCCAGCCGGCCATGATCAGCGCGAGGGTGATGACACCCATCGTCTTCTGTGCGTCGTTCGTGCCGTGGGCGAGGGCGACGAGGGAGGAGGAGAAGATCTGCCCCCAGCGGAAGCCGTCGCGGCCGTCCGGCTTGCCGTCGTAGCGCCGGGTCATGGCGTAGGCGAGCTTGGTCGCGGCGAAGGCGATCACCCCCGCGGTCACCGGGGCGATCAGCGCCGGGAGGATGACCTTGCTGAGCACGACGCCGAAGTCGATCGCATAGGCGCCGATGCCCACGAGGGTCGCGCCGATGAGCCCGCCGAACAGCGCGTGCGACGAGCTCGAGGGAAGCCCCAGCAACCAGGTCAGCATGTTCCAGGTGATGGCACCGATGAGCCCGGCGAAGATCAGCGGGAGGAAGGCTCCGGGTGAGATCTGGTCCTCTCGCACGATGCCGTGCGAGATCGTCTTGGACACCTCGGTCGACAGGAACGCTCCGACGAGGTTGAGTCCCGCCGCCAGCAGTACGGCGACCTTCGGCTTCAGGGCACCCGTCGCGATGGGCGTGGCCATCGCGTTCGCGGTGTCGTGGAAGCCGTTGGTGAAGTCGAAGAAGAGCGCGAGTCCGATGATCAGGACGACGATCAGTGCTGCGGTTTCCACCGTTCGCTTTCGGGGAGAGGGAGAAGGAGGGAGAGCCGAGCGAACGGCGGCGCGAACGAACAGTTCACCGTGAAGTCGGCATTCGTTAACCCGACCACACGGAATCCTTACATCGCCCGCCCTCCCGGTCAACTCAGTGCGCCGGGCGTAACCGGCCACGCGCTCCGATACGTTCCGTCCGATCGTCGCGCGTACGCCGTCAGGATGCGGCGACGGCCTCCCACGAGGCGGAGAGCGCCGACGCCCGCACCGCGTCGACGATGTCGGCGGCGCGTGCGCCGTCATCGAACGTGGGAAGACCGTCCGGCGCCTCACCGCGCACAGCGGCGTAGGTGTCTGCGACGAACGCCGCGAACGCATCGCCCCATCCCTGCGCGTGTCCGGCGGGGAACGCGTTCAGGCGGGCCTGTTCCGGCGAGGGTTCCGCCTCGGCGCGCCGCAGGACGCTCGCCCCGTTCGTCGTGCCGAACCACACCGTCTCGGGCGCCTCCTGGTCGAAGACGGCGCTGGCCGAGGTGCCGTCGATCTCGAACCACAGCCGGTTCTTGCGCCCCGCGGACACTTGCGACACGACGACGCTCGCGGGAACACCCGACCGCGTGCGCAACGCGACGATCGCCGCATCCTCGGTCTCGACCGGCGCGATCGGCCGCTCGGCCGTCGCGACGCCGCCGCCGAAGGCGTGATCGCTGCCGATGGGACGCTCGGGGTGGGCGAGCGAGAACTGCGCGGATGCGGCCTCGAACCGTTCCCCGCTGACGAACTCGACCAGATCGCACCAGTGCGAACCGATGTCCGCGAAGGCGCGCGATCCGCCGCCGAGCGCGGGGTCGACGCGCCAGTTCGCGGTGTGGGCGTCCAGCATCCAGTCCTGCAGATAGGTGCCGTGCATGAGCAGGACCCGACCCAACCCGCCCCGCGCCACGCGGGAGCGGATCTCGCGCACGAGAGGGTGGTAGCGGTACACGAACGGGACGGTCGCGACGACCCCCGCTCGGCGGGCGAGGTCGGCCAACTCGTGCGCTTCGGCCCCGTCGAGCCCCAACGGCTTCTCGCACACCACCGCGACACCGGCCGCCAGAAGCGCCCGCACGTAGGGCGCATGGGTGGCGTTGGGGGTGCACACGTGCACGACGTCCGGGACATCGGCCAGCAGCTCCTCGAGATCGAGATAGCCTCGACCTCCCCATCGCTGGGCCGCCTGCGCGCCGCGCTCCGGGCGGGAGCCGAGAACACCAGTCAGCCGACCCCCGACCATGCGGACGGCGCGCGCATGGACCTCCGCGATCATCCCGGTCCCGATGATCGCGACGCGCAGTGCGTTCACGCGGCGAACGTCTGCTCGACCCACCCGCGACTGCGACGCGCGCTCGCATCCGGGTCGCCGTGCAACTGGTCGACCTCGATGACCAGCCACCCGTCGAAGTCGTCGCCGAGCTGCGCCAGCACTCCGGGGATGTCGATGTCGCCGCTGCCGGGCTCGAGGAAGAACGGCTGCGAGGCGACGCGCTCGTAGGGACCCGGGTTCGCCCTGTTCTCGGCCACGAGGGCTGCGGAGTGGTCCTTGATGTGCAGATCGATCACGCGGTCGCGGTGACGCGCGACCATCGCCACCGGGTCGATGCCCGCCCACGCCAGGTGGCCCAGGTCGAACGACGCGCCGAGCACCTCCGGGTCGACCTCGGCGAGCACCGTCTCGATCTCCTCCTCGGTCTCGACCCAGGTACCGACGTGGTTGTGCAGCCCGGCGCGGACACCCTCCGCACGCAGGATGCGGCCCGCCTCCGCGAGCATGTCGACCTGGCGCAGCAGTCGGTCGCGATCGGCGAGGTACCCGACGGCCGCGCGCTCCGACCAGCGCGGCAGCCGGTAATCGACCATCGGCGCGAGGAAGACCGTGTCCAGGCCGAAGTAGAGCGACTCCTCGGCCTTGCGGCGCACGGGGTTGAACCAGCGCGCCCACTCGGCGCTGCCGGGTGCGATCTCCAACCCCTCGTCCTCGGGCAGCCCGATGGAGGCGTAGCCCGGCGCGACGCGCAGGCCCGCGCGTTCGATCATCGCCGCGTAGCTCTGGAGGGTCTGCGTGTCCAGGACCTCCATCATCGTGGCGTCGAACCCGGATGCCGCCACGGCGGCGAGCACCTCCGGGTAGTCCGCCACGAACGACGGCTCGCCGTAACGCCAGCGCCCCGTGCTTCCGGGCACGGCGGGGTCGGGCGGGAGGTTGGTCCACTGAATGGGGTTGAGGGCGACCTGTGAGCGACGGATCGTCATGCGGGAACCTTTCGAAGCAGGGAGCGCGAGCTCATTTGAGACCGGTGGCGGCGATGCCCTGCACGAAGTACTTCTGCAGGAACAGGAACAGGATGAGGACGGGGAGCAGCACCACCACCGCGCCCGCCAGGAGCACGCCGAACTCGGTCGTCCGGTTGGCCTGCGCGGCGACGGCGAGGCCGACGGGAAGGGTGTAGGTGCTCTGCGACTGCGCCATGACCAGGGGCCAGATGAAGGCGTTCCACGATGCGAGGAAGGTGAGCACGCTCACCGTCGCGAGCGCCGGTGCGAGCAGCGGGAGGAAGATCTGCCCGAAGATGCGCAGCTCGCCCGCTCCGTCGAGCCTCGCGGCCTCCATGAGATCCTCCGGGATGGAGTGCGCGAACTGGCGGACCACGAACACGGCGATCGGCAGGACGAGCATGGGAAGCGCGATTCCGAACAGCGTGTCGACGAGCCCGAGCTGGACGGCCACCATGAACTGCGGCACGAAGATCGCGACGATCGGAACCATCATGGTGGCCAGGACCAGCGCGAAGACGAACCCGCGACCGCGGAAATGCAGCTTGGCGAGCGTGTATCCGGCCAGCGAGCTGAACACGAGATTGCCGGCGACGACGAGCGCGGACACGATGACGCCATTGAGGAAGTACCGGCCGAAGCCACGCTCGAAGAGGGTCGTGAAGTTGGCGAGGTTGCCGAAGGACTCCGGGAGCCACGCGCCCGGGTTGGCGGTGAACTCGCCCTGCGTCTTGAATGCGCCGAAGAACACCAGGACGAACGGGATCAGCATCGCCACGCACACGACGGTGATGAACAGGTAGAGCAGCGCGCTGCCCAGTCGGGAGGTACGCATCAGTGTTTGGGCCTCAGCATCCGGAACTGCACGACACTCACCACGGCCACCAGCAGGATCAGCACGAAGGAGCCCGCCATGGAGGCGGCGATGTTCCCGTAGCCGAACTGCTGATATACCCAGAGGGAGATCGATCTCGTCGAGTCCAAGGGGCCGCCGCCGGTGAGCAGGTAGGGCTCCTCGAAGATGTTCATGTACATGACGGTGATGAGCACCGTCACCAGTAGCGTCGTCGGACGCAGCAGCGGCAGCGTCATGTGCACGATCCGTCGCCAGGGACCCGCGCCGTCGATCGCGGCGGCCTCGTAGACCTCTTCCGGCACAGCCTGGAGTCCCGCGAGGAACAGCACCATCGCCGTCCCCACGTTGCGCCAGACGGTGAGCAGGATCACCGAGGTGACACCCCACGCCGGGTCCCCGAGCCAGTTGGGCCCCGCGATGCCGATCGCGGCCAGCGCCTCGTTGACCGGGCCCTCGTAGGTGAGGGCGTACTTCCAGATCACGGATGCGGCGACGATGTTGGCGATGACCGGGAGGTAGATGGCTGCCCGGAACACCGGGCGCAGACGCCGGATGCCGCTGCCCAGCAGGATCGCGAGGGCGAGCCCGATGCCGATCGTGAGCGGGACGCCGATCACGACGAAGAGGACCGTGTTGCCGATCGAGCGCAGGAAGTCCGGGTTGGCGAGCAGCGCCGTGAAGTTCTCGGCGCCGACGACCTCGACCTGGAGGGGGTCTCGGATGTCGCGCAGTCCGATGTCGGTGAAGCTGAACGCCAGCGCGAACAGCCCCGGGACCACCGTGAACAGACCGACGACGATGAGCGTCGGCAGCAGGAAGATCCAGGCGACGAGGCTCTGCCGCGGCCGCGCGCCGCGACGGCCGCGCGGCCGGGCGCCCCCCGCGGGGAGACGGCTCGTGCGCGTCTCCCCGCGGGTGAGTGTGGAACTCGTCATGGTCGTCCGGCGCTCACTCGACCCCGGTGCCGATCGCGTCGGCCTTGGCCTGCGCGGCGGCGAGCACGTCGGCGGGCGTGGCCTGCCCCCGCGCGGCGCGCTCCATCTCGGACCCCAGCATCGCGGAGACCTCGAGCCAGCCCGGGACGGCAGGAACCGCGCTCGCCATCGGGATGGCCTCCTTGATGACGGTCAGGAACGGGTCGTCGGCGATCACCGGCTCGTCCCATGCCGCCTCGACGGCGGGCAGGTTGCCGAAGCGCTCGTACCAGGCGACCTGGGTCTCGGGCTGCGACATCCAGCGCACGAGCTTCCACGCCGCATCCGCGTTCTTGGCGTCCTCGAAGACGGCGAGGCTTCCGCCTCCGATCGCCGAGGTGCTGCCGCCGGGGCCGGCGGCGTTCAGCGCGACGCCCAGGTTCTCGCTCGACCAGCCCTCCCCGTTCGCCTCGTCGAGCCAGGACGGGAACCACGGTCCGTTGACGTAGGCCCCGATCTGCCCCGACGTGAACCACGGCACGGTGTCGAGGAACGTCGGGCCGTCCGGCGATGCGTACCCGTCGAGGATCAGGTTCGTGAAGGTCTCCAGCGCCGCGAGGTTCTCCGGCGTGTCGATGGTCCATTCGGTGTGGTCGTCGGAGATCAGCGATCCGCCGGCCTGGATGCTGAAGTCGTTGAACTGCTGCGCGGTGTACTCGTTCCACTCCACCGAGAGGCCGATCGGGAACTTCACTCCCTGCGCCTGCATCGCCTCGGCGAACGCCGGGTAGTCGTCCCACGTCGCGGGCGCCTCGACGCCGGCGGCATCCGCAAGGTCCTTGCGGTAATAGAACGCCTGGGCGTAGGTGTACCAGGGCACGGCGTGTGCGGCGCCGTCGTACTGGGCGGCATCCCACATGTTGTCGAAGAAGGCGCCGCCGTCGACGAGGCCGTCGGGGACCGTGGCGAACGCGTCGGTGGCGAGCATGCTCGCCTGCGACTGCGACAGCAGGAACGTCGCGTCGGGGACGTTGCCCGCCGCGACGGCCGCGGACACCTTCGTGGCGAACTCCGACTCGGGGATCGAGGTCACGTTGACGGTGACGTCGGGATTCTCCTTCTCGAACTCCTCGAAGAAGGCGGGCAGCGCCTCCCCCTCCGCGCCGGCCGCCCAGAACTCGACGGTGCCGGTCGCGGCGTCGTCCCCGACGACCGTGTCGGCGGCCGCCTCGGAATCGCCGGACGCCCGACCGCACCCGGCGAGGACGACGGCGGCGGTGAGGGCGACACCTGAGACGAGGAGCGTGCGCCGGAGTGGACGTGAAGGCAGTGCAGACATGGTGGTACGGCCTTTCGGGATGCGGGTGGGTGCGCCCGTGGAGCGGGTGGGGCGCCGGCGGCAGATGCCGAGCCGCGGCCAGGCTATGGGCACCTCGGAAGCCGATCCGACCGATGTTGACAGAATTAACATCGGCGTCACAGCCGACAAGAATTCGTTACGAGCGCGAAACTTTCTCCACGCATCGGACGTCTTTTGGTTCGCAATAGTCGTCTTATATCGATCATCGACATATCTGGAGGACCCGTGGACGCGGACGTACTCATCGTGGGCAGCGGCATCATGGGTGCCGCGGTTGCCGCCGAAGTGGGCCGCCTGCGCCCCGGGACGCGGATCACGATCGTGGAGGCCGGGCCCGCCGGGGAGGGCGCCCCCGCACGCCACCTCCACGATTCGACGGATGCGGGAACACGAGACGCCTACCACGCCCACGTCGCGGCCGGCGTGCAGTCCATGTACGTCGGCGCCGCGACGGCAGGCGCCTTCGATGCCCGCAGCGCATCCGCGTTCGGACTGTACGACTTCGCCGCGCTCGGACACGACGCGACCGAGATGCCCGCAGCCGCAAGCGCGTGGAACGTCGGCGGGATGGGATCCCACTGGACCGCCGCGTGCCCCACGCCGTGGGGTCACGAGATCCCGGCGGCGATCGCATCCGAGTGGGAGGCCGACTACGAACGCGTGCGCAGCATTCTTCGGATCCGTTCCGACCGCTTCGGGCCCACGCCCGCCGGTGCCGCCGTCCTGGAAGCGCTCACGCGGGCGTTCGGCGACGTCAGCGCCTCCGGACGCGGGCCGCAGATCATGCCCATGGGCGTCTTCCGGGCCGACGGGGTCGAGCGTCGGCGGACCGACCCCGGGGTCATCCTCCCGGAGCTCGACGGGTCGTCGGAGACCGTCACTCTGCTCTCGGGCACCCTCGCGCGGCGCATCCTCCTCGACGGACAGCGCGCCCTGGGACTCGAGGTCGAGGATCTGCGCACGGGCGAGCGCCGCAAGCTCCGCGCGGACCACGTCGTCGTCGCCGCGGACGCCCTGCGCAGTCCGCAGCTCCTGTTCGCCTCGGGGGTGCGCCCCCAGGCTCTCGGTCGGTATCTCAACGAACACGCGTTCATCACCGGGAGGGTCTTCGCCGAGCCGCACCACCTCGGCGTAGACGAGGTGCCGCCGCTCGGCGAGGGCGAGTGGATGACGGACTCGCTCTGGCTTCCGCACAGCGACGACGCGCAGCCGTTCCACTGGCAGATCAGCGTGGGACCGCTGTTCTCCGAGGACCTCCAGGAAGCCGTGGCCATGGCCGTCGGCATCAGCGTCTACGTCCCCACCGAGGTCAGGGAGACATCACGCATCGAGTTCTCCGAAACGGAGACGGACGCACTCGGCATGCCGCGCGCCCGCATCCATTACGACTACAGCGACACCGATCTGGCACTCATCGAACGCGCGACCCGGGAGCAGCGGGTGGCGTTCGAGGCGGTCGCGGGAGCGGACGCCGTCGGCAACACGCTCCTACTGCCACCCGGCTCCTCCCTGCACTACTCGGGGACGGTGCGCATGAGCGAGACGGATGACGGCACGGGTGTCGTGGACCGCGACGGCGCCGTCTGGGGCACCGAGGGCCTCTTCGTCGCCGGTAACGGTGTCCTGCCGGGGTCGGTCGCAGCCAACATCACGGCGGCCGGTACCGTCACGGCCGTCCGCGCGGCGCGCGCGATCGTGCGCCGACTCGAAGGCTGAGCCCTTCGTCGGGGCACGAGCGTCCCGCATCCGACTAGCGTGGAACAGTGACCGACTCCGCCATCCCCGCTCCCCCGCACGCCGCCCGAAAGGTCCGTTCCCGCTCGCACCACGGTGACGTGTTCGACGACCCGTACGAGTGGCTCCGCGACAAGGACGACGCGAATGTCGTGGCGCACATCGAGGCCGAGAATGCCTACACCGACGCACGTACCGCGCACCTCGCGGGCCTGCGCGAGCAGATCTTCCAGGAGATCAAGGGACGCACGCTCGAGACCGACCTGTCCGTGCCCACCCGTCGCGGCCGGTGGTGGTACTTCTCCCGCACCGAGGAGGGCAAGCAGTACGGCATCCACTGTCGCGCACCGCTCGCCTCTCCCGACGACTGGACGCCGCCGGTCCCCGAAGGCTCCCTCGACGGCGAACAGGTGCTGCTCGACGGCAACGCGGAGGCGGACGGGGAGGAGTTCTTCTCCCTCGGCACCTTCGAGGTCTCCACGGACGGCCGGCTGCTGCTGTACGGCGTCGACACGTCAGGAGACGAGCGATACACGTTGCGCGTGCGCGACCTGGAGACGGGCGCGACGCTGCCCGACGTCATCGAGGGCACGTTCGCGGGCGCCTCGCTGTCCCCCGACGGTCGCTTCATCGTCTACTCGACGGTCGACGACGCGTGGCGGCCCGACAAGGTCTGGCTCCACGAGCTGGGGACCCCGGTCACCGACGACGCCCTTCTCTTCCACGAGAACGACGACCGTTTCTGGGTCGGCGCCGGCTTCACCCGCAGCGACCGCTTCCTGGTCATCGGCGTCGGCTCCTCCATCACCTCCGAGGAATGGCTGCTTCCGGCGGACGATCTCCGCGGCGAGCCCCGCGTGGTCTGGCCGCGCCGGGAAGGCGTGGAGTACGACAGCGACCACGTCGTGGTCGACGGCGAGGATGTGCTGTACATCCTGCACAACGACCAGGCGGTGGACTTCGAGCTCGTGCGGGTGTCCGCATCCGATCCGCAGGGCGCGCGCGACGTCGTCGTAGAGCACCAGGGCGGCCGCCGACTTCTGGGCCTGTCCACCTTCCGCGACTGGGCCGTGCTCGCGTACCGGCGCGAGGGACTCGCGCGACTCGGCATGCTGGACTACGCCGACGGCGCGGTGGCCGAGCTCGAGTTCGAGGAGCCGCTCTACTCCGTCGGGACAGCCGGCAACCCCGAGTGGGCCCCTCCCCTCATCCGTCTGGGCTACGGCTCGTTCGTGACGCCGTCGACGGTCTTCGACTACGACCCCGCCAGCGGCGAGCGCATCGTGCGCAAGCAGCAGCCGGTACTCGGCGGCTACGACAGCGCCGACTACGCCCAGGCTCGCGTGTGGGCCACCGCCCAGGACGGCGCCGAGGTCCCGGTCTCGCTGGTGTGGAAGCGGTCGTTCGGGGATGCGGGAGCGGCGCCTCGCCCGGTGCACCTCTACGGCTACGGCTCCTACGAGCACTCCATCGAGCCGGCGTTCTCGGTCGCGCGCCTGTCGGAGCTCGATCGCGGGGTGATCTTCGCGGTCGCCCACGTGCGCGGCGGTGGCGAGATGGGCCGGGAGTGGTACGAGAACGGCAAGCTGCTGGCCAAGCGCAACACGTTCACCGACTTCGTCGACTGCGCCCTGCACCTGATCGATCACGGCTACACCTCGCCCGATCTCCTCGTCGCCGAGGGCGGTTCGGCCGGCGGGCTGCTGATGGGCGCCGTCGCGAACCTCGCACCCGAGCTGTTCGCCGGTATCCTCGCCGACGTGCCGTTCGTGGACGCCCTGACGACGATCCTCGACCCCTCGCTTCCGCTCACGGTCATCGAGTGGGACGAGTGGGGCGACCCCCTGCACGACCCCGAGGTGTACGCCTACATGAAGACGTACTCGCCGTACGAGAACGTGCGCGAGGGCGTGGCGTATCCCCGCATCCTTGCCGTCACCTCGTTCAACGACACCCGCGTGCTGTACGTGGAGCCCGCGAAGTGGGTGGCGCGGCTGCGCGAGGTCGGCGCCGATGCGCTGCTCAAGTGCGAGATGGTGGCCGGCCACGGCGGTGTGAGCGGACGCTACAACGCGTGGCGCGAGCGCGCGTACGAACAGGCCTGGATGCTGGACGTCCTCGGCCTCGCCTGACCCCGCCCAGCCCCACCCATCACCGCCCAGCGCCGCCCGTCAGGAGGTATCCCTCCGTCAGGAAGATCCCGCGCCGATCATCCTGATGGAGGGATATCTCCTGTTGGGGCGACCTCTTCAGCGGTGCAGTCCCTGCGCTATCGCCATCGCGACCGTGTCGATCACCTGGTCCGCCTGGAACAAGAGCTGGTAGTAGTCGAAGCGCAGCACGGTGTAGCCGCGGAGCGCGAGACGGGCATCCGCAGCGAGGTCCCGACGCCGGTCACTCGCCTGGTGGTGGGCGAACCCGTCGATCTGCACGACGAGTCGTCGCCCGATGAGTCCGTCGACGGGATGGCCGTCCAACCACACCTGCTGCTGGACATCGACGGCCAACCGACGCATGAGTTCGATGAAGCGGGTCTCGATGCCGGAGTCGGAGAGATATCCTGCCAGCGCAGCCATCTCGCGCGCCGCGACCGCACCCCATTCGATGCGCGCGAGAACCGCATCATCGACGAGGCCTCGACGCAGCGCTGATTCCCAGATCGCCAGCGCCTCCCACCGGACCAGGCATGCCGCGACGTGGAAGAGAACGTTCACGATCGGATCCAGCACGGCGTCCGCGGCGGTGGGCATCGGCGCCGCACCCCAGTGGACACGGAGTCCGTCACGATCGAAGCGGGACGCGTTCGCCGCGACGGAGAGGTGGAGCTCGTCGTGCTCGCGCACCCACAGTCCGAGCCGCTCGGCCGCCGAGACGCAGGTGATCCGCCCGCCGACGGCGACAGCCCTGCGGAGCGCCGGGTCGGCACCGCCCGTCACCACCCACCCGCGTCGCGGTCGCTCCAATGCTCCTGTCGCCAGCGCGGCGCGCACCTCGTGCCGGGTGAAGCCCTCGGCGAAGAGCGATGTCACCACCGCGGCACCGCCGCAGCGATCGACGTGGGCGATGAGCTCGGTCGTGTTCGGCATAGCCCGAGGATGCGGTCTCCGCCGCATCCCGGCAGCTCATCCACCCCGCACCGGGGGCGACACGCCGGGGCCTGAACCGTGAGGAGGCGACGCCCCTCACGCAGGAGATCTCCGCCCGACAGGATGATCCGGAGCGGATCGTCCTGCGGGACGGAGATCTCCTGGTGAAGGGGCGAGCGGCGACTCAGCCGAAGAGCGCGGCGGCCTCTTCGTAGCGGTACTGAGGAACCGTGTTCAGCTCGCCGAGCGCTTCCGCGAACGGCACACGCACGATGTCGGTTCCGCGCATGGCGACCATCTGACCCCATGCGCCGTCGACGATCGCGTCGGCGGCGTGCAGGCCCAGGCGGGTCGCGAGCACGCGGTCGAAGGCGGAGGGCGACCCACCGCGCTGGATGTGGCCGAGCACCGTCGCACGGGTCTCGATACCGGTGATGCGCTCGATCTCGGGGGCGAGGACCTCGCTGATGCCGCCGAGACGCGGGCGGTTGAAGGCGTCGAGGCCCTTGTCACTGAAGGCCTCGTCCATACCCGTGAGCTTGAAGCCCTCGGAGACGACGACCAGCGGCGCGCGGCCACGGTCGTGTGCGCGGCTGACCTGGTCGACGATCTCATCGATCGACATCGGGACCTCGGGGATGCAGATCACGTGCGCGCCCGCGGCGATACCCGCGTGCAGGGCGATCCAGCCCACGTGGCGCCCCATGACCTCGGCGACCATGCAGCGCTGGTGCGAGTCGCCGGTGGTGCGCAGGCGGTCCATGGCGTCGGTGGCGATGTTGACAGCCGTGTCGAAGCCGAACGAGTAGTCGGTCGCCCGCAGGTCGTTGTCGATCGTCTTCGGGACGCCGAGCACGTTGATGCCGTCGTTCGCGAGACGGTTGGCGGCTGCCAGTGTGCCTTCGCCGCCGATCGCGATGATGCCGTCGATCCGGTGCCCGTACAGCGTCTTCGCGATGTTCTCGGCGCCGCCGCGGGGACCCTCGTAGGGGTTGGTGCGGCTGGTGCCGAGGATCGTGCCTCCCACCTTCGACAGGCCCTTGACCTCGTGCCGCGTCAACGGGAAGAAGTCGCCGTCGACCACGCCGCGCCATCCGTCACGGATGCCGACGAACTCGAGGTCGTAGGTCGTGGTGCCCTTGAGCACGACACCGCGGATGACCGCGTTCAGTCCGGGGCAATCGCCGCCGCTGGTGAGAATACCGATCTTCATGCTGGAGTCCCTGCTTTCCGGGTGATGGTGCTCCGGGGAATGGGGCGACGCTGCCTCACCGACACTATCGCCCCGGAGCCCCCGGGCGCACACCCGGGGCCGTGCATATGGATGCGGGTCAGCCGCCGAGCGCGGACCTCGTCAGATGCATGAGCGCCGACAGCTGCACCGAGTCGCTCGAACCGGGCTCGACCGCGTGGCCGTCGAGCGCGCGAAGGGAAAGGCCCTGCTTGGCGTCGATGAGCTCCGCGATCTTGGTGTCGATCGTGTGCGCGGCGATGATGCGCCACGCCGTGACCGGCTCGTCCTGGCCGATGCGGTGCACGCGGTCGATCGCCTGCGTCTGCTCGGCCGCAGTCCAGCTCAGCTCGGCCAGCACGACGTTGGAGGCTGCCTGCAGGTTGACGCCGACCCCGGCGGCGGTCAGGGAGCACACCGCGACAGCGACCTCCGGGTCGGAGTTGAACGCATCGATGGCCGCCTGACGCGCGATCGCCGTCTGGTCACCGCGCAGCGAGACCGACTTGAGGCCGGCCGCGGCGAAGTGGGCCTCGGCCGCATCCATGACGTCGATGTGCTTCGCGAAGAAGACGACCTTGCCGACGGAGCGCTGCAGCTGCACGGTGTAGTCGGCAGCGAGCAGTGCCTTGGCCTGGCCGATGCGGCGCACCATCGTGAACACGTTCTCGCTGCCGGATGCGGCGGCCTTGGACTCGTCGAGCTCGTGCTGCGCGACCAGGCGGACGATGTCTTCGTCGATCTCGCCGATCGCCAGGCCGCGCTCGCCACGGGCTTCGATGATCCGGCGGTACCGCGCTGCCAGACGCTCACCCAGCTCACGCTCGGCGTGGCGGATAGAGCGGCCGTACTCGTCGTCCAGTTCGACGGGCAGGTCGGCGACGAGCTTGTCGGGAAGATCCGCGGCCACGTCGGTCTTGCGCCGACGGACGATGCCCATGGAGATGACCGCGCTGCGCGCCTGCGGGTAGAAGGCTTTGTCGGCGGGCGTCAGTCCGGTCTCATCGAGCTTCGCCATGAGCTCGGGACCGGGCTTCTCGCCGTTCGTCCAGCCCAGGAAGCGCCAGATCGCGTCGAAGTCCTCGACGTCGTTGATCAGCGGCGTGCCGGTCAGCGCCAGCATGAGCGGGTCGCGTCGCGCCTCACGGATGCGGCCGGCCAGCGCCAGCACGTTCCGGGATCGCTGCGAGGTGAGGTTCTTGATGAAGTGCGCCTCATCGACGACCATGCCGCCCAGACCGATCGTGCTGAGCCAGGACAGATGACGGTCGAGGACCTCGTAGTTGACGATGAAGACATCGGCGAACGCGTCGATGTTCTCGCCGTCGCCCTGGATGACGGTGGCGCGCCGCTGCGGCGTCCACCGGTGCACCTCGCGGGCCCAGTTCATCTTGACGACGTTGGGCACGACGACCAGCAACGGATATGCGTTCGCGACGGATGCGGCCAGCACCGACTGGGCCGTCTTGCCGAGGCCGGGCTCGTCGGCGAGCAGGAAGCTCCGGTGCCCCTCGCGAACCGCCTCGAGGAAGCGCGACTGGTGCGCCATGACCTCGAGGCCCTTGGGCGACAGGCGGTCGAACTCCGGGACGGGCGGCAGGTCCATGGACGCCGCTCCCCCGCCGGCACCGGTCTCGAACGCCTTGTAGAGCGGGCCCATGAGCTCCCAGTCGTCCAGCCGACGACGCGGCGTGCTGCCGGTGGAGCGCGGGGTGAGATCGGGGGCCAGGAACGGGTTCGCCATCTGACGCGCCTCGACCTGCGGCGGCACGACCTGCCGGGATGCTGCGGCGGCCGGAATCACCGCAACGGGCGCCGCCGGTGCGGCATCCGTGATGATCAGCTCGTCGGGAGCGAGCTCGGCACCGGATTCCAGCAGCCAGTCGCGCCGCATCCGCTTCGCGACCGGCGAGGTCGCCTGGTCGACTTCGAGCAGCTGGATGAGGGACGTGTCGCGCGCCGCGGTCTTGGCGAGGATGGTCGCCACGCCGTCGAGACGCTTGAGCAGCTCGGCGCGCGACGCATCGGTGAGCGTCGTGTCGGACTTCACACGCGCACGTTCCTCGCGCACCAGGAAGGCGATCACCTGGAACTTGACGCGATTGGTGGGGCCCAGCTTGCCACGCTGGGCCTTCGCCTCGACCTCGCGCACCTTGCGCGCGAGGATCGGGATGACGGGGGCCTCGTCGTCGCGCTTGGCGGACGAGGACTTTCTACGGCGTTGCGCCGCCGGTGCCGTGGTCGGCATGCTCCTCCTGAGCGTCGGGTCCGCAAAGGACCGTCGACCGGTGTTTCGAGTCTCGCGGGCGGCTCGGTGCCGGCTCGTACGCGAGAGAGTCGACTGGGCCTGACGTGGATGCAGGGATCCGGGCCGACGGTGACAGTTTAGAGCATCCCGCGGTGCGGCGCAGTGTCAGCCCCAGAGTGTGGCGACGACGTCTTCCGTGTACCCGTCCGGCGCGTTCCCGCTCCAGGACGTGGCGACCCAGCCGTTGCCGCGGAGGAAGTCCGCTTCATTGCCGTTCGAGCACAGGATGCCGCCGGAATTGTCGGCGCACACGAAGCCGGCCCCTGCCAGCATGTCTTGGATGCGCGGCGCATCGGCCGGATCCACGATCGTCACGCTCGTCGCGAGGGCGGAGCCCGCTCCCGTGCCCCACGTGCAACGCAGGGTCGGCACACCCGAGTCGATCAGGCCCCGCAGGGATTCCACCTGGGTGGCGGCGAGGGAGACGCCGCCGCCGTTGAGCGGCGCGAGCTCAGCGTCGAGACGGCTGCGCATCGCGGACGAGTAGAGCGCATCGCACGAGGCCGGCAGCTGGATCTCCTGCGTCTGGGGGCGGGGGGTCGACGAAGGCGACGACGACGGAGAGGATGACGGCGACGACGGGCTCGGGGTGGACGATTCGGAGGGCACCGGGGAGCCGGACGGAGACGTCGTCTCCGACGGTTCGGGCACACACGCGGTCAGCGCCAGGACGACGGCGCACAGACCGAGGGCGGCGCCGAGAGGACGGGACTTGCGGATCACGACAACCTCCGGGAGTGGGACAGCTTCGACACTAGACGGAGCATCCCGGCCTGCCCCGCAGCCGCGCCGTCGTCAGCCGGCCCGGCGCAGACGGAGACTGTTGAGCACGACGAACAGGCTCGAGAAGGCCATCGCGGCGCCGGCGATCATCGGGTTCAGCAGGCCTGAGGCGGCCAGCGGCAGGGCGGCGACGTTGTACGCGAAGGCCCAGAACAGGTTGCCGCGGATGACCGACATCACCCGACGGCTGAGCGACAGAGCCGTCACCACCTGAGTGAGCCGTGACCCTGTCAGCGTGATGTCGCCGGCATGCCGGGCGGCGTCCGTCCCCGCCCCCATCGCGATCCCGAGATCGGATGCGGCGAGCGCAGCTGCGTCATTCACACCGTCACCGACCATGGCGACCCGGCGCCCCTCCGCACGCAGCTGCGTGACGACCGCGAGCTTGTCTTCGGGAGTGGCCTGCGCACGCACCTCACCGATTCCGACCTCCGCAGCGACCCGACGTGCCACGGGCTCGGCGTCGCCGGTGAGCAGGAGCACACGCACGCCCCGCTCGGAGAGCTCGGCGACCGCCTCGGCCGCATCCTCGCGGACGGCATCCTCGAGCTCGAAGACGGCAGCGGCGTGCATGTGCCCGTCACCGTCGGCCCAGCCCACGACGACATGGGTTCCGGTGCCGTCCTCGAGCGCGACGGAGAGCTCGGCCGGGAGACGGGCTCCCTCATCCGCGGCGAGTGCGGCGTTCCCCGCGAACGCACGGACACCCTCGACGTCGCCGACCACGCCGCGTCCGGGGACGGCCGCGAAGTCGACGACGGCGGGGGCGTCCGCGACCGCGAGCGCGCGGGCGACAGGGTGCTCCGAGCCGGCTTCGAGGGCGCCGGCGACGCGACGCGCCCGCGCCTCGTCGACACCGGACGCGACGAACGCACGGCGCACGCGCATCTGCCCCGTGGTGACCGTTCCTGTCTTGTCGAGCACGACCGTGTCGACACGCTGCGCGTTCTCGAGGGCATCGGGACCGGTCACGAGGATGCCGAGCTGCGCACCGCGGCCGGTACCGACGAGGATCGCCACGGGCGTGGCGAGGCCGAGGGCGCAGGGGCACGCGATGATGAGCACGGCCACTGCCGCGACGAATCCCTCGGCGACCGATCCGCCCGCCAGCATCCAGCCGATGAGGGTCAGCACCGCGAGCCCGATGACGATCGGCACGAAGACGGCCGAGATCCGGTCCGCCAGCCGCTGGACGCGACTCTTGCCCATCTGCGCGTTCTCGACGAGCTGAGCGATGCGGGCCAGGCGTGTGTCAGCACCGATCGCATCCGCGCGCACGCTCAGCGCGCCGCCGTGCACGATCGTGCCGCCCGTGACGGAGGATCCGGGCACGACGGACACCGGCGCCGCCTCGCCGGTGAGCATGCTCTCGTCCACATCCGCCCGCCCGTCGACGACGGTGCCGTCTGTGGCCAGCGTTCCACCGGGGCGCGTCAGGAAGACGTCTCCCGGACGCAGTGCCTCCAGCGGCACGGTGCGCCCGTCGGCGAGCTCGACCTCGGGCACGGTCAGCTCTCCGAGTGCGCGAAGCGCCGCACCGGCCGCGCGGCGTGACCGCTGCTCGATGTAGCGGCCGATCAGCAGGAAGACCGTCACGGCGGCGGCCACCTCGAAGTAGACGAGCGACGTGGCGTCGTGCACCGGACCGATCAGGACCACCTCGTGGCGGATGCCCCAGCGTCCGGCGGATCCGAACAGGAGTGCCCACAGGCTCCATCCGAAGGCGGCGAAGGTGCCCATCGTGATGAGCGTGTCCATCGTCAGCGCGCCGTGGCGGAGGTTCACGAACGTCGCGCGGTGGAATGGCCACCCTCCCCACAGCACCACGGGAGTCGTGAGCACGAGCGACAGCCACTGCCATCCGGGGAACTGCCACGCCGGAACCATCCCGAGCGCGACGACGGGGATCGCGAGGGCGACGCTGACGATCAGGCGCGTGCGCAGCGTGGCGGCACCGGGTGCATCCTCCACCTCGTGCACGTGCCCCCCTTCATGGTCGCCGTGCGTGTGCACCGGTCGGATGCGGGCGGTGTAGCCGGCCTGAGCGACCGCCTGCACGAGCTTCTCCTCCGGCAGGTCGGCGGGATAGCTCACGTGCGCGGTTTCGGTGGCGAGGTTGACCGAGGCAGCAACGCCGTCGACCGCCCCCAGCCGCTTCTCGACGCGCGCGACGCAACTGGCGCAGGTCATGCCGTCGATGTCCAGGACCGCCTCGCGGGTGGTTCCGTCGTGCTCCTGCATGATGACATCCTCCTCGTCCTGCGCAACGATATACCCCCCTAGGGTATTCCGTGGTCGGTGCACCGTGTCCGACGAAGGGCGTAGCGTGTGCAGCATGGCGACCCGTCCGAGCAGCCCGGCGAGCGCCGCCGTCGTCATCGGCGTCGCGGTCCTCGCCTCGTTCGTGTCCTTCCTCGACGGCACGATCGTCAATGTGGCCCTGCCCGCCATCGCACACGAGCTCGGCGGCGGCCTGGCCACGCAGCAGTGGGTGGTGGATGCGTACCTCGTGACGCTCGGGGCCTTCATCCTCGTCGCCGGCTCCTTGAGCGACGCCTTCGGCCGGGTGCGGATCCTGCGCATCGGACTCGTGATCTTCGGCTCGGCGTCGCTTGCTCTCGCCTTCGTCCCCAGCGCCGGTTGGCTCATCGCTCTCAGAGCGGTGCAGGGTGTCGGCGGCGCGCTCCTCGTTCCCAGTTCGCTCGCGTTGCTGACCGCGCGCTTCGACGGTGCGGAGCGCTCCCGCGCGATCGGCATCTGGACGGGGGCGACCACGGTCGCCACCCTCATCGGCCCTCTCGCCGGCGGCCTGCTCGTCGATCTCCTCTCCTGGCGCTGGGTCTTCGCGGTGACCGTTCTGCCCGTCCTGCCCACACTCGTGCTGCTCACCCGCATCCCGGAGCTGCGCACGCCCGGTGCGCGGATCGATGCGCTGGGCGCCGTGCTCAGCACGGCGGGTCTGGGGGCACTGGTATTCGCCCTCATCGAGCAGCCGCGGCTGGGGGCGGACTCGCCCTGGGTGTGGGCGGGCGCGATCGGCGGGCTCCTCCTGCTTGCCGGATTCATCTGGCGGCAGCGCGTCGCGCCGTCCCCCGTCATGCCGCTGTCGTTGTTCCGGGCACGCAACTTCTGGGCCGGCAACCTCACGACGTTCTTCGTCTACGCAGGTCTTTCACTCAACGGACTCGTGCTCACCATCTACCTCCAGCAGACGGCCGGCCTCTCCGCGACCGTCGCGGGGCTCGCGTCCCTGCCTCCGACGCTCCTGATGATCGCATTCAGCTCACGTGCCGGAGCCTGGGCAGGCAAGCTCGGCCCCCGGTGGTTCATGACGATCGGCCCCGCGGTGATGGCGGCGGGCTCCCTGCTGCTGCTGAGCGTCGGCCAGCCCTTCGACTACGTCACGCAGGTGCTGCCGGGCATGGTGCTCTTCGGGATCGGTCTGACGCTCACCGTCGCGCCGCTCACCGCCGCCGTGCTGGGCTCTGTGACCTCCGAGCGCTCCGGCATCGCTTCCGCAGTCAACAACGCCGTCGCACGAGTGGCGGGGCTCCTCGCCGTCGCGGCCATCGGGGTGCTCGTCGGCGACGCGCTGGATCTGACGGGTCTCCACACGGCGATGCTCTTCGTCGCCGCGCTCATGCTCGTCGGCGCCGTCGCGTCCGCGCTCGGGATCCGAGGCGGGACGGACTCGGCTACGCGCCGAGCATCCGACGCACCTGCGTGACGTCGTCGTTCATCTGGTCGATCAGCGCCTCGATCCCCTCGAACGCCACCATCCCTCGCACGCGCTGCACGAACTGCACGTCGACCTCGTGACCGTAGAGATCGATCCCCTGCTCGTCGAGCACGTGCGCTTCCACCTGGCGCGTCGGCACGTCGTCGAACGTGGGGTTCGTCCCCACGGAGATCGCTGCGGGATAACGCGTCCCCGAGCGCAGTCCCGTCGCCTCATCGACGAGCCATCCGGCGTAGACGCCGTCGGCGGGCACGAATCCTTCCAGCGACGGGCTGAGGTTCGCGGTCGGGAACCCCATCTCCCGTCCCCTCTTGAGGCCGTGCACGACCTCGCCGCGCACGGATGCGGGACGACCCAGCAGCTTCGCGGCCCCCTCGACATCACCGGAGGCCAGCAGCTCCCGGACCCACGTGGACGACACGCGGCGACCGCCGTCGATCGCGCTGACGTCGTCGACGACCCCCACGCTGAAACCGAACTCCTCGCCGAGCCGTTCCAGCATCCCGGGGTCTCCCGCTCCCCCACGGCCGAACCGGAAGTCGTTGCCGACGAGGACCGCGCAGGTGTCGAGCGGCTCCACGAGGACGCCTCGGACGAACTCCCGCGGCTCCAGCTCCGCCAGCGCGACGTCGAAGGTGAGCACCATCGCCGCGTCGATGCCGGTCTCGGCGAGGAGCCGGAGCTTCTGCGTGACGCCGACGAGGTTCTCCGGACAGCGATCCGGCCGCAGCAGGGCGAGCGGGTTGCGGTCGAAGGTCACGGCGACGACCTTCGCACCGCGCGCCGCCGCCTCGACCTTCGCCCGCTCGAGGAGGACGCGATGCCCCGCGTGGACGCCGTCGAACTTGCCGATCGCGACGACGGACGGGCCGAAGCCCGCGGGGACCTCATGGGGTCCGTGGAAGACGATCACCAGACAGACCTCTCGACGCGAGCAGGAGCGGGCGCATCCACCGCGTGACCGGGCCGGTGGGTGAACAGCCACCAGACACCGACGAAGGGAAGGATCAGCGGCACGAAGACGTAGCCCGAGCCGAACCAGCTCCAGACCGTCTCCTCCGGGAACAGATCGTGCCGGAACAGGCTGACGGATCCGACGACCAGCACCCCGATCATCTCGAAGACGATCGCGACCCACGCGACCGCGTACCAGATGCGTGAGTGCGAGAAGATGAGGGCCGCCGTCGCGAGGATGTAGACCGCCGCGGAGATCGCCGACAGCGTGAACGCCAGCGGCGCCGCATCGAAGCGCTCCACGATCTGCACGAGCGATCGGCCCGTCGCGGCGAGGGCTAGCACGGCGTACACCGCGACCAGCACGCGGCCGAGGCCGGTGATGCGGGGGCGGTTCGCGGGTGCCATGACCTGACAATCCTAGATCGAGGCGCGGGGCGCCCGGCTCAGGCGCCGATCCCGCTCCAGATCACCTGCATCCGCCAGACCATCACCGCCACGGACGCCGCGGCCACGCCCATCACGACGGTGCTCCACCGGCTGCGTTCGAGCAGCGCCCAGAAGACCCCCGCCGGTGGAAGCAGCGCCGCCGAGACGAGGTACACCCAGAACTCCAGCGTGCTGCCGGAGATGGGGTTACCCGCGAACGGCGCCACGATCGCCACAACGACCTGCGCGATCAACAGGAGCTCCACCAGAGCGAGCGCTCCGACGCTGACATCGCTCGGGCGCCGACCCGCCAGCCCCAGGATGACGCACACGAGCGCGGCGAGGCCGGCGACGGCGACCTGCGCCAGCGTGAACCAGAGGATCATGCGTGCGCCTCCGGCATGTTCATCGTGCTCTTGAGATCGGCTCCTCGACGCTGCAGCACACCGATCAAGGCGCCATCGGGACCGATCGCCGCCGCCGGAGTGGCGGCGACTCTCGAGGCGGCCCCGGTGAGGCGCTTGCCGTGGCGCAGATCGCGCGCCTCGTCGTCGCTGACGGCGAGCGTGGGCAGCGCCAGCGCCGCTGCGGCTGCGGGCTGCAGCAGGGCGTCGGCATCGATGTGCTCGAGGTCGACGGCGGCTGCGACATCGAACGAGCCGATGCGGGTCCGCCGCAGTGCCGTCAGGTGCCCGCCGACGGTGAGGGCGGTTCCCAGATCACGCGCCAGCGCGCGGATGTAGGTGCCGCTGGAGCAGTCGACCACCGCATCCAGCTCGATCGCCGCTCCGGTACGACGGATGGCGAGCACCTCGAAACGCGAGACGGTCACCGCACGTGAGGCGAGCACGACCTCCTCGCCCGCCCGCGCGAGGTCGTAGGCGCGTCTCCCCGCGACTTTGATGGCCGACACCGTGCTCGGCACCTGCTCGATGTCTCCCGTGAGATCGGCGATGCCCGCACGGATCTCCTCGTCCGTCACGGCCGCGAGCGTCGACTCGTCAGCACGACTCGTCACCGTGCCATCGGCGTCATCGGTATCCGTGCTCGATCCGAGCAGGATGGTGGTCTCGTACGTCTTATCCAGCCCGACGACGTAGGTGAGCAGTCGCGTCGCGGCACCGATGCCCAAGACGAGAAGCCCGGTGGCCATCGGATCGAGGGTGCCCGCGTGGCCCACCTTGCGCGTGTTCAGCGCACGACGGGTGCGAGAGACCACGTCATGGCTCGTCAGCCCACCGGGCTTGTCGACCAGGAGCACGCCGGTGGGCGCCGCCGCCTCACCGGCCATCAGCAGAAGTCCCGGAAGACGCGTACCGGATGCCGCGGGTCGGTATTGTCGAGGATCACGCTCGCGCGGCCACGCGGGTCGCCGTCCTGGAGGTATAGGTCGAAGCCTGCGCGATAGCGCGCATTCGAGGCGGCAAGCGGGTCGGAGTCGCTGCCGTCGCGTTCCGCCATGCGCCCGAACGCCACATCGAGGGGCGCATCGAGCCACACCGACCAGTTCCAGACGTCGCGGAGCTCCGGGCGCAGAAGGAAGAGGCCGTCGACGACGAGGATCGCATCGGCGGGCGCCGTCTCGGCCTCGGGGGCGACGGCGCGATCCTCCCCGAGGTCGTGCGTGGCCCTCACGAAGGGTGCGCCCGCGCGGAACGGCCGCAGCAGCCGCTCGAGCAGCGCCTCGGTGTCGTAGGAGTCGCGGTAGTGACCTTCCGCGGACGTACGGCCCCGCGCGTAGCGCTCGGCGCGCGGGCGGTGGAAGTCGTCCGCGGATGCACGGAACACCGTCGAGCCGTCGTCGCGCAGGGCATCCGCGAGAGCGTCGGCGAAGAGGGTCTTGCCCGCGCCGTCCCGACCGTCCACCGCGACCAGCAGCCGACCCCGACGGTGGTGCTGACGCAGCTCCGCGCGCAGCTCCCCGAGCAGCGATTCCTGTTCTTGCGAGATCGGTGGGCGCATGTCTCCAGCCTAGGCTGGAGGGATGCCGGATCTCGCCCCAGCGCTCGTCGCCTGGTACCGCGACAACGCGCGCGATCTTCCGTGGCGCGCGCCCGCATTCGGCGCGTGGGGTGTCCTCGTGAGCGAGTTCATGCTCCAGCAGACCCCCGTGAACCGCGTGATCCCCCACCTCGAGGCCTGGCTCGCTCTGTGGCCCACTCCCACGGCACTCGCGAAGGCGGCACCGGCCGACGCCGTTCGCCAGTGGGCGAATCTGGGCTACCCCCGTCGCGCGCTGTGGCTGCACCGTGCGGCTGTCGAGATCCGCGATCGGCATGACGGGGTCGTGCCGCGCGAGGTCGATCAGCTCCTCGCTCTCACCGGGATCGGCGACTACACGGCCCGTGCGGTCGCCGTCTTCGCGTACGGCGACCACCACCCTGTCGTCGACACCAACACGCGGCGCGTCATCGCCCGAGCGATCGACGGCCAGGCGCAGCCCGGCCCTCCCTCCCGACGCGACCTCGCGGCGATGGACGCGCTCCTCCCCGCGGATGCGGCCACGGCCGCCGCTGTGAACGCCGCCGCCATGGAGCTCGGCGCACTCGTGTGCACGGCGCGCAGCCCTCGGTGCGCCGAATGTCCGCTCCGCACGATGTGCGCGTGGCGCGCGGCGGGCTACCCCGACACGGGTGACACCCGCCGTCGTCAGGCGCGATATGAGGGCAGCGACCGTCAGGCGCGCGGTGCGGTCCTGAAGCAGCTGCGCGACGCATCCGATCATGCGGTCGCAATCGATCACGTGGCAGCGGACTGGCCCGACGCCCTCCAACGCGATCGCGCCATCGATTCCCTGATTGCGGACGGGCTCGCAGAGGCCGTCGACGGTGAGCTCCGCCTGCCGCGCTGAGACTCGGCACGGTTCAGGCGAAGAGGTAATAGAAGCTCAGGTGCAGTGCGAGCACCACGTGCAGGGTCCCCGTCCAGGACCGCAGCAGTGCGAGCACGGTTCCGAGCGCGAGCATCGCCAGCGCCGGCAGCGGCGAGAAGAAGCGATCGGGCAGGTAGACCAGATGCGCGCACATGAAGAGCACACCCACCGCGAGCACGCTCCCCCAGGCCGGCAGGATCCGCCGGACGAACGACTGCAGGAGTCCGAAGGTCAGGTAGTCCTGCCAGAGCACGGATGCCGCCATCCATACGACGTAGAGCAGAAGCGGGCGCGGAAGTGCGTAATGGAAGGGCAGTGCCACCAGCGCTACTGCCGGCAACACGAGAGCCCACATCGTGCGGCCTCGGGCGAACAGGATCCGACTCTCCCGACGAAGCGCGAGCATCAGGGCGACCGCCAGGACGACCACGAGCATCGTCTCCGCAGCCAGCCGCAGATCGACATCCTGCGACAGGAGAGCGCCGGGCCCGTCCGCGAACAACCCCGGTGTCAGCGCGAAGAGCGCGAACCACATCGGAACGGCCGCCGCTGCGCTCCCGACGTCGACGGGGGACGGCGCCGTACGTGGGCGCGGTTGAGGAGCAGACGACATATCGCCACGTTAGCGGCGCCTCCCGCTCTGTTAATCCCGGCCCGGCGAGCCGGCGCTTCGCTTCTCGCGGGCGTACGGTGCGGGGCGTGGAGACGCTGATCGTCTACGAATCGCTCTGGGGCAACACCCGCCAGGTGGCCGAGGAGATCGCCCGCGGCGCCGGAGAGCTTTCCGACGTGCTCACACTGTGTGCGGTGGCGGACGCACCGTCCTCCCTCGCCCCGTCGCTCGACCTGCTCATCGTCGGCGCCCCGACCCACGCTTTCACACTGCCGACACCGTCGAGCCGTGCCGAAGCGCGCACCCACGGTGCAGCTGTCCCTCACGCGCCGGGAGTCCGCGAGTGGCTCGCCACGCTCGTCGTGGAGAGCCCGCCGGCTCGGGTCGCGGCCTTCGACACCCGTCAGGGTCGATCATTCATCGTCGGCTCGGCCGCGAAGTCGATCGCGCGCGCGGCCAAGCACCGTGCGCTCTTCGTGTCCGACACCGCCGATTTCGTGGTGACATCGCGCGAAGGCCCGCTCGAGCAGGGAGAGCTCGAACGGGCCTACGCCTGGGGACGCGCGTTGACCGCGCCCCGATGAGCAATCAGTCCTCGTCGTCCTCGCGGGAGACATAGGGGTCGGCGTCACCGGCGTACTGGGCCGATGCGGCAAGTCCCGCCACGGCGCTGTCACGCTCGCGCGCCTCGCGCAGCAGGTCTTCGATGTGACCGGCGTTCTCGGGAACGCCGTCGGGGATGAACTCGAGCGTGGGCGTCAGACGCACGCCGAGCTTGCGCCCCACCTCGCTGCGCAGCATGCCCGTCGCCGCGGTCAGAGCCGCCGCGGAGTCGAGACGCTCCTGCTCGGTACCCAGCACCGTGTAGAACACCGACGCGTGCTGCAGGTCTCCTGTCACGCGCACGTCTGTGATGGTCACGAAGCCGAGACGCGGATCGCGCAGCCCCTTCTCGAGCCGCTCGGCGATGAGCACGCGGATGCGGTCGGCGAGCCTCGCCTGCCGTTCACTGGCCATGTCCTTCTTCTCCCTCTCTCAAAACACCGGCGTGGACTCGGGAACTGCGGAGGACTCGGATGTCCGTCCGAGGCGATCGGGGCAGGGGCCCCGTTCTTGCCGAGGACGGACATCCGAGTCCGTGGCAACCGGAGGATCAGCCGCGCGGCTTCTCCACCATTTCGGTCGTCTCGATCTCGTCGCCGATCTGGATGTCGTTGTACTTGCCGAGGCCGATACCGGCTTCGTAGTCCGTACGCACCTCGGTGACGTCGTCCTTGAAGCGGCGCAGCGACTCGATCGCCAGCCCGTCGGCGATGACGACGCCGTCGCGGATGACGCGGGCCTTCGCGTTGCGGGTGATGGTTCCCGAGCGCACGATGACACCGGCGATGTTGCCGAACTTCGAGGAGCGGAACACCTCGCGGATCTCGGCGACACCCGACTGGACCTCTTCGTACTCCGGCTTGAGCAGACCCTTGAGGGACTGTTCGACGTCATCGATCGCGTTGTAGATGACGGAGTAGAAGCGGACGTCGACGCCCTCGCGAGCGGCGCGCTCGCGGGCCTTCGTGTCGGGACGGACGTTGAAGCCGATGACGATCGCGTTGTCGATCGTCGCCAGGTTGATGTCGGACTCGGTGATCGCACCCACACCGCGGTGGATGATGCGCAGCTGCACGGAGTCGTCGACCTCGATCTTGAGCAGCGACTCCTCCAGCGCCTCGACGGCACCGGACACGTCGCCCTTGATGATGAGGTTGAGCGACTCGACCTTGCCCTCTTCGAGCGCGCGGGTGAAGTCCTCGAGCGAGATGCGCTTGCGGGCCTTGGCCAGCTGCGCGTTGCGCTCGGCGGCCTCGCGCTTCTCGGCGATCTGACGGGCCAGGCGGTCTTCCTCGGTGACGATGAAGACGTCGCCTGCGCGCGGCACGGAGTTCAGACCCTGCACCTGCACCGGACGAGAAGGCCAGGCCTCCTCCACCGGGTCGCCGTTCTCGTCGATCATGGCGCGCACGCGCCCGTAGGCCGTTCCCGCGACGATCGCGTCACCGACGCGCAGCGTTCCGGACTGGATGAGCACGGTGGCCACCGATCCACGGCCCTTGTCGAGCTTCGCTTCGATTGCGACACCGCGCGCAGCCTTGTTCGGGTTCGCCGTGAGGTCGAGGCCGGCATCCGCGGTCAGCAGGACGGCGTCCAGCAGCTCCTGGATGTTCGTCCCCTGACGGGCCGAGACGTCGACGAACATGACGTCGCCGCCGTACTCCTCGGCGACGAGGCCGTACTCGGTGAGCTGCTGACGCACCTTGGCCGGGTTGGCATCGGGCTTGTCGACCTTGTTGACGGCCACGACGATCGGCACCTGAGCGGCCTGCGCGTGGTTGAGGGCCTCCACCGTCTGCGGCATGATGCCGTCGTCGGCGGCGACCACGAGGATCGCGATGTCGGTCACCTGCGCACCACGGGCACGCATGGCGGTGAACGCCTCGTGACCCGGGGTGTCGATGAAGGTGATCGCGCGCTCGATGCCCTCGTGCTCGGTCCACACCTGGTACGCACCGATGTGCTGGGTGATGCCACCGGCCTCGCCCGCCACGACGTTGGTCTGGCGGATCGCGTCGAGCAGTCGGGTCTTACCGTGATCGACGTGACCCATGACGGTCACCACCGGAGGACGGATCTCGAGGTCGTCCTCGCTCTCCGCCTCCAACTCGGCCTCGAGGTCGAGACCGAAGCCCTCGAGGAGCTCCTTGTCCTCGTCCTCGGGCGAGACCATCTGGATCTTGTAGCCGAGCTCCTCGCCGAGCACCTCGAAGGTGGCCTCGTCGAGCGACTCGGTCGCCGTCGCCATCTCACCCAGGTTGAACAGGATGGTCACCAGCGTTCCGGGCTGCACGGTGTACCCGCGCAGCGCCTCGAGCTTGTCCGCGAAGTCGGCGATGGAGGCACCGCGACGCAGGCGGATGATCTCGCCGTTGCCCTTCTGGACGTTGACGCCGCCGACGACCGGCGCCGACCGCATCTCGAATTCTTGCCGCTTCGCCCGACGCGACTTGCGCTGACGCGACTTGCCGCCGCCCTTACCGAAGGCACCCGCGGTGCCACCGCCGGGACCACGGCCGCGGCCACCGCCGCCACCGGGACGACCGGCGAAGCCGCCGCCCGCGGGAGCACCGGGCCGCTGGAAGCCACCGGCACCGCCGGGACGACCGGGACCGCCGGGACGCTGCTGGAACGGAGCGCCGGGACGACCGCCGCCGCCGGGGCGACCGGCACCGCCCGGTCGCGGAGCGCCGGGACGAGGGGCACCGGGGCGCGGTGCCTGCGGACGCGGGATGTTGCCGGGCGAGGGGCGCTGGCCCATGCCCTGCGCGCTCGCGAACGGGTTGTTGCCGGGACGGGGGCCTGCGGGGCGCTGGCCCATGCCCTGCGCGCTCGCGAACGGGTTGTTGCCGGGGCGCGGTGCGCCGCCCGGACGCGGCGGGGTTGCACCGCCGGGCTTGGGAGCGCCACCGGGCTTGGGGGCGCCCGGGGTCGCGGCGGCGGAGGTCGAACCCGAAGCGGGCGCGGCGGGAGCCGCCGGAGCAGCGGGTGCGGATGCGGCGGGTGCCGCAGACTCGACCGGCGTCGGGGCAGGCGTCTCGGCGGCCGGGGCAGCCGGAGCCGCCGGGATCGGAGCCTGCGGGCGCGGTGCCGCGGGACGAGCCGGGCCCGGACGGGCGCCGCTCGTGGGCTTGGGCGCGGCGGCGGGCGCCGCGACCCCGTCTGCCTCGAGGGCAGCACGGAGCTTACGAGCCACCGGGGGCTCGATGGTGGATGAGGGGCTCTTGACGAACTCGCCGAGCTCCTTCAGCTTCGCAAGCGCGACCTTGCTGTCGACGCCGAGCTCGGAAGCGATCTCGTGCACGCGTGGTTTTGCCACAATTCTCCTGTCTTGGGGGCCTACCCAGGACAGGGCAGACCGTTAGTCGCGGACGGGTCTCATTTCGAGCCGTTCACTTTGTGTCCATAGCCGTTCAGCCGTTTCTCGATGGTCTGCGTGTCAAGCGGGCCTGACACACGCAATGCCCGCACGAACGCACGGCGCCTCAGGGCGGCATCCATGCATTCGGGCGTCTCGTGGACCCACGCGCCTCTGCCCGGCAGCGCCCCGCGCTCGTCGATGACGAGCGCGGAATCCACGCAGACAACCCGCAGGAGGTCTTTCCGGGGAGCACGCGTGCGACATCCGACGCACGTTCGTACGGGTTCCATCTTACACCTGTCGACCGAGGGGGTCAGGGACGCGTCAGCTCTCCAGGATGCTGTCGGGCTGGATGTCGATCTTCGCCCCGGTGAGCTTCGCGGCAAGCCGGGCGTTCTGTCCCTCTTTGCCGATCGCCAGGGAGAGTTGATAGTCCGGAACCAGCGCACGAACGGCCTTGGTGCTCTGGTCCAGCACGAATGCAGACGTCACCTTGGCGGGCGAGAGGGCGTTGGCCACGAAGGTCGCGAGGTCGGCGTGGTAGTCGACGATGTCGATCTTCTCGCCGTTCAGCTCCTCTGTGACGGCGCGCACACGACGGCCGAGCTCGCCGATGCAGGCACCCTTTGCGTTGATCGACGGATCGTCGGTGCGCACGGCCATCTTGGTGCGGTGGCCCGCCTCGCGCGCGAGCGCGACGATCTCGACCACGCCGGAGGCGATCTCGGGTACCTCGAGCGCGAAGAGCTTGCGGACGAGCCCGGGGTGCGTGCGCGACACCGTGATCGCCGGCCCCTTCGTGCCCTTGGCGACGGAGGTCACGTAGACGCGGATGCGGGAGCCGTGGCGGTAGTCCTCGCCGGGCACCTGCTCCTCGGGCGGCAGGATCGCCTCGACGGTGCCGAGGTCGACGTGGACCATGCGCGGGTTCGGACCCTGCTGGATCACGCCGGCGACGATGTCGCCCTCCTTGCCGCGGAACTCTCCCAGCACGGCGTCGTCTGCGATGTCGCGCAGCCGCTGGTTGATGACCTGCTTGGCGGCGAACGCGGCGATGCGACCGAAGTCCTCCGGCGTGCTCTCCTCCTCGCCGACGATGACGCCCTCTTCGTCGCGCACGGGGATGAACACTCCGACGTGCCCGGTCTTGCGGTCGAGGTGAGAGCGTGCGCCCTCGGGCAGCTCGCCGGTCGGCGAGGTGTGCTTCGCGTAGGCGGTCAGGATCGCCTGCTCGATGATGGCGACGAGTTCGTCGAAGGGGATCTCCCTCTCGCGCTCGACGGTACGCAGCAGTCCGAGATCGATATCCACGGTGACCTCCTATATTCAGCTCTTCGCGGCGGGCGACGCCGCCGCATCCCCCCTACGTTACCCGATCCGGCCTCATCCGCCGCAGTCGTCGAAGACGGTCTCGGGCACCACGTCGGCGCGCAGCGAGTTCGTCCAGCGCACGAGCGAGGTGAGCATTCCCGAACGCGGCTGCAGGATGTCCTGATGCCCGCGCCCCGCCACCGGCACGGCCCGCACGCGCTCCCCCGCGTCGCACAACCTCGACACCAGGTCGCGTTGCGTCTTCGTGGGCAGGACTTCGTCGTTCGTGCCCCACGCGATGAACAGCGGAGTGTCCCAGGGTCCCGTCGGAACGTTCTCCGCGAGACGTCGGCCGAGCGCGCCGCGCGTGAGCTCGGCGGTGTCGAACGGGGTGTCTTCGCTGAGCCCCAGCGCCGTCAATGCCGAGACCATCACGCCCGGCTCGCTCAGGCACCGCTGCGTCATCTCCCTGATGAAGGAGCGCGCCCCCGTCGTCACGTAGTCCTCGAGCCGCACATCCGAGTACGTGTCGGCGTACGGCACAATCACCCAGGACACGAGCACCGTCAGCATCGCGCCCGCGTCGCCTCCGGTCAGCTCGCTCGCGAGGGCGACGGGATCAGCGGCGGGAGCGAACGCGGCCGTGCCGAGGACGTCGATGCCCGGCGTGTATTCCGGTGCGAGCATGGTCGTCCACAGCGCAGCATGTCCGCCTTGCGAGTGCCCCCACACGACGGTCTCGGGCGACAGCACGAGGTCCTCGATCTCGCCCGCCGCCAGCACCGCGTCCAGCGCCGAGCGCGCCTCGCCCGTGCCGATCAGGTAGGGGAAGTCTCCGGGCGCGCCCTGACCGCTGTAGTCGGGGGCGACGACGACCCAGCCGCGTGCCAGCATGCGCTCGAGGGCGGGGATCGCCCACTTCGTCGCCGTGCCGTCGGCGAGGCTCGGGGCGCAGCCGCGTGCCACGCCCGTCGTGCCGTGGTTCCACAGCAGCACCGGCCGGGGACCGGGCGGCGGGTCGTCGGGGATGATCACCATCCCGCTGCCGACGGCGGGGGCGCCGGTCGATGAGCGCGTCGTGTAGAGGATGCGCTGCACCTCGCCGCGATCGGGCTCACGCCCGCCGTACTCACCCACGCGGATCAGCTGTCCGTGTCCCTCGGGAACGTGCGCGGGAGGATCGTAGAAGGCGTCGACGACGGGCGCGCCCTCGCGGAGCCAGTCGTTCAGACCGAAGCCACCCACCGTGCTGACCACGAGCACGAATGACAACGCGTAGCGTCCCGCCGCGCGGAGGACCCTACGGCGGCGAGAGGGAGCCGCTCGCACTCGGTCTTCGGTCTCCGCGCGTCCATTCCGGGCGCGTACGCCGCGGGCGATGAGTCCGATACCGAAGACGATGGTGCGCACACCGAAGACGACCGCGACGACGAGCAGCGTGACATCGGGCCAGGTCAGCGACAGGACGCCGAACGAGACCTGTGCGCCACCCCAGACGGCCGAGAGTACGCGGACGCTGGCCACGCCCCGGGCGAGCGCGTCGCCGATGGATGCCAGACCGCCGACGACGAGCAGCACGGCGAGAGTCGGAGGCAGCAGCTCGATGCTGCGTCCGAGCCAGACGAGGATGACGACCCCGCCCGCGATCCACAGCAGCGCGATCAGACGCGTCCACCAGGCGGGTCCCGCGCGGCGCGACACCAGCTCGAGCACGCCGGAGACGATGACGCTCAGCCCGACGTACAGTCCGAGCAGCACGAGCGAGGCGAGCGGGCGGATGACGATGAGCAGGCCGAGCACGACGACGACGACACCGATGAGCAGCACGACACGAGCCGGGGCCGCATCCAGCAGACCCGGCAGGGCGCTGACCCGCAGTCGACGGCGCAGCGGAACGTGTTCGGGCATCGGGACATTGTAGGCGCGCAGATCCCCCGGCCCCGCACGCCCCGCAACCCCTCGGCTCCGGGCGCGCGAGGTCGTAACCTGCGTCGATGAGCACTCCGAAGAAGACCGCCCGTCGTCTCGAGAGCGACCCGCGTCTGCGCACACTCGCGAAGGCGGGTTATGCGGCGACCGGGATCGTCCACGTCATGCTGGGTTCTCTCGTGCTCACCGTCGCTTTCGGAGGGGACGGCGACGCCGACCAGTCCGGGGCGTTCCGGGCCCTGGCGACGACGCCCGCCGGCCTCGTCGCGCTCTGGGTGGTGGCACTCGCGCTGCTGGCGTTGGCCCTGTGGCACGCCGTCGCGGCGATGGCCGGGGCGGGCGGGAAGCGCGCGTGGTCACGGACGCTGTCGGAGGCAGGTCAGGCCCTCGCATTCGCCGCGCTCGGCGTCATCGCGATCGTCGTGGCCGTCGGCGGCCGATCGGACGGAGACGAGAGCGTCAAGGAGACCAGCAGCGGGGTCCTCTCGATCCCGGGCGGACCGTTCATCCTCGGTGCCGTGGGGGTCGGGGTCCTCGTGGCCGGCATCGCGTTCGGCGTGATCGGTGCCAGGCGAAGCTTCCGCAAGAAGCTGTCGGTACCGGCGGGGGCGACGGGCGCGCTGGTGGTGACGCTGGGCGTCGTCGGCTATGTGGCGAAGGGCATCTCGCTCGCAACGGTCGGCGTGCTGCTCGGGGTGGCGGCGATCCGCGTGGATCCGCAGGAGGCGGGTGGCCTGGACGGCGCGGTGCGATCCCTCCTCGAGCTGCCCGCGGGCCCGCTCATCGCGATCGCGGTCGGTGGCGGACTGATCGCGTACGGGCTGTTCTGCCTGTTCCGCGCGCGATACGCCCGCCTCTGAGGCGTGCCCGGTCCGACCGCCGTGTTGCCGACGCCCGCGCGGGGACGGCAAGCTGGCACGATACCCGTCGACCAAGGAGCGAGATGACGTCCTCCCCCGCCCTCCGCGGCTACCCGTTCCAACCGGCAGATCCCGGTCTCATCGGGCTGCTCGGTTTCGTGATCGCGACACTGACCGCGCAGCTCGCGCATCTCGGGCTCCAGGACGAGAACCCGGTGTTCTGGGTCGGTGCCGCGTTCGGCGGCGTCGTGCAGGTGACGGCGGGAATGCTGTCCTACTTCATCGGCGACGACTTCCACTTCATCGTCTACAACGCCTTCGGCTGGTACTGGATCGTCGTGCCCGGCTTCCTCCTGGGTGAGGAGCTGGGCTTCTTCGAGGTGACCGCGCAGGCGCGCGGACTCTTCTCGCTGATCTTCGCCGTGCTGGCGCTCCTGTTCGCCGTGCCGGGGGCACTGCACAACCGGGTCCTGCCGACCACCCTGATCTGTGTCGCCGGCGGACTCGGGCTGCAGTCCGCCGGAGCCTTCATCGGCGAGCCTACTCTGGGCTCCGCCGGCTCGGTGCTGCTGCTGGCCGCATCCGCCCTGGCGCTCTACATGCTCGTCGAGAAGTTCCTGTGGCGCACGATGCACCGCCGCCTGCTGCCCCTCGGCCGCCCCTGGCTTCGGAGCGCGCCGGTATCCGAGAGCTGAGGCTCAGCCCTCCTGCAACAGCCGGTAGGCCGTCTCGAGCGTGACCTTCTCGCGTGAGCCCGTGCGACGGTCCCACACCTCGACGACACCCTCGGCCGCATCACGGCCGACGACGACGACCCGCGGGATGCCGACCAGCTCGGCGTCGCCGAACTTCACTCCGGGCGAGACCTTGGGTCGGTCGTCGTACAGCACGTCGAAACCGCGGGACTCGAGCTCTGCACTGACCTGTTCCGCGAGCTCGAAGACCGCGGCATCGCGACCCGCGGCCACGACGTGCACGTCGAAGGGCGCGACCGAGGCGGGCCAGATGAGACCCTTCTCGTCGTTGTTCAGCTCGGCGATGATCGCGAGGATGCGGGTGACGCCGATCCCGTAGGAGCCCATCGTGACGGTGACGAGCTTGCCGTTCTCGTCGAGCACTTTGAGGCCGAGCGCCTCGGCGTACTTGCGGCCGAGCTGGAAGACATGCCCGATCTCCATGCCGCGCGCGAGCGAGACGGGACCGGACCCGTCGGGAGCGGGGTCGCCCTCGCGCACATTCGCGACATCGACCGTACCGTCGGCGAAGAAGTCGCGTCCCGCGACGAGCGAGTGCACGTGCTTCTGGTCGACGTTGGCACCGGTGACCCAGCTCGTGCCGTCGACGACACGGGGATCGAGCAGGTAACGGATGCCGGTGGCGGACTCTTCGCCCAGCACGGCGCCCTCGGGCGACCAGGGGCCGATGTAGCCCTTGACCAGCAGCGGGTGGGCGGCGAAGTCCGCCTCGGTGGCGGGCGCGACCTCGGCCGGCGCGAAGGCGACCTCCACGCGCTTGTCGTCGACCTCGCGATCGCCGGGCAGTCCGATCACGACGAGCTCGCGCGAGCCGTCGAGGTGCGTGAGCGCGAGCACGACGTTCTTGAGGGTGTCGGCGGCGGTGTACCCGCCCTCGAGCACCGCATTCATGTGGTCGACGAGGGTCGCGATCGTCGGAGTGTTCGGCGAGTCGAAGACGACCGGCTCCGGCAGACCGTCGATCGGACGCGCCTCGGGCACCGCTGTCGTGTAGGCCTCGACGTTGGCCGCGTACCCTCCCGCTGAGCGCACGAAGGTGTCCTCGCCGACCGGGGTCGGGTGCAGGAACTCCTCAGAGCGCGATCCGCCCATGGCCCCCGCATCCGCCTGCACGATGACGTACTCGAGACCGAGGCGCTGGAAGATGCGCTCGTAGGCGTCGCGCTGAGCCTGGTAGGAGGCGTCGAGTCCGGCATCCGTCGCGTCGAAGGAGTAGGCGTCCTTCATCGTGAACTCGCGCCCGCGCAGGAGACCGGCGCGGGGGCGAGCCTCGTCGCGGTACTTGTCCTGGATCTGGTAGATCGTCAGCGGGAGGTCTTTGTAGGACGAGTAGAGGTCCTTCACGAGCAGCGTGAAGGCCTCTTCGTGCGTCGGGGCGAGCAGGTAGTCGCCGCCCTTGCGGTCCTGGAGACGGAACAGGAGGTCGCCGTACTCGTCCCAGCGGCCCGTGGCCTCGTACGCACCCCGGGGCATGAGCGCCGGGAAGTGCACCTCCTGCGCACCCGCGGCGGCCATCTCCTCACGCACGACCGTCTCGATCTTCGCCTTCACCCGCAGCCCCAGCGGGAGCCACGCGAAGATGCCGGCCGCCTGCGGTCGGATGTAGCCGGCGCGGATCAGCAGCTTGTGGCTGGCGACCTCGGCGTCGGAGGGGTCCTCGCGGAGCGTGCGGAGAAAGAACGTTGACAGACGTGTGACCACGATTCCCAGTCTACGGATGCGGCGGGCCGCCGTGAGCGCGATCACCCACGGCGGCCCGGGCTCAGCCCAGCGTGGCGTTGAGGGCCGTGAGGTATGGCTCCACGAGGTACGCCAGGGATTCGGGTGGAAGACCGTTGTCGCCGGTGATGATGAGCATGTTCTCGCCCGACGTCACGACCAGCCGAGCGTCGTACGCCTCCAGCCGATCCAGCCCGCTCGCGGTCGTGGCGCGGTCCGCGCCGGCCACCGTGACAGGTTCCGCGCGCTCGCTCGCGGCGATCGCGTCGAAGAACTGCGCGCCCCCGGGTACGACCGTCACCCCCGCGGACGCGTCGCCGTTGCCTCCGAACTCCTCCGGGATGGGGACGAGCCAGTTGCACGAGGTCTCGTAGCCCGCAAGCCCGCTCGCTGACTCCCGGGAGAGGCTGTCGAGAAGCGAGTCGCTCTCACCGGCCGCCATTTCCTTCGCATCCTTCGGCGTGGCCACCGAGGCTATCCACTCACAGTCCGGAAGAGACCACCATCCGGCGGCGCGCTCCGCTCGCTGCGGCGTCGGATGCTGCTCGGCTCGCGCCACGAGGTCCTCAATGAGCTGAGGTACCCAGTCCGCCGGTCGCGCGGCATACGCACGGATGAACATCCACGTTCCGTTCGCGGCGACGGCAGCGACACAGGTGCCCGCCTCGTCCGCACAGGAGAGCTCACTTGTCGCCAGAGCTTCACCGTCCTGTGCGGTGGAGGGCAGAACGGTGATCTCGAGCCGCGGACTCGCATACGACTCGGGCGCAATCCACCAGCAGCTCAACGCTCCGTTGAGTTCGAGGGCGGGGTACGGCCACGCTAGCGGCTCCTCTCTCATGCTGAGCCCTACGCGCTGCGTCAGCCAATCGGTGTCGACCAGGTTGGCGCAATCTCCGCCGAACGCGGCTACCGGGGCGGTCGGCGCGACCTGTGTCGGGTCCGGTGTGGGTTCCGGTGTCGGCGTCGCGGTCGTGTCGGTCTCGATGGGGGTGGCGACCCGGTCTGGGCTCCCCATCGCGGTCAGCGCGACCGCTCCGACGACCGCCGCGACCAGCAGCACGGCCGCCCCACCCGTGATGGCCTGCATCCGACGCCGCCTCGCGGCACGCATCCGCCCCGCACCCGCCGTCACCAGAGCGCGGAGTTCGTTCTGTTCACCGGCCGAGAGCCGGTCGTCGTTCACGCCCATGACGCCTCCACCTCGACCATCTCGTCGCGCAGCTTCGCCTTCGCCCGCGACAACCTCGACTTCACCGTGCCCGGTGCGACGCCGAGCGCCTCGGCGACCTCCCGCTCGGAGAACCCCTCGAGCACCGCCAGCACCACGACGGCGCGCTCGCGCTCCGGCAGCTTCCTCAGCGCGGCGAGCACCCCGCTCTCATCCGACGCCGACGGCGCATCGACATGGCGCTCCGCGGGAGTCTTCGCCAGCAACGCCCGATAGCGCCTGGCCGACCGCTCCAGATTCCGCGCCGCATTCGCCACCGTCACCAGCAGCCACGGCAACGCGGACCCGTCCACCACGTGGACCGAGCTCCGCTTGCGCCACAACTCGAAGAACGCCACCGCCACGGCGTCCTTCGCGTCCTCGTGATCCCCCAACAGTCGGAACGCGTGCCGGAACACCCGTCCCTGGTGCAGGTCGAACATCTCCCCCAACGCCGACTCGTCGCCGGCACGCACCCGCTGCCAGGCAGCGCTCTCTCTACCCCGCATCGCGTCCGTCACGTCGGCCTCACCCATCTCTCTCAACCCACCGTTCCGTTCAGCGCCTCGATGACCCGCACACCCAGCTCCCCCAGCGCATCATCGCTCGGCGAGCCGTCGACGAGGCTCGTACCCACGCGAACGAGATTGACTCCGTCGGACACGACGACGTACCTGTTGTGTCCTTCCCATGGGTCGTAGTCGGGCAGCGTCCACGCCGCGTAGCCGCCGCGCACGGTGAACGGCGATGCGCCGTCGACGGCAGCAAACCCCGTCGCGTAGGCCGCCCCGCCGGAGACCGTCTTCACAGACACGTCGTGGATCGGACTCGCGACGAAGGCACAACCACCCGCAGCTCCACGCTTGCCCGGGATCTGGCCGGGAGAGATCTCCGTCGACGACTGCCCCTGAGGCGGCGACGCCTCAGCCACACTCACCGGCATCCCGAGAGCACCCGCGATATCGACTGACGCGGTGAGCTCATCACAGGTGACCGGCGGCCACCACTGAGCCGTGGGGGCGGCGGGTGCAGCACTCGGCCACTGCGCCGCGTTCTCGAAAGCCGCGTTCATCACCTCAGTCGGGTCCGGCGAGCTCCCCACCGCCGACGCGCGGACGTACACCCACAGCCCGTCGCGGGCTTCGCTCCGAGCGCAGTAGGAGGCCTCCGCACCGCAGCCCGGCGCTTCCTCGAGCCCGGCGAGGTAGGGCTCGACGACACTCAGGGGGTATGCCCACAGGGTGAGCTTCTGCTCACCGTATCCGGGGACATTGCTCCACGTGCAGCTCAATCCCCCCTGCAAGGCGACGGAGCCGTCTGACCAGGCATCCGCCATCAGCGTCATCTGGACGCCGTAGAAGTCGCCGACCACTCCAGCAGTGAGCGCATTCGCGCATTCTCCGCCGAAGGGGGCGACACCTCGCACGGCCGCAGCCGGATCCTCGGTCTGTTCGGTGGGTTGCGGCGTGGGGGTGTTTGTCATCACGGTGGTCTCGACCGGTGTCGCAACGCGGTCCGGGCTGCCGAGCGCCGTCAGTGCGACCGCGCCCACCACCGCTGCGACCAGCAGCACCGCGGCACCGCCGGTGATCGCCTGCATCCGACGCCGCTTCGCGGCACGCATCCGGCCCGCTCCTGCGGTCACCAACGCGCGCAGCTCGTTCTGTTCACCGGCGGAGAGCCGGTCGTCGTTCACGCCCATGACGCCTCCATCTCGACCATCTCGTCGCGCAGCCTTGCTCTCGCCCGCGCCAACCTCGACCTCACCGTTCCCGGCGGCACGTCGAGCGCGTAAGCGACATCGCGCTCCGAGAACCCCTCGAGTACCGCCAGAACCACGACAGCCCTCTCGCTCGCCGGCAGCTTCCCCAGAGCCTCCAGGGCCGCACCGGCATTCGAACCTGACGGCTCGGCGTCGCCGTGGCTCGCCGGCACGGGCGCCAACAACGGGCGGTATCGGCGCGTCGAACGTTCGAGGTTCCGCGCCGCATTCGCCACCGCCACCAGCAGCCAGGGCAGCACCGATCCGTCCACGACCCGCACGGCGGCGCGTCTGCGCCACAGCTCGAAGAAGCCCACCGCCACCGCATCCTTCGCATCCGCATGATCGCGGAGCAGCCGGAACGCATGTCGGAACACACGTTCCTGATGCAGATCGAACACATCCCCCAGAGCCGATTCATCACCGGCACGCACCCGTTGCCACAACGCGGCTTCAGCATCTCTCACACTCTGAAGTGTCCGGCATCACGAAGCTGGTTCCCGAACTGCGAAGATTCATCCGAACCCGATGGCCCGTGCACGGCGGGGCGCATGTTCCAGGCCTCGGAGACCAGTTGTGTTCACATCTGCACCACGCGTCGTGCGGGTGTCGCGGGACGGCGCGCCGATTTGACCGAACGGCGCCTACCGTGCGCAATATATTGCATGCCGATTCCCTCGCAGACGCTCCCGCCCCGGTCCTTGCTGCGCGACGAGGTCTACCTCCGTCTGCGTGACGCGATCGTCGACGGCACCCTCGCGCCCGACGAACAGCTGCGCGACACGGAGATCGCCGCCTGGCTCGGCGTGAGCCGCACGCCGGTCCGCGAAGCCCTGCTGGAGCTCGGCCGATCCGGGCTCGTTCGTGCGCTCCCGGGTCGCTCCACCGTCGTCGCGCCGATCGACCCGCAGAGTGTCCGTGACGCGCAAGCGGTCGTCGCGGCCATGCACCGGCTGGCGATCGAGACGGCGATCCCCCGCCTGACGGCGGACGACATCGAGCGGATGCGCGCAGCGAACGCCGCCTTCGCCGCCGCGCACGCGGCCGGCGACGTCGAGGCGGCCCTCGCCGCCGACCACGCATTCCACGACGTCGCGCTCACCGCATCCGGAAACGCCGCGGTGCGGACCGTTCTGGCGCAGTACGAGCCGGTCCTCCAGCGGGCAGAGCGCCTGCGCTTCGGCTCGACCGAGGGGCACGCCTCCGCAGCACGCCACGCGAGACTCATCGAGCTGTGCGCGGCCGGCGACGTCGCCGGCGCCGCGGCCCTCGCCGAGCAGACCTGGCAGAGCCTCACCGTCGAGGAACCGCACCCGACCCCCGCCACCCCGACCTCCGAGGAGCACTCCGCATGAAGCTCGACCAGTTCCCCCGACACCCGCTCACCTTCGGACCCAGCCCGTTGCAGCACCTGAAGCGTCTCACCCAGCACCTCGGCGGTGCCCAGGTGTGGGCGAAGCGCGAAGACGTCTCCAGCGGGCTCGCCTTCGGCGGCAACAAGGTCCGCAAGCTCGAGTACATCGTTCCCGACGTGCTCGCTTCGGGAGCGGACACCCTCGTGTCGATCGGCGGGTACCAGTCGAACCACACCCGCGCGGTCGCCGCCGTCGCCGCCCACCTCGGGCTGAAGGCGCGCTTGGTGCAGGAGAAGTGGGTCCCCTGGGACGACCCCACCAACGACAAGGTGGGCAACATCCTGCTCTCGCGCATGATGGGAGCCGACTCGCGGCTCGACGACGCGGGCTTCGACATCGGCATCCGCGACTCGTGGCGGCAGGCTCTCTCGGAGGTGGAGGATGCCGGCGGCACGCCGTATCCGATCCCCGCGGGCGCATCTGAGCACCCGTTGGGCGGTCTCGGCTTCGCCAACTGGGCGTTCGAGGTCGCAGAGCAGGAGAAGCAGCTCGGCGTGTTCTTCGACACGATCGTCGTGTGCGCGGTGACCGGCTCCACGCACGCGGGGATGATCGCGGGCTTCGCGGCGCTCGAGGACCTCACGGGTGTCAAGCGCCGGGTGCTCGGCATCGACGCATCCGCCACGCTCACCAAGACGCGCGACCAGGTCGGCCGCATCGCACGTGCGACGGCCGAGCTCATCGAACTCGGGCGCGACCTACGCGACGACGAGATCCAGGTGCTCGAGGGCTGGGCGGGTGAGCTCTACGGCATCCCCGTCGACTCGACCATGGAGGCGATCGCCCTCGGCGCCCAGCTCGAGGCGATGATCACCGACCCCGTCTACGAGGGCAAGTCGCTTGCGGGCCTCATCGACCTCGTCGGATCCGGTGACATCCCCAAGGACTCCACGGTGCTCTACGCGCACCTCGGCGGCCAGCCGGCGATCAACGCCTACCACTCCCTCTGGAGCTGACCCACGACGGCGAGCGCCCCGCATCCGTCACCGGGACGCGGGGCGCTCTCTCCCGAGGACCGGCCACCGCCCTCCATACCCGAGTTGCGTCGCCGTTGCGCAAACGCGCCAGTCATTGACAGGTGCATGTGCGCAAACCTGTGGCATCTGCGCACATGCGACGCAACTCGGCAGCCGGCAAGAGACAACCCGAGCGGATGCGGGAGGGTCAGGCGGTGACGACCTGCGCGGTGCCCAGCGGGGCATCGGGGCCCATCTCGGCGGCGATGCGATTGGCCTCCGCGATCAAGGTCGCGACGATCTCGCTCTCGGGCACGGTCTTCACGACCTCGCCCTTGACGAAGATCTGGCCCTTGCCGTTGCCGCTGGCGACACCGAGGTCGGCGTCTCGCGCCTCACCGGGTCCGTTGACGACGCAGCCCATGACCGCCACGCGCAGCGGCACGGTCATGTCCTTCAGACCCTCGGTGACGTCGTCGGCGAGGGTGTAGACGTCGACCTGGGCGCGGCCGCACGAGGGGCACGACACGATCTCGAGCTTGCGCTCGCGCAGGTTCAGCGATTGCAGGATCTGGTGGCCGACCTTGACCTCCTCGGCCGGCGGCGCGGAGAGCGAGACACGGATGGTGTCGCCGATGCCCTCCGAGAGCAGGATGCCGAACGCGGTCGCCGACTTGATCGTCCCCTGGAAGGCAGGACCGGCCTCGGTGACGCCCAGGTGCAGCGGCCAGTCCCCCCGCTCGGCGAGCAGGCGGTACGCCTTCACCATCACGACGGGGTCGTTGTGCTTGACCGAGATCTTGAAATCGTGGAAGTCGTGCTCCTCGAACAGCGACGCCTCCCAGACGGCGCTCTCCATGAGCGCCTCGGGAGTGGCCTTGCCGTACTTCTCCAACAGACGCTTGTCGAGCGAACCCGCGTTGACGCCGATGCGGAGCGAGACGCCCGCCGCCGATGCGGCCTTGGCGATCTCGCCCACCTTGTCGTCGAACTGGCGGATGTTGCCCGGGTTCACCCGGACCGCAGCGCACCCGGCGTCGATGGCCTGGAACACGTACTTCGGCTGGAAGTGGATGTCGGCGATGACGGGGATCTGGCTCTTCTTGGCGATGATGTGCAGCACGTCGGCGTCGTCCTGGCTGGGAACCGCCACGCGCACGATCTCGCACCCGGATGCGGTCAGCTCCGCAATCTGCTGCAGCGTCGCGTTGATGTCGGTCGTCTTGGTGGTCGTCATCGACTGCACGCTGATGGGCGCGTCTCCGCCGACGAGCACCTTGCCGACCCGGATCTGACGGCTCTTGCGGCGCGGGGCGAGGATTTCCGGGATGCGCGGCATCCCGAGGTTCACGGCTGGCACGCGATCAGCCTACGCGCCCGCTGCTGTGTAGGGACCGAGGCTCGCGCCCGCGTCAGCCCGAGGTCGCGGAGCTCCCTTGGGCGGATGTGGTACTTTCTCGCCATGCACACGAACCGCATCTGGTGGCACACCGCGTAGGCGGTGTGCGTGTGCGACACGGACCGCCCCCGGGCGGTCCTTCTTCATGAGGCGGCCGCTTTCTGGACGAAGGAACGACCAAGATGGACAACGCCGCCTCCCTGCTCAGCGAGCTGACCGCATCCGCAGCGCCCTTCGCGCTCATCGCGCGTGACACGCACACCGTCGAGGTGCTCACCGGCGATGTGGTGGACGTCGAGCTGCTCGCCGACATCCCGCTGCACGACGCCGACGGCACCCCTCGCGAGGTGCTGGCACTGGTGCCGTACCGGCAGGTGCGCGAGCGCGGCTTCGTCTGCCACGACGACGGCGCGCCGCTGCGGTGTCTCGTCGTCACGCACCACCGCGCGCTCCCTCGCGACGAGGTGCTCGCGGCCCTTCCCACGGCCCCGATCCCCCTGGAGGATGCGGGCTTCGACATGTCGGACGAGACGTACGCGGGCATCGTCCGCACCGTCATCGCCGACGAGATCGGTCGCGGCGAGGGCGCCAACTTCGTCATCCGTCGGGACTTCACCGCGTCGGTGGCGGCCGATCCGCGTGTCACCGCGCTCACCTGGTTCCGAGCCCTGCTCGAGCACGAGCGCGGTGCGTACTGGACCTTCGCGGTGGTCACCGACGGACACGTCGCAGTCGGCGCGAGCCCCGAGGCCCACGTGAGCGCGCAGGGCGGCATCGTCACGATGAACCCCATCTCCGGCACCTTCCGCCACCCCGACACCGGCGCGACGGTCGAGACGCTGGCCGAGTTCCTGGAGTCCACCAAAGAGACCGAAGAGCTCTTCATGGTCGTCGACGAGGAACTCAAGATGATGAGCGCCGTGTGCTCCGACGGCGGACGCATCACGGGCCCGCACCTCAAGGAGATGTCGCGCCTCACGCACACGGAGTACATGCTGCGCGGCTCGTCGCGGCTCGACCCTCGCACGATCCTGCGCGAGACGATGTTCGCGCCGACGGTCACCGGCTCGCCCATGCAGAACGCCTGCACCGTGATCGCGCGACACGAGACCGAACCGCGCGGCTACTACTCGGGCGTCGCGGCGCTGTTCACCCCGACGACGGATGCGGCCGGCACCGGCCACGACCTCGACGCCCCCATCCTCATCCGCACCGCTTACCTCGTCGACGGTCGCCTGCGGGTGCCGGTCGGCGCGACGCTCGTGCGCCACTCGGACCCGGACGGCGAAGTCGGCGAGACGCACGGCAAGGCCGCGGGCGTGCTGGGCGCCATCGGTGCCGTCCCCCGCACGCGCGTCGCCGACCCGGACGCACCCGCCGCTGCCCGCCCGCTCGCGGACGACCCGGACATCGCCGCCCTTCTCGCCTCGCGGAACGCCCGCCTCGCGGCGTTCTGGTTGAACCCGCAGGGCGGCTCCGCCGACGGCCCGTTCGCGGGCCGCACGGCGGTGGTCGTGGATGCGGAAGACCGATTCACGACGATGCTCGCGCACCAGCTGCGACACCTCGGTCTCGAGACGACGATCGTCGACTGGAGCGTCGCGGACGCCGCCGCGCTCGATGCGGCCGACCTCGTGATCGCGGGCCCCGGCCCCGGCGATCCGCGCGACGACGAGAGCGACCGCATCCGTCGGATGCGCGAGGTCGTCGGCTCCCGATTGGATGCCGGCCGTCCGCTGCTCGCCGTGTGCCTGAGCCATCAGATCCTCGCGGATCGCCTCGGCATCGCGCTCGCACCGCTCGCGCGCCCGCACCAGGGTCTGCAACTCGAGGTGGACGTGTTCGGGGAGCCCGCATCCATCGGCTTCTACAACACCTTCACCGCTCGCGTCGCGCCGGGCACCTCGGTCATCGACGACGTCGAGGTGTCGGCCGATCCGGTGTCCGGCGACGTCTATGCGCTCCGCGGAGAGGGATTCGCCTCGGTGCAGGGGCACCTCGAATCCATCCTGTCCCGCGATGGGATGCGGACCCTCGAGCGTCTCATCTCCGCCGCGCTGGGCGCGGCGGTCGTCTGAGGCTCAGATCAGCGACAGCGGGTTGATCAGGTCCGCCAGGATCAGCACGCCGCCCATGACCGCGAGGGCAGCCACCACGACGAATGTCAACGGGACGAGTTTCGTGGCGTCGACCGGGCGGGGTGCAGGGCGGTGCCCGATGCGCGCCCACCACCTCTTGATGCCGTCCCAGAGGGCGACGACGACGTGACCGCCGTCGAGCGGCAGCAGAGGCACGAGGTTGAAGACGAACAGCGCGATGTTGAGCGAGCCCAGCAGCCCGACGATTCCCGCGACGCGATTGACGATCGGCGAGGACGACGACGCCATCTCGCCGGCGATCACGCCCGCGCCCACGACGCTCAGCGGTCCGTTCGGATCGCGCTCGGCGCCCGTGACGAGGGTCGATGCCGTCTCGGCCACCATCACCGGCAGCTTGACGATGATGCCGGCGACGGCGCCCACGTTCTCGATCGCCGCCTGGGGACCCGCCCACAGCGGCTGAGCGACCAGCGCGCCGGTGGGTCGCACCCCGATGAAGCCGATCTCCGTGTTCGGGTCGTCCGTCTTGGGGACGGCTGCCGGCGTGATCGTCACGGTGCGCTGCGTACCGTCGCGGTCGATGACGAAGCTCATCGCCCGGCCCGGCGAGGCCTGGATGAGGGCGGTCGCCGCGGTGAAGTCGGCGACGGCCTGGCCGTCGATCGAGACGATGGTGTCACCCGGCTCGAGGCCGACCTGCGCGGCAGGTGCCGGGGAGGATGCGCACTCCTGGGATGTGGACGACGTCGGCACGCACTCGCTGAGCGAGGAGACGGTCGTCGTCGCCGTCTGCACGCCGAATCCGCTGAAGAGGATCGTGAAGAGCACGATCGCCAGGAGCAGGTTCATGAAGGGGCCGCCCAGCATGATGATGACCCGCTTGTAGACGGGGAGCCGGTAGAAGGTGCGATCCTCGGCGCCGATCAGCGTCTCGGCGTTGGCGTCGCGTGCATCCTGCACGAGCGTGCCGAAGAAGCGGGACGACACGCGCCTGCGAGCCGCGCGACCGGGCGTCGACGCGTCCTCTTCGAGCGCAGGCGCGGGCGGGTACATGCCGGCCATCGAGATGTAACCGCCCAGCGGCAGCAGCTTGATGCCGTACTCCGTCTCACCACGGCGGCGCGAGAAGAGCGTCGGGCCGAAGCCAATCATGTATTGACCGACGCGCACACCGAAGGCCTTGGCGGGCACGAGATGACCGATCTCGTGGAGGGCGATCGAGACGGCGAGGCCGACGATGAGCACCACGACACCGATCACGAAGGCGAGGATCGTCACCGCACCACCGTAGCGGCGACGGCTTTGAGCGAGCCGTGCACGGGCACGGCGAGCCACGAGCACGGACCGCGTCTGATTGAATGGAGGGCCATGTCATCGCCCGCGAATCTGCCCCCGGTCCTGCGCCCAGAGAACCCTCCGACGCGGGCGCTGGACGACCTCGCGAACCGCTTCGGAGCAGAGGTCCGCGGCGATGCGCGAGGCGTCTCGCTGCACGGGATCACCCTCGCGACCGCCGATCTCCGCCCGGGCGAGGCGTTCGTCGCCCTCCGCGGGGTGAACCGCCACGGGGCGGAGTTCGCCACCCAGGCGATCGAACGCGGCGCGGTCGCGATCATCACGGATGCGGCGGGCGCCGATCTCGTCGGCACGCCCGCCGTCCCGGTGCTCGTCCTCGAGAACCCGCGGGCGCGGATGGGCGAGCTGTCCGCATGGGTCTACGGCACGGGCGTCGACGACGACCTCCCGCTCCTGTTCGCCACCACGGGCACCAACGGCAAGACGAGCGTCTCCCACCTCCTCGAAGGCATGCTGTCGCAGCTCGGAGTCGTCACCGGGCTCTCCTCCACCGCTGAGCGCCACATCGCGGGCCAGGTGATCGTTTCGCGCCTGACGACACCCGAGGCATCCGAGTTCCATGCCCTCCTCGCGCTCATGCGCGAGCGGGGCGTCGAGGCCGTCGCCGTCGAGGTGAGCGCGCAGGCGCTCAGCCGCCACCGCGTGGACGGGATCGTCTTCGACGTCGCCGCCTTCACGAACCTCACCCATGACCACCTCGACGACTACGCCGACATGCAGGAGTACCTCGAAGCGAAGCTCCCGTTGTTCCGCCCCGACCGCGCCCGTCGCGCCGTCATCTCGCTCGACTCCGCCGCGGCGGCCGAGGTCGTGGCCCGGTGCGAGATCCCCTTCACGACCATCGCGACGCCCGACATCGCGGCCGACGCCGTGCTCGCCGAGACCGCCCAGTGGCGCGTCGAGATCATCGACGAGCGCCAGGAGGGCACACGGTTCGCGCTGCACGGTCCTGCCGGCGAGCGCCTCGAGACGGTGGTGCCCGTCATCGGTCGCCACATGGCGGCCAACGCGGCGCTCGCGATCGTCATGATGTACGAAGGCGGCTATCCGTGGCAGCGCCTCGTGGACGCGCTGGACGGCTCACGCATCGACGCCTATCTGCCGGGTCGCACCGAGCGGGTGTCGGGCGATGCGGGACCCGCGGTCTACGTGGACTTCGGGCATTCGCCCGATGCCTTCGAGAAGACCCTGGCGGCGGTCCGTCGCGTCACCCCCGGCCGCGTGCTGATGCTGTTCGGCGCCGACGGCGACCGCGACGCGACGAAGCGCCATGACATGGGGCGCACCGGCGTCGAGGGCAGCGACATCCTCGTCATCACCGACCATCATCCGCGCTTCGAGGAACCGACCTCCATCCGGGCGACCCTCATCGAGGGGGCTCGCCGCGCACGTCCGGATGCCGAGATCCACGAGTTCTCGCCGCCCGAGCGGGCGATCGTCGAGGCCGTCGCGCTGGTCGGCGAGGGCGACGCGATCCTCTGGGCCGGACCCGGTCACCAGGACTACCGCGACATCCGCGGGCAGCGCACGCCGTACTCCGCCCGCGAGCTCGCTCGCCGCGCGCTGCGCGATGCCGGGTGGCCCGTTCCCGAGCCGCGCTGGCCCGTTCCCTACGAGGACTGACCCCGCATCCGTCCGCTCTGCGGCGGCTCCTGCCGTGCGCAGGACCTTGGTCCCTGGCGTGCCGGAATCCTTGTTGTTCCCACACAAGGAAGTCAGTGGTCTGACCTCTCTGATTATTCACGGCGTGCATGCTCCGAACGCCGCCGCAGCCCGGGTCTAGCGTGACAACAGGCCCGCCGGGCGGGCGCCCGACGACGAGCACCACCCCGACGCGACCGGCCCCACGAGGACAAGGAAGCGACATCATGAGCATCGTCACCCCCGCAGGAGTTTCCCGCGACGCACAGGACGCCCAGCCCCAGGCCTGGGACGGCTTCACGGCCGGCCCGTGGCAGGACGGCGTGGACGTGCGCGACTTCATCCAGCGCAACTACACCCCGTACACCGGCGACGGCTCGTTCCTCGCCGGCCCCACCGAGCGGACGACGCGGGTGTGGGACACGCTGGCCGCCATGTTCCCCGAGGAGCGCGAGCGCGGCGTCTACGACATCGACCCCTACACGCCCGCCGCCATCACCGCTCACCAGCCCGGTTACATCGCGAAGGACGACGAGCTGATCGTCGGTCTGCAGACCGATGCGCCGCTCAAGCGCGCGATCATGCCGAACGGCGGATGGCGGATGGTCGAGGGCGCTCTCAAGACCTACGGCTACGAGGTCGACGAGACGCTCAAGGCGATCTACACGCAGTACCGCAAGACCCACAACGAGGGCGTCTTCGACGTGTACTCCCCCTCGGTGCGCGCCGCTCGCCGGTCGCACATCATCACGGGTCTGCCCGACGCCTACGGCCGCGGCCGGATCATCGGCGACTACCGCCGCGTGGCGCTCTACGGTGTCGACGCGCTCATCGCCGCGAAGAAGATGGACAAGCTCGGCCTGGACACGACGCCGTTCACGGAGGACATCGTGCGCGCCCGCGAGGAGCACGCCGAGCAGATCCGCGCCCTCGGCGAGTTGAAGCAGATGGCCGCCTCCTACGGCTACGACATCTCCGGGCCCGCCACGACCGCTCGCGAGGCGGTCCAGTGGCTCTACTTCGCCTACCTCGGTTCGGTGAAGGAGCAGAACGGCGCCGCGATGTCGCTCGGTCGCACCTCGACGTTCCTCGACGTGTTCGTCCAGCGCGACCTCGAACGGGGGCTGCTCACCGAGAGCGAAGCGCAGGAGATCGTCGACGACTTCGTGATCAAGCTGCGGATCGTGCGATTCCTGCGCACTCCCGAGTACGACCAGCTGTTCTCCGGCGACCCGACCTGGGTGACCGAGACCATCGGCGGCGTCGGCGAGGACGGTCGTCCACTGGTGACGCGCACCTCGTTCCGCTACCTGCAGACGCTCTACAACCTGGGTCCCGCACCCGAGCCGAACATGACCGTGTTCTGGAGCGAGCAGCTGCCCGAGGGCTTCAAGAACTTCTGCGCGCAGGTCTCGATCGACACCTCTGCCGTCCAGTACGAGTCGGATGACCTCATCCGCGCCCAGTGGGGCGACGACGCGGCCATCGCCTGCTGCGTCTCCCCGATGCGGGTGGGCAAGCAGATGCAGTTCTTCGGCGCCCGCGTGAACCTCGCCAAGACCCTCCTGTACGCCATCAACGGCGGACGCGACGAGGTCACGGGCGAGCAGATCGCCCCCGAGGAGACGCCCGTCGGAGACGGCCCCCTCGACTACGCCGACGTGGACGCACGCTTCGACCGGATGATGGACTGGCTCGCCGCGACCTACGTGGAGGCGCTGAACTGCATCCACTGGTCACACGACAAGTACGCGTACGAGCGTCTCGAGATGGCTCTCCACGACAAGGACGTGCTGCGCACGATGGCCTTCGGCATCGCCGGCCTCTCGGTCGCCGCGGACTCCCTCTCCGCCATCAAGTACGCGACCGTCACCCCGATCCGCGATGAGCGCGGCATCGTCGTCGACTACCGCACCGAGGGCGTCTTCCCCGCCTACGGCAACGACGACGACCGAGCGGACGCGATCGCCGTCGAGCTCGTCGAACGGTTCATGGCGAAGCTCCGCCGTCACCCGATGTACCGCAACGCGCTTCCGACCCAGTCCGTGCTGACGATCACCTCGAACGTCGTCTACGGCAAGGCCACGGGCAACACCCCCGACGGGCGCCGGGCCGGCGAACCGTTCGCCCCGGGCGCCAACCCGATGAACGGACGCGACACCCACGGGATGCTGGCCTCGGCCCTCTCGGTCGCGAAGGTGCCGTACACGGAGGCCCAGGACGGGATCTCGCTGACCAACACGATCGTACCGGCGGGCCTCGGCCGCACGGCGGACGAGCGTTCGCGCAACCTGGCAGGCCTGCTGGACGCGTACTTCAGCTCCAACGGGTACCACATGAACGTCAACGTCCTGAACCGCGAGACGCTGCTCGACGCCATGGAGAACCCCGAGGCCTATCCGCAGCTGACGATCCGGGTGTCCGGCTACGCCGTGAATTTCGTGCGACTGACGCGCGAGCAGCAGCTCGACGTGCTGTCCCGCACGTTCCACGGGGGAATGTGAGAGCGCCATGACCGTGCTGCTGGGCACGCCGCTCCCCCGGGACGCGGTGCAGCTCGACGCTCCGGTCCTGGAGGCCGGCACCACCCGTCGCGGTGGTGCCGGCCTCCACGGCCTCGACGTCGCCGACATCGACCGCGCCGGGCGTCTCGCCGCGATGCGCACCGGCAAGCTCGGCTCCGTGCACTCATGGGAGCTGGTCACGGCGGTCGACGGCCCCGGAACGCGCCTGACCCTGTTCCTCAACGGCTGTCCGCTGCGGTGCCTGTACTGCCAGAACCCGGACACGTTCGCCATGAAGGACGGCGTCCCGGTGACGGCGGATGCGGTCCTGGAACGCCTCCGCCGGTATCTCGGCGTCTTCCGTGCCACCGGCGGGGGTCTCACCATCTCGGGAGGCGAGGTGCTCATGCAGCCCGCGTTCGCTGCCCGACTGGTCCGCGGCGCCAAGGCGATGGGAATCCACGCGGCGCTCGACACGTCCGGTTACCTGGGAGCTCACGCCACCGATGAGCTTCTCGCCGACACCGACCTCGTCCTGCTGGACGTGAAGTCCGGCGACCCCGACACGTACCGCCGTGTCACGGGCCGGGAGCTCGAGCCGACGCTCGAGTTCGGCGAGCGCCTGGCGCGTCGCGGCGACGTCGAGGTGTGGGTCCGGTTCGTCCTCGTCCCCGGTCTCACCGACGACGTCGACAACGTCGCCGCGGTCGCCCGCTACGCCGCATCCCTGAACGAGATCCGGCCCGGCACCGTCACCCGTGTGGAGGTCCTGCCCTTCCATCAGATGGGTCGTGACAAGTGGCACGAGCTGGGACGCGCCTACCCCCTCGAAGACACGCCCGCACCCGAGAAGGAGCTCATCGAACGGGTGCGCGCACAATTCGCGGCGGAAGGGCTGACGGTCTACTGACCGGACGCTGCCACCGCCGCATCCGCCGCACGGCGCGCCCAGCTCTCGGCGTCGGCCAGGCCCTCGCGACTCAGCGTCGCGGGGGCCTCGTGCGTGTCGACGACGCGACGGACGATGTCGACGATGTCGAGGAAACCGATGCGCCCCTCGTGGAACGCGTCGACCGCCTGCTCGTTGGCCGCGTTGAACACCGCGGGGTACGTGCGACCCGCCTCTCCCACGCTCTTGGCGAGCGCGACCGCCGGGAACGCCTCCTCGTCGAGCGGCTCGAACGTCCAGGTCGACGCACGGGTGAAGTCGAGGGGCGCTCCGACGCCGCTCACCCGCTGCGGCCAGTCGAGCCCCAGCGAGATCGGCAGGCGCATGTCCGGCGGCGACGCCTGGGCGATCGTCGATCCGTCCACGAACTCGACCATGGAGTGGACGATCGACTGCGGATGCACCACGACGTCGATCTGCGCGTAGGGCACCCCGAACAGCAGATGCGCCTCGATGACCTCGAGCCCCTTGTTCACGAGGCTCGCAGAGTTCGTGGTCACCACGCGCCCCATGTCCCACGTCGGGTGGGCGAGAGCCTCGGCCGGCGTGGCCGCAGCGAGTTGCTCACGGGTGCGTCCTCGGAACGGTCCGCCGGACGCGGTGAGCACGAGCCGACGCACCTCGGAGGGCCTGCCGGAGCGCAGAGCCTGCGCGATCGCCGAATGCTCGGAGTCCACGGGGACGATCTGCCCCGGCGCAGCCAGCGCCGTCACCAGCTCGCCGCCGACGATGAGCGACTCCTTGTTCGCGAGCGCCAGCGTGCGCCCCTCCTCGAGCGCGGCCAGCGTCGGACCGAGCCCGACGGAGCCCGTGATGCCGTTGAGGACGACATCCGCGTCGACGGCCCGAACGAGCGCCTCCGCCTCGGCGGCCCCGAGCGCCGTGTCGGCGACGCCGAACTCCGCCGCCTGCGCCTCGAGACCCGCGCGGTCGGTGCCCGCGGCCAGACCGACGACGCGGAAGCGATCCGGATTGTTCCGGATCACCTCCAGCGCCTGGGTGCCGATCGACCCGGTCGAGCCGAGGACGACGACGCGCCGCACGGGATCAGCCCTCGGTCGGCTTCGTGGAGACGATGTCGATGACGAAGACGAGCGTCTCCCCCGCCAGCTGCTGCTGTGACGATCCGGCCTCGCCGTAGCCGCACGACGGCGACATCGACACCAGCACCTGCGAGCCGGCCTTCTGCCCTTCCAGCGCTCGCTTGAAGCCCACCACGACGCCGTCGGTGGAGAAGCTCGCCGTCTGTCCGCGGTCGTAGCTCGAATCGAACGTCGAGCCGTCCGACCACTTCACACCCGCGTAGTTGACCTCGACCGTATCGCCGGCGCCGACGGTGTCGCCGTCGCCCTCCTTGAGCACCTCGACTCGGACGCCATCCTCAGGGGCCGATGCGGGAATGGTGATCGTGGGCTTGTCGTCGGTGAAGGTCACCGCGGGCGCCTCGCCCGCGAACGGCTCCGCCTGGCACCACTGCGCCTCGGGCGTGGAGGAGATGAGATCCACGACGAACACCTGTGCGGCGCTGTCGCTGCTCGCGGGCAGGGTCGCCACGACGCGGGTCCCCGGGGTGGCGCAGCCGAGGACCTTGCCGAGCACGCTCTCGGCCGCGACAGGCTGCGGCTGCACCGGCGTGCCGTCGTATCCCACGGATCCCTGAAGTTGGCCCGTGGTCGCGTCGAAGGCGGCGAGCGCGTAGGTGACGTAGTCGCCCGCGGCGATGGGGGTGCCGGTGCCCTCGGTGACCACGGTCCGCTCGACGTCGGAGATGTCCAACGGAGCGGTGAAGGTCGCGGTCGGCTGCTGGCCGGCCTCGCCCGACACGCTGACCGCATCGGAGGCGGCGCCCGAGGAGGCGACGTCGGCGCAGAGGTCCGCTGCGGCGCTCGCCGTCGGGGCGGAGGTCGCGTCGGGCGAGGATGCGGCGGAGCATCCGGCGAGCGCGAGGGCGCTGACCGCGAGTGCGGACAGGATGAGGAGCGGACGGCGCACGGGAACCTCCAGAATCGGTGCGGGGCTGACCCATCATCCCGCATCCGCCCATGCCCTCGCTGAGAGGGCCCGGCGAGGCCTCATGCGCCGGACGGAATGGAATCCGCAGTAGCCTCTTACGGTGACAGATGCGCAGAGCCGCGACGCGGAGAACGTTCCCGATCCGCGCGCATCCGAATCCAAGCCGGTGACGGATGTCGGCTTCGCGTACTTCCTCGGGCGCCGCGTGCTGGCCCCTCTGGCACGCGTGGCCTACCGCCCGCGCATCGAGGGGCGCCAGAATGTCCCGCGCACGGGACCGGTGATCTTCGCCGCGAACCATCTCTCGTTCATCGACTCCTTCGCCATTCCCATGGCGGCTCCTCGCCCGGTCCAGTTCCTCGCGAAGTCGAGCTACTTCGACGGACCGGGACTCAAGGGCTGGCTCTCGCGGCAGATCTTCCTCGGACTCGGGGCGAACCCGGTCGAGCGCGGCGCCGGCCAGGCGGCGCTCGACGCGCTCGACCAGCAGAAGCGGATGCTGGAGGCCGGAAAGGCCATCGCGCTGTATCCCGAGGGCACGCGCTCACTCGACGGCAGGCTCTACAAGGGACGTACCGGCGTCGCCTTCCTCGCCCTCCAGACCGGCGCACCGGTGGTGCCCGTCGGCCTCATCGGCACGAACGAGGCCATGCCCGTGGGGGCGAAGTTCCCGCGCACGAAGCCGCGCGTCACGATCCGTTTCGGCGAGCCGCTCGATCTCTCGGCGCACGGTCCCGCCAGCTCCGGGCGCGCGCGTCGCGCGGCGACCGACGAGCTCATGGCGGCGATCCACGCCCTCTCGGAGCAGGAGCTGGCGGGCACATACAACGAGGTGCCCGCGCACGGCGCCATCGAACGCATCAAGCGGGTCCTGCCCCACGAGCGCCTCTGACGGCACACTTTCTCATTCACGGCTTCCGGCACTTGACGCTCAGCCCCACCGGGTGGAGATTCAGAGCGTCTGCGAAGCCACAATGAGGAGGCATCCGTGAAGAAGTTCATCAACGACCCGGCCCAGGTACTCTCCGACGCTTTGACCGGCATCCGACTCGCGCATCCCGAACTGCGCGTCGACTCCGCCAACCGCGTCATCTTCCGCGGCGAAGCGACGCGCCCCGGCAAGGTCGCGCTCGTCTCCGGCGGCGGCTCCGGCCACGAACCCATGCACGGCGGGTTCGTGGGGACGGGGATGCTCGACGCCGCCTGTGCGGGCGAGGTGTTCACCTCCCCCACTCCCGACCAGATCCTCGCGGCCACCGTGGGCGCGGACTCCGGGGCCGGCGTTCTGCACATCGTGAAGAACTACACCGGCGACGTCCTCAACTTCGAGATGGCGGCAGAGCTCGCCGCGGCAGAGGGCGTGCGCGTCGAATCCGTCGTCGTCGCCGACGACGTCGCGGTGCAGGATTCCACCTGGACGGCGGGGCGACGGGGCGTGGGCACGACGGTCGTGCTCGAGAAGATCGTGGGCGCCGCCGCCGAGGAGGGCATGGACCTCGACGCCCTCGCTGCTCTCGCGACCCGTGTCAGCGAGAGCGGGCGCTCCATGGGCGTCGCGCTGACCAGTTGCACGGTGCCCGCGGCGGGCAAGCCGACGTTCGACCTCCCGGAGGACGAGATGGAAGTGGGCGTCGGCATCCACGGCGAACCGGGACGTTCGCGCGTGCCGCTCGCCACCGCCCACGAGATCGCCCGCATGCTCGTCGATCCGATCGTGCACGATTTCGGCGACGCACGCGGCGATGCCATCGTGCTGCTCTCCGGCCTCGGCGCCACTCCCCTGATCGAGCAGTACCTCCTGTACGGCGAGATCGCGCCCCTGCTGGCGGACGCGGGCTTCGACGTGCGGCGCGTGCTGGTCGGCGACTACATCACGAGTCTCGACATGGCCGGCGCCTCACTGACCGTCGTGCGTGCCGACGACGAGTTCGTGCGCTTGTGGGACGCTCCGGTGGTCACGCCGGGCCTGCGCTGGGGAGCGTGAGCGTGCGATGACCGCAGCCACCCTCGAGACGCTGACCGCCTGGATCTCCGGCTTCCGTGATCAGATCGTCCAGCACCAGGCCGAGCTCACCGAGCTCGACTCCGTCATCGGCGACGCCGACCACGGCTCCAACATGGCGCGTGGAATGGAGGCCGTCGTGGCGGCGATGCAGGCGACTCCGCCGGCGGATGCGGCGGCGCTGTTCAAGACCGTCGGGATGACGCTGGTCTCGACCGTCGGTGGCGCGAGCGGGCCGCTGTACGGCACGTTCTTCCTCCGCTTCGGGGGCGCGGCGGGCGCCACCGACGCGATGGACGCCGCCACCCTCGGCACGGCGCTCCGCGCCGGCGCCGAGGGCGTTCGCACACGCGGCAAGGCCGAGCCCGGCGACAAGACGATGCTGGATGCGATGCTCCCCGCCGTCGACGCGTGGGAGCAGGCGACGGCCGCGGGTTCGGATCTCGCGGCCGTCGCCTCCGCCGCCGCCGATGCGGCCGAGGCCGGTCGTGACGCCACCACTCCGCTCGTGGCGCGCAAGGGTCGGGCGAGCTATCTCGGCGAACGAAGCGCGGGTCATCAGGATCCGGGGGCGACATCCACGGCGCTGCTGTTCACGACGCTGCGGGATGCGGTGACGGCCGCATGATCGGTTTCGTCGTCGTCTCGCACAGCCGCCCGCTCGCCGAGGCCGCCGTGGCCCTCGCCACCCAGATGGTGGCGGAGGGCCCGCCCCCGATCGAGATCGCCGCAGGCTCGGCGGACGGCGGGTTCGGCACCGATGCGGCGGCGATCGCCGCATCCATCGACCGGCTCGACGCGACCGAGGACGTCGTCGTGCTGATGGATCTCGGCTCGGCCGTGCTGAGCGCCGAGATGGCGCTCGAGTTCGTCGAGCACCCGGACCGCGTCCACCTGAGCTCCGCGCCCTTCGTCGAAGGACTCGTCGCGGCCGTCGTGCTCGCGGCGACGGGGGCCGACTGGACGAGCATCCACGCAGAGCTCGGCGGCGCATACGCGCAGAAGGCGCGCCACCTGGAGACCGGGTCCGGCGAACCGATGCCGGCGCCGTTACCGCCTGCGCCCGAATCAACCTCCGCCGAGGACGAGGCCTCATTCGAGGCGGTCGTCGTCAACCCCTCGGGGTTGCACGCGCGGCCCGCAGCCACGTTCGTCAAGACCGCGGCGAAGTTCGACGCCCTCGTGGAGATCGAGAACGTCGACGCGGGATCGGGTCCGGTCTCCGCGGCGAGTCTGCTCGCACTGATCGCCCTGGGCATCGGGCGCGGAGCACGCATCCGGGTGCGTGCGCGCGGACGCGAGGCTCAGCCCGCGATCGACGCGCTGCGCGCCCTCGTCGAAGACGGCTTCGGCGAGGCCTGAGCCGCCCGGGGGTTCATGCGCGAAAGGCTCATGAGCCGCCGGGCGACGGTCTCCTCCAGCACGAGGTGCGTGATGAGGCCTGCCGCCAGGGCGCCCTGCAGCGCGTCGATCTTCGACAGGCCCGACATGACGCAGAAGCGGCGCGGGATGCGGCGGACGTCATCGAGATCGGGGCCACTGGATCGCAGATTCAGCGACGGGATGTCGGAGGATCCGTCGATGCGGTAGAACATCGTCGCGCAGTCGCCGACCACACCCTCCTGCTCGATGAGCGCCAGGTCGCGCTGATCGAAGTAGTCGCCGGAGTAGACGTGCGAGGGAACGGCCGCGCGGGGCGATCCGAGTCCGAACACGAACAGGCCGACTCGACGCTGCATCTGCAGCACGGCGCGCACCGACCTCTCCCGCCACATCGCCTCCTTCGTCGCTGCCTCGTCGAAGAGCGCGGGCACCGGGAAATGGTGCACGGAGGCGGACCACGCGGCGCCGAATCGTGAGAGAATCTCGCCCGCGTACGGGACACCGAAGGTGTGTCCGTTGGCTGCTCCGTTCATCTGCACCACGTGCGTGTCGTGGGTGCGCTTGGTCGGGAGGTGTCGGGCGATGGCCGACAGCGTAGATCCCCAGGCGATGCCGACGGTCATCGACGAGTCGACGTGCTCGCTCAGGATGCGCGCAGCCGACAACGCGGTGCGATCGAGACGCTCGGCCTCGCCGATGTGACTCGTGGTCGGCACGATGTGCACCGTGATGCCGAACCTCTCCGCCAGCCGTTCCTCGATCTGGCTGCGCGCCGCGAGCGGGGAGTGCACCGAGATCGACACCAGGCCCGTGTCGCGCGCATGGGAGATCAGCCGGGAGACCGAGGAGCGCGAGGTGTGCATCTCGCGCGCGATCGCCTCCATCGTGAGGTCCTGCAGGTAGTACAGCTGTGCTGCGCGCAACGCGTCGCGCACCTTCATCGACCCGGCCTCCGCCATGATCATCCCTTCGCCCGTCCCCCCATTCTGCACGTTTGTGCAGAGAACTTGCGACGAGTTCCCATTTCCATGCAACCTGCCAAGGTTCCATCGATACGAAAGGTCGACGACGACATGTCGCTCTCTCCCTCGCTACGGCCTCAGGTCGCACAGATCCGCGACGCTCAGGATCTCGACGTTCTCGTCGTGGGCGGCGGGATCAACGGCATCGCCACGCTCCGCGACCTCTCGCTCCAGGGGGTCAAGGCCGCCCTCGTCGAGCGCGGGGACTTCGTCTCCGGCGCATCGAGCGCATCCAGCCACATGGTGCACGGCGGCGTGCGCTACCTCGAGAACGGTGAGTTCCGCCTCGTGAAGGAGGCGGTCACCGAACGCAACGCGCTGCTGAAGACGGCCCCGCACTACGTCCGGCCTCTGCCGACGACGATCCCCATCTTCAAGACCTTCTCGGGGATCCTGTCCGCGCCCTTCCGGCTGCTGGTCACACACCGTCGCGGCAAGCCCAACGAGCGTGGCGCGCTGCTGATCAAGATCGGCCTCGTGATCTACGACACCTTCTCGCGCGACGGCGGCTCCGTCCCGCGGCACCGGTTCGTCGGCAAGAAGAAGTCGCTCGCCGATTTCCCGAAGATGAACGAGGGGCTCGCCTACACGGCGACGTACTACGACGCCTCCATGCACGACCCGGAGCGCCTCGCTCTGGACGTCCTCTCGGACGGCCTCGAGGACGGCTCCGCGATGGCCGCGAACTACGTCACGGCGATCGGCGCGGACCAGAACGGCGTGCTGCTTCGCGACGAGGTCACGGGCACCGAGTTCACCGTGGCGGCCAAGGTCGTCCTGAACACGTCGGGGCCGTGGACCGACCTCACCAACGCCGCCCTCGGAACCCCCACCCGCTACATGGGCGGTACCAAGGGCTCGCACATCGTGCTCGACAACCCGGAACTGCTGGCGGCCACCCGCGGTCGGGAGATCTTCTTCGAGCACTCGGACGGGCGCATCGTGCTGATCTACCCGCTCAAGGGCCGCGTCCTCGTCGGCACCACCGACATCGACGCCGACCCTTCCAAGAAGGTCACCTGCACCGACGACGAGATCCAGTACTTCTTCGACCTCGTGCGCCACGTCTTCCCGACGATCGAGGTCGACCGGTCTCAGATCGTCTACACCTTCTCCGGCATCCGTCCGCTGCCGCGTCACGACGACACGGCTCCGGGCTTCGTCTCCCGCGACTACCGCATCGTCGACGGCACGCTCGGCAAGACGCCGACCCTCAGCCTCGTCGGCGGCAAGTGGACGACCTTCCGCGCACTGGCGGAGCACCTCAGCACCCGCGCGCTCGAGAAACTGGGCCGCACGCACCGAGTGAGCACGCAGGGCCTGGCGATCGGCGGCGGCAAGGGGTACCCGATGACCCCGGAAGCGCGCCGCGCGTGGGTCGCCGAGCGCAGCGGCCGTCACTCCGCATCCCTTGTGCTCAGCCTGCTGGACCGCTACGGCACGCGCGCCGAGGCCGTGCTCGCCGACCTCCCGGCCCAGCCGACCGAGCTCGAGCACGCGCACGGCTACTTCCGCGAAGAACTCGCCTACCTCGCGCGCACCGAGCAGGTCGTGCACCTCATCGACCTGCTGCTGCGCCGTACAGACATCGCCTTCGTCGGCGGGCTGAGCACGGCCACCCTCCAGGAGGCCGCAGAGGCGATCGCCGAGCCGCTCGGTTGGGATGACGAGCGGGTGAGCGAGGAGATCGCTCACGCCACCCAGATCCTTCGGGACGACCACCGTATCGACCTCGCGGAGGGCGGACGGCTGGCTTCCTGAGAGAACGTGCGGGCGCGTCCTCTGGTGCGCGCCCGCACACCCGCTCTAGGTTCAGAGCAACCCGATATCCCGCCGCACGAAGGGGCGACAGGCGGGCATCACTGAAAGGTCAATGAAGACATGAACGAAGTCAATCTCGGTTTGTACTTCCTCTCCGAGACCGTGGGAACGGCCATGCTGCTGTTGCTCGGTTGCGGTGTGGTGGCGAACGTCGCTCTGGCGAAGACCAAGGGCAATGGCGGCGGATTCCTGCTCGTCAACTGGGGCTGGGGCCTCGCGGTCTTCGCCGGCGTCATCGTCTCGGCGTACTCCGGTGCACAGCTCAACCCGGCCGTGTCCATCGGTCTCCTCGTGCACGGCGACATCAGCGTCGCGCAGTTCGGGATCGCGGTGCTCGCCCAGATGCTGGGTGCCATCATCGGCGCCGTCCTGTGCTGGGTCGCCTACAAGCAGCACTTCGACGAAGAGCCCGACCCGGCGAACAAGCTCGGCGTGTTCTCCACGGGGCCGGCGATCCGCTCCTACGGCTGGAACCTCATGACGGAGATCATCGCGACCTTCGTGCTCGTGTTCGTCATCTTCGGATTCCGTAACTACGGCGTCGCCGACATCGGCGTCCCCGGCGGCCTCGGCGGTCTGGCGGCCGTGCCGGTGGCGCTGCTCGTGGTCGGCATCGGCGCCTCCCTCGGTGGCCCGACCGGATACGCGATCAACCCCGCCCGCGACCTGGGCCCGCGTATCGCGCACGCCATCCTGCCCATCAAGGGCAAGGGCTCCAGCGACTGGTCCTACTCGTGGGTGCCGGTCGTCGGTCCGCTCATCGGTGGCACGCTCGCCGGCCTGCTCGCACCGGCCCTGCTGGGCTTCGTCGTCGCCTGATCCGACCCACTCCCGGGTGGGCGGGGCACCCGCGCGCCGCCCACCCTCCCCACCATCCGAACCAATAGACAAGGAAGTCCATCCAATGGCTGACTACGTCCTCGCCATCGACCAGGGAACCACCTCGACGCGCGCGATGATCTTCGACCGCAAGGGAAGCGTGATCTCCGTCGGGCAGAAGGAGCACGAGCAGATCTTCCCGAAGGCCGGCTGGGTCGAGCACGACCCCGCCGAGATCTGGCGCAACACCCAGGAGGTCATCGGTCTCGCGCTGAGCCGCGCCGACATCACCCGTCACGACATCGCCGCGATCGGCATCACCAACCAGCGCGAGACCGCCGTGGTCTGGGACAAGAACACCGGGAAGCCCGTCTACAACGCCATCGTCTGGCAGGACACCCGCACGCAGTCGATCGTCGACCGTCTCGCGGACGGTGACACCGACCGCTACAAGGACATCGTGGGCCTGCCGCTGGCGACCTACTTCTCCGGAACCAAGATCGTGTGGATCCTCGAGAACGTCGAGGGCGCGCGCGAGAAGGCGGAGGCCGGCGACCTGATCTTCGGCACCACCGACACGTGGGTGCTCTGGAACCTCACCGGCGGCACCGAGGGCGGCGTTCACGCGACGGACGTCACCAACGCGAGCCGGACGCTGTTCATGGACCTCGAGACGCTGCAATGGCGCGACGACATCCTCGCCGACTTCGGCGTGCCGCGCTCGATGATGCCGGAGATCCGCTCCTCGTCGGAGGTCTACGGCACCGCCGAGTCCTCGTCGCTGCTGCGCGAGACCCCGGTCGCCGGCATCCTGGGCGACCAGCAGGCCGCCACCTTCGGTCAGGCGGCATACGACCCGGGCGAGAGCAAGAACACCTACGGCACCGGCAACTTCCTGATCTTCCAGACGGGAGAGGAGATCGTCCGCTCCAAGAACGGACTGCTGACGACCCTGGGATACAAGCTCGGCGACGGTCCGGCGCACTATGCCCTCGAAGGCTCGATCGCCGTCACCGGTTCCCTCATCCAGTGGCTGCGCGACCAGCTCGGCATCATCTCGTCCGCGCCCGAGGTCGAGAAACTCGCCGAGAGCGTCGACGACAACGGCGGCGTGTACTTCGTGCCGGCGTTCTCCGGCCTGTTCGCTCCGTACTGGCGCCCGGACGCCCGCGGCGCGATCGTCGGCATGACCCGATACGTGAACAAGGGCCACATCGCCCGTGCCGCGCTCGAGGCGACGGCCTTCCAGTCGCGCGAGGTGCTCGACGCGGTCAACGCCGACTCCGGCGTCGACCTCACCGAGCTGAAGGTCGACGGCGGCATGACAGCCAACGACGCCCTCATGCAGTTCCAGGCCGACATCCTGGGCGTCCCGGTCGTACGCCCGGTCGTCGCCGAGACCACGGCTCTGGGTGCGGCGTACGCTGCGGGCCTGGCCGTCGGCTTCTGGGACAACCTCGACGATCTGCGCGCCAACTGGCAGGAGGACAAGCGCTGGGAGCCGAACATGGATCCCGAGGAGCGCGACCGTCAGTTGCGCCTGTGGAAGAAGGCCGTCACCAAGTCCATGGACTGGGTCGACGACGACGTGCGCTGATCCCCTGAACGACGAGATGCCCCGCGGGTTCCGACCCGCGGGGCATCTCGTCGTTCATGCCGGCTCTCAGCCGGCTGCGGTGATCTGCGCGTGGTGGCGCACCGGGAAGTTGACCGAGTTCGCGATGAAGCACCATTCGTGGGCGGTGGCGTGCGCGGCCTCGGCGGCGGGGATCATCGACGCATCCGCCACGACCACGCGGGGCGTCAGCAGCACGTCCGTGAAGCGGCCCGCTCCTGATCCGTCGTCGGTCATCGTCCCCTCGGCGGCGTCTTCGTAGGAGACGACGACGACCCCCGCCACGACGCACGCGTGCAGGTACGACAGCAGGTGGCACTCGCTGAGCGCAGCGAGGAGCATGTCCTCGGGGTTCCACCGCTCGGGGTCGCCACGGAACGGCTTGTCGGCGGATCCGCGCAGCTCCGGCTTGCCGTCGACCGTCAGGGTGACGTCGCGGTCATAGTCGCGGTATCCGCTCGTTCCGGTGCCGCGGTTGCCGGTCCAACGAGCGTTCAGACGGTAGTGGTGGGTGCCAGGCATGGGCACAGTCTGTCATGGCGGATGCGGTCGCCGACTACGCTGAGAGGATGCCCGAGACGTTCTCCGCCACCGCCGCCGTCGAGCTCGCCGTCGTGGAACGCAGCGGTTTCGTCGAGTCGCGTCACACCGGCTCCGCCGTGGTTCTCGCACCCGACGGCAGTGTCCTCGCCTCGCACGGCGATCCCGCATCCGCGGTGCTGCCGCGCTCCACCCTCAAGCCGCTCCAGGCGCTGGCCTGCGTGACCGCCGGGGCTGCGCTGGAGGGTGAGCGGCTGGGACTCGCCACAGCCAGCCACGCCGGAACCGAGCGTCACGTCGCGGTGGTGCGCTCCATCCTCGAGGACGCCGGCTGCACCGAGGACGACCTCGGCTGCCCGCCGGCCTGGCCCGGCGACACGGCCACACGGGACGAGATGGTGCGCGACCACGCGACGCGCTCGCGCATCCGGATGAACTGCTCCGGCAAGCACGCGGCGATGCTGCTCGCCTGCCGCACGACCGGCTGGGACACCGACGGCTACCTGGATCCCGCGCACCCGCTGCAGCAGCACATCCGCGAGGTCGTGGAGCGTCTGACCGGCGAGCGTCCGGTCGCGGTGGCGGTCGACGGATGCGGCGCTCCCGTGCCGGCGGTGACGCTCACGGGGCTGGCGCGCGCCCTGCATCGCATGGGAACGTCGTCGGAGCGTTCACCGTTCGCCCTGCACCGCAGCGCCGCGACGCTCATGGCCGCCGTACGGGAGAACCCGTGGACGATCGACGGACCGGGCCGGCCGGACACCGTGATCATCGAGCGCACCGGCGTGTTCACGAAGACGGGCGCCGAAGGACTCGTCGTCATGGTGGCCCCGGACGGCACCACGGTGGCCGTCAAGATGCTCGACGGCTCCTCGCGCGCCACCGCGACGGTGGGCCTGCGCCTGCTCGAGCGCGCGGGTGTGCTCGCGACGTCCGAGGCGGACGCGGCGCGCCGCGACCTCTCCCTCGCCGTTCACGGCGGCGACGCGATCGTCGGCGTCATCCGTCCGACGGTGTGATCTCCTTCTCCACCATCCCCCACGGCGAGCCGTAGCCCGCGGGCGCGGGCGCGGCCAGCAGGTCGAGGAACGGCCTCGCGTCGAATGCCTCCGGACCGAGCACGCCCTCCCCCGCCCAGTCCCCTCGCGCCAGGAGCTCGAGAGCGATGACGGGATTGATCGCGGTCTGCCAGACGACGGCCTGCGAATTGTCCTGGCGCATCGTCTGCTCGTTGTCCGCCACGTGGTACAGGTACGTCGATCGCGGCGCGCCGTCCTTGCCGGTGCCGCGCACCCACACGCCCGCGCAGGTCTTGCCTGTCATGCGGTCGCCGAGCGTCGCCGGGTCGGGAAGCACCGCCGCCACGACGTCGCGCGGAGACACCTCGACGCCCTTCACCCTCACCGGATCGGTGCGGTCGAGGCCCGTCTTGTGCAGCACCTGCAGCACCTGGATGAACTCGTCGCCCAGGCCGTACTTGAACGTGACGCGCTTCGCGTTCGTCCAGCGCGGCATGAGGAGGACCTCCTCGTGCTCCACGTTCACGCACTCCACCGGCCCGATCCCTGCAGGGAAGTCGAAGACCTCGGGCTCGGAGAACGGAGGGGTGGTGTACCACCCGCGATCCTTCTCGTAGATCACGGGCGGGTTCAGGCATTCCTCGATCGTGGTCCAGATCGAGAACGAGGGGGCGAACTCGTAGCCCTCGACGACGAGGTTCGCGCCGTCGCGCACGCCGAGTTCGTCGATCTCATCGAACAGTTCGTCCTGCGCGTAGCGGGCGAACACGTCCGAGAGCCCGGGTTCGACACCGATGCCCACGAGCGCCAGCCGCCCCGCCTCGCGCCACTTCTCGGCAGCGGCGAACTGCTCGTCGCCGAGCTTCACACCCGGGAGCTCGTGCGGCTTCTCCGGATGCGGCTTCGACAGGCTCATCGCCATGTCGAGATAGGTGCCGCCGGCATCGAAGACGCCGGTGAAGATCGGCATGACGAAGCGGGGATCCACCGCGTTCAGCACGTGCGTGGCGCCGGTGTCACGCACGAGCGCCGCGACCGATGCCGCATCCGACGCATCCACCTGAGCTGCGCTGAAGCGGGGGTCGGCGAGTTCGGCGACGAGCGCCTCGGGCCTGGCCGGATCGTAGTCGGCGATGACCACGGCGTCGTAGAAGTCGCGACGGACGGCGATCCGGGCCGCCGCCGAACCGACACCTCCGGCGCCGATGATGAGGATGCGCATGCTGTTCTCCTGTCTCAGATCAGGCCGCCGTCGACCGAGCGTCCGTAGTCGCCTTCGTCCGGCACCAGGACCTCGGTCTCGCGGTTGAGGCTCTCGCCCCGGAAGAACCTCTTCGAGCGCGGGAAGAGGAACCAGACGAGCATCAGCACGACGCCGACGGCGAGCGCGCCGATCCCGATCACGAAGGTTCCGCCGATCCCGAACAGGACGGTGTAGCCGTAGTCGACGTCCCACATGTCGATCGCCGACTGGATGAAGGCATACGTCAGCATGAGGGCGCCCAGCAGCGGAAGGAGTCCCTTCACGACGAAGGCACCCGTCGAACGGAAGAGTTCCCGCCGGAAGTACCATACGCAGGCGTATCCAGTGATGGCGTAGTAGAACGCGATCGCGAGTCCGAGCGAGAGGATCGAGTCCTGCAGGATGTTGTCGCTGATGAGCGACATCCCCACGTAGTACACGACAGCGACCACCCCCATCACGAGCGTCGAGAACGACGGCGTGCGATAGACCGGGTGCACGTCCTTAAACCGCGCGGGAAGCGCGCGGTAGACCCCCATCGCGAGGGTGCCGCGCGCAGTCGGCAGGATGGTGGTCTGGGTCGACGACACGGCGGAGATGAGGACGGCGACGACCAGCACCCATCCGAAGGGGCCGAGGAGCCCGTCCTTGATGGCGAGGAAGAAGTCGTCGGCGTTGCTCTCGTTGCCCAGCCCCACGCCGTCCTCGCCCAGGCCCGCGTACATCATGGCCGCGATCGTCACCGAGACATAGGTCACGAGCAGGATGACCGTGGTCAACAGCGCCGCGCGCCCGGGCGTGCGCTTGGGGTCCTTGGTCTCCTCGTTCAGGGCCAGACAGGTGTCCCATCCCCAGTAGATGAACAGGGCCAGCAGCACCGCCTCCGTGAATCCGCTCCAGTCGGCGAACCCGAAGGGGTCGAGCCATGAGATGTCGAAAGGCGTCGGGTTGGGGGCTGTGCCTCCGAAGAACTGCCAGAGTGCCGCCACCACGAAGATCGCGAGCGCGAGGTACTGGATCGCGAGCAGGATGTTCTGGATGCGCTCGCCGATCTCGACGCCGCGCCAACTCACCCAGGTCATCGCGGCGATGAACGCCACCGCGACCAGCAGGATCCGCCAGTCGTTGTTCTCGAACTCGAGGCCGAACAGCGCCCAGAAGTAGATCGAGGCGATCTGGGCGAGGTTGGCCAGAACCACCATCCCGGCGACTGCCACACCCCATCCGCCCATCCAGCCCACCCACGGACCGAACGCCTTGGTGCCCCAGGTGAAGGTCGTCCCGCAGTCGGGGACCGCCCGGTTCAGCTCGCGGTACGCGAAGGCGATGAACAGCATCGGGATGAAGGCGATGATGAAGGCGATGGGCGCCTGGGCCCCCACCGCGAGCACCACGAAACCGAGCGTGGCCACGAGCGAGTACACCGGCGCCGTGGACGCGAGCCCGATGACGGTCGAGCCCCAGAGCCCCAGCGTCCCCGCCGCGAGCCCCTTCCCGTCCGGGCGCTGCAGGTGGATGGGGGTGGTTGTCATGCCCAGACGTTAGGGGTCGGACACATGGGCGGTCAAGCGATCCGTCGCGCGCGGGCCGCATCGACGCCCGGCAGCTGCACACGCACGGGCAGGGCGCCCTCTCGCACGAGCCACGCTCGCCCGCGCCCGGGAGCGCAGAAGGGCGGCAATGCGCGATCACCGGTGAGGATCCGGTACTCCGCTGCACACTCCGCGTCCACGAGCAGATCGCCGCGCGCGCGGACCATCTGCAGCACGGGCCACGATCTCTGCCACAGTTCGGGGTCCGCGACGATCGCACGCGCGGCGCCCGGGGCCGCGCGATCGACGTCGGCCATGGCGACGATGTCGCACCCTCGGTCGGCGAGAGCTGCTGCGACCCGTCGCGCCTGCATCCCGTCGCGGATGACGACGCCCACCGGACCCGCGCCGCCCGCGTAGAGAGGAGGATCCACGGCGGCCACCCGGAGCGGGGCCTCGACCCACGGGACCTGGATCGGGCGGCCGTCGAGAGCGCCCCGCCCGGCGGGAGCCTGCGCATCGAAGAGCTCGGGCGCGCCTCCCGCGCCGAGGTGATCGATCTTGCTCGGCATCCGCAGCAGCACGCGCCTCGGGAGGAGGTCGGCGATGCGTGCGAGCGGACCCATGGCCCGCCCGCCGGAGATCGCGAAGCGCCGCCCCTCGGCGCGTGCGGATCGACAGGACCGCTCGATCATGGCCAGAGCGGCCGCCGCGTAGTCCGGCGGAAGACCGGCCAGCGCCGCATCCAGGTCGTCCACCACCACGAGAGCATCGTCGGCCCCGTCGAGCTCGCACAACGCGTCCCAGAATCCTTCGGGGTCGCCCGGAAGCCACCGCGCGGGACACTGCGCGGCGAGCGCAGCGAGCGCGGTGGTCCGCCCGCTTCCGGGGCCGCCGAGGACGAGGACGCCGGCGTCGTCCTGCTCGAGCCGCGCGGCGCGCTGACGCTGATGATCCGGTTCGTCGACGAGCCCGACGACGGGTCGGTCGGCGCTCACCGGTGCTTCGGACAGCGGCCAGCGCTCCGGAAGCGGGGGCTGCCAGGGACGCCGAGGAGCGGGCTCCGCACGGCGACGGTCGCGGATCGTCGCCACATCCGCGGGAGTGGTCCGCGCCACGCGAAGGGCATGCGGCTCCGCATCGCCGGCGCGCCGCACGAAGGCGGTGCCGCGGGATGCGAGCTCTCCCGAGATCTCCGCGGCGGCGTGAGTGCCGATGACGAAGCGACTGTCGGCATCGTCGACGACCCGCAGACTCACGCGGAGCGGACAGTTCGCCAGCAGAGACTCGCGCACGACGCCCGCGGCACGTTGCGTGCCGAGGATCAGATGGATGCCCAACGCCCGCCCGCGCGCGGCCAGGTCGGCGAACAGCGTGCCGAGTTCGCGGTGTGCCTCCAGCAGGGCGGCGAACTCGTCGACCACCACCACGAGGCGCGGCAGCTCCACACCCGCGTCGGCGACATCGCGCGCGCCCGCCGCGGCGAGCGCACGTTCACGGCGCCGGACCTCCGCCCGCAGGCTCTCCAGCGCGCGCTGCGTCGCATACGGGTCGAGGTCGGTCAGCACACCCGCGACGTGCGGCAGCTGCGCGAGGGCGTCGAACGCGGTCCCGCCCTTGAAATCCGCCAGCAGGAACGTGACCTCCCGCGTGCTGCGCGTCGACGCCAGCTGCGCCACCCACGTGACCAGGAGCTCGCTCTTGCCGGAGCCGGTCATCCCGGCCACGAGGGCATGCGGACCGTCGGCGACGAGATCGACGATCGCCGGTCCGTTCCCGTCGGCGCCGATCGCCACGGCGAGACCGTCCCCCGCTGTCGGGTGCTCGAGCTCGCGCGCCGCGACCGCTGGCGGCAGCTCACGCCGCCCCGGCAACGCCCGGTGCCGCTCCCCCAGCGCGGACGCGAGTCGCACGGCCTGAGCGGCCGAGAGGACGTCGACACACACGTCGACCGCGCGCCCGGCGTACTCCAGTCGGGCGCGGTGGATGTCGTCGAGGGTGAGCACCGCCGCGCACCGCGTCGGCACCGGCTCGTGCGGTTCGACGACGAGCACGGCCGCGTCCTCGCGGCCACGCACCTGCGCGGCGTCGACGTCAAGGTGGCACGGCACCCCGGACCCGGCGCGGTGCGGCAGTGCGGCGATCCACGGATCGGCGGCTTCGGTCACGACACGGAGCGAACCGGGCGGATGCGTGCAGCACAACTGCAGCACGAGCGCGCGAGCCACCGCTGACGCGATGACCCGGGGACCGCGCACGGCGATTCCCGCGCCGAGCGGGACCGTCACGGGCGCGTCCGAGACGGTCCCGGCGCGCGTGATCAGTTCGCGGGAGAGCTCATCGTCCGCGGCGCTGACACGGACGTCGCTGACGACGTCGCCGCGACCCACGACGAGCAGCCCGCCGCGTGACGGATGCGGTCGCCACAGCTCCCCCGGTTCGTCGAGGTAGCCGTCGAGAGTGGGCGTCGCGCGTGACGCCTCCGAGCGCTCCACAGCGTGGCGGCGGTCGATCTCCTCGCGGATGCGCAGCGCCAGCGCCGCGCGAACCCGCTGCTGCTCTCTCGCGGCGCGGCGGCCAGCCCGGGATCCGTCCAGCACCCCCGCGACGGCGATCACGGGTCCGAGCAGCGCGAACCACAGCACGCCGGCATAACCGGTCACCTGCCAGAGCACGAACGCCCCCAGCACAGGGGCGAGAGAAGCCAGCCACGGGATCGGCTGGCGGCGTCGGGGCGGATCCGGTGGCGGCAGGGTCAGATGCGCCGACGAGGCAGCGGCGCGACCGGTGGCCGGCTGAGGGGTGAACACGACCCCAGTGTGGACCGCGGTTTGCTGCGGCAGACCGACCAGGTCGCTCGGGTGGCACGCCTCGCGGCAGCGGAGGGCCTGTGGAGGATCAGTCGGTGCGTGTGACGTTCAGTACGATCACGGTGACGTTGTCGCGTCCACCGTTCTCGAGCGCCGCATCCATCATGGCGGCCGCCGCTTCGGCCGGGTCCTCGTGCTCGCGCAGGAAGTGCTGGATGCCGTAGTCCGTGAGCTCTTTGGTCAACCCGTCCGAGCACACGACGAAACGATCGCCATCGAGCACGTCGAGCCGGATGTAATCCGGGCGCACGCTGTCGCTCGGCCCCACGGCACGCGTGATCACGTTGCCGTAGGGGTGATGCTCGGCCTCTTCGGGGCTGAGTCGCCCGGCTGCGACCAGCTCCTGAACAACGGAGTGATCGGTCGTGATCTGCACGAGGGTGTCGTCGCGGAGCAGATAGACCCGCGAATCTCCGATGTTCAGACTCACCCAGTGCGGCTCGTTCCCGGTGAGTTCGAGGAAGACACCCGTCACGGTGGTACCCGTGCCGTCATCGGTGGCATCGGGGTGCGACGCGATGTCCTTGACAGCCTTCGCGAGCGCCTTCTCGATGGTCTTGGGCGTCACGGATCCCGAACCGACGATCGCCTCGAGGCGGTTCACGGTGCTGGAGCTGGCGATCTCCCCTCCGATGTGCCCGCCCATACCGTCCGCAACGACGAACAACGGATACTCGGCGAACACAGCGTCCTGATTGACCTCGCGGCGGCGTCCGACATCCGTCAGAGCCGCCCAGGCGAGCTCGATCGATCCCTGCGGCAGCGGCACAGTGCGCCGCCGGGTCGCAGCCTCGGGCACGCGGTGTCCTTCCATCGGGGGGATATGGGCACGCCGATGTCGGCGCGGTCCTCACATCCTAACGACTGCACCCGGCGGATCGGACCCGGCGGGCCGGATGCGGCGAGCCTCCGTTCACGGGGAACGGAGGCTCGCCGAGGGAATCTCTCAGCCGCGTGGGGGCTCGGCCTCATCCGAACCGGGCGTGGTCGGCGGCGCCGGCGGAGCCGTGGGCGGGACGGCCGGGTCGCTCGGCGCGGCCGCGCCGTCGGCGGGAGGAGGGGTGTACGCCGGCGGCGGGTATGCGCCCGGCTGCGGGGCCGGCGGCGGGTACGCACCGGGAGCAGCGTAGCCACCCTGCTGCGGCGGGGGCGGGTACGCACCGGGCTGCCGCGGGTAGCCGCCGGGCTGGGTGTAACCGGCGGGGGGCGGGTACGCACCGGGGGCGCCGTAGGCACCCTGCGGGGCGGGAGCACCCGGCTGTACCGGAATGCCGGACCACACGACGTTGTCCCCGAGGAAGCTGCGGCCCCACGGCGCCGGCGGGATCTGCGGGTTCCACCGCGACTTGTCGTAGGCCATGATGCCGAGCCAGACGATGCTGAGGAAGAAGTAGAGGACGACCCACGCGCCTTCCTTCTGCAGCTTCTGCCCGACACGGTACGCGGCCATCACCAGGTACACGGTCGATGCCAACGAGGGGAGGAGGGCGAAGAACGTGCCGATGTACGGGATCAGGCTCAGCACGAAGGACGCGCCGAAGAGCACGAGGAGCCACCAGGGGTTGAGGTCGCCGAGCTTCACGAACACCATCTCGCGGTACACGGGCACCCAGCCGCGCCACTTGCCCTCGACGCCGGCCTTCTCGAAGAGCTTGTTGTAGAAGATCGAGGAGACGACGTAGACGGCGATACCGATCAGAAGGAAGACGCCGAAGAAGACGGCGAAGAATCCCAGGAACGCGGCGCTGGAATAGCCGTAGTCATAGTCGTACGCATAAGGGTTCACGGGGAATCCTCTCGGGTCAGAGGCAGAGTCGCCTCGCGGAACCACCCGTCCCGCGGCTCACATCGTAGCGAGCCTGAGTGTTGCCTGACAGGGGCTTGCGTGAAGTTGGGGATGAACCCTCATACCGTGAGGCGGAGTTCGCCGTTCTCGGCGTCGGCGACCGCGATCCCGGCGCCCTTCGTCCAGCGGAGGAACGCACCACGCGACGCGATCCGCGGACGCTCCTCGGCGAGCCGGCGGACGAGGGCACCCTTGGCGTGCTTGTTGAAGTGGTTGAGCGCCCGCACCTCGCCGTCCGCACCTGTGGTGACGACACGGACGTAGGCCGATGCGGATTCCGTCGGAACAGGCCCGAGCGCGACGTAGGCCTCGGATCGCAGGTCCAGGATGAAGTGCGCCCCGTTCTGCCCGAGCGCTGACGTCGCGGCCTCGGCCCAATGCCGGCGCAGCGGGGCGAGGCCCGGCAGAGACGCGCCGGCCCCCAGCCGGTAGGCCGGAATCGGATCGAGAGCGCCGACCGGCCCGAAGGGGGCGGAGTGGATCAGCACATGCTCTCCGAGCCACCGTCGCGCCCGCGCATCGAGAGATGAGGCGTCGAGGGCGTCGAACAGGACGCCCGTGTAACGGTCGACCGCCGGCATGGTGGGAGATGACCGCAGCGCGGCGTTGACCGCCACCTCCCCCCGCTGACGCACGCTCAGCTTGAGGACCTTCGCGGCCGCATCCTCGTCGCGAGAGAGTTCCACGAGCGCCGATACGACCGCCTCGCGTTGCGGCGTGAGCTGCGGCAGCCGCAGGGCCGCCGAGCTCCACGGTGCGCCCGCGCCACCGGCACGCTTGGTCTCGGACGGTGGCAGCAGCACGAGCATGGTCACTCCAGGAGAACGACACACGCCGCCCGCGAGAGCGGACGGCGTGTGTGCGGGATGCGGGTCAGGAAACGAGTGCCGCGTTGCCGGCCACGATCGTGACCTGGTCGTGCTCGACGGAGATGAAGCCGTCGTGCGCGTTCGCGACGATCTTGTTCCCACCGGGCTCGGTGATGCGCACCTGCCCCTCGGCGAGGATCGCCAGCACCGGCTCGTGACCGGTCATGAAACCGATCTCGCCCTCGATGGTCTTCGCGATGACCAGGTCGGCCTCACCGGACCAGACCTCGGCATCCGCGGAGACCAGACTCACCTTGAGCGGCATGATCAGCCGTTCTCCTTCTGGATCTGCGCCCACTTGGCCTCGACATCGGAGATACCGCCGACGTTGAAGAAGGCCTGCTCGGCCACGTGGTCGAACTCGCCCTTGACGATCGCGTCGAACGACTCGATGGTCTCCTTGATGGGGACCGTGGAGCCCTCGACACCGGTGAACTTCTTCGCCATGTAGGTGTTCTGCGAGAGGAACTGCTGGATACGGCGTGCACGCGACACGACGATCTTGTCCTCTTCGGAGAGCTCGTCGACACCGAGGATCGCGATGATCTCCTGCAGCTCCTTGTTCTTCTGAAGGATCTGCTTCACCGAGGTGGCCACGCGGTAGTGGTCCTCACCGATGTAGCGCGGGTCCAGGATGCGGCTGGTCGAGGTCAGCGGGTCGATCGCGGGGTACAGGCCCTTCGACGCGATCTCACGCGACAGCTCGGTGGTCGCGTCGAGGTGCGCGAACGTCGTCGCCGGAGCCGGGTCGGTGTAGTCGTCGGCGGGGACGTAGATCGCCTGCAGCGAGGTGATCGAGTGTCCGCGCGTCGACGTGATGCGCTCCTGGAGCACACCCATCTCGTCGGCGAGGTTCGGCTGGTAACCCACGGCGGAGGGCATACGGCCCAGCAGCGTGGAAACCTCGGAACCGGCCTGCGTGAAGCGGAAGATGTTGTCGATGAACAGCAGCACGTCCTGCTTCTGCACGTCGCGGAAGTACTCCGCCATCGTCAGAGCCGACAGTGCGACACGAAGACGCGTCCCCGGCGGCTCGTCCATCTGGCCGAAGACGAGGGCGGTCTTGTCGAAAACGCCTGCCTCCTCCATCTCACCGATGAGGTCGTTGCCCTCACGGGTGCGCTCACCGACGCCGGCGAACACCGACACACCACCGTGGTCCTGCGCGACGCGCTGGATCATCTCCTGGATGAGGACGGTCTTGCCGACACCGGCACCGCCGAACAGGCCGATCTTGCCGCCCTGCACGTACGGGGTGAGCAGGTCGATGCTCTTGATGCCGGTCTCGAACATCTCCGTCTTCGACTCGAGCTGGTCGAAGCTCGGCGCCTGGCGGTGGATGCCCCAGCGCTCGGTGATCTCGACCTGCTCGCCCGGAGCGGCGTTGAGGACGTCGCCGGTCACGTTGAAGACCTTGCCCTTGGTGACATCGCCCACGGGAACCGTGATCGGGCCACCGGTGTCGCGCACCTCCTGGCCGCGGACGATACCGTCCGTGGGCTTCAGGGCGATGGCGCGCACGAGGTCATCACCCAGGTGCTGGGCGACCTCGAGCGTGATCTCCGTCGACTCCTCGCCGATGGTGATCGTGGTCTTGAGCGCGTTGTAGATGTCGGGGATCGCGTCGTGCGGGAACTCGATGTCGACGACGGGGCCGGTCACGCGCGCGACGCGCCCGACGACGGCGACGGACGCCTGATCGGCCGTTGCGGTGGTGGTCATGGTGTCTTCCTCGTTTTCTACTTGCCGGACGCCAGGGCGTCGGCGCCGCCGACGATCTCGGCGATCTGCTGCGTGATCTCGGCCTGACGCGCGTTGTTGCGCAGGCGGGTGTAGTCGGTGATGAGCTTGTCGGCGTTGTCGCTGGCCGACTTCATCGCCTTCTGCGTGGCGGCGTGCTTGGCCGCCGAGGACTGCAGGAGGGCGTTGAAGACGCGGCTCTGGATGTACACCGGGAGCAGGGAATCCAGAACGGCCTCGGCATCCGGCTCGAACTCGTAGAGCGGGTAGACCGCCGCCGCGGACGACGACGCCTCTTCGGCCGCCTCGACGACCTCGAGCGGGAGGAGACGCACGGTCTCCGGGCTCTGGGTCATCATGCTCACGAAGCGGTTGTATACGAGGTGGATCTCATCCACCCCGCCCGCTCCGCCGCCGCGGCGGAAGGCCTCGAGCAGCGTGTCCGCGATCTCTTCAGCGGTCGAGAAGTGCGGTGTGTCGGTGTCACCCGTCCACTCCGCGGCCGCTTCGAGCTTGCGGAACTGGAAGAACCCGACCGCCTTGCGACCGACGAGGTAGAACACCGGCTCGCGGCCCTCGCTGCGCAGAAGCTCGCCCTGTTCCAGGCCCGCCCGGATGATCTGCGAGTTGAACGCCCCCGCCAATCCGCGGTCGGACGAGAAGATCACGACGGCGGAGCGGCGGATCACCTCGGGCTCACGCGTGAGCGGGTGGTCGACGTTCGAGTACGTCGCGACGGCCGACACGGCCCGCGTCACGGCCTGCGCGAAGGGCGAGGATGCGCGCACGCGCGTCATCGCCTTCTGAATGCGCGAAGCCGCGATGAGCTCCATCGCCTTCGTGATCTTCTTGGTCGTCTGAGCAGAAGCGATCTTCTGCTTGTAGACCCTGAGTTGAGCGCCCATGATTTACGGCTCCGTACGTCAGCCGCGACGGCCCTTGACGATCTTCTCCTGGTTGATGTCCTCGACCTCGGCGGCAGCGAACTGCTCGTTGCCGGGGGCGCCGATGGCCTTGGCGCCACCGGAGGTGAATTCCAGGATGAATTCGTCAGTGACCTTCTCGAGCTCGGCGACGGTCGCGTCGTCGAGCACGTTGGTGTCGCGGAGGGTGTCGAGAACCTGCGTGTTGCGACGCAGGTGGTCCAGCAGCTCGCGCTCGAACTTCAGCACGTCCTCGACCGCGATCGCGTCGAGCTTGCCGTTGGTGCCGGCCCAGATCGAGACGACCTGCTCCTCCACCGGGTACGGCGAGTACTGCGGCTGCTTCAGCAGCTCGGTCAGGCGAGCACCACGCTCGAGCTGACGACGCGAGGCCGCATCCAGGTCGGAGGCGAACATCGCGAACGCCTCGAGGGAGCGATACTGCGCGAGTTCCAGCTTCAGCGTGCCCGAGACCTTCTTGATGGACTTGACCTGGGCGTCACCACCGACACGCGATACCGAGATACCCACGTCGACCGCGGGACGCTGGTTGGCGTTGAACAGGTCGGACTGCAGGAAGATCTGGCCGTCGGTGATCGAGATCACGTTGGTCGGGATGTAGGCCGACACGTCGTTGGCCTTCGTCTCGATGATGGGAAGACCCGTCATCGAGCCCGCTCCCAGCTCGTCGCTCAGCTTCGCGCAGCGCTCGAGCAGGCGCGAGTGCAGGTAGAACACGTCACCCGGGTAGGCTTCGCGGCCCGGCGGGCGGCGCAGCAGCAGCGAGACGGCACGGTAGGCCTCGGCCTGCTTCGACAGGTCGTCGAAGATGATCAGGACGTGCTTGCCGCCGTACATCCAGTGCTGGCCGATGGCCGAACCGGTGTAGGGGGCGAGGTACTTGAAGCCGGCGGGGTCGGAGGCGGGAGCGGCGACGATCGTCGTGTACTCCATCGCGCCGGCGTCTTCGAGCGCACCCTTCACGGATGCGATCGTGGAGCCCTTCTGGCCGATGGCGACGTAGATGCAGCGCACCTGCTTGTTGACATCGCCCGACTCCCAGTTGGCCTTCTGGTTGATGATCGTGTCGATCGCGATGGCCGTCTTGCCCGTCTGGCGGTCGCCGATGATGAGCTGGCGCTGGCCACGGCCGACGGGGATCATGGCGTCGATCGCCTTGATGCCGGTCTGCAGGGGCTCGTGCACGCTCTTGCGCTGCATGACGCCGGGCGCCTGCAGTTCAAGGGCACGACGACCCTCGGCCTCGATGGCGCCGAGACCGTCGATGGGGTTACCGAGCGGGTCGACGACCCGGCCGAGGAAGCCGTCGCCGACGGGCGCGGAGAGGACCTCACCGGTGCGAGTGACCGGCTGACCGGCCTCGATGCCGGCGAAGTCGCCGAGGACGACCACACCGGCTTCCTTCTCGTCGAGGTTCAGCGCGAGGCCCTGGGTGCCGTCTTCGAACACGACGAGCTCGTTGGCCATGAGGCCGGGGAGGCCCTCGACGTGCGCGATGCCGTCGCCGGCGTCGATGACGGACCCGACCTCTGCCGTCGCGGCGCCGGTCGGCTCGTATGCTGCGACGAAGTCCTTCAGGGCGTCACGGATGACGTCGGGGCTGATGGAGATGTCTGCCATTGTCTTCCTTCGGTTCATGGGGCCTCGGCCCCGAAGTCTCCGCCGTGCGGCGGGAAGTCTTGTCAGCCGGCGAGCCGCTGACGGAGATCGGCGAGACGCGCGGAGACGCTCGCGTCGATGACGTCGTCGGCGATCTGCACACGCAGTCCGCCGACGATCGACGGGTCGATGACCGTGTTCAGCGCCACGTCGGCGCCGTACCGTGCCGACAGGGTGGAGCGGAGTCGCTCGCTCTGCGCGTCGCTGAGCGGTGTCGCCACCGTGACGGTGGCCACGACTCGGCCACGCTGCGCCGCGACCAATGACAGGGCACGCGTGAGCGCCTGGCGGACCCGACGCTCGCGCGGCTGCTGCACGAGACCGGACACCACCCGGACCGTCGCCGCACTCGCACGACCGTCGAGGAGCTTCTCGACGAGCGCGCCCTTGGCGGCGTTGTCACCCATGCGCGAGCCGAGGGCGAGCTCGAGCTCGGGGTTCTCGGCGACCGTGCGGGAGAAGGCGAAGAGCTCACCCTCGAGGTCCGCGTCGGATGCCGCGACGGACGCGGCCCGCACCGCGAGCTCCTCGACACCGTCGACGAGCTCGTCGGCGGAGGACCAGCGCTGCACCACCACGGCCTCCAGCAGCTGCACGGCGACCGAGGAGAACCTCGGACCGAACACGTCCGCGATGACCTTGCGGCGCGCGTCGCCGGCCGCGGCGGAATCGGACACCGCGCCCGCGAGCGCGGACGAGGAGCCGAGGACGCGGGCGGCCTGGAACAGCTCGCCCGCGACCTCGAGATCCACACCGGATGCCTCACCCAGAGCGGTGGTGGTCACCGCGAGGGCGTGCGTGGTGGCGCTTCCCATTAGTTGGCCGCCTTCTCGGAGGCCTCGAGCTCTTCGAGGAAGCGGTCGACGACGCCCTGAGCGGCCTTGTCGTCGCTCAGCTTCTCGCCGATCACGCCGCCGGCGAGATCGAGAGCGAGCGTGCCGACCTCGGCGCGCAGCGTGACCAGGGCGGTCTGGCGCTCGGCCTCGATCTGGGCGCGCGCCTGGGCGCTCACACGGGCAGCCTCGGTCGACGCGGCCTCACGTGCCTCGGCGACGATCTTCTTGCCGTCCTCGCGGGCGACCTCACGGATCTCACCGGCTTCCTTGCGCGCCTCGGCGAGCTGAGCGGTGTACTCCTCCAGCGCGGCCTCGGCCTGACGCTGTGCCTCGTCGGCCTTGGCGATGTTGCCCTCGATCGCGGCGGCCCGCTTGTCGAGGAGCTCCTGCATCCGAGGAAGCACGACGCGCCAGAAGACGAACAGGATGACGACGAAGCACACCGCCGACCAGACGATGTCGTACACCGCCGGGATGAGGGGGCTCGGGGCTGCCGCGCCACCTTCCTCGGCGGCGCGGGCGACAAGAGCGTTCAGCATCCTGTCTCCTTACTTTGGTCGATGGGGCTCAGGCGCCGAAGATGAAGCCGGTCGCGATACCGATGAAGGCGAGCGCCTCGGTGAAGGCGATACCGATGAACATGAGGACCTGCAGGCGGCCGGCGAGCTCGGGCTGGCGAGCGACGCCCTCGATCGTCTTGCCGACGACGATGCCCACGCCGATCGCGGGGCCGATGGCGGCGAGGCCGTAGCCGATCGTCGCGACAGATCCGGTCACCTGGGCGAGAACCGTAGTTGCGTCCACGGATGTTTCCTTTCGTTGTGGGCGGCGGGTGCCGTCCCGATCAGTGCTCTTCAGCGACAGCGAGCTGGATGTAGACCGCGGTCAGGATGGTGAAGACGTATGCCTGGAGGAAGGCCACCAGGATCTCGAAGAGGGTGAAGGCGAAGCCGAAGGCGAGTGTTCCGGCGCCGAGCAGCGTCCAGAATCCGCTGAGCCCGAAGACGAAGAACTGCGTCGCGGCGAAGAACAGCACGAGCATGAGGTGCCCGACGATCATGTTCATCAGCAGACGCAGGGTGAGCGTCACGGGACGGATGATGAAGGTCGACAGGAACTCGAGCGGGATGATGATGATGTACAGCGGCCACGGCACGCCGGAGGGCATCAGAGAGTTCTTGAAGAACTTGCCGGGGCTCTTCTTGACGCCGGCGTAGATGAAGGTGACATACGCCACGACGGCGAGCAGCAGCGGAACCGCGATGACGCTGGTGCCGGCGATGTTCAGACCCGGGATGATGCCCGTGATGTTCATGAACAGGACCATGAAGAAGATGGTCGTGAGGATCGGCAGGAAGCGGTTGCCGTCCTTGCGGCCCAGCAGGTCGTGCGCGATGTTGACGCGGACGAAATCGAGCCCCATCTCCACGACGCTCTGGAAGCGGGTGGGGATCAGACGCATCCGTCGCGTACCGACCAGGAACAGCACGACGAGCACGACGGTGGCCAGGATCTGGATCAGGTTGATCCGCGTGATCGCGAAGGGAGATCCCTCGAAGAGGATCGCATCCGGGAAGAATTCCCAGATGGAGGGCGCATGGAACTCGGGGCCGGATTCCTCGGCGGAAACGATCAGGGTCGCAGCTTGACTAAACAGCGCTTGCTCCAACTTCGGGGCACCGGTCTAAACCGTTGCGACGATGGATGATGTACACCGCGCTCGGGCACTCTGGCGCTCGTGGTCGGGTGCCGGAACAGCCTATCAAACTCCCAGGGTCGCCCGTCACACCGACCCCGACGGGTGGGCGTCATCGGTGCGCTCCCCCTCTTCCGGGTCGGTGGGCAGTGTGGTGTCCGAGACGTGCGGCAGCCGGCGTCGCATGAGCACGACGACATCGACCACGAGCGAGGCGATGACGCTCACCACCAGGGCCACGAAGAAGACGCCCGGCACGATCCACGCCGCCCCGCGCAGCGCGAGCATGACCAGCACGAACACGACGAGCTTGAGGATCCACCCGCCCAGGACGATGCCGAAGAAGATCGGCACGTACAGCGGGTCGCCGAACCAGCGGTTGGCGATGAGGATGCTGCCGGCGGTGATCCCGAGGAAGACGGCGGAGATCAGCACGCCGACCAGCGCGCTGATCAGTCCCTCGACGCCGGCGACGAGCAGTCCCCCGACGGCTCCGGCGACCAGCAGGACGCCGATCACAGCGGCGAACCACAGCAGGGCGGTGCGCAGGAAGGGCGTACTGGAGACGGGGGTGGGGGCATTCATGGAGTTTCCTCGGCGATCTCGTCGGGGGCTGTGGTGGATCTCGAACGGCGGGCGGGCAGGAAGGTGACGACGAGGCAGGCGGCGACGCCGACCACGCCGAAGGCCACTCCGATCCAGTACTGGCCGAACCAGTCCTCACGGGTGGCGATGTACATCAGCAGGAAAGTGATCCCGATGATCGCCGTCCACGCGTAGAAGATGAGCACGGCATCGCGGTCGGAATGGCCCATGTCGAGCATCCGATGGTGCAGGTGCTTGCGATCGGGTGAGAACGGCGACTTGCCCGCCCGCATCCGACGAAACACTGCGGACCCGAAGTCCAGCAGCGGCAGGATGACGACGGCGATGGGCAGCAGGATCGGGATGAAGGCACCCAGCAGCTGCGATCGACCCAGCTGGTCGGGATCCAACGCGGCCGGCGGCAGGTTGCCGGTGATCGAGACAGCGGAGGTCGCCATGAGCAGTCCGAGCATCAGGGCGCCCGAGTCGCCCATGAACATCTTCGCGCGGTGCCAGTTGAACGGCAGGAACCCCGCGCACGCGCCGACGAGGACGACGGCGATGAAGGAAGACAGATTGAAGTAGGTGCTGGCACCGACATCGCGGGTGAGGACGTACGCGTAGACGAAGAAGATGCCGTTGGCGATCAGACACACTCCCGCCACGAGACCGTCCAGTCCGTCGATGAAGTTGACCGCGTTCATCACGATGACGATCGAGAACACCGTGAGCACGATGCTCATCCAGCTCGAGCCCACGGTGACCCCGCCGATCGGCAAGGCGTAGATCTGGATGTGCCCGAACCAGGCGATGATGCCCGCCGCGACGAACTGGGCACCCAGCTTGATCATCCAGTCGAGGTCCCAGAGGTCGTCCGCGATGCCGACGAGCACGATCAACAGCGTCGCGGCGAGGATCGAGAGGATCGGCCACGGGTCGATCCAGAAGATCGAGAAGAACGGGTTCGTGGAGGAGATGGCGAAGGCCGCAAGCACCCCGAGGAACATCGCGATCCCGCCCAGGCGCGGCGTCGGGCGGGTGTGGACATCGCGTTCGCGGATCGCCGGGTGGAGTTTGTACCGGATGGCGACACGCCAGACCGTCCACGACAGAGCCGCCGTGATGAGCGCCGTGACGACGGCGATCAGCAGGTACTGCGTCACGCGGAGTCGCCCGCGCCCTCATCCGGCTCCGGCTCCGGCTCGAGCCGGTCGCCCAGGACCGCCAGGATCTCGGAGCGGTCGACGGCACCGTAGCGGAGGATGCGGGCGTGTCCCGTGCCGCCGAACGCGAGCGGCGTCGCATCGATGATGGTCGACGGCACGCCGCGATCACTCGCACCGTCGTCGAGGTACACCGACACGCTGTCACCGAGCATCTCGAACGCGCCGTGCGCGTCGATCGCGGCGGGCTTGCCGGTGAGGTTCGCGCTCGAGACGGCCAGCGGACCGGTCTCCTCGAGCAGCTCCAGGGCGAGCCGGTGCGCCGGCATCCGAACGGCCACCGTGCCGCGCGTCTCCCCCAGATCCCAGGACAGCGAGGGCTGAGCGGGCAGGACGACGGTGAGCCCGCCCGGCCAATGCGCCTCGACCAGGCGTTCGATGGGCTCGGGCAGGTCGCTCACGAGCGCACGCACGGTCGACAGGCCTGCGACGAGCACGGGCGGAGGCTGCTGGCGTCCCCGGCCCTTCGCCGCGAGCAACGCAGCGACCGCGGAGGGGCTGAACGCGTCAGCGGCGACGCCGTAGACGGTGTCGGTGGGCATGACGACGAGCTCGCCGCGTGCGATCGCCTGGCGGGCTGCGCGCATACCGGCCAGGAGCTGCGACTCGTCGCGGCAGTCGTAGAGAGGGGACATGTCGGCTCCATTCTACGTGCGAGGCGGCCGCCTGCCGGGGAGCGCGGCGGCGCTCACGTCACGGGATCAGGGTCGGATCGCGGTGGTGGCGCGGTCACGCAGCGTGAGGTCGGGGTGCGTGGCGGCCGATCGCCACCCCGCCGTGGTCAAGACCTCGCGGACCGACGCCCCCTGCACCTCGGCGTGCTCGATGACGATCGTGCCCCCCGGGTGCAGCAGCCGCAGGCCGACCTGGGCGAGCACACGCACGACGTCGAGGCCGTCCTCGCCGCCGTACAGCGCCTGCGGCGGATCGTAGAGGCGGACCTCCGGGTCGCGCGGAATCGCCTCCGCGGGGACATAAGGCGGGTTGGACACCAGGACCGAGACGCTCTGGTCGAGATCGCCGAACGCGTCCGACAGGTCGGCGAAGACAAGCCGAGCGTTCGGCGCGTTCACCCGCGCGAAGTTCTCCTTGGCCCAGATGTAGGCGTCGACGGAGTTCTCCGCGGCGTGCACCCGCGCATGCGGCACCTCGGTCGCCATCGACAGCGCGATCGCGCCGGAACCGGTCCCGAGATCGACCGCGACCGGCTCGGGCGATGCACTGGCACGCAGGGCGTCGATGGCCAGCTGGGCGACCATCTCGGTCTCGGGGCGGGGCACGAACACGCCCGGACCGACGGAGAGCTCCAGATGCCGGAACGGCGCCACGCCCGTCAGATGCTGCAGCGGCTCGCGTGCCGCACGGCGCTCCACGAGACGCATGAGGCGCTCGCGCGCGGCGGCGTCGAGCTCGGCTGCGCGGATGGCCGCAGCTTGCACCTCCCCGCGACCGATCCCCAGCACGTGTGCCAGGAGCAGCTCGGCATCGACGCGCGGGTCGACGATGCCGGCACGGGCGAAGCGCGCCGAGACGTCGCCGAGGACGACGTCGATCCGCGATGTCGCGGCCGCGTGGACATCCTGGTCGGAAGGCGTGGAAGGGCACATGGGCCCGCCCAGCCTACCCGCTGCGTCATACTCGGCCTCCGGCGGGATTGCTCCCCTAGGCTGGGCGCACCTCGTCCCCGACTCGAAAGGTCGCGTCATGCCCGGCATCCACTCCGACATCACCTCCGCGTTCGGCGAGACGCCTCTCGTGCGTCTGAACCGTGTGACGGAGGGCGTCGACGGCGTCGTCCTGGCCAAGCTCGAGTTCTACAACCCCGCCTCCAGCGTGAAGGACCGCCTCGGGATCGCGATCGTCGACGCCGCGGAGGCGTCCGGCGAGCTGGGGCCCGGCGGCACGATCGTGGAGTCGACGAGCGGCAACACCGGCATCGCCCTCGCGATGGTGGGCGCCGCCCGCGGCTACCGCGTCATCCTGACCATGCCCGCCTCCATGTCGAAGGAGCGCCGCATCCTGCTGAAGGCCTTCGGCGCCGAGCTGGTGCTCACCGACCCGACGAAGGGCATGTCGTTCGCGGTCGACGAGGCCAAGCGCATCGTCGCCGAGACGCCCGGCGCCGTCTGGGCCCGCCAGTTCGAGAACGAGGCGAATCCCGCCATCCACCGCCGCACGACGGCCGAGGAGATCCTGCGCGACACCGAGGGCAAGGTCGACTACTTCGTCGCGGGCATCGGCACGGGCGGCACGATCACGGGTGTGGGCGAGGTGCTCAAGGAGCGCGTGCCGGGCGTGAAGATCGTCGCCGTCGAGCCCGCCGACTCCCCCATCCTCACCAAGGGCCACCCGGGGCCGCACAAGATCCAGGGCATCGGGCCGAACTTCGTCCCGGCCATCCTCAACCGGGACATCATCGACGAGGTCATCGACGTCGAGTTCGACGACGCGATCCGCGTCGCCCGGGAGACCGCCGCCAAGGACGGCGTGCTCGTGGGCATGTCCAGCGGCGCCGCGATCTGGGCCGCTCTCCAGATCGCCGCACGCCCCGAGGCCGCGGGCAAGAACATCGTCGTCATCATCCCGTCGGCGGGCGAGCGCTACCTCACCACTGCACTGTTCGAAGACCTCCGCGAGGACTGATGCCGGTCGCTGTGATTCGCCGCATCCGGGAGGACATCGCCGCCGCCCGGATGCGGGATCCCGCCGCCCGCGGCGGAGTGGAGATCGCTCTGCTGTACCCGGGACTCCACGCGATCTGGGCACATCGCGTCTGGCACGCGCTGTGGCGTCGGCGCGTGCGCTTCCTCGCACGGGCGGGATCCCAGGTGACGCGATGGCTCACGGGCATCGAGATCCATCCCGGCGCTCGGATCGGCCGCCGCTTCTTCATCGACCACGGCATGGGCGTCGTGATCGGCGAGACGGCGGAGGTCGGCGATGACGTCATGCTCTACCACGGGGTCACCCTGGGCGGCCGCCAGCGCGAAGGCGGCAAGCGGCATCCGACGCTCGGCAACGGTGTCGCGGTCGGCGCCGGTGCCAAGATCCTCGGGCCCGTGCGTATCGGCGCGCACAGCGTCGTCGGAGCCAACGCCGTGGTCACGCGCGACGCCCCGGCCGACAGCGTGCTGGTCGGCGTGCCGGCGAAGGCTCGGCCGCGCAGGGGCAACGAGGACACCCGCGCGCTGCTCACCGCGCCCGAGTACTCGATCTAGCCCGTGCCGCCTGCACGACCCGCTCTGACTTCGGCGCCGCGTCCGCCCCACCAGGGCACTCGCACACCACTGGTCGTGCAGACGTCGCGGCCCCGTACGCTCGAGAGATGAGCGAGCTGCACGAGCTGTCCCTCGTCGAGGTGGCGCGGATGCTGCGCGACGGCGATCTCGACCCGCTCGAGACCACGCGGCACTACCTGTCGCGCATCGCGGCGCGCACGGATCTGGGTGCGTTCGCCGAGGTCACCGCTGATGCCGCGCTCGAGCGCGCGCAGCACCTCTCACGGGCCACGACGCGCGGCCCCCTCCACGGTGTCCCCCACGCGGACAAGGACCTCGTGGCGCGGGCGGGCATCCCCACCCGGTACGGCTCCCGATCCCGCGCGGATCACATCCCCGCCGTGTCGGATCCGCTGGCGATCGCCCTCGATGCCGCCGGTGCCGTGAACCTCGGCAAGACGGCGACGAGCGAGTTCGGTCTGACCGGCTACACGGAGCCGCTCACCGGGCTGCCCACGCGCGACCCCTGGGACACGGCGAACGGCGCGGGCGGCTCGAGCGGCGGCGCCGCCGTGGCCGTGTCCGCGGGTCTACTGCCTGCCGCGGTGGGCTCCGACGGCGGCGGCTCGATCCGCATCCCTGCGGCCACGGTCGGCGTCGTCGGTCTGAAGCCGTCGCGCGGACGCCTGCCGATCGGGTCGGGCCTGGACTCCCCCGACCAGCTCGCGGTGACGGGTCCCCTCGCGCGCAGCGTCGCCGACGCCGCCTACCTCTTCGACGCCCTGGCGCAGCTCGCGCCGTACCCCTACGCGACCGCGGCACCGGGATCGGGCAGCGTCTTCGATGTCGTGCGACGGATGCCGCCACCCGCCCGAATCGGCGTCACCACGGTCTCTCCGTGGGACGACGACGAGGACATCCGCCTGGATCCCGACGCACGCGAGGCGGTCGAGCGCGCCGCATCCTGGCTCACCGGCGACGGGCACGACGTCGAGGACGCCCTCTGGCGCCCGCGCGGCTACGCCGACATGTTCCGCAGGCTGTGGCGAGTCAGTGCCGCGCGGATCCCGCTCACGGATGCCGACCGCGGTCTCGTCGAACCGCTGACCGCGTGGCTCGTGCAGGAGGGGCGCGCCCTGTCGGGGCCCGAGGCGCTGGAGACGCTGAGCGCCGCACGCGCGTTCGAGCGACAGACCGTCTCCGCCTTCGCGCCCTACGACGCCATCCTGATGCCCGCCCTCGCACAGGCGCCGCGTCCGGTCGGCTGGTACGAGGGGCACGATCCGCTCCGGACCTTCGCCCTCCAGGTGGAGTACGCGCCGTACTCGAGCTTCGTGAACGTCGCAGGGCTGCCTGCGGTGACGCTCCCGGTGAGCATCACCGAATCGGGCCACCCGGTGTCGGTGCAGCTGGTCGGGCGGCCCGGCGGCGAGGCCACCATCCTGTCGCTGGCGGCAGAGCTCGAGGACCACCGCGGCACGCTGCCGCATCCGCCCGGCTGGTGACCGAGCGCGCTCACTCTCCCGCGAGCGCCGCCAATCGGGCCTCTTCATCCGCCGCGATGGCGGAGTCGATGATGGGCCCCAGCGCACCGTCCATGACCTGGTCGAGGTTGTAGGCCTTATAGCCGGTGCGGTGGTCGGCGATCCGGTTCTCGGGGAAGTTGTACGTGCGGATGCGCTCGGAACGGTCCATGCCCCGGATCTGCGAGCGGCGGGCGTCGGATGCGGCCGCGTCCCGCTCCTCCTGCTGCTTGGCGAGCAGGCGGGCACGCAGCACGCGCATCGCGGCCTCCCGGTTCTGCAGCTGGCTCTTCTCGTTCTGCATCGAGACCACGATGCCCGTGGGCACGTGGGTGATGCGCACGGCCGAATCGGTGGTGTTGACCGACTGCCCGCCGGGACCGGACGAACGGAAGACATCGATCTTCAGATCGTTCTGATCGATCTGGATCTCCTCCGGCTCGTCGACCTCGGGGAAGACGAGCACACCCGTCGTCGACGTGTGGATGCGGCCCTGCGACTCGGTCGCCGGCACCCGCTGCACGCGGTGCACGCCGCCCTCGTACTTCAGATGGGCCCACACCCCGGCCGCGGGATCGGAGCTCGCGCCCTTGATGGCCACCTGGACGTCCTTGTAGCCGCCCAGGTCCGATTCGTTGCGCTCGAGCAGTTCGGTCTTCCACCCCTGCGACGCCGCGTACTGCACGTACATGCGCAGCAGATCCGCGGCGAACAGCGCGCTCTCGGCACCACCCTCGCCGGCCTTGATCTCCATGATCACGTCGCGCGCGTCGTCGGGGTCGCGCGGGATGAGCAGGCGCCGCAGCCGCTCCTGAGCGGCATCACGCTGCTCTTCGAGGGCGGGGACCTCGTCGGCGAACGCCGCATCCTCGCCCGCGAGCTCACGGGCGGCGGCGAGATCCTCCACGGCCCCCTGCCACGCCTCATACGCGTGCACGATGCGTGAGAGCTCGGCGTAGCGCCGGTTCACGCGTTTCGCGCGCGCGGCATCCGCGTGCACGGCGGGGTCGGAGAGCTCCTCCTGGACCGCTCTGTGCTCGTCGAGGAGTCCGCGAACGGACTCGAACATGCCGGAATCGGACACGGCCGACGGGATCAGCGGATGTTGTTCTCGTGACCGTGCGAGTGTCCGCCCGAGGCCGGAGCCGGGATGGACTTCTGCATCTGCACGAGGAACTCGACGTTCGAGGAGGTCTCCTTGAGCTTGCCGAGCACGACCTCGAGGGCCTGCTGCGGGTCGAGACCCGCCAGCGCGCGGCGCAGCTTCCAGGTGATCTTGACCTCGTCCGCCGAAAGCAGCATCTCTTCGCGGCGCGTGCTCGACGCGTTGACGTCGACCGCGGGGAAGATGCGCTTGTCGGCGAGCTGACGGCTCAGACGCAGCTCGCTGTTGCCGGTGCCCTTGAACTCCTCGAAGATGACGTCGTCCATCTTGGAACCGGTCTCGACCAGCGCGGTCGCGAGGATCGTCAGCGAGCCGCCGTTCTCGATGTTGCGTGCGGCGCCGAAGAAGCGCTTGGGCGGGTAGAGCGCAGCGGCGTCGACACCGCCGGAGAGCACACGACCGCTCGTGGGCGCGGACACGTTGTAGGCGCGGCCCAGACGGGTGATCGAGTCGAGCAGCACGACGACGTCGCGACCGAGCTCCACGAGGCGCTTCGCGCGCTCGATGGCGAGCTCGGCGACCGTGGTGTGGTCTTCCGCGGGACGGTCGAAGGTGGAGGCGATGACCTCGCCCTTCACCGTGCGCTGCATGTCGGTGACCTCCTCGGGGCGCTCGTCGACGAGCACGACCATGAGGTGGACCTCGGGGTTGTTGTGCGCGATCGCGTTGGCGATCTGCTGGAGAACGATCGTCTTGCCGGCCTTCGGCGGCGCGACGATGAGGCCGCGCTGGCCCTTGCCGATGGGAGCGACGAGATCGATGATGCGCTGCGTCAGCTTCTCGGGCGCGGTCTCCAGGCGCAGACGCTCCTGCGGGTAGAGCGGGGTGAGCTTGCCGAACTCGACGCGCTCGGCCGCATCCTCGACCGAGAGCCCGTTGATCGCGTCGACCTTGACGAGCGCGTTGTACTTCTGGCGGCCCGACTGCTCGCCCTCACGGGGCTGCTTGATCGCGCCGACGACCGCGTCGCCCTTGCGGAGGTTGTACTTCTTGACCTGGCCGAGCGAGACGTACACGTCGCTCGCACCCGGCAGGTAGCCGGTCGTGCGCACGAACGCGTAGTTGTCGAGCACGTCGAGCACACCTGCGATCGGGATGAGGACGTCGTCCTCGCCGATCTCGGTCTCGAACTCGTCGCCCTGGCCCTGGCCGCGACGCTTGTTGCGCTGGCGGCCCCGGCCGGACTGCTGCTCGTCGTCCTCGGCGGCGGGGGCGGCGTTCTGCCCCTGGTTCTGCTGCCCGTTCTGGCCGTTCTGCCCCGCTGCGCCCTGAGCGTTCTCACGACGGTTGCGGTTGCGGCTACGGCTACGGCTGCGGCTGCGGCCGCTCTGCTCGCCCTCGGCGCCGGGGGCGTTCTCACCGGAGGCGTCGGCGGCGGGTGCCGTGTCGGCTGCCTCGGCAGATGCGGTCTCGGACGCGGTCTCGACCGACGCCGCATCCGTCGACACGGCAGCGGTCTCCGGCGCTGCCGGCTCGGCGGCGCTCGGAGCGGCCTCGGCGGGCGCCTCCTCCGGAGCGGCTGCGGACTTGCGAGCCCGGCGCGGCGCCTTCTTGGCCGGTGCCTTCGCGGCGGGCGCCTCCTCGGCGGCTGCCTCGTCCGCGACGGGGGCGGGGTCGGCGGGCGCCTCGGCGGCCGGAGCCTCGGATGCGGCAGGCGCCTGGTCGGCGACCTCGCCAGCAGCAGGGGCGTCCGCAGCGGCTGCCTCGGCGCTCTTCGCGCGGCGGGGCGCGCGCTTGCGCGGCGCCTTCGCCGGGGCCTCGACTGCCGGCGCCTCGGACTCGGGCGCCTCGACGGCCGGAGCCTCGGCGGCGGGGACGGCCTCGGCGACGGTGTCGTCGACGTTGGCGTCGGTGGACTGGATCTCGGAGATGGACTCCACGAGTACTCCCTTGATGAAACGTGTGTCAGCGCGTGACCGCACAGAAGGCCCAACAGACAGGCATTCGTCTACACCCAGCGCATGCTCGGGATACGCGCGACCGCATCGCGGGGATGTGTCGCGGGTATGAGTGCAGGGGTCACGCGGCCGGTTCGCAGATTGCGACGGAGGCCAGATTCACGTCAGTGACGTGGCACCCTCCGCGTTGTCCCTCACTGTACCACCCTTGAAGTCGACCGCGAGCATGAGCGCCTCCCACGGAGTGTCCGCGTGCGAGGCGACCAACTGGGCGGCTTCCAGACGGCGTCCGGGGCCGTCGGCGAGCACGAGCACGGACGGCCCCGCTCCCGAGACGACCGCCGCGAACCCCTCGCGACGCAGCGCCTGCACGAGGCGATCCGTCTCGGGCATGGCTGCGGCGCGATAACTCTGATGCAGTTTGTCCTCGGTGGCCGCCATGAGCAGTTCGGGGCTCTGCGTGAGCGCCGCGATCAACAGCGCCGAGCGCGACACGTTGAAGACCGCGTCCGCGCGCGAGAACTGGTCGGGCTGCAGGCCCCGCGCGACCGAGGTCGACATCGTGAACTCGGGCACGAAGACGATGGGGGACACACCGCGGTGCACGAGCAGCTTCTTGTGCTGCGGACCGCCCTCGTCGACCCACGCGATCGTGAGACCTCCGAAGAGCGCGGGGGCGACGTTGTCGGGGTGGCCCTCGAGCTCCGTGGCGAGCCGCAGCAGTGTGTCGGCGTCGAGATCCACGTCGCCCTCGAGCAGACCCTTGGCGGCCAGGAGCCCCGACACGACGGCGGCACCGGAGGAGCCCATGCCCCGCCCGTGGGGAATGACGTTGCGCGCCCGCAGGCGCAGGCCCGGCATGGGCCGACCCGCATCCGCGAAGGCGTATGCGATGGCCCGCACGACGAGGTGCGACGCATCGCGCGGCACCTGATCGGCGCCGGCACCGTCGACCTCGATCTCGAGCAGGCCCGGCTCGAGTGCTTCGACCTCGAGCTCGTCGTAGACGCTCAGCGCCAGGCCGAGCGTGTCGAAGCCGGGCCCGAGATTGGCGCTCGTGGCGGGCACGCGCACTGTCACCGCGCGGCCCACGGCGACCGTCATCGAGAGCCCTGCGGGGCGAGCTCCAGCACCGAGGCGACCTCCGAGACGGAGTTGTCCACGACCGTGGGGGCGACCTCGCCGCCGGACGCGTCGCGCAGGGCCCACTGCGGGTCTTTGAGACCGTGACCGGTGACGGTGAGCACGACGCGTGCGCCCGCGGGGATCACTCCGGCCTCGGCGCGGTCGAGCAGACCCGCGACGGAGATCGCCGAGGCGGGTTCGACGAAGACGCCGACCGTCTCGCTCAGCAGCTTCTGCGCGGCGAGGATGCGGTCGTCCTCGATCGCGCCGAACCAGCCGTCCGTGGCGTCGCGCGCCTCGAGGGCGAACTGCCAGGATGCGGGGTTCCCGATGCGGATGGCGCTGGCCACCGTCTCGGGGTTCTTGACGACCTCGCCGCGCACGAGCGGTGCGGAGCCAGCGGCCTGGAGGCCGAACATCCGCGGCACCTTGGTGGAGACGCCGCGCTCGGCCTCTTCGGTGTAGCCGCGGGTGTAAGCGGTGTAGTTGCCCGCGTTGCCGACGGGGACGATGTGGAAGTCGGGGGCGTCGCCCAACTGGGAGACGACTTCGTATGCAGCCGTCTTCTGACCGTCGATGCGGTCGGGGTTGACCGAGTTGACGAGGTGCACCGGATAGTTCGCGGCGAGCTCGCGCGCGATCTCCAGGCAGTCGTCGAAGTTGCCGCGGATCTGGATGAGCTTGCCGCCGTGCGCCACGGCCTGACTCAGCTTGCCCATCGCGATCTTGCCCTCGGGCACGAGCACGGCCGCGGTGATGCCGGCGTGCGCGGCGTAGGCGGCGGCCGATGCCGAGGTGTTGCCCGTGGAGGCGCAGATGACGGCCTTGGCCCCGTGCTCCACGGCGCGCGAGAGCGCCACCGTCATGCCGCGGTCCTTGAACGAGCCCGTCGGGTTCATGCCCTCGAACTTGACCCAGACCTCGGCACCGGTGCGGTGCGACAGCGCCGGTGCCGGGATGAGCGGGGTGCCGCCCTCGCCGAGGGTGACCACCGTGGAGGCGTCGGTCACGCCGAGGCGGTCGGCGTACTCGCGGAGGACTCCGCGCCAGAGGTGTGCCATGTCAGTCTCCTTCTACCCGCAGGACCGAGACGACCCGCTCGACGACGTCGCTGTCCGCGAGTCGATCGACCGTGTCGCTGAGATCCTGCTCGCGTGCTTTGTGCGTTCCGATGACCAGGCGTGCCCGGCCCGAGTCTGCGCCGTCCTCGGCGATGACCGTCTGCTCGACCGTCGCGATCGAGACGTGCCCCTCGCTCAGCGTGCCGGCGATGTGCGCGAGCACGCCCGCCTGGTCGCTGACCTCGAGCGTGATCTGGTAGCGCGTGTGCGCGTGGCCGATCGGCAGGACCGGCAGGTTCGCGCGCGTGGACTCCCCCACCCCCACGCCGCCGGCGATGTGGCGACGCGCCGCGGACACGACATCGCCCAACACCGCGGATGCGGTCTGCACGCCGCCCGCGCCGGCGCCGTAGAACATGAGCGAACCGGCCGCCTCCGCCTCGACGAAGACGGCGTTGTTGGCACCGTGGACGCTCGCGAGCGGGTGCGAGCGCGGGACCAGCGCCGGGTACACCCGCACCGAGATGGCCTCGCCCGTCGGCGAATCCTGACCGGTCAGCCGCTCGCACACCGCGAGCAGCTTGATGACGTAGCCGGCGTGACGCGCCGCATCCATCATCTGCGTCGTGATCGCGGTGATGCCCTCACGGTGGACGGACTCGAGCGGCACGGCCGTGTGGAAGGCGAGCGAGGCGAGGATGGCCGCCTTCTGTGCCGCGTCGTAGCCTTCCACGTCGGCGGTCGGGTCTGCCTCGGCGTAGCCGAGGGCTTGCGCCTGCGCCAGGACGTCGGAGAACTCCGCACCCTCGGTGTCCATCCGGTCGAGGATGTAGTTGGTGGTCCCGTTGACGATGCCCATGATGCGCTGAACGCGGTCACCGGCGAGCGAGTCGCGCAGCGGGCGGATGATCGGGATGGCGCCGGCTGCGGCCGCCTCGTAGTACACCTGCGCGCCGACCTGGTCGGCGGCGTCGAAGATCTCGGAGCCGTGGGTCGCCAGCAGGGCCTTGTTGGCCGTCACGACGTCCGCGCCGGAGTTGATCGCCTGCAGCAGATGGGTCCGCGCCGGCTCGATGCCGCCGATGAGCTCGATCACGATGTCGGCGCCGACGATGAGCGACTCCGCGTCGGTCGTGAAGAGCTCCTGCGGAAGCTCCACATCGCGCGGAGCGTCGACATCGCGCACGGCGATGCCGGCGAGCTGGAGACTCGCCCCCGCGCGGTCCGCGAGCTCATCGCCGTGCTTGAGCAGGAGGGCGGCGACCTGCGACCCGACGGCGCCGGCTCCCAGCAGAGCGACACGGAGGTGGCGATGGTCGATCATGAATCACCTTTCTGCGCGAGGAGCGCATCGCGGGCGAGAAGGTCGTCGACCGTCTCGCCGCGCACGATGACACGCGCCTCGGCGTCACGCACCGCGACCACCGGGGGCCGCGGCATGTAGTTGTAGTTGCTCGACAACGAGAAGCAGTAGGCACCGGTCGCCGGCACCGCCAGCAGGTCGCCGGGGGCGACGTCGGCGGGAAGGTACTCGGCGTTGACGACGATGTCGCCCGACTCGCAGTGCGAACCGACCACCCGCACGAGGGCGGGAGCCGCGTCGCTCACGCGGGAGGCGATACGGGCGGAGTAGTCGGCGCCGTAGAGCGCCGGACGGGCGTTGTCGCTCATCCCACCGTCGACGCTGACGTAGGTGCGCACAAGACCGTCGTCGAGCAGGACCGGCTTGACCGTGCCGACCTCGTACAGCGTCACACCGGCCGTCCCCACGATCGCTCGTCCCGGCTCGAACACCAGCGTCGGCACGGGCACGTCCAGGCGCGCGCAGGTCGCCGCGACCGCATCCACGATGGCGTCGGCGAGCTCCTCGATCACGGCGGGCTGCTGATCGCGCGTGTAGGCGATGCCGAAGCCGCCGCCGAGGTTCAGCACGTCGAGACCGCCGAGCTCCGCGTGGAGGGCGACGAGCCGCTCGGCGGATGCGGCGAAGCCGTCCGACCCGAAGATCTGGGAGCCGATGTGGCAGTGCAGGCCGACGAGCTCGACGCCGGGGATGGCGCGCAGGAGAGCCGCGGCCTCCCGTGCACCGTCGAGGGAGAAGCCGAACTTCTGGTCCTCGTGCGCTGTCGCGAGGAAGTCGTGGGTCTCGGCGTGGATCCCGGTGTTGACACGGATCAGCACGGGCTGGCGGCGAGCGGCGCCGTCGGTCACCGAGGCGAGGCGCACGATCTCGTCGACACTGTCCACGATGATCGTGCCGATTCCGATCTCGACGGCCCGCGCCAGCTCCCTCGCGGACTTGTTGTTGCCGTGCAGGCCCAGCAGCGACGGGTCCGCGCCGGCCGCCAATGCCACCGCCAGCTCGCCCGCGCTCGCGACGTCGATGCGCAGCCCTTCCTCGAGCACCCACCGCGCCACGGCCGCGGAGAGGAACGCCTTGCCCGCGTAATAGACGCGCGCCTGCGCACCGTGCCTTCCCGCGGCCCGCTGGAAGGCGGCGAGGATGCGACGGGCGCGGCCTCGCACCTCGTCCTCGTCGAGGATGTAGAGCGGAGTGCCGAAGCGTGCGGCGAGCTCTCCCGCATCCACTCCGCCGATCTGCAGACGGCCGTCGCGGCGCGACGCCGATCCGGGCCACACGACGGGCGCGAGGTCGTTCGCGTCGTCCGGCACGAGGAGCCACTCTTCGGCGGCAGCGCGGTCGTGCGAGGAGGACACTACGAGACCCAATCGGTGGTGAAGGGCGGCGGGATTCTCAGCGGCGGCGGAGCCGTCACGACACCCCGACGCGAGTCCCTTGAAGTCTAGGGCACCGCCTATGCCGCTCCCGCCATGCGTCAGGCGCAGGTGCCCTTCTCCCGCGCGCCGGCATCGGTGAGCAGCTCGCCCGCGATGTCGAAGTCGGCAGCGAGCCGATCGCCCTGCACCGCGACCCGGCTGAGCGTGAGGCCGCGAGGGAGGTACTGCGCGACGCACACCCGATACCCGGCGAGCAGAGGATCGGCGACGGAGCCGAACTGCGCGCGCAGGCCGTCCGAGGTCACCTCGGCGCCGGCGACGCTCAGCGACACCGGCGTGAGCACGAGCTGCCCGTCAGCCGCCGACGGGGTGAGCACCACGTCCACCGGCACCGCGAGGCCGAACACGGACAGCTGGGTCGAGGCGCTCACGTCCGGCTGGGCGATCGTGAGGCCGTCAACGGACACCGGCGCGGCCTCCGCCAGCAGTGGGCGCAGCTGGTCGGCATTCAGCGACACCGTCGCGTCTCCGGAGCCGAGCGTGAAGGGAGCGCGGATGCCGAGATCGCGAAGGGTCACCGACACGTTGCCGGTGAAGTCTCCGATCGTCACGTCGTCGGCGGAGATGCGCACCTGGCCCACCTCACCCAGCGCAAGATCCAGCAGCAACGAGGCATCCGCGATGTCCACATCGATCTGCTGGTCCGCGGCGAGATCGAGTCGCGACACGAGCTGCTGCTTGACGGCCTTCGTCACAAGGTCGCGCGCCACCCACTCCCCCGCGAAGAACGCGGCGACGATGAGGAGCAGAACGACCAGCACTGCGACGAGCCACGGCCACCGGCGGCGCCGGCGCACGGTGCGAGGCGCGTCGTCCTGGTCGTCGAACAGCCCCATCACCTCGCTCATGTCACATCCGCTCGGGCGCGCTGACGCCCAGCAGGTCCAGCCCGTTGCGCAGGACCTGGCCGGTCGCGTCGTTGAGCCACCGACGCGTGCGGTGCAGGTCGGTCACCTCGTCGTCGCCGAGCGGGATCACGCGGCAGTTGTCGTACCAGCGGTGATAGAGCCCCGCGAGCTCCTCGAGGTAACGGGCGATCCGGTGCGGCTCGCGCAGGTCTGCGGCGAAGGCGACCAGCCGCGGGAACTCCTGCAGTGCGCCGAGCAACGCCGACTCGGTCTCGTGGGTGAGCAGTTCGGGGGCGAACGCGGTGCGCTCCACCCCGGATGCGGCGGCGTTGCGCGCCACGTTGTGGGTGCGCGCATGGGCGTACTGCACGTAGAAGACGGGGTTGTCGTTCGTGCGCTTCTGCAGGATCTCGGGGTCGAGCGTGAGCGGGGAGTCGGCGGGGTAACGAGCCAGCGAGTAGCGCAGGGCATCGGTACCGAGCCAGGCGCGCAGGTCGTCGAGTTCGATGATGTTGCCCGCACGCTTGGACAGACGCGCGCCGTTGATCGAGACGAGCTGACCGATCAGCACCTCGATGTCCTTCTCGGGGTCGTCACCCGCCGCACCGGCGAGCGCCTTGAGTCGGTGGACGTAGCCGTGGTGGTCGGCGCCGAGCAGGTAGATCTTGTGCGCGAAACCGCGATCGCCCTTGTTGAGGTAGTAGGCCGCATCCGCCGCGAAGTAGGTGTACTCGCCGTTCGAGCGACGGATGACGCGGTCCTTGTCGTCGCCGAAGTCGGTCGTGCGCACCCAGACGGCGTCGTCCTGCTCGAAGACATGCCCCTGCTCCCGCAGGCGCTCGACCGCCTCGTCGACGAGACTCGGCGACCCGGCGTGCAGCACGCGCTCGGAGTACCAGACGTCGAAGTGGACGTTGAACTGTTCGAGCGAGGCCTGGATCTCGCCCAGCTGAAGGGCGTAGGCGAGCTCAGTGGTGAAGGCCAGCTGCTCCTCGGCCGAGGCGAACAGCACGCCGCCGGGCTGGCCGTTGAACTCCGCCGCACGCACGCGCTCGGCCAGGTCCTGGATGTAGGCGCCGACGTAGCCGTCCTCCGGGGCCGGCTCGCCCTTCACCGCCGCGAGCACGGAGCGGCCGAAGCGCTCCATCTGGGCGCCCGCGTCATTGATGTAGAACTCGCGCACGAGCGTGGCACCGCTGGCCAGGAGGAGGCGAGCGATGGCGTCGCCGAGAGCCGCCCAGCGCGTGTGTCCGATGTGGAGCGGACCGGTCGGGTTCGCGCTGACGAACTCCAGATTGATCGAGTTGCCGCGCTGGCTGGTGTTGGAGCCGAATGCCGCCCCCGCCTCGACGATCACCCGGGCGAGGGCCCCGGCGGCCGCGGCATCCAGACGGATGTTGATGAATCCGGGACCGGCGATCTCGACGGAGGCGATGCCGGCGACATCGCCGAGAGGGCCCGCGATCTCCGCTGCCAGCTCCCGCGGGTTCGCCCCCACCTGCTTGGCGAGCTTCAGGGCGATGTTGGACGCCCAGTCGCCGTGGTCTCGGTTCTTCGGACGCTCGAGGACGATGTCCGACACCGCGACCTCGACACCGGGGCGTCGCGCCTCGACGATCGGTGCGACGACGGCGTGCAGGGCGGCGGAGAGCTGTTCGGGATCCATAGGCGTCCCATTCTACGTTCGTCCGCCGTGACGCCCCGGCCCGCGTGGGCCGACCCGCTCAGGCCATCGGGACGAGCGCCGCGTGGTCGTCGACCGTTCCGTGTTCGCCCTGCACCGTCGCGTCCACCTCGAGCCGTTCCAGTCCCACGTACCCGCCGTGGTAGCTCAGGAATGCGCAGTCCGCCGCGTCCCTCCCCGTTCCGATCCGCACGAGCGAGGAGCGCGGGGCGAGCCGAGTGGCGTCGATGACGTTCCACTCGCCCTCGACGAGCACCTCGGCGACGGCGTGGAAGTCCATGGGATCGAGCCGGGGCGCGTAGCACGCGACATACCGCGCGGGCATGTCCATCGCACGCAGCAGCGCGATGACGAGATGAGCGTAGTCGCGACAGACGCCCTGTCCGCTGGCGAGGGTCGTGACCGCGCTGTCGGTTCCGAGACTCATCCCCGGCGTGTAGGTGACACTCGTGGCCACGAACTCGGAGACCGCCTCCGCGAGCCCGCGACCGCTCAACCCGCGGAAGAGTCGCCGCGCGGTGGCGAAGACCTCGTCCGACTGGGCGTAGCGGCTCGGGCGCAGGGCAGCGATCGTGTCGATCTCCGTCGTCGCGGGCGCCGTGCCCGCGCCGACGACCGCCTCGTAGCGCACCTGAAGAGACCCCGCCTCGCCCGTCAGACGGTGCAGACGGTTGCCGGCCGCATCCACGAGCTCCCTCGGCAGGAGCTCGCGCCCGTCCTGCACCAGGCTCAGCCGCTCGCTCACGACCCCCGCCGATCGCGCGACCGCGATCTGCAGGATGAGGTCGACGGAGGAGCCCAATTCGAGGTCGAGTTCGGCTCTCACTTGGCGCTGCACCGGCCCATCCTCGCACGCGGACCGAGGGCCGAGGCCCGCCGCATCCCTCTCGTGCATCCGCTCGGCCCCGTCGCGCCGTACGCTCGTGCCATGACCCGATCCGCCCGGCTTTCGCCGCGCCGCACGATCGCCGTGCTGGCGGCGCTGGCGATGGCGATCGCGTGCATCTGCGCCCTCGCACTGACCCGCCCGTGGGCGACCGGAGCGGTCCCGGTCAGTCGAGCGGATGCGGGTGGTGCCGCGCCCGCCCCGGTGTCGACCATCTCGCTGCCCGAGCACCCCCGCATCCTCGTTCTCGGCGACTCCTGGACGTATGGTTCCGCTGCCACCACGCCCACGCTGGGCTACGCCTACCTCCTCGGTCCGCTCATGGGCGGCGAGACGAGCGTGAACGGTTCACGAGGCAGCGGCTACCTCGTTCCCGGCATCGACGGCGGAACCTTCTCCGAGCGCATCGCCGAGTTGGATGCGTCCGACCAGCCCGACCTCATCGTCGTTCAGGGCTCGATCAACGATCGGAAGGTTCCCCTCGACGGCTACGACGAGGCCGTGCGCGGCGCCTGGGACGCTCTCAGCGCACTGTACCCCGACGCGCAGATCGTGATCCTCGGTCCCGCTCCCCAGGTCCTTCCGGTGGAGGCCGCGACCGCCGAGATCGACCAGCGGCTGAGCCGGGCGGCGGCGACACGCGGCTGGCCATACGTCTCGCCCATCGGCGAGCAGTGGATCACCCCGGAGAACCACCCGTGGGTCATCGACAGCGGGCCGGTCGGGCGCCATCACCCCACCACCGAGGGCCACGCGTACCTCGCGGAGCGGCTCACGGCAGCGCTCGAGGGCCTGCAGGCCGACTGAGCCCTCCTGGAGTGGCGGGCATTATGCACCCTTTCGCGGGGCAGGACCACCGGAACTCCGCCGGCCCGTCCGCTGGCTAACGTGAACGCCGGGGGCACGGCGACCCGCCGCGCCCGTGCCCGAGCGCCGGCCCCACCGTCGCCGTCCGGGAACCCACCTATCGGGCTGGTCCCGGGGCAGGAGTCGTCAACATGGGTATTGGAAGCGGAATCGCGCTTTTCGTGATCGGTGCGATCTTGGCGTTCGCCGTCAACGTCGACCTCGGCGGCTACGTCAACCTGAGTCTCATCGGTTACATCCTGATGGGCGCGGGAGTGCTGGTCTTCCTGATCAGCCTCATCCTCGTGATGCGTCGTCGTTCGAGCGTGTCGACCTCGCGCACGGCCGTCGACCCCGCCAGCGGCGAGCGCGTCACGACACGTCGCACCACGGACAACGGCGAACCCCTCGCCTGATACGTGTCCGACATCCTCGACGCCGTTCCCGCCGGGACCGGCTCACTCCTCGCCGGTCGCTACCGTCTGATCGAACGCGTCGGCAGCGGCGGCATGGGCACGGTCTACCGCGCTCGGGATGAACTGCTCGGCCGTGATGTCGCGGTCAAGCTCTTCCACTCCGAGCAGGCGGACGGCGTCGAGGACCGTCGGAAGGTCGGCGAGGCGACGATGCTCGCCTCGCTCTCGCATCCGAGCCTGGTCACCCTGTTCGACGCACGCATCGGGACCGAGGCTCCCAGCTACCTGGTCATGGAGTACATCGCCGGCCCGACCCTGCGTCAGCGTCTCGCGGAGGGCCCGATGGGGCTCGATGAGGCCGGCGGCATGGCGAGCGATCTCGCCGCGGCGCTGGAGGCCGTCCACGCGGCGGGGATCGTGCACCGCGACGTGAAGCCCTCCAATGTCATGCTCCGCCCGCGCGGCCCGAGGGCCGGCCGTGTCGGCTATCAGGCCGTGCTCGCCGATTTCGGCGTCGCGCATCTCGTGGACTCGACGAGGCTCACAACGCCGGGCGACGTCATCGGCACGGCCGCGTACCTCGCGCCCGAGCAGGTCCGCGGTCATGCACCGGTTCCCGCGTCCGACGTCTACTCGCTCGGGCTGCTGCTGATCGAGGCCATCACGGGCCGGCATCCGTTCGCGGATGCGCCGGCGGCGAGCATGCTGTTGGCACGTCTCACCCGCCAGCCCGATGTGCCGACGGGGATCGGTTACGCATGGCGTTCCCTGCTCACCGCGATGACCGTGCACGATCCCGCTTCCCGCCCGAGCGCGAGCGAGGCCCTCGAGCGGGCGCGAGTCCTTTCCGCATCGACGGCGACCGCCCCGACGCTCCCCCTGGATGACGCGCTGCTCGTCGCGACCTCGCCGATCGCGCTCTCGGCTCCCCCGGCGCAGGCTGCGGAGCCGGTCGCCCACCCGCGTCCGGTTTCGCCGCCCCATCGGCCCCGAGGCCGTCGTCGGGGGGTCGTGGCGCTCGCGGCGGCTGCCGGCATCCTCATCGCCGGGGCCACCGCGGTGGGCGTCACGAGCGTCCTGGCCCCGGTCCCGGTGGCCGAAGAGTCCGTCGTCCCCGCGCAGATGAGTACGGTCCCGGCAGACGACGGATCGGAGCAGACGCCCGCCGAGACGGTCGAGTCAGAGGACCAGACCGTGCAACCCGCCGACACCGACTCTCCGCAGCCCGCCCCGGTCACCGACCCGCAGCCTGGCCCGGTATCGGACAGCGGATCCAACCGCGGCCCCGGCAACAACAACGGGAACGGGAACGGACCCGGGAACGGGAAGAGGCCCTGACGGCGCAGGGACGCCACATCCCGACGTGATCCCGCCGTCCTCGGAGTCAGGACCGCTCAGCCGAGGAGCGATGCTTGACACTGGGGGTGAGAGACGAGGACTCCCGTGCCGTACGACATCGAAGAACTCCTGCGCCCGCCGTCGGCCACTGCCGCGCTCGCGCTGCAGGCAGCTGAGCGGTGGTGCTCCCCCGCCGTGCTGCGGCACAGCCTGCGCTCCTGGATCTGGGCGCGTTCGCTCGCGGATGCGGAGGGCCTGGACTACGACGCGGAACTGCTCTTCGCCGCCGCCGCGCTGCACGACATCGGTGTGGCGGAACCGTTCGACGCGCATCGGACGCCGTTCGAGAGCGCCGGAGGCGCCGCCGCCTGGCTGTTCGCGGCCGGAGCGGGCTGGCCGACCGAGCGCCGGACCCGGCTGCAGGAGGTCATCGAGCGCCACATGTGGGTCGAGGTCGATCCGGCCGTGGACATCGAGGGCCACCTGCTGGAGGTCGCGACGAGCCTGGACGTCGCGGGGCGGGCTGGTCGAAGTGGGATGCGCAGCTTCTGCGCGTCGTGATCGCACGACTGCCGAGGGCGGATTTCGCCGCCGAGTTCGACGCGGCGATCCGGGATCAGGCCGAACGCAAGCCCGCCTCCGCCGCGGCACGGCTCGCGCGGAGCGGACGCATCGCGGACGGCGAGCTCACCTGGCTCTCACTCGTGCGCTGATCCGCCTCAGCCTGGTGGGCCTCCACCCTCAGTCGGCCCGCGCGAACGGTCGCGAGGCATCGACGATGCGCCGCAGCGACACCGCCGCCTCCCATCGATCGAGCGCGCTCGATCCCGACGAGTGCCGGATGCGGCGACAGTAGGCGGCGAGCGCCGCATCGCGTCCCCCAAGCGGCCGACAGACAGCGCGTCCCGCGGCAGCGTAACGTCGAAGGCCGCGGGGAATCGAGGCAGCGGGGCGCGCCGACGAGGGCGGCGCGCCCCCATGGGCGCCGCGAGATCATGGCCGGGGCCTCGACGTGCACCCGCGCGTCGCCCCGTTCGCGTCGGGCATGAAGAAGGCCCCGATCCGCGGAAGGATCGAGGCCTCTTGTACGCCGTGCCCCCGGAGGGATTCGAACCCCCGACCTACGGTACCGGAAACCGGCGCTCTATCCCCTGAGCTACGGAGGCGTACCGATCGAGACTATCACCGCCCGCTTCGACCCCGTGACGACGGGTCAGGGGTACCCGCGGGTCCAGAGCCCGTAGACGGCGAAGAACTGCAGCACGACGAGGACGATCAGGATGCTGTTGCGTGTGCGCGTGGACGCGGAGAGCTTCTCGTGCGCGAGGAGCGGAGACATCGGCATGAGCAGGCGGAAGGTGCTGGCCTGCGGCAGGAAGACGCCGAAGATGTAGAGCCCGTAGCTGAGTCCGTATGCCGCGACGACGATGCCGAGCCTGCGCACCGACCGCGACCAGATCAGCAGGGCGAAGCCGACCATGAGCGCGATCACGAGCAGCCAGCCGAACACGCTCAGGTACTCGCCCATGAATCGGAACCACGGGGTGAGGGGCAGGAACTCGCCGTTGCCGACGAACGGACGCCACCACGCCGTCTCCGTGAGGAGGTAGGCGTGGGGTGTTCCGGTCCAGGCATCGGCGATCCACGACCAGGCGAGGCCGGCGAGCGCGGTGACACCCCCGGCCACGAGCAGCCCCGCCACTTCACGGCGCGGGAACGGATCGACCCTCCTGCGCCACCAGCGCACGAGGAAGACGATGCCCAGCGCCAGGGCGAGCGCGAGGGCACCTGGTCGCGTGAACGCCGCGACCAGCGCGATCGGGGTGATCCACACGTACTTGCGCTTCACTGCCAGCAGCAGCGCGGCGAAGGTCAGCGTGAGCACGAGCGATTCCGCGTAAGCGATGACGAATACGAACGACAGGGGGGCGAAGGAGAAGAAGATCACCGCCCACTTGGCCTGACGTGGCGAGGTGACCGCGCGCAGCAGCAGGAACAGCAGCACGGTCGCGGTGGCGCTGAAGAAGATGCTGAGTCCGATGCCGGCCGCTCGCCAGTCCGAGCCGACGAGGTCGCCGACCACGCGTTCCAGCCACGGGTAGATGGGCAGGAAGGCCCAGTCGTTCTCGAGCACGTTGCCGTTGGGACCGATGGGGATCACGGGCGGATACCCGATCAGAGAGATGCGGCCGTAACGGTCCGCATCCCATCCCGTCAGAAATGCGGCGAACGTCCCGACCGGTCGGTCCTGCGCACCGAAACCCCAGCCGGCGGCCGTCGAGACCATGTACCAGAAGAGCAGGAACGCGAGGTTCACGCCGCGGGCGATCGCCCAGTAGCCCATCACCTGTGCTAGTTCGATCCGCCGAACCGGCCGCACACGCGGATCGGGTCGGGATGCATCATCCACCCAGCCACGTATGGCCGTCACCGCGCGGCGCCATCGCGGCGTACGCGTGTTCTCCGAATCGGCATGCAGTTGCGAACCGGTCACCGTCACGACTTTCCTCTCCCCGCGTGGCGCGAGCGATCCTAGGCGAAGCGGCTATGCCGGCCCCCACAGGATGCTCCCATCTTCGAGCGCCGAGCAAAAGCCTGCAGGGTCAGGAAGCGTCGCCGGTGAGCTTCAGTCCGATCACGCAGCCCACGAGCCCGGCGATCAGCAGCAGCCTCACGACCGTGAACGGCTCGGCCCCGGTGACCATCGCCCAGATCACCGTGAGCGCCGCTCCGATCCCGACCCAGACCGCGTAGGCCGTGCCGGTGGGGATCTCGCGCATGGCGAACGCCAGGCCACCCATGCTCAGCAGAAGAGCGACCGCGAACACGATGCTCGGCAAGGGCTTCGACAAGCCCTCGGAACGGCCGAGCGCGCTGGCCCAGACGGCCTCGAGCACTCCCGAGACGATGAGGACGACCCACGACATGACGTGCCTTCCGGCCAGTCTTGTCGCTCACCGGGTACTGATCCGTCGTCCGGGGGTCCGGTCGGGACCCGGGATGACTCTATCCGAGGGCGCCCGAGCGGAAGCTCAGAGAAGGAACAAGCCGTCGACGAGACCCGGATTGTGCGCGTGGACGAGCACTCCGAACACCACCGCGTCGAAGAGCAGGTGCACCGTGACGACGTAGGCGAGCGAACGGGTGCGCAAGAAGATGTACCCCTGCAGCAGCGCGAACGGGATGGTGAGGACGGGCCCCCAGGCGCGGTAGCCGAGCTCCCACAGGAAGGAGACGAAGACGATCGCCTGTACGACGTTGGCGGCCGGATCCGGCAGATGGCGCCGCAGCAGCGCGAAGACCGTGCAGATGAAGAACAGCTCGTCCCAGATGCCCACGGCGCCGACGCCGATGAACAGCCGCGCGATGAGATCGGGGGTGTCCACGACGGGCCAGTTCTGATAGACCCCCGAGCTGATGAAGTAGAAGGGCAGGATCAGCCACCCGAGCACGATCACCGCCACCAGCCACACCCACTGGAACCGGCTCCATCGACCGCCGCCACGCCACGGGAAACGTATCGCGCGGTCGCGATAGACGAACCGCGACACGGCATAGGGAACCGCGACGGCCCCGCCCAGCGCGAGGGTGAAGCGCACCATCGCGGCGTCGTCGAGCTCCGCGGCGAGCGGGATGGCACTGACGATCAGCATCCCGACAGAGATCAGTGACAGATCGCGCAGCAGCGAGGCGTCGCGCGGCTGACGGCGATCCGCCCACCAGGCCGCGACGAGCCCCGCCGCGAGCAGACTCCATCCCAGCCAAGGCGTCAGGAGCACGAAGAAGGCCGGCGCGGCGAGCGCCACCAGCAGCGAGGCCGCGAGCGGCCATGTCCGCAGCGGAATGCGACTGACCGTCTGCGCGGCGGGCACCTCAGCCGGCCGATCGCCGGTAGACGAGGTCGCGGATCGCGCGCCCCACGCGCGCACCCTTGCGCTCGAAGGCCGTGATGACGCGCCCCTCGAAGCGCGGCGCCCAGTCCCCCTCGAACGCGCGGTCGAAGACCGTCGCCTCGTCGAGCACCGAGCGCATCTGCAGCGCGTAGTCCTCCCAGTCGGTGGCCAGGCGCAGCATCCCCCCGGGGCGAAGCGCACGCGCGAGCGTCGGCACGACGTCCGGCTTCACCAATCGCCGCTTCGTGTGCTTCTTCTTGTGCCACGGGTCGGGGAAGAAGATCCAGACCTCATCGACCGACTCCGCCGGCAGCAGATGCTCCAGCACCTCGGGCGCGTTCGCCTCGACGAGACGCAGGTTGCGTACGCCGGCGCGGTCGGCGTCGAGCATGGTCCGCGCGAGCCCGGCACGGAAGACCTCCACCGCGAGGAAGTCGACATCGGGTCGCGTGGTCGCCGCGTGCACGATGGCGTGGCCCTGCCCGGAGCCGATCTCGACGATCAACGGGGCTCTCCTGCCCCACACCGTCGCCACGTCGATCTGCGCGTCGGCCGCGACCGAGGTGGCGGCGTTGTCCCGCGCCACCGGGAGCAGCAGGTGCGGGCCGAGCTCGGCCCAGGCGCGCTCCTGCGCCTCCGACATCCTTCCGCTGCGGCGCACGAACGAGACGGGGCGGTCGCGGAAGACGCCGGATGCGTGATCGGTCATCCCCCCAGGATACGAAGCGCCTCAGGCCGTGACGAAGTCGATGAGTTCCTCGACACGCCCCAGCAGCGCAGGCTCCAGGTCGCGGTAGCTGTGGACGCTGGCGAGGATGCGTTGCCACGCGCGCGCGAGGTCGGCTTTGTCGCGCGCCGGCCAGCCCAGCCCGCGGCAGACGCCCGTCTTCCAGTCGACGCCGCGCGGCACCTCGGGCCACGCCGCGATCCCGACCGCGCGCGGCGTGACGCATTGCCACACGTCGATGAACGGGTGGCCGACGATGCGCACGTGGGCTCCGTGTCGGCTGCGGGCGACCTCCGCTGCGATCCGCGACTCCTTCGACCCCGCGACGAGGTGGTCCACGAGCACACCGTATCGGCGCTCGGCCGTGGGCGGCTCCGCCTCGAGCAGGTCCGAGAGCAGGTCGATGCCCTCGAGGTACTCGACGACCACGCCCTCCACGCGCAGGTCGTCTCCCCACACCTTCTCGACGAGTTCGGCGTCGTGCTTGCCCTCGACGAGGATGCGGCTCGGGCGGGCGATACGCGCGCGCTGGTCGGCGACGGCGAACGATCCCGATGCGGTGCGCGCGCGCCCGGCTGCCGTCGATGCGACCGATGGGGCGACGAGTCGGACGGCCTCGCCGTCGATGAGGAAACCGGGACCGAGCGAGAACATGCGTCTGCGACCTGCGCGATCCTCCAGCTCGACGAGCCCGCCTTCGACCGACGTCACGGCGCCGCAGAATCCGTCCTCGGCGACCTCGACCACCGTCCCGCGCTCGGCGGGGACCGCAGCGAGGGTCTTCGCATTCCGCTCTCGCCAGCCGGCGGCGAGCACATCCGTGGGGTATCGGTCATCCATAACGCCGAGCAGCGTAACCAGCCGGGGGATGCATATCCGGCAGCGACCCGCATCCATGGCGCACACAGACTCGCCCTCAATAGACTCGGACGAGGGCGCCGTCCGCCCCCGAGGGAGGCCATCGATGCGACCGCGCTGGGCATATGCACTGGTGGCCGCGCTGGCCGCGGTCTTCCTGATCGCGGGCCCGGCCGCAGCCACGCCGCCGGTGCAACTCGGCGCGTCGTATGTGAGCGACGAGGCGGGGGTTCTCGGCGACGCCGAGCGGGCTCAGGTCGAGGACCGCCTCGAGCAGCTCGCCCAGACCGACAACCTGAATCTGTGGGTCGTCTACGTCGACCGCTTCAGCAGCCCGTCGGATGCGAAGGACTGGGCGACCCAGACCGCCGAGCAGGGCGGCCTCGGACCCAACCAGTACCTGCTGGCGATCGCCGTCGACGCTCGCCAGTACTGGCTCTCCAGCGACACCTCCGGCCCGCTCAGCGAGGACCAGATCACCGCCGTCGATCAGGACTGGGTGTATCCGGCTCTCCGAGACGGTGACTGGGCGGGGGCCGCGATCGCCGCCGCAGACGGGCTGGCCGAGGCCCGCAGCGGCACCGTTGGCGGTGGCGACTCCGGTGGCGTCGTCGTGCCCGGCGCAGGCTCCTCCGGCTCCGGTTCCGGCTCCGGCGGCGCGGTGGGCGTCGTCATCATCGTCATCTCCGTCGTGGCACTGGTGGCCGTGGCCGCCTACTTCGTGGTCCGCGCGGCTCGCCGGCGTGCCGCATCCCGCCCCGCGGAAAGCACCGAGGATCTCGGCACGCGCGCGGCCGCGGCTCTCGTCTCAGCCGACGACGCCCTCCGTGAGGCGGAACAGGAGCACGGCTTCGCCGCCGCGCAGTTCGGCGAGGAGGCGACGAGAGGTCTGCGTGAGGCTCTGACAACGGCGCGCGCGGAGTTGGATCAGGCCTTCACGGTGCGCCAGCAGCTGGACGATGAGATCCCCGACACCGACGAACAGGTGCGCGCCTGGCACGAGCAGACGCTGCAGCTCGCGTCCGCAGCCGGCGCACGGGTGACGGCGCAGCTGGACGCCTTCGCCGACCTCCGCCGCATCGAGCAGGATCTCCCTGCCACCCGGGGACGACTCCGGTCGTCGCGCGCCGAGGCGGCCGCGGCCCTTCAGACCGCGCAGGAGCGCTTCGCCCAGCTCGCCGCCTCCTACCCCGCCGCGGCACTGAGCACCATCGTCGACAACGCGGCGCAGGCTGCCGACCGGCTCGCGCTGGCCGACGCTCAGCTTGCCGCGACCGACGCCGCGGTCACGGCCGGAGACACCGGCAAAGCCGCTGTCGCGCTGCGCGCGGCCGAGCAGGCGCTCGCTCAGGCACGCCAGCTGGCGGATGCGGTGGGCGCGCACGGCGATCGTCTCGCCGCCGCGCGGTCGGAGATCCCCGCGCTCCGCGCCGAACTCGCGCGCGACATCGCCGCGGCCGAGACCCTGCCCGACCCGGACGGACGGCTCGCCGCCGCCTCCGCGGCCGCCCGCGCACAACTGGACGCAGCAGACGAAGACCCGGTGGCTGCCCTCGCGGCGCTGCAGCGGGTCGACGACGAACTCGACGCACTGCTGAGATCCGCTCGCGACGCGGCGGCCCGCGCCGAGCACGCCCGGCAGGTTCTGCCGCCGACTCTCGCCCACGCGCAGGCCCAGATCGGGGCCGCGGAGGACTTCATCGCGTCGCGTCGCGGCGCGGTCGGCGCGACCGCCCGCACCCGCCTCGCCGATGCCCGCACATCCTTCGCCCTGGCTGAGCAGCAGGCGCAGGTGGCGCCCGAACAAGCGCTGGATGCGGCCTCGCGCGCCGCGCGCCTGGCAGCCGACGCCATCTCCGCCGCCCAGTCGGACGTCTCCGGCTTCGGCGGCGGATCCGCCGGCGGGGGCGACTTCGGCGCGATGCTCGGCGGCATCATCATCGGCTCCGCCCTCGGCGGCGGTCGACGGCGCGGTGGCTTCGGCGGCTTCGGCGGTGGCTTCGGCGGTAGCGGCTTCGGCGGTGGCGGCTTCGGTGGCTTCGGCGGCGGCTCGCGCGGCGGGAGCGGCGGAGGCTTCGGCGGCGGCGGTTCCCGCGGCGGCAGCGGCGGCAGATTCTGACGGACTTCACGAACCACGACGAAAGGAAACACGATGGCCAAGCAGTCCATCTTCGGACGCATCTCCACCCTCGTCCGGGCGAACATCAACGCGATGATCGACCAGGCCGAGGATCCGCAGAAGATGCTCGACCAGCTCGTCCGCGACTACACGAACAACATCGCCGACGCGGAAGCGGCGATCGCCGAGACGATCGGCAACCTGCGTCTTCTCGAGCGCGACCACCAGGAGGACGTGCAGGCCGCGGCCGAGTGGGGCAGCAAGGCGCTCGCCGCCAGCCGCCGCGCCGACGAGATGCGCCGCGCCGGCAACACGACCGACGCCGACAAGTTCGACAACCTCGCGAAGATCGCCCTGCAGCGTCAGATCTCCGAGGAGAACGAGGCCAAGGCCTCCGCTCCGCAGATCGCGGCACAGACCGAGGTCGTCGACAAGCTCAAGGACGGCCTCAACGGCATGAAGCAGAAGCTCGAGCAGCTTCGCTCCAAGCGGAGCGAGCTGCTCGCTCGTGCGAAGGTCGCCGAGGCCCAGAACAAGGTGCATGACGCGATCAAGAGCGTCAACGTCCTCGACCCCACGAGCGAGCTCGGCCGCTTCGAGGACAAGATCCGTCGGCAGGAAGCGCTGGCCGCGGGGAAGGCAGAGCTCGCCGCATCCAGCCTCGACGCGCAGTTCGAGAGCCTCGAGGACGTCGGTGAGCTGACCGAGGTCGAGGCGCGCCTGGCCGCGCTGAAGGCGGGCGGGTCCGCGCAGGGCGCCCTCGGCGCCGGAGCGGCCGGCGACGAGCTCGGTCAGCAGCAGCAGCTGCCCCAGCAGCACCAGCAGTGAGAAGACGGAGGGGCCGCGCCGAGCGCGGCCCCTCCCCCATCCGGGAGTCGAGATGACACGCTTCCTCATCACGCCCGTGTGGCAGGGCTCGCCCTCCGCGCGCGCGATGCAGCTCGTCGACGGCGCAGAGGCCATCGCGGGCGATCTGCCGCGTGCGGCGTGCACGAGCGTGCCGGTCCCGCTCGGAGCGGGCGAGGCGCTCGGCACCGGTGTGCATCGCTACAGCGCGCTGCGCCAGGTGCAGCACGACCTGCGCGAGGCTCTCGCCGCATCCGATGAGCGCGCGCTCACCGTGGGCGGCGACTGCGCCGTCGGCGTCGCAGCCGTCGAGCGTTCGGCGCGCGTCGGTCGCATCGCCGTCGTCTGGGTCGACGCCCACCCTGATCTGCACACGCCGGAATCCTCCGGCTCGCACGCGTTCGGCGGGATGGCGCTGCGCGCCGTGCTCGGAGAAGGCGCTCCCGATCTCGCTCTGTCTGCGGGCACCGTCGCCGCGGCCGACGTCGTCCTGGTCGCTGCGCGCGCCGTCGACGAGGCCGAACGGGAGTACATCGATGCGCACTCCCTCACCGTGATCGATGCGGCAGCACTCTCCGATCCCACGGTTCTTGCCCGGACCGTTCAGCGACTCGGCGTCGACGCGGTCCACGTCCACGTCGATGTCGACGCACTCGATCCCGCCGAGATGCCCGGCGTGAAAGATTCCGAGCCCTTCGGCGCCTCGCTGGCCGAACTGGTGACGGCGCTGAAGGCGCTGCGCGAGGAGGTGCCGCTGGCCGGTTCCTCGCTCGCAGGGTTCGCACCCGCATCCCCCGCCGCCGCGAGCGAGGACATGGGGACTCTGCTGCGACTGGTCGGAGCCCTCGCGTGAGCGCCGCACGTCCGCCCGCCGGGTGGCAGCAACGCGCCGACCGCGCCGTGGCGCGATCTCGTGCGGTGGAGCGTTGGATCCCGTCCTTCCTCCTTGACTCGCCGATCAGCGCGCTGGGCTACGCCTACGGATGCGCGGTCGGGTGGATCTGGGGAACGCTCTGGAGCCGCGGACGCGTCGAGCGGCGCGGCCGCCTGTTCGTGTTCCGCGGGATGCCGTCATGGGCGTTCCCGCGCGGCGGGGTGTGCGTTGGCCACTGCTTCCTCACCGGCGACGGCCGCATCGACGACAGGCTGCTCGCGCACGAGTCCGTGCACGAGCGTCAGTGGCGTCGGTTCGGGATGCTGATGCCGATCCTCTACAGCCTCGCCGGACGCGATCCGCTGCAGAACCGCTTCGAGATCGAAGCGGGCCTCGCCGACGGCAACTACATCCCCCGCTGACCCCCCGCATCCGTTCGACAGGAGATATCCCTCCCACAGGATGATTCCGCGCCGATCATCCTGTCGAGGGGATTTCTCCTGCGCAGAGGGGCGCCGCGCCGCGGAAGCGGGGGCGCTCAGGCGGTGGCGAGGCCGAAGCGCGCGGGCGTGTGGATGCGGGCGGCATCGATGCCGCGGCGCTCGACCAGGTGGTCGAAGATGTCGGCGGTGCCGAGGTAGCCACCGAGCAGGGTGACCGCGGTGCCGCATCCGTCGTCGTCGCAGAGCATCTCGTCGGCCCAGGCCACGACCGCCCGGCTGAGCGCCTCGCCGGGCGCGCACGAGCGTCCGGTGCCGGGCGCGCCGGAGCGGCTGTCGCGCGTCAACCACGTAATCGTCATGCGCGCAGGCACCCGGATCTCGGCGACGTGCGCCGCGTCCGGAACCTCGACGAACACCCGACCGGTCGAACACATCGGCAGCGTCGCGAGCAGCATCTCGAGGTCGTCGAGCGACGACTCGTCAGCGGTCACCAGATGCTGCGCGCGGGCGTGCTTGGACGCACGGCACGCGTTCGCGTTGTGGACGTCGTTCTCGGGCATGATGAGGCGAGTATACGCCTCCCAAGGAAGGTATGCCTCACCTTGGCTGACCACTACGCGATGAGGATGCGGCGCAGCTCGACGAGCTCGGCGTCGCCGACCCCCGCGGCGGAGAGGTAGTCGCGGGCCGATCCGTACTGTGCCTGCAGCCGGCCCAGCAGAGTCCGCATGACGGGAGCCGGTGACGCCGTGGCGAGCTCCACGGCGTGGCGGGCCTCGGGATGGGCCGCGCGCAGCCATGCCACCACCTGACGGTTGCGCGCGGCGGGCAGGGATGCGGCGGTGCGCGCATAGTCGGCGACCACGGCATCCGCGTCGACGCCCGCCGCCGCGAGGATCAGCGCGATCGAGACGCCGGTGCGATCCTTGCCCACCGTGCAGTGCACGAGGACGGGGTGCTCCTCCACCACCGATCGAGCGACGGTCGCGAGCGCGGGTGCGGCGTCGTCGATGAGCCGGTCGTACATCTCGGCGAGACTGACGTCCTCGGCGAAGAAGGATGCGACGGATCCGAGGAACAGCGGCACACGCACGGTCACCGGCCCGTCCGGCCCGAGAGACGTCGGATCGGCGCGCACCTCGTCGTCGTCGCGCAGGTCGACGATTCGCCTCAGGCCGAGCTCGGAGATGCGGCGACGAGTCCGCTCATCCAGGCGCGCGAGGTTGCCGGAGCGGAACAGCACACCGCTGCGGGTCACCCGCCGACCCGCGGGCAGCCCGCCGATATCGCGGAAGTTCACGGCTCCGGCGACGAGACCGCCGGCCTCGCTCACGGCGTCGGCGCGGTGCGGGGCGGCACCGGGTACCGTCCCGCGATGGCCACGCGGTTGAACGCGTTGATCGAGATCACGATCCAGCTCACCGCGACGTACTCGGCCTCGGAGAGGACGGAGCCGACCCGATCGTAGACATCGTCGGAGACACCCTCCTCGTGGATGAAGGTGAGGGACTCGGTGAGCTCCAGCGCCGCGCGTTCGCGCTCCGTGAAGACGCCCGACTCGCGCCAGGCAGGCAGCTGCGCGACCGTGTCGATGTCCAACCCGGCCTTCATTCCGCTGTCGAGGTGCACACGCACGCAGTAGGCGCAGCCGTTGAGCTGCGACGCGTGCAGCTGGACGAGTTCCTTCAGCCGCAACTCGACACCGGCATCCGCGGCGAGCGTGCCCACCGTCTTCGCCATCGCGTGAATCGCCTGATAGACCTCCGGTGCCGCCTTCGACAGGTGCACACGCCGCTCCTCACCCATGCGGCCCACCCTACCCATGCCCGGGACGACACGGGGCGGTTGCGCAATGAGACGCAACGGCGACCGGGGGCCGTTCGCGCGCCGTAGCATTCGGGGGTGACCGACGGTGTTTTCGACGAGTTCTCCTTCCTGCCCGCCCAGGCCGAGAGCCTCGGGCTCACGGCGCGGTTGCCCGCGACCGAGCGACGCGATCTGACCCTGGCGGACGGCAGGACCTTGTCCGCCCTCCGCTACGGCGACGAGGCGCCGGTCGTGACGTTCCTCCACGGCGCGGGCTTGAACGCACACACCTGGGACACCACGATCCTCGCGCTCGGACTGCCCGCCCTGTCGATCGACCTCGCGGGGCACGGCGACTCCTCCTGGCGAGACGACGCGCGCTACGTCGCACGCACACTCGCCGAGGATGTGGTGCCCGCTCTCGAGACGTGGACCGAGGGCCCGCAAGTGCTCGTCGGGCATTCCCTCGGCGCACTCACCGCGACCGCCGTGGCGGCGTCGCGGGGCGACCTGGTGCGCAGCCTCGTGCTCATCGACTTGACTCCCGGGGTGGATCCCACCGCGGGTCCGGCACAGATGCGCGCGTTCTTCGCCGGCCCGACGGACTGGGCCGATCGGGAGGAGCTGGTGGATCGGGCGCTGTCGTTCGGGCTGGGCGGCTCGCGCGAAGCGGCCACCCGCGGCGTGTACCTGAACTCGCGGGTGCGCCCCGACGGGCGCGTGGAGTGGAAGCACCACTTCGCCCACCTCGCGGCAGCGGCCGCCGCATCCGATGCCGAAGCTTCCGCACCGGACGCCATGCGAGAGCTTCTCGCGGCGAGCGGGTGGGACGACCTCGCCGCCGTGCGCGCGCCGATCACGCTCGTGCGCGGCGACGCCGGATATGTGACGGAAGCGGATGCGGACCAGTTCCGCCGGCGCCGCCCGGATGCCGACGTGATCGTCGTGCCCGCGCACCACAACGTGCACGAGCAGATCCCGGCACGCCTCGCGACTCTGCTGGGTCGGATCGTCGAGGCCGGATGACGCTGTCGAATTGTGACGTGACGCAGACTCCTGCAGCCGCGGCGGCGATCTAGGCTGGTACACCGCACCGACCCTCGTCCTCCCTCCATGCCCCCGCGTCCGCGGAAAGGACCCCCCATGCACCGCCGAACGCCCCTCGCCCTCGCAGCGCTCGTGGCCGCCGCCGTTCTCTCCCTCTCCGCCTGCGCGCCTTCGACGTCGCCGACGCCGTCGGGCTCCCCGGATGCGGACTCCTCCGTCGTCGTCCGGCTCGCACTCGAGCCCACGAACCTCGACATCCGCCAGACCTCGGGCTCAGCGCTCGATCAGATCCTCATCGACAACCTGTACCAGGGTCTCGTCGCGCGCACGCCCGAGCAGGAGATCGTGCCGGCGCTGGCGAGCGATTGGACCGTCTCGGACGACCGACTGACCTACACCTTCACGCTGCGGGAGGGCGTCACCTTCCACGACGGTCAGTCGCTGACCCCGGAGGACGTCGTCTTCTCACTCACCCAGCACCGCGACAACGCCGGATGGGTCGACGCCGCAACCCTCGCGAACGTCACGGGCGTGACGGCCGACGGACAGAAGATCACGCTCACCCTCTCCCAGCCCGACTCGCAGCTCCTGTGGAACCTCAGCGGCCGCGCGGGCATCATCCTGAAGGAGGGCGACGGCGTCGACTACCAGACGGCGGCCAACGGCACCGGCCCCTTCACGCTCGAGCGCTGGACACGCGGCGACAACATCACGTTCGCCCGCAACCCCGCCTACTGGGGCACGCCGGCCAAGGCGGCGGAGGTCGTCTTCGACTACATCCCCGACAACCAGGCCGCACTCAACGCCGCCCTGGCGGGCGAGGTCGACGTGGTGACGGGCTTCGACGCGAACCTGAAGACGCAGATCGAGGCGAACGGCGACTTCGCGCTCGTCGTCGGCGATTCCACCGATAAGGGCACCCTCGCCTTCAACCAGACCTCGGGACCCCTCGCGGACAAGCGTGTGCGTCAGGCCATCCGGCAGGCGATCGATCACGACGCCTTCGTGGAGGCGCTGGGCGCGGGCAAGACCATGTACGGCCCGATCCCGTCCCTCGACCCGGGCTACGAGGACCTCTCTGAGGTCGCGCCCTACGATCCCGACGCCGCCAAGAAGCTCCTCGCGGATGCCGGCGCCTCGGACACGACGCTGACGCTCACCATCCCCTCCTTCTACCCGGCGACGATCTCGCAGCTGCTCGTCTCGGACCTGAACGCCGTCGGGATCACCCTCAAGGTCGACTCGGTGGACTTCCCGACCTGGCTCACGAACGTCTACACGAACCACGACTACGAGCTGAGCTTCGTGCTGCACACCGAGGCGCGGGACTTCGCCAACTGGACGAACCCGGCGTACTACTTCACGTACGACAACCCGCAGGTGACCCAGCTCTACACGCAGGCGCGCGCAGCCACGACCGATGAGGAGGCGGCGAAGCTCCTCGCCCAGGCCGCCCGTATCGTCTCGGACGATGCGGCCGCGGACTGGCTGTACAACGGAGCCAGCGTCGTCGCCGTCGGCACGAACGTCTCGGGCTTCCCCTCGGTGAACGTCAACGAGCGGCTCAACGTGACCGAACTCGGCAAGAGCGACGGGTGATCCGATACACGCTGATGCGACTGGCCCTGCTCGCCGCGGGGCTGGTCGTCGCCAGCGTGATCATCTTCTTCACCCTGCGCATCCTGCCCGGCGACGTCGCGCAGCTGATCGGCGGCACGAACTCCACCCCCGAACAGATCGCCGCCATCCGTGACCGGCTCGATCTGGACGCGCCTCTCGCGGCGCAGTACCTCGATTGGATCGGCGGGGTGCTGCGCGGAGATCTCGGCGCCTCGCTGCTGACCGGGACCCCGGTGGCCACCGAGCTCGCCCAGAAGGCACAGATCACCCTTCCGCTGGGCGCGCTCTCGCTCACCATCGCCCTGCTGTTCGCAGGTCCCCTCGGCGTCGTGTCCGCGCTCCGGCGGGCACGACTGGGCGGCACCGTCATCGGTGTGGGCGCGCAGACGCTCGCAGCGGTTCCCGTCGTCTGGGCCGGCATGATGCTCGTGGTCGTGTTCGCCGTCTGGTGGGGAGTGCTCCCGGCACAGGGCTTCCCGCGCGACGGGTGGAGCGACCCGGGCGCGGCGCTTCGTTCGCTCGTTCTGCCGGCGCTGACGATCGGCGTCGTGGAAGGCGCGATGCTGTTGCGCTTCGTGCGCAGCGCCACGCTGCAGGCCATGGGACAGGATTACGTGCGCACCGCCGCCTCGCAGGGTCTCACTCGCACCCGAGCACTCATCCGGCACGGGCTGCCCAACGTGGGACTGTCTGTGGTGACGGTGCTCGGGCTGCAGGTGGCCGGCATCGTCGTGGGCGCCGTGGTGATCGAGCAGCTGTTCTCACTGCCCGGCATCGGACGGATGCTGGTACGCGACGTGTCGGCACGTGATCTGCCCATGGTGCAGGGGGAGCTTCTCGCTCTCACGGCCTTCGTCCTGCTGGTCGGCTTCATCGTCGATCTCGTGCACCGCCTGATCGATCCGCGCCAGAGGGAGTCGGCGGCATGAGGGCGTCGCGCGCCGCGTGGTGGCGCCGGCTGTTCTCGGAGCCCGCCGGCGCCACCGGCGTGGTCATCGTCCTCGCGCTGCTGGCCGTCGCCTCCCTCGCGACGTTCTGGACTCCCTACGACCCTCAAGCCGCGGATGTGGCGGGCAGATGGGCGGGGCCGGGCCCCGCCCATCTGCTGGGCACCGACGCCACCGGTCGCGACATCCTCAGCATCCTCATGGCGGGCTCGCGCACGACGGTCGCGGTGGCCGCCGGCGCGGGTGTCATCGCGACGATCGTGGGCCTCACCCTGGCCGCTCTCGGCGCTCTCACCCACCGCTGGGTGCGGGAGTCGGTGGCGGTCCTCGTCGACATGCTCGTCGCCTTCCCGGTGCTGCTGATCGCCATGATGATCTCGGCGGTGTGGGGCGGATCGCTGGCCGTCGTCGTGTGGTCCGTGGGCATCGGCTTCGGTGTCAACATCGCCAGGGTGAGCCGTCCCGAGCTGCGTCGCGTGCTGCACAGCGACTTCGTCGTGGCGGCACGCGCCTCGGGGCTCTCCGGCTGGCAGAACCTCACCCGGCATCTGCTGCCCAATGTGGCTCCCGTGTTCATCGTGCAGCTGTCCTGGTCGATGGCCGTCGCGGTGCTCGCCGAGGCCGGGCTCAGCTATCTGGGCTTCGGTGCCCCCGTGACGGAGCCGTCCTGGGGGGTGCTGCTGTCGCAGCTTCAGCAGTACCTCACCGTCTACCCGCTCTCGGTCCTCTGGCCGGGCCTCGCCATCACGGCCACCGTGCTCGGGTTCAATCTGCTGGGCGATGGGCTCCGCGACGCCACGGACCCGACGCTGCGCACGCGGAGCGGCTCGGCCCGCCGGGCGCGCACCCATCTGCCGGAGGTCGTCGCATGAGCCTCGAGGTGACCGACCTCGTCATCGAGATCGACGGTGTCCGCGTCGTCGACCGGCTCAGCTTCCGGGTGGCGGACGGCGAGCGGCTCGGGATCATCGGCGAGTCCGGATCGGGCAAATCGCTCACGGCGCTCGCCATCCTGGGGCTGCTCCCCGAAGGCGCCGCGGCGAGCGGCAGCATCCGGCTGAACGGCCGCGAGGTGATCGGCGCCACCGAGCGCGAGCTCGCCCGCATCCGCGGCGCCGAGGTGGGCATCGTGTTCCAGGAGCCGCAGACGGCCCTGAACCCGATCCGCACGGTGGGCCGCCAGATCGCCGAGGCGCCGCGCATCCACCGGGGGCTGAGCCGAGCGGCACGGCGCGAGGTCGCCGTCGCCGGCGCCCGGCGTGTGGGACTTCCCGAGCCGGAGCGCATCGTCGACCGATATCCGCATCAGCTCTCGGGCGGCCAGCGTCAACGCGTCGCGATCGCCATGGCTCTCGCGCTGGATCCCGGGCTGCTCATCGCGGACGAGCCGACGACGGCGCTCGACGTGACGATCCAGGCCGAGATCCTCGATCTGCTGCGCACACTGGTCGCGGATGCGGGGATGTCGCTCGTGTTCATCACGCACGACCTGGCGGTGCTCGCGCAGATCGCGACGCACGCGGTCGTGATGGAGAGCGGACGCATCGTCGAGGAGGGTCCGGTGGCGACGCTGCTCACGGCTCCGCGTTCGCCCGCGACGCGAGGACTCCTCCGGGACGCACGGGCGACGCTGTGGCGCCCCGACGAGAAGGAGGAGCGATGACGGTGCTGCTCTCCGGCCGCGGTCTCTCGCGCACCTATCGGGCGCCGCGCACCGCACATCTCGCGCCGCGGTCACTCACGCACGCGCTCGACGGGGTCGACCTCGATGTTCACGAGGGCGAGTCTCTGGGCACCATCGGCGAATCCGGCTCGGGCAAGTCGACACTCATCCGTCTCCTCCTCGCACTCGACGTGCCCACCGCCGGCACCATCAGCTTCGAGGGCCGCCAGATCGATCCGACCGCCTCCGCGCGCCGGCTGCACTGGCTCAGGCGTCAGACCGGCATCGTCTTCCAGGACCCGTACGCGTCGCTCGATCCGCGGATGCGGGTGGGCCGCATCGTGGCCGAGCCGCTGTGGGCCCTCCGCATCCCGGGCGACCGCGAGGCGCGCGTGGCCGAGGTGCTCGCGGATGTGGATCTTCCCGCCGACGCCGCCGGACGCTATCCGCACGAGTTCTCGGGCGGACAGCGCCAGCGGATCGCCCTCGCCCGCGCCCTCGTGCACCGCCCGCGCCTGCTGGTCGGCGACGAACCGCTGTCGGCGCTCGACGTGACGGTGCGCGCTCAGATCATCGGCCTCATCGACCGCCTGCGCAGCCGTGACGGGCTCAGTCTCCTGATGGTCTCGCACGACATCGGCGTCGTACAGGCGCTCTGCGACCGCGTGATCGTGCTGAAGGACGGCCGCATGGTCGAGGAGGGACCGACCTCACGTGTGCTGCGGCATCCGAGCGCGCCCTACACGCAGCGGCTGCTGGCCGCTGTGCCGACGCTCCCGGGGGCCTGAGGGCCTCAGCGCGAGAACAGACCGCGCTTCTTCTTCGGCTTGAGCGACTTCTGAAGATAGACCGTGCCGAGCCAACGCCCGAACTTGAAACCGACACGGCCCATGCGCCCGACCTCGGTGAAGCCGAGCTTCTCATGGAGCCGGATCGAGCCCTCGGCACCCTTGTCGCTGATGACCGCGACGAGCTCGCGGATGCCCTTCTGCTCGCAGGCCTCGATGAGCGCGGCCAGCAGCGCCGTTCCCAGGCCCTTGCCCGATGCCGCCTGTCCGAGGTAGATCGAGTCCTCGACCGTGTAGCGGTAGGCGGATTTTCCCGCCCAGGGCTGCACGAGCGCGTATCCGAGGATCTGCCCGGAGGGGCTCTCCGCCACCAGGAAGGGGAGCTCGAGCTTGCGCAGGTGATCGAACTTCTCCCGCCACTTCGTCAGAGACCACTTCTTCTCGTCGAAGGTCACGACGGAGTTGGTGACGTAGTAGTTGTAGATCTCGCGGATGTCGGGGATGTCCGCCGTCGTCGCCTCGCGGATGCGGAACTCGAAGCCGCGCTCGGGCGGAGCCTGGCGACGCAGGTGTCGCGGAAGCCGCCGACGACGCTGGTATTCCTCTTCGAGCATGGCGCCCAGCCTACGCGGGAAGCCGCCAGTCGATCCCCGTCCCGCCCTGTGCGATCAGTAGTTCGTTGACGCGGGAGAACGGACGGGAACCGAAGAATCCCCTGCTGGCCGACAGCGGTGACGGATGCGGCGACTGGATGCTCGGCACGTCGCCGAGAATCGGCGTGAGACCCGACGCATCCCTCCCCCACAGCACCGCGACGAGAGGGCCGCCGCGCTCGGCGAGGACGCGGATCGCGTGCTCGGTGACCTTCTCCCATCCCCATCCGCGGTGGGATGCGGGGGATCCCGGCGCAACGGTCAGGACCCGGTTCAGCAGCATCACGCCCTGCTCGCTCCACGCGGAGAGATCGCCGTGCACAGTCGGCGGGATGCCCAGGTCGTCGTCGAGTTCGCGATAGATGTTGGCGAGGCTGCGCGGGATGGGGCGCACGTGCGCGTCGACGGCGAACGAGAGACCGATGGGGTGCCCGGGTGTCGGATAGGGGTCCTGCCCCACGATGAGCACCTTGACGTCGGCGAGCGGCCGCTGGAAGGCGCGCAGGACGCGATCCCCGGCGGGCAGGTAGGCGCGCCCCGCGGCGGTCTCCCGGCGCAGGCGCTCCCCCAGCGCGGCGATGTCGTCGGCGACCGGGGCGAGGGCCTCGGCCCAGCCCGTATCCATGAGGCCCGCCGCGGCGAGCTCGGGCAGCGTCTTGGCCATGGGTCAGGCGGAGCCGGGAAGACCCTGGTCCTCTTCGAGGACCGAGCCCTGCCAGGACCACGGGAAGTCGATCCACAGATCGGTGTTCTTCCAGCTGAAGTCCGGCTGGATGATCGTCGTCGGCTTCGTGTAGATCACGGCGGAGCGCACGTCGGCGCCCCGCTCGACGAGCAGGCGCACGGCGAGATCGAGCGTGCGACCGCTGTCGGCGACGTCGTCGACGAGAAGCACACGACGCCCGTTCAGATATGTCATGTCGAGCTCGGGGGGAAGCAGCTCCGGAGCGTCGAGCACCGTGCCGATGCCGGTGTAGAACTCGACGTTGATCGCGCCGCAGTTCTTCACGCCGAGTCCGTAAGCGATCGCTCCGGCCGGCAGCAGCCCGCCGCGGGCGATCGCGACGACCACCTCGGGCACGAAGTCGGCGGCGATCACCTCACGGGCGATGTCACGGCTCGCTTCACCGAACAGGTCCCAGGTCAGAGTTTCGCGTTCGGGCGCCACGGCGCTCTCCTCGTTCGTCACCGTCCCAGCCTAGAGCGCGGCGCGGTGTAGCGTTTCGCCATGACCGGCACCCGCGCGCCCGGTCGATCGGCGCTCGGCATCACGGCGGGCCTGATCGGCTGGTTCATCCTCGTCGAGATCGTCAGCGGCATCCTGCAGGGCTATTACGTGCCCCTGCTCAGCGACATCGTGGTGCACCTGGGCGTCCACGACGCCGACGTCAACTGGTTCGAGGCCGCGCAGCTGCTGCTGTCCGCCCTCGTCGTCCCGGTGATGGCCAAGCTCGGCGACATGTACGGGCACAAGCGCATCCTGCTGATCGCCACGATCCTCACGGCCGGGGCAACGTGGTGGATCGCGTTCGCGGGTACCTTCTGGAGCTTCCTGATCGCCTGGGCGCTGCAGGGCTTCTACGTCGTCTGGCTGCCGCTCGAGATCGCGCTGATCTTCGAACGCGGACGCCGGCAGGGCCGTGGCGTCTCCGCCACCCGCCGCGCGGCCGGTCTTCTCGTCGTCGGTCTCCAGGCGGGGGCCATCGTGGGCGCGCTGGCGGCCGGTCGACTGTTCGCGGCGACGGCAGAGAACCTCTCGCTGACCCTCATGCTGCCGGCGGTCGCCGTGACGCTGATCGGCGTCGTCATCTGGCTCGGTGTCCCGGAGTCCGAGCCTGTCGCCGGTCGGAGACTGGACGCGGGCGGCTTCGTCATCCTCGCGGTCGCGCTCCTGCTCGTCACCGGAGCCCTCACCTTCCTCCGCATCAACGGACCCGGCTTCGTGTGGACCTGGTTGCTGCTGGCGGCAGGTCTCGCCGCTTTCGTGTGGTTCGTGCGTTTCGAGCTTCGCCAGGAGGACCCCGCCGTCGACATCCGGGTGCTCCGCCGGCCCGAGATGTGGCCCGTGCAGGCCACGGCGGCTCTGGTGGGCATCAGCCTGCTCGGGGCGCAGGGGCCGCTGTCGACCTACGCCGGCACCGACTCCTCGCTCGGCTACGGGCTGGGCCTGGATGCCACCGGTCGCTCCAACGTGATCGGCGTGTATCTCGTCTCTCTGATCGTCGGCGCCGTCATCTTCTCGATCACCTCGCGCCGTGCGAGCCCGCGCGTCGTGCTCATCGGGGCTGCTCTGCTCGTGGGCATCGGCTATCTGATGTTCCTTCCGCTGCATCGCGAGCTGTGGCAGGTCCTGATGAACCTGTCGATCGCGGGCCTGGGCTCCGGCGCGCTCGTGGCCGCACTGCCCGCGGCCGCCGCGGCGGCCGCGCCGCGCGGCCAGACCGGCATCGCCTCCGCGCTGACGAACACGACCAAGACGATCGGCGGCACCTTCGCCTCCGCCGTGTTCGGCGTCGTACTCGCTGTCGGCGCGGGCGCTGTCGCGAGCTCGACCGCCGCATCTCTGGGCGGCTACATCACCGTGTGGATCGTGTGCGCCGCCGGCGGTTTCGCGGCCGCCGCGGTGCTTCTCGTGGTGCCCAAGGTGGCGTTCGCCGACACCGACACGGAGGCCACGGCGCACGCCGCCGCCTCGGGAGGGACGACCGCGCGCTGAGGCCGAGGATCAGTCCGCGCGGCGACGCTCCCGCTCCTCGAGCCTGTCGACCACGGCGGCCGTGACGCGGAGGGTCTCCGACCACTCCGCGGGGTCCGTCGTCACGACGTCCCGAGAGCGCGTCATGAGCAGTACATCGTCGATGATCTCGACGTGCCACCCTTTCATCTCGGCCAGGAGGGCCGGGGCGAACGAAAGGTTGTCCTCCTCGAGAGGCTCGCGCTGTGCGGGACCGTTTTCGGTGATCAGGGCCCGTGCGTCGCCCTTCGCCGGCGGAAGCACGATGCGGGGCAGCGGATGGCTGAGACCGATGCGGATCCACCCGCCGAACTGGGTGTGGCGATACGCGCTCGTCCCCCAGTCCTGCTCGAAGTCCGACCACTCGATGAGACGTCCCGCGGGCGTCGCCCACCGCAGGGCGCGCGTCTGGACGAGCCGACCGCGATAGCTCCGCGTCGGCAGCCCGGCAAGAAACGGTCCGGGGCGGTAGGTGAAGCCGTTGTCCGCCCCGAAGCGGGCGAGTGCCCAGTGCTGACGAGGCCACATCCGACGTCGCCCGGTGTGCACCGCGGCACGGCCCAGGATCACCAGCGCGCAGGAGAAGAGCAACGCGACAACCGCCGCCGTGAGAATCTCGCCCGGTGTCGCTCCCTGTTCGCGGGTCAGCAGCGACACCATCCCGAGCGCGGCGACAAGCGCACCGAGGCCGCTCAGCACCGCGGCGATCAGGAGGACGGCGACACGAGTGCGGGAGCGGGGAGCGCGCACCTGCGGATGCTCGGCAACGAACGCTCGCCAGAACCGTCGGAGCTCGCGAGTGCCCGGCCTCGCGGTCAGCCCATCGACGACGAGAACCGGCGCACCCGCTGCGCTCACGCGCTCAGCCCTCGCGCACGCGCAGCGGCTCTCGGGCAACGAGGTGCTGCGCGGACTGCGCGACGGGGCGCACCGTCACGAGGTCGAGGTTGACGTGGCCGGGCGCGCCCAGCGCGTACGCGATGACGTCGGCGACGTCGTCGGGAGTCAGGGGGTTCTCGACGCCGCGGTAGACGGCGTCTGCCGCATCCTGGTCGCCGCCGAGCCGGTTCAAGGAGAACTCCTCGGTGTAGACCATTCCCGGAGCCACCTCGCTCACGCGGATGGGCTCGCCGTTGAGTTCGAGTCGCAGCGCCTTGACGAGCATGCTTTCCGCAGCCTTCGCAGCGTTGTATCCGCCGCCGCCCTGGTAGGCGACCTGGGCGGCCGTCGAGGTCACGAAGAGGGTGTCGGCATGACCGTCGGATGCGGCCGCCCGCCGCAGCTGCGGAAGCAGCAGCGCCACGAGACGCTGGGTCGACAGCACGTTGGCCTCGTACATCCATCGCCAGTCGTCGGGATCGCCGTCGGCGACGTCGTCGACACCCCGCGCGCCGCCCGCGACCTGCACGAGGGCGTGCACGGCACCGGATGCGGCGAGCCAGTCGGCGAGCGCCTGCACATCGGCCTCGACGGTCAGATCGGCCGCGTACGCCACCGCACCGGTCTCGGCCTCAAGCGCGGCCAGCCGCTCGGCGCGGCGCGCGACCGCGACGACCTCCCACCCGTCGGCACGGAGTCGGCGTGCGCTCGCCTCGCCGATCCCCGTGCTCGCACCCGTCACCACTGCTCGTCTGTTCGCCATGCACTCACGCTAGGGCCTCGCGGTGAACCCGGTGTTACACGGCGGCCGCCGAGCCCTTGTTACCCCGCGTTTCTCGGACGTTGTCGCCGACAGCGCACCCCTCTAGCCTCGTCATGTTCGCGACAGCCGCCGCGGCACCCGCAGACCTAGGAGCACGTGATGTCCGCACCCGAGAACTGGCTCTTCGAGACCAAGCAGATCCACTCCGGAGCCGCACCGGATCCCACCACCAAGGCGCGCGCGACCCCGATCTACCAGACCACGTCGTACGTGTTCGACAACTCCGACCACGCGGCGAACCTGTTCTCCCTCGCCGAGCCCGGCAACGTCTACACCCGCATCATCAACCCCACGCAGAGCGTGGTCGAGGAGCGCGTCGCGGCGCTCGAGGGAGGCACGGCAGCGCTGCTCGTCGCCTCGGGGCAGGCGGCCGAGACCTTCGCGGTGCTCAACATCGCCGGGGCCGGAGACCACATCGTCTCCTCCAGCTCGATCTACGGCGGCACGTACAACCTGTTCAAGTACACGCTCGCCAAGCTCGGCATCACGACCACCTTCGTCGAGAACCAGGACGACCCGGAGGAGTGGCGCCGCGCGGTCCGCCCCAACACCAAGCTGTTCTTCGCCGAGACCGTCGGCAACCCGAAGATCAACGTCCTCGACATCCGCACGGTGTCCGACGTCGCACACGAGGCCGGCGTGCCCCTCATCGTCGACAACACCATCGCGACCCCGTACCTCATCCGCCCGTTCGAGTTCGGTGCCGACATCGTCGTGCACTCCGCGACGAAGTTCCTGGGTGGACACGGCACCACCATCGGCGGCGTCATCGTCGACGGCGGCCGCTTCCCCTGGTCGCAGCACGTCGACCGCTTTCCGGAGCTCACCGAGCCCGACCCCTCGTACCACGGCCTCAGCTACACCGGTGCGCTCGGCGACGGTGTCGCCTACGTCACCAAGGCCCGCGTGCAGCTGCTGCGCGACCTCGGCGCCGCGATCGCCCCGATCAGCGCCTGGCTGCTGCTGCAGGGCATCGAGACCCTTTCGCTGCGCGTCGAGCGCCACGTGCAGAACGCGCAGGAGATCGCGGAGTGGCTCGAGAACCAGGATGACGTCGCTTCGGTGAACTACTCGGGTCTTCCGACCTCGCCCTGGTACGCCGCCGCCAACCAGTACGCCCCGAAGGGCGTCGGCGCGGTGCTCTCGTTCGAGCTCAAGGGCGGCGTGGGCGCCGGGCGCGCCTTCGTCGACAACCTCACCCTTTTCAGCCACCTCGCCAACATCGGTGACGTGCGCTCGCTGGTGATCCACCCCGCATCCACGACGCACTCGCAGCTGACCCCGGAGCAGCAGCTCACGGCCGGCGTGACCCCGGGCCTCGTCCGCCTGTCGGTCGGCCTCGAGAACGTCGCCGACCTCAAGGCCGACCTCGAGAGCGCACTCGCCGCCGCCCGCCGCGCCTCGGAGGCCGCGCGCGCCTGAACCGCCTGACACGAACGCCCCGGATGCTGCATCCGGGGCGTTCGTTCGTCCGGGTGCGGCGGCTGTGACGTAACACGGACGCGGAGGCGCGAGGACGCCGGGACAATGGAGGGATGGACTGGCAGACCTCCGAGGCCGATTAACCGCTACCTTTGCTTCATGCCCAAACCTGTCGCACCCATCCGCGCTGCCGTCTACACGCGCATCAGCGTCACGGACGCGTCCTCGGCCTCCCTCGCCGGTCAGGATGCCGAGCTTCGCGCCCGCGCCGCCAACGAGGGATGGGACATCATCTCGGCGTTCGAGGATGATGGCGTCTCGGGCGGCAAGCAACGCGAGAACGCTGCCGAGGCTCTCGCGATGCTTGCCGATGGGCGCATCGACCTTCTGGGCGTCTACGCCTACGATCGGTGGTCGCGCCAGGGCGTCGAGTTCCTCGCCGACCTCTTGCGCGCTCTCCGCCTCCGTCGAGAGTCGGGCCGTCCGGCGCGGTTCGTCGCGATCCGCGAGGGCGTCGATGGCGACGGCTCGGAGGATGGTTTCGACCTCCGACTCTCGATCAGCGCCGACCTCGCACGAGCGGAGCGCGACCGCACCGCGGCCCGCATGCGCCAGGCCGTTGCCTACCGCCGCAGCGTCGGCAAGCACACAGGTGGGCCAGCTCCTCTGGGCTATCGAGCCGTGGACGCGCCAGACGGCGGCAAGGTGCTTGTCATCGACCCCGACGAGGCCGCAATGGTGCGCGACATGGCAGATCGTCTCCTTCGAGGCGTCGTCGGCGTCTCTGGCCTCGCGCGCGAGCTTGCACGCGCAAACGTACCGACTCCCAAGAGCGATGCCCGTCTCGACCGCATTGAGGGCATCGACATCGACGCCGCCGACTACGCCGAGCCAACCGAGGCAGAACGCCGCCAGCGCGGTAAGCGCCGTGCGGACGCGAAGCTCGCACCGTACCGCGGCGTGTGGGACGCGACGACCGTTCGCCGCCTCCTGACATCCGATCGCATCGCGGGCCGCGTGACAGAGAAGGGTAAGCCCGTTACCGGCGACGACGGCCTCCCCGTGACCTTCTGGGAGCCGGTGCTCGACGCCGGGACACTCGACCTCATCCGGAAGCACCTTGCGCCCGCGTCGCGCCCGGTGGCCCCGCGACGCGCCGACCGGCTCCTCTCCGGCGTTGCGTACTGTGCGTCGTGCGACAACCGCCTGTGGGCGGGTGAGGTGCGCAACGGCGTGCCCGTCTACCGCTGCCCTGGCCGAGGATGCTCACGTCCCGCGTTCATGCGAGCCGAGGCGCTGGAGGCCCACGTCGAGGACCGCTACCTCGCCATCGCTGGCGACTGGCCCGAGGTCGAGACCATCGAGACGGCCGACAACACCACAGCCGCCGCCATCGCTGACATCGAGGTCGCCATCGACGCCCTCATGGTCGACATGCGGACCGCGCGCGGCGGCGACCGATTGCAGCTCATGGAGAAGCTAGACGAACTCGACGCTCGAGCTGACGCGCTCCGCTCCGTCCCTATCGAAGTGTCAACTGAAGTCCGTTTCACGGGCCGCACGATGGGCGAAGCGTGGGAAGCCGCGGACACCATCGCCGATCGTCGCCATGCACTCACCCGCGCCCTCGACCATGTCACCGTCGCGCCGAACGACGCCCCTACAGGCCGCCGCGTGAACTATGACCGAGTCGCGTTCTACTGGCACCCCTCGCCAGACGACCACCCCACCTACGCATAGCGGCCGCTCGCACGGCCGCCGTCAGACCCCGCTGCTACGGAAGCACCGGCTCCTTCCTCCCTACGCCGGGGTGGTGGCGGGGCCGCCTGTGACGAAATGACGTTCGTTTCGTCATTTCCCCTTCTATGTAGAGGCGCGCTCTCTCTCAAGAGCGGATAGGGAAATGACGAAACTTCCGTCACTTCGTCACCCCCCTGCGACGGCTCCTCCATCCAGCCCGGGGGCACTTCCCTCCCGCCCCCTCTCAGCCTCCCAGAGGGACATCGCGTGTACCGCGGCGGCGCAGCCGCAGTTGTTCAGCGCTTCTCCGCGGAGCGCTCTGGGCAGCCAGGCACACCTCCTACATGTAAGGGAGTAACAGCTCTCCCCATCCGTGCCGCACGGCGCCTAAGCCGACCTGGGAGGCTCGCATGTCCTTCATCACACGCTGCTCCCAATGCGGCACCACCGCGATGACCAACCGCCCCGCTATCTACTGCGGCGACGGCTGCCGGTCCAAGGCTCGCCACGCGCGCAATGCCGCGCGCCTGGCAGCCGTGCGCGCCGCAGCAGTCGCCCACGCACAAGCCGCGCTCCGGCGCGGTGATCCAGCAGCGCTCACTGCCGCACTCCGGCGCACCATCGCACTTTTGAACCCGTAAGCACATCCGGGTACTCCGCCGCATCGTCTCCGGACCGCGGCGCTGTGCTCCCTGCCCGCAGGTCCCGCCGAGGTCGCTCCTCATGTGGAAACCACGGACGCCCTCTTCCGACGCTCCGGCGTCATCCCCCGGACCGCTCGCGCATGGCAAGGCCCACGCGCTGAGAGCCGTTCTCCCGGCCTCACGAAGCCGCCCCCTGCTCTGCGCCCCTGGCCACGCCAGCGCGCCGCACAGAGCCGTCCAGGCATCCGTCCAAGGCGACGCGCTGCCCACCGCTGAGAGCGGGCCCACTCCATGCTCGCGCCACTCCGGCGCACGACTCCCGAAAGAACTCCCCCATGCCTCACACCTTCATGCACGACCTCTCGGACGTGGCCACCCTCACAGCCAAGCTCGCAGGTCGAGACTTCAACCTCGCCTCGCTCATCTCTTCGGATGTGGCGGCAGACTTCGCCCAGGGAACAGGCGACACAATCCGCGTGCGCGTGCCCGCCGCAATCCCGACCCGCACGAAGGGCATCCACGACACGACCACGGCGCTCGTGTCCGACACGCTGACGGAACAGTTCATCAACGTCCAGATCAAGGACCACCTGTACAACCTGGCAGTGCTGAGCGAGGCCGATCTGAGCTTGGAACTCAAGGACTACGCCCAGAACGTCCTCGCGCCCCAGGCACGCGCCATCGCTGCCCGAGTTGAGGCTTTGACAGCCGAGGCGCTGGCCGCGACGCCCGTCGCCGCTGCCATCAGCTACGACGCCGCGGCCCCGGCACTCGCCTTCACCGCCGCGCGCCGTCGCCTGCGCAGCAACGGCGTTCCCTCGTCGGCTCCGCTTCGCGCAGCCGTCGGCGCGGACATCTACGCGGACCTCCTGGACGCGCCGACGGGTAAGGGGTTCGACGCGGACGGCAAGGTGCGCGGCTTCGAGGTGATCGAGTCCACCCGCCTCTCCTCGCGCGACGGCGTCTTCTTCATCCCCACAGCCTTCTCGCTCGTCGCTCGCGCGCCGATGGTGCCCCATGGCGCCGCTCAAGGTGCGTCCATCACCACCCCCGTCCAGGACGGCAACGAACGCGGCCTTGCCTTCGCCGTTCGCGTCATCAACGACTACGACAGCAACGTGGCCGCCGACCGCTCGCTTGTCTCCAGCTTCGTCGCCGTCGCCGCGATGCCGCTGCCCGTGGACAACGAGGACGGCAGCGTGACGCTCCTGGAGCACGGCGGCGCGGTCCGCGTCACCTCGGCATAAATCTCACCCAATCCACGGCAGTCCCGGCGTTGTGCCATGCGTCGGGGCTGCCGCCCTTCTTCACTTCAACGACCACAAGGACTCTTCATGCCCTCCACGAACGACACACGCGCGGAGCGCGCTGTCTCTCTCATCCACGATGCCGACGCCCTCGGCTTCTTCGCCTCAGCAGACCCGGCGCTCCTTGCTCCGCTGGCCCACGCACTTGCCGCGGAGGCCGTGCTTGGCAATCTGGATGAAGTCGCCGAGGTCGCGGCAGCTCACCACATCCCTGCCGCCGGTGTTGCGCTTCTCGCGCAGGCGGGCATGATCGCGTACTTCCCGACGACCGCCACCATCCGACGCGTTCGTGTAGGGGCTCCCCCAGCGTGACAGCGGCACCGGCTTGAGGTGAGAACATCTCACCGCCTGAGATGTGCCCAAGCTGTACAGCGTCGGCGTACGCTCGCGACCATGAAGCCAGCCGAGCTTGCCGCGCGTCTCACGAGTATCAGCACGCCTATCGGAGGCCTATCGTGGACGCCGCCGACTGTAGACCGAAACGTCGCCCGCCGCGTTCTGACTGTCCTGGAGGACCGTCGTGTCCTGTTCAACGACGCCAACTGGGAGATGCCCGATGCGTGCGTCAAATCCGTCGTAGAGATACGCCAGTTCCTTACCGGCGTGCTCGCCGACGGCGGCATCGGACAGAACCTGGAAGAACCTATACGGGTGGCGCGCGGCTACTGCCGGACCTTCCTAACAACCGTCGATTTCTCGGAGAGTGATCTTCCTCATGGCTCCGGGTCGAGGCTCTTGTATCGACGCCCTGGCTACAGCAACCACGACTGGCATTTTGCGCAGGCCCTCGGGGAGCTGCGAGCCGGGGTAGGACTGCAAGCCGCGATCATCGCGGCGCGTTACAAGCTTCCTATCGAAGACAGCCTCGCCGCGGTGTTGCCGGAGCTGTAGCCGCCAAGCAAGACTGCCGGAACGGAAGCATCCGGATGCCTCCTGGGGGGCACCTCCCCTCCGCCCCCTCGCTCCCGCCCGGAGGGGCATAGCGTCTCGCTGTGCGCGCGGGTCCCAGGGTTCGCCAGCCGAAAGCCTCCTGAGAGTCACTAACCACTCAGCCACCCCTTCGTCACTCCCTCCTCAGCCCTGTGCACCTCCGAAAGGCCGTCTTGACAACCCTCTCGCCGACCCACCCCTACGACGCCGCGGACACCGCCGACACAGTCGTCGTCAGCTACCGAGACCAACCGGTCCAGCTATCACGCGCCGCGATCCGAGAAGCGACCGCTACCGCAGACACCTTCAAGGCCGTCCGCCAGTTGCTCCCCGCTCGCGACGAGCGTAAGTCTCTCGGGATCATCACGCTCGCCGACGCATACGAGTTCCTCGAAGCCCTCCACGTCGCGCTCCTCGCGCGCCCAGGGGTGCGATTGCACCGCCCGATCGGTCGGCACACGCCGAGCACCTCTGAGCGTCGCAAGCGCCCCGCCCCGAGACGCTCCCCGCGCCGCGCGAAACGCCGCTAAACCTTCGCCGCAAAGCCCCGCCCTCACGCCGTCCATGGCGCGAGCGAGCGGGGCTTTTGCGTTCCCCGACCACCCGGAAGGAGTCGCCATGTCCGCAAACGTCGGGTATGCCACTTTGAACATCATCCCCGCCGCCAAGGACTTCGGGAAGAACCTCTCCTCCCAGGTGAGCCCAGCGATGAACAGCGCCGGACGCTCGGGCGGCAACGCCCTGTACTCCGGCCTCACCGACGGCTTGGCGCGCTCCGTCACCGCCGCTCTCGGCGCCGCGAGCACTATCGGCGCAGCCCTCGTCGGCATGGCCGCCGCGGGAGGTTTCTCCCGAGCGCTCAAGCTCGATGAGGCCCGCACCAAGCTGACCGCCCTGAACTACACGACGGAGCAGTCCAAGGCCATCACGGAGTCCGCTCTGGCCTCTGTGAAGGGCACCGCCTACGGCCTGGACTCCGCGGTGAACTCCGCGGTTGGCCTCCTCGCCGCAGGCATCCAGCCCGGTCAGCAGCTCACGGGCGTCCTCACGACCATCGGCAACACCGCGGCTCTCGCGGGCGTCTCGATGGACGAGATGGGCTCGATCTTCAACAAGGTGGCAGCCAACGGCAAGGTCACCACGGAGGAGATGAACCAGCTCGCCGACCGAGGCGTCCCGATCTGGGTATACCTGGGCGAGAGCATCGGAGTGAACAACACCGAACTCCGCAAGATGATCGAGACCGGCCAGGTCACGGCGGAGATGTTCTACAACGCCCTGGGCCCCGCCGTCGAGGGCGTCGCGGGCGTCATGGGCGGCAGCTTCATGGGCAGCCTCGGCAACGTCCAGGCCGCGCTATCCCGCCTTGGCGCGCTGTTCATCCAGCCCGCGCTGCCCGTCTTGACATCCGCGCTGGGCGCCGCCACAGGAGTCCTGGACGGCTTCGGAACAGTGCTCACGCCGCTCGTGGAGCGCTGGGCGGCGTTCCTCTCCGCTGACGCCGGAACCCTGACCGGCACGCTTGGCGCAATGCTGCCAGTCCTCGGGCTACTCGGCGGTCTCCTTGGGCCGCTCCTTACCCAAATCCCGATCCTGGGTGCCGCGTTCGCCGGGCTCACTGGGCCTGTCGGCCTCGCCGCGGGTGCCCTCATCGCCATGTTCGCTGTCGCTCCGGCGCAGCTCGCGACCGGCGTTGACACCATCACGGGCCTCATCGGCGAGATGCTCAACTCGCTGGTCGCTGTGGCCGCCTCCGCGCTGCCGATGATGGCGCAGCGGCTCGCCGAGAACCTGCCCATCCTCGTCGGCGGCTTCCGGGATGTCCTGACCACCCTCGCGTCGGCTATCCCGCTGCTACTGCCGCCGATTGTCGGGGCAGTGGTCACGGTGATCCCCGGCATCGCCACCGCCCTGATTGGCGCGGTCGGGACGATCATCGACGCGGGCACTCAGCTACTCATGGGCCTCGCGCGTGCGGTTCCCGTCATGCTGCCCGCCCTGCTGGATGCCGTCGTCGGCATGCTGCCCAGCCTCGTCGGCTCCATCATGTCGATGCTGCCGCAGGTGCTCGACACCGCCGTGGAGCTGTTCACGGCTCTGGCGGACTCCATCCCCAAGGTGCTCCCGGGCCTCCTCCAGACCATCGTCGGCATCCTGCCGTCGATCCTTTCCAGCGTCATCAGCATGTTGCCGAAGCTCCTCCAGGGCGCTATCGACCTGTTCCTGGCGCTGGTCCAGGCAGTCCCCAAGATCATCCCGCCGCTCATCAAGTCCATCGTGGACCTGTTGCCCACGCTGCTGTCGTCGGTGATCTCGATGCTCCCGGCGCTCATCAACGGGGCTGTGGAACTGTTCCTCGGCATCGTCAAGGCACTGCCGCAGATCATCCCCGCGCTCATCAACTCGCTGATCTCGCTCGCGCCCATCATGGTGGAGACGCTCATCAGCCTGGTCCCCACCCTCATCACTGCGGGCGTCAATCTCATCGGCGGACTGGTGAAGGGCCTATGGGACGCCGCGGGCAAGGTCGGGTCCGCCCTCCTAGACATCGCCAAGGGAGCCATCAAGGACTTCCTGAGCTTCCTCGGTATCCACAGCCCGAGCCGTCTCTTCCAGGGTTACGGCGTCAACCTCGGCCAGGGCCTAGCCATCGGCATCAGCTCGATGGAAGGAGACGTCAGCAAGGCGACCATGGGGCTCGCCACCGCCGCCGAAGACGCCGTCAGTGGAGTGTCGCTCATGATGGACTCCGGTCGAGGCGTTGCGACCGCCATCGACACGGGCGACGGCGGGGCGCTCGGGCGCCATCTCGCCACTGTGGGCACGGGCAAGTCCGTGACGCTCAACTACACGAACAACTCCAGCATGGGTCTCACCGCCGAGCAGGAGCTTGTAGTGGCTGCGCGCCATCTCCAGCACGCGGCGTAGCCACGCCATGGGCGCAAGACGACGCCTGTCTTGCATCATCGCGACGGACGGCTGGGCCATCCGTCGTAGTCGGCGTTATGCTGGCGGGCTGCCCACCTCCTCAGGAGGCGGCCATGCCCGACACCCGCACGGAGGAGACCAAATGACCGAACCGTTCACCGACCCGCAGGGCCGCAGCCGCAGCGACGTCGTCACAGACAAGACCGACGGCACCAGGTGGCGCATCCGCAATATCCGCGAGAACCCAGATGTTCCCGGCGCCTCCCAGTACGAGGTACAGGGAGCGGACATCGTCACCATCGACCAGTGGCGCGACGCCCACGACTTCGAGACCAAGTAACGCCTCGCACATCACAAGGCCCCCGGCCCGCTCAACGTGAGCAAACCGGGGGCCTTTCGGTGTTCAGGCACCCCACGCGAGTCGCTAGCCTGATGTGAGAGCGAACCGAGCATCTTCGACATGTTCGGTTCGCTCGCTCAAGTCGGCACGCTTCCCAGGACTTCAATCTCAGTCGAGACCCAACGAAGCACGGCGCCCTTGCGCGGGCCGGACTTGGCCTTGAAGGAGACCGGCACGAGCTTGAGGCGCACGAGCGCCGGACCGCCCACGGCGGCAACCTGACCTTCGATGTCCTCGGCGGCGAGGAAGTGCGCCAGGCCCCAGGAGTTCGACTTGAGCACGAAGATGCCCAGGTCCGGGTCGTCGGCCAGGCGGAACGTCAGCTCCGCGGAGAGGTTCGCGCCGTAGGCCTTCTTGTCCCTCCACTCCTGGAAGGTCGGGTTGGCGCCACCAAGACCGATCTTGCCATCGGAGACGTAGACCGGCTTGCGGTCGTTGCCCCACAGGATCATGCGCTGGCGGATGGCGTTGGCGTCGGCCAGGATCACGTCGATGCTCGTGGCGTCCGTGAAGACCTGGAGGTTGCGTTCCGACTTGGTCTCCCACTCCTCGGGAGCCTCGCCCTTGTACAGCTCGTGGACGCGGTCGGCCACCTCGGGGTCGCCGGTCGTGATGCGCCACTCCTCCAGGGCGGCGGGGGTGCCGTCGAGCTGGTAGCCGGAGTGGAGCTGGCCGACAGGCTGGCACATCATGCAGCCACCGCCGCGACGCCGAGCGCGACCTCAACGCCCGCGACCATCTCGGCGAGCTGTGCCGCATCCAGGCCGCCAAGCGCCGGACCGGACGCCACGAGCGTCTCGACGCCAAGGGGGCCCCGCGCTGCAAGCGCCAGCTCCACCGTCCGGCGCGTCTCGGCGTCCAGCATCGCCGCCCACCCCCACATCTCAAACTCCACCGCTGCCCAGCCGTGAGACGCCGCGAGAGATCCGATTGTCGTCATGTCTTCCTTCTTCTGGGCGGCCATTTGCCTCCCCTAACGACGACCATATGGCACGTGGAAACCTGCGCCGACCAGGCAAATTGACGCGCGCAAGGCTCCTTGCGCACGAACTATATAGCGAGCACGGCGCCGTAACACCGACACGGAACGATCAACCCGCGCGATACTTTGGAGCTTCGCGAGCCCTCTCGCGGCGACCACACCGAAGGGTAGTTAAATCGTGGACTGGCAGACCTCCGAGGACACGGTGCCGAGCGCGCCCGTCACGGAGGCGGACGCCCGGCTCGCCCGCGGCCGGCCGCCGGCGAGCGGTGCGTGGCGCGACGGGGATCCCGCCGGCGACCGCCGGTTCGCGGCCTTCCGCGGCTTCCGCACCGAGAACGGGGCCGTACTCCCCGTCGCACGCCTGGCGTATGAGAGCTGGGGCGAGCTCTCCCCAGCCGGCGACAACGCGATCCTCATCCTGCACGCGCTGACCGGTGACAGCCATGTGCGCGGCGAGGCCGGCAGAGCCCACCCCACCGACGGATGGTGGGACGAGATCGTCGGACCGGGTGCCGCGATCGACACCGACCGCTGGTTCGTCGTCGCCCCCAACATGCTCGGCGGCTGCCAGGGCTCGACCGGTCCCGCCACCATCGCTCCCGACGGCACCGAGTGGGGTGCGCGCTTCCCGTACCTCACGATCCGTGACCAGATCGCGGCCCAGGCCCTGCTGGCGGACGAGCTCGGCATCGGCAGCTGGCGCGCCGTCATCGGCGGCTCCATGGGCGGCATGCACGCGCTCGAGTGGGGAGCGACCTACCCCGAGCGCGTGGAGCGTCTGGCGGTGCTGGCCGCACCGCCGCTGACCACGGCCGACCAGATCGCCCTGAACTCGGTGCAGCTCGAAGCCATCCGCATCGACCCGGGCTACGCCGGCGGCGACTACTACGACGCACCCGCGGGCGAGGGCCCGCACCGCGGTCTCGCGCTGGCTCGGCGCATGGCGCTGCTGAACTACCGGAGCCCCACCGAACTGAACCTGCGCTTCCAGCGCTCCTGGCAGTCCGAGGTGAGCCCGCTGGGGCGCGGCGGCCGATTCGCGGTCGAGTCCTACCTCGACTTCCACGGCAACAAGTTCACGCGCCGCTTCGACGCCAACAGCTACCTCACCCTCGTCGAGGCGATGAACTCGCACGATGTCGGCCGCGAGCGCGGCGGCGTCGAAGACGCCCTGGGGCGCATCACCGCGCGCACCCTCGTGCTCGGTATCGACAGCGACCGCCTCTTCCCCGTCGAGGGGCAGCACCGCATCGCCCACGGCATCCGCGACACGCTCGACGGCGACAAGGCAGCCGTCATCACGAGCGACTACGGCCACGACGGCTTCCTCATCGAGACGGATGCGGTCGCCCACCACCTGGGCCGGCTCCTCGACGCGTAGCAGCCGCCCTCACGAGGCGGACGTCGAGGAGTGCGCGTAGACGATCGGAACGCCGCGGCGGCGTTCGAGACCGTATGCGGCGAGCGCGATCGCGAGTCCCGCGGCGGCGAGGGCCGCGCCGACCCAGGACGGAGCGACGAAGCCCCAGCCCGCGGCGATGACCGCACCGCCGAGAGCGGCGCCGAGGCTGTTGCCGATGTTGAGGGCGGAGTGGTTGAGCGCGGCGGCGATCGACTGGTTGTCGCCCGCCACATCCATGAGCCGCGTCTGGATCGCGGGGCTGAGCGCCGATGCGACGGCACCCACGACGAACACCATGATCGCGAGCGCCCAGATCCAGGCGGCGGTCAGGGCGAGAACGGCCAGCGACACCGCCAGCACCCCGAGGCCGAGCAGCAGCGTCCGGCGCAGATTGACATCGGAGAGGTGCCCGCCCAGCAGGTTGCCGACCGTCATACCGAGTCCCATACCGACGAGCACGAGCGGCACGACCGCCTGCGGCGCGTCGGCCACCTCCGTCACCAGCGGCGCCACGTAGCTGTACACCGCGAAGAATCCGCCGAACCCGATCGAGCCGATGCCCAGGGTGAACCACACCTGAGGGATGCGGAACACGCCCAGCTCCGCCCGCAGCGTGCGCCCCGGCTGCCCGGGAGCGCGCGGCACGAAGAGGGCGATGCAGATGGTGGCGAGCGCGAAGATCGCGGCGACCACGCCGAACGCGACGCGCCACCCGAACTGCTGTCCGAGGTAGGTGCCGGCAGGGACCCCGACCACATTCGCGACGGTGAGTCCGGTCAGCACGAAGGCGACACCCTGCGCACGCCGCCCCGGCCCAAGCACGTCCGCCGCCACGAGCGCCCCGATCCCGAAGTACGCGCCGTGCGGGAGCCCCGCCAGGAACCGTGAGACCGCGACCAGCTCGAAGTTCGGCGCGATCACGGTGAGAGCGTTGAAGACGGTCAGCGCCAGGGCGAGGGCGACCATCACCCGGTGGCGCGGGAACCGCGCGACGAGCCCCGCGATGGTCGGCGCGCCGACGACGACGCCGAGCGCGTAGAGGCTGATCAGCCAGCCGGCCTGAGCGATCGCCGCATCCGGGTCCGCCGCCGACTGGGCCGGCAGCAGCGCCCCCGCGATGTCGGGCAGCAAACCCATGACCGTGAACTCGGTCATCCCGATGCCGAAGCTGCCGATGGCGAGAGAGAGGAGCGCCCACATCGCCGCCCCCTTCGTCTGGGTCGAAGAGGTCACCGCATCATGTTAGTCACGCCGGCCGAGGCCGCCGAATCGTTTCGCCCGCCGGATCGTCAGGTCGAAGGCGCGTCGTCCGATGCCGCATCCTCGATCGCCCGCTCGAGTCGCTCGATCTTGGCGTCCAGCTCGCCGGCGTACCCGGGGCGGATGTCGGCCTTCAGCACCAGCGAGACACGCGAGCCGAACGGCAGCACGGCGTCGGTGGCCGCCTTCACGACGGCGAACACCTCGTCCCACTCCCCTTCGATCTCGGTGAACATCGAACTCGTGCGGTGCGGGAGCCCCGAATCGCGCACGACCTTCACGGCGGCGGCCACCGCGTCGTGCACGGAGCCGTCTGCGCGGCCGGTTCCGCTGGGGGCGACGGAGAAAGCGACGAGCATTCCGATCCTTACGTCAGGCGGCGAGGACGCCGGGCTTGCGGGCGAAGCTCGAGCGCGTGCGCACCCGAGCGAGCTTGACCACCGCCCACGCGGCGATCACGACGAGCAGGATGTTGCGGACCGTGATCACCACGACCGGGAACGGCAGTGCCACGAGAAGGTCGAAGTAGACCATCGGATAGATGATCTGCGTCGCGCCTGCGATCGCCAGCACGAGGACGGCCGGACCGAACCAGCGCCTGCGGTCCAGGACCAGCGCGATCACGAGCGGCACGCTCAGCCACACCATGTACTGGGGCGAGCCGACCTTGTTCAGGGCGATGAATGCAGCGACGAGCGCGAGCGAGAGCGTCGGGAAGACAGCACTGAAGTGCGCACCCCGCCACATCTTGTACGCACCCAGCGCCGCGATGCCCAGCACCCCGACGGCCAACAGCGGCGTCATCACCGCGATCACCGGGTTGACGGCGGGGCCCGACACCTCGAAGGTCAGCAGGTCGGGGTCGTAGAAGATCTGCGACGGTCCGCCGAGCATCGCGTCCCACAGGTAGAACGTGCTGACCGGTGATTCCACCTGCAGCCCACGACCGGTCTGGTCGCTGACGAACCCGAACGCGTAGGCCGCGCCGCCCAGGAGTACGACCGCTCCCAGCGTCACTCCGCTGACGGCGGCGGCCGCACCGACCACGGCGAGACGGCGGCGAACAGCGATGACCGCGGCCGCCAGGATGGCCGCCGGCCACACCTTGATCCATGTCGCGACCGCGAGAAGGGCGGCTCCGAGCCACGGTCGGCCGACCAGCCACAACGCTCCCATGATGCCGAGGGGCACCGTCACCGCATCCAGTCGGTAGAGCGCGACCGGGCCCATCAGCGCGATGAACGCGAGCCAGAACCAGGCCGCCGTGACACGTCCGCGGGAGCGCCCGCGCCCCACGAGGACGGCGAACGCCGCGGCATCGACGAGGCCCACCATGATCGCCCACGCCGGCGTGTAGGACACCGCCCAGGCGAACAGCCACGTGGCGAGCATGGGGAGCATCGCGAGCTGCGGGTAGACCCAGGCGTCGGTGAGCCCGACGAAGCCGTAGTAGGCGCTGACTTCCTGACCCGTCGCCGTATCGGTCTGCGGCCACCATCCGCCGTTGAGGTACGCCCCCGACCACGGCTCGTACACCCGATAGACGTCGCCCATGGGTTCGTTGGGCATGACCCATCCGAGAACGGAGACCCCGATATGGACGACGAGGAAAGCGATCCACAACAGAGCCCGTCTCGACACGGGCCTCATCCTACGGGGCACGCTGTGGAGCTTCCTGATCAGCGGTGGGCCGCGAGCGTCTCCCCGACCGCCCACGGCAGGTGCTCGGCGACGTCGCCCGCCGTGATCGGACCGCCCCGGCTGCCCCGACGCCCGGCGGCCAGTGCGCCGGCGTGCCCGTGCAGCCACGCGGCCGCGGCCGCCGCATCCGCGAGACGCGCCGGCGAGGGCTCGCCCGCGACGACCGCCCCCGCGACGACCGCACCGAGCGCACCGGCGAGAACATCCCCCGTTCCGGCGGTGGCGAGCCACGGGACGCCGGACCGGATGCGGCGAAGGCCGCCGTCGGGATCCGCGACAAGCGTCACGGCACCCTTCAACAGGACGACGGCCCCCATCTCGCGGGCGGTCTGGGCTGTCTCCGCCTCCCTGTCACCGATCGGTGCGAGCCCGAGGGCGTCACGGAGCCGCGCGAACTCCCGGCCGTGAGGGGTGAGGATCATCGGCGCCGTGGCGTCGGGCGCCAGATCGAGAGCGCCCGCGTCGACGACGACGGGCTCGCGGCCGGCGAGCACCTCACGCAGCGCCTCGGTCTCGGACGCGTCGCGGGACGCGGCATCCGTGCCGGAACCGATCACCCAGGCCTGGACGCGCCCCGGCGCGGTGACCGTCTCGGGCCGGTGCGCCAGCACCATGTCGGCGGCACGCGAGGGCCCGATGTAGCGGACCATGCCGCATCCCGTGCGCCAGGCGGCGCTCACTCCCAGCACCGCCGCGCCCGGATAATCCGCCGAACCGGTGCGCAGGCCCACGACCCCGCGGGAATACTTGTCATCGTCCGCTGTTGGCATGCGAAGGATGCGCGCGGTACGCGTGGCATCCTGCTCGATCGCCGTCATGGCGCCACCCTATCCGCGAAGGAGTACCGTGACCGCGCTGTTCAGCCCCTACACGATTCGAGGCGTCGAGTTCCGCAACCGACTGTGGGTTGCACCCATGTGCCAGTACAGCGCGCAGGACGGATTCCCCGGCGAGTGGCACCACGTGCACCTGGCCCAGTTCGCGTCCGGCGGCGCGGGGCTGGTCATCAGCGAGGCGACCGCGGTGTCACCCGAGGGCCGCATCTCACCCGAGGACACGGGCATCTACTCCGACGAGCAGCGCGACGCATGGTCGCCCATCGTCGCCGCGATCCACGCCCGGGGCGCGGCCGCCGGCATCCAGCTCGCCCACGCCGGGCGCAAGGCGTCGACGTACTCGCCCTTCTCCGGGTACCGCGGCACCGTGCCTGCGGAGGCCGGCGGATGGGAGGCGGTCGCCCCGTCCCCGATCGCCTTCGAGGGCTACGCCACCCCGCGCGAGCTCACCCTCGACGAGATCGATGCGCTCGTCGCCTCCTTCGCCTCCGCCGCACGCCGCGCCGTCGAGGCGGGCTTCGACGTCCTCGAGGTGCACGCCGCACACGGCTATCTGCTGCACGAGTTCCTCTCGCCGCTGTCGAATCACCGCACCGACGAGTTCGGCGGCCCGCTTGTCAATCGCGCGCGCCTGCTGCTGCGGGTCGTCGCCGCGGTGCGCGAAGCGGCCGGCGAGCTGCCCGTGTTCGTCCGCTTCTCCGGCACCGACTGGGCAGAGGGCGGCTGGGACATCGAGGAGACCGCGCAGGTCGCCGTCTGGGCGGCGGAGGCCGGTGCCGAATTCTTCGACATCTCCTCCGGCGGACTCGTCGCCCACCAGGACATCACCGTCGGCCCCGGCTACCAGGTGCCGCTCGCCCGGCGCGTGCGCGACGAGGGGCTCGCCGTCAGCGCCGTCGGACTCATCGAGACCGGGGCCCAGGCCGAGCAGGTGCTGCAGGACGGCGACGCGGACGCGATCATGGCTGCCCGCGAATGGCTTCGCGATCCGCACTTCGCACTCCGCGCCGCCGATGAGCTCGGCGTCGTCGGTCCCTGGCCGCCGCAGTACGAGCGCGCCGCGCGCCGCCGCTGAGGGCGTCTCAGCGACCGCGCCTGGTCGCGTCCTGCACTTCGCCGATCAGCTCCTCGATGACGTCCTCCAGGAAGAGGACGGCGGTCGTGTTGCCCTGGGCGTCGCGCACCTGGGCCAGGTGACGTCCCGCCCTGCGCATGGCCGCCAGCGCATCCTCGAGGTCGGTCGTCTCCTGCACCTGCACCATGTGGTGGATCCGCTTGGCCGGGATCGGACGATCGACCGAGGGGTCGACGCCGTCCTCGGCCACGCGCAGCACATCCTTCAGGTGCACGTAGCCGACCGGCATGCCCTCGTCGTCGACGATCACGTATCGCGAGAAGCCGTGGCGGGCGACCGCTCGCTCGATCTCGTCCGGGGTGGTCAGCTGCGGCAGCGTCACCAGATCTTCGAGCGGGACGGCCACGTCGCCCGCATCCTTGTCGGTGAACTCGACGACCGCCGACACCGTTCCGGCCGCATCCTCCAGGACGCCCTCGATGCGCGACTGGTTGACGATCGTGGCCACTTCCTCGAGCGTGAAGGTCGACGCCGCCTCGTCCTTCGGCTCGACGCGGAACAACCGCACGACGTGGTTCGCGATCCAGTTGAGCGTGACGATGACGGGGTGGAACACCCGCGAGACCCCGACGAGCGGCGGTGCCAGCATGAGCACCGCGCGGTCGGGCACGGAGAAGGCCAGGTTCTTCGGCACCATCTCGCCGAACACGACGTGCAGGTACGACACCAGCACGAGCGCGACGATGAACGCGATGACGTCAACCGCCGTCTCGCCCCAGCCGGTCAGCTCGAGGGGCACGGCCAGCAGGTGGTGGATCGCCGGCTCCGAGACGTTCAGGATCAGCAGCGAGCAGATCGTGATGCCGAGCTGACACGTCGCGAGCATGAGCGTCGCGTGCTCCATCGCCCACAGCGCCGTCTTCGCGGAGCGCGAGCCCTTCTCCGCGAGCGGCTCGATCTGCGAGCGCCGCGCGGAGATCACGGCGAACTCCGCGCCGACGAAGAACGCGTTGAACACCAGCAGCACGACCAGCCAGAGGATTCCCGCCCAGTCGCTCATCGGGTCCGCTCCTGCTCGTCGATGTCCGCACCCTCCGGGACGGGTCTGGGGGTGAAACGCACGCGGTCGACGCGGCGACCGTCCATGCGCACGACGGCGAGCGTGCCGTCTTCGATCTCGACCTCGTCGCCGACGGAGGGGATGCGGCCGAGCTCGGCCATCAGGAAGCCGCCGAGCGTGTCGTAGACCTCGCCCTCGGGAACACGGATGCCGGTGCGATCGAGCACCTCGTCCGGACGCAGCGCCGCCGACACGGTCAGCGAGTCCACCCCGCGAACGATCTCGGCCCGGCGGCGGTCGTGCTCGTCGAGCACCTCGCCCACGATCTCCTCGACGAGGTCCTCGAGGGTGACCACGCCGGCCGTCCCGCCGTACTCGTCGAGCACGACGGCCATCTGATAGCCGCGGGCGCGAAGCTCCGCGACGAGCTGATCGAGGTGCACGGTCTCGGGCACGCGCAGCGGTTCGGTGGCGAGGGCGGCGGCGGGCACATCCGTGCGCCGATCCCGCGGAACACCGACGGCGGCCTTCAGATGAACGATGCCGACGATGTCGTCCATGGACTCGCCGAAGACCGGGAAGCGGCTGTGCCCGGTCTTGCGGGCGAGCTGGATGACGTCGTTCGCCGAGTCGGATGCGGCGACCGCGTGGACACGCGGACGCGGGGTCATCACGTCGTCGGCGGTCAGACGCGCGAAGGTGAGGCTGCGATCCAGCAGCGACGCCGTGTCCTCTTCCAGCACGCCGGCGCTCGCGGATCGGCGCACGAGGCTGGAGAGCTCCTCCGCGGTGCGGGCTCCGGACAGCTCCTCCTTCGGCTCGATGCCGATGGAGCGCAGGATGCCGTTCGCACTGCCGTTGAGCACGGAGACCGCCGGACGGAACACGGTCGTGAACGCGACCTGGAACGGCATGACCAGCTTCGCGGTCTGCCGCGGGATCGCGAGGGCGAAGTTCTTGGGGACGAGCTCGCCCAGGATCATGGAGAAGACGGTCGCGACGGCGATGCCGATCGTGGCCGCGAGCCCCACCACGATCGCCTCCGGCACGCCCCAACCGGCGAGCACGGGACGCAGGAGATTCGAGATCGCCGGCTCCATCGTGTAACCGGTCAGCAGCGTCGTGAGCGTGATGCCCAGCTGCGCGCTCGACAGATGGGTCGACGTGATGCGCAGCGCGCTGATGGTCATCGCGAGTCGCGACTCACCCGCATCCCGGCGCGCCTCGAGGTCTGCGCGGTCGAGGTTCACCAGAGCGAACTCGCTGGCGACGAACAGACCGGTCCCGATCGTGAGCAAGAGCCCCACGCCCAGCATGACGTAATCCATCACACGTCACCTCCCCCGGGGAAGGCTGGTCGGTGGGGCCATCGTCTGCAACTGGGAGGGTCGTCCATCGTGCCGGACAGTCTACGGGAGCCCCGGCGCCTGCGTCCCGTTCCTGTGCACTGCGTCAGCGCCGCCCGCTCGGCGCCGCCCGCTCGGCGCCACGGCCCGCCATTGCCCGAGTTGCGTCGCATATGCGCAGTCGCCACAGTTATGCGCAGTCGCGGCAGATCATTCCTGTCGCAGTTGCGCATAACTGTGGCGCCACGGCCGGGCGGCCGGTGGCGGCGCGCACGCAGTGCTCGCTCCTCCCCAGGACGACAGATCCGGCGCGTCCTCCCACGGAAACCGACGCGGCGTCGCGCCCTCGCCGACTGCGCCGCACGATGGCCGCATGACCTGGCGCGACGCTCCCCCGCTCACCGGGCTTCGCCGACGGCGTGACGAGCCCTTCGACCGACTCGACGAGCGACGGCTGCGTCGCGAGCTCGACGCGGGGATCGTCGTGCGCGCCGCACCCGGGGTCTTCGTCGACGGCATCCGCTGGCGCACCCTCACCCCCATGGCCCGCCACGCGCAACGCGTCTGGGAGGCATCGATCCGCGTCGCCCCGGGTACCGTCTTCAGCCACCACGCCGCGGCCGCCCTGCACGGTATCGACACGCTCGGCGAGTGGCCGGCACGGCTGGACGTCTCCGTCGAGGCGGATGCGGGTGGGCGCTCCACCGGGCTGATGCGTCGGCACACGCGCGCGATGGCGGACGCGGAGCTCCTGCCGTGGGGCGACTACTTCGTCACGAGTCCGGCCCAGACCGCGGTCGATCTCGCCGCATCCGGTCCGTTTGTGCAGGGAGTCGCCGCGATCGACCAGGCGATCTGGAGCGGACGCCCCGGCGGAGCACTCACCACCCCGGCGCAGGTGCGAGAACGTGTGGCCGCGCGACCGCGGCGGGGGCTCGCCCGCATCCACCGGGCTCTCGCCTTCGCGCGCGTCGGCGCGGCCAACGTCCGGGAGAGCCAGAGCAGAGTGCTGATCGTGGAGCTCGGGTTTCCGGAGCCGGAGATCCAGCACCGCATCCGTCTCGCCGACGGCGCGCTGTACATCGCCGACTTCTTCTGGCCGCGCCACGACCACATCGGAGAGTTCGACGGCCTCGGCAAGTACTTCGCCCTCGCCCGCGAGACCGGACGCACGCCCGTGCAGGCCCTCGCAGCGGAGAAGGATCGAGAGGACGCGCTGCGGCGTCTCGTCAGCGGGTTCTCGCGGTGGCGCGCCGGCGATCTCGACGACCCGCGACGTCTGTACGACATCCTCCGCGGGGCCGGTCTCCCGACATCTTGTCCGCGTCCGCTGGGCTAGCCCGTTGGCGCCACACTTATGCGCAACGGCGCCTGTGGATGACTGTGGCGGATGCGGAAAAGTGGCGCATCTGCGCAGATGCGACGCAACTCGGGCACCCGGAGGCCGGCCCGGACGGGATCACCAGCTGACGGGAAGGGCCTTGCCTTCTTCGTAACCGGCGGCCGACTGCAGTCCCACCAGTGCTCTCTCGTGGAACTCGGGGACGGTCGCCGCGCCCGCGTACGTGAAAGAGGACCGCACGCCCGACGTGATCATGTCGAGGAGGTCCTCGAGCCCCGGCCGCAGCGGATCGAGGTAGATCTTCGACGACGAGATCCCCTCGGCGAACAGCTCCTTGCGGGCGAGTTCGTAGGCGTCGAGCCCGCCGAACCGCGCGTGCACCGCCTTCGTCGAGGCCATGCCCCACGACTCCTTGTAGACCCGCCCCTGCGCGTCCGTGAACAGCTCGCCGGGCGCCTCGATCGTCCCGGCGAACCAGGAACCGACCATGACGGATGCGGCACCCGCCGCCAGCGCGAGCGCCACATCCCGCGGGTAGCGCACGCCGCCGTCCGCCCACACGTGCGCGCCCAGCTCGCGTGCCGCCGACGCGGTCTCCAGCACGGCCGAGAACTGCGGCCGCCCCACGGCGGTCATCATGCGCGTGGTGCACATGGCCCCGGGACCCACCCCGACCTTCAAGATCGAAGCGCCCGCGGCGACCAGGTCGTCGACGCCGTCCGCGGTGACGATGTTGCCCGCCACGAGCGGCAGGCCGAGGCCCAGATCCGCAACCGCGCGCAGAGCGCGGAGCATGCCCTCCTGGTGGCCGTGGGCCGTGTCGAGCACGAGCACGTCGACGCCGGCCGCGGCCAGGGCACGTGCCTTGGCCGCGACGTCCCCGTTGATGCCGACGGCCGCCGCGACGATCAGGCGCCCGTCGGCGTCGACCGCCGGGCTGTACAGCGTCGATCGCAGCGCGCTGCGCCGCGAGAGCGTGCCGACGAGGTGGCCGCGTTCGACGACGCACACCGTCTCCGCATCCGCCGCGACGAGCAGATCGAATGCATGACGGGCATCCGTGACGTCGTCCGCATCGATCGCGAGCGGCCGGGCGCGCACGAGATCACCCAGGGTCGCGTCAGGCAGCGCGGTCGCGAGGCGCGTGGCGGGTACGACGCCGACGACGTCGGCGAGGTCGAGGGAGGCGGCCGAAGGATCGGCCACGACGATGCCGTACCCCTCTGTGGCGGGCAGGAGCTTGGCGGCGTCCGCCGCGGTCGCCGTCGGAGGCAGCACGATCGGGGTGTCCCAGGGCACCGGCTGACGCTTGACCCACCGGATGGCGGCATCGAGCTCCTGCAGCGGCATGTCCTGCGGAAGCACGCCGAGTCCGCCGCGTCGAGCGAGCGTCGCCGCGAGGCGCGCGCCGGTGACGGAGTTCATGTTGGCGGAGACCAGCGGAATCCGCATCGCGGTGCCGTCGCGCGGCGACAGATCCACATCCAGACGACTCGTGATCCCGGAGCGCCGAGGCACCAGGAACACGTCGGAGTAGGTGAGGTCTGTCTCGGGTTGCGCGCCGTAGAACTCCATGTCTGCAGAGCGTACGCCGCCCATACTCCGCCGGGCCTGTCAACCGCGACGCGCCGGGAGCGAACGCCGGAATACTCGACTAGGCTTGCGTGTCGTGCGTGTGGGCCCACGACGGCCCCGCATTGCGGATGAATCTCACGAAAGCGGGCGATCGAGAGTGTCGAGCCAGGTGACGGGCGTCGGAGTATCGAACGAAGGAGAGTTCGGAGCCAATGAGTGGCTCGTCGAGGAACTCTACGAACAGTTCCTTGTCGACCGTAACTCGGTCGACAAGTCTTGGTGGCCGGTCCTGGAGGCCTACCACTCCCAGGCGGGATCGGGCGGTGCCGCCAAGGCAGCACCCGCCGCATCCGAGCCCCACCCGGTGACCGCGCCGATCCCCGTGATCGGCTCGCAGCCCGTGGCCCGCACGACCGGCAAGCCGGCCAAGCCGCAGCCGATCCCGGCGCAGGCCCCCAAGGCCCAGCCCTCCGACCCGGCGGGCGAGGTGCAGGAGGACGTCGTCACGACCCTCAAGGGGATGACGAAGACCCTCGCCGCCAACATGGACGAGTCGCTGACGGTGCCCACCGCGACGAGCGTTCGCACCGTCCCCGCCAAGCTGATGATCGACAACCGCATCGTCATCAACAACCACATGGCGCGGACCCGTGGCGGCAAGGTGAGCTTCACGCACCTGATCGGGTGGGCGCTCATCCAGGCGCTCAAGGAGTTCCCGAGCCAGAACGTCTTCTACGCCGAGGTCGACGGCAAGCCCTCGGTCGTCGCTCCCGCGCACATCAACCTGGGCATCGCGATCGATCTCCCCAAGCCCGACGGCACGCGCGCGCTCATGGTGCCGAGCATCAAGCGCGCGGAGTCGCTGACGTTCAACGAGTTCCTGGCCTCCTACGAAGACCTGGTCAAGCGCGCCCGCACCAACAAGCTGACGGCGGCCGACTTCCAGGGCACCACGCTCTCGCTCACGAATCCGGGCGGCATCGGCACCGTGCACTCGGTACCCCGTCTCATGAAGGGGCAGGGCTGCATCATCGGCGCGGGCGCCCTCGAGTACCCGGCCGAGTTCCAGGGCTCGAGCGAGAAGACGCTCGTCGAGCTCGGCATCGGCAAGACGATCACGCTCACGAGCACCTACGACCACCGCGTGATCCAGGGCGCCGGCTCCGGCGAGTTCCTGAAGAAGGTCCACGAGCTGCTGATCGGGCAGCGCGACTTCTACGAGGGCATCTTCGCGGCGCTGCGGATCCCCTACGCCCCCATCCGCTGGGGCAGCGACATCAACGTCGACCTCGCGGAGCGCATCGACAAGGGTGCGCGCGTGCAGGAGCTCATCAACTCGTTCCGCGTCCGCGGGCACCTGATGGCGGACATCGATCCGCTTGAGTACGTGCAGCGCACGCACCCCGACCTCGAGATCGAGAGCCACGGGCTGACCTTCTGGGACCTCGACCGCGAGTTCATCGTCGGCGGCTTCGGCGGCAAGCGTCAGATGAAGCTCCGCGACATCCTCGGCGTGCTGCGTGACTCCTACTGCCGCACCCTCGGCATCGAGTACATGCACATCCAGGACCCGGTGCAGCGCAAGTGGTTCCAGGACAACGTCGAGGTGAAGTACCAGAAGCCCGGCCATGACGAGCAGCTGCGCATCCTTTCCAAGCTCAACCAGGCAGAGGCCTTCGAGACGTTCCTGCAGACCAAGTACGTCGGCCAGAAGCGCTTCAGCCTGGAGGGCAGCGAATCGGTCATCCCCCTGCTCGATGAGATCCTGCAGGGCGCGGCCTCGGCGGGTCTCGACGGCGCCGCCATCGGTATGGCGCACCGCGGCCGCCTGAACGTCCTGACCAACGTCGCCGGCAAGACCTACGGCCAGGTCTTCCGCGAGTTCGAGGGCACCAGCCTCCCCGGCAACAAGCGCGGCTCGGGCGATGTGAAGTACCATCTGGGCACCGAGGGCACGTTCCAGTCGGATGCGGGCACGGAGCTTCCGGTGATCCTCGCCGCCAACCCCTCGCACCTCGAGACCGTCGACGGCGTGCTCGAGGGCATCGTCCGCGCCAAGCAGGACCGCAAGCCGATCGGCACCTTCGCCTGGCTTCCCATCCTCGTCCACGGCGACGCGGCCTTCGCGGGCCAGGGCGTCGTCGTCGAGACGCTCCAGATGTCGCAGCTGCGCGGGTACCGCACCGGCGGCACCGTGCACGTCGTGATCAACAACCAGCTCGGCTTCACGACGCTGCCCGTCGACGGACGCACCTCGGTCTACGCGACGGATGTGGCCAAGACCATCCAGGCTCCCATCCTCCACGTGAACGGCGACGACCCCGAGGCCGTCGTGCGCGCGGCCGAACTCGCCTTCCGGTACCGCCAGGAGTTCCACCGCGACATCGTCATCGACCTCGTCAGCTACCGCCGCCGCGGTCACAACGAGGGCGACGACCCGTCGATGACGCAGCCGCTCATGACGAACCTCGTCGAGGCGAAGCGCTCCGTGCGCCGCCTCTACACGGAGTCGCTAGTGGGTCGCGGCGACATCACCGAGGAAGAGTACGAGCAGGCCAAGCGCGACTTCCAGGATCGCCTCGAGGTGGCGTTCGCCGAGACGCACGAGGCCGAGACCGGCACGCACCCCGTCGTCGCCGAGAGCGTCGAGGTCGAGCGGGCCGTCGGCGAGCCGGAGACGACAGGCGTGTCGACCGACGTCGTGCAGCTGATCGGCGACGCCTTCGTGAACAAGCCCGACGGCTTCACGGTGCACGCCAAGCTCCAGCAACTGCTCGACAAGCGGCACACCATGAGCCGCTCGGGCGGCATCGATTGGGCTTTCGGCGAGTTGCTCGCGTTCGGCTCGCTCCTCGTCGAGGGGACTCCCGTGCGCCTGGCGGGCCAGGACTCCCGTCGTGGAACGTTCGTGCAGCGCCACGCCGTGTTCCACGATCGCAACAACGGTCAGGAATGGCTGCCGCTGACGAATCTCAGCGAGGGCCAGGGACGCTTCTTCGTCTACGACTCGCTGCTCAGTGAGTATGCGGCCGTCGCGTTCGAGTACGGCTACTCGGTCGAGCGCCCGGACGCGCTTGTGCTGTGGGAGGCGCAGTTCGGCGACTTCGCCAACGGCGCACAGACTGTGATCGACACCTACCTCTCGTCGGCCGACCAGAAGTGGGGCCAGCAGTCGAGCGTCGTGCTGTTGCTGCCTCACGGATACGAGGGCGCCGGTCCCGACCACTCCTCCGCTCGCATCGAGCGCTTCCTGCAGATGTGCGCGCAGGAGAACATGACCGTCGCGCGCCCGTCGACACCCGCCTCCTACTTCCACCTGCTGCGCCGCCAGGCTTACGCGCAGCCGCGCCGACCGCTCGTCGTGTTCACCCCGAAGGCGATGCTGCGTCTTCGTGACGCGGTGAGCCCCGTCGAGGCGTTCACGCAGGGCAAGTTCGAGCCGGTGCTGGACGACGAGCGCGGCGTCGACAAGAACGCCGTCACGCGGGTGCTGTTGCACGCCGGCAAGATCCACTGGGACCTGCGCTCGGAGCTCGACAAGAACCCCGATGACCGCGTGGCGCTGGTGCGCCTCGAGCAGTACTACCCCGCGCCGATCGACGAGCTGAACGCGGTCATCGACCGCTACCCGAACGCGGAACTCGTGTGGGTCCAGGAAGAGCCCGAGAACCAGGGCGCGTGGCCGTTCATCGCCCTCGAGGTCGTCAAGCATCTGCACGACCGCACGATCCGCGTGGTCTCCCGGGCCGCATCCGCCTCCCCGGCGGCCGGCTCGGCGAAGATGCATCAGATCGAGCAGGCGGAGCTGCTGCGCCGCGCACTCACGTTCTGAGTCACACACCGTGAAGGCGGGCCCCGGGATTCCGGGGCCCGCCTTCACATGTTCCCGGCGTCACCCGGCGGAGGGCGCCGCCAGGCCGAGTCGGGGTGCCAGCGCGCCGATCGCGTAGTCCAGCCCTTTCTGGAGGACGGGACCCGTATGGCCCTCCCCCGGGATGGTCTCGGTCAGCACAGTGAAACCGGCCGCCTGCGCGCGCTGCGCGTTCTTCACCTGACCGGGGCCGAACTGCGTGTCCTGCCCCCCATGCGTGAAGACGGCCACGTGGCCCGCGTAGGCACCGGGATGGGCCGCGAGCAGGGATGCGGGACTCGCGGCGTCGAAGGCGGCGCGATCACCGCCGAACACCTCGGCCACGGTCTTCTCGACGTGCTCCGAACCCGGATACTCGTTGCCCGAGATGTCCATGAGGTTGCCCCACGTCTGTGGGTTCTCCGCTCCGTAGGTCAGCGCGCAGGCACCGCCGTTGGAGTATCCGCCGATGACCCAGTAGTCCGGGTCCTGGATGATGTTCAGGTGCTTCTGGGCGTAGGCCGGAACGTCGACATTGAGGTAGGTCGACACCTTGCCGTACTTCGTCGAATCGGCGCAGGCCGGGTCGACGTTGACGGATCCCAGCTGGTCGGCGACGATCGCGATCGGGGCGAGGCCGTCGTGGGCTGCGGCGAACGCATCGAGGCTCTTGGCGAGCACCGTGGGGTCAGGGGTACCGGGCTGTCCCATCATGAAGACCAGGAGAGGCAGCCGCGGCGGGTCGGCGACGAGAGCAGCCGGAGGCAGATACAACGCGGCGTCGCGCGCGACGAACCCGGTCGCCGGGATCTTCTGCTCACCCGACAGAGCGCTCACCCGTCCCTTGGACGGCATGTCCGACGGCGGATCCCACGTCTGGTAGAGCGTGGCGGGGTCGCTGCGGTCAGACGTCGCCTGAGGCAGCGGTGCGCTGTCGAGTGCCTGGATACCGAGGATCGCCGCCAGATTGCCGGTCAACCCGTACTCGGCGTTGACGCCGGCGCCGATGCCGAGCGCGCCGGTGAGGATGAGAAGTACCGCGAGCACCCGCCGCCACCATGGATATAGCCCGAGGGCGACCGCCCCCACCGCGATCGCCGCGATCCCCACCGCGATCCACAGCGCGGCGTGCCCCGGCAGCGGACCCTGGAAGACGTCCGCCGCCTCGAGCAGCAAGGCACCCCCGTACCCGACGATCCCACCCACGGCCGCGGCGATCAGCAGCCGCCGGATGCGTCGAGGGGGGACGACGAACACCGTCGCGGCGAGAACGACGACGAGGGCCCAGATCACCCAGCGCACGGGGCTGTTGATGAGTTCGAGGGTGAGCAGCCACTGGATCATCTGTCTCCCCCTCGAGCCGTGCGCAGCAGCCCCAGCACATCACGCACGGTCGCGTCGGGCAGGTAAGCCCGACCGATCGCGGTCCCGATCCGCGGCAGATCGACCGGGTCGCCGTACGCGAGCCAGATCGTGCGATACCGGGGATGGAACTTCCGCTTGAACCGGAAGAGGGAATCGAAGCCGTACGCGGGCTCGAGCGTCTGGGCCAACCAGCCCAGCACCCCCGAGAGGATCGTCGCGTCACCGGGAGCCTCGACGTCGGGTTTGACCGCCATCGGAGCCCCGGAGAGGCTGAGCTCCGCCACACCGTCCGCGGCGGCCTGCTGCGCCGCACGCGCGATCGCGAACTCCATCAGCCCGTTGGGCCCGTCGGCGCGACGTCGCATGAAATCGAGTGTCCATCCGCTCGGCACGCCATCGCGCCAGGAGGGCATCCAGCTCGTGACGACCTGGATGCGGCCGGCGTCGTCGACCGCGAGCAGCAGCGCCACTTCCGGGTCGATGATCTCCTCCAGCGTGCCCAGGGTGAACCCCATCTCGGGCAGCGCCTTGTCGGCGACCCATTGCTCGTCGATCTCGCGGATCTGCGATCGCTCGGCAGCGTTGAGGTCGGCCCACCGTGTCCAGACGGCCGTGATGCCCTCGCGTTCTGCGCGGGTGACCGGCTGACGCACCTTCTGCCACTGCTTGCCCTCGAGGGTCACCTCGGAGGCGGCCAGCACCGTCTCCTCCCCCACGGAGAGGTACTTCCACCCCATGCCGTCGAAGACCGGCAGAGCGTCGTCGTGGATGCTGTAGAACGCCGCCGTCCAGCCCGACTCGGCGCAGAAGTCGACGAAGCCCCTGATGGCCCGCTCCTGTTCTCCGATCGGCGCCAGCGGGTCTCCGACGGCGAGAGCGACGTCGCCGACGAGACGGTATGCGACGGCACAGGCGCGGTCAGCGCTGTACCAGTAGCTGGTGCCGCGCCACGTTCCCAGGAACGAGAGGGTCCCGCCGCCGCGACGCAGCAGATCACGATAGAGGCGCGCATCCGCATCCTCGGGACGACGCACGCTCCGGTAGAGGCGCACCAGCGCGACGACGACGATCGCCCAGAACACGACGCCGACCCACTGGTAGATCCAGAGGGCCGCGCCGTGACGCGGGAACGGCGGCTGGCCGATTCCCTGGAGGAAGGAAGGAGGGACGAACCGACGCCACGACTCGACGACGATGTCCGTGAGCGTCGGAGTCACATCGAACGAGTGCCGCAGCAGGGTCTCGCTCGCCACGAAGACAGCGCCACAGGCGAGGAAGGCGACCACGACCGTCGCCGCGAAGGTGCGGGCTGCGTGGGGGGTCGCGCGGACGGGGAACCGTCGGCGCACCACGATCAACGCCGAGGCGCTCGCGACGGGCACACCGATCGAGGCGACGGCCCACAGCACGTACTCGAGCCCCGATCCGTCCGCCCACGGCTCGATGGCGAGCTCGCCGCTGAGCAGCGCGTAGAGGGCGAGCACCGCCAGCACACCCTGGACGCAGACGGCCAGCACGAGGCCGGCGCGGCGTCCACGCCGAAGACCCAGTGCGGCCACGATCAGCAGCGCCAGCGGCACGAGGGCCAGCAGCACGGGTCCGACCCCGCGGGTGAGCACGAGCGCGAACTCGTGGTCGCACACGGGCCGGTAGCTCACCTCGCACCGATCGACGAGGTGCTCGTCGAAGGCGAGGAAGGACGAGGCGACCAGGGAGAACGGACCCCGGCCACCGCCGGCGATCACCGCAGCGAGCGGACCGAGACCCGTGATCGCGACGAGCACAGCCATCAGCGCGCGCACCTCGCGTGAAGAGGAGCGATGCCAGTCCAGACGAGGCCTCCGCCTGGCCATGAGCGAGCCCGCGGCGAGGCCCAGCAGGGCCGCGATCAGCCGGTACCAGGAGTCGGCGTCACCGGCGTAGAGGGCGAACATGACGGCCGTGGCGAGCGCGACGAGCCTGATCCGACGTCTCCAGAGCGCCGAGGAGAGAGCGGATGCGGCCAGCACGGCCGCGAAGACCCCCATCGAGGGATCCAGAACGGGGTCGTTGGATTCCAGGGGGCGCAGGTCGTCGAGACCCCACAGCGCGGCGTGCGCGAGCGTGCCGAGAAGGATCGACAGGACGCCGCCGCACACGAAGACGATCGCCGATCGGAGGTGGCCCAGCAAGGACTCCGCATAGGCGAACGCCGTCAGAGCGAGGAGGACGCTGAGCAAGACCTCGATCGTCGAGTCGGGCACGACGAGAGCGGTGACGACCGACCACCATCGGCCGTCGGCGAGCGCCGCCGCGCCGCTGCCGAACGCCGTCGCGTCCGCGCCCCACAGAGAGCCGCTCGCGACGGAGGAGGCCAGGACGAGCGCGGCCAGGACGAGGCTCACCGGATGGTGCACGGCGTATCGACGCAGCTGCGTCGTCGTGATCACGTGGCGCCGGGGGCGCGACGAGTCCGCTTGTGACACGCGACCTCCCACGGACTCAGAGTGCCGCCGTCACCCTATCGACCGGGAATGGTGCGCGGGGGTGGAACTCTGTGCGTCAGTGATGAGTCGCCTGTGCGGCGCGGAGCCGCTCCAGCACCTGATCGCGGAGCTTGTCGGGTGCCGTCTCCTTGCACGCGCGCGCCACGACCTCGGTGAGGGTGGTGGCGACGAGCGCCTCGTCCCGGCATTCCGCGCAGGTCTCGAGGTGCTCACGGATATCGCTGTGCTCGACGTGGCACATCTCGTTGCGGAGGTACTCCTCGAGATCGCGCCGGGCCTTCTCGCAGCCGCAGTCGGTCATTTCTTGCTCCTGGGTGCAGACGGGGCGATGCCCCGTTCCTTCGCGTAGTCGGCGAGCAGGTCACGAAGCATGCGCCGGCCTCGGTGCAGGCGGCTCATGACCGTGCCGATGGGGGTCTTCATGATGTCGGCGATCTCCTGGTAGGCGAAGCCTTCGACGTCCGCGAGGTAAACCGCCAGCCGGAAGTCCTCGGGGATCGATTGCAGCGCTTCCTTCACGATCGACGCGGGCATGTGATCGATCGCCTCCGCCTCGGCGGAGCGGGTGCTGGTGGCGGTGGTCGACTCCGCGCCGCCGAGCTGCCAGTCCTCGAGGTCGTCGATGGCGCCCTGATAGGGCTCGCGCTGCTTCTTGCGATACACGTTGATGTACGTGTTCGTCAGGATGCGGTAGAGCCACGCCTTGAGGTTCGTGCCCTGCGTGAAGGTCGCCCACGAGGAGAACGCCTTGACGAAGGTCTCCTGCACGAGATCCGCTGCGTCAGATGGGTTGCGCGTCATGCGCATCGCCGCCGCGTACAGCTGATCCATGAACGGCAACGCCTGCTCCTCGAACTGAGAGCGGGTGTCCACGGCAGAGCTGGTGTCGTCCATCGTGGGCAATCCTACGCGTTGCCCACCGGCGACCTTCGGGCGCTCGAGCACGGCGTTCATACGCGTCCTTCCTTCACCGTCGATCGGAACGGTTCAGTAGGGTGGAACCGATGAGCGACGAGCGCTATTCCCCCGATCTCGCCGGCTGGGCCGCACCGAGCGCGTCCGCGGCGGTGCGGGCGGTCGTCCACGTGCCCGGCTCCAAGTCGCTGACCAACCGCGAACTGGTTCTCGCAGCACTGGCGGACGGCCCCGGCATCCTGCGCGCACCGTTGCACTCCGACGACTCGGCGCGGATGTTGGACGCCCTCACGGCCCTCGGTGTGGGTATCGAGCGGATCGAGGGGTCGGGTCCCTTCGGCGACGACCTGAGGATCACGCCCGCGACCGCCGCCCCCGCCGACGTCGTCGTGGACTGCGGGCAGGCCGGCACCGTCATGCGCTTCGTGACGCCGATGGCCGGCTTCGCCCGGGGCGACGTGACCGTCACGGCCCACGAGAGCGCGTTGCATCGCCCGATGGGCGAGATGATCCGGACACTTCGCGAGGTCGGTGTCGACATCGACGACGCCGGTACGTGGTCCCTCCCCTTCCTCGTCCGTGGGCGCGGGCATGTGCGCGGCGGCGAGGTGACGATCGACGCGAGCGCGTCGAGCCAGTTCGTCTCCGGCCTGCTGCTGTCGGCGGCGCGCTTCGACGTGGGACTCCACCTGCGCCATGAGGGGGCGCGTCTGCCCTCGATCCCCCACATCGACATGACCGTGGAGTCCCTCGCACATCGCGGCGTGCACGTGGAGCGCCCGGCTCCAGGCGAGTGGATCGTCCCGCCCGGACCGATCCGCGCGAAGGACATCGCGATCGAGCCGGACCTCTCCAACGCAGCCCCGTTCCTCGCGGCCGCACTGATCACCGGCGGCGAGGTCACCGTCGGCGGCTGGCCCGCGCATTCGACGCAGCCGGGCGCTCAGCTGCCCGAGCTGCTGGCCGCGTTCGGGGCACGAAGCAGCCGCCGTCACGGAGACCTGACGGTCACCGGGGGTGACACCATCACCGGTGTCGATCTCGATCTCTCGGCCGTAGGAGAGCTCGCACCCACGCTGGTGGGACTCGCCTTGCTGGCTGATGCCCCATCCAGCTTCGTGGGCATCGGCCACCTGCGCGGCCACGAGACCGACCGCCTCGCGGCGCTCGTGCACAACGTCCGCGCTCTGGGCGGCGAGGCCGAAGAGCTCGAAGACGGCATCCGCGTCGCGCCCCGGCCCCTCTCCGGAGGGCTCTGGCGCGCGTTCCACGATCACCGCATGGCCACCACCGGCGCATTGATCGGGCTGGCCGTTCCGGGAGTCGTCGTCGACGACATCGGTACGACGGCCAAGACCATGCCGGAGTTCCCCGAACTGTGGCTGCGCATGCTCGCGGACACGGAGTCCGCCGGGTGAGCTGGCTGCCCCCGGACGACGACGAGGACGACCTCGCCTACGACGAATCCGCCTTCCGCGCACGGCCGAACCCCAAAGCGAACAGGCCGCGCACGAAGCGCAGACCGGCCCACGCCGACGCACGCATCGCGCGCGTCCTCGGCGTGGACCGGGGACGTTACCAGGTGCTCGTCGACGAGGACGAGCCCACCGAACGCGAGATCGTGGCGACTCGTGCGCGGGAACTGCGGCGCACCCCGATCGTGACGGGCGATCGTGCACGAGTGGTCGGGGATGTGAGCGGCACCGAGGGGACGCTCTCGCGCATCGTGGGCATCGAGGATCGCACCACCCTCCTCCGACGCAGCGCCGACGACACCGACCAGGTGGAACGGGTCGTCGTCGCCAACGCCGACCAGATGCTCGTCGTCGTGGCCGCCGCCGACCCCGAGCCTCGTGCGCGCCTGGTCGATCGCTATCTGATCGCCGCGCTCGACGCCGGGATCCGGCCGCTTCTCGTGGTGACCAAGACCGACCTCGCCGACCCGGCGCCATTCCTGTCCCACTTCGACGGCATCGACATCGAGGTCTTCACGAGCGCGCGCGGCGAGATGCCCGTCGAGCGCATCGGCGCGGCGCTGATCGGACACTCCACGGTGTTCGTCGGCCATTCCGGCGTGGGCAAGTCGACGCTGGTGAATGCGCTCGTACCGGGCGCGGGGCGTGCGACCGGCCACGTGAACGAGGTCACCGGCCGCGGGCGCCACACCTCGAGCTCGACGGTGTCGCTGCGGTACCGGGGCGAGGGAGGCTCGGGCTGGGTCATCGATACTCCGGGCGTGCGTTCCTTCGGCCTCGGCCACGTGGACCCGGCGAACATCCTGCGCGCCTTCACCGACCTGGCCCTTGTCGCCGAGGACTGCCCCCGAGGCTGCACCCACCTGCCCGACGCCCCGGACTGCGCCATCATCGCGGCGGTCGCCGAGGGGAAGCTGGGCCCGAGCGGTCCGGCACGCTTGGACTCCTTGCAGCGGCTGCTCACCACGTTCGGGGGCCGCTGAGCGCCTACGCTGGAATCATGACTCAGCTGCAGCCCGGCGACACCGCACCCGATTTCACGCTCCACGACCAGGACGGCAACCCCGTCTCGCTCGAGGAGTTCCGTGGCCGGCCCGTCATCCTCTACTTCTACCCCGCGGCGATGACGCCGGGGTGCACGACCCAGGCGTGCGACTTCCGCGACAGCCTCTCCTCGCTCACGGCCGCCGGGTACACCGTGCTCGGCGTCTCAAGGGACTCGTCCGAGAAGCTCGCGACGTTCCGCGAGCGCGACGGCCTCACCTTCCCGCTGCTGTCCGACCCCGACCGCGCGGCGCACGATGCCTACGGCGCGTGGGGTGAGAAGACGAACTACGGAAAGACCGTGGAAGGCGTGCTCCGTTCGACGTTCGTGATCGACGCTGACGGCCGCATCGAGCACGCTCTCTACAACGTCAAGGCCACCGGCCACGTCGCTCGGCTTCGCAAGCTCCTCGGTGTCGACGGCTGAGGGTCAGTCCTCGCGCCGGGCGCTCTGAGCCGCCCGGCGCGCCGCCGAGATCAGCAGGACGAGCACGATCAACGCGGGAACGCCCAGTTGAAGACCGTTGAGCGGATGCCCGTACGTCCCGGTCACTGCGCCGATCGCGACGGCGAGCACCAGCAGTTGGACCACGATGCCGCCCGAGCGTCCGGCCGACCTGCCCCGTGCCGCCGAGATGCCGAACCCGACGACGAGCGCGGCGCCGAGAAGCGTCAGCACGATCAGGGCGATCGCCGTCGCCTCGGATGCGGTGTCACCTTGCGCCAGCGCGATGAGCTGCCAGATCGCGAGCCCCGCGAGTGCGACGCCCTCCAGAACGACGAGTCCGCCCGCGACCAGGCTCAGCAGGTCGTTGCGCATGACATCTCCGGGGTTGTGGGATCGGACAGTATTCGGCCGCATGAAGTTGGTGACGAGACACAAAACAACCGGTGAACCCTTGATTCACCCTGGTCACTGTGGAACGATTGACGACGTCGTGTGCTCCCACAGCGGCGTGGGGCGAGCAGAAGCTCGCACATCACACAGGGTACCGGACCCCGATCCGGGCTCTTTCACAACCCACCCGTTCTGACCTTTTTCCGACGCCTGAGGAGCAACATCACATGGATTGGCGCGACAAATCAGCCTGCCTGACCGTAGACCCGGAGCTGTTCTTCCCGGTCGGCAACACCGGTCCGGCGGTCGACCAGATCGAGAAGGCCAAGTCCGTGTGCGCTCGTTGCACCGTCACTGAGATCTGCCTGCAGTACGCCCTCGAGACCGGCCAGGACTCGGGCGTCTGGGGAGGCCTCTCCGAGGACGAGCGCCGCGCTCTCAAGCGCCGCGCCGCGCGTGCTCGTCGCGCCTCCTGAGCACAGCACGTTCCACAGACTCCGCATCCGCCGTTCCTGCGCCCACGGGCGCCAGGCGCGGCGGATGCGTCGTTCTCAGACCTCGCCGCGGTCGATGTAGCGCAGTGGGATGTCGATCGTGACTTCGGTGCCCCGACCCATGATCGTGTGCCAGTCGATCGTGCCGCCCAGCTCGCCCTGGATCAACGTGCGCACGATCTGCGTACCCAGGCCGCGACCCACCTGACCTTCGGGAAGACCGACCCCCGTGTCGCGGACCCGGACCTCCAGGTTGTCCTCCGAGCGCTCCGCGGCGATCTCCACCTCGCCCTCCTGCCCGGCGAGACCGTGCTCGACGGCGTTCGTCACGAGCTCGGTCAGAGCGAGCGCCAGCGGGGTCGCGTACTCGCTCGGCAGCGTTCCGAAGGAGCCGGTCTTGCGGGTCCGCGCCCGCGTCGTGGGTGCGGCCGCCACCTCGGCCACGAGCTTCAGCACCCGCGAGAAGACCTCATCGAAGTCGACGTTCTGCGTGAGACCCTCCGAGAGCGTGTCGTGCACCACGGCGATCGCCGACACGCGCCGCGTGGCGTGCGTGAGCGCATCCCTGGCCTCATCCGAGTGCGTGCGGCGCGCCTGGATCCGCAGCAGCGAGGCAACGGTCTGCAGGTTGTTCTTGACCCGGTGGTGGATCTCGCGGATCGTCGCGTCCTTGGTGATCAGCTCCTGATCGCGGTGGCGGAGCTCTGTGACGTCCCGGCACAGCACGATCGCACCGATGCGATTGCCGTGGTCGCGCAGCGGGATGGCGCGCAGGGCCACGGTGACGCCCCTGGCTTCGATGTCCACGCGCCATGGCGCGCGGCCGGTCGCGACGACAGGCAGCGACTCGTCGAACTGACGCTTCTCGGGGAGGATCTGCGTGATGACCTCCACGAGCGGCTCGCCCTCGAGCTCGTCCTCGAAGCCCATCCGGTAGAACGCAGAGAGCGCGTTGGGGCTCGCGAACGTGGTGAGTCCGTCCACGTCGATCCGGATGAGGCCGTCGGACGCGCGGGGAGCGCCGCGGCGCGGCGACGCGGGGGCGGCGACGTCGGGGAACTCGCCCGTCGCGACCATCCCGAACAGGTCGTCGGCGCAGTCGTTGAAGGTGATCTGCTGACGCGACGGCGTGCGGGCCTCCCCGAGGTTCGTGTGGCGCGTCAGGACGCCGAGGACGCGGGCGTGGGAGTCCGCTCCCGCCCGAGCGCGGACGACGGGCACGGCGCGCACGCGCGTCGGGGTCTCCTCGAACCAGTCCGGCGACGCGGAATCCACGATGCGGCCGGTCGTGAAGGCCTCGCGCACCTGGGCGCGCCACTGCGGGCGGACACGGTCGCCTACGATGTCGCGGTAGAAGAGGGTCGCCGCGCCGGAGGGACGCGTGTGCGCGACAGCGATGAACGAGTCGTCCTCAGTGGGCACCCACAGCACGATGTCCGCGAAGGCGAGATCCGCGAGGAGCTGTCCGTCCCCGGCGAGCCGGTGCAGCCACTCCACATCGGCGGGATCGGAGAAGCCGTGCGCGTAGACGAGATCGCTGAGGGTCGACACCACTCCACCCTAAGCGGAGGCGGCCAGTCGCTCGTGCGGACTCCGATCGCCGCGGCGTTCGCGTCGAGTGGTCGCGACCGGCATCGGCGGCAGCAGCGCCTCCCCGACGATGCGTCGGATGGCCGAGACCATCGCCGATCTGGCTGCCACCTCGGCGGCGGGCCGCGCGGCCAGCATCGCCGCATCCACCGCTCTGCGGTCCTCAGGAACGAACCACATCTCGCGGATGTCCGCGTAGCGCTCCAGCGTGCGGCGGAGCTGTCCGCGTGCATCGATGCCAATACCGCCGCGACGGAACCGGTTCACGACGACCGTCAGCGGCGTCGATCCGACGATCGCTCGCAGCTCCCCCACCGATCGCAGGAAACGCGCGACGGAGACGGGGTCGGCGGCGAGAACCGCCACGATGTGATCCGCGGCCGCGAGCGCGGCCAGTGTCGCGGCGTTCCGGCGGGGGCCGGCGATCACGTCGCTGACGATCTCCTCGTCCCGCTCCAGGGATGCGGCGACGTCCACCACGGTGTGCTCGGCCCATCCGGCGCAGGCGGCGAGTGCTGCGCGCACGCGCTTCTCGCTGAGCTCCGGCCACCTCGACGGGCGGTTGATTCCGGTGAGCACGTCCACATCGGCGCCTCCGAGAGCCACCGAGATGCGCTGGAGCTCGACGTCGTCCAGCGCTTCCAACTCGGCTTGGCGGCAGGCGACCGCGAATCCGGGCCCCTCGTCCGGAAGGCCGAGTGCCATGGCGAGCGAGGGCGCGTGGGCGTCTGCATCGACGAGCGCGACGTGACGGCCACCCCGGGCGAGTTCGGCGGCGAGTCCCACGGCGATCGTGGATCTCCCGGGGGCGCCGTGCGGGCCCCAGACGACGACGAGTCGCGGACCGGCGGCGGCGGGTCGGGTGGTCACAGGCGACGCGGAGGCGGCGGTGAGAGCGGCCGCCGCATCCCTCGCCGAGCCGGTCGCCGATACGGGTGACGAGAGCCCGAAGGCCGCGGCCAGACGAGCGGCGGCCGCGTCATCGCCGAGTGGCAGGACACGCACACCACGGGCGTCTGCGAGAGCGACCGTGCGGGCCGTCAGCTGATCGACGCGCGCGGCGAGCACCAGAGTGTCGGCGGAGGCGAGGAGCGCGTCCAGTTCCGCATCCGGTCCGTGACCGGACGCCACAGTGGCCGTGAATCTCTCCGGAGGATAGATCGCCACCTCGACGGCGCCCTCCAGCAGAAGTTGCTCCCGTAGGGCGAGGGCCACAGGCTTTGGGAGGACGAGGATCGCGCGGGAGATCACGAGACCCCCTGCGCGGGGACCACCGACAGTGTCGCCTCACCTGCCAGCGCCGCGAGCACATCCGCCACGGACTCTCGGGGGACGATGAGCTCGACAGAGGGCGCCGTGATCGCCATCACCGAGTCGCTGCTCGGAAGGGCGGCGACCGCCGCATCGGCGACCAGGATGCGGGGAGCCTGGCGGACACCCTCGCCGTCGAGCGGCGCGGCCCACACCTCCACCGGCGTCCCGACCTCGACGGAGGCGGGAATGGCGGTGCTGCTGGGAACGACGATCGTGGTGGTGCGCACCTCGGAGGCGGAACCCACGGATGCGGCGGGGATGAGTTCGCCGGCGGGGATGGTGCGCGTCGCCACGGCGTCGGGGGGCAGCGTGTCGCCCGACGCGTAGGCAGCCTCGAGCGAGCCCAGCGCGACGTCGACGACGCGCAACTCCGACGGTGCGATGCTCTCGCCCGGCACGAGCGTCCGCGTCGCCGCGTAGACAGGAACCGTCTGCCGCGCCGATGCGACGACGAACCACACGCCGGCGATCGAGACGAGGACGAGCACGACGCCGATCACGAAACGTGCGTCCGCCCACAACGCGCGGGGACGCTGGCGGGGCGTGGCCTGAGCTGTCATGGCCTACATGCTGACCGAGGCCCGGTCGAACCGTCGGATCTTATCCACAGCGCTCTTATCCACATGGCGCGCCACCGCGCCGAGGTGTCGGAACGGCACCGCATAATTGAGGGCATGCCCGACACGACCCCGCCCGAGGGCCGCCTCCTCGCCCCGGCGTCCGTCGCCGAGGCACTGTCGGTGTCGGTCGACGAGGTCATCGCACTCGTCATGGAAGGACGACTGCGCGGCATCCGGATCGGTGAGAGCCGCCAGTGGCGCATCGAAGAGGCCAGCGTGTCGGACTACCTCGACGATGAAGCCGAGGACGCCCGTCGGATGGCGCTGTGGCGGCAGTCCAACGCCGCCAGCTTCCCGGAGCTGTGGGGGCATGGCCGGGTGCGCAACCCCGACTGAAGGCCTCAGAGGACGTCGGCGCCCTCCCAGCGCACCCAGGAGAGCGCGGTGAACGGGACCAAACGGTAGCCGCGGACGCTCGCGGAACGACGCGGCTCGTCGATGTCGTGCAGCGCGAGATCGAGGTGGTCAGCCCCGGCACGGTCGATCGTCCCCGACACGGCGCGCGTTCCCACCTGCATCGTGACCGGGACACGTCGACGCGCGAGGTCGCGCAGGACGAAGCCGATCCCCATACGTTCCGACACACCCACCCGCGGCGCAGGATGCGGACGCGCGGCGCGCAGGAGTTCACCTTCCCCCACGCCCACCGAAGCAACCGCCGCGACCGGGACGAGCACACTGCGACGCTGCGCCTCGAGCCCCATCCAATCGGCGCCGACCGCGGTCAGGACGCCGATGAGCGCGTCCGCCGCCACCAGATCGACGGCGAGGTCGGCGCGTTGCGTCTCATCCGTGCGAGCGAGGACCAGAAGCCGCTCGCGCAGCGTCACGCGTGACAGCCGCAGCCGTTCGGCCTCCGTGTCCAGGACCGCGCGCTCCGCTTCCCACTCGGCATCGAACTGCCCCTGCAGGTCCTCGAAGAAGCGTTCCCAGCGCACGCCGCGAGATTAGACCGATACCCCCGCAATCATGAGAAGTTTTCCACAAACCGTTTCCGACCTGGCCGAACTGCTCTACTGATCCCGCTCAGGATCCCCGTTCATGTGAGGCCCAGATGGTTCAGATCGCCACCGGCGCGACGCGCCCCGAACGCAGCTTCATGCGCTTGTCCGCAGACTTCTTCGCGCCGCAGCCGACGTCCTCGTCCGAGCTGCCCGATCCCGTACCGCTGGTGCGCAACCTCACCAACGGCGTGCTCGAGGCCCTCGCGGGGGTCCGCGACATCGATCAGCTCGCACGGTGGATGACCGAAGACACCTACCGCGCGCTCCTGACACGCGTCAACCTCGCCACCCGCGCCCGCAGCGCCCGTGGCGTCGCCGCCGCGCGCCCCGTGCACTCGATCCTCAGCGTGCACCACTCGGAGCCCGCCGACGGCGTCGTCGAGGCCGTCGTGGTCGTCGCCGGCCCCGCGCGCACCCGCGCCGTGGCCATCCGCCTGGAGGGCATGGACCGCCGCTGGCGGGCCACCTCGCTCGCCCTCCTGTGAGAATGCTCTCATCGCCCGCGGCCGCCGGGCGACCTCGCCTACTGGCGGTAGGACGAGAGGAAGTTGCCGAGGCGCTCGATGGCCTCCGCGATCACGCGGGCCTCGGGAAGCGTCACGATCCGCAGGTGGTCGGGGGTCGGCCAGTTGAAGCCCGTCCCCGGGACGAGAAGGATGTGCTCGGCCACGAGGAGGTCGTGCACGAGCTTCGCATCGTCACGGATCTCGTGCACCTCGGGGTCCAACCGCGGGAACGCGTACAGGGCGCCGGCGGGCTTGACGCAGGACACACCCGGAATGGCCTCCAGGCCCTCCCACGCCGCATCCCGCTGCTCGTGCAGACGCCCGGTCGGGGCGATCAACGCGTCGATCGACTGGACGCCCGACAGCGCCGCCTGAACCGCATGCTGCGCGGGGACGTTCGGACACAGCCTCGTGGACGCGAGCAGATTGATGCCCTCCAGGAAGCCCCGCGCGTGGTGGCGGGGCCCGGTGATGACCATCCAGCCGCTGCGGTACCCGGCGACGCGGTATGTCTTGGACAGCCCGTTGAAGGTGAGGCAGAGCAGATCGGGTGCGAGTGTCGCGAGCGGGATGTGGCGGGCGTCGTCGAACAGGATGCGGTCGTAGATCTCGTCGGCCAGCAGGAGGAGCGAGTGCTCGCGGGCGAGTTCCACGATCTGGGTCAGCACCTCGCGCGTGTAGACGGCACCGGTGGGGTTGTTCGGGTTGATGACGACGATCGCCTTGGTGCGATCGGTGATCTTGGAACGGATGTCTTCGATGTCGGGCTGCCAGCCGTTCTGCTCATCGCAGACGTAATGCACGGGCGTACCGCCGCCGAGGCTCGTCATCGCCGTCCACAGCGGGTAGTCCGGCGCGGGGATGAGGACCTCGTCGCCCTCGTCCAGCAGCGCCTGCATCGTCATCGTGATCAGCTCGGAGACACCGTTGCCGAGGTACACGTCATCGGGCGTGAAGGGAGGGAAGCCCGGCTCCTGCTCGTACCGGTACACGACGGCGCGGCGCGCGGACATGATGCCCTTGCTCTCGCTGTAGCCGTGCGCGGAAGGAATCGCATCGATCATGTCGCGCACGATCTGGAACGGCGCGTCGAAGCCGAAGACCGCCGGGTTGCCGGTGTTGAGCTTGAGGATCGTGTGCCCCTCGGCCTCGAGCCGGTCGGCCTCCACCAGGGCCTCGCCGCGGATCTCGTAGAGGACATCCTTCAGCTTCCGGGACTGGTCGAGGGGGCGCAGCGAACTCATCCGATCAGGATAGTCCTGGCACGGCCGGGCCAATCCGCATCCCCTGGCACGACTGGCGGTTCCGGCACGTCATTCGGCGGTTCTCACATAATCGCCGCCGATACGGTGAAGGGGTAACACCCCTTACCCGAAGGACTCCCCATGGCCGCACGCGATCATCTCGACGACACCTCCAAACGCATCATTGAACAGCTTCAGGAGAACGGGCGCCGCTCCTACGCCGAGATCGGCAAAGCCGTCGGACTCAGCGAGGCGGCCGTACGACAGCGGGTGCAGCGGTTGACGGACTCGGGGATCATGCAGGTGGTCGCCGTCACCGACCCCATGCGACTCGGCTTCCACCGCCAGGCACTCGTGGGGCTGCGCGTCAGCGGCGACAGCCGTGCCGTGGCGGCTGAGCTCGAGCAGATCTCCGCCGTCGACTACCTCGTGCTCACGGCGGGCAGCTTCGACATCCTCATCGAGGTCGTGTGCGCCTCCGATCAAGACCTCGCCGAGCTGCTGAACGCCCGTATCCGCACGATCCCCGGCGTCATCTCCTCGGAGACGTTCGTCTACCTCGAGGTACGCAAGCAGTCGTTCGACTGGGGCACGCCCTGAACGAGCGAGCGCCCCGCATCCTGCGGGGCGCTCGCCGATCTCACTTCTTCTTCGCTCTGCGCTGCGCGCGGTTCTGCGCCTCGGGCTGGGGCGCCTCGGTTCGCTGACCGAACGCACCTCGCGGCGCCTCGGTGGCCGGCGGCGCTGCGGCGGCCGGAGCAGCGGCCTGGCGCGCACGGCCCGTGGCCGCCTTCTGCACCTGACCGCGATCGTTGCGGACCTCGACGTCGCCGTCCTCGGTGGGAGCGCTGTACTCGAGCCGCTGGCCTTCGACCGAGGGGGCGACGAGTCCCTTGGCCTCGACCTCGGTGCGCTCGCCGTCCGGGCGGCGCACCTCTACTTCGAGGTTGAAGAGGAACCCGACCGACTCCTCCTTGATCTGCCCCATCATCGCCTGGAACATCTCGTACCCCTCTCGCTGGTACTCGATGAGCGGATCGCGCTGGGCCATCGCCCGAAGTCCGATGCCGTCCTTCAGATAATCCATCTCGTACAGGTGGTCGCGCCAGCGGCGATCGAGCACCTGGAGCACCACGCGACGCTCGAGCTCACGCATCGCCTGCTCGCCCAGCTGCTCCTCGCGGGCGGCATACGCGATGGATGCGTCGCTGCGCAGCTCCCGCTTGAGGCCACCGGGGGTCACACGACCCTTCTCGCCCGCCTCGGCGACGACCTCGTCGATGGTCACGCCTACGGGGTAGACCGTCTTGAGCTCGGTCCACAGCGCGTCGAAGTCCCAGCTCTCGGTGTGCCCGCTGCCGGTGTGGTCGTCGACGATCGCGTCGATCGCGTCCTCGATGAACTTCGTGACGCGCTCCTGGATGTCGTCGCCGTGCAGGATCTGACGGCGGTCCGTGTAGATCGCCTCACGCTGGCGGTTGAGGACGTCGTCGTACTTCAGGACGTTCTTGCGCATCTCGGCATTGCGCGCCTCGACCTGCGCCTGCGCGCTCTTGATCGCACGCGAGACCATTCCGGACTCGATCGCGACGTCATCGGGGAAGTTGGTGCGCGCGAGGATCGCTTCCGCGGCGCCCGACTGGAACAACCGCATCAGGTCATCGGTCAACGACAGGTAGAAGCGGCTCTCGCCCGGGTCACCCTGACGACCCGAACGACCGCGCAGCTGGTTGTCGATGCGTCGCGATTCGTGGCGCTCGGTACCGAGCACGTACAGGCCGCCGGCCTCGACCACCTTCGTGGCCTCCTCCGCGACGGTGTCGCGCACCTGCTGATAGACCTCGTCCCACGCGGCCTCGTACTCTTCCGGAGTCTCGACCGGGTCCAGGCCCTTGCTCTTCATCTCCTGCACCGCGAGGAACTCCGCGTTTCCGCCGAGCATGACGTCGGTGCCTCGACCGGCCATGTTGGTCGCCACCGTGACCGCGCCCAGGCGTCCGGCTCGGGCGACGATCTCGGCTTCACGAGCGTGGTTCTTCGCGTTGAGGACCTCGTGCTTGACGCCCTTCTTGGCGAGCAGGCGGGAGAGGTACTCGCTCTTCTCGACGCTCACCGTGCCCACGAGCACCGGCTGGCCCTTCTCGTGGCGAGCAGCGATGTCCTCCACGACCTGGGCGAACTTCGCCTGCTCGTTCTTGTAGACGAGATCGGGCTGGTCCTTGCGGATCATCGGCTTGTTCGTGGGGATCGGGACCACACCGAGCTTGTAGGTCGACATGAACTCGGCCGCCTCGGTCTCGGCGGTGCCTGTCATGCCGGAGAGCTTGTCGTACAGGCGGAAGTAGTTCTGCAGGGTCACCGTGGCGAGGGTCTGGTTCTCGGCCTTGACCGGGACACCCTCCTTCGCCTCGATCGCCTGGTGGATGCCCTCGTTGTAGCGACGCCCCACGAGGATGCGTCCGGTGTGCTCGTCGACGATCATGACCTCGTCGTTCATCACGACGTAGTCGGTGTCGCGCTTGAACAGCGCGAGAGCCTTGATCGAGTTGTTCAGGAACGAGATGAGGGGCGTGTTGGCCGATTCGTACAGGTTGTCGATGCCGAGGTAGTCCTCGACCTTCTCGATGCCCGGCTCGAGCACACCGATCGTGCGCTTCTTCTCGTCCACCTCGTAGTCGACACCTGCTTCGAGCGTGCGCGCGATCTTGGCGAACTCCGCGAACCACCTGTTGGCCTCACCCGAGGAGGGCCCGGAGATGATGAGGGGCGTGCGGGCCTCGTCGATGAGGATCGAGTCGACCTCGTCGACGATCGCGAAGAAGTGGCCGCGCTGGACGAGGTCCTCCTTGCGCCACGCCATGTTGTCGCGCAGGTAGTCGAAGCCGAACTCGTTGTTCGTGCCGTAGGTGATGTCGGCGTTGTACTGCTCGCGGCGCACCTCGGGCGTCTGACCGGAGACGATCGTGCCCGTCGTCATCCCCAGCGCGCGATAGACGCGACCCATCAGCTCGGCCTGATAGCTGGCGAGGAAGTCGTTGACCGTGATGACGTGGACGCCCTCACCCGCGATGGCGTTGAGGTAGGCCGCGAAGGTCGCCGTCAGGGTCTTTCCCTCACCGGTCTTCATCTCGGCGATGTTGCCGAGGTGAAGCGCCGCACCGCCCATGATCTGAACGTCGTAGGGGCGCTGGCCGAGCGTGCGCTTGGCGGCCTCGCGGATGGCGGCGAAGGCTTCGGGCATGAGCTCATCGAGCGTCTCCCCCGCCTGATAGCGCGCGCGCAGTTCCGCCGTCTCGCCGCGGAGCTCCTCGTCCGTGAGCTGCGTGTACTCCTCTTCGAGTGCACCGACGGCTTTCACGACCTGCTGCAGGCGGCGGATGACGCGGCCTTCGCCGGCACGGAGGAGTTTCTCGAGAGGGTTGGCCACGTGGCATCTCCATCTGTCGGGTGGGCGTGCTTATGCCCAGTCGCGCCCGGAGCCCGGGCACACCGCCCCCATGTTATCCGTCTGTGACCTCTCAGAGCACGACGAACGACGGGTTCAAAGCCATTGCCCACCCAGCCGCGCCCCCGCGGCGCGCCGTGAGGAGGCGTCGAACCTTTCCGGGTATGCATATATGCGTCACCCCGCAGCCTCGGAAGGAGCCCCATGTCGGTCAGGCAGTCGTTGCTCGCCATCCTCGCGCAGGGCGCGTGCTACGGCTATCAGCTGCGCGCCGAGCTCGAGCGGCGCAGCGGCACGGACTGGAGCGTGAACGTCGGGCAGATCTACAACACACTCGATCGACTCGAGCGCGACGGTCTCGTGGTCAAGGGCGCCGTCGACGCGCAGGGCCACGTCTACTACTCCGCGACCGAGGCGGGCGTCGCCTCCGTGTCGGGGTGGCTCCTGCGCCCGCTCCCCACCCCGAGCGGTTCGCGAGACGACATCGCGACCAAGATCGCTCTCGCAGCGACCCTGCCCGGCGTGGATGCGGAAGCCGCCGCCCGCGCCGAGCGGGATGCGGCAGCCGACCGGCTCGCGCACGCGCGCGCTGCCGCGATAGAGGAGGGCGATCTGGCGCGGTCGATCGCCCATGAGGCGCGCGTGGCGGGTGCGGAAGCCCAGCTGCGCTGGTTGGACCGTGTCCTCGAGCGGCTGGCGGCGACCCCCGAGGCATCCCGCGTCCAGCCGATCTCCCCGTCCCGCCCGCGCCGGGGGCGCCCCGCGCGGATCGCGTGAACGCCCGATCGATTCCGGCTGAGAACGGGCACATCCACCGCGCCTAGGATCGAGCCATGGCCGGTTTCTGGGGTAAGCGCAAGCGTGAGCAGCAGGCGGAGATCGACGCGCAGGACGCGGATCTCGCGCGCCGTGCGCAGCAGAGTCTCGTCGCCGCGGACGAGCGCATCCGCGCGACGACGGAAGAACTCGCCTTCGCCGAGGCCGAGCTCGGTGAACGCTCGACGAAGGAGTTGCGCGAGGCGCTGCAGGCCGTGCGCACCCACCTCGGCGAGGCCTTCCAGCTGCACCAGCTCAACCATGACGAGATCCCCGACACCCCGGAGGAACTGCGGACCCGCAATGCCCGCATCGTGCAGCTGTGCGAGTGGGCTGAAGACCTGCTCGACGACCGCACGTCCGCCCTGGCGGGCGCAGTCGCCCGCATCCGCCAGGCACCGCAGGTCCTGGCCGGCGTCCGCGCGGACGCCGAGAGGCTGCGCGAACGCGTGCCCGGCGCCCGCGACGTCGTGGAGCGGCTGCGCCAGCGCTACTCCCCCGCGGCCCTCAGCCAGATCGAGAACGCACCCGCCGAGGCCGAGCAGGTGCTCACCTTCGCCGCGCACAGCGCTGAGGTGTCGGTGCGCCGCCGAGAGGCGAATCGCGCCGAAGAGGCGAACATGGCCCTCGAGGCCGCGACGGAGGCCGTGCGGCGGGCCGAGTCGCTCCTGGACGGCGTGGAGGACTTCGAGATCGAAGCGCTGCGCGCCGAGTCCACCCTCGCCGAGGTGATCGCGGACTCGCGCGACGACATCATCCGCGCCCGGTCTCTGCCGGCGAACGCCGAGATCCAGCGGGCGATGATCGACCTCGTGAGCGCGCTCGCCGCGCTCCCGCCGGCCGGCAGCCCCGCCGATCCCTTCACACAGCTCTCGAAGCTGCGCACCGCCAATACGGCGCTGGATGAAGCTGTCGCCAAGGCGCGACGCCGCGCCGAGCACCCTCTGCCCAGCCCCGCGCAGGTCAGCCACGCCGTGGACGACGCCGACCGTCAGATCGCGGTCGCGCGCAGTCTGATCAACGGTCACAGCGGGTGGATCGGCGCCGACGCGCGCACGCGTCTCGCCGAGGCGGAGCGTGCGCGGCTGGAGATCACCAATCTTCCGGACGAAGAGGATTCCCGCGAGAGCGCCCTGCAGCTCGCGCGCCGCAGCGGGCAGCTCGCCAGCGAAGCTCTGCAACTGGCCCAGCGCGACATCGACTCCTCCCGTCCACGCCACGACGATTGGGGCGGTTACGGTCGCGGCGGTCGCGGCGGCGGGATGGGCGACGCGATGGGCGGCATCCTCGGCGGTCTGGTCATCGGTGGCCTCCTGGGCGACATGTTCGACTGACGCCCGCACAGACCGACAGAGAAGGGGCCACCTCTGCGCAGAGGCGGCCCCTTCTTCTCGCGTCGTCAGGAGGCGACGCGTGCGGGCTGCGCGAGGGTGTCGAGCGCGATGACGCCGTAGTCCCAGCCCTTGCGGCGGTAGACGACGCTCGGCTGGTCGCTGCGCGCGTCGATGAAGAGGAAGAAGTCGTGCCCGACGAGTTCCATGCGGTCGACGGCGTCCTCGACGCTCATCCATTCGGCGTCGAACTGCTTCGTGCGGATGACGACCGGCGTGTAGTCCTGCTCGTCCTCAGCCCCTGTCATCACGGGTACCTCGCCCGTGGCGACGGCCTTGAGCACATCGACGGATGCCGGTTGCACATCGATGCCGGCGATCTCGCCGGTGCCTTTCTCGTAGTGGGCTCCGCGCGGATGGTTACGGGCGTCGACGCGCTTGTCCTTCGCGCGACGCACCTGCTCGCACAGCTTGTCTACGGCGAGGTCGAGAGCGGTGAACTTGTCGCCGTCGACCGCCTCGGCGCGGATGACCGGCCCCTTGCCGGTCAGGGTCAACTCGACGGTGGAGTCCTCGTGAGCACCGTTGCGGTACGCCCGATGGGTGACCTTCACCTCGAGCCCAGCGGCCCGGGGCGCGATGTTCTCTATGCGGCTGGACTTCTCGTCCACGACAGAGCGGAAACGGTCCGAGATGCCGACGCCCACGCCGACGATGTTGGTTTCCATCCTTGACCTCCTTGTTCCGGTCCACCCGGTCAAGGGCGGACCTTCGTCGCCTTGTCACCCCCACGCTAGCCCGGGTTCATGTCCGTGTCACGAACGAATCCCGAGCGGCGTGTATGCGCGACACATGCGACCCCCATGACGTCCGCGCCCGCCTGCCGCAGCGCCCGCGCCGCCTCCTCGACGCTCGCTCCCGTCGTGACCACGTCATCGACGATGACGATCCGTCTGCCGTCCAACCGCCGGCGCGCGCGAAGGCTTCCGGCGACGTTCTGCGCGCGCTCGGCGCGGCCGAGCTCGCGCTGGTCTCGCGTGGTCCGGATGCGGCGGAGAACCGCCAGAGCCGGCAGGCCGCTGCGCCCGAGGATCGCCTCCACCACCCGGTGTCCGCGCCGCCGGAAGGCCGCAGCGGAGGTGGGTATCGGAACGAACAGCGCGCCGGCATCCGGGAAGCCGGCGTGCGCCGCCGCCGCCAGCGCTGCGGAGAACGGTCGCACGAGCGAGGTGCGCCCCTCCTCCTTGAGCGCACGCAGTGCGCGTGCCGGACGGTCGGCGAAGTCGAAGGCCGCGTGGACGACGAGACCGGACGCCAGCACGTGCCGCAGCGGTCGCGGTGCGGCCAGGAGCTCGGTGCACGTCTCGCAGAGGGCTCTGTCCGGCGTGCCGCATCCGGCGCAGTCGACCGGCAGGATGAGGGCGAGGGCATCGGAGAGCGCGGCGATCACCCGACCACCCTGGTCCGCGTAGGCCGCGGCACGGCGGCGCCATCGCGGACGCCGCGCGCGACGCGCCGGCGCCGGCGTCGTGGGGAGGACGACTCAGTCGGCGTCGCCCTGCTGCGTGGCGAGCACCTGGACGCCCGTCGCGGTCTGCACCCAGTTCGACTGGCGGCGCACGTACAGGGTGCCGTCGGCCGCGAGGATGCGCACCGCCGCCGGAGAGTTCGCGCCGGAGATGGCCACCGCATCCACCGGCGCGTCGACGATGGTCGCGGCTCCCCCCACGACCTGCTGCACGAACACGGGTGCCGCCGCATCGCCCGATACGACCCCGATCGTCGTCGTGTCGAGCCATGCCAGACCGCGGGTGGGTCCGTCAAGCGTCGTCAGCGAGACCGCAGGACCCAGGGCGCTGGGAACACCGGCCGAGTCCCGCTCGACGCCGGCCACGACCAGCATCGAGCGGCCGCCGGCGGTGAGCACGGCCGCCATCCGACTGCCGTCACGGGAGACCTGCATCGCGTCGATGCGACTCGCCCCCCACGCGGACGGCACCTCGAGCACGGTGCCATCGGGTCCGGTCGCACGCACGCGGGATGGATCGGCGGCGGGAACGGTCCACACCATGCCGAACGGATCGATCGTGGGGGCCAGGATGCCCGCGCGCTCGTCGACGACGCGGCTGGTGCCGTCGTCGGCGATCTCCGCCGCGGAGCCGTCCGGAAGCAGGACGGCCGCCACCGTGCGACCGACCCCGAGCTGCACGGTCGTCGGCTCGGCCTCGAGGAGGGCGGGCGAGAGGCCGGCCAGCGGTGTGAGCTCTCCCGAGAGGAGGTACCCGAACCCGTCCGCGTCGCGCACCAGCGCTCGCGAGTCGACGAGTGTCGAGCGTGTCGGGATCCTCGACGCGTTCACCCGCGCGCCGTCGACCTGCATCTCGACCGCGGTGACCTGGGCGGTGACCAGACTCGCGGAGAGCTGGGTCTGCATCCGGTCGAGAGTGACCTGATCCAACCCGAGCGCCTGCTCGCTCAACTGTGCCTGCGCGACACCGTTGGCCAGCGGCACGGAAGGCACGAGCGTGACGTTGTCGGGGAAGGCGGAGACGACGGATGCGGCCAGCCACGGCGAGGGCTCGCCGTTGACGACGGCGGCGGCGATCCTCGTCAGCGCGTTCGTCGTGGGGAACCAGCGCACGTCGGGCACCAGGTATCGCCAGGTCGGATCGAAGTACATGACGTCGTACGAGCGGAACACGTTGCGAAACAGGTCCTCGTCGAGCACGATGCCGTCCGGCGCGTGGGTGATGCGCCACTCGCCGTCGGAGTCCTGAGCGAGCGCGAACGGCAGGGGGACGCTTGCTCCCTCGTCCGACAGCGTGTACGTGCCCGCCTCGTCGATCGTCGCCTGCGGAGTGACATCGAGCACGATCTCGTCATCGACCTCGGCGTAGCTGCGGTCCGCGAGCACGTCGACGATCACGCCCGCCTCCGGCTTCCACTGGTCGCGGTAGCCGTCCGAGAGGAACTGTCGGGCCACCTGCCAGTTGTCCTGCGGCCCGGATGCGGCGCGCACGAAGCCGTCGACGATCTGCCGGGCGGTCGCGCCGGGCTGCGGGCCGTCCGGACGGTAGATCACGTCGGGCGCCGTGGAGTCCGAGCCCAACTGCGGTCCCGGCTGTACCGTCCCCGTCGTCGGCAGACCGGCGCACGCCGTCAGCACGAGCGCGAGCGCTCCCAGCAGAGCGATGAGGATCCGTCTCATGTGGACTCCTTGCCTCGCAGCGCGCTGTCGACGTCGATCGGTTGCGTGAGCCCCAGATCGTCGAGTCCATCGCCCTCCGGCGCCAGCGACAGGGGCGAAGAAGCGGGCTCCGCGCCGGCGCGGCGCGGCAGGGTGAGCACGAAGTTGGTGCCGAGCCCGAGCGACGACCAGACGCCCAGCGTGCCGCCGTGCAGGCGCGTATCGCCCAGGGCGATGGCCAGGCCCAGCCCCGTTCCCCCGATCGTGCGCTTGCGCGAGGGATCGGCACGCCAGAAGCGGTCGAAGACGCGCTCCTGGTCTTCGGGGCGCATCCCCATCCCGTAGTCGCGCACGCCCACCGCGACCGCATCCTGATCCGAATCCACGGTCACGACGATGGGCCGACCTTCGCCGTGCTCGATCGCGTTGCCCAGGAGGTTTCGCACGATCCGACGCACCCGGCGCGGGTCCATCTCGACCGGCGAATAGCCCCCCGGCGCCACGAGGCGCACGTCACTGCCGTGCTGCTCGGCGAGCTGATGCATCTGGGCGACGACGTCCTCGGCGAGGTGCGCGAGGCTGGTGGGCTCCAGCTCGAGCTGCACGGATCCGGCGTCGTAGCGGCTGATCTCCAGCAGATCGGTGAGCAGGGTCTCGAACCGCTGCACCTGAGCGTGCAGCAGCTCGGCGGCGCGGGTGCTCACCGGGTCGAAGCCCTCCCGATGGTCGTTGAGAACGTCGGCGGCGAGACGGATGGTGGTCAGCGGCGTGCGCAGCTCGTGGGAGACGTCCGAGACGAAGCGCTGTTGCACGAGCGAGAGCTCCGCCAGTTCCTTGATCTGGGCTTGGATGCTGTCCGCCATCGCGTTGAACGAGCGACCGAGGGTGGCGATCTCGTCCTCACCCTGCACATCCAGCCGCACATCGAGTCGACCCGCCGCAAGCTCCGCCGAGGTGTGCGCCGCCTCACCGATCGGCACGGTCACAGATCGCAGGACGAACCACGAGATCCCGGCGATGATCGCGATGAGCGCCAGCCCCACCACCCAGAGGGTCCCCTGAACGAAGCCGAGTGTCTGGTCGGCCGCAGCCAGGTCGTAGGCGATGTAGAGCTCGTACGCGCCGACACCCGCGACATTCAGCTGCTGTCCGACCGCGATCCCGGGCACCACGCGCCCCGACGCGTCGGTCAGGGCGATCGACTGCCACCACTGCACATCGGCGTCCGAGCGCACCTTGTCGCGCAGGGCATCCGTGATCTGGCCGTCCCAATTGCCGCCGCCGAGCACGAAGTCCTGCGGCGCGGTCGCCGAAGGGGTCTGATCGACGCGGAACATGGCGACCAGGTCCGAGTCGGACTGGCGTCCGAGGCTGGCCATGACGCTGTCCACGACGTTGCGAACCTGTGCACTGTCGCCCTGCAGCGCCGAGTCGAGGGTCGCCTGCGCCGCGGTCGTTGCGCGGCGGGCGTCGCCCAGCACCTGGTCGCGACGCGACTGGAACAGGTCGTTCTGGATCGCCAGTGCCATCCAGACGCAGGCTACGAGGATGGCCAGCGTCGACAGTGCGATCGTGAGCACGAGCGTGCGGAAGCGCAGCGAGCGCTGCCACGAGCCCAGCACCCGCGACGGCCACGTACGCCAGGCGCGCAGCTCGCGCCGCAGCCGGAGTGCCGGCCGGGGGGCGGTCGCGGCGGGCATCCTCAGCTCGCGGCGCCGGCGCGGTATCCGACGCCGCGCACCGTCGTGACGATCTTGGGGTTGTCGGGGTCGAGCTCGACCTTCGCACGCAACCGCTGGACGTGCACGTTCACGAGTCGGGTGTCCGCCTTGTAGTGGTAGCCCCACACCTGTTCGAGGAGCATCTCGCGCGAGAAGACCTGCTGCGGCTTCGAGGCGAGCGCGACGAGCAGCTCGAACTCCAGCGGCGTCAGCGGGATGGGGGTCGATCCCCGGCGCACCTCGTGCGCGGCGACGTCGACGGTCAGGTCGCCGATGCGCAGGCTCTCCCCGGCATCCGTCGCGGCCGGACGGAGTCGGGTGCGGATGCGGGCGACCAGCTCCTTGGGGTTGAACGGCTTGACGATGTAGTCGTCGGCGCCCGACTCGAGCCCCGCGACGACGTCGGCGGTGTCGGTGCGCGCGGTCAGCATGATGATCGGGACGCCGGACTCCGCGCGCAGGCGCGTGCAGATCTCGATCCCGTCCATGCCGGGCAGCATCAGATCGAGCAGCACCAGATCGGGGCGCTCGGCACGGAAGGCGTCGACCGCTTGAGCTCCGTCGGCGCAGAACACCGTCTCGAAGCCCTCGGTGTCGAGCACGATCCCGATCATCTCGGCCAGGGCCGTGTCGTCGTCGACCACGAGAATGCGTGATGTCATGAAACGCGTTCTTCCTTTGCGTCCGCTCGGCGGCCGGGTTCCACCGATGCCCCCGTGCGCCCCTTCAGAGTAGTCCACACGCGGGCCGGGGCCCACGAGCGTCCCTTCAGGTGTGTCACGATGAAGGCGATGACGACCGCGAGGAGATCATGACGACCGCGCAACCCGGATGGACGCCCGCTCCGCGCGCGGGGATCGTCCCGCTGCACCCGCTGACGTTCGGAACGGTGCTGGGGCGCTCCTTCGTGGCTCTCCGGCAGAACCCCCGCGTGCTCCTCGGGTTCGCGCTGGGCATACAGATGGCGACGTACCTCGTGCTGCTGGTCGCGGTCGGAGGCATCGCCTTCGCCAGCTTCTCGCGCCTGGCCACGGTGCCGGTGTCGAGCCCCGACTACCCGGACCTGTTCGCGGGCGCGACGGCCATCACCGTGATCTCCAGCCTCGTGCTCGGCATCGCGGGCTCCGCGCTGACGGTGATCGTCCAGGGCGTGGTCGTGGCCGACGTCGCGCACGGCGTCGTCGCCGAGAAGCTGACGGTCGGTGCACTGTGGCGGCGGATACGCCCCGCCTTCTGGCGGCTGTTCGGCTACACGCTCCTGGCTTCGGCCGCCGTGCTGGTCGCCGTGGCGATCTTGGCCGCTGCCGCTTTCGCGCTCGGCCTGCTCGCCCTTGCCGCGGGAATCGTCGCGGCGGTGCTGTTCATCCTCGCCGCCATTCCGCTCGCGTTCTGGCTGACGACGAGACTCTTCCTCGTCACACCGATCCTGGTCCTCGAGGGGTCCGGCGTCTTCGCGGCCATCGCCCGGTCCTGGCGCCTCACGCGCGGCAGGTTCTGGCGCACCCTCGCGACGTGGTTCGTCATCCAGACCGGCTTCCAGATCATCACGCAGGTCGTCGTGGTGCCACTGAACTTCTTCAGCGGCATGTTCGTCGGCGTCCTCTCGCCCACCGGCGACCCGAACGTCTCCGCCGTGATCGGCACTGTCGGAGTCGGCCTCGTGGTGCAGATGGTCTCGCTGCTGGTGCAGTCGATCGCACTCGTCGTGAACGCCACGGCGGCCTGTCTCGTCTACGTGGACGCCCGTATGCGCACCGAGGGCCTCGATCTCGACCTGCAGTCGTACGTCGATCAGCGTCAGATGGGCGCGGGTATCGCCGATCCCTATCGTTGGCACATCGGCCGGACGGTGGCGCCACAGCCCGCCGCCTGGCCGCCGCAGACGGCCCCGTGGCCCGGCGCGTACCCGGCGCCGCAGGCGTACGGCTACGCCCCTCCATCCGCGTACGCGCCGCCGGGCGCCGAGGCGCCCGCACCGCCGGCTGCACCGGCGCAACCCGCCGCGGACCAGCCTGCCGGCGAGCGAACGCCGACGGATCCGCCCACGGCGACCGACTGGGCTCCGCCTCAGGCGGGTCCGGAACAGCGGTGATCCTCGCCGCGTCCGCGCCGTTGATCCCCGACGGCGACGAAGCACGGCGTCTCGCCGAGCGGGAACTCGCCGATCCGAGCTATCGCGCGGCCGAACCGACCCCCTTCGACCGCATCGCGCGAGCCATCGGCGACGGCATCGCCAAGCTGTTCACCGGCGACGTGGATGCGGCGTGGGCACCCTTGGTCGCCATCGGCGCGCTGCTGCTGGTCGTGCTCCTGGTCGTGCTCGCCGTCGTGATCTGGGGTCGACCGCGTTCGGGGAGCCTCGTCCGCGCAGACCGCGGCGAGCTCTTCGGCGACGACGTGACCGCCGGGGCCGGCGAGCTGCGGCGCACCGCAGCGGCCCTCGCCGATCAGGGCGACTGGGAGGCGGCGACCGTGGCCGCCGTGCGGGCACTGGCGCGCGGGCTCGAGGAACAGCAACGCGTGAGCGTGGCTCCCGGCGCCACGGTGACCGCCTTCGCGCGGTCCGCCGGCGCCGTGTTCCCCGACGAAGCCGCCTCGCTCATCGAGGCGGCGCACGACTTCGATGACGTGCGCTACCTGCACCGACCGGGAAGCCGCGACGCCTACGAGCGTGTCCGCGCCCTGGACGATCGGTTGTCCCACGCCCGGGTGACGCGCTGATGACCGTGCGTCACCGCCTCGCCCGCGCGCGCACCTGGGCGGTGATCGGCGCCGTCATCGTGATCGTCGGCATCATCGGCGCGGTGATCTCCGCGAACATGCGCTTCAGTGCATACGACCGATTCGATCCGGACGATCCCGGCCCCGATGGGATGCGCGCGCTCGCCCGCATCCTGTCCGAGCAGGGCATCGACGTCGTCGTGACACGGGACGTCGCGTCCGCGGAGGCCGCTCTTCGCGAGGGAGCGAACACACTCGTCCTGCCCGACTCGCCCCTGCTGTCGGACGGGCAGCTGACCTCGTTGGCACAGGCGGCGGACTCGGTGGTCGTCTCCGACCCTCGCGCCCGTTCCATCAGGCTCCTCTTCGACGGCCGGATCCAGGGATACGGAACCGCCGCCGCCGTCGCACCCGACTGTGACCTGCCGGTGGCACGGCGCGCGGGAGACGTCGGCGTCGGTGCGACCTTCACGGCTCCGGATGCGGTCGGCTGTTACCCCGTCGATGACGCGTACGGGCTGCTCTGGCAGCAGCACGGCGACGCGACGCGCGCCGCCGTGGACGGATCGGTGGTCTTCACGAACGAACACCTCGCCTCCGACGGCAACGCCGCTCTGGCGCTCGGCCTGCTGGGCGGCCACGACCGTCTGGTGTGGCTCGTGCCCGCTCTCGCGGCCGGTTCCGGCACGACGGGTGCGACGCTGGGAGAGCTGACCCCGCCGTGGGTGACGCCGGCGATCGTGCTCCTCGGCGTGACGGCGCTGGCCGGCGCGATCTGGCGCGGGCGCCGATTCGGCCCACTCGTGCACGAGCGGCTCCCGGTCACGGTCCGCGCCGGCGAGACCACGCGCGGCCTCGGCCGACTCTACGCGCGCGCCGGCGCGCGCGATCATGCCGCGGCCCTCCTGCGCGAGCGCGCCCGCGAGCGCGCCGCCACCGCGCTGTCCGTGCCCCGCAGCGCGGACACCACGGCCATCGCGGATGCCGTCGCCGCAGCCACCGGCATCCCGCCGATCCGCAGCCGCGCCCTGCTCGGCGATGAGCCCGTGCCCGACGACCGCGCGCTCGCGCGCCTCGCCGCAGACCTCCGCGCCCTCGAGGCGCGTTTGGCCCTGTCCCGACCGCGAAAGGAATCGCAATGACCGACACCTCCGACGATGCTCTGCGGATGGCGATGCACGGCGTGCGCAGCGAGATCGGCAAGGCCGTGGTGGGCCAGGACAGCGTCGTCACCGGGCTTCTGGTCGCGCTCCTGGCCCGCGGCCACGTTCTGCTGGAGGGAGTGCCCGGCGTCGCGAAGACGCTGCTCGTGCGCGCATTCAGCCGCGCACTCGGACTCGACACGCACCGCGTGCAGTTCACGCCCGACCTGATGCCCGGCGATGTCACCGGATCGCTGATCTACGACGCGCGCTCCGGCGAGTTCGAGTTCCGTGAGGGCCCGGTGTTCACACAGGTGCTGCTCGCGGACGAGATCAACCGCACGCCGCCCAAGACGCAGTCTGCGCTGTTGGAGGCCATGGAGGAGCGGCAGGTCTCCGCCGACGGCGTGACCCGTCCGCTGCCGGTGCCGTTCCTCGTGGCTGCGACCCAGAACCCCGTGGAGCACGAGGGCACGTACGAACTGCCCGAGGCGCAGCTCGACCGGTTCCTGCTGAAGCTGCGCGTCGACGTGCCCGAGCGGGACGCCGAGGTGCAGGTGCTGCGCCGTCACGCCGACGGCTTCGACCCGCGCGCGCTCGACGCCGTGACGCCGGCCACGGATGCGGCGGGCATCGCCGCCGCGCAACGGGCGGCCGCATCCGTCGAGGCTTCCGACGACCTACTCGCCTACATCGTCGACCTCGCTCGGGCGACCCGCGATGCTCCCTCGGTGCAGCTGGGTGCGAGCCCCCGCGCCGCGACCGCGCTGCTGGCGACCGCGAAGGCGTGGGCCTGGCTGGGCGGGTACCCGGCCATCACGCCCGATCACGTCCAGACCATGCTCACCCCGACCTGGCGTCACCGGCTGCGCCTGAACCCCGAGGCGGAGTTCGAGGGCGTCACGGTGGACGGCGTGCTCACCTCGGTCCTCGCTCAGACGAGGGTTCCGATCTGACGTGTTCGTCACCGGCCGTCTTCCGATCGTCGTCGCCGGCGGTCTCATCCCGCTGATCCTGCTGTCCGCCGTGGGCGTGCCGGCGTGGGCGGTGTTCGGCGCGTGGCTCCTCCTCGTGGTCGCGGCGGTCGCGGTCGACACCGCGCTCGCGCCCAGCCCCACAGTCCTCAGCGTCGAGCGGACGCTGCCCGCGCGCGCCCGGCGCGGCGAAGCGGCCTTGAGCGAGCTGCGCCTGACGAACGCGGGGACCCGGCCGGTGAAGGGATGGATCAGGGATGCCTGGCAGCCGACCGCCGGGGCACCCGTGGCCCGCGCTCGCATCGAGGTCCCGGCCGGGCGCACGGCCACGCTCACCGCGTCGCTCGTGCCGCGCCGCCGCGGGGAGCTCGCGAGCGACTTCGTCGTCGTGCGGGCGCTCGGTCCGCTCGGACTGGCCGGACGCCAGCAGCGCATCGCCGCGCGCGGGGTCCTGCGAGTCCTGCCGCCGTTCTCTTCGCGACGTCATCTGCCCTCCCGTCTGGCACGTCTGCGGGAGCTCGACGGCGAGACCAGCGTCCAGGTGCGCGGTCGCGGAACCGAGTTCGACAGCCTGCGCGAGTACGTCCGCGGCGATGACGTCCGCTCGATCGACTGGCGCGCCACGGCGCGCTCCGGAACCACGATGCTGCGCACCTGGCGACCGGAGCGCGACCGGCACATCGTCGTGGTGGTCGACACGGGGCGCACCGCCGCGACACGCGTCGACGACGGAGTGAGACTCGATGCCGCCATGGAGGCCACACTGCTGCTCGGCGCACTGGCCGCGCGCGCCGGCGACCACGTGCACCTCGTGATGATGGATCGCCTCGTGAGGGCGAGGGTGAGCGGCGTCGACGGCGCAGGCCTCGTCCCCGCCCTCGTGGACGCCATGGCGCCGGTGGAAGCCCAGCTGATCGACACGGACTGGAGCGAGGTCGCCTCCCTGGTGCGCCGGCTGACGGTCCGCCCCGCGCTCGTGGTGCTGCTCACGGCGCAGGACGACCCCGCCGCGGCGCGAGGCTTCCTCGCCGCGCTGCCCGCGCTGACGGCGCGGTCCCGGGTGCTCGTGGCCTCCGCATCCACCGTCGATGACGAGGACGACGAACCCGCGACGACGGATGCGGACGCCGCCTACCTCCGGGCCGCGACCGAGCACGCGCGCCAGGGCGGCGAGCGCGTCGGGGCGGCGATCGGACGCACGGGGGCCGTCGCCGTGACGGCGGATGCGGCATCCCTCCCGCCGCGCGTCGCCGACCACTACCTCGCGCTCAAGCTGCGCGGCCTGCTCTGACCCTCGGGCACGCAGGTCACCCCGGGTCCGCTGCTCCCCTCTCTTCCCCTGTCACAGATCGACGCGGAACGCGCGATCTGTGACAGGGGAACAGTCCGTGCCCTCGCTCCCCTGTCACAGATCGACGCGAGCGGCTCGATCTGTGACAGGGGAACAGTCCTTCGCTTCGTTCGCAGGTGAACGGCCGCGCGCCGCCCCGGGAAACGGGGAACGCCCCTCCGCATGAGGCGGAGGGGCGTTCCCCGTCTGGTGTCAGGCGAGGTCGAAGCGATCGAGCTCCGTGACCTTCGTCCACGCCGCGACGAAGTCCGTGACGAACTTCTCCGTCGCGTCATCCGAGGCGTAGACCTCGGCGAGCGCGCGCAGTTCGGAGTTCGAGGCGAACACGAGGTCCGCCCGCGTGCCGATGCCGACCAGCTCGCCGGTGGCGTCCTTCGTGCCCTGGAACGCGTGGGATCCGGGGTCGAGGGGCTTCCACGTGTTGCCCAGCTCGAGCAGGTTCACGAAGAAGTCGTTCGTGAGCACACCCACGCGGTCGGTCAGCACGCCGTAGCGCGATCCGTCCCAGTTCGCACCCAGCACACGCAGGCCGCCCACGAGCACCGTCATCTCCGGCGCGCTCAGGGTGAGCAGGTTGGCCTTGTCGACGAGCAGGTACTCGGCGGGAAGCGACGGGCGGCCCTTGAGGTAGTTGCGGAAGCCGTCCGCGGCCGGCTCGAGGAACGCGAAGGAGTGCTCCTCGGTCTGCTCCGCCGTCGCGTCGGTGCGTCCCGGACGGAACGGCACCTCCACGATCACGCCCGCGTCGGCCGCGGCGCGCTCGACCCCCGCGTTGCCGGCGAGCACGATCAGATCCGCGAGCGAGACCCGGCGACCCGCCGCCTCGAACTCGGCCTTGACCTCTTCGAGGACCGCGAGCACCTTCTGCAGCTGCGCGGGGTTGTTGACCTCCCAGTCCTTCTGCGGCGCCAGACGGATGCGGGCGCCGTTCACGCCGCCGCGCTTGTCGCTGCCGCGGAAGGTGGATGCCGCCGCCCACGTCGTCGAGACCAGCTCGGAGACGCTCAGGCCGGACTCCAGGATGCGGGACTTCAGCGCGACCGCATCCGCCGAGTCGATCAGTTCGTGATCGACCGGGGGCACCGGGTCCTGCCAGATGAGGTCTTCGGCCGGAACCTCGGAGCCGAGGTAGCGGACCTTCGGTCCCATGTCGCGGTGGGTCAGCTTGAACCACGCGCGGGCGAAGGCGTCCTGGAACTCGTCGGGGTTCTCGAGGAAGCGCTTGGTGATCTTGCCGTACTCCGGGTCGACGCGAAGGGCGATGTCGCTCGTGAGCATGCGCGGCTCGCGGCGGCCGTCCGAGTGTGCCAGGGGCACCATGTCGCTGCCCGCACCGTTCGCGGGACGCCACTGCCATGCGCCCGCCGGGCTCTTGAACAGCTCCCACTCGTACGCGTAGAGGATGTGCAGGAACTCGTTGTCCCAGCGCGTCGGGTGATAGGTCCAGGTGACCTCGAGCCCGCTCGTGATCGTGTCGTCGCCCTTGCCGGTGCCGTGCGCGTTCTTCCAGCCGAGCCCCTGCTCCTCGATGCCCGCGGCCTCGGGATCCTCTGCCACGTTCTCGTCGGATGCCGCGCCGTGCGTCTTGCCGAAGGTGTGGCCTCCGGCGATGAGCGCGACCGTCTCCTCGTCGTTCATCGCCATGCGGGCGAAGGTCTCCCGGATGTCGCGGGCCGAGCGCAGCGGGTCGGGCTCCCCGTTGGGGCCTTCGGGGTTGACGTAGATCAGCCCCATCTGGACAGCCGCGAGCGGCTTCTCCAGCTCACGATCGCCCGAGTAGCGCTCGTCGCCGAGCCACGTGGTCTCGGGACCCCAGTACACGTCGTCGTCGGCTTCCCAGACGTCGGCACGTCCACCGGCGAACCCGAACGTCTTGAAGCCCATGGACTCCAACGCCACGTTTCCGGCCAGGATCATGAGATCCGCCCAGGAGATCGACTGGCCGTACTTCTTCTTGACCGGCCACAGCAGGCGGCGCGCCTTGTCGAGGTTCACGTTGTCCGGCCAGCTGTTCAGCGGCGCGAAGCGCTGCTGCCCCTGACCGCCGCCCCCGCGCCCATCCGTGACGCGGTACGTGCCCGCGCTGTGCCAGGCCATGCGGATCATCAGCGGGCCGTAGTGACCGAAGTCGGCCGGCCACCAGTCCTGCGAGGTCGTCATGACCTCGAGGACGTCCTGCTTGACGGCGGCGAGATCGAGCGCCTCGAAGGCGGCCTTGTAGTCGAAGTCCTCACCGAGAGGATTGCCCACGACCGGGTTCTTCGCCAACAGACGCAGGTTCAGCTTCTTCGGCCACCACACGCGGTTCGCAGAGCCTGCGGTGGGATGCGGCAGCACCCCGTCGGGCTCGGCGTCGACCGGCGATGGCCCGACGGGCAACCGCGTCTCGTCGGCACCGTCGTGGGGTACAGGGCAACCCGTCGTGATGTCGGACATCTGTTTCCTTTCGTGGGGGTCATTCGCTCTGGGCGGCACATGCCGGACACATGCCCCAGAAGGTCACCTCGGCAGCCTCGACCGAGAAGCCATGCGTCTGCTGGGGATGCATGCACGGCGCCGCTCCCGCGACGCAGTCCACATCCTCGACGCGTCCGCAGCCGCGGCATACGAGGTGATGGTGGTTGTCGGCGACGCGCAGCTCGAACAGTCCGGGATGGCCCGCGGGTTCGATGCGCCGGGCCAGCCCCGCGTCGACGAAGTCGCCGAGGGCGTTGTAGACCGACTGCATGCTCGTCGCCGGCAGGCGCTCGCGCACGCGGACGAACACCTCGTCTGCGCGGGCATGCGGCAGCGCGTGCAGCGCGTCATAGACCCCGCGCCGCGTCTCGGTGACACGAAGGCCCGCGTGACGCAGGGCGTTCTCTGTCTCGACGGATGCGGGGGCCACTCCCGCATCTTGTCATTGTTTTGATCTATTCAAAAATACGACACGCCCACGGGCACGTGAACGATCACTGAATCCGTTCCCGCTCAGCCCGCGACGAGCTCGGTCTGCCCGACGTCATCCTCGTCCAGATCTCCCGTCTGGCCGCGCCGTGCTGCCCGCCGCCCGACCACGAGCATGTAGAAGAGGAAGACGCCGAGGGCGAGGGCGCCGAGCACGATCTTCACGGGCCACGGCCACGGCTGCGGCGTGACATAGGCCTCGACGACCCCCGACAGGGCGAGGGCGAAGACCAGGCCGACTGCGACGGTCGCGAGCGAACGACCCGCCGCGGCGAGTGACTCGCCGCGGGAGCGGGGGCCGGGCGCGACCCAGGCCCAGAAGACGTGGAGCCCCGCGGCCGCCGCGACGAACACGCTCGTCAGCTCCAGCAGACCGTGGGGCAGGATGAACGCGAAGAACACGTCGAGCCGGTCGAAGGATCCCATGACCGCGGCCGCCGTCCCGAGGCCGATCGCGTTCTGGATGACGACGGAGACCGGCCAGATGCCGGTGATGCCGAACAGCACGCACTGGGCTGCGATCCAGGCGTTGTTCGTCCACACGGTGCCGGCGAACACGGCCGCCGGGTTGTCGGAGTAGTAGGCCACGAACTCGTCGTTCGCATACGAGGAGAGCTGAGCCTCCGAGCCCAGAGTCGCCACGAGGGCGGGATCGGACGCGATCCACAACGCCACCAGCGCCGAGGCCAGGACGAAGGCGACCGCCACCGCGAGTGTCGTCCAGCGCACGCGATACAGCGCCGCGGGCAGCTGATCGAGGAAGAACTGCGGGATCCGGCGAAGCAGGTTGCCGTCGCCGGCGGTGAGCCGCAGGCGGGCACGGGCGAGCACGAGCGAAAGATGGTCGGCCTGCGGGCTGCGCCCCGCCGCCGTCTTCAACTCCGCAAGATCCGCAGAGGCCGCCCGATAGCGCATCACGAGCTCGTCCGCCTCAGCACCGCTCAGCCGTCGGCGGCCCGCCAACTCGTCGAGACGTTCCCACTCAGCCCTGTGGGCGGCCGTGAGCGCGTCGAGATCCATGTGTTTCACTGTAGCCATGCCCTCCGCCGTGACCCTGGTCGAGATCGGTCAGGACGAGATCCTCACCGGTGAGGCCGTCGCGCTCGACGTCCAACCCGCGGGGTTCTTCCTCCGGCTGGCGGGCGCCGCGATCGACATGATCGTCACGGTGGCTGCCGCGCTCATCGTCATGCTGGCGCTCGGTCTGACCGGGGTGCTCTCCGTGGACTCGGGACTCGGCACGATCGTCTCGATCCTGTTGGCGGTCCTTCTGCTGGTCGTCGCCCCCACCACGATCGAGACCGCCACGCGCGGACGAAGCCTCGGCAAGCTCATCGTCGGCGCCCGCATCGTCCGCGCCGACGGCGGAGCGGCGGGGTTCCGACAGGCGCTGATCCGGGCGCTCGTCGGAGTCCTGGAGATCTGGTTCACCCTCGGCGCCGTGGCCGCGCTGACCGGGATGTTCACGCCGCGCGCACAGCGGCTGGGCGACCTGATGGCGGGCACGTTCAGTCAGCGCACGCGCACCGGGCGCCTCGCCACGTTCGAGCCGCAGGTACCGGTCCCCCTCGCCGAGTGGGCCCGCATCGCCGACGTGGCGCCGCTGCCCGCCCCGGTCGCCCGGCGTCTCGCGAGGTTCGTCCGACAGGCCGAGCAACTGCAGCCGCAGGCGCGAAGGATGCTCGCAGCCCAGCTGGCCGCGGAGGCGGCCTCATCCGTCTCCCCCGTCCCGCCCGCGGACCCGGAGCTGTTCGTCCGAGCTGTGGCGGCGCTGCGCTTTCAGCGGGAGTTGACGGCCGTCAGAGCACGTGATGCGCGGGCCGAGGCACTGCTGCCCGCGCCCGTCATGCGCCGGGACTAGGAGGCCCGGAGCGTCTCGTGACGCACGACCAGCCAGCCCTTCGGCACGGACAGTCGCTCGGTGTGCACCTGGCACAGGTCGTGCGCGTGGGGATCTCCCGCCCGGCCCAGCGGACCCACCGCGGCCATCTGATCGGCGTAGTCGTAGGTGAGCGTCGCCACCGCTTCACGCGCGCACGCGACCTTGGAGCACTGACGTTCCTGCACGCTGCGACCCTAACGCGCCCCACGGACACCGTTCGTGCGCCGCGCCTAGGATGGTCAGATGATCCGCCGCCGGTCGCGCCCCGCACCCGCAGCCCCGCGTCCCGAACGCCACGGGCGTCACGGCCGGCAGGGCCGGAGCGCCGTGGTGCGCCCCCCGCTGCCGCCCCTCGAGACGCGCGTCGACCGATTCGACCTCGCCGTCGGTTCGGTCGCCGAGTTCCTCCGTGGCGCCTGGCCCGAGCTGCGCGAGGTGCGCTTCGAGATGGCCGACATGCCCCCGGCCGCGGATGCCGACGGCATCCCGCGTTGGAGCGTGCTGCCCGACGAGAAGCGCATCGTGCTCTACCGGCTGCCCATCGAACGTCTCGCGCACCTGCACCGCAACGATGACTCCCATCGTCGGATGATGATCGAGAGCTGCGTCTTCCGCGCGGCGGCCGAGTTTCTCGGGCGCGACCCGTGGGACCTGGGCCCCGATCGATTCCGCTTTCTCTGAGCGGGCTCAGGGGCGGACGATGATCTCCGCGGCGGCCGCATCCGCCGGCCACACCGGGAACGCGCTGATCGCACCGTCCGCGAGGTAGCTCACCGACGCCCGGACCGGGTTCGTGGTCTCGATGCGGTACACCGCGCCCGGCTGAACCGGCACGGAGGCGGTGTCGCCGGCCGCGACGCTGACCCGCTCCGTCTGGGTGGCACCGCTCAGCGGCGTCAGCACGACATCGGCGGAGCCGACCGTGGACCCCGCGATCACCAGGAGAGGTGACGGCCCCTCGGGGACGGCGACCACGCTCGGGTCGACGACGGGCTCCGCTGCCGTGTACCAGGCAAAGTCGGCGCCGTTGCTGAAATTCGTCGTCTGCCAGACGGCGCTGACGACGGCGGATGTCGCCTCGACGCGCACGGTGTACGTCCCGGCCGAGAGACCGGCGAGGTCGAGTTCGGTGGGCAGGTCCGCTGCGAGCGGGACCTCCTGCGTCAGCGCGGTACGCCCCGTGTCGTCCTGCACCGTGACGGTCGCCGTCGCTTCGACACCCGGCGAGAGCAGTCGCAGGAGGGTGGTCGCGCCGGCGGATGCCGCATCCACCGCGCTCTGCGGCACGCGCAGTCCGGGAATGACCTGCTGCGTCGCCGAGCCCACGATCGCGCCGCTCTGCTCGACACCGCCGGTCAGCAGCGTCCGGGAGAGGCTCGACTGCAGCGCGGCGGCGACCGGCGCGCCGGAGGCGGTGACACGCACGACCGGCGCTCCTTCGCCGACCGCCAGCGCGGCCAGCGGCACGAGGCGCTGCGTGTGAGCGTCGACGCGGAGCCCGCTTCCCGACGGCGGGAGGGAGGCCCCGGTCGCGCTGTACAGCGTGAGGTCGACGGTCGCGGCCACATCCGAAGGGTTGGAGAGGAGGATGACATCCGCCGATCCCGTGGTGGTCGCACCCGCGACGAGCCAGGACTCGATGAGCGGCGGCTGGCACGCAGAGGCGGCGTAACCACGGATGTCCTCAGCGGCGACCGCGCCGCTGGCCGACGCGGCGGCATCCGAGCGCGTGCCGTCGAGCGGGGGCGCGACGAAGACGGGGTGCCCGTCGGAGCCGACGACATCGGGGGCGCTCCGTTCCGTCGTCTGCGTCAGCGTCGCGCCGTCCGATCCGAAGACGGTCTCGGTCGGCGCCGCGCTGGCGATCTGGTCGGCTTGCGTGGCGTCGCGTCCGAGCGCGAGCAGGGGCCCTGCGCAGGCGAGCGCCGTGTCCGCCGGTGTGGGGGTCACGCCCACGGCGAGCGGCTCGTGCGTGTGGGTGGGCCAGTTCGCGGCGACGCCGACGCCCACCGCCCCGACGATGCCGACTGCGAGGCCGGCACCCACGACGAGCCGGGTGCTCGTGGCCGCCCAGCGCCACATCCGCTGCCTGCTCATACCTGCTCCTCCCGCGAACGCGGACCGACGGTGCGCGGGGTGCGGCGAGCCTCGCGGCGTGATGCGGCGGTGGGGAACGAGAGCAGCAGGGCGATCGCGACGACGACAAGCTGGACCACCGTGACGACCCAGGCCTGCCGCACGATCTCCGGGCTGGGCGCTGGTCGCTCGGCCACGTCCGTCGTCACGCGCCAGAGCGTGCCCTTTGGCGTCGCGCCGACGACGTCGAGGTCGTCGCGCTGGTCGAGCGCCGTCTGGGCCGAGAGCCGCAAGGCGCGCGCCGCGTCGCTCTCGTCCGAGGACTCGGGAGCAACCACGATGAAGCGGATTCCGGCCGCCGCAACGCGTGCGACGACGTCCTCCGAGGTCGAGGTCACGAGATCCGCGGTGAGGGCGGCCACCTCCTCGTCGGAGGCCGAGGCCACGGTGCGGGTCGCATCCAGCGTGGAGACACCCGACAGCGTCTCGCTCCCGCCCCACACCACCTGGGCTGCGACGGAGCCGTCGGCCAGGGGCGAGAGCACGATCGTGCCGACGTTCGAGTCATCGCGTCCCTGCGCCGCCACGTAGGCGGGCAGCGTCGACGGCGAACCGATCTGCAGCCCGCTCTGCCCCCGGCCCATCGCCGTGACCGATGGAACGGCGAGGACCACGAGGGTTCCCATGACGGCGACGGCGCCGAAGACGCGCAGCCCGCCGGCTCGCGCCGGAACGCCGGAATCGAGGGTCACCGTGGCGGCTGCGACGATCCCCAGCCAGGCGAGACTGAGAGCGGCGCCCGGCCAGAGCGCCACGGGGGTGCCTCGGGTGTCGACCGAGACGGCGAAGCCGACGGCGGCGAAGGCCGTGGCGATGCCGAGGAGCGCGATCACGATCAGCACACCCGCGACCATCCACCGCGGGGTCAGCAGCGACAGCAGAGCGAGCACCGCAAGGGGGGCGATCAGGACGACCACCGCGGTGACGAAGGGGCCGATGCTCGTGGAGCCGAGAAGACCGGCCCATCCGGCGAAGTCCGTGGTCGGGAACCCCGCCGCGAGCGCGAAGCGGCCTGCCGCGTCTGCTCCTGCCTGTGCGCCCGCCCAGACCGGGCCCGGATCGGCGAGCAGGCCCCACACCGTTCCGCCGTGCAGCTGAGCCCAGATGAGGGGCGCGAACAGTGCCAGGGCGGGAACGCCGGTCCAGACGATCTGTCCTGCCCCACGTCCGCCGCGCGCGACCACGACGAGCATCATCGCCAGCATCCAGATGATGATCAGAGCGGGCGCGAGCGATGGCGCGCACGCGAGCACACCGGCCAGCAACAAGGACGCCGCACCCGCCGCGGCCCACGACCGGTGGGCGACGGCCCCGGCGTAGAACAGCCAGGGCAGCAACAGATGGACGATGACGCCCGTGGGCCGGCCTTCGACGAGGGCGCTCCAGAAGGTGGGCGCGAGCGCCCAGGCGATGGCAGCCGTGTTGCGCAGCAGCGACCGCGACGTGAGACGCGTGGCCGCGAACCAGCCCCCCAGCACAGCGAGCGGGAGCGCGGCGAGCCACAGGACGACGAGGATGCGCGAGGGGTCTGCCGGCCAGAGCGAACCGAGCAGCGCCACGACGGCGGCGAACGGGTCGGCCGGCCCTGCCATATCGAGGCCGGTGGCTCGGGCGCCGAACGCCGCGTCGGCCCAGAGCTGACCGAGCGTCGCGCGCAGCGGCTCGAGTGCGCCGCCGCCCAGAGCCGGCCATGCCAGGAGGGCGGGGAATGCGGCTGCCGAGACCACCAATCCCGCCAGCACGAGCCACGCGCCGCCACCCGTGAAGAAGTGGAGCTCACCGCGCACCGGTCGGTTCATCGCGTCGGCGTCGGCGTCCGCGTCGAAACGCTGCCGGAGCGCAGGCCTCGTGATGCGCAGCAGAGCGAGCTGGGACCACGCGGCTGCGCGTGAGCGACGGATGACTCCCCGGGATGCGGCGATCGCACCCCACCGGAAGAAGGCGACGATCGACGCGCCCCACTCGGGCAGCACCCGGGAGGGCTGCTTCGCCACGAGCAGCGCCGCCGCACGCCACAGCGCCAACGGGATGAGCGAGAGCAGGTGCAACGGGACCGCCGCGGCCGGAGCGTACGCCAGCCGGCGATGGATCTGGGCGAGTCGGCGGGCGTAGGCGCGTCGCCGACGGGCGCGTCCGGTCGCGGCCGCGGGAAGGCCGGCCACGCCGTCGCCGGCGACCGCCACCCGCGCGGTGGGCACGAGACTCACCCGGTGTCCCGCCAGACGGGTGCGCACACCGAGATCGAGGCCCTCGTCCGCGCCGCCGAGCGCGGGATCGACACCGCGGAGGGTGCGCCACAGGTCGGCACGCACGAGCACACCGCGCACATCGGCCCCGAGGACGTCCTCCTCGCCGTCATGCTGACCTTGGTCGAGTTCGTCGTGCACCTTCTCGACCGCGCGGCCGAACGTCGTCATCGTCACGCCGAGCGAGACGATGCGAGCCGGCTCCTCCCACTCCACCAGCTTGGGAGCGACGACAGCGACCGAGGGCGCGCGTTCGAGTCCGGCGAGCAGTCGCTGCAGCGCTTCCGGCTCCGGCGCGGTGTCCTGGGCGAGAAGCCAGACGAACTCGCCGCTGATGCGTACCGAGGCGAGCCGCACCGCGTCGGCGAACGACGTCGAGGCGCCGGCTGTGATGACACCCTCCGCACCGGATGCGGTGACAAGCTGCGTGAGCGCGGAGTCACCTCCGCAGAGCACGATCGTCAGCGCGTCGACCGGGCGGGTCTGCGCAGCGAGGGCGGACAGCGTGCGCTCGAGATGCGCCGCGGCAGCCGTACGCCCTTCAGGGCGCACGACGAGGAGAGCGTGGACACGGGCCGACATGACTGAGTCAGCCTAAGCACGAGTTCGCGACGCGCGAGGTGCACGCGCCGCAATCGGCGATCTCGACAGGGCGCTCAGCTCACACGACGCTTGAGTTTGCGACGCTCGCGCTCGCTGAGCCCGCCCCAGATCCCGAACCGCTCGTCGTTGCGCAGCGCGTACTCCAGGCATTCGTCGCGGACATCGCAGGTCGTGCAGATGCGCTTCGCGTCGCGGGTGGAGCCGCCCTTCTCAGGGAAGAAGGCCTCGGGATCGGTCTGCGCACACAGCGCATCCGTCTGCCACGACAGCGGATTGTCGTCGTCGACCGGAGCTTCGCGACGGACGCCGGGGACCCCGAGGAAGACCGGATCGACGTGCCAGTTGTCGGGAACGCCTGAGCGGTACGGTGCGCTCGCCATGTGCTCTCCCCACGATCTCGAAATCACGACCCGCGGTGGGCGGGTGCCTAAATTACACAGGTGTGATTCGAGGAAAGCAAGTCGCGGATCGTAAACCCTCAACCCACACTTTAATCTTCACGACGCGCCGACGGCGTGTCGATGGAGCGGATTCGTTACGAGGCGACGATTCCGCGTCCCGGCATCGCAAGAAACAGCTCGCCCGCACCGGTGATCTCGAGGTGCTGCTCGTCGGGCGTGGCGAATGCCGCGGCCCCCGGAGCGAGCTGCACCCTCGCGTCAGCGGCTGACACGACCGGCGCGCCGACGGTCGCCAGGGCGATGGCGGGTCCGCGAAGGCGGACACGACGCACCTCCCCCTCGTCCACCGTCACGCGCAGCAGCTCGAAGTCGGCGATCCCGGGCGCGAAGACGTCGACACCCGGCTCCCCCACGATCGCCGGCAGTCTCGGCGCCTCGCCCGGTGTCGTGTCGAGGATGCGCAACAGCTCGTCGACATCGATGTGCTTGGGCGTCAGGCCGCCGCGCAGCACGTTGTCGCTGGCGGCCATGATCTCGACGCCCAGACCGGACAGGTAGGCGTGCAGCACGCCGGCCGGCACGAAGATCGCTTCGCCTCGCGCCAGCACCACATGGTTCATGAGCAGCGCCACCACGACGCCCGGATCCGACGGGTAGGCGTCGGCGACACGGGCCAGCGCGACGAAGTGGTCGGTGGACGTCGCCTGGGCGGCCTCACGTACGGCGGCGATCACTTGGTCGACGACGCTCTGCGCCCGACCGGAGAGCAGCCAGCCGAGGACCTCGCGCAACGTCGAGGCGTCATCGGCCCCCTCGAGCGCCCGTGCGAGATCCGTCACACCCTCGTTCTGTGGGAGGGACGCGAGAATGTCCCGCGTCGCCGCCAGCGGGCGAAGCCCCGCCAGCGCCTCGAAACGGTCGCTGACAGCCACGATCACCTCGGGCTTGTGGTTGTCGTCCTTGTAGGTGCGGTGCGCCGCATCCCGGGCGATGCCGGCCGCCTCCTCCCGCGCGAAGCCTTCGACGGCCTGCGCTCTCGAGGGGTGCACCTGGATCGAGAGGGGCGAACCCGCGGCGAGCAGTTTGAGCAGATAGGGCAGTCGCACCGCCTGCTCCGCCCCCGCGCCCTGCGCGTCGAACCAGGCATCCAGCGTCATTCCGAGGGAGGGGAGCTGGGCGGGCGATCCGGGATGGTCGCCGAACCAGACCTCGGCTTCGGGCACGCCGGAGGGCTGACGGCCCTGCAGGTCCGCGATGAGATGGGAGGAGCCCCAGGGGTAGTCACGGGGGACGTTGGTCAGCTCGGCCAGCACACCCCCAGCCTAGAAGGCTCCCGGGATAATCTGAGGGCATCATGGCCGTCCGAACCCAACATCCGGCAGGTCCCGCACCCGCACCGCCGTTGCGCGAGCGCACGGGACACCTGTTGCTGCGCGCGTGGTGCGTGTTCGTCCTCTTCCAGGCGATCGCGGGCACCGCGTGGACGCTGGCCTTCGGAGTCGCCGTCTCGACCGTGATCGTGGTCGCGACCGCGGTCGTCTCCCTGGTGGTGTGGCTTCTGGTCCGGCCGCCGGTCGACATGCGCCGCCTGCCCTGGTTCGTCCTCGCCTACGGCGTCTGGGCGACGGCATCGCTCATCTGGACGGCGTGGCCCGCGACGACCGGCACCACGCTCGCGCTGTGGCTGATCACCACGGGCCAGGGGCTTTTCGTGGCGGCGATTCTCACCTGGCGCGAGATCGTCGCCGCCGTCTCGGCCGCGCTGAAGTGGGCGCTAGGACTGTCACTCGCCTTCGAGCTCGTCGTGTCGCTGCTCGTGCGGCGACCCATCCTGCCCGGCTGGGTGCTTCCGGAGCGGGGCGTGAAGTACGACCCGATCGTCTACTGGTCCCGCAACAACCTCTTCGACCTCGACGGGCGCATCCAGGGCATCCAGGGAAATGCCAACCTCCTCGCGGTCATCGCACTGCTCGGACTCATCGTCTTCTCCATCCGCTGGGCGGCGCACGCCGAGCGGCGGGTCTCCGCGATCATCTGGATCTCGATCGCCGGACTGCTGTTCGTTCACGCCGGCTCCGCGACCGCCTACCTCTCGGCAGCCGCCGTGGTCGTCGTGCTCGTGACGGTGCTGCTCATGCGGACCGTCACGAAGCCCGGCGGACGCACGGTGTACTACGCGGCTTATGCCGGGGTGGCCCTCGCCGGCGCCGCGATCCTCTTCTTCGCTCGCGACACGCTCTTCTCAGCCCTCGGCCGGTCGGCTGATCTGACCGGGCGCGAGGGGATCTGGGAGCAGGTGCTGGCGAGGGCCGTCGAGCATCCGCTGATCGGATGGGGCTTCGCATCACCGTGGCTGCCCTGGGACAGCCACTTCGACGGCTGGATCGTCGACCACGGCGAGACGGTCATGCAGGCGCACAACATGTGGATCGACGTCTTCCTGCAACTCGGCGTGATCGGCGTTCTTCTGATGGCCGGGGTCTACGTGACCTTCATCTGGCGCGCCTGGTTCTTCGCGATCGACCGCCCGCGCTGGGACCTGCGCGATGACCGCCCGTACTCACCGTTGACGCTGCTGCCCACGCTCGTCGCCACCGTTCTGCTCGTGCAGGGTCTCGCGGAATCCGGCCCACTGGTGGTGTGGGGCTGGATGCTCGTCGTCCTGCTCGGGCTGAAGGTGCGACAGTCGCCGCTGCTGGGCGTCGGCCCCGCGGAGACGTCGTGGCGTATCGAGCGCGGCGATCCCGTGTCGGATCAGGGATGATCGCCCCCGCCGCCTCGGGCGTGGGCGAGCTGCTGCGCTCGGCCCGGATGGCGCGCGCGTTCACCCTCGTCGTCTTCGGCACGACCTTCGGCGCCTTCGCCATCGAGCGCCTCATGGGCCGGGTGACGTATGTGACGATGGTCGCGGGACTCTGCACCCTCGCCGTCGCGATGCTGGTCGCGCGCCGCGGAGAGCTGTCGCCGCTGCGGCTGGCCTCCGCGACGCTCGCGCTCTTTCTCGGGTGGACGCTGGTGAGCGTCTTCTGGTCGACCGATCAGCCGAAGTCCCTCATCGGCTGGGTGGCTCTGGCGGCGCTCTCACTGCTGGGCGTCACGATCGCCCACGTGCGCGACACCCTGCAGACCGCCCGCGCGCTGGGCGACGTCATGCGATGGCTGCTCGCGGTGTCCCTGGGCGTCGAGATCCTCTTCGGCATCCTCATCGACATGCCCTTCCCCCTGCTGGGCGTGCAGGGCCTCATCGCCGAGCTCGGCCCGGTGCAGGGGATCTTCGGCACCCGCAATGCGCTCGGCTTCGTCGCCGTGCTCGCGCTCATCACGTTCCTCGTGGAGTGGCGCACCCAGTCCGTGCGCCCCGGCCTCGCGGTCTTCTCGGTGCTCCTCGCGGGCGGACTGGCCGTGCTGAGCGACTCCCCCACCGTGATCGTGATCGCCCTCATCGTCGGTCTCGCCACCCTGACGCTCATGGTCGTACGCCACACCCGGCCGGCGTCGAGGCCGATGCTGCAGGCGACGCTTGCCGGGATCGTCGTGGTCGCACTGGCGGTGGCCTACGCCGCCCGGGGCCCCATCATCGCCATGCTCGGTGCCGGCAGCGACTTCTCGACCCGTGCGGACCTGTGGAACACGATCCTCGACTACGTCCGCTATCACCCAGTGCAGGGATGGGGCTGGTACGGCACCTGGTCGACGACGGAGTTTCCGTTCCTCTCCATCAACGTGAACCTCGGCGAGCGCCACGCTTCGGCGCTCAACGCCTACTTCGACGTCCTGCTGCAGGTGGGATGGTTCGGCCTGCTGCTGTTCGCCGGGTTCTGCGTCGTCGCGCTCGTACGGTCGTGGCTCGAGGCCAGCAACCGACGAGCCGTGGTGTACACCTGGACGCCCCTCGTGCTCACCGCGCTGCTCATCGACTCGGTGTTCGAGAGTTTCACGCTGTTCGGATACGGATGGCTGCTCCTGGTGGTGTGCGCCAGCCGCGCGGGGCAGTCGCGCTCCTGGCGCGACCGACTCGACAGCGGCGACCCCGCGTCTCCGCTGCTTCCCGAAGAGCGCACCCGCTGAGCCTTCAGTCGACCGGGGTAGGATCGGGTCGCTATGGCCGCCGCATCCGAGAGTCCCGACGTGCCCTCCCACGCCCCGTTCGATCCCGCATCCGCCACGATCGTGGTCGTGACGTACAACCGGTCCGCTCTGCTGACGCGGTTGCTCACCAGCATCGAGGCGATGGATCCCGCACCGGGCCACCTCGTGGTGATCGACAACGCCTCGACCGACGACACCACCGAGGTCATCGAGCAGTTCCGTCCGCGCCTGAACACGCAGGTCGTGTATCGCCGGCTCGAGACGAACACCGGTGGATCCGGCGGGTTCAGCGAGGGCATGCGCACCGCCTACGAGCTCGGCTCCGCGTGGATCTGGCTGATGGACGACGACGTCGAAGTACTCCCTGACGGTCTGGCACGCATGGGGAAGTGGGCTCCGCGGTTCAAGAGCATCCAGGGTCGCCGCTACGACTACGACGGCAGCGAGTTCTACTGGCAGTACCGCGTGGCCGACCGCATGGGCATCCCCATCCCCTTCGCCCCCGCGGGCTTCGACGACTCCGGATTCAAGGAGATGAACTCCGGCTGCTTCGAGGGCATGTTCATCCACCGTGACATCGTCACGCAGATCGGGCTCCCCGATCCTCGGTTCTTCATCTACTGGGACGACCAGCTGTACGGCTGGTTGGCGTCACGCGTGACGACCTCGGTCATCGTCGACGAGTTCGTGCTGCGCCGAACGCGCGAGATCAAGCAGTGGGACATGGGCATCCGCCACATGAACGCCTCGAGCGACGCGTACCGGTACTACATCATGCGCAACCGCGCGTACATCAAGCGCTACTATCGCGAACTCGGCGTGTACAACCCGTTCCTCTTCGGGCTCGGCACCGCGATGACCTTCGCCAAAGAGCTCATCCGGTTGGTGGTCGTCGAACGCAAGGTGCGCGGCACGAGCAACCTCTTCCGAGGACTCCGCGACGGACGCAGGATCACGCGCGACCGTTCCTGGAAGCCCATGCCGCCGCTCACGCAGCCTCAGCCGGCCGCGTAGTCGGTGTTGTAGCGCTCAAGGACCTCGGCGATCGGTGCGTCCATCTTGAGCGCCCCCTTGTCGAGGTACAGTCCGCGCGTGCAGAAACGGCGCAGATCCTTCTCGTTGTGGCTGACGAAGAAGAGGGTCCGCCCCTCGGCGAGCAACTCGTCGATGCGCCGATAGCACTTCTCCCGGAAGGCCTTGTCGCCCACGGCCAGGACCTCGTCGACGAGCAGGATCGGCTCCTCGAGCTGGGAGACGACGGCGAAGGCGAGCCGCACCTTCATCCCGTTCGACAGATGCTTGTAGGGGGTGTCGACGAAATCCTCGAGCTCCGCGAAATCGATGATCGAGTCGAAGCGCCGGGAGATCTCGGCGCGGCTCATGCCGTGCAGCCCAGAGGTCAGACGGACGTTCTCGCGCACCGTCAGGTCTCCGACGAAGCCACCGGTGATCTCGATCAGAGGCGCCACACCGCCGAGGACGCGAACGGAGCCCTCATCGGGCAGCAGGACGCCGGCGACGAGCTTGAGAAGCGTCGACTTGCCCTGCCCGTTGCGTCCCACGACACCGATCGACTCTCCCGGGGCGACGGTGAAGCTGACATCGCGCAGCGGCCAGAACTCACCCGGGCGAGCGCGACGGGATGCACCGCCGAACAGGTCTTTGAGGCTGCGTCGGCCCCTCCGGTTGCGTCGGAACCGGACGCCGAGCTTCTGCACATCGATCGCGACGTCCGCGGCCATCACAGCTCCTTCAGCACGGGTCGCTCGAGGCGTCGGAAGACCAGGACGCCCAGCCCGAGGATCACAAGGCTCACGACCGCACCCGTGACCACCGACAGAGTGTCCCACTGATCCGGGAAGAACCCCGCGCGGTACAGCGTGAAGATGCCCGCGAGGGGATTGAACGCCGCGACCTCGCGGAAGCCCGCGGGCAGGTCCGAGACGCCGTAGATGATCGGCGAGGCGTAGAAGAGCGCCCGGAGGATGAGTCGGGTCGTGCGCTCCAGGTCACCCCACAGGACGCACAGCGGCGCGACGATGAGCCCCAGCCCCACCAGCAGCGCGACCTGGAGCATCACCGCGACCGGGAACAGGAGCAGGCCCCACCCGACCGTCGCTCCCCCGAAGACGGCGAAGAGAACGAGCACGGGCATCGAGCACAGGAACTCGACACCCTTGCTCAACACGATGCGGTTGATCCAGATCGACCGCGGGATGGCGGTGGACCTCACGAGTCTGGCGTCCTTGTTGAACGCACGGGTGAAGTCGGTGACCGCCGCGTTGAACCAGACCCATGGCAACAGTGCGGTGATGAGGAACACGATGTAGGGCTTCTCGCCCACATCCCGCCCGAAGACCTGGGTGAAGACGAACCAGTAGATCGCACTCATCACGAGCGGATCGAGCACCGACCACAGATAGCCCAGTGCGCTGGTCGCGTATCGGACCTTCAGATCGCGGGCCGAGAGCAGCCACAGTGAGTGGAGGTATCGCCGGGGCGTCCCGGGTGCTCCGACGGCGGCCGTGTTCATCGAGATCGAGTCTAGATGGCACCGGCGCGCAGGTCCCGAGCACGAACCCTGGCCAGCGCCCGAGGTCCCGGGAGCGGGACACGGTTCACTCGCTACGATCGTGGCCATGCTCTGGCACAAACGCCGCCGCGCACTGCGGTTCTTCTACACTCCCCAGACAGCAGGCTCTGGCACCTCGGTGATGCGCGGCGGACAGCTCTCCGCGCTCGTCGAGCGCAGTGGCCTCATGGATCGCGAAATCACGTTCCAGCCGCTCGACCTCGATGCGCGGTCATCGGATCTCTTCCTCACGAAGGGCGCAGCGCGCAGCGTCTCCCCTGACCAGATCTCCCGATGGCGTCGTCGAGGCTGTCGTGTGCTTCTCGATCCGGTCGATGAGGACGTTTCCGACGAGGTCGCAGCCGTCGCGGATTGCGTCGTCGCCGCATCCATCTCGGCGGAAGGCGCTTATCGGGATCGCTGGCCGCGCGCCAGGATCGTCCGCATCGACCACCACGTCGATCCACGCGTGCGAGACGCACTCGCTACATCGGACCCCGCATCCGCCGACACATTCGTCGCACGTTACTTCGGCGAATCGGTCAACACGATCATCACCGAGCAGATCTCATCGCTGGTCGGCTTTGTGCAGGTCGACACTTCCCGTCAGGACGACGCCTGGATACGGGAGGTGCCGGGCGCGAATCTGCACTACGCGATGCGCAGGCACCGCGCTCTCGATCGTCACAAGCCGTTTCTGAAGGGGTTCACGGCGGCCGCCGGCGGCGCGAACATCCTGATCGGGCGCGATGAAGCCGAAGCCGTTAACTGGCTGCCCGACGATTACCCCTACTGGGTGCGCAACACCGAGGAGAAGACGATCATCGAGGCACTGGAGCACGCCCGAGACACCTTCATGGGCGACGAGTGGCGGCGCGCACAGAACGCGATGCAAGATATCGCCGCGCGAACAACCGACGAGCGCATCATCCGTCAGCTGGTCGACGCCGTCGCGTGAGCTTGTGAGCGAGGGCGCTGAAGAGATTCCTCGTCGACCCCGAGATCGAGCGAGATCTGGCGAAGACGCGCTCGTTCTCCCACATCCGCCGACGAAGAGCATCGAGCTGAGCTTCCAGTCGCGCACGCTCGGCCGTGCCCTGATCGATCTGGACGCGCAGGCAGGCGTTCTCCTCACGAACGGTAAGCACCGCTTCGTGACCGACCTCCCGAAGCTCCTGCTCGAGCTCCGCGATACGGCGTCTGCCGCGCTGCACTTCGGCGATCATCGGCCCCGAGGAGAGAGCTGGCGCTTTGCCGAGGCTGATCTTGCGGTTCGTGATCACAGGCCACTCGTGGATGTGCGAGTTGAAGTTGTCCAGCGGCACGGCACGGTACGGCAGGCCTGTCGTCTGTAGCGCATGCGGAAGGGAGAGTTGGTCCCGACGCGAGTACCTCAGCACTTGGTCGAACCATGCGCGCATCGCGTCCGCGACACGGGGGCTGCGACGGCGAACGAGAAGCCCGCCCCACAGCGGCTTGGCGGACAGAGCATCCGGATGATGGACGGCGTAATCCGTCAGCTGCTCGTACACCCGGCTGCGATCGTCGTAGTTCAGGCGAACGACCTCGTCGAACTCGTCCAGCACGGAATCGCGATAGCTGTGCTCCGCAAGCGCCATCTGGACGTCATCCGTCAGAAATTCCTCGACGATGCGCTCCGGCGTTGCCCGAAGACGGACGGATGCGTCAATGCACACCGTGACGTCGTAAGCGTCTAACAGAGGATGCCCCAGGATCTTGTACACCCGTGAGCTGCGATGCAGGTCCTGCGGGAAGATGGGCTCGATCAGCTCGATCCGCCACGTGTCGCTGGCCAGACCCGGATCGTCAGTGAAGCACACGAAGTCCGCCCCCGAATCGACTGCCACCGACTGGTCGAGCAAGGCGTCGTAGCCGCCGAGGAGCACTGTGTATACGCAGATCTTCATCGATGCCTTCCTGAACGCGCTGGACGCCAGCCAGCCTATCGGGCTGGCGCGGTCGGCCCCGCGGCGACGAGAGTCGTAAACTGCTCGGATGGGAACGGAGATCTGATGCGCGCGCTCGTCACGGGAGCCGCGGGCTTCATCGGCAGTCACCTCTCGCAACGCCTGCTCGCAGAGGGCCATGATGTCATCGGCGTCGACAACCTTTCCGCCTACTATGCGGGCACGCTGAAGCGACGGAACCTCGCCGCGATCGCACACCCTCGATTCACGTTCGTCCAGGACGACCTTGCAGACGCCGACCTCGGCCCACTGCTCGACGGCGTCGATGTTGCTTACCACCTCGCCGGTCAGCCGGGCGTCCGTTCCTCGTGGGGCGAGACGTTCGCCGATTACGCGCGCGCCAACGTCCTCGCCACACAGCGGCTCCTGGAAGCTGCGCGATGCCGCGAAGGCCTACGGCTCGTGTACGCGTCTTCCTCTTCGGTGTACGGGGATGCAGAGGCGTTCCCCACTGCAGAGACGGTTCTGCCGTGCCCGCGCAGTCCATACGGTGTGACCAAGCTCGCCGCAGAGCACCTGTGCGGCCTGTACGCCGCGAACTTCGGGTTGTCGACGGTGTCGCTGCGGTTCTTCACCGTCTACGGTCCTCGCCAGCGCCCGGACATGGCGTTCACGCGTTTTCTCCGGGCGGCGCGCGACGGACAGCAGGTGACCATCTATGGAACGGGAGAACAGATCCGCGACTTCACCTATGTCGACGACATCGTCGAGGCGCTGGTGCGGTCGGGCACGACGCCCACGCCGGCCGGCTCCGTCTTCAACGTCTCGGGGGGCGGCAGTCACTCCGTCAACGAGGTGCTCGAGGAGATCGAGTCGATCGTCGGAAAGCCGTTGAACATCCACCGCGAGGCTGTGGCACGTGGTGACGTGCGTCGAACGAGCGGCGACACGACCGCGCTCGCGCGCGCATTCGGCTGGCGTCCGCGTGTCCAGCTCCGCGAAGGGCTTCGACGGCAGTGGGACTGGGTAAGCGCCGAGGCGTGAACTGACGCCTCAGCGCACCTCGACGGAGGCGTGGACCCGAACGGTTCCCGTCTGGCGGTGCTCCATGGGAACGAAGAAGCTCACTCCCTGCCACATCACGTCCAAGGTGACGCCGTCTTGGTCGGACACCTCCGCGTTGATGAAGTACTGGCCGCCGGCGAGCGCCAGCGCGGGGAGCCGGTAGACGACTTCGGTGTCCCCGGGCTGCGCCGCACCGTGCGGCGACTCCAGGCGTCGGGTCCCCGTGCCGAAGACCTGCTGGCCCTGCGGGGTGTCGATACTGATGCTGGAGTTCCAGCTCTGCAGCGGCGAAAGGTGACGGACGGAGACGACCACGGTCAATTCTTCGCCGGATGTGAAGTTGGTGAGCCCGTCACCATCCTGAGACAGGATGCGGATCCCCGTGATGGACGCCCGCTCCACGTGCTCGTGCGCCTGCGCTTCCTCGGCGTCGACGGTCCGCTTGCGCTTCCCCTCGAGGATCTCGCGGTGCACCTTGGTGGCCTCGGCCGCGGTGCCGATGAAGGCGACTTCCCCTTGCTGGAGGACGACGCCCTGATCGCAGATATCCATCACCTGGGCGGCGGAGTGCGAGACGAGAACGATCGTGCGCCCTTCGCGCTGGAACTCGCGGATCTTGTCCATGCACTTCCGTTGGAAAGCCTCGTCGCCGACGGCGAGCACCTCGTCGACGAGGAGGATGTCCGGGTCGGTATGCACAGCGACCGCGAACGCGAGACGCACATACATTCCGGACGAGTAGAACTTGACCTGGGTGTCGATGAACTCCCCGATCTCTGCGAACGCCACGATGCTGTCGAATCGCTCGTCCGTCTGTTCCTTGCTCAGCCCGAGAATCGACGCATTGAGGTAGACGTTGTCGCGTCCCGAGAGATCGGGATGGAAGCCTGCCCCGAGCTCGAGCAGGGCCGCGAACCGACCGCGGCGTTGCACGGAGCCGGATGTGGGTTCGATGATGCCGCCGATGACCTTCAGAAGCGTGCTCTTACCCGAGCCGTTGGGTCCCATGAGAGCGATCGACGAACCTGCCGGGATGGTGAAGGACACGTCCTTGAGGGATTGAAACTCCTCGCGATGCTGACGACCACGGCGCCCCAGGGTCACGATCCGCTCCTTGAGCGAATTGTCCTTGCGCAGCGCAAACGTCTTGGAGACCTCGTCGACAACGATGACCTCTGGCACTGCCGATGTCTGTTCGCTCACGTCACAGCTCCTGCGCGAAGTTGCCCTGCAGCCGCGCGAAGACGCGCTGGCACAGGAAGACCAGCACGATGCCGATGAGGAACGCGATCCCCATCCGCATGAGCAGATCCGGCGGGTAGTCGGAGGCGGTCCCACTGCCCCAGAAGGCTCGGTGGAACCCCAACACGGCCAGCGTCAGGGGACTCGCGGTGTAGACGTCGAGAAGCCAACCGGGCAGGCCGAAGCGGGTCACCACGTCGCCCACCATCGTCCACGCGTAGACGATAGGCGACGCCCACAGGGCGAGCATCAGCACGACCTGCGTCAGGTACTGCACATCACGCAGGTAGACGTTGAGGGCCGCAAGCAGCAGGCCGAACGCGAGACCGTAGACCAGGATGAGCAAGACCGACGGGAAGAAGTAGAGCAGAGACCAGGAGAGATTCGGGGTACCGAGAGTGAAGCTCGCCACGATCAGCACGAGGAGCTGGACGCCGAACGTGAACAGCGCCGATCCCGTGGCCGCAAGTGGAAAGACTTCTCTGGGCACATAGATCTTCTTCACGAGCCCGCCGTTGGCGACGATCGAGCCCGTGGCACCCGACAGCGTCTCGGAGAACAATCCGTAGACCGTGAGTCCGGAGAAGATGTAGACGGCGAAATCGGGGATGCCGCGCGCCGCGCCCAGAATCTGGCCCATCACGAGGAAGTAGACCGCGAGCTGCACCAGCGGGTTGATGAGGGTCCACAGCAGCCCCAGGACACTGTCCTTGTACCGCGCCTTCACGTCGCGACGGACCAGCAAGGAGAGGAGCTGGCGGTGATTCCAGATCTCGGTGACCGTGCGCCCGAAACCTCGCAGCCCCTCGCGACTGGGCGTCACGGGCTGCAGAGGCTGAGACGCCAATCGGCTGAACCTGACGGCTGCGCTCTCGTTCAAGTGCTGCCACTACCTCTCGTTCGCACCAACTGAGAAACTATAGCCGGGCGAGCCCGAGGATCCGGTGTGTGCCCTCACGCGAGGGTGTTGTTCCACAGTGACAACGCGGAGCCGATCGCCATGTGCATGTCGAGGTACTGGTAGGTCCCCAAACGCCCGCCGAAGTGGACGTCGCGCTGCCCCTTCGCGAGTTCGCGATACGCGAGAAGGCGCTGACGATCCTCCGCGGTGTTCACCGGGTAGTAGGGCTCGTCCTCGCGCGCGGCGAAGCGCGAGTACTCCCGAACGATGACCGTCCTGTCCTTCGGATACCGGTCGGCTCGCTCAGGGTGGAAGTGCTTGAACTCGTGGATACGGGTGTAAGGGGTGTCCGCATCCGCGTAGTTCATGACGCTCGTGCCTTGGAAATCGCCGATGTCGAGCACCTCCTGCTCGAAATCCAGGGTGCGCCACGAGAGCGGACCTTGCACGTAATCGAAGTACCGATCGATGGGTCCGGTGTAGACGATGGGAACCCGGCCGACGAGGGCGTTCTTGTTCAGCGGCTGCGACTCGTCGAAGAAGTCCGTACTGAGCTTCACCTCGATGCGCGGATGATCCGCCATGCGCTCGAGCCACGCGGTGTAGCCGTCGACCGGCAGACCTTCCCACGTGTCGTTGAAGTAACGGTTGTCGTAGGTGTACCTGACGGGGAGGCGGGAGATGACCTCGGCGGGAAGGTCCCGCGGATCGGTCTGCCACTGCTTCGCCGTGTAGTCGCGGATGAAGGCCTCGTACAACGGCCGCCCGACGAGCCCGATCGCCCGCTCCTCGAGATTCTGCGCCCGCTTCGGGTCGTACTCGCCGGCCAGCTCGTGGATGAGTGCGCGTGCCTGATCAGGTGTGTACGCGGACTGGAAGAACTGGTTGATGGTGCCGAGGTTGATCGGCAGCGGGAACACGGTGCCGTTGTGGGTCGTGTACACACGGTGCGTGTAGTCCGTGAAAGCGGTGAAGCGGTTGACGTACTCCCACACCGTGGCGTTCGAGGTGTGGAACAGGTGCGCGCCGTAGCGGTGCACCTCGATGCCGGTCGTGCTCTCGTGCTCACTGTACGCATTGCCGCCGATGTGAGGGCGGCGCTCCAGGACGGTGACCGAGCGACCGGCGGCGGCAGCGCGCTCCGCGATCGTGAGACCGAAGAAGCCGGAGCCTACGATGAGGAGATCCATAGGGAGGAACCTGTTCTGGAGTGGGCATCGGGCCTCACGGCCGCTTCCCTCAGCCTAGTTGAGTCGTATACCCAGCCAGTTTGGGACAATAGAGCCCGACAGTCGCGCGCCCGACGAGCTGCGCGCCCGAGAGGAATCATGACACTCGACATCTGCGTGCCGTTCTGGGGCGATCCCGCGATCTTCCGGCTGACTATCGACTCCGTTCGCGCGCAGACGGATCCGAACTGGCGCCTGACGATCATCGACGACGGCTATCCTGGCGACGAGATCGAGGCCTATGTCGCGACGCTGGGCGACTCCCGCATCGAGTATCGCCGGAATGAGACGAACGTCGGGATCACGGAGAACTTCCGCCGGGCCGTCGACGCCGCCCGGGGAAGTCACGTCGTCGTCCTCGGCTCGGACGATCTCCTCCTCCCGGACTACGTTTCCCATGTTCGTTCCATCGTGGCCGCACACCCCGAGGTCGATGTCATCCAGCCGCAGGTCGTCGTGATCGATGCCGAGGGGCGGCCCGCACGCACACTCGTCGATACCGTGAAGCTGAGACTGCTCACCCCGCGACGACCGACGACGCTGCACGGCGAGAACATGGCGAAGAGCCTCCTGCGGGGGAACTGGCTCTACTGGCCGTCTCTCGCGCTACGCGTGGAGAGCGTGAGGGCGGTGGGCTTCCGAGACGGGCTGCCCATCATCCTGGACCTTGCGCTCCTTGTGGATATCGCCATGCGCGACGGGACTCTGCGATACACGGGGGTGACCTGCTTCGCATATCGACGGCACGCGGGCAGCCTGTCCCAGTCGGCTCTCCGCGACGGCTCGAGGTTCATCGACGAGCGCCGCTTCTACCGAGAGTGCGCAGATGCCGCCGCGGCGCGCGGCTGGCACAAGGCCGCGCGGGCAGCGCGATGGAGGCTGATGTCGAGGCTGCACGCGCTCAGCGTCCTTCCCGCGATGATCAAGGAAGGATCCGCTGACGCTCGACGAGCCGCCTGTGAGCTTACGTTCGGGCGCTGACCTTGGCACTCTACCGATCCACCGCGAGCCCGGCCAGCTGAGCAGCCCCGCCTCCCACCACCCGGGCGGACGATCCTGCAAGCCAGAGGGCTGGCGCGTCGAAAAGGAGTCGCACCCAAACCCAGGTCCTCATGCGCGTCAGCGCGGGCGTCGACTAGTGAGACATCTCTCGCGCTGGACGCAACAGTGCGAGCATCGTGAACGCGACGCCCACGGCCGGTGCGACGACAAGAGCGAAGGGGATCGCCCAGCGCTCGGGGAGCATCGCGAGGAACACGACCGTCAACGTCGCAGCGAAGACCCATGCGGTCGCGTTGGCTGCGTGACGACGTTGTGAAACCAACATTGGGCCGAGCAGGGACATCCATGCAACCAGAACGGCGCTGGCTACGACCACCGCCGCCGTCATCGACGAGATCTCGTACTTCCCCGTGGAGATCAGGCCGATGATCCCAGGGCCGATGAACCAAGCGATGACGGCGAGGACGGCAGTCACCACCACCGCCACCGCCGACGCGCTCAGCAGCTGCCGCGCTGTTGGCCTCGCCCTGCCGCGAAGGACAGCGGAGATGAGAAAGCTCTGCAGCGCGATGATGGGGATCACGATGGGCGCCCGGGTGACCGTGATCGTCAGGATGAGAGCCGCTGTGTCCGATGGGGCCGCGGTGGGAGCGAGGAGACCGATGAGCATCGGCATACCGCTGATGAGCAATCCTGCGGACCCCGCTGCAACCACTGTTCCAGCTGCCTGCCAGGCGAGCACACGCAGGCTCACGTCGAGACGGAACGCGTGGCGCAGCCGCCGCCGATACACCAAGTACGTTATCGCCGAAGCGAGCAGGAACGGCGCCGCGATGAAGATGACCAGAGTCCCGAGCGGCGCACCCATCACCAGGGCGCCGACGACGAGCACAGCTCTGATGACCGCGTCCAGAATGGCCACGAACGCGACCGCGCTCCACAGCCGGATGCCGTAGAGCACCCCGGTGAGCACGGACGTGCACAGGTAGCCGACGAGACCGAAACATAGCGCCGCACCGAAGTCGATCTTGTGCCCAGCGAAGAGCACGTCTCCCGACAGTACGACGACAACGATCGCGATAAGGAGGACGAGCAGTGCACTCCCCAGCAAGAAGGCGCGCAGGGCCCTCCCTGAATGCAGGTCGTGGCCAGGGTGGACGGCCCGGGAGATCTCCTGCTGGATTCCGGCCATCGCCGACCCGCCCAGGTAGATAGCGGACCAGAAGACCGAGAATCCGAGATACGTCGCCGCGTCGGTCAGCGCAGGAGCCGAGAGCTGGATCGCGTAACCAAGGATGCCCGCGACGACGATGGACAGCAGGACAGCGTTGAGCCCTCGTCGCGTGGAGTCAGTCGTCTCCACGCTCGTCCGATTCGGCGGATGCAGCTCTCTCCTGCGCGGCGCGCAGGTCAGCGACATCGGCACGGAGGATGGCGACGTCCTCTGCGACCCGACGGACCTCATCCTCGGCCAAAGACAGCTCCCACGACAGGTGCAGCGCGACCCCCACGAGCAGCACGATGGCCAGCGCGAAGATGAGGTTTGATGGCACGGCCACACCGAGCAGGTCTGCCAAGCCGAAGAGGAGCCCGGGGAACACCGACAGCACGAGGATCGCGATGCCGATGACGAGCCAGAGGGTCGCGTACTTCTCACGCAGCCGGCGGCGTAGCAGCATGCTGACGATGAAGAGAAGCACCGCGATGGCGAAGACGATCGCGGCGACGACAGCGATCATGCGCTGGCCTCTTCCTGTTTGCGGCGCCCTCTCATGAGCGCGAGAGCGAGTGCGAACGTACTGCGAAGCAGATAGATCGCCGCACCGACGGGATTCTGGCTCGGGTTGCCGTGCTGTCTCGGACGCATCGACACCGGAATCTGCTTCACAGTCAGGCCAGAGTGGACAGCGTTGACGAGTGAGTCCACGGTGTCACCCAGGTACTCGGCCGGGTAGTAGCGCACGTACTGATCGATCGCGCGAGCGTTGGCGGCGCGGAAACCGCTCGTCACATCGGTCAGCCGAGTGCCGGCAACGTTGGAGAGCACACTCGCCAAAAATCTCATCGCCCACCGACGCGGACCGCGCACCTCGTAGTCTCCCGTGTCGGCGAAGCGGGCACCGATGGAGATATCGGCGGATTCCAGACCCTCGAGTACACGGACGATGTCCTTCGGGTCGTGCTGTCCGTCGGCATCCACTTGAATCGCCTGCTGATATCCATGCCGCTGTGCATAGGTGAAGCCGGTGCGCATCGCGCCTCCGACGCCCATGTTGAAGGGAAGACTGAGCACACGGGCACCCGCGTCGGCTGCGACGCGGGCCGTGTCATCGGTGGAACCGTCGTCAACGACCACGATGTCCACTCCCGGGAGGATGTGCAGGATCTCGCGGACGGTGTTGCCGACATTGCGAGATTCGTTCCAGGCGGGAACGATGATGAGCGTGCGCACGCGGGCCGGATCCATGGTGAATCGAGCTTATCAAGCCGCCCGCCGATGCCCTCGCCGGCGCACGGTCGATCGGGGTCGACTCGTCTAAGCTGCTGAGGTGGATCGACCCCGACGACTCTGGCAGCGCCTCGTTATCATCATCGCCACTCCGATTCTCGCGTTCATCGCGTTGGCGGCGTGGTCGGTCAGCTCTCCCGTCGCGGCTACACCTGACGAGGACTTCCACCTGGCGGCCGTGTGGTGCGGCCTAGGCGACCGCGGCGGCATCTGCGAGAACCATGGGGATCCTGTCAAGCGCGCCATCCCCGCGGCGCTGACGGATTCGAACTGCTACGCGTTTCAACCCGAGCAGAGCGCCGCATGCTGGAACCCCGAGCGTCCGGGCATGACGGTCGTGCCGCGGGCGAATGTCGACGGGCTCTATCCGCGAGTGTTCTACGCGACGATGTCGATCTTCGCGTCGCCGAATCTCGAAGCGTCTGTGATGGCGATGCGGCTGTTCAACAGCGCTTTCGCCGTCGGGTTGCTGACAGCGGTCTTCTGGGCCTTGCCTCGCGGACTTCGGCCTCCGCTGCTGGTGTCCGTGCTTGCCACAAGTGTCCCTCTGGGACTTTTCATGTACTCCTCGATCAACCCGTCCTCGTGGGCGCTGCTTTCCGCGGCGACGGTCTGGGTGACGGCATATGGCGCAACCCAAACGAGAGGAAGGCAGCAGATCACGCTGGCAGCCTTCGCCGTCCTCGGGACGGTGGTCGGCGCGGGAGCCCGCGCGGATGCAGCGGCGTACGCGGTATTCGGCGTGATGCTCGCGTTCTTGATGGGGATCCGTTCGCTGCGCAAGCTGATCGTCCCGTTGACTGCCGGGGCGGCTGTGATCGTCGTGGCCGCCGCGTTCTACCTGAGCTCGGCGCAGAGCAGTGCCGTCGTGTCCGGGCTGAGTAACAACGAACCGCCCCTGAGCGGCGCGCAGATCGTCTTCAACCTCCTCAACGTGCCGACGCTGTGGACAGGCGCTCTCGGGAGCTGGGGGATCGGCTGGCTCGACACCGTCCTGCCCGGAGTCGTCTGGGTCCTCGGCACTGCGGTGTTCGCGGGAGCCTTGTTCGTCGGAATCAACCGGCCCGACTGGCGCCGCAGCGTCGCGATCGTGCTGGCGCTCGTCGCCATGTGGGCTGTGCCGTTCGTGCTCCTGTACCAGTCGAATGCACTTGTCGGCACCCAGGTGCAGCCGCGCTACATCCTTCCCCTCATGATGATCGCCATCGGTGTCGCCTCACTCCGACTCGACGCGGAGCGGGCGTGGAGTCCGGCTCGGATCCTCCTAGCCGGCGGCGCTCTGACGATCGCTGCCTCTGTCGCCCTTCGCACCAACATCCGGCGCTACACGACCGGAACGGATGGCTCCGCGGCCAATCTCGACGCCAACATCGAGTGGTGGTGGCCGGGCGCCCCGTCCCCGACGGTGACGTGGATCATGGGGTCTGTCGCGTTTGCAGGTATTTTCGTCCTTCTGCTGCTCGCTATGCGCGTTTTCCCCGCGCCGACGGAAGCCGTTGATGAGACGCCGGGCGTGCTTGCACCGCCGTTCAGCGGCGACGGTGCACGGTCAGCCGGTACACCAGTACCTCGAGCCGTCGCACGCGGTGAAGGAGCCAGCAGATCGTCCTCTGCCGGGCAGTGAGAGTAGCGACGCGAGTCCGCACGAAGGCGCGGTCCGCGCGGTAGAGCTCCGCATCGGCCGCTGACTTGATGCTCTTCCGCTCGAGATCGAGAGTGCGCATTCCCCCGTAGGCCCGGGCAGGCGTGATCCCCGCAGCCACCGCGAGATCAAAGGATCGGCCGTGCGCACGCACGATGTCGTGGAAGTAGCTTGTGTCGCGCGCGGCATGCGAAACGCTGTGCGGGTGTTGAACCCAGAAGTACAACGCGTCCTCGCAGGATGCCACGCGCCGGATCCGCACGTACAGGTCCATAGCGACGGCGACGTCCTGAGCATAACGTCCGACGGGGAACCTCACCTCCTCGAAGACCTCACTTCGGTAGAGCTTTCCCCAGTTCGCTTCACTGAAGTAACGCAACTCGGTGCCGCGAAGTCTTCGCAACAGGAGGCTAAACTCACGCTGATACCAGTAGCCTGGGTCCTCGAACACGATCTGCGACCCGGACGGATCATCCCGGTGGGCTGAGAGCGCGGCGACGGCCGTACTCTCGCCGACGCTCCGCCACCGGCAGCAACTCATGTCGGCGTCGTTCGTCACCAGGAGATCGACGAGGCGTCCAATCATCCGGGAGCTCATCAGATCGTCATTGTCGCAGAACGTGATGAGGGACCCCGTCGCGGCATCCAATCCGCTGTTCTGAGCCGAACCGATCCCGCCGTTGGGTTGATGGATCACCTTCACCCGGGGGTCTCGTACGGCGAGGTCGTCGCAAATCTCTCCGGAGCGATCTGTGGATCCATCGTCGACCAGGACGACCTCGAGCCGAGGATAGTCCTGAGCAAGGATCGAGTCGACGCAACTCTCCAAATGCCGCTCGGCGTTGAAGACCGGCACGATGATCGACACCAGATGCTCGGCGCTTCCGGCTGATCGCCCGTCTGGTGATGCCACCCTCAACGCCCCAGCCACGACCGCACGATGTTGCGCGCGCGGCGCGCCCGAGCGAAGAACGCGGCGAGCTTCGGCTCCAGCTCCGGGCGACGAAGACGAGCGAGGATGTAGAGGAAGTCCTCGCCGGTGCCCCGCCCTAGATCGCCCAGCCGCTTGAGAAAGTCGATTTGGTGCATGGTGGTGTCGGGCATCGTGCTCGACATCTGATCGAGGTTGTAATCGAGCACCGAGTGGCTGATCGCGGCGTACTCGGGGTTCGCGATCGTCCGCGTGTAGAACCCGCGCTCACCGGCTGCGTAAGACGGCATCCGCTCGAGCACATGAGCGAGGCCGCCGTCGACGTAGGCATCCTCCCCACCGAAATCTCGGTACTGCCACTCGTGCTCGGCGAGCACACGAAGCGCTGCCGGACGCGCGAAGTACATCGATCCATAGGGCGCGAGCGGAGAACCCTCGTCGACGGGAACTCGGATGTTCAAGCGCGCGCACATCTCGACGAAGGACGGTCGATTCGCCCACCATGCGTGACCCATCGTGCCGTACCCGATGTGGACCATCGGCGGATAGGCCAGGCCCAGTCGCGGCTGCGTGCGAAAGAGCTGGAGGACCTCGGAGGCATATCCATGCGTGCACAGCAGGTTCTCCCACTGTTGCCGACGGAAGTGCGAAGATGCGTTGGACTCGTCCTGGGGGGTGCGTTTGGAGTGCACCTTCACGATGACGTCATAACGATCGCTGAGGATGACGTCACGACAGCCGATCAGGAAGGCGCTCTGATCGCGGCCGTTGTTGGACTCCACGACCCGGACCTCGTACTCGCCCCGAGCCGGCCGCCGATCGATGACAGCCCGGATACGTTGTGCCTTCTCCTCCTCGGGCACGGTCACGACCAGATCGTAGTTGCCGGGGAGCAGCTCCACCTTGTCGAGGATCTCATCGGTCATCTCGTCGTAGAAGATGTGCGCGACGACCACGACCCGAAGTGGGCTGGTCATATCCGGTCCGTCTACATACGAGTCCGTCGGCAGAACACTCATCAGTGCGGCGTCGGCGTTCAGGGTGCGCGGCTCGACGTTTCGTGCCAGATCCGTCGCGATGAGCTCCATCGGATATCCGTGACGGGCTGCGGCATCGAGCGTCCATCGGGCAACGACGCCCAGATGGTCGAGGTAGGGCGGTGACTGGAAGAAGGGGCGCCGCTTGAGCGTGGGACACCCCTCATCGATGAGCTGCTCCGCGTAGAGCACAGCGTGGTTCTCGATCCGGTCGGTGAGCGTCGGAAACGCCACCTCTCCTGAGAAACCGTACGCCGTGAACCGCTCGGTGAAGACCGCTTCGTGCTTGACGACAGCATCGCTGTAGCTGTCCATGGGGGGCAAATCACGCCAGTAATCCACCCATTCCTCGGAGAGGAACATCTCACTTCGGACCGCGAGCCAGTAGGACTGCAAGTGGTACGCCAGGTAGTCCTTCCGCGTGAAGGGGTTGGGTTCGACACGGACGTGGTCGGTCATTCCCCAGAAGTGCAACTCGTGCGAGTCCATGCGGTCGAAGACGGGCCCGAACGGACGCACGGGGCCGAACCAGGTGTCGTTGGCGAGCACGATCTCGTCGAACTCCGCGATCGCCTCCCCGACCGCGTCGAGCCCTGCCTTGTAACCCCAGATGTCGTATCCGCGGTTCTCGCGGACGATGATCTCGTCCGCGACCGGCGCGAGCGCCGCGCGACCGGCATCCGTCAGCAACCCATTGACGACAACGAGGATTCGGTCACAGTGGTCGCGAAGATGCGCCAACGCGTAGGGAATGTAGTCCTCGACGTCGCCGCGACGGTCGTAGACCACGTAGATGAGCAACCGCTTTCCGCCGATCGGGAACCGAGACGCCGCGCGGCCTTGAGTAACTATCAACTCTGCGGTCTTCACCGTTCGCCCCTTCTCGAGGTCCGCGCCCGCTCCCGCGCCTGCCCGATCGCCGAGATTCGGCTCCCGAGATGCCACACACGCTCCGCCAGCGCCATCACCGGGAGGATCACTCGGGACAAGTGCGGATGATTGAGCCTCAGGTACATCCGGCTTAGTCCGACGAGTCCCCCTCGTCCAGTGTGCCCCGCCCGCTGCAGAAGCGTGATCTGATCGACCGGATACCCGGTCGTCGTGGAGAACATCTGATCGACCTTGAACTCGAGCGCGGTGTGGCTGATCTCCGCATGCTCGGCGGTGAGCACCGTCCTCGAGTGATATCCCACCTCACCGGCCGCTGCTGTCACCAGACGTTCTTGGAGCCGGCCCAGGTCGACCGTTCGTGATCTGTTGTAGTCACGGTACGACCACCGCTCTCTGGCCAGAAGAGAGAGAGCCTCGGGTCGCGCGAACCACATCCCGCCGAACGGCGCGTTCGGGGACACCGTGTCCAGCGGGACGCGGATGCCAAGTCGCCGAGTGAGGGCGCCGGCCGCCGGTCGATACTTTGCCCATCCACGCCCGCTGATTTGGTATCCGATGTGCATCATCGGAGGAAAGACGAGCCCGAGTCCGGGCTCGCGCTCGAACATGCGGAGGATGGCGGACACATGTGCCTCGGAGTCCAGGAGGTTCTCCAGCTGATAACGCCGGAAGTAGCGGTCCATGATCATCGTCTTACGCTTGCGGGGGCGCGCGTGGACCTTCACAACGACGTCGCACGAGCCGTCGAGGAGCACGTCGCGACAGGCGATGAACATATCGCTCATGTCTCGCCCTTGGTTCGACGGAGTCACGCGGACTTCGAAGGTCCCGTGTCTGGGGGCTTCGATCGCGCTGACCAGCTCGGTCATCCGCCGAGCCGTCACGCCGTTGGTTGTCGTGACGATCAGACGGTATCCAGGAGGGAGCGCCTGCAGTCTCGCGAGCACCGCGCTCGCGCCCGCCACGTCGCTGACATGCATGACCACGGCTACGCGCAGCCGCCCCTCGAACCGGGCAGGCGCAGCATCTCGCTGGATGATCTCCAGCATGGCGAGGTTGGCACTCATCGCCCTCGGCGCGAGCGTGCGCGCCAGATTCTGCAGGATCTCGTCGACGACGAATCCCTCCGACTCCGCCACGTGGAGCAGCTCGCGACCGATCACGGCGAACTGCTGGAGATACGGCGGATACTGAACGAAAGGCGCGCGGGGAAACACAGGAGCGCCCGCCTGCACGAGACGATCCGCCGCGAAGACGGCGGGATCGCCCGTTCCGAAACTCGCGGCCGTGAACCGTGAGTACACGACGAGCCCGGCAGCGCGCGCCCTCGCGCTCAACGGACGGGCGGAATCCGCCGACCAGAGCGGCGACGAGTAGACGCCGGGCCGCAGGACAGTCCACAGATAGGGCTCGGCGACGACAGGAAACCCCTGCTCAGGAAAGCTCCGCCGCGCGTCGTCTTCCTGCTCGATGAGTTCCCAGATGTGCACTTCGGCGCCGGCCGACTGGGTGAAGAGTTCACCGAGTCCCGATCGTCCCGGGCCGTACCACCCGTCGCCGGTGAGGAGGACCTCACCATATTGATCGAATCCCCCGGACGCGACTCTGGCCAGTTCGTAGTAGGCAGCACGAAACTCCCCGGAGAACGTGACGACGTGATCCGCGACCTCGCGCAGAGCGGAGAGCACATCCGAACCCGTTTCGGCACCGACGAGAACCGTCAGCGCCGTCGCGTGCGGCCGTAGCGCCGCCAGAGCACGTGAGACATACCGGTCCACCGTGTTGCGGCCGGAAGCGATCGCGTAGACGACGAGTCGGTCGGCATCGGACGGAAACGAGAGCGGCGCCGGCAGGACCGCGCCGGACTTGTTCTGTTTCACGTATCTCGCTTCCCTCGGTGCGGGTCTGTTCCATCTTGGTACGGAACAAACCCCACGATTCTACGAGACCTCAGTTGTGGCCTTGCTGAAGAGCCTTGAGCAGATAGAGTCCGTAACCGCTCTTGACCAGCGGCTCGGCGCGGGTGCGCAGCTCGTCGTCGGTGAGGAAGCCCATGCGCCAAGCGACCTCCTCGGGACAGCCGATCGACAGCCCCTGACGCTTCTCGACGGTGCGGATGAAGTCCGTCGCCTCGCTCAACGAGTCGAACGTCCCGGTGTCCAGCCATGCAGTTCCGCGCGGCAGGAGTTCGACTTTGAGCTGCCCGCGCGAGAGGTACTCACGGTTCACATCCGTGATCTCCAGTTCACCGCGAGGCGAAGGCTTGAGCGCCTTGGCGATGTCGACGACGTCGTTGTCATAGAAGTAGAGCCCCGGAACCGCGTAGTTGCTCTTCGGGACGGCCGGCTTCTCCTCCAGCGAGACGACATTGCCGTGATCGTCGAACTCCACGACACCGTAGGCCGTCGCGTCGTCGACCCAGTAACCGAACACGACGCCGCCCGTGAGGCTGTTGTACTGACGCAGGCGTGTCCCCATGCCCTGCCCGTAGAAGATGTTGTCGCCGAGCACGAGCGCGACCGAGTCATCGCCGATGTGCTCCTCGCCCAGGATGAACGCCTGCGCCAGCCCGTCCGGGGACGGCTGCGTCTTGTAGGTGATCGAAACACCGAACCGCGTCCCATCGCCGAGCAGGCGCTGGAACTGCTCGGAGTCCTGAGGCGTCGTGATGATCAGGATGTCGCGGATGCCGGCGAGGATCAGCGTCGATAGCGGGTAGTAGATCATCGGCTTGTCGTAGACCGGCACGAGCTGCTTCGAGACGCCGAGAGTGATCGGATGAAGCCGCGAGCCGGTTCCCCCGGCAAGGATGATTCCGCGCATGCGAACATCCTCCCATCACGCAGGGCCCTGACAAACTCGCGCCACCCCCACCCGTTACTCTGGACGGGTGTCCAGACTTCTCGTGACCGGCGGGGCCGGGTTCATTGGTTCGAATTTCGTGCACCACGTCGTGGGGAACACCGATCACGAGGTGATCGTGCTCGACAAGATGACGTACGCGGGTAACCGGGCGTCGTTGGCGGGTCTTCCCGAGGACCGGGTTCGGCTGGTCGTGGGCGATATCGCCGACGCGGCCCTGGTCGATGAGTTGTTCGCTCAGGTCGACGCGGTCGTGCATTACGCGGCCGAGTCCCACAACGACAACAGCCTGCACGATCCGCGTCCGTTCCTGGACACGAACATCATCGGCACGTACACGCTGCTCGAAGCCGCCCGCAAGCACGACAAGCGCTTCCACCACATCTCCACCGACGAGGTCTACGGCGACCTCGAACTCGACGACCCGGCCCGGTTCACCGAGCACACCCCCTACAACCCGTCCTCCCCGTACTCGTCCACCAAAGCCGGCTCCGACCTGCTGGTGCGGGCATGGGTGCGCTCGTTCGGGGTCCGCGCCACGATCAGCAACTGCTCCAACAACTACGGCCCCTACCAGCACGTCGAGAAGTTCATCCCCCGCCAGATCACCAACGTGATCCGCGGTATCCGCCCCAAGCTGTACGGCGCCGGCGAGAACGTGCGCGACTGGATCCACGCCGACGACCACTCCTCCGCCGTGCTCACCATCTTGAACAAGGGCGTCATCGGCGAGACCTACCTCATCGGCGCCGACGGCGAGAAGAACAACAAAGACGTCGTCGAACTCATCCTCGAGACCATGGGCCAGCCCCGCGACGCCTACGACCACGTCACCGACCGCGCCGGCCACGACCTGCGCTACGCGATCGACTCCACCAAACTCCGCACCGAACTCGGCTGGATGCCCGCCTACAGCGACTTCGAAACCGGCCTCGCCAACACCATCGACTGGTACCGCAACAACGAAGCATGGTGGGCACCCACCAAAGACGGCGTCGAAGCCTTCTACGCCAGCAAAGGACAGTGACGATGACGGAGTTCGGCAAGCAACTCACCGTCACCGAGACCACCATCCCCGGCCTCGTCGTCTTCGACCTGCCGGTGCACGGCGACTCCCGCGGCTGGTTCAAAGAGAACTGGCAGCGCGAGAAGATGGTGGCGGCGGGACTTGCCGACTTCGGTCCCGTGCAGAACAACATCTCCTTCAACGATGCCGTCGGCACCACGCGCGGCATCCACGCGGAGCCGTGGGACAAGTTCGTCTCCGTCGCCACCGGCCGGATCTTCGGCGCGTGGGTGGACCTGCGCGAAGGCCCCACCTTCGGTGCGGTCTACACGACCGAGCTCGACCCCTCGAAGGCGATCTTCGTGCCGCGAGGCGTGGGCAACTCGTACCAGACCCTCGAAGCGGACACGGCGTACACCTACCTCGTCAACGACCACTGGTCCCCCACCGCCGCGTACTCGTTCCTGAACCTCGCGGACGAGACCGCGGCGATCGAGTGGCCCATCCCGCTCGATGAGGTGGAGATCAGCGAAAAGGACAAGAACCACCCCCGCCTCGCAGACGTCACCCCCATCCCGCCGAAGAAGACGCTCGTGCTCGGCGCGAACGGTCAGCTCGGACGCGCCCTGCGCGTGCGTCTCGGCGACGCCGCGCACCTCGAGTACGCCACCCGCACCGATCTCGACATCACCGCAGACGGCCTCGAGACAGCCCGGCGGTGGCGCGACTACGACACGATCATCAACGCGTCCGCCTACACCGCCGTCGACAAAGCCGAAACACCCGAAGGCCGCACGAATGCGTGGGCCGCGAACGCGAACGCGGTCGCATCGCTCGCCCGCATCGCGACGGCAAACGGAATCACCCTCGTGCACGTCTCGAGCGACTACGTGTTCGACGGCACCAAGACAGGCGCGTACACGGAGACGGATGCCCTCGCACCCCTCGGCGTGTACGGCCAGACCAAGGCCGCCGGCGACGTCGCGGCCGCGACAGTCCCCCGCCACTACATCATCCGCACGAGCTGGGTCATCGGAGACGGCGGTAACTTCGTGCGCACGATGGCCAGCCTCGCGGAGCGCGGTATCGACCCCAAGGTGGTCGACGACCAGACCGGACGCCTGACCTTCACACCCGAAATCGCCGCGGCCATCGCGCACCTGCTCGAAACCAGCGCACCCTACGGCGTCTACAACGTCACCGGCGCAGGCGAACCCACCACGTGGGCCGACATCGCCCGCAGCGTGTTCGAGCTCACCGGCCACGACCCCGCCCGCATCACCGGCGTCAGCACCCAGGAATACTTCGCCAACGCCGCGAGCCCCATCTCCCCGAGGCCCACGAACAGCGTCCTCGACCTCGACAAGATCCAGGCAACCGGCTACAACGCTCCCGACGCTGCGGACGCGCTGCACGCGTATCTTTCCGCCGTCTGACACCCGCTGCATGTGAGAAGCCCCCGGCGGCAGCGCCGGGGGCTTCTCACATGCAGCGGGTGACGTCAGGGCACCGTCACCGACCGGCATCCCATGCCCGTATTCGATCCACCGGCGCTATCGATGGCGTAGAGACAGACGTTGTATGTCCCCGAAGCGGCAGGTACTACCGTGTCGAACCCGTGCGCGTCGCCGAGCTTGTAGGCAGCGCCTACGTCGGGGCGAGCGCTGCTCGCCGTGATAGCTGTTCCCGCTGCGCCCACGTAGACGTGGACCTGGATGGAGGACGTCGTGTCCGGGTCCAGCGCCCAACCCGCCACCCGAACGCCGCCTGCCACGGGAGCGACCAGTTCGACGTTCCCGAAGGGGGGACGGGATTGCGCGCTCGCGACCGTGACGGTCTTGCAACCCAGAGACGTGTTCGCCCCCGCCCCATTGTTGATCGCAAAGACACACACCTCATTCGAGCCCGGCGTCAACGCCACCTGCTCGGAGAACCCGTGCGACGCACCGTAGCTCGGATAAACCGCCGCGATATCCGGCCGCGTCTTATCAGCCGTGTACGCCTTACCCGCACCGTTCACGTAGATGTGCACCGCGATCGGCTTGACCGTGTCCGGATCCAATGCCCAGCCCGCCACCGTTCCGCTCGAACCCGACACCGAAACCGCCTCGAACCCGCCGATCGGATTACGACCCAGATCCGGCTCCGCGACTGTCACCGTCTTGCAACCCAGAGACGTGTTCGCCCCCGCCCCATTGTTGATCGCAAAGACACACACCTCATTCGAGCCCGGCGTCAACGCCACCTGCTCGGAGAACCCGTGCGACGCACCGTAGCTCGGATAAACCGCCGCGATATCCGGCCGCGTCTTATCAGCCGTGTACGCCTTACCCGCACCGTTCACGTAGATGTGCACCGCGATCGGCTTGACCGTGTCCGGATCCAATGCCCAGCCCGCCACCGTTCCGCTCGAACCCGACACCGAAACCGCCTCGAACCCGCCGATCGGATTACGACCCAGATCCGGCTCCGCGACTGTCACCGTCTTGCAACCCAGAGACGTGTTCGCCCCCGCCCCATTGTTGATCGCAAAGACACACACCTCATTCGAGCCCGGCGTCAACGCCACCTGCTCGGAGAACCCGTGCGACGCACCGTAGCTCGGATAAACCGCCGCGATATCCGGCCGCGTCTTATCAGCCGTGTACGCCTTACCCGCACCGTTCACGTAGATGTGCACCGCGATCGGCTTGACCGTGTCCGGATCCAATGCCCAGCCCGCCACCGTTCCGCTCGAACCCGACACCGAAACCGCCTCGAACCCGCCGATCGGATTACGACCCAGATCCGGCTCGCCCGTCACGGTGACTGTCTTGCAGCCAAGCAGCGAGTTCACGCCGCCGCCCTTATTGATCGCGTAAACGCATACCTGTCGAAGCCCCGGTGCTGCCTTAACCGATCCCGAGAAGCCGTGTTCAGCGCCATACGCAGGATAGCCGGCGCCCACGTCGGCACGAGTCTTGTCGGCGCGGACAGCAGTCCCAACCGAATCGACGTAGACATGAACGTCGATCGGGTCCGGGGTGTCCGGGTCAAGAGTCCATCCGGATACCTGAACGCTGCTGTCGCCCCCCGTGACCGCGTCGAGAGAGCCCACCGGGGAGCCGCCGCGCGACTCGCGCACGGTGCACGCGAGCGTCGTGTTCGCCCCCGCTCCCACATTGATCGCGTACAGGCAGATCGTCACGTTGCCCAGCGACGAAGCGGGAACCTCCGCGTCGAATCCGTGGTTGCTTCCGAAGCTGGGGAAGGCCGAACCGACGTCCGCTCGACTCTGGTTGGCCTTGACCGGATAACCGACTCCGTCGACGTAGACGTGGACGTCGATCGGGTCTTTCGTGTTCGGATCGATCGCCCATCCGGCGACACGGAAGCTTCCGAACTTCGTCTGGACGAGTTCGACATTGCCGAAGGGGTCGTCTTTCGTGTCACGGCCTTGCGTGGAGCCGAACCAGTCCGTGTAGTACTGGTAGAAGTTGCGGTTGCCGTAGCTCGAGCAGCCGTCGCCCAGCCCGTAGCCCGCTGCGAGCGCCGCCGCGTTGGGCTGGTACGGCGTGTACGTGTACAGCGAAGCCGTCGCCCAGTTCTGGATGTTGATCGTCGTGCCGCCGCACCCGGCGTTCGGGTTGTACTGGATGTAGTTGGACCCCGGCTGCTTGCCGAAGCGAGCGGCGGAGTAGGTCTTGAGCTGGGTGACGCCGCCGACGATCTGGGGCCCGAGGCCTTTGAACGCCGGGTCGCATGGCGCGGTGTCGGGACAGGCCTGTCCCATTGCCGCGTTGAGGTTCCAGTCGCTCGGAGCGCGACTGGTGGTCAGCCCCTGCTCCTTCTGCAGAGTGACGAGGATGACCTTGGCGGAGATGCCGCACGCGACCTGCACGCGGTAGATCAGCTCCGATACCCGCATCGTGCCGCCCTGGATCGCGCTGCAGATGAGGTTCCCCGTGGACGAGGAGACCCGCGCGTCGCGTGAGGAGATGCTCGCGGTGGAGACGTTGAGGCACTTGCCGTTGGAACAGGTGCCGATGCGCTGATCGAGGAACGACTGGATCTCGGCCGCCGTCATGGCGTTGCCGTCGAAGAAGAGCTTGTCGGAGATGATGTTCGACGGATCGAACTGACTGAGATCCGCAGCCTTGACGATGCTCGTCGGGATCGCCTCCTGCGCCACACCCGCTGTCGCCGTCGCGACGGATGCGGCGGGCTCCGCCGCCACGGCGACCGTGGTCGCCGTCACCGGAAGGAGGAGCCCCAGAGCGAGCGCGATCAAGGCGGGGATCGCAACCCAGCGGCTGCGACCGGGCTCGAGGCCGAGGGGACGCATGTGACGAGTGTGACGCAAGTTACGCATGTTCACCAGAGTTGTGCGGGGCGCGGGGCGCCGGGGCGCAGCACGCCCCGGATTACTCTCACACGCCCGCCGTCCCCTGCTGCCGCGCCGCGCCGCTACAGCTCCGAGTGCAGTGCCCAGACCCTTTCGGCGTGATCACGCCAGGAGAAGGCGCGGCCGCGGTCCGCCGCGCGGACCGCGTATCGTTTCCTGCTCTCCTCCGACGCCAGAACCTGCCCGAGCGCGTCTGAGAAGGACTCGACGGGGGCCGTGAGCGCGCCGTCGAGGAGCACCTCTTCGTGGACCGCGGAGGCCATGGCCACGATGGGCACCCCCAGTGTCAGCGCCTCCACCGCGCGCCACGGGAAGGCACTGAGTGCAGACGGCGAGACCAGCGCGCTCGCGGCATCCAGCACGGCCGCTCGATCGGGCGCGCCCAGATGGGGCTGGACGCTGACCCGCTCGGGCGGAAGTCCTGCTGCCGAAGCGAGATCCCGGACGCGGTCCTTGTCCTCAGCCGCGGCGTCGATCACGACGACGCTGCGGTCGCATCCACGGGAACCGATCGCTGAGAAGGCCGCCGCGAAGGCGGCGTCGTCGCACCGGGAGCCCGCCACGACGATGACGTCCTCCATGACGCCGAGCTCGCGACGCCGGCCGACCGCATCCGAGGGAACCGCGAAGCCTTGCGGCGCGGCTCCCGGAATGACCCGGATGCGCCCCGCCAGCCGCGGGGCGACCTCGACGAGCTTGGCTGCCAGCGCGTGTGTGGGAACGACGACGGCGTCGGCGAACTTCTCGGTTCGGCGCAGGAGAGCCCGCTGGGCAGCGACCGCACCACGGGGAAGATCACCCGGAACCTCCCACGCGCACAGCTCCCACAGCGTCACGACGGTCTGATCGTTGTCGTTGACGCGATCGTGACGGACCAGCGGCGCGAGCGGTCCCGGCGCATGGATGAGCCCTCCGCCGATGCCGGGCGCGATCCCGAGCTGCCATGACGCGGCCAAGGCGGGCCGCGCCAGAGGTGCGCGCCAGACATCCGCCAGGCCTGCGATCTCGGCCGCAGCGCCCTCCGCACCGGCCGGCACGATCGCGCCCACAGCGCACCCGCGCGGCGCGGTCTTCACGAGGGCTGCGGCGATCTCCCGCGCGGCTTCGGCGGCATCCGGATCGACCACATCGATCAGCTGATCGAGCACGAGGCGGAGCGTGACGGTCATCCTTCGAGACTACCCATCCGTTCGCGTCGGCTTCTGGGAGCTCACCGCACCGGTATGCTCTCAGCCCTCCGGAGTCGGGGAGGGCGTCGGCGGATAGAGCGCCTGCTGCACGATCTGGTGCACCTTGTCGTAATCCGGGTTGCGATCGTCGATCCCACCCTGGGGCGTGAGCTCGATCGGCGTGACCGGCTGCTCCTTCGCCTTGATGGCGAGTTCGACGAAGTACCCGAGCATGGTCTGCGGGATGTCCGTCTTGACGAGGTGGGTGCCCGCTGCGGCGACGTCCTGGAACCGGCTGAGGACGTTGCCCGGGGTGAACTGCGCGAGGATCGCCTCCTGCAGCTGACGTTGACGCAGCATGCGGTCCCAGTCGTTGGTCGTATAGCGCGAACGGGCGTACCACTGCGCGGTGTCGCCATCCATATGCTGCTCGCCGGGCTCGATCCACCCGGTCGCCCACTCCTCGGCACTCTGACCCTCGTAAGCGGGGCCGCCGCCCTTCGGCAGTCGCTCGCTGACGGTGATGTCGACACCGCCCAGCGCATCGATCAGAGCTGCGAAACCATCCATATCGATGAACGCGTAGAAGGGGATCTGGATGCCGAGGATGCCCTCCGCGGCGTCCTTCGTCGCTTCGACTCCCGGCTCGGAGCCGTTGGCGACCGCATCCGGATAGATCGAGTTGCCGTCCTGGCAGACCTCGACCTCCGTACGCAGCTGGTTGATCCCGCTGCCCCACCCGCAGGTGGGGCTGGGGTGCGATTCGTGGCCGTTGGGGTACTTGTCCTGCATCGGCCCGGGAGCGAACGGGAAGTTCGGCATGTCGCGCGGGATTCCGAAGATCGTGGTGGCGCCGGTCTCCGCGTTGATCGAGACGACCGAGATGCTGTCGAAACGCATGGAGTCGCGGCCCTCGCCGCTGTCCGCGCCGAGCAGGAGGATGTTGTAGTAACCGTCGATCGGTTCCACCGCGGGTCCGGTCTGGGTGAAGACCGTACCGAGCGCGTCGCGTGCGGCGCCGACCGAGTTCGATGCCCAGACGGCGCCCGAGCTCGCGAGCACGAGGGCGCCGATGGCGAGGATCGACGTCGCCAGCCGAGCCCACGGCTGGATCTTCACGAGTCGGACCAGACGGAGTGTGTCGATCGTGAGGACGATCCACAGCCCGGCGTAGAGGAACAGGATCCCCTGCACGACGAGCATGGGCACCGGACGCAGCAGAGCGAGCCATCCCGGGACCCACGCACCCGTGGCGAGATCGACGAACGTACCGAGATCGATCAGCGCGATCACCGCGCAGATGAGCGCGAGTGCCCACAGCAGCAGCGTGGCACCGAGGCCCAACCGTCCCAGCCGACGGTTGCCCGCCAGCGCCTGAGCGGAGCCCGGCACCAGGAGGTTCAGCACGACGAGCCACCATGCGCGTCGCGTCATCACGGTTCGTGACGAGCTGTCGGGATAGCGGAGCGGGTACGGGTTCACCACCGGCGCGGCCGCCTGACGCTGGCCGGGGCGCGGCGGACTCACGGCGCTCACAACGAGTCCTTCAGCCGCTGATTCTTCTGCTCGACGATCTGCTCCAGCTCGCGCGCGTACGACTCGAGCCGATCGGCGATACCGGGATCCCCTGCGCCCAGGATCCGCGCTGCAAGGATTCCAGCGTTGCGCGCCCCGCCGATCGAGACGGTCGCGACCGGGATCCCGGCCGGCATCTGCACGATGCTCAGCAGCGAATCCAGACCGTCCAGGGTCGCGAGCGGAACGGGGACCCCGATGACGGGAAGGGGCGTGACGGAAGCGAGCATTCCCGGCAGGTGCGCCGCACCACCCGCACCGGCGATGATCACCCGCAGCCCGCGCGAGCGCGCATCGACGCCGTAGCGGTGCAGCTTCTCGGGAGTGCGGTGCGCCGAGACGACCTCCACCTCGTGCGGGATGCCGAACTCGGTGAGAGCGGCCGAGGCCTCGTTCATCACACGCCAGTCGGAATCGGAGCCCATGACGACGCCGACCAGGGGCGCCTCGGAGGAATGCAGCGGCCGGGTCACCCGACAAGGCTAGGCGGCATCACTGGAAGATCACCGCAACGGCGCGCGAGGTCGGACCCGTCAGTCCAGGAAGTGCGCGGCGGCGGCCCTCGCCTCGTAGACCACGTCGTCGAGGTCGTCGCCGGCGACGTTCACATGCCCGACCTTGCGGCCGGGGCGCGGAGCCTTGCCGTAGGTGTGCACCTTCGCCGCCGGATGCGCGGACATCGCCGCACCGAAGCGGTCCTCGAGCGTCCCCTCGGCGGGCCCGCCCAGGATGTTGATCATCACCGACCACGGCGCGCGCACGCCCACGTCACCCAGCGGGAGGTCGAGCACGGCGCGCAGGTGCTGCTCGAACTGGCTCGTGACCGCGCCGTCCTGGCTCCAGTGCCCGCTGTTGTGCGGACGCATGGCGAGCTCGTTGACGAGCAGTCGCTCATCGGTGGTCTCGAACAGCTCCACCGCCAGCATCCCGGTGACTCCGAGGCCGTCCGCGATCGCGACGCCGATGCGCTCGGCCTCCGCGGCCACTCGGCCCTGTGCGCCGGGCGCAGGGGCCACGACCTCGGCGCACACACCGTCGCGCTGGACCGTCTCGACCACCGGATACGCGACGATGTCGCCCGAGGGGCGCCGCGCGACCTGCTGCGCCAGCTCGCGGCGGAAGTCGACGAGCTCCTCGACCAGGAGAGCGCCGCCGCGGGCGTCCTCTGCGAGCGCCGTGAACCAGTCCTGCGCCTCGGTCGCCGCCGACACGACACGTACTCCCTTGCCGTCGTAGCCGCCGCGCGGCGTCTTCACGACCGCGCGATGACCGTGGTCGTCGAGGAACTCCTGCAACTGGTCGACGTTCTCCACGCGCGCCCAGTCGGGCTGGGGCATGCCGAGCTCCGTCAGCCGCTCGCGCATCTCGAGCTTGTCCTGCGCGAACCGCAGCGCGTCTGGGCCGGGATGCACGGGGACGCCGTCCGCGACCAGCGCGCGCAGCACATCCTGCGGCACGTGCTCGTGATCGAAGGTCAGCACGTCCACGTCGCCGGCGAACGCGCGCACCGTCTCGAGGTCGCGGTAGTCGCCCACCGCCGTCGCGGCGAGCGCCGCGCTCATCCCCTCGGACTCGGCCAGCACGCGGATCTCGAGTCCGAGTTCCGCCGCCGGAGCGATCATCATCCGGGCAAGCTGTCCGCCGCCCACGACTCCCACGCGCACCGCCATGATTCCCCTTCCGGACGCTGACCATTCTTCCTCACGCCGGCACCCGCTACGGGCACCGTGGGGACGGCGGCGGATCAGGCGGGGGCGCTGGGCGGGGCGGGAAGTGGTTGCGCGTCGCGGTGGGCGAGGATCTGGTTGACCTCGACCTGGTCGACGAGCACCTCGTGCACCAACTGCACCTGCGGGATGCGGCGGATGACGAGCGGCTGCTCCACTCCGTCATCGAGGATCAAGGTCCCGGTGCGCCAGAGCCGCTGCAGCGGACCTCTGCGCACCGTGATGCGATAGCCGCGGACATGGCTGAGCTCGCGGGAACGCCGCCCGAACGCGCCCGAACGTTCGATGACACGACGCGTCGTGACCGTATAGGTGTGCGAGAGCCAGGCGAGAAAGGGGACGACCACGAGCACCAGGACGACGAGTCCGGCGGCCACCAACAGCATCCAGTCCTCGAACGGCGCCGGCAGATTCCCGAGGAAGTAACCCACGGCACCGGCGACGCCGATGAGCACAAGGGCGCACCAGAAGAGTCGCCGAGCGTGCCGGCGGGTGCGCACGATACGACGCTCCGGCGCCGCGACACCGGGTGCGGGTGTCGGCGGGCGGACCCCGAATCCGGTCGGCTGCGTCACCCTCCCATTGTGCCCTGCGGCGCCGCGCACACGTCGCTCACACGCCCGCCATCACGCGACGCGGCGGCACCTACCGGACGTGCGTGACGTCTCCTGCCGCGACGGGGACCTCCGCACCGCCGGCGGACACGACCAGTCGCCCCTCCGCATCGATGCGCTCGGCCCGACCTTCCAGCGTCGTGCCGTCGGGCAGCGACACCGCCACGTCGCCACCCAGCGTCGTGCACACGCTGTCGACAGCGGACTGGATGCCCGCAGCGACCGCGTCGCCGTCGGCGTCGATGAGAGCCATGAGCATGTCGTCCAGACCGCTCAGGTAGTCGGCGAGCAACCTGTCCTCATCGGCCTCCTGCCCGAGAGCGGCGAAGGAGACCGCCGTCGCCACGGGCAGATCGACCCGCGGCATCCGCGTGTTGACCCCTGCGCCGACCACGACGGCGTCGAACTCGCCGGGCACGGCCTCCGCCAGGATGCCGCAGATCTTCTGCCCGTCCACGAGGACGTCGTTGGGCCACTTCAGCCCCACCGCCTGCGGCATGCCGCGTAGCTGCGCGGCGATCGCCCGCGTCATCGCGATGCCCGCGATCAGGGGGATCCACCCCCGCGCATGAACGGGCAGAGCGCCCACGCGCACCACCACGGAGACGGCGAGCGCCGTACCGGCCGGCGTGACCCAGGTACGGTCCAACCGGCCGCGGCCCCGACGCTGGTCGGTCGTCACCAGCACGGACAGATGCGGCCACCCGGCGTCGTCCGCCAGGACCGCGGCGACCACATCCGCGTTCGTCGAGTCGGTCGTCTCGACGACCTGCACCCGGGGGCTGACAGCGGCGGCGAGAGGGTATCCATCGGCGGGGATCGGCATGGGCCACACGATACTCGCGACCCCCGATCGCACTCCCCCGTTGACAGCGTGAGCTCGCGCCTCACGGCGACAGCATCTGAGACAGCCGACAGCGGATGCCGCACACACCTGTCGACACCCTCCAACGCCAGGGGAGGCGGCGCCGATAGGGTGGAACGCGTGACGGACAGCCCCGACCTCTCGACCACCGCAGGCAAGATCGCCGACCTGCGCCAGCGCTATCAGGAAGCGGTCGTCGACGCCGAGAAGAACGCCCAGACGAAACAGCACGCGAAGGACAAGCTCACGGCGCGTGAGCGCATCGAGCTGCTCGTCGATCACGGCAGTTTCGTGGAGATGGACGAGTACGTGCGTCACCGCACGACGGCCTTCGGCATGGAGCGCTCGCGTCCGTACGGCGACTCCGTCGTGATCGGAACCGGCACCATCCACGGCCGCACGGTCGCCGTGTATGCGCAGGACTTCTCCACCTTCGGCGGCTCGCTCGGCGAAGTCGCCGGCGACAAGATCATCAAGATCATGGAGTTCGCGCTGCGCGCGGGCTGCCCCTGCATCGGCATCCTCGACTCGGGCGGAGCCCGCATCCAGGAGGGCGTGGTGGCGCTCGGCAAGTACGGCGAGATCTTCCGCCTGAACACCGCGGCATCCGGCGTGATCCCGCAGATCTCGCTCATCATGGGTCCGGCGGCGGGTGGAGCGGTCTACTCCCCCGCCCTCACCGACTTCGTCATCATGGTCGACAAGACGAGCCAGATGTTCGTGACCGGACCCGACGTCATCAAGACCGTCACGGGCGAGGACGTCGGGATGGAGGAGCTGGGCGGTGCCCTCACGCACAACACACGCTCCGGCGTCGCGCATTATCTCGCCGAGGACGAGGACGACGCGATCGACTACGCCCGCACGCTGATCGGCTTCCTCCCCGACAACAACATGTCCGAGGTCCCGGGCTACGAGGGCGTCTTCGAGTTCGAAACGACGGATGCGGACCGCGCGCTCAACGCGGTGATCCCCGACTCGCCGAACCAGCCCTACGACATCCACCAGGTCATCGAGCACGTGGTGGACGACGGGGAGTTCCTCGAGGTTCAGCCCCTCTTCGCCCCGAACATCGTGATCGGCTTCGGCCGGGTCGAGGGCCGCACGGTCGGCGTCATCGCCAACCAGCCCTCGCAGATGGCGGGAACGCTCAATATCGACGCGGGAGAGAAAGCCAGCCGCTTCGTCCGGTTCTGCGACGCGTTCTCCATCCCGATCGTGACGCTCGTCGACGTGCCGGGCTATCTGCCCGGCACCGACCAGGAGTGGACGGGCGTCATCCGCCGCGGAGCGAAGCTGCTCTACGCCTACGCCGAGGCGACCGTCCCGCTCGTCACCGTGATCCTGCGCAAGGCCTACGGCGGTGCCTACATCGTGATGGGCTCCAAGCAGCTGGGCGCCGACATCAACCTGGCCTGGCCGACCGCGGAGATCGCCGTCATGGGCGGGCAGGGAGCGGTGAACATCCTCTACCGCGGCGAGATCAAGCGTGCCGAAGAAGCCGGCGAGGACGTCGCCGCGGTGCGTGCACGGCTGGCGAACGAGTACACGTACAACGTGGCATCCCCCTTCCTCGCGGCCGAGCGCGGCGAGCTGGACGGGATCATCGAACCCGCTCAGACCCGCGTCGCGATCGCGAAGGCGCTGCGCTCCCTGCGCGGCAAGCGCGCCAGCCTGCCGCCGAAGAAGCACGGGAACATCCCGCTATGACCCTCGAGGAAACCGGCGAAACGCTGCGGATCGACGTACGCAAGGGGAATCCGGACGAGGTGGAACTCGCGGCGGCGATCGCGGTCGTCGCCGCCGCCTACCGGCAGGAGGAGCAGGGCGCGGTGGCCGCCGAGCCGATCCGGCGCTCCGCATGGTCACTGTCGCAGCGCGGGCTCCGACAGCCGCTCCGGCGTGAAGCCGGATGGGGCGGATACAGCGGCTGAGGGACGCCGGAGGGCGCCGACGCAGGTGTCCCCCAAAGTACCTACAGACACTCCCCGCGCCCCGTTCGCATACTGGAGGAGCTGGAACGCATCTTCGCGTTCGATCGGCCCGTTGACCGTCAGGGTGCACCAACCGGGTTCGATCTTGCGGGTGGTTTTCGGGTAACCACTCGCCCGGAGACGAGGGGCGAGCGACTCGCCGCCCCTCGTCTCCTTTCCTTTTGACGGTGCAGGTGCACCGCAGCTCGCAGGACCGCGGGACTCAGCCGGCCGGGTGCTCGATCTCGCGCCAGAGATCCACGCTGTCCTCGTCGGACAGACCGAGAGTCGACGAGGCGCGTCCGACGACAGTGACGGCGACCCGCTCGTCGGGCGAGGTGCGGATGTAGAGGCGCTCGGATCGCGCCGAGCGCAGCGTCTGGGCGAGTTCGGCGCGGATGACGTGCAGTTGCTCTTCGGCAAGCCCGTCCAGACCGCCCTCGTCGAACATCGTGACCATGGCACCGCGCCTGCGCGCCGCATCCAATGCTTCGCGCACATCGGCGTCCAGGAGACGCGGCCCGCGCAGTTCATCGCGCAGACGACCCTCGGCGATGCGGGCATCGGTGCGCTCGTCCTCCGAGAGGCGGCCGCCGGTCGCGATCGTGCGCGCCAGCACCGGACCGGCCACGGCGAGCGCGCGCTGCACCTGGATGCGCCGTTCCCGTTGCTGCGACCCCTGCGCCGCCTGCACGGCCGATGCGGTGCGCTGCAGTTCGCCGAGCCGTTCGGTGTCGCGCGCCGCGCGGTCCAGGGCGAACGTGAAGAAGTGGGCGCCGGTGACCCAGACCACCGAACCCACCAGTCCGAGACCGAGCGCGGGAATCGGCCCGAGGAGCACCATCGGCCACCCCGCGAGCACCGCGGTGCCGCTCCAGGCCGCCCAGGGCCTGCGGCGGATGACGAGGATGGTCATCAGAGCCCCCAGGCCTCCGATGTACCACGTGGCGTACTGCTCGGTGCGGGCCTCGAGAGGGATCGCCGCGGAGATGAGCGGCGGCAGCACCATGGAGACCAGCAGTGCCGCCACGCACAGCCACATGGGAAGCCGGTCGCTGCCTCGCGCGACGGTGATCTCCTGGCTGCGCGTGCGCAGTCCCGAGGTCATCCCCCAGAAGATGCAGAACCACGCGACGACGAGGAAGACGATGAGCGCCGTCCACAGCAGCGGCGGCTCGCTGACGGGGCCGGTGACCCAGGAGGCGCGCGCGACGAGGAAGCCCGTGAAGGCGAGGCCGAGCATCATGACGACGAATCGGATGCTGATCATGGGCCCACCGCCCGCCACGTCATCGTCACCCGGGTTCCGTCCTTGGACGAGACCACGTCGGCGCTCCCGCCGAACGCGCTCACCCGCGCCAGGATGGATGCACGGATGCCGAGCCGATCAGCGGGAACGTCGTCGATGTCGAACCCGGGCCCGCTGTCGGCGACGACGATGACCACACGGCCGGGCCGCGCGCTGCCGCTGACGCGCACCACGAGCCCCGCCCCCGCGGCGTGCTCCACCGCATTGGAGATGGCTTGCGCTGCTGCGAGCGCCAGCGCCCGCGCAACCCGGCCGGGCACCTCGGGGGTGTCGGGGTCGAGGTCGACGACGAGCTCCGCCGGGCAGTGTGCATCATCGATCGTCCGCCGGATGTCGGCCACGATCGCCTCCGCCGGCACCGGCGCGTCGCTGCCTTCGCCGACATCCCGATCGGTGTTGGCCAGCCGGGTCAGGGCCTCGCGGGCCATGGAGACGGCCAGATCGCGCTCACGCGGCGTCTCGGCACGTTCCGCGGCCAGCAGCGCCGCGAGCACACTGTCGTGCATGAGCGCCGCGACCGCGACGCGTTCGCGTTCCGTGGCGTTCACGGCGGCGGCTTGCGCGTAGGAGCTCACGGCGCGCAGGCGCCGCTCGTCGATCGTCGAGGACGCGGTGCGGAACGTCCACGCGAGCATCATCAGAACGCTCCCCAGGATGAGGGAGAAGGAGGTGTCCAGCGACACCGCGATCCACGCATCCGCCACAAAGCGCAGCTCGATCATCCGGACGAGCCCGTACACGAACGGCAGGAGCACGGTGATCGCGACGTGGACGGGACGAGGAAAGACGATGACGCTCGCCACGGTGGCGACGGTCACCAGGAAGTAGATCCACGGCTGATACGTGATCGCGGTCTCCGACCCGGCCGTGGCCCATGGCCAGACGACGAGGGACGCGGTGTAGGCGACGACGAAGAAGCGCCCGCCGAAGAGCGTGAAGCGGCCGGTGAAGAACGTGACCTCCATGACCACGAACGGGACGAAGACCACGAGCATGAGAGCGAGCTCCCACCCCTCCCGCACGTCCCGCGCCCCCAGGGCCGCGAAGAAGGCCTGCGCGCCGAGTGCGCCGAAGGCGAGGGCGACCGACACCGCCATGACGCGCTCGACCCGCTCCCGCGTGAACGAGGCGATGCCGGGGATGCCGGTGCTCTCGAGCTCTTCGCGGAGGACCCGTAACGGTCGACTATCGGTCATGGGCGCCCACCGACTGCTCCGTGAGCAGTCCGTCCTCCAGCGCGCGCCGCAGCAGGTCGACCTTGGTGGGAGCGGGCCTGCCGACCTCGACGTACTTCACGCGGATGCGCGTGATGTTCTCCTTGGCCGTCGAGAAGGCGATACCCAGGCGATCGGCCACGATCTTCAGAGGAAGCCCCGCGGCGTACAGCTTCAGCACCTCGCGTTCGCGCGTCGAGAGCTGGGCATCCGCGAAAGCACGGTCCCCTTCGATCGCACTGGCCCACTCGACGGTGTTCAGCACGTCGCCCCTGGCCACCGTCGCGATCGCTCCGACGACGTCCGAGATCGGCGAGGCCTTGCTGATGACGCCGACCGCTCCGGCGAGCAGGGCTTCGCGCACGGATGCGGGCCGATCCGCGACGCTGTAGATGATCACCGCCGAGCCGTCGCCCGTCAACCGGGTGACGTTCTCGGTCACCGTGGTGCCGTCGCCGAGGGTGAGATCCAGCACCACGACGTCGGCCTGCTCTCCCCCGTCCGCGCGCCACGCGAGGTACGACGTGACGGATGCTCCGGAGTAGACGACGTCGGTCGTGCCGGTCCGCGCGCAGGCGGCCTCCACCCCGAGCCGCACCGACTCGTGGTCGTCGATGAAGGCGACGCGCGTCATGCGCTCATGCTAGCCGTGCGCCCGTCCGCCGAAGAGTGGCGATCGCCTCGACGTGGTGGGAGTGCGGGAACAGGTCGACCCCGCGGACCGCCTCGGCGTCATAACCGTGCAGGCGGAACTCGGCGAGGTCCCGCGCGAGTGCGACGGGGTCGCACGCGACGTAGACGATGGCGGCCGGCTCGAGCCCGGCGATCGCGCGCGCGGTGTCCTTGCCCGCGCCCGAACGAGGCGGGTCGAGCACGACGACCCCTCGAGAGAGTCTGGCGCGCTGATCGCTGCTCGCATTGTTCGCGAGGTCGGCCACCCACCGCTCCACCCGCGCCGTCTCGGCCCGTGCGCCCACCCACTGCGCCAGGTTGTGCCCCGCGTGCTCGGTCGCGCGGGCGTTGGACTCCACGCTCGTGATGCGAGCGGAGGGCCCTGCGGCGTCCCCGATCGCGGCCGCGAGCAGCCCGACGCCGCCGTACAGGTCGAGGTGCCACCCCTCCGGATCCACGCCGACGTCGTGGAGCGCGTCGCTCACCAACGCGGTCAGGGTGCCCGCCGCCAGGCGGTGCACCTGCCAGAACCCGCCCGCATCCACGCGGAAGGCGCGCTCCCCCACCCGCTCGGTGACCACCTCGGGTCGCGCGGCGCGCTCACGTGCGTCGGGTCGCGCGATGACCCGCACCCGGCCGTCGGCGGGCTGGACGAGCTCGACGCGCCCCGGCTTCGCGCGGGCCAGCCCCGCCGCCGCATCCGCGATGGCCGACGTCGCGAGCGGCAGCTCGCGAACGGGCACGACCCGGTGACTGCGTGCGCCGAAGGGACCGATGTTCCCCTCCGCGTCGACGTGCAGGCTCACCCGCGTGCGCCACCCGGTACCGTCCGCACTCTCGGTCTCGCCGGTCGCGCTCGTGTGCGCCGCCTCCATGGTCGCCGGAAGCGACAGCCGTCCGATGCGTGCCAGAGCGTCCTCGATCACGCGGAGCTTGAGCGCCCGCTGCTGGGGCAGGACGATGTGGCCGAAGTCCGCACCGCCGGGACGGTCCTCGGCGGGCACCGACAGGTCGGCCTGCGCCCAGACATGCGGCTGCCGGTGCGGCGATGCGTCGAGGACCTCGACGACCTCCGCCCGCCAGAAGGACTTCTTGGATGTGTCGGTCAGACGCACTCGCACGCGCTCGCCCGGCAGGGTGTCCGGCACGAAGACGACGCGACGCTCATCACCGTGCCGCGCGACGAAGACGCCGCCGTGGGCGACATCGGTGATCTCGAGCTCGAGGTGCGTTCCGGCATCCATCCTTCGAGCTTCGCACACGCCCGCCCAGCGGCGACCCCCGCTCCGGCGGCGCGCACGGACGACGGGCTACCGTGGAGGGATGCGCGTGCTCCTCGCCTCGACATCGCCCGCCCGGCTCATGCTGCTTCGCCAGGCGGGGATCGAACCGCGCACCGCTGCCCCCGACGTCGACGAGGAGGCGGTGGTCGCCGCTGTCGAGGCCGCGGAGAAGCGCACGCTCACCCCCACGGAGCACGTGCTGCTGCTCGCGCGGCGCAAGGCGGCGGCCGTCGTCGCCGCGCTCGAGGAGGACGGGGAGGACTTCGACGGCGTCGTGATCGGCGGCGACTCGATGTTCGAGCTCGACGGCGAGATCCTCGGCAAGCCCTACACGCCGGAAGCCGCGACGGCCCGGTGGCACGACATGCGCGGCCGCACGGGCGTGCTGCATTCGGGGCACAGCGTGATCCGGCTCGCGCCCGGCGCAGCGCCCGTCGAGGCGCACGCCGTCGCCGCGGCGTCCGTGACCTTCGCCTCGGATGTCACGGATGCGGAGATCGCCGCCTACGTCGCGACGGGCGAACCACTGCTGGTGGCAGGCGCATTCACCGTCGACAGTCTCGGCGGCCCCTTCATCACCCGCGTCGAGGGCGACCCGTCGACGGTGGTCGGAATGTCGCTGTCCACGCTGCGGACCCTGTGCCGCGAGCTCGGGGTGACGTGGACCGATCTGTGGGGACCCTCCACCGACTGAACCCGCGTCGGGACGGTTGTAGGTTCTCCCGAACAGATTTATTTGTTCTTGTGGAGTTCGGTCAAAAAGACACGGCAACCTCTCGCTAGGCTGGCACTCATGCCTCGCATCGCCAAGGTCCTCATCGCGAACCGCGGCGAGATCGCCGTACGCATCATCCGTGCCGCTCGTGACGCCGGGATCGCCTCCGTCGCGGTCTACTCCGACCAGGATCGGGATGCGCTCCACGTGCGTCTCGCCGACGAGGCCTACGCCCTCGACGGCACCACCGGCGCCGAGACCTACCTCTCGATCGAGAAGATCCTCTCCGTCCTCCGCCGTGCCGGTGCCGACGCGGTGCACCCCGGATACGGCTTCCTCGCCGAGAACGCGGACTTCGCCCGCGCGGTGATCGGCGCGGGCGCCACCTGGATCGGCCCCTCGCCCGACGCCATCGAGGCGCTCGGCGACAAGGTCACCGCCCGTCATGTCGCCGAGAAGGTCGGCGCCCCGCTCGCCCCGGGATCCCCCGGCCCCGTCTCGGGCGCCGACGAGGTCATCGCCTTCGCCGAGCAGTACGGACTGCCCATCGCCATCAAGGCCGCCTACGGCGGCGGCGGCCGAGGCCTCAAGGTCGCGCGCGAGCTCGACGAGGTCGCGGAGCTCTTCGAGTCCGCGACCCGCGAGGCGATCACCTCGTTCGGACGCGGCGAGTGCTTCGTCGAGAAGTACCTCGACAAGCCGCGCCACGTCGAGACCCAGTGCCTGGCGGATGCGGCGGGCAACGTCGTCGTGATCTCTACGCGCGACTGCTCGCTGCAGCGCCGCCACCAGAAGCTCGTCGAGGAGGCGCCGGCGCCGTTCCTGACCGAGGAGCAGAACCGCATCCTCTACGAGTCGTCCAAGGCCATCCTGCGCGAGGTCGGCTACCTCGGTGCCGGCACCTGCGAGTTCCTCATCGGCGCGGACGGGACGATCTCCTTCCTCGAGGTCAACACCCGCCTGCAGGTCGAGCACACGGTCTCCGAGGAGGTCACCGGCATCGACCTCGTCCGCGAGCAGTTCCGCATCGCCGAGGGCGAGCTGATCGGCTACGACGACCCGGCCCCCATCGGCCACTCGATCGAGTTCCGCATCAACGGCGAGGACCCGGGACGGGGCTTTCTCCCCCAGCCCGGTCCGGTGAAGGTCTTCAAGACCTTCGGCGGCCCCGGCATCCGTCTCGATTCGGGCGTCACCGCGGGCGACGTCGTCTCGGGCGCGTTCGACTCGCTGCTGGCGAAGCTGATCGTCACGGGCCGCGACCGCGCGGAGGCGCTCGCCCGGGCGCGTCGCGCCCTCGACGAGTTCGAGGTCGCGGGCCTGCCCACCGTCATCCCGTTCCACCGTGACGTCGTGCGTCAGCCGGCGTTCACCGCCGAAGACGGCGTCTTCGGCGTCTACACGCGCTGGATCGAGACCGAGTACGTGAACGAGATCCCCGCGTGGGACGGCGAACTCGGCGACATCGCGCAGCCCGAGCAGCGACACACGGTCGTCGTCGAGGTCGGCGGGAAGCGCCTCGAGGTGAGCCTGCCCGACCGGATCGCCGCAGCACCTGCGCAGACCGGTCGCCCCGCCGCGGTGCCGCCGTCACGTCGCTCGCACCAGACCACCGCCAACGCGGGCGCTTCGGGCGATGCCGTGAAGGCGCCGATGCAGGCGACGATCGTCAAGATCGCGGTCTCTGAGGGTCAGCAGGTCGTCAAGGGCGACCTGGTCGTCGTCCTCGAGGCGATGAAGATGGAGCAGCCGATCCAGGCGCACAAGGACGGCGTGGTCGGCGCGATCAACGCCGCCGCCGGCACCACGGTCTCCGCGGGGCACCAGCTCCTGACCATCAACTGACCCGTCAGGGCCACCCGCCCGGGTGCCCGAGTTGCGTCGCATGTGCGCGACTGCGCCACTTCTTCGCACATGCCACAGTCATTCCCTGTCGCGGGTGCGCAGAAGTGTGGCAGCAACGACGCAACGAGCGCGCGGCGCGGTGACGTCGGCGGATGCGGCGCGCGGCCGCATCCGGATCAGTCCTCGTCTTCGGTGGCCGGCTCGATCACGTGCATGGCACGCATCGCGTCGGTCACAGAGCCCGACAGCGACGGGTACACCGTGAACACGCGCGACACCTGGTCGACGGTCAGGCGGCGTTCCACGGCGATGGCGATCGGGTAGATGAGATCGGATGCGCGCGGACCGACGATCGTGCCGCCGATGACGGTTCCGCTGCCCTCGCGCGCGATGATCTTGACGAAGCCGTCCTTGATGCCCATCATCTTGGCGCGCGGGTTGGCCGCGAGTGGCATCTTGCACACGACGCCGTTGATGGCGCCGTCGCGGATGTCCTTCTCCTGCCAGCCGACCGTCGCGATCTCGGGCGCGGTGAAGATGTTGGCGGCGATGCGTCGTTGCTCGAGCGGGATGACCACGTCGCCGAGGGCGTGGAAGATCCCCGTGCGCCCCTGCATCGCGGCGACGGAGGCGAGCGGGACGAAGGTGGTGCAGTCCCCCGCCGCGTAGATGTTGGGCACCGAGGTGCGCGCGACGCGGTTGACCCGGATGTGGCCGGACTCCGTCGTCTCGACACCGGCCTCCTCGAGGCCGATGCCCGACGTGTTCGGGATGGAGCCCACGGCCATGAGGCAGTGGCTGCCCTCGATCGTGCGCCCGTCGGCGAGGGTCACCCGGACGCCGTCGCCGGTGTTCTCGGCGCGCTCGGCGCGCGCCTTCGCCAGCAGCGTCATGCCGCCGCGGGCGAAGACCTTCTCGAGCACCGCCGCGGCATCCGCATCCTCGCCGGGAAGCACCTGGTCGCGGCTGGAGACGAGCGTCACCTTGGCGCCGAGGTTCATGTAGGCGGACGCGAACTCCGCGCCCGTCACGCCCGAGCCCACCACGATGAGGTGCTCGGGGATGGTCTTCATGTCGTAGAGCTGGGTCCACGTGAGGATGCGTTCGCCGTCGGGCTTGGCGGTGGCGAGCTGACGCGGGGAGGCGCCGACGGAGACCACGAGCGTGTCGGCCTCCACCCGGTCGAAGTCCGTGCCGCCGGGACCGGTGGAGGCGACCACCGCGCCGGCTCCGTCGAGGCGGCCGTGACCCGAGATGATGCGCACGCCCGCGGACACGAGCGAGGCGCGCATGTCGTCGGACTGCTGACGGGCGAGCGAGAGGAGCCGTTTGTTCACGGCAGCGAGGTTTATCGCCACCTGCGGCTGCAGGGGCTTGCCGGTGCCGTCCTTCGCGAAGAGCTGGACGCCCAGATCGCTCGCCCCGGCGATGGCGACAGCCGCATCCGCCGTGGCGATGAGGGACTTCGAGGGAACGACGTCCGTGATCACCGCCGACCCGCCGACACCGGCGCGTTCGACGAGCGTCACCTCGGCTCCCAGCTGGGCCGCCGCCAGCGCCGCTTCGTAGCCGCCCGGGCCACCACCGATGATCGCGACGCGCTGGGCGCTCTCGAAGCTCGCAGACATGGTGCTCATTCTCTCCCCCGACGGCGCGCGCCGACGAATCGGGGGATGCGGCGAGCGTCGATGTGGCCCACGGGGCCTCGGGTTCATAAGGTGGGGACATGGCAACGACCCCCCTCAACCCGCTCGACGACCCGGCCGCCGATCCGTTCGAGATCGCTCGCCGCGCCGCCGACGACATCGCGCGCCTCACCGGCGTCGCCCAGCACGACATCGCCCTCACGCTCGGCAGCGGCTGGGGCAAGGCCGCGGAGCTCATCGGTGAGACCGTCGCGACGATCGACGCGCCGGAGGTCACCGGCTTCAGCAAGCCGGCGCTGGAAGGCCACGTCGGCACGCTTCGCAGCGTCCGCACGCCTGCGGGCACGCACGTGCTGGTCATCGGCGCGCGCACGCACTACTACGAGGGCCACGGCACCCGCCGCGTCGTGCACAGCGTGCGTACGGCCGCCGCGACCGGCGCGCGCACCATGGTGCTCACCAACGGCGCCGGCGGCATCAAGGAGCACTGGAAGCCCGGAACGCCCGTGCTGATCAGCGACCACATCAACCTCACCGCGGACTCACCGCTCGAGGGTGCGACGTTCGTCGACCTCACCGACCTCTACTCCTCGCGCCTGCGCGATCTCGCCCGCACCGTTGACCCGAGCCTGGATGAGGGCGTCTACTGCCAGTTCCGCGGGCCGCAGTACGAGACGCCCGCCGAAGTGCAGATGGCCAAGATTATCGGTGGACACATCGTCGGCATGTCGACCGCTCTCGAGGCGATCGCCGCCCGCCAGGCCGGGATGGAGGTGCTGGGCTTCTCGCTCATCACCAACCTCGCCGCGGGCATCTCGCCCACCCCGCTCAGCCACGCCGAGGTGATCGAGGCGGGCCGCGAGGCGGAGCCCGTGATCTCCGATCTCCTCGCCCGTGTGATCGGCCGGCTGTGAGCGACGCCGTGGAGGCCGCCCGCGCGTGGCTCGCGCAGGACCCCGATCCCGAGACGCGTGAGGAGCTCACCGACCTCCTCGCCAGAGCGGACGCGGGCGACGCATCCGCTCTCGCCGATCTCGACCACCGCTTCGGCACCCGCCTCGCGTTCGGCACCGCCGGGCTCCGAGGCGAGCTCGGTGCGGGCAGCAACCGGATGAACCGCGTACTCGTCGCGCAGGCGGCCGCGGGGCTCGCCGCGTATCTTTCGGCCAACGCGGCCGAAGGCCACACGCCTCGCGTCGTGGTGGGCTACGACGGGCGCCGCAACTCGGACGTCTTCGCGCGCGACTCGGCGGAGATCTTCGCGGGGGCGGGGCTGGACGCCGTGCTGCTGCCGAGGCTGCTGCCCACCCCGGTCCTCGCCTTCGCCGTCCGGCATCTGGATGCGGACGCGGGCGTCATGGTCACCGCGAGCCACAACCCGCCGAACGACAACGGCTACAAGGTGTACCTCGGCGGCGCCGACGACGGATCGCAGATCGTGCCCCCCGCCGACGGCGAGATCGCGGCGCAGATCTCGCGCATCGCGACGGAGGTCTCGGCGAGCGAGATCCCCCGCTCGCTGGGGTACCGCACCGCATCCGAGGAGGTCGTCGAGGCGTACGTCTCGGCCACCGCCGCCGTCGGGCCCGCGCCTGCAGGCGCCGAGGGACTGCGCTGGGTCTACACCGCGATGCACGGCGTGGGCGGGGAGACGCTGGGGCGCATCGTCGCCGCGGCCGGATACCCCGAGCCCGTTCAGGTGGCCGCGCAGGCCGAGCCGGACGGGCGCTTCCCGACCGTCGCCTTCCCGAATCCGGAGGAACCCGGCGCGATGGACCTCGCCTTCCAGACGGCGCGGGAGGCGGATGCGGAACTCGTCATCGCCAACGACCCCGACGCCGACCGCCTCGCGGTGGCCGTGCCCGACGCGGATGCGGAAGGCGGCTGGCGCCGTCTGACGGGCAACCAGATCGGGCTGCTGCTCGGCTGGCGGGCGGCACGCAAGGCTGCGGAGGCCGGCGCATCCGGAACGCTCGCCTGCTCGCTCGTCTCCTCCCCCGGGCTCCAGACCGTCGCCGAGCACTACGGCCTGGGCTTCACCGCGACCCTCACCGGCTTCAAGTGGATCTCGCGCGCGCCCGAGCTGATCTTCGGCTTCGAGGAGGCGCTCGGCTACCTCGTGAACCCCGAGACCGTGCGCGACAAGGACGGCATCTCGGCGGCCGTCGCGGCGCTCGAGCTCGCGAGCGAGGCCCGTGGCTCCGGAAGGACGCTGCAGGATCTGCTCGATGAGTTCGACCGGACGTTCGGCTTCTTCGCCAGCGACCAGATCTCGGTGCGCGTGCAGGATCTCTCGATCATCGGCACGATCATGTCGAGCCTGCGGGCGGATCCTCCGTCGCGCATCGGCGAGGTGAAGGTCAAGGCGGTCGAGGACCTCAGCGCGGGGTCGGAGACGCTCCCCGCGAGCGACGTGCTGCGCTACACCCTCAAGGGAGGCTCGCGCGTGATCGTGCGCCCGTCGGGCACCGAGCCCAAGCTCAAGGCGTACCTCGACGTCCGCGGAGAGTCGGCGACGGATGCGACCGAGCGCATCGCCGCCCTGAGCGACGGGGTGCGGGCGCTGCTGGACGCGCGTTCGTGAGCGGCTGGTCCGAGGCCCCGCTGCTCGAGAACGCCCACGTGCGTCTCGAGCAGCTGGCGCCCGAGCACGCCGACGACCTCGCGGCGGCCGTCGCGGTCGATGAGCTCTGGCGCACCTGGTACACCCGCATCCCCTCGCCGGACGGCATGCGGGACGAGATCGAGAGTCGACTCGAACGGCAGCGGGCCGGCCTCGTCGCCCCGTGGGCGATCGTGTCGGTGCGCGACGGCCGCGCCGTCGGCATGACGACCTACCTCAACCTCGACGAAACCAACCGGCGACTCGAGATCGGGTCGACCTGGATGGGGCGCGCCGCCCAGGGCATCGGCATCAATCCGGCCGCGAAGCTCCTGCTCCTGGAGCGCGCGTTCGACCAGCTCGGATGCGGGGCGGTCGAGTTCCGCACCCACTGGCACAACCATCAGTCGCGCGCCGCTATCGCCCGACTCGGCGCCAAACAGGACGGCGTCCTGCGCAATCACACGGTGTGGTCGGACGGAACGATGCGCGACACCGTCGTCTTCTCGGTCATCGACGGCGAGTGGCCGACGGTCCGCGCCGCGCTGACCGCCCGTCTCCGCCACCGCTGACCGCCCGCATCCACTGATGCGCCGCATCCGCGTCGGGTCCCGGCATCCGCGTCGGGCCCGGCATCTCCGTAGGGCCCGGCATCTCCGTGTCTCAATCGTTCACGTGAATCGCGTCCGAAGCGTGAACGTCTGAGACACGCACCGACCCCACGCCGCCCGTGTCTCAGTCGTTCACGCCACGGCGCTCCGAAACGTGCACGAGGGAGACACGCAAGATTCGGGGGCGGCAGGCGAGGACGACGAGCGCTTGGGGATCCTCGCCTGCGCGGCCGGAGTCAGCCGTCGATGACGGCGACGAGCTCGTCGAGGAAGGCGGAGAAGTCGGTACCGCGACGCACGATCCGCTGTACCGAATCGCGTTCGCTGAACACCTCCACGAACTGCTCGAACACGGTCTGAAACGCCTCGCGGTCGGTCTCGGAGAACGCCGCGAGCGCGACGACCTGCACCCGAGAATCGCCCCACGGCATCGGCGGGTCGGCGATGCCGATCGCGATGGCCGTGCGCACCGCGGTCATGCCGATCGCGTGCGGCACGGCGAGCGCGTCGGTGAACGCCGTCGATGACAGGCGCTCGCGCTCGATGGCGCGCTCGACGTAGTCCGCGTCGATGACACCGCGCTCCACCAGCAGACCGCCGAGCTGACGGATGACACCTTCCTCACCCTCGGACGCATCGAGCCCGCGCACGAACGACGTCGCGTCGAAGTAGCGCTCCAGCTCCGCGCGCAGGCGCGCGAGGCGACGCCCACGGCGGATGCGGCCGGCCACGGCCTGCACGCGCTCGATGTCGCCGGGGGTCAGGAACGGCTGGATCCGCACGAAGCGCTCCCCCGACACGGGCGCGTCGATGGTGGTCAGGACGAGGTCCGTGTCGATCGAGGACCAATCGGGATCGACCCGCGTCTCGACGTCAACGACCTCGATCGCCTGGCCGAGCGAGCGGTCGACGCTCGATCGCAGCAGCTCGTGCAGCTCGTAGTATCCCGGGCACACGATGGTGGCCGTCAACAGGTTGTCGGAGCGGCGGCTGCGCTCGAGCTGGCCGCCGACGTGCATCGCGATGTAGGCGATCTCGTCGTCCAGGAGCGGGATGTCGAGGCGTTCCTGCAAGCGGCTCGCGATGTAGACGGCGACGTCGAAGATCATCGGGTACGTCGACTTCAGCGAGCGGGTCAGGGGGTTGCGCGACCACGCGTTCTCCCGCGCGCGAAGCCGCAGGTTCTGCACGTGCAGGCTCAGACGCTGCACGAACTCGGGCGCGAGGATGTCGACGAGGAACTCGGATGCGGCCTCCGCCACCACCTCGCTCACCACCTGCTCCACCTCGGCGTCGAGGGGCGTCCGTGCCGAGTCGGCGGCGCCGGGGGCGACGATGCGCGTCAGCACGATCGTGGCGAGGTGGATGGTGTCTCCCGTCCCCAGGTGCACCCCCAGGTGCTCCTGCGCAAGCTCGTCGATGACCCCGGCGATCGCCGCCTGCGCATCTGTCGGCGTCGTCGCGGCCTCGTCCAACGCGCGACCGAGAGAAACCCGGTCGGCGGAGATCGCGATGTGCATCAGCACGTCGGCGATGCCGAACTCGTTCACGTAGTAGCCCAGCTCGCTCAGCTGCGCGACCAGCTCCGCTTTGAACTGGCCGAACGCCCGCGGCGCGACGGACTCCTCTCCCAGGGTGCGCCGCAGCGCCGAGAGGTCGAAGGCCCCCTCATCCATCTCGTCGTGCACGAGACGGCTGAGGAGCCTGCGCTGCGCTGCTTCGGAACCGATGAGCCGCGCCCTGGACGCGGAACGCTCCAGCACCAGATCCGTTCCCCCCAGGAGGCCTCGCACCCGGGCGAGGTCGGACTCGAGGGTGGCGGGGCTGACGAACAGCCGGTCCGCCGTGTCGAAGACGTCGATGCCCGCGTCCCCGGCGAGCAGCGCCCGCACGATCGTGTGGAGCCGGTCGCGGGGTGTTCCCGCATCCGTCGGGTGATCGCGCAGCGTGGCGGCCGCCTCGGCGCCGGCGCGGTAGCCGAGCGGACCCGACTCGACGGCCCCCGCGGCACGCGCGTTCAGCGCGGTGACATAGCTGCGGATGCTGCGCGGGGTGACCCCGAGGAGGTCGGCGAGCGTGCCGGCGGTGATCCAATCGCGCTCGCGGACCAGGATGCCCAGCACCCTGTCCTGTCGCGCTCGCGTCACGTCACCCTCCGAGATCCCGGCTGGCACCGGCAGTCCATTCCATCACGTGGGCGGCGACGGGGGCCTGCCCTGCCGCGGCGATTTCCGCTCGGGGCGGAAGAACCTCTGGTTGCCGCGCTCTCGGGAGGTTCACAGGATGGAGAGGAAGGAGGCGGGTCGATGAGGATCCTGGTGGTGTGCGGCGCTGGTGCGTCGAGCACATTCGTGGCACAGCGGCTGCAGCGAGCGGCGGTGTCCGCCGGGCTCGATCTCCAGGCCGAAGCCGTACCGCACGTCGCGTTGGCGGCGCGCATCGGCGAGGCGGAGCTCGTGCTCATCGGACCGCATCTGACCCAGGTGGCGGACAGCATCCGAGAGGATGCGGCGCGCCACGGAGCTTCCGTGATCGTCCTACCCGAGGACATCTTCACGGACCGAGACGGTCGGCGAACGCTCGACCTGATCACGAACGCGACCGCGTCGCTGCCCGGCCCCACGGCCTGAGAAGGAAAGGCACCCACATGTCCCTCGCAACCCGTACTGTGCGCATCGGCTCGTCGCACGGCCTGCACGCCCGCCCCGCGAAGCTCTTCGCCCAGGCGGCCAAGGATGCGGGAGTCCCGGTCACGATCGCGAAGGACTCGGGGGCGGCGACGAACGCCGCGAGCATCCTCGGCGTCATCTCGCTCGGGTTGGACTACGGCGACTACGTGACCTTGACCGTGGACGGCGGCGACGCCGAGGCGATCCTCGACCGTCTCGCCGACCTGCTGACCACCGACCACGACGCCGCCTGAGGAGACACACCATGAGCACCACCATTCCCGGAGTCGGTATCGGACTCGGCGTCGCGCAGGGCCCCGTCGCCCGCATGGCCGCACCGCTTCCCGCCCCCGCCGACGAGCCTTCGACGCTCGACGTCGCCGCCGAGACCGCCCGAGTGCGCGAGGCCGTCGCAGCCGTCGCGCGTGAGCTCGAGCAGCGCGGCGCCACCGCCGGCGGCGCTGCGCAGGACGTCCTGGAGGCTCAGGCGATGATGGCCGAGGACCCGGCGCTGGAGTCGGAGGTAGACACGCGTCTCGCCGCCGGCGCCACCGCCGAGCGCGCCGTGTACGACGCCTTCGCAAGCTTCCGCGACACCCTCGTCGCCGTCGGCGGCTACCTCGGCGAGCGCGCCGCGGACCTCGACGATGTGGCTCAGCGTGTGATCGCCCGCCTGCGGGGCGTCGCGGCTCCCGGCCTCCCCGAGCCCGGTCATCCCTACGTGCTGGTGGCCACCGACCTCGCTCCCGCCGACACCGCGCTGCTGGATCTCGACCAGGTGCTCGCCCTCGTCACGAGTGAAGGCGGCCCCACCTCGCACACCGCGATCCTGGCCCGCGAGAAGGGGATCGTGGCGATCGTGGGCGCTGCGGCTGCCGCAGACCTCGTCGACGGCCAGGTCGTCATCGTGGACGCGGCCGCCGGCGTCGTGACCACGGAGCCGACCGAGGAGGAGCTGCGCCGCGCGCAGAACCGCGCCGACGCGCGCGCCGCGGCCGCATCCGCACCGATCACGCCCGGTGCGCTCTCCGACGGCACCGCGGTGCCGCTGCTGGCCAACCTCGGCAACCCCGAGGGCGCCGCCGAGGCTGTCGCGCTCGGCGCCGAAGGCGTCGGCCTGTTCCGCACCGAGTTCCTCTTCCTCAGCTCCGCCAACGCGCCGACGGTCGCACAGCAGCGGGAGTCGTACACGCGCCTGCTCTCGGCGTTCCGCGGCAAGAAGGTCGTCGTCCGGGCGCTGGACGCGGGCGCCGACAAGCCGCTCGCGTTCCTCAACGACGCACACGAGGAGAACCCGGCGCTCGGGCTCCGGGGCCTGCGCGCCCTCCGCGCGAACGAGGACATCCTGCGCGAGCAGCTGACGGCGCTGAGTGAAGCGGATGCGGCGATCGCCGCATCCGGTGAGCCTGCGGACCTCTGGGTCATGGCACCGATGGTCGCCACCGTCGAGGAGACGACCTACTTCGTGGAACTCGCCCGCGAGTTCGGCATCAAGACGGCCGGCGTGATGGTGGAGGTCCCCTCGTCCGCGCTTCTCGCCGACCGGGTGCTGAAGCACGCCGACTTCGCGTCCATCGGAACCAACGACCTGACCCAGTACACCCTGGCAGCCGACCGCCTCCTCGGCTCCGTCGCCGGTTTCCAGGACCCGTGGCACCCCGCGGTCCTCGGACTCATCGGCACCACCGGTCGGGCCGGGCGCGAGCTCGGAAAGCCCGTCGGCATCTGCGGCGAGGCGGCGGCCGATCCGCTGCTGGCCGTGGTCCTGGTCGGCCTCGGCGCGACGAGCCTCTCGATGGCCCCGACGGCCCTCGCCGACGTGCGCGCCACCCTCCTGAAGTACAGCCTCGACGATGCCCGCCGCATCGCCGAGGCAGCCCTGGCCGCCGACGACGCCGCATCCGCCCGCGACGCCGCCCGCGCGGCCGCAGCCACCACCACCGCGTAACACCCCTCACACAAAGAGTAGAAAGAGACAGTCCCATGACGACGACGTCAGCTCCCGTCAAGCAGCCGGGAGGAGCCCGGGTCGCGGTCCAGCGATTCGGCACGTTCCTCTCCGGCATGATCATGCCCAACATCGCGGCCTTCATCGCGTGGGGCTTCATCACGATGCTGTTCATCCCCGCCGGCTTCTTCGGCGCGGACAGCCCCTTCGGCTGGCACTGGTACCCCGTCTCCGAGATCATCGGCGGCGGCGGTGACTCCGCCCTCATCGGCTGGAACGGCGCCATGACCGCGCTCGCCCAGGGCGACGGCGGCACCTTCCAGGCCTACGCGGGTCTCGTCGGCGCCATGGTCACCTACCTGCTGCCGCTGCTGATCGCGAACACCGGCGGCCGCATGGTCTACGGCGAACGCGGCGGCGTGGTGGCCACCATCGCCACGATGGGTGTCATCCTCGGCACCAACATCCCGATGTTCCTCGGCGCGATGATCATGGGCCCGATCGCGGCCTGGATCACCAAGCAGATGGACAAGCTCTGGGACGGCAAGATCAAGCCCGGCTTCGAGATGCTGGTCAACAACTTCTCCGCCGGCATCCTGGGCATGATCCTCGCGATCGTCGGTTTCTTCGCCTTCGGCCCGGTCTTCCTGGCCATCAGCGACGGCCTCGGTGAGGCGGTGAACTGGCTGGTGTCGCTGAACCTGCTGCCGATCGTGTCGATCATCGTGGAACCCGCCAAGGTGCTGTTCCTCAACAACGCCATCAACCACGGCGTGTTCACGCCGCTGGGCATCGAGCAGGCCACCAACGCCGGCAAGTCGATCCTGTTCCTCATCGAGGCCAACCCCGGCCCCGGTATCGGTCTGCTGCTCGCCTTCACGTTCTTCGGTGTCGGCGCCGCGAAGGCGTCCGCCCCGGGCGCGGCGATCATCCAGTTCTTCGGCGGCATCCACGAGATCTACTTCCCGTACGCGCTGAGCAAGCCGATGACCATCCTCGCTCTCATCGCGGGTGGCGCGGCCGGTGTCACGACCAACATGGTGCTCGGCGGCGGACTCGCCTTCCCCGCGGCCCCCGGCAGCATCATCGCCGTCGGAGCCGCGGCGATCGGCCCGGGTGTCGGCAACCTGCTGATCGTGCTGCTGTCGGTGGTCATCGCGGCAGCGGTCACCTTCATCCTGACCGCCATCATCCTCCGCGCCTCGCGCAAGCGGGACCTCGAGGCCGAGGCCGACACCTTCGGCGCCGCGATCGCCCAGACCGAGGCGAACAAGGGCAAGTCGTCCGCCGCAATGGACGCCCTGCGCGCCTCGAGCTCTTCGGATGCCACTGCCGCGCGCGACGCGAACGAGGTGCTCGACAAGCTCGAAACCGTCATGGAGACCGGCGGCCAGGCCGACGGCGGGCTGCTGACCACGACGAAGGTCACCAACATCGTCTTCGCGTGCGACGCCGGGATGGGTTCCTCCGCCATGGGCGCGAGCGTGCTGCGCAACAAGATCAAGAAGGCGGGCGTCGAAGGCGTCACGGTCACCAACAAGGCGATCGCGAACCTCGACGGCAGCGAGGACCTGGTCATCACCCAGAACCAGCTGACCGACCGCGCGCGCAAGCAGACGCCCGGTGCGGTGCACGTCTCGGTCGACAACTTCATGAACTCTCCGAAGTACGAAGAGGTCGTGGACCTGGTCGTCGATCAGCAGAAGGATGGTCAGCAGGGCTGACCCCACAGGATGCGGGTCGCACACACCGTGCGGCCCGCATCCGTGTCCGGCGGGCACGAGGTGTCCGCGGCGCCGCGAGCAGGCAGCGCGCGGCAGGAACGGGAAAGGAAGAATCATGGCAGTTCTCGGTATCGGACAGGTGCGCATCCACTCGGGCGGCGCGACCCGCGATGAGGCCATGCGCGAAGCGGCCGGCATCCTGGAGTCCGCCGGCGCCGTCACCGTCAGATACTTCGACGCCATGCAGCAGCGCGAGCAGGCGGTGTCGACCTACATGGGCAACGAGCTCGCGATCCCGCACGGCACCAACGAGACGAAGGACGAGATCCTCGCCTCCGGCCTCTCGGTGGTCCGCTACGACGGTGGCGTCGACTGGGACGGCAACCCCGTGTCGTTCGTGATCGGCATCGCCGGCAAGGGCGACGAGCACCTGGACATCCTGTCGCAGATCGCGCTCCTCTTCTCCGACGAGGACGACGTCGCGCGCCTCAAGGCCGCGTCGACGCCCGAGGATCTGTACGAACTGCTCGCGTCGGTGAACGCATGAAGGCCGTCCATTTCGGCGCCGGCAACATCGGACGCGGCTTCGTCGGCCTCCTCCTGCACGAGGGGGGCTACGAAGTGGTGTTCTCCGATGTGTCGGCCGGGCTCGTCGATGCGATCAACGCGGTCGACAGCTACACGGTTCACGAGGTCGGCGACGGCGGCACGGACGTCGTGGTCACCGGGTTCCGCGCCCTCAACAGCGCCGAGGACCCGCAAGCGGTCGTCGACGAGATCGCGTCGGCGGATGTGGTCACGACCGCGGTCGGCCCCACGATCCTGAAGTTCGTGGCCCCTCTCATCCGTGCCGGACTCGCCCAGCGTGACGAGACCCTCGCACCGCTGCAGGTCATGGCGTGCGAAAACGCGATCGGCGCGACCGACCAGCTGCGCGCGCACGTCCGGGAGCAGGCTGGCGACGACTGGGCGGCACTGTCCGCGCGCGCCGTGTTCGCCAACTCCGCCGTCGACCGCATCGTGCCGGGCCAACCGGCGGACGCAGGCGTCGACGTCGTCGTGGAGCCCTTCTACGAGTGGGCGATCGAGCAGGCGCCCTTCGGCGGCGCGCTGCCCCGCATCCCGGGCGCCCATTTCGTCGATGATCTGGCGCCGTACATCGAGCGCAAGCTCTTCACGGTGAACACCGGTCACGCCGCGACCGCTTACTACGGTGCACGCGCGGGCATCGAGCGCATCTCGGATGCGCTGGCCGAACCGGAGATCGCAGCGGCGGTGTCGGCGACGCTGGCCGAGACGTCGGCCGTGCTCATCGCGAAGCACGAGTTCGCCCCCGACGAGCTCGCCCGCTACCGGGAGACGATCCTGGCCCGCTTCCGCAACCCGGCGCTCCCCGACACGGTGTGGCGTGTCGGCCGACAGCCGCTGCGCAAGCTCTCGCGTCACGAGCGCTTCGTCGGACCCGCCGCGGAGGCCGCCGAGCGTGGTCTGTCCACCGCGGCACTCGTCGCCACGATGGGCGCCGCACTGTCCTTCTCCTCCGCCGAAGACCCGGAGGCGGTCGAACTGCAGCGCCTGCTCACCACGAAGAGCGCCGCGGCGTTCACGACCGAGGTCACGGGCCTCGAGCCGCAGCATCCGCTGTTCGAAGCGGTGCGCGATGTCGTGGCGGCGCACCAATCGGCCTGAGCAACCGCTCTCGCGAGCCCCGCCACCGTCGACCATGACGGGCGCGGGGCTCGCGACGTTCTCACGGTCTGCGCCCTCTAGCCTGGACAGGTGACCGATCCCGCGCCTTCTCGTCCTCGCCGCCGCGTCCGTCGGGTTCTGGCGTGGTCGTTCGGCGGCCTGGGCGCACTCGTCGTGGCCGCCGTTCTGGGCGTGCTCATCTGGGGTCAGGTGGGGGTCATGGCAGCGGAGCCCGAGCCGCTTGCGGCGGTCCGGGCCGACGACGCCGTCACGGTCGACGAACAGGCCGGCGCGATCGTTCTCTCACCCGCATCCGGAGCGTCCGATGTGGGGCTCGTGTTCATCCCGGGCGCCAAGGTCGAGCCGATCGCGTACGCGGCCACGCTCTCAGGTCTCGTCGACGACGGCATCACCGTCGTGATCACCCGCCCCTGGTACAACCTCGCCTTCCTCGACCCGCGCCCGCTGGACGCGTTCACCTCCCTCGCGCCCGAGGTCCGCACGTGGATGGTGGGCGGCCACTCGCTCGGCGGAGTCCGCGCCTGCCAGCTTGCGACGGACGCGGACGCACTCGTGCTCTTCGCCTCCTACTGCGCGAACGACCTGTCGGCGACGGGGCTCCCCGTGCTCAGCATCGGCGGCAGCGAGGACGGACTGTCGACCCCGGCGAAGATCCGGGATGCAGCGCCCCTCCTTCCGTCCGACGCGGACTTCGTCGAGATCGACGGCGCATCGCACGCATCCTTCGGCGCGTACGGCCCCCAGGCGGGCGACGGCACTCCCACGATCGACGAGGCGGACATGACCCGGCGGGTGGCGGAGCTCGTCACCGAATTCGCCGCATCCCTCCCTCGCTGACCGCCGAGGTCAGCTGACGCGGGCTTCCATCCCCCGCCCGCCCCGCCCGGCGCGGCATCCCGCATCCCGCCCCCGCCCGCTCACCGCCCCATCCCGCATCCCGCACCCGCCCGCTCACCGCCCCCGCCCGCATCCCGTGTCTCATTCCTTCACGCCCTGGGCCACAAGTGCGTGCACGCCTGAGACACGCAGCGCACCCCGGCGCGTCCGTGTCTCACCAATTCACCTGGCACACACCAAGACCGTGCACGGTCGAGACACGCAGCTCAGCCGAGCCCCAGCGTGTCTCACTCCTTCACGCCGCAGGCTCCAAGTGCGTGAACATTCGAGACACGCGCCGAGCGCGCCGGCGTCAGAGCGCGGACCGCGACCCCCGGTCCGTCCAGCCCCGCGCGGTGAGCGCGGCGCGTACCTTGGCGACCGCCATTCCCGGATCGGGTGAGAGGTGGTGGTCGAGGATGCGGACGAGGTGCCATCCCGCATCCCGAATCGCGTCCCAGCGATCCGCGTCGCGGCGGAACTGCGTGACGCTGAACGCGTGTTGACGCCCGTCGTACTCCACGGCCACGCGGTATGCAGGAAACGACTCATCCAGACGCGCGATGGTGCGTCCCTGTGCGTCCCGAAGCGGCAGGTTGAGCTCAGGTTCGGGTAGTCCCGCGCGCACCAGCACCAGACGCAACAGCGTCTCCCGCGCAGACTCCGACCCCTCCCGGATGAGTGACAGCGGCTCGCCGAGGACGTCGCCGCGCATCCGCAGCGCCTCGGTCGTCAGCGCCTGGATGGTGGTGAGGGGGCGGTCACGACGCACGAGGTGGTCGGCGGCGACGACGAGGTCATCCGTCATCCAGGTTCGGGATGCCTGCACCCAGGCTCTCTCGGGAGCTTCAACAGGAAGCCGACCGAGCAGGCGGATGCCGGGGTCCCGCTGCTGCAGACGGTGGCCGTGCACACCGCGGGTCCGCGGCGGGGAGGCGGGCCGATGCACCGAGACGTGCACCGCCCGCGCATCCGGCGCCGGAACCGCGGCGCCGTACAGGGCGAGCGCCGTGGCGTGGCTGAAGAACTGCCCCTCTCGCAGACGGGGCAGATACCAATGGCACAGACGCATGAGCTCGTCGATCTCCGGATGCGGCTCCGGGCGCTCCGCACGCACGCCGTGGAACGGCGAGATGAACCGGTTCCCTTGGAGAACCCCGCGTCCGATTCCCGCCTCCCGCGCGGATCGATACGAGAAGGCGGATGCCGGGAACGCCGCGTCGGTCATCCGCGGATCACATCACGGCAACGCACCGCGTCTCCTCCCGCTCGCGCGCATCGTCGGCGACCCGCCGAACTCACGCACTTGGGGAGGGCCCGTCTTGCCGACGGCCACACACGGGTCTCAGTCGTTCACGCTCGAGAGGCGCTGAAAGTGAACCCGTGAGCCACGCACCCGAGGCCCCCGCACTCGCGTCTCACTGGCTCACGCTCAACGCCCCGAAACGGTGAACAATCGAGACACGGAGCGAGAGCGCCGACAGGCACCCGCATCCGTGTCTCACTCCTGCACCCCCGCACACCGAAAACGTGAACAAGTGGGACACGGAGCGTCGGAGCCACCAAGCACCCGCATCCGTGTCTCAACGGTTCACGCCCGACGCCTAGCGACGGTGAACAACCGAGACACGGAATGGAGAGCGCCGAGCGCACGCCGCAGGGGCGGCGCCCATCGCAAGGGCGACGGCGCGACGGCGAAGACTCAGGCGAAGCCGTCGCTGATGAGGTCGATCAACTCCTCGCGCTCCTCGACCGGCAGGAAGACGCCCGCGGCGGCGTTGATCTGGAACGTCTCGAGGTCGTCGAGGCCGTAGTCGAAGGCCTCCGCGAGCAGCGCCAGCTCCCGCGTGAGTGATGTGCGGCTCTGCGTGCGGTTGTCGACGTTGACGGTCACCGCGAATCCCAGCTGGTACAGCAGGTCGAAGGGGTGATCCGCCATCTCGTTGCCCCACGCGGCGATCGCGCCGGTCTGCAGGTTGGAGCTCGGCGAGAGTTCCAGCGGGATCTCGCGGTCGCGCACCCAGCGCGCCAGATCGCCGAAGACGACCTCGACGACGTCGCCCTCGCGCGAGACGACCTCGAGGTCCTGCGCGATGCGCACGCCGTGGCCGAGACGCAGTGCGCGGCCGTCCAGCAGGGCCGAACGGATCGAGTCGAGTCCCGCCGCCTCGCCGGCGTGGACGGTGACCGGGAAGAACTGCGCGGCGAGGTAATCGAAGGCGGCGCGGTGACGCGACGGCAGGAAGCCGTCTTCGGGGCCCGCGATGTCGAAGCCCACCGCCCCGCGATCGCGGAAGGCGACGGCGAGCTTGGCGATCTCCAGCGAACGGTCGGTGTGGCGCATCGCGGTGATGAGCTGCCCGACGCGGATGTCGTGTCCGGCATCCGCCGCCGTATCCTCGCCCTCCTCGATGCCCTCCTGCACCGCTTCGACGACCTCTTCGAGGGAGAGCCCGCCGGACAGGTGCTGCTCGGGCGCCCAGCGCACCTCGCCGTAGATGACGCCGTCGGCGGCCAGATCCTCGACGAACTCGCGGGAGATCCGCGTCAGGTTCTCGCGCGTCTGCATGACCGATGTCGTGAGGTCGAAGGTCTTCAGGTACTCGACGAGCGAGCCCGAGTCGCTCGTCTCGGCGAACCAGTCGGCGAGGTCGTCACCGTCGCTCTCGGGCACGGGAAGACCCGCGGCCTCGGCGAGCTCGACGATCGTGTCGGGACGCACGGCACCGTCGAGGTGATCGTGCAGGGAGATCTTCGGCAGGCTCCGCAGCGACACTCCGTCGAGGGTCGCGTCGCCGTGCTGGTCGATGGGCATAAGGGGTGCTCCTCGCGGATCGCGGTGGACTCAGGCGGTGATGCGTTCGGCGACGCGGGCGGATGCGGTCGGTGCCGCGTCGCCGATCTCCCATGCGCCCTCGAGCGCCTCCAGGGCGCGCGGGAAGCGGGCAGCATCCTCCGCCGACAGGGTGAACAGCGGGTGACCGGCCTCCACGCGTTCCCCGAGCTGCGCATGCAGGTCGATGCCCGCTGCGTGCACGACGGCGTCCTGCGGACGCGCGCGCCCGGCCCCCAACCGCCACGCGGCGATGCCGAACGGCAGCGCCTCCAGGCGCGTCACGACGCCGGAACGGGGCGCGAGCACCGTGTGCGTCTCCCGCGCCACAGGCAGCGCCGCATCCGGGTCGCCGTCCTGCGCGACGATCATGCGGCGCCAGACATCCATCGCTCGCCCGTCCTTCAGCGCCGCTTCGACATCCGCGTCGGGCTGGCCGGCTAGCGCCAGCATCTCGCGGGCGAGGGCGACCGTCAGCTCCACGACGTCGGCGGGACCGCCACCGGCGAGGACCTCGACGGACTCGCGGACCTCGTTCGCGTTGCCGATCGCCCGGCCCAGCGGGCTGTTCATGTCGGTGAGCAGGGCGGTCGTCGCGACGCCCGAGTCGTTACCGAGCGCGACCATCGTGCGCGCGAGCTCGCGAGCCTTCTCGATGTCCTGCATGAAGGCGCCCGAACCGAACTTCACGTCGAGAACGAGGGATGCGGTGCCCTCAGCGATCTTCTTCGACATGATGCTCGATGCGATCAACGGGATGGCCTCGACCGTCCCGGTCACATCGCGCAGCGCGTACAGACGCTTGTCGGCCGGCGCGAGCCCCGAGCCCGCGGCGCAGATGACGGCGCCGACATCGTCCAACTGCGCGAACATCTCGTCGTTGGACAGAGCCGCCCGCCATCCCGGGATCGACTCGAGCTTGTCGAGCGTGCCTCCCGTGTGGCCGAGACCGCGTCCCGAGAGCTGAGGCACGGCGACGCCGAAGGCCGCCACCAGCGGCGCCAGCGGAAGCGTGATCTTGTCCCCCACGCCGCCGGTGGAGTGCTTGTCGACCGTCGTCTTGGACAGCGCGGTGAAGCTCATCCGCTCACCCGAGGCGATCATGGCATCGGTCATCACGCGGATCTCGTCACGGCTCATGCCGTTGAGCAGCACCGCCATGGCGAACGCCGACATCTGCGCGTCCGTCACATACTCGCGCGTGTACGCATCGATCATCCACCGGAGCGCGGGCTCATCGACGGAGCCCCCGTCGCGCTTGGCGCGGATCACATCGACGGCGTCGAACGGCTCGACGGCGCTCATCGGCGGTACTCCTCGAGATCACGGGGACCGAACGCGTCGGGGAGCACCTCGTCGATCGTGCGGATGCCCGACACGGTCTCCAGCAGCATCCCGGGCAGCGCGAACTCGTTCAGCAGCTGGCGGCAGCGCCCGCACGGCATGATCGTCTGTCCGTCGCCGTTCACGCACACGAAGGCCACCAGCTGGCCGCCGCCGGTCATGTTCAACTCCGAGACCAGGCCGCACTCCGCGCACAGCCCGACGCCGTAGGACGCGTTCTCGACGTTGCACCCCGAGACGATCCGCCCGTCGGTGACGAGGGCGGCGGCTCCCACCTTGTATCGGGAGTAGGGCGCGTAGGCGCGCTGCATGGCCTCGGTCGCGGCGGTGCGCAGCTCGTCCCAGTCGATGTCGGTCACGGTGTCCTTTCGAAGAAGCGGATGCGGGCGTCAGCCCTTGATGTACGGTTTTCCGGCGGCGGCGGGGCCCCGGATCTGCCCCGCAAACCCTGCGACGGCCAGGATCGTCACGACGTAGGGCAGCATGAGCATGAACTCGCTGGGGATCGGCGTCTTGAGCACCGTGAGCAGGTTCTGCAGGTTCGTCGCGAACCCGAACAGCAGCGCCGCGAGCGTGGCGCGAATCGGATCCCACCGGCCGAAGATGACGGCGGCGAGGGCGATGAAGCCGAGGCCCGCGGTCATGTCCTTGCCGAACTGCGGCACGGAGACGAGCGTGAAGTAGGCGCCGCCGATGCCGGCGATGGCTCCCGCGAGAGACACGTTCCAGAACCGCGAGGCGTTGACCTTGATGCCCACGGTGTCGGCTGCCTGCGGATGCTCGCCGACGGCCCGCAGACGCAGGCCCCACCGGGTGCGGTACAGGCCCCAGGCGACGAGGGCGACCGTGATGAACATCAGGTACACGATGAACGTCTGGTTGAACAGGACCGGTCCGATCACGGGGATCTCGCTGAGCCCCGGGATCTGCAGGCGGGTGAAGCGCTCGGGACGGTTCAGCTGGTTCTCGTTCGGTGCCAGCAGCGCACCGTAGAGGAATCCCGTCAGACCCGTGACGAGCACGTTGAGCACGACACCGACGATCACCTGGTCCACGAGGTACTTGATCGCGAACGCGGCCAGCACGAAGGAGACCAGAACACCGCCGATCATCGCTCCGATGAGCCCGATGAACGGGTTGCCCGTGATGCTCGACAGGAGCGCCGCGGAGAAGGCCCCGAGCAGCAGCTGACCCTCGATGGCGACGTTGACGACGCCGACACGCTCGCCGATCACGCCGCCGAGGGCGCCGAAGACCAGCGGGACCGACAGCGACACGGCGCCGAAGAGGAGGCTGGGAACGGGGACGAGCCCGTCGGCTCCGGCCCAGACGAGGAACGCGAAGACGCCGAGGACACTGAACGCGATGGTCAGCCAGAGGGGCTGACGGCGATACGACCAGGCGAGCCAGAAGGCGACGAGGGTCAGCACCACCAGCACGGCCCACACCAGCCACGAGGTCACGGCCGTGGGCACGCCCACATCCGCGAGCGCGAGCGCCTGCGAGGGGTCGCCCAGGCGGAACGACGACGTGCCGTCCCTCGGGGAGAGGCCGAACAGCGCGGCCAGAAGGGCGACGACCGCGGCCAACACGATGGGGGCCTTGAAATGCCGCTGCTTGACGACCGCGAGGTGGATGGTGCCGTCACTCTGCTCGAGCTGCGCGGGGGCGTTGTCGTGGATCGGAGCGCTCACGCGGCCACCGCCTTCTTCGCGGCCTTGGCTCGCGCCTTGGCGGCCTTCTCGGCATCGGACTTGGGCAGGAAGAACACCGCGCGCAGCAGGGGCGGCGCCGCGATGAAGAGCACGATGAGCGACTGGACGACGAGCACGATGTCGACCGGGATGCCCTGCGCCTGCATCGAGAAGGATCCCGCCTTCAGGGCGCCGAACAGGATGCCCGCGGCGAACGTCCCCCACGCGCGGCTGCGGCCGAGCAGGGCGACCGTGATCGCGTCGAAGCCGATGCCGGCGTCGATGGTGGCACCGAAGCCGGTGGTCACCGTTCCTTGGATCTGGTTCATCGCTGCGAGCCCTGCGAGGCCGCCCGCGAACAGCATCGCGTAGATGTAGAGGCGGTCGACGCTCATACCCGCAGCACGCGCGGCGTGAGGGTTCTCCCCCACCGCGCGCAGGCGCAGGCCGAGGCTGGAGCGCTCGATGAGCCACCACACGAACACGGTCGCGGCGATCACGACGACGAAGCCCCAGTTGAGCTGCGGGAACTGCGGCCCCAGCAGGTCGGGGAACTGCGCCGACTCCGGCGTCGGCTTTGTGATGGGCTGGTTGGTGCCCTCCATCTGGAGCAGCCCCGGTGTGCGCAGCATCCACAGCAGCAGGTAGTACGCCACGTAGTTGAGCATGATCGTGAGGATCACCTCGTGCGCACCCGTGCGCGCCTTCAGCAGGCCCACGAGGCCACCCCACAGCGCACCGCCGACGATGCCGGCGACCAGCGTGATGGGCAGGTGCAGCCACAGCGGCAGGTCGAGGTTGAAGGCGAACAGCCCCGCGAACATGGCCGCGATGAGCATCTGACCACGGGCACCGATGTTGAACAGTCCCGCGCGGAAGGCGAGCGCGACGCCCAGGCCTGCGGCGATGAGCGGAGTGGCGAAGCCGAGCGCGTTCGTCAGCGGCCGGATCTGCGCGGCGAAGTCGGCGCCGCGTGCGTTGAAGATCGCCCCGCGGAAGAGCGCCTCATAGCCGTTGTAGACGGCCTGCCAGATGGCCACGAAGGTGTCGCCGGGGCGTGCGAAGAAGTAGCCGGATGCGGCCTGCACGTTCTCGTTGGTGACGGCGATGAGAATGCCGCCCACGATCATCGCGAGCACGATCGCGAGCAGGGTCGTCACCGCGCTTCCGCGCATCAGCTCGCGCAGGAAGATGCCGGAGCGCGTCGGGGCGATCTCCTCGCCGGTCAGCGGCCCCGTTGCGCGGGGGAGCTCGGCGTCGCCGTCGCTCTTGCGTGCGCCTCCGTCGCTCGTGGGCGTCGAACCGCTCATGCGGTCACCTCCGGGTCGGTTGCGCCGGCCATCATGAGGCCGAGGGTGTCACGGGACGTGTCGCCGGGCACGATGCCGACGATGGTGCCGCGGTACATGACGGCGATGCGGTCGGCGAGGGCGCTGACCTCGTCGAGCTCGGTCGAGACCACCACGATCGGGATGCCCGCATCCCGTGTCTCGATGATGCGCTTGTGGATGAACTCGATGGAGCCGACGTCGACACCGCGGGTGGGCTGCGCGACGACCAGCAGGCGCAGGTCGCGGCTCATCTCGCGTGCGATGACCACCTTCTGCTGGTTTCCGCCCGACAACGTGCCCGCGGGGGTCTCCGGGCCGCGGGTGCGGATGTCGTATTCCTGGATGCGGTCGCGCGCGAACGCGTCCAGTGCGCGGCGGCGCAGCGTTCCGCCGCGGGCGAAGGCCGGGTCGGAGGAGCGGTCGAGCACGAGGTTCTCGGCGACGGAGAAACCGCCGACCAGGCCGTCCTCCTTGCGGTCCTCCGGCACGAACCCGACGCCCTCGTCGAGGATCGCTCGCACGCTCTTGCCGACCAGCTCGGTGCCGTCGAGGCTGATGGAGCCCTCGACACGCGCCGCGAGTCCGACGATCGCCTCGACGAGTTCGGTCTGCCCGTTGCCCTGCACGCCGGCGACCGCGAGCACCTCTCCCGGACGTACGTCGAAATCGACGCCGTCGACGACGATCGCACCGGTGGAAGTGAGAACACGCAGCCCGCTGACCTTCAGTCCGCCCTCGCCGAGCGTCGGCGGCTCCTTCTGGACGGTGAGCTCGACGGCACGCCCGACCATGAGGGAGGCGAGTTCGGTGTTGGTGGCGGTCGGCGACGCCTCGCCGACGACCTTGCCGAGCCGGATGACCGTGATGCGGTCCGCGACCTCGCGGACTTCGCGCAGCTTGTGCGTGATGAAGACGATGGAGGTGCCCTCGTCGCGCAGCTGGCGCATGATCGCCATGAGCTCGTCGGTCTCCTGCGGTGTCAGCACCGCAGTGGGCTCGTCGAAGACGAGGACCTTCGCGTCGCGCGAGAGCGCCTTGATGATCTCGACGCGCTGCTGCACGCCGACGGGGAGATCCCCCACGAGGGCGTCGGGGTCGATCTCGAACCCGAAGCGCTGCGCGACCTCGCGCACGTGCGTGCGGGCGGCGTTCAGGTCGAGACGTCCGAGCGCCTTGGTGCTCTCGTGCCCGAGCATGACGTTCTCGGCGACGGTGAAAACGGGGATGAGCATGAAGTGCTGGTGGACCATGCCGATACCCGCGGCCATGGCGTCACCGGGGCCGCGGAAGTTCTGGACGACATCGTCCAGGAGGATCTCGCCCTCATCGGCGCGATACAGGCCGTACAGCACGTTCATGAGGGTCGACTTGCCTGCGCCGTTCTCCCCCAGCAACGCATGGATCTCGCCGGGGCGGACCACCAGATCGATGTGGTCGTTGGCGACGAGGCTGCCGAATCTCTTGGTGATCCCGCGGAGCTCGAGCTTCATAGATGCACCCTACCTGGGGAGAAAATGCCTGTCGAAAGGCGTCGGAACGGGACTCGGGGCGAGCGGCTGGAAAGCCACTCGCCCCGAGGTGGTGCGGTTCAGATCAAGAACCGGCGGGAGAGTTCTTCGAGGTCACCGTGATGGTTCCCGCGATGATGTCGTCCTGGAGCTTGGTGAGCTCGTCGGTCAGGCCCTCCGGCAGCTGCGACTCGAAGTCGTGGAAGCTCGACAGCTTCACGCCCTCGTTCTTCAGGGTGCCGACGTAGGGGGTCGGGTCGAACTCGCCCTTGGATGCGGCGACGGTCGCGTCGTAGACGGCGACGTCGATCGCCTTCATGATCGAGACCAGCGTGATGTCCGCGACGCTGTCGTCGGCGACGGCGAGGTCGCTGTCGACACCGAGCATGAGCGTGTTCTTCCCGCTGTCGGCGATGGCCGCCGCGGCGCTCTTGTAGATCGGTCCACCCACGGGCAGGATCACGTCGACACCCTGGTCGAGCACACCCTGAGCGGTCTGCTTGGCGGTGTCGTTGGCGTCGAAGCCGCCGGTGAACGAACCCTCCTGCGTGTCGGCGTTCCAGCCGAAGAGCTGGACGTTCGCGCCCTTGTCCTCGTTGTACTTCTCGACACCCATCGCGTAACCGTCCATGAAGACGGCGACCGACGGGATCTGCATGCCGCCGAAGGTACCGACCTTGTTGACGCCGTCCTTGGCGGACCAGGCAGCCGCGGCGTAGCCGCCGAGGTACGCGGCCTCAGCCGTGTTGAAGACCAGCGGCTTGATGTTCGGCGCGTCGGTCTTGCCGTCGAAGTCGGTGTCGGCGTAGTCGTCGATGATCGCGAAGTCGAGGTCCGGGTTCGCGTTGGCGGCCTCGACGGTCGCGGCGGCGAGCTTGAAGCCGACGGCGATCACGAGGGTGCAGCCCTCGGAGATGGCGGTCTGCATGTTCGGCGCGTAGTCGTTGTCGTTGGTCGACTCGAACTCGAGCGGGGTGACACCGAGCTCCTTGGCGGCCTTGTCCATGCCGTTCTTGGCGGACTCATTGAACGACTTGTCGTCCCAGCCGCCCGCGTCGGAGACCAGGCACGGCTTGAAGCCGTCGACGACGTCGGATGCGGAGCCGCTCGTCGTTTCGGTCGTGGGGGCGGAGCCACAGCCGGCCAGCAGCACGGCGGTGGCCGCGATCGCCAGGCCGCTGAGCAGCGCCTTGGTCGTCGTCTTCTTCACGAGTCCTCCATCAAGAGACGTGGGAATGCCCCGGCAGTTCCGGGGACGGATGCGGCAACGTTACCTAATGTGACGCGCGCACAATGGGCCGATCCGCAGGCCGCAACCCAATGGTTACAAACGGCCCTGGAAGCGCGTCTTCCCCGGGTGCGGCGGGCGGCCGCATCCGGTGTCAGAGCACGTCGCCGCGACCCGTGAGTTTCAGCGCATCGACGACCTGCTTGACGCGCTGAGCGTGCTCGGTCGTGGTGACCAGGAGCGCGTCGGGCGTGTCGACGACGACGATGTCCTGCACGCCGATGAGGCTGATCACGCGCTGCGTCTGCGTCACCACGATGCCGCTGGACGCATCGGAGAGGATGCGGGCGTGCTCGCCGAGCACGGCCAGATCGTTCTTCCGACCGTTCGAGACGAGCTTCGTGAGGCTCGCGAAGTCGCCCACGTCGTCCCAGTCGAAGTGGCCCGGGATGACGGCGAGCTTGCCCTTGGCGGCCGCGGGCTCGGCGACCGCGTAGTCGATCGCGATCTTCTTGAGGTTCGGCCAGATGCGATCCACCGCGGGTCCGCGGCGCTCGCGGTCGTCCCACGCCTCGGCGAGCTCGACCAGACCCGCGTGCAGCTCGGGCTCGTTCGCCTCGATCTCGGCGAGGAGCACATCGGCACGCGAGATGAACATGCCGGCGTTCCAGGAGTAGGCGCGATCGGTGAAGTACTCGCGTGCCGTGGCGAGGTCGGGCTTCTCGACGAACCGCTCGACGAGAGCCGCCTCCGGGGCGCCGTCCACGATCAGCTCGTCTGCCTTCTTGATGTATCCGAAACCGGTGGAGGGCTCAGACGGCTGGATGCCGATCGTGCAGATGTAGCCGGCACGAGCCACCGCGACCGCCTGCCGCACGGCGAAGTCGAAGATCCGCGCGCCCTGGATCACGTGGTCCGCGGCGAACGAACCGATCACGACATCGGGCTCGCGGCGCACGAGGATCGCCGCGGCGAGACCGATCGCGGCCGTGGAGTCGCGCGGCTCGGATTCGAGGAACACGTTCTTGTCGGGGATGCCGGGCAGCTGCTTCTCGACCGCGGCGCGGTGCGCGCGCCCGGTGACGACCGCGATCCGGTCGTGGCCGGCCAGCGACTCGAGACGGTCCCAGGTGTCGCGCAGCAGCGTCTGACCGGAGCCGGTCAAATCGTGCAGGAACTTCGGAGCGTCGGCGCGCGAGAGCGGCCAGAGCCTGCTGCCGATGCCGCCTGCCGGAATGACAGCGTAGAAACCCTCGATCTCGTTCCCCATACCGGCCACCCTATCCGCCGCGTATGTCGGGCGAATGTCGCCGCGAGGACGCGTCGCCGACGAGCGCCGCGTGCTGATTTATCTCGACGTCGAGATTGTTAGGTTCGCCTAAAGGGCGCCGTTGTGCTGCGGCGAATACACTGTCGGCAGCGCCCGCGTGACGCAGGGGACCAGCAAAAACCCCGAAGGGCAACGCCTGCCCCACCGTGTTCGATCAGGGAGGACGACCGTGGCTGCACCGGCACGCGTCACACCATCGCTCGCTCAGACGACGTCCAAGACGCCGCGAGGAACGCTGTACCGCGGCAACGAGGGCATGTGGTCCTGGGTGCTGCACCGCATCACGGGTGTGTCGATCTTCTTCTTCCTGCTCGTGCACGTGCTCGACACCGCCCTCATCCGCGTCTCCCCCGAGGCGTACGACGCGGTCATCGGCACATACAAGAACCCCGTGATGGGCATCGGCGAGGTCGTCCTCGTGGCTGCGATCGCCTATCACGCCTATAACGGTCTGCGCATCATCGTCGTCGACTTCTGGTCGAAGGGGGCGCGCTACCAGCGTCAGCTCTGGTGGGTCGTGCTGGGCCTGTGGGCCGTCACGATGCTGGGCTTCGCCCCCCGCCATCTCATGAACGTCTTCGCCGCGACGGGAGGCGGTCACTGATGAGCGCGACGATCGCCGATCCCCGCAGCCCTTTCTCCGCCCCGCGGCGCAAGGGCCCCAACCTCGAGAAGTGGGGCTGGGTGTACATGCGCGCCTCGGGCCTGGTGCTCGTGGTGCTGATCTTCGGACACCTCTTCGTCAACCTCATGACGGGCGACGGCATCCACCAGATCGACTTCGCTTTCGTGGCCGGCAAGCTCTCCTCGCCGTTCTGGCAGTGGTGGGATGTGGCGATGCTCTGGCTCGCCCTCATCCACGGCGGCAACGGCATGCGCACGATCGTCAACGACTACGTCACCCACGCCACCACCCGGCGCGTTCTCGTCTGGGCGATCTGGATCGTGTCGGGCTTCCTGATCCTGCTCGGCACGCTCGTCGTCTTCACCTTCGACCCCTGCCTCGGCGTGACCAGCGACAGCGTGATGTGGGAGGTGTGCCAGTAGGCACGCCGCATCCCACGGATCAGAACAGACAAGAGGAATCCCACCTGTGAGCACTCACTCCACCGCGGACACCGTCGTCAAGGACGGTGTCTATTACCACCAGTTCGACATCGTGATCGTCGGCGCCGGCGGCGCCGGGATGCGTGCGGCGATCGAGGCCGGCCCCGGCGCGAAGACCGCCGTCATCTCCAAGCTCTACCCGACCCGCTCGCACACGGGCGCCGCGCAGGGCGGTATGGCCGCGGCTCTGGCCAACGTCGAAGAGGACTCGTGGGAGTGGCACACCTTCGACACGATCAAGGGCGGCGACTACCTCGTCGACCAGGATGCGGCGGAGATCCTCGCCAAGGAGGCCATCGACGCGGTCATCGACCTCGAGAACATGGGCCTGCCGTTCAACCGCACCCCCGACGGCAAGATCGACCAGCGTCGATTCGGGGGCCACACCGCCGATCACGGTAAGAGCCCGGTCCGCCGCGCGTGCTACGCCGCCGACCGCACCGGCCACATGATCCTGCAGACGCTGTTCCAGAACTGCGTCAAGCTCGGGATCAACTTCTTCAACGAGTTCTACGTGCTCGATCTGGTCACGGTCGAAGACGGCGGCACCACCAAGGTCGCCGGCGTCGTCGCGTACGAGCTGGCCACCGGCGATCTGCACGTCTTCCAGTCGAAGGCGGTGGTGTTCGCCACCGGCGGCTTCGGCAAGATCTTCAAGACCACCTCCAACGCGCACACGCTCACCGGTGACGGCGTCGGCATCGTCTGGCGCAAGGGGCTCCCGCTCGAGGACATGGAGTTCTTCCAGTTCCATCCGACTGGCCTCGCCGGTCTCGGCATCCTTCTCACCGAGGGAGCACGAGGTGAGGGCGCCATCCTGCGCAACGCCTCGGGCGAGCGCTTCATGGAGCGCTACGCGCCGACCATCAAAGACCTCGCGCCGCGCGACATCGTCAGCCGGTGCATGGTGCAGGAGGTCGAGGAGGGCCGCGGCGCCGGGCCTCACAAGGACTACGTGCTCCTGGACTGCACCCACCTGGGCGCCGAGGTGCTCGAGACCAAGCTCCCCGACATCACCGAGTTCGCCCGCACCTACCTCGGTGTCGACCCTGTGGTCGAGCCCGTGCCGGTGATGCCGACGGCGCACTACGCGATGGGCGGCATCCCGACCAACATCGAGGCCGAGGTGCTCAGCGACAACGACACCGTCGTTCCCGGCCTCTATGCCGCGGGCGAGTGCGCGTGCGTCTCGGTGCACGGCTCCAACCGCCTCGGCACCAACTCCCTGCTCGACATCAACGTGTTCGGCAAGCGCGCCGGGCGCAACGCGGTGAAGTACGTCCAGAGCGGCGCGGAGTTCGTGCCGCTGCCCGACGACCCGGCCCGCGAGGTGCGCGAGATGATCGAGGGTCTGCGCAACAACCCCGGCACCGAGCGCATCGCCGTGCTGCGCAAGACGCTGCAGGACGAGATGGACCGCAAGGCCCAGGTGTTCCGCACCGACCAGTCCCTCGGCGAGGTCATGCTCGTCATCGCCGAGCTGCGCGAGCGGTACAAGAACATCCACGTCGACGACAAGGGCAAGCGGTACAACACCGATCTGCTCGAAGCCGTCGAACTCGGCTTCCTCCTCGACATCGCCGAGGTCGTCGCCGTCGCCGCGCGCAACCGCAAGGAGAGCCGCGGCGGCCACATGCGCGACGACTACCCGACGCGCGACGACGAGAACTACATGAAGCACACGATGTCCTACCTGTCGGGCGATGCGCACTCCTCCCACCCGGAGGACCACATCCGTCTCGACTGGAAGCCGGTCGTCTTCACCAAGAACGAGGCCGGGGAACTGCGCTACCCGCCGCTGGAGAGGAAGTACTGAGCATGGCCGCCACCGCCATCGCCGAGACCACCACCGAGGCCCCCGAGGTGCAGGAGACCAACGACTCCGGCATCCAGGCGTTCCTGGTCACCTTCATCGTGCGCCGGTTCAACCCGGAGCTGGACGAGGAGCCGCGCTGGGTCGATTACGACGTCGAGGTGTACTCCACTGACCGCGTGCTCGACGCCCTGCACAAGATCAAGTGGGAGGTCGACGGTTCGCTCGCTTTCCGCCGCTCGTGTGCCCACGGCATCTGCGGCTCGGACGCCATGCGCATCAACGGCCGCAACCGCCTCGCCTGCAAGACGCTGATCAAGGACCTCGACATCTCGAAGCCGATCTACGTCGAGGCGATCAAGGGTCTGCCGCTGGAGAAGGACCTCATCGTCGACATGGAGCCCTTCTTCGCGTCCTACCGCGAAGTGCAGCCGTTCCTCATCGCGAACTCCACGCCCGAGAAGGGCAAGGAGCGCGTGCAGTCGATCGTCGACCGCGAGCGCTTCGACGACACCACGAAGTGCATCCTCTGCGCGGCGTGCACCTCCTCGTGCCCCGTGTTCTGGACCGACGGCCAGTACTTCGGCCCCGCCGCGATCGTGAACGCGCACCGTTTCATCTTCGACTCGCGCGACGACGCCGGCGACGTGCGTCTGGACATCCTCAACGACAAGGAGGGCGTGTGGCGCTGCCGCACCACCTTCAACTGCACCGAGGCGTGCCCGCGCGGCATCCAGGTGACCAAGGCGATCGCCGAGGTCAAGCAGGCGGTCCTGCGCGGCTGAGCGGATGCGAAGTCCCACTCCCCGATCTCGCTAGGGTGAGGGCGTGAGGCGAGCTGCGGAGAACGACGCCGACGTGCGATTCGTGCTGCCCCAAGACGAGAGCTCCCTGCGGGAGCGGTGGGATTCGGCGCAGGCGAACCTGCGCGAACGTCTCGATGAGCCGATCGAGAAGGCCACGGCGCTGACCCGTCGCACCCTCGCCTGGTTCCCCATCCGCGTCTGGCGGCACTTCCTTCAGCACAACGGGTTCCTGCTGGCCGCGGGCGTCAGCTACCAGTCGTTGTTCGCGATCTTCGCCGGCATCTATCTCGCTGCCGCCGCGGTCGGGCTCTGGTTGGGCGGCGACGACACGGCCGTGCACCAGCTGATCGACATCGTCAACAGCTACATCCCCGCCCTCATCAGCGAGAACGGTCTCGTCAAGCCGAGCCAGGTCGAGGCCGTCGCCTCGCAGAGCAGCGGCGGCCTGCTGCCGGTGACCGGAGCCATTGCACTCGTGGTGGTCATCTGGACGGCCATCGGGTTCATCACCTACACCCGCCGCGCGGTGCGCGACACGTTCGGCCTGCCCTTCGACTCCCGCAGCTACCTGATGCTGAAGGCCCGCGATCTCCTGGCCGCTGCACTGTTCGGCATCGCGCTGCTGGCCGGCTGGGTGCTCGTGCAGATCACGACGTGGGCACTGGATCTGCTGGCGAGCATCCTCCAGTGGCAGCCGGACTCTTCGTGGTCGACGATCCTCGCGCGGGCGCTCAGCCTCGTGGTCGCGTTCCTCGTCAACGCCGTCGCGCTCGCCCTGCTCTTCCGTTTCCTCACCGGCACGTCGCTGCGCTGGCGGCGGATCTGGCCCGGATCGATCCTCGGCGGCGCGGCACTCGCCCTGCTGCAGGTGGGTGCGGGGCTCCTGCTGCGCTACACTCCGAGCAACCCGCTCATCGCGACCTTCGCCATCTTCATCGGTTTCCTCCTGTGGTTCCGCATCACCGGCATCGTGATCCTCGTGGCTGCGGCGTGGATCGCGGTCTCCACCTCCGACCGCGACCTGCCGCTGGTCGAGCTCAGCGACGCCGAGCGGGAACGGCTCGAACGGCGCGCGCTGCGCATCGCCGCCCACGTGCGTCTGCGCGAGGCGAGGAAGGCCCTCGCCTCGGCACCGTGGTGGCGCAGGCCGCGTCTGACGCGTGCCGTGAAACAGGCCCGACGGGATGTGGCGGCGCTCGGCCGCGACGAGACCGACACCCCCGCCCGCCTGCGCGACCTGCTCGACTGACCGGCGTGTGGCCGACGTCGCCACACACATCACCTCGAGCAGGTTCGCGGGGCGGTCTGGCTGCGCAGACCGGTCGCATGTCGGTGGTGCCGGATACGCTGAAAGGCGTGTCACGAACCCTCCGCATCGCCTCTGTCAACGTCAATGGAATCCGCGCCGCGGTCAGAAACGGCATGGCCGGCTGGCTCGACAGCGCGGGGGTCGATGTCCTGACGCTCCAGGAGGTGCGCGCCGAGCTCACCCACCTCGAGAGCGCGCTGCCGGGCTGGGAGCTCGTGCACGACGAGTCGCTGAGCAAGGGGCGCTCCGGGGTGGCGGTGGCCAGCCGCATCCCGATCACCGCATCCCGCATCGAGCTCGGTGACGAGGGCGTCGACTCGCGCGGCCGATGGATCGAGGCCGACGTCGAGGTCGACGGCGAGCAGCTCACGGTGGTCAGCGCCTACGTGCACTCCGGCGAAGACGGAACGCCCCGCCAGGACGCGAAGTACGGATTCCTCGACGCGATGAGCGTCCGTCTCGGCGAGTTGGCGCAGAACGATGCGCTGGCGCTCGTGACCGGCGATCTCAACGTCGGGCACCGCCCGCTCGACATCAAGAACTGGCGCGGCAATCAGAAGAAGGCGGGATTCCTCCCCCGCGAGCGCTCGTACTTCGACCGATTCTTCGGCGACGCCGGGGCCCTCGTGACGGGCGTCGACGGAGTCGAAGGCGTCGGGCTCGGCTGGGTGGATGTGGGGCGCCGTTTCGCCGGTGAGGTCGACGGGCCGTACACGTGGTGGTCCAACCGCGGACAGGCGTTCGACAACGACACGGGCTGGCGCATCGACTACCACATGGCCACTCCCACCCTCGCGACGCGCGTCGCCGACTACCGGGTCGCGCGGGCCGCGTCCTATGCCGAACGGTGGAGCGACCACGCGCCCGTGGTGGCCGACTACCGTCTGGGCGTCTGAGAGGCGACGGCGCACCGCATCCGGGTCCGTAGAATCGACGGGTGAGCAAAGCGCGCCTGTACTCCGGAATGCAGCCTTCGGCCGACTCCCTCCAGATCGGCAACTACATCGGGGCCCTGCTGCAGTGGCGCGACCTGCAGGAGTCGTACGACGCCTTCTTCTCCGTCGTCGACCTGCACGCGCTCACGCAGCCGAACGACCCGGCAGAGCTCCGTGCGAAGACGCGGCGCACCGCCGCCCAGTACATCGCGGCCGGTATCGAGCCGTCGAAGTCGGCGCTGTACGTGCAGTCGCACGTTCCCGCGCACGCCGAGCTGGCATGGGTCCTGTCGACCATCACCGGCTTCGGTGAGGCGGGGCGCATGACGCAGTTCAAGGACAAGTCGCAGCGGTACGGCAGCGACGCGACCAACGTGGGCCTTTTCACCTACCCGGTGCTGATGGCCGCCGACATCCTGCTGTATCAGACCAACGTGGTGCCCGTCGGCGACGACCAGAAGCAGCACGTCGAGCTGACCCGCGACCTGGCCGAGCGCTTCAACGCGCGCTACGGCGAGACCTTCACGGTCCCGACCCCCGTCATCCAGCAGGACACGGCGCGCATCTACGATCTGCAGAACCCGACGTCGAAGATGTCGAAGTCCGCGGAGTCCGATGCGGGTGTGCTGTGGCTGCTCGATGACCCGGCGGTCAGCGCGAAGAAGATCATGCGTGCGGTGACCGACTCCGAGGGCGTGGTGCGCTACGACCGCGAGACCAAGCCCGGCGTGTCGAACCTGCTCGTGATCTTCGCCGCTCTCACGGGCCGGCAGATCCCCTCGATCGAGGACGAGTTCGCGGGCCGCGGCTACGGCGACTTCAAGAAGGCACTGGCCGAGGTCGTCGTGTCGGAGTTCGGCCCGGTGCGCGAGCGCGCCCTGGCCATGCTCGACGACCCCGCCGAACTCGACCGCGCCCTGGCCGTCAACGCGCAGAAGGCCTCGGCCGTCGCTGAGCAGACCCTCGGCGACGTCTACGACCGCATCGGCCTCCTCCGCCGCAGCTGACCCCTGCCGCCCCGCCCGGGCGGCTGTGTCGTCCGCTGGCCCGAACTCCTGCAGAACCGCCCCCAGGGCGCGGCTGAACCATCGAGAGCGACGGATTGCAGGAGTTCGGGCCGACGGCGGCAAGCCCCGGGCAACCGGAGCGGGCACGCGCTCGTCGTCACATGCGCAGCGCCGTTATCGCCGCATCCGGTCCGAACTCCTGCAGAACCGCGCCGCGGGCGCGGGCCCGACCGGCGAATGCGACGGATTGCAGGAGTTCGGGCACCTCACGCCGTCGAGCGGTGGATGCGGGCGACGACACAGTCACCCGCATCCGCCGCACCACCAGTGACGGCGTTCAGTCGCTCGCTCTGCTGCGGCCCCCGCCCCGCCGACGAGCGAGTACCGCGCGGAGAGCGGCGCGCACCGCATCCGGACGGTGGAAGATGTCCTCCGCCAGGATGCGGATCGTCACGTAACCCAACTCGGCCGCAGCGAGGTCGCGGCGCCGGTCTCGGATCTGTTGCGAGAGGTCGCCGTGGAACGCGCGGCTGTCACACTCCACGATGAGCCAACCGTCGACGAGCAGATCCACCCTCCCCACGCCCGGAAGGCTGACCTGCAGCGCAGGACGGTATCCCAAACTCCGCAGCATCAACCGCACGAGCGTCTCTGAGCCCGCTTCGGCACGCGCGTCGATGAGCTTGCGCAGTGATCGGTAGCTCCGGGGAAGTCGGTCGAAAACGGCGTCGAGATCGACCGCGTCGATCAGGCCCAGGTGCAACGCGCTGTCGAGACTCGCGACGGCGACCCGGGGCGACTGACAGCGGCATGCCTGGGCGAGCGCCTCCACCAGATCGGCTTGGAGATCCCCGCGGGCGCACGTGGACGCACGCCAATGCGCCCGGATACCGCGGTGACGGCGCGGCAGGCGCGAGTCCGTACGGTCGAACTGCAAGTGGGTTTCATCAGGAGACAGGGTGAAAACACCCAGAGCGCGGAGCAGTGACACGCAGTCGAGACGGCCTCCCCAGCGGGCAGCGACGAGGTGCGACTCATGCAGACCGCCCCAGACGTAGCGACCCCGTCGCACCCGGATGAGGTCGCCACAGTCGAGCGCATGCCGAATGGTCGCACGGGTGTAGCCACGCACCCGCAGCTCGGCCGTGCGCAGGTACGACGGCGACGACAACAGCATGTCGACAGCCTCACCGCACGCGCCGACGATTCGTCGACGAGCGCCCGTGGTGCGAGGAACTCGCCGTGAACCTCGGCCGGTGGAGGACTCTCCCCGCGCGGAGAGGTCTCGATGACAGAGCCCGCTCGGCCCGAACTCCTGCAAAACCCTCCGCGCGGGGCCGGCGGGAGCAGCCGACGCCCGATGTGCAGGAGTTCGGTACGCAGCAGTGAGGCGGAAGGGACGGCGGCACCGAGCCTGCGCCGACAGAGCCCGCTCGGCCCGAGCTCCTGCAAAACCCTCCGCGCGGGGCCGGCGGGAGGAGCCGACGCCCGATGTGCAGGAGTTCGGGTCGCGATCCGGCGCCGCGAGCGATGTGTGCCCGACCGGGCCGGTAGGCGTGGCAGGGGTCGGCCGCCCGCGGGATCAGCCTCCGGCGAGGGCGTCGACGGCGAAGCGGATGTGGCGCTCTGCAAGGTCGGCGGCGGCCGCACCGTCGTGCCGCTCGATGGCGTCGAGCAGCTCCACGTGCTGGGCGTGCAGGATCGCGGCCAGTCCCTCCCAGTCCCGGTAATCGCGAAGGGCATCGAGGATGCGACTGCTCAGCGACTCCCGGATCGCCACGGTCATCGAGGCGACGAGCCTGTTACCGCCGGCCTGCGCGATCGCAACGTGGAAGGCCGTGTCGGTGTCGTTGTACTCCGCAGGGCCGAGCCCGGCGACGGCGCCCGCGTCGAGCGCCGTGCGGATCGCGGCGATGGCCTCGGCATCCGCGTTTCGCGCGGCGAGTTCGGCGCTCGATCGTTCGAGCACGATGCGCGCCTCGATGACGTCGGGATAGGGGTAGTTCGCGAGAGCGGCGTGCAGCCGAAGGAAGCGGGTGAGCGCGGCGTCCGGCAGCGCAGCCACGAACGTGCCCGCGTCTGCGCCCGCACCGACCTGGGCGCGCAGCACGCCCTGCCCCTCGAGGACGCGCACGGCCTCGCGGACGCCCGCGCGGCTCACGCCCAGACGTGCGGCGAGCTCGCGCTCCGAGGGGAGCGGGTCATCGACCTGCAGCGACCCCGCCATGATCTGGTCCTCGATCGCCTGGATGACGAGTTCGTGCGCGCGACTGCGCTGCACGGGTGCCCATTCCGGGGTGCGCTGATCTGTCACCGGAGTATCCTCTCGCCTTCGAGCCGAACGCACCCGGCGGGTTGACGTCGCCGAGGCCGGGGTCTACTGTACCGCAGAGGTCAGACCAATCGATACGCCCTCTGCGCCGCGTACTCCCACCTCGAAGGACGATCATGAGTCCCGTCAGCCGACAGCTCCCCGATCCGCGCGAACTGCTCGAGCTCATGCAGTTCAAGACACCGGATCTGAACGCCAAGCGTCGCCGCCTCTCCGCAGCGCTCACGATCGACGACCTGCGCCGCATCGCGAAGCGCCGCACCCCGAAGGCCGCCTTCGACTACACCGACGGTGCGGCGGATGCCGAGATCTCGCTGCAGCGGGCTCGCCAGGCGTTCCGCGACATCGAGTTCCACCCCTCGATCCTGCGCGACGTGTCGCGGGTCGACACCAGCACGATGATCTTCGGCGGTCCCTCCGCGCTCCCGTTCGGCATCGCACCGACCGGCTTCACGCGCCTCATGCAGACCGAGGGCGAATACGCCGGCGCCGCTGCCGCCGGTGCCGCCGGCATCCCCTTCACCCTCTCGACGCTCGGGACGACATCGATCGAGAATGTGAAGGCCACCAACCCGAACGGCCGCAACTGGTTCCAGCTGTACGTCATGCGCGACCGGGACATCTCCTATGGCCTCGTCGAACGAGCGGCCAAGGCGGGCTTCGACACCCTGTTCTTCACCGTCGACACCCCCGTCGCGGGTGCGCGTCTGCGCGACAAGCGCAACGGGTTCTCCATCCCGCCGCAGCTGAGCATCGGCACGATCGTCAACGCGATCCCCCGCCCCTGGTGGTGGTTCGACTTCCTCACCACGCCGAAGCTCGAGTTCGCGTCGCTGACCACGACGGGCGGCACCGTCGGCGAACTGCTCAACAACGCGATGGACCCTTCCATCTCCTTCGAGGACCTCGACATCATCCGTTCGCTCTGGCCCGGGAAGATCGTCATCAAGGGCGTGCAGAACGTCCCGGATGCGCGCAAACTCGTCGATCTGGGCGTCGACGGTCTCGTTCTGTCCAACCACGGCGGGCGCCAGCTCGACCGCGCCCCGATTCCCTTCCATCTGCTGCCTGACGTCGTGCGCGAGGTCGGACGGGACACCGAGATCGCGATCGACACGGGCATCATGGACGGCGCCGACATCGTCGCCTCGATCGCGATGGGGGCGAAGTTCACCCTCATCGGCCGCGCGTACCTCTACGGCCTCATGGCCGGCGGGCGGGCGGGCGTCGACCGGGCGATCGCCATCCTCGCCGAGCAGGTCGAGCGCACGATGAAGCTGCTCCAGGTGAGCGAGCTCGCCGAGCTGACACCGGCTCACGTGACTCAGTTGCAGCGTCTCGCACCGCGCGCGACAAGCGACGTACGGGTCTGACGCGCACGGTAGCGTGACGGGATGCTGCCCGTCGTCCTTCGCACCGCACGGCTCGAGCTGTCGGCGCCGACAGCATCCGACGCTGCGGCCATCTACGACGCGTGCCAGGATCCTGCCATCGGGCACTTCACGACCGTCCCCTCGCCGTACCTGCGCGCGTACGCCGACGAGTTCGTGGCGCAGACAGCCGAACGCTGGGACGCCTTTTCGGACGCCACGTGGGCCATCCGCCTCGACGGCGCACTGGCGGGGATGATCGGCCTGCACCATCTGCAGGAGACCGGATCGGCGGAGCTCGGCTTCTGGGTGACAGCCGAGGCGCGCGGTCACGGCACCGTGCGGGAGGCGTCGGAGGCCGTCATCGATTGGGGGTTCTCGACCGACGCGCTCGCGCTCGAGCGACTGGAGTGGCGCGCCGCCGTGGGCAACACGGCATCCGCTCGGGCGGCTCGGGCGCTGGGCTTCCGGTTCGAGGGGACTCTGCGCCGAGCCCTGCGCAACGGCCACGGCGAGCGCAGCGACGGCTGGATCGCGAGTCTGTTGGCGACCGATGATCGCACGCCGCAGGAATGGCCGATAGCCCTCTGACGCCGTCGGTGGTGCGTGGCAGGATGTCGCCATGCCCGAGATGCCGGAGGTCCAGGGACTCGTCGACTTCCTCGGCGCGCGCCTGACGGGCCTTGCGATCAGCCAGGCACGCGTCAGCGCGATCTCCGCACTCAAGACATACGACCCGCCCATCGACGTTCTCGTGGGCGCCCACGTCGAATCGGTCGTCCGCCGTGGCAAGTTCGTCGACATCGCCACGGATGCGGGAGTGCACCTCGTCTTCCACCTCGCGAAGGCGGGCTGGCTGCGCTGGCACGACGCCCTGCCGACGACGGTGATCAAACCGGGCCGCTCCCCCATCGCGCTGCGGGTGGGCTTCGCCGACGGCTCGGGGTTCGATCTGACCGAGGCCGGCACGAAGAAGTCGCTCGCCGTGTCGGTGGTGCGCGACCCTGCTGATGTCCCCGGCGTCGCCCGGCTCGGTCCGGACCCGCTGGAGCCCGCCTTCACGCGCGACGCGCTGGCGGCGCTTCTGGCTGGTCGTCGCACACAGATCAAGGGGGTTCTGCGGGATCAATCGATCATCGCCGGGATCGGCAACGCCTACTCCGACGAGATCCTGCACGTCGCCCGGCTCTCGCCGTACGCGTTGGCAGCCACGCTCGACGACGCCGAGATCGACACCCTGTACACCGCGACGATCGAGACCCTGCGCGATGCGGTCGGGGCCGCATCCGGCAAACCGCCGGCCGAGCTGAAAGACGCGAAGCGGCGTGGGATGCGGGTGCATGGCCGGCAGGGCGAGGCGTGCCCCGTGTGCGGCGACATCGTGCGGTCGGTGTTCTTCGCCGACAACTCGCTCGAGTACTGCGCCACGTGCCAGACCGGCGGCAAGGTACTGGCGGATCGGCGGCTGTCGCGTCTGCTGAAATGAGCGGCGTGACGGTGCATGTCCGGGAATGAAACGGACCATCCGGCGTTGACTAGACTCAGTGCAGAACGTGCTCCGGGGTCGGTGAGAATCCGAACCGGCGGTGACAGTCCGCGAGCGTGATCCTCCGCGAGGAGGGGATCGCCGATCCGGTGGAACTCCGGGACCGACGGTGATGCGACGCAGGTCGCGAGTCCGGATGGGAGGCGCACGAGCGCTCAGCGGCGTGTCCGCGAGCGCCGCGACGGCTACCCGGAGCCCGCCGATCAGGAGGCCCGAGACATGCCGGTGAGCGAGACCGAGGAACGCGCGATGGCGCGAGCGCTGGAGCTTGCCCGGCGAGGCCCCGTCGGCGTGAACCCGCAAGTGGGCGCCGTGCTCCTCTCCCCGGACGGCGATGTGATCGCCGAGGGCTGGCACCACGGCGCCGGAACGGCCCACGCCGAGGTCGACGCGCTGTCGCAGGCGGACCCGGATGCTGTGCGCGGCGCGACCGCGGTGGTCACCCTGGAGCCGTGCAACCACACCGGCCGCACCGGCCCCTGCGCACTCGCGCTCATCGAGGCGGGTGTCGCCCGGGTCGTCTACGCGATGAGCGATCCCACCCCGACCGCATCCGGCGGCGCCGAGCGCTTGCGCGCAGCCGGCGTCGAGACCGAGTCCGGTGTGCTCGCGGACGAGGCGCAGGAACTGCTCGCCTCGTGGGCGCAAGCGCAGCGACTGGGGCGGCCGCACGTCACCCTGAAGTGGGCGCAGAGTCTCGACGGCCGCGCGGCGGCAGCAGACGGCTCCAGCCAGTGGATCACCGGCTCCGAGGCTCGCGAGGACGTGCATCGTCGGCGCGCGGGTGCCGATGCGATCATGGCCGGCACCGGCACCGTCCTCGCGGACGACCCGGCGCTGACCGCGCGCACGCCCGACGGCGAGCTGCGGCCGACGCAGCCGCGACCCGTCGTGGTCGGCGAACGCGACATCCCCGCCGACGCCGTCGTGCACCGCCATCCGAAAGAGCCCTGGCACCTGCGCACGCGCGATCTGAACGAGGCTCTGCGCACCCTGCACGAGCGCGGTATCCAGCGGGTGTTCGTGGAGGGCGGCCCGCACCTGCAGAGCGCTCTGCTGCGCGAGGGCCTCGTCGACGAGCTGCTCACCTACGTCGCCCCGGTGCTGCTCGGCGGCGACCGCGTCGCGCTCGACGACCTCGGCGTCGCCGACATCTCACAGGCGCGGCGCCTGCAGCTGATCGAGACGCGCCGACTCGGCGACGACCTGCTGCTCATCTCGCGGCCCGCCGCATCCGCAGAAGAATCCGCCTCCGATCGAGAAGGAGCCCACTGATGTTCACCGGGATCGTGGAAGAGATCGGCACCGTCACGCACACGGAGCCCTCGGGCGACGGCGTGCGCCTGACGGTCACTGCCCCTCGAGCGGTATCGGATGCGGCGCACGGCGACTCGATCTCCGTCTCGGGCGTGTGCCTCACGGTCGTCGATCAGGGCGAGGACTGGTTCACCGCCGACGTCATGCGTCAGACGCTCGACGTCACCGCCATCGGCGGTGTCGCCGCGGGAACGCCCGTCAACATCGAGCGCGCGACGGCCGCCGGCGGACGCCTGGGCGGCCACATCGTGCAGGGTCACGTCGACGGTACGGGCCGCGTGCTGGAGGTGCGCCCCGGCACCGAGTGGCGGGTCATCCGTGTCTCGCTGCCCCGAGACCTGGCCCCGCTCGTGGTCGACAAGGGATCGATCGCCCTGGACGGCGTCTCCCTCACGGTCAGCGCCGCGAGCGACCCGTCGGCCGAGGACGCCTGGTTCGAGGTGTCTCTGATCCCCGAGACCCTCGCCGCCACCACCCTCGGCGAGCGTGTCGCCGGCGACATCGTCAATCTGGAGACCGACATCCTCGCGCGCCACGTGCAGCGACTGCTGGCCTTCGCCCCCGCAACGGAAGGTGGCTCGCGATGAGTCTGAGTTCCATTCCCGAGGCCCTGGAGGCCCTCGCCGCCGGTCGCCCGGTGATCGTCGCCGATGACGAGAACCGTGAGAACGAAGGCGACGTGATCCTCTCCGCCCAGCTCGCGACTCCCGAGTGGATCGCGTGGACGGTGCGCTGGTCGAGCGGCTTCATCTGCGCGCCCATGCCCGCGGAGTGGGCGGACCGGCTGGATCTTCCCCCCATGGTCGAGGTGAACCAGGATGCGCGCGGCACCGCGTACACCGTGAGCGTCGACGCCGCATCCGGCGTCACGACGGGCATCAGCGCCGCCGACCGGGCGCACACGCTGAACGTGCTGGCGGATCCCGCCTCCGCACCCTCCTCGGTGAACCGGCCGGGCCACATCCTGCCGCTGCGCGCGGTGGACGGCGGCGTGCGCGAGCGCGGCGGCCACACCGAGGCGGCTGTCGACCTCATGCGCCTGGCGGGACTCGAGCCCGTCGGCGCGATCGCGGAGATCGTCGACGAGGACGGCAGCATGATGCGCCTTCCCGGCCTCATGGCCCTCGGCGAGCGGGACGGCATCCCCGTCATCACGATCGAACAGCTCGTCGGCTACCTCTACGAGGTGGACCCGCGCGAGGAGCCCTCGGCCGCTGCCTCGCACCGTCGGCGCGTGAGCCTGCGCGCCGAAGCGACGGTGCCCACCTCGCACGGCGAGTTCCGCTTCCTCGCCTACAAGGACCGCGTGACGGGCACCGATCACCTGGCCGTCGTCAAGGGAGAGCTGGACGACGCGCCCCTCGTGCGCGTGCACTCCGAGTGCTTGACCGGCGAGGCGTTCGGTTCGCTCAAGTGCGAGTGCGGCCCGCAACTGGATGCGGCGCTCGACCGCATCGAGAAGGACGGCGGCGTCGTGGTGTACATGCGCGGCCACGAGGGCCGCGGCATCGGCCTCATCAACAAGCTGCGCGCGTACAACCTGCAGGAGCGGGGCCTCGACACGGTCGATGCCAACCTGGCGCTCGGCCTGCCCGCCGATGCGCGCGACTACGCCGCCGCCGCCGGCATCCTCGCCGACCTCGGCGTCGAGCGCGTGCGTCTGCTGACCAACAACACCGACAAGGTCACGCAGCTTCGCGCCCTCGGCCTCGACGTCGTCGAGCAGGTTCCGCTGCTCGTGGGCGTCGGCCCCAACAACCACCAGTACCTCGCCACCAAGCGCGACCGGATGGGACACATCATCGCGGACGAGGACCTCACCGAAGCGCTCGCGCAGATGAAGGAGAACCGATGAGCGGCCACGGCGCCCCCCAGCAGACCGAGATCGACGCCCGCGGCCTTCGTGTCGTCATCGTCGCCGGCACCTGGCACGAGACGATCAGCGACGGACTGATCGCCGGCGCGGAGCGGGTGCTCGCCGCATCCGGCGCCGATTACTCGCTCGTGCGGGTCGCGGGGTCCTTCGAGCTCCCCGTCGTCGCCAAGGCGGCGTTGGAGTCCGGCGCGGACGCGGTCATCGCCCTCGGTGTCATCATCCGCGGCGGCACGCCCCACTTCGAGTTCGTCTCCTCCGCGGCGACCGACGGCCTGACCCGCGTCGCTCTCGACACCGGCAAGCCGGTCGGCTTCGGGGTGCTGACGCTCGACGACGAGAAACAGGGACTCGATCGCGCGGGGCTCGCGGGCTCGAAGGAGGACAAGGGTGCGGAGGCGGCGGATGCGGCGCTGCGCACGGCCCTCACGCTGCGCGAACTTCGCGGCTGAACGGCACCGGGGAACCAACCTTCAGTAATACATAAGGTATGGTGGCGGGCATGGAGATCCTGCGTCATATCGTCGTCCTCGTGCACCTCGTCGGCTTCGCCATCCTCTTCGGAGCATGGGTCGTGGAGGCCGCGAGCCGCCGCATCCGCATCACCCGGCTCATGAGCCTGGGCATGACGATCGCCGCGGTCGCCGGCCTCGCCCTCGCCGCACCGTGGGGCACCGATCACGACATGAACTACGTCAAGATCGGCGTCAAGCTCGTCGTGCTGCTGGTCATCGCCGCGCTTCTGGGCATCGGCTCGGCCCGTCAGCGTCGCACCGACTCGCTGCCCGCGGCGATCTTCTGGCCGATCGGCATCCTCACCCTCGCCAACGCCGCCATCGCGGTCCTCTGGCGCTGAGAGGTTCGCGTCCCGGCCCGCCACGGCGCCGGGACGCGAACCTGGGCGTAAACTGAGTGTTTGTGCGCCGGCCACACCGCCGACGCCCCGGTGACCCAGCGATGTGACGCCCGGTGCACCACCCCCGCCCGAGCACTCGCCGCCGGCGCGTTCCCACGAGGACGCCTCTCGCTCTTCCGACAGGTCTGTCCTCCCCCCATGTCTTCTGCCACTGCAACGGCTCCCGCGAACTCCCGCGCCCGCGTCATCACCGCGAGCCTCGTGGGAACCACCATCGAGTTCTACGACTTCTACGCCTACGCGACCGCGGCCGTCCTCGTCTTCCCGATCCTCTTCTTCCCGACCGGAGACGACACCACCTCCCTGCTCGCCTCGTTCGGCGTCTTCGGCGCGGCGATGATCGCGCGTCCGATCGGGGCTTTCGTCTTCGGCCACTTCGGCGACCGCTTCGGCCGCAAGGCGACGCTCGTCGCCTCGCTGCTCACGATGGGGGTGGCGACCTTCCTCATCGGATGCCTGCCCACCTACCAGGTGGTCGGATGGTGGGCGGCACTCCTGCTGCTCGTGCTGCGTCTGGCACAGGGCTTCGCGCTCGGCGGCGAGTGGTCGGGGGCGGCGCTGGTCGCGACGGAGAACGCTCCGAAGGGCAAGCGGGCCTGGTACGGCACCTTTCCGCAGCTCGGTGCGCCGGTCGGCTTCATCATCGCGAACACCATCTTCCTCGCGATCAACTTCGCACTCCCTCATCCCGACGGGACCGCGCAGCGCTCCGAGGCGTTCCTGGCCTGGGGATGGCGCGTGCCGTTCCTGTTCTCGGCCGTCATGGTGATCATCGGCCTCTGGGTGCGCCTGCGCCTGGTCGAGTCCGACACGTTCCAGAAGGCGGAGAAGAAGGGCGCGCTGCGCAAGTTCCCCCTCGGCGAGGTCATCCGCGGCCACTGGCGTCCCCTCATCCTGGGCACGTTCATCATGCTCGCGACCTACGTGCTGTTCTATCTGATGACGAACTTCACCCTGACCTACGGCACCAAGCCGACCCTCGCGGGGGCGCAGGCGGCCGCACAGGCATCGGGCACGGCGTTCGACGCCGGCGTGTACGTCGCGGGTCAGGGCTTCGGGTACATCGACTTCGTGATCATGCAGATCATCGGCGTCGTCTTCTTCGGCATCTTCACGCTCCTGTCGGGACCGGTCGCCGACGCCATCGGACGCCGGAAGCTCCTCATCTGGATCACGGCGGCCATCATCGTGTTCGGACTCACGTTCAACCTGTTCCTGCTGCCCATGACCGACCCGAAGTTCACGGGTGCGCTCACGCAGGCCTTCCTCGTGTTCGGGTTCATGCTCATGGGCGCCACCTTCGGGCCGATGGGGGCGCTGCTGCCGGAGCTGTTCCCGACGAACGTGCGCTACACCGGCTCCGCGATCTCGTACAACGTCGCCTCGATCCTCGGTGCGGCCGTCGCACCGTCGATCGCGCTCGGGCTGTGGACCGCCGCCGGTGGTCAGCCCTGGCTCGTGGGCCTGTACCTGTCGGGGTCGGCGGTGCTGACGCTGATCGCTCTGATCCTGTCCAAGGAGACACGCGACATCGACTACGACGAGAACCTCGGTCTCGGAGAGACCGCTTCGCTGTAGCCGCCGCATCCGGGTCCCTCTCCCCTCCGCTTTCCTTACCCGCGGGCGGCGGGTGCGGGAGGGGGACGGATGCGGGGTGCCGGGGCGGCGACCAGGGTTGGCGAGCGGAGGTACGGTCGAGGGAGGAACTCCCGCCGATCGAGGTCGCCCATGTCCAGCCCCGCTCCCGCCCGTCGCAGTCCATTCGCGCGCCCCAAGAAGGACGACGGACCCCGCGCCAGCCTGCGCCAGTTGCTCCCGTTCCTCTTCGAGCACAAACGGGTGCTCGTGGTGGTCACCGTGCTGAGCATCGTGGCCGCGGTCACGACGCTCGGCCAGCCGCTGCTGGTGGGCGAGCTGATCGCGCGCGTGCAGGCGAACGAGGGACTCGGGCTGCTCGTGTGGGGGCTGGTCGCGCTCGTCGTCGGCTCCTCGCTGGTGTCCGGCTATCAGCACTACCTGCTGCAGCGCACCGGCACCGCGGTCGTCTTCTCGAGCCGGCGCCGGCTGATCGCCCGCATCCTTCACCTGCCGATCCGCGAGTTCGACGCCCGGCGCACCGGCGACCTCGTCTCGCGGGTCGGAACCGACACCACGCTGCTCTACGCGGTGCTCACGCAGGGACTCGCCGATTCGGTGGGCAACGTGCTGATCTTCGTCGGCGCGGTCATCGCCATGCTTCTGATCGACCCGCTGCTGCTCCTGCTCATCCTCGTCGTCATCGGCGCCTCGATCGCGGTGGTCGGCGTGCTCAGCGGACGCATCCGGCGCGCGACCCGCGAGCAGCAGGAGACGGTGGGCGAGCTCGCCTCCGGCGTGGAGCGGGCCGTCGGGTCGATCCGCACCGTGCGCGCCGCCGGTGCCGGCGACCGCGAGCAGGCGAGCCTCGAAGGCGTCGCCGAGCGCGCGTACGGCAGCGGCGTGCGCGTTGCGAAGGCCTCGGCGCTCGTGGTGCCCGTCGCGGGTGTCGCGCTCCAGCTCTCGCTTCTGGTCGTCCTGGGCGTCGGCGGCTTCCGCGTCGCCTCGGGCGCGATCACGATCGCGAGCCTCGTCACCTTCGTGATGTTCCTCTTCTTCCTGGTTCAGCCGTTGGGCTCCTTCTTCGGCGCGATCACATCCGTCAGCCAGGCGCTGGGCGCGCTCGGCCGCATCCAGGAGGTCCTCGACCTGCCGACCGAGACGCAGGACGACGCGCAGATCGCCGCCCACGCCATCCCGGCGACGGATGCGGACGCCGCCGACATCGCGGTGGAGTTCCGCGATGTGCACTTCCGTTATCCGGCGGCCGTCGCCGCCGCGCGCGCCAAGACGGAGGCGGAGGCGCGTGCGCTTCTCGAGGTGGCCCGCGTGGACACGTCGGCCCTGGAGGCCGTCGCGGACGAGGCCGGCGACGTGCTGCGCGGCGTCTCGCTGCGCGTGCCGCGAGGCTCGCGGGTCGCCCTGGTGGGCCCGTCGGGCGCAGGCAAGAGCACGACCCTCGCCCTCATCGAGCGGTTCTACGACCCGACGGCGGGTGCCATCCTGCTCGGCGGTCGCGACATCCGGACCCTCGACCGCGGGCAACTGCGCGCGCAGCTGGGCTACGTGGAGCAGGATGCCCCGACGCTCGCGGGCACGCTCGGCGACAACCTGCGTCTGGCCTCCCCAGATGCGAGCGACGAGGCGTGCGAGGCCGTCCTGCGGGCGGTGAACCTCGGCGAGGTGCTGGACCGTTCCCCCGAGGGCCTCGCCGCGCCGGTGGGTGAAGGCGGTGTGATGCTCTCCGGCGGTGAGCGTCAGCGCCTGGCGATCGCCCGCGCGCTGCTGGCGGCTCCCCCCATCCTGCTCCTGGACGAATCGACCTCATCGCTGGACGGGTTGAACGAGCAGCGGATGCGGGAGGCGATCGACGCCGTCGCCGAGGGACGCACCCTGATCGTGATCGCCCACCGGTTGTCGACCGTCGTCGACAGCGACCTCATCGTCGTGATGGATCACGGCCGGGTCGTCGGCGCGGGCACGCATTCCGAGCTCGTCACCGAGGTGCCGCTGTACCGCGACCTCGCCAAGCACCAGCTCCTGGTCTGAAGTCTGCGGGAGGGGCCGTCAGGCCCGTGCGAGGCGGTAGCGCAGGGAGGCGAGCTCGGCACGGAGAGCCGAGGGGATGCGGTCGCCGAAGGTGTCGAAGAACTCCTCCGTCAGTTCCGCCTCCGCCAGCCAGGACTCCGGGTCGATAGCGAAGAGCTCCGCCAGATCCGCCTCCGTGACAGCGGTGCCCTCGAGGTTGAGGTCCTCGGGGCGCGGCAGACGCCCGATCGGGCTGGGCTCGGCCGGCACCTCGGACTCCAGGCGACGCACGATCCACTCCAGCACCCGCACGTTGTCACCGAAGCCCGGCCAGAGGAACCGACCGTCGGCGCCGCGGCGGAACCAGTTCACCTGGAACACGCGGGGCGCCCGGTCGAAGCGAAGCGACCCGCCGACCTTGATCCAGTGCGCGAAGTAGTCGGCCATGTTGTAGCCGCAGAACGGGAGCATCGCGAACGGATCGCGGCGCAGCTCTCCGACGGTCCCCTCGGCGGCGGCCGTCCGCTCCGACGAGATCGTCGCCCCGAGGAACACGCCGTGCGCCCAGTCCGTCGCCTCGACGACGAGCGGCACGTTGGTGGCGCGGCGCCCGCCGAACAGGATGGCGTCCAGCGGCACGCCCTCCGGCGTCTCCCAGTCATCCGCGACCTGCGGGCACTGTGCGGCGGCGACCGTGAAGCGCGAGTTCGGGTGCGCGGCGGGTCGACCCGAGGCGGGGGTCCAGGGGTTCCCCTCCCAGTCGATGAGCTCGGCGGGGGCCTCATCCGTCAGCCCCTCCCACCACACGTCGCCGTCGGGGCGCAGCGCCACGTTCGTGAAGATCGTGTTGCCCCACAGCGTCTCCACCGCCGTGGCGTTGGTCGACTCGCCCGTGCCCGGCGCGACGCCGAAGAAGCCTGCTTCGGGGTTGATCGCCCACAGGCGTCCGTCCTCACCCGGCCGCAACCACGCGATGTCGTCGCCGAGGGTCTCGACGCGCCATCCCGGGATGGTGGGGCGCAGCATCGCGAGGTTCGTCTTGCCGCACGCCGACGGGAACGCCGCGGCGACGTGGTAGCGCTTGCCCTCGGGGCTGATGACGCGGATGAGCAGCATGTGCTCGGCGAGCCAGCCCTCGTTGCGCCCGATGACCGAGGCGATGCGCAGCGCGAAGCACTTCTTCGCGAGGATCGCGTTGCCGCCGTAGCCCGAGCCGTACGAGTAGACCTCGAGCGTGTCCGGGAAGTGGACGATGTACTTGTCGTCGTTGCAGGGCCACGCGACGTCGGCCTGGCCCGGGGCCAGCGGAGCCCCCACGGAGTGCACGGTGCGCACCCAGTCGGCGCCGTCCGCGATCTGCTGCAGGACGGCGGATCCGACGCGCGTCATGATGTTGATCGAGACGACGGCGTAGGGCGAGTCCGTCACCTGCACACCGATGTGCGAGAGCGGGCCGCCGACGGTTCCCATCGAGAACGGCACGACGTACATCGTCCGGCCACGCATGGAGCCCGCGAACAGCGCGTCGAGACGGGTGCGCATCGCGTCGGGCTCCGCCCAGTTGTTCGTGGGGCCCGCGTCCTCCTCCTTCTCGGAGGCGATGAACGTCCGCCCCTCGGTGCGGGCGACGTCGCTCGGGTGGGAGCGCGCGAGGTACGAGCCCGGACGCCATTCGGGGTTGAGCTTGATGAGAGAGCCCGCATCCACCATCGATCGCAGCAGCATGTCGTTCTCGGCCTGCGATCCGTCGACCCAGTGGATGCGGTCGGGCTGGGTGAGGGCGGCGATCTCGTCGACCCATCGGGTCAGCGCGGCCATACCGGGTCCGGATGCGGTCGGCTGAGCACCGTAGGACGTCGCCGTGCGTGCGGCGGTAGGGCGCGTGGGGGCGCTCGAGGTGTAGCTCTCAGCAAGGGCCATGATCACTCCAGTCGGCATCAGCGGCGTTCAGAACGTGGGTTCCCTGCAAGAATGACGCCCCGGCATCCTCGTTTTCAGAGATCGAATCTCGAAAGAGTGCGATTTCTTTCGCTATTCTCAAAACATGCCTTCGACGACCATCGAGCTGGCCACGCTCGGCCACCGCATCCGTCACTTCCGCACGGCGGCAGGGCTCACTCTCGACGAGCTCGGGGCTGCCGTGGGGGTGGCCGGCAGCCACCTCAGCCTCATCGAGAACGGCAAGCGCGAGCCGAAGCTCTCGCTGCTCCAGGAGATCGCGGCGGCCACCGGCACCCAGCTGGCCGAGCTGCTGTCCACCGAGCCGCCGAACCGGCGGGCGGCGCTAGAGATCGAGCTCGAGCGCGCACAGACCTCCCACGCGTTCCGGCAGCTGGGCCTGCCGCCGATCCGGGTCACGAAGGCGTTGAGCGACGAGACGATCGAGACCGTGCTGGGCCTGCACCGCGAGTTGCAGCGCCGAGAACGCGAGGCCATCGCGACGCCCGAAGAAGCCCGCCGCGCCAACACGGACATGCGGCTGCGCATGCGGGAGATGAACAACCACCTCCCCGATATCGAGAAGCTCGCCGAGAAACAGCTCAAGTCGGCGGGACACACCTCGGGCGCCCTGACGCACCGCACGGTGAGCATCATGGCCGAGCAGCTGGGCTTCGAGCTGATCTACGCGGGCGACCTGCCCGCATCCACGCGGTCGATCACCGACCTCGAGAACGGGCGCATCTACCTGCCGCCGGCTTCCATCCCCGGCGGCCACGGACTGCGCTCGATGGCGCTGCAGGCGATGGCGCACCGGCTCCTGGGACACCAGCCGCCCCGTGACTACGCCGAGTTCCTGCAGCAGCGGCTGGAGATCAACTACTATGCAGCGGCCTGCCTCATGCCGCCGGCACCCGCCGTGGCCTTCCTGCAGCAGGCGAAGAAGGACCGCAACCTCGCCGTGGAGGACTTCCGCGACGCGTTCGGGGTGACGCACGAGGCCGCCGGGATGCGGATGACGAACCTGCTGACCGAGCACATCGGCATCCGTCTGCATTTCCTGCGGGTCGCCGGCGATGGCGCCATCTCACGCGTCTACGAGAACGACGGCCTCCCGTTGCCGATGGATGTGACGGGAGCGGTCGAGGGGCAGATCGTGTGCCGCAAGTTCGCCGCCCGTGCGGCCTTCGCGGAGCAGAACCGCACGACCGAGCACTACCAGTACACCGACACCCCCTCGGGCACCTTCTGGTGCTCGACGCAGACCGGCACGACCCACGACGGCGAGTTCTCGATCACGGTGGGCGTGCCGTTCGACGACGCGAAGTGGTTCCGCGGCCGGGAGACGGCGAAGCGCGCGAGTTCGCAGTGCCCCGACGAGTCGTGCTGCCGCCGCCCGTCGAGCCAGGCCGCCGAGCGCTGGCAGGGACGCGCGTGGCCGAGCGCCCGCGTGCACATGCAGATGTTCACGCCGCTGCCGCGCGGCGCCTTCCCGGGCGTCGACGACAGCGAGGTCTACGACTTCCTCGACCGGCACGCCTGACCCACCGCGCGAGGGAGTATCCGTTCGCCGAGCGCGCACTCGATGGGGTGCTCGCTCGGCGAACGGGTGCTCACTCGGCCGGGGCCGGCGTGCCGACCGCCCAGAGCGCCTGCGGCAACCGATCGTGCAGCACCCACTGGCCCACCCAGCGGTTCTTGTACAGCACCGGATTGTGGCTCGAGACGGTGCGGGCGTTTCGCCAGTGCCGGTCGAGGTGCGCACCGCGCGCCGTGGCCGAGGCGCCGAGGGTGTCGAACAGGCGTGAGGTGAGCTGCTGCACCGCGGCGGTCGCGAAGGACTGCGCCTGTGCGGCTCGGATCTCCGCGAGCCCCGCGAGCCGGCGCGCACGGTCGAGGGCCACCTCGTCGTCGGGCGTATCGCGCACGGCGAGCGCGGCCCCGTAGGCGTCCTCGACCGCCTCGGCGACGGCTGCGACACTCGCATCCACGGCGAAGGCGGATGCGGCGAGCTCCCCCAGCAGGGCCTGGATCTGCGCGTCGTCCTGCACCCGGGCGGCGGTGCCGTGGCTGTAGACGCGGGACCGCGCGCGCACCGCGGCGGCCGCGTCGGCGACGGATGCGTGCGCGATGCCGGCGAGCACGGCCAGCAGCACGAGCTGGTACAGACCGGTCTGGTACGCGAACCGTTCGGCGACCGGCAGGACGTCCGCGGGATCCACGACGGCGTCCTCGAAGACGATCGTCCCCGTTCCGGTGAGGCGCTGGCCGAATCCGTCCCAGTCGTCGATCACCGTGACACCCGGCTGGTCGAGTCGCACGAGCGCGGCGACGTCCACGCCGTCGGAGAGGCGGTGGGCGACGGTGTCGGTCCACTCGGCGAAGATGCTGCCGGTCGTGTAGAACTTGCGGCCGTTCAGGCGCAGGATGCCGTCCGCGTCGGTCGAGAGCTCCGCGCTCGCCCGTGACGTGGTCGAGCCGGCGGCCTCACTCCAGGAATTGCCGCTGATCTCACCCGCCGCGATGCGGTCGACCCACCGCGTGGCGAAACCCGCATCGGTCGTCGTCAGCGCCTGCTCGACGAGTGCGACATGACCGCGCAGGATCTGCGGGATGTTGGCGTCGGCCGCGGCGACGGCCACGAGCAGCCGTGTGAAGGTGGGCCAGTCCAGCCCCAGCCCGCCGTCGGCGAGGGAGAGTCGGGCACGTCCGAGCCCCGCCTCGCGAAGGGCGGCCACGGCCTCGCGGGGAAGCTCGCGCGCGAGATCGCGCCCTCCGGCGCCGTCGGCCACGGCGTCGAGGATCGGACGGAAGCGCGCCTCGATGTCGGCGGGCAACCGCGCCCAGAGCTGGTCGTCGACGTGGGTGCGGACCTGGGCCGCCACGGATGCGGTGCTCATGTGTAGAGGGAGATCGGCTGGACGGCACCGGTGAGGAAGTGGGCCCCCACCTCGAGCTTCTTGTAGTCGACCGGGTCGTGGAGGGAGTGGGTGCGGATGTTGCGCCAGTGCAGGTCGAGGCCGACGCGGTTGGCCGTCGAGCTCGTTCCCGTGGCCTCGAAGACGCGGTGGGCGACGTCGGTCGCGGTGTCGCTGGCGACGACCTTCAGCTGCGCGATCTCGATCGCGATCTCCGCGCGGTCCTCGGCCGTGACGTCGGCACCCCGGGAGATGACCTCGTCGAAGCGGCTGTTCACGCGGTCGGCCAACGCTTCGACCGCAGCGGTGCGCGAGACGAGCTCGCCGTACAGCCGCCGTACGAAGGGATCGTCGCTGTAGGTCTGAACACCCGAGAGGAACCAGGAGTTGGGCCTGGCGTTGGTCAGTTCGCGCGCCTGCGCCAGAGCCCCCTGCGCGATCCCGAGGTAGAGGTTTCCGAACACGAGCTGGATGGCGGGTGTCACGAAGCTCTGGATCGGTTCGTCCGTACCGAAGCCGAGCACGTGCTCGGGTTCCACCCGCACATCGCGGTAGGTGACGGTGTTGCTCGCCGACAGACGCTGGCCGAGGTTGTCCCAGTCGTCGACGAGCTCGACACCGGGGTGCCCGTAGGGCAGCACGAGGAACGCGAAAGCACCCGCATCCGGGCCGTCCTCGACGACGGCATTGATCAGGAGCGCCTCTCCGACACCGGATCCGGTCGAGTACCGCTTGAAGCCGTTGAGTCGGTAGCCGTCGCCGTCGACCGTCAGAGTGAGATTCGGGTCGACGGGGTTCACCGAGTCGCCCCAGACCCAGCGTCCGGCGATCGTGGCACGGAACCAGCGCTCACGCTCGGCCGCGGGCGCGACGAGGGCGATGTTGGCCTCGTTCACGTAGTGGTATCCGAGCACCTGCGCGATGGAGGCATCGGCGCGCGCGAGGATGCGCACCGCGCGGAACGCGCTCTCCCAGTGCGCTCCACCGCCCCCGTATTCCGCGGGGTCGAGCAGAGTCGTCAGGCCCGCGTCCTTCAGAAGCCGCGCTTCGGCGAAGGGCTGGGCGTTCGCGCGGTCGCGGGCAAGCGCGTCGAGGGCGAGTCGCTCGGCGACGGATGCGGCGACCGCATCCCAGTGGGCGAGCTCCGCCGCATCCGCGGTGCCCTGGAAATGGGTGCGGGCAGGGGTCAGAGTCTGTGTCGTCATGGCTGTTCCTGTTCAGACGGGAGTGGAGACCAGGGATGCGGGGCTGTCGGCGGCGCTCGGCGCGCCGACGTATGCGCCGCGGTACGCGTGGGCGGGGTGCCACGGCGCGATGACGGCGTCGCCCGTGAGCCGCTCGCGGAGTGTCCCGCCCACCCGGCCGCCGTCGTCGAGGCGTCCGCGCCGGCGCAGCTCCGGGACGAGCAGTTCGACGATGTCCTCGAAGGTGCCCGGCGTCACGACGTACGCGAGGTTGAACCCGTCGACACCACCCACCTCGATCCATCGCTCCAGCTCGTCGGCGACGGTTGCGGGGCTTCCCACGATCACGGCGCCGATGCCTCCGATGCCGACGTACTCGGCGATGTCGCGCGGCGTCCACGCACGGCTGGGGTCCGCTTTCGTGAAGATCGACAGAGCGGAGCGCGCTGCATCCGTGTCGACGTAGGTGAGCGGCTCGTCCGGGTCCAGCGTCGACAGGTCGATTCCCGACCAGCCGCCGTAGAGGGCGAGTGCTCCTTCCAGCGAGACATAGGAGCGGTAGTCGGCGTACTTCTGCTGGGCGAGCTCGTCGGTCTCGGCGACGACCACGGTGGCGAGGGTGAGGATCTTCACCGAGTCGCGAGGGCGTCCGATCGCCGCAGCCTTGTCGCGGATACTGTCGGTCGTGCGCCGGGTCAGCTCGGGCGCGAGGCCGTTGATGAAGATCGCCTCACCGTGCCGCGCAGCGAACTCCTGTCCACGCGGTGACGCGCCCGCCTGGAAGATCACGGGTGTCCGTTGCGGCGAGGGCTCGCCGAGGTGGATGCCGGGAACGTCGAAGTGCGTGCCATGATGCCCGATCGGGTGGACCTTTTCGGGGTCGGTGAAGACACCGGCCGCGCGGTCACGGAGCACGGCGTCGTCCTCCCACGATCCTTCCCACAGCTTGTAGGCGACGTCGAGGAACTCGTCGGCGATGCCGTAGCGGTCGTCGTGGGCGATCTGGTCGCCGAGACCGAGGTTTCGCGCGGCACTGTTGAGGTACGAGGTCACGACGTTCCAGCCGACGCGCCCTCCCGTGAAGTGGTCGAGGGTCGTCAGCGTGCGCGCGAGGGCGTACGGCTGCTCGTAGGTCGAGGCGATCGTGACGCCGAACCCCAGCCGCTCGGTGACGGCAGCCATCGCGGGGATCTGCAGCAGGGGGTCTCCCACCGGTATCTGCGCGGCGTCGCGCAGCGCGGGGGCGGCCGAATCGCGGTAGACGTCGTAGACGCCGAGCACATCGGCGAGGAAGATCGCGTGGAAACCGCCGCGCTCGAGAAGCCGAGCGAGCTCGATCCAGTACTCGAGCCGGTTGTACTCGTCGGCTCGGTTGTCCGGGTGACGCCAGAGCCCCGGGGCCTGGTGCGTGACGCAGCTCATCTCGAACGCGTTGAGGATGAGGGGCTTGCTCATCGTCCGTCCTTCCTGCCGGCGAGCGCCGTACGGCCGGAAAGCTAGCAGCGCGGATCGGGGCCGCCCACACCCATCCGACACACGCGTTCATGCAGCCGCGGCGGATGACGTTTCCTTACGACCCGCGGTGCACGAGCCTCCGATCCCCGTGCAGGATGACGGACCGTGCGGTCCACAGCCCGCACTCTCCCCCACCCGAGAGGCCCGCCATGTCCGCTTCCTCCCGTCGCATCCTGCGCCGGCTCGCCGTCCCCGCAACGCTCGCGGTCACCGCCCTCGCCCTCGCTTCCTGCGCGAGCGGCTCCGCTTCCGCGGATGGCGACGACCAGGAGCTCACCGTCCTGCTGATCTCGTCCCACGAGGGCGCGTCGAAGCTGCTCGCCGAGCGCTACGAGGCCGAGACCGGTGTGAAGATCAACCCGGTCATCGTTCCCTACGACGAGATCGGCAACACCCTCGCGCTCGATCAGCAGTCGGGCGCGAACACGATCGACGTCGCCGCACCCTGGTACGTGTCGATCGGCGATCTGGCCGATGCCGGCGCCATCCAGGACCTGACCGACTGGATCGAGAGCGACGCCGACCTGCAGACGGACGATTTCATCCCGTCGATCTACGACCCGTACAGCCTCGTCGACGGGCGCCGGTACGGGCTGCCGTTCGACGGCGACACGCACGTGCTGTTCTACAACAAGGAGATCCTGGCGCGGAACGGTTTCACCCAGCCGCCCGCCACGTGGGACGAGTACGTCGAGCAGTCCCGCACGATCACCGCGAACGAGAGCGCGAACGGGGTCTACGGCAACGTGATCTTCGGCCAGAAGTCGCCGCTCATCCTCGGCGCGAGCTTCGCGAACCGTCTCGCCGGATTCGGCGGTGAGTTCGTCGACGCCGACGGCAAGCCGGTCATCAACTCGCCCGAGGCGATCGAGGCCGCGCAGTCGCTCGCCGACTCCCTGGCCTCCGCCTACCCCACGCCCGCAGAGACCGCCTTCGGCGAGGGCAACTCGGCCTGGTATGCCGGCAACGCGGCCTTCATCGAGAACTGGACCGACCTCGGCGTGGGTTCGCAGACCAATCCCGACTCGACGGTCAAGGACAAGTGGGGCGTGACACTGCTGCCGGTGGGCGGCGAGAACACCACCTCACGGGCCTCCCTCGTCGCGGGCTTCACCTGGGTCGTCGCAGCCAACACCGCGAAGACCGATCTCGCGCGCGACTTCATCGCCTGGGCGTCCTCGAGCGAGGTGAACGAGGAGCTCCTCGTCGCCGACCCGCAGACCGGGATCGACCCCAACCGGATCTCCTCGCTGGAGAGCGAGGCCTACGGCACGGCGTACCCCGATCTGCAGCGTGTGAACCGTGCGACGCTCGACGGCGCACTGGCCTGGCCCACGGGCAAGAACGCCACCCAGGCGGCCGAGGTGCTCACGGACGAGCTGGCGAAGCTGGTCGCCGGCGAGGTCACCGCCGAGGAAGCCCTCGACGCCACGCAGGCGGAGTGGGAAGAGCTCCTTGGCTGACGCCCTCACGCGCGTGCGCCCGCGCCGTGCCCCTCGGGGACCGGCGTGGGCGCACCGCGCGTTCGTCGCACCGAGCATCCTGGCCCTCGTCGTGCTGGGCGTGTATCCGCTGCTGTTCATCGTGGGGGCGGCATTCACCGAGTCCTCGCTCGGTCGCCCCTTCCAGGAGTGGGTCGGCACCGCGACCATCGAGAAGGTGCTCGGGGATGCGGATGCGGTCGCCACCCTCGCACGCACCCTCGTCTACGCCCTCGGGGTGTCGGCGGCGAGCCTCGCGCTCGGCGTCGTCGCCGCCCTCGCGCTGCACGGAGCCGTTCGCAGCGGTTCCTTCGTCCGCACGCTCCTGCTGTTGCCGCTCATCACGCCCCCGGTCATCGTCGGAACACTGTGGAAGCTCGTGTACAACCCCGGCGGCGGGCTCCTCGCGACTGTGCTCGGATTCTTCGGAGCGCCCCGCGACGCGATCGCGCCGCTCTCCTCCACCGCGTGGGCACTGCCCGGCATCGCGCTCGCGGACGTGTGGGAGTGGACGCCTCTGGTCGCCCTTCTCGTGTTCACGGCACTGCTCGCGCAGGACGCGCAGACGCTCGAGGCGGCCCGCCTGGATGGCGCGCACGGGTTCGGTCTCTTCCGGCACATCACCCTGCCGGCGATCTCCGGCGTGGTCGCGGCGGCCTTCTTCATCCGTCTCGTGCTGGCGTTCAAGGTGTTCGATCTCGTCTTCATGATGACCTCGGGCGGTCCGGGACAGGCGACGACCACGACCTCCTATCTCATCTACCAGGCGGCCCTGCGCGAGTTCGACCTCGGTAAGGCCGCCGTCATCACCCTGCTGCTGGCTGTGCTCGTCACGGTCGCGACCCTTCCCTTCGCCCTCGCGGCGCGCAGATTGCAGGCCAACCATGAGTGAGCTCCTCGCCCTTCGGCGACCGCGCGCGTCGCGCCGCAGCATCCTGGCCACCATCGTGCTCGCAGCTCTCGTGCTGTTCTTCGTGGCGCCGCTGCTGTACCTGGTCTCGGTGTCGTTCATGGGCCGCAACGAGACGGGTCAGGGAGTGCTGATACCTGCGGTGCCGCAGTTCTCGAACTGGACCGATGTGCTGACGCAGTCGGATCTGCTGCGCGGCATCGCCAACTCCCTGATCGCCGCGATCGGCGGCGCGCTCGTCTCCCTGTTGATCGCGCTGCCGGGTGCCTGGGCGATGGTGCGCTTCCGCACCGGCGGCGCGACGCTCGCGGGCACGATCATGAGCCCGTGGCTGCTGCCGCCGATCGTCGCCGTCGTGCCGCTGTTCACCCTGCTGCGCCTGCTCGGCGCGAACAACACGCTGTGGGGCCTGACCCTGGTCTACGCGCTGGTCAACGTGCCCGTGGCGATCTGGCTGCTGGAGGGGTTCTTGCGCAAGCTCCCGATCGAGATCGAGGAGGCGGCGAGGATCGACGGCGCCGGCTCCCTCCGCGTCCTGGTCTCGGTCCTCGCCCCGCTGGTCGCGCCCGCGCTGGTTGCGGTGGGCATCATCGCCGGTGTCCTGAACTACAACGAGTTCCTGCTGGCGACCTTCCTCACCCAGTCCCCCGATGCCCGCACGTTGCCCGTGGTGCTCTCACTGTTCTACGGCGAGCGCACCCCCCACATGGGCAAGATCGCGGCCGCATCCGTCATCGGCGTGATCCCCGTGTTCGCGACAGCCGTGTTCCTGCAGCGGTGGCTCGTCGGGGGCCTCACCTCCGGCGCGGTGCGCTGAGCCGCCGAGCCGCCGAGCCGCCGAGCCGCCGAGCCGCCGAGCCGCCGAGCGAGCATCCCTTTGTCGAGTGAGTACCCGATCAGGTACTCACTCGATGATCGGATGCTCACTCGGCCGTCTGGGTGCACCCGGGAGGTGCCGAAGCGACGGCGGATGCAGGGACGCACCGGCCCTCCCCATCCCTCGACGGCGGCGAGCTGTGCACACAGCAGGCAGCGACCGGCACAGCGCGCCGTCTCACCACCGAGGGTGGACGGATGCTGCCATCATTCGACGACGCCGTCTTCACCCGCCGAGACGCGCTTGCGCGCGGCGCCTCGGACACGACGCTTCGCGCGGACCGCGATCGGGGCAGGCTCGACCGTGTGCGGCCGGGCGTCTACGCCGCCGCCTCGGCATGGAAGGACCTCGCATCCGAGGAGCGCGCGCGTTGGGCGGCCGCTGCCGCGCACGAAGCGGGCAGAGGCGCTCCGATCGTGTTCTCGCACCTGAGCGCCGCCGCGCTCTGGGGCCTGCCGCTCTTCCGTGTCCGCGCCACGCGTGCGCACGTCACGGTCGACGGCCCGGCGAGGTCCACGCCGCAGGTGTTCCGTCATCGACTGCCACTCCCGCCCGCGGACGTGGTGTGGCTCGAGTCCGGTCGACTCGGTGTGACCACGCTGGCTCGGACGGTCGCGGATGTCATCGCCACGGTACCGCTCGAGGCGGGCGTGTCCCTCGCGGATGCGGCTCTGCGCACAGTCGCGACGAACGCGACTGGCGCGATCGATCTCGAGCGCGCCGAAGATCTTCGTGAGGAGATCACCGACCACCTACGTCGTCGAACAGGACGACGCGGGATCCGTGCGGCCCGCTTCGTGACGGAGTTCGCGGATGCACGTGCACAGCTTCCCGGCGAGAGCGTCAGCCGGCTCCTGCTGCGAGAGCTCGGCTTCGCCGACCCGGAGCTCCAGGTCCCCGTCAGCGGTCCACGCGGCGCGGACTATCTCATCGACTTCGACCTCGGGACGGTGTGGGGCGAGTTCGACGGCGCCGCGAAGTACACTGATCCCCGCTTCTTGAACGGCCGCACGCCCGCTCGGGCGCTCGCCGACGAGAAGGAACGAGAGGACTGGATCCGCGGGGTGACCGGTAAGCGGATCGTGCGCTGGCAGATGCCGCACCTCGCTACGAGCTCGACCTTCCGCCGCCACCTCGCGGCCTGCGGCGTCTCCCCCCGACACGCCTGACACCGGCGCACTCACACCCCGACGCTCGCCGAGCGAGCATCCGTTCATCGAACGAGCACCCAATGCGGTGCTCGCTCGGCAACCGGATGCTCGCTCGGCGGCGGACGAAGGAGCAGGCGCGGGACGGCGTGAGGCCGCGGCGCTCCGGCCCGCTGATGCTCAGGCGAAGGGGTTGGGCGTCAGCGTGTACTTGGTCTGCAGGTACTCGTGGATGCCCTCGGCGCCGCCCTCGCGGCCGAGACCGGAGGACTTCCATCCGCCGAAGGGCCCTGCCGCATTGGACACGACACCCATGTTGAGCCCCATCATCCCGGTCTCGAGGCGCTCGATCATGCGCTGGCCGCGCGCGAGGTTCTCGGTGAAGACATACGACACCAGTCCGTACTCGGTCGCGTTGGCGAGGGCGACCGCCTCGTCCTCGGTGTCGAAGGGGACGATCGCCAACACGGGGCCGAAGATCTCCTCGCGCAGGATGTCGCTTCCCGCCGCGACGTCGGAGACGACGGTGGGCTCGAAGAACGTCCCCTCGCCCGGGATCGCCGCGCCCCCGGTGCGCACGCTCGCGCCGCGCGCGACCGCATCCGAAACCAGTGCCTCCGCCTTCGCGACCGCGCGGTCGTCGATGAGCGGGCCGATCGCCACGCCGTCCTCGGTGCCGCGACCGACGCGCATCGCCTGCACCCGTTCGGTGACACGGCGCGCGAACTCCTCCGCGACGCTGCGATGCACGAGGAAGCGGTTGGCGGCGGTGCACGCCTGGCCGATGTTGCGGAACTTCGCCAGCATCGCCCCCTCCACGGCCTTGTCGAGGTCGGCGTCGTCGAAGACGAGGAAGGGCGCATTGCCGCCGAGCTCCATCGACGTCCGGAGCACACCCCCCGCCGCCTGCTCGAGCAGCTTCACCCCGACCGGCGTCGAGCCCGTGAACGACAGCTTGCGCAGCCGCGGGTCGCGGATGATCGGCTCCGAGACGGCGCCCGAGTGCGACGTGGTGATCACGTTGACCACGCCGTCCGGCAGCCCCGCATCCTGCAGCAGCTGGGCGAAGTACAGGGTCGTCAGCGGCGTGAGCTCCGCCGGCTTGATGACCACCGTGCAGCCCGCGGCGAGCGCCGGGGCGATCTTGCGGGTGGCCATCGCGAGCGGGAAGTTCCAGGGGGTGATGAGGTAACAGGGACCGACGGGATGCTGCGAGACGATCATGCGACCGGTGCCCTCGGGGTTGGCGCCGTACCGTCCCTGCACGTGAGCGGCCTCTTCGCTGAACCACCGCAGGAACTCGCCGCCGTAGACGACCTCGCCACGGGCCTCCGCGAGCGGCTTGCCCATCTCGATCGTCATGAGGAGCGCGAACTCCTCCTTGCGCTCCTGGAGCAGATCGAACGCGCGGCGCAGCAGTTCCGCCCGCTCGCGCGCCGGGGTCCGCGACCACGACGCGAACGCGTCGACGGCCGCATCCAGCGCGGCGGCGCCGTCGGCGACCGTGGCGCTGGCGATCGTCTTCACGACGGCGTTGGTGGCGGGGTCGCGCACGTCCAACGTCTGGGCGTCGGATGCGTCGCGCCACTCGCCGGCGATGAACAGCTGCGAGCGGACGCGGGCGAGCAGGTCGGTCTCGGTGAGTGCGGTCATCTCAGCTCTCCTCGGTCGGGTCATCCCGCCATCGGGACGTGCCCATTCTCATCCGCTGCGCAGCGCCAAGCATTCGCCCGCGCGGCGCGCCCCTGCATCCCGCTTCGCCGTCGCGTACAACGTGCGACGTCTTGGAAGCGCGGCTGCCGCTGCGCAACCGGTCGGAGATTCGTGCCGCGGTCGGAGGATTCACCGCGCATCCTCCGACTCGGCGCGCGTCCTCCGACGGCGCACGCGCAGCAGATGTCAACTGGTTGACTCAGGTCATGTCAACTGGTTTACTCGGAGTGTGGCCGAACGGATCTCCTTCACCCTGCACGAGCTCGTCGCGACCGTGGACGCATTCGCGGACGCGCGTCTGCGCAGTGCCTACGGGATCTCGATCGGCGACTTCATCTACCTCGCCACGATCGCCGATCAGCAACCGCTCGATCTGACCTCACTGGCGCGGTGCCTCATGGTCACGAAGGCCGCCGTCAGCAAGCGGATGCCGCATCTCGCCGAGGCGGGGTGGGTGCGCACCTCGAACGGTCCGGGGCGCCGCATCCTCGTCGGACTGACGGATGCGGGCGCAAGCCTCGTTCAGCGCGCCGGCGGCGAGCTCGACGCCGAGTTCATGAGTCTCTTCGACGATCCGCGCCTGATCGACACCGGAGTCGATCGCGCTGTGCTCGCCCGTCAGCTGGAGGTGCTGACGGAGCTCGTCCGAGAGAAGGAGACACCGTGAGCACCAGGATCGTCGTCATCGTCGGCACTCCGCTGCCCGACACCCTCAACCACGCCCTCGCCGCGTCGTACACGGATGCTGCCCGCGCCGCCGGCGCCGAGGTACGTGTGATCGACCTCGCCACCGAAGAGGCCCCCGCTCATCCGCGAACCACGGGCGAGGTGCGGATGCCCCGCGCCGCCGACGACGCACCGCTGGATGCGGTCGCGGCGCGAGCGATCGAGGACATCGCGTGGGCGGAGCACCTCGTGTTCTTCTTCCCCCAGTGGTGGGGCACCTATCCCGGGGCCCTCAAAGTCTTCATCGACCGCGTGTTCCTGTCGGGATTCGCGTTCCGCTATCGCCCGACCGGACCCCTGTGGGACAAGCTCCTCACCGGCCGCACCGCCCGCCTCGTCATGACCATGGACTCGCCGCGCGTGTGGAACGCGGTCGTGTACCGCCACGCGGCGGAGACGAGTCTGCGCAATGCGGTGCTCGGCTACTGCGGTGTACGCACGATCGGCGTGACCCGTTTCGATCAGGTGCGCCACCGCGGCGACGAGACACGCCGAGCGTGGATCGCCGAGGCGGCCCGCCTGGGCGCGAGGGATGCGGGGCGTCCCGCCCGGCGCCGCGGGCCCGTGGGCGCCGGGGCAGGAGCAGGAGCGGGCGCAGGGGCAGGGGCGGGAGCCGGAGCAGGGGCAGGGGCGGGAGCAGGAGCAGGGGCAGGGGCGGGAGCCGGCGTCTGACGCACAGCCGGACTCCCTCGGTCGGAGATTCGCGCGAATGTCGGAGGATACGGCGCGGAACCTCCGACATTGCGCGCTTTCTCCGACCGGCGTGACCGGCGCGACCGGTCCGACCAGCGTGACCGGCGCGACCGGCGCAACCCGCGTGACCCGCCGACCCGGGCGGCCGGCTCAGCCCGGAAGGTGCCGGCAGATCCAGCCGCCGCCGTCCTCGCGCACGTATTCGAGGCGGCGGCTCGCCGCGGCGGGATGCGACGTCCAGAAGAGCATGCGCCGCGGCCGCACCGCGTATCCGATCCAGCCGTCGGGCTGCGCCGGATGCGGGTTCGCCGCGGCGAACGCGGCCCACTGCCGCTCGCGGCGCGCACGCGGCTGGCGGGCGTACTCGGCGGTGTTCAGCCAGGCGAGCTGGCGCAGGTAGGCGGAACGGTCCGCGTAGGCGCGCGCGATCTCCTCCTCCTCCGCCACGGCCGCGGTCCCCTGCACGACGAGCTGGTGCGTGAATCCGGGCCAGAGCACGGTCAGCGCGACCCGCGGATTGAGGCTCAGCTCCCGCACCTTCCGGCTCGCCGCATCCGTGTGGAAGAAGAAGCGCTCCCCGTCGAACTCGGTCAGCATGACGGTGCGCGCGCGGGGGAAGCCGTCCTCGTCGACGGTGGACAGCGTCATGAGGGCGCGTTCCTCGCCCTCCCCGGGCAGCCAGGCAGCCGCGAGGGCGAGGGGATCGCGCGGCGGGTCCTCGGCGTGCACCGGGTCGGTGGCCACGTCGATGCGCGGCACTCGAAGGGCGACGACGTCGGATGCGGGAGGGCCGGTCATGCGAACTCGAATCCGTCGATCTCGATGAGAGCCTCGGCGACGAACGCAACGCCCGCCTCGAAGATCCGCCGCCCGTCCTCCGCATTGGCACCGGTGGGATCCCCGATCACGCCGTCGGGGCCGAAGTCGTCGCTCGTCCAGCCGAACATCACGGGCTTCGCATTGAAGCCGATGTGGGTCAGCCCCGCGATGCGCTCGGGCACGTTGCGCGGCGGCAGCTCCTTCGCCACCAGGTGCGGCGCAAGGTGCATGACCACCGAGGTCTCGCCCCAGCCGGCGTGAATGCCCTGTCCGAGCTCATCCGGACGGTCGTCGCGTCCGTCGCCCGCGACACCCGCCCCCGAGCCCATCGAGAACGAGCGCAGCCCGAATCGGCGCCGGAGCTCCCGGTTGACCCAACCGAGGAGCATGACGTTGCCGCCGTGGCCGTTGACGAAGGCGACGGTGCGCACGGGCGTCTGCGCGATGGCGCGGCCGATCTCGACGAGCTGCTGCAGTAGGGTCGTGCCCTCCATCCAGAGCGTTCCCGGGGCCCAGTAGTGCTCATCGGACTTGGCGTACGCGAGGGTCGGGAGAAGCCACGCATCCACGCCCTGCGCCGCGACGCGCTCGACGGCCGCGGTGGCGACCGCCTCCGCGATCAGCGTGTCGGTGCGCAGCGGCAGATGGGGACCGTGGTGCTCGATCGCCCCGATCGGCACGACGGCGATCGACCGGTCGCTCGTGGCGGCGACCAGCGCGGGTCCCGAGAGATCGTCCCATCGCCTCGTGGTCGCCGTCATCGGATCGCCCCCTTGGTCGGGCCGGCGTAGTCGGGGTTGAGCTTGCCCGGATTCAGCAGTCCCTGCGGGTCGGTGCGCCGCGCCAGCGCCACCGTCTCGTCGAGGCGGAAATCGACGTTCCACTGGTGGGGGTTGTGCACGCCGACGCCCAGCTCGCCGAGCCGCTCGATGCCGGCGTAGACCGCCTCCGGGCTCTCGTAGACACCCGCCAGCATCCCGATCGGAACGGTGTGACCCGCCTCGATGTGCAACTGGCCGCCGGGGTACACGGCGTGGACATCGTCGATGCGCTCGACCAGTGCGTCACCGGAGACCTCGACGTGGAAGTACACGCCCGGCTCGGACTTCTGCAGCCACTCGATCGGGTGGTTGTAGCTGAGCACGGAGATGGCGGCGCTGACGCCCGGCCCCTCCCGCACGTCCTCGATCCTTCCGCCGGCCTGCTCGATGACGGCGATCGCGTCCTCGAGGATGCGGGCATCCGCGATCATGCGCAGCGAGCTGCGACCGGTGGGGAACGCCTCGTCCGGCGGCAGCTGCGCGGTGATGTGCGGGGTGTCGGCCGATACGAGCCGCGGCGCCGGCGTCATCCGGCCGAGCGTTCGCAGCACGGACAGGGCTCCGGAGAAGTCGGGGAACGACGCGTAGAGGCCTCGCCAGTCCTGCAGCGGTTCGAGGCGCACGGTGGCCCGCGCGATGATGCCCGCGGTGCCGTAGTTGTGCACGTAGCCCTGCGCTTCGTCGCCCTCCACGTGCCGCAGTGCATCCTCGGATGCGGGCGTCGCGACGTCGAGCGCGACGACGAAGCCGGCATCGTTCGAGCCGTGCGCGATCGTTCCCGTTCCACCGGATCCGCCCGCGAGGAATCCGCCGATCGTGGTGTGCACGGTCGACGGGTACATCCAGAGCTGCTGACCGGCCGCGCGGGCGGCGGTCTCGAGGGCGTTCATCGGCGCGCCCGCATCCGCCGTGATCCAGCCGTCGCCCACCTCCACGATCGTGCGGGCGCGCGAGGTGTCGAGCACGAGTCCGCCGGGCATGGGGATCGCCTGCCCGTAGTTGCCGGTCCCCTTACCGCGTGGCGTGATGGCCACACCGTGACGGGCGGCGAGGCCGACGACGTCCGCGATCTCCTGCGCGGTCGTGGGGAACGCGACGAGGTCGGCGATCCCCAGCGGCAGCATCTCGGCGATGATCGGCGACATCCGCGCACCGTCGACGGAGGCCTTCTCGCGCTGTCGCATGTCGCTGGAGACGCCGCGGGGGCCCAGCAGGTCGCGCAGTTCCCGCTCGAGGGCGGCGTAATCGGGTGCGGTCATGGGAATCCTCCTTCGCGTGCATCTCCCGACGAAGGAGCGCGACGAGCCGGGTGATGAGTCACTCGCCGCGCAGAGGCCGTGGCCCGCGATCATCATGCGCCGTTCATGTTTCGCGCACGCAACACGCGGTTTGCGATCAGGGGGCGGCGGCCCAGCCCTCGGTCGTCGTGGCCGCCACGAGCCGACCACCGCGCATCACCAGGCGGTCCGCCGGCGCCTCGGCGATCGCCTGCACCAGCGAGTCCGCCCGCACCGCGAGCAGGTCGGCGCGCGCACCGACGACGACACCCGCCTCCGGCAGCCCCATGACCTCGCGTGCACCGGTGGACACCGCGGCATACGCCTCGTCCGCCGTGAGGTGCGCGGCAACGACGAGGAGCATCGCGGTCTCGAGCGCGTCACCGCGGCCGAGCGGATTGAACGGGTCGCGCACGTTGTCGGCACCGGCGGCGAACCGCGCGCCTGCCGTGAGGAGCGCTCGAGCCGGAGCGATGCCGCGGGGCGTCGAGACGGGGACGCCCCACCCCTGCAGCGACAGATTCGTGATCGGGTTGGCGATGATGCCCACTCCCGACGCGACGACCTCCGCGATGACCTCATCGCGCGCCGGCTCCTCGAGGGTTCCGAGACGCACGCAGTGCCCCGCGGAGCGGTTCTGCGACCAGCCGCGCGTGCGTCGCGCGTAGGCGTCGAGGGTCACGGCTGCCGCAAGCCCCTCATCCGTGTGCAGATCGACGGGCACGCCACGACGCTCGGCGACTTCGAGCAGTCGATGGAGATCGGCGATCGGGTCGTCGGCCAGGTGGGAGGCTCCGCCGACGACATCGGCGCCCGCATCCAACGCCGCCTCCAGGTGCGCGGTCGGGACGTCGGGACCGGCGAGGGCGACGATCTCGATGTCGACGAGTGCGGCCAGCTCCTCCCGGAGCGACACGAGCGCCTCGACCCCGCGGAGCGGCGCGTCGCCCAGCAGCACGTCGACGTGCGTGCGGATGGCCGTGGTGCCGTTGCGCAGCATCCGGAGCACCTGCGTGCGAGCCCGCTCGGTCACATCGGCGACGGTCATCGTCTCGGCGTAGACGCGCCAGGCGGCGATCGCCGCACGGAGATCCCCCATCGGCGAGCGGATGGCATCCCAGCTCAGCGCCTTGTCGAGATGCGCGTGCGGCTCGGCCGCAGCGGCGAGCAGCATGAAGCCGGACAGATCGTGCGCACCGGGTGCGGGGACAGAGGCCGCCGGCGTCACGGCGGCGATCCGGCCGTCGGCGATCGTGACGTCGACACGGGAGCCGTCCGCGAGCGCGGCCCCCGCGATCCGATCGATCATCGTGGCCTGCGGCGACTCGGTCATGGCGCTCCCTCTCCGGCACCGTCCGGCGCCAGCGCCGACCGTATCCGCCGCGCGTTTCCCGCCGGTAACGCACCCGTCGTCATCTGCTCGTCACACGGGCCGATTAGCGTGGCGCGCTGTGAGTTACTTCAGCGACGTCGAACGCGATCTGGTCGTGGTGGAGCGCACCGCGCTCACCGGCGACATCGTCGCCTTCGATCTGGCGTCTCCGAACGGGCGCGATCTGCCCGCCTGGACCCCCGGTTCCCATCTCGACGTGATCCTTCCGGATGCCGACGGCACCGGCCCGGTGGAACGCCAGTACTCGCTGTGCGGCGACACGGCGGAGCGCGGGCGATGGCGCATCACGGTGCTGCGCGAGACGGGCGGGCGCGGCGGATCCGTGCGTGTGCACGACGAGCTCGCGGTCGGCACGCGTGTGCGCGTGCGCGGCCCCCGCAACCACTTCCCGTTCGAGGTCTCCCCCGGTACGCGCTATCGGTTCGTGGCGGGCGGGATCGGCATCACGGCGATCCGGGCGATGGCGGCCGCAGCCGAGGCCGCCGGTGCCGAGTGGGAGCTGGACTACGCCGGGCGCAAGCGCGCCGGCATGGCCTTCGCGGCGGAGCTCGCCGACGCCTTCGGCGACCGCGTACGCATCCACGCCGGCGACGAGGGCGCCCGCCTCGACATCGACGCGCTGGCCGCATCCGTGGACGGGCGCACGGCCGTGTTCGCATGCGGACCGAAGCGGATGCTGGACGCGCTGGAGGCGGGCATCGACGAGCGCGCGCTGCACGTGGAGCGCTTCGAGGCGAAGGAGTTCGGGGAGCCGGTGTGGCCGGGGCAGTTCGAGGTGGAACTGGCGATGAGCGGCGACGTCGTCGTGGTCTCGCCGGAGCAGTCGGTTCTCGACGCGATCCGCGAGCAGTCCCCCGATACGCTCGTGCTCTCGAGCTGCCGCCGCGGCACGTGCGGCACGTGCGAGGTCCCGGTGCTCGAGGGCGACATCGAGCACCGGGACTCGGTGCTCACACCGATCGAGCAGCGTGATTCGACCGTCATGATGGTCTGCGTCTCGCGCGCGGCCTGCGAACGGATTGTGCTCGATCTCTGAGGGCACAGGCGCTGTTCAGCTACCGACCCGCGTGCGCAGTCGTTCGACGATCTCGCGCTCGTCGCCACGCACGAGACGGTAGTCGCGCACGACCACACGCCCCGCGACGATCACGTGGCGTGGCCTGCGCCCGGGGGCGGTCCAGAGCAGTCCCGCCACGGGATCCGCGACACCCGCATCCGCCACCGAGTCCACGTCCCACACGCACACGTCCGCGGCCGCTCCCGGCCTCAGGTGGCCGAGCTCGGGCCGGCCGAGCCCCGCAGCGGAGCCGGCGGTCGCCATCTCCAGCACGTCGCGCGCGTCGAGCTGCGGACCCACGAGCGCCGACACCTGCAGGGCCAGCCGCGCGTCGGCCAGCAGATGGCCGGCATCGTTGGATCCCCCTCCGGACGTGCCGAGTCCCACCGCGATGCCGGCTTCGCGCATCCGTGCGATCGGCGCGATCCCCCATCCCATCGGCACGTCGCACCCGGGGGCGTGGGTCGCGGTGACTCCCGCCGCGGCCAGACGGTCGATCTCGGCATCCGTCACATCGCAGAGGTGGGCGATCGTGACATCGGGCGCGAGCCACCCCCACTCCTCCAACAGGTCCAGGGGGCGCCGGCCGTAGCGATCGAGCGCGATCTGCGTGTCGACCTGCTCGTTCGCCTGAGTGCGACGGCGGAGTCCGTACTCGCGCGCCACGGCTCCGAGCGCACGGAAGGTGTCCTCCCCGTCGGAGTGCACGCCCGCCGGGCCCACCGCGAGCTGCAGCATCCCGTCGGCGCTCATCCCGCGCGCATCCGGCGTCAGGAAGGCGGCAGCGATGGCACGCGCGCTCGCCTCGGCCGCCTCGGGGGCGTCCCGGGCGGAACCGCGCACGAAGACGAGCCTGGCGCCGAGTTCGGCGGCCGCATCCGCGACGGACCGGGTGATCGCGACGGTGTCGTCGACCGGATGCGGCGAGCCCGCGGGGTCGGGCCAGTTCAGCTGGTGGTCGGCCACCGTCGTCACCCCGCTCAGCAGCGACTCGGCGATGCCCGCAGAGGCCGTGGCGCCGGTGAGCGAGGCGTCGATGCCGGCGCCCGCGTAGGCCGCGGCCATCGCCGGCAGCCAGTCCCGCATCGGCACCCCGCGGGTGCCGGGCAGGGTGCGAAAGCCGGTCTGCAGGAGGTGGTGGTGCGCATTGATGAGCCCCGGCGTCACGACACAGCCGGACACATCGAGCGTCTCGCCCGGTGCCTCCCCCGACGATGACACCACGGCGCCGTCGAGCACGAGGTCGCCGTCCCGCTCGGTGCGACGGTCGACGAGGATGCGGCGCGCGCCGCGCAGGGTCAGCATGACCCGATCGTCTCAGCCCGAGATCACGGGCGCGTTACCGCGCCGTCGGCGGGTCAGAGACCTGCGGCGCGCTCCGCGGCCTCGACGACGTTCGTGAGCAGCAGGGCCACGGTCATGGGCCCCACACCGCCGGGGTTCGGCGACACGTAGCCGGCGACCTCCACGACATCCGGATGCACGTCGCCGTAGACGATGCTCTTGCCGGTCTCCGGATGCGTCTCACGCGTGACGCCGACATCCAGCACGGCGACGCCCGCGCGCAGGTGCTCGGCGCGTACGAGGTGCTTGACGCCGGCGGCCGCGACCACGACGTCGGCCTGCGCGAGGTGGAACGGGAGGTCCGCGGTACCGGTGTGGGTCAGGGTGACCGTGGCGTTGATGTCGCGGCGCGTGAGCAGGAGCCCGATCGAGCGGCCGATCGTGACGCCGCGGCCGACGACCACGACGTGCTTGCCGGACAGGTCGTAGCCGTTGCGCTGCAACAGCTCGATCACACCGCGCGGCGTGCACGGCAGCGGCGAGGTGATCGGCGTGTTCACGTTCAGCACGAGACGGCCGAGGTTGGTGGGGTGCAGCCCGTCGGCGTCCTTGTCGGGGTCGATCCGCTCGAGGATGCGGTCCGTGTCGAGGTGCTTCGGCAGCGGCAGCTGCACGATGTACCCGTGGCAGGTCGGGTCGGCGTTGAGCTCGTCGATCAGCGCCTCGACGTCCTCCTGCGTGGCATCCGCGGGCAACTCCCGTTGGATCGAGTTCATCCCGATCGCGACGGACTGCTTGTGCTTCATGCCCACGTACAGCTGCGAGGCGGGATCCGCCCCCACCAGCACCGTGGCGATGCCGGGAACCACCCCGCGCTCGGCGAGTGCCGCCACGCGCGCGGTGAGTTCTTCCTTGATCGCGGCCGCGGTGCGGACGCCGTCGAGTGTGATCGCGGTCATTGTCGTCTCCTCTTCGAGCCCGCCCCGAGCACGCACCGATCTGCGCGGTGAGCGCAGGGTCGCGACCGAGGGTACTCAATCACTATGCACGTAGGGATACGGATGCGGCAACACCCGGTGCTGCCGCATCCGCTCCGATCACTGCTGGAGGTCGGGGTACAGCGGGAACGCCGCGGTCAGTGCCGCGACGCGGGTGCGCAGCGCTTCGACGTCGGCACCGGGCAGCAGCGCGAGCGCGATGATATCGGCGACCTCGGTGAACTCCGCGTCGCCGAACCCGCGCGTCGCCAGCGCCGGCGTGCCGATGCGCAGACCCGAGGTGACCATCGGCGGACGCGGGTCGTTGGGCACCGAGTTGCGGTTGACCGTGATGTGGATGTCGTGGAGGAGATCCTCGGCCTGCTTGCCGTCGATGGCCGCCTCCCGGAGGTCGACGAGCACGAGGTGCACGTCGGTGCCGCCCGAACGTACCGCGATGCCGGCGTCCCTCACGTCCTGCTGGGCGAGCCGGTCGGCGAGGATCGCCGCACCGCGGACCGTGCGCTCCTGGCGCTCCTTGAACTCGGGGGTCGCCGCGAGCTTGAACGCGGTCGCCTTGGCGGCGATCACGTGCATGAGCGGACCGCCCTGCTGGCCGGGGAAGACCGCGGTGTTGATCTTCTTGGCGAGGTCCTCGTCGTTCGTGAGGATGAAGCCCGAACGGGGGCCACCGATCGTCTTGTGCACGGTCGAGGAGACGACGTGCGCGTGCGGGACCGGGTTCGGGTGCACGCCCGCGGCGACGAGGCCCGCGAAGTGCGCCATGTCGACCCAGAGGTACGCGCCGACCTCGTCGGCGATCTCGCGGAAGCGCGCGAAGTCGAGCTGGCGGGGGTACGCCGACCAGCCGGCGATGATGACCTTCGGCTTGTGCTCGACGGCGAGGCGGTGCACCTCGTCCATGTCGATGACGCTGGTCTCCGGGTCGACGCCGTACGCGACGATGTTGTAGAGACGGCCGGAGAAGTTGATCTTCATGCCGTGCGTCAGGTGACCGCCCTGGTCGAGCGAGAGGCCGAGCAGCGTGTCGCCGGGGCGGGCGATCGCGTGCAGCACAGCGGCGTTGGCGGACGCACCGGAGTGCGGCTGCACGTTGGCGAAACCGGCGCCGAACAGCGACTTGGCGCGGGCGATCGCCAGTTCCTCGGCGACGTCCACCTCTTCGCAGCCGCCGTAGTAGCGACGACCGGGGTAGCCCTCGGCGTACTTGTTCGTGAGCACGGAGCCCTGCGACTGCAGCACCGAGACGGGCACGAAGTTCTCGGACGCGATCATCTCGAGATACCCGCGCTGACGCTCGAGCTCGCGCTCGAGCACCTGGGCGATCTCGGGGTCGACCTCTGCGAGGGGGGCGTTGAAGTACGGGTCGGTCATGACTCTCCCTGACGACGGTTTCGGACAGAAGGGTTCCGTATCGGCCCAGGCGTACGGCCGAATACCGTGTCGGTCGCTCCCCGGTGGTCATCCACCTCAACGCCAGTCGCGACGCGATCGAGCATACCGGAAGCGGACAACGGGCACACCTGAACGCACGGTGACGGCGGACGAACGCATGGTGCGCCGGGAACAGGTTTGTTAAGGTTCCTTACATGTCAACCGGCCTCGTCCCGCGACCGACGTCCGTGGCCCTCGGCGACGGCGCCTTCGCGCTGACGGATGCGGTCTCGATCACCGGCGAAGCGGAAGCGGTCGCCCGTCTGAACGCGCGACTGCACCGGCGCACCGGCCTCTCACTCCCCGCCGCCTCGGACGCGCCGATCCGCCTGCGCATCGACGGCGAGGGCGCCGCGGAGTCCTACCGGCTGGCGATCGATGCGCACACGGTCGAGCTCACCGCATCCGATCCTGCAGGCCTCCAACACGGCGTGCATACGCTGCTCCAACTGGTGGCGCCCACGAGGCAGGGATGGGTGTGGCCCGCCGTCGTGATCGATGACGCACCCCGCTTCGCCCACCGCGGGCTGATGCTCGACGTCGCCCGGCACTTCTTCGACGTCGACGTCGTCGAACGCCTGCTCGAGCGGATGGCGGAGCTCAAGCTCAACGTGCTGCACCTTCACCTCAGCGACGACCAGGGCTGGCGGCTGGCGCTGGATTCACGGCCCCGTCTGGCGGAGGCCGCCTCGGGCTCGGCTGCCCTGGGTGATGCGGGCGGCTGCTACTCACGCGCCGACTGGGGACGCATCCTGGATGCGGCGGCCTCGCTTCACATCACGGTGATCCCCGAGTTCGACGTCCCGGGCCACACGCACGCCGTGGGGCTCGCATACCCCGAGGTCGCCCGGCCTCCCGTCGTCACGACCGAGCTCGAGGAGACGGCCGCGGAGTTCGGGGGCGGCCTGCCCGTCGCCGGGCAGGCGTACACCGGCTTCGGCGTGGGCTTCTCGTCGTTGCGGATCGGCGAGGCGGCGACGAGCGCATTCCTGCGCGATGTCTTCACCGAACTGGCCGATCTGACGCCGGGACCGTACCTGCACATCGGCGGGGACGAAGCCCTCGGCACCTCGCGCGACGACTACGCCGCGGCGATCGCGGAGGTCACCGCGCTCGTGGCCTCGCGGCAGAAGACGCCGATCGCCTGGCACGAGGCCGGCACCGCGGCGAACCTCGCGGCCGGCACGATCGGCCAGTACTGGGGCTTCGTGCGCCCCGTCGACGGCGCCGACGAGAAGGCCCGCGGCTTCCTCGAGCGCGGCGGACGCCTCATCCTGTCGCCCGCCGATGCGGTCTATCTCGACATGAAGGACAGTGCGGAGTCCGCGCTGGGCCTCACGTGGGCGAACGGGCCGACGCCGCTGCACCGCGCGTACGACTGGGAACCCGTCGAGGTCGTCTCCGGCATCCGCGAAGAGCAGATCCTCGGTATCGAAGCGGCGCTGTGGACCGAGACGATCCGCACCGAGGACGACATTCAGCAGATGGTGTTCCCGCGTCTCGCGGCCGCCGCGGAAGTGGCCTGGTCGGCGCGCACATCCCGATCGTGGGAGAGCTTCCTCGAGCGCCTGGCGGATCTCGCGACGCGGTGGGATGCCGACGGGCTCGCCTATCGCCGGATCGACGACGTTCCGTGGCGGCGACCATGAGCGTGATCGTCCACTCCGCACGGCTCGTCGACGGCGGCCGCGAGACGCCGGACGGCTGGGCCCGTTGGGACGACGGCCGCATCACGCACCGCGGCACGGGCACCGGCTGGTGCGACCATGACGGCGACACGATCGTCGATGCGCGTGCGCTGGCGGGCCCGGACGCGGTCCTCAGTCCGGGGTTCATCGACCTGCACGGACACGGGGGCGGCGGCCGCTCCTACGAAGACGGACCGGATGCGGTGCGCGCCGCCCGCGCGCTGCATCTCGCGCACGGCACCACACGCGCCGTCCTGTCGCTCGCGACCTCGACCCTCGACGACCTCGTCGACCGACTGCGGATGATCGCGGCCCTGACCCGCACCGCCCCCGACATCCTCGGCTCCCATCTGGAGGGTCCCTTCCTCGCACCGAGTCACCGGGGCGCGCACGCCGGAGACCTGCTGCGCGCACCCGACCCCGAGACGCTGGACGCCCTGCTGGCCGCCGGCCGCGGCACCGTGCGCCAGATGACGCTCGCCCCGGAGCTTCCGGGCGGCCTCGACGCCGTCCGCCGCATCGTCGAGGCCGGCGTCGTCGCGGCCGTCGGACACACCTCCGCCGACGCCCGGATCGCAACCGCGGCCTTCGACGCAGGGGCGACGGTGCTGACGCACGCGTTCAACGCGATGCCCGGCCTCCACCACCGCTTCCCGGGGCCGGTCGGGGCGGCGCTCGCCGACGACCGTGTCGTGCTGGAGATCATCGCCGACGGCGTGCACCTGCATCCCGATGTCGTGCGGATCGCCGCATCCGCCGCCGTAGGCCGCTTCGCCCTCGTGACCGACGCGATGGCCGCGGCGGGCGCCGCGGACGGCGCGTACCGCCTGGGCGCGCTCGAGGTGGAGGTCACGGGCGGCGTCGCGCACGTGGCCGGCACCGACACGATCGCCGGGTCCACGTTGACGCAGGATGCGGCCCTGCGCGTCGCCGTCGCGGCGGGGGTGCCGCTGGTCGCCGCCGTGCAGGCCCTCACCGAGACCCCCGCGCGCGTGCTCGGCCGTGAGGACCTGGGAGCCCTCGAGCCGGGGCGTCTCGCCGACGCGGTGCTGCTGAGCGCCGACCTGCGCGTCGCCCGGGTATGGCTGGGCGGCGAGCCGGTCTGACCCGCCGGGCCGCGTCCGCGCGCCCACGTAGAATGGGCGGGTGAGCACCCCCTCGTCCGCGCCCCTGCCTGCCGGCACGCGCCCCGCACTGTCCGCCCTCGACGTGGTGGCGTTCCTGTGCGAGATCGGCGGCATCGTCGCCCTGGCGATCTGGGGCTTCGCGACGTGGCCGTTCCCGTGGAACCTCGTCGTCGGCATCCTCACCCCCGCCGCCGCCATCGTGCTGTGGGCGCTGTTCGTCTCCCCCCGCGCCGTCTTCGCCGTGCACCCCTTCGTGCGCGCCGTCGCCGAACTCCTGGTCTACGCCGCAGCGACGGCCGCCCTGTGGTCGCTCGGTCTCACCTGGATCGGCATCGCCTATGCCGTGGTCGCGGTCACGGTGGGCCTGGTCGTCGGACGCCGCCGCTTCGCATGACCGCGTCGGTCGTCGACCTGCTGCGTGAGGCGCTCGGCGACCGGATCGACACGACCGGGGCGATGCTCGAGGCCGTCCGCGCCGACAAGTCGGGTCACGCCGCCGACGGCCGCGCCCTGGCCGTCGTGCACGCCGAGAGCGTCGAGGACGTCCAGGTCGCGCTGCGCATCGCCCATGCGACGGGTACGCCCGTGGTCCCGCGCGGTGCCGGCACCGGGCTCGCAGGAGGCGCGAACGTCGGCACCGGCCGGATCGCGCTCTCGCTCGCGCGGATGAGCCGCATCCTCGAGATCCGCCCGGACGACCTGCTCGCCGTCGTGGAGCCCGGCATCATCAAAGCGGACCTCAACGCCGAGCTCGCCCGCCACGGAGTGTGGTGGGCGCCCGACCCCGCGAGCCGCGCCATCTCGACCGTCGGCGGCAACATCGCGACCGGTGCGGGCGGGCTGCTGTGCGCGAAGTACGGCGTCGTGCGCGACGCTGTGCTCGGCGTCGACGTCGTCCTCGCCGACGGTGAGCTGGTCCGGCTCGGGCATCGCAGTGTGAAGGGCGTGACCGGCCTCGATCTGACGTCGCTCATGATCGGATCCGAAGGCACGCTCGGGGTCGTCGTGGGGGCGACGCTCAAGCTGCGCCGCCTCGTCGCCGGGCAGCCGCGCACGCTCACCGCATCCTTCAGCGACGTGCGCGCTGCGGCTGCGGGCGCCGCGGCCGTGACCGCGTCGGGTGTGCAGCCGGCGATCATGGAGCTCATGGATGCGGCGAGCCTCGCCGCAGTCCACGTGCTCCTCTCCCTGCCCGCGCCCACCGGTGGCGAGAGCCTGCTGACCGTGCAGACCGACGGCCCGAGGGCGGCAGACGACGCCGCGCTCATCGCGCAGGTGCTCGAGCACGCGGGCGGGCGGGTGCGCCTCGCCGCGCACGAGACGGAGGGCGAGGCGCTGCTTCAGCTGCGGCGATCGCTGCATCCGGCCATGGAGCGACTCGGCATGACGCTGATCGAGGACGTCTCGGTGCCGCGATCGGCACTGCCTGCGATGTTCGACGAGATCATGCGTATCGAGCGCGACTACGGACTCACGATCCCCACGGTGGCGCACGCGGGTGACGGGAACCTCCACCCGAACTTCGTCTTCGACGGCCCCGAGGTGCCGGACGTCGTCTGGCGCGCGGCCGACGACCTGTTCCGCTCCGCACTGCGCCTCGGCGGCACACTGACCGGCGAGCACGGCGTCGGGGTGCTCAAGCGCCGGTGGCTGCGCGACGAGCTCGGCGCACGTCAGTGGCAGCTGCAGCGCGACATCAAGCGCGTCTTCGATCCCACCGGCATCCTCAATCCCGGCGTCGTCTTCGCCGACTGATCGCCGTCGTGTCCCCCTCGCCGCAACGTTCGAGGGGTGCGATGCGGCACGCGGCGCGCGGAGGGGTCAGAGCCCCTGCCAGTCGGGCTTTCCCTCCCAGCTGGCGCGGTAGTAGTCCGCCAGGCGCAGACGGGATGCGGCCGCCTCATCCACCACGACCGTCACATGCGGATGCAGCTGCACCGCGGAGCCGGGGAGCATCGCGGTGACCGGCCCCTCGAGGGCGCCGGCGACCGCATCCGCCTTCTCGCGCCCGAAGGCGAGCAGCACGAGATGCCGGGCCTCGAGGATCGTGCCGAGACCCTGGGTGATGCAGTGACGCGGCACCTCGGAGGCATCGGCGAAGAAGCGGGCGTTGTCCTCCCGGGTCTGCGCGGTCAGGGTCTTCACGCGCGTGCGCGATGCGAACGACGAGCCGGGTTCGTTGAACCCGATGTGCCCGTCGGTGCCGATCCCCAGGATCTGCAGGTCGATACCGCCCGCCTCCCGGATCGCGCGCTCGTACTCCTCGCCCGCCGTGGCGATGCCCGCCTCACGGCCGTCCGGCACGCGGATGCGGGCCGGGTCCAGGCCCAACGGCCCGACCACCTCACGCGCGATCACCGAGCGGTAGCTCTCGGGGTGCGAGGGGTCCAGTCCGACGTACTCGTCGAGCGCGAACCCGCGCACCCGCGACACGTCGAGGTCCCCGATGCGCTCCCGCAACGCCTCGTACACGGGCAGCGGCGTCGAGCCCGTGGCGAGTCCCAGAACCGTGTCCTCCCGCTTCCGGATCAGCCGGACGATCTCGTCGGCGACGATCGCGCCGCCCTCCTGCTCCGATGCGACGATGACCACTTCAGCCACGTGCGCTCACCTCCTGCTCGATTGCCGTTCCTCCCACGATGGCCGCCCCGACCGCCGCGACCGGTGATCCGGTCGGCAGCACCCGCATGCGATCCGCGAGCCGCAGCGATCGCAGGAACGGGGATGCGGCGGCGCTGCGCTCCAGTTCGACGCGCACTTCGGGGAGCATGCGATCGGCGAGCGCGGTGAGGCCTCCCCCGATCACGACCCGTTCCACGTCGGCCGTCAGCACCAGGATGCGCACGGCCGCCGCGACCGAGCGCGCGAGATCGCGGCGGATGAGGGTGGCGAGCGCATCGCCCGCGTCCGCGCCGTCGAAGACGTCGCGCACCGGGAGGGCTGCGGGGCGTCCCCAGCGGTCGGCGATCGCCGCTCCCCCGGCGAGCGCCTCGATGCATCCGCGGCCGCCGCAGCGGCACGGCGGTCCGGCGGGATCGATACTGATGTGTCCCACCTCGCCCGCGGATCCGCCGGCGCCGCGCCAGAGACGCCCGCCGAGCACGATGCCGGCCGCGACGCCGGTGCCGAGGTTCAAGAACGCGAGGCTCGCGCCGGGCCGCTCCAGCGCCGCGGCTCCGAGCGCGGCGGCCTTCACGTCGTTCTCGACGTGCACGGGCAGTCCCACCCGAGGGGTCACGGCGGCGGCGACATCGAGATCCGCGACGCCGAGGTTGAGCGCATGGGTCACACGACCCGACCCCGGATGCACCTGACCCGGCATCCCGATCCCGACCGACGAGAACTGCGCGGCGTCGATGCCCGCCATGGCGCCGAGTGCGGCCACGGCATCGGCGACGGTCTCCACCACGCCCACCGGCCCCCAGAGCGTCGCGAGCCGCACCGAGGCGAGAACCCGATCTCGGGCATCGACGACCACCGCATCCGTCTTGGTGCCGCCGACGTCGAGTCCGACCCTCATCCCTTCACCGCGCCCGAGACCAGTCCCCCGGTCATGCGGTGCTGCACGATCAGGAAGAAAGCGACGACCGGCAATGCCATCAGGGTGGACGCCGCCATGACCACGGACCAGTCGGTCGCCTTCGTCACCTGCACGAACGCGCGCAGCCAGATGGGCAGGGTCTGCGGGTCGGGACGGGTGAGGATGACGAGTGCGAACACGAACTCGTTCCAGGCCTGGATGAACGCGAACACGCCGGTGGCGACGAGCCCCGGGGCGAGCAGGGGGAATGTGACCCGCCAGAAGGCGCCCGTACGGCTGCAGCCGTCGATCATCGCCGCCTCCTCCAACTCCGCGGGCACGCCCGCGACGAAGCCGCGCAGCGTCCAGATCGTGAAGGGGAGCACGATCGCGATGTAGACGAGGCTGAGGCCGGCGATCGTGTTGACGAGGGCCCAGCCGTCCAGCACGCGGAAGGTGGAGATGATCATGGCTTCCGCGGGGATCATCTGTACGACGAGGATCGCGACGACGATGCTCTTGCGGCTGCGGAACCGGAAGCGCGAGAGCGCGACGGCCGCGAGGAACGCGAACAGCAGAGCGGCGACGAGGGTGATGCCCGTCACCGTCACCGAGGTGCCGAGAGCGCCGAGGAAGCCGCCCTCGCCGAGCGCCGTGGCGTAGTTGCGCAGCGTGAACTGGTCGGGCCAGAAGTGCGGCGTCGCCCCGCGCACGGCGGAGGCGGGCAGCAGTGACGTGTTGATCATCCAGTACACGGGGAACACCGCGCACACGATCACCACCAGGGCGCAGAGATTCAGCAGGACCCGACCGGTGCGGGTGCGTGCGCGCGTGGTCATGCCTCCTCCTGACAGAGCATCGAGCGGATGTAGTAGCCGGAGATCACGAGCATGATCACCACGAGGATGACCGAGATCGCACCGCCGGAGCCGAGGTCGCCCGAGGCCATCGAGACGCTGTAGATGTAGACCCCGATGGTGTTGGTGTCTGCGCGGACGCCTCCGATCGTCTGCAGGGCGTAGATCTGCGCGAACACGCGCAGGTCCCAGATGACCTGGAGGATCAGGAGCACGATGAGGATCGAGCGCAGGTACGGGAAGACGATGAGGCGGAAGCGCGAGAAGGCGCCCGCACCGTCCAGCTGGGCGGCCTCGAGGACCTCGTCGGGCACCTGGCCCAGCCCGGCGTAGACGGAGAACGCCACGAACGGGATCGCGCCCCACGTGATGATGATGGCCGCCACGGCGAAGAAGCTGATCGGGTCGATGAGCCAGCTGTGTCCGGTCCAGTCCGTGCCGGTCAACTGGGTGAGCGCGTAGTTGACGAGGCCGTACTGGGTGTCGAAGATCCAGCCCCACACGATCGTGGCGGTCAGCGCGGGCATGGCCCAGGCGAGCAGCAGCGCGACCGAGACGGCGGTGCGCATGACGCGGCCGAGCTTCGTCATGAGCAGCGCGACGAGCACGCCCAGCACCATGGTCGCCGCGACGCAGACGACGCACAGCGCAACGCTGCGCGCGAGCACCTGCCAGAATCCCGCGTCCGTCAGGACGGCGATGTAGTTGTCGAGCCCGACGAAGGACGGCGGCGCGCCGAAGATCTGCGCACGGCCGAATTCCTGGAACGACATGACGACCATCTGCACGAGCGGCCAGCCGATGAACACGGCGAGCATGACGAGAGCGGGCGACAGGAGCAGAAGCGGGGTGAGCGCGCGGCGACGGCGACGCCGCGGGGCGGGGGGAGGCCCGGACACGGCGACGGTGCCGACGGGCAGCTCGGTGGCGACGGCCACGGTGACTCCTTAGAACGGATAGGGGCGCTTCTCCGTGGGGCGCCCGGTGGCGGGCACCCCACGAAGAACGCAGCGACGAGCCGAGACGACGGACGAGTCTCGACTCGTCGCTGGGGGTGGATCAGCCGTTGAGGATGGACTCGATCTGCTCGTCGGCGGCGGCGGCGAGCGAGGCGACGTCGCCTCCGCCGGCGATGTTGACGAACAGGTCCTGCATGATGCCCTTCGCCTCCACATCCGCCCAGTTCGGCGATGCCGGCGTGAGCTTGGCGTTCGCCGCAGCCGACGCGATGACCGACGCGAGCTCGGGCGTGGCGGCGGCGACCTTGTCGCCCAGCGACGTCTTCGCAGGGACGAGACCCGCCTCGGCCAGGATCGTCTGGTATTCGTCGCTCAGCATGATCTCCAGCGCCGACTTCGCCAGCTCGGGGTTCTTCGACTTGGCCGCGATGCCGACGTTGGAGCCGCCCGCGAACACCTGCGCCGCCCCGCCCTTGGCGCCGGGGAGAGCGAACTCGCCGGTCGTCTCGGCGACCGCGGTCGCCTGCTTGTCCTCATCGGCGACGATCGACCAGTACGCCCAGCTGGGCGCCGAGTAGGTCGCGGACTGCTGGGTGCGGAAGGGCACCCAGCCCTCGGTCTCGTCGCCGTCCTTGGGCGCGAGAGACGCCTTCGTCATCAGCTCCTGCACCTGTTCGAGGCCGGCGATCGACTCCGGGCTGGACAGCTGGGCGTCCCAGCTGCCGTCGCTCTCCTGCACAGCGACCTCGCCGCCGTTCTCCCAGATGAAGGGCAGGCCGTTGTACCAGTCCTTGCCGGGGAAGTAGACGCCCGAGACACCCGGGAGGGCCGCCGCGAGGGTCACGCCGTTCGACACGTACTCGTCGAGGGTCGTGGGCACCGAGACACCCGCCTGCGCGTACTGCGCCGTGTTGTAGAAGACGACCCGTGAGCCCGAGTAGTAGGGCGCGGCGTACAGGTCGCCGTCCCAGCTTCCCGCTTCGACGAATCCGGGCAGCAGGTCCGAGCCGCCGAGTTCGTCCTCGATGTCGCCGAGGCTCAGCAGTGCTCCGCTCGAGGTGAACGCCGGAGCCTGGGTGTTGCCCATCTCGACCACGTCGGGGCTGTCGTTGGACGACAGGCTCGTGGTGAGCTTGTCGACGAGTCCGGTCCACTGCTGCTCCTCGATGACCAGCGTGGAACCGGGATTCTGGTCCTCGAACGTCTTCACGAGATAGTCGCGGGCATCCTGAGGGGTGTCGGTTCCGACGAGCCAGACACGGATCTCCGCGCTGCCGCCGCTCGACGAGCCGCCTCCTGTCCCCGCGCATCCGGCAAGCGCAATCGCCGATGCGCCCATCAGGGCGACGGCTGGGAGGAACTTCTTCATGTGCTGTCCTCTGTTCTTGATGATGAGACCGTGAGCGCCGGCGGCGCTGACGGGGAGGTGATGTCAGGAGACGCCGAGCGTCGCCGACAGCACCATGACGGCCGCACCGCGCAGGACGATGTCCTGGCCCTGCTCCGTCATCCGCACCCGGACGCCCTCGTGGAAGGGGGCGAGTGTCCGCGTGCGGAGGGCCTCGGCGGTGGCCTGCGCAAGCACACCGCCGAGGAGTTCAGGGGGGCCGGAGAGAACGATCTCCGACAGGTCGAGCGCACCCACGACGGGGGCGAGCGCGATACCGAGGCGCTCTCCGGCGTCGCGAAGGACCGTGTCGCGCTCGCTGGGGGCCGCCGCATCCGCTCTGGCCGTCAGCGCCGGCACGGAGAGCCACGCTTCGAGACAGCCCACCTTGCCGCACGCGCAGAGCGGACCGCCGTCGGTGCCGACGGTGACGTGACCGATCTCACCCGCGGCGAAGCGGCTGCCGCGCATCGGCTGGCCGCCCGCGAGCAGGCCCGAGCCGACACCGCTGCCGACCTTCACCAGCAGCACATCGTCGCCGGAGCCGCCGAACGTGTACTCCGCCAGCACGGCGGCGTTGGCGTCGTTGGCGACGAGCACCTCGAGCCCAAGCGCCTCACTCAGCACACCCTCGAGGTCGAATCCGGCCCACCCCATGTTCGGGGCCGTGAGCACGATGCCGCGGTCGTCGATCACGCCGGGAGTGCCGACGCCGATGCCGAGGACGGGAGCCTTCGCCTCGGCCACGAGGCGCTCCGCGAGCGAGATGACGGCGGCCAGGACCTCGGATGCGGCGGCGGGATGCGGGGTCTCGGCGCGCGCGACGATGTCGCCGTCGAGGGTCAGAACCGCACCGATGAAGACGTCGCTGCCGGAGAGGTCCAGTCCGATGATGCGGTGACCGGCGCGGTCGACGTCGACGAGCATGGCCGGCTTGCCGGGGCGGCTGCCCTCGCGCATCCCTTTCTCGACCACGAATCCATCGCCGATCAGCTCGGCCACGAGGTCCGAGATCGTGACGCGGGTGAGCCCGGTCTCCCGCGACAGGTCCGCACGGCTCATCGCGCCGCGGTGGAAGAGCGTCTGCAGCACGAGCGAGCGGTTGTGTCCGCGTGCGTGCTCGGGCAGGACCTTCACTCCGGCGCGCAGGACGCGTCCGGGCGCGAAGGCGCCGCGAGAGGTCGTGTGGGTGTGCGTGGGCTCCGAGAGGGAAGAGCCGCGCTGCACTTCCGATGCAGTCATGTTTGTTAGTACACCTTACGAACAAACATGATGCAAGCACTCTGCGCGCTCGTCACACGACTGTTACACGAGGCCGTGATCGGAACGTTGTCGGAGATCGGACACTGACCACGCCTTTATCAGATTTGCTCGCGTACCCTGGGAAGACACAGCACACGATGCACGGGGGTGATGGTGTGACGGATCTGGCAACCGGACCGCACGCACAGAACGACACGGCGGCGGACGACACCGACGCCGGGTCCGGCGACGGCACGACGCCCGTGTACGCGTGGGCCCCCGAAGAGCCCAAGCCGCGCAAGCGCCACCTCGGGCTCTGGATCGGCATCCCCTCCGGCGTGCTCGCGGTGGCCGCCGTCACGGCGTCTCTCGTTCTCATCGCGCCCGGCACGGCCGTCGCCGGCGTCCCGATCGGCGGCATGACGGTGGGCGGTGCGGCCGACGCGCTGTCCTCCCGCCTCGCCGGCGCCACCGTCGTGCTGAACACCCCCGACGGCGACGTCACCGTGACCGGCGCCGAACTCGGTGCTTCGATCGATGCGCGCACGATCGCGGAGCAGGCCTTCGACGCCCACCCGCTCTGGAACGTCACGCAATGGAACTCCGAGCCGCTCGTCGCCGACGTGACGCTCGATCCCGCCGTCGCCACCGACGCGCTCCGCGAGGCGGCCCCCGGCGCCTACACCGACCCCACCGATGCGACGGTGACCTTCGACGCGGCGACCGCCTCGTACGTCTCAACGCCGGCGACGGCCGGGGAGGGCATCGACCTCGACCAGGTGCGCACGGCCCTCACCGAGGCGTTCTCCTCGGGAGGGGGGAGCACCACGATCGACGCCTCCATCGTGCCCGTGGACGCCGCCATCACGACCGCGGATGCCGAGACCTCGGTAACCCGGTTGAACGGCATCCTCGACACGATCGGCTTCTACGTCGGCGACGAGCGCACTGTTCCCGTCGACCGCGCACTGGCCGCATCCTGGCTGAAGCTCGGAACCGAAGACGGCAGGCTGACCCTCTCGGCCGATGCCGACGCCATCCAGAAGACCGTCGACACGCTGGCTCCCCTCGTCGACCGCGCGCCCGTCGACGCCACCGTCGTGACCAACGCCGCGGGCGATGTCCTCCGCGACCTCACGCCGGGCGCGGTGGGTCGCACGCTCGGCGACACCTCCCAGGTGGCCGACGACTTCGCCGCTCAGCTCGCCGCCGGCGACGCCGCCTACCAGCTGCCCGTGACAGAGGCTCCCTTCACGACGACCGCCCTCCACCGCTACTCCGACGTCAACCTCAGCACGCAGCGGGCGACCTTCTACGAGAACGGTCAGGTCGTGAACAGCTGGCCGATCTCGTCGGGCCTCGGTGCGAATGCCACGCCGACGGGTGAGTTCACCGTCTTCGCCCACGTGCGCATGCAGGACATGGGCTGCACGCCCACCTCGACCTACTGCACGAAGGATGTCCCGTGGGTCACGTACTTCGCCCCCGACATCGGCTTCCACGGCACGTACTGGCACAACAACTTCGGCAGCCCGATGAGCCACGGCTGCATCAACATGCCGATCGATCAGGCGGCCTGGGCCTACGAGTTCCTGTCCAAGGGGTCAGAGGTCTCGGTCCACTACTGAGTCGCACAGACGAAGAAGGGGCCGGATGCGGATGCATCCGGCCCCTTCTTCGTGCGACGTCAGATCGCGTCGATGATGCGGTTCAGGGTCGCGGACGGACGCATGACCTCTTCGACCAGACGCGGGCTCGGGTGGTAGTAGCCGCCGATCTCGACGGGCTTGCCCTGCACCGCGAGCAGCTCGGCGACGATCGTCTCCTCGGCCGCCGCGAGCTCCTGCGCGATCGGCGCGAACACTCGGGCCAGCTCCGCATCCGCCGACTGCGCGGCGAGCTCCTGCACCCAGTAGAGCGCCAGGTAGAAGTGGCTGCCGCGGTTGTCGATGGTGCCGAGGGCACGACCGGGCGACTTGTCGTTCTCGAGGAAGGTGCCGGTCGCAGCATCCAGCGTGTCCGCGAGCACCTGCGCGCGGACGTTGCCGGTGAAGGTCGCGAAGTGCTCGAAGGACGCGGCGAGAGCGAAGAACTCACCCAGCGAGTCCCAGCGCAGGTAGTCCTCGGCCAGCAGCTGCTGCACGTGCTTGGGCGCGGAGCCGCCGGCGCCCGTCTCGAAGAGTCCACCGCCCGCGAGCAGCGGGACGATCGAGAGCATCTTGGCGCTCGTGCCGACCTCGAGGATCGGGAACAGATCCGTCAGGTAGTCGCGCAGGACGTTGCCGGTCACCGAGATGGTGTCCTGCCCCGCGCGCAGGCGCTCGAGCGAGAACAGCGTCGCGTCGGTCGGCGCGAGGATCTCGATCTGCAGACCCTCGGTGTCGTGCTCCGCGAGGTAGGTGCGCACCTTGGCGATGAGCTGGGCATCGTGCGCGCGGCCCTCGTCGAGCCAGAACACGGCGGGCACGCCGGTGGCGCGGGCGCGGGTGACGGCGAGCTTCACCCAGTCGCGCACGGCGATGTCCTTGGTCTGCGTGGCCCGCCAGATGTCGCCGGCCTCGACCGCGCTCTCGAGCACGACCTCACCCGCCGAGGTGACGACCTGGACGACACCGGCGGAGGCGATCTCGAACGTCTTGTCGTGGCTGCCGTACTCCTCGGCAGCCTGCGCCATGAGTCCCACGTTCGGGACGGTGCCGATCGTGGCGGGGTCGAGCGGACCGTGCGCGATGACGTCCTCGATCACGGCCTGGTAGACGCCGGCGTAGGACGAGTCGGGGATGACCGCGAGCGTGTCGTCCTCGCCGCCGTCGACGCCCCACAGCTTTCCGCCGTTGCGGATGAGCGCCGGCATGGATGCGTCGACGATCACGTCGGAGGGCACGTGCAGGTTCGTGATGCCCTTGTCGGAGTTGACGTACGACAGGCGCGGACCCGACGCGATCGCCTGTTCGAACGCGGCGGCGATCTCGTCGCCCTTCTCCAGACCCGAGAGCCCGGAGAGGATCGCTCCGAGACCGTCGTTGGGCGTGAGCCCCGCGGCCGCGAGCTGGTCGCCGTAGCGGGCGAACACATCGGCGAAGAACGCCTTCACGACGTGGCCGAAGATGATCGGGTCGCTGACCTTCATCATCGTCGCCTTGAGGTGCACCGAGTACAGCACGTCTTCGGCCTTGGCCGTCTCGAGCGTCTCGGCGAGGAAGGCGTCCAGCGCGGCCGCCGACAGGAACGTGGCGTCCACGATCTCGCCCGGGAGCACCTTGAGGCCGGACTTCAGCACGGTCTCGGTGCCCGCCGCATCCACGTGACGGATGGTGAGGGTGTCGTCATCGGGCGAGACCCAGGAGATCTCGTTCGAGCGGAAGTCGTCGTGCCCCAGAGTCGCGACGCGGGTCTTCGAGCCTTCGGCGAACGCCTTGTTGCGGTGCGGGTGCTTGCGCGCGTAGCTCTTCACCGCGCCGGGGGCACGGCGATCGCTGTTGCCCTCGCGGAGCACCGGGTTGACCGCCGAGCCCTTGATCTTGTCGTAGCGCGCGCGGACGCTCTCCTCCTCGACGCCGTTGGGCTCGTCGGGGTAGTCCGGGATGTCATAGCCCTGAGCCTGCAGCTCGGCGATGGCGGCCTTGAGCTGCGGGATCGATGCCGAGATGTTCGGGAGCTTGATGATGTTCGCCTCCGGCAGCGTCGCGAGCGCGCCGAGTTCGGCGAGCGCATCGCCGACGAGCTGCTCGGGGGTGAGCTGCTGCGGGAAGGCGGCGAGGATGCGACCGGCGAGCGAGATGTCGCGCGTCGCGATCTCGACCCCCGCCTGGCCGGCGACGGCGCGGACGATGGGAAGGAAGGATGCGGTGGCGAGCGCCGGAGCCTCGTCGGTGTGCGTGTAGATGATCGTGGAATCAGGCACGGATTTGTCTCTCCATAGAGGCGTCGAGGGTCAGCCGCCAGCCTATCGCACCCGGTCCGATTATCTCGATGTCGAGATATCTCCCCCTTCACCCGGCCCGGTTCTCACGGCATCCGCATCGCCGGGTTCACACGGCCCGCATCCCTCCCCGCAGGCGGGCGCCAGGCATTAGCCTGTGACCATGACCGAACTGCGCCTCGAAGAGCTGTCGGCCGCGACGATCGTCGCCGTGAACAACATGTCACTCAAACCCGGGCAGGAACAGTTCCTCGCCCCGGTCAGCTATGGGGTCGCGGCGACCGTGATCGATCCGCGCACCAGCTGGCAGCGCGTCGTGCTCGCAGGCGAGGACGTGGTCGGGTTCGTCAGCGCGAACTTCGATGAGCACGAGACACAGGAGTGGTTCCGCTCCGTTCTGTGGCGCATCAACGTCGACGCCGACGATCAGGGCCAGGGGATCGGACGCTTCGCCATCGAAGGTCTCATGAACGAGGCGCGCGAACGCGGCATGGATCACGTCGACGTCATCTACGAGGCGGGCGAGGGCGGCCCTGAGGCGTTCTTCCGCCGCGTCGGCTTCGAGCCCGTCGGCGAGACCGAGTTCGGCGAGGTCGTCGCGCGCATCGCTCTCTGACGCGGCCGCGCGCTCGGCGCGGTCGCCGCCGCATCCGGGTGGGCGCTGCGCGCGCGTCGGAGTTGCGGCGTGGCGCTGCGCGCGCGTCGGAGATCTGCCCGGATGTCGGAGGTTCCGGCCGGAATCCTCCGACGCGAAGGGGAATCTCCGACCGGAAGCATCGAGCGCCCTTCCCTCCCCCGCGACCGCCCGGCTGCGTGTCGCGCACATCCTGCGCCGCAGCAACCCGCGTTGCGGCGCACGCCGTGGATGCTGGCGGGATGACGCTCGAGGACTGGCTGCGCACGCAGGGCGGCGTGGCCCACCGCGCCCTTGCCGCAGACGCGGGCTATGACGCCCGTCAGGTGCGCGCGCACGCCGCGACCGGCCGCATCCGGATCCTGCGACGCGCGTGGATCGCCACGGATGCCGCGCCCGCCGATCTCGCCGCCGCCGCGACGGCGGGTGGGCGGGTGGCATGCGTGTCCGCCGCGCGCCATCGGGGATGGTGGCTGCCCCCGCTGGTCGACCCCGCCCTGCACCTGCATCTGCCGCCGCATGGGCGTTCCGGCGACGTCCCCGCCGGAACCATCGCGCACTGGAGCGTGCCCGTCGCGCCTGCGGGCCGATTCGCGCTGGTGGAGTCCGTGGAGGACGCTCTCCGGCACGTGGCGGCGTGCCTGGCGCCCGAGGCCGCGCGCATCGTGTGGGAATCCGCCGTCCGGGCGGAGGGACTGTCGGTGGAGGCGCTACGACTCGTGCGATGGCGCTCGCCCGCCGCATCCGCCCTCGCGCGCGAGGTGACGGGGCTGTCGGACTCCGGGCTGGAGACCTTCTTCGTCGTCCGGCTGGGCCCGTGGGGACTGCCGATCCGGCAACAAGCGGTCGTCGCGGGTCACCGCGTCGATGTGCTCATCGGCGATCGACTGGTCATACAGCTCGACGGGTTCGCCCATCATCAGGGCGCCGCCCAGCGCGGGCGCGACATCGCCCATGATGCGGAGCTGCGGCTGCGCGGGTACACCGTGCTGCGCTTCGGGTACGCCCAGGTCGTCTACGACTGGCCGAGCGTGGAGCGCACGGTCGCCCGCGCCGTCGCGGCCGGCCTGCACCTGGTCCGCTGAGCGCACGCGCGTCGGAGAGCGACCCCGATGTCGGAGGTTTCAGCCCGCATCCTCCGACATTCACCCGAATCTCCGACGTACGGTGCCGCTCGACGTACGGTGCCGCACGCGAGCGCGCGCCGCACGCGAGTCAGGAGCGCCGGGCGCGGGCACGACGCAGGGCCTTGTCCGCCTCCACCACGACGGCGGGGATCACCGAGAGCGCGAGCGCCAGCAACCACTCGCCGCCGCTCAGGCTCGTCGTCATCAGCAGGTTCTGGGCGAAGCCGACCTCGACGCAGACGACGGTCAACGCGACGGGGATCCACATCCACTTGAGCGCGTCCGCCCATGGCGCCGTGAATCCGGATGCGGGGTCCCGCCGCATCGCCATCCCCGCCAGCACGGAACCCAGACTGATGACGACGAACGTCATCGTGACCGGGACCGACGCTTCGGCGGTGCGCGCCTCGCCCGGCGCCAGCAGGAGCGCGGCCAGCGCGGTGACGAAGATGCTGCCGCCGTACACGAGCCACTGCGTGATGGAGCCGCGGTTCGCGAGCGTCTGACGCACGTCGCGGGGCGGTCGCGACATGATTCCGTCCGGGTCGGGTCCGAATGTGATGGTCAGAACGGGGAAGAACGTGATGAAGGTGCTGAGGAAGATGACCATGAGCGGCGTGAGGGGCACGCCGTTGTTGATGTCGAGGACGCTGGCGGCCAGGAAGAGCAGAACGAGCGAGAACAGCGTCGACATCTGGTACCGGACGTAGCCGACGATCTTCTCGTAGATGCCGCGACCCAGCCGGATCGCTTCGACGAGGGTGCCGAAGTCGTCGTCCGTCAGGATCATGCGCGCGGCCTGCTTCGTGACCTCGCTCCCGGAGCCCATGGCGACACCGATGTCGGCCTGCTTGAGGGCCGCGGCGTCGTTGACCGCGTCGCCGGTCATCGCGACGATCTCACCGCGCTCCTGAAGCAGGCGTGCCACCCGCAGCTTGTCCTCCGGAGTCACGCGGCCGAACACGTGCAGCTCGGGCAGGCGTGCCGACAGCTCCGCATCGCTCAGCTCGCGCAGCTCCGAGCCGCTGATGGCGCCGGGGCCGAGGCCCAGCTCGTCGCCGATCGCGGCCGCCGTGACGGCGTGGTCCCCGGTGATCATGCGCACCTCGATGCCCGCCCCCGCCGCGATCCGCACCGCCTCGATCGCTTCGGGGCGCAGGGGATCGACGATGCCGACGAGTGCCACGAACACGAAGTCGTCCGCGAAGGCCATCGGATCGGCGATCGCCGCCTCCCGCTCGTCGTTCAGGATGCGGTAGCCGAACGCCAGCACGCGCAGCTCCTCGCCCGAGAGCCGGGCGTTGGCCGCGAGGATGTCGTCGCGCGCGTCCGCGATGGGCACGACCCCCTCCGCGGTCAGCGCGTGGCCGCAGCGATCGAGGACCACATCCGGTCCGCCCTTGATGGTCGCGACGAACGCGCCGGCGCCGTCCCACGGCACGTCGTGGCAGGTCACCATGAACTTGTACGCCGAGTCGAAGGGCACCTCCGCCACGCGCGGATACAGTCGCCGCGTCTCCTCGGCATCGGCGCCGAGCTTGGCCGCGAGCACCACCAGGGCTGCCTCGGTCGGATCTCCCACCACCGTGCCCGCATCCGACACCGTCGCGTCGCTGTTGAGGCACAGCCCGTACGCGAGCGCCGTGAAGTCGGGCACCTCGAGGCCCGCGGCATGACGCAGGGCGCCTGCCTTGCGGTATCCCTCGCCCTCGACCGAGAACCACTGGCCGCGGGCGTAGAGGCGGCGAGCGGTCATCTGGTTGAGCGTCAGCGTTCCGGTCTTGTCGGAGTTGATCGCGGATGTGGCACCGAGCGTCTCGACATCGCTCAGGTTCTTAACGACCGCCCGATGCTCGGCGAGCTGCTTGGCACCGTACGAGAGCATCACCTGCACGAAGGTCGGCAGCCCGGAAGGGATGGCGGAGACCGCCATGGCGATCCCCACGAGCAAGACCGTCTGGATCGACTCGCCGCGGGCGAATCCCAGCACGATCATGATCGCGACGGCGCCCCACGCGATGAGTCCCAGCACCTTCGTGAGCCCGTCCAGTTCCCGTTGCAGAGGGCTCCGTGTGCCGACGACGGCCGTGAGCATCCCCGCTATACGGCCCATCTGGGTCCGCATGCCGGTCTCCGTCACGACCATCACGGCGGTCCCGCGCGTGAGACTCGTGTTCTGGAAGAGCATGTTCTCGCGGTCACCCAGCGCGACGTCGGCGCCGGCCAGCGTTCCCGCATCCTTCGGCACCGGGGCGCTCTCCCCCGTCAGCGCCGACTCCTGCGTCTCGCAGGTCGCGCTGCGCAGGATGCGGCCGTCCGCCGGGACGAGATCGCCGGCCTCCAGGTGGACGACATCCCCGACGACGACGTCCGTCGCGTCGGTCTGGCGCAGCGTGCCCTGGCGGAGCACCCGCACCTGGGGGATCTGCAACTGGGAGAGGGCGTCGACGCTGCGACGCGCCGCGAGCTCCTGCCGCGTGCCGAGCACCACGTTAAGGCCCACGAGCAAGGCCACGACGACGGCGACGGAGGGCTGCGCGATGAGGATGCTGACCACGACGACGCCGATGAGCATGAGGTTCATCGGGTCGGCGAGCTGACGCAGCGCGATGGTCACCGCGCGGGGCGAGGGTGGCGCGGCGATCGCATTGGGGCCGTTCTCGGCCAGTCGCCTGGCCGCCTGCGCGTCCGACAGCCCCTCGCCGATGTCCGTGCCGAGCTCGGCCGCCACACGGTCGGCATCCATCGCCCACCACACTGCGGTTTCGGGCTGCGCGTCCGTCGGTGTCTCTGTGCTGCTCATGCCCCACCTCCCCGATCGCGATCATAGCGACGGGGCGGGAGGCGGCCACCGCGTCACTCTCGACGGATGAGCACCCCATTCTCCGGCCGCGGTGCCGCGGCGAGAACCCCGATGCCCCTATCGTGATGCTCATGCCGCGCTTCGACATGGATCCGCACGCCCTCCGCGAGTACCGGCCCGAGGTGCGCGAGCCCGCAGACTTCGACGCCTTCTGGGCCGAGACGATCGCCTCGTCCCGAGCCGCGGGCGAGGAGGTGCGCTACCAACGGGTCGCGTCGCCGTTCAGCCTTGTCGACGTCTACGACGTCACCTTCAGCGGCTACGCGGGCGAGCCGGTGCGGGCCTGGCTGACCGTGCCGGCCGGCGCGGACGAGCCGCTCCCCGCCGTCGTCGAGTACAACGGCTACGGCGGCGGACGAGGGCTCGCGGGCGAGCGTCTCGGCTGGGCCAACGCCGGCTACGCGCACCTGCTGATGGACACCCGCGGCCAGGGCTCCATGTGGGGAACCGGCGGTGACACCCCCGACCCGCACGGCACCGGCCCGTCGGTCAGCGGCTTCATGACGCGCGGCATCGAGGATCCCGCGCAGTACTACTACCGTCGCGTGTTCACGGATGCGGTGCGCCTGGTGGATGCGGCGCGCACGCTCGACATCGTCGACGCCGACCGCGTCGCGGTGTGCGGAGGCAGCCAGGGCGGCGGGATCGCGTTGGCCGCGGGCGCACTGTCCGAGGGACTCGTCGCGGTCATGCCCGATGTACCGTTCCTCTGCCACTTCGAGCGGGCCGTGGGGCTCACGGACGCGGATCCGTACCATGAGATCGTGCGCTACCTCGCGGTGCACCGCCACACCGAGGAGCGCGTGTTCACCACGCTGTCGTACTTCGACGGGGTGAACATGGCGCGCCGGTCCGAGGCGCCTGCCCTGTTCTCGACGGCGCTGCACGATCAGACGTGCCCGCCCTCGACGGTCTTCGCCGCCCGCAACCACTACGCGGGCGAGGCGGACATCGAGGTCTACCCCCACAACCAGCACGAGGGCGGTCTCATGTACCAGTGGTTCGCCCAGGCGGAGTTCCTCGCCGCACGCGTGTGAGTTCGGGATGCGGCGGGTCGCCGCATCCCGAACCGTCACACGAGCGAGTCGCGCCAGGCGGCGTGCAGGCGCGCGAAGGTGCCGGTGCCGCCGATGAGCGCCTCGGGCGCGTCGTCCTCGACGATGCGCCCGTGCTCCATGACGAGCACACGATCCGCGATCGCGACCGTCGAGAGGCGGTGGGCGATGATGATGGCCGTGCGATCCGCGAGCAGGGTCCCCAGAGCCGACTGGATCTGGCGCTCGCTCGGGATGTCGAGCGAAGCGGTCGCCTCGTCGAGGATCAGCACCGCCGGGTTCGCCAGGAACGCGCGCGCGAAGGAGATCAGCTGGCGCTGTCCCGCTGACACGCGTCCGCCGCGCTTGTTCACGTCGGTGTCGTAGCCGTCGGGCAGCGCCTCGATGAACGCGTGCGCGCCGACGGCCATCGCCGCATCCCGCACCTCGTCGAGGGTCGCGTCCGGCTTTCCGAGCGCGATGTTGTCTGCCACCGTGCCGCTGAACAGATACGCCTCCTGCGTGACCATGACGATCGCGCGGCGCAGATCCGCCGAACCGAGCGTCCGCAGGTCCACGCCGTCCAGCGTCACGGCACCGCGGGTCGGGTCGTAGAAGCGGGAGACGAGCTTGGCCAGTGTGGACTTCCCCGCCCCCGTGGTACCGACCAGGGCGATCGTCTGACCCGCAGGCACATCCAACGAGAAGTCGGGCAGTACGACCCGCCCGTCACCGTAGCCGAACGCCACGTCATCGAAACGGATGGCGCCGCGCGGGCGCTCCAGCGCGACGGGATGCACGGGCTCGGGAACCGTGGGCTCCTCCTCCAGAACGCCCGACACCTTCTCCAGCGCCGCTGCGGCCGACTGATAGGAGTTGAGGAACATCGCCACCTCCTGCAGCGGCGAGAAGAAGTTGCGCACGTACAGCACGGCGGCCAGCAGCACACCGATCTCCAGCGCCCCGCCGGCGACACGGATGCCGCCGAAGAGCAGGACCGCACCGAGACTCAGTGTCGAGATCGCCATCAGCCCGGGCTCGAATGTGCCGAACAGCCGGATGGAGCGCATGTTCACGTCGCGGTACTGCTCGCTCAGCTCGCCGAACTCGACGTCGCCGCGCTTCTCCTTGCGGAACGCCTTGACCGCACGGATGCCGGTCATGGTCTCCACGAAGTGCACGATGACCTTCGCACTGATCACGCGCGACTCGCGGTAGACCATCTGCGAGCGGCGGTAGAACCAGCGCATGAGCAGGCCGAGCGGGATGCCCATGACGATGAGCACGACCCCGCTCTGCCAGTCCAGCAGCAGCAGCGCGATGAGCGTGAAGGCACCGAACAGCACACCCGAGACGAGTTCGTTGAGACCGCCGTCGAGGAGCTCCCGGATCGTGTCGAGGTCGCTCGTCTGGCGCGAGATGATCCGCCCCGACGTGTAGGACTCGTGGAACTCGAGGCTCAGCCGCTGCGTGTGGCGGAAGATGCGGGTGCGGAGGTCCAGCATCACCGCCTGCGTGAGGCGTGCCGCGACCACCGCGTACCACCCGATGAGGGCGGCACCCAGCAGCCCGGACACGAGATAGACGGCCACCACGCCGATCGTGGGCAGCCAGTCCAGCTCGTCCAGCACCGCCGGCAGCGCGTTGTCGATACCGAATGCGATCAGCGCCGGACCGACCACGCGCAGCGCCGTCGAGACGACGAGCACGACAGCGGCCAGGACGAGCTTGCCGCGCAGCGGCGCGACGAGCGAGCCGAGCAGCCGCATCGAGCGGCGCCGGATCTCCCGGCTCTCGGCGCGGGTGTAGTCGGAGCGGTCTTCGCCGCTCGTTCCCGTGACGGTACTCATCGCACCTCCTCCTTCTCCTGCTCGTCCAGACTCGAGATCACGTGCCGGTAGTGCGCCGAGGAGCGCATCAGCTCGCTGTGCGTGCCCACCGCCGTGACCCGACCGTCCTCCAGCAGGGCGACGCGGTCCGCGAGCGCAACGGTCGAGGGCCGGTGGGCGACGATGAGGGCGGTCGTGTCGGCCAGGACCCGACGCAGCCCCTCCTCCACGCGTGCCTCCGTGTCGACGTCGAGCGCCGACAGCGGGTCGTCGAGCACGAGCACCGACGGCCGCGCGGCGACCGCACGGGCCAGGGCGAGACGCTGGCGCTGGCCTCCGGAGAGACTCAGCCCCTCCTCCCCGATCACGGTGTCGACGCCGGAAGGCAGACGCTCGACGAACTCGGCCTGGGCGACCTCCAGCGCTTGGCGCAGCACGCGCTCGCCCTCCGGCGACGCCGCATCCAGGTCGTCGCGTCCGAGCAGCACGTTCTCGCGCACGGAGGAGGAGAAGAGAGTCGCCTCCTCGAACGCCATCGAGATGTGCGTGCGCAGCTCGGCCAGGGTGAGGTCCCTGACATCGACGCCGTCCAGCGTCACGCGCCCGCCGGTCACGTCGTACAGACGGGTCGGCAGGGTGGTCAGGGTCGTCTTGCCCGACCCGGTGAGGCCCACGAGCGCCATCGTCTCGCCCGGCTCGAGGGCGAGGTCGATGCCGTCCAGCAGGTCGCGCTGTGCGTCCGGTGCGTCCTGATAGCGGAAGTGGACGTTCTCGAACACGAGCCGCCCCCGCGGGTTCTCGAGTGAGACCGGCGTGACGGGGTCGTCGATCGTGACCTGCTCGTCGAACACCTCGAACACGCGGTCGGTGGCGGTGCGCGCATCCAGGAGGAAGGAGAAGAGGAAACCGATCGACTCCATGGGCCAGCGCAGCACCGTCGCCATCGCGAAGAAGGCGAACAGCTGGGCGACGGAGAGCTGGCCGAGCTGAGCGAGCACGATCCCCGCCGCCAAACACAGCGCGAAGGCGATCTCGGGCAGCAGGACGAGCCAGAACCAGATCAGGCCGATGGCCGTGGCCTTGCGTAGCTCGGTCCGGCGCAGCGTCTCGGCCTGGCGCGCAAACTTCGCGAGCGCGTGGGATCCGCGCCCGAACGCCTTCAGCACGCGGATGCCGTGCACGCTCTCCTCGACGGCGGTCGCGAGGTCTCCCGCCTGGTCCTGGCTCTGGCGGGCGAGCACCCCGTACTGCTTCTCGAAGCGGTACCCGGCGTACCAGAGGGGCGCCGAACACAGCAGGAAGATCGTGCCGAGCACCCAGTGCCACTGGAACAGCAGCACCGACCCCAGCGCGATCGTGAGCACGTTGACGACGAGCAGGATCACGCCGAAGGCGAGCCAGCGTCGGATGAGGCTGATGTCCTGCATCATGCGGCTGAGCAGCTGACCCGACTGCCACCGGTCGTGGAAGGCGACGGGGAGTCGTTGCAGGCGCGCGGCGAAGCCGGTGCGCAAGGCGTACTCGACCTTGGTCGAGGGCGCGAGCACGAACCAGCGACGACCCCACACGAGGGCGGCCTCGGCGAGCCCGAGCCCGATGACGGCGAGCGTGCCCCAGAGGATCTGCGTCGGATCGGCGGAGGCGATCGGACCCGCGACGACACCCTCGAGCACGAGCGGGATCATCAGGGCGACGACGCTGGCGGCGAGCGCGCTGACGGCGCCGAGAACGAGCGGACGCAGCACGGGACGAACGAACGGCAGGAGCCTCGCGAGGGCGCGAAGCGTGGACGGCTCGGTGGACGAACGAGAGGGTGTGGAACTCATGATCCTCGAAGAGAGCGTGCGACAGCTGTGCCGCAGAAGGATGAGGTCGCACGCAGAGGTGCGGCGGCTCGGAGAGGGAGAAGGCCGCTCGGAGGCGGCGGGCGGCAGCTACGCGAAGCGCGCGGGCACCGCGAGGACGGCGGGGATTACCGCAATGGCGAATGCCTGAGTCATATCGTCCTCCTCGAGTGCACGGATGCCGCGGCGAGTGCGCGCGACAGCCCTCCAGCCTATGCTGTGTGTTCCCTGAGTGCAACGATCAGTTCCGCGCGGACATTCCCACGCGCGGATCAGGCGGCCTCTCGGGCGAGCAGACTGCGTTTCACGTCGACGCCCCACGCGAAGCCGCCCAGCCCGCCGCCGGTGCGGAGCACGCGGTGGCACGGCACGAACAGGGCCGGCGCGTTGCGCGCGCAGACGGATGCGGCGGCGCGCACCGCGCGGGGACTGCCCAGCGCCGCGGCGAACTCCGCATACGTGAGAGGCTGCCCCGGCTCGATACGTCGCAGCATCCGCCAGCCCGCGAGCTGCCCCGCGGTGCCCGTCTGGTGCACCTCGACCTCGTCGATGGCCCGCACGTCTCCGCCGTAGTACGCGGCCACCGCATCCAGGGCGTCGACCGCGCCCTCGACGATCCCCACGGGTCGATCCGCCGCGCGCACGCGGGCGACGATCACCTCGTGGTCGGCGCTCCAGCCGGAGGCGAGGACCCGCTGCCGATCGTCGACGAGAGCGGTGAACGCTCCGTCGGGGGTGGCGATGGTGGCGATGTGCGCGGTCATGCGATGCGGCTCTCGTTCGGGAGGTGGGCGGGACGGGGGATCTGCGCGGGCACGGCTGCGACGGCGGCCCAGAGGTGCGCGGTGAGGTAGCTGCGCCAGGGTGCGGCACGGACGGACCAGGCGGTCAGGGCGCGGGGCTCCGCGGGGAGCCCGAGCCGGGCGGCGCCCGTACGCACGGCGACGTCGCCGGGGAGGAACACGTCGGGATCGCCCGTGACCCGCATCCGCACGTAGTCGGCGGTCCACGGTCCGATCCCGGGCATCGCGAGCAAGGCCGTGCGCTGATCGTGGGCGTCACCGCCGGCGTCGAGCACGAGCGAGCCGTCGGCGAGGGCGGCGGCGGCGCCCACGATGGCCCGGATGCGGGCGGCGGGGCCGCGCAGCACCTCTGCGCCGCGCTCGGCGATCGCCGCCATGGTCGGGAAGAGCAGGTCGGTGCCCTCGTGCGCGGGCACCCGCTCCCCCAGGTGCTGCGCGAGAGCGGCGAGGGCCGTGCGCGCCGCGGCGACGGTGATCTGCTGGCCGACCATCGCGCGGATGAGCATCTCGTGCGGGTCGGCTGCGCCGGGGACGCGGATGCCGGGAAGCGCGGCGACACGCTCGGCCAGCTCGGGGTGGGCTGCGAGCGCCTGATCGACGGCGAGCGGATCCGCATCCAGGTCGAACAGCCGACGCACCCTCGTGACCAGCTGCGGCAGGTCGGCGAGCTGTGAAAGGCGGGCGCGGAGGCGCAGCGCGTCTCCGTCGCGGCGCACCTCGAACCACGCGTTTCCGCCGGCCAGGCGAAGGGTGCGCGCGAAGGTCGTCGCCGTGACTGTCTCCACGCCCGGGAGCGCACGGGCCGTCATCCACGCGAAGATGCCGTCGTCGTCGATCGGACGCCGGTGCGCGAGGAGCAGATCGATCTCACCGGGGGTCGCGCGGTTCTCGGACCTCCGGCGCGCGCGCAGCGCGAGCGGTGTCATCCCGAACACCTCGCGGACGGTGTCGTTGAACTGCCGCACGCTCGCGAAGCCGGCGGAGAAGGCGACGTCTGCGGCAGCCAGGTCCGTGCCGACGAGGAGCATCCGTGCCGTGTGGGCGCGATGGGCCCGGGCGAGCGCGAGCGGTGGTGCGCCGAGCTCGGCGGTGAGGATGCGGCCGAGCTGCCGCGACGAGTAGCCGAGCCGGCGGGCGAGCCCCGGCACGCCCTCGCGCTCGATGACGCCGTCGGCGATGAGGCGCATGGCACGCCCGGCGACATCGCCGCGGAGGTCCCATTCCGGCGATCCGGGCGCGGCCTCGGGCAGGCAGCGCTTGCAGGCGCGGTAGCCCGCCTCATGAGCGGCGGCGCTCGTCGGGTAGAACGTGACGTTCTCGGCGCGCGGCGTGCGCGCCGGGCAGCTGGGACGGCAGTAGATGCCGGTCGTGTGCACCGCGGTGACGAACTGGCCGTCGAAGCGCGCGTCCCGCGCGTCGATCGCACGGTAGCGCTCGTCGAAGGTCATCGCGGAGGTGGGCACGTCCCCAGCCTGTCACGCCTCCCCGACACCGGCTCGCGGTTTTCGGACACGGCAGCGTGGCCCGTGCCGCCGGCCCAGCCTCCGTGCCCGTGCGGCCCAGCCCGGGGGCCGGGGTCCGCGGGGCGTGCTGCACGGGGTGCGCCGTCTCTTCCCGCCCAAGTTGCGTCGCATGTGCGCAAATGCGACAGGTTTCCGCATCCGCGACAGACGTTCACTGTCGCATCTGCGTGAAGGTGTAGCGGATCCGCGGCACCGGAGGGGGCCCGCCTCGCGGATGCGGGGAGCCGAGCCCGCCCAGGTGACTGGCATGGTGGCGGATGCGGGGCTTCCCGTTCGCACCCAGAACGGATGCAGCGCAGGCCCCACCGGAGCGACGGAACCGCCCGCAGCGGCCGGTGGCGCCACACCTTTACGCAGATGCGCCAGTCATTCTCTGGCGCATCTGCGTAAAGGTGGCGCATCTGCGCATATGCGACGCAACTCGGGTAACGGGGCCACAGGGCCGGGCCACGCGCGGACACGCACACCCGCGAGGGCGGGGGCGCAAGCGGGGGCCCAGGGCGGACGTGACGGAGTAGCGTCGCAGCATGAGCGAGCAGACCTACGACCTCATCGTCATCGGCGCCGGCCCCGTGGGCGAGAACGTCGCCGACCGCGCCGTGCAGGGCGGACTCACCGCCGTCATCGTGGAAAGCGAACTCGTCGGCGGTGAATGCTCGTACTGGGCGTGCATGCCGTCGAAGGGACTGCTGCGCGCGGGCGCCGTGCTGCGCGAGGCACGCGACGTCGACGGCGCGAAGCAGGCCGTGTCGGGCGCCCTCGACGTCGCCGGCGTCCTCCGGCGCCGCGACACGCTCACGCACGACTGGAACGATTCCTCGCAGGTGCAGTGGCTCACGGGCGCGGGCATCGACCTCGTGCGCGGCCACGGTCGCCTCGTCGGCGTCAAGCAGGTCGAGGTGACGGATGCCGACGGCGCCGTCACCCGCCTGACCGCCCGCCACGCGGTCGCCGTCTGCACGGGCACCGCGGCCCTCCTTCCCGACACCCCGGGCCTCGCCGATATCGCGCCGTGGACGAGCCGCGAGGCGACCAGCGCGCAGGAGATCCCCGCATCCCTCGCCATCATCGGCGGCGGCGTGGTGGCCGCGGAGATGGCCACCGCCTACGCGGATCTCGGCGCCGAGGTCACGCTCGTCGTGCGGGGCACACTGCTGGCAGCGAACGAGCCCTTCGCGGGCGAGCTCGTCGGCCGCGCCCTCGAGGAGCGGGGCGTGCGAATCCTCCGCCACACGAACGTCGTGTCGGCACAGCGCGTCGGCGATGAGAAGGAGCTGGAGCTGTCGGACGGCACCCGCATCCGCGCGGCGGAGGTGCTCGTGGCGACCGGGCGTGTGCCGCGCACCGGGGATCTCGGACTGGATGCGGTGGGCCTGACCCCGGGCGAGTGGCTGTCCGTCGACGACACGATGCTCGTGACCGGGACCGACTGGCTGTACGGAGTCGGCGACGTTAATCACCGGGCCCTGCTCACCCACCAGGGCAAGTACCAGGCGCGCGCCGCGGGCGACGTCATCGCAGCCCGCGCGACCGGCGCCGCCGTCGACGACGCGCCCTGGGGCGCGCACGTCGCGACGGCCGACCACGACGCCGTTCCGCAGGTCACCTTCACCGATCCGGAGGTGGCGTCCATCGGGTTCACCGAGGCCTCCGCGAAAGCCGCGGGCCGCCGCATCCGGGTCCTCGACTACGACCTCTCGTGGATCGCCGGGGCCGCCACCCGCGCCGACGACTACCGGGGCCAGGCCCGTGCCATCGTCGATGAGGAGGCGGGCACGATCATCGGCGCCACGTTCGTCGGCGAGGATGTGGCCGAGCTCCTCCACTCGGCGACGATCGCCGTCGTCGGTCAGGTGCCGATCAGCCGCCTCTGGCACGCCGTGCCGTCGTATCCCACGCTCAGCGAGGTGTGGCTGCGGCTGCTCGAGGCCTACGGCCGCCCGAGCGCCTGAGCTTCCTCCGGCAGGAGGACAACCGCCCCGCAGGACGATCCGGAAGAAATCGTCCTGCGGGGCGGTGATGTCCTGCGAAAGCGCCGGGACTCAGTGGTAGAAGTGGCGCTCTCCCGTGAAGAACATCGTCACGCCGCGCTCGCGGGCGAGGGCGATCGTCTCGTCGTCGCGCACGGATCCGCCCGGCTGCACGATGGCGGAGACTCCCGCATCCAGCAGGACCTGCGGTCCGTCCGAGAACGGGAAGAAGGCGTCGGATGCGGCGACGGAGCCGACCGCCCGGTCGCCCGCCCGCTCGACGGCCAGGCGGCATGAGTCGACGCGGTTGACCTGCCCCATCCCGATGCCGACGGTGGCGGAGTTCTTCGCCAGCACGATCGCGTTGGACTTGACGGCGCGGCACGCCTTCCAGGCGAAGATGAGGTTCGTCATCTCCTCGCCGGCCGGGCGCTCGCCCGCGACGAGCTCCCAGTCGGTCGCGACGGACTCGATGTCGTCCGGGAAGCGGTCGGCGTCCTGGAGCAGCAGGCCGCCCGAGACGAGGCGCACGTCCATGCGCTCCTGCTGCCAGTCGGCCGGCAGCTGCAGCACGCGCAGGTTCTTCTTCAGACGGAACAGCTCCAGCGCCTCCGGCTCGAAGGCCGGGGCGACGATCACCTCGGTGAAGATGTCGCGCAGGTTCTCCGCCATCTTCAGCGTGACCGTGCGGTTGGCCGCGATCACACCGCCGAAGGCCGAGACGGGATCACACTCGTGCGCCCGCAGGTGCGCGCTCGCAATCTCGTCGAGCGCGTTGGGCGCCGACACGGCGATGCCGCAGGGATTGGCGTGCTTGATGATCGCCACCGCGGGCTTGACCATGTCGAAAGCGGCGCGCAGTGCCGCATCCGCGTCGACGTAGTTGTTGTACGACATCTCCTTGCCCTGCAGCTGCAGTGCCTGCGCGATGCCGTGCCCGCCGGTGCGGGTGTAGATCGCCGCGCGCTGGTGGGAGTTCTCGCCGTAGCGGAGCGTCGCGAGCCGCTCGGCCTTGATCGTCAGGTGCGCGGGCAACTGCTCGCCCTCGGCGAGGGTCTCGTCGGCGAACCAGGTCGCGACGGCGCGGTCGTAGTTCGCGGTGTGGGCGAAGGCACGCGCCGCGAGCTCCCTGCGCTGGGCGAGCGAGGTGCCGCCGGCGGCGATCGCGTCGATGATCGCGGGGTACGACTCGGGCGAGACGACGATCGCGACGTTCGCGTAGTTCTTCGCCGAGGCGCGCACCATCGCGGGCCCGCCGATGTCGATCTGCTCGACCACGGCGTCGCCGGATGCGCCGGATGCGACCGTCTCGACGAACGGGTAGAGGTTCACGACCACGAGCTCGAAGGGCGAGATGCCGAGATCGGTCAGCTGCTCCTCGTGGTGCGCGAGGCGGAGGTCTGCGAGCAGACCCGCGTGGACGCCCGGATGCAGGGTCTTCACTCGACCGTCGAGGGACTCGGGGAACCCGGTCACGCTCGAGACGTCGACGACGTCGTGCCCGGCGTCGCGGATGGTCTGCGCGGTGGAGCCGGTCGAGACGATCTCGACGCCGGCGGCGACCAGCGCTTCGGCCAGACGCAGCAGGTCGGTCTTGTCGCTGACCGAGACGAGCGCGCGGCGGACGGGAACGACATCGCGGTCGCGGTAGAGGGACGGATCGTGGCTGGGCCCGGCCATGGGACTCCTCGGGGTGGGGCGGTTGCGGTGGGTCAGACGGCGGATGCGGCGAGGTCGAGCTCGCCGGTGGCGATGCGGCGAACGACGTCGATGAGCAGACGTCGTTCGACGGGCTTGATGCGTTCGTGGAGCGCGGACTCGTCGTCGCCCGGGTGCACCGCGATGCGCTCCTGGGCGAGGATCGGACCGGTGTCGACGCCGTCGTCGACGACGATGACGCTCGCTCCGGTCTCGGCGGCGCCCGCAGCGATCGCGTCGCGCACGGCGTGGGCACCGGGGAACTCCGGCAGGTAGGCGGGGTGTGTGTTGATCAGGCGCGGACTCCACGCGGCGACGACCGACGGCGGCAGCAGTCGCATGAGCCCCGAGAGCACGACGAGGTCGGGCTGCCAGACACGCAGCTGCCGATCGAGCTCCTCCCCCCAGGCCTCGCGCTGGTCGGCGCCCTGCCACGGGATGACGAAGCTCGGGATGCCGAACTCCTCGGCGTGAGCCAGACCGGAGGCTTCGCGGTCGGCGCCCACCACGATCACGCGGGCCGGGAAATCGGCTTCCGCCGCGGCCTCCAGCAGGGCTCGGAGATTCGAGCCGGTGCCGGAGATGAGAACGGCGACCGTGAGCACCCGCACAGTCTAGTCGCGCGCCGCATCCGCCCGCTCGGCGCCGTCATCCGCGCCTCCGCGCGCGCCCGTCAGCCGCGCGAACACACCCGGCTCGGATGCGGTCGTCGCCGCCGCCTCGTCGCCGCGCCGACGTGGCGAGAGCAGCAGGATCGCCGCACCCAGCCCCACCTCGACGCCGATGGCGACGCCGACGGCGACGGCGTCCGGGCCGACAGCAGACAGCCGTCCGGGTCCCATGCTGCCGCTGGCGAGGACCGCCATCAGGGCTGTGGCGAGCCCGGCCAGGGCGGCGATCGACAGCGTGAGCGTCACGAGGATGCCGGTGCTCTCCGCATCCGCCGTCGAGCCGCGCGGGCTGAGGCGGGATCGGGTCGCCCAGCCGGCGACGGCTCCGACCGCGATCGGGAGCAGGGCGAACAGCAGGTACCAGCTGCTGGCCCCCTCCGGCAGCACGCCCAGGATCGGCACGCCCGGCAGCACGCCGAGCTGCGTGCCCGCCGGCGAGACGACGCTCCCCGCGCCGAGCCCGACGCCGGGGCCCGCGACGAAGGACAACGCCCAGACGAGCAGGGTCGGCAGGTACAGCAACTGGGCGAGCGCGAGGACCGCGGCGCCGCCCGCATCCAGGTTGCCCGCCTGAGAGAGCGCGACGATGTTCGGAGCGCGCACGATGAGGGCGACCCCGAGGACCGCGGCACCCACGGCGACCATCCCCGTCACGGCGATCGCCCCGCCGCGCACGGCGAGCTCGGGCACCTCGGGCCAAGCACCCCGGGCGCGGTCGAGTCGAGCACGGAGGGCGTCGACGGGCCCGTCGTCACCGTCGACCCAGGCACGGTGGAGAGCGCCCGCGAGCACGCCGGCGGCGTAGTACGCGGTGGGATAGCAGATGGCGCGCCAGAGATCGGTGCCGGTCAACGACGCCTGCGAGGTGACGGCGATGCCGGACGCGAGCGCGGCGAACACGAGCGTTCCCGTGAGCGCGCCGCTCCACGGCGCCCCGGCGCGCCCGGCGCGGGCTCCGGAGCGCCCGCCGAAGAGCAGGGTGAACGCGGCGAAGGCCAACGGGGCGAGGGAGAGTGTGAAGCTCGCGAGGGTGGCATCGACGCCCAACTCGGCGACGTAGACCTCGGGGAGTGTGATCGCGACGGGAACAGAATGCCCGAATTGCCAGATGGTCGCGGCGCTCTGCCAGATCGCGGAGAGATCTCCCGAGCCGAACGCGACGAACCAGAACACCGTCAGCGGGGCGCCCGCGACGGCGAGGCCGACGGCCGCCGCCACGAGGGCGTCGAGGGCGGAGAGGAGAAGGACGAGGACGCGTTGCATGGCCCCCTGACCCTACCCAGAGGACCTTTGCGTGACCGCCCCCCACGCCGCCCGCATCCGCCACGGCTCTCCCGCGTCGCGCAGCGGGCCGCATCCGACTACTCTCGTCGGGTGCACCACCCCCGTACCACCAGCGTCTCGTCCACCTCCCCCGGCCGTCTCGACCGCTTCTTCGGCATCACGGCGCGCGGCGCCACCGTCGGCGGCGAGATCCGCGGCGGCGTCGTCACCTTCGTGGCGATGGCCTACATCGTCCTGCTGAACCCGATCATCCTGTCCGGCGGAACGGATGTGGCCGGCAACGCCCTCGGCTTCGCCCAAGTCGCCGCGACCACCGCGCTCACCGCCGGCGCCATGACCATCCTCTTCGGGTTGGTCGCCCGGCTGCCGTTCGCGTTCGCCGCGGGCCTGGGCATCAACTCGTTCCTGGCCGTCAGCGTGGTGGGCGAGGTCACCTGGCCCGAGGCCATGGGCCTCGTGCTCATCAACGGCCTCCTGATCGTGCTGCTGGCCGTCACAGGCCTGCGACGGCTCATCTTCGATGCCGTGCCGATGGCGCTGAAGACCGCCATCACGGTCGGTATCGGTCTGTTCATCGCCTTCATCGGTTTCGTCGACGGCGGACTCGTGCAGAGCACGGGCCTCGCGTCGCCTCCCGTCGGTCTCGGCGTGAACGGCTCGATCGCCACCGTCCCGACGCTCCTGTTCGTGCTCACGCTCGTGACCATCGCGATCCTTCTCGCCCGCAAGGTCAAGGGCGCGATCCTCATCGGTCTCGCGGGCGGCACCGTCGTCGCGGTCATCGTCGAGGCGATCTGGCACCTCGGCTCCCGCGCCGACGGCAACGCCGGCGGATGGGGGCTCAGCGTGCCCGAGATCCCGGCATCCATCTTCAGCCTGCCCGACCTCAGCCTCGTGGGTCAGGTCAGCTTCGGCGCCTTCGACCGCATCGGAGTGCTCGCAGCCGCGATGCTCGTGTTCACGCTGCTGTTCACGAACTTCTTCGACGCGATGGGCACGATGACGGGCCTCTCGCGCGAGGCGAACCTCGCCGATGAGCGCGGCAACTTCCCGCGCCTGCGCTCCGCGCTCGTGGTCGAGGGCATCGGCGCCGTCGCGGGCGGACTGACCTCGTCGTCGTCCAACACGGTGTTCATCGAGTCCGGCACCGGCATCGGCGAGGGCGCCCGCACGGGCCTCGCGAACCTCGTGACCGGTGGACTCTTCCTGCTGGCCATGTTCGTGACGCCCTTGACCACCATCGTGCCGAGCGAGGTCGCCTCGGCCGCCCTGGTCGCCGTCGGCGCACTCATGATGAGCCAGATCCGCCACGTCGATCTCACCGACGTCTCGGTGCTGATCCCGGTGTTCCTGACGATCACGGTCATGCCGCTGACGTACTCGATCGCCAACGGCATCGGTGCGGGCTTCGTCAGCTGGGTCGTCATCCGCTCGCTGTCGGGGCACGCCCGTCGCATCAGTCCGCTGCTGTGGATCGTCGCCGCCGGCTTCGTCGTGTTCTTCGTACGTGGTCCGATCGAGGCAGCCCTCGGCGGCTGAGCCACCACCTCGACGCCGAACGAGCACCCGTTCATCGAACGAGCACTCCATGTGGTGCTCACTCGGCGAACGGATGCTCGTTCGCGTGTGTGCGGGCGCTCAGACCTCGCGCGGCTCCAGCACGAAGATCGCGATCTGGCGGTCGGTCTTGGTCTGGTAGACGGCGTAGTCGGGCCACACGGCCACCGCGCGTTCCCACCACAGGTGGCGTTCCTCGCCCTCGAGCTCGCGCGCGGTGTAGTCGCGCTTGACGGCGCCGTCCTGCAGCTCGACGTGCGGATGCTTGCGGATGTTGTTCCCCCAGGCGGGCTCCTCGGGCGCCCCGCCCTTGGAGGCCACGACGAGGTAGTCCCCGTCGTGCTCGACGCGCATGAGCGCGGTCTTACGCAGGCCACCGCTCTTGGCGCCGACGGTAGTCAGCACGATGATCGGAACACCGCGCAGCTCACCGCCCTCGGCACCGTTGGTGGCTTCGTAGAGCTCGGCTTGCGACCGGGCCCACTCGGACGTGCTCGGCTTGTACTCCCCTGTCAGCGGCATGCGTCCAGGCTACTGCGGCGAGATACGACGAAGGGCGGATGCGGGAGCCTCGGCCGCCCGCATCCGCCCTTCGTGAGGGGTCCTACAGACCCTGGATGATCTCGCGCATGAGCGCGGCGGTCTCGGACGGCGTCTTGCCGACCTTCACGCCCGCGGCCTCGAGCGCTTCCTTCTTGGCCTGCGCGGTGCCCGCGGAGCCCGAGACGATCGCACCGGCGTGGCCCATCGTCTTGCCCTCGGGGGCGGTGAATCCGGCGACATAGCCGACGACGGGCTTCGTGACGTTCGCGCGGATGTAGTCGGCCGCGCGCTCCTCGGCGTCGCCGCCGATCTCGCCGATCATCACGATCGCCTTGGTCTCGGGGTCGGCTTCGAACGCCTCGAGCGCGTCGATGTGCGTCGTGCCGATGATCGGGTCGCCGCCGATGCCGATGGCGGTCGAGAAGCCCAGGTCGCGCAGCTCGAACATCATCTGGTAGGTCAGCGTGCCGGACTTCGACACGAGACCGATCGGGCCCTTGCCGGTGATGTTGGCGGGCGTGATGCCCACGAGCGACTCACCGGGGGTGATGATGCCGGGGCAGTTCGGACCGATGATGCGGGTCTTGTTGCCCTTCTCGATCGCGTAAGCCCACGCCTCGGCCGAGTCGCCGACCGGCACGCCCTCGGTGATGACCACGAGCAGCGGGATCTCGCTGTCGATGGCTTCGATCATGGCGTCCTTCGTGAACGCCGGCGGCACGAAGGCGATGGAGACATCGGCGCCCGTGGCCTCGATGGCCTCGGCGACGCTCGCGAAGACCGGCAGCTCGACGGGGTTGCCGTCCTTGTCGGTGTGCGAGACGGTCGTGCCGGCCTTGCGCGCGTTGACGCCGCCGACGACCTGGGTGCCCGCCTTCAGCATGAGAGCGGTGTGCTTGGTGCCTTCGCCGCCGGTGATGCCCTGGACGATGACCTTGGAGTCCTTGTTGAGGTAGATCGACATGTCTGTGTCCTTATCCGATGCGGGCGATCAGGCGGCGGCCAGCTCGGCGGCCTTGTCGGCGCCCTCGTCCATGCCTGCGGCGAGGGTCACGAGCGGGTTGTTCGCCGCGGCGAGGATCGCGCGGCCCTCCTCGACCTGGTTGCCGTCCAGGCGCACGACGAGCGGCTTGGTCGCGGTGTCGCCGAGGATCTCGAGCGCCTTGACGATGCCCTCCGCCACGGCGACGCACGAGGTGATGCCGCCGAAGACGTTGACGAAGACGCTCTTGACCTGCGGGTCGCCGAGGATGACGTCCAGGCCCGCCGCCATGACGGTGGCGGATGCGCCGCCGCCGATGTCGAGGAAGTTCGCGGGCTTCACGCCGCCGTGGTTCTCGCCGGCGTAGGCGACGACGTCGAGCGTGGACATGACCAGGCCCGCTCCGTTGCCGATGATGCCCACCTGACCGTCGAGCTTCACGTAGTTCAGGCCCGCAGCCTTCGCCTTCGCCTCGAGCGGGTCGGCCGCATCCTTGTCCTCGAGCTCTTCGTGCTCGGGGTGGCGCACCTCGGTCGCGTTGTCGTCGAGGGTGACCTTGCCGTCGAGGGCGATGATGTCACCGTTGCCGTCGAGGATGAGGGGGTTCACCTCGACGAGGGTGGCGCCCTCGCCGGTGTAGACGGCGTAGAGCTTGACGAAGACGTCGGCGACCTTCTCGACGAGCTCCTCGGGGAAGTTCGCCGCGCGCGCGATCTCGACGGCCTTGGTCTTGTCGATGCCCGTCAGCGCGTTGACCTCGATACGTGCGAGCGCCTCGGGCTTCTCGACGGCGAGCTGCTCGATCTCCATGCCGCCCTCGACGCTGGCCAGCGACAGGTAGGAACGGTTGGAGCGGTCGAGCAGGACCGAGAAGTAGAACTCCTTCTCGATGGAGGCTCCCGCGGCGACCATGACGCGCTTGACGACGTGGCCCTTGATGTCGAGGCCGAGGATGGCCTTGGCCGCCTCATACGCCTCGTCGGGGGTCTTCGCGACCTTGACGCCGCCCGCCTTGCCGCGACCGCCCGTCTTGACCTGCGCCTTGACCACCACGACGCCGCCGAGCTTCTCGGCTGCCGCCTTCACCTCCTCGGGGGTGTCCGCGACGATGCCGGCGAGCACCGGCACCTCGTACTTCTCGAAAAGGTCTCGTGCCTGGTACTCGTACAGATCCACTGGGCTTCCTTCGCTGGTCCGAGGGAGGGTGACGCAAAACGTCTCGACGTCGAGATATCGACCAGTCCCCCAGCCTACTCCCCGTGCACGAGTGCTCCGTTCACGCCTGTGCAGACGAGGGCGGACGCACGCGCCGCAGATCCGACAGTGCGGGACCCTCGATCCGGCGCCCGTCGGGCGCGAAGCGCGAGGCGTGCAGCGGGCAGTCCCACGTGCACTCCGCGTCGTTCCAGGTCAGCACGCCTCCCAGATGCGGGCAGACGGCGGAGACGGCGCGGACCTCGCCGTCGACTCTGGACACACCGACGGGGCGCCCCGCATCCGCACCGACGACGCCCTTGCCCTCGGAGGGGACGCGGGGCGGATGCCGGAGCGCGCCGAACCAGCCATGAACCGCCTGCCCGCCGACTTTGGCGTTCTCCGCCGCCCCCTTGGCGAGATCCGCCGGCACGGTGATGCGGGTGCCGAGCCTGCGCATCCAGTCGGCACGCTCGTTCTCCCCGACACCCTCGATCTCCGCGGCGATCCGCAGCGCGGCGGCAGGGCCATTGGTGAGACCCCACTTCGCGTAACCCGTGGCGAAGCGCACCCTACCGCCGGAGCGGGGCATGACGCCGACGAACGGGATCAGGTTGTGGGAGGTGTAGTCCTGTGCCGACCAGCGGTGGGTCGGCACCGCCTCCGGCACGTGGCGCCGGGTCCAGGCGATCAGCTCCGCGACGCGGGCTCGTTCGGATGCGGCGCGCCCGACCGGGTGTCCGCCGCCGCCGACGATCAGGCGCGTCTGCTCCCACCGACCGTCGCGCTCGGACACGGTGCGCACCGATCTGCTGGGGGCGTCCGCGGAGAGGAACATGCCCTCCGGGAGGGCCACCTCATCCGGCACGGCGAAGGCCACCGCGTACGAGCGCATGGCGGCGACCTTGGCGAAGTACAGTCCGCGATCGAGCACCGCCGCGCCCGTCGCCAGCACGATGTTCTCGGCCGTGATGTCGCCCCGGGCCGTGTGCACCGTCGGCATCCCCGATGTCGAGACCCCCGTCGCCCGCACGCCGGTGTGCAGCGTGCCGCCCGCGGCGAGGAAGGCCGACGCGAGGGCATGCGCGGCCGCATCCGGATCCATCCCCAGCTGGCCGTCCAACGCGACGGCGGAGCGGGCCGGGAACGGCAGGTCGAGCTCGTCGGCCGCGGCCCACCGAACCGGTAACCCGGCCTCCCGGGCGGCCTCGAACTCCTCACGCACCCGGGCACGGCCGGCGTCGTGCTGTGCGTATGTGAAGGCGGTGCGCGCCTCGTACGGCAGGCCCTCGCGATCGGCGAACGATCGCAGCCAGAGCTGCCCGTCCAGGTTCGCCTGCACGTACGCGCGCACCAGGGAGGGCGAGTGGTGGGAGCGCAGCGCGGACAGTTGCGTCCCTTGCAGCAGCGACACCTTGCCCGTGTTCGCGCCCGTCGCGAGTCCGGCGACCTCGCGCGCCTCGAGCACAACGACCTCACGCCCGGACTCGGCGAGCAGCAGCGCCGTCGCGAGCCCGGTGATGCCCGCTCCCACCACGACGATCTCGTGCTCACCGGGGACGAACGGCGTCGCGGGGACGCTACGGGCGTGCTGCTTCCAGAGGGACTCCATGCGGCGCAGTCAACGCGTCCGGCACCGGATGTCCGCGGGGCTTGACACGGCGACGGAGTCGACGGGCGGGCGCGGGAGCAGGTCTAGGCTTGCTCCGCAGATGAGTGAGACAGCTTCCCCCTCAGCCGCGCGTGACGATGTCGTCGCCGCGGCCCTCGACCTGTTCGCGCGGCAGGGTTTCGAGGCGACCTCGGTGGACCAGATCGCCCAGGCCGCCGGCATCTCGCGCTCCACGTTCTTCCGCCAGTTCGGCGGGAAGGACGACGTCGTCTTCGCCGATCACGAGCTCCTGCTCGACAAGCTGCGCACGTATCTCGCCCGGCCGCACGAGAATCCGTGGGAGGCGGTCTGCGAGGCCTCGATGCAGGTCTACCGTCACTTCGCGGCGGACCCCGAGCTCGCCCGCCGCCGCTACACGGTGGTGCGCGACGTGCCGGCGCTGCGCGACCGCGAGATCGTCACCGTCTTCCGGTACGAGCGGCTCTTCGACGAGTACCTGCGCACGGCGCTTCCCGGCCTCGATCCTCTGGACGCGGTGAGCTTCGCGGCCCTCGTCACCGCCGTGCACAACCACGTGCTCCGCCGACTCCTGCGCGGACCCAAGAAGGTCCCCGCCTCGGCACTGCGCCGAGCTCTCGACGACTGCCTCGACAAGTTCGGGGTCGGCGAGCGGGCCGCGGCCGCCGACGACGACGTCGTGGTCGCCGTCTTCCCCCGTCGCATGCCGGCCGCGGAGGTCGCCCGCCGCCTCCGCGACGACCTGCGCTGAGCGCCGCCTCCGCGACGAGCGGCGCGACGTCTGCACGATCCGTGGTGCAGACGTCATCTGATGCGACGGATGCGGCGCCGGATCCCGGATGCGCCGTGCACACGTCGCGGCACCCACCGCGCCGCGGACCGAGCGCGATTCAGGGCGCGGGCAGCAGCGACAGCCCGTGGAGCAGGTCGCCGCGCGAGGCGGCCGCGCACACGCGCACCCACCCCTCACCCGAAGCACCGAAGGCGGATCCGGGCGCGAGAGCGACGCGCTCGGTGCGCAGGAACTCCTCCGCCCACGCCCCGACGTCGCCGCCGGTCGCGTGGCGCAGATCGATCCACAGGTAGAACGCGCCGTCGGGCACGCGGTAGGCGATGCCCCGCTCGTCGAGCAGCGCGGTCGCCGCATCCAGGTTCTGACGATAGCGGGCGCGGGCGAGGGTGATGTTGCCCTGGTCGCCGGTGAGCGCTGCCACGCCCGCGCGCTGATCGGGTACGGCCACACACGCGATCATGGCCTCCTGCACAGTACGGAGGATCTGGTCCATACCGAGCGGGGTGATGAGGAAGCCGACGCGCACCCCCGTCATGGCGTACGACTTCGAGAGGGAGAACACGCCCAGCACCCGGGGCTCGTCGCTCAGCGCGTCGAGCGCCGTCAGGCTCACGTGCGGCTCGCCCCACGTGAGCTCCGCGTACACCTCGTCGCTGATGATCCACAGGTCGCGGCGCCGCGCGAGTTCGAGGATCCCGTGCGCGAGCCCGGCGTCGATGACCGTGCCGAGCGGGTTCGACGGCGAGTTCACCACGATCGCCCGCGTCCGCGGCGTGATGAGCGCCTCGATGCGGTCGAGCTCCGGCAGGAAGTCGGTCTCCGGACGCAACGGATACGGCACCGGTACCGCGCTCAGCATCCGCGGACTCATCGAGAAGGTCGTGTATCCGGGGTCGGGCACGAGCACCTCGTCGCCCGGCCCGAGAACCAGTCCCATCGCCTGATGCAGCGCCTGCGTGCCGCCCACGGTGACCCAGACCCGCTCCGGCGACAGAGCGGCACCGTGGTTCGCGGTGAATCGATCGGCGAACGCCTGACGCAGCGCCGGGATGCCGGCATTGGCCACGTAGTCGGTCTCGTCCGCCTCCCAGGCGCGCGTAGCGGCCTCGATGATGTGCGCCGCCACGGGCACGTCGGGCTCGCCCACCGCGAGCATGGTGACGTCGTCGAGGGTGAGCGCGATCTCGAAGATGCGACGGATGCCGCTGGGGGGAACGGATCGCAGGTGGTCGCTGAGGGCCGGCACCCGCTCAGGCTAACGCGTTGCGACAGCGCATCCGCGCAGTGGAACTGAGTACCAGAATTGGCGAGACAGCGTGCCACACGGCTATCGTGTGCGCATGAGCTCTGTGCCGGGCGACACCGCCGCCGCCTACGACGTGACCGGACGCCTGGACACCGACTACTACGCCGTGTTCGCCGACATCCCCGACGCGGACCGCGCCGTCTGGGACCGGGCGAAGGGCTACGTCGACGAGGTCGGCGATCGCATGGTCGCCGCCTGGGACGACAGCTCCTACCCGCTGGATCTCGTCACCCGCCTGGGCGAGCTCGATCTGTACAACGACGGCATCGAGCACCCTTCGCTCACGCACTTCTCACCGCTGGCTGCGGGCCTGGTCAACATGGAGGTGTCGCGGGGAGATGGATCACTCGGCACGGTGATCGCGGTGCAGGGCGGCCTCGCCCTGCGCACCCTTGCCCTGTTCGGCTCCGCCGCTCAGCAGGAGCGGTGGCTCGAGCCGCTCGCGCGGGGCGCGGTGCTGGGATCCTTCGCCCTCACCGAGCCCGACCACGGGTCGGACTCCGTCTCGCTCGAGACCGTCGCCCGCCGTGACGGCGACGAATGGGTCCTGCGCGGCGCGAAGAAGTGGATCGGCAACGGAGCGTCCGGCGGCCTCACGTTCGTCTGGGCACGGGTGGACGATGCCGCCGCCGACGAGCACGGTGCGGTGCGCTGCTTCCTGGTCCCGCAGGACACTCCGGGCTACACCGGCACGGTGATCGCCGGGAAGGCGTCGCTGCGCGGCATCCACCAGGCTCACATCGCGCTCGATGACGTGCGCCTGCCCGCGGATGCGGTGCTGCCCGGCACCCGGAGTTTCAAGGACGCGTCGACGGTGCTGTACTCCACCCGCTCCGGCGTGGCGTGGTCGGCACTCGGGCATGCCACGGCCTGCTACGAAGCCGCGCTCTCCTACGCGCAGCAGCGCGTGCAGTTCGGCAAGCCCCTCGTGAAGTTCCAGATGGTGCAGGAGCGGCTCACGCAGATGCTCGACGAGCTGACGGCGATGCAGCTCTACTGCCGACGCATGGCGGATCTCGAGACCGCGGGCGCACTGCGACCGACACAGGCCTCCCTCGCGAAGTATCACAACACCCGCGCCGCGCGCCGCATCGCCCAGACCGCCCGCGACCTCATGGGCGGCAACGGCATCCTGCTCGAGAACCGCGTGATCCAGCACATGGCCGACATCGAGGCCATCCACACCTACGAGGGCACCGAGAGCGTGCAGGCCCTGCTCATCGGGCGCGACATCACGGGCACCGGCGCCTTCGTCTGAGCCCCTGCCGCTCTGACACCCGCACGTCAAGACGCAGGCGTCGGGGGGATGCGGCCGATACGGTCGTCGCATGGGACTGTTCCGCCGCGCACCGCAGGAGGTGACGCTCACCTCCCGCGAGGTCGAGCTCACCGCACACCGGGCTCCGTGGAGCCTCTGGGGAGACGCCTTCGGACGCCTCGCGATCCGCGGGCTGCAGATCATCGTTATCGTCGCCATCGTGGCCGGTGCCATCTGGGGCATCCGCCAGGTCACGGTCGTCGTCATCCCGCTCATCCTCGCGCTCATCTTCGCCTCGGCCTTCGCACCGGTCATGACGTGGATGCGGCGCAAGGGCGTGCCCTCGATCCTGGCCACGCTCCTGACGCTGCTCACGGTCGTCGTGCTGCTCACCGGACTCGGGTGGGTCATCGTATGGGCGGTCCGCGACCAGTGGGACGACCTCTCGTCGCAGGCGCAGGGCGGCTTCCAGCAGCTGCTCGACTGGGTCAACACCCTGCCGTTCGCTCCGACGTCGGCGCAGATCGACGAGTGGATGGGGCAGCTCGGCGATTTCGTGACGAGTGCCCAGTTCGGCAGCGGCGCCCTCGCCGGCGTGAGCGCCGTCGCGAGTTTCGTCACCGGGTTGGTCCTGATGGTCGTGATCCTGTTCTTCTTCCTGAAGGACGGCCCGCGGATGTGGGAGTTCCTGCTGCGCCCGTTCCATGGAACGTCCTACGTGCGTGCGCGCCGCATCGGCGACAAGTCGGTGCAGGTGCTCGGCTCGTACGTGCGCGGCACGGCGGCGGTCGCCTTCGTCGATGCCGTCGGCATCCTGATCGGTCTGCTCATCCTGCAGGTGCCCCTCGCCATCCCGCTGGCGGTCCTGGTGTTCCTGCTCGCCTTCATCCCGATCGTCGGCGCCGTGACAGCCGGTGCACTGGCCGCCCTGGTGGCGCTCGTGGCCAATGGGCCGGTCATCGCGCTCATCGTCGTGGGCGTCGTGATCGCCGTCAACCAGCTCGAGGGCAACTTCCTGCAGCCGGTACTCATGGGCAGGTCGATGAAGCTCCACTCGTTCGTCGTCCTGGTCGTGTTGGCCGGGGGAACGGCGATCGGCGGCATCCTCGGCACGCTGCTCGCCGTACCGCTGACCGCGGTCGTGTGGGGCATCATCCAGGTCTGGGACGGCCCCGACACCCCGGCGAGGTGGGCGAGACCCAAGAAGCGCGAGCAGCGCGTCGCGGCGGGCGACGCGACGGCCTGAGGAGCGCCCCGTGCGGTACGAGATCCCCGCTCCCATGCTCGCCAAGGCGGTCAAGGACGTCCCGGATGCGGCCGGCTGGAGCTTCGAGCCCAAGTGGGATGGCTTCCGAGTGCTCGCCGCGTGGGACGGGGAGAGCGTGGAGTTGGGGTCGCGAGGCGCGAAGCCGCTCACCCGCTACTTCCCCGAGCTGGTCGAGGCATTGCCGCGCGTGCTGCCCGAGCCGTGCCTCATCGACGGCGAGATCGTCATCCCGACCGGCCCCCCGGGCGCGCAACGGCTGGATTGGGAAGCGCTCAGCCAGCGCATCCACCCCGCCGCCTCCCGCGTCACGACGTTGGCGGACGAGACGCCCGCCTTGCTCATCGCCTTCGACCTGCTGGCTCGCGGCGACCGCGATCTGCGCGACGCACCCTTCGCCGAGCGTCGCGCCGAACTCGAGGACCTGTTGGCGGGTGTCCAGCCTCCCGTGCACCTGACCCGCACGACCGCCGATCCCGCGACCGCGCAACGCTGGCTCGCGGAGTTCGAGGGCGCGGGTCTGGACGGCGTCGTCGCCAAGCGCCTCGACGACGCCTACCAGCCGAACAAGCGCACGATGCTGAAGATCAAGCACGCCCGCACCGCCGACGTCGTCGCGCTCGGGTACCGCGTCCACAAGAGCGGCGTCGGCGTGGGCTCGCTGCTGGTGGGGCTCTACGACCACGAGGGACGCCTGCGCAATGTGGGCGGCGTGTCGGCGTTCACGGACGCGCGGCGCCGGGAACTCGTCGACGAGCTGGCGCCGCTGGTCGAGCGCGACGAGACGGGTGAGGCGGTGACGGGCGAGACCGAGCGGTCGCGATTCGCCGCATCCAAGGACGTGTCGTTCGTGCGGCTGCGCCCGGAGCGTGTGCTCGAGGTGCGCTACGACCAGCTCGAGGGGATGCGGTTCCGCCACACCGTGCAGTTCGAGCGCTGGCGTCCCGACCGCGAGGCGTCATCCTGCACTTTCTCGCAGCTCGAGCAGGTGTCGGCCTACGACCTCGGCGACGTCCTGGACTGACGGATCACTCCTCCGAACGCGCACGGCTCGGCTGCACGCGCGGCGGCTCTCCGGGCATCTTCGGAAATTCGGGAGGGAAGGGCAGTTCCCCGAGGCCGTCATCGAGGTCCCGCTGCCACCATTCGAGCAGGGTGTCGATACGTCCGGGGTTTCGGGCGATGTGCTCCCACGGGTCGCCGATCTCGGCGAGGCGGCGAGGAACGGTGCGCACGGTGAAGGCGTGCGGGTCGACGGTGGGCAGCTCGTCCCAGGTGATGGGAGTCGCCACCGTCGCATCGGGAAGCGCGCGGGGGCTGTACGCGCCGGCCATCGTCCGGTCGCGGTTGGTCTGGTTGAAGTCCACGAAGATGCGCTGCCCGCGCTCCTCCTTCCACCAGTTCATCGTCACCCGATCCGGCGCACGACGGGCGAGCTCCCGGCCCGCGGCGATCGCGGCGTGGCGCACGTCGAGGAACTCGTGCGTGGGCTCGATCGGGCAGAAGAGGTGGATGCCGCGGTTCCCGCTCGTCTTGATCCAGGAATCGAGGCCGCCTTCCGCCAGCACCTCGCGCATGAGCGGCGCGACGGCGGCCGCATCCGAGAAGTCCGTGCCCGGCTGAGGATCGAGATCGATCCGCAGCTCGACGGGGCGATCGGGGTCGGCAGCGAGCGAGGCCCACGGGTGGAAGACCACCGTGTTCATCTGCACGGCCCACACCAGTGCCGCGGGTTCGGTGAGCACGACCTGCGGATGGCTGCGCCCGCTGTTGTAGGTGACGGTCACCGCGTCGACGTAGTCCGGGGTGCCCTTGGGCGGGTTCTTCGAGAAGAAGGACTCGCCGTCGATGCCGTCGCGGTAGCGCTCGAGCGACACCGGACGATGCCCGTTCGCACGCAGGAACGGCTCGGACACGGCCAGGATGTAGTCGACGAGGTCGCGCTTGGTGATGCCCGCAGCGGGCCACACCTCGCGGGACGGACTGGAGACGGAGATCTCCCGGTCGCCATCGGGCCCGGGGACGATCACCGTGGTGCGTTCGCTCGCCATGCCCCGACCCTAGGGGCGCAGGCTCGCGCCCCGCATCCCCTTGCGCTCTCGGCGCGCGTCGCTCGAAGGCGGGCGTCAGGCGCCGAGGGCGAGCACCGGCGCGAGCTGCGCGCGGCTGAGACGGATCCAGGGGCCGGCGGGGTTCACGATGACGCCTGAGATGCCGTCGTCGGAGCGCAGCGCGCGGGCGAGCTGTTCGGGCGTGACCTTCGCCGGCTGGTCTCCGCGGCCGAGAGCGACGAGCTCCAGCGGGTGGGAGAAGAGCTCGAGGATGCGCTCACCGTCCGTCGTGCGGAGTTCGGCGATGCCGATGCGGTCGCCCTCGCCGCGTCGGGCTGCGACCCAGACGGGCGCGTAGGTGAGCGCGTCGGCGACGTCGCCGGCCGTCTCGTCGGTGCGGTCGGCGGCGAGCAGTGTCTTCACCGCAAGGTGCGGGTCGAGGTCGGCGAGGGCCTTCTCGATCAAGGGCTTGGGCAGGATCGCGGAGCCGGGGCGCGACGCGTGGTCGACGGCGATGCCACCGAATTCGCCCGCGACGATCTGGCGCAGCAGGCTGATGACGGGCTGGGCCAGCGCCGAGGTGGACGCGTCGCCGTCGGCACGCACCGCATCCTGCAACGCGCGGCCGCTGGAGTACACGAGCATGTACTTCTGCTCCTGGTACGTGATCACCGAGGTCGGCAGATTGTCGCCCTTGGCGAGGAGCTCGCGGGCGTCGCCCTGCACGCGGATGTAGACGTGCCCCTGCAGTAACTGGCGCGCCACGTTCATGAGCTCGACCGGCTGCGCCTTCTCGGGGAGCGCGGCGAGGGCGTCGCGCAGCAGGACGTTGTCGCGCAGGCCCGGCACGGTCTCGAGGTCTTTCGATGCCTCCGCGGCGGGCGAGGCGAGGTGCGGCGGCCTGGCGGCGGCCATGGCCGAGACGCCCTCGGGCATGGCCGGGGCGGCGTCCGGCGTGCGGTTCTCACCGAAGGTGCTGACCGAGATCGGCACGTGAGGGACGTTCTCCGCCGGCGCCTCCGGCGTCGCCTCGGCCGCAGTGGACGCGGCCGCATCCCGTTCGGGTTCTTCGGAGGGCTTGGGTCGGCGCGAGAAGAGTGCCATCGGGCCAGCCTAACCGCGCGGCGCGGTGCGCGCCGGGGTGTGACTCAGATCTTCTCGATCGGCGCGATCTTGATCAGCAGCTTCTTGGCTCCGGCACTGTCGAAGCGCACGTGCGCGATCCTCTTGGCCCCCTCGCCCGTGACCGCGTCGATGCGTCCCTCTCCGAAGTCCTCGTGCCGGATGCGGTCGCCCGCCGCCAGTTCGAGCTCACTGTTGTCGCGCACCTTCGCCGGGATCTTGTTCGCGAAGCGCTCGAGCGAGGTCGACTTGGGCAGCAGCGGCGGGTTGTCGTCGCGACGCGAGCCCCACCCGCCGGGGCGTCGGGCGTTGAGGGCGCGCGACTGTGCGCCGCCGCGCGAGTTGACGTCGCCCGGCGACTGGCGCCAGTCGATGAGTTCGGCGGGGATCTCCTGCAGAAAGCGGCTCGGCATCGCGACCGTGACCTCGCCGAACTGCGCGCGGGTCATCGCGAGGGTGAGATGCAGGAGCTTGCGCGCGCGGGTGACGCCCACGTAGAACAGGCGACGCTCTTCGGCAGGGCCGCCGGGCTCGTTCGCCGAGATGCGGTGCGGGATGAGGTCTTCTTCGACACCGGTGAGGAAGACGGCGTCGAACTCGAGGCCCTTCGCGGTGTGCAGGGTCATGAGCGAAACGGAGCCCGATGCGTCGTCGAGGTCGTCCGCGTCGGCGACGAGGGCGACCTCGGTGAGGAAGTCGCTGATCGTGCCCTGCGGGTTGTTGCGAGCGAACTCGCGCGCCACGGCGACGAACTCGTCGAGGTTCTCGAGGCGGGCCTCGTCCTGCGGGTCGCGGCTGGCACGCAGCGCGTCTGAGTAGCCGCTCTTGCTCAGCAACAGCGACAGCGCCTCAGCGACGGCGGTGGGCGGCGCATCCTGCCCCTCGGGCAGCAGCAGCGCCGTCGCCTCGGTGAGCACGCGGTCGAGCTGGGTGATCGCCGCCTGGATCTTGGGCCCGACGCCCAGCGCCTCCGGCGAGGCGAGCGCCTCACGGAACGTGATCTGGTTGTCCTCCGCGAAGCGCGCGATGGCCGTCTCGGTCACGTCGCCGATGCCGCGACGCGGCTTGTTCAGGATGCGGCGCACCGCCATCTCGTCGGCGGGGTTCGCCACGGCGATCAGGTAGGCGAGCGCGTCCTTGATCTCGGCGCGCTCGTAGAACTTCGTGCCGCCCATGATCTTGTACGGCAGGGCGGAGCGGATGAAGATCTCTTCCAGCGCGCGCGACTGCGAGTTGGTGCGGTAGAAGACGGCGATGTCGGAGTACGCCGTGCCGGCCCGGTGGATCTTCTCGATCTCGTCGGCGACGAACTGCGCTTCGTCGTGCTGCGAGTAGCCGGTGAAGCCGACGATGAGCTCGCCCGCGCCCACATCCGTCCACAGCTTCTTGTCCTGCCGGTCGAAGTTGTTGCGGATGACCGCGTTGGCCGCCGACAGGATGTTCTGCGTCGAGCGGTAGTTCTGCTCGAGCAGCACGACCTTCGCACCGGGGAAGTCGCGCTCGAACTCGCTGATGTTGCGGATGTCGGCGCCGCGGAAGGCGTAGATCGATTGGTCAGAGTCGCCCACGACGGTAAGGGATGCGGCCTCCACCTCGGGCGCCTTGTCGGGCTCGAAGATCATCATGCCGCCCGCGGAATACGACTCCCCCTCGCCCGAGACGGGGCGGGTGAGCTCGCGGATGAGCGAGTACTGGGCGTGGTTGGTGTCCTGGTACTCGTCGACGAGGATGTGGCGGAACCGACGGCGGTACGTGTCGGCCACCTGCGGGAACGCGCGGAAGAGGAAGACGGTCTGGGCGATGAGATCGTCGAAGTCGAACGCATTGGCCCGGCGCAGGGCGCGCTGGTAGTCGCCGAAGACCTCGACGAACACCCGCTCGGCGGGGTCACTCATGTTCGCCTGCCGCGCGTAGCCCTCCGCATCCTGCAGCTCGTTCTTGAGCTTGGAGATACGGCTCTGGACGGCGGCGGGGGTGAGACCGAACGCGTCGGCCTCGTGTTCCTTCACGAGCCGCTTGATGAGCGCCCGCGAGTCGCCGGAATCGTAGATCGTGAACGAGCTGGTGAACCCGAACTGCTGCGCCTCACGGCGGAGGATGCGGACGCACGCGGAGTGGAAGGTCGAGATCCACATGCCGCGCGCGCTGTCGCCCACGAGCTGCTCGACGCGCTCGCGCATCTCCCCCGCCGCCTTGTTCGTGAAGGTGATGGCGAGGATCTGGCTCGGCCACGCTTCGCGCGATCGCAGCAGCGAGGCGATGCGGTGGGTGAGCACACGGGTCTTGCCGGAGCCGGCACCGGCGACGATGAGCAGCGCGGGCCCGCGATAGATGACGGCCTCCCGCTGCGGGCCGTTGAGGCCGGCGAGGAGGTCGGCGTCGGGACGTGCGGAATCGCCGGCGGGGCGAGCGCCGTCACCGCCGATGATGAGGGGCGTGGAGGCGTCGGTCATGTCCCCTCAAGTCTAGGCGCGACCGCCGACACCCGCCCGGGTCGGCGGCCGCGCCTGCTCCCTCCGGCGCTGATGCCGCGTCGGCGCCGCGACATCTGCATGGCCGATCGCGGGCGGGTCGCCGCATCCGCCTCACGCCGCGACACCAGCCCCACCGATCGTGCAGGCGTCGCAGTGTGACGGCGCGGAGGGCCATGCTGCACCCTGCGACCTCGTGACGCGGTGACGCACGGGGTCATCTTGCGACATGCACTGGCGCGGGTCGGAACCCCGGGTTAGCGTCGAGACATCGCGGCGATCCGGGTGGTCCCGGGCTCCGGTTCATACCCGGAAGCGTTGCGGGTTCGACTCCCGCCGTCGCGTCTACATCGCTCCGACCCGGACGCGACACGCCCTTCTCAGCCCTGCCGCCCCTTGAAGCGGGGGTTGAGCTTGTTGATGACGAACACCTTGCCGCGTCGGCGCACGACCTGGGCGCCGGGCTGGTTCTTCAGGGACTTGAGCGAGGCACGGACTTTCACAGCGACTCCTTATTGATAACGGTTCTCAACAACAGGTTATGCTGGGTGCTCCACCCGAGCAACTGGAGAGGACCGGCATGGAATCGATCCCTGTCGCCATCACCGGGGTGTGCGCACCCGAACGCCACCTCTTCGCCGAACGTGCCGCCGCAACTCTCGGCCGCCGTCTGGTCTGGGCCTACGGCGGCCCGCGGCACACGAGTTCGCACCGTCCGCAGGGATTCTGGGCCGGAGGGGGCGATCAGCTCGCGCTCTTCGACTGCGCCACCGACCTCGATCCGCTGCACTTCAGTGGCGCGTTCGACACCCCGCCCGCGCTGGTGTGCGTCATCGACGCCCCGCACATGGTCCAGGATCTGCGCGACGGTTCCGCCCTGCGCTCGGACGCCCCTCCCGGCGACGACCGCGGAGACCACGGCGCCCGCGCGCGGCAGGCGGCGGCGTTCATCGAGAGCGCGCACGTCATCGCGTTCGTCAACTGGGAGGGCGTCGAGACGGCGAGGCTCGCGATGCTCATGGCACTTGCCTCGCATCTGAATCCCCTCGCCCGCATCCGCCTCACGCGCGATCCGCACGAGGACGTCCGCGCGGCGCTCGCGACGGACACCTCGACCCCCGTCGGCGAGCGCGCCGGATGGGTGCGGATGCTGAACGAGGAACACGACCCGCATATGACGGATCGCCGCGTGACGACCTTCCGCTACGAGCAGCTCCGCCCCTTCCACCCGGAGCGCCTCGTTCGCGCGCTCGACGACGAGATCGACGCGCGCCGCTGGGGACTCGTCCTGCGCTCGGTCGGCTTCTGCCGCCTGGCGACCCGCCAGGGCATGCTCGCGCGCTGGGAACAGGTCGGCTCCGCCATGTGGCTCGACCCGCTCCACACGCGCGAGGCCTACAGCTGCATCGGGCAGGAGATCGCCGTCACCGGGCTCGATCTGCACGCGGGGGCGGTCGCGCGCGCCCTCGACGACGCCGCCCTGACGGATACGGAGATGGATGCCGGACCCGAGGTGTGGGAGCAGTTCGCCGACCCGTTGCCCTCGTGGCCGGTCCAGGCGTGATCAGAGCGCGCGCAGGATGTCCTCCACGCGCTGCTTCGCGTCGCCGAACAGCATCTGCGTGTTCTCCCGGAAGAACAGCGGGTTCTCGACGCCCGCGTAACCGGATGCCATCGACCGCTTGAAGACGACGACCTGGCGCGCCTCCCAGGCCCGGATCACCGGCATCCCCGCAATGGGGCTCGAGGGGTCCTCGGCTGCGGACGGGTTCACCGTGTCGTTGGCGCCGATCACCAGCACGACCGATGTCTGCGCCAGGTCGTCGTTGATCTCGTCCATCTCCAGCACGATGTCGTAGGGCACCTTCGCCTCCGCGAGCAGCACGTTCATGTGCCCGGGCAGGCGTCCCGCGACCGGATGGATGCCGAAGCGCACCTCGACCTCCTTCGCCCGCAGCCGCTCGACGAGCTCGGCGACCGGATACTGCGCCTGCGCGACGGCCATGCCGTAACCGGGCACGATCACGACGCTGTCGGCGTCGGCGAGCATCTCGGCCACCGACTCCGCGTCCGTCTCCCGGTGCTCGCCGGCCTCGGCGGCCTGCCCGGATGCGGCCGGCGCCCCGAAGCCGCCCGCGATGACGGCGAGCAGCGAACGGTTCATCGCCTTGCACATGAGGAACGACAGGTACGCACCCGACGACCCCACGAGGGCACCGGTGATGATCAGCAGGTCGTTGTCGAGGAGGAATCCTGCGGCGGCCGCTGCCCAGCCGGAGTAGCTGTTGAGCATCGAGACGACCACCGGCATGTCGCCGCCGCCGATGGACGCGACGAGGTGCCAGCCGAGCGCCAGCGCAAGCACCGTCACCGCGATCAGGAGGCCCAGCGTCGGGGTGACGACATACCAGATCGTGAGGGCGGCGAACACGATCAGCGCGCCGAGGTTGAGCGCGTTGCGCCCGGGCAGCGTGAGCGGCTTCGAGGGCATCCGGCCCGAGAGCTTGAGGTACGCGACGAGGGAGCCGGTGAAGGTGACGCCACCGATGAACACCCCGACGAAGACCTCACCGTGGTGGATGTCGCGGAGCGCTCCCGTGAGCCCGCCGTCATGGAGGTGCCCGTTCCAGCCCACGAGCACGGCTGCAAGCCCCACGAAGCTGTGCAGCAGTGCGATGAGCTCCGGCATCCCGGTCATCTCGACCGAGCGGGCGCGCCAGAGTCCGATCGCGGCTCCCACGGCCACCGCGGCGACCAGCAGTGGGAGCCCGAGGGCCGCGGCGCCGGACGCGAAGGCGCCGGTTGCGGCGACGACGACCGTCGCCACCAGGGCGATGGCCATGCCGGCGATGCCCGACACGGCGCCGGCACGCGCGGTCTCGTGGCGGCTGAGGCCCGCCAGGCTCAGGATGAAGAGGATCGCCGCGACCAGATAGGCGGCGTTCGCGACGGCGTTGGCGGTCATCGCCCCTCCCCCTTCGAGAACATCGCGAGCATGCGACGGGTGACGGCGAAGCCGCCGAAGACGTTGATGCTCGCCAACAGCACCGCGACGGCGGCGAGGATCTGCACGATCGGCTCCGGCACCGTCAGCTGCGTGATCGCGCCGACGACGATGATCCCCGAGATGGCGTTCGTCACGCTCATGAGCGGAGTGTGCAGGGCGTGGTGCACCTTGCCGATCACGTAGTAGCCCACGACGATCGACAGCGCGAGCACCGTCATGTGCTGCGGCAGCGGCGCCGGCGCGAAGGTCACGACGGCGAACAGCGCGAGGGCGGCCAGAACGAACAGCAGGAGCTTGCGACCAGGCCGCGGTGGCGGCGGTTCGGCGACGGATGCGGCGGGAGCCGGCGACGCGGCCGGTGCCGCGGACACGGCGACGGGCGGCGGCGGCCAGAGCACATCACCCCCTGCAGCGACGGTCACCGAACGCTGCACGACGTCGTCGAGGTCGAGGACGAGAACGCCGTCCTTGCCCGGCGTGAGCAGGCGCAGCAGGTTGAGCACGTTCGTGCCGTAGAGCTGAGACGACTGCGCGGGCAGTCTTCCCGCCAGGTCGGTGTACCCGAGGATCACGACACCGTTGTCGGTCACGACACGCTGGTCGGCGACCGAGCCCTCGACGTTGCCGCCGTGCCCTGCCGCCATGTCGACGATCACGCTGCCGGGCCGCATCCGCGCGACATCCTCTGCCGTGATCAGCCGCGGCGCGGCGCGCCCCGGGATGAGCGCCGTGGTGATGACGATGTCGACCTCGGTCGTCTGCGCGCTGTAGAGCTGGGGGGCGGCATGGTCGTACTCCTCGCTCGTCGCGCGCGCGTAGCCGTCGCTCGAGACGGTCTGGGCGGGCACCGTCACCGGGAGGTACTCGCCGCCGATAGAGCGCACCTGGTCGGCGACCTCGGGGCGCGGGTCGGTCGCGCGCACGATCGCGCCGAGGCTGGATGCGGTGCCGATGGCCGCGAGGCCCGCGACGCCCGCGCCTGCGACGAGCACCTTGGCCGGCGGCACCTTGCCCGCGGCGGTGACTTGACCTGTGAAGAAACGACCGAACTCGTTCGCGGCCTCGACCACGGCCCGGTAGCCGGAGATGTTGGCCATGGAGCTGAGGACGTCCATCGACTGGGCGCGCGAGATGCGGGGGATCGCGTCCATCGCCAGCGCCGTCACGCCGTGCGCCGCCAGCCGGTCCACCAGACCGGGGTTCAGGGCGGGAGCGAGCTGGGTGATGAGCACCGCACCCGCACGCAGCCGGGCGATCTCGTCCGTGCTCGGCGCGTCCACACCGAGCACGATGTCGGCACCCCAGGCTTCGGCCGTATCGCCGATCGTCGCCCCCGCGTCACGGTAGGACGTGTCGGGGAACGCCGCACGCGCGCCGGCATCCGCTTCGACGACGACGTCGTAGCCGAGGGCGATCAGCTTGCCGACGGTCTGCGGCGTGGCGGCGACGCGGTTCTCACCGTCGCCCTCCGAGACGATGCCGATGCGGGTCATGGAGCGACTCCTCGTGCGGGGCGGGGCGGTGGGGGCGCGGCGTGCCGCTGCTCTCATCCGAGCACGCCGAACCCCATCCGCACCAGCACGACGACCGTGCGAAATCCGTCGCGGTCAGTGCGCGCGGACCGCTCGCGGCCGGAACAGCGCCACGAGGACGACCATCACGACGAGCTCGACGAGGGTCTGCGTCACGACCACCAGCGGCGCGAGCGACAGGGATGCGGGCAGCGCCAGCGCGAGCGGAAGGACCACGAGGGAGTTGCGCGTCACCCCGCTGAACATCGTCGCGATCCGTTCGGGACGCCGCATCCGAGCGATCTTCGCCACGAGCAGCCCCAGGACGGCGGCGATGGCGGCGAACGCGACGAACAGCGGCACGAGGGTCACAAGACTGGCGAGGCGCTCCCCCACCGCGTGCACCTGCGAGCCCACGACGACCGCGAGCACGAGCATCATCAGCGGGACCATCGCACCGAGCACACCGGTCTCGAGGATGCGGACGGGTCGCACAGTACGCGCGAGCAGCTGGGTGAGGGCGGCGAGCGCGAGCGGGAGGACGATGAGCAACAGGAACGCCTCGACGAACGGGCCGGGCTCGATCCCGCCGACCAGCGCGGTACCCGCCATGACCCAGAGATAGCCCGGCAACAGCACGAGCTGCGCGAGCATGAGCAGCGGCGTCGCAGCCAGCAGGCGTTCCCGCGCCCCGCCGGCCAGGTGGGCGAACACGATCACGTAGTCCACGCAGGGGGTCAGCAGCACGAGCAGCACTCCCGCGAGCAGGGCAGCATCGTGCGCGACGACGCGCGACAGGGCGAAGACGATGATCGGCACGAGCACGAAGTTCAACCCGAAGACGGCCACGAGGAAACGCCCGTCGCGCAGCGCCCGTCCGATGCGCGCGAAGGGCACCGCGAGGAACGTGGCGTACAGGAGGACCCCCAGCGCGGGGGTGACGGCCGCTTCGAGCGTCGGGGCGCTCGAGGGCGCCGTCAGCCCGACGACGACGCCGAGAGCGATGGCGGCCAGATAGAGCACGACCTGGCGGCGCTCCGCCCACTCACCCCATCCGCGCACGACTCCAGCCTGCCGCATCCGCGCGGGCGGACGTCGCTCAGGCGACGCGCGTGCCCGGGGGCAGCGACCGCGCCGGCGTCCGCGTGCGGCGGTAGCCGCCCCAGAACAGCAGGCCCGCGACCACCAGTTGCACGCCGAGGCCCACGAACCAGCTGGGAGCGAGGCCCGCGGTCTGCTCCTCGGTGCTCGGGTAGGGCTGCTCCGGGTACTCGCAGCCGTCGTTGCGCACCTCGGTCTCCGGCGGGATCTGCGCCAGGCGGACACCCGAGGCGATCTGGCCGAAAAGGTCCTGCGTGTACCCGTTGCGGTCGTACACCGTCGGGGTCGCGTCGGCGATCACGACGAATGGGTTGGCGGCGAGAACCCACCACACCCGGTCGAAGCGCGGCACCTCGGTCGTGTACGTCTCCCATGGGCTGCACGAGACGACATTGCCGCTCATGTCGTACTCCGTGCCCCATCGGGATGAGGTGGTCACCTCGGTGCGCGTGGAGATGCCGCCGAGGCCGAACACGATGAGTGTGCCCACCACGAAGGCGGCCATGACCAGGTAGGTCGACGCGACGGAGAACAGCGGACGCGCCAGCAGCGCACTGAGTCCCACGCCGATCGCGGCGAAGATCGCGATCTCCAGGATCAGCACGAGCAGCGACACCGCGAGGGATGCGGGCGCGACGCCGCCGGCGACGGTCGCGGCGATGAGGAACGGGACGGCGACGGCGAGGAACGCGAGACCGGTGATCCAGGCCGCGAGGAGCTTCCCGAACACGATCTCGGCCGTGGTGGCCCGTGTCACCTGAACGGCGGCGAGCGTCGCGGATTCCCGGTCGCCGTTCACCGCGTTGCCCGCGACCGTCGGGGCGACCAGCAGCACCAGGAGCATGACCATGTAGACGATGACCGAGTAGATCGCGCCGCCGGGTCCTTCAGTACCCGACCACATCCCGAAGGCCAGGAAGGAGAGGACGGTCACGCCGAGCAGGATCACGGCGAAGACGCCCAGCAGCACGTACCAGGCCACCGACCGCATCCGCTGGGTCAGCTCCAGGACGGTGATCGTCCACAGTCTCGACGCGTTCATGCGCCCTCCTCCTCGGATGCGGGGCGATCGCTCGCCGGGCCGGAGAGATCCATGAACGCCTGTTCGAGGCGGCCGACCGCCGGCGCGAACTCGGTCACGGCGATGCCGGCATCCAGGATCGCCCGAAGCCCATGGGCGGCCTCCGCCTCTCCGGCGAAGCCGACGACGAAGGCGTCCCGGTCTCGACCGATGTCCTGTGGGCGACGCCCGAGCGCCGCGGCGAACGCGACGGGTGTCGGCGGCTCCCCCCACACGCGCAGCCGCCACGGGCGCACCGCGGCCGAGGCGCTCGGCGCGGCGACCGAGGTGCCGTCGCGGAGGAAGACGGCGTCGTCGACGAGTTCCTCGAGTTCGGCGAGCACGTGGCTGGAGACGAGGACGGTCCGCCCCGCAGCGGCGAAACCGCGCAGCAGCCGGCGCAGATCGATGCGCGCCTGCGGATCCAATCCGGATGCCGGCTCGTCGAGAAGAAGCACCTGCGGGTCGTGCACCAGGGCGCGGGCGAGACCGAGGCGCTGCTTCTGCCCGCGAGAGAGCACACGGGCCGGTGCGCCCGCGAGCGGGCGGAGACCGACGTGGTCGAGGAGGGCGTCGGCGCGCGCGCCCGCATCCGCCTTCGTCATCCCGTAGAGGCGCCCGGTCATGACGAGCGTCTCGCGCGCCGTCAGCGCACCCCACGCGCCCAGCGCGTCCGGCATCCAGCCGAGCACGCTCCGCGCCGCCGCCGGATCCTCGACGGGGTCGATGCCGTGGATGCTGATCGTGCCGGAATCGGGACGCAGCAGCGACGCGAGCATGAGCAGCAGCGTGGTCTTGCCCGCCCCGTTCGGTCCGACGAGTCCGGTCACGCGCCCCGGCTCGGCGACGAACGTGGCACCCCTCACCGCCTGCACGGAACCGAAGGAACGGGTGACGTCACTCGCGACGATGCCGGTCGAGGTCATGGTTCGACACTAGGGGGCGGTCGGAGCCGCCCGCACGCGTGTCAGCGAAAGAAGGCGACTCCGAGATCGGCGTGATCGACGAAGACCCCGTCGAGCCCCGCCTGGCGCAGCAGGTCCCACTCGCCCTCGTAGTCGCCGAAACGCGCCGGGTCGCCGCCGACGCGGAACTGCCGCGACAGGAAGCGGTTCTCCGGTCGAGCCGTCCAGGTGAACACGCGCAGACCGCGTTCCTGGGCTTCGGACACCACGGGGGCGGGACGCGTGATGCGGCCCAGGGCGTTGGGCACGAGGATCAGCTTCTTGTCGAGGCTGACGCCGTCGAAGCTGCCCACGAGCGCGTCGAGTCCGCGCGGCGAGACGATGTCGCGGTAGGTCGGCGCGTCGACACCGCGGGCGACGAGCAGGTCGACGGGCGAGCCCTCGGCCTCGATCAGGTGGATGTAGGTGCCGGGAACGCCGCGTTCGCGGAGCGTGGTGAGCACGGTCGGCTCGAAGGACTCGAAGATCAGGGGCGCTCCTGCATCCAGCCACCCCGCCTGTGCGAGGTCGCGTTCGAGGAGCGGAACGAGATCGAGCCCGATCGCCTGGAAGTAGGCGGCGTGCTTGATCTCCAAGACGAGGCCGATCGGGCGCGCTGCCGCGCCGATGATCTCGAGGAGATCGACCAGTCGCAGCATCGGCTCCGAGTCGTCGCGCGTCGCGCTCAGCGGTCGGATGCGGGGCAGTCGCTCACGACAGCGCAGGGTGGACAGCTCGTCCCACGTGAAGTCCTCGGTGAACCAGCCGGTCATCGAGTGGCCGGCGAACTGCTTCGTGCGCTTCAGGTGGGCGAACTCGGCTCGGTCGGCGACATCCGTGGTGTCGGAGATCTCGTTCTCGTGTCGGATCACCAGCACGCCGTCGCGCGTGGCCACCACATCCGGCTCCAGCGCATCGACGCCCTGCGCGATGGCGAGCTCGTAGGACGAACGGGTGTGCTCGGGCAGATAGCCGGGCGCACCGCGGTGGCCGATCACGAGAGGAGACATCGCGCCCAGGCTAACGGCATCCGCTCGACGCGCATGCCGACAGCGACGTGCTCGTGTCCGGCTCAAAGTTCACTCACAGCGATACCCTCCCCACCCGCGGAAACACTGGGATATCGTGGGTGCTGCGGCACCGTGCCGCCACCTGACACTGGAGTGTGACCCTGCCGATGGCTTCGTCCAACCCCGCGTTCAACAACCCTGCATTCCAGGACCCGCGTGCCGTGAAGAGCTACCCCGGGGGCTCCAACGCGGCGGGGATCGGTCTGACCCCGCCCCCCGCGTCGACGGTGACGCCCGGTCAGCAGGCCGGCCTCGAGGGCGCGTTCGCCGCCCCGCCGGCCGGCGCCGCCGACACCGGACGCATGACGGTCGAGGACACCGTCCACAAGACGGCGGCCCTTTTCGCCGTGCTCCTGATCGGCGCCGTGGCCGGTTGGTTCGTCACCCTCGGCGGCACACTGCTGCCGCGTGAGGCCACCACGCTCGTCGTCGCGCCGATGATCATCGGCGCCCTCGTCGGCTTCGTGCTCTCGCTCGTGGTGATCTTCGGCTCGCGCAAGAAGGTGCGCCCCGCGCTCATCTTCGCGTACGCCGCGTTCGAGGGAATCTTCGTCGGCGCGATCTCGGCGTTCTTCGAGGTGCAGTGGCCCGGCATCGTCATTCAGGCGACCCTCGCGACGGTCGCCGTCGTCGGCGTGACCCTGGCCCTCTTCGCGAGCGGCAAGATCCGCGCCTCCAAGCGCGCCACCAAGATCTTCCTGATCGCGATGGTCGGCTACCTCGTGTTCAGCCTGCTGAACGTCGTGCTGATGCTCTTCGGCGTCTTCCCCGCGGGCCAGATGTTCGGCCTGCGCAGCCAGCTGATCTTCGGCGTTCCGCTCGGCCTGATCCTCGGCGTCTTCGTCGTGATCCTCGCCGCCTACTCGCTGGTGCTCGACTTCGACTCGATCCAGCAGGGCGTCCGCAACGGCGCTCCCCGCCAGTTCGCCTGGATGGGCGGCTTCGGCATCATGGTGACGGTGGTCTGGCTGTACCTGGAGATCCTGCGCATGATCGCGATCCTTCGAGGCAACAACTAGCGCTTCCGCGCATCGAAGGGCCGCCCCTCGGGGCGGCCCTTCGTCGTTGGCGGCTCTCTTCGCCTGTCACAGATCGCCCCATCCGCGTCGATCTGTGGCCGGGGAACAGGCGATGACCCGGCTCGCCTGTCACAGATCGCGCCGCGCGCGTCGATCTGTGACAGGCGAGGCGGGGTGTGGGAGCCCGCGGAGGGCGCCGCGACGACCGGGACGGGTCAGCGTGTCGCGAGGATGCGGCGGACGAGGGCGGCGAGGTCGTCGCGGATGCGCGAGGGTGCGAAGTCGGCGGCACGCTCGAGCGCGATCCGCGCCGCGCGCTCGCGTGCGCCCGGGTTCTGCAGCAGCTCGACGACCGCATCCGCGAACGCCCTCTCGTCGCCGTCGGGTACGAGCACGCCGCCACCCGTGGCGAGCTGGTCGCGCGGACCGTAACGCACGTCGTACGACACCACCGGAACGCCGCGGCTCATGGCCTCGAGCGCCGCGAGTCCCTGCCCCTCGAACGCCGTCGTCTGCACCATGAGCGCCGCACCGTCGAACAGCGCCGGACCCGCATCACTGCGCCCCTCGAGCGTGACGGATGCGGCCAGCCCGCGCTCATCGATCAGGCGCTGCAGATCGTCGCGGAGCGCCCCGTCCCCCCAGATCTCGAGCCGCGCACCCGGCACGGCGGCGATGACGCGACTCCATGCCCGGATGGCGTGATCGATGCGCTTGCCCGGTGCGAGACGCCCGAGCAGGACGACGCGGTGCGGGTCGGCCGGTGACGGATCATCGACGGCGGAAGGCGCTGCGTTCGGCAGCACGGTCGCCCCCGGATGCGCACCGAACCGCTCTTCGGCATCGGCGCGCTGCTGTGCGGTCGGCCAGAGAACGGCGTCGAAACGGTCCGCGACGGCGAACCACCGGCGCCAGAGATCGTTGACCGGTGCATCCGGACCGTAGGGCGATGAGAGGTGCGTGGTGTGGATCGTGTGGACGATCCTGACCCCGTGCGGCGGATCCGTCGCGAGCAGTTCGCCGAGCTGACGCGACTCGCAGACCAGGACGATCGGCTGCGCGAGCCCGGCGACCACGTGGGCGAGCCACGCGAGGTAGAGCCCGCCGAACCCCGACAGGATGCGGTCTCCGTCGGGCGCGTGCACGACGACCGCGGCCTTCGTGAGGTGCCAGTCGGGGTCGCCGGCGATCACCGGCAGCGCAAGGAGCGGCCGGCCCGCCGCATCCGGGATCTCTCGGTACGCGACACCGGGTGTGGACGCCCCCGGTGTCGCGGCGTCGAACAGCCACCGGGGATCGGCTGCGGCGTCGTCGAAGAGGTTGCGGAACGCATCGACGGATGCGGCGGCGCCGGCGGCGACGAACGCCTCTCGGTGAGCCGCGTGGTCGGTCGGCGTTCCGGGGTCGACGCTGAGCAGGTGGACCTGGGCTCCCGCGTCGGCGAGGAGCCGCGCGCGCTGGAGCGTCGCGACCGTGTAGCCGCCGTCGAGCCCGGGGATCAGCCGCGACGTGAGCACGAGCGTGGTCACGCCCTCGAGCGGTACTGCGTCACCCCCGAGCGCCTCGTTCACCGCCCGAACGCCCCGAACAGCCTGTTCACGGGGGTGCGGGGCGCCAAAGCGGAGCCGATGACCGGCCCCGAGCTCACTCCCACTCGATGGTCCCCGGGGGCTTCGACGTGACGTCGAGAACCACGCGGTTGACGTCGCGCACCTCGTTCGTGATCCGGTTCGAGATCTTCGACAGCACGTCGTACGGCAGACGCGTCCAGTCCGCCGTCATGGCGTCCTCACTGGAGACGGGGCGCAGCACGATCGGATGCCCGTACGTGCGTCCGTCGCCCTGGACACCGACCGAGCGCACATCGGCCAGCAGCACGACCGGGCACTGCCAGATCTCGCCGTCCAGGCCCGCCTTGGTCAGCTCCGCACGCGCGATGGCGTCGGCGTCCCGCAGAATCTCGAGACGGTCAGCGGTGACCTCACCCACGATGCGGATCCCGAGGCCGGGGCCCGGAAAGGGCTGGCGTGCCACGATCGCCTCCGGAAGGCCGAGATCGCGGCCGATCTGGCGCACCTCGTCCTTGAACAGCGTGCGCAGCGGCTCGATGAGCTCGAACTGCAGGTCTTCCGGCAGACCGCCCACGTTGTGGTGGCTCTTGATGTTGGCCGTGCCCGCCCCGCCGCCCGACTCCACGACGTCGGGATAGAGCGTGCCCTGCACGAGGAAGCGGATCGGCTCACCATCGGCCGCCGCCTCGGCGACGAGGTCACGCTCGGCCGCCTCGAACGCGCGGATGAACTCGCGCCCGATGATCTTCCGCTTCTGCTCGGGGTCGCTCACGCCCTCGAGGGCGGAGAGGAACTGCTCGCGCGCGTCGATGGTGATCAGGCGCACACCGGTCGAGGCGACGTAGTCGTTCTCGACTTGCTCGCGCTCGCCCTTTCGCAGCAGTCCGTGATCGACGAAGATCGCCGTGAGCTTGTCGCCCACGGCCTTGTGCACGAGCGCCGTCGACACCGCGGAGTCGACACCGCCGGACAGCGCCGAGATGACCCGACCCTCGCCCACCTGCGCACGGATCTTCTCGACCTGCTCGGCGATGACGTTGCCGCTGTTCCAGTCGGCACCCAGGCCCGCGGCCTTGTGGAGGAAGTTCTCGAGCACGGTCTGGCCGTAGTCGGAGTGCTTGACCTCGGGGTGCCATTGCACGCCGTAGAAGCGACGCTCATCGTTCGCGAAGGCGGCGACCGGCGTCGCCGCGGTGCGCGCGAGCACGTCGAAGCCCTCGGGCGCACGGGAGACCTGGTCGCCGTGGCTCATCCAGACGTTCTGCTCGGCCGGGGTGCCGTCGAGCAGGGTCCCCTCGGTGACGATCGTCGCATCGGTCGCGCCGTACTCGCGCAGCCCCGTGTTCGCGACCTCGCCGCCGAGCGCCTGCGCCATGACCTGGAAGCCGTAGCAGATGCCGAGCGTGGGAACACCGAGATCGAAGACCTCGGTGTCCAGCGCGGGCGCGCCGTCCTCGTACACCGACGACGGCCCACCGGAGAGGATGATGCCCACCGGGTTCTTCGCCGCGATGTCGGCGGCGGTTGCGGTGTGCGGCACGATCTCGCTGTAGACGCCGGCTTCGCGCACGCGGCGGGCGATCAACTGCGCGTACTGGGCGCCGAAGTCGACGACCAGGACGGGGCGCTGGGAGGTATCGGTCTGCTCGGTCAACGGCTGCTCTCTGTCACGTCGGCGGATGCGGGGTGAGCCTCGGCGGCTTCACGGACCGCGAGGTAGCGCTTGACGTCACGGGCGACGATCGCCTCCATGACGAAGGAGAGGAAGGGCACGACGCCGCCCGCGGCGAGCAGCAGCAGACGCCAGAGCGGCCACCGCATGAGGCTCCACACACGGAAGCAGGCGATGAGGTAGACGACGTAGAACCAGCCGTGCACGATGAGGATACCGAGCGACAGGTTGACGCCGTCGCCGGTGGAGATCAGGTCGCCCTCGGGACCCGGCACGACGGGTGCGAACCACAGGAATCCGCCCGATCCGCCGAGGAAGAGCTCGACCGCGAGCGACGGCGTGTACTTCAGGATCATCTCGGTGACCAGCAGAAGCAGGCCGATGCCGGTGATCACGGAGCAGATCTGGTAGAACCGCAGCGCCTTGCGGATCGCCGGGAAGGTGGCGAGTTTCGGGGCGGGCATGGGTCCAGTCTAGTCGGGCGGCAGAGGGCTCGCCCGAGCCCGGCGAAGCTCAGGCGTCGACGGGCTGGGGGCCTTCGAGCTCCTCGAGCTCTTCGAGCTCCTTCTCCCACGCATCCTTCGCGAGGCGGTACCAGAGGTAGAAGGCGAAGCCGGCGAAGATCACCCACTCGGCGGCGTAGAAGATGTTGAGCCAGTTGACGGAGGAGCCCGCATCCGGTGCGGGTGAGTCGATGTCGGCGAGGCCGCCCATCGGGTCGTCCGCCACGACGAACTGCCGGTAGACGTCGGTGTCGCCGATGTCCTGCCAGCGGCTCAGCAGCGCGGCGGGCGACATCCGCGTGATCTCCCACGGATCGCTCTTGGGCGGCGGCACCGGCCCCTCATCGGCGACGATCCGCCCCGTGAGCGTGACGGCCTCGTTCGGGTCGGTGCTCCTCGCCAGCGCCTCGGCGACCGCATCCGCGTCGTCCCGCGAAGCGGCCCAGCCCACGGCGACCGCCAGCGACGCATCCGGATCGACGGCGCGCAGGTGCGCGGTGACCCAGTATCCCTCGACGCCGCCGTTGTACCGCGAGGCGACCACGACGAAGTCGCTCGGCACGAGGGTGCCGCTGACCTCGACGCGCTGACCGATGAGCGGATCGGTCAGGTACTCCCCCGGAACCGCGACGTCCCGGATCGGCATGACCTGCTCGGTCGCACCCTCCTCCCGCGGCGCCGTGTCGATCGCTCGCGCGAGCTGCCATTGGCCGAGCCACGCGAACACCGCCGCGACGGCGAGGCACAGCAGCAGCATCGCGATCCATCGACCGCGCAGCATGACCTCCCGCAGGGTGGGCGGGAAGACCTCGGGAAGATCGTCGGATGCGGGTGAGCTCACGATGGAACGGCCGACCTCAGCGTCCGTAGGGCGCGACGACGACCTCGACCCGCTGGAACTCCTTGAGGTCAGAGTATCCCGTGGTGGCCATCGACTTGCGCAGCGCCCCGATCAGGTTCGCGGTGCCGTCGGCGACCGGTGCCGGCCCGTAGAGCACCTCTTCGAGCGAGGCGACCTGCTCGACCTTGACGCGGTTGCCGCGCGGCAGCTTGGTGTGGTGCGCCTCCGGGCCCCAGTGGAAGCCCTGGCCCGGCGCATCCGTCGCCCGGGCGAGCGCGACACCGAGCATGACGGCGTCGGCGCCCATGGCGAGAGCCTTGACGATGTCTCCCGACGTACCCACGCCGCCGTCGGCGATCACGTGGACGTAACGGCCGCCGGACTCGTCCAGATAGTCGCGGCGCGCGCCGGCGACGTCGGAGACCGCGGTGGCCATCGGAGCGTGGATGCCGAGGGTCGCGCGGGTGGTCGAGGCCGCGCCCCCGCCGAAGCCGACCAGCACACCCGCCGCACCCGTGCGCATGAGGTGCAGCGCCGCGGTGTACGTGGCCGCTCCGCCGACGATGACGGGGACGTCGAGGTCGTAGATGAACTTCTTGAGGTTCAGCGGCTGGTCGACGGAGGACACGTGCTCGGCCGAGACGGTCGTGCCGCGGATGACGAAGAGGTCGACGCCGGCGGCGACGACGGTCTCGTACAGATCCTGCGTGCGCTGCGGTGTCAGCGAGCCCGCCACCGTCACACCCGCGGCACGGATCTCCGCGAGTCGGTCACGCACGAGCTCGGGCTTGATCGGCTCTGCGTACAGCTCCTGCATCCGGCGCGTCGCGTCGACGGACGAGAGCGTCGCGATCTCTGCCAACAGGGGCTCCGGGTCGTCGTAGCGCGTCCACAGGCCCTCGAGATCGAGCACGCCCAGTCCGCCCAGCTGGCCGAGCATGATCGCGGTGCGGGGACTCACGACGGAGTCCATGGGAGCACCGAGCACCGGGATGTCGAACGAGAAGGCGTCGATCGTCCAGGAGGTCGAGACGTCCTCCGGGTTGCGCGTACGACGCGAGGGGACCACGGCGATGTCGTCGAAGGTGTATGCGCGCCGGGCCCGCTTGGCGCGGCCGATCTCGATGTCCATGCTCACCCCACCAGCCTAGCCGCCACCGCGGACGTCACCACGGCTCGTCCACGCGCGGGGCGAGGGCGAGCACGGTGGCCTTCTCCGTGGGGAAGCACGCCGAGAACAGGTCGGTGATCCGCGGATCGACCTCGGCCGCGTCGGCGAGTCGCAGACCGATCATCGTGTTCAGCATCATCCCCTGCGCCAGGAACGCCTGCGCCCGCTCCGCCGGGAAGCCCAGATCGCGCAGGTACGCCCACACCCGCGCGAAGCCGTCACGCGCCCGCGGACCGATGACCGGGTGGGAGCCGAGGAGGAACGCGTGCGAGAGGGTCTGATGAAGACCTCGCACACTGAGCAGACCGATGTATTCGTGGCCCATCCGCGCCTCGATCTCATCGTCGAGGCCCTCGCCCGCCGCGCGCTCGAAGGCCTCGAACAACAGCCGGAGCGTCTCATCCAGCGCGGCGAGGAAGAGCTGTTCCTTCGTGCCGAACAACCTCACGACATAGGGCTGCGAGACGTCCGCCGCACGCGCGATGTCATCCGTCGTCGTGCCGACATACCCCTTGGCGCCGAACACGGCGATCGCCGCCGTGAGGATCAGCGCCCGGCGCTCGTCCGAACTCAAGCGCTTCTTGGACGTCATCGTTCCGGAGGCCATGTTGACATGTTATCAGTCGATAACTACAGTCGCCTCAGCTTAGTAATCATTCGATTACAACAGGAAAGGACGACTCTCCATGTCGAGTCCCTCACGCCCGTTCGCCCTCGTCGTCGCCGCGACATCCCTTCCGATGTTCATGGCGACGCTCGACAACCTCGTCATGACCAATGCCCTGCCCGTCCTCCACACCGAGCTCGGCGCGAGCGTCGAGCAGTTGCAGTGGTTCGTCAATGCGTACACGCTCGCCTTCGCTTCGACGATCCTTCTGGCCGCCGCCCTCGGCGACCGGCTCGGCCGGCGGTCCGTCTTCCTCGTCGGAATCGCGGTCTTCGGGATCGGATCGGTGCTCGCGGCCCTCAGCACAGACCCGACGCAGCTCATCGTCGCCAGAGCCGTCCAGGGCTTCGGCGGCGCGGGCGTCCTCCCCCTCTCCCTCGCCCTGCTCTCCGGCGGAGTGTCCCCGCAGCGACGCCCGCTCGCCATCGGAATCTGGGGCGGAGTCTCCGGACTCGGCGTCGCCGTCGGGCCACTCGTGGGCGGTGCCGTCATGGAGGGCTGGAACTGGCAGGCCATCTTCTGGCTGAACGTGCCCGTCGCCATCGTCGCGATCCCCCTCGCCCTCGCCTCGCTCCGCAACGACCGCGGCGAGCGCGCGCGCATCGACGTCGTCGGCACACTCGTGTCGGGCGTGGGGGTGCTCGCTCTCGTCCACGCGATCGTCCGCGGCAACGACGACGGATGGGGCTCCGCATCCGTCGTCGCCGAGATCGCCGCGGCCGCCGCCCTCATCGTGTTCTTCCTCGTCTGGCAGTCGCGCGTGAAGGCTCCGCTCATGCCGCTCCGGCTCTATCGCGACCGCTCGTTCACGCTGACCAACATCGTGGGCTTCGCGTTCAGCTTCGGCACCTTCGGCGCGGTCTTCCTGCTCATCCAGTACATGCAGGTCGTACAGGGCTCGTCTCCGCTCGAAGCCGCGCTGCAGACCACGCCGTGGACCATCGCCCCGATGTTCGTCGCGCCGCTCGCGGGCATCTTCTCGGGACGCATCGGCACGCGTGCGCTCATGGTCGCAGGACTCGCCCTCCAGGCCGTGGCGCTCACCTGGATCGCCACGATCCTGTCGATGTCGCTCGACTACCCCTCGCTGATCGCACCGTTCCTGCTCGCCGGAATCGGCATGGGACTCGTGTTCGCCCCCTCGGCGACGGCGCTGCTCGCCACGCTGGGGCTCGTCGATCACGCCAAGGCGTCCGGAGTGAACTCGACCCTTCGCGAGATCGGCGTCGCGCTGGGCACCGCCGTCATGACCGCGATCTTCGTGGGCGCGGGCGGTCAGCTCCTGCCCGACGCCTACGTAGATGCGGCCCGGCCCGCCGTCTACGTCGGGGCCGCCGTGCTGGTCGCCGCCGCCGTCGCGGCCCTCTGGCTGCCTGCCGGCCGCTCGGCGCGGCCGACGACCGAGACGCCCGCCGCATCCGCATCCGCTCGCGGCGAGGTCGGCGTCGGCGTCGGCGTCTGAGCGCGGACCGAACTCCTGCAAACTGCGCCCGTCCGGCATCGATCACGGGGAACCGGGCGCTGCTGCAGGAGTTCGGTCGCGCCGTCACGCGGCGGCGGCGCCGTCCGGCGGCGGCCCGCCGCGTTCCGCCGTGGCACGCGAGCGCGACAGCAGGCGCGTGAGCGGACCGTCGGCGAGGAACAGCAGGAAGGCGAGCGAGCCGGCCAGCGGGCTGAGGGCGACGACACCGGCGGAGATGATCAGGGCACTGAGCGCTCCGCCGCCCTGGATGCGGGCCTCGGAGAGCGGGAAGTCGGGCATCGACCGGTCGCGGGTGTGCATCGCCCACGCCCACTGCGCCCAGCTGCATCCGATCGCCAGGAGGAAGTTGATCGGCAGCAGCATGCGCCCGAGCACCAAGTCGGCGAACTCGTTGTTGATGGTGGACGTGAACGGCACGAGCACGATGAAGAACAGCCGCGCCGAGTTGATCCACGTGCCGAGGGTGTCGATCCGGGAGATGTGCTCGAACTGCTCGACGTGTGCCCGCCACATCAGGCTCAGGATGAGGAAGCTGACCAGGAAGGTGAAGAACGGCTGCGACATTCCGGCCAGCGCCGCCCACAGGTCGGCGTCGGAGCGCACCCCGTCGAAGGTGCGGGCGGTGAGATCCAGCACCAGCAGGGTCGCCGCGATCGCGAACACGCCATCGGTGTAGGCCTCGAGCCGCCGCGTCGAGACGGTCGCCTCGGGGTGCTGACGTCGCCGGATCACGAGCGTCAGCGTAGCGTCGGCAAGCGAAACGCCGCACCCCGTCGGGATGCGGCGTTCCGAGCGCGTTCGATCAGCGCTTGTAGTTGGGGGCCTCGACCACGATCTGCACGTCGTGCGGGTGCGACTCCTTGAGACCTGCCGGGGTGATCCGCACGAAGCGGCCCTTGGCCTTGAGCTCCTCGACGGTGCGCGCACCGACGTAGAACATCGACTGCCGCAGACCTCCCACGAGCTGGTAGGCCACAGCGGACAGCGGCCCGCGGTAGGCGACCTGACCCTCGATGCCCTCGGGGATCAGCTTGTCGTCGTTCGGGACATCCGCCTGGAAGTAGCGGTCCTTGGAGTACGAGGTCTTCTTGCCGCGCGTCTGCAGCGCACCCAGCGATCCCATGCCGCGGTACAGCTTGAACTGCTTGCCGCCCTGGAACACGATCTCGCCCGGCGACTCGTCGGTGCCGGCGAGGAGCGACCCCAGCATCACGGTGTCTGCGCCCGCGACGAGGGCCTTCGCGATGTCACCCGAGTACTGCAGACCGCCGTCGGCGATCACCGGCACGCCGGCCTCGCGGGCGGCCTGGAAGGCCTCCCAGATCGCCGTGACCTGCGGCACGCCGACGCCCGCGACGATGCGGGTCGTGCAGATCGAGCCCGGACCGACGCCGACCTTGACCGCATCCACGCCGGCGTCGATGAGCGCCTGTGCGCCCTCGCGCGTCGCGACGTTGCCGCCGATCACGTCGATGTCCGCGAAGGAGGGATCGGCCTTGATGCGACGGACCATGTCGATGACCCCTGCCGACTGCCCGTTGGCGGTGTCGACGACGAGCACGTCCACGCCGGCGTCGCGCAGCGCCTCGGCGCGCTCCCAGGCGTCGCCGAAGAAGCCGATGGCGGCGCCGACGCGCAGGCGTCCTTGGTCGTCCTTCGTCGCGAGCGGATACTTCTCGCTCTTGTCGAAGTCCTTGATCGTGATGAGGCCGGCGAGCTTGCCCTCCTCATCGATCAGAGGCAGCTTCTCGACCCGGTGCTTCGCGAACGCGGCGATCACATCGCCGGCGCTGACGCCGACGGGAGCGGTGATGAGGTTCTCGCTCGTCATCACGTCGCGGACGTAGGTCGTGCGGCGCTCGAAGCCGGAGACGAAACGCATGTCGCGGTTCGTGATGATGCCGACGAGATGCCCCTCCTCGTCGACGACGGGCAGACCCGAGATGCGGTACTGGGCGCAGAGGGCGTCGACCTCTTCCACCGTGGCGTCGGGGGTGGTGGTGACGGGATCGGAGATCATGCCCGACTCGCTGCGCTTGACGCGGTCGACCATCGCGGCCTGATCGGCGATGGAGGCATTGCGGTGCAGGATGCCGAGGCCGCCCTCGCGGGCGATCGCGATCGCCATGCGCGCCTCGGTCACGGTGTCCATCGCGGCCGAGATCAACGGTGTCGCCACCGTGATGCGGCGGGTCACGCGCGATGAGGTGTCGGCCTCGCTGGGGATGACATCGGTGTGCCCGGGAAGCAGCAGGATGTCGTCGTAGGTCAGTCCGACGAAGCCGAACGGGTCGTGGTTTTCCATCGCGCTCTCCTCCCCCGCCGGCACTCGCGGATGCGGCGGGTCGCCTTAGACGTCAGACGCGGGAGCAGGCCTCTCAGCCCGGCCGATCCTGGCCGGAGCGAGGGTTTCCCGTCGTCTGTCGATTGTAAGCGGCCACGGATGCGGATTGTTCCCGCATCCCCTCTCGCGCGCCCCCGTCCGCGAGCTCCTGCCTCTCCACAGGGGCGAGGGACGGCGGGACGGCCGATTGCGGATTACGTAGGCTCAGACGGCACCCGGTGACGGAATCCGTCGACGAGGCGATCGTGGCCGGGGCGTGTCCTCGCTGAAACACGACGGACACAATACGCTCGTAGCGTCGTCGTCATTGCCGATGCCGACCGCATCCTGGGTGCGTGTCCCCGACTGGAGGTTCCGTGGTTTCCACCACTGCGACCGAGAGACGATCCCTACCCGGGATTCTTCTCCTCTTCGCCGCGCTCATCGTCGCGCTGCTGACCTTTATCCCCACCGCGGCTCACGCCGAGACGACCGATGACGAGAGCGCGATGCAGACCGAGGTCTGCGCCCCCAGCGCCACCGTCGGCTGCATCTCCGGCACGCTGCGCGACGCCGGCAAGGGAGTCGTGGTCTCGGCCACCGGCCCCGGCGGCACCGTCTCCACCGAGACCGACGACGACGGCCGCTGGTCGCTGAGCGTCGAGCAGCCCGGTGAGTACTCGGTCACGGTCGACGCCGACACGCTCCCCGATCGCGTCACCCTGAGAAGCGACGAGCCGCAGGTTCGGAGCGTGACACTCGGCGCCAACACCGCCGCACTGTTCTCGCTCGAGAGCTCGGGCGGCGACACGGGCAACGGCGGTGGCACCTCCGGCGGCAGCGCGAGCGCGGACACCGGATTCAACTGGGACCGTCTCGCTCAGCAGGCGGCGTCCGGCCTCCGACTCGGACTGCTCCTCGCACTCGCCGCAGTGGGTCTCTCTCTGATCTACGGCACGACCGGCATCTCGAACTTCGCCCACGGCGAGCTCGTGACCCTCGGCGGTCTCCTCGCGTTCGTCTTCGCGAACCTGCTGGGGCTCAACATCTGGCTCGCCGGCCTCATCGTCATCGTCCTGTGCGCCGCGTTCGGCTACACGCAGGATCTCGCCATCTGGAAACCGCTGCGCAAGAAGAGGCTCTCGCTGACGCAGCTCATGATCGTGACGATCGGTATGTCGCTGGCACTGCAGTACGTGTTCCAGTTCTTCATCGGCGCGTCGACCGTGCGCATCGTGATGGCCAACCCGAAGCCGGTGCAGATCGGTCCGGTCTCACTCAGCCAGGACTCGCTGATCGCGATGGGCATCGCCGTCGTCGTCCTCGTCGCAGTCGGCCTCTTCCTGGTCAAGACCCGCGTCGGACGCGCCACCCGCGCCGTGAGCGACAACCCGGCACTGGCCGCCGCATCCGGCATCAACGTCGACGGTGTGATCCGCCTGATCTGGACCGCATCCGCAGCACTGGCGGGCCTCGCCGGCATCCTGCTCGGTCTCGTTCTCAACGGCATCAACTGGATGACGGGCATGCAGCTGCTGCTCCTGCTCTTCTCCGCGGTGACCCTCGGCGGTCTCGGAACCGCCTTCGGCGCCCTCTTCGGCGCCCTCATCATCGGCATGACGGTCGAGTTGACGAACATCTGGCTGCCGGGCGACTTCAAGTACGCGACCGCCCTGCTGCTGCTGATCCTGCTGCTGCTGGTGCGACCGCAGGGTCTGTTCGGTCGCAAGGAACGGGTGGGCTGACACATGGAATTCCTGAACCTGCTCACGCAGATGGCGGCAAGCGCCATCTCGCCCGCGACGGCCGCCTTCGCCATCGCCGCGATCGGCCTGAACATCCACTTCGGCTATACGGGTCTGCTCAACATGGGCCAGGCCGGCTTCATGCTGCTCGGCGCCTACGGATTCGCCGTGTCGATCGGCGCGGGCCTCGGATTCTGGCCGTCGTTGCTGATCGCGATCATCGTGGTCGTCATCTTCAGCCTCATCCTCGGTATCCCCACGCTGAAACTGCGCGGCGACTACCTCGCCATCGTCACGATCTCGGCCGCCGAGATCGTACGCATGGTCGGACGCTCCTCGATCATGGGTCCCATCACCGGCGGCTCGAACGGCCTCCCCGGTGCGACCTACCGCGACCCGTTCAACGAGCTGTCGTTCCTGCCGGACGGCTCCACCACCATCCTCTGGTTCACGTACGAGAACAACGGCGTGAGCGGATGGTGGATCCGCCTCGTGGCCTGGGCGCTGGTGGCGATCTTCCTGGTCCTGGTGTGGCTGCTCATGCGCAGCCCGTGGGGACGTGTGCTCAAGGGCATCCGTGAGGACGAGGATGCGGTGCGCAGCCTCGGCAAGAGCGCCTACTCCTACAAGATGCAGGCACTGGTGCTCGGCGGCGTGCTCGGCGCCTTCGCCGGCATCATCTACGTCCTCCCGTCCTCGGTCCAGCCGGACGCACTGGGACGCTCCACGACGTTCTTCATCTGGACCGCGCTCCTGCTGGGCGGCGCCGCGACCATCTTCGGACCCGTGCTGGGCTCGATCCTGTTCTTCGCGGTGCGCATCTTCATCCAGGGGGTCACCGACATCGTCGTGCCCGACTCGATCATGTCCACCCAGCAGACCGATCAGTTCTCGTGGATCGTGATCGGCATCGCGCTGATGCTCCTGGTGATCTTCCGACCACAGGGCATCCTCGGCAGCAAGAAGGAGCTGAGCTTCAATGTCTGAGCCGATCACGGCGGCCCAGGCGGCCGCACAGGAGAGCCTGTCGCGTGTCGCGCAGACGCCCGGCGCGCCCAAGCCCGACCCGATCCTCGTCGTCGACAACATCATCCGCCGGTTCGGCGGCATGACGGCCGTCGACGTCGATCACCTCGAGGTGCAGCGTGGCGCCATCACGGCGCTCATCGGCCCCAACGGCGCGGGCAAGACGACGTTCTTCAACCTCATCACCGGCTTCGACAAGCCGACGAGCGCGAAGCGCGCCTTCGGGGGCCCGCCCGCCGACAAGGCGGCCAGATGGTCGTTCGACGGCCGCACTCTCGGCAGCACGGCCGCATCCAAGGTCGCCCGCAGCGGCATGGTGCGCACCTTCCAGCTCACGAAAGCCCTCTCACGCATGACGGTGCTCGACAACATGTTGCTCGGCGCCCGCGACCAGCCCGGCGAGAACATGGCCGTCGCCCTCATCCCCGCGCTCTGGCGCAAGCGGGAGAAGGAGATCACCGAGAAGGCCATGGATCTCCTGCAGCGCTTCAAGCTGTACGAGAAGAGGGAAGATCTCGCGGGCTCCCTCTCGGGCGGACAGAAGAAGCTGCTCGAGATGGCGCGTGCGCTCATGAGCGACCCGAAGATGATCATGCTCGACGAGCCCATGGCGGGGGTGAACCCCGCACTCACGCAGTCGCTGCTGGGCCACATCCAGGCCCTGCGTGACGACGGCACCACGGTGCTGTTCGTCGAGCACGACATGCACATGGTGCGTCACATCTCCGATTGGGTTGTGGTGATGGCGCAGGGCGCCATCGTCGCCGAGGGCCCGGCAGGCGAGGTCATGAATCAGCAGGCGGTCGTGGACGCGTACCTCGGTGCGCACCACGACACCGACCTCGGTGACGACTCCCTGCTCGACACCTCGGTCATCCAACAGCTCGAAGCCGAGGCGGAGGCCGCGGACGCGGCGGCCGAGCGGCAGATCGACGAGGCGCTCGGAAAGGAGCACCGTTCATGACGAACGCGACCGAACCGGTCCTCGTCGCGAAGGACCTGCACGCCGGCTATCTGCCGGGGGTCAACATCCTCAACGGCGTGAACATCGTCGCCCACCCGGGTGAGCTCATCGGCATCATCGGCCCCAACGGCGCCGGAAAGTCGACGTTCCTCAAGGCGGTGTTCGGTCAGGTCTCTATCCGTGGCGGCTCCGTCACGCTGAAGGGAACCGACATCACCGGCTGGAAGCCGAACAAGCTGGTCTCGACCGGCGTGGGCTTCGTGCCGCAGACGAACAACGTGTTCCCCTCGCTGACGATCGAGGAGAACCTGCAGATGGGGATCTACCAGAAGCCGCGCAAGTTCCGGGAGCAGCTCGACAAGATCTTCGAGATCTTCCCGGTGCTCGCCGACCGTCGCGATCAGCGCGCCGGTTCTCTGTCGGGCGGCGAGCGCCAGTCCGTCGCGATGGCGCGCGCGCTCATGATGGACCCCTCGGTGCTGCTGCTCGACGAGCCCTCGGCCGGCCTGTCGCCCGTTCGACAGGATGAGACGTTCATCCGCACCCGCCGCATCAACAAGGCGGGGGTGAGCGTGATCATGGTCGAGCAGAATGCGCGACGCTGCCTGCAGATCTGCGACCGCGCGTACGTGCTCGACCAGGGACGCGACGCATACACGGGCACGGGACGCGAGCTCGCCAACGACCCGAAGGTCATCCAGCTCTACCTCGGCACGCTCGCAGCCGACGTGGATGCCGACAAATCCGCGTCCGCATCCGCTGCCCCGGTCGCATCCGCGACCGCGGAGCCGGCTCCCGCGGGCACGGTGAGCCCCGATGAGCAGGTTCCGACGTCGGTGACCGCCGGCTCGAGCGCGGCGGAAGACCTGCCGCCGGGAGCCGAGCCCATGTCGGACCCGGGCGTGGAGCCCGACGCCGGCAAGGCCTGAGACCCGCGCGGCGCCCCACGCCGCCGGCACGCTCCGAAGGGGGCGGATGCACCCGCATCCGCCCCCTTCCCCTTTCCGCGCCCCGTTCCCTCTCCGCGCCCCTCCCCCTCCTCGCGCCCTTCCCTCTCCGCGCCCTCTCCCCCTCCTCGCGCCCTTCCCTCTCCGCGCCGGGTCTGCTCTGCTCGCCTGTCACAGATCGACGCGAACGCGTCGATCTGTGACAGGCGAGCAGGGGGTGGAACGCGCGGCGCGGGGAGGAAGGAGGGGACGGGCCCGCCCGCGCACGCACGAACGCCCCCGGGCGGACCCGGGGGCGTTCGTGGGGATGAGCAGTCAGATCAAGACTTGCCCTCGACAGCGCTCTGCCAGACGGGCTTGTTGTCACCGTCGAACTTGTAGATGCCGATGAAGGCGCTCGAGGGGTCGTTCTTGTCGTTGAACGGTCCCGTGCCGGCGACACCCGTGTAGTGGATGTCCTTACCGCCGGCGATGAGCTCCTTGCAGTCCGCGTACGTCGAGCACTCCTCGCCGCCCGTCGCACCGGACACGGCGGCCAGGTTCGCCTGGATGGTGGCGGGGTCGGTCGCGCCGCCCTTCAGGGCCGCGAGGGCCGAGAGGATGACGGCGTCGTACGACTCGGCCGAGTACGAGTAGTCGTCCAGGGCCGAACCCTCGACCGACTCGTGCCACGCGGAGGCCTTCTTCTTGAAGTCCTCAGCGGGGTTCGCGCCGGGGATCGTGCCCTGCGCGCCCTCGAGCGTTCCGGCCTCGAAGTCCTTCGAGAAGTCCGACGTGTTGCCGTCCGTGTAGTAGGTGCGGGACATGTCCCAGCCCTGCGACACGAGCTCGGGGATGATCGCCTTGGTCTCATCGAAGGCGATGATCACGATCGCGTCGGGGTTGGTGGCCAGAGCCGCCGTCACCTCGGACGAGAACGTGGTCTGGCCGGGAGGGAACTCCTGACCCGCACCCTTGGCCCCGTACGTGACCGATCCGCCCGCACCGGTGACCGTCTCCTCGATCACGTCGCGCAGGCCCGTGCCGTACGCGTCGTTGAAGACGAGGAACGCGATGTTCGCGTTGCCGTCGCTCGTGATGAGCTGACCCAGCGCGGAACCCTGCACCGTGTCCGGCGGAGCGGTGCGGAAGTAGAAGTCGGAGTAGCCCGAGAGGGAAGCCGCCGTGTTCGCGGGCGAGATCTGCACGATCGGGCTCGCGCTCTTGGTGAGCTTGTCGACGACGTTCAGCGACACCGAGGAGGATGCGGCGCCGATCACGATCGAGACCTTCGCGTTGATGAGCTCGTCGGCCGAAGCGGAGGACACGGTCATGTCGTTGCTGTCACCGGAGTCGGTCCAGAACGTACATGCCTTGTCGCCCGCGGCGACGATGTCGTCGACAGCCAGGCCGACACCGGCGATCTCGGGCGGGCCGAGGAACGCCAGGGTTCCCGTGGTGGGCAGCAGGGTGCCGACCTTGAGGATGTCAGCGCTCGTGGTGCCGTCGGCGCAATTCTGCGCCGTGTAGTCGCCACCTGCGTCTGAGCTGCCGGAGGGCGCTGCTTCGCCCCCGCCGGCACACCCGACGAGCGCAAGCGCCGAGACGCCCGCGAGGGCGGTCGCGGCAAACCACGCCTTCTTGGAGTGAACCATCTGGTTCCGTCCTTTCACTCTTCAATGCGCGACCTGGACGCCGCGTTGCGCCAGAAGCTAGCCGCGCATTGTTACGAGTGTGTTGTAGGCGCGCGTCGCGCACAGTCCTCGCACCCTTTCGCGACGAAATCGTTATGAATCACGCCGCTTTTCGACGCATTACGTCAATTCGGCCACGTCGGACGGAGCGTTCTGCAATCCTGCGCCCCTGCGCGCACGACGCGAGGCGATGATCGAATCCGCGCTGAGCAGGATCAGCGCCGCCCACACGAGCGCGAAGCCCGCCCAGCGTCCCGCCGTCATCGGCTCGCCCAGCACCCACCATCCGATGAGGAACTGCAGCACCGGCGCGACGAACTGGACGATGCCGAGCAGCGTCAACGGCGCCCGGCGGGCGCCGGCGGCGAACAGCAGCAAGGGAACGGCCGTCACGACCCCCGCCAGCGCCAGCGCCACCGTGGTGCCCGCCCCGGCGGAAGCGAAACCCAGCCCCGTCGTCAGAGCCACGACGACGAGCTGCACGAGGGCGAGAGGGGTGAGCCAGAGCGATTCCAGGGTGAGCCCGCTCACCGCATCCACGGAGGGGCCGATCTTCTTCTTCACGAGTCCGTAGAAGCCGAACGAGAACGCGAGGATGAGGGCGATCCAGGGCATGGCGCCGTACCCGATCACGATCACGACGACCGCGGCGGTGGCGAGCCCGATCGCGACCCACTGCGTCGGACGCAGCCGCTCGCGCAGCACGAGCACGCCCAGCAGGACCGTCACGATCGGATTGATGAAGTACCCGAGGCTCGTCTCGATGACGTGACCGCTCAGAGTGCCGATGAGATACGTCTGCCAGTTGACGTAGATCAGGATGCCGGCGAGCACCGTGAGGGCGACGAGCCGGCCCCGGCGCAGGATCGCGCCGAGGCGTCGCCACGAACGCGTCACCGCGATCAGGAGCGCACAGAAGACCAGTGACAACAGGATCCGCCACGCCACGATCTCGAACGCCCCCACGGGCGCGAGCAACAGGAAGTACAGCGGTAGCACGCCCCACAGCAGGTATGCGGAGAAGGCGTACAGGCCGCCGGCGAGGCCCTGCTCGGTGGGAGTGCGTGGGTTCACCGATCCAGCCTAGAACCGCGGGCAGGGTGGGGGGCGCGCCCGCAACGAACGAAGCCCCCGGCCGAACGGCCGAGGGCTTCGAGCAGGCGATGTCAGCGGACGACGACCGCGAGCACGTCGCGCGCGGAGAGCACGAGGTACTCGTCAGCGCCGAACTTGACCTCGGTGCCGCCGTACTTGCTGTAGATCACGCGGTCGCCGACGGCGACGTCGAGCGGAACACGGTTGCCGTTGTCGTCGATGCGGCCGGGGCCCACGGCCACGACCTCGCCCTCCTGGGGCTTCTCCTTGGCGGTGTCGGGGATGACCAGGCCACTAGCGGTGGTCTGCTCGGCCTCGACCTGCTGGATGACGATGCGGTCCTCGAGCGGCTTGATGGAAACCGACACGGTCTACCTCTTCTTTCTCGCTTCGTGAAACGGAAGACTCAGTTAGCACCCTCACACCGAGAGTGCTAATGGCAAGTCTAGAGGCGTCCTGGCACTCGTGCAACGCGAGTGCCAACACGACGTCACGCCTAGGCTGGAGCGATGGAGATGAGCGAGCTACGCGCCCTTCTCACCCCCGAAGGCCTGCGCCTGCTGGATGAGACGGGGCCGATCGAGTCGACGGCCGCGGTCGCCGCGGCCGTGAGCAGGCTCCGCGGCGCGGGACACGGTCCCGACCTCGTCTCTGCCGTGGTCGGTCAGGCGCGACTCCGCTCCCGTGCTGCGGCGAAGTTCGGGCCCTTCGCCGGGAGGATGCTCTTCACTCCCGCGGGCCTCGAGCAGGCCACGCGCCTGAGCGTGGCTGCCCGCCACGCTGGACGATTCCGGGATGCGGGACGCCGCCGGATCGCGGATCTCGGATGCGGCATCGGCGGCGACACCCTGGGGTTCGCCGCCCTCGGGCTCGAGGTCACCGCCGTCGACGCCGACGAGCCGACCGCGGCCGTCGCCGCCTACAACCTGGCGCCCTTCGGTGACACCGTCACGGTCTCGCACGCCCGAGCGGAGGACGTCGATCTCGCCGACCGGGATGCGGTGTGGCTCGACCCCGCCAGACGCCCGGTCGGCGGCTCGCACAACGATCGCCTCAGAGCCGACGAATACAGCCCCGCGCTCAGCTGGGCGTTCGAGGTCGCCGCGCGCATCCCGACCGGCATCAAGCTCGGTCCCGGCTTCGATCGCGACAGCATCCCCGACGATGTGGAGGCGCAGTGGATCAGTGTGGACGGATCCACGATCGAGCTCGTGATCTTCTCCCGGGAGCTGGCCCGCGACGGAGTCCGACGTGCGGCGCTCGTCGTCCGCGGTGACGAGGTGCACGAGATCACCTCCGGCCATGACGCCGAGGACGTCGCTCCGCGCCCGCTCGGCGCCTTCCTGCACGAGCCCGATGGCGCCGTCATCCGCTCCCGCCTGATCGGCGACGTGGCCCGGTCGCTGGATGCGGGCACGCTCGACGAACGCATCGCGTACCTCACCTCGGACGAGCCGATCACGAGCCCGTTCGTGCAGAGCTTCCGCGTGCGCGAGCAGTTGCCCGTCGACGAGAAGAAACTCGCCAGGGCCCTCCGCGAACGCGGGATCGGCACGCTCGAGATCAAGAAGCGCGGCGTCGACGTGGACCCGGCCGGCCTGCGCACCCGCCTCAAGCTCAAGGGCGACGGATCGGCCACACTGCTGTTGACGCGGATCGGCGACAAGCGGACGGCGATCCTCGCGGACCGCGTCTGATCAGCCCTCGCCGACGGCCGCGCGTCTGCGGAACACGGCCGCCGCGCACACGAACGCGGCGACGGCCGCGATCACGATGCCGCCGGCCCCGACGACCGCCACCGCCCCCAGCAGCGGATCGCCTGCGAGATAGGCCGATACGGCGATGAACACCGCGCTCGGCACCAGCATGCAGGCCAGAACCCCGGCCGTGATCACGACCACAGGGTTGATTCGTCCCCACTCGATCCCCATGTCTGCGAACCTATCAAGCCCGACGGGACCGAGAGTGTGCCCTCGGGGTGAGAATCAGCCGATCCACCCCGATTGGATGCCGGCGTACATGAGCCATCCCGCGCTGTAGACCAACGAGAGGGCACCGAGCGCGACACCCCACGCCGCGATCGGGCGGCTCTCCACGCGCCCGCGCAGGGACATGACCCCGAGCGCGACGGCGCCGACGCCGATCGGGAAGCCCCAACCGACCACGATGGCGACGATGAGGGCGACCACCGCGAAGCCGAGGGAGAGCGTCGCGAAGTTCGCGGGCGACGCGGCATCCGTCGTCCGCAGGGTCGCGGTCGTCGCCGGGATCGCCTCGTGCTGGGCGAGCTGCTCCCGCACGTCCACGGGCGCCGTGGGCGGGCGGGTGAAGCCGCCGCGGTGTGTGCCCGGGAGGTCGGCGGCCTGCGTCGGAACGATCACATCGTCCGAGGCCGACTCGACCCGGGCGACGACCGGCCGCGGCTCGACGACCGGCTCCTGCGGCGAGGGGTCCAGCGCCGCGGCGGCGGCCAGCAGCGGCTGAGCGGCCGCGTCGTCCGGCCCGAACGCCGACGACAGCGCCCCCGGCTCCTCCGGTGCGTCCTTCCCGTGTTCGCGGTTCACCGCTGCTCCGCCACCTGGATCTCGGTGACCGGCAGCGTGGAGTCCGCGCCGAAGCGGAGCGTGGACGGCGCGCGACCGGCGGAGATGAGCTCCGCAGCCAACGCCGCGATCATCGCTCCGTTGTCGGTGCACAGGCTCAGCGGCGGGATACGGACGGCGACGCCGGCGGCCGTGCCGCGCTCCAGAGCCACGTCGCGCAACCGGCGGTTGGCGATCACGCCGCCGCCCAGCAGCAGTCGCGGCACGCCGTGGCGCTCGCACGCATCCAGCGCCTTCGTCACGAGCACGTCGACGACCGCCTCGCGGAAGGATGCGGCGACGTCGGGCACGGCGGCGTCCGGCGTCTGCTCGAGGTAACGCGCGACAGCCGTCTTCAGCCCTGAGAAGGAGAAGTCGTAGCGGTGCTCGGCCATGTCGGAGGCGCGGGAGAGCCCACGCGGGAAACGGATTGCGGTCGCGTCTCCCTCGGCGGCGGCGCGGTCGATCTGCGGGCCCCCCGGGTAGGGCAGGCCCAGGATGCGGGCGACCTTGTCGAACGCCTCCCCCGCCGCGTCGTCGACCGTCTCGCCGAGCAGCTCCACATCGCTCGTGAGGTCGCGCACGAGCAGGAGGGAGGTGTGCCCGCCGCTGACGAGCAGCGCCACCGTCGGGTACTCCAGGGGCTCCGCATCCGCGTCGAGGATGTCGGCCGCGATGTGGCCGACGAGGTGGTTGACGGCGTAGAGCGGCTTGCCCAGCCCCACGGCGAGGGCCTTCGCGGCCCCCACGCCCACCATGAGCGCGCCGGCGAGTCCCGGACCCGAGGTGACGGCGACCGCATCCAGGTCGTGGAGGCCGACTCCGGCCTCGGCGAGCGCCGCGTGGATCGCGGGCTGCAGGGCCTCGAGATGCGCGCGCGCCGCGACCTCGGGGACGACGCCGCCGTAGCGGGCGTGCTCGTCCATGCTGCTGGCGATCGTGTTCGTCAACAGCTCGCGGCCGCGGACGATGCCGATGCCGGTCTCGTCGCAACTTGTCTCGATGCCGAGCACGAGAGGTCCGCTCACGAGCACCATCCTCCGTTCACACCGGATGCGACCGCATCCTCGCCGCGGGCCGCCGCCCACGCCGGCACGTCCACGCGCATGACGATCGCGTCGACGTCGTCGGGCTGGTAGTAGCGCGGACGTCGGCCGGCCTCCACGAATCCCTCCGAGGCGTACAGCCCACGGGCGACGGGGTTGTCGTCGCGCACCTCGAGGAACACCTCGCGGACGCGTCGTTCGTGGGCCTTCGACAAGAGCGTGCGCAGCAGCGCCCGTCCGAGGCCGCGTCCGCGGGCCGACTCGTCCAGGGCGATCGTCTGGACGTCGCCGTCACGCGCTCCCGCGGGCGCACGCAACCCCGCGTAGCCGGCCAGTCGACCGCCTTGCTCGAGCGCGACGTAGTACCCGTGCGGTGAGGCGAGCTCCTCGCGCATCATGGCCTCGCTCCACGCATCCGTGGGAAAGCTCGCCCGCTCCAGGCGCATGATCGCATCGAGATCGGCGGGCGTCGCCGGGCGGATCACGAGCTCACCCGCTTGGGGGCGTGGGGACTCGTGACGTCGGGCGAACGCAGATACAGCGGCTCGTCCGCGGCGATCGTGCGGCCGGCGGCGACGGCACGTGCGCCGCACAGCGCCAGGACCGTCGCCGGGATCGCACCCGCATCGATGCGGGCGGCGCCGAGCGCCGCGAGCCGGTCATCCAGCTCGTCGCGCGGGCTGAGAGCGGGACCGGCGAGCCGCTCGGGCAGGCCGTCGTCGTCGAGGCCGCGGTACACCGTGTACGCGAACTCCCGACGCCGGGCGTCGGTGACGACGGCGAACATGCCGGCGTCCGCATCCTCCATCGCCGCAGCGAGGAGCACGCCCAGCGCGACGGCGTCGTGACTGGCCACGGGTACCACCGGCACGCCCCGGGCGAGCGCGAAGGCGCGTGCGGCGGCGATGCCGATCCGCAGCCCCGTGAAGGGACCGGGCCCCATGCCGGCGACGACATGCGTGATGCGCGCGTCGTCGGCCGCGCCCAGCCCCGAGCCGTGGGCGGCCGTGGTGCGCGCGGTCTCCGTCACCGTGAGCAGCAGGTCGCCGATGACCTCGGCGTGGCCGAGCGGGTTGTCGCTGGAGACCTCGGCGCGCACGACGCCGTCGGGGTCGATGACGGCGAGCGCCGTTCCGAGCGAGGTGTCGATGCCGAGGAACACCCCTCCAGGGTAATGCGGCAGGCCCGCCGTGCTCAGACGGCGTGGTGCGTGATCGTCACCAGGCGCGGGGTCTCCGCATCCAGGTCGTCGTTGTGGCGCTGGTATGTGCCGCAGGCGCTGTCGACTCCGCGACCGTCCCACTCGCGGTCGAGCTCGACCTCCCACCAGGAGTCGGCGATCGCCTCGATGAGTCCGTGGCCCCATTCCACCACCACGACCGAGCCCGGCAGATCGATGTCGAGGTCGTCGAGTTCCGCCGCCGAGCCCAACCGGTAGGCGTCGACGTGCACCAGGGGCGCTCCGCCCGTGAGCGAGGGATGCGTGCGGGCGATCACGAACGTCGGGCTCTGGATCGGACCGCGCACACCGAGACCCGCCGCGATCCCGCGGGTCAGGGTGGTCTTGCCCGCCCCCAGCGCGCCCGTCAGCACGACGACGTCGCCCGCGTGCAGGCGCTCCCCCATCTGCCGACCCAGCTGCTCCATGTCCTGCGGCGAGACGATCTCCCGTTCGCCGAGCAACTCGTCCATCGCCCGCTCACCGACCTTGTTCGTCATGCCGTCTGGAACACCGGCGGCGCCGGATTCATGCCCGCTCACGAGGCGAGGTGGTGCCGCGGCACGCGCGCGCCGATCCGCGTGACGATCTCGTAGTTGATCGTGCCGGCAGCGATCGCCCAGTCGGTCGCGGAGGGCACTCCGAGGGTGGGATCGCCGAAGAGCACGACCTCGTCCCCGACGTTCACCTCGGCGTCGCCCACGTCGACGACGAACTGATCCATCGCGATGCGGCCGGCGACACGGTGACGTTCGCCCGCGATGCGCACGGGCCCCGCTCCGGAGGCCTGGCGCGGCACTCCGTCGGCGTACCCCAGCGGCACGAGGGCGAGGGTCGTGTCTCCGCTCGCGCGGTAGTCGTAGCCGTACGAGACGCCCTGCCCCGCACCGACGCGCCTGACAGCCGCGACGCAGGCCCGCAGCGTCATGGCCGGCCGCAGGCCCAGGTCGGCGGAGGAGCGGTCTTCGAAGGGCGACAGGCCGTAGATGCCGATCCCGATGCGCACGCAGTTCAGGCGCGTCTGCGGCAGGGCGAGTGCGGCGTGGGTGGCGGCGATGTGCCGCAGGCGGGGGGTCAATCCCGCGAGGGATGCGGCGGCGACCGCATCCTCGAATCGTGCGAGCGCCGCCAGGTCGTCCTCGGCGGATGCGTTGGAGAGGTGGCTGAAGATGCCGATCACGCGCACCCGGCCCAGCCGTTCCCACCGGGCGGCCTCCGCGAACAGCGCGGCGTAGTCGGCGGGCGAGGCGCCGTTGCGCCCCAGCCCGGTCTCGAGCTTGAGGTGCAGCACGGCGGGTCGATCACCGCTTCCGGCGGCGGCGGCCGCGTTCAGCTGATCGAGGCGGGAGATGCCCAGCTCGATCCCGCGCTCGACCGCTTCGCCGAAGGAGGCGCCGGGGGCGTGCAACCAGGCGAGGATGGGCGCGTCGATCCCGGCGCGCCGCAGCGCCAGCGCCTCGCTGATGTCGGCGACACCGATGCGCGTCGCGCCGCCGGCGAGCGCCGCCGCGGCGGATCGCGCCGCTCCGTGCCCGTACCCGTCGGCCTTGACGACGGCGATGATCTCGACGCCCGTCAAGCGCCGCAGGTGACGCACGTTGTCAGCGATCGCCTCGACATCGATGACCGCTTCTCGCATGACCCCGGCCGGCAGCGTACTCATGGGACCTCCCGTCGCCGCATCCACGGTACCGGCTGGCGCAGGACGCTCAGCGCCGCCACTTGGGTGCCGGCGGCTCCCATGCCGCGAATCCCGCGAGCAACGCCGCCGGGTCTGCGGCGACTCCGAGGGTGTCCCGGAAGGCCGCGGTCAGAAAGCCGGACTCGACCATCCCGTCCAGCATCGCGCCCAGGGGCGCCCAGTAGCCGTCGACGTCGTAGAGCGACACCGGCTTGCGGTGCAGGCCGAGCTGCAGCCAGGTCCACGCTTCGAAGAGTTCCTCGAGAGTGCCCGCGCCGCCCGGCAGGGCGACGAACGCATCGGCGAGCTCCGCCATCCGCGTCTTGCGCTCGTGCATGTCGGCCACGATCTCGAGCCGGGTGAGGCCGGGATGGGCGAGTTCCGCATCCACCAGAGCCTGCGGGATCACCCCGTGCACCTCGCCGCCGGCGGCGAGGGCCGCATCCGCGACGATCCCCATGAGTCCGGCGCGCCCGCCGCCGTACACGAGCCCGAGACCGGATGCGGCGAGCGCCTCCCCCACGGCCGCGGCGGCCGCGGCGTAGGCGGGCGAGGTGCCGAGGGCGGAGCCGGTGTAGACGGCGATGCGGGCGATCATGCCGGCACCGCCTCGGCGACGACGTACGCCGTCGCGAGTCCGGCGTCGTGACTCATCGACAGGTGCAGCGCCACGATGCCGCGCGCCGAGACGACCTCGGCCGTCGATCCCGTCAGCGCGAAGATCGGCCGGCCCGAGGGCTCCGATGCCACCTCGATCTCGACCCAGTGCACGCCGTCCGATCCGCCGAGCGCCTTGATCAACGCCTCCTTGGCGGCGTATCGCGCGGCCAGCGACCGCGGCTTCAGCACGCGCTCCGCCGGCGAGAACAGGCGGGTCAGCAGACCCGGCGTGCGCGCGAGCGTGCGCTCGAACCGCGGTACGTCGACCAGGTCGACGCCGATTCCGACGATCATGTGCCCTCCCGGATGCGGCGGCCCACCGCATCCGCCACCCTATCCGCGCCCCGGATACCCGAGTTGCGTCGCCTTTGCGCATCCGCCACAGAAATGCGCAAGCGCGCCTGTCGATCACAGGCGCGCTTGCGCAGAAGTGTGGCTCTTACTCGACCGTGACGGACTTGGCGAGGTTGCGCGGCTGGTCCACATCCAGCCCCTTCGCCGTCGCGAGGCCCATCGCGAAGATGTGCAGCGGGACGACCGCGAGCAGCGCCTCGAACAGCGGTCCGGCGAGCGGGATGTGCAGCACCTCGTCGGAGAACGGCAGGACACTCGCGTCGCCCTCCTCCGCGATGACGATGACGCGCGCACCGCGGGCGCGGATCTCCTGGATGTTGGAGACCACCTTGTCGTGCAGCACCGACGACTCCCGCGGCGACGGCACGATCACGAACACCGGCTGACCGGGCTCGATCAGCGCGATGGGTCCGTGCTTGAGCTCGCCGGCGGCGAAGCCCTCCGCATGGATGTAGGAGATCTCCTTGAGCTTGAGGGCACCCTCCAGCGCGATCGGGTACCCGACGTGACGGCCGAGGAACAGCACCGAGCGCGTGTCGGCCATCCAGTGCGCGAGCTGTGTGATGCGCTCCTGCTGCGTCTCGAGGATGGTGCTGATCTTGCCGGGCACCGACTCGAGCTCGCGCACGTGGTCCGCGATCTCGGCGGCCGTCAGCGAGCCGCGCACGCGAGCGATGTGCAGCGCGAGCAGGTAGATCGCGGTGATCTGCGCGACGAAAGCCTTGGTCGAGGCCACGGCGACCTCGGGGCCGGCGTGCGTGTAGACGATCGCGTCCGACTCGCGCGGGATGGTGGCGCCCTGCGTGTTGCAGATGGAGAGCGTGCGTGCGCCGCGCTCACGGGCGTACTTGACCGCCATCAGGGTGTCCATGGTCTCGCCCGACTGGCTGATGGACACGACGAGCGTGCGGGGACCGATCACCGGGTCGCGGTAGCGGAACTCGTGCGCGAGCTCGACGTCGACCGGGATGCGGGTCCACAGCTCCAGCGCGTACTTGCCGGTCTGTCCGGCATACGCGGCCGTCCCCGCGGCGATGATGACCACGCGGTCGATGTCGGCGAAGAGCTCGTCCAGACCGTCCAGCTCGGGAACGACGACGGCGCCGTCGCGGATGCGGCCGCGGATCGTGTTGGCGACGGCCTCGGGTTCCTCCGAGACCTCCTTCGCCATGAACGAGGACCATCCGCCCTTCTCGGCGGCGGCGGCATCCCAGGTCACTTCGAACGGCTCGGGCTCGACGACGTTGCCGTCGAAGTCCGTAACCTCGACTCCCTCGGGCGTGATGGCGACGATCTCGTCCTGGCCGATCGCGAGCGCGTTGCGGGTGTACTCGACGAAGGCGGCGACGTCGGATCCGAGGAAGTTCTCACCCTCGCCGAGGCCGATCACCAGCGGCGAGTTGCGACGGGCGGCGACCACGAGGCCCGGGTGGTCCTTGTGCATCGCCAGCAGCGTGTAGGCACCCTCGAAGCGGCCGACGGTCGAGCGGAAGGCGGCGATCAGGTCGCCGGATGCCGCGTACTCCCGGCCGATCAGGACCGCGGCGACCTCGGTGTCGGTCTCGCTGCGGAAGGTGTAGCCCTCGCTGACGAGTTCGGCCTTGAGGGCCGCGAAGTTCTCGATGATGCCGTTGTGGATGACGGCGAGCTTGTCGTCATCGGCCAGATGCGGGTGCGCGTTCGCATCCGTCGGACCGCCATGGGTCGCCCACCGCGTGTGGCCGATTCCGGTCGTGCCGTCCGCGAGGGGGACGCGTGCGAGGTCGTCGCGCAGCACGCTGAGCTTGCCCGCGCGCTTGCGCATCCCGAGGTCGCCGTCGGCGTCGATGACAGCGATGCCGGCCGAGTCGTACCCGCGGTACTCCAGACGGGCCAGGCCCGAGATCAGGATGTCCTGGCTCGGCCGAGGGCCGACGTATCCGACGATTCCACACATGGGTTCCATCGTAGTTGCGCCCAGCAGTGAAGCCGCCCGACGCCGGGCCGTGCAATCGAGGCCCCTGCCGCGGTGCTCGGTGCGCGTCTTGTGCCCCGCTCGTGCGCCGTCCGCAGGAGCGACAGTTTTCCGCATCCGCGTCAGTGAATGACTGTGGCGGATGCGGAAAGGTGTGGCATCTGCGCAACTGCGACGCAACTCGGGTACCGGGCTCCCGCGAAGCGGGCCGCCGCGTCAGAGCTTGCGCAGAAGCACCGTCTCGACGGCGTGCGAGGCGCCCTTGCGCAGCACGAGCGAGGCGCGATGACGCGTGGGCAGCACGTTCTCGATGAGGTTCGGCAGGTTGATGCTGTTCCAGTAGTACGCGGCGCGCTCGCGCGCGTCTTCGTCCGAGATGTCCGCGAGCCCGCGGAAGAACGAGTTCGGGTTGCTGAAGGCTGCGTCGCGCAGCGCCAGGAACCGGTCGGTGTACCAGCGCTGGATGTGCGCGGGGTCGGCATCCACGTAGATCGAGAAGTCGAACAGGTCGCTCACAGCGACGTCGTGCGGAACGGGCGGCGGCTGCAGCACGTTGAGGCCTTCGACGATGAGCACGTCCGGCCGGTGCACGCTCGTGTGCGCGTCGGGGACGATGTCGTACCGCATGTGCGAGTAGTACGGCGCGTGCACCTCGGCGGCCCCCGACTTCACCGCCGTGAGGAACGCGATCAGCGCACGGCGGTCGTAGGACTCGGGAAAGCCCTTGCGGTCCATCAACCCGCGCCGTTCCAGCTCCGCGTTGGGATAGAGGAAGCCGTCGGTGGTGACGAGCTCCACGTGCGGCGTGCCCGGCCACCGACTCACGAGCTCGCGCAGCAGCCTCGCGATCGTCGACTTCCCGACGGCGACGGAGCCGGCCACGCCGATCACGAACGGCGTCGTCTCGTCGGGCTCGCCCAGGAAGGTGCTCTCCTCCGCGCCGAGACGCTTCGTGGCGGAGGCCCGCAGAGACAGCAGCCGGCTCAGCGGCACATACACCTCGCGCACCTCGGTGACGTCGAGCATGTCGCCCAGGCCCCGCAGCTGCACGACCTCGGCCTCGGTCAGCGGCTGGTCCATGCCTCGGGCCAATCGCGCCCAGTCGGAGCGCTCGATCTCGCGGTACAGGGACTCGGCTGACGCCGCCGACAGGGTGGTCTCCTCTGGCACCCGCCCATCGTAGTGGCGACGCACCGGCGCGGCGTTCGCCCTCGCAGCGCGCGGAAAGGCGCGCGCCGCTACTCTCATCGGGTGCGACTCGGAGTTCTCGACATCGGTTCCAACACCGTGCATCTGCTCGTGGCGGATGCACACCCCGGCGGAAGGCCGCTCGCGACGACGAGTCACCGCACCGTGCTGCGCCTCATGCGCTACCTCACGCCCACGGGCGCGATCAGCGAAGAGGGCGTCCGCGCACTCGAGGATGCGGTCGCCGAGGCGCGGGAGACGGCGCGGCGCGAGGGCGTCGCGGAGCTGCTCGCGACGGCGACCTCCGCGGTGCGCGACGCCACCAACGGCGAGCTCGTCATCGCGCGGATCGAGGAGGCGCTCGGCCAGCCTCTCCAGGTGCTCGGCGGGGAGGACGAGGCGCGCTTCACGTTCCTCGCAGTCCGGCGCTGGCTCGGCTGGTCGGCGGGCCAGATCCTGCTCTTCGACATCGGCGGCGGCTCGTTGGAGATCGCCGCCGGCTCCGACGAGCTTCCCGAGCGCGCCGCATCCGTTCCTCTCGGCGCCGGCCGGATGACCGTCGGCTACCTTCCCGAGGATCCTCCGGGAGAGGATGCGGTCGAGCGCCTGCGGGCGCACGCCGCGGAGGTGCTCTCCCCCGTGGCGGCCGAGTTCCAGGCACTGCCGCGCCCCGACCACGTGGCCGGGTCGTCGAAGGCCATCCGTTCGCTCGCCCGGCTCGCGGGCTATCCGGTGCCGGGGTGGTCTGGGAGCGAACGGCTCCTCCTCCCGCGGCAGGCGCTGGGTTCCTGGATCCCGCGCCTGGCGCGCCTGCCCGCCAGTGCCCGCCAGGAGCTCCCGGGAATCACACCCGATCGCACGTTCCAGATCGTCGCGGGCGCGGTCGTGCTCCACACCGCGATGCGCACGCTGGACATCGACGAGCTCGAAGTGAGCCCGTGGGCGCTGCGTGAGGGCGTGCTGCTGCGCTACATCGAGGCCATGGCCTGGGGCTGACCACCCGTAGCCCGCATGGCCGGGGCGACCATAGACTGACCGCCGTGATCCGCGGGGGGTCATCTGCACCCGGCCCGCGGATCACGGTACCGACGTCCCCCCATTGGCGGCCGCCGTCAACTCGAGAGCAGGACCTTCCGTCGGTAGGAACGAAAATATGCCAACTCAGGACGAACAACAAGACTCTGGACGCAGAGTCCATAACGATTCGTCACAGACGGGCCGCGCCAGGCGCATCCCTCGTGACGAGCTTCGCCGTCGCGTTCTGGATGCGGCGGCCGACCTGCTCGCGGACGGTGCCGTGAGCGTGGGGCTGCATCAGCTCAACATGGAAGAGCTCATCCGGCGCGTCGGTGTGCCGCGAAGCTCGGCGTTCGCGGCGTTCGGCGGCAAGGACCAACTGCTCTCCGCCCTCATGCTGCGCCTGCTCGAGCCGCGCGGGCCGCATCCGATCGGCTACTCCGCCGCCACCGTCCAGATCGCGACCGCCGTCTTCGAGCAGTATGCGGACCACCTGGTCGACGCGGACGGCGAGCCCGACCCCGTCGGCATCGAGCGGGTTCTGAAAGAGTCCGTGCGCCGAGCCATCGGACAGAACGTGCTCGACACCATGGCCTCCACCGAGTGGAAGAACTACATGGCACTCTCCGTCTCGGTGAGCTCGCTCCCCGTCGACCAACAGGCGGAGGTGCGCCGTGCGCTCGCGGCGAGCGAGACCCGTTTCCTGGCGGAGATCGCCGACATCTACCAGCGGGTCCTTGCCCGCGTGGAGCGGGAGCCGGTCCCCGGAGTCACCTGGCTGCAGATCGCCGCGGCCGGAGCATCGCTCATCGAGGGTATGGCCAGTAAGCGTCTCGTCGGCATCGAAGGAATCGACGACGTCGTGCTGCGCGAAGGCATCGACGGCGAGGAGGTCCCGTGGGAGCTGCCCGCACTCGCGTTCTGGTCGCTGCTCATGGGCCTGACCCGTGCCATGGGAGAACCCCGTCATACGGCCTGAGCGCATCCGGGTGAGCCGATAAGATACGGGGGCGCCCATCCCCACCATCAGTGCGCATACCCATCTGTCTGCGAAGGAACACCCGTGGCGAGACTGCGCATCGCACTCGTCGAGGACCAGCCCCTCTACCGCGACATGCTCGTGGGTCTCCTCCGCGCCGTCCCGGACTTCGACCTCGTCGTCGCCGCCGGCTCCGCCGCGGAGACCGCCGCCTTCCCCCGCGATCTCGACATCGCACTGCTGGACATCACCCTCCCCGACGGCGACGGCATCGAGGTGGGCCGTCGGCTGCAGGAGCGCCAGAGCTCGCTGTCGATCGTGCTGCTGTCGGCCGTGGACCGCCTCAACACCCTGCTCGACGTGCCGGAAGAGCAACGTCGCCGATGGAGCTATCTCTCCAAGACCTCCGCGCTGTCGGCGCCGTCGCTCGTCTCCGCCCTCCGCGCCAGTGCGGGAGGACGCAGCGTGCTCGATCGTGAGCTCGTCGAGCGTCGCCGCGCGCGCCCGCGCGGTCGTCTCGCGGGCCTCAGCACCCGTCAGTTCGAAGTGCTGACACTCCTGGCCGAGGGGTTGACGAACACCGCCATCGCCCGCCGCCTCAGTCTCGCCGACCGCTCCGTCGACAATCACGTCAACGCCGTCTATAGCGCCTTGGGCCTCGGCGGGGACGCCGAGCGCAACCCCCGCGTGAGCGCCGTGCGCATCTTCCTCGAGGAGAGCGCGTGAGCGGAGATCCGCCGAGCGACATCGCTCTCGTGGATCGGGCCGCCGATCAGCGGCAGTTCTCCTTCGTCGCCCTGACCTCGGCGGCACCCTCTCCCTGGCCATCAGCGCCCAGGCGGTCCTCCTGCTCGGGATCAACGCCGTGTCCCTGCGCGGCACGGACGCATCGCCGTTCGGCGATCTCGTCATCCGAGTGACCATCAACCTCTGCGGCGTCGCGATCGCCACGCTCCTCGCAAGCCGCGCACGCCTGATCTTCTGCACGGGGATCGTTCGGATCGCGGTGCTCGTCGGCTGCGCGGGGTTCGCGGCGGCGTGCCGAGCCGCCGCGCAGATCTTCGTCGGGATCTATCCCTCCGTGCCACTCGCGCTCGCGGATGCGGCCATTGCGACGCTCCTCATGTCGGTGACCTTCGTGTTCGCGCTGCAGAGTGTCGGGTCCCGGCGCCGCGCGCGCGAGTCCGAGCGGGCCCGCCTCGCGCAGGCAGCGCAGGCGACGGCGGCATTGGCCGCGCTGCAGGACGAGGAACTCCACGTCCGACGGGAGATCGCGGACACCCTCCACGGCACGCTGCAGGGGCGCGTCGTGATGCTGCAGGCCGACCTGCGTGATGTGGCCGCCGCGCTCGACGGCGACCAGCGCGGCAGGATCGAGCGGATCGCGAGGAGCTGGACGCCTTGCGCGAGAACGAACTGCGCGCCGTGAGCGCGACTCTCTATCCCGAAGGCATCGACCGCGGAGTGGCCGCAGCCCTCCGGGCGCTGGTCTCCCGCATCCCGGCCGCGATCGACGCGTCCTTCACGTGGTCCCTCGGGGGCCGAGCCCGAACTCGACCTCGGCCGTCGGCTCGCGCTCGTGCGCGTCGCGGAGGAAGGGGTCTCGAACGCGCTGCGGCACGGGCTGGCCGCACAGATCGACGTCGTCCTGCACGTCGCGCCCGACGAGGTGCGACTCAGCGTGCGCGATGACGGCATCGGAGTGGACCCGGCCGCCGCGCTGAGCGGGCTGGGCCGCCTGACCGACCGACTGGAGGGATTGGGTGGACGCCTGGTGCTGACTCCGATGGAACCCGGAGCCGAACTCGTCGCCCGCGTGCCGCGAGGCTGAGACGCCTCAGAGAGCGAGACGCTCGCGCACGACCTCCGCCAGCCGATCCGCGATCCGCTGGGCCTGCTCGGCATCCTCCGCCTCGACCATGACGCGCACGAGCTGCTCGGTCCCTGACGCGCGAAGGAGCACGCGTCCGCTGGATCCGAGCTCTGCTTCCGCCGCCGCGACGGCATCCGCGACACCCGGATCGGCGACCCGGGTGCGGTCGACGTCCTTGACGTTGATGAGCACCTGCGGGAAGACGGTCATCACCGAAGCGAGCTCGGCCAGCGAGCGCCCTTGGCGAGCCATCTCGGACATCAGGTGCAACCCGGTCAGCAGTCCATCGCCCGTCGTGGCGAAGTCGCTCATGATCACATGACCCGACTGCTCGCCCCCCAGCGCATATCCGCCGGCGTTCATCTCCTCGAGCACGTAACGGTCTCCGACGGCCGTCTGCAGGACACGGATGCCGTTGGCCGCCATGGCCCGGTGGAGCCCGAGGTTGCTCATCACGGTGGCGACGAGGGTGTCGTCGCGCAGCACGCCGCGATCACGCATCGACACGGCGAGGATCGCCATGATCTGATCACCGTCGATCACGCGGCCCGCCGCATCCACGGCGAGGCAACGGTCGGCGTCGCCGTCGTGCGCGATGCCGAGGTCGGCACCCGCCCGCAGGACCTCCGCCGCGAGGTGATCGAGATGCGTCGAGCCGACGCCGTCGTTGATGTTGAGCCCGTCGGGATCGGCACCGATCACGGTGACGCGCGCGCCCGCATCCCGGAACGTCTCGGGAGAGACACCGGCAGCCGCGCCGTGCGCGCAGTCCAGCACCACGTGCAGACCGTCCAGGCGGTGCGGCAGCGACTGCAGCAGGTGGACGACGTAACGGTCCTCCGCGTCGGCGAAGCGACGGATGCGGCCGACCGCGGCTCCCGTGGGCTGGAGCTTCGGACCCGCGAGCGCGAACTCGATGCGCTGCTCGACGGCGTCGGGCAGCTTCACACCGCGCGCGCGAAGATCTTGATCCCGTTATCGGGAGCGGGATTGTGCGACGCCGAGACCATCACTCCGAAGTCGGCGTCGATGTCGCCGATGAGGAAGGCGGCCGCCGGCGTGGGGAGCACACCGGCGTCCAGGACGTCGACTCCCGAGGAGGCGAGGCCCGCGGCGACCGCCGCGGCGAGGAACTCTCCCGAGATCCGCGGGTCGCGCGCGACGACAGCGGTGGGCCGCTTGCCCGCCGCACGTCGGGCTTCCGCGGAACGGCCCTGGCCCAGGACGACAGCGGTCGCCTGGGCCAGGGAAAGCGCCAGATCGGCGGTGAGGGGGCCGTTCGCCAGCCCCCGCACGCCGTCCGTACCGAACAACGCCATTCGGCGTGTCAGCGCTTCGAGTACTGAGGAGCCTTGCGGGCCTTCTTGAGACCAGCCTTCTTGCGCTCCTTCACGCGAGCGTCGCGCGAGAGGAAGCTGGCCTTCTTGAGGGTCGGGCGGTTGTTCTCCTCGTCGATGCCGTTGAGCGAGCGGGCGATGCCCAGACGCAGCGCACCGGCCTGACCCGACGGGCCACCACCGTGGATGCGGGCGATCACGTCGTACGCGTCGGTGAGGTTGAGGATCGTGAAGGGGTCGGTCACGAGCTGCTGGTGCAGCTTGTTCGGGAAGTAGTCCTCGAACGTGCGGCCGTTGATCGTGATCTTTGCCGGTGCCGGGAACGATGCGCACGCGGGCGATGGCCTGCTTGCGACGACCCACGGCGGCGCCGGGGACGGAGAGCACGGGACGCTCGACGGCCGCAGCCTCGAGGTCGGCCGGGGTCTCGGTCGAGTAGTTGGTGGTTTCTTCGATGTTCGCCACGAGAGTGTCCTTAGTCTGAGCGGCGCTTACTGGGCGACCTGGTCGAAGGCGTAAGCCGTGGGCTGCTGCGCGGCGTGCGGGTGCTCCGCACCGCGGTAGACCTTCAGCTTCGAGAGCTGCTGGCGGCCCAGGCTGTTCTTGGGGAGCATGCCGAATGGCCTTCTCCACGGCGCGGACGGGGTTCTTCTCGAGCAGCTCCGAGTAGGTGACGGACTTGAGGCCGCCCGGGTAACCGGAGTGGCGGTACGCCTTCTTCTGCTCGAGCTTCTGCCCGGTGAGGGCCACCTTGTCGGCGTTGATGACGATGACGAAGTCACCGGTGTCGACGTGGTTGGCGAAGGTGGGCTTGTGCTTGCCGCGGAGGAGGGTGGCCGCGTGCGAGGCGAGGCGTCCGAGGACGACGTCGGTCGCGTCGATGACCAGCCACTCACGCTGGATCTCGCCAGCCTTGGGGGTGAAAGTGCGCGTCACGTTAGTGCTGCTTTCTTGATCGAACGGAGAGGTTCGTGAATCCCGCTCCGGGGTGCTTCTCACGAGAAGACGCCAGTGGAGGGCTCACGTTCGCGGCGCCGACCAGCAGGGATGCGGCACCAAACGAGAAGCCTAGCACGCCGAAGCCCCCGCCCCGCATCCGACGCTCTTCGCAGCTGTCGGGTTAATGCACAGAAGTTGTGCAAAGGAACTGTGTATGGCTAGAGTCGCGGCATGGACGAGCCCCGCACCGACAGCACCATCCGCCTCGACAGTCGCGCCGTGCGCGCGCTCGCCCATCCGTTGCGATCGCGCATCCTGAGCCGTCTGCGCACCCACGGCCCCGCCACGGCGACCGAGCTCGCGAGCGCACTCGGCACCAACTCGGGCGCGACCAGCTACCACCTGCGCGCCTCGGCGAGGTGGGACTCGTGACCGACACCGGAGAGGGCGAGGGACGCCGCCGCGAGTGGCGCGCGGCGAGCGAGCGTCACTCCTGGGTCGATTCCGACTTCGCCGGCGATGAGGACGCCCGGACCGCACTGGCATGGCTGAGCCGCGACTACGTGCGTCAGTTCGCGGCGGGTGCCGAGCGCTGGTTGGATGCGGCCGAGCACTGGCCCGCGGAATGGGTCGACGTGCTGGGCCTGTCCGACGGCTTCCTGACCGTGACGCCCGAGCAGACCGCCGCCTTCTCCGCCGAGCTGGCGGAGCTCATGGCGCGCTACCGCGATGCGGGTGCAGCAGACCCGCGGGCACGCCGCATCCACGTCACCTCGTTCGCGAGGCCCCTCGACCTG